>JANXBJ010000010.1 GCA_025057645.1 Anaerolineales bacterium
GCTCACCCTAGCGGAATCGGACCGGATTTTCTCAGAGGTTATCCCAGTACCCTACTTCCTACAAAGTGAAGCCAGAGGGATAATCTGATCTCTACCTTGCCTTGGAGGCGTGGAAAAAACTCGCTGCTTCTTACGGTGGAAAGCTCGCTTAAGAAAATAGGGACTTTGGCAGGTGCTCTAGGAGAATACTTTCCAGCATTGCCAGCGCCTTGGTGAGCAATCGGTCCAAGGCAACGCCAAGGGCAGGGAGAGTTTCCGGAAGTCCGTGAACGAACAGCAGCCCACCCGGCTTGAGCACCCGAACAATCTCAGCCAGATACGCAGACAGGTCTTGATGTAAGGAATTCGGGATTGCTGCGCTCATGAGCAGGATGAAATCCAAGCTATCGGCCTTCCAGCCGCTCACTCGTGAAGAGAATGTTTGCCAGTCCAGTTCGCAAATCATATCCCTGATTATATTCGGATATTTTATTTGCACCTTTGCCCTTTGATCAGCCTTTGCCTCGAGTCGGTTAAGAACCGGAGGACTCTCAGGCTGACCCTGTAGCGAGACCGTAAAAACCCTCCTTGAAGGCTTGGAGAAAGCTTATTCCACAAAGCTGAGTTCGCTATTGACACTTTGAACCGTAACTCGTAAAGTTGGCATGTGACACCGATACCGCTCTCACTCTAGGGTGGAGCGGGCTTTGGTAAGTTGGCTTAGGGCCTTACACCGCTTCCACCCTTTGGGCAATTTATGGTACACTACACGCAAACGTTTTCTTTATCCTCAGCCCCGATAGGAGAAGAAAAGATGAAAGCCCAAGCCCTGCTTTTTGTGCTACTCTCTATTTTTCTGATAACTGCCTGCGCAAGGGAGGCGGGTGCGCCGCCCGGCACAGCTCCAGCCACCGAGACAACTGCCCTGCCTGCGGAAACCGTCACCTTGCGAGTCATCAACTGGAACGGATACGGCTCCGATGAGTCCTTCGTGCTCGAAGAATTCGGCAAAAAGCTCAACGTGAAAATCGAGCACGATTACATCAATTCTGAAGAAGAAATCCTGACCAAATTGCGCACCAGCCCGGCAACTTATGATGCCATCTTGCCCAATGTGGCTTATCTGCAGATCGCCATGCAGGAAGGGTTGATCGAGCCTATTGACACCAGCCGCCTGCAAAACTGGGAGAAATTGCTTCCCCGCTTCAGGGATTTGCCCGGACTTCGGGATGCATCTGGAGCTGTCTATGGCGTGCCGTGGGTGTGGGGGGCCACTGCCATAGCCTACAACACCGAGAAATTCCCCGGCGGCATCCAAAGCATTCAGGCTTTGTGGGACCCGGCTAATAAAGGTCAGGTGGGGATTTTTGACTCGTTTGAGGATGCCGTTGTGTTTGCCGGCCTAGCCTTAGGCGATCGCACGCCCTACCAACCGGACGATCTGCAAGCCGTCAAACAGAAACTGATGGAGTTATTGGATAACGTCAAAACCTTATGGGCCTCGGAGGATGAGTTCAATAAGCTCTTCGCCAACGGGGATATCACCCTAGGGAATTATTGGAGCGGTGCCGCCGCTCGCGCGGCCAAGATGGGATTGCCGATGGCTTTTGTCGTTCCCCCGGAAGGTGCTCTGGGCTGGATCGACACTTGGGCGATCCCCAAAAATGCTCCGCACAAGGACCTCGCTTATCAATGGCTGGACTATATGATCTCGCCTGAATTCTACCTCACTTGGGACTCCGTGGCCGGAGCTCCTGCTCCAACCACCCAGGCGAGTCTAGACGCTTTGCCGGAGGATCATTTCAACCGCGCCGTGATGGGCGACCCAGAAGTCCTTGCGCGTCTGGTCTTTATGGAAACGATGACACCCGAAACGCGCGAGGAATGGAATCGGCTGTGGGAAGAAGTCAAAGCCGGCCACTAGAGTTCTCTGAGGCAAAGGGCCGAGAGCGGCCCGGAACGCACTGCGAGCGCAGCGGAGGACCGAATTCCGATCGGAGTCCCTGCTGCGCTCTGGCGACATCCTTGCTTTCAAAAAAGACCCTTACCGCTGTGGTGATTTGGGCAGAGGTATGAGTCCTTGGCGACGTTCCCTCGCATTAGTCGCGCTGCTGGCGCCGGCCTATGGCTGGTTAGTCTTTGCAGTCATTGCACCCCTCACGATCATGTTGATCTTCAGCTTTCTTAACGATGTCCCTATTGGAGAGCGGGTTGTCTTCTTCACGTTTGAAAACTACCGCGATTTTTTTCAACATGCCTTTTATTGGCGTCTGACCGCCAAATCCCTCTTGACCGGCTTTTACACCACACTCCTCTGCCTGGTTTTGGGCTATCCCATGGCCTTGGTGATGGCTAAGGTGATCCCAAGTCACTGGCGCGCCGCACTATTTATGCTGGTCATTGTGCCCTTCTGGAGCAATACAATCGTGCGCCTATACTCTTGGGCCATCGTGTTGCGCAAAGGAGGTGTACTCGATCTACTGCTTCAGGCACTTGGCTTGAGCCCGGGCAGCCTTGAAATTCTCTACACTTATCGGGCGATTCTCATCGGTTTGGTTCACGGCTACCTACCCTATATGGTGCTCACCCTCTACATCGCCCTCGATCGAGTGGACGATTCTTTGTTAGAGGCTGCGGCCAGCTTGGGTGCGAACGCTTGGCAACGGTTTTGGCGCATTCTCTTTCCTTTGAGCATCCCTGGTATGATTTCCGGCTCAATTCTGATTTTTATTCCGGTGATTGGCTCGTTCGTTGAGCCGCGCTTGCTTGGCGGCCGAGCCGGCACGATGATTGGGACGATTATCGAGGACCAATTTGTGCAGTTGTTTAAGTGGAATTTCGGCGCCACTCTATCCTTCTTATTGCTGCTTATTGTATTGATTTTTATGCTCGCCTTCGGGCTTTTGCTGCGCCGCACTCGTCTACTCAGAGGAGAGTGAAATGAGCCGCGTCACCCCTGCGCTTGCTTATCTCTATGCCCTTTTGGTGCTGGTCTTCCTGTATGGGCCGCTCATAGTAATGATCCTTATGGGCCTAAACCGCTCGCCGTTCTATGAGCTTCCTCTCCAGTTTGATCTGGTCTGGTTTCGAAAGCTCGCCACGAACGAGCGCATTCTGAATGCCACTCGCAACAGCATTGTGCTGGCCTTCGGCGTTTCTTTGCTCTCCACCTTCATAGGTACGCTGGCTGCTTGGGCAATGACCCGCTATCGCTTTCAGGGCAGGAATCTCCTCCAAGTCCTGCTGATACCGCCAATCGCCATTCCTTGGTTGATCTTGGCGGTTGCTCTTCTGTTGATGTTCTATTGGCTCAAAATTCCCCGCAGCCTGTTTACTCTGCTTGTCGGACACGTGGGAGTTGCCTTACCCTATGTGATTTTGGTGATGATGACCCGCTTTCAGGGTTTAGATCGCACTCTTGAGGAGGCAGCCCGCAGTTTAGGGGCTTCACCTCTGGTTGTCTTTTTACGCATCACCCTGCCATTGATCCTGCCCGGTTTGGTGGCCTCGGTGATGTTCACGTTTGCGGTTTCGTTCGACAATTTCACCCTATCTCACTTCCTCGCCCCCCAGGGAGTGTCCACGCTGCCGGTAGAGATTTATACCTCGATTCGCAAGGGTTTCACGCCGGAAATCAACGCTATCTCCGCAATTGTCTTCTTCTTTTCAGCGGCTTTGGTAGTGCTTTCGAGTCGCGAGATCAAATTTGTCTAAGCAAGAGGGATCGGTCGAAGCCATGAGCCGTGTGGAAATCCTTCAAGTGTCCAAAAGCTACGATCGAGTGCAAGCGGTCAGCCAAGTAAGCCTTCAGATCGAAGATGGCGAGTTCTTTGCCCTGCTCGGTCCTAGTGGCAGCGGAAAGACGACAATTCTGCGCCTGATTGCGGGTTTTATCGAGCCCGATCAAGGCAAGATTCTGATCGGCGGGCAGGACATGGCCGGCATTCCCCCCGAAAGGAGGGATATTGGGGTTGTGTTCCAAAATTACGCGTTGTTCCCCCACCTTACGGCATGGGAGAATGTTGCCTTTGGTCTAGAAGTGCGACGCTTGCCCAAGCGGGAGATCGCAGAGCGTGTTAGAGAAGCCTTTGCCCTAGTGCAACTTGAGGGAATGGAACACCGTTATCCTCGTCAGTTGTCCGGCGGCCAGCAACAACGAGTGGCATTAGCGCGCGCGTTGGTTACCCATCCGCGTGTGCTACTGCTGGACGAGCCTCTAGGAGCCCTAGATAAGAAGTTGCGCACCCAAATGCAAGTCGAACTGCGCCAATTGCAGCAGTCGCTGGGAATCACGGCGATTTTCGTCACCCACGACCAAGAGGAGGCACTTACCCTAGCAGACCGCATCGCCGTTATGGATCGGGGAAGGATTTGTCAAGTTGGAGAACCTGCTTTAGTCTACGAACGACCGGCGAACCTCTTCGTCTCGAATTTCCTAGGGCAATCCAATGTGTTTCGCGGCATAATTAGCCATATCGAGGCCGAGTTTGCCCGAATCCAGACCGAGCAAGGCTACCAACTGGTTTCAGCCTGGCGCAAAAACAAGCGTCTTGGTGAAGCCGCAGTTTTAGTCGTGCGCCCTGAAAAGGTTCGGCTTGCTACCCAACCAACCGGGAGCGCTAATGAAGTGCGAGGTAAAGTCATCCATCGCATTTACCTCGGGACCAACACCACCTACTTAGTGGAGCTTGAAGGGGGAGAGGTGATCACTGCCTTCGTGCAGAACAGGTCTCCCAGAGCAGCATTCGAGCTTGGAGAGGTTGTCTACGCAAGTTGGGAAGCCGAAAATTGTTTTCTGCTTGATGAGGCCTTGCAGGACGGCTGCTAGTGATGAAAGCTTGGCAAATCGAGCGGCAAATGCGTTCGGAAGCAGTGCCCCCAAAGCAACCTCGCACCCGGGGTTGGCAGAGCCATCTTCAGGCTCTCACGGTCGAAGACCCAATTCTGTCTTTCTGGCACAGTGAAGTGCCGGCCTCAGGGGCGCCGACCTCTTTATGTGTGGGAATGGTGCAATCTCTGGCGAATAAAGGCTATCGGGTAGAGGAGGCCGAGGCGTTTCTACTGCCCGGCCTCGAGCTTGCCCGCCAGGGGAATATCCCCGAACTAAAAGTGCTCACCGCCGAGCTACTGGAAAAGCTCCACCAAGCAGCGGTCGATCCCGCTCATCCTTACTATCGGTTTGAGCATCCCCTGGGATGGGAGGAGATCCGAGCTTCCATGGCCCAGCCGCCCGTTCAAGACAAGGTTTTTCCGATGGTTGATCTTGAACAGAAGATACTACAAGGCTGGCAGGGTCAACTGGCTGGCGCTGCCTTTGGCTCGCCCTTAGAGGGCTATCTCGGAGGACAAATCCGCAAGGTTTATGGTGTTGTAGATCATTATCTCACCTCGCCTGAAACGCTCAACGACGACGTGGTTTATGAAATCGTCTTTCTTGAGGCCTGCGAGAAGTACGGTGTCGATCTCAACTCACGCTGTCTAGCCCTCGAGTGGTTGCGCTGGATTCCCTATGCTTATTCTGCCGAAGAAGTAGCCCTCAAAAATCTTCAGCAAGGCATCTTCCCCCCGCAATCGGGCTCGTGGCGTAATCCCTACTCGGATTGGATCGGTGCCCAAATGAGAGGGATGATCTGCGGGATGATTGCTCCCGGAAAACCTCTTGAAGCTGCTCGGCTTGCGCACCTCGACGCAGTGATCTCGCACTCGGCCAATGGCGTTTATGGAGAAATGTTTGCTGCCGTGCTGACTTCCTTGGCGTTCATTGAGCGGGACCTTCCCTCGTTAATTGAACAAGCGATGGCTTACCTCCCTCAAAAGAGCGAATATTGCGCAGTGGTCGGGGAAATTCTAGAGGTGCTGAAGAGTACATCCGACTCGGCAGCGGCTTGGAAGGCCTTGGATCGGCGCTTTGAAACCTATCATTGGATTCACGCTTACCCTAATATCGCAGCGGTGCTGTTCTCCCTTTGGTATGGTGAAGCACAGATGAGCCGCAGCTTTTCCCTGTTGGCAGATGCAGGACTTGATGTCGATTGCAACGGTGGCCTAGTGGGCACGATCCTCGGCATTCAAGGGAGGCTCAGCGAAGAGTGGGTCGCTCCCCTTGGCGATGTTGTAGAAACCTATTTGCGCAACCGGGAGGCACTCTCAATCCGATCTCTCGCTCAGCGAACCGCAAAAGTCGCCCAAGAACTCCGGAAGCTTTGACGGGGCCTTAGAGGGGTAATTCTATACCCTAGAGGACCCTCGAAAGGACTTGACAAGCGCAAAGTTTTAGGTTAATATTTCGCACTACGAAATATTAACATGAAGGCCCTAAACCCTCGCTATCGTCAATCGCCCAGTGGTCAGATTGCCGTTGCGCTCTATCGTGTCACACAGGCAGTCCAGCATCTGCTACGTCGCCGTGCCGAGCAGGAAGACCTCTCTGCGGCTCAGGTGCAAGCGTTAATCTTCCTTAACACCAGCCGTTCTTCCGCTCATACGGTTGGCGGTTTGGCTAAGGGGATTGCGCTCGCTTACCCAACGACAAGTGCGGTAGTGGATGCATTAGAGCGCAAGGAACTAGTAGAACGCCGCCCATCCGAGAGCGACCGCCGCACGATTAACTTGCGCCTAACGCAGCGAGGAAAAGAAAAGAGCGCAACGCTCGAAGACTTATTGGACGAGATCGAACAAGCCGTTCAGAGTTTACCCTCTACTGAACAGCAAGTTCTTCAACGAGCGCTCCAAGCGATCGTTGCCCATCTCAACAGGGCCGGGTATATCCATCTCCACGAGATGTGTTGGCACTGCCAGTTCTTCCGTCGTAATGCTCATCCTAACGACCCGCGCGGACCACATCATTGTACTTTTATGGATGCCCCTTTGGCGGAAGAAGACACCTTCTTCGATTGTCCGGATTTTCAGCTTCCATCCGAAAGGAGGTGATGGTGATGCTCCCTCCGGTCATTATTTATGGGACGACCTATTGCGAGGATACTGAGCAAGTGCGCCGTTTTCTTCAAGCCCATGGCGTTCCTTTTATTGAGGTGGACATCGACCGTGATCAACAAGCCGAAAGCTTCGTCCTCTTCATCAACCGTGGCTACCGCAGCACTCCCACCGTTGTGATCGGAGAGGGAAAAGCGAAGATCGTCCTAACTGAACCAAGCGACCAGGAACTGGCCCAATCTCTTCGTCAAGCTGGTTACACCTTGTCTAACACTTTATCGGATAAGGAGGATGCGATGAGCGAGATTTCCGGCTACACCTATGGCACCCCGGCAGTGGCGAGATCGCCTATTTCAAGCGAGGAATTCGAGGACCTTAAGAAGGCGGTGCTTTTCAGCAAGGAAGATGAGCGGTATTTACGCCAGGCAGGGGAAGTGCTAAAAGACCAAGTCGAAGAAGTGCTCGATTTGTGGTACGGCTTTGTCGGTTCTCATCCTCACTTGGTGTACTATTTCACCGATGGCCAGGGCAATGCTCTCGGTGATTATCTTGCTGCTGTGCGCAAGCGCTTCGGGCAGTGGATCCTAGACACCTGCAACCGTCCCTATGACCAGAGCTGGTTGGATTATCAACACGAGATCGGCTTGCGTCACCACCGCACAAAGAAAAATCAAACAGACGGTGTGAATGCAGTAGAACATGTTCCGTTACGTTATCTGATTGCGTTCATTTACCCGATAACCGCTACCATCAAACCCTTTTTAGCTAAGAAAGGCCACAGTCCGGAGGACGTGGACAAAATGTATCAGGCGTGGTTTAAGTCGGTGGTATTGCAGGTTGCTCTGTGGAGCGCCCCTTACGCTAACGCAGGCGATCACTAGTGATCTTTGCGTCAACGCACACCAACTGCAGCCCACTAGGCTCACACAATTCAGCTCTGGGTTCGGCGTCTGCTTATCTGACGCGAAACCCAGAGCTTACATCGAGCCTTCCGAATATAGAAACAAGGCATCGGTGATCTGAGCAGAGGTAGACATGGCACCATATCGGCACACCGTCCAACTAGAAGCATAGCGATGCAAGACCCTTTCTAGAGACCCCATTCTGCTAAAAATGTGATAAAATATACCTTGCCCGCTAGGCTATATGAGATGGGGCGTGGTGCAATGGCAGCACAACAGACTTTGGATCTGTGTATCCTGGTTCGAATCCGGGCGCCCCAGCCTTGATTTTTTAGGTAGGCGAGAACAAGCACAATGAGTTCTCACCTGCTTGGCTTTTACCCTCTCTATTCCCCAGGGGGATTATGCCAAGGAGATAAGGTGCTACCTAAGGTCTCGATGAACATCTCCTAGTTCTTATCACTGAGGTAAAAGGACATGAGACTTGGAACGATTGTATTAGCCGCTGGCAAAAGCACTCGTATGAAAACGGCTATTCCCAAGGTCCTACATCGGCTGGCAGGTAAGCCGATCATCGAGTATGTCCTCGAAGCTGTGAGTCCCCTTAGTGATCTCCCCCCGGTGGTGGTTGTCGGCTATCAAGGCGAAGAAGTCCAAAAAGCCCTCGGCGAGCGCGCTCAATTCGCCTTTCAAGAGCCTCAACTCGGAACGGCTCACGCAGTTGCTCAGACACAACCGCTTTTAGAAGGGAAAGTTGAGGCTGTGCTAATCACCTATGCAGACATGCCTTTAGTAACCCGAGAGACACTGCTCGCTCTTTATGAGGCCCAAAAACACAACCCCGGTCCGCTTTCTCTGCTTACGTTTAGTTCTCAGAACTCGCGGGGGTTTGGCCGGATTGTGCGCAATTCCAAGGGGGAGGTGCAAGCTATTGTCGAAGAAGCAGTGGCCTCCCCAGAACAACTCTCCATTCAGGAGCTGAATGTAGGCCTCTACTGTGTTCGGGCGGATTGGTTGTGGGACACCTTACCCCGGATCACCCTTTCGCAGAAAGGGGAGTACTTCCTCACCGATCTGGTTGCCCTGGCGGTTAAAGAGGGTTTAGAGGTCAAAACGGTCTCCCTGGCCGATCCCGTAGAGGCTATCGGGATCAATCACCGCGCTCACCTGGCCGAAGCAGAAGCCGTTCTTCGGGAACGAATTAACACCCACTGGATGCTGGAGGGTGTGACCATCCTTGATCCACAAAGCACTTATATTGAAGCCGATGTCTACCTCGGCCAAGATACGGTGATCTATCCTAACACCTATTTACAGGGCAAAACGGTGATTGGCCAAAGCTGCACCATTGGACCGAATACCCTTATTCGCGATTCGCAAATTGGTTCGAAGTGTCAAATTGTCTTTTCGGTTGTAGAAAGAGCCGTACTCGAGGATGAAGTGGACGTAGGCCCCTTTGCTCATCTTCGCCAAGGTGCTCACCTAGCAAGAGGGGTTCACATGGGAAATTTCGGCGAGGTCAAGAACTCATACCTAGGTCCTGGAACAAAGATGGGACATTTCTCCTATATTGGCGACGCTACCATCGGGGCGGGAGTGAATATTGGCGCCGGAACGATCACCTGCAATTACGATGGCGAAAAGAAAAACCCGACCGAGGTGGGAGATGGGGCCTTTATCGGCAGTGACACGATGCTGGTCGCCCCGGTGAAGCTCGGCGAAGGGGCGCGCACCGGAGCCGGCGCTGTGGTCACCAAAGACATCCCTCCTCATTGTTTAGCCGTCGGAGTGCCTGCGAGAGTTATTCGCAAATTCAAAGAAACGGGTGGATGAGAGTTGGTCCTTGGAGCAACTCTGGTCTTTTGCTATTTCCTTATCTTGCTCATCTTCGCTACCCAAACTGTCTTTAGCAATCCTTTTCGGGTGTGGGAACTCTTTGAAGAAAAGGAAGGGGGAGCTGCAAAGCCTGGCTCCAGAGAATTACGCGTCGCAGCTTTGCATGGGGGTCTGGCAGCGATGCAAGCCATTTCGTGGCTTGGGCTGGGAGTTACTGTCTATTTACTCCTAAACCATCTGGATCTCCCCTTAGTTGGACAATTACTCCTCATTCTCTTTGTGCTCCTCTCGATCGTTGTGGGGGAGTGGACGCTTCAAGCTCTGCTTCAAGCTGACCTAGAAAGCTGGGAACATCGTCTTCGGCCCGTTGCCCGGGCAGTTGCATGGGTTTTCTCGCCTTTCCTCTCCGCCTTCGCTGGAGGAATTCACAGGCTCGTTCCTGCACTCTCTTCGACCTCCTCACAGGAAATGGCGGAAGAATTGATGGAGTGGGTCAATGTTGCCCAAGAGCAGGGAGAGATTGAGTCTGAACATGGGAAGTTAATTCACTCAATCTTCGAGCTGAGCGATACTTTGGCTCGGGAGATCATGGTGCCCAGAGTGGACATGGTTGCCTTGGAACAAGACATGAGCCTGACTGAGGCAGCTCAGGTTTTTATCACCTCAGGTCATTCGCGACTGCCTCTTTATAAGGAGACGATTGACCAAATCCAAGGTGTCATCTATGCCAAGGACCT
This sequence comes from Anaerolineales bacterium, assembly GCA_025057645.1. GTDB lineage: Bacteria > Chloroflexota > Anaerolineae > Anaerolineales > UBA4823 > NAK19. The sequence continues at coordinate 10,388 of JANXBJ010000010.1, forward strand.
ACTGCGCGTCTGGGTTGAGGGCAGAGAAGGGGTCTCGCTGAGCCAATTGGCGCGTCCGGCCTATTTTATTCCCGAAGCAAAACAAATTGATGAACTCCTAGGTGAAATGCAGCAACAGAGGGTACATCTTGCAATTGTGGTCGATGAGTATGGTGGTGTGGCCGGCCTGGTCACCTTGGAGGATATCATCGAAGAAATCCTCGGCGAGATTCAGGACGAGTATGATCAGGCGGAGGAGCTACCCTATCAGGAACTCGGTGCAGGGGAGTATCTCTTTCAAGGGAGGATTGATCTGGGAGATTTTAACGAAATCATGGGGAGCGAGTTTTCCAAAGAGGAGGCGGACACCTTAGGGGGCTTCATTTTACAACAACTAGGCCGTTTGCCAACAGCAGGGGAAAAACTCTGCGTTGCAGGGATCGAATTAGTAGTGGAACAAGTGAGCGGGCGGCGAATCCGTAAGGTGCGAGCGCGCCGCCTAGATGGAGAATGTGCGGTGGAGGACCAGGATGCTCTCGGATGAGATGCGTCAAAAGTTGATCGAAAGCGCCCTCGAGGCCAGACACTGGGCATATGCACCTTATTCGGGGTATACCGTAGGGGCTGCCCTCCTGACCGCCTCGGGGCGCATTTATGACGGGGTGAATGTTGAGAATGCCGCTTACCCGAACACCATCTGTGCTGAGCAAGTCGCCGTCTTTAAGGCTGTCTCTGAAGGAGAACGGGAGTTTATTGCGATCGCTGTGGTCACTTCGGACGGCGGAGCTCCCTGTGGTTCTTGTCGACAAGTACTCTCGGAATTTGGGCTGGAGACATTGGTGCTGATCGCGGACGAAAATGGCAATCTCCTAGCCGAGACTACGGTAAGGGAGTTGCTCCCAAACGCCTTCCGGGCAGACTGGATCAAAAAGTCCCCCTTCACTCCTGAGGGGGACTTTCCGGAAGGAACCTCTACCGGCTCGGTTTAGCCGCCGATCATTCGACGGCGCTTCCAGCGCAGATAAGGAGCAACCAATCTGCGCATCCAGCTCTTCCAGACAATGATCGCAAAGGGAGACCCGCCTTCGCGGTAGTGGACGCGCAACATTTCCGGCCAGCAACGTTCATCAGCTGCAAGCGTTTTTGCCGCATCGTGCAAGCGGAAATTTGCCCATAGACGAGGAAGATACGTAATCTTAGATAAGCGCGCAATGCGCACCCATAAGTCGTAGTCCATTGCAAAATAAAACGATGGGTCTAGAGGTCCGACCCTTTGCCACAGTTCAGCGCGAAAGAAGGCTGCTTGTTGAGGAATGTGAACATATCCGCGCCGCAAACGGCGATAGTCGGTTTGGCGAGCAGGGAATCTGCCAAGGATTCGGCCCGTTTTGTCGATAAAGTTTGCATCCCCATACACCATCCCGACTTCTGGATGTTGTTGTAAAAACATAACCGCTTCTCTTACGGCATAAGGATAATAGGTGTCATCGGAGTTCAACCAAGCAAAAATTTCCCCTCGAGCGCGAGCAAAGCCTTTATTGATAGCATCGGCCTGACCGCAATCTGCCTCCGAGACCCACCAAGCTAGACGCTCAGCATACCGATGAATGATTTCAAGGCTGCCATCGGTCGAGCCACCGTCAACAACCAAGTACTCTAGGTTTGGGTAATCCTGGTTTAGGACCGAGAGAATGGTTTCTTCTAGGAAAGCTGCCTGGTTGAAAGAAGGAGTGACAATGGAAACCAGCGGGAGATCACCGCTTGTCTTCCCTTCTTCGTAGTGCGACTCTCTCTCATTCAATCTGTCCTCGGTGTGCTTGCCCTGAATTTCTCTTCCTTGCATAAGGCACTCTGAAACCTCAGCTCCTAATCGCACAAAGCGGAGTGTGCCTACCGAGGATTATCTCAGACCCAACTTTCGGCTGGATAGTAATGGGAGGCTGCTCTCCAAGTGATCGACTTGATCTGCTCTACTTCCTCGGCAGTTAGCCTTCTTTGCCAATTCATCACACTGGATCGGCTGTCCAGTCGAATCGAATGTGCGCGACCTTTTGCTAATTCCTTTGGGTTTTCAGCGCTGCTGGAGCGTTCGATGATCCATCTAGCCTTCTCAGTGTAACTCAGTCCCAACCACTGATATAGTTCTTGGAAGCGGCCCACCGGATTCGAAGCAAGGTCTTCGTGGCGCACAAGGTAGATAGGGTACCCCTGGTCTACGAAGCTTCTTACCGTTTGATACACCATAACCCATAACAGACCGGCCTGCTGGAGAAGGTTATCCGGTTGCGCTAAACAAGCTCGCATTTGTGCCTCATAGGGGCCCAAGTGATCTCGTATTAATAAAGGCTGGGCAAGCAAATTCCCCATGTTGAAGGACCACCCTAGCCGCCTGAGACTGCTGGCAAATGCTGCCGGATGGCGTAGGGTTACTACCACCTGACAGGCAAAACGTTCGATGAACCAAGGGATAGAAAAGACGGCGAAGGGGTCTTTGAGCAAAGGCCGACGATGAAAAAGCCTTCCAAGGAGGAAGGTACTTCCATCGCGGGTCATTCTAGCGAGATCGCGCAAAGAGCGCAAAGAGCGCAGTTCTTCTATCCAACCGTAGCGATAGCTTAGCAACTCCTTGAAAGCCGAGAGGTACTTTTCTTCGTTCTCTGAACAAAGATATAGGTACCAATAGGGTACATCGACATTCAGCACTCCGCGCCGATGCCAAACATTGAGAGGCTCGCTAATATAAGCCGCTTCCCCACTGGCGGCAAGCATCTTGCCCACCCAAGTGGTTCCACTCCGATGCACGCCTGTTACTAAGATCGGTCTTTGCTCTAGATCCATTCCGGCAAGCTCGGCTAAGAGGCGCTTAGAACCTCGACCCTATTCCCCCTCTAAAATTGGACCTAGGCCAATTCATCGGTCCGCAGGCGGAATTAGCCCCGCTGGCTCGACTTGCTCCCCACGATCGGTAATCAACCCGACCCCGAACTTCCGGGCCGCTTCATAGGCGCTGGGATCGGCACGCATCCCGTAAACGTAGACAAGATATGGCCCTGGGTAGCCTTTCTCAGCTAGGCGCTGCCGCAGTTCGACGGAATTGATGGCTCTAGCCCATCTATCCACTGCGCTGTAGCCAAGGCGTGTCTTGGCCTCTAGCACCGCTGTCAGCGTTCTCCCTTCTGCATCCTGAACGGAGTAAAGTACGTCGATTTCGCCGTCAAGAGGGAGGTTGAAGGGGCCGCTGAGGATTTCATAGCCTTTATGACGCAACACATAGCTCAACATGTCTGCCGCTTCTTGCTCTGTGCTCACCCCGATGCGCTCATCGAGACGAGCAAGTTTGGAAGACATTTGTTTCTGGGCTTCGGTGAGGGCTGCAATGGCCATTTCTATTCTCGCAAAGCGTTTCTCATTCTCTTTCCGCACTTCGGCGAGCTCTGCCATAGTCGCCTCTAGATGTCGGATGCGCTCTTCGCTGCCCTCCTGAGCTGCGGCCAGCTTTTCGAGGCGTTCCTCGCTGCGCCTCTGGGCTGCGGTGAGCTCCGCCATGGTCGCCTCTAGATGTCGGATGCGCTCCTCACTGCCCTCCTGAGCTGCGGCCAACCTCTTGAGGGCTTCTTCGGTGCCTTTCTGAGCGACAGCGAGCTCGTTAAGACACTCTTCAGTGCGCTTCTGAGCCTTAGCTAGTTCATCAAGAGTGAGTGAGACTCTCGCAACATTGGCTGAAGTCTCCTGGACAAGTTTCAACAGGTTATATTCCTCGTCCGGCAAGATAGCGCGCCGAAACTCGGTCCGCAGCTCATTATCGCCGGCGATCCTTTGAATTAAGGCACGGATTTCATCTACGGAAGACATCCTCTCGGTCACCGAGAGCATTATACCACGTTTCATTCGAGTGGCTTCCTTTCAGAGTCACGGAGGCGAGAAAAGCTCTAGCGAATTTATTTCGCCGCTTCCGGTTCACGGTCTCCATCCAAATCTTAACCTTTTTACCGCCCACCCACAAGAGGGTAGCATAAAGCATGCGATGCCAATGTTTAAGCGCATAAGGAGGGTCGTAGTACAGTGCCCGAGCGTAGTAACGCAGGGCGGGGCTCGGCTCTCCTCCGTCCAGGGAGTAGCGGGCTTGGAGACGATACATCCCTCCAAGAACTTTTCGGCGATCAGCTGCGATCATAGAGGCTAAGTTAGGCTGGGCGAGCATCCATTCATAGACTCTTTGGGTCTCTTCGCTGAAGCGCCTTGCCCAAGCTACATTCTTGGCCTGATTATGTTGACGAGCCGCTGCCCACAGGGAGGCTACATGACAGACGCGGCTGTGTACGGCAATGCGAATCCAAAGGTGATGATCTAACATGCAATGGTAGCTTTCATCTAAATATCCAACTCTCTCCACGACAGAACGACGCAAAAAGACCGCAGGCTGACAGATCACGCGGAATCGTAGGAACTCCCTCAGCCCCCAATTGCCAAAGGACCAGCGATGGATCGGTTGCGCGCTCTCGTCAATGGCAATCGCATCCCCGAAGACCATCCCGAGGGAGGAATCCTGCTCCAAAATCCGGACGGCTTGGGCAAGTGCACCGGGTAAGTAAAGATCATCTGAGTTTAACCAAGCCACAATCTCCCCCCTTGCCCGCCGTAATCCTTTGTTAATCGCCTCGGCTTGGCCGTGGTCTCTTTCCGAAACCCACCATGCCAGAGAGGACTGATACTTGCGGATGATGTCTTGACTTCCATCCGTAGAACCGCCATCGACAATGATATATTCCAGATCGAAGATCTCGCCGCAAGCGGGCTGATAGATAACCGACTGTATGGTTTGTTCTAGGTATCGCGCCTGATTGTAGGAAGGGGTGACGATACTCACAAGAGGACGAACGCCCATTTCACCGCAAAGGATGCCTTAGATCGAAGATGAGATAGCCATTTCCCTCGACAATCAGGGGATATCTCTGGTATAAGGCCTTCTTAAGCTCTTTTTGAGCCTCGAATTGATTCAGAGCCGTGACTAAAAAATAATCCATCCCTTCCAAGCGATTCGTGAAAGCGGCTTCAAAATCCTTTTCTCGTCTGCGCAATGCGGCGAGCTCTTGTTCTCCGGTGCTTTGCCAAAGGGTGACTTTGCGCCAGCCGTAGTACATGAGCGGATAGCCGTAACTTTGGGTCAGGGCGATAATTTTGCCTTCGGGCGGCAATAAGGCACCGATTTGCGCCCAGTACTGCGGGGCGGTGCGGTGATCCTCTGCTCGGGCGGTTGTGATGCTGATCCAAGCCGGATAAGCTACGACAAAGACAACCCAAAAGGCAAAGCTCCAGCGCCAGAATCCCTCTAAACCGCTCAGCCGTTCCCTTAGTACTTCTGCCACAGGTGCTAGGGAGAGTGCTAGGATCGGCACAAGCTGGAGGGAATAATAACTGTGCGTATAGATCTGATAGGGCACAGTTGTCCCGTAAAGGAAATAGCCTATCCACCAGCCGATCAGGAGGCTGCGGAAGTGCGTAGAAGAAGTGAGCCAGATGCCCAGTAGACCCAGGACAATCGAGGAGAATCCGACCAAGTCACTGAGAAAGGAAATCCAGCGCACGTAGAAAGAGGGCTCTTTGAGCAAATAGGTCAGGGAGGCTGTCCAGTTACTGTAGTAGTTAAGTATGCTGTCCTGTCGATTGGAAAGGTAATACGTGCCCGGAATTGCCGCCATGACCGAAGCCATAACCCATATTTGTAGACTTCTGAGAGCGCGGTTGAACCTGTAACGACTCAGCACCGTCAACAGCGCTCCCATAAAGACAATATAGCCAGCGACCGGCTTGGTTAGCACGGCCATGCCTGAAGTGGCGCCAGCCAAGAGGGCCCAGCGCCAAGTAAGAGTCTCTTGCCAGCGTAGGAGACTGTAACCGGAGATCACAATCCACATGGTCATTCCCGGATCGGGTTGGAAAACGCGGCTGCCCTGCACGGCGAAAGGTAAGAGAAGCATGTAACCTAAGGAAAACAACGCTGCATCCGGGTCGGTTGCTCGTTTTGCAATGAGGTAGACGAAGAACGCACCGATCAGCCAAAATAAGATACTATAAGCCCTTCCCACCCAGAGTTGCTCGTTTCCAAGCAGGCGGTAAGTATAAGCCGCAAGGGTTTCTAGGATTGGGGCTTCGAAACGCCCCGTTGAGCGGGCAATGGATATGGAAAGCTCTCGTTTAAGTGGGTCAGCGTCCGGTAGCATTTGGTAGTAAATGCTCCGGGCAATAATTGCGCCGCGCAGTTGGCGGGAGGGATGATAGTCGAGGGGAGGATCCGTAAGATCGTAAAGGCGAAGCGCAGCTCCTAGCGCAAGGAGAAAGAGGGGAATCCAACGATACGGTGAGGCGAGGGATTTCAGCTTAATCACACTTTCAGTTCATCCTTGGGTATAAATTCATAAGGGAGCAAGCTCAACTTCAGCAAAGACGGCCAGAACCCCTCTAGAGTGGCCGGACTCTGCCTCATACTGCCTATGCCTGTCCAGCGCAGATGGCCAAGGAAGTTGGTAACCGTTAGATTCTTGTCTACTTTGAGCCGGCAGGCTTTTGATCGAACAATTTCTCGTAATCCACTTTTGGAAACACTTGCAATTTTCCGCCGATTGTCGCATCCAATACTTCCCTTCCGGCGCGCTCAAAGGCTTCTTTGGCCATCCGGTAGGCACGTTCCGAAGTCTCCAAGTCAGGAAGCTGCCATCGGAAGCCTTTGCCAAAATAACTGGCGTGAAAGTGATCACGATCCTCGCCTTGGGAGACCACGGTGGTGTTGGGTTTTCCCTGGGTCGAAAAGCTATGATCGACCCCGACCAGGATCACCCGTTGAAACCCCATATAGTAGGCAAGCTGTAAGGCGACATACGTGACCGTTGCCCCTTCCCAAAGGCGCTCGCGCGCATCTGCGGCAAATTTCGGACCGGTGTGGGTGGTATGCAAGAAAATTGTTGTCTCATCGGGGGGATAGGTAAAAAAGCGGCGCGAGCGCCAAGAAAGAAACTTGGGCATGGGCAGCGCAAGAATCTCGCGCAGACATTGTTCGATCACCAAGTCGTTGACCGAAACGTAATAAGTAGGCAGAAAGCCCATCTGGTCAAAGGCAAGGTAAATGCGATTCAACCCGAAGGTAAATTCTCTCTTCAGTTTCGAGAGATCGGTTTGCCTGAGGCTGGGCCCGTTACCGATGATAAAACACCGTTGCCCCCGATGGAGATTGTGATACCTCCCCAGGAGAGAGAGGCTTTTGCGGCGCCAAGGGTGGAAAGTAGCCGCAGGCCACTGAGCGATACGATCTAGGGCGTAGCGCACTTGGCTGGCCGGACGCCAAAGTGCAGGAGGGATTAGACGCTTGAGCAGAGGAAGATAGGTGCTCATCACCTCATTCTGTACTCAGTCGGGCGGTTGCACCACCGTCAACCACCAAGGCCTGGCCGGTCATGAAAGAGGACTGGGTATCGTCAGCGAGGAAATAAATGGCATGAGCAATCTCTTCGGGCTTGCCGATTCGGCCGCTGACCGTCTTTCGGGCTAAGTTATCCAGTCGCTCGCGTACGTCGCTCCCCGCAAGATGCCCTCGCCCTAGGCCGGCGCGCAGCATGGGGGTATCCACTGCACCAGGCAAGACCGCATTGGCGCGGATATTATCCTTGGCAAATTCGATAGCCATGGCCCGAGTCAAGGCTAGTAGACCCCCTTTACTGGCCGCATAAGCTGCAATGTTTGCCGAAGTCGCTATGGCGTGTACCGAGGAGACGTTCACAATCGCTCCTCCGCCAGCCGCTTTGAGTAATGGGTAAGCCAATTTGACACCTAAAAAGACCGAGGTGAGGTTGGAAGCGAGCACCATATTCCATTCCTCGATAGTCGTTTCTAAGAGCGGTTTAGCCACTTGAATCGCCGCGTTATTCACTAGAGCGTGCAGGCAAGGAGTGATCTTCTGGGTGGCTTCGAAGAGGGCTTGCAGGTTTTCGCTCACCGCAATGTCCGATTGGATAAACGCTCCATCAGACGGAAAACCCTCACCAAACGGTGCTCGGTCCACGCCGATCACTTTCCAACCCATGTGCGCAAAGTGATGAACGGTTGCCCGCCCAATTCCGCCGGCGGCACCGGTGATCAGCACAACCCTTGGAAACCCCCGCTCAGACTTCTCCATAATACTCCTCCGATGCTTAGGAACTTTCGAGCGCATCGAGTTCGCCAGCGTTGAAAGAGAGCACCAAAGGAATACCCCGGACTTCCCCAGGTGCACAATTCCTCCCGTTTTCGAGGAGGTCTGGCAAGCACATTCTCTCTTCTGCTTTCTTGAGGTTTTTTCATTGTCCAGAGTTCGAAGTAAAGCGTAGATATCGTTCTTCTAGGTCTTCACAGGGGATCTCCAAACCCTGGAGCAGGTTTCGCAAAGTGTTGCGGTGGACACGCTCCCAAGCACTGGGGCTGGAGTTGGCGTTGTGTGGAGCCAGCATTACCTGATCCATTTTGAGCAGAGGTGAGTCAAGAGGAAGAGGCTCGCTCTCGAAGACGTCCAATGCTGCCCCAGCAATCTGCCCGGTTTGGAGGGCATGGATTAGCGCATGCTCGTCCACAACCGCACCGCGAGCTGTGTTAATCAGAATCGCTGTCGGTTTCATCAAGCGCAGGGTCTCAGCGTTGATCAGGTGGTAGCTGGTGGGATTGAGATCGCAATTCAAGCTCACAAAATCCGAGCGTTGCAACAGCTCTTCTAGGCTGGTCATTTCCACTCGGTACTCGGCGATGAAATCGGGAGCGATCTCAGCGATATCGTTGCCCAGAATGCGCATTCCAAAAGCATGCGCACGGCGGATCACAGCTTTGCCGATGTTCCCTACTCCAATAACCCCGAGCGTACACTCGCTCAGCGAGCGCCCAGGGAGCTTCTCCCACCTTCCGGCTTTCATTGCCCGGTCCAGCCACGGCTGGCGGCGGGCAAAGGCCAAGATATATCCCAGGACGGTGTCTGCTACCGGAAGGGTGAAAGCGTTGGGAGTGCGACACACTCGGACTCCGAGCCGCTCTGCAGCCTTCTGATCTATGGAATCTACACCGGATCCCCACTTGGAGATGACCTTCAGGCGTGGCGCACAGGCCTCGAGCACTCGCGCTGTATAGCGGTCATCCCCGCAGATGGTGGCGTCGTAGTGACCGGCGAAGGAGAGCAATTGCTCCTCGGACAAGCGCTCTTGGACTTGAACAGGTAGCACTTTGAGTTGGTAACTTTCCAGCAGTGGTTGGAAGTGATGGAGGCGGGGCAACATGTAAGGGGCAGAAAAAAGCACCACCCGGCTCATTGAAGCTCCTCAACTCAGTTCGGGGTTATTTTTGCGGAGGAGAAAGTCGACAATTGCAAAGTCCAGCTCGTCATCGATATCCCAGGCTTCCGAGGGGTCGATTTCGAACATCAAAGGGCGCTCGCCGAGGCGGTTGCGACGTCGCACCAATGTCTCCGCGGAGAAGATATACAGGCACGAATTTTCCTCGTAAACCGGGGGGAGGTCTTGGGTTTGCAATAAAATGGCCGGATTGTGGTTAATAGCCCGTCCGAGCTGATCCCACAAGCGTGTGTGCAGCCGCGTGACCGAAAACAACGAGTCGTAAGCCGGATAATTCTCTAGAAAGGTGTGGACTGCGCGGGAGATTGTCTCTGCCTTCAACAGCGGGTTCGTGCTATGGGTCTGGAGATAAAAATCTGCTTTCACTTGGGCGACGTCGTAGAGCAAAATCTCGTTCATTGGCACCCGATCCCCACATAATTCCTTAGGCCGCTCGATGAGATAGACAGCTGGGAAATGCCTCTTGACCTCTTGGAGGATCAGCGGGCTATCGGTATCAACCGCAATTTCGGCGATTTCCGGGCATCTTTGTAGGGTCTCAAGGATGTGGTAGAAGAGGGGCTTGCCAGCCAGCGGACGGTAGTTTTTCCCCGGCACTCGCTGGGAGTGATGTCGCATGGGCACGAGAGCGACAAATTTGGGCACAGGGTTCACTTGAGCTTTTCCTCTTGAGCGTAGGTCTCATTATACCGAATCGGCGCAACGTTGCGCGTTAGCGAGGCAACCCTTGCCTCTTTTAGTCCCCTTGGGTAGTAGAACGTCCGACGCAGTTCCCAGGTCAAGTGGCCTGCCTGGCGATAACCGCAGTAAGTGCCCCAAAACTGCATAAAACGGAACCAGAGAATCTCGCGCCAGTGGAGACGCAGTTCCTTACTCTGATGGGCGTGCCACAGGTCGTTGATCACGTTGCTTAAGGTCAAGCGCAGAAAATCGCGAAAGGTGAAGGTTTCTTGAGGAAAGATGCGCTTGAGTGCCATCGCTTCGCGGCGGTAGCGGTTATAAACGGCGCGTGGGGTCTCGTGGTGAATGTGAATGACCTCCGCCTCCGCTACGTATGCGATGCGATAGCCTTGTTCCAAAGCCCACTTTGCCCAGGCAAGGTCCTCTAATCCGCTTAGCGTCTCGTCGTAAGGATGCTGTTGCCACAACCTGCGGCGGATCGCTGCATTGGCATTGTTGCAGAAAGGGTGAGCCTGGGAGAGGTTCGTTCGTTCCCCATACCATTGAAGGAAGATCTGCCTCTCCGAGAAACGGCTTTGCTCGTTGCCGCGTTGTTTCCCATAAGTGAGGGCTACCTTTTCATCCTCAAAGGGTGCCAGCAATCGCTCTAGCCAGTCCGGGTAAACGGGGTAGACATGGGCGCTAGCGATAACGACCAAGTCTTGTGTGGCTCGGTGAAGGCCCAAATTGAGTGAACGGCCGAAAGTGAACTGCTGAGGCTCGATTCGCTCAATCTGCGCGCCGTACCCTCTGGCAATTTCAACCGTTCGATCCGTTGAGCCCGAATCGACCAAGATCACTTCAACCGCTTTTACGGTTTGGTGGGCAATTCCCTCGAGTAAGCGGCCAATATGGTTTTCTTCGTTATATGCTCGGATAACGACAGAGCAGGAGCGCAAGCTACCGAGACCCAAGATTGCTAATCAGACTCCCGAGAACTCCGCAAAGACTGCATAACCCAATCAGCAGAGCAAGGATTCCGAAGATCAACATAAAGTTTGATCCTATGGTGCGCAGCTCCAAAACCGCTTCCTTGGGGTCTTCGGGGTTGAAGTATGCCCTGACCTGGGCACCGACAGGGTAGCGTGCAAGCTCTTGACGAGCTCTCGCTGGAGAAGGATAGCCCACTCTTGCGCCTAAAGTGAGCGCGTCCCCCTGATAGGTCACCCCGGCAACTTGATAGCGATATTCCACATGGGGGTAGTAGTAGCGGCGAGTATCCCCCTCGTTATCGTATTGGCTCCTTTCGCGCACCTCGGCAAGGATGATCTCGGCGATCGTTGTCGGCCAGTTTTGGCTTCTTTCTAGTTTTTGACGTTGTTTGCGGCTGCTAGCGATCAGCCAGATCCCTAGCCCGCCAAAGACTAAGAAGAAAAAGCCCCCACACAGCAGGCTAAATACGATTGGGAAACTATCATTAGCCATCAGAAGTCCTCACTTTCTGTGATTGAGTTATCTTCATCGAGATCCCCCCGCTCTCGGAAAACGCAATTTGAAGTTTACCAGTTTTCGTCCTCCTCATACCCTAGGGCTTCAACTATGCCAGCGCAGTATTCTTTGAACAACTGCTTATGGCGTGGAGTGAATACTTCGCGCCATCCTCCAGTCCCTCCTTTGCGAAAGGTGGGCGAGCGCTGCGGCCGGATATGGCTTTCCAAAATCTGAACGGCCTCCTCGAACGACCGATATAAGGGAAAGCCTCGTTTCACTGCGTGTTCGAGAATGGCTCTGAGTGTGGTTTGCCGATCTTGAAAAAAATCTTCATATCTCAAGGTCAACACGCTCGCATCTTCTAGCCATCCTAAATACGGCGCAAGACGGAGAGCGAGCCCCGGTAGAGGAGGTTGGATGTCATACACCCCTCTAATTGTAGCAGCTAGCCGTTCTTCAAAGCTCGATAATTCTTGAGCAAAGTAGCGGTGGTGGACATGACGAGGCTCCAGCTCGGTCACATAATACACATGGGAGACAGCCACATCTCTGGGATCACGGAGGATAAAGTAGGTAGCAAAGGGAGGGGAAGAGAGGGTCATGGCTGCTAAAGAAGTGGAGTGGACATGTCCATAACCAATGTCACCCGGTAAAAACCGCTTCAGCTCAGCGGTGATTTCCTCGTCCGAACGCAGGCGACCTACGTCTCCCTCATACATGACTACTGCGGGCAAGCCACTGTCCACCGCCGGACCGATTTCCTGAAAGGCTTGAAGCACTTGGGTCAGCAAGTGTGTACCACTTTTTGGGAAAGAGTTAGCGAACAGGATCGGTAACCCCTGCAGAGAGAGACGCGCATAGCGCATTTGCTGGCGCAAGCGGCGAAGTAAACGGCGCAGCAAACGTGCGGTCAACATCCAGGATGATTGCCGGAGAGGACGGGAAGTCTTTTTCACTGCGCTCGGTAAATGCCCGAAGCGGCGGCTAGCCGATAAAGAATGAAGCCCAATAAGCCGAATGCCACCAACCAAACGGCCACTACCAACCAGAGTCCTGCTCGGCTGGTTAGCTTGCCCTCCTGTTCGAGAGAGATGGCTTGTTGCCGTGCCTCTGCCATGAGGGAGGGAGGAATCATCTTTAGAGCGAGATAAATCCCCAAGGGAGTGATCACAAGGTCATCCAAATAACCCAGAAGAGGGATAAAGTCGGGGACGAGATCAATGGGGCTAAAAGTATGGGCAACGACCAACGCAGTGAAAACTTTTGCGTACCACGGACAACGGGGGTCTCGGTAGACAAAATAGAGGGCATAAGCTTTGCGTTTAAGATCACGGGCTTTTTGTTTGAGAACCTCGATCATTTTAACTCAACGCTTAAAATAAAAAGTTCATCCTGTACGAATGATATTTCAAGTTTATCCAAAACAACCACAGTCGAAAATAAAAACTCAAAAATCTATACAGCTCTCCGTATAAGAGAATTGTTCACAAATCAAACCCTCCCTGATCTTGAAGACCTCTGCCCCACGCAGGGTCTTTGGTTGTCCTTGTTTATCCAACCACTGAAGTCGCCAACAAGACCACACACCGATTACCCAAACCGAAAATCTCCTCAATCTCAAGATGAGGTTCTTTTTTTTGGAGCAAAAAATCTTGCCAATACTGGCAACCGCTTGTTTGCCATGATAGAGAGCACCCTGCGGAGCAGGGGCAGCAGCCTCAAGTGTACAATCATCATTCAGACAAGCCATTATTTGGGATATATCTTGGCGATTGAAGGCCGCAAAGTAATCCAAAACAACACGTGTTCCTGCTTCAAGCCGGGACATTTTCATCTCAAATCATCCCTTTATTGTCACGGAAGGGAACTGTTTGAAAAGGAGGAAACAGTAGCTCAATTCATGCGAAGCAGCGAATGAGCAACCATGACAGCTTGTTCGGCATTCGGAGCTGTTCCATCAGCGCCAACCTTTTGCCACAGATCGGGATATAAATTAGGGGTATCCCCCCGTGAGGATCTTAAAATCCACTTTAGATTTTCGCACAAGACGAATTAACTCTTCTACATCTCGGATGTGGATCGGAATCGTGGTTGAGATGGCGAGGAGGTTTGCTTGGGTTGATTCTAGGTAATCGACTAGGGTTGAAGGCGGTGTATTTGCGCCAAGATAGTGGGTATCCCAGCCTTTCTCCTTTAGAAATCGACAACCATGCGCAGTCCAATTTCGTGGAGTTCGTTTGCTACACAAGCCGCAACCATGCGCCGCCCGTTGCGCAGAGATTGAAAAATAAGAGGATAAAGTTGCGCCATGATGAATTGGGTTGAAGCGGTGAAATAATGCTCCTGAGCAATACTAATTTGCTGTGTTTGCCAAAGTCGGCCAACCTCGTGTAGGCAGGGCTCAAATACTCGTAGATATCTTGAATAGAAATTCCTTGAGCCACAGCCTCTTGAATAAGTTTCAGAGCCATTTATCCGATCGTTGCGTAAAAGAGCATCAAAATATTGGTGAGCAAGTCTTCCTGATGGCTTTTCCCGCCACCACTCGTGAGTGATCAGTTTTGCAAAGTATGATTTCTGATTTTCGAGCTTGCTTGCCAGACTCACCCTGTCCATCTGATCGCTACTCTTTATTCCTACGCTAATCTTCGATGTCGCTTCTCTATTTTCTAACGCAATTCCCGACCATTACGGAAAAATATGTGGTGGTCACTCAAATAGTCACCTACCAAATTGCCTTTCTTTAGATTTATGACACAATCTTCCCAATTGGTCATACTCGACTTAATGCTTTTACCCATAAGAATTTTCCAAACCATCAAAACTTCTTGAGATCTACTAACCAGAGAATCAGAACCTGACGGCTATCTTTATCCCGCATCTATGTTTGTGCCTATTGAATTGCCAGAGATCGCGCAGCGTGCGTTGATGACAGCGGATGCCTGAAAAAAAAAGAAACTCGCCTCACACGTGCTTGCACCTAACGCGGCTTCGCTGCGCAGAGCAGGTGAAGTAGCGTCAACCTATCAAAAAAAGCAGTATCTTGCTGTAATTCGGGTGCCGATGTTGTCCTCCACTCCGTAGCGCTAAGGTCACCTTCAACTTTATCAGAGATGCCTAGAGCTTCTTTCTTAGCCCCAAGTTGGTAACTTGGGTTAAGTAGTGAGGTATTCCAAATGACTACGTTTTCCGTCGAAGAGCAAATCGTAGCACTCCGGCCCACTATGAGCTATGCAGCCCATTTTCACAATTGGCTGTTGTTCATTGCGGCATTGGACCTCATTATTATGACGTCCGCAGCGTGACATCGAACATTGAAATCCTCCTAATCTTGTCTTTCATTACCACGCGAAAGTAACCTTTACTCAGCTTAACTTGAGAAGCGTTCGCTGAGGAGCTAACCTCGGTGCTCCTCTATCTCGTGAACCTGCCAATTCTCATCCACCCATAGACCAATTACGTCCATCTCCGGGTAGACTTGACGCAAATACTCGACCGATTGGAGAATATGGCGAGCCTGGATTTCAGGCGGGTTAGGGTTGCCGGCACAATCATAGTGTCCAACTACTGCGATGCCGCAAGAACGGTGTGCAGTGATTGAAATCGATAGTTTGTGCAGCACTGATTCGAGGATGGTTGAGGGGCTCTGTTCCGCAATGACCCTGTTGACCCCGGCTTCCGTAATGGTATCCACGTACTCTGCACCAAATCTCTCTTGGACATACTGGTTGACAGGCAATTGGATGCGTCCATCGATGCAACTGACCACTGTGCAAAATTTCATAGCTAACTCCTTTATCTGGGATTTTGTTCGCTAGATTTCAACTTCTGCGAAATGCAATTTTATTTTTACCAATTGTTATCTTTTTCGTAGCCTAATCGAATCAAGAGATCGCCCGCCACGTTCTTGAAGGCTATTTTGTTCGCTTCTGTAAAATATTCCCGCCAATTGCCGGGCTGAGCCTTGCGAAACGTGCCTGATCGTTTGGGGACGATAGCCTCTTCTAAAGCGCTTATTGCCTGCTCCCGAGCCACACGCAATTCAAACCCCCGTTCACCCAAATAATCCAAAATACGGTGTAGAGCTTGTCGGCGGTTTAAGATCAGATCTTCAAAACGTAGGCATAAAATTCCGGGTGTTTCCAGCCAGCCAAGATAATCCAAGTACTTTTGACGCACCCCTGACAGCCGCGCATCCGGTTCATCTACACCATATATGGCAGCGTTCAAGCGCTGCTCCATATCTCTCAAGCGTTGGGTATAGTATTCGTGCATCCCGTGTCCGCGATGTATCTGCGTAGCATAGAAAACGTGCGAAACCAACATATCGCGCGGATCCCGATAGACGAAAATCGTAGCATATTTGGGTTGCGTGAGCAGCGAGAGAAAGGGCTCGCGGGCTTGGATATAGCCATAGGCAATATCCCCTGCCCGCAAACTTTGCAGGTTGCGCAGGGTTTCGGAGTCGTCTAACTTGCGGTTGTCCTCGGTGCGGTTGACGGGAGGAAAGCCGGGATTGACGAAGGGCGCAATGCGCGTTAAACCCTGTAACACTTGAATGATCAGGTGCGAGCCCGACTTGGGCATGGCGTTGCCCAAGACGGCCGGCAGACTGGCTTGATAGCTAAATCCCCAGCGCAAGCCGGCTCGCCAACGACGCGCTTGCCAGCGTAGATGCTTGAGCGGAACCTTGAGCGGCAAAGGAAGAGCAGACGGCATAAGATCTCACAAAGAAGAAAGAGGGATCGCTAAAATATCCTTCCCTAAA
Source organism: Anaerolineales bacterium (assembly GCA_025057645.1). Classification (GTDB taxonomy): domain Bacteria; phylum Chloroflexota; class Anaerolineae; order Anaerolineales; family UBA4823; genus NAK19. The sequence continues at coordinate 26,648 of JANXBJ010000010.1, forward strand.
GGTAAGATTTGATCTCCGCTGTGAATTAAGTAACTTTGGGTAACTTGTTCAGCAAAAAGGGACTTAAAAGCTACTAACCCTTTTGCCAGATCAGGGAAGGGGGTGGCTGTCTGCTTGATTTCAATTGGGATCAGTCGATGGCCATCCTCAATGACCAGATCGACTTCTTGACCGCTCGAAGTGCGCCAAAAATATAAAAGACACTCTTCAGCTTGGTGCATTTTTCTCTTGTAGATCTCAGCGATGACATAATTTTCAAAAACGGCTCCACTAAGCGGGCCAGCAGCCAACCCATGAACGTCACGCAACCCAAGAAGATAGCATAACAACCCGCTATCTGTAAAGTATACTTTGGGGGATTTGACCAATCTCTTCCCCAAATTCCGCGCAAACGGGCGCATGAAGAAGATTTGCATGTTGGCTTCCAAAAGGGACAGCCATTCTTTGATGGTGTTCACCGAGGACCCGACCTCGCGGGCAAGGTCACTCAAGTTCAAGAGCTGCGTTACACGAAATGCGAGGAGGCGGAGAAATGTTTGAAAGCGAGTGAGATCGCCGATCTCCCTTTGCAAGCGAATATCGCGCTCGAGGTAAGTTTGCAAATAACTAGCATACCAGAGTTGGATGTCTCTTCCTGGCTGGGACACAATTTCGGGGAAGGAGCCGCGCAGAATCTGCTGCCAATGATTCCTTTTCTGCTCCTGAGTAGGGAGAAACTCCGGGGTTTGCCAGGGGAAAGGCCTCTGAGGCTGATCGTTGATCTCGTTACAAGTAAGGGGAAAGAGTTTTAAGACGGCTGCCCGCCCAGCAAGGCTTTCACTAACGCGATCCATGAGAAGTATGTTTTGCGAGCCAGTTAAGATATATTGCCCGCTCTGATGGCGGTTTTGATCGATTCGCTCTTTGATATAGGGTAAAAGGATTGGTGCATACTGGATCTCGTCGAGGATCACAGGCGGGGAATATAGGCGAAGGAATGTTCGTGGGTCTTGCTCGGCAGCCAAGCGCACGTCAGGCAGCTCTAAAGAGATCAGCCGCCGCTCTCCGCCGAAAAGGTGCTTGAGCAACGTCGTCTTTCCGGATTGACGGGGCCCAACTAAAACAACCGCCGGAAATTCGGCTGCTGCACGAAGAATTGTCGCCTCTAAAGTGCGTGAAATATAAAACTCTTGCATATTGATTTTTTGCAATTATACTGCAAAATTTCACAGCCTTCAGAAGGCGCAAAGGGGTAAGTTACCTATCTCCATGGCGAAGTTGGGAACGGAGAACGAGAAAAGGAAACTAACCCCTTTTGATGAAAAAGCGAGACGACCTCCCAAACCGCTTGAAAAGAAATATCGAGCTCTTGGGCGATGTCTGAGACCGTATGTTCCCCATCGCAGCGTTCCATGATCTCAAACAAGCGCAAACTGCCTTCGGGGTTGGTGCGGTAGTCAATCCAAATGCCATAGCCGGAGAGAAAAATTTCGCCCTTGAAGTGATTGACGATATATTGATCTCTTTCCCAGGCTTGCAACAGTCCCAAGACCACCTCTCGCGAGGCTTCTAATCGCTCCTGGGTGACAATTTCGGGTGTGTCGAAACTGGAATGATATTCGCGGTAGGGTTGGGGTGGATAGGAGGGCTTTTCCACGCGAGAAATGGAGAGCATTGGCACGCGCACACCCGGCGCATTGAACTGGCGCTCGTCGTTGGGCACAATCTTGCGGTAAGGGCCAGTATAACCAGCCGGGTCTAGGCCTTTGAACGCGGCAGCCAGACAGCGATCGACTCGGCTCTGAGACTGCAAGGAAAACTGTAGAGCATGGGGGCTGTCATTGCCCAGCATTTCAAGGAATAGCCCGCCGACCATTTTGGGAATCAGGTCTTCGTGGTGGCTCAGGTATGCTACCGAGCCGATCGTTTCCGGCACAATCAGAAACCGATAGGTATAGTAGGGCCGAGGTTGTACGAGCAAGTGGCGCATCACATCTAACCCGACTACGACCCCGGTCAAGTCGTCGTTGACCATCGCCGGGTGACACAGGTGGGCGACAAGCACAAAGGTTTTCTCGCTCTCGCCTGGCACAACCACTTCGCCCACTTTCAGCATGCCGGGTTCAAAGGTGGTGCGGATGACCACGCGATATTTTTCATCCGTTAGCGACTCCTTCAACCTCTGCGAGCAACACAAGCCCCAATCGCGTTGATAGTACTTAAAGACAAACGGGATCGCTTCCGGCAGGGTTGGGTGGGTGTGCAAATGGGCAAACAGCTCATCACGGCTGACCACCCCTTCAAAGGGCAACGAGTAGGAGACAACATGTAAGGGATGCTCGGCAGCATCAATCAAGCGTTTCCCGTCCAGCGTTTCCAAGTAGGCTTCGTGGCAGGTCCATTTTTCGGGGATGCGCCAGGTCCAACACGGCTCGCCGGTGGGATACTCGTGGACGGTCATCGGCACCTCTTGCGCTAAGCGATAGAGGGCTTGATCGAAACCGTCGGACACAATATCGCGGCGCAGAAACCAAAGTTCATGGATAAGGTCAATCATGGAAGTGAGCATAGCTAAGGTTTTCCCGCTTGATTCGATTTCGGATGGGCGACAGGCTCAATTAGAGGAGATGAATTTTGCAGGGGTTGCCAGCATTCTCGCCGATCTCCGAGAAATCCTGGGCGTCTGCGGACACAACGGATAGGGATTTCCGCTCTCTGCGGAGTCGTCTGGATATGGAGCTGACGACCTATTCAACTCCCTACACTGCTCGATAGGTTTGAGTAGCCAGCAATGCGTAAGCCTATTGAAGTCCGCCCATCTACCCCGAAAAATTAGCGCGAAAGGAATGGCAAATAGGTGCAAGACAACGGCGGTGGCTGGGGCTCTTTGAGTAAAATGACCCCGTTTAGGGCCGGAATATTAAACTGGGTGGCTGGGGCAACCGTTTCAGGCTCTTTGAAGTTGGTGTGATCTAACAAGCGCGCCTTGCCTTTCGGGACGTCAACTACTTTAGGGGTTAGCGTTGGATTGACCACCACCCAGCCACGCCGAAATTCCCGAATCCAAAGCCCATTCTCCAGCTTGCGTGCCTTCTCTTGTGGCAGGCCGAGATGCAGAAAACGTGGGTCATATTCGTCAAACCAAAAGCTGCCTCGATACTCCCAGAGGGAGAAGTAAAAGTACGCATTTTGACGTTGGGGTTCGTAAGCCAGCCAGTAGCTGCCCAAGCTGTACCACAACCACTTCCAACCGTTCTGACAAATCCCCTCGGCACAGAACGTGGAGTCCATCGCTTGCGCAGAATTGTCATCATCGTAGCCCGGTGCTAGATTTACGGTGATATAGCTGTAATGAGTTGCCTCCTGCATCGAACGCAGCTTCTTTTCCCACTCAGTCAGTTCAACCCGTCCAGTGCACAGGAAACCGCACTCTTCCATGGCGATCACCCCGAGGCGCTGATAGAGGGCGATCTGATCGGGGTGAATAATGCGCCAGGCGTTCAAGCCAAACTTGAGATTGCGTTGACGGAAGTACGGCACGGCGCGCTCGAGGAATTCCCCGTAGTGCTGTCTCCAGAGGGATTGATTGTAGGTATTGTTCTGGTAGTAGGTGGCGGGATGGTCTTTTTGGGCGCAGGTAGCGTTGCTAGGGTTGTAGGCACTCTCAGCGCACCAATTGTTCGCCCAAGACACGCCGTATTGCATCCCATCAGCAAAGATTCCGTCCGTATAGCTGCCGTTCATGGAATTGATTCGATCGACCCAAATGTCCTTATAGTTTCGTTCCATCCAGTAGGTCTGCCAATTGCGGTTGCCGAGTTCCATCGCCCGCTCTACGGGGTAGGGCAGTGAAACTAGGTAGTCTTGGGTTAGGACGCCCAAAGCCGTCCAGCGATCGGGTTTGCCCTTGCCGTGGTTGGCCTTGATCCACGCCCAACCATCGCCAACATTGCCCCAGGTGCTGGTGATATATTGCCCCGGTCCCATCCGATAGAGCACGATTTGCGTTCTAGGGTTGAGTGCCTTGATGGCCTGGAAGGCATTGGGCGGGTTTTCACACCACCGGCGCGTGGCATGGCTCTGTGGACCCGTGTCGATGAGGTCAAACTTAGCTGCTTCAGCGATGGGATAGCATTGACTCGGACGGGGTTTTCCAAAGCTGCCGTAAAGAACTTCAGCCGTATAGACGAAGGGATATGGCTCGCAAGTGGTCTCCGAGGCAGAACTCAAGCCCGGCTGTTCGGCCCTCGCTGGGACCCGGCTCAGTGCAAGAATCGCAAGGGTGGCAAGAAGAAAGCCGGAGAAAAGGGCGCCCGATATCCGCCTGAAGTTCCCGCTTAGGCCTAGTCTTAGCATGGTTCTGCTCTTCCTCTCGTCTCGACCCTTACAACCGTCCGACATAAGCAACCCATGGGCCATTCCCGCTTACTCAGGTGCAATTGTACCAAGTGGGAGATAGCCCGAGTACAACTTTACAGAAATGTAAGGTTTCAGTGCAAGGGTTGTCGAGGAGGCGGGGGAAATAGGGTGGGGAATATTCCTCCCATGAATATCCCTAAGCCTACCCAGCCTAAGACCGTCTCAAAACTGAGGCTTGTATATGATCTGTCTTCGCTCCAAGCCAATTCTATGATCGCCCCGCCCAAGGCCCAAGCGAAGACCCATCCTCTGAGCCAACCCTTTTGTACCAACCACCGACTTTGGATGAGGAAACCACCGACAGACCCGCCCACCCAACCGCTTAGCCCGCCGCTGATGGGGAGGCCGAGAGCCAACATGCCCCCAAGGATGAGTCCGCCGATCAAAAAGTCCTCGCTGCGATCCGCCACCCAAGAAGAAAAGTAGAAGATCGCGCTTCTCAGAAAGTAACTCACCGCAAAGGAGACCATGGCCGCTATCCCGCCGAGTCCCACCATCAGCAGGCGGCTTAGCAAAGAGGGTTCAGGAATTTGAGCTTTCATGTCCTAGACCCTTTCTCCTACATGGAGTTCCGATAGTCCGTGGGCTTTCTCGTCACCAAGCGGGCTTGGCACCTGCCCGGATACGAGAGGTCTATCCAACAGATCAAGGATGAGGCTGTTTGCTCTTTAGGTTGCTTTTCGAGCGTTATAAGTTGAACGGAGAGACAATTTGGGCCTTGGGAGCTGCTGGCAAACCGACTTCGCCGTCAGCTCTTAGAAGGTCGATTGATCACCAAACTCCACGGATCCTCTCGCAGAAACTCTTCCACTGCCTCGACAAAGTCCCGCATGCGGCACACGGAAATGAACCCATAATTGACTGCTTGGCTGTGCCACTTCCCTCGTTCGGCAAGGCGCTGTTGCACGGGGTGCAAGTCAATCTTCGGATCTAGGTCGAGGTCACGCACATACATCTGATAAGCCCGCTCTTCCCATTTATCGTCCATGCGCGCCGGGCCGCGAAATTCCTTCCAGTAACGGTAGGGAACCCCAATGCGCTGCTCAGCATAATGCAACAGTGAGATCGCCTGCACATCGGCGCCCAAGAGCAAAATCTTAAAGTCCAACTCCACCATGCGCTCGAAGGCCGAGCCAGGGTCAAAGGCGCCCAGGGTATGGCGGCTGGCAAGGTCGGCTGCGTAGCGCCCGAGGGCAGTCACTGATTGTAGGGGGTGGGGCGTACGCTGGGCTAAAGGGTGCCTGCGCACCAGCTCGGAGAAGACCCCCATTCCCACCGAGGGTGTGTTTTGGCGATCAAACGGCTCACCGCGCGCAAAGGCAAAATTGAAGGTCGGCACCACCAATGTTCCCGCCGAAGCGGTGGGAGAAGAGTCTTCTAGGCTGATGCCGAGGACCTCGGCCAAGACTCGCAAAATCATCTCCGCCCCGCCCTCGGGCTTGCCGAGGAAATGCAAGGCCGAATGAACCAGCACACCGTCGCCACGCTGGAGACTGAGGGAGAGCAGCGAGTCCTTTAGCTGTGCGTATATCAGAACCCGCATTGTTCTTGGTTGAAATGTTCGCTCGAGAAGGAAAATGTTTCAGGTTGGTATCGGCTAGCGCCCTATGTTTTGAAATGCACCCTTGCTTACATGGCCAGGACTGAAAGCGAGCTATTCCTCAACATACTCCTCCCACAGCAAACGCCCAACGCGAAATTCGAGCTTGAAGCCCATGCGCTCGTAGAGTTTCCAACTGGCTTCGTTGTCGCGCAGCACTTGAATTTCAACCGAATGTACCCCTTGTTCGCGCAGCCAGTTCAAGGCTAACCGCGAGAGTTTATCGCCGATGCCCATGCGGCGCGCTTCGGGCTCGATCCACATGTCGCTTAGCTCACCGACGAGCACGCCTCCCATGTAGGCGGGCACGCGCTTAATGCGACAGAGCATAAACCCCACCACACGTCCATCGATCTCTGCGACATCCACGCGGCTAAAGCGGCCCAACGTACGGCGGAAAGAATCTAGCCACACCTCGCCAACGTTTTCCGGGTGGGGCAAACGATAGCCTACCTGGTAAAAAAACTGGTTGAGCTTTGTATAGAATTCCTTCAGAACCGGGAAATCGGCCTCGGTTGCCAGACGGTAGTGAACAACCGGCTGGGTGGTTTCACTTGGCGCTTCGCTCATCCGAACACCTCCTGCATTGAGGACGGCCAATGGATTGAATCAAAGCCGAATTGAGCTAGAAAGGCAAAAGCAATGCGCTCCAAGCCGAAGGCAACGCAGCCCGTATGGGCAGGTGAGCCATCAGGCAAGCGGATGTTCAGGTGACGCCCGAAGAAATCTTGGTGATAGTTATAGGAGCCGACCGCCAGTGTTCCATCCTTAAAGGGCAAGCGGGCGCGGATCTCGTACTTCAATTGAAAGGCGCTCTGGAATGCAGCTTGTTTGCGGAATTCGCCGATGAAAAACGGATCGTTGGCACTCTCGACGCGGTAAGCAAAGCCGATTTCTCCAAAAACACGTTGCATCCGCTGACGAGCAAGCTCGCGGTTTGCCAGCACGAATTCCTTGTCACCGACAAAGATCACCTCACGCATGGTGAAGTTCCACAACCGTTCCAAGGAATGCAAGTTCAACGACTCGTAGCGAAAGCAATTTCCAACCGCAGTAGCGACCACTCCTTGCGGGGGAAGGGTTTGGTCGGCCAAGGTGAAATACAAGTGATAGCACACGGCTGGCGAAAGCAAAGTCCGGACGGGGGCGAAGCTCTCTAAGGGCACCTTCAGATGGCCGTGCTCATCGCAGGATGCTCCTTCGGCAAAGGCATCGATCTGGTCTAAATCAGTGCGTAAGTGCGTGGCAAAAGAAAGGGAATGGGGGAAAGCCCGGAAGTATCCCACCCGTTCCAAAAAACGCGCCGGGATCAGTGTGGGGAAGCGATAAGGGCGAGCCGAAAAGGAGTCGGCTAGCTGGAGAAAGCGGTTCTCAAACCACTCAATCAGCCGAGTGAACAGCGGACCTAGAGCATAGATCCCCTCTGCCTCTTGGAAGAGCTCGCCGCGGCGCAGTAGCTCGGGCATCGGGTCGGCGGCAAATGGAGTCGGGCGATCAAGGTAATCCTCCAGCACCTGCACCTTCGGACGGATAGCGCCCTTTGCCATCGAAAGCACCACCCGTTGTACCTTCTCTTCGATTGCAGCTCGTTCGGCGGCGGGGATGGCGTATTTGAGTTCCAGCGTAATTTGATCGCCGGAGGGCGAAATGTGGGCCTTTGCAATGCGTTCATCCACGTAGGCGAGCTTAGAATGCACTTCGCCGATCAGGTGGTCGGGGATGGTTACTGCTGCGGCAAATTGGAGGCTTGAGGAGGTCATGAGGGCGCTGCGAGGTGATTACTTTCGAGGTATTGGCGGATCGCTGCAACGCTGGTCAGCGCAGCGATGGTCTCGGCGTTAATCTCGATGCCGAAAGATTCTTCGAGGCGCATCATCACCTCCATGTGACCCATAGAGTCCCACTGGGGGAGGTCACCGAAAGCCAAATCGTCAGAAATCCCCTCAATCGGCACTTGCAGCGCCAACGATAACGCCTCACGGATTCGATTGGTCAAGGGGTTCGAAGAAACGTTCTCGCTCATAGAAACTCCGGTAGGTGGATTAGGGTATGGATAACCTCTGTGTTTCAGAGATGCTCTTAGAATAGGTTTTCCCATGATGGAGGTAAGTTACATCCAGCTTTTTCGGCTCTCCGGGGAAGGGATCAACTCCAAATTCTTCGTTGGTGGCAACCACATCCAGTTTTCCATCCCTTACTTTCGCCCTGAGCAGAGGGGTGACATCCATCCAATTGTCCCTAGCGCCGTATTTTGCCGAAAGGATAACCGGCTCGTCTTCGAGGGTCGAAGAACGGCTTGGGGTCTCGAAGAATTTTGCTTCGCTTTTGTCCAATTGCGTGATTGGAGCCAGTTTGGTCATGAAGTCGGGGTTGAACACAATCTTCCAGATGCTGATGACCAATCCTAGTGCATCCACGAATAAGGCAGCTCCAGCAGCAGTAACCACACTGCTCGAGTAGGCTTGGTGATTGAATAAGATTAAGGAGGAAATAACGATGATACTCGCAAGAAGGACAACCGAGGAATAGCCCATGATAAGCCGCAACTGAAACCAGCGATTTTCATGCGCCTTGTGCTGATCAAACGTCTCGCGCTCTTGGCGCAGACGCTCTTTGATGCGCTCGATTTCGGGTTCAAAGGTTTTGTCCATAGGCTCTTCTCTTTGCTTTGGCACTTAACGCTTGAACTATAAGAAACCGGAAATTGCTTTCATGAAGTGTGGGGCGTTGTTTTGAGAGTATATCGCAAAACGGAAGGGAAAATCAAGAACAGAAATCCTTTGGGCAGGTTCAAAGTTGGCAATTTTCCCTAGGAGCAGGGCTTGCTCAGTTTGTGTTTTTACTGCTTTTCTCGTATTGTGTTTTTCTGCAAAGGGTGCACTGGGCTGGTCATCACCGCTGGAGCAATCCTTAGCCTCGCTGTGATAATGCCGATTACCGCCAAAGTAGATTGGGCGAGAGTCTTCCGCAAGATAAAAAAGCCAGCGGCATAGCTTACATCACTCCGTTCAAATCTTCTTTATTGCATGGGAGATGGATGAGGCACCTTCACCTTATTATCCGTGTGCTTTCACTTTCAACACCCCCACACTCTGATATTGTGGATCCCACTTGCCCCACGGCATCCCGTTATCCCCAGAGCGGAAGTAAAAACTGGCGAGGTTATCGCGCAGTTCGGCACACTCCCGCAGGGCTTGCATCAGCTCGGCGTAGCGGTCGTAGTTAGAAGGGGCATCGGGGGAAAGGTTGAAGGCGCAGCGCAAGGTGGCTTCGCTGTAACACCACCCCTTCGAGGGTTCATGGAACCAGTCTCGATCGGGCGAGGCGCCAAGCGTAGCGAGGAGGACACCGCCGGGTTTGAGGACGCGCATCAGTTCTCGGATAACCAACGGCAAGCGGTCAGGAGGGTTGTGTTCCAGCGCTGAGAGGGCAGCAACGGCATCGATAGAATTGTCGGCAATGTCGGAAAGATGACTGAGGTCTTGATTGTAGAGGATAATTTCTCCATCATTCCTCCCCTCGCCCCATGGGAGAGGGGTCGGGGGTGAGGGCCTCCCCTCGCCCCATGGGAGAGGGGTCGGGGGTGAGGGCCTCCCCTCGCCCCGTGGGATAGGGGTCGGGGGTGAGGGCCTCCCCTCGCCCTGTGGGAGAGGCTTTGGAGATAAGGGGCGGTAAAGACCGCTCACCACCTGCTTCATCGCCCGCAAGCGCTCTTTCAACGAACCGCCCTTGCGCCCGGCGTTCAGCAGAGCGGTTAGGGCTGGATTCAAGTCCGTTGGGCGCAGTCCTTTCACCCTTGTCCAGCGCCGAAAGCGCCAAGGCAAATCGGCGCGGCTGGTGCGGTCAACGCTGATGACCGTTGCCCCATGCGCTGCTAGATACCATTGTAAAACCCCCGTCCCGGCGCCGGCATCCAGGATCGTTTTCCCCTTGACATCCCCTAAGTGGGAGAGAATCCACGCCAAATCCAGCAAGTAATGCCAGCCAAATTCGAGTTGGAGGTGCCGGGCAACGGCTTTCAGCTCTTCAACCAGCGGACGGTGACGATCGAGGAGTTCGACCGAGAGGATCTCAATCTTCTCCATAGGCAATCCATTCTACCTCTTCGGGCAGCAGAAAATCGCCCCCTTCCTGAAAGCCGCGCAGGATGGTCTGGATAGTAGGAGAGCGTTCGGGTAGCAGCTCCTCCCAACCGAAATCGCGCAATTGGACAAAACCTGCTCGTTGCGCAGGCTCGAGGTATCTGCCAAAAGGTAGAGAAGCGCGGTAAAGTTGGTAGTACAAAAACCGCCGCGCATTACGCCGAAATTCGGGTGGAAACTCGATCTTTTCGACAGTTAGCATCGCCTCTGCCAACTGTTCAAACTCATCAATCGATTGGGCAAAGAACACGGTTGGATATTGGGTGTAGCGGGCTTTCCCGGCACAGAGCACTGGGACAGAGAGCAAGGTTGCCTCCAAGCCGATCGAGGAGTTATACACCATCAGAAACTTGGAGCGTTGGATCAGCTCATAGGAGCTAAGGTATTCCTGTGAGTCGACAAAGATCACATTCGACAGCTTGTTCACTGCATTAGCTTCGATCCAACTACGCACGCTCTCGCGGGCTTGTTTTGCGGTGCCGGGGCGCATCTCATCGGGATGAGCACGGATGACAAACAGCGTCTCCGGATGAACACGAATGATCTTCAACACATGATCTAGCCAGTGAAACATGTGCCGAAAAGCTACGTTGGCATGAACCTGACTGGTATCATAAACCACGTTGGTAAAAACCGGGACAATCTGACGAAATTGAGCAGCTTTTTGTAGAAAGGATTCATCTAACCCTTGCATTTCCGGCCAAAAACGAATGCCGGCCATGGTGAACTTGCCCTGAAAGCGCCGTTCCAAGTAGGCATCCAGACGCTGATTTTGCCGTTCGTTCAGCTCAAACGAGGCAGGGATGGGAATCGGATATGCAGTAGCTTCGCCATCGGTAAAAAAGGCGGAGAGGGGTTGAAAGCCCACTTCCTGTGTCACAACTCGAACGCCTTTTTGCAAGGCGACCCAGCGGGCGGTTGCTTCGGGATAGAGAATGCCATTGAAGATCAAGCAGGCAAAGGGCTGTTCTCTGTCCAGCAGGGTCTCGAAATGGAGAGCAACGTTGTAAGCTGAAAGAAGATATTGGCGAAGGAGGTAGCGCGTAGGCTCGTTATCCGGCAAGTGATGGCAGCGCAGTGCCCAGCGAATCGAGGGCAACACCAACTTTCCCAACGGGATCGGCTCTTCATACCGGGGAGATGAAAGTTGAAACTCACTCAGCTCCTCAACGCTCAACTCACCGAGCTTGCGCAATAAATCGGAGTCGGGTCGGAAGCGAAACCAATGCGTCGCAAAAGTTTGTGTGAGCCGCTTGGTTTGAGCAATACAGGGCTCACAGGGAGGGGGCAGACGATGATTCTGACGATTGGTGCCTAACACACAATGGGACATCCCTGCCTGACAGGCAAATTGGATGATGCGGTAACCTGCCAACCTTAGCCCAAGGCTGGCCAGGAGGGTGAAAGCTGCGTTTTGGCTTATGCCTGCCAAGCGGGAGGAGGCGTTGAAGACCACGATTTTCGGCGAGTCCTCTGTTCTGGGAGCATGCGCTCGCACCTGATAAGCTAAGCGCCTAAGCCGCTGGCGGTTTTGCCAGCCTGCCCAACGCAGTTGGAGTTGCCTCCAAAAAGGTTGTTTCATTGCTGGATTTCTACCTAATCGGGAATAATCTAAGCTCTAACAGAGGCAAAGGCAAAGTATTCCTCACTGGAGCCGCTATTAGCATAAAGCGCTGTTGTTTTAGCACCTCGGAGCGCAGGTCTCCCCATTGGCGAAGTATTGGGAGACAAGGACGTTGACTCTCAACTGCTTTACCCTTTCCCCTCTCTTTTCCGAATCTTAGGCGCCTTCACCCAAAAACTCTGATGGGCGGGAGTATCTCTCTTTCCGAGACGCGTCAGAACCGCAGGTCGATCAACAGCAATTCGTCTGTGCCATGTGGCGATTCGGCGAGCAACTCGCCGCTCGCGCTCACCACCATTGCCCCACCAAAGGCGCCCTCTTCGGGGAGGTTTTCTAAAGCATTGACGATGGCGGCAGTCCTGCCGACTTTCTTCACCGCCACAAGATAGGCTTGGCGCTCTTCGTTCATCCAGCGTTGTGGGTCGGGGGAGATGTCAGCAAAACCACGCGACATCGGGACAAGGAGCAAATCCAAATTCGGGGCAATCTTTGCCATGCTCTCTGCGTGGAAGAGATCGCCGCAAATCAGAATGCCGATCCTCCCAAGTTCGGTCTTAGCACTGCCGACCTCGGCTCCGCTACGATACGGGGGTTGCTCGTTCACTTTGCGGTGCTTGAGGAGGATTTCCCCGTTAGGGTTTAGCAGGAGAGCTGTGTTATAAAAGCCCTCGGCAGCGGACTCGATCATGCCAAAGCACAAGTGAATCCTGTCGGATCGCGCCAAATTGGCCATCCTCTGAACCGTCTCACCAGGGATAGGTTCGGCAAAGGTTGCCAAGTCTTTCTCTTCCCACAGGTAGCCCGTTAAGGCGCATTCGGGGAGGCAAACCAAATCGGGTTGGAAGGCTCGGGCCTCGTTTAGCCTCTTGCGTACCTGCTGGAGGTTGAGCGCAGGATTGCGCGGCTCGGTTTTTAGGGGAATAAGGCAGAGACGCATTCGAGGCGATTAACCTACTTTGGAGAGATGCTGCTAGCACGCATAGGCAGGAATGCCTACGCTCCGAAAAAGCTGACGATGAGAGCGGATCACGAGGGTCAAGGTAGCGTATTTGCAACATCCACAGAAGGGACAACACCATTCGGAAGGAGTGGTTCCAACTGATGATAGAAATTCAGGCGGACGATCTCCACTGCATTCGAGCGGGGAAGCAGCGCATACACCCGACCCTCGCGCCCGATGGCCAGGCTACGTAGCACGTAATAGAAATATTCATCTAACGGAAAGCGTGCTACCCCTCGTTGGTGCCCTTGGGCGTCGAGATAGTGAACGGTCTTATCCACCTTGACCACAGAGAGATCGAGAACGTCCTCGCGGGTCACATACAAACTGCCGTCCGCCAATACACCTAGCAGACCCAGCCCGCCGAAGCCGGTAGTAAGCGAGGTAGTCAGGGCGACATCGCCGGCCATCAGGATTGGCGTTCCTTCCCGATCCCCGCGCACCGCTCGATAGGCCTTTCCCTGGCAGCGATACTCACTAGGCGCCACCTTGTCGGCGGGCTTTTCCAACACCTCCGCCAAGCGGTAGAGCCGAAAGCCGCCTTCGATCTCCAGAAAGATGTCGCCCTCGCAATCGACCGCAATGCCGCTCAGCCCATTTTCCAAGCGAAAGCCTTCGGGGATCTCCGCCGTGGCAATCAATTCTCCATCAAACGAAAGGCGATGAACGCGAAAGCGCGGCGGGGCAACATTCAAACTGATCTCCAAAAGGACAAGCCCCGTCTCTGAGGCTCTCAGATCAACGACGTTGAGGATATCCAAACTGAGTAGGTCGATTGCGCTGAGAAATCGACCGCTCAGGTCATATTTCAATAAGCGATAGCTCACCGGGTCGGTCAAGATCAATGCGTCATCCGGTGTAAAAGCCAACGCATTGGGACCGTTGGTTTGCATCTCCGCCACGCCACCGCCCCGATAGGTAACCCCTCCTTCGCCGACCGGTATAGAAAAGAGTGTCTCGTAAAGCGGACCGGGCTGCTCTCGGATTTCCACAGCGGGGGATAGAGTAATAGTAGGTGGGGGCGCCGTTGGGGGTAAAGGAGTGAGAGAAGGTTGAACGAATGGTGTTGGGGAAAGCACCGATGTTTGGCGTTGTAGTTCGGGGGTAGTTATTGCGCAGGCACTAAGCGCCAACCCGCAAGCCGCCCAATAAATTCGAAGAGTTCGTAAGCAGCGGCAATGAAACACCTTCAACCCTTTGAGGTAGGCAGTTTAGACTTCTCTTTGGGTTGGAGAGGGGCAGCCATTAACTTGGATGTCGATCGAAATTCGTTGAAAGAGGATGCCCAAGAAGATAGCCAACCCGCACCAGAGTCCGAGCATGACTGCAATAGCTAGGTCAAAAGCCAATTTAGCCGGCATTGTGGCCGGATCCAGCAAACCCAATCCGGCAAAAACCTGACCAATCGGGACAACTACGTAGCGCATCAGAGGGAGTATGAAGAGGGGGCTAATTCCCGTTCCCAAAAGTGCGCTCAGAAGCACCCGAATCAGCGATCGGCCTCGAAGTGTCCCGAACCAACCGACAATACTGCCAGCCGCCGCCAAGAGCAACAGGAACGGGATCAGAAATCCCGCAAAGTCTTCCCTATCCAGGTTCCCGCTTGCGCTCATCCCAAACACCCATAGTCCGCCCCCCAACAGCGTTGCTAGCACACAACCCACAAGATGAGAGAGCCGGATGCGTTTCATTTCGATCTCCTTGCCGAAAATGGACTTTACCCAATGGATCAACCCATTGAGCTTAGCCCGATTTTCGGCCTTTTTCACCCGGCGCGCAACTGTGGATTGCCCCAGTGCTTCATTTTCCAATTCACCTGGGAGTTTGCCCAGTTTCAAGACCAACTCAATTCGCGAGCTGACTCCGAACTTGGCATAGATGTTTTTTAGGTGAAATTCAACCGTCCGTTCGGAGATGCCCAATTCCCACGCAATGCGCTTGTTAGCCTTCCCTTGCAGCAGCAACTTGAGAACATCCCATTCTCGGTTGGTCAGGCGGGGGAATTTTTCCACGGTTACCCTCCTGTGCGCCGCACCTCTTCGTGCAGCAGGCGCAGGGCTTCGTGGCGCAGTTCGGCAAAGTGCAGCGAACCTTCCGTCTCCAGCCAGTGACGTGGGCGAGGTAGGTCAACGCGCAGTTCCGCCTTGATGCGTCCCGGACGTGCCGTCATCACGTAGATGCGGTCGGAGAGCAGGATCGCTTCATCGACATCGTGTGTGACGAAAAGCACCGTTGTGCGATCCTGCTGCCAGACCTCCAACAACAGTTCCTGCATCAACATCCGTGTCTGGGCATCGAGGGCACCAAACGGTTCATCCATCAGCAAAATCTGTGGACGATAGACCAGGGCACGGGCGATGGCAACTCGCTGGCGCATCCCACCCGAAAGTTGGTTGGGATAAGCAGAGGCAAACGCAGCCAATCCTACCAGTTCAAGATGATGGCGGACGCGTTCCTCCTGTTCCGCCGCAGTGAGGTTCGATTTTTTGAGGGCGAAGCGCACATTTTCGGCAACAGTCAGCCAGGGGAAAAGGGTGTAAGTCTGGAAGACCACGCCGCGGTCTAAGCCGGGTCCTTCGACCTCACGCCCATCCACAAAAATGTGCCCGGAGGTAATCTCTTCCAACCCGGCAGCCATCATTAGCAAGGTGGACTTCCCACACCCCGAGGGGCCGAGCAAAGAGACAAACTCATTGGGTTGTACGGTGAGCGAAACATCCTGAAGGGCAAGCAGGCTCTCTCCGTGCCCGAGATCGTACCACTTAGAAACGCGCTCGACCGAAAGTTTGGGGTAGGTCATCGGGTCTGCAGCGCCCAGCGGAAGAATTTCTTATAAGTGATTTTGAAGAGATAATCGGTGATCAACCCCATAGCGCCGATGATCAGAATGCCCAGAATGATGGTCTCGGTCTCCAAAAAGCGCTGGGCACGCATAATGCGGTAACCCAGCCCGACGCTGGCGGCCACTAATTCGGCGACCACCAAATAGGTCCAGGCCCAACCCAAGGTGATACGGAAGGTATCCCAGATGCCCGGTAGGGCGGCGCGCAGGATAACATGGCGCAGAATCTCCCACTTGCTCAATCCAAAAGTGGAACTGATCTGGATCAGTTCGCGCGGCACGGTCTTGACGTTATCCATGATCAGCAGCACTTCTTGAAAGAATGTGCCGATGAACAAGATGGCGAACTTCTGTGTGTCGCCCACGCCCAGCCAGAGGATGGTCAAGGGCACAAACGCTACTGCGGGCATATAGCGCACAAGATCGATAAATGGCTCGAACAAACCCTCAAAAAAGTGGAAATTGCCCATCAGGATACCGATAGGAACCGCCAGCAGGGTAGAGAGCAGCCAGCCTACAAAGATACGATAAAGGCTGATGCTGGCATCCTGCCAGAGGATACCGCTCTGTGCTTGGCGGACAAGCTCGTTCGCCACCGCTAGCGGTGAAGGGAGAAAGATACGCGGCACTAGACCTAGCGAGGTCAGCAAAACCCAAGCGAGCAGGAAAGCACCGATGAAACTCAGCCCCGCCCCCCAGTACCAAGTCTGAGGGATAGGGCGACGTAGTTCGAGGAGGGGAGGAGCTCTTCTTTTCATTTTCATCGTTTGTCGTTAACCTCGTGCTTTGATTTCACCCGTGTAGAGAAGACCGCATATATGGGGAAGCGATCAATCTCTCTCCAGCTCATTCAGAAAGAGCACCAGCCACTGAGGAATCTAAGAGTTCTTCCTTCGGTCGAAGTGACATGCTTGCAGCAGCAATGAGAAGTACGTCAACCTCGGCAACCTTCGGATCGCAGACGTCCCTGCCGAGAACTCTCGGAGTCATAGGCCTTCCCAGTGGATGGGAAGGCGGACGTTCTTGTCCGCCTTCCGAAAGGCCTGAATCTCGGGCATCCTCGTCTGCGCGTCGAGCATAGTAGAGGTGCACATCCCTAGGCGAAGGCACCCTCAGCGGATGCCAAACGAATAGACGGGCCCGGAAAGAAACCAGAGGCAGCAATGACTTAGCTCTACTTCAAGAACGAGGTATCCACCATTGCCTTAAGGTCGGGGATTGTATCGATCAAACCGATCGACTTGGAAACCTCGGCCACGTCTTGGATTGTCTCCATAAAGGCGCCGCTCAGGGCAGTTTGATTGGCTTTCAGGTCGTAGAACTCAACGCCGTCAAAGGCAGTGGCCAGTTCCTCCAGCGAGCTGCCGACAGCCTCGGCGATGATCCTCTTGCCCTCTTCGGGGTTTGAGTTATAGAAGGCCATCGCTTCATCCCAAACTTTCAGCAGGGCTTTCACGGCATCAGGGTTTTCGCGGGCGAACTTGCCGCTTACCACGAAGACGTCCGAAATCAAGCCAGGACGCTCGCCGGCGGTGTAGAGAACTTTGATGTCCTTGCTCTCTGCCAAGGCTGCGGAAATATACGGCTCATAGGTGACGGCAACTTCCACCCGCCCGGCGATCAACGCTGCGCCAGCATCCGAAGCCGGCATCGGAACGGGGGTAATATCCGCCAAGGACATCCCGTTTTGAGCTAGGGCGTAGTTGAGCAACAGATCGCTGGTTGAACCCTCTTCGTAGGCAACGCCTTTTCCTTTCAGGTCGGCGATAGAGTTGATCCCTGCGCCGGCAAGGATCGCATCGGCCTCGTAGGAGGCATCCTCCAATAGCACCACCTTCAGGTCGACCCCGTTGGCAAACAGCTTAATTGCTGTGTGGGTAGCGAGATTAGCCGCATCCATTTCCCCGGAAGCAAAGGCAGCGTTGACCTCGGTATCTTGAACAAAGTCCACCAGTTCAACCTCCAATCCATGCTTGGCGAACAAACCTTTCTCCTGTGCGATCCACCAGGGCCCGTAGCCGATCCACGGTTGCGTGCCAATACGGACTTTGACGGGGCCACTCGGCCGGGGGGCACAGGCGCTCAGTGCTATTATGGAAGTCAAAAGAATGGCCAAAAGAATTCGAAGTGTTTTCATGGTGCTCCTCCGGAACAGAATTTGGCTGATATTTTAGTCTATCGGTTGTGCTTTTGTCAAAACCGGAGAAAGAGCAGTTCTTCCAGTTAGAGCTTTGCATAACGCTTCAGCCTAACACCTTAGGCGCTTTGCATTGGCGGACTTATGGCGCCGAATGCCTCGAGAAATAGAAATTTGCGTATCTTCTGTCTGTTTTGCCGATATGAATGATGATCCGTGTAAACGAGTCGTTCAATGCTTTGCAAAACGCGGCCTCATCCGCTGTTTCAATTTGCGGTTGTAGTTGTTGAAACCCCCTCTTGAAGTTGTCATGAATTCTTCTTGTGCTCTTCGAGCTATGGAAAGTCTATGCTTTCCATAAATGCTTCCTCGTGAGCAAGGTGCTCCACGACGTAGCCAGATAACGCCTTGGTGAAATGATGATGGGCTTGCTCTCACTTTCCGTCGCTCAGCAAAGCGTAGACTTCGTTGAACTTTGGGCTTATCGTTCAGCTTGCTGGTTCAGTCTGCCGCGCTTTGAAATAAGCCTCCGAGAGCCGCTGAATAGCAATTAGAAAGCCCTCGCCTTGGCGTTGGTGACCGCGCCAAATTTCAGGGATCATGGTGCCCTGGTAGTCGCCTAACACTTGGAAAAAATGCACCCAGTCAATCGTACCCTCGCCGATTTGCAACCCTTCCCCATCCAACCCGGAGGCATCCGAGAGGTGCAGATGGCGAATATAGGGTAAGAGAACGCGCACCTGTTCAAAGAAATCGACATGCGCCCAGTTGCAATAAAGCTTTGAATGGGAAGTATCGAAGCAGATTTTTAGCCCCAGTGGCTCGATAAAGTCGCGAATCTCATAGGCGTCCATGAAGGCGTTGGTCAACCATTGACCACCGAAGTACCACGGGCGCGGGGGAAGGTTTTCCAGCAAGAGCTCTACCCCTTCGGCGTCAATTTCTTCCAGCGAGCGACGCAGATTATCATAGAGCATCTTTTTGTCGCGGATAGGGTAATCGAGGCTCATTGCCCCCGGATGCACTACTACCTTGGGCGTGCCCACAAAATGTGGTGCCATTTCCCGAGTCAGGTTAATGGTCTTTTGGACCAATTCCACCGAGCCCTTGCGCTGCCACTCATCGCGCGAGCACAAATCCACCAAGGTACGTTCCCAAAACTCTGGCGCGTGCACCACCAGTTTGAGGTTGTAATCTCCGCCCGGGTAGTGCTCCTCTAAATCTTGGTCGGTGAAGTGGTATTCCAACATGCGCGGGCTATACTGTAAGAGTTCGTGCGAATCGCGGAAACGCACGGTGAAGCCATAGTCCATGGGCAAGGTGTGGGTAGTATCCAGTTCAATCTTGATCCCAAGATCGCGCTCCAAGAACGGTTCGTCCTCTTCGATCACTCGTTCTGCCACTCGGCCTAGCAACTGCTCGTAATGCTGGGGCGATAAGCCCAGCGCCGGCCCCTTGACGGCGATCTTGTCGCGAGTGATCACTTCGCCGATCTCAATGCGCTTGGCAGCCACCAAGCTCTTGCCCAAAACTTCGCGGTTGAGGATCTCACCGCGAGAGAAGAATTTTTCCTCGCCGGTGCCAAGGGCAAGGGTTACTTGACGGATGTCACGCACCATCTTCTTAAACCCCTGAGGCTCAAGGCTAGCGGCGTGGTCAGGGCCTTCCATGGTGCGGTCGAGGGTGAGGTGGCGCTCGATGATCGCAGCGCCTAGCGCTGCGGCGACAGTTGAGACCGCAATGCCGCGTTCGTGTCCGGAGTAACCCACCGGTACCCCAAAGCGCCGCAGTTTTTCCATAAAGCGCAGGTTGATATCCTCAAAAGCTGCTGGGTAGGTGCTGTTGCAGTGCAGCAGGGCAAATTCAACATTGCGTTGCTTGAGGAAATTGACCGTAAACTCCACCTCCTCCATGCGTGACATGCCGGTGGAGAGGATCAAAGGCTTGCCCTTCGAAGCGAGGTGATCCAAGAGGGGCAAATTGGTCAGATCGGCAGAGGCCACTTTATAAGCCGGCACACCAAGGGTTTCGAGGAAGTCAGCGCTTTCGGGGTCAAAGGCGGAGCAGAGAAACGTAATATTGCGCTTCTGGCAGTGTTCAACAATGGTGTAGAAATCGTGCTCTGGCAATTCCACTTGCTGGAGGATGGGCAATAGATAACGCAGCGTTTTCTCTCCGGCGTTAGCGTTTTCAAGGTACTTCTTGGCATAAAGTTTCTCCAGCTTGCGCTTTTGGAACTTGACCGCATCGGCGCCGGCATCGGCGGCGATGTCGATCAACTTTAATGCCAAGGCTAGGATGCCGTTATGGTTGACTCCGATCTCGGCGATAATATAGGTGGGCTGGCCGTCTCCGACCAAACGGTCACCGATCTTAATCACAGGCATAGGTTGCTCCTAAAAGTAGTTCTCCTCGCTTGATTGTATATTTAACCCAAGGAGGATGCGGTTAGGGTTTCTTAAAGTGGGAGAAGAAAGGTTAACTTTGTGAGCTGAGAGCAAAGCAGGGCTATCCTTCAGGGAGTTAACAGGGAGAAGATGCGAAGACCCACTCATCCCGGCAATGTTCTCCCGGAGAGTTTTTTCTAGAAGCCCCTAAGTCTAAGCCAAGGCCGATTGGCTTTAGGTTGGTTTCGATCCACACCGAACCAACGGGATCACCTCGAGAAAGGGGAGAATTGCGTTAGGTACCGCCGTCACCAATTCAGATGGAGGTAGTGATCGGGTTCAAAGCCTAAATCGTCCCAAGTGAGTTCACCGCTCTCCAGTAGGCGTTCGGCGCGCTTCCAATCCTCTTCAGAGTCGATGTCGATCCACTCGGAGGAGGGCAAGACTAGCGGTAAGATACGTTCGCCGGTCATGGAATGCTTTTGCAGGATTGTATCGCTCCAAGCCGCATCGACATAGCCGGTCTGCCAATACACTCTGGGGAGCATCTGGCGGGGCAGGTTGTATGCTTCGGGCACCCCGATTTCCAGTAGAGGCTTCAGGAAGCCATCGGAGTCAATTTTCCACATCTTGTAGGGGTTCTGGAACGGTTCAATCACCGCGCGCACCGAGTCTGCTTCGGGCTGAAGCAGGAGTTTGTGCACTGCTTGGTCGATGTATTGCACTCGGCGCAGCGGCGAGGTAGGACGCAACTGCACCACAATCTGAGGGGAATATTGTTCGTTTTCTGCCAACCATTGCAGCGCGTGAAGGAAAACGGGCAAGTCCGGAGTGTCGTCTTGGGCAAGCTCAACTGGGCGCAGGAAAGGCACCTCGGCGCCGTACTGACGGGCAGTGGCTGCAATTTCCTCATCGTCCGTTGAAACGACCACACGCGTCACCGTCTCGGCTGCAAGGGCAGCGGCGATGCTGTATGCGATCAGCGGGTGGCCGAAGAAAGGACGGATGTTTTTGCGCGGAATGCTCTTCGAACCGCCGCGCGCAGGGATCAGAGCCAGGACTTCTGTACGCGGTTCCATCTTCGCTTTCTCTACCAGGCGGTCCAACCGCCGTCTACGATCAAATTTGCCCCGGTCACGTAGGCAGAGGCGTCCGAAGCTAAGAAGAGCAAAGCCCCGTTCAACTCATCGAGGTTTGCCATACGCCCAAGCATTGTGCGCGCAGAGTATGCGCGCACGAATTCTTCATCGTGTTGATTATATACGCCGCCCGGGGTCAGGGCGTTGACGCGGATGTTTCGGGCACCGTAGTAGGCGGCAAGATATGCGGTCAAACCTAACACACCCGCCTTAGTAACGGTGTAGTAAGCGGGTTTGTACTGGGGGGGATGACCCGGCCGTTGGTAGATGCGCTGATCGGGTGCATTCAATCCATAGATTGAGGCAATGTTGATAATCACCCCCTTTCCTTGGCGAAGCATGGGCGGAATTGCTGCTTGGCAGCAGAGGAATACACCGGTCAGGTTGACCGCCAAGGCCCGATTCCAGAGTTCAAGGGGATAGTCTTCGAAATCAGTCGAGTGAGCGCTGTGCTGAGGATCGAATTTGGGGTCTAGGGCGGCGCTGTTAACTAGGATGTCTACTGCGCCGAACGCCTCTAAGGTTTGGGCGATCATCTGGCGAACTGAGATGGGAGAAGTCACATCTACTTGCAGCGGCAAAGCCTGCTGCCCCTGACGACTTAAGCTTTCCGCCGTCGCCGCGGCTGCCTCTTCATTCAGGTCGGCGACGACCACTTTAGCGCCGGCTTCGGCAAGTGTGCGGCAGAACTCTCTGCCCAACAATCCCGCACCGCCAGTCACAATGGCGACCCGGTCGGTGATCTTAAAGCTCTCTAAAACGGAAGACCGAGACATATTCCATTTTCACTCGAAGACTAAGCACAGGGCTGTTTACCGGATTATGCGCTCTGCAACTTGGACAACAAAATGGGCATCCTGGATGGCCCTTTCGGCGTCTTCTGAGACGTATTGCTCTGTGGGAACAAAGTCTATGTCCCCGTAGAAAGAAAATTCTCGTTCCTTACGCAACCAAGCAGAAATCTTGGCCATTTGATCTGCCTGCAACGCAACGTCCTCGGGCAGGCGCTCTCGGTTATCGAGTAGGATTGATCCCACATCATGCCATTTGGGGGGGTCAATGCCGACGTAGCGTAAGATTCCCTTCAGGGCTAGTTCGACGATCTCTTGCGCTTCTCGGACCACATCGGAGTAAGCCTCTTCGGCCAAAAGGACCGGAAGGATTTTCAAGCGCTTTTGGGCTTTTTCTAAATATGCCTTTGCGAGGGACACGCTCATCATGTCTCGAATACTTCCCCCGGGCGATAATCCGGCTTGAGGTCCCAGTACCAGGCATTGCCCAGCCAAACCCGCTTCGCCCCCAGTTTGCGCAATCGCTCGCGAAGGCTTTCTAGAAAGCGCTCAAAAAAGCGATTGCGATCGAAAAGCAGGATTGCGTCTTCGGTCATATCTAGGAACAGGGGGCTGCCGACTTGAACTTCGGCAGGGGTTTTGAAGACCGGGGAAAGCTCAAAATGGAAATTGAACTCTTCTCTTAGTTGCCATTCAATGCCGAGGAAATCCTGCACCCGAGGAATGCGACCTTTGGGTAGATTCTCTGCAACGATCAGCAAATCCACATCAGACTCGGGAGTGGCTGTCCCCCGCCCCAGCGAGCCATAAATAACCAAACTCACCAGACGCTCTCCATAGTGCGCATGACAGAGCTGGGTCAAGCGCTCGATCAAGCGGTTATATGGAGCAGGGAAGACCCATTGATCGTTCACGAGTTTATTATACTCAGGCAGAGCCATTGCAGATAGCCGTTGGCAGATAGAGTATTCGTGCCAATTTCGGGTTGTGAACTCTGTGGAGAGCGAGTCTCCTATCTCATCTGTTTTGCTCAAGCGCCTTGCGTCCATCGTCTGAGACGATGGCAGCGGTTCCCCTACGATTGAGGCCATCGAGCAAAAGGAAGCCTTGTTCTTCAAGGTATTGGATGATCAGGCGGGCATTTTCCTCTGCTGTGTGGTTGACTGTATCGAGCGTGATCTCAGGGTTGATCGGAGGCTCATAGGGATCGTCAACGCCGGTGAATCCGGTGATCTGACCGCGGCGAGCGCGCGCATAGAGCCCTTTCACATCGCGCGCTTCACACACCTCGATCGGGGTGTCGACAAAAACTTCGATGAAGCGTTCATCACCGACCATCTTGCGCACTTCCTCTCGCGTGGCGCGATAAGGGCTGATCGCAGCACAGATCACCGTGCCTCCATGGCGCGCAATCTCCGAAGCCACAAAACCGATGCGCAGAATGTTGGTGTCGCGGTCCTCGCGGGAAAAGCCCAAGCCTTTGGAGAGGTGAGTGCGTACGACGTCGCCGTCCAGCAGAGTCACCTGCCGTCCACGTTCCATAAGTAACGAGGTGAGCACTTCCGCTGTGGTGGATTTGCCGGCGCCGCTCAAGCCGGTGAACCAGATGCAGACCCCCTGGCGATGACGAGGTGGATACATTTGTTGGAGGATTTCGGCGGTTTCTTTGCGGGTAAACCATTCAGGTAAGGGCTTGCCTTTAGCCAAATACTCTTCTCGCACTTGAGTTCCGGAAATCGAGAGCGTGCGTGTTCCCTCGGGCACTTTGCTGATCTCCTCGTAGCGATCTTCATCGGGCAGGTAGATTAGCTCCTTGAAGGGCACCGGCGTGACACCGATTTCCCCGGCATATTGTTCCAGCATCATCTGGGCCTCGTAGGGACCGTAGAATGGCCGGCCATGGCTGTCGTTGCCGGGACCGGCATGGTCGCGCCCGATGATGAAATAATTAGCTCCGTAATTACGGCGGATGATGGCGTGCCAGAGCGCCTCCTTCGGTCCTGCCATGCGCATAGCTAGAGGTATTAGGCTTAGGAGGGTGCGCCTTGGGTCATAATAGTTTTCTACCAAGGCGCGGTAAACACGCACACGGGTGTAGTGATCAACGTCACCGGGCTTGGTCAATCCAACAACTGGATGGATCAGTAAGCTGCCGTTGACCTCTTCGGCAGCCCGCTTGGTCAGCTCCTCGTGAATGCGGTGCATCGGGTTGCGCGTCTGGAACGCCACAACATTGGCATATCCCATCTCTTCCAAAAGTTGACGTACCTGCGCCGGGGTGCGACGCAGATCGACAAAGTCGTAATACTTGGGCAAGTCGATCACCTTTAACTCACCCGAAACGTATACCTTGCCCCAACTGACCATTTCCGAGACCAGCGGATGACGCGGGTCGGTGGTGCCCAACACTAATCGGGCTTCGCGCAGAGGATCCCAATGGTAGACCTCCTCAATTTGCATTACGGCTAATGTATTGTTGCGTGCGTCACATAAAGTGATCGCTTCGCTCCAAGTGGGCAACTCGTCCTCATTGACCGGAAGGGTGACCGGGATGGGGAACAGTGTGCCATCGGTGAGGCGCATCTCGGTTAGGACGCGTTCGTAATCTGCCTTGCGCATAAAGCGATCGAGGGGCGAGAAAGCGCCCGTGGCGAGCAACTCGAGGTC
This sequence comes from Anaerolineales bacterium, assembly GCA_025057645.1. Lineage (GTDB taxonomy): Bacteria > Chloroflexota > Anaerolineae > Anaerolineales > UBA4823 > NAK19. The sequence goes on from JANXBJ010000010.1 coordinate 51,375, forward strand.
ACATAAGGCACGCGCAGAGATTTTGATCGAAGGCAAGCGGGTCGAGCGGCGAATCAGCTCTTGGCGTTCCTCGCCTTCGACAAGTAAGTTGACCAACCTCCCTCCGTAGGGAGTGATGAGTTTGGTTTTGGGATTCGTTTTTGTCATCGTTCCTTTCTCCCTTGCAAAGCTGGAATAGGGCTTTTTATGGAGTGGGCGAAATAGGGGTTTTTACTCCTGTCGTGGCCGCCTGATGCGCCGCCAACGCTACCCGCAGGGCATAAATGCCGTCTTCTAGCGAGCAGGCTGGTGGCTCTTCACCCCGGATCACACGTAAGAAATGCGCCATCTCTGCCCGATACATTTCATTGCGCTCGGAATGAGCGGGAACGGAGAAGGTCAACAGGCGCGAGCCAAGCTCAGATTCGGCATCGATCGGATGGAATTCCAAAAGCCCTTGGTGGTAATTCCACGTGACCTTTCCCCGGGTGCCATAGATTTCTAAGGTATGAGAGGCTGGACGCTGGAGGTAATCCAAGTGCACTGAGGCCATAAACCGGTGGGCATAATGAAGAATTACCTCCGCCGTATCCTCCACGTCTAGCTCCAAGTCGCCAATCATGCCCACACAGGCGCTCACGTGAGTTGCCTTTCCGAAAAGGTCATGGAGGTAGTCGAAAGGATGGCAAAGGGTGAGGAGCACACCCCCGCCCAGATCACGCCGTGCACTATAACTGCGCCGGTAATCCTCCCAAGGATGCCAGTCGGGGAGATATTCGCCCCAGTGCACTCGCGCCCACAAGGGGCGACCCAGCTTGCCCTCCCGAAGCCAGGACCGGATTGTTTGGATTGCGGGATGAAAACGATACTGAAAGCCCACCAGCACTTTTACTCCCTTCTGCTCAACGAGTCGTTGGAGCTCGTCAACGCCCTCTAGAGTGTGAGAAATGGGCTTCTCGAGGAAAAGGTGACAACCTTGTCGGACGGCGCGGAGACTTACCGGTAAGTGCAGAGCGGTAGGGTTGCAAACGATCACTGCATCGGGCCGAAAGGCCAGCGCACGTTCTAAATCGGTCTCAACGGGAAGGTCAAGGTGCATTTCGAGGGGTAGGGTGCTGTGGCCTGTGCGATACACTAGCAGATCAGTTTCTCCCAAATCGATCAGGTTTTGAGCGTGGCGTCGCCCAATGGAACCAAAACCAATGATAAGGAATTTCATCGCCTTACCCTTCCAAAGGATACCGCCATTCTCGAAGCAGATATCCTGCCTTCTTTACAAAGAACTCTTTCTCGGCTGGGGTCAGCAACTGCTTCCACACCTCGCTCTTCCCTTTGGGCAGAGCCCGAGCAATTTCGCTTGCCTTTTGGTTTTGCCATTCCGCATCCGGGTTCGCCTGGACTTCAAGCTCTACACTCTCCCGGAGACCAGCCTCTTCTATAGCGCCGAGGAAACGCCACACCTTTTGTATTTCTCCCCAGGGGTCAGCGATGAGGTCCTCATAGCGCAGGACGTAGAAACGCTCGCCATAGAGTTGTCTCCCCAAGGCGAGCGTCTGTTCCACGTTCTTGATCCACTCTTCTACTGCGCGTTGGAAAGCGCTAGGAGTGAAGACCGACTTCTGTCCGCCGAGAAAAGGCTGTGGGTTTCGAGCAAATTCTTCCCTGAGTTTGAGATCTTGGGCCGAGAGGTGTTGTATGGAATCGATAAAACTCTGGAAACGGTGGGAAAGGACGGTGTCGCGCCCGTCGCGCAGAATGTAAATGAGACTTGCGTCAGGATAGATCAGATGAGCGCGTTGCACGGCTTCCCCGTGGACCAAGCTGCTAGGGCTCTTATCCCCAACAATGTTTTTGCCCAATCGAACCGCTTCTCGCTCTAGGATAAAGTCTGCTGCCACTCGTAGAAGAGCAGTGGAAAGGTTGTGTCCGCCGTTCCAGCGGTTGCTGCGTCGTCCAAGCCATTCCCTCACCGCCGGGTCTTCCACTAGGGCAGTCAAGAAAGGAGGACGGGTGAAAAAGTGAGCCTGCCAATTGCAATGGACTTGGGGGTGAAGGCGCACCAGCCGCGCCAACAGCGTGGTTCCGGAGCGCGCATGACCGAAGATGAAGAACTTAGGCATAGGGAAGAAGCGCTTGATCTCGGCTAGCTCTTCCTCGCTCAAGGGAGGCAAGACTGCTGCTTCCCTTCCTATAAACGGTCGCTTGTTCAACAAAATCAAGAGTGCGCTCTTGAGCCGCAAGAGAAGCTGCTTGCTCATTTTCCGTCCGCAGTATGAGCTAGTTGGGCGAGATAGGCTCCGGTACGCTTGCCCGCTTGGCCATCGGTGAAAGTACACTCTCGCTCGACAAAACGCCACTGGGCTTCTCGGTCTCTGCCCGGGTTGAGCAGATACTCGTTGATCGCCTGGCGCAGTTCCTCCTCATTCGCCGCCACCCGCCCTGCCCCGGAACAGCGAAAGCGCTGATGGGTCGGCCATTCGCCGATTTGAGAGAGAGGTAAGGAGTATTTCGCTCCCGGCCAACCGTTCGGGGCATCGATGGTCACACTCACGATCGGCGTGCGGTGGATCGAGGTTTCAACGACCATAGTCGAATAAACGGTGAGGAAAACGTCGGAGTGTGCCATCATCGAAGATTTCTCGTGCATATCTTCTCCCGAGTAGTAGCCCAGTTCCCCCCCGAGCGGGACCGGCTCAACTACATGAACATGAGGATAGCGTTGAGCTAGTTCGTAAATTTGATAGCGCTCGCCCGACCAGCGCTTGTTTTCCATAAAGTGGTTCGGATGCAAACGAATCAGCAACTGGCAGGGCGCCACCAACTGGTCCGAGGCAACTAAACGGGCAATCGCCTCGATGTTTTGGATATTCGGCGAAAAGGTGACAAAACTACAAGCATAACTGAGCAACTTGCGGTTGGGATCCAAGTTGTGAAGCTGAAAATATCGTTCGCGCGGCAACAACCATTGCTGCCGAAAATATCCATCATAAGAGGGAATACCGCCGATGTGAATTTGCTCTTCCTTCCAATCCGAGCCGATCCTAAGCTCTTCTTTTTGAATTTCCGACCAGCAGGTGATGGCGTCCACCTTGGCTCCAGGAAGGGCATAACTGCTGGGGTTATCCCAACCTAGAACCACCGCTGCCGTGCGCACCCTGCGAGCGTTAGCCTCCCGAAGCAGATATCGGTCTAGCCGCCAGCCCGGGGTGCTGGCAACCACAAGGGATGGCCGATAGCGCTCAAAGAGATCGGCGTAAATCTGCGGGGTGTAACGCCTTTGGGCGTTGACCAACACTCGGCGCGCAGCGTGGCTGTGGCGTAGTAGGAACAGCAAGAAGCGTACAATCGCGAACAGCGTCCGCCGCCTTGGAGGAGCTTCTGCATAGACCCAATCCACGAAGCTATCGATTGCTTCCAAGTTCAGGCGCGCCGAAGCTCCAGCACGACGGAAAAAATCCAACCACCACTGTATGGAGTTGTCCACTTCTCGGAAGTACTTCCGGGCTTGATCCAAGCGTAAGCCCTCGACCACCAGTCCCTCACAGCCAAAGCTGTCCCGGATTTTCTCTAGCAAGTGCTCATCGGTTAGAAGCACAACGCGTAAGCCTGCTTCCAAGAGCGTTTTGACCACGTCACTTTGCAGAAAGTAGACGATTGCCAACCCGTGATCGGCGCTAATCAGGACGGTTTTCTTTTCCTCCATGCACTCCTCACTGATACAGCCACTCGAAGGTTTTGTGATTGAGCCAAATCAGCCATCGGCGTATAAGCTTGCTAGGAAGCCCTCTGCGGTGGGCCTTTCTGCCCTCCCCTTCCTCGGCTGCCCCCGCTAAACTCGGGAGGTCCAAGCCCCTCAGGGTGTTTCCTAGGTGTTGCACCCACCATTGTGCTGTGGACAAACGCAAGTAGCCTTTCTCGTTCAGGGCAATGTCCAGCGCCCTAACTTGCCCCATAGGCCTCTCAGAGGGCAACGGGAGCACCTGTTGGAGGACTTGCTTTTTAGCCACGAATTGAAAATGCCCAGCACCTACAAAATAACGTTCGCCTCGGTAGAGCAAACAGGTATCCTGAGAAGACTCAAAGTGTTGACGGGCCTCAGCCTCGGTTTTTCCAAGGCTGCGTGCGTGTCGCCAGTAATCCTCCCAAGCCAAAAACCGTCCTTGTCGGAGTTCGACTTCGGGAGTTCCTCTTGCCCAGCGCACCGTTTGATCGGCATATTCTGGGGGACTCCATAATGGCATTCCCGTGACCATGCCGACCGAAGGGAACCTTTCCAGTACTCTAACCAATGCCGAAAGCCAACCGGGGTAGAAATAAATGTCGCTATCGGCATAGGCGATGATTTCTCCCGGCGCTCCACCAAAGAGAATGTTCCATGCCCCAGATTTGCCTATGTTTTTATCGGACAACCAGAGAAACTGGATTTTGCCTCTTTCGTGAGCTTCTTGGAGGTAAGAGCGCACCTCTGGGCAACTAGCATTGTCAAAAACGAGCAAATCATACGCCAAGTCGGTGTTCTGCCAGATGCTGCCCAGGCAAACCTCAAGGACGTCTAGGCTCTCGGCATAATATCCTGCAAGAAAGGGGATGTAGGTGATCACCGCCACGGTGATCGGTTTTGGCTGAGCGACCTCACCAATGAACTTGGCCGGGTTTTGTCCGATCCGCATCTCAGTTTTCCTTCATACGGAAGCGGCGCGCTCGTCGAAAACGCCGTGCGAGCCACCAGCGCCAGCCATGCCGTTGTTCCTCTGAAGGCATTAGCCGGAGTTCCAGCTTGCGCAAGAGCCGCAACAGGCTTTGCGGCGGGCGCCTTAGGCGGCCATCCTTGAGCTGGACATGACTATCGAGGATGTAATACATCGCCCGCATCCCTCCGGCAAGTTCCAAGTTGCGTTGGGACTCTTCAAGGTTGTAGTGGGGCTGGCCACCGGGTAAGTGACTATAATCGTGATCTTGATGGATGATCGTAACGGAAGGGGTGAGGTCAACGACCGGGATACCCTGCTGCCAGGAGGCGTAGATCATCCAGTTATCCCAACCTGCGCGACCGACAGCGAAATCGGGAATGGCGGTGAACTCTGTGCGCGGGAACAAAAAGAGATCACTTCCAGCGGGAGGATGCAGGCGCCCATGACGCATGATCTTCGCTTTTAGGCGTTGTTCCCATCCTTCAGAGAAATCGAGTTCGACCGTTACCTCTACGTCCCAACGCTGGCTGACGGCAAGGAAGCGCTCTCGTTGCGCCCAAAGCGTTTTCGCTGCTTGGACAAAGTCGGGCAGTAGAAGGATGTCGGCATTGACGTAGGCCATCAACGGCGCTTGAGAGGCTCGGCGGGCCAACTCGAAGATCGAACTGACTAACGGCGTGCCCAGCTCATTGCACCTTACAGGGGTCAGCTGAGGGACTCCGTACTCTTGGGCAACGTGGTCCAGCCCCTCCTCTTCTCCGACCAGAAAAACCTCCACTTCCTCGCCAAGGTGTAGCCAGGATTGAATTGCATTGCGTTGGATAAGGTTGATATGGGGGTTAGTAAAGGGTTTAGGCGCAGAAAAGAGGGTGATTAGCTTGGACATATTGTATCCAAAGGTATAGCCTTATGGATTCGATGTTGCGAGTTGCGGATAGCGATATTTACCTTAGGTGCAAGCAAATGGCAACCACTCTTGGATTTGGAGCGGCTAGGTAGTATTCGCAAGGGATGAGGACTCGAAGCGCAACACTGAAGTTCCCCAGCTTATTGTTATCCATTGGTCTGTTTTCCGTGTGTTGATTCCTTGGTAACGAGTCTTTCGTCCACTTCGTGAACTGCTTTGTGTGGAACGCTGGCATTAATCTGAGCAAGCTCAGGGTGGCGTTTGAAGAGATCGAGAACTTCAAGCCAAGAGAAGTCGGAGCGGCTGCCAAAGTGGGCGTAAATTTGGCGCACTAGTTGTAAATCCTCCGGGGTATCCACAGTCCAGCGGTAAGAACCGTAGTCGGGGTCGTGATCGACCCGCAGGACGCGAAAGAACCCCGGTGGGGCTTCGGGAATAACCGGAGGCGATTGCAAAGTGGAGACATGCACCGAGCGTTCCTCTTCGTAGATGTAGGGCATGACGTGTTCGCGATGATAGGGCTTGGTAGCCTCTCGCCAAGCCCGCTCCAAGGCTTGGAACGTACAAACTTCAACATCTAAGCCGATAGGATAAGTGCGCTTCCACGGCGGTGGCAAACGGTTCGCCGCAAAATCCCACCCCACCCTGTTCCCCGTTTCCGGAGGGAAATGGGCAGGGAATGAGGGCTTGCCCCATTCCCAAAACGCCTTCACTACTTGATCGATCACTGCGGGGTCAATCAAGGGGCAATCTGCCGTGATGCGAACGACCACATTGGCTCGGAAATCCCGTGCTGCTCGGTAAAAGCGATCCAGCACATCCAGAACACTGCCCTGCGCAACGGGAACACCCAGAGCACGGCAAAGTTGGACGATGGCTTCATCTTCCGGGGCGACCGTTGTGGCGACAATAACCTCGTCAATCTGTGTCGCCCGCTGAGTGCGTTCGATCACCCGCTGCAGCATCGGTTTGCCGCCGATATCCAGCAAAACTTTCTCGGGCAGCCGCTTAGAGCCGCATCGCGCCTGAATGATCGCAACTCTTTTCATGGGCTTTAGTCTTCGGCACGCTTGCTGCACAGGTAGTCGTGCAGAACTCTCGGGTCTTCCTTTGAGATCCCAGATGGAGAGCTAAGCCACTCTCGACACAAAGAAGCCCTCAAGCTGCGATCTGAGCGGATCTTCCTGGCTAAGTCGTCAGCTTCTTTGGTTCTTCCCGTCATGGCATAGGCCACAAAGAAGGGAAGCCACTCATACACATCCTTTGGGGCTAACTCTCTCTCGGCCACTTCCTCTGCGAGACGCAGGATTGCCTGCCATTCCCCTTTCTGACGGTGATAAGAGGCTTTCTGATAGTAATAACACCAAGTGTGGGGAGGTTCTTCGCCGAAGACCCTTTCATCAAGCCGTCTAAAGTCTTGGTCAATGAGAATCCTTTGGGTTTGGGAGTAACGCGCCGCCAGTCGGACAAGGGGCTCCTCTCGGCTTGAAACTTCAAGTCGTGTCCCGTCTAATACATACAAGCAAGAGTTAAGTGTCGGCATGCTGAGGACCAACGGGAATTCGAAGTTGCGGGTGAGAGGAATTCCCCGATAGACCCGCCTGCTTTTCTCTCTCCAGGCCAGTTCGCCTACCGAGTCTTGATCGATCAGTTCCCCACCTAGAGGAGGACGCCCTTCTCGGGGATAGTAGATCATATTTGCCGAAGCCCAAATTTCGTAGCCTTCGATAAAGTAAAACGGCTCGGGTAGATTGACCATCAGCAAGGTGTCAGGCTCGAGGTTAGGAGCGCGCCAACTCAATTGCCACCAGATTTGTCGTTGAACTTGCCAGAAGTCGATCATGTATCGGGCATATTGAGCATGGGTCAGCAAGGCGGAGAAAATTAGGGCTAAAACCGCCCAGAAACGCAGTTTCCCTCTCATGCCTTGGGTCAATAGGCAAGCTAAGAGAATGGCTGCCCCGATGGAAGCGGGGAGGCTATAGCGATCGTCGCGGGCGACAAACCGAATTTCTTGGAGTGTAGCCACCACGGGAAGAAGAGCTGAGAGTGCGCTGACCGCTCCGACTCCGCAAATTTCTCGAACTTTATCTGGAGGGAAGGGGAGCCCTTCCTGATGCGCAATCCACCGCCGGTGTTGTTTTAGAAGCAGCCCACCTCCGGCTGCACCGAGCAATGCAAGCAGGAAACCGATCAGTTGAGTTCGATAAGGCCCGTAGTACCACTGGTTGTAAAGTGGAACTGCCCAAGCCAAAAAGGCGGTCTCGATAAAATCGCGCCCCAATTCAACCCCTAGACGCAATAGACCGTGCTGGAGCGTAGCCCCGTAGGTTGAGAACAGGCGTTCCGTATTCAGAGTGGGACGAGTGCTCTGAAATACGAACACTCGCCAATACAAGAAGAGTGCAGTTATGAGTAAAAAAGGCAGCCATTCAAGGAGGAACTTTCGCAAAGACTTCGATGGCGTTTTTTGCCTGAACAAAACCCAGAGGAGCGCTAGTCGAGTCCCTTCAAGACCGATGTAGTATTCCATAGTGAAAGGGTAAAGCGCCGCACTGGCGATAGCTAGGAGGCGGTAGACCCAACCGTGCCACTGTACGGTGACCTGTAGCGAACAAATCAGCCAATACATGGAGAGCAAGGCGAGCAAGATGCCGTGAAAGTGCATTTGAAAGCAATTCGGCTGCACCTGTTGTAAAAACCCGGGATAAATTGCAAAGAAGAGTGTCGCCAAGAAGGTGAACTGAGGGCGCTCCCCCCAAACCCGGCGCAGCAGAGCATAGAAGACCAGCGCAGAGAGAAAACGCAGAAGGAAGGCATAGAGTCCCCAACTCCACGGCGGATTGCCCAGGATTGGATATAAGAACGCATAGAGGTACCCCATGAGCGGGCGCTCGCCTGCATACATCGGGATAAATCCCGACGGCCCTCGCACCACCCCATTCCAAACCGTGTACCAGTCCTCACGGTATAAGCCGAGGAAGGGAATCCAAATCCCATACGCAATGAGCATGAGGAATAAAACAGCAACCGCAGTGTAGAAGGTTTCGTTTTGTAAATACCGCTTGAGCACTTCAGTTCGTTGTCGAAGAGGGTCGAGCGATTGGTCGGATAGAGGCAGTTGCCCAGTTTAGCGCTTGATACAGCTTAGGGAAGTTGCGCTGCCAATCGGCACGCTCCTCGACAAGTTGCCGCGCAGCCCTGCCCATCTGTTTGAGCTTCTTGCGGTTGAGAATAGCTTGTTCCATTGTGTGCGCCAGAGCTTGCCAATCCCCCTTAGGAAACAGCCATCCCACTTCGCCGGGCGTTATCCACTCGCGATTGCTCGGGAGGTCGGAAACGATCACCGGCCGACCGCAGGCCATTGCCTCCAGCATGGAAACCGAGGTTCCGTCGCTGTGCGAAGCGCTGAGGTAAACGTCCGCTAAGCGGTAATAGCGGGGCAAAGCCTGAAATCCGATCTGCCCCGGCATGGATATCTGTTCCCAGACCCCGGCACAAGAAAGAATGTTGCGTAAGAGGCCGGCCTGTGAACCTGTCCCCAGTAGGATGAGGTGCGCTTGGGGGTATTGCTTTCCCAGCTCGCCGAAAGCGCGGGCAATGAGATCGACCCCATAAAGCGGTTCCCAACTGCGTGTAGAGAGGAAGACAAATCCATCCCCTTGCCCCGGTTTGCGCTGATCGGGTGAGAAATGGCGCAAATCTACCCCCCACGGAAAGGTGACGATCCGCTCTGGGTTCATCCCATAGGCGATCGCTTGTCGGCGGACTGTCTCGCAGTCCCCGAGCAGCGCAGCGCTGCGCTTTAGGGTAAAGCGGGTTAGCCAAGCCATCCACTGAGTGCGCTGTGCATCGACGAGAAGGTCATATCCCCAAGACATGCTTACCAGACGCCGAAAACCGCTTGCCGCAACCAGGAAGGCACAGCTCTGCAGCGGGCCTGCCAACACTACCTCGGGGTTGAGCCGTTTGAGCACCTCTTGCAGGCTACGCACGAAGGCAAGCAGACGGGTGTAGCGAAAAGGAACTCGGTCTGCTAACCAGTGAATCCGTTCCACTCCAGGGGGCAAAGGACGGTCCTCTAGAGAGCGGGAGCGGTTTTCCAAGTGCATCACCCAGACTGCGTCTCCATGCTCCCGCATGGCTTGCAGAAAGCGGTGGTCATGGGGGGAATAGGTGCGGGAAAAGTAGAGAATGCGCGCCAATTACTCTCCCAAGTCCACCCAGCGCAACTCTTTGCCGGCTGGCAAGTCGACCAAGGCGCGCTTGCCGATGACTTGCGGGATTTCGTAGGGCAGGATTGCCCCTGGGGTAGCCGGGCGCAGCACGTCGATCATTTCGCGAGTCAGGATTTCACCCCGGCGGATGTCACGCGCTGCCCGCAGACAGCGCCGTTGGATGATCACCGTCTCGCGCTCGTTCTCGGCGACGAATTTATCGGCTGAGCCGAGCGCAGCTTCCAGCTCGCGCGCCCGATCAACCATTTCTCGCCAGGTTTTGGGTGTCATCGAGAAAGGGTGATCAGGACCAATACGGCTGTTATCGTCGGTGAAGTGCTTCTCGATCATCCGTGCCCCCAAGGCGATGGCTCCCAACACGGTTGCATGTCCTGGAGTATGGTCGGACAATCCCAGAACCACCTCTGGGAACATGGTGCGGTAGGTGGTCAGCACACGCAAGTGAATGTGGCGAAAGTTTTCTAGGCTGCCGGTGTAATTCGTGTTGCATTGCATAAGCGCCAGTTGGGGGTTGATTTTCAGGATGGTGTGCACGGCTCGTTGCACATCGCCGATGTCTGAAGCACCGGTCGCCAGGATCACCGGTTTGCCCTTGCTGGCCATGCGCTCCAGAGCCTCTAGCCAGGTGATATCCCCGGAGCCGACTTTGTATGCAGGTACGTAGGGATCGAGCATGTCGATCGCTTCGAAATCGTAGGGCGAGGAAAAGTAATCGATGCCGACCTTATCACACTCCTCCTTCAGGATAGGTGTCCATTCAAAGGGGATCGAGGCATCTTGGTAAACCTCGAAGACGCTTTTATGCCACTTTGCCTGATGGGAGAGCTGTTTTCCTAACGCCCTGAAGCCATAGTCAGAAACGATTTTAGGGGCGCGGAAATTCTGGAACTTGGCGGCATCAGCTCCGGCTTCCTTCGCTAAATGGATCAGCATTTTGGCCCGCTCTAAGTCCCCGTCATGATTTGCAGAGATATCGGCAATGAAATATGTGGGGTGTTGATCTCCGATAAGGTGGGCACCGATTCTTAGCTCCATATTTGCTCTACTCCTCACTCAGGAAGTTACACCGTTTGATCTTCACCCATCGAGCGCAAGCGCTCGGGGTAGCCTGAACGGTAGAGAGCGACAAAGCGCTGTAGCCCTTGACGAATCGAGGGCAGTGGCTGAGGTAAGATTTTCTCCAATTTGGCCACCGAGAGGGTTAAGTTCGGCGAGCGCGCAGCGCGCAAGCCCGCCTGATTGACCGAGAGCGGTCGCACGAGACCGGCGTTAAGACCAAACGCATTTGCCAACTCCACCCCGAACTCGTACTTGCTGATCGCCTGTGGGGCAACAACATGATAAATTCCGCATAAATTCATCTGGATCATTATAAGCAAAATTTGGGCTAGATCGTTGACCAACAGGGGACAAAAGAAGACATCGATGAAGCCGGGAGTTTCTTTGCCGACTCGAAGATTATTGAAAAAGAATTCGGCTAAACTGCGCTTGCCGCTTAGGCTCCAACCGTAAAAATTGACCCGCACCACCAAGGCTCGGGGATCGGCTTCGAGAACTGCCCGCTCCCCCGCCAGTTTAGTTTGGGCGTAGACGCTTAACGGGCGCGGTTCGTCTTCTTCGGTATACCCCCCGCGCAGTCCATCAAAAACGGCATCAGTCGAGATGTGCAACAGGCGCGCTCCGCCCTTACTGACATCCCTTGCCAGCTTCGCCGGGAGTTCGGTATTCAGTTTTTTCGCCAGCGGCGGATCTGCTTCACAAGCCTCTAAGTCCGCCAGAGCCGCACAGTTGATAACCCAATCCGGTGCAACTCGCTCCAATAAGTTTTGACGTGGGCTGTCCTCAGTTAAGTCACATTGCAGCACCGGAAACGGTGCCTGACGCAAACTGTGCCGGTTGACGACGCCGTAGACCTCATGGTGACCGAAGGCCTCCAAAGCAAGGTTCAGACCCAACAAGCCGCTGGCACCGCTGATGAGAAGGCGCATTGTGGTTGCCAGACCAAGCGCTAAGACTTGCAGGGTGCTGCATGCCCACACCCTGTATCTTGTAAGTCTGTGAGTTTATCTCACCTGCGCCATCTTCCCTCATGCCACCTCCTTTTCGAGGCCGCGGATGATGGCTTGAATCTCCTCAATAGTTAGCCATTGGGAGTTCGTGTCGCTTGCGTAGCGAAAACCTTCCGGTAGGGGCTTGCCGCGTGCCCGCCAACTGTGTCCAAACCACAGCTCGGTGGTCGGTTGGACAACGTACATATCGTCCAATTCCACAGTTGAGCGCGCCTCGTCTTCGTGGATCAGCATCTCATGCAGTTTTTCACCGGGACGAATGCCGATGACCTCGAGTTCTGCCTCAGGAGCGATGGCACGAGCGAGATCGACAATGCGCATGCTCGGACTCTTGGGGATAAAAACCTCGCCTCCTTCCATTTGCTCGATGCACCGTATCACAAAGCGAACGCCGTCCTCCAAACTGATCCAGAAGCGGGTCATGCGCATGTCTGTGATAGTCAGCCGACCGTTCTCGCGCTGCTTCAGGAACGTCGGCACCACACTACCCCGGCTGCCCACGACATTGCCGTAACGCACACAGCTAAAGCGCGTCGGTTTACCGGCTGCGTAGGCATTGCTCTGCACAAAGAGCTTTTCGGCGGCCAGTTTGGTAGCGCCATAAAGGTTGACCGGATTGACCGCCTTATCCGTACTGAGGGCTACCACTTTCTTTACGTTGCAGTCCAGAGCCGCTTCAATCACGTTGCTGCTGCCGAGGATGTTGGTTTTGATCGCCTCCATGGGGTTGTATTCGCAGGCCGGCACTTGCTTTAAAGCCGCAGCGTGGACCACGATGTCTACTCCTGCCATAGCGCGGCGTAGACGTTCCAAATCGCGCACATCCCCGATAAAGTAGCGCAGGCTAGGGTGGTTGAAACCCCCGGTTTGCATTTCGTGCTGTTTCATTTCGTCACGGCTGAAAACGATCAACTTTGCGGGATGGTATTCCTCCAACATAATCTGAACGAACTTTCTGCCAAACGACCCCGTCCCGCCTGTGATTAAGACCACTTGCTTTGACCAGTCCATGGACCTACCCTCTCCGCTTCACCCGTCAATTTTTTCGGCCTCGAGCAAAGGTGTCCGGAAGGATAGAAGCTCATCTTGCATAAAACGTTCATCCGCTTGCCAGGTTTGCTTCACCGGTCGTTTCTCCACACAGCCTAGAGAACGTGAGTCCGAACAGCTTCTGGCCCTCCTCGGAGAAAACCTTCTGCAAAGGCCACTGCTCGAGATCGTCCTTGAGGTGCAGATGCCAAGGAAAGGGAAAGGGATACTCGAAAAAGAAAACATACGCATAGTGCCATGCTCTTTCAACCTGATCTGGCGAAAGGCGTAGAGAGGAAGGGTCGGCAATAGCCCTCTCTAAGAGGGCAAAGTATTCTTCCCATGAGGCGGGATCGAAGGTGAAACCCCTCCGGCGGTAATGCGTCTTCCCGGCAACGATCACCGGTAAACCGCTCATGGCCATCTCCAATCCGGTTGTGGTAGTATAGACCAGCCCTACATCCGCTAACTCGATGAGGTCGTAAGTGTTTGTGCTCTCATCGGCGCCGACGACTCGGAAGTGCTCAGGCAGAACGGGTAGGGTTGCCGCAACTATCTCTTTCACTGAAGGACCGCAGGTGTGTCGCTCGCCGGGATGAATCCGGAGGATCAGCTGCACTTGTGGATGTCGGGCAAAAAATTGGAGCGTGCGCTCGATCCATTCGGTCATGCTGTGGCTGAAGATCTGGCGGTTTAGGGTTAGGCTATCCCCGATCACGTTGGTTGCCAACAGAAACGTCGGCTTTTCGGCGAGCGCAAGCTGCTGGCGAACAGTCTCGATCCCCTGGCGCTGCGCCCTTTGCCAGCGGCGTGAGAAATTTTCCCAGAGATCGGCCTGGCTGCGCGCACTAAGCAAGGCAGCTAACTTCTCCCGTTGTTCCTCCTCGAAGGGCTGGGAGGCGTGAGCTTGCCACACCGAGTCGGTGTTTTGCAACATGACTTCTTCGTTGAGAGCCAGCCAGATCCGCTGCCGTTGTTCTCCGAACTCGTATGTCACCGTGGGAATGCCGAGAAATTTAGCTACTTGGTATATGGCGCCAAATTCAAGGATACTTCCGTTGGGCACTAGAAGTAACTCGGGTTTTTCCTTCTTCAACCACTCCCATGCCCAAGCGGCCGCGAGACAGTTTCGCTCCATGCGCAGGGCGTAGAGTCGGCCGGCTTCGCTGGATAGGTCTGCTGGATCAAAGTGTTCGATCTGCAAAGTGTACTGAGTATCCCGTAGGCTGACTTCCTGAAGCGCCTGCTCGAGAGCGGAGGGAAGCTCGGGCTTGGGAAACGTGCGCTTTGCACTGTATAATGGCACCACTTTCACCCAAGGGGCGAGTTGCGCCAGGACATCCTTGAGATAGACGTTTTGGATGCGGAGGTTGAAGGAGAGCATCTTTCGCCGCCAGGTGAGGTAGGGCAAATAAGCCAGAGTTACCGAGTGACCCCAGCAGGCTAGAGCGATCGCAAGCAAAGCCGAATGTCGCAACCATAATTTGTAACTACTGAAAAGCGCAATGCGCTTCTTCGGGCGTTGCGACCCCGAATTTTGCGAGGCAATCGTTCGGGCCTGAACCTTCCATTGCGGAATCTGCTCTCGCAGGCTTTGCAGAGAAGCTTTCCGGCTCTGCGGTTTCCCCTGGTAGACCACCCGCCAATAAAACTCCGGCAGGAGAGGAAGGCGGCCTAAGCCTTCTTTGAGTTCACGCTTGCTCAAGCGCATAAAGCTCCTTCTCGATCTGCCAGTTTAGGCGCGGGCGGAAGAAGCCTTGGCGCACCTCTGGCCATTGTTTTCCGGGCGCACCGGTGCTATCTACGGTGAAATTGAGCGCATTGGGCTCGTGGAAGTAGCGTTTTACCCGGTAGACACTAGCGTTCAAACCGAGGATGTAGCGTCCTTCGTTAAGCAAGTCCGCTGGAATTAGGCATCGACTGAGGTAGTGCCCGGCGGGGCGGATACTGTATTTCTCATACATCTCGCCGTCGTCAGTGTCAAAAGACGTAAAGAGAGTCTCACCCTGGGGAGTGAGCAGGTAGATTCCCACCCGCAGGCCCCGAATCGGGCTTGCTAGCTCGTATTCTACTTCTACTTCGATAGGCTCGGTCGAACGCACCGTCTCGACCACTTTCCCCTGAGGGTTGCGGATGCGCAAAGCGATCGGATAAAAGGGGTAAGACTCAGCCGGAATTTCCTGTTTTTGCCAACGTTTCTCTCCACTTTGCGACAAGCCAGAACTCAAATAGAAATCCACCGCCTGAGATGAGGGAGCGCGCAATAGCATCCTACCCCCTTCGAGCACGATTGTTTCCTGCGTCAGGCGCAGAATGGCCGACATATTGTGACTGACAAAAAGCACGGTGCGCCCTTGGCTGGCGACATCGCTCATCTTGCCCAAGCACTTGCGTTGGAACTCGGCATCGCCTACTGCCAAAACCTCATCGACCACCAGAATTTGTGGTTCGAGGTGGGCAGCCACGGCAAAAGCCAAGCGTAGATACATGCCGCTGGAATAGCGTTTTACCGGGGTGTCGATGAATTTTTCGATGCCAGAGAACTCAACAATCTCATCGAACTTCTTTTGGATTTCAGCGCGCTTCATGCCCAAGATAGCGCCGTTTAAGTATATGTTCTCCCGCCCGGTCAGCTCCGGATGAAAGCCGGTGCCCACTTCTAGCAATGCGCCCACTCGGCCGTGAATTTCAGCATATCCTTCGCTGGGCTCGGTGACTCGGGCGAGGATCTTCAACAGGGTGCTCTTTCCTGCCCCGTTGCGCCCAATAATGCCCAGCACCTCCCCTTGTTTGACTTCGAACGAGACCTGGCGCAACGCCCAAATAGTCTCGTGTTGGGAGGGAAATCCATAGCGTAACACTCGAAAGGGATAGAGCGCAGCTCGGGTGAGGGCATCGCGCAGGGTAGGGTAGTCATCGCTCTGCGCCCCAATGCGATATTGCTTGCCCAAGTTTTCAACCCGAATGGCGATGTCGCTCACCGGCTTCCTCCTTTAGACCATGTCGGCAAAGGTGCGCTCCATGCGCCGGAAGTAATACATGCCGCTGAGAAGAACGGCAAGCGAGATCAGGCTCGACATAGTCAAGGTTAAGACCTCAGGAGGTCGCGCACCGAGCAGTGCCCAGCGGAATCCTTCAACGACGCCGACCATCGGGTTCAGAGCGTAGAAAAACTGATACTCAGTCGGCACCGTCCTCGCCGAATAGGCAACCGGGGTGACTAACATCCAGATTTGGGTCAGAAAGGGCAAAATGTAGCCCACGTCCCGGTACAACACATTCAACGCCGAGAGCCATAGACCGAAGCCCAGTGCAGTGACCAACGCCAGGAGAACGAAGAAGGGCAGAGTCCATACTGCGTGGGTAGGGAGGATGCGGTAGTAAGTCATCATTCCTACCAGGATAAAGAATTGAATGACGAAGTCCAAAAGTCCGCCCAGAACCGAAGAGAGGGGGATGATCAAGCGGGGAAAATACACTTTCGTGATCATGCTGCGGTTGGTAAGCATGGAACGGCCGGCGTCGGCAAGGGCCTTGCTGAACAGGCCCCAAGGCAGAAGCGCGGTAAAGGTGAAGATAGGACGCGGAATGTTATCCGTGGAGAGCCTGGCCAGATTGCCAAAGATAAAGGTGAGCACAAGCATGTTGATCAAGGGTTGCAGGACTGCCCAAGCCGCACCGAGGACGGTCTGCTTGTAGCGCACCTTGATATCCCGCCAAGTGAGGAAGTAAATCAGCTCGCGGAAGGCCCATAGCTCCTGTAGGTTGAGCGGCATCCAGCCTTGCGAAGGGCGGATCACAATGGCATCAGAATGGGATTTGGAGGCCAAGGCGGTCGAATTCCTCATCCGAGCTTTCCCTGTGCACGATGCGCTTTGTACCACTCAATGGTCCGACGTAACCCTTCTTCAAAGGGCATTTGGGCGCGGAAGCCAAAGAAGCGCTCTGCGCGTGAGGTGTCGAGAGCCCGACGTGGCTGTCCGTTGGGTTTGCTGGTATCCCACACGATCTTTCCCTCAAAGCCGGTCAAACCAGCGATCAACTCCGCTAAGTCCTTGATACGGATTTCCATCCCCGAACCGAGGTTAAACGGCTCGGGGCCATCGTAGCGCTCGGCGGCGAGTAGGATACCCTCAGCCGCATCTTCGACGTAGAGGAACTCTCGCGTAGGAGAACCATCGCCCCAAAGGACAATTTCCTTCTCGCCTCGCTCCACCGCTTCGACACATTTGCGGATGATCGCCGGGATCACATGCGAAGTCTCCAGATCGAAGTTGTCCCGCGGGCCGTAGAGGTTAACCGGCAGAGGATAAATGGCGTTGAATCCGTATTGCTCCCGGTAGGCCTGGGCTTGCACCAATAGCATCTTCTTGGCCAAGCCATAAGGAGCATTGGTCTCCTCGGGATAGCCGTCCCACAAATGCTCCTCTCTGAACGGCACTGGGGTAAATTTGGGGTAGGCACAGATCGTGCCCACAGCTACGAATTTGTCTACACCCCGCCGCCAACATTCGTGCATCAACTGCACGCCCATCATCAGGTTGACGTAGAAGAAATCCGCCGGTCGAGCGCGATTCGCACCAATCCCGCCGGCTAGGGCAGCGCAGTGGATGACCATTACGTTGGATGGAGACCGCACCGGGTGCGGCCCCATGACATTGTCCAACAAGCGGGTGATATCTTGGATCTTAACTAGGTCATACTCCGCTTTGCGTGGCACAATGATTTCTCCTGCACCACGCTCCTTTAGTTTTTCCACCACAAACGAGCCTAAAAAGCCTGCACCCCCGGTCACGATGACCCGTCGCCGGCTCCAAAATTCCCGTGAGGGAGGGGGAAAGGGCTGGATGTTCGTCATCGAGCGGTGGTCCTCCGGGCGTTATTGCACAATGAACTGTGCATTACGATACCGACTATCTAATGGGTTGTGGAAGATGCCTATCTGAAGAGCCTGTAGCACCTCGCGAACGCCATCGTCGAGCGTATATTGCGCCTGAAAGCCCAATTGTCGTTGGATCTTCTCAAAGGAGACGCTCAGATCGCGCATATCTCCCCCAAATGTCATATCCTTGTAGGAAACACGCGTCTCTGGCAGCCGTTTGAGGATCAGAGCGACCACTTGATCCTTGGTGTAGTTGCCTCGGTCAGAACCTAGGTTGTAAATTTCTCCTCGGACAAGCTCTAGCGGGCTTTCTATCCCGAGAAGTATACCGCAAATTGCATCCTTAATGTGCACGAACGAACGCGAGTAACCGCGCTGATAGATCAGCAATTCGCGCTTAGTGTAGGCTTCTAAGACGAATTGATTGACGATCAGGTCAAAGCGCATACGCGGGGATAGTCCGTAGAGGGTCGCCAAGCGCAAGATCAGCACCGCACAATTTCCCTTTGAGTTGAGCAAAAAGCGCTCTGAGGCGATTTTCGTCTCAGCATAAAGGGACTGAGGATTGAGAGGGCTCTCCTCGGTGACTGGTTTGCCATCCGGCGATAAACCGTAATTGCTATAGGTGGAAGCGTAGATAAAGCGCTCAACGCTCAATTCCTCGGCTTGTTCATACACCCGCTGGGTGGCTTCGACATTGTATCGCCAAGCTACCTGTCGGCCCACGGCTTGGCAAGCGGGGAAACCGGCCAGAGCAGCCAAATGGACAACAACCGATGGCTTTGGCCAATCTCGGCGCAGGTTATCCTTCACCGCCCGCGGCTCTAGGATGTTAGCTTTGGCAAAGTGGAGATTAGGATGTAGGAGGTAGCCGAGCAGCGACTCACCTCCGTAGAGCAACTCATCGATAACCGTTACCTGATACCCCTGACGCAAAAGCTCACTGCACAGCGCCGAGCCAATATATCCCGCTCCACCCGTAATCAACACATGTCTAGCTTCCTTCACGCTCCTTCCGCTCCATTCGCAAACGAACTCTTGTCCCGTCCACATGCAGCACAGGCAGAGCTTCATCCTCGCCGACAACAATCCCTTGCTCCAGGCAAGTGAGACGACAAATCTCAGCGATATCCCCTTCTCCCTCGATGCGCACGCTGCGATAGCCGGCTTGTTTTGCCTCTGCGAGCAGCTCCAACACCCGCTGGCGGGTGCGCCGATAGAGACGCATGGATTGCTCGATGTAGTTAATCGCTAAGCGAGCGCGAAAAGCTATCCCCTCCGGCGTGATGAGATAGCGCAACTTGCGCCGTCGGGCACGCTTGACTTTGACATAGCCTTTCTCGATCAGGCGACGCAAATGCCAATTGACTGTGCCGACAGCCACCCCGAGCAAGGCGGCCAGCGAAGCCTGGGTGACATCGGGGTCATCTTCAATGGTCTCCAATAACAGAAATTCCCGTGCTGCGTCGGGTTGAGCTTCGAAGTCCATCGCTCCTCTTCCAAAATTCAGTTATTGAATTATAATACAATTCGCAGCGGTTGGCGCTCCTTGCCGGCCTTCAAGTGTGTTCGAGTTTTCCTCCCCGGTCGGCTTCTCCTATCTACCTACCAAAGAGTTATGCGCTTCCTTCGGCGTCAAAGAGAATGTTCGCCATTTCTCCTTCTCTGCCCTTTGCGCTGGTCAAACAAAAAGACCAGCGTCTTCCTGAACGATCCCACTCTCATGGACAATTCCCTCTTCGGTTTTCTCTTTCATTTTTGTAAGGAAAAGGCCTTGTGTTTGCTGGCAAAGTTCTCTATAATCAAAGCGTGAAAGAGCGTCAACCTCGCTCGCATTGTTTACATAACCGGCAAATCCATCGCGGGCAAGGGTTGGTTGAAACGGCCATTCTCCTGCCCATGCTTCTTATTGTCCTTTCCGGCCTACTGGAGTTTGGCTTCTTGCTGAACGAATATATGACCATTCAGGATGCAGTGCGCAATGCAGCACGCTTTGCAGCCGACTCGGATTACACCTTTCGTGACAACATTCGTAACTGCGATGAAGACCAAGGCGTGGTCACCCGCGATTTTTACCGTCAAACCGCTTGCTTGGTCAACCGCGAGCTGAGCCGCGAAGCTCCCTATGTCGGGTTGAACCTCGCTAACGGCCGGGATGACGTGATCATTTCAGTCTTTAGTGTGGAGGGCCCTAGCGGCCGTATTGCTGCCCGCTTCCCGGCCGATGTTGGCGAAGCGGGTTGGTCAATGGCCGAAGATTTTACTGGAACTCGCAATCAATCCTCAAGTTTCTCCACCGCCGAGATGCAAGCCAAGTTGACCGGGCGAGCTCCAAATACAGGCTATGTCTTGGTCGAATTGTTTTACTCTTATGAACAAAAACTGAAACTGCCATGGATCACCGCTTTCGTTCCCGACCCTATTCTGCTACATCCTTACGCCGTGATGCCCAACAGCTCCGCCGAACCGACTCCGACCCCCGAGCGCTGAAACCCAAGTTGCGCTTACAAGCTCAACTGGAGGCTGGTCAGGCACTGATTCTGGTGGCGATCGCCTTTTTAGTGCTTCTGGCTATTGTCGGCTTAACGACCGATGTTGGGCAGCTCTTTATCTACTACGGACACCTCCGCCAGGCGGTGGATGCCGCTGCTCTTGCGGCTTCAGGTCAGTTTCGGGAGGCGCGCAACCTGCGCGATCTGACCGCTGCCGCTGCAGAGGCCATTGAGCTCAACGGCATTTCCACCGGCACTTATACCGTGACCGTCCAAACTTGCGAGGCAGAGTGTAACTACTTCAACGGCTCTTTCTGGGGAGAATGTGCTAGTACGGGTGGGGGAAGCAGCCGCGATGACCCCCAACTCTGTACCACCCCGCGGCGTAAACTGGCCCGTGTGATCACGTATTTGGATGTGCCAACCATCTTTTTACATTTGGTCGGCGTGCAAACCTTGCGCGTCAGTGCCAACGCCATCGCCGAAGCTGCTTCGGTGGATGTCGTTCTGGTCATCGATATCTCTGACTCGATGACCTTTGATGCCCCGATCTTCCGGCCCGGTGTGGATGATCCTACCTTATGCCGGCGGCTGATCAACGGAGAACTTCCGATCCCGAGGCCCGGCGATGCCCATTTCTTTTGCCTGCGCGACCCCTCCATCTGTAATTACCTCGACCCCAACGGTGCAGATGGGTATCCCGGTGAGTGTCAACCGTTTGAACAGGTCAAGCGCGCCGCGTTGACTTTTGTCGGCCGTATTCTGGATAAGCCTGCAGCCTTAGAGGAAGATCGCCTAGCCATCGTCACTTTTGCCAACGGTTGGGTGAGCGAAACTCCAGGTGGTGCACATTACCGGGCCAACTTTTGCGATCTGGGCACTTTTATCCGTACCGGTTCCGGGCCGACCAGTTGCACCTCCGATGTCTGGCAGGCGCGCTGGTTTAGGGAGCGCGCCGAAGCCGAGGACGTGATCCGAAATCTCAAGGTGTTCGATCTGCGCCGCTCCTGCAATCGCGATCAAACCAATCCTAGTGCACCTGACTACTGCTATGACCCCGCCGATCCCGGGGATAACGATGAACCCGAGTACTGCTATCATATTCCCAACGATCCCGATAGCGGTGTGGCTGTGGAATACGGGCCTTGCTTGTATTATTCCCCGGAGAGCTTCCCCGACAATCCGGTGCCGGTGGAGAACTCTTTCTACACCGGTTACTTGGATTGTAATTCCTGTTGGGCAACCGGGGATGATGACCAAATCCCGCGGGACTGGTCCTACCAAGCGACCACCAACATTGGCGGAGGGTTGCGGCTGGCAGGGAATATGTTCTCCCTTAGCCCGCGCGAGGACGCCCTGTGGGTGGTTGTGATGCTCACTGACGGCATGGCGAATGCCACAGATGCCGATCGAGAGGGAACAGACCGAGATTTGATCACCGATTTCAACACCTACCCAGTCGGCAATTGCTCGCAAACCTCCCTGAAGGACGAGTGGTTGCCTCTGTGTCAGGATCAGAATGTCTCTACCCGTCACCGCAGCGGATCGAGCTATGATGCGGATGACTACGCTCGCGACATGGCCGATTTTGTCGGTTGTCTGGCGGTTGACGATGCCGAGCCGGGGCATATTATCGCCCCCGGCACGGAGGACCACCCTTGTCTCGACTCGGGCCGTTGCAACCCCTGCCGCCAGTTGAACGGCAGTGCCTATCGCGGCCAGGGGGCAGTGATCTTTGCGATTGGCCTGGGGGACGAAGTGATCAACACCATTAACGAAGTCAACGGTCGCCCTTACGGAGCGGATCTTTTACGCTATATTGCTCGGGTCGGCTACGCCGGCGATCCCCGGCTCAAAAACGACCCCTGTAAACGTCTATATAACAACCTCAACGAATATAAACAGTGGTGCGGCAATTATTACTTCTCTCCCACCGGTACCCAGCTAATGCGCATTTTTGAGGATATTGCTTCGCGCATCTTTACTCGGCTGGTGCGATAGTGAGGCGGTGCATATGGACGGGCGAAGTTTTCTCCCCCTTCTTCCCACTCGGGGCTCCCCAAAACGCCGTGGTCAAGCGATCACCGAATTCGCCTTGGTTTTGCCGATTCTGCTGCTGCTCATCTTTGGGATCATCGAATTTGCCCGCATTTATCAATCCTACTTGGTGATCAGCAATGCCGCCCGCTTTGGCGTGCGCTATGCCGTGACTGGGGACTATAAATTTGAGTATTGCGTGGATACCGGGGATGGCCCGGATGAACAGGGAATTGACGGTCCCTGCGCTGGGGCAGCCAGGGTGGCCGAGGAAGACCGCGCTCGCTTGCTCTCAATTTATGACGAGGTGATCAACCAGACCGGTTCTATCCCGGTCTCTTACGTTGAAACGTTTCTGCGCGGAGTGCAGGGCAATCCTCCTCAAGGGGAACTCTCGCCAGGATATCTTCTGATCTCAGTGTGCAGCACGCGCAGCGGCTATGCCTACGATAGCAACCTAGGCCGCTGCCGTAACAACCTCACCGAGCAATTTGAGGACGATCCCGGCAATCCAGAGGAGGGACAGACCCGTGTTATCGTCTCGGTCACTTTCCGCCATCCGTTGATCTTGCCTTTGCTGAGCAGTTGGTGGCCGAGTGTGCGCTTGCGTGCCGAGCGTTCGGGCATTCTGGAGCAATTCCGCGTCGCCCGTGTCCTAGGGTTGCCCCCTGATATTTCGATCTACTTCACCCGCACGCCAACCAATACGCCTACGATTACCGAAACACCTACGCCGACCCAAACCCCAACGATAACCCCATCCCCTACGCCAACGAGCACACCCACGCCAACCTATACTCCCACCCTAACTCCAACCCCAACCAACACGCCCACTCCTACCCCGACAACAAGCTGCAATTTCGTCCAAGCCTATAGCTTGCGCTTTCAAGACGCAGACCTAATCTTCGATGCTGTTAACAATGATCCTTATTACACTGCCTATATCACCGGCATCAGTGGCGCTTGGAGTGGGTTGTGGCACGATCAGCTCACGCCCACACCGCCGGTTAGTTACTTCCGAGAATATGTGCAGGAAGGGAGAACGGTTTTTGATCCGCCCGACGTGCAATTGCTGAGTGGTTTCAACGTTTCTCATAGCGGCTTTACCAGCGTCTGGATCAGCCCGCTACAGCTATCGAACTTCGGCTTGCGCTTCAGCCGCAGCTTTGACTACCAGTACTATCACGGCCACGACTTCACCGTTGGCTTCACCTATCGAATGGTACCGCCGGGCTCTCAGACCGGGGTTGAATGTCCGCCCCACCCGCCGCTCACCGGTCGCTTCGGCCCGATCGTTCAGCCCACTGTGCCCGCCGGGACTATAACCGGGCCCTTCTCGATCTCGGCGGCCGCCAGCGACCCCGATGGTTCGATTGCTCAGGTTTACTTTGTCGTCCGCAACGCCCAGGGCAACATGGTCGGATACGAAGTCGATACTGCTGCGCCCTACTGTCTCTTTGGGCAAAGTGGGGGAACTTGTCGTACACGCACGCTCGGTCAGACATGGCCGAACAGCAGCGCCACCATTCAAAACGGCACTTATACGATCAGTATCGAGGCACTGGATCGCGATGCCGATCCACGGTATCACTACACGCGGGTTGTGCGCACAATCAACATTTTCATCCTAACCCCCACACCGACTCCAACACGCACGATCACTCCGACGCCGACACGCACGTTGAAACCCTCCGAGACCCCGACACAGACTCGCACTCCAACGCCAACCTGGACGCCGACGCAAACGCCAACGCGCACGGCGACCCCGACCAACACTGAAGCAGTTACCCCCACTCAGACTCCCACATGGACACAGCCCCCGCCGCAGCCGACGCGCACACCCACTCCAACCGCCACGCGCACCCCGCGGCCGACCACAGGGGGCGGTGGATAGGGAGAAAGGAAGAGCAGCATGACTAAGCCAAAGCCATTCTTGATCCGGATCGGGTTGATCGTAGCCTTGTTGGTGGGAGGGCTTTCTGCCGGGAGCTGGGGCCGAGCTGCTTCCCCGCAGGCTCTTCCTGTAGCTGCCCAGGATACATCCCGGCTTTACCTGCCTCTGTTGATGAAAAACTTTCAACCGGCTTGGGTTGTCGGGAGGGTTTACGTCCAGGGCAGCGGAGCCCCCCTAGAAGGCGCCCAGGTCTGCTCGCAAAACGGTGAGTGTGACCGCTCAGATGCCCGAGGGAACTATCGCATCCACCTCGCAGCAGGGTGGAAACAATTGACTGCTCAGAAAGAAGGCTATGTTGCGGCAGCCTACTCATTGAACGTGCCGGCCCTCCAAACGCGGGTGGTCGATTTTGCCCTAGTGCCCAGTGAACGACTCGCCCCAGCGGGTTTCACGGGTAGAGTGACCGATGCCAAAACCCGTGCAGCGCTGAGCGGCGCTCAAGTTTGCAACCAGCTCAACCAGTGTGCGCAAACCGGCTCGGATGGTCGCTACAGCCTTTCGGTGAACGTCCTAGGGGAGTTTGAGCTGCGCGCTACTAAAGAAGGCTATCTGCCGCAAACCAAGCTTGCAAGGGCTGCGAATGGGGAAACCGTCACGGTGGACTTTGCCCTCTCGAAACAATGGTCCGGGGCGTGGATCAAGGGCAAGGTCATCGATGCCAGTCGTGGCTTGAATCAAAATCGTGCTCTGCCGGGTGTGCGCTTATGCACCCAATTCGGTGAATGTGCAGTTTCGGATTCGGAGGGCAGGTATCGCATCTCTCTGACGAGTGCAGATTGGCGCGAAGTGACGGCGCAGAAGGAAGGGTTTTATGCCGCTGCGAAGGGCATTCAGCCGCAGGAAGGGCAAGAGGTGGAGCTGAATTTTGTGCTCTCACCTCATCTAAGCGGTGTGGTGGCGCGCATTGTTCTGACCTGGGATGCCACCCCCAAATTTATTGTAGACGGCACGGAGATTCGCAATGACCTGGATGCCTATCTCTATATCGAACACGAAATTGGTAACCGCGTTATCTACTTCGACTCTAAAACAGAATACCTGAGCAGCCGCTTGCTCTATGACGTTCGCGATGGTTCTGGTCCGGAAACGATCGATATCACAAGGATCGAAACCAGCGGCAGGCCCACTCGCTACCTCTATGGTGTTCATAATGCTCTGAGCAATCCGATCAAGAACCTTTACGAGTTGGGCGCTCAGGTCTGCTTGTATTCGGCGATCGGGGACGTCGCCCGCTGTTACACAGCCCCGCCGGGCAATCGGGAGTTCTGGTTTGTCTTCGAGATGGACCAAGAGGGCAACATCTACGTTAGAGACTGCCTCGTAGACGAAAGTCCGCAGGTAGATTGGGAGAGACCAGATGGGACTTCGGATAACCCAAACGATAAGGGGAATAGAGTGGTCGGCGTGAGCTTCCCCGCTTGTCCAACTCCTTAGGGACTCATCCCTAGCTCTCTCGCAGGTCTCGCCTCCTTGGGGAGAACTGTACTCCTAGGGTAGCGCCCTGCCAAGAAGCAGTACAGTGATGGGAGAACACCGCTGAGTGGGGTGGAATTTGCGTGGGGGTTCAACCGTGCTGTTGGGGGCGGTTAGGTGTATGCGAGCACGCCAAGTAAAGCCAACCTCCTCTTCTCAGTAGAGGGGCGGGAGGTCGGCTTGGTGTTAGTTTTGATCACCCCGGGGCAAGTAGCGGGCTCACTGACGGGTCAGCGGAGGGCGATGGGAAGAGTTTGAGCGCGCATGCATCGTGACCGGGTGGTAGGTTGGTTCGGGCCGAGTTGGTGGTGCGTCCTCCTCAGCGTCCTCATCCGGGCGATTGGAGCGGGTGGTTACAGAAGCGGTGCGGTGAAGCGGCGCTCGAGTTGGGGCAGAGATGGGGCGTAGGATCGCAGGCTGCCGCTGCGCAGCCGGATGGGGCTCGCTTTGTGTGAACAGTCGTTCACCGGCCACCGAGAAAGTGCCAATGATCAACACGCGAATCAGCCATACCAAGACGGCAACGAAGATCGGCACCACCCTCAGGAGAGTTTCTCGCTTAACAACAGCGCTCCCGAGTGACTGATGTTCTAAAATGGCGATCGAAACACCCCACCAAGTCAGCATGGCATTCATAGTTGCAGCCAGCAACCAAGCCCCGAAGAGATACCATACTTCGGCAGGGGGCTCTGCGCTCTCATTAGGGGTGAACAAGCGGGCAATCCCGGCAAAGTCGATGCCGCAGAAGGCGATCGCTAGAATCGTCGCCCAACGAACCCCAGCGAATTCCAGATCGCCGAGCAGGTCGGAGAGGGCAAATTCCGTAGTGGAGTAGTTGAACACCTCGAAAGCCAACAGAGCAGCCAACAAAATCACACCGAAGGCGAAACTGCGCCGAATTGGCAGGTGCTGCCCGACCTCGTTCAGAGAGAAATTACTCCAGAAACCGTGGTTCATTTCTGCCTCCATATAGCTCACTAAACATCTATTGACAGAACAAACGTTCTCACATATAATATAGAACACTAGTTCTACTTTGTCAAGAGGATTTTTGCGAGCAGAGATGATCGCAAATGCCTATCACTTAGGGCCGAAGCTGGTTCTTCAAGGGTGTCTGGTGGGGAGTTTGTTGGTTTGCGTTGTGGGTTACTCCTTGACGCGCTCCTTTACGGTTGCCGGGGAAGCCGGAGATACATTAGGCGGTCCTGCGACCCTTCAAGCGAGTGGTCAGCGCAGCACGGGTGACCTAGCCGAGTCTCAGTTCCGGCCCTATGAAACCCATCCCGAACCGAAGGCCTGCGAGCTGAGCCAGGAGCTGCCGCAGAAGGTTCGCCGTTGGTGTGAGTTGATCACCCAAGCTGCAGAGGCCTATGAATTACCCCCTGATCTCATTGCCGCCGTGATCTGGGTTGAGAGCGGGGGCGATCCCTCTGCGTATTCACGTAGTGGAGCAGTAGGGTTGATGCAAGTGATGCCGCGAGACGGGATCGCCAGCCAATTTCTGTGTGTGAACGGGCCGTGCTTTGCCAATCGTCCCTCCATCGAGGAGCTGTTGGACCCCGAGTTTAATATTCAGTACGGCAGCAAGTTGCTCGCTCGTTTAGTCGAGCGTCATGGAAATTATCGCGAGGCGCTTAAGGCCTATGGGCCGATGAAAGTCGGCTATTCCTATGCTGATAGAGTGCTGACGGTTTATCGCGACCTGAGGGAATAATGCGAGGGCGCTCCATCAGCGTAAGAGGCTCGAAGCCTCGGAGTTGTCGGAAAAACGCGTCCCCGCAGATGGCAGTGCGTCGACAGAAGTCAGCTTCTAGGGCATTCCTGCCTCAAGGTGACTTGTCGCCACGGCTTTATCCGATGCGGTGATGGTCATGCCATTGCGCTTTAGGTAGCCTAGATAAGCGCGGGGGCCATTATATGCAACCCAGCCCTCGAGGTTGAAGGCCAGCACTCCCTCGGCGAGGATCCATTCCCCGTTATATCTACGAGCAACATGGATGTGGGTGCCTGTCGAAGTTCCTCCCTCACAGGAGGGGTGCCCAATCGGGTCGCCCGCTTTGACCTTTGTGCCTAGGGGCACTCGATCGGCGGTGCTAATATGGAGATAGTAAATCGCCCAACCGGTGCGATCATCTGCATCCTCGTCTAAATCCAGTGTAAGTTCGCCCCAGTCCACGTGGGTCACTATGCCATCGGTAACCGCAGTGACCCACTGGTCGCTGGGGATGCATCCTGAAGCCACCGATGGGGGAGCAAAGTCAAGGGCAGCGAAGGGCTGCCCGCTGCCCCACGGGCTGTGTGGCCCGCCGGTGTAGGCCCAAGTCTCGCCTGGCAAAAAGGGTAGGCGCAGCGGGGGTTGTTCCAAGCTCCCGGGGATGTGCGGTTCGTCCCCCAGCCAAGGGTCACCGAAGAGCTGTTGATAGGTCCGGGAAAAGCCCTCGGGGCTGACTGCTTGACGGTAGGCCTCGTCCTCGAGCAAAGCATTGAAGTAATGGTGCAAAGCAGCGGTTGCGGCGTTGAGCCACGGGTCGAAGCGTTCTTCGCGCCCGTCTTCGAACTCTAACCCCAATAATTGACCCGCACGAAACGCGTAGTAGCCGTTATTGAGCAGGTTAGCAGTCCAGCTCAACTGAGAGTATAACCCTTTCCGATTGGGGTTGGCATAGCCAAGCGGGTACATTAGATCGGCGGGGCTGGGTTCAGGATTGGTGAGAGCGGCCGAGTGGTATTCTAGAAGCGCCAGCAGCAGCATCGGACTGATGCTGTAGTGCCGGGCGACGTAATCGATAATCTCGGCTGCCGAGCGCATAGACCGGGCAGCGTACTCCTGATACCCGTTCAGCCAACCCGGATGTTGGGCAAGAAATGTCGCTGTGTCGAAGACCTTTGCGCGCGGCCCGTTGACGAACACGCTATCGGGAAGGATTTTGTAGGGACTTCCCCATAAAGGGGAGTAATAAACAGGAATCTTCATCGGCATTCCCGGCGGCATGGTGGTTGCAGAATGAGGGATAAAGGGATTGGCTTCCAAGATCTCTTCAACGCTGGTGTTGAAGCGCAGAGCCAAGAGCGGCAGGGTGTCTCCGCTCTGTGCGGTGTAATCCACCAGTTCGCCGGGGAGATAAACCGGGCGCGTTGGCAGCGGAGTAGCCTGCGGAGTTGGGGTGAGCTCCGATTCTTGCGCAAAGGCGGGCAGGGGCTGCAGGTGATCCGAGCTTGGCATAGGAAAGTTACAGGCAGAGAGGAGCAGCGCTAAGAGGATCAGCCCCCAGAATCGGGGTGCCCTCTCCCATAGGGAAATAAGCCGAGGAGTAGAGCACTCCCTCGACCTGAGGGGAGTGAGTTGGTAGGCTGACCCTGCCCTCCGCCGAGAGAAGTGGAGTCTCCGGTGTCGATGTGGATGTCGATCGAGCGAGCTTTCCGACATAGTGGACTGTAGGGTTGAATGAGGACCGAATTGCCGGTTTTGGTTAAGTAGCTCTTGAGAGGCTCTCCACCGGCCCGGGCGATCCGACCATCCAGCTTGAAAGGAGTTATTCCCTTTGTAGGTCGGCATCGGTGAGCATAATAAGCGACTTGCGCGAGGCATTGGTGTTGGCTTCTACAACTTGATCGCCGCGAATCAGGAAACCCTCGTAGGCTTCTTCTCCAGCTACAGCAATCCAACCGCTGAGGTTGAACGGTACCGGCCCGTCGGCGGCGATCCACTCGCCGTTGAACTTTCGTGCGATGTGAACGTGCGTACCGGTAGCGATCCCGCCTTCGCAAGAGGGGTGGCCCAGGCGGTCACCGCGCGCCACCCAGGTTCCGACCGGAACACTGTCCTCTGAGGACACGTGCAAATAGACCAACGCCCAGCCGGTTTGCTCCTTGCCATCCCCATCTAAATCCAAGACCACAATGCCTCGCTCAGAGCGCACCACTAGGCCGGCTGCTGAAGCCGTCACCCAAGCACCTGAGACCACACATCCGGGCTCTGAGGAGGGTGGGGCAAAATCCAAGGCGGCGTAAGAGCCATCTCGCTCCCATGCACCGTGGGGCCCTCCGGTAAAACTCCAGACCTGATTGGGTTCGAAGGGGAGACTGAGTGGAGGCTGTTCTAGGCCGGGGGGATATAGTGGTTCGACCGCAGCCGCCCGTTCCCAGGGATCGCCGAACATTTGACGGTAGAACGCCGGAAAGCCAGTTTGAGGGTCGACTGCTTTGAGCCAACCTTGGCTATCGTGAATTTGGGCAAAATAATATAATAGAGCCACACTGCCGGCGTTCAGATCGGGCGCCAAGCGCGCCCTGTAGCGGTCCTTGAGGAAGGTGAGTTCGGTCAAGCGTCCTTCTCGCCATCCATAATAACCGATCGAAAGTTGGTTAACCGCCCAGATAAGTTGGTGATATAAGGCGGGTTGGATAGGATTCACATGCCCCATAGGGTAGAGCAATCGATCGGCCTCGCTTGGCTGGCCAGTGACCCAGCCGCTTTGATACTCCAGCAGAGCGAGCAGCAGACGAGGGTTGATTGAGTTTTCGAGTGCCACCCGCTGCACAACCTGTGCACCGCTGACAGTACCGGTGCTTTTCATCCACTCCTTATAAGAACGTAATTTCCCCGAGGTCTGGGCTATGTAGGCTTCTATGTCGAAGTCGGCTGCTGAGGGGGAATAAACCAGCTCACTGTCGGGCAGAATCTGCTCCGAGCGAGTGGTGTTTGCCAGCCGGCGGGGGATCACCAAGAGCTGCCCTGGCTGTAACAGCCCCCTTTCGGGCAAGGGGTCAGGCGAGGTTATTTCGTCCACCGAGACGCCAAAACGCACTGCCACGACTGGCAGGGTATCTCCCGCTTGAGCGTTGTAGAGGATTGGCAGGGGAGCAGAGGTCTCGGTGGGTAGGGTCGTGACCGGGATTGTTGTGGGTAGGGCCGGTGCGCCCCCGCCGATCCCAGCCGGCTCTGGGGTGGCGGTTGGGGAGGGTAAGAAGGCGTAGGTAGGGG
This sequence comes from Anaerolineales bacterium, assembly GCA_025057645.1. Classification (GTDB taxonomy): domain Bacteria; phylum Chloroflexota; class Anaerolineae; order Anaerolineales; family UBA4823; genus NAK19. The sequence continues at coordinate 82,110 of JANXBJ010000010.1, forward strand.
GCAAGGTGCCAGCAAAAATGGCGAGCTCCTCCGGCAAAGTAGGCAAGGCCTGAGGAGCAATGAAGTAAGGGCTGCTGAGACAGGCTAAGTGACTAAGCCCGATGGCACTGATCAGGATGGACCGCAACCGCAGGCTTAACTTCATCGGCTGATCCGATTCTTCTTCGAGCGTCCGGCATAGGCTTCGATTTCAACGCCATCGCGGCGCAAGAAGCCGTCGTAGGCAACCCCGGTGCCGGCCGAAACCCAGCCATCCAACACAAAAGGAAGGTCCTGATCGGCGGGAATCCATTCCCCATGGTATTTGCGGGCGATGTGCACATGAGTCCCACTGGCTAACCCACCCTCGCACGAAGGGTGGCCGATGCGCTCCCCCGCTTTCAGGTGAACCCCGGCATTGACGCGATCGCGGCTTTCGATGTGCATGTAGAGGAGCGCCCAACCGGTCTGTTCAAAGCCGTCTGCTGGAGAACTCGGGGGATAGTGCACGTCTTGGATCACAACGCCTTCGCCGACCCGCACAATAGGGCCATCAGCCATAGCCACTACCCATTCGTCCGAGGGGACACAGCCTACGGCTTCTCGATCCGGGGCGAAATCCAACGCCCCCCACGCAGACCCGCTGTCCCAAGCGCCATGAGGCCCTCCGGTGAAAACCCACTTGACGCCGACCTCGAACGGCAGTTGAAGAGGGGGTTGGTAAAGCCCCGGTGGGAGGAGAGGCTCGATGGCATAGTCGAAGGGATAACCGAACAGTTGCTGGTAAGTGGCAAAAAGCCCTTTTTCTGAAACCGCTTGTTGCCAGCTTTCTAAGGGGTAAAGCTGGGCAAACAGATGCTGCACTGCTGCCGTGCCGGCATTGATGGTGGGGTCGATCTGCAAACTGGTGCCGTCAACCAAGTTCCACAGCGCCAAGCCGTTCACCCGCCAGAGGTAATAGCCTCGGTTGAGTTGATTGGCTGCCCAAGTTAATTGGCGGTAAAGGCCTTTTCGCTCTTCGTTAACCAACCCTATCGGGTAGGTGCGCTGTTCTTTGGTAGGCTCGGGGTTGCTTAACCAGCCGCCTTGGTACTCCAGCAGAGCCAAGAGCAGACGGGGGTTGACTGAGTAGTCCTGAGCAACGCGTTGGAGGATCTCGGCAGCAGTTTTCTTTTGATCGTTGATTTCCTCCGAGTAGCGAGCGATATAGCCCGGTTGCTGAGCCACAAACGCAGCCACGTCAAAAGCAATGGTCATTGGGCCGTAAACTAATTCAGAGTCGGGGATGATCTTGAACGCAGGCGAGATTCCCTGGGGCGTTGGCCGGGGGATGATCAGCTCCTGTCCCACTTCGAGCCGGTCGGGATTGTTTAGTTGGTTCGCAGCGATCAATTGTTCGAGGGGCAAATTGTAAGCTAGGGCGATCTCCCCCAAAGTGTCGCCCGGCTTCACAGTGTAGCGTTCCTCTTCAGTCCGCAAGGGGGGTAGATCATGAGGGGGATCTGGAGTAGGGGTATAGCGCGGAGCGCCGGGCGGGCGTGTTGGTGGTAGGAAGGAAAAGGGCGTTGGTTGGCCCAAGAGATCAGCAGAGTCGGGCGCAATCCAATTAGGCCTACCGGGTAGCACGCTGCGCGCGCAAGCCAAACCCACAAAGAGAAACACGCCACACCACAACCAGGTTATCCAACAGTATTGACGCAGTTGCATTGAGGCCTCTAGTGGATTTTACCTCAAAGTAATGCCGCATAGATGAATTTCCCCGTTCGGTATGCAGTCAGAAAAGCCTACAAACCCTTGTCAAATCCGAGAAGGTTGGTATAATTTTGTATCGAAATGGCTGAGCTTTACTTCCACGCCCACCATCACGGCATTTCCCCGCTGGCCGGGTGGCTTTGGCGCGTGGGGTAATCGAACCATCAACTCGACCCTCGTTTAGCAATAATGCCCCCGGTCAACAGCCGGGGCTTTTTATCTTAAGAGGATTTTGAGGAAACACATATGAGTAATCCCAGCCCGATTCGATTGGCCTTGCCTTCCAGCGGACGCCTAGAACCGTTGGCACTGGAGTTCCTCAGCCAAGCTGGCCTACCGGTCTTCAAGCCCAATCCGCGCCAGTATCAAGCCGCGATCCCCGCTCTGCCGGGATTGAACGTCATCTTTCAGCGCGCCGGCGACATTGTGGTCAGTGTGCGCCAGGGGAGTGTTGCCTTCGGCATCACCGGCTTGGACGCGGTTGAGGAAAAGCAGGGTGAGGACGGCGAAGTGCTGGTCTTGCACGACCGCCTCGGTTTTGGGCAGTGTGCGCTGAAGTTAGCTGTTCCGGAAAGTTGGAGCGATGTCGTTGACCTTTCTTCTTTGCGCTGTAAAGCAAAGCAACTTGGTCATCCCTTGCGTGTGGCGACCAAGTTCCCTGTGCTAACCGGGCGCTTTCTCCAAAGCCACGGTATCCCCCATACCCTGATCGCTGCCGAAGGTACGCTGGAAGCCGCCCCCAACATCGGCTATGCCGATCTGATCGCCGATCTGGTCTCTTCCGGGCAGACCTTGCAGGATAACCGCCTCCGCCCCCTCGTTGACGGCGAAATTTTGCGCTCCGAAGCCGCGCTGATCGCCAACCGCAAGGCCTTGAAGGAGAATCCGGCCGTGTTAGAGATGGGACGCCAGCTATTGGAATACATCGAGGCCCACCTGCGCGCTAAGGAGAACTTGCTGGTAATCGCCAATGTGCGCGGCGAGGGCCCAGAGCAAATCGCCCAGGCGATGTTCACCAAGCGAGTGATCAGCGGATTACAAGGACCGACTATTGCCCCGGTGGTGGTGCGCAATAAGGCACAAAGCTGGTATTCGGTGACCATTGTGGTACGCCGTGATCAGCTCAGCCAAGCCATTGCCGAGCTGCGTTCCATTGGCGGCAGTGGAATCATCGTTACCCCGGTGACCTATATTTTTGAGGAAGAGCCGCCGCGCTACAAGGCAATGTTAGCTGCGTTGCGGTAGGCGGTTCAGGGTCGTCAAGTGAACCATTTGTAGTATAAAAAGGAGACCAACGGTGCAAGTTCGTAAGCATATCGAAACCCTGCCCCCCTACACTCCCATCGAACCCTTTGAGGTGCTCTCGGCACGCCTCGGCCGTCCCCCGGAGAAGATTATCAAGTTAGACGCAAACGAGAACCCCTACGGACCTCTTCCGGCAGTGCGCCAAGCCCTTGCCGATCTGCCCTTCCTTCACATTTATCCCGACCCCGAGAGCCGTACCTTGCGTAAGGCAATTTCTGAATTCATCGGCGTGCCGGCGGAGAACATCTTGGCCGGCGCCGGCGCCGATGAGCTGATCGACTTGCTGATGCGCGTCTTTTTGGAGCCGGGTGATAGCATTATGGTTTGTCCGCCCACCTTTGGGATGTACCACTTTGACGGACGGCTGAACAACGCTGAAGTCATCGAAGTTTCGCGCAAGGATGATTTTTCTCTCGATCTCCCTGCTCTGCGCCAAGCGGTGCAGCATGAACGCCCTAAATTGCTCTTTCTGGCCACACCTAACAACCCGGATGGTTCAATGCCCACTGCGGACGAATTAGAGCAAGTCTTGGAACTGCCCGTGCTGGTCGTCCTAGACGAAGCCTACATTGAGTTCGCCGATCCCTGTGGAGAGTTGGGGCGCAGCATCAGCCGCATCGGTGAGGTGCTACAACGGCGCAATTTGGTCGTCCTGCGCACCTTTAGTAAACTTGCTGCCTTGGCCGGACTACGTGTCGGCTACGGGGTCTTCCCCGATTGGCTGATGCCCATCCTGTGGAAGGCCAAGCAGCCTTATAATGTCAACGTCGCCGCAACCGCCGCAGCGTTGGCTGCGCTCGGCCACCCTGAGCAAATGAAAGAGGTGGTAAGGCGTATAATCGCCGAGCGAGAACGGATGGCCGAGGCTCTTTCTCGTTATCCCTTCTTCTCCCTCTATCCCTCGCAGGCAAACTACCTCCTGATGCGGGTGCGAGGGGTTGAGGCAGCAGAGCTGAAGAAGCGATTAATGATGGAGTACGGCATTTTGGTGCGCTATTTTAGTACACCACGCCTACACGATTGCCTCCGCATTAGTGTGGGCAGGCCGCAGGATACCGAGGCATTGCTGGGGGCGCTAGACCGGGTGGCCGAGGAGGTTGCCTAATGCGAACGGCTGAATTTTCCCGCAAAACCGCCGAGACGGAGGTCTCAATTGCACTCAACTTGGATGGCCTGGGCAGGGCGGAGATCGACACCGGCTTGGGCTTTCTTGATCACCTGCTGCACAATTTTGCCCTGCATGGATTGTTCGATTTACGCCTGCAAGCCCGAGGCGACTTGTATGTTGACCCCCATCATACAGTGGAGGATGTCGCTCTCGTGCTCGGTAGCGCCTTTGACCGCGCTCTGGGCGAGCGCAAAGGCATCGTGCGCATGGGGGATTGTTTCACCCCTATGGATGAGAGCTTGGCTCATGTCGTGGTGGATCTCTCCGGCCGCCCTTATTGCGTTATTCAAGCCGAGTGGCGAACCCCGGTTGTCGGTCAAATTCCCACTAGTTTGCTGACCCACTTTCTCGAGTCGTTTGCCGTCATGGCGCGCTGCAATCTACATGCCAGGGTTCTTTACGGGCGCGATGACCATCACCAAGCCGAAGCATTGTTCAAGGCCCTCGCCCGTGCCTTGGAGAAAGCCACTCGCCTGGACCCGCGCCGCGCCGAGTGCATTCCCTCCACCAAAGGGAGCTTGGGATGAACGCATTTAGACGTCTCTTGCTTCTAGACGTTGGTACGGGCAACCTACGGTCGGTGCAAAAAGCTTTGGAAGCGGTGGGTGCAGAGGTGTGGCGTAGCAACTCGTGGCGTGATTTATCTGAGTATCCCAAAATTGTCTTGCCCGGTGTCGGCGCTTTTGGCGATTTTATGCATCGCTTGCGCAGTCTGGGGCTAGAGCAGCCTCTGCGTCAGGCTCTTGAGCGCGGCGCTGCTTTGCTGGGGATCTGTGTCGGGATGCAGGCTTTGTTTGAGTCCAGCGAAGAGATGGGTTTTCATATCGGCTTGGGGTTGCTCAAAGGAAAAGTGGTGCGCTTTCCGCAGTCTCCTTGGCTTAAGGTGCCCCATACGGGCTGGAATGAGTTGATCGTGCGGCGAGAGCATTTTCTCCTCGCTGGTTTGCCCGAACAGCCTTTTGCATACTTCAACCACTCCTACTACTGTATTCCTGAAGAAGAAAGAAAGTGTGTCGCTGCAACCGACCATGAGGTGACTTTTGCCAGTGTGGTGGCGCAAGGCAACCTGTGCGGGGTGCAGTTTCATCCCGAAAAGAGCCAAAAGGTGGGGCTGAAAATCTTGCAAAATTTTGTGGAATGCCGTCTATGAGGAAGTTTACTATCTACCCTGCCATAGATCTGCACAACGGGCGTGTAGTGCGTTTGCAGCAGGGAGACCCGCGCCGTATGACTGTTTATCACGATGACCCGATTGCCACCGCCGAGCGATGGGTTGCCGCCGGAGCGCGCTGGTTGCATATCGTCAACCTGGACGGTGCTTTCGGTGAAGAGGGGCGAGGCAACCAGCTCATCTTAGAAGCCATCTGTCATGCGCTTGAGGGAACCGGTGCTCAAATCCAGCTCGGCGGTGGCTTGCGCTCTTTGATAGATATCGAGCGGGCTTTTGAACGAGGAGTGAGCCGTGTGGTTTTGGGGACCTTAGCCCTAGAGGAGCCGGCAAAGCTGCAGGAAGCGGTCCGGCGTTTTGGTGGCCATCGGATTGCCGTGGCGTTGGATGTGAAAGGGAGGGAGGTTGCCATACGCGGTTGGCAGGAGAGCAGCCGCATCGATGCCTGGCTGGCTATCCGTCAGATGATCAAGAGCGGTGTGCGGATATTGGTTTACACTGATATTTCTCGCGATGGAATGGGCAGCGGTTTGAACTTAGAGCTTGCTCGTCAAATTTTAGACAATCCCGGAATTGAATTGATCCTTTCCGGGGGCGTCAACAGCTTGGATGACCTGTGCGCTGCGAAACGGATCGGAGCTGCTGGAGCGATTATCGGAAAGGCCCTCTACGATGGGCGAATCGACTTAGAAGCTGCCCTACACATCTTGGAGGAGACATGTTAACCAAACGCATCATCCCCTGCTTGGACATTCGTGACGGTCGCACGGTGAAGGGCGTGCGCTTTGTTAACCTGCGTGATGCCGGCGACCCGTTGGAACAGGCCCGCGCCTATGAAGAGCAAGGCGCTGACGAACTAGTCTTCTTGGATATTTCGGCGACGCCACGGGGCAAGCAAACCACCTTGGAGCTCGTGCGCCGTGTGGCAGACCGGGTCTTTATGCCTTTGACTGTTGGGGGTGGGGTGCGCACAGTGGAAGACATCCGCAATCTGCTTCTGGCCGGGGCAGACAAGGTGAGCATCAATACCGCTGCCGTGCGCAATCCACAAATTTTGGAAGAAGGAGCGCTGCGCTTTGGCTCGCAGTGCATCGTCCTTGCCATTGATGCCCGCCGCCGGAAGGATAGCTGCGGCTGGCAGGTGGTGGTGGTCAGTGGTACGACGCCCACCGATTTGGACGCTCTCGAGTGGGCACAGCGCGGGGTGGAACTCGGCGCTGGTGAGATTCTCCTGACCAGCATGGACACCGACGGCACCTTGAACGGCTACGATATCGAGCTAACGCGCACTGTCGCCCAAGCCGTATCGGTTCCGGTGATCGCTTCGGGGGGCGCCGGCAAGCCAGAACACTTCGTCAGGGTGTTTCAAGAGGGGTTGGCTGACGCCGCCTTAGCCGCTTCAGTATTTCATGACGGAGTGCTGCGCATTCCCGAACTTAAGGCTTTCTTGAGCGAACAGGGCATTCCGGTTCGCATCCAAGGATAAGGCGTAGGATGATGAAATTTCTAAATCTGGAAGAATTGAAATTCGACTCGCGGGGGTTGCTGCCGGTGGTCGTGCAGGATGTACACACCCGTGAAGTTTTGATGTTAGCATATATGAACCGTCAAGCGTTAGAGCTGACCTTGCGAAGCGGCGAAATGGTCTTTTGGTCGCGCAGCCGCCAAAGCCTGTGGCACAAAGGGGAGACCTCGGGCAACGTGCAGCGTCTGATTGCCCTCTGTGTCGATTGTGACGCCGATTGCTTGCTGGCATTGGTTGAACCGTCCGGCCCGGCGTGTCACACGGGGAATCCCACGTGCTTTTATCGAACCTTAGAGGCGAAGGAGTGGGGATGAGCATCGATTGGCTTTATCAATTGATCTTGGACCGTCAGGCGAACCCGTCCCCTGAGTCCTATACGGCGCGTCTATTTGGGTCGGGATTAGGACGCATTGCCAAAAAAGTGGGAGAGGAGGCTGCCGAAACCATGGTGGCCGCTCTTGCTGAGGATGATGCGCGTTTGGTTAGCGAGATTGCCGACCTTGCCTATCACGTGTTAGTGTTGATGGCAGCCCGTGGCATTCCTCTCCAAGCTGTACAAGCCGAGCTGGAGCGAAGGCATCGATGAAGCGCTTTGTGTTGCTGGATATCGATGGGGTTCTGGTGCGACCGTTGGGTTACCGGGCTGCCCTGCGCGCCTCCTTGGCGACCTTCGCCGGATGGATGGGCTGCGCCGACTTCCAAGTCGAAGAGGAAGTCATCGGCGATCTGGAGGCACGGGGGATCAGCAGTGAGTTCGATATGCTACCTCTGCTGGTCGGGGCTTTGTTAAGTGCCGCTCTCTCCGAGCAAAGCATGAGAGAGTTTCCCGAAGACCTAGTTGAGGCGGTAAAATCCGTCTCAATCGCTAGCCCCCTGAAGCCGGAGGCAATTCATGTGCCGCTTTTCTCTCTCCAAGATGACTGCTTCCCCGCCGAGGCAGCCTACCGCAGCGGGCTTTATCCCGGATTGCCGGAAACTGTGCGGCGCAGTTTGCTCTTGAATACGCGCGACGTTTACCGCTCTGCCACCACCCGCCTCTTTCAACAATTTGTCTTAGGCAGCCAACGCTTTGAGCAAGTTTACGGTTTACCTGCTCAAGTGCAGTCCGTATCGTATCTACAGGAGTACGATCAACCGCTGCTTGATTCGCTCAGCCGCAAGCGCTTGGAGCGTGCTTGGCGCAGCAGCACTATACACATTGCTGCGATGACCGCCCGCCCCTCTTTGCCGCCGCGCGGAGCTGTCACAGTTGTTGAACCTTATCCGCCCGAAGCGGAGACCGCCTTAGAGTTGATCGGCTGGCCAGACCTGCCGCTGATCGGTTTGGGCAAACTGGAGTATGTCGCCCGCAAGGCAAACCTGCCGGTTGAGAATTTGCTCAAGCCAGCGCCTGCCCAAGCCCTTGCCGCCATACTGGTTGCCAGTGGGGAGGAGGAACTAGTTGCGCTTGAAGCCGCCTCGGCTTGGCTATCCGGGCGGGCGTATTCGTCAACTTTTGATCACTTGCCCGGGGAATTTGAGCTTAACATTGTTGAGGATACTTTGGGGGGTGTCCGCTCCGTGCGCGCTGCTGCAGAACTTCTTCGGCAGAGCGGTTATCGAGTGGATGTTCGCGCTTGGGGTTTGACGGAAGGCAACCGCTCAAAGCGGGCGACTTTGGAGGACGCCGGAGTGCGTTGTTTTGATACGTGGGGGGAATTGTTGAAAGAGATGGAAATTTGAGATTCGATCCTAAAGGATGAAACGAACCTGCTTCGATCAGCGCAGAGGACACCACGCAGGAATGCTTATCGCTTTGCTTGTCGCTCTCGTCCTGGAGAAGAAATAGTGAGCCTGCTGAACGTAACCAGTGGTTGAGAACAGCAGGCTCACCAAAACTCTCAGCGTGGGACAGGGACACGCTGAGAAGCCCGATTTAGCGAGGCTAAATTGTCGGCCAGCGTGGTCCCAGGCTTAGGCCGGCGCGCAAGGCCACCTCTCGAGCGCGCCAGCGTGCTTCGTTGACGATGGCCTCTTCATCTAGGGTTTTCACCTGACGATGTTCCATGACTATCTTGCCATCGATCACTACAGTGTCAACATCACTGCCGTGCGCAGCATAGACCAAAGTCGAAACCGGATCCCATGAGGGGGTAAGGTGGGGTGCATCCATATTAACGATGATGAAATCCGCCAATTTACCGGCCTCGATGGAGCCGAGTTGGTCTGCCATCCCCAAGGCCTTCGCTCCATTGATGGTGGCCATTTCCAGCACCGTTTCAGCAGGGACTACCGTAGGATCGCTCTCACGGAGGTTCGCTAGATAAGAAGTGAGGCGCATGTCGCGGATCATATCGTAGGCATTGTTGCTCGGACCTCCATCGCAGCCGAGGCTGACGTTGACTCCGTGCTCTAGCATCCCTTTGACAGGGGCAATGCCGGTAGCGGTTTTAGCGTTTGAAGCCGGGTTATGCGAGACGTGGGTGCCCGTCTCGGCAAGGATTTTCCAATCCTGTTCGTCCGTCCAGACACAGTGTGCTAGAACGGTGTTCTTGCCTAGCAGCCCCATATCTAGGGCAAACTCAACTGGCGTGCGGTAGCCCAGCTCGTGGGCGTAATCGTGATCTTCTCGCACTTCAGAGAGATGCATGGTGATTCCTATGTTGCGCTCTTTGGCGAGTCGTGCCACCTCACGGTATAGCTCGGGGGTTACACCGCCCGGGGTTCGCGGTCCGAACCAAACGCGCAGCCGCCCGTTGCCTGCGCCGTCCCATTTTTCGTGCATAAGAAGGGTATTGCGCAAGCTGGTCTCGCCGTCTTCTACCATGCCCGGATGCATCAAGCCTTGTTGTTTGGCATACGAGGGCATATCCATCACGATTTTGCCGATCGCACCGCGGATCCCGGACTGGATGACCACTTCAGCAACCCCGTCAAAGCCGTAACGCTCGGCGAGATTGACCTCGATAAAAGCGGTCGTTCCGGATTTGATCATTTCTAAGATACATAACGCTGCACTAGCCCGGCCATCCTCAGCGGTGTAGTTTCCTTGCAACACCCAGACGCGTTTCCCGAGCCAGTCGAGCAAACCAAGGTCGTCAGCACAGCCGCGGATCATTGCTTGGGCGAGATGGATGTGGGTATCAATCAACCCCGGTAACAACAGGTTGCCTTTGCAATCGAACCGCTCCATTTCAGGATAGTTCTCTAGCAATTGGCTGGTCTTTCCTACCGCTAAGATGCGATTGTCCTGGACGGCCACTGCTCCGTTCAGGATAATCTCGCGTCTCGGGTTCATGGTGAGAACAGTCGCATTATGGAATAGCATACCAACCCTCCAAGTCTACCTTTCCGGATAAGGTTTTCCCAAGGCTGCTGGTGCATCGCCGCGGTTGACGAAGAGGATGAAAGTGATGAGAGTTAGAAGATACGGGAACATCAACAGGAACTCATAGCGGATGGGCAGACCGAAACCTTGGAGACGCAATTGCAAGGCATCAGCCACGCCGAATAACAGACAAGCCAGAGCAACGTTGGGGGGCCTCCAGCGTCCGAAGATAACTGCGGCGAGGGCGATAAAGCCACGCCCGCTGACCAGGCCCTCGGTAAAGGCAGAGATTTGCCCTAAGGAAAGAAAGGTACCGCCCAAGCCGGCCAACATCCCGCTCAAAACCAGGGCAAAGTAGCGCATTTTGATCACATCGATGCCCACCGTTTCTGCCGCACGAGGATGCTCGCCACAGCAGCGCAGCTCGAGCCCCCAAGTGGTTTTATAAAGTATAAGGGTGGCGGTAGGGATAAGCATATAAGCCATATAGACCAGCGGCACTTGACGGAAGAAGATCTGCCCGATGATCGGGATGTCGGACAACAGCGGCACATTCCAAGCCTGAAAAGAGGGCACAAATTGGGAAATACCGGCTTTATACATGCTGCGGAAAAAGAAGGAGGTCAAACCTAGAGCAAAGATGTTCAAGCCTGTGCCCAGAACCACCTGGTCGCCGCCCAAGGTGATACTCAAAAAAGCGAACAATAGGCCCAGGAGCCCACCGGCGAGCATCCCGCCTAGGGCTCCTCCCCACTCTGAGCCGCTGAGCAAAGCACCGATGTAGGCGCCAAAGGTGCCGGCGACCATCATTCCCTCCAAGCCGATGTTCAACACACCGGACAGTTCATTGGTAATCCCTCCCAACGCAGCGAAAAACAATGGTGTGGCCAAGCGCACTCCGGCGGCCAGCAGGGAAACTAAGAAGGAAACCCAGAGAAACTCTTCCACTAGTCGCTCGTCACCCTTTTGGGCTTGAAAAGCGCCATCAGCGGCGCACGCCAGCGAATTATGGCACCGACCGCCACAAAGAAAATCACCATTGCCTGAATGACATCTACAATAGTGACCGGTACGCCGGCAAGAGCTTGCATATTGTTGGCACCCACCTGTAAGGCCCCAAACACTACGGAAGCCAGCAAGATGCCTAAGGGGTGATTATTGCCCATCAGAGCGATAGCAATGGCTGAGTAGCCTAACCCCGGCGAGAACATATCCCGCAAGCGGTGTTGCACCCCGAGGATCTCCACTGTTCCCGCTATCCCGGCCAACCCACCGCTGACCACCATGACAATGACCATAATTTGCGTAGGATTCATACCGGCGTAATGAGCTGCGGCCGGGCTACTGCCCACAGCCCGTGCTTTATAGCCAAATGCCATGCGGTAGGTGACAATGTATAGAATCGCAGCCAGCAGTATCCCAAGTGGAAAGCCGGCGTGCAGCCGGGTGGGAGGCCAAATCAGAGGCAATTGGCTGGAAGGTTGGACTTCTGGGGTCTGCGGCAGTGCAGCTTCGGCAAAAGGGTTATCGCGTAAAGGGCCGTGGGTGAAGTAGCTGACAATGTAGATGGCAATATAGTTGAGCAGAATGGTGGTGATCACTTCGTTGATGTTGTGCCGAGCCTTGAGATAGCCGGGCAGCAGCCCCCATAAGCCGCCGCCGACAAAGCCTCCCACCAAGGAGAGCAGGATGTGCAGCCAAGCAGGCAAGCCCCAAGCCTGGATTGCGATCGCAGTGCCAATTAAAGCGCCCATATATAGCTGGCCTTCGGCCCCGATGTTGAAAACCCCGCTATTGAAGGCTAGGCCTAAGCCAAGACCGATGATCAGCAGGGGAGTAGCCTTCACGAGTACTAAACCTATTTGGTAGTTGCTCTTGGCGATCCCCTCCCACATTTTTTGATAGGCGAAAAAGGGATCAACACCGGTCAGGGCGATCAGAGCCGCTCCGACAACTAAAGCGGCTAAAACCGCTCCAAGGGGCTGGAGGAGTGCTCGGATAGAGTGAGACAAACGTTCTGCGGCCGTATTCGCCAGCAAGGAGGGTAAAGTTCTCATTGAACGACTGCCTCTAAATGTTCCCCTAGCATCATGCGGCTGATGGCCGGAAGAAAAGCTCGCTCTCCGGGGACGATCCCTAGGATCTCACCGCGGAACATCACAGCGATCCGATCGGACATTGCCAGTAACTCATCAAGGTCAGCAGAGATCAACAGAATGCCAACACCTCTTTCCTTTTGTGAATAGAGGAAACGCCGGACGCTTTCGGTTGCGCCGACGTCTAAGCCGCGAGTCGGGTGCACAGCAACCAAGAGCCGCGTGGCTAGCTTGAGTTCACGGCCGAGGATCACTTTCTGCTGGTTGCCGCCGGAAAGCTGTTCAACGGGTTGAAGTGGATCGGTTGCGCGAATGTCAAACTCGGCGATCATCTGTTGGGCGTTCAAACGCACTACTTTCTCCTGCACAAAGCCGTATGCGTTGAAAGGCGGATCGTCAAGGCTCTTTAGGACCAAATTGTGAGCAACCGAAAAATTCCTCACCAATCCCACGCGTTGGCGGTCGGCGGGAACGTAGCCCAAACCGGCAGCTTTCATTTTCTGCGGGGTAGGGTTGAGAACCGGACAGCCTTCGATGAGCATTTGCCCCTCGCTATAGGGGATTAGACCGCACACGACATCGGCGAGCTCCTCTTGTCCGTTGCCGTCAATGCCAGCGACGCCTAAAATTTCTCCACGGTGTAGGGTGAGGCTAATATTCTTGAGAATGCGCCCCACTTTGGGACGGATTAAGGAAACGTTCTTTAATTCTAGTATGGGCTGTGCGGCAGCTCCTTTGGGGAAGCTACGATCAAGCGCAATGGATCTGCCGACCATCATTTCGGTTAAGATTTCCCGGGTGGCGTGGCCGGCCTCCAAGGTGCCAATACGTTTGCCTTGGCGCAGAACGGTTATGCGGTCGCTGATGCGCAGTACTTCATCCAGCTTATGAGAGATAAAAATGATGGAAACCCCTTTGCTGACCAAGTTCTTCAGAACAGCGAAGAGCTCTTCTACCTCTAGTGGGGAGAGAACCGCTGTTGGCTCATCTAAGATTAATAAATCGGCACCGCGAAACAGAGCCTTCAAGATTTCGACACGTTGCTGCAATCCTAAGGGCAATTCTTTGACTTTGCGAGCCGGATCAACAGATAAACCGTACTGCACAGCAAAGTCTTCCAAGCGAGAGAGCGTTTCTCGGACGGGCAGCAGGGGAGCTTTGGGAGAACGCAAGCCGACCAAAACATTTTCCAGAACGGTGAGGTTCGGCACCAGCATTAGGTGTTGGTGAATCATTCCGATGCGATGACGAATTGCATCGCGCGGGGAGTGCAGAGTAATCTTTTCACCCTTCCAATAAATTTCCCCACTGTCGGGCTGGTATAGCCCGTAGAGGATATTCATGAGGGTGGTTTTGCCTGCTCCATTCTCTCCCAAGAGCGCGTGAGTTTCTCCTGCTCGCACCTCGAAGTCGATGCGGTCATTGGCACGCAATGAGCCGAAGCTCTTGACGATCTGGCGCATTTCGAGCAATGGAGCAGGCATGGTGAGGCAAGTCCAAGGGACTACTGGCTTATGCGCTCGATCTTGATCTTTCCGGAGAGGATGTCTTGCTGCACCTGCTTAACAAATTCGGCTACCTCCGCCGGCACATTTTCGCGGAAGGGAGCTAAAGCGATAGCACCGCTATCCAAGCCGTAGAGGTAGGCTTTCCCTTCAAACTTACCCTCTTTGGTGGTTTTTGCCGCTTCAAAGATGGCGGTTGAGATGTCCTGAATAGCACTGGTCAAGATCAGATCCGGCGCCATCTCGTACTGATCGAAAATGCAGCCGATGAGCTTGACGTTGGCGCCCTTGGCTGCTTCTTGAATACCAAGCATGGCGTTATCGACATAGTAGAAGATCACATCTACTCCGTTTTCCGCCATAGCAAGGGCGGCCTCTTTGCCTTTGGCTGCATCGTTGAAGTCACCTAGGTATGTGATCGAGACCTGAATATCTGGATTGACGTATTTAGCACCTTGTTCAAAGCCTTTGCCGTTGCGGATGACCGGCGGGATTTCCAAGCCACCGATGTAGCCCACCTTGCCAGATTGAGACATCTTGGCTGCGACAACGCCGGCAAGGAAGGAGACTTGTTCATCAAACAAAGCGATCGAGGCTAAATTAGGGGCGGTATATGCGCCGTTTACCACAATGAACTTGGTGGCCGGAAATTCTGGCGCAACTTTCTTAGAAGGCTCTGAGAACTGATCGCCGTGACCCAGCACTAGGGAGTAGCCTTGGCTGGCAAAAGTGCGCAGCGCCTCTTCCCAATCGGTCGAGGGCACTTGCTCGAGGTAAGCCGTTTCTACACCAAGCTCGTTTTTGACGCGCTCTAGACCTGTAAAGCCGGCTTGATTCCAGGATTTGTCATTAATAGCACCCGGAAAAACCATAGCTACGCGAAATTCAGGGGTCTTCTCTGGGGTTTCCGCGGCGGGACCAGTAGGTGCTTGAGAGGGAGTACAAGCAGCAAGGCTTCCAAATATGGCGAATATTAGAAGGGGGAGAAGCAATCTGCGAAGCATGTGGGACTTCCTTTCTGTTGAGTTATGGATTGCATGGGATTGGATTAGGGGTGAGAAGTTCGGTGTCAAAATCGTCCAGCTAACCTCCATCGGCAAGTCTCTGTGCAGGCTCAGGGCTTTGCCCGCACAATGTTCAAGCGGATCACTTTGTCATTGTAATAGTTCTCGGCTATCATCAAGGGCAGGCCGTTCGTACTATAGAAAACCTCATTCAGGCATAGGAGCGGTACCGCTGTTGGGCTTTGGAGGACTTTTGCGAGTTGCTCGTCGAGCAGTACTGCACTAATATCGGCGATAGCATAGCCGAAACTCTGCCCACAATATTGCTCAAGGATGGATAATATGGACAAACTGGCAGCTTCATCAGGAATTGGAGATCGGATGATTGTCTCCGGGATCATGTTGACCGAGTAGATAGCTGGCCTCTCGTCAGCAAAGAAGAGGCGACAAAAACGTACCAGCGCAGTTTCGGGGGAGATTTCTAGGGCTGCGGCCTGAGCGGCAGTGGGTGCGATCCGATTGCGCTCTAACAGCCGAATAGCGGGTCGTTTGCCGCTAGCCTTAATTAGCTGAGTAAACTCCCAGACCGTGTTCAGTTGGGTGGTGATATCGATCAGGTGGCGATTGACATACGTACCGTCACCGTGGCGCCGAAGCAGCAAGCCTTGTGCAGCTAACTGATCCAGAGCGCTGTGAACAGTCGCACGACTGACATTAAACTCGAGAGCGAGTTGATCTTCGCTGGGCAGTCTGCCGTTCGTTTCGAAGTCGCCGCG
Organism: Anaerolineales bacterium; assembly: GCA_025057645.1. Classification (GTDB taxonomy): domain Bacteria; phylum Chloroflexota; class Anaerolineae; order Anaerolineales; family UBA4823; genus NAK19. The sequence goes on from JANXBJ010000010.1 coordinate 97,695, forward strand.
ACGGATGCGTTCCCAGATTTGTTCGCGAATTTGCCGAGTGATCGATTTCGGTTTAGCCAGCATAGAGGTCTGACGTCTGTCGATTGTTGGTATTGTAGTCCTTATTCTTCGGGGCGTCAATCCTGATTTTCGTCCTGTGTTTTAGTGATGAGGCGTTTAGGCCATGCAGGTCCCGACCGTGCATATTTTGAGTTGCTATTTTACAGGTAAGTTCATAGGAGAATTGATGTATAATCGTGATCCAATGATTGACTACACTGAATTTCGACGTTGGATCGATACCCTTTACCAGCACCCGGAGTGGCGGGCGGAATTGCGCCGTCTGGTTTTGACGGATGAGATCTTAGAATTGCCCACCCTCGTCCGTGAGATCGCCGGAATCGTCCGAGAGCTGGCCGAGGCGCAGCGGCGCACCGAGGAGAGGTTAGAGGTGCTGGCAAGGCGCGTGGACGAGCTGGCCGAGGCGCAGCGGCGCACCGAGGAGAGGTTAGAGGCGCTGGCGAGGCGTGTAG
>JANXBJ010000011.1 GCA_025057645.1 Anaerolineales bacterium
AACCGTCCGTAGGGCTGAGGCCGGTTGCGATCCTGGATGATGACCCCGAGAAGAAGGGGATAAGCATCGAGGGCGTCCCGGTGGTAGGGGAATTGTATCTTGCCGAAGAATATGCCAAACGGGGGGTTCGCTATGCTATCTTTGCCATGCCGGGCTTGCCCCGTCAGCGAATGGTGCATTTGGTAGAACGCTACAGTCGCTTCTTCCCGCATTTGATCCTCATCCCCGACCTGTTCGGTTTTGCCAGCCTGTGGGTGCAAGCCCAAGACTTAGGCGGCGTTTTAGGCTTGGAAGTGCGTCAGAGATTGTTGATGCGCATGCCGCAGCTGATCAAACGGGCGATGGATCTCGGGCTGATCCTCTTGTTTTCTCCGATTTTGCTCCCCCTCACTCTTGGGATTGCATTTTTGATCAGAATCGATTCGGCGGGACCGGTTTTTTATGCTCATCGTCGTCTCGGTAAAGACGGCAGGTCCTTCCGAGTGTGGAAGTTTCGTTCGATGGTCCAAAATGCCGATCGGGTGTTGAATCGGTATTTAGAGGAGAATCCTCAATACCGCAAAGAATGGGAGGAAACGCAAAAATTGAGGGATGACCCCCGAGCCACAAGGGTAGGAAAGTGGCTGCGTAAGACCAGCTTGGATGAATTACCTCAACTCTGGAATGTCCTTCGCGGAGAAATGAGTCTGGTCGGGCCTCGGCCTATTGTAGAAGACGAAATTCGGCGTTACGGTGAGCTTTATGAACTCTACTGCCAAGTGAAACCGGGAATCAGTGGTCTTTGGCAGGTATCCGGTCGAAATGAGACCTCCTATCAAGAACGGGTGGCGTTAGATGCCTATTATGTGCGCAATTGGTCGCCGTGGCTGGATTTGGTGATCTTGGCGAAAACCGTGTTGGTTGTCCTGAGCGGCAAGGGGGCGTATTAGCAAAATGGCTGTCGACGCTCGGAAATTGCCGGGTAGCACCTCGCATTCGGGGACCGAGGAAAGATAGAGGGTTGACGGTAAATTGGGTTGCGATCGATCGTGGCTCTTGTTAGGTTGTTAGATGGAAAACTGTTTGATAAACAGGGGATCCGGGGATAGACTACATCTAGGCTGACAGAGTGAGAGTCATAAGTTTCTAGACCGAAATTTCCTTCCTCCAAGGCCCCGCTACTCTGAGAACCACAATGGATAAACCATTTCCGACTTGGCTTATTCTCCTGATCGCAGCGATTAACGGCTTGATTTACGTCTTCTTTGTCCCACCATGGGAACACAATGACGAGCCGGGGAACTTTGAGTACGCCTGGTTGTTCGCCAACATGGAGGGGAAGCGGGAAGAATGGATGTGGAAAAGCGACCAACAGATGCGTCGCGAAGTAGCCGCTTCGATGATCGAACACGGCTTTTTTGAGCATCATCCGGTCGGTAAGCCGAACTTGATTTTACTCGAGCAGGAGATTTGGATCGGATTGAAACAGACATCAGGACTGCCGCTTTACTTTTGGCTGGCTTCTCTGCCGTTGCGGTTTTTGAAGAACATGGACATCGTCTTACAGTTGCATGCAGCACGCCTAGTGTCTTGGCTTTTGTTTTGCTTTACCGTGTATATCTCGATTTTAGTGAATCGGGAGCTGGATTGGGAGCAAAAATGGGGCAGCAGTTTGCCCTTGCTCTTCGCCCTATTTCCCTCCTTTGTAGATAAGATGACGGCGGTGAATGACGATGTGGCGGCGGTGGCATTTTTTACCCTCTTTCTCTTCCTGTCCATCCGCATTTGGTCTCGAGGGATTACCCTTCTCCGAGTTTTGGGATTGTTCGCTTCGGTGGGACTGTGTCTTTTCACCAAGCGCAATGTGTGGATAAGCCTACCGCTAAGCGTGCTGTTGCTATCCTTGGTTTTGCTGCGCCGCTGGAAGCCCTTTCAATACTCCCTTGCCGGTTTGATGTTGATTCTCACGCCATTCACTCTTTTCTCGGTAGCTGATCGCACCCCCGCCTATTTTTACGCTTTTGCCAATCAACAACTGACAAAAGCAGTGCAAGCAGAACAGGTAGTCATCGGAGAGCGAGTTGCTCAACTCCTTCCGGGCTATCGCCTTATGTATCAGCCCATCGCTGCTGACAAGTTGTCCTCCCTCAAAGGACGCTCGGCAAGGGTTGGGGTGTGGGTTTGGGGAAAAGGACATCTCTCCTCCTCGCCGTTGCGAGTGCTGGTTAACGGAGAGAACTTGTTTCCCGAAGGGGGGGTGATCCTCACCGATCGGCCTGTTTTAATTCAGCATACCCTTCAGCTGCCCAAGAAAGTGGACAAGGTCGCAGTCGAAGTCAGTTTGGTCGTCCCAGAGGATGGCAAGCTCTACCTCGATTGTCTCTTTCTGGTTGTTGATCCCGGTCCGGTGTCCGCTAGTCCCGTGCCGAAAGACGCAGCTTGTAGTGGGATGCAATTTGGCAATACTCTACGTGAGAATTTTGTCAAGAACGGGTCTTTTGAGCGAACCTGGTTCAGGTTTCGTCCCTGGCTCGAGCGCTGGGTGGATGAGAAGTTCTCTTTTTCGATCACCCATCTGTGGGCAGCGTTTGACCCTGATGTCGGATTACCTTACTTGCGCAGTGCAGCTAAGCATGTCTTCGAGACGTTTTGGGGGCGGTTTGGCTGGGGCAGCGTGCCGCTTAGGGGGGCAAACCCTTATGTATTTTTTGTATTCTTCGCTGTTCTCTTAGGGGTTGGGAATTTCCTCTCTCTTCTTCCCTCTAAGGGCAGGATTGCATGGGACTTGGTGCTGTTCTTGCTCGGCGCAGCCGTCGTCATTCTCGTCATGACTCTATTTCGTAACGGGGGGAATTGGATCTGGTATGAAGCAACCCCCAACGCCCGCTATCTAATGCCGGCCTTTTTGCCGCTTGGGCTTTTTATTCTGAACGGTTGGGGTCAACTGGTGGAGCTCGGATTAAGGTTTTGTAAACGCTGCTCCGTTTCCGGGAATTGGCTCTGGTTCGGATGGTTGATCGGTTATAATGTCTGGGCGTTGCTCTCAATTTGGAGCTATTATGTAGAAATAAGGAGTTAAAGATGAAAAAGTTTTGGGTGCCTTGGGTGGTTGGAGGAGTTATCTTCTCCCTGGGATTGGCCGGTTTTGGAGGAACGGGAGTTGTGCCAACCGTCTTTGCCGATTCTTCGGCGGTGCCGGGCTCTAACGGGTCGCCGACGCAAAACCTTTATTTGCCCTTGGTGATGAGGAACTATCCGCTCGTCACTGTCTTTGGCGCAGATGCCCGCAGCGATTTGGATAAAGTTGAGGAAGCCGGGTTGAGCTGGGCGCGAGGGGCGATGATCCTATGGGAACAGGTTGAGGCTACGAAAGGAGTTTACAATTGGAACGATGACGGATTGAAAGCATTTCTCGCCGAGGCTGCTCAGAGAAACATCCAGGTGATCCTAATCGTGCAGCGCGCTCCAACATGGGCAAGAAAGTATACGAAAGCTTGTGGGCCGATCAAGAGTAGCGAGCTTGACTCTTTTGCCAAGTTCGTCTCCGAAGTAGTCAAGCGCTACAGTGTTCCACCGTATAACGTGCGCTACTTCCAGATTTGGAACGAGCAGGATGCTCCCACTGGGGTGCCGGATGATATCGGAATTGGTTGTTGGGGTGAACAAAGCTATGCGGGCGATCCGTATAACGGGGGCGAATACTTCGGGGAGATGCTCAAAAAGGTCTATCCGAAAGTAAAAGAGGTCAACCCTGGTGCCCAGGTCGTTGCGGGTGCGCTGTTGCTGGATTGTGATCCGCGAGGAGTTGGGATGGGCTACTGCCCTGACTCCGATCCGAATTCTGATTACCATCCATCGAAATGGAATTTTGCGGAGGGGATGATCAGGAACGGCGCTGCTTTTGACATACTGGCGTTTAATGGATATGCTTACTATGCACCGGGGAAGACCGGTGTGTGGCAAGAAAGAAAGCGGGAAAAGTGGGCGGCCTCCGGTGGAGCAGTGGATGGGAAATTGAATTATCTGCGCTCGCTGCTCAATAAATATGGAGTTAACAAGCCGATTATGCTGACCGAGGCAGGGATTTTTTACGGGAGTTCTCTCAATGACGGACCGACAACCCCTGAGTACGAACAAGAAAAGGCGGATTATCTGGTCTATGTTTTTGCCAACACTTGGGCGCAAGGGCTACAGGCGACAATATGGTATTCCCTGAAACATTTATCGCCGAAGCTGTTGGATGCTAGCAACAACCCTAGGCCGGCCTATAACGCTCTGAAGACTATGACCGGTATCTTGGCTCAGGCGGACTACAAGGGCCGCGAGGATCAGGCGGGCTACGCTAAGTTCATATATCACCTCGGCAACCAAGAGATCTGGCTATTGATTCCCACCGGGGAGATTGCCGGGACGAATTACAACATCTCGAAGCCGAGCAATTTCGTCAAACTTGTGGATATTTACGGAAATCAATTGCCAGATCCGGGCAGTACGATTACCTTCAATCGTCCAACGTATGTGTTCCGCAATCGGTAAGCCGAGCACCCTGGGTCTTGGCATGAGCAGAGAGCATTGAGGAAGGTATATAGAGGACGCACAGAGACCGACTCTGTGCGTCCTTGTTGTATTAGGGAGAGTTTTTCGTGGAAGGTTCTCGTTTGTTCAAGTGGTTGAGTGCTATCGTATTGATCGCCCTTGCTTCGGTTTGCTTTTCAACTCCCCGGCCGTTGCTGCGCGGGAGAGTGCAAAGTGTTGCGTTCTTAACTGCGAAACCGCTGTCTTTCTCACACATCCCATCGAGTTCTTCATTCCTCCCCAACCTCGGGCAGTATCCGCCCGAGGTTCTTTTTGTGGCGCAGCAGGGCAATCTCACTCTCTGGTTTATGCAGGACGCAGTTTGGTTTTCGTTGGCCTACCGCGATTCGCAGAGCGCCGGACACGGAGAGCGACCCGGTAAGTTTCCACCCCCAGAGGCACAGAGCAGGGTGCTCAGTTGGAAATTGTCCTTTGTCGAGGAGAATCCCCAGGCTGTTTTGGTTGCCGAGGTTCCGCTTTCACCTCGGTTTAATTTTTTCAGGGGGGTTGACCCCAATCATTGGGTAACCAATGTGATACCCTATTCTCACTTAATCTACCGTGAGTTATACCCCGGTCTCGACTTGCGGATTGAGTTTGGCGATCAAGGCTTGCAATGGGCTTTTAGCGAGAATGGAGAGGGGAGGGAAGATACCCTTGGGAAACCTCATTTACGGATAGAAGGTCTTGAGGCGGTGCAGATAGAGAGCAACCGACTCGTTTTTCAGACACCAATCGGGATGTTCGAGCTTCCCTTACCTTCGACAAAGCACGGGCTGAAAGTCAGTTGGCAAACCCCAGATGGGGAGCAAAAACAGACGGAGATTCCGTCGGTGGATGAAAAAATTGGATTAGACGCAACAGGATTGCGCATAGCCAGCTTTGGGAATAACCCTAAAGGGCACTCTTTTTCGTCCATAGCATTTGCCCAAGACAATCCCAGTGAAGTGGTCTTCAGCACCTATCTGGGCGGCAGCGGAGAAGAAACTGCTTTCGACGTCGCAGTAGATGGAGAGGGATATGTCTATGTGGTGGGTTCAACCTCTTCGCTGGATTTTCCCGGGGTGAGCGGAGGATTCGACCCCCAACACAATGGGGGTCAGGATGTCTTTGTCAGCAAATTGTCCCCGGATGCTTCGGATTTGCTCTATAGTACCTATATCGGGGGAAACAACGTGGATCGCGGTTACGCAATCGAGATATCCCAGTCAGGTGAAGCCATAATCGGCGGTGTGACTACCTCAAGTAATTTTCCATATACGCTAGGATCGGTTGGAGGAAATGGGGATGGCTTTGTGCTGCGCCTTTCCGCCCAAGGAAACCAACTGCAGTTCAGCCGTTTGATGGGTGGCAGCCAGTTCGATGCGGTTTATGATCTTGTCATTGATGATTCCGGGAGGATTTATCTCACCGGCGAAACCTCATCAGATGATTTTCCCATTGCCTACGGTCACTTGGGTGGAAAGGATTGCTTCGTGGGTAAACTCCGTTCTACCAGGGATGCCTTCCAATCTGTGGGTTTGCTCAGTGGCTCAGGGGACGACGTTTGCTATGCAATTGATCTTTATGAGGGAGAAAAGGTGGCTGTTGCCGGCTCTACAAGCTCGCAGAATTTTCCCCTCACACAGGGAGCTTTCTCAACCCAATTCAGCGGCGGGGATGCCGATGGCTTTATCGCCTATTTGGATCTGAGCCAGTACGAGGCTTCACGCACTTATAGCTCTTACCTCGGGGGCAATGGATGGGATGAAGTGCTGGCTCTCGACTATCAAGGGGGATTTTCTTTTCTAACGGGCTTTACTAGTTCGACAAACTTTCCCCTTGCCTCGGCGTATGATTCGATCTTTAGCGGGGTTTACGATGCTTTTGTCATAAAATTTCACCCTACGTTCGGTCTCGCCTTTGGCACATACTTGGGCGGCGGCGCTTTGGACATTGGCCGAGCGATTGCCGTGACGAATTCAGGGGAAGCGCTGGTGGCCGGCAATACCTCTTCGAACAATTTCCCGACCACTTCCTCTGCGCTCTTTCAGACAGCTCAAGGAGGTGAGGATGTTTTCCTAGCCAAGCTCAGCTTACTGGGTGATTCGCTGCTTTATAGCACTTTTTTTGGCGCAAGCGGCAGTGAGCGAGGTTATGGGATTGCGTTAGGTAGGGATCCTCGTCCCTATATTGTAGGATACACCGATTCGGATTCTCTCTTACTATCCGACTCAGCCGTGGATCAAATATTTCAGGTGCAAGAAGCGTTTGTTTTGAAACTCGCTTTGGGTTACTTTCCTACCCCAACCCCTTCAAAAAGCCCCTCTCCCCTTCCCTCTTTAACCGCTACTCCTCTTCCTACTTCGACAAGAACTCCCCTGCCCACCAAAACGGTCACGCCGACTCGAACTCCTTCTCCAACTCCAACTTCGACACCCACCCGCACCCCAACGCAAACTCGCACGCTCACCCCCACTCGCACCGAGCGACCGACTATGACGATGGTGCCTACCTCAACAACCAAGCCCACTCGAAGAGAGCATCAGATCTATCTTCCTTGGATCAATGCAGGTCAAGGCGCGCCTTAGGAAGTACGATATGGCCAATAGGGTGGCAGGCAGCTTTCAGTTGCCTGCCACTTTTTTCTGCGCTCGGCTAGAGCCTTTTGGGCAATCGATCGGACTCGGCACATTGCGAAATGGTGAATACCGGGGGCAAACTTTGAGATATAATCCAAGCTAATCTGGCTTCCTCCGAACCCGGTGAAAGAAACTCTGTGGTGCTTTAGCACTCGTTTTCTTTTCTAGCTAAGTAAGGAAAACCTCATGCGCCGTCCGTATCTTCTCTTTGCCCTAGATAGTCTGTTGACCCTAGTATCCTTCTTGCTCGCTCTGATGTTGCGCTTCGAATTCAATGCGATTGATTATTTTCTACGAGCCATGCTGCCCGTAATTTTGGCCGCAATGGTCATTCGGCCGATCACGTTTGCCGTGGGCGGGATTTACCGCCGTATCTGGCGCTATGCCACGAGTCAGGACTTTTTTCACCTTGCGCTAGCCGTATTAGTTGGATCTATCTTGATCTCGATTGTGGCTTTTTCGTTGTATCCACGCGTAGTGTATACCCTACCCCGTTCGGTGTTAGGGATTGAGTTCGCTCTGAGTTTGATCTTGCTCGGCGGGTTGCGCGTGGTCATTCATCAATTCGAGCGTTATCCCGGGGATATCCTATGGCGACGGGTGAAATTGGACCCGGCTCGGAAAGTGTTGATTGTTGGGGCGGGCAACGCTGGGGTTCAAATGTTACGCGAAATCCAGTCTAACCCCCAATTGGGGTTGAAAGCCGTTGGTTTTGTGGATGACGATCCTCGTAAAATTGGTCACCGGGTCTTAGGGCTTCCGGTAGAGGGGCCGATCATCAATTTGCCTAAGATCGCAGCCCGGCGTCAGGCCGAAGCGGTGATTATTGCCATTCCCAGCGCCCCACAGCAGACGATCCAAAACATCAAAAGCCTCTGTCATGAAGCGCAGTTGCCCTACTCGACCATGCCCTCGCTGAGCAGCTTTCTTAAGCCCGATGAAGATCAACCTTCCGCCTTGTTGAAAGTGCCTATGTCCCTACCGGATATCACCGGCGAAGAGATCGAAGCGGTGGTGCGCGTGATGCAGTCGCGTAACCTCTCGATCGGTTCTCAGACGATGGCCTTCGAGAAATATGCCGCCGCGGTAGCGCATGCGGAACACGCGGTTGCGGTGATCAACGGCACGGCTGCTCTGCATCTTTGTATTGTCGCAGCCGGGGTCGGACCCGGAGATGAGGTCATCACTACCCCATTTAGCTTCATCGCCACGGCGAACGTGATCCTTTATGAAGGCGCCCGACCGGTCTTTGTCGATATTGACCCCGTGAGCCTTAATATCGACCCGAGTCGCATCGAAGCTGCCATCACCCCGCGCACTAAAGTGATCTTACCGGTTCACATCTTCGGTCAGCCGGCAGATATGGACCCCATTTTGGAGATTGCTGAGCGATACGGCCTGATTGTGATCGAAGATGCATGTGAAGCCATTGGTGCCGAATATAAAGGGCGAAGGGTGGGCGCTCTGGGGAAAGCCGGCGCTTTTGCCTTTTACCCCAACAAGCAGATTACTACGGGAGAAGGTGCGGTGCTGGTGACCAATGACGAAAAATGGGCGGACCTGTTCCGGAGCTTGCGCAATCAGGGGAGAGATGTCTTCGATGGTTGGCTCAATCACTCTCGGCTAGGCTATAACTATCGCATCTCCGAGATGAACGCAGCGGTTGGGGTGGTGCAGATGCGCCGCCTAGATGCACTGCTGCGTAAGCGCGAACAGGTGGCCGAGGAATATCGGAAACGCTTGGTGAACATCTCGGGTGTGTCTCCCCTGAGCATCGTTCCCACCACAACCCGGATGAGTTGGTTTGTCTATCCTGTGCGCTTTGATCAGAGCATCGATCGTAATCTTGTCATGGAGAAGTTAGCCCAGCGCGGCATTCCTGCTCGACCTTATTTCACCCCTATTCATCTTCAGCCTTTTTATCGGGAGCGTTTTGGGTATAAGGAGGGTGACTATCCCATAGCAGAGGCTGCTGGAAGATCGATTTTAGCCTTGCCCTTCTCCGCTCCGATGAAGGCCGAAGAAGTCGAGTTCGTTTGTGAAAACCTTGCTCAGGTGTTAGATGAAATCAGACGATAAGGCGCAAGAGGTCTGTGGGATATGAAATCGGTGCTGTTCGTTTGCACGGCGAATGTTTGCCGCTCCCCCATGGCACAAGGGTTGTTTCTAGCTGCCCTTGGAGAGAATGTGGATCATTGGCGGGTTGAATCCGCTGGAGTTGCGGCCGTAGAAGGCGCGCCCGCAAGCCAGAAAACTTTGGAGCTTTTGGCGGAGAGAGGAATCGACCTCTCTTCCCATAAGTCCCGACCAGTTGACCGTTATCTCATGGAGCAGTTTAACTTGATCTTGGTGATGGAACATCGGCACAAACAGATTCTACAATCGCAGTTCCCCCAATTTGCCTCAAAGGTCTATTTACTAAGCGAGATGGTCGGAGAGCAAAGAGAGATTGATGACCCCGGTGGAGGCACCATGGAAGATTACCGTAGAACGGCGCAGATCTTGGAATCCATTTTTCGGGAGGGCTATTCAAGGATCGAACAGCTTGCCCAAGCCTAAATGTGTGCCAAAACTGATCGCCTTCAGGTTGCGCAGAATGGTGAATTGAATGTGGAAAACATGAAAATCCTAGCGGTAAGTGACACAATCGTCAACTTGCTTTACTCTCCGCACGTTAATCAGCGGTTTTCAAAAATTGACATCATCATCAGTTGTGGAGACCTCCCATATTACTACCCTGAGTATCTGACCAGCCTGCTCAACGCAGCTTTGTATTACATTCGCGGTAATCACGATCGAGCGTCGGATCATCCTCTTAAACCCCATCCGGCACCCCTGGGAGGGGTCGATCTCCATCGGCGTTCAGTTAATCACCAAGGGGTGCTTCTGGCGGGTGTCGAGGGGAGTATTCGCTACAAAAGCGGTCCTTTTATGTATACTCAGAGTGAAATGTGGTTGCATGTCTTCCGCTTGGTTCCGTCCCTGATTATTAACAAGTTGCGCTACGGGAGATATCTGGACATTTTTGTCTCTCATGCGCCGCCGTTTGGCGTACACGACCAGAAGGATTACGCTCATCAAGGAATCCGTGCCTTCCGCTGGCTCGATCGGGTTTTTCAACCCAGGTACCATTTGCACGGGCATATCCACCTTTACGGTGTGGATCAGCGTCAGGAGAGTTTCTTCGGCTCCACTCAAGTGATTAATTGCTACGGTTTTCGCGAAATTTGCTTTTCTTAGCGACAAATCAATAAAGGGATGGGGGAGAGACGCAGAAGCTCGTCCACTACGCTGCCCAATAGCACCTGCATGAGGGGTGCATACCCATAGCCACCTACGATAATGAAGTCACAACCGTAGTGGGCTGCAGTAGATAGGATCGCCTGGGCAACGGGAGCTTTGCTTTGCACATATTCTGCCTTGACCTTGCGGTAGGTGAGGTGCTTGCGGGCAATATTGAGATATTTCTCAGCTTGGGAGGCTTTCTCCTCCACACTCAATACGGTTAGCGAAATAGACCACTTTTTTGCGAGGTAGACAGCTAAGTGAAGCGCTTCTTGCGCCTTTGGGCTGCCGTTGAAAGCGAGCAAGCCATGAGTGAGCGGAGAGACAACTCGAGGAGTGGCGAGAATTGGCCTCGGACAACGTTGTACCAGTTCGCGAAAGCCCGAGGCCAAGCGGTCCAATGGAAGAGGCCCCGGGGGATATTGCACATTGATGACCACTAAATCGATATACCGTGACCGTTCGCAGATGGTGTCTGCGATGTTTCCTCGGACGATGACCAGATCGTGTCGAATAGGTAAGTCTTTGAACAGGTTTTCGAAGGTTTGGGAGAGTCGAGCGTGATCCTCGGCGCGCAAGTTGTTTTCTTCGATGTGAATTGCGCGCAGGTAAGCGTTCTCCCGTTCGGCCACCTTTATTGCCTGTTGGGTGGCGGTCCAACCGCCTTCCCGCCCGTCAATAGGAACTAGAATGTCCTGAATCAGCGCCGAGGAACTGCCAACAACGATAGTACGCTGCCGCCACTCTCCGACCGGAGGGCCCGCAGAGAACTTTCCTCCAAGAAAGCGGATTGCAATTTCTTCCAGCAGAGAGCGCAAACGTTCTTTGAGATTCTTCTTTGCCCGATCCATAAAGGCTAAGATGGCTTTCTCGGTGCGAATTTCCCACCCTAGGTGCTTTTCAATTTCAGCGCGATGTTCGGCCATAAACAAATACAGGTCGGTGGGAGTTCGATCCGGGTAGCTGCGCAGGATGCCTAGTTCAATGATCTGTTTAGTCACCGGTAGATAATAGTTCTCATACCAGTGCACTGCTGCTTCTTCGAAGGAGACCTCTCGTCGCTGCTCGATGCCCATGAAGTAACGGTGGACTTCGATGTGTTCCATCAGAGTCCGATATTGACCTGCAATAGAGACGCTTAGGTCGATCTCAGGGTAGTGTCGGTCGAGTTGTGTCTTTTCCAGAAATTCTAGATACTCCTCTTTAATAATAAAGTTCTCCGGGTTGACGTCCGGAGTGAGTGGAACCCGCGTGCGAACTTCCGTGACATAAGCCTGAATATGCGTAGCACCGAGTTGCCTGGCCACCGAGACGCGATGATTCCCGTCCTTGACAAAATAAGCCTCTCCAATTTGATAGACCTCGATTGGCGGGATTCCTGTTAAGCCTGTAAAGGCTACGCGCACGCGCGCCCAGCGGTCTTTAATGTGATCCCGTTTGGGGAGGAAGTCGCGGGTGAAATCGTGGTATCGTCCAAGGCTTCCCACGATGGCATCAAGGGGGATTTGCCTCAGGCCACGTTCGATCATGCCTTGGGCTTTGAGGCGTTTCCGTACCTCTTCGAAGTCAAGCAATTCATTAGACTCCCCTCTTAGACGGGCTAGGAGAACTCGCAGTTGAGCTTGGTTGCGAGCGCGCTGAAATTCGTTGAGAGCTTCAATGTAAGACTCGATCGGAGCGTCCATCTCTCCATTCCGTATGAACCACAAGTGAGCAGTTGCGGTAGAATCAGAATATATCACTTTTTTGGCGGAGAGAGTGTGATGAATTTGGCGGAGAAGGCGCTGGCGGAGGGGATTCTTTTTACCGATCAATACCAGTTGACCATGGCGCAATTATATTTCCGCATGGGATACCACGAAAAACTGGTTCAGTTCGATCACTATTTTCGCAGCTATCCAGATTACGGAACACACAAGGCGGGCTACTGTATTAATGCCGGATTAGAATGGTTGCTCAACTGGATGTTTCAGTCCCGATTTGGGACGACCGAAATAAACTTCCTGAAAACGCTGCGCACTCGCGCCGGAAAGCCGCTCTTTGAAGCGGACTTTCTGGACTGGTTGCATCGACACGGAAACTTTGACGGGATTACTATGTATGCAATCCCCGAAGGGAGAGTCGTACATCCCAATGTGCCCTTAACTGTGGTGCAGGGGCCTTTGGCAATGGCGCAGATACTTGAGACCTCTCTCTTGAACCACCTAAACTATCAAACTCTGATTGCGACTAAAGCAGCCCGTATTCATGAGATCGGGCGGGGGCAAGTGATTCTGGAATTTGGCCTTCGTCGGGGCCAACATCTCGGTGCTAATGCGGGGGCTCGGGCTGCTCTAATCGGGGGAGCAATGTTTACCTCTAATGTGGGTGTCTCCGCCCTGCTGGGGCTGCCCCCTAAGGGCACACACGCTCATAGTATGGTTCAGTTGTTCATCGCTCTGGGTATGACTGAACTGGATGCCTTTCGAGCCTATGCTGATGTGTACCCGGATGATTGTCTATTGTTGGTTGATACCATAAACACTCTCGAAAGCGGCATCCCAAACGCCATCCGAGTTTTTGAGGAACTGCGGCGCAAAGGGCACAAGCCTTTGGGTATCCGTTTGGACTCGGGTGACTTGGCCTACTTAAGCATTCAAGCCGCCAAGATGCTCGATGCAGCCGGTTTTGAGGATACCTCCATTGTGCTCTCCAATAATTTGGATGAAATGGTGATCTGGCAAATTCTCACCCAAATTGTTGAGGAAGCTCCGAAGTATGGGGTAGATGCCGATCGTCTGATCCGCCGCTTGGTTTATGGGGTCGGAACACGATTGATCACTTCATGGGGAGAGCCGGCTCTCGGAGGGGTGTACAAACTTGTTGCAGTATATGATGGAGGGGAGTGGAAGCCAGCGATTAAAATTAGTGAGTCGATTGAGAAGACGCCTAATCCCGGCAATAAGAGGGTGTGGCGGATTTACGACAAGAGAGGAAAGGCGACTGCGGATTTGCTCTCTCTCGCAGATGAAGACCCGCGGCAGAAGAGCAGCCTCACTTTGCGCCATCCGAACGATCACACCAAGTATCGCTGCCTGACTCGGGAGGAGATTTCGGAGATCGAACCTTTGTTGGAGAAGATTCTTGAAGAAGGGAAGTTGGTCTATACTTTGCCGGCTTTGGATGAAATTCGGACGAGGCGCGAGAAGGATGTCGAAAGGCTCGATCCTGGCGTGCGCAGGATGATGTATCCCCATATTTACCACGTTTCCCTAACGCAGAAGCTTTGGAACTTGAAACAGGAGTTGATCCAGAGGTCACAACCGAGTTTGGAAAACAATAACCTAAATGGGAGTGGAAGTTTTATAAATTCAGCCAACGTTGAACCGCACGAGGTAAGTTAGCGAGGGAGCTGACTTGAGTGGTGCACGGGGGCAAGGAGTCGATGAAGAGCTTTCCGTAACGCTTGCTTTGGATGCGCCGATCTAAAATGACCACCACGCCGCGGTCTTGTTTGGAGCGGATCAGACGCCCGAACCCTTGACGGAATTTCAAAATCGCTTCGGGAATAGTGTATTGGTTGAAGGGATCCTCGAAGGTTTCGGCGCGAGCTGAGATAATTGGATCCGAAGGCACATCGAAGGGGAGCTTGGTGATAATTAACACGGACAGGGCCTCGCCGGGGACGTCAATCCCTTCCCAAAAAGACCGAGTCCCTAAGAGGACTGCCCTTTCTGCAGAGCGGAAGCTCTCCAACAGGCTGTGCGGAGAGGCACCTTCCCCTTGTTCGTAGAGGAGAATATCGTTCTGGGTTAGCGCTCGAGAGATAGCCTGCGATGTGCGCCGTAGCTGATCGTATGAGGTAAAAAGGACTAGAGTGCGCCCGCATGCTGCGATGCTAGTCTGAATGATGGCTGTCTCGACTGCTTTCTGGTAAGCTGAGCGCTCGCTAGGCTCGGGAATGTCGTTGACGATATAGAGTAAAGTTGAGGTTTCGTAATCAAATGGGGAGCCGACCTGAAGTTCTTCTGCATCTTCGGCTTGCAAGCGATTGCGGAGATAGTCGAACTCGCCTCCCGTGGTCAAGGTTGCGGAGGTTAAGACTACGGTGGTTTTTTCGTTCCAGATATGCTTTCTCATCAGAGAGCCAATATCCAGCGGGGCGGTATGTAAGGAGAGAGCACCGTAATTGTTTTTGACCTCGATCCAGTAGATTTTGTTTGGCTCTGGTTTGAAGACGAACGAGTGCAAGTTGTCTAATATCTCTTGAAAGCGCCGCACAAGATTGCTTGAGTCGGTATAGAGGTCCTCATCCAACTCCACAATGTTTTCGATGTTTTCGGCAATGACTGTCAATATCGACCGAAGCACTTCCACTAAGGAGCCGAAAACGGCCTCGGTTTCTTCCCAACTTGCTTCGATGGCTTGCCAACTCGGTTGGGTGCGATGGGATTGCACAATCCGTTCCTGATGAGCATACATCCCGATCTCTCTGCCTTCCCGCAAATCGTAAAAGAATCGATCAATGGCGGTGAAGAACTGACGGCTATACTCCTCCAAACGGAAGGAAAGGTCCATCGTCTTTTCGAGGAGCGCTTGGAGGCTTGGTTTAGCTGAGGGCTGGAGAACTTTGTCCAGCACTTCTGCAATACGGTGGAGCATGCCGCTGCGCACACTTCCCAGCTCTCGGATCAGTCTTTCAATGTCGCTGCGTGTGATCGAAGAACTCAAGGCATTAGTGGTTGCCTCCTCGAGGTGGTGCGCCTCGTCAATGATTAGGTAATCGTAGTCGGGCAGGACTCGGCTTCCGCTGGCTATGTCGGAAAGCAGGAGGGCGTGATTAACGATCAAGAGATGAGCGCCCTGCGAGGCTTGACGGATGCGAAAGAATGGACAGCGACCACCCGTGCGTTGATAGCAATTCTCCATACTACATCCTTCGTCTTCGGCGGATAGAGAGGCCCAGATTTCGCGCTCGGTAGGGTTATTGAGGTTAATCTCCGCTCGGTCCCCAGTTTCGGTGGACTGAAGCCAGATCAAGATCTTAGCCAGCAGACGCGCTTCGTCAGCGTTTTCTGGTCCACGGCGGTAGAAGTTCTCAAACCGCCTCAAACAGAGATAGTTCCCGCGCCCTTTTAGCACAACCGCCCTTAGGTCAAGTCCCAAAGCAGCTATGAGATCGGGAATGTCCTTATTGATCAGTTGATCTTGCAGGTTGATTGTGTTCGTAGAGATCACCACTCGAGTGTTGTTTTGAATTGCCCACAAAGAAGCGGGAATCAAGTAGGCCATAGATTTCCCGGTGCCCGTACCAGCTTCGATAAGCATGTGTTTTCCTAAGGAAAATGCCTCGCATACAGCGCGAAGCATGGCGACCTGTTGAGGGCGGTACTCGTAATTGGGAAAATATCTCGCAAAAGCTCCTCCTTGTTCCAGTAATGCTGCTACTTCATCAGGATTCAAGGGAGTGGGAGACTCCTTGGGGGAGAGAGGCTGAGGTATCGGAATAGGTCTACGAAATAAGGGACCACTGAGGGGACTTTTCGATGCTTGTGGAGAGACTAGTTCCTGGGTACGCATCTTTAGCGCACTGTGAAAGGCCTCAAATCCTCCCCAATCCGTCCCCTCGGTAAGGTGCACAATTTCGGCAAGCAAACGAATAGGCAAATGGAGCAATTCTTCGTAGAGACGCAAGTACAGAGCGCGCGTCGTACGGGCGTCTTCTAGAGCGCGATGCTTGCCCTGGACGGGAATGCCATAGTGTTGTGCAATAGCGGAGAGACTGTAGCGACTTGCGGTCGGGTTAAGTACGGAAGCAATCTCATAGGTGTCGATGGTAGGATTATGAGGGGCGATTCCGTAACGGTTAAGGAAGGCGAGATCGAAGTTGACTGAGTGGCCCACAATCTTGCCGTTGCCGATAAAACGGTTAAGCTCCTGGGCCACCTCCTTAATGGAAGGTGCGTTGACCAACATCTGGTCGGTGATCCCGGTGAGCAAGGTGATAGCCGGTGGAATCGGTTTGCCGGGATTTACCAGCGAATGCCATTCCGCTTCGATCCGCCTGTGATTGAAGCGAACGGCAGCCACTTCAATAATCCGGTCTTTCTCGATGTCTGACCCTGTGGTTTCGATATCTAGAGCAATCAACGAGTCCATCACCCCTCATTATATCGGTTTTGTTTATAGTTCTGCACTCTGTCTATCAATGAAGAAACCGGCTCAAAAGTCCAGCCCCCAAAAAGGAAAAGATCAGCATCTTGGTGGTTTGACCTAGGAAACACCAGAAGAGAAAAACGTGCAAAGGCATTTTCAAAGCTCCGGCGGCCATGCCAGCTAAATCGAAAAAGGGATTAGGGATGGCTGAAAGGATGTAAACCGTAATTGGGCCGTGCCTTTGCATAAAGGAAGTTAATCTCTGATAGATGTCCAAGCGCTCGATGACGACTTGTCCACCAAAGCCGGCCAAATAGCCGCTGATCTCACCGAGAGTTGCGCCCAAACTGGCTGAGATGGCCACAGCAAGGGGGTTGGACAGAACCCCGCCAAAAGTGAAAATAATTGCCAAGGCCGGTGCGGGTAAGATTACAGTAGCGTAAGCCATGAACGCAATCAAAAAAACCCCGGGGTAGCCTAGAAAAGCCAGTTTGGCGGCGTCTTGGCGAATGCTAAAGATAAAGGCACTGAGGGCGAGAACAAAAAGCAAGGCCAAAATCCGCACCAGATAAAAGCGGCTGCGGCTTTGGGCTTGATTCGGTGGGGGATTACTCATAGTGCATCTCTTGAAGAAGGGCGTTAATGCGCGCCACAACCATATCGATTGCCACTGGGTTTAGCCCGCCTTCGGGGATAATGATATCCGCATAACGCTTGGAAGGTTCGACAAATTCCAAATGCATGGGACGCACGGTGGATAAATACTGCTGGATCACCGATTCGGTCGAGCGACCGCGTTCTTGAAGGTCGCGTTGCAAGCGACGAATAAAGCGGATGTCCGGGTCAGTGTCGACAAAGATTTTTACGTCAAACAGCTCTCTTAACGCCGGCTCGACAAAAATTAAGATCCCTTCAACGATGATTACTGCCTTGGGCTCGATCCTTTGGGTTTGTTGGGTGCGACAATGGGTGCGAAAGTCGTAAATGGGCAGATCAACCGGTTGACCCTTCTTGAGTTGGATGATGTGCTGGATGAGCAAGGAAGTTTCTAGAGAATTGGGGTGATCAAAGTTAATGAGATGGCGCTGTGCTTCAGGCAGATTGCTTAGGTCCTTATAGTAAGCATCGTGGGGCAGATAGGCGATCTTCTCTGCTCCAACGTGTTGAATAATCATGTTTGCTACAGTGGTTTTACCTGAGCCAGAACCTCCTGCAATCCCGATAACGAGGGGAGTTAGACGGAAAGCCATAATGGGAAAGGGTGAAACGTCGAATAGGGAAAGGCCTCAAAGATAATCTACTATAAAGAAAAAAAGCCACCGAAGGGATTCGAACCCTTGACCTAACGTTTACGAAACGCTTGCTCTGCCTGCTGAGCTACGGTGGCAAAATTCACCTATGATTATACAAAGGATATGCTAGAATGACAAGATGGATTTGGAAAAGGAGTCTAAGGGTTGTCGGGATGAGGGTCGCAATGATTTCCTACCATACTTGCCCACTAGCCACGCTGGGGGGGAAGGATACGGGTGGTATGAATGTATACGTTCGTGACCTGACCCATCAGCTGGGGGCTATGGGCATTCATGCCGATGTTTTCACGCGTTCTCAAGATGAGCACGTACCGCATGTGCTACATGAGTTAGGATTTGGCAACCGCGTGGTGCACATCCCCGCAGGTCCAGAAATCCCCTTGCCTAAAGAAGAGCTGGTTAATTTCATTGGGGAGTTTGTAGAAGGTGTGGTCAAATTTGCCGCCCGAAAGAAATGCCATTATGACCTGATCCATAGCCACTACTGGATGTCGGGAGTAGTCGCACTGGGGCTAAAAAAAATCTGGAATGTGCCTGTGGTGCACATGTTCCACACTTTGGGGAAAATGAAACAAAGAGTGGCGCAGTCTGCAGAGGAGGCAGAAGGAGAATATCGCATAGAGGGAGAAAAGCGTATTCTTGAGGGGGTGGATCGAATCGTCGCTGCAACCCCGGCTGAACTTGCTCAGCTGCAATGGCTCTATCAGGCCGATCTTTCCAAAATTGAGGTGATTCCTCCCGGTGTAGACTTAAGTCGGTTTTATCCCATTCCCATGGACGAGGCTAAAGAGTATATCGGGATGCGCCCCTGTGAGCGAATGTTGCTTTTTGTGGGGCGGATTGAGCCGATTAAGGGGCTTGATGTGTTGTTTAGGGCGATTGCCTGGATGCGCGAGAACGGTTTTTGGCAGCGGCATCCCTTCTGTCTGGCGGTGATCGGGGGAAAAGAAGAAGGGAGCGACAAGGTGGCAAGCCTAGAGCAGGAACGGCTGGCTACCCTAAGGGCAGAATATGGCCTGGAAGACCTAGTTGCGTTTCTGGGAAAAAAGAGTCAGGATACCCTCCCTTATTATTACTCGGCAGCCGAGGTGGTCGTAGTCCCTTCTCATTACGAGTCCTTCGGCATGGTTGCTCTCGAAGCAATGGCTTGTGGAACGCCTGTGGTAGCTTCCAACGTGGGGGGACTGGCTTACTTGGTGCAAGACGGGATCACCGGGTTTACCGTGCCTGTCGATGAACCGCAATTATTGGGCGAACGCATTGAGCAAATCTTGGCCAACCCGGATTTGCGCAGGAAGATGGGGCAACAGGCGGCTGAATTTGCTAAAGGCTACGGATGGGATACGGTGGCTCAGAAAATCGTTTCTCTTTACTACTCGGTCTTGTCAGCGGGAAGACACCTTAATCCTTAGAGATTCCCAGAGGTGTTTTCGCTATCTGCGAAATACTCGACTTTTGCCGTACTGCTGATTCCTAGATGACCCTCTCGCATCCAATCCAAGAGAACTCCTTCCTTAGGGCAAAGGCAATTGCAACGGAGGGCATTCGGTGTTGCAAGCGGCAGAATCGCATAAGGGCTTCAAGGAGACTGACGTACTCGAAATCGGCACACGATTGCCCCCGAGGGGGAACGTTGGCGGGTGGCCACAAGCTCAACTGGGCACTTCATTAAGGCTTCGAGCAGATATACGTCCATTTGGCAGAGCTCTGGGAAGACTTCAACTAGGTCGAGGTAGGGACAATGAGAAAACTTGATCGTCGGCGCTTCACGGTGAGCCTCCCAACTGGCTTGGTAGGACATTTGGTTGAGTGCTTTGATGGCTAGGATCAATCTCTGAGTTAAATGAAGCTGTGACAGAATTGCTTGATCAGCGACAAGCTGTTGAGCAAGGGAGCGGAGGAATGCAGTTTTTTCCCCGGAGGAGAACCTGATTCGGAGTAGCTCAAGAAACGCCGCACATAATCGATCGAGGTTGTGTGCCTCCTGCTGCTCGCTCAGCCCATATAAACAGGCTGGCCGTCCCTTTGGGCCAGTCCGTTCGAAGTGAATAGGAAGGACGACTCCCTCCTTCTGCAAAACTCGCAAATGGTGGCGAATGTTGGCTGGTGTCAATTTTAGAGCGCGGCTGAGCTCGGTGGCGGAGGCAGGTCCTCGGTGCCTTAGGAAAGAAAGGATCTTGTCCCGCGTGGTGACCATCAGAGGTATTATAAGAGATCCTTGTAAATAACGCAAATATATATTTTCATAATTTAAGCTTGACCGAATGTGCTGGGCGGTGTATAATCTCGGTCATGGTTCTTGAAAGACGTCTTGACTGGGATGATACCTTTGAGATTGTGAAGGCTCTACAACGTCAGCATCCACAAGTGGACTTTGAGGAACTTTCGTTGGGAACTTTGCTAGAGTGGATTGTAGCGCTGCCGGAATTCGGCGGTGACCAGTCTCTGGTGAATGATGACATACTCATTCAGATATTCAACGAGTGGTTCGAGGAGATGAACTTATGACAGAAAAAGAGCTGAATCAACCCGGCTATGAGATTCCCCCTGAGCTTCGTAACCAGGTTGCGGTCACGACAATCGATCGCATCTACAATTGGAGTCGGCGGTCCTCAATTTGGCCGATGATGTTTGGGTTAGCTTGCTGTGCAATCGAGATGATCTGCACAGCAGCCAGTCGCTTTGACTTGGCTCGCTTCGGGATGGAGGTGATGCGTCCGAGCCCACGCCAGGCGGACTTATTGATCGTCTCGGGTACGGTGACCAAAAAGATGGTGCCCCAGATTGTGCGTTTGTATAACCAAATGCCTGAACCCAAGTATGTGATTGCCATGGGCGCCTGTGCTTCGGGCGGGGGTCCTTTCAAGGAAGGATACAACGTGGTTTCCGGAATTGACAACTATATCCCGGTAGATGTCTATATCCCCGGCTGCCCTCCGACCCCTCAAGCCTTGTTACATGGGCTGATCACTCTTCAGAAGAAAATTGACAGCCAAACCCTGCGTGAGGCACGGTGGTATAAAAAGGAAGTGTCGGAGGTCATCCCGGTTCCGGTGCTCGGCCCGGATATCATGGATCCGCGTGAGTATGAGTTAATTCGCCAATATTCCAAGCAGAAGTCTGCTGCTGGAGCAACCGCGTCTGCGGGGGCTGACTCAAATCCAACCTCAACGGAGTAACTAGGCATGAGCGAGCAAATGATCTTGACCCAGACCGATCTGGCTGAAAGGTTCCCCGGGAAAGTGAGACGGGATGAGCGCAAAGGATATGAAGGCTACATCGTAGAGGCGGATGCGCTTCTCCAGGTGGCCCAGACGCTGCGCGATGAAATGGGGTATGACTATCTTTCCTCAATTACAGGGGTTGATTATTTGCCCGACGGGTATATGGAATCCGTCTATCACTTTTATCGCACCACCGGCGGCCCTGCTCTAGTGCTCAAGGTGCAGACCCCTCGAGATCATGCAGTAGTTCCTTCTTTGGTTTCTTTGTACCCGGGCGCAGAGTTCCAAGAGCGCGAAGCCTGGGACTTGCTCGGTATTCGTTACGAGGGCCACCCCGATCTGCGTCGCATTCTGATGTGGGAGGGGTTTGCCGGCCATCCTCTGCGTAAGGATTGGCGAGAACCCTATTACGAGGAGGACGCCAAGCCTTTCAAGAGCCGCTGGCCTGACGGGCATGTGTATCGAATCGAGGACAAAAATCCGTTTCATAAAAATGTAGATTACCCCCCCGATTTCGACCCCGATCAGTGGGTCGCAGATAACGATGCGGCCTTATATGCAAGCCTGGCCAAAATTCAATCCACCCTCGATTCTTCGCTGAAAACTGATACCGTGATCGTCAACATGGGGCCGCAGCATCCCTCGACTCACGGGGTTTTCCGCATGGTGGTGTTGCTTGAAGGGGAAACTGTGCGAGCGTTGAAACCGGTGATGGGGTATCTACACCGCAACCACGAGAAAATTGGAGAACGCAACACCTACATTATGAATATGCCCTTCACCGACCGTCTGGATTATCTCTCTTCGATGAGTAATAATTTTGGATACGCCCTAGCTGTAGAGAAACTTATGGGCATTAAGCCTCCGGAAAGGGCAGAATATCTGCGAGTCATTATGGCGGAGTTTACTCGTATCAGCAACCACCTATTTGCGATCGGGTCTTTGCTCAACGACCTCGGGGCCTACTTTACCCCAATGTTGTACGCAATTGAAGAGCGGGAATTGATCCTCGATATCTTCGAAGCAGTTGCGGGCTCGCGGATGATGTGCAATTACTTCCGCTTTGGTGGTGTGGCGCGTGATTTACCCGAGGGGGTGTACGAGAAAATGCGCGATCTTGCCTTTGAACGTTTGCCGCGCCGGATTGATGAGTTGGATCTATACTTGACGAATAATGAGATCATTCGGGCACGCTGCGAGGGCGTCGGTGTGTTAACGCCAGAGCAGGCGATTGCCTTCTCGGCAAGTGGGCCTTTGCTGCGCGCTTCAGGGGTGCCTTATGACATTCGCCGGGCTGATCCCTATAGCATCTACGATCGATTTGAATTTGACGTAGCTGTGCGCTACCATGGCGATGTCTACGATCGTTACCTTGTCCGCTTAGATGAAATTCGACAGAGTATTCGTATTCTTCAGCAGGCTCTGCGCGATCTCCCCCAAGGCCCGATCTTAGCTGGGAAGCCGCAATATCAGGTCCGGGTTCCCCCTGGAGAAGCCTACGGCCGAGTCGAAGCCCCTAAAGGCGAATTGGGCTTCTATGTGGTTTCTAATGGGAAACCCAATCCTTGGCGTTATCACGTGCGGGCTCCTTCATTCGTCAACATCACTGCCCTCGAGACGATGGCAAAGGGAAACAAGGTAGCTGACGTGGTTGCCATTTTGGGTTCAATTGACATCGTTTTAGGTGAATTGGATCGCTAGCTGAATCAGGGAGTTGAGTTATGGATGGAATCGGCATTCTCAAAGGTCTGGGAGTCACCCTGAAAAGGTTTATCGCTACCTACATTGAGGATATTAAGTGGCTCGGAAAGCGCTATTACACCGAAGAGGGCATTCGCCATCGCATGAGCAAAGATACGAGCGGGATCTTCACCATTCAATATCCCGAAGAAAAATTGCCACTTCCAGAAGAGTTCCGGTTTATCCCGTTCTTGGTCTATGAAGAAAGAGAGGATGGCAGTATCTTTCATCGCTGCACTTCTTGTGGGATTTGCGCTAAAGTGTGCCCGCCGCAGTGTATCTGGATCGTTCGCACAACCGATCCGAAAACCGGGCGTCCAGTTCCGGAGCCGGCTGAATTCTACATTGACGTAGATATTTGCATGAACTGCGGTTTTTGTGCCGAGTATTGCCCATTCGATGCGATTAAGATGGACCATGATTATGAATTGTCTGTCTATGATCGACATACTCACAATATCTACAATAAGGAAAAGTTGAGCAAGCCACTCTCCTATTACGCCTCGATTCGGCCGACGAACTATCAACGGGAAGAGGCCCTGCGTGCGGAGGCAGAAGCAGCGAAAGCGGCTAAAAAGTCTGCTGCTTCAGCCGTAGAAGCATAGCTTGGTTACTTAGCCATGGTCTATACAGACTTGCTTTTTCCATCCTATCTGACTCCGCTACTGGCCGCCTCACGCGGCCGCCAAC
Organism: Anaerolineales bacterium; assembly: GCA_025057645.1. Classification (GTDB taxonomy): domain Bacteria; phylum Chloroflexota; class Anaerolineae; order Anaerolineales; family UBA4823; genus NAK19. Next base: position 23,563 of record JANXBJ010000011.1, read on the forward strand.
GAGAAGCGCTGGTCGAGGCCGTGCACCAGAAGCTGGTCGGAGACTTGAAGCGCAAGGCCCTTGTCTTCTTGATTGCACGCTTGTCAAACTGCGTAGCCTGTAAGAGCGAGAGCTAGTGAGCTTATCAGGGATTTGAGGCGTGTGCAAGGCAGACCATAGGAGATTTCGTGGCTCTGATAAAGACTTAATTGCTCTCTTTGAGACCCGCTTGGTCGAACTGAGAACCGGTTTATCCTCAGCAGAGAGTAATGAGGCTAAGGCCTAGCAACATCTTAGGGAAGAAAGGAAACCATGAGCGAGCGAACGGTTACCAAAGAAGCTGTTTTAGCAGCGCTGAGTCGGGTTCAAGAGCCGGAATTGCACCGTGACTTGGTTAGTCTAAATATGATTAAGGACCTTCAAATTGACGGAAAGCGAGTGAGCTTCAAGATCGAATTAACGACTCCGGCATGCCCGTTGCGCAGTAAAATTGAGGCAGAGGCTCGTCAAGCTGTCTTGGCGGTAGAGGGTGTTCAGGAGGTGCAGATTGAGATGACCTCTAACGTTCCTAATGACGGCCGAGTGCGCAGCTTGCTTGACTTGCCAATTCGGAATGCCATTGCGGTAGGCTCTGGTAAAGGAGGGGTGGGGAAGAGCACGATTGCTGTCAATTTAGCAGTCTGTCTGGCTCAGCGTGGCGCTAGAGTGGGCTTATTAGATGCGGATATTTACGGGCCAAATGTCCCTACGATGATGGGTGTAAATCGGCTTCCTCCTCAGCGGGGAGGGAAGATCCAACCGGCAGAAGCCTACAAGGTCAAGCTCATGTCGATCGGCTTTTTGGTGCGGGCCGATCAACCACTGATCTGGCGCGGCCCGATGTTGCACTCCGCTATTCGTCAGTTTTTGAGTGATGTAGACTGGGGAGAGTTGGACTATCTCGTAGTTGATTTGCCGCCGGGCACAGGGGATGCGGCACTAAGTCTCTCTCAATCCTTGCCGCTCAGCGGAGGCCTGATCGTCACTCTGCCACAACAAGTTTCCTTAGAGGATGCTCGTCGCGGGATTGAGATGTTTCGGCAGTTAGAGGTGCCTGTTTTGGGGGTGATCGAAAACATGAGTTACCTCGAGCTTCCCGATGGCACTAGGATTGATGTCTTCGGTTCTGGTGGGGGCAAGGTGCTCGCAGATCAGGCCGCAGTACCGTTTATCGGCGCCGTCCCGATTGACCCCCAAGTTAGAATTAGTGGTGACAATGGTGTTCCGGTAGTCATTGCCCACCCCGACTCGGTAGTGGCCAAAACGTTGATTCGGATTAGTGAAGAGATAGCAGCAAAGATTAGCGTAGCAGCTCTGAGAGGAACGGTGGCCTAATCTTTCTTGAGGTTTGGTTAGAAAATGGACATCTCGAGCCAACCGAAGATCGTTGGTATTCGCTTTCACAAGGTCGGAAAGGTTTATCACTTTGATGCAAGTACCTGTCCGGAGATCCAAGTTGGAGATTTTGCCGTGGTGGAGACCAGCCGGGGAAGGCAAGTGGGACAGGTGGTTACCTACATCTCCGATCCGCCCCTACCCCCCGAAGGGGTCTGGAAGACCGTTCAGCGCAAGGCTACTCCCAGAGATTTGGTTTTACGTCAGCTTTACATCCGCAAAGAGCATGAGGTTGTCGTTCAATGTCGCGAGAAAGCCAAGGAGTTGGGCTATCAGGGCTTGAAAATTGCGGGGGCGGAATTTAGCTTTGATGGCGACAAACTGACGATTTTTTACAGCAGTGAGGGAGAGGGCAAAGTTGACTTGAAGCGCCTGCGCAACGCCGTGCAACGCTTATATCCAAAAGTGAATATCGAATGGCGTCAGATAGGACCGCGGGACGTTGCCAAACTGATGGGAGGGCTGGGGGCCTGCGGGCTTGAAAACCGCTGTTGCTCTCAGTTTCTAACAGAGTTCAGTCCGATCTCGATCAAAATGGCAAAAGAGCAGGGGATATCCCTGACGCCAGCCGAGATCACCGGGATGTGCGGCCGCTTGCGCTGTTGTTTGATTTACGAATACGAGCAATATGTGGAGGCGCGCAAGCAGTTGCCTAAAAAGGGCAAACGAGTTGTCACTCCACAGGGTGAAGGGAAGGTAATAGACGTCTATCCTCTCAAGTTGGCCGTGGTGGTGGAGTTTGCGAGCGGGGTTCAGCAGGAATACCCGGTTAGCCAAATCCAACCTTGGGAGGAGCTGGAGGCCTTGAAGAGAAAAGCCCAATCACCTTGTGAATCGGGGAAGAATGGCGGCTGTAGTTGTGGGAAATGAGCGCTGAGCATCAACGGCAAGAAGTGAGGGAATTGCTTCAACCTGAGGGCTGGGACGCACCGCAGCGTATCTTAGTGGTTTTAGCTCACCCCGATGACCCGGAATTTTTCTGCGGAGCGACCCTTGCACGGTGGATTGATGCGGGTCATTTAGTCTCCTACTGTCTGCTCACTTGCGGTGACAAGGGAACACACGACCGTCAGATGAGCGCAGAAAAGTTGTGCCGCATTCGTCACGAAGAGCAAGAGCGGGCTGCGGACTTTTTGGGGGTGAGCAAGGTGCGCTTTTTAGATTTTCCAGATGGCTACTTGGTGGCTGATTTGAAGTTACGCAAAGCGATTACTCGGGTGATTCGCGAGGAAAGGCCAGATGTGGTGCTAACCTGTGACCCCCAGTTGCTCTTCGTGGGGGACGAAAGAATTAATCATCCGGATCACCGCGCAGCCGGTCAAGCTTGTATTGATGCCGTTTTCCCAGCTGCGCGGGCTCACCTTTATTTCCCTGAATTGTTAGAAGAGGGGCTTGAGCCGCATACGGTGCGCGAGCTATGGGTGAGCTTGCCCGTTGAGCCAAATGTCTTTCTAGATGTGACTCCCCTCTGGGAGCGAAAAATCGAGGCTATTCTCTGTCATAAGAGTCAAATTGTGGATGAAATGGCGTTGAGAGAAAGGATGAAGAATCGTCTGGCCAGAGGTAGCACTCCAGAACACCCTCGTTATGAAGAAGCTTTTCGCCGCATCTACTTAAGTCAGCGCTAACGAGAGGGAGTAAGGATGATCCGAAAAGAGCCTAACGCATGAGAGGGTATTTCTGGGGACAGAGCTGTAGAGGTCTTTCCGGTTTCGTCGAAAAGCTCAGTGAGAGGTCAATGTGGGCGTATTAGATGAGTGAGGAGCTGAACCTTATGGAGACTCAAGTAAGGGTAGAGCAGCAAGCCGTTATCACCGAGAAAATCGTCAACGATTTTTCGATCACGGTTGCAACTGTCAATGGATCGGGTTCTCAAACCTCGAACGCTGCAATTTTGCGGGCTATCTTCAAGATGGGCATCCCTGTTTCGGGCAAGAATATCTTTCCCTCTAACATTCAAGGCTTACCGACTTGGTATACCATTCGAGTGAACAAGGATGGGTTTGTAGCCCGAAAAGAGGAAGCGGACATCCTGATCGCCATGAACCCGGCCACTTTTAGCAAAGATTTGGCTTCGCTTAAGCCAGGGGGGGCCTTTTTCTACGCCGATGACATCCGCCTTCCCATCCCGCGGGACGATGTGGTGGTCTACCCCATGCCGGTAAAGCAATTGATCCGCCAAGTGGAGATCCCCTCTTATCTAAGGGACTATGTGGCCAACATGGTGTATGTGGGGGTTTTAGCTCAAATGATCGGCATTGAGCTCGAGAAGATTCGCCAGGCTCTCGAGTTCCACTTCAAGGGCAAGGCCAAGCCCGTGGAAATTAACTTTAGTGTGGTCTCACTGGCGGCGGAGTGGGCAAGGGAAAATCTTGAAAAAAGGGATCCTTACGTTTTAGAGCCAATGAAGGCCACAGAGGGGCTGATTCTTACTGACGGAAACACTGCTGCTGCTTTGGGAGCAATTTACGGGGGTGTCCAATTCGTTTCCTGGTACCCCATCACTCCCGCTACAAGTTTGGCCGAAAATTTGCAGCAGTATCTCCCCAAATTGCGCAAGGACCCTGAGACAGGTAAAAACACCTTCGTGGTGGTTCAAGCGGAAGACGAGTCGGCAGCGATCGGGATGGCAGTTGGCGCGGGTTGGGGTGGTCTAAGAGCCATGAGCTCAACCTCGGGACCGGGCTTAAGCTTGATGACCGAGTACCTAGGTCTTGCTTATTTCGCGGAAGTGCCGGTGGTTGTGTGGGATATTCAGCGCGTTGGACCGAGCACAGGGCTGCCTACCCGCACAGCGCAGGGGGACTTGACCTTTGTCGCCTTTATGGGTCACGGGGATACCCAAAATATCATTCTTATGCCCGGTTCCATCAATGAGTGTTTTGAATTTGCTTGGAAGGCCTTTGACCTGGCCGAACAGTTCCAAACCCCAGTGGTCGTGCTCTCCGACCTGGACTTTGGGATGAATCAGTGGATGGGTAAACCTTTTGAATACCCTGATAAGCCCATGAATCGTGGTAAGGTACTTTGGGAAGAAGATTTGGAGAAACTGGACGGCAAGTGGGCAAGGTATTTGGATGTTGACGGGGATGGCATTCCTTATCGCACCGTGATCGGAAACCGCCATCCGAGGGCGGCCTACTTCACTCGGGGAACAGGGCACGATGAATATGCCAATTACTCCGAAGACCCCCACCACTGGCATGCCCTGCTCAACCGCCTAAAGAAAAAATTTGAGACCCTAAAGCCATTCTTACCTCCACCCGTGGTGGAAACCATGGACGGTTCTAGGATTAATCTGGTGGCCTTTGGTTCGACTGAACCGGCGATCCAAGAGGCCAGAGCGCTCTTGCGGGCGCAGGGCATAGCTAGCGATTTTACGCGCATTCGGTCCTACCCGTTTACAGATCAGGTGAGCCAAATTTGCTCGGGCTATGATCGCAATTACGTCATCGAGCTGAACCGAGATGGGCAGTTGCATCAGCTTCTGCGTATGCATTTCCCGGAGCTAGCGCCTAAATTAATCTCCTATGCCTATACGGATGGGTTACCTCTAACTGCGAAACAAGTCTATGAGTTTATTCTCTCAAAGGAGGGAGGATGAGCGAGACAACAGCCTCCACAAACGTCAAGGTCGTGGTTAATGCAATCGGACTTACCAAAGCGGATTATCGCGGCAATCCTTCCACTCTTTGCCAAGGGTGCGGCCATAATTCGATTTCGAGTCAGATTATCGCAGCCTGTTACGAGTTGAACCTCTACCCTGAGGAGATTGTCAAGTTCAGCGGGATCGGATGTTCGAGCAAGAGCCCCTTTTATTTCCTCAGCCGGTCTTTTGGGTTCAATGGGTTGCACGGGCGGATGCCTTCTCTAGCCACTGGAGCTCTATTTGCCGACCATACGTTGCGTGGAATCGGGGTAAGCGGTGATGGTGACACGGCAAGCATTGGGATGGGGCAGTTCAAGCACTTGCTGCGACGCAATATGCGTCTGGTGTACATTGTGGAAAATAACGGCGTATATGGTTTGACAAAGGGTCAATTTTCTGCAACCGCCGATCGGGGTCTAGAGCTTAAGTCGCATGGCATTAATCCTTACATGCCGATCGACATCGCTTGGGAGGCACTGGTCGGACATGCAACCTTTGTGGCTCGCTCCTTTGCGGGTGATCCGAAGCAGGTAAAAGAGCTGATCAAAGCAGCGTTGAATCATAATGGAGTAGCAGTTCTGGATATCATTTCGCCCTGTGTAACTTTTAACAATGTGGATCACTCCACCCACTCTTACGCATGGGGCAAGGATCACGAGACTGCCCTGCACGAGTTATCCTATGTTCCCAAAGCCGAAGAGATTCTACTCGAATACGATGAGGGGGAGACACGCGAAGTACAATTGCACGATGGCTCGGTGATTATCCTCAAGAAACTAGGTCGGGACTACGACCCTACTAACCGCGAGGCGGCTATTAAGGTGTTGGAAGAAGCGAATAGCTGTCAGTGTCTGATCACCGGCTTAATCTACATTGATCCCGATCAACCCTCGATGCTGGATATCTACCAGTTAACGGAGACTCCATTGAATCGCTTGCGTGAAGATCAACTCCGACCACCTAAAGAGACGCTAGAAAGTCTCAATCGGATGTTTCAAGCCTGACGGACCTTGTGCCAGTAGCGGTAGAGCCCGGAGGCGCTCATCCATGTAGGGTTGAGATATGTAAAATAGGGTTGGTAGGCTTGAGGGAGTTGGTTGCGACCTTGTTGGTCGAGCCAATGCCTCAGTGCCTCGGTTAGTTCTTCAAGCGAGGGGTTAGAGAGCATTTGCTGTTCCAACCATTCCTCGAGCAGGTCAAGCTTTATGAGCAACTGATTGAGGTGGTACTCTACGTCGGAATATACGCCAAAATGCGTGGGAGCGATTGCGCAAAGCTCTAGTTCCTGAAGGCGCCTAAGACTGGCGCGCCATTTGAGGGGGTCGAATTCAGGAGGAGGGGTGGGAAGCTCGATATGTTTCGTGTCCCCGATGCGAATGCCGCCAATGTCTCCCGCAAAGAGCGTCCCTTCGAAGAGAACCGTGTAGTGATGGTTAGCGTGTCCGGGGGTGTCGAGGACTTGGAACTTGTGACCATCGATGGAGAGGATTTCGTTGTCTTCTGGTATATGAAGATGGTCCTCCGGTACCGGTTTGATTTCTCCCCAGAGGGTATCCATAAGTTCACCGTAGATGCGGGAGGCGCTTTGGATCAGTTTTTCGGGGTTAACCAGATGGGGTGCACCCTTGGGGTGAACGTGGATAGTAGCACCTTGCCGGGCAAGCCATCCGACAGAGCCGGCATGATCGAGATGAATGTGCGTAATGAAGACATCTTTCACGTCGGAAAGACTGATTCCGCAATCGGTGAGCGCTTTTTGTAGAGCTGGGATGGTTGTAGAAGGGCCTGGCTCAATTAGCACTGCTTGGTGAGGTAGGCGTATAAGGTAAGAGGCAATAGCTCCCGGATACCCAAAGAAATTGAGATCAATGGTGATAATTTGGGGAGAGGACATCAGATCGCTCCGAATGCTTATCATCTTGAGATTTTGTTATCAAACCCCAATATATTGGGAAGTAGTGTTGGTTATCCCCATATATAGGGCTGATGCTTGACATTCCCTATCATTTGTGGTAAAATGGAGTAGATTATTCTACAATAATTATAATCCCTTTACTAGGAGGAAGGTAAAATGACACTCGCCCAAGTTGTCTACCAGCTTTCTACTGACTCCGAGTTTGCTGCTCGGATGCGAACCGATCCGGAAGGCGCCTTGGCCGAAAAGGGACTCCAGCTTAGTAACGAAGAGAAGGCGTTCCTTGCCTATGGACTGCGGCGTTCTCTTCACGCCGATGGAAGCCCGGTTTCCATCCAAGAAGTTGCCTCCCTATATCTCGGATGGCGCTAAGCGAGATTGAGTCGCTTGCCGCCCGAGAAGTTGGCTTAATTTTTCAAGCGGTCCGTTCTTTTCTGAAAAAGTCTTCCATATCGCACAAATATAAAGATGCGCTATGGAAGACTTTTATATCTCTCTCCCCGAGTCCGGGTAAGTTATCAAGGGGAAATTTTACGCTTCTTTTACCTCGTCTCTCTTATCAGGCTTGTGGAGGAGAGGGCGAGTTTGTATCGAAAATCAGCGCCGCCTGGTATTTATTTTACCTGGCAGCCGATATGATGGACAGCATTCAAGATCAGGAGAATAGGGATGAGGGAAGCATAATATCGGTCGCAGAGGGCCTCAATCTTGCTTCGGGATTTTTCTTTATCGCCAATGCCTTACTAACCGAAGTGCTGAAGACAAAAAACGACTTCCCTGCCCTCTACGATGTGATTGGGGCGTTTCACACCCGACTGCTAGAAATGTGCGACGGACAACAACAGGATTTGTGTGCGAAGGAACTTTCACTAGAGGGTTACCTTGATATGTTGCGCAAGAAATCCGGCGCATTTTTCTCGCTGGCTTGTTATATCGGGGCAAGGATGGCTTGTGGGAGGCCGGATTGGTGGAAACGTTTCTCGGATTTCGGTTCTCACTTGGGTGTTGTGATTCAAATCCTGGATGATTTGGAGGATTGGTATAAGTTGCAGGAACTGCAAAACAATGCACAGTCTGTTCTTCCCAAAATGGACTGGTATAAAAACTTACCTGCTGTTTATGCGCTCGAAGTTTTACCCAGTAAGGAAAGAAGGGATTTTAGAAGAGCAATTGATAAGGTCGGAAAAGAGACAAGCGCAGTAAGCGATTACATTGGGTGGGTCAATCGCTCTGGTGCTGCGCTTTTCATCCTCGCATTGATCGGCCGCGAAGTCGGCTATGCAAAGGAGGCCTTAAGCGAAGAAGCCCTCGTTGCTCAGCCCAAGGAAGACTTGATTCGCATTCTGGAGCTGTTGGTGGGGAAATTGGGAGCTTGTTCAAACGACCCAACTCAGCGCGCTCAGTAAAGACGGCACGTTTATTGCTCCCCGCTGGGTAGCTTAGCAAGCTAGGATGAAATCTATTCAGCCTTTGCCGCAAATCAATCAGAGTCTTCCCTTCCTCATCGGGCTGGTGATCTTCGGAGTCATTATGTGGGTTGTCTTCTTGGTGCTCAAGTATCCCGATGATGGGATTCGTGCCCTCTCGGCGTCTCACCAAGTTCTTGCCGTTGATGAGCAGAGACCGGGAGGTAACCCCTTACAGGTAGGGGATATCCTGCTAGAAGTCGACGGCCAGCTGCTCTCCGGTCAAAGTGCATGGTATTGGGGAAAACGCCCCGGCGATTATGTCCGCTTTCGCATCCAGAGGGGAGAGAAGATCCTCTCCGTTGCACTTCAGTTGAGCACACCGCAACCCTTAGAACTCTTTCGGAGACTCATACCTCTATCCGTCGCGCTGGTCTTTCTGTTCATTGCTCTTGCAGTTGAGGCATTCGCCCCCCGATCTCCCACGACAAAGATGTTTTTTGGGTTCTTTGTAGCTTCGAGCTTGTTGCTTACCTCAGGACAAGCCTCCGGACTCGGGCCTGTAATTGTGCTCGATTTGTATTATTTTTTGTGGTGGATGGTCGGCCCGATCTCGGTACACTTTCATCTTTATTTTCCCCAACAGAGGAGCAGCCCTCAGATAAAGGGCGGCCTAATCCTCCTCTACGGAATCGGGTTGCTCGGGGGTTTGTTTCACTTAGGCATGGGAACGACGAGACTTCACGAACATGCCTACTTCAGTTTGCTCATTCCCATCTCTCGCCTGTTTTTGGCCCTATGTATGTTGTTAAACATCTGTTTACTATACTACAATTACCGCACTACGATTAGCCCTGCAGCCAAGGCAAAAATTCGTCTGATTTTGCTAGGTGGAGTTTTGGCGGCTACTCCGTTGGTTACCACCTACCTTGTGCCAGAGGTGCTTCTTAATCGTCCGTTCTTGCCTGCATCGGCCATTTTTTTGTTTCTTTGCTCGCTGCCTTTGGTCTATGGATACGGGGTGTTTCGCTACCGTCTGATTGAAATCGAGCATCACATCAATCGCGGGGTTACCCTGTTATTGGTGGTATTCATTTTAGTGGGCATTTACTCGGGGGTATTCTCTCTGGTGACTCGTTTCCTTCCGCGCCAGTACTTATTCGATCCCGCCCTAAATACCCTGATTATTCTGTTGCTTGCAGCGACCATTTTGCCTATTTCGCGTCGCGTGCAACGCTTTGTCGATACACTCTTTTATGGCGGTTGGTATGACTATCGTTCGGCTATCCTCCAAATTACGTCCGGTCTGGAGCAGGTCAATGACCTCTCCACTCTCGCCAGAGAAGTAACAAAGCGGTTGGTGAAAACCCTGAGAGTCGCCGATGCTTGCATTTTCCTAAGCGACATTTATGGGGATCTTTCGGTGGTTGCGGTAGCACCTGAGGAAGCTGCCGATCAAGCAAACGGAAAGATGGATCGGGCAGTACTGCCCCGCAGTAGCTTAGAGTTTCTCTTGAAAGTCGGTGAGGAAGAGAGAGAGACGATTGCAAAGGCGCTGGCTCAGGCAAAGCTTTCGCCACAGGAGTTTCAATTGCTTCGCAGCCCGCAAGCCTATCTTTGGGTGCCAATTCTCAGTCATCAACAAGTGAAGGGCTTGATCGCCTTAGGACCAAAATACGGAGGGGACGTCTTCAGTGCTGAGGATATGGATATCCTGCGCGTTGTCTCCCGCAATCTCGGGCCTATAATTGAAAACATCCACTTGCTCAACCAGCTACGTCAATATGCTGCGGATTTGGAGCTGCGTGTTCAGGAGCGGACGAGTGAATTATTTGAGGCCAAAAGGCGGGTCGAGGCGATTTTGGCGAGTGTGGGCGATGGTGTAGTGGTTACAAATCTGAGGGGAGAAATTGAGTTGACGAATCAGGCGATGGAAATCCAGACGTCTTACACTCAGGAGGAAATCCTACAGCGAAATTACTTTGATTGGTTGGCGCTGAGCAATTCTGTGGCAACAATCGAAGCAATCCAGATTTCTCTATCCAGAGGGGACGTGTGGAACGGAGAATTGGTTCACCAGAGAAAGAACGGGGAGCTCTACGACATTTTAGTGACCATTGCCCCTGTTCGGGATCAAAGCGGCGAAATCATAAACTATGTCGCTACGCAGCGTGACATTACCTACCGTAAGGAATTAGAGCGCTTGAAAGATATCTTCGTGGCCGATGTCTCTCATGAGCTGCGCACGCCCATCACGAATATTGCGCTCTATCTCGAGTTACTTGAGACAGCACCCGAGTACAAAAGAGAGGAGTATATTCAAGTTCTCAAAGAGCAAAGCCGATTGTTGCGTCGCTTAATCGAAGATATCTTGGATTTATCCCGATTGGCGATTGGGAAGACCCGTAAAATCGAGTTCGAGCCAGTAGACTTGAACCTTCTCATAGAACAGGCTGTGATCGCTTACACCCCGGCTGTTGAGAAGGCCGGGCTAAAACTTCTCCTGGAAACCGTTCCCAGTGCGAAGGTGCGGGGAGAGCTCCATTACCTCTCACGCGCTCTCCAAAATCTGCTCGGAAATGCTATCCAGTACACCCCAAAAGGGTGGGTTAGGATAACAAGCCGGCGAGATGGAGAGTGGGTCTGCTTGGAAGTCCAAGACAGCGGCATCGGAATCCCCGAGGAGGACTTGCCCCATATTTTTGAGCGTTTCTATCGCGGCAAACTCGTGCGTCAGTCAAAAGTGCCCGGTACCGGTTTAGGGTTGGCTATTGTGAAGGAAATTGTAGAGCTTCATAACGGTCAGATCGAGGTGGAAAGTGAGGTGGGAAGAGGGAGTGTGTTCCGGATTTATCTACCAGCCTGGATCGATGGAGATCGTTGATGTCTATGGTTCATCGCATTTACACCGTTTCGGATGCATCTGGTGCCACCGCCGAGCGCGTCGTCAAGGCCGCCTTGCTTCAGTTTGATGCAGTGAACGTCGAGGTCATTCGGATCGGGGAAATCCGCACCAAGGAGCAAGTCTGTCAGATTATCGCTGAGGCAGCTGCGAACAAGGGAATTATCGTGCATACCCTCGTTTCTGAAGAGCTAAGACACTTGATGGTGACCGAAGGACGCGCAATGGATGTAGTTACCATCGACATCATGGGCCCTTTGCTGGTGCGCTTGTCTGACATGTTTGCGCTAAAGCCCAAAGGAATTCCGGGGGGAATGACCCCTTTTGACCGAGGTTATTTAGAACGCATAGAAGCCATTGATTATACGGTGCGACACGATGATGGCAAAAATCCACACGAATTACATCAAGCTGAGATCGTTTTGGTGGGGGTCTCGCGGACGTCCAAGACACCGCTGAGCTTTTACCTTGCCTATCGAGGGTGGAAGGTGGCGAATGTTCCGATTGTCTTAGGGATCGAGCCTCCTAAGGAGCTTTTTGAACTGCCTAAGCACCGTGTCGTGGGCTTGACCATCCGTCCGGAGCGCTTGGCCGAGCTGCGTCGCTCACGAGTGGAGCGCTTAGGCACTCTTCCGGCCGGGTATGCAGACCTAAGTTATATTCAACAAGAGCTCGCTTACGCTTATGAGATTTTTGACCGCCGCAGGGACTGGCCACTGGTCGATGTCTCGGTCAAGCCGATCGAGGAAACCGCTTCTGAAGTGCTATCGCTGCTTGGGAAATCTCTGCAACGTTTTGAAGTGCACGAGTAACTCCTATTGGGTTACCACTTTTCCCAATGGACAATTTGCTCCAGGGGTTTCCGTCCCCCTTTGCGCGGCGGTGCTGTGAGGATGCTTTCATCTAGCGGGTAGCCGAAGGAAAGGGCAATCCTCAGGTGGTATTCCGCAGGAAAGCCGAGCAGTTCTCTGGCCGCTTCAGGTTGGTAGATGGTGGCTAAACAAGAACCAATACCCATTTCCCAGGCTGCTAGCTGCATGTATGCTGCGGCTTGACCTGCGTCGAATAAGATTGAGAAGCGCTCGGCGGGATCCCGGGTGAGGATGGCCACCCCGAGTGCTGCCCCGGCAAGATGGCCTGCCCATTCCCCTAACTTGGAAAGGGCGACCAAGCGTTCACGCTCTCGAATTGCGATAAAGTGCCATGGCTGAGAGTTCTTAGATGACTGTGCTCTTCTACCGGCGTTAAGAATGGCTAGCACTTCCTCCTCTCGCAAAGGGCGATCGGCGAACTGGCGGACTGCCCGCTTGGTTCGGATTGCTTCTGCTACTGACAGCGCCATTTTATTTCCCTTTCTTTCCTCTACTGGCTTCGAAGGACAATCGTGACGAGGGTGTCCTGCGTAGCAGGGCTGAAGCTGATGGAGATCGAAGCAGTGCGACCCTCTTTGACATAGTTCAAAAAGGACGAGTTGGGAAGCTCCCTCGATGAGTCTGCTTGATAATTCCATCCCCTTCGGGGCATTTCGCTCTTGTAGAAAGCAACTACTTCGGTATAAGGCATCGCCACAGTATAGGTTATCGTGTGGCGGGTTAGGACGAAATTCTCTTTAGCTCCCTCTATGATCGGGATGTCCTCTGGGGCTGTGGGAGAGAGAGCAGGGATCGGAGTCAGGGCCGCCCTAGCTGTTTCTTGAAAGTTCGGAACTTCTTGGGTGAGAAAGGCTTGGAGAGTCTTGTCGAGACCAGGAGCTTGCTCAGTGAGCACGGCCTCCAAGGTTGCCAAAGCCCCTGATTGGTTTACTTCTGTAGCGAGGGCTTGGGCTGTTTCTAGCAAATTGCCTTGTACGAGTTGGGTAACGAGAGCCTGAGCAGTCGATAGGACTTCTCTGCCTCCTTCTGCTTCTGTGGCTACAGCTAAGGCGGTTGCAAACGCGCCTTCAACTCCTCTCTGGAGGGTATTGAGTAAGTTACATCCTAGCAAAAGAATGAGCAATAGGACCAGCGCAATCAGTTTCTTAGGTTTTTGCGGAGAAACATCCATATTTTATTACTTCCTTCCTTTCTGGGAGACTGGTCTCTCGGTCTGTGTCTTTACCTGCGAGGCCACCTTGCGCCCGTGAAGGCCTCTGAAGAGCGCAGCAAGGAGTTTCATAACGACTCAGCTGAAAAACCGTTTGTTCTGCGCTCGTACTGCTGCTTTCTCAACCTTATTGGACTAGGTGCGACGAAGCAAGGCTGCCATCCGCTCGCTTCGTCGCCGTCGTTCCTTTTGAAGGAAAGCGCTAACCGTCATACATCCGGATAAACTCTTCGGCCTTCTCGACCAGTTCGCGGTTGCCAATGAAGAGTGGGACGCGCTGGTGTAAGTCATGGGGCACGATTTCGAGGATATCTTGGTAGCCGTCTGAAGCATACCCGCCTGCCTGAGCCATCACAAAGGCCAAAGGCGCAGCCTCGTATACCAAACGGAGCTTTCCGGTGGGGCGTTTTGGATCCTTCCTGTCCGCCGGGTAGTAGAAGATACCTCCTGTGAGCAGTGTGCGGTGGAAATCAGCGACCAAGGAACCGATATATCGGCTTGAGAGCGGTTTGATCTGTCCATCTTTCCCCTGGAGATACTCGGTGAACTTGCGCACCCCTTCGCTCCAGTAGATGTCGTACCCTTGGTTGACACTGTAGTATTTGGGCTTTGAGGGAATCTGAATATTCGGGTGGGAAAGCAAGAACTCTCCGAGATAGGGGTCTAGGGTGAAGCCATGCGTGCCGTTGCCGGAGGAGTAAACCAACATTGTGCTGGTCCCGAACAGAATGTACCCTCCAGCGACCATGTTTTTTCCCGGTTGGAGACAGTCGGCGAGGGTCCCCGGTCCTTCTTGGGTGATACGGCGGTAGATTGAAAAAATCGTCCCCACCGGCGCATTAACGTCAATATTGGAAGAACCGTCTAGGGGGTCGAAGAGCAAGACATACTTTCCGATCGGGTACTGCTCCGGGATAGGGATGATATCAGGATGCTCTTCGGAAGCCATGACGGCTAGGCGGCCGGTGCGCTGATTGAGACGGATGATGGTTTCGTCAGCAAGTTCGTCCAGACGCATCACAACTTCCCCCTGCACATTAATGGCCGTTGTTGCACCGAGGATGTCCGCTAAGCCGGCACGGGAGATGCGACTGGCAATGTATTTCCCGACAAGAGCGATGTCATAGAGCAATGAGGTCAAAACACCGGTTGCTTCAGGGTAAATCTTTTGTTCTTCAAGGATATGTCGCTCGATAGTGACAATCGAATCGGATGAATAGGTAACGGGTGCGCTCATACGTCCTCCTCACACTTGGGGGATTTCTTCGGGGCAGAAAGCTCTCTGAGTATAGTATAGCGAGATTTTAGGGTTTTGACTATAGTGTCCCGCTCCGGGTGCGGACTTTGGTTGTTCCGATCTTTTGGCAGGGACTTGCTGGGGTCTACCTCGACTTGCCGAGGGTTGTTTCTCGGGGTTTGCTCTTAGATAGGCCTGGCCTGAGCTCGGTCTTGACTAAAAAGTCAGAGGAGTATTTCTTGGAATAAAACTTGTATCTTCCTAGGGCGGTGAGTGCATTTTCCCGGTCCGAAAAACGGGTTGAGTTATCGGAGAAAGCGGAGACTTCAAGGATGACAGGAGTTTACTATGTCATCGGCCCTGAAGACCGGAACTTTGTGATCACATATCATGCGGAAGATTCGACCAGAATCGAGTATCTTAAGAGCCAGTGGAGACGTTTTCGGTGCTATGACCCGGCGCTCGCCCAAACCTACGAGATTTTGAGCCGCCCTACCAATCCCAATCTGGAGGTCACCGTAGATCGCTACCTGCCGGCAGGCGCTCCGGCCGGACCCTATCGCGTTGAGGTCTTTGTTCCGGCCAAGCACGCCACCTCAAAGAGAGTGATTTTTACCATAACCCATCACATTAATTATTCAACAGCAGCGGCTCAAGAGGAGTACAGTTATGTGATGGTGGATATGTCGGAATTGTCGGATGTGTGGCATCCATTGGGGGAGTTTTATCTCGATCCCGCACTGGGAAGAGAAATCGGCAAAGTGCGTCAATATGACTTGAGCCTCGAAGAGCCGCCGGCAGAAGCTGCCTATGGGCCGGTGCGCTGGTTACCTCTGTTTCCCTTGCCCGGTACGCGCATTCGTTTCGATGCGCCGGTCGGGACGCCGGAGGAGCGTGAGGCGCCCTTTCCCACGGGAAGGGTAATGTTTGGTAAGTTCCCTATCTGGGTTGGAAAGTGGTACGATGCAAATCCGTTTTTATCTTGGTATACCTATGGGTATCACACCGGTGCAGACTTAAACTTGCCCGGCAACAGCGAGGCTGATCGTGGCAAGGAAGTTTATAGTATCGGAGACGGAACCGTAACATTTGCCGGAAGGGCAGGAAGTTGGGGAAATCTTGTGGTGATTGCACACCCCGAAGCAAAAGTTACCTTGCCAGATGGAACACAACGTAGGCAACCGATCTTCTCACGCTATGGGCATCTCGACAAGCGTGTTCTAGTTCGCCTGGGTCAGCGGGTGAAACGCGGGCAGCCGATTGGTTATATTGGCTTAGCTGCCAATGCTTTGACGGGTTCCCATTTACATTTTGATATTTGTTATACGAACTTGCTGGCCAAACGTCCGGCTCATTGGCCCAATCTAGATGTGATTCGCGCGCTTCATTGGTACTCGGCCCGAAGAGAGTCCCGTGCTTACATCAATGCTCAACTGCGCATTAGGCAGGAAGTAGTCGACAACTATTTAGATCCCTTTACGTTCCTGAAAGAAAATCATTAGAGGAGTGGCTATCCGGTTCCGAACTGGCGATCGCCAGCATCCCCAAACCCAGGTAGGATCAAGCCTTGTTCATTCAGCCGCTCGTCAATTGCGGCGAGGTAGATCGGGATATCGGGATGCCTCGCTTGAAGAAACTGAATACCCTCGGGCACACCTACAATCCCCATAAACTTGATCCGCCTGACTCCCCACTCCTTTAGGATATCGACTGTTGCAACGGCCGAACCACCGGTGGCTAACATGGGATCCAGGACGATGCACACCGAAACTGTCGGTTCGACAGGCAGTTTCCGGTAGTATTCTACCGGCTTGAGGGTTCTCTCATCTCGATATAAGCCGATATGCCACACCTCAGCCGAGGGCAAGAGCTCCCACACTCCCTCAACCATCCCAAGACCGGCACGCAAAATGGGTACCAATCCGACACGGTCCTTAAGTTCGGCCCCATTGGTGCGTGCCAAAGGAGTTTGAACGGGGCGAGGGCGTAATTCCAGGTCCTGGGTTGCTTCATAGGTCAGCAAAGTGGCAATTTCTTTCATCAGCTCGCGAAAGGTGCGATGATCGGTTGTGTGATCCCGTAATAAGGTGAGCTTATGGGCTACCAGGGGGTGAGTTGAGATGTGAACGGCCATTTTTGCTCCACAAAAGTAAAAGAAATGCTACTTTGTGGGATGGGGCTTATTATAATGGATTACCGGTTATAATCTTAGCCATGAGCGCAGACCGAGAGCGCATCATTGACCCGGCTTCTAAGCCAGATGATCGCTTTGACTTGACCTTACGTCCTCGTTCCCTTTCAGAAGTCATTGGGCAGGAGCGGGTCAAGGAAAATTTACGCATTCTAGTTGAGGCTGCCATCCGGCGCGGTGATCCCGTAGAGCATATTTTGTTTTATGGGCCGCCCGGCCTAGGAAAAACTACCTTGGCGCACGTGGTTGCCGGTGAGATGGGAGTTAGCATCAAAGTAACCTCTGGGCCGGCGATCGAGCGCCCTGGGGATTTAGCGGCTATACTAACCAATCTGCAGCCTGGAGACATATTCTTTATCGATGAAATTCATCGCTTGGGAAAGGCGGTGGAAGAGATTTTATACCCCGCAATGGAAGATTTTGTGCTCGATTTTGTAGTGGGTAAAGGGCCTTCGGCACGTTCAATCCGCCTAAAGCTGCCTCGCTTTACGGTGATCGGAGCCACGACGCGGCTGGCGTTGGTCACTGCTCCGCTCAGAGCGAGGTTTGGAGCAATTTTCCGTTTGGATTACTATGATGTTGAGGCGATAAGTACGATCGTAGCCAGGGCAGCAAGCCTGATGAGGGTGCAGATCGATGAAGGAGGGATCCGGGAGATCGCCCGCAGAGGGAGGGGAACTCCACGCGTTGCCCTGCGTCTTCTGCGTCGGGTGAGAGACTTCGCCGCTGTGCGTGCGAACGGCGTCATCAACCACAGCGTTGCGTGCGAAGCGCTTGACCTTCTTGAAGTCGACTCCCTGGGCCTAGATGACATTGACCGAAGAGTGCTGCGCACGATTATTGAGAAGTACAATGGGGGGCCTGTAGGCCTAAATACAATTGCAGCCTCATTGAGTGAGGAGTCGGATACAATCATGGACGTAGTTGAGCCTTACCTGCTTCAACTAGGGATGATCGAACGCACCCCTCAAGGGCGGGTGGTTACACGGATGGCTTATGAACATCTGGGCTGTGAGTACCCGAATAAGACAACTACTCAACCGACCTTATTTTAGGAGGTGAACTCTGGAAATGGCAACCCAAATGGCGAAGTGGCTTATCGGTCTGGGGCTCGTCCTCGTCATTCTTGGCGGAATCATTTTGTTGGCGAATCGCCTTGGCCTCGGAGGATTAAGATTGCCTTTGGGGAGACTCCCGGGGGATATTCGAATTCAAGGTGAAAATTTCACTTGTTTTATTCCCCTTGCCACTTCGATTCTCCTCTCCATTCTCTTGACGGTGGTGCTTAACGTCATCGTTAGACTGCTCAATCGCTAGATGAAGCTGAGAACAGACGACTTTGATTACGAGCTCCCTCAAGAGTTAATTGCTCAAGTCCCTGCCGAGCCAAGAGACTCGGCAAGGCTGCTTGTTGCATTTCGAGAGACGCGCCAAGTAGAGCATACCGTGTTTCGGGAAATCGGCAGGTATTTACAAGCGGGTGATCTCTTGGTTATCAATGAGACCCGGGTGATTCCGGCGCGTCTCTTCGCAACGAAGGCGCTTTCAGGGGGAAAGGTGGAGATTTTGCTCTTGAAAAAATTGGATGCGACAAGGTGGCAGGCGTTGGTTGGAGGCAAGCGTGTTCGAGAGGGCACAGAACTGTGGGTTGGAGGTCAACTTCGGGCGAAGGTTGTTGGGTCACTCGAAGGCGCGCAGCGTATTATACAGTTTGAAGAGCCTATTGAACCTCACTTAACTCGGCTTGGACACACTCCTTTGCCGCCGTACATCCACGGGCAAATCGAGAACGTAGCCGAGCGTTATCAAACCGTCTATGCCAAGGTAAACGGGTCAGCGGCGGCACCGACCGCTGGGCTGCATTTCACTCATCGCTTGATCGAAGAGCTGGAAGCGATGGGCGTACGCCTTGCCCGGGTTGTTCTCCATATTGGGCTGGACACGTTTGCTCCGGTCACCGAGGATGATCCCACCCAACACCGAATGCACACGGAGTGGTGTCAGGTGCCCGAGGAGACTGTTCAATTAATCGAAGAGACATGGGCGAAGAAGAGGCGGGTGGTCGCCGTGGGAACAACGAGTGTGCGGGCGTTGGAGACAGCAGCGGTGCGCAGCCCCGGGGGAGAACTTCGGCCTTACACTGGGCTGACTGATTTGTATATTTTGCCGGGCTATACTTTCAAGGTGGTGCAAGGGCTGATTACTAATTTCCACCTGCCGCGCTCTACCTTGCTTATGCTGGTTTCAGCTTTCGCAGGGCGCGAGTGGGTGTTGTCCCTTTATCGGACGGCGGTTCAGATGCGTTACCGATTCTATTCGTTTGGGGACGCGATGTTGATTTTATGAGCCAGGTGGATTGGTGTGCTCTGGAAAAAGAAATTGTGGAGTGCCGGCGGTGCGAGCGCCTGGTTTCCTACCGTGAGACGGTGGCCAAATTGAAACGGCGTGCGTACCGGGACCAAATATACTGGGGAAAACCTGTGCCCGGCTTCGGGGATCGCAACGCTCAGGTTCTCATCGTAGGGCTTGCTCCGGGAGCACACGGGTCCAATCGTACGGGAAGAATGTTCACGGGCGATGCGTCAGGGGATTTCCTCTACGGAGCGTTATATAGGGGTGGGTTTTCCAACCAACCCGATTCGATCCATCGGGGGGATGGGCTAGAATTGAAGAATGTCTATGTCAGTGCAGTGTGCCGATGTGCTCCTCCCGGGAATAAGCCGACATCCTCCGAAATCCACAGTTGTCTCCCCTACCTTTACCGAGAGATTGAAATGCTATCCCAGTTACGCGTTGTGGTCGCTCTCGGGAGAACCGCATTTGAGGCGATGACTGCATATTTTGGCTTTTCGCCCAAGCCTCCCTTCGAACACGGGGGCAGCTATCCAACCCCGAGAGATGGTTTGGTGTTGGTTGCCTCTTACCACCCCAGCCGCCAGAACACCCAAACCAGACGTTTGACTACAGAGATGTTCGACCAAATCTGGTCGAACGTGAAATCGATTTTAGAAAGGGAAGAAACTTGAGAGCAGTCGATATCATCGCTAAGAAACGCGATAAGCAAGAGCTCACGGCGCAGGAAATCGAGTGGTTCATTCAAGGATTTACCCGGGGTGAGATCCCCGATTACCAGGTAGCGGCCTGGGCGATGGCTGTCGTCCTTAATGGGATGACGAACGAGGAAACCGTTGCCCTTACTCTGGCTATGGCGCGTTCTGGGGAGATGCTGGACCTTAGTTTGGTTGCACCTACTGCGGTGGATAAGCACTCGACGGGCGGCGTAGGAGATAAAACCACCTTGGTTGTAGCTCCGCTGGTGGCCGCCTGTGGCTTGCCGGTGGGGAAAATTTCCGGTCGGGGGTTGGGATTTAGTGGAGGTACCCTGGACAAATTGGAGTCGATTCGGGGATTTCGGGCTAATTTGACCAGAGAACAATTTTTGCGTCAACTCGCCGAGGTCGGGGTGGTGGTGTGTGGCCAGACGGCAGATTTAGCTCCTGCTGACGGAAAGCTCTATGCGCTGCGCGATGTGACCGGAACGGTTCGGTCCATTCCCCTGATCGCCTCGTCAATTATGAGCAAGAAGATTGCCGCTGGTGCTCGGGCGATCGTGCTCGATGTGAAAGTGGGCTTAGGGGCCTTTATGAAGACCCTTGCAGAGGCCGAGGAGTTGGCTAAACTAATGGTTGAGATTGCGCGTCAAACTGAGCGCAAAGCGGTCGCCTATCTCTCGGATATGAACCAGCCCCTGGGCGTTGCTGTAGGGAACGCTCTAGAATTGCGCGAAGCGATAGATACCTTGCAAAATCGGGGGCCAAGGGACTTTGAGGAACATTGTCTAGAAATCGCCAGCCGAATGTTAGTCATCGGAGGACAAAGCTCCTCAATGGAAGCCGCTCGCCTCGTGGTTGAGCAGGCCCTTAGGAACGGCGCCGCTTGGCAGAAGTTTCTCGCTTGGATAGAGGCTCAAGGGGGAGACTTGGAGGTTGTTCTCGATCCCCAAAAGCTACCGAGGAGCGAAATTCAGCGAGAAATTTGTGCCCCTGTTTCGGGGTACGTCCATCGGATCGACGCAGAAAAGGTGGGTACTGCAGCAGTTCTGCTAGGTGCGGGCAGGGCTAAGAAAGGGGATGCGGTGGATTACGGGGTCGGAATTGAGGTGCATCACAAGGTCGGCGAGGTTGTCCATAAAAGCGACCCCCTCTTTACGGTTCACGCTAACACAGAGGCAGATATTCAAAAAGTGGGGGATTTGCTTAGCGAGGCGGTGGTGATCCGGGAGGAGCCCGCAGAGCCCCCAGTCCATTTCTATGGGGTCATCGAGTGAGGATTGCGGTTACTCGGGTGGGTCCATCGGGATCAGCCAAAAGGACTTCCCGTCACTTTCTGGAGTCCACCCTGTAAGCCCGTAGTCGGTTTCGACCATCCACATCAGCCAACCCCACGAGCACACGGGACCGCTAATGACCTGAAGGTGCTCTCCGGGTAGGGCATACCCGATGATATTGTGAGCACTGCTGATGTCAGGGGTGTTGCGAATTGCGTTCTTGCCACCCTCTAAGCTGACGTAGACATCAAAGCCAACCTGTACAATTGAAGGGCCACACCCTTCGATAGGGTAGTAAACGTAAAAGCCCATTTTGCGCAAGGCACGCTCTTCGGCCGGGTTAGGCGTAGGGGGGAGGGGAAGAAAAGTGGGCGTTGCAGTTGGGTAAATAACTGGGCTAGGTGTTTCCGTTGCGGTCGGAGGGGGTTCGAGAGTGACGATTTGAGTGATAACTTGGGTTACAATCACTGTTTGGGGTACTTCACGGATCACTTCGATCACTTGAGGGGTTGACGTAGTACAGGCAGCGAGCAAGAGGGTCGCGCCGAACAGAGAGAAAAGGCTTAAGGTTGCAATTGTCCTCATAAGACACTCCGTTTTCATCGTAGCGCCGATCATACTCGCTCTATTCGTTCTGCGCAACACTAGGATGAGAAAGTTTTCATCTACGAGGAGAGGAGATACGCTTCAAGAAGCTTTTGTGGGGAATACCTAAAAGCGTCAAGGGGTATCGTCCCTTGGATCATTGCATTTAGTGTTTGCCAAAGGAAACGATTTGCCGGAGTAGGCAGATGGACCCGTTCTCCAAAGCGAACCACAGCTCCATTGAGAGCATCGACCTCGCTTTGTCTTTTTCCGGCTTTTAGGTCTAGATATAGGGAGGGCATCTTGTTGCCGCGTCCTTTTGCCACAAACCGGCCGAACAGCGGCCGGCTGAGCCAGAGAGGGAGACTCCGTATCGACCAGGCGAGGAGACGCACCGGGGTAGCGGGCAGGTCGGTCACGTAGATTTTATGGGCATTCATCACTGTGAGCGTTTCGCGGATTTGAAGCATTTCCAGTCGAAAGCTGGCAGGGTGAGATAGAACCGCACGAGGAGTCATGCCCAAGATCGCACACGAGGCGTTGACCAGTTGATTAGTAATCAATTTCGACCATTTCATATCCGCTGCACGAGGATAGCCTTTGACACGGAAACCGGCCTGGCGGAAAACCTGAATTAATCTCCGGCTGAACTCGTTTTCAGTGGCAATACCGATGCCTCGTTCTTTTTCAACTACGATCTCCCCGGTTTCCTTCCGGCTGATAGCACTGGTTACAGTTCCGGCGATGACCCGCTCCTTTCCGAAGCAAGAGCGAAATTGGTCCTCGTTTTCTACCCCGTTTTGTAAGACCAGAATGGGGGGAAGGTGCTCTTTGAAGGGCTTCAGCGAGTCAATCAAACTAGGGGTGTCATAAGCTTTGATGACCACGAGGATCAAATCAAAAACGTCGCACAGGAGAGCTTGATCCAAAGAAGAGGTCACTTCGATCGGCTGTATGTGGAGTAGCTTGCTGGCGTAGTGGATTGATAACCCCTTCTCCGCCAGGACTTGAGCCACCGCGGCTTTCCCTAAAAATACGACCCGCTGCCCGGCGAGCATCAGGCGTCCGCCAAGGTAAGAGCCGAGGGCGCCGGCCCCAATAATAAGGATTTTCAGTTGGCTCATGAGGAGGGCTGGCCTTCTGCGTTTTCGGTAAGGATGGGTTGAACTAGCTCAGCTAGCAGCCAGTTGTGGGTTTCGGGGTAGAAGTGCAAGACGGCGTAACCTGTGTTCGTGAAGAGGAATTGTGCTCCATAGAAGTTCGGCTGGGGAAAGATACCCAAGGTTGCGTACATCACCATATTCAGGATGCCGCCGTGAGAGACCACCAAATACCGGCCCGGGCCGCACCGCAGGATCGACTCGATGGCTTGCCCCGCGCGCAGGAAAAGTTCCCATTGACTTTCGCCTGTTTTCCCGATCTTCTCGTAGAGGCTGATGAAGTCCGGACGGGGATAGAGCTTCTGGGCTTCTTCGGGGCGCAAACCGGAAAGCAGACCAGCGTCTCTTTCCATCCAAATCGGATCAAGTTCGAGCGGGACCGAAAGGGTTTCAGCGAGAATTTCCGCTGTCTGGCGTGCTCGAGAGAGTGGGCTACTGATGATTCGATCGAAATTTAGTCCCCTCGCTTTCAGGAGTGAGGCAAGGCGACGAGCTTGCTGTGTTCCTTTCTCTGAAAGAGGGAAGTCATACTGGCCTTGGTGATAACCGTTGGCGTTACCGGTTGACTCGCCGTGTCTGAGAAGATAAATCTGGTAATAATTTATCGCTTCCATGATCGTGCCTCAAGGAATGATCGTAGAGCAGGGCTTATTTATGGGAGGGCTAGCCGCTCCTGGTTGACTCCTCCCAATGGGGTAGGACGATCCTTCCCCATTCTCGGTAGCCATTGATCAGGTCAGGGCCTGAAATCGGTTTCTTGCCGCTCGGTTGAACCTTGACAAGCTCAAGGAGCCCCTCAGCCGTAGCAACGGCGGCTTTTTTCTGAAAGCACAGGGTCTGGCCCACTGGATACTCATGTTCAAAGGCGATTGGAAGGGCCTCGTGGATAATTAAGTGCTTGCCGTTGAGAAACGTGAAAGCTGAAGGCCAGGGATAAAAGGCGCGCACTTTTCGCCATAGGGAAACAGCCGATTGAGAAAAATCTAATTCGCCTTGTTCTTTTTTCAACATCGGGGCGTAAGTAGCCTGTTTGTGATCTTGCTCTCGAGGAGTGAGTTTACCGGTGAGGTAATCTGCTAGTGTCTCAGGTAAAAGTTCTGCGGCGATCTCCGCCAAGCGAATCGTTAGGGATAAAGTGTTGTCAGTGTCCAGGATAGGGACAGCTCTTTGACTGAGGATCGGTCCTGTATCAACTCCTTCGTCCATTTTCATAATCGTTATACCGGTTTCTTGATCTCCATGAAGAATGGCATAAGGAATCGGAGCTGCACCACGCCAGCGGGGAAGGAGCGAGGCGTGCACATTGACACACCCGTAAGGAGGCAAATTCAGCACAGGTGGCTTTAGGATTTGACCAAAGGCAGCGACCACGATGAGGTCGGGTCGCCATTGTTCTAGCTGACTCATTGCACTTGGCTCGGTTAGACGCTGAGGTTGAATGAAAGGAATGCCAAGCTTTACGGCTAGTTCTTTGACCGGGGGGGCGGTTAGGGTTCTGCCCCTGCCCGCTGGTCGGTCGGGTTGGGTGACCACCCCGACCACGTTATATTGCTCGGCGAGTCTTTGGAGAATAGGGACAGCGAAGTTGGGGGAGCCCATAAAAACAATACGGGGAAACATCCTCTCTGCACTCCATTTAACAGAGAATAATACCACGAATGAGGCAATGAGAGGTCTCATTTCCGAAATAAGAGCAAGTCCGGAATAAGAGCAAGGCAGCCGCTGAGCAACAAAGACCCCGGCGGTCTGCTTATGCCTCTAAGCGGACCGCCGGGTCTGTAAAAGTAGGTGGTGTGGGGCGGGTGGGAGTCGAACCCACAAGGAGTGTCACCTCCGGAGGATTTTAAGTCCCCTGCGTCTGCCAATTCCGCCACCGCCCCCTGTTCTGATTTTACTCGAAATATGGAATTGGTCAAGCGATTCTGGAGGATTTTTTCCACTGTGCGTAGCGAGAAAAAAGGTGAACCCAAGGTAAAGCTAGGCGGGTGTGTTTTTTCGAGTTTTGAAGCGCGGCGCGGAATTGTTCGGGCGTTTCAAAGTCCTCCATCAAGTGATACGCAGTGCCGATTTCTCCGGCCGTATGGGCGTCTGAGCCCACCGTTCCGAGGAGCTTGTGCTGCGCAGCAAAGGCCGAAGCTTGGCGGTTGTAACGGTCGGATAGGCAGCGCGCATTGAAGACTTCGATAGCGTCTACTTCCCCGATGATCTTCTCCAGCTCGGTCTTCTGCCAATGTCCCTTGCGGAGTGGGTCAAACGGATGAGAAACACTGATGAACGCCCCCTGTTTGCGCAGTTCTGCAATAACGTGCTGAGCATCTAATCCGGGGGGGATCTCTTCCTGGACAAAAAAAGCGAGCAATTCTCCTTGGCGGGTTAAGATTTCTTCACCAATGATGATTTGCCTAGGTGCAATTCTCTGAGCCAGGAGTGCATTGCGAATGGTGTTGTGATCGGTGATAGCGATCTTGTCGATCCGCTTGCGACGACAGGTCTCGAGTAATTGAGAGATGTTCAATAGACTGTCTGGGGAAGCATCGGTGTGGCAGTGAAGTTCGACCCGAATGGGCATTGTTGGGCTTCCAGCTCCCGCTTAGGAGTTAGGCTAAAACTTTCACACTGTCTCCCTTTTGACAGCGCGCTGCTATTATAATTGAGGTAACATGGTAAAGCAAAACAATTTTGAGTTCAGGTCAGATGGCCCGGTAGTGGTCATCGGTGCAGCAGGGGTGGACATCGTAGGCAGATTAGAAGGGGAATTGCATGAAGGATCGTCTAACCCGGCACGTATCCGCATAACCTACGGCGGGGTGGCGAGGAATGTGGCCGAGAACCTGGCCCGTCTAGGTCAAGCTGTTTTCTTGTTGACAGCAGTTGGGCAGGACGAATATGGGCAGCGCCTGGTGGAGAGCGCTCGAGCGGCGGGCGTGGATACAGAATACGTGATCTTCTGCGAGGACTGCTTAACAGGAATGTATATGGGGATATTGAATCCTAAAGCAGAGATTCTCTTTGCGCTGGATAGCATGGAGGTGACCCGTAATCTGACACCAGCCTACGTGCGCAAACATGCTCCGCTATTCAAAAAAGCCTCCTTCGTGTTCATTGACATGAATCTTCCCTCTGAAACAATTCGCACCGTGTTTTCACTGGCGAAGAGGTATCGAGTGCCGGTTTGTGCCGATCCAACTTCCATGTATCTAGCACCTCGCTTATTGCCCTACTTGGCACAGACCTTTCTGATCACCCCCAACTTCTCCGAGGCCTGCCTGTTAGCACAACAGCCTGAAAAACCACCTTCACCTCCCCAGGCCTTGTTGATTGCAAAGGCGTTGGTCAGCCAAGGCGTCAGTGTGGTGATTATCACTCTAGCAGAGCAAGGGCTGTGCTATGCCTCTTCCGAGACCAATGGACATATTCCGGCGATCCAAACTGAAATCTTGGACCCGACCGGCGCTGGGGATGCCTTGACTGCAGCAGTTTTGTTTGCTTTACTCAACGAGATGCCGCTAGATGAAGCGGTGCGTTTAGGGGTTTCTGCGGCAACTTTGACGCTGCGTTACCCCGGTGCGGTTGTTCCGGACCTCACTCTTGAAAAACTTTACGATCAACTGGTGATTTAATGCAAGCGGATCTCCCGAGAGCCTTTCGCGTCTCTCGATCGGTGGCAGAAGCTCTGACAGCAGCGCGGCCGCTGGTGGCTTTGGAAACGACAGTGATCACCCATGGATTACCCTACCCGCAAAATCTTCAATTAGCCTGGGAAATTGAGGAACTCGTGCGGGACGAAGGGTGTACCCCGGTGACGATTGGTATTCTTGAGGGACAAGTTGTCTGTGGATTGACCAAGGAGGAACTGCACCACTTGGCAACGGCTCAAGAGTTGGCTAAGGTAAGCTTGCGCGATATCGCTCGATTGGTGGTGCAAAAAGGATGCGGTGGGACTACGGTAGCTGCAACAATGTGGATCGCCGAACGGCTCGGAATTCGGGTTTTCTCGACAGGCGGGATCGGCGGTGTTCACCGCTATTCAGAGTCTCTGCGCCACGCCGATGTCTCGGCCGATCTTCAAGCCTTGGCTACAATCCCGGTGATCGTGGTCTGCTCCGGGGCGAAAGCAATTCTTGATCTCCCTGCTACCTTAGAAGTTCTAGAGACGTATTCGGTGCCCGTGCTCGGTTACCAGACCGAGTGCTTTCCGGCCTTTTATAGTAGCGGATGCGCCGAGCTCAAGGTGAGCGCGGTGGCTCACTCACCCCGAGAGGTGGTTGAATTTGCGCGCGTTCACTGGGGATTAGGATTTCGCAGCGCTGTTCTCGTAGCCGTGCCCCCACCTGAGGCGGACGCGTTGCCTAGGGCGGAAATCGAAGCTCTGATCCAACAAGCAATTCGGGATGCGGAAGAGAGAGGAATCCACGGTCAGGCCGTCACCCCTTTTCTCTTGCAGCGGCTGAGTGAGTTATCTGGGGGTCAGAGCGTTCGCACGAACATCAGTTTGCTCAAAAACAACGCGCGAGTTGCTTCTCAGATCGCCTCGGCTCTGGCCGATAACGCTAACCGCTAGGGGTGGGGGTGCGTGTTAGGGTTGGGTAGGGGGTGATGCTCGGAGTAACCGGTGTGCGTGTCAGGGTCGGGTAGGGAGTGATAGTGGGGGTGAGTGGTGTGCGTGTTAGAGTCGGGTAAGGGGTTCTAGTCGAGGTTGCGGTTGGGCTAACGTAGGGAGTGCGGGTTAGGGTCACTGTAGGGGTTACCGTAACCGTCCAAGTGGGCCGTCTAGTCGATGTGACTGTCGGAGTAAATGTGGGAACGGGTGTCCGTGTCGGGGTTACCGGTGTGGAAGTAGCGGTTGGATAGGGAGTTCGAGAAGGGGTCACCGTAGGGCTGTATAAGGGTGACGGTGTGAGGTTCGATTGAGGAGGCGGCGTTTGAGTTCGTGTGGAGGTAGGGGTACGGGTTGACGTGGAAGTTCGAGTGGGAGTTGGAGTCCTCGTTGAGGTCGGGGTTTGGGTAAAAGTGGATGTTGATGTCGGTGTCGGTGGTTCTCCAATAACGCGGAAGCGTCCTGATCGTTTCCACACAGTACCGACATACAACTGAACCTCGTATTCACCGGGCAACCACTTGGAGGGGTCGGGATTCCAATCGGTGTATCCGTAACCTCCGGTTCCGCCGTCCCAGACTTTCGTTTCAAAATGAACCAGCTCGCCATCTCTATACCAGAGTGCCGTCCATTGGGATCCATCGACCATCTGATCGTAACTGAAGAGGCCATACAGATGTCCGACTGGATTGCGGAACTCTTCGCCCGGCGCGAGTGGTTGATAATTCTCCCCGATGCCTTGGGTGAAGATAATTGGGCTGAATTTCGCCTCCGGATTCGGGGTGACGGTGGCCTCAAAGCGGGCTTCGATGGCAAGAGGAATATACGGAGTGGGAGTGATCGTGGGAGTGTCGGTGACTTCTGGGGTAGGGGTGATCGTTGGGGAGAGCGTGAGAGTGGGGGTGAGAGTAATGGTCGGCGTAAGGGTAATGGTTGGGCTTAGAGTCGGGGTTGGCGAAGGGGGAAAAACGGAATAAATTAGCGGCTCGGCGCGAGCATTAACGATCAGAGCAAGAATGAAAACCACAAAGGCAGCACCGAGCAATCGCCACCCTTGCAGGTTGCGATTGCGACGCAGGCGGAAGAAGGGCAACTTCCGGGCGGAGCGGATCGAGCGGATGCCCTGCCAGATCATCAAGGCGGCTGAGAGCAACAAGAGAAGAAAAGCAACTCGGACAGCGGTGTGGATGTCCAGAGTCATGGGAAGCGGTTTTGACTCCTAGTAGGGAGTTTCTGCCTTTACCGGATTTTCCAGGGTGCCGATCCCCTCAATGGTGATGCGCACAATGTCACCATCGGCTAGCGGGCTTACCCCTGCCGGTGTTCCGGTGAGGATGAGGTCACCGGGCTCGAGGGTCATCACCGAAGAAGCGAAGGCAACGAGCTGATGCACATTAAAGACCATATCCTGGGTTGATGCCATTTGACGAATCTCGTCGTTCACTGTGCAAGTGATCAGAGCATCGGCGGGGTTAAATTCGGTCTCGATCCAAGGGCCGATGGGACAAAAGGTGTCGAAACCTTTTGCCCGTGTCCATTGATGATCTCGGTTTTGGAGGTCTCGAGCGGTGACGTCATTAGCGATCGTGTAGCCTAGGATGTAATTTTCGGCTTCATCAGGAGGAA
Organism: Anaerolineales bacterium; assembly: GCA_025057645.1. Classification (GTDB taxonomy): domain Bacteria; phylum Chloroflexota; class Anaerolineae; order Anaerolineales; family UBA4823; genus NAK19. The sequence continues at coordinate 52,653 of JANXBJ010000011.1, forward strand.
TCCAACGCCCCCGTTTTCCAATCACCACGGCTAGTTCCGCTTCGTGCTCAACTTGGTGGCTTTGTGGAGGGAGAAGAATGGTGTCCAAGTGACCGATCACCGCTGAGGGAGGCTTGAGGAACAGGAGCGGTACTTCGGGGACTTGCACGCCGTGTTCCGAAGCATGTGCAGCATAGTTTCTTCCGACGCAGATGATTTTGCTGGGCAGGACTGGAGGAAGAAGTTTGACTTGGGAGAGGTCTTCTTCAGCTTCCAGACGACGAAATTCCGTGAAAATGGAGCCCTCAATCGGGCCGATCTCGTTGCCGGAAAGCCAGCCTTGGCGAGGGGGCTGATTCGGTTTTTGGTAGCGCACGAATCGCATGAGGGGTTCTCCATTCGAGGTTATTTGACAGGTTGTTGGATGCGGTTTGAAATTTCAAGAATGGCCTGTTCGGTGCCAGCAAACCGATCGGCATACCGTCGGCGCAGCAGCTTAGCCAAGGTGTAGATGATCGCTTCTAACGAGACAATCCCCACTCCCACGGAAGGGTGAGAAGCGGCTGCGATGACAATGTCGGCACATTGGGTTGAAGTGAGAGAAGCTGCCCCAACGATGGCAGCAGTTGGAATACCCCGTGAGCGCGCTTCGCACAGCGCAGAAGCAATGTAAGGGGTTTGTCCGGTGATTTCTACAGCGAGGATCAAATCATGATGGGTGGCGTTGTTGAGGGCTCGTGCTAGATCAACCACTCCTGCGCGAGCGATGTAGACAGGAAAACCTCCTTGTTCGAGGTATTGAACTAGGCTGTAAGCGTTTGGTTGTGCGGGGCCTTCGGCGAAAATAACCGTGCGCCGGACATGGCCGAGCAGTTCCACTAATCTGGAGAGGGCTTCCGTGTTGAGGGAGATCTTCGTGTGTTCAATAGCCTCTGCGATCTCTTGCATCGCAGATTGAGCAATGCCGGCCACACTGTTTGGCTCTAGAGCCTCGCGGGGACGGAGCAGCAAGTCATTGCGCACTTTTTGACGAATTTCCTGCTGTAGCTCCGGAAAGCCATGATAACCGAGAAACTGGGAAAAACGAACCACCGTGGCTGCATCTAGATTCAGGGTGTGGGCGAGTTCGCTGGCGGTCATAAAAGAGGCTTCGATGTAGGAATCCAGAAGATAATCAGCCAATCGAGAGAAGCTTTTCGACATTTTCGGCTTGGCAGCCCGAATTCTCTCCTCGTAATTCATATACGCTCCTCGTGAAACCACCTAAAGCTGGATTCTCAATAAATATTACCACATTTGCTTCAAAAATGCAAACTTTTCTGAAAGACGGGGTGATTCCTCAATCTGAATCGTGAGGAAAAGTTCCCAAAGTTCCCCTTGCAGTGAGGAATTTAGGGTATAATCGGAATGTGAATGGGCGGATAGCTCAGTTGGTTAGAGCGCCTCTCTTACACAGAGGAGGTCGGGGGTTCGAGTCCCTTTCCGCCCATCGGTCGCATCCTATGAAGTTCGTCCTTCATAGGATGATTTTCTTAACTTGACCGGAGTGTTTTGGAGGAATAGAATTGAAGCGGAAAGGACCGGGAGGCAAGGATGTCTCTGCCAGTGAAATCGGAGAGAACAAGCTTGGCCTTGCAATTCTTCGTGATCTCTGCACCTAGTGGCGGCAGAATTTTACTCATTTCTCTGCCGGGGGGTTGAGTTTGAAATCGAAGGAATGTCAATCGGCTATCCCTCAACAAGGCGGTGCTTTGGCTATGTCGAGCACCTGTACTTGGTTGAGCGCATCCAAAACCAAGCTCGTTGACGTTTCTATAGCTTGCCAGAGAACGATGGGCTTCCCCGGAGGCGCAACCTTTGTTCTAACTGCCGAGAAGCTGACCCAGACCGAGAAGTTGTTCCTTGATGGAACGATATGGAAACAACAGATTGTCAAGTCCTTGAAGGACAAAGTTTTGTGTGGGGGAATAATTCTGTAAGCCGAGGAGCGAGGTGTCCCGCTCTGCGGCAAGCCTCATCAAGCTCTGCCTGCTATTACACCAGATTGCCAAATCCTATATTACCAAGGAGCCTGCAATGAGTGATTTTCTATTTCGAGGTTCAATCCACGACTTTGACCGGGACCTCAAGGAACTTATAGACCTAGAAACCGAGCGGCAAGCGCGCAAATTGATCTTGATTCCTAGCGAGAGTATTGCGCCTCTGGCTGTGCGCGAGATTCTTAGTTGCGCGTTTCAAAATATCTACGCCGAAGGATACCCTCCGGAGGAAAGCCGCCGATACCTCGAGCGTGAGATTTTGGATTACGATTTTCAACTCTCCTACTATCGACGTTTCTCCGACCAGCGCTATTACAAGGGGGTGGAGTATGCAAACTTGGTGGAAATGCTGGCCCGACGGCGTTGTGCTGAGTTGTTCGCCAATGAGAAAGTGAGTGCCGATGAGCTCTTTGTCAACGTTCAAGCGCTCTCGGGCGCACCGGCGAACAACGCCGTTTTTCATGCCTTGTTGAACCCGGGCGATCCGATTTTGGGAATGAGCCTGCTCCATGGCGGGCATCTGACGCATGGATCATCTGTGAATCGGTCTGGGAAGTATTACCAGGCGCACCATTACACGGTCGATCCCGAAACAGAACAGATCGACTATGAAAAAATCCAGGAACTGGCTGAACAAGTGCGTCCGAAGATCATTATAGCAGGGTACTCTTCATACCCCTGGACAGTGGACTGGGAGCGCTTTGCTCAGATCGCTCATTCCGTGGGGGCATTCTTGATGGCCGATATTGCTCATGTAGCGGGTTTGGTTGCGGCTGGTGTATACCCTTCTCCGGTTGGTTTTGCAGATGTGATCACTTTCACCACCCATAAATCTTTGTGCGGCCCGCGTGGGGCTTGTATCCTTACTACCGATCCAGCTTTGGCGAAGAAAATCGACCGGGCGGTTTTCCCGGGAGAGCAGGGCGGTCCACATGTGAATACCTTTGCAGCAATGGCTCTGGCATTTAAGCTTGCCCAGACCGAACAGTTCCGGCAGTTACAAGCCCAAGTGGTCAAAAATTGTGTAGCGTTAACCCAAAGGCTGAAAGAACTTGGCTGTCGCATCTCGTATGGTGGGACAAACACCCACCTGACTAACGTGGATTGCCGAACCTTTGTCGGGCCGGATGGGACAACCCTTTCCGGCGATCAAGCTGCTCGTATTTTGGACATCGCCGGCATTGTGGTCAATCGCAATACGATCCCGGGCGACACATCGGCAGCAGATCCTTCAGGCATCCGCTTGGGCACGCCGTGGGTAACCCAACGTGGACTCAAAGAAGAGCATATGGGCCGGATCGCCGAGCTAATTGTCGAGGTGCTCAAGGCAACCAAGCCCTATACCTATGCCGTTCGGGTAGCCAACTTGCGCCGTGCCAAGGTAGATTTCGATACCCTCGAGACCGTCAAGATTCGGGTGCGAGAGCTTGCCGAAAAAGCCAGTGTGTATGAGACGGTTGGCTGTCATGGGTATCCTCACTATTATTATATAGACGATCCCTATCCGACGTCTGAAGGATGGGCTGTGTTCCTCATCAAGGGGGATAGTGTGCGCCAGTTCATAAACTATGCTACGGACGTGGATGTCTCGTGGATTCAGCCCGGCGAAGCAACCTCTGTGCACATCTCGGCGCGCCAGAGAACCGGCAAGGGACTGTTAGCTTGCCGAGCCGAAAGAGAGTTCCTCCTATTCTTGCCTCCCCGGGATGCCGCTTATATCGCAGCTTGGCTGCGTGCTCTTTCGGATGGATATGTCGAGTTCGAATCCTCAGACGGTGCTTTAGACCGGGTGATGAAAAAGCTGCCCGGACCGGTAATTGTCAAGGACGTCCCAAGCGAACCCCCGCCCGGAATCTTACAGCCCAATAGAAGTGCTGAAAAACCTTATTTCATCGGGATTCCTGCCGGGAGCGGTGTGCCGAAGCCGGAGTTCCGCTGGTATCAGTCAGAGTCTCCTCTGAAGAGAACCCCCCTTTATGACTTGCACCGTCGGTTGGGAGCCAAGTTGATTCCTTTTGCGGGATGGGAAATGCCGGTATGGTATAGTTCAGTGATCGAGGAGCATCGGGCGACCCGCAGTGCAGCCGGCCTTTTTGATGTTTCTCACATGGGTGTCTATCAGGTCGAAGGTGCAGATGCCGCAGCTTTTCTAGATAGCGTTTGTGGAAACGATATTGGCGGGCTGGAAGTAGGGGAGTCATGTTATACCCATTTCCTCGACCCGAACGCTAACGTTATTGACGATACTTTGGTTTACCGTAGAGCACAGGATGTTTTCCTAGTGGTGGTCAATGCAGCTAACGACGAGAAGGATTGGGCGTGGCTGAATGCCGTTTTAGCAGGGGAAGTCTGCGTGGACAGAGATCGGCCCTGGGCTCGTGCTTTTGGGCGGAGAGCGCGCCTGCGCAATCTGCGTGACCCTAAGGAGGGCGAAGATATGCGCGTCGACATTGCCCTTCAAGGACCAAAGTCACGAGAGATATTGTTGGAATTAGAGGTTGACGCTGAGACCCATAAAAAGATCCTCGCCCTAAAGCGAACCGAATTGTGCGATGCTCGGATTGGAGGCTTCGATTTGATTGTTTCGCGAACGGGCTATACCGGCGAAAAGATGGGGTTTGAGCTGTTTGTTCATCCCGACCAGGCGGTTGATCTGTTTTGCGCACTGCTGGAGAAGGGTGAGCGCTATGGGATTAGACCTGTGGGCCTGGGAGCGAGGGATTCCCTTCGGACGGAGGCTGGTCTGCCGCTGTATGGTCATGAAATGGGGGAAGGCTCTGGCAAACTCGGTCAGCCGGATTTGGGGGTTGCAGAGGCTGGTTTTGGAAGTTATGTCAAACTCCATAAGCCGTGGTTTATCGGTCGCCAGGCTTTTGTTGAGCGGGAGAGGACCCGTAAGGGGGTGGTAGTGCGCTTTCAGTTTTTGGAGAAAGGGGTTCGGGTTGCGCACAGCGGTGACCCAGTGCTAGACAAGCGTGGTCGGGTGATCGGCTGGGTTACTAGTTGTGCGATTGATCAGCAAGGTTCGTTGACTGGGCAGGCCTTCGTTGAACTGAAGAGCGCCGAAGAAGGTACGCGAATCTTGATCTACCAAGGCTCCCCAGATCAATCAATAAAGGCGCCGGCGGCATTGACTCTGGGAGAAAAATCAATCCTACCCAGTGAAGCAGTGGTGGTAAGCCGTTTTCCGAAATAATTGTTTTCTGGGAGGAAGGTTTTCACAGAGGAAGGAGGAGGATCAAATGGTACGACCCATCGTAAAAGTTACGGGTGCAATTCGAGACGAAAGAGGCTTGCAAACTCCTTGGGATCATCGCTACGCGCATCGCACAAAGCGGATGGGGAGTTCGGCAGTGCGAGAGTTGCTCAAATTCACCGAACAACCCGATATTATCTCTTTTGCAGGCGGTCTGCCTGCTCCGGAGGTCTTCCCAATTGAAAGGTTTGCCGAGGCTTGTCAGAAGGTCTTGCGCGACTACGGGGCTCAGGCGCTGCAGTACGGTCCCACGGAAGGCTATTTGCCCTTGAGGGAACAAATCGCACGGCACACCGCACGCTACGGGATCAACGTAAATCCGGAGAACATTCTGATCACCTCGGGGTCGCAACAAGCCCTGGACCTGATTGGGAAGGTATTTATTAATCGTGGGGATCGCATCTTGGTCGAGTCCCCGACATACTTGGGCGCGCTTCAGGCGTGGAATGCCTACGGGGCGGAGTACGTGGCAGTACCATCGGATAAGCAGGGGATGATTACCGATGCCCTGGAGGAGGCGCTGAGGTATGGACCGAAGTTCATCTATGTCCTGCCTAATTTCCAAAACCCGACCGGTGTGACTCTCTCCCTCGAGCGTCGTTACCAGTTAGTTGAGCTTGCAAATCGGTTTGGAGTCCCCATCATTGAGGATGATCCCTATGGACAGTTGCGCTACGAGGGGGAGCACTTGCCTTCTATTGTAGTGGTAGATGGCCAGTATCGGGGAAACCACGACCGCTGCTATCGGGGAAATGTGATCTACCTTAGCACCTTCTCGAAGATCCTTGCGCCGGGCTTGCGGCTAGGTTGGGTGGTGGCCCCACCCGAGGTGATTCGGAAGATGGTGGAAGCGAAACAAGGGGAGGATTTACACACGGCTACCTTTAACCAGCTTGTCGCACACGAGGTTTCAAAGGGTGGCTTCCTAGACGAGCATGTAAAGGTGATCCGTCAGGTCTATCGCCAGCGTCGCGATGTCATGTTGGCCGCTATGGACCGCTATTTTCCTTCGGAAGTGGATTGGACGCACCCGGAGGGGGGCTTGTTCCTGTGGGGAACAATGCCCGAGTACCTTGATGCCAAAGAGGTGTTGAAGGACGCCCTCGAACAGAAAGTGGCCTTTGTGCCGGGGGAAAGCTTTTACCCGGGCGGGGGAGGACACAACACGATGCGCCTGAATTTTTCGAACGCAACACCTGAAAAAATCGAAGAAGGCATCTACAGGTTAGGGAATGTAATCCGCGCAAAAATGCAAGAGCTAGCCCCAGCCTAAGCGACCTTGACCGAACGTTGCTCGTGGAGGGTTTTTTCTTGCCCTCCATGAGCTTTTTTATGGGCAAGCGTTCGCAAGGTGCTCGGCGTAAGTTTTAGCAAAAAGATGCCGCCCGCTGCCATCGCAGGCGGCGCGAAAGTAGAAGTATTCACTCGAAGGGGCGTTGGCTACGGCAAGGATTGCCTCTAAGCTGGGATTACAAATCGGTGTGGGGGGGAGGCCGGGGTAAAGATAAGTGTTGTAAGGTGAGTCAACCCTCAGGTCGGCTTTGCTGAGCGGGTTTTTCCACCAAGTGTTTTGTTGCTCGTCGTAACCCAAAGCAAATTGGACTGTGGGGTCGGAGTCGAGTTTCATTTGCACCCGCAGGCGGTTGAGGAAAACCGAGGCGATAAGAGGCATTTCCTCTGCAATTACCCCCTCGCGCTGAACAATCGAGGAAAGGATAACCCCCTCATAAAGAGATAATCCCTGGTGGCGCAGTTTCTCCTCAATCTCTCGGGTCACTTGGAAGTCGAAACTCTGGGTGAATTGGCGCAGTAACTCTTCTGCCGAGGCGGTTTTGCGGAAGCGATAGGAAGCCGGCATCAGAAACCCTTGAAGGCTTTTTGCGGTTTCCGAGGAACTGCGGTGGGGGAGATAGAAACTCACAGGGTGGTTAGCTGCTTCGAGGAAAGCTTCGACTGAGAAATTCAACCCTGAGGCCACAAGGGCCTCGGCTACCTCTTCGTTGCGCCAGCCGGCTAACAGGTTGAACTGAATTAGCAAATTGGCCGGATTGATCAGCGCCTGTGCGATTTGGAAAGGGCTCATTCCTGCGCTTAACAGATGTTCTCCACTCTGAATTTGGGTGTCGTATCCAAGGTATTGCAGCAGGATTTGCATCGAATCCGGGTCGGCGATCAATCCCTCCTGGGATAATCTGAGGAGGATCCCCTGAGTTGGTTCACCGGGCGTGATCAGAAAGGACTTTGGCTGAGCCTGCGGGTTGAGGGGGGTCAACAAGGTCTCTCGGTTAGCAAAAAGCAAGAGTTCGAACCAAGTTCGCTCTGCATAGTCAAGAGATGGGTCGGGTCTCCCGAAGGCTCGCTCCACTTCTGCATGGATGGTTGAGAGGGCTGTGAGCCCCCCGGTGCTGAGCACCCCGCAAAGGGCAATCACTAGAGCCAAGAGGAAGCATGAAAAAGAAAGTTTTTGTCTATTCGGCATGGTCGGAGAGAGACCTGCTTTCGATGTAAGATTGTAGGAGTACCACAGCGGCATAAGCATCGATGTTCAGGCCCCGCTTTTTACTTTTCGCTCCCATTTCCTTTCGAGCATTCAGGACGATCTGGGTAGTTTCGTATTCGTCGTGAAGCACAACGGGAATCTGAGTTCGGGCGCGGATGGCTTGGGCGAGGTTGAGCGAGCGGCGGCCTTGCAAAGTGGGTTGTTGGTCAAGGCCAAGCGCCTGGCCAACAAGGATTAGGTCGACACCGTGTTGTTCGGCTAGTGCCGCAATGCGGCCTGCATCGACTTGCTTGGAACAGTGCGGAATCACGGTTAGGGGAAAGGCAACCCTTCCCGAAGGATCGCTGATGGCGATACCGATGCGTTTCTGGCCGGGGTCAACGGCGAGGATTCTCATCTTTCCACGAGAATCGCAAGACGCACGGGTAACAAGGGAAAAATTGGAAACCATTGCGGGAAAATTTCGATCTTTGGTGCTTCGGAGAGAGGGTAGATTTGTTGGAGACGATACAAGCCGCTTCGGATCGGTCTACCGACCAGAAGACTACGCACTTGTTCGGCATCGATGTCTGGTTGAATCTCACGGGATAGCTTTAGCGTGCAGCGGTAGTCACCGCTTTCTGTTTGCAGAAAGTCCTCCTGACATTGAGCCGAGAACGTCTCCTCCAGCGGCAGGTAACCGACAGGCAATGTGGGAGCAAGGATTTGATTGCCGAAATCTACGAGAGTCGATTGAGTAATTATGCCAAACAGGACATCTAACTCCAATTCCAGAGAGATTGAGGTGGCGGCAATGATTTCGCTTGGGGTATAGTGCTGACGCATTACCTGAGTCTTGATTGCCGAATCGGGTAGCAATAGATCCCCCTCGCCAAGTTCTGTTTTCACGAGCTCCTTGGCTCGCTCGATCAATTCGGAACGCAACTGCTCAAGGAGAGATCGCCGATCGAGCTCGCTTGGAGCAGGTGCGGTTATATCGCTGCCACCGTGGATCGGCCCAGGGTTCTCGACACTCACTTTTGGCCCTAACCACCCTTCCACCGCTCTGATTTCATTCGCTTGGGCGTTTTGGGACTCGCCGGCCTCTAAAGCTTGAACAGGAACCGTGGCGCGCTTCGCCTCGCCGGTTTGGAGTTGGACCGCTCGTTGAGTAGCATAACGGCGTGGCTTGGCATCGAGGGTACGCACAATAGTACCGGCAGGGACTTCAAGAGGTTGTTCGGTGAGATTGGTAAGCAGGACTTCTCCTCGGGCAAACTCCTTTGGCAGGGTGATTGAGCCGGTGGTTTTTGCGCTTCTCTTGCCGCTTACTGTGACCTTGAGGGTAGAAATCGGGAGTTCTCCGGAAATGCGGGCGCGGTCAACCCGCGCAGTAGCGAGGATCGGAACGAGCATCCTCTGGGTTTGAGTCTCGGGCTTGATACGAATAGTGGCACGGGGTGTGAGCGCAGCAAGAAGGCTGAGCACTGCGAGGATGCCCAAGGAGAACCAAAGCAGTCTTAGCCCTAGGGGGATTTTGCGTCTTGCGGCCAACCGAAGCTGTTGGATTTGTACGTCGAGGGGGGGCTTATTGGACCTCGGGTTGGTGGGAGTACAAGCGTAAGAGGGATACTTTACTTGCCATTCTGTTCGGTGAGCCTTTTGGATCGAAGGATAAGTCGGGAGCTCAATTTCTCTTGCCAGGGCTTTGAGCAGAGGATCGCTGGTTACCAGAGCTATCTGGCAACCCTTTTGGAGAGCATATCTTTGTAAACGGAGAAGTTCGAGTTTGTTGCGCAAGATTCTCTTGCGTTGGGGAAGGACGAGCAAGACTCGCTCGGTTTGGGTCCAGCTAATCTTGTCAAGAATTGAAATGAGATCATCAAAAGGTTCCAGTTGGAGAATTTGGGTTTTCATAAAATGCTACTGCATTGCCGGTTGCGACTGGATGCTGCGGCTTTTTTGAAGAAGCCACTCTTCGGCTCGGATAAATGTCTGATCGAGCTTTGCTCCCTCTTTTCCACCTGCCTGAGCCAAGTTGGGCCGACCCCCGCCCCCGCCCCCGAGGGGTTCAGCCAAATAGCGCACAAGTTCTACAGCATTCCATCCTTGCTGAACCAGGTCGTCAGTGATGCCGACAACCAATTGTGGCTGTCGGTTTGGCTCGCTGGAGAGAACGATCACACCCCTGCTAGAGGTCTTTTGTCTGAACAAGTCAACGAGTTGGCGGAGAGTGTGGAGCTCAGCGTCGGGGAAATGCATAGCCAAGAAAGTTATCCCATTGAGCTGTTTTTGGCGAACAGGCCAATGCTTCTCGAATTCGTGGCGGAGAACTTGTTGTCTCAAGGTCAGGTTCTGCTTTTGAGTGTTTTCAAGCTCTTGGATTAGGTTTTCCAGCCTTGGTAAGACGTTTTCGGGAGACACCGAGAGGCGCTCTGCTACCTCCGACAGGGTGCGCAAACGACTCGAAGCGATTTCGTAAGCCCTTTGCCCGGTTACGGCCTCGATACGGCGAATGCCGGCGGCGGCACTGCTTTCAGAGAGGATCAAGAAGAGGTGAATTTCACCGGTATGTTGCACATGAGTGCCGCCACACAACTCGTTCGAGAGAATTTCCGTATCGCCGATCTTAACGTTACGGACAATTTCGGCGTATTTTTCTCCGAACAAAGCGATAGCGCCTTCCTCTATTGCCTTTTGCAAGGGCTTGAATTCCACATGGAGAGGATAATCTTCAAGAATATCCCGGTTGACGCCGTCCTGGATCGCTTGGAGTTGCTCCGGAGATAGAGGTTCGGGATGCGTGAAATCGAACCGGAGTCGATCCGGAGCAACTAAGGAGCCGGCTTGACGGGCATGTTCGCCCAACACTCGGCGGAGGTGGCGGTGCAAGAGGTGGGTTGCGGTATGATTGCGCATGATATCTTTACGGCGGTGACGGTCGACCAGAGCAATTGCCTTGTCTCCCACTTTCGGTTCGCCTTGAAGCACTTTGCCAACGTGGACGAGGATGCCTGCAGCAGGCTTGCGCATCTCTTCGACCTCAATTTGCCAATCGTTTCCATCCAGAGAGCGAATCCAGCCGGTGTCTGAAACTTGACCACCGCTCTCGAGGTAGAAGCAGGTCTGGGGCAGGAGAATTTCCACTTTTTGACCGGGTCGGGCGTGAAAAATTGATGTGCCCTCACTCACGATCGCCAGAACTTCTCCTGTGGTTGATAACTGGGAGTAAGGATCGTGCTTGACCCCTTCGGGAGGCAATTTGTTCTGTTGAGTGAGTTGCTCGAAGATTTGCCGATAGATATCCACATCTTCCCCACCCAATTCGCCGAATGCTTCACCAGCCCCCGAAGCTAGGCGATGCTCTTCCATCGCTTGGTGGAATCCCGGTTCATCGACAGAGAAGCCGTTTTCCAAGAGGATGTCCCTCGTGATCTCCAAGGGCAGACCATAAGTAGCGTAAAGGTCGAAAGCTAGCTCACCTTCAAGGATGGATTTGCCCCGCTCGCGCAACCGTTCTATCAGGTTCTCTAGTTTCGTGAGGCCTGTTTCCAAGGTTCTGTGGAAACGAACTTCCTCGCGAGTGATAGCGTCGCAGATCGCTTTGCGGTTGCGTTCGAGTTCTGGGTAGAATTCACCATATCGGTCGATGACGACTTCGGCAACTTTGGCTAAGAAGGGTTCTCGCAACCCAATCTTGCTTCCGAAGCGGGCAGCACGGCGAATGATCATCCGGCAGATATAATTACGACCGACGTTGCCCGGAACAACGCCATCAGCGATCAGGAAGGTGGCTGCACGAGAGTGGTCAGCGATGACCCGATAGGGGGTAATATTCTCCTCGCGTTCCGCATCTGAATGACCTGCAAGCGATTGGACACATTCGAGCATCGGCCAGAACAGGTCGGTGCGGTAATTCGAAGAAACATTTTGCAGGACCGAAACGATGCGTTCCAAGCCCATTCCGGTGTCGACATGTTTCTCAGGAAGAGGTTCTAGCTCGGTTGGACTGAGCCGGTTGTATTGAATGAAGACCAGATTCCACAGCTCCAGGAAACGTTGGCAGCCTCCGTTAACACGACATACGTGTCCGGGTTGACCTCTCTTGTCGCAATACTCTGGCCCTCGGTCAATGTGAATCTCGCTGCAAGGCCCACAAGGGCCGATCTCGGCCATTTCCCAGAAGTTTTCTTTGCGCCCGAAGAAGAGCACATGATCCGGGTTCATGCCCGGTTGTGAGCGCCAATTCTCAGCCGCTTCGGTATCTTCGGGGATGACGCCCATTTCGTCGCGGAAGCAAGTTGCCCACAAACGCTCCTTGGGCAGTTTCCAGACTTCGGTGAGCAACTCCCAGGCCCATGCGATGGCTTCCCTTTTGTAATAATCCCCAAAGGACCAGTTGCCGAGCATTTCGAAGAAGGTGTGGTGAGTGTCGTCTCGCCCGACATCTTCTAGGTCATTATGTTTACCGGCTACGCGCATACATTTTTGGGAGTTGGCAGCCCTTTTGTAGGGGCGTTTTTCAATCCCCAAAAACACATCCTTAAATTGAACCATCCCTGAGTTGGTGAAGAGCAGGGTTTGGTCTCCACCGGGAACAAGGCTGGAGGACGGCACAAACGTGTGGCCCCGTGCAACGAAAAAATCGATAAATTCCTTGCGCACTCTCGCCCCAGAAAACCGTTCAGCCGACATGTTCTCACCTCAGAAGGAAAGGGTTATGCGTATTATACCCAAGCACGGCTCGCTCGGGGTGTCTTAATGGTTTCGTTTGGGCTGGGTTATAATCTGGGATAGGAAGTTGAAGAGATCCCGAACTCAGATGGACTTGATGTCGTCTCCCCATCCAAACAGCTTGAGATCCTATAGGATTGCGGCAATTCTGCCCGTTTATAACGAGGAGAGAGGTGTTCAAGAGGTTTTGAGGGTCCTCCAGGAAGTTCCAACAATTCATGAGGTGATTGTGGTTGATGATGGTTCGCAAGACCGGAGCATGCAGATTATTCTTCAATCTCAGCAGTCCGATCCGAGGATGAGGTTGGTTGTCCATCCGAGAAATCAGGGCAAAGGTAGGGCGGTATATTCGGGTTTATGCTATACTCAGGCGCAGTTGATTGTGATGCTTGATGCGGATCTAAGAGGTTTGTGCGCGTGTCACGTCGAAGACTTAATCCTGCCGATGGTTGCCGAGCAGTTGGATATGACGATTGGAATTTTTCGGAGAGGAAAGTTTTACTCCGATTTCAGCCACTGGGCGACTCCTTGGCTTTCCGGTCAGCGGTGCATCTGGAGAAAGAATCTCGAAAGAATCTGTTGGAGGGCTGCAGAAGGGTACGGCTTGGAGACGGCACTGACTGTTGCCAGCTTGCGCTATAAGTGGAAATGCAAGAAGGTGATCTGGGCGGGGGTTTCACATTTGCCAAGCGAGATGCATCGAGGCTTCTTCGCCGGCCTCCTCAATCGGGCAAAGATGTATTCGCAGATCGGACGGGCGTTCCTCCTTGCCAGTCTATACACCGAAAGTCGATCGCACTGAAGGGCTTATGAACATCGCCGAACGCAAGTTTGTTTACCTAGCGGTGTTTATAGCTGGGATGACCGCTTTGGCTGTTGAGATCAGCGCTTCCCGCCTCATTGGGAGTGTCTATGGCAACAGCAATCTTGTTTGGGCCTCGATCATTGGGCTGATCCTTATCTTTCTCGCTGTAGGATATTGGCTTGGGGGGAGTTTGGCCGATCGACACCCTTCGCCGATTTGGATGTACCAGCTCTTAGGGTGGGGAGGATTTTCCACTGGGTTAATCCCTTTGGTTTCACAGCCCATTCTGCGCTACGCAGCTCAGGCTTTTGACGAGTTGAACCTGGGCGTGTTGTTCGGTTCCTTTAGCGTGGTCCTAGTCCTGTTTAGCGTCCCCGTCACTTTATTAGGAATGATTTCCCCTTTTGCGATCCGCCTGCTGGTAGAGGACCGTCAGTCCTCGGGAAAGACTGCGGGGAAGCTATATGCCTTGTCCACTCTAGGTTCTTTTTTGGGAGCATTTCTGCCGGTCTTGATTACGATTCCCCTTATCGGCACCTATCGTACGTTCTATTCCTTAGGCCTAGTGGTCTGCCTGACGAGCTTAGTAGGAGCATGGAGGCACAAGTGGACCCTGAGGGTTTTGTTTGGTAGTATGTCCCTCTGTCTGCTTCTCTGCATAATTTATCTTGGTTCGAGGCCACTCAAGAGCAGTTTGGGACAAATCTATGAGGGCGAGTCGGCTTATAACTACATTCAGGTACTGGAGCGAAGTGGCTACCGTTATTTACGCTTGAACGAAGGCCAGGGAATCCATTCGATGTGGCATGAGAGCGAGTTGTTTTATGGTGGGCCGTGGGAGCAGTTTCTTGCTGCGCCGTTCTTTAACCTTGCGCCCGATGGAGGAGTTTACGAACCGAGCAACGTCCGGAGGATAGCGATTATCGGTTTGGCTGCCGGAACCACCGCCCGCCAGGCGACAAGGGTCTTTGGGCCGATCCCGATTGATGGGTATGAGATTGACCCAATGGTCATCCGAATCGGTCAAGAGTACTTCGGGATGACTCTAACAAACCTAAATGCTATCGCCCAAGATGGACGTTGGGGGATAGCACACAGTCCTTATCGTTACCAACTGATTGTGGTCGATGCCTATCTCCCGCCTTACATCCCGTGGCATCTGACCACGGTCGAGTTTTTCCAAATCCTCTTCGAGCGTCTGACCGAAGATGGCGTGGTGGCTGTTAATGTTGGGCGTGCTCCTAAAGATCGTCGTCTAATTGAGGGTTTTGTCGGCACGTTGAAGGTCGTCTTCCCTTCAGTTTATGTCATGGACCTTCCGGGCACTTTTAATTCAATCCTCTATGCGACCAAATCGCCCACTCGCGTTGAGAACTTTTACCGCAACTTGTTGGCCTTTTACCAGAGGGAGGATATTCATCCCTTGTTGATCGAAGTGATGCAACGGTTCGTACTTTACCAACAGCCCCTGCCCCAGTCGAAGCTCGTCTTTACTGATGACCGCGCTCCAATTGAATGGATGACCAATTTATTGATGATAAATTTCTTACTTTCCGGCGAAGTGGAGAGTTTGCAATGAAAACCTTGGTGCTCAATGGGCTCTGGAAGCTTGTTTCCCTGCTCACACCTGTGCTCTTGACCCTCACTGCGGTGAGGTTGCTCATGACACCCGCTTTTCTGCAAGTTGAATATAACCTACCCGGTTTTCCTGCGGATCCTTACGGTTTTACCAAAGAGGAGCGTCTTTATTGGTCTGGGATCGCTTTAGAGTATCTTCTGAACGAGGCCGGGATCGAATTTCTGGCCGACTTGCGTTTTGCGGATGGTACTCCGGTGTATAACCAGCGGGAGTTGCGTCATATGGTCGATGTTAAGGACGTGGTGCAAGCGACCTTGAGGGTGTGGTATGGAGTGCTGGTCTTCTTCGCCGGCGTGTCCATTTTTGCTTGGAGAAGTGGGAGATGGGCGGAGTTTCGGGTTGCCTTGCGGCAAGGCGGTCTTTGGACAGTGCTCTTGTTAGGAGTTATACTTCTGTTTGTCTTAGTAAGCTTTGGGGTGTTTTTTGTGGCTTTTCACAATGTCTTTTTTGAACCGGGCACCTGGGTGTTTCATTGGTCAGATACTCTCATCCGTCTCTTCCCCGAACGATTCTGGCGCGATGCTTTTCTATTCGTCGGCGGTTTGGCAATGTTAGGTGGGTTGATCCTATGGAGGTGGAAAACGGAGTGAAACCCGTCAAAAAACCGCTCGGTTTTCAGAAGAACCGAGCGGTTTTTTGCCCTTGATCAGCCCGCACAATCGGTTTGTAGCTAGACTTTAGCTTTTCCCTGGGCTGCTACCGCTTCCGCAGCTTTGCGGACCGTTTCTTCGTCGGCTAGGTAGTAGTGTCTGATGGGCTTCAAGTCTTCATCTAGCTCATAAACCAGAGGAATGCCGGTAGGGATGTTCAGCTCCACAATATCTTCGTCTGAAATGTTGTCCAGATACTTCACTAAAGCGCGCAGGCTGTTGCCGTGGGCCGAGATCAGGACGCGCTTGCCACTTTTGATGGTTGGAGCAATGGTGCTAAACCAAAATGGGAGCATTCGGTTGACCGTGTCTTTGAGCGACTCGCAACTAGGGAGTTGATCACGACTCAGGGAGGCATAACGT
The DNA here is from genome assembly GCA_025057645.1 of Anaerolineales bacterium. Taxonomy (GTDB): domain Bacteria; phylum Chloroflexota; class Anaerolineae; order Anaerolineales; family UBA4823; genus NAK19. Next base: position 68,597 of record JANXBJ010000011.1, read on the forward strand.
CGATCAAACCGTGGATGGCGGGGATCATCCCAGTCTAAGGGAGGCGGGGGTACATCATAGCTCCGTCGCCAAAGCTTGACTTGGGCCTCTCCGTATTTGGCAGCCATTTCTGCCTTGTTTAGACCTTGGAGTGCGCCGTAGTGGCGCTCGTTTAGTTGCCAAGCGTTGACAACCGGCAGCCATTCCAGTTCCATTTCTTCTAGAATAATCCACAGGGTTTTAATTGCCCTTTTGAGCACCGAGGTGAAGGCGATGTCAAACTCGAAGTTTTGTTCTCGAAGCACTCTGCCGGCGTAGATTGCCTCTTGGACTCCCTGCTCGGTTAGACCCACATCTGTCCAACCGGTAAATCGGTTTTCCAAATTCCACACGCTTTGTCCGTGGCGGACTAGGACAAGTTTGTAAGGGGATGTTTGTGCCATAGTGTAACCTCCGTTGTTAGCCAGGTTGAACTTCAGGTGGGTGCGTTTTCCATTAACGCACAGCTAACTCGGTTGTTGGATCGAAGAGGTGCATATTGGCCATATTGAAGACCACTTGAGCCCGTTGGTTGATCGTGTAGCGTGACCGTGGGTCAACGCGGGCGATAAAGTTATGCTCGCCTGACTTTAGATAGACAAAGATTTCGTTCCCCATCAATTCGGTTACGTCGACCACGGCTTCGACCGGTTGGGCAAGAATGCCCGGTGGGGCAAATTCCGGGTTGTAAATATCTTCAGGGCGAATCCCCAAGATCACTGGCCGGTCAATATAAGGAGCATAGACTGCATGGCGGTCGCTGGGAACTTCGACTGCGAAGGTTTTTGCATCCACATACATCTTGCCATTGTCACGGCGAAGATGGGCAGGGAAGAAATTCATTGCCGGCGAACCGATGAATCCGGCCACGAACAGGTTCTTCGGTTTGTCGTATAAGTTTTGAGGAGTATCGATTTGTTGAAGGACGCCGTGGTTGAGGACTGCGATGCGCGTTGCCATGGTCATGGCTTCGACTTGGTCATGGGTAACATAAATGAAGGTGGTTTGAAGTTGGAGGTGAAGTTTGCTGATATTGGCGCGCGTTTCAACGCGCAGCTTTGCGTCCAGGTTAGAGAGGGGTTCATCAAAGAGAAAAACCTTCGGCTCGCGTACGATGGCTCGACCAACGGCTACTCTTTGGCGCTGACCACCGGAAAGTTGGCGAGGGCGGCGATTGAGCAGATCTTGAATCCCTAGGAGTTCGGCGGCTTGGTGAACGCGGCGTTTGATTTCCTCTTTCGGTACCTTGCGCAACTTTAGGGCAAAGGCCATGTTGTCGAAAACGCTCATGTGAGGGTACAAAGCGTAGGACTGAAAGACCATTGCAATGTCGCGGTCTTTTGGAGGGATATCGTTGACAACCTGGTTGTCGATCAAGATCCGCCCCGACGTGACGTCTTCCAATCCGGCCAAGCACCGCAGCGCAGTTGACTTTCCACACCCCGAAGGACCTACAAGGACTAAAAACTCTTTATCCTCAATATGGATATTGAGATCATTTACGGCGACAACATCACCGAACCTTTTCGTGACATGGTCGAACGTTACGCTTGCCATGGTTTTTCTCCTTTCTATCCGTATATCGTACTTCTATTATAGCACAGCTCTGGGAGAGAAGAAGGGCTGCTCCTTATCTTCTCTTGTCGAAACTTTCATGGCATTTTAGAATGTAAAGTATGGCACAGCACGAAGAGATCACTCCGATTCGGAAACAATATTTGGAGATCAAGAAACAATATCCTCACGCCATTCTTTTCTTCCGTCTGGGAGACTTTTATGAGACTTTCGATCAGGATGCAGAGATTACCTCGCGTGAATTGGATATTGTGTTGACTTCACGCAGTGTCGCCAAGGGGGTTCGTGTGCCCATGGCCGGCATCCCTTATCACGCAGTTGACAATTATCTGGCGCGGCTGATCGAAAAGGGCTATCATGTGGCGATTTGTGAACAGGTGGGAGATCAACCCAGTCGAGGGCTGTTTCAACGCCAAGTCGTGCGTGTGGTCACTCCAGGGACGGTTATCGAACCCAACTTATTGCCTGCGCGTTCGAACAATTACTTGGCGAGCGTGGTCGTTGAGCCGGAAAACCGCCGTGCTGGCATCGCTTTTGCGGATATTACTACCGGAGAATTTCAGGTGACCGAATTCCGGGGAGAAGAGGCTCTGGCTTCCTTACAGGCAGAGCTGACTCGTCTTCAGCCGGCCGAGACCCTTTATGCAGAAGACTTGAACTGGGAACTGGGTTTCCCTGGTCACCGAACTCCTTTGCCTAGTTGGCGATTTGAGTTAGGACGCTGCGAGCAGGAGCTCTTGCGCCATTTTGGGGTAGTCTCCCTAGAAGGCTATGGGCTAAAGGGGTATACCTGCGGAATTCAGGCGGCCGGAGCGATCCTTCAGTACTTACGAGAGAACCAGCCGCAGGCGTTAGCCTTGTTGAATCACCTAAGCACCTATTCTTGTGAAGATTTTATGATCATCGACTCGGCAACGCGCAGAAATTTGGAGTTGACCGAAACAATCCGTAACTCGGGCGGACGAGGCACTCTGCTCAGTGTCCTTGATCAGACTTTGACCCCGATGGGAGCGAGATTGCTACGTCAATGGGTCCATCAGCCTCTGCTGGACGTGGAACGCATTCGGTGGCGCCAGAGGCGAGTGGGGATTTTTTATCAAGATGGGCTTCTTCGGGCATCCATCCGCAATGCTCTAAAATCGATGGTGGACCTCGAACGTCTGGTGAACCGGGTGGTGGGAGGTGTTGCTCAACCCCGTGACTTGGCTGCTCTTCGGGCGAGCTTGCAGCAGGTGGAGAAGTTGGCAAGGATTCTTGCCGAACATTCTCATATTGAGGTGGCCATGGAGCATTCTTTTGACCCGTGCTCTGACGTCAAGTCTCTGCTAGAGCAGGCGTTAGTCGACTCGCCGCCGGCAACTTTGCAAAACACGGGTATTTTTCGAGAAGGTTATTCTGCGGAGTTGGATGAGGTCATCGAGAAATCCCGGTCGGCTCGGGACTGGATTGCTAACTTGGAGAGTTTGGAGCGCGAACGAACGGGCATCAAGTCGCTCAAAGTGGGATATAACAAGATCTTCGGTTATTACATTGAGGTGACCCATGCCAATCGAGAGATGGTTCCGCAGCACTACATTCGAAAACAGACTCTGGTCAACGCAGAACGATACGTGACTCCCGAGTTGAAAGAGTATGAGAGTCTCGTTCTTACCGCCGAGGACCGCATCCGAGAAATTGAAGAGAAGTTGTTTCGTGAACTTTGTCGTCAAATTGGGCACGAGAAAAATCGCCTGTTGGAAACGGCTCGCTTTCTCGCTGAGTTGGATGTCGTCAGCAGTTTGGCAGAAGTAGCTATATCGAACCGATATGTCTGTCCTGAAGTGGTCGAAGAAGATGTGCTGGAAATTCGCGAGGGGCGTCACCCAGTGGTGGAGCGGACACTCAGCGGAGAAAGATTTGTGCCCAACGACACCGAATTCAAGAATGGCGAACGTATTCAAATTATCACTGGGCCGAATATGAGCGGGAAGTCCACTTATCTACGTCAGGTGGCATTGATCGTCCTCCTAGCCCAAATTGGCAGCTACGTGCCGGCCTCGGCGGCAAAAATTGGGATTGTGGATCGCATTTTCACCCGCATCGGCGCCCAGGATGAAATCTACGCCGGGCAATCCACTTTTATGGTGGAAATGCTCGAAGCGGCAAATATCTTGCATCACGCAACCCCTCGTAGCCTGCTCATCTTAGACGAAATCGGGCGTGGAACCAGCACTTACGATGGCGTTTCCATTGCTTGGGCGATTATTGAGTATATCCATAATCATCCTAGGCTGAGGGCGAAGACATTATTCGCCACTCACTATCATGAGTTAGTCCAATTAGCGGAGTGGTTACCCGGCGTAGGGAATCGCAACGTCGCTGTGAGCGAAGTGGATGGCAAGGTTGTCTTTTTACACAAAATCATTGAAGGGAGTTGCGATCGTTCTTATGGAATCCATGTCGCTCAACTTGCAGGGTTACCCAAGCCGGTGGTACAGCGGGCGAATGAAATCCTCCGGCAACTTGAAAAGTCGGCAAGGAGGGCGGTGCGCAGAGAACCTGCTTCCCCCCGACAGTTAGCCTTGTTCCCCGAGCAGAGCCCCTTGCTCGAAGAGCTGAAAGAGATCGACCCCGATTCGCTTACCCCTATAGAAGCGCTGAACAAAATCTACGAGTGGCGCAGTAAGTATCTTAAGGGAGAAAAATAACAGGCGACACTCTGTTCCGGCAAGCGACTTGGCTCTTTGGAGCCTCGGTCAAAAAGGGAGGGATTAGGCATTCTCGTTGCGCCGGCGCATGAGGCTTTCGGGAAGTCGGTTTCCTAGCCCACAGAGGCCGCAATTAGCTTTCGGGTTAGCATACTTCCCGCAATCGCACAAGCGTCGGTGGGAAGATAGGAGTCGATGCTGGCATCGAAAAGAATTTGGTAATTAGCAGGAAAGTCCTCATCGCCTTCCCAATACACCAACAAAAGCGGAACCCGCGGGAGAACCCAAAACAAATAAGCTTGATTAGCGAAGGGGTAGGGGCTTCCTCCGCAAGCCCGAACGGCCTCCTCCATCCTGTTAAGCTGGTTGGAAAAATGACGGCCGAGGAGACGGCCAGTGTAGCCTTGGAACGCCTGATTATAGAAGCGTCCATCAGGTAATTCCGCAAAGGAGATCCACTTTTCAACCAAAGGTCTGGGGCGAGCGGTGAGAAAGTAATATAGGATCAAGGCTTGATGCGCTATTCCCAGTTCGTTTTGATCGGGGACAGACGTTGCAAGAAAAGCGGGATAGCTCAAGGCGGTCTCTTTCTGCCAGTAAGAGAAGCAAAATTGTCCTCTGCCTTCAGCGAGCGGTTGGTAGACTGTCGCAGTATTTACGGCGAGTTCCAGTGGATTGCGCTGAGCAAGCTCATTGCGCAGTTCCCGAACACGGTCGAGTAAGTGACTGGGTCTACCTAGGGATAGGACGTGGTCTTTTTTCATAAGGTTTGGATAAATTCACGAATGGCCTGATTGAACTGCTCACTGGCCTCCAAATTGGGCAAATGCCCGGCTCGGTCTAGAAGCACTAGCCGACAATTAGGGATGGACTCTTGCATGGCCTTAGCTTCCTCCACGGGGATTAGAGGGTCCTCTTTTCCGTGAAGAATTAGAGTCGGGACAGTAATTTGCTTAAGGAACGGACGCGAATCGGCTCTTTCCATCATACCCTGAAGATCGCCCAGGATAGCTTGAAGTGAGGTGCGTTGCATAATCTTGCGGACAGTTTGGACGAGATCGGGGCGGTTTTGCAACGTGGTGGGAGAAAGAACCCTAGGCAGCATAGCTTCGATAATCGGCTCAAGGCCCTGTTCCTTGGCTAGGGCGAGGCTACGTTGGCGGTTGAGTTTGTGCTCTTCCGTGTCAGGGGCGGCGCGAGTGGCAGTTAGAATCAAACCCGCAAGGCGCTCAGGGTAGTTTCTGGCAAATGCGAAACTAATATAGCCCCCCATCGATAATCCACAGAGCACAATCTTCTCTCGGATACGCAGATGATCCAGCAGCTTAGCGCAGTCCTCTGCCAGTAGGTCCATGGTGTAGATACCCTCCGTTGGAGTCGAATCACCATGGCCGCGCAAGTCTGGAGCAATTACACGAGCATCCTTGCCAAGCTCATCGAGCTGAGGCTGCCACATATGTCGGTTAAGTGGGTATCCATGGATCAGCAGTAAGGGGATGCCTGATCCTACCTCCTCATATGCCATCTTAAAGGACTCAAACTCGGCAAACTTCATACTTCTACTCCTAACTCGCGCAGTTGCTTTTTCAGTTTATCCGCTGCGACTTCAAGATCGGCCAATTTCTGCCTCTCTTTTTCTACAATGGAGGCCGGTGCTTTCTGTGAGAAGGGACTCTCTAGCAGTTGCCGCAACCGCTCGATATGCTGGTTGACCTCGCTCAACTCGGCTTGCAGGCGCTGGCACTCCTTTTCGGGGTCGATGAGAGCTTCGAGGTCGAGATAGATTTCTACTTCCTTTACTACCAGAGGGAGTTTGCCATGCGGTTTCGCAGCAAGTGAATCCGTCACCGCTAGGCGAGCTAAGTCAAGGCGAGCTAGCTTGGCGATCACTTCTAATTGTTCCCTGAGTAAAGGTAAGTAGGCCGACGAGACGAAGGTTGCCCCAATAGGTTGAGCTATCGGAACATTGTTCTCGGAACGGGCATTGCGGATTCCACGCACGATCTCCTGCACCAGATTAAACTGGGCAATTTTCTCATCCTCCCAACCTTCTGGGTTACGCAGCTCGGGCCACTTTGCAACGATTAGGGCTTCTTCCCAGCCCTGTTTTGGGGAAAGTAGTGGGGAGCATTTCTGAGCGGCCTCTTTCAGATAGCCCCAAGTCGCCTCGGTGACAAAGGGGGTAAAAGGATGTAACATGCGCAGACATTGATCGAAGACCCATACGAGGGTTTGGGCGGTGTAAAAGGCCCGATCCCCGCCTTTTTGGAGCTGGATTTTGGCGATCTCGACATACCAATCGGCAAACTCGCTCCAGAGGAAGTCGTAGATCAATCGGCCGGCTTCCCCGAACTGGTAACTTTGAAAGAGCCGTTCTACATCGCGAATTACACCTTGCAACCTGGCCCAAATCCAAGAGTCGGCCAAAGTCCATTGAGGAGGGGCTAGAGGAGCGCTGGGCACTTGAGCGAGAGATTGAATAATAAAACGGCCAATGTTCCATACTTTGTTGGCAAAGTTGCGATTTGCCTCCACCTTCTTTATGCTCAAGTTGGTGTCATTTCCGGGCGTAGAGCCGACCAATAAGGTAAAGCGTAAAGCATCGGTGCCGTATTCATCCATCACTGTGAGCGGGTCGATGATGTTGCCCAGAGTTTTGCTCATCTTTCTCCCGTGCTCATCGCGGATCAGGCCATGTAGGTAGACTGTATGGAAGGGGATTTGGCCCGTGAATTCGAGGGCGGTCATGATCATCCGCGCAACCCAGAAGAAAAGAATGTCATAGCCGGTTTCCATCACACTGGTAGGATAGAAGTAACGATAATCTGGGGTCTCATCGGGCCATCCTAGGGTGGAGAAGGGCCATAGGGCGGAGGAAAACCATGTGTCCAGGACGTCTGGGTCTTGTTCGATATTAGGGCTGTGGCAATGTTGACAATGGGTTGGATCGGTCCGTGAGACGGTTAGCTCGCCGCAGTCGGCGCAGTACCAAACCGGAATCCGATGTCCCCACCACAGTTGACGGGAAATACACCAGTCTTCAATATTCTCCAGCCAATTGATGTAGATTTTAGTGAATCGCTCGGGGATAATACGAATGCGTCCCTCTTGAACGACTTTGAGGGCAGCTTCGGCTAGGGGTTGGATTTTGACAAACCATTGGGTGGAAATCATCGGTTCAATGATCTCGTTACCACGCTGAGAGCGAGGAATGCTCATTAAGTAGGGTTCTTCCTTGATAGCCAGCCCCAAAGCCTGCATGTCTCTCCAGATGTTTTTACGCGCCTCAAACCGATCCTGACCAGCGTATGGGCCACCGTGTTCATTGATCCTCGCCGCCTCGTCCAGTACAGAGATGATTTCTAGCCCGTGACGCAGTCCGATTTCGTAGTCGTTCGGATCGTGACCTGGGGTGATTTTGAGGGCTCCGGTTCCAAATTCTCGGTCAACATAGGTATCGCCGATCACCGGAATCTGGCGGCCGAGGATTGGCACGATAGCCTTCCGGCCGATAAAGTGACGGTATCGCTCGTCCTCTGGATGGACGGCTACAGCTGTGTCTCCTAGGATGGTTTCGGGGCGGGTAGTGGCAACCGGGATATATTCTTCAGCAGAAGAACTGCCCTCAGGGACAAGCATGTATTTGAAATAGTAGAGTGTGCCCATTTCCTGCGAGTACTCGACCTCCAGGTCCGACACCGCAGTTTTTAGGCCGGGAGACCAGTTGATCAAGCGTAGGCCACGATAAATCAAACCTTTCTCGTAGAGGCGAACAAAGGCTTCTCGCACAGCGCGCGATAAGCCCTCATCTAGGGTAAAACGTGTGCGCGTCCAGTCACAGGAAGCACCTAGACGGCGAATTTGGTGGTAGATAATGTTGCCGTATTTCTCCTTCCATGCCCAGGTGCGCCGTAGAAACTCTTCACGTCCGATCTGCTCGCGGGTTAGCCCCTCTGCGGCAAGCGCCTTTTCGACCTGGAGCTGGGTGGCAATCCCCGCATGATCACTCCCCGGAATCCATAAGGTTGGTTCACCCTTCATACGGTGGTAGCGGATCATAAGGTCTTCCATGGAGACGAACATAGCGTGACCTAGATGGAGCTCGCCGGTGACGTTGGGAGGAGGGATAGCAATGACGAAGGGTTTGACACTGGGGTCAAAGTTCGGCTTATTCGGATCGTTCCAGGGTTGGAAATAGCCCCTCTCCTCCCAGAATTGGTAAATGCGTTCTTCGGTGGACTTAAACTGATATGACTTTGGAATTTCAATCATAACCGGGCAACCTCCGTAATAAAGAAAACCTTTCGCCCTTGAGGACGAAAGGGAAAACTTCCGCGGTACCACCTCAGTTCACCATAAATGGTGCACTCATTCCGAATGGCTATGCACACTCGGCTCAAGTGATAACGGACTGCTCCGTGCTGGTCTACTCTTGGCAAAACAGGCCAATTTCTTCAGCAAGGCGTTGGGCGACCTTCAGCGCTTTACAACCTCGGCGGTTCTCAGCCTATGACCTCTCCTTCTCTGTAGGCCGAAAGACGCTTACTCTTCCCAACGGACTTTGCGGTTGATTATAACGGCGAGCGATAATTTGGTCAATGTTTTTTAGGAAAGATGAGTTTTTGATTAAAGTTTCTTGACTTTAGAGTTGGATTTGTGCTATGCTATTTCCATTCTAGCATTGGGAGCGGGTGAGTGGTTCAAAGAGAGCGCATTGCTGAAAATGTTTATTCCTTTCAAAGTGAACTTTATGCTCAAGTAACCTGTGGCGCCGTAGTCGGCCCGAATTGGGCCGTAGTCATTGACACCTTGGCTGTTCCCGAGGAGACCCTTCAAGTGCGGGACTTTATCGAGCAGGAGTTGAATGTACCAGTTCGTTATGTGATCAACACCCATTACCATGCAGATCACGCATGGGGGAATTGTTTTTTCTACGGTGCAACCATCATCGCCCACAAGCTCTGCCGGCAGTATTTGGAGACGAGAGGAATCCCAGCGCTGAAGATTGCTCAAGAACGACATGCGGTCTACCAGTCGATCCGAATCGTGCTCCCCCACCTCACTTTTGAGCGGGGAAGAATGAACCTCCGAGTAGGTAAGAAGACGCTGACCATCTTTGGATTGCCGGGTCACAGCAAGGACAACCTGGGTGTGCTGGTTGAAGAGGATAAAGTGCTGTTCGCCAGCGATGCTGGAATGGCGTTGCCCTATATCGTGGACGGTGATTTTGAGGAGATGGTGCAAAGCCTGAAGCTGATGTCTAAAATGGGGCTGGAAAATATTATTCAGGGACATGGAGATATTGTTCTGCGGGGTGAAATCGATAGCTTTATCAAGGAGAATTTGGCTTACCTTGCCGCGATCAAAAAGGTGGTGCGCAGAGCGGCGTTGCGCAAGTATCCCATGGACCTCCTCGAAAAGGTGAGTGTTGAGGAGTGTGGTAAGAGCCGTGTATTGATCGGCGGCTTAGCCGAAGAACTTCACCGCAAGAATCTAATCGCACTATATAAACAGCTTTACGGCAAGTTGCCCGAGCGCTCTCCGCAAGACGAAGATTACGAAGAGGAAGAAACCGAGGAAGAGGAGGAATGACTTGAGGAAGTGGGCGTTTGCCTCAGCTGCTTAGCGCGCCGACCGACAAGGCGTTCGTTGCCGCTTAGAAGGCGGTGAATGTTAGGTCTGAGTGCCCAAATGAGGAGCATCTCGCCGAGGATTCCATAGGCGATGTATTGCCAAGGTGCATCGAACCAAAGAGTGCGCACGGTGAACACAATTGTGGTGATCAGCGCCGTGCTCATGGTGGTTACGGAGGCATATCCAACAAAATATAGAATTAAGGCTCCGATGGGGACGAGGATGGCCAGACTAGGAGGCCAAATCCCAAAGGCACCTCCCACAAACGGAGCCCCTCCGGCTCCGCCCCGAAGTCTGAACGTGCCTTCAGTGGATCTCTCCATCAGAAATACAGAATAGTTGTGACCGATGACCGCCACAAGCGGGGCGAAAACCTCCATCCAGATCAAGTTGGGAGTCAGCGCTCTGGCAATCCAAACCGTCAAGGCAGCTTTTAGACCGTCAAAGAATGCGGTGAGGAAACCGATCCAAAAGCCGGCTGCTCGCCCTGCGTTGGTTCCCCCTGTGCGACCACTCTCGATCTGGCGCAGGTCCTTGCCCGTGCTCAGCTTGACCAGAATCAACCCGAACGGGATTGAACCGAGTATGTAAGAGGTTACCAGTATCAGTAGAATTCTTATGGCCATAAAATCTCCAAAGGAAGGATTGGGTTTTGACTCTTAATTTCCTAGGAAGGCTAAGGTTGAGCTAGACAAAGAGGCTACGAGAGGAATCCCTTCGTTTGGACCGCTTTTTAGCACTATGTTTGGTCTCATGGAGAATAACGCCTAAGGCTATAGAATATTTTCCCCTGAAAGAGTTGACTTTGTGACTTGGATAGCGACAGGATAGTAGCTATCCTGTTGGATGCGATAGGCACGATAGTTCCATGTCTCACCGTCTCGATAAAAAATGAAATAGACAGCTTCTGGGTAGTAGGCTTCCCGGAGGTCAGTCTGAGAGGGAGAGTCTAAGCCATTGGGATGGGAGTGCACAATTCCAAGGAGGTCTTGTCCGTTTTGTTCAAAAAGAAGCAAAGCCTGAAGTTGTTGTTCTGGATCCATCCGATACCGAGTAGTGCTCCTGAGCACGTTGGCAATAGGAATCCAAACCTGAAAGGTTTGGTCTTTTCCCGCCAATAGACCGCAGGCTTCCTCGGGGTGGCAAGCTTGAAGATGCTCGACAATTTGAGCGATCAATTTTTCTGGGACAAAGTACGTTTCTATCATCTTTGCTCTAGCCAATAGGCAAGTAGCCAAGTTAGGAAGAGAAGGATAAGCGGCTCGAGGAATCCAATTCGTTTAGCTGGATTGGATTTCAGCCAGCAGACCGTTTGGAATAGAGCATATGCTGCCCCAAGTAAAGCTAGGCCATATGCGAGCTCCGAGATAGGCCAATAGTGGAGAGCACTTGCAAGTTGTAAAACGGGAATAGAGATCAATAAGGCCTCAGGGAATGCCCATCCGTAGGGGAAACGCAGTCTCAAGTTGCGGAGAGAAACCAACAAGGTGGCCAGGAATAGGCTCGGCAAAAGAAGTAATAAACGAAAATAAAATATTCGAAGGAGGATGCAGAACAAGATATAGAGCAGGTAAGAGGTGGCTGTGAGGACAGAAATGGCCAGGGGGTAGCGTGAATCAGTTGGACTAACAGCAATGTACTCGGCTACCAGCACCCCCACTAGGAAACCCGCCCCAAGGAAATAGCCGATCCAACCATACAGGTCATATTCTAGCTGACCGGTTAGGAAACCTAGCACGAGGGCTGTGAGTAAAGGAAGTAACCAATGCTCGAGGGTGCTTTTTCGATTCCAAAGGGGGTGATTGCGGATAAGCCAGTCGGCGCCAAAGCCAGCCATCAGCGCTGCCACAACAGTCACCAACATCCTTGCGTTGATAGAGAACACAACGTATAAGTTCCAGAATTCAAAGCGTAACTCTCGCTCGGGGAGGGTGATCAGACCCGCTATAGCATAGGTGAGAATAATTGTAGCGGCGATCACGCTGAGTTGATCGGAGTTGGGTACGCAACGAGTCGCAGGCGAAACTGACGTACTATTAGAGTGAAGGGACAATGACATGAAGACAGGACCTGAAAGAACGGCGGAATCGATGGAGAAGATTATAATACGAGAAAGTTGTTTTGATTCAGGGTAAAAGTAAAATGCGCATAGGTATGCTTACTGACGTTTACAAGCCTTACGTCAGTGGGATCACGAATTATATCGAGTTAAACAAAAAGTGGTTAGAGCAAAAAGGGCATGAAGTCTTTGTTTTCACCTTTGGGGGCGAGAACTATACGGATGGAGAGGAGCGAAACATTATCCGCTCTCCTGGACTGCCCCTTCTAGACACCGGTTACTATTTGGGTTTTCGTTACAGCAGCGAAGCCACCCGCTTGTTACGGATGATGGACATCGTTCATGTCCATCATCCCTTCCTAAGTGGTTCGTTGTCGCTGAGGTACTGTCGTCCTAGGGGGATCCCGATTGTGTTTACCAATCATACCCGATATGACTTGTATGCGCGAGCATACTTGCCCGTGCTAGGGGAATTGGTCGGAGAACCAGCTCTTGAGGCCTATTTGCCTGTGTTTTGTCGGGCTGTGGACGTAGTGATCTCTCCTTCCGATGGGATGCGCAAAGTGCTGCTTAGATTGGGAGTCAATGTCGAGATACAGGTTGTGCCCAACGGCGTTGATCTCACAGCGTTTCGCCAACCTATTCAGGCAGCTCATCGAGTCGATCTCGGCTTCGACGAACAAAATATCGTCTTGATCTACGTTGGAAGGTTAGGCCCTGAAAAGAATCTACCCTTTCTAATCCGCTGCTTTGCGGGCGTCATTCAGGCTTTTCCTCAGACTCGCTTGCTCTTGGTCGGTGACGGCCCGGAAAAAAAGACGCTTCAGGAGTTGGTTTCTCAATTAGGGATCAGTCCCTACGTTTGCTTTACCGGAATGGTGCCTTACGAGAGGGTTTGTCAATACTTGAAAATGGCTGACGTATTCGTAACTGCTTCAGTGACCGAAGTTCATCCTTTATCCGTGATAGAGGCTATGGCTGCCGGGCTGCCTGTTTTAGGAATCCATTCTCCCGGCATCAGCGATACGGTTTGCGATGGAGTGAGTGGGTTCTTGGTAGGAGAGGAAGATATGGTGGCTTACGCCGCAAAGATGGCGCGGATGATTTCTGACAAAGAGGAGCGACGAAGAATGGGGGAAGCCGCTCAAAAGGAGGCGGAGCGCTTTTCCATTGATCAGACCGGAGCTAGAATGCTGGAAATTTATCGGGAAGCGATTGAGAAGAAAGCCGAGAAACAACGGAGCTTCTCGGTGCGGGTGCGCCGCTTACTCGACCGAATTGGATGAGTATGAAACCTTTTTCAGCTCGTGCCTTGGGCCACTGCGGGGAGGACATCGCTGCGAGGTATCTTGAAGCAAAAGGGTATCGCATCCTTGAGCGTAATTACGCTACTCGATACGGAGAAATCGATCTGGTTGCGCTCTGCTGTCTCTCTGAGGAAGGGGGACGACTGGTTTTTGTCGAGGTGAAAACCCGCCGCAACCAGCGCTGCGGGTATCCGGAAGAGAGCATTACCCCTAAGAAACTCAACCACCTGATCCTAGCATGTCAAGAGTACCTTCAGAGTCATCAAAAGGAGGAGGTGGATTGGCAAATTGATGTGGTGGCTATCGAACTGAGTCCCGGGTCTCCGGTGCAAGTTACCCACCTTGAGAATGTTACTCTCCCCTAGAAGGGCCAGAGTTTTAGGATGCCGATGGACTCTCGCAGATTGCTTGTCATCGTAGGACCGACGGGCGTGGGAAAGAGCGAGTACGCAATCCGACTTGCTCAAGCGATCGGGGGAGAGATTGTCTCGATTGACTCGCGCTATCTCTATCGAGGGATGGATATTGGAACAGCAAAACCTGATATCAGGCTGAGGCAGCTTGTGCCTCACCACCTCATCGATGTGGCCGACCCTGATGAAAGCTGGAGCCTCGCGCTCTTTCAGCAAAGAGTTTATGAGGCTTTAGAAGAGATTTTCTCGCAAAGTAAGATTCCTCTGTTGGTAGGCGGAACTGGCCAATATTACCGGGCAATCTTGGAAGGCTGGCAACCTCCACCCGTGCCACCCCGTCCGAGGTTAAGGGAATGTTTGGAGCGCTGGTTAGCTAAGCTTGAGCCTGTGGAACGACAGAAGCGGTTAGCCCTTCTGGATAAGGGAGCAGCCGAGATTATTGATGCGCGCAACCTGAGGCGAGTGGTTCGAGCGCTAGAGGTGGTTTTTTCTACCGGCAGACCTTTTTCTTCGCAGAGAAAGGCGAGTCCTCTACCGTATCCGCGTTTGGTCATTGGCCTAATTCTGCCCCGAGCGGAACTTTATCGTCGCTGTGACCTGCGGTTGCAGCACATGTTTGAGCAGGGATGGGTGCAGGAGGTCGAAAGTCTTTTGCGAAAAGGGTACTCTCCTAGCCTCCCCTCGTTTAGCGCTATCGGTTACCGTGAGATCGCTGCTTACCTTGCAGGCCTTCTGTCGATGGAACAAGTTGTGACTCAGATCAGGCGACGCACGCGGGCACTAATCCGTCGTCAAGCGAACTGGTTTCGCATCGACGACCCCGATATCCATTGGTTTCATGCCAGTGAGCAGGGGTATGACGAGATGCTAATGACTGTTTGGCGATGGCTGCGGAGTTGAAGACCGACAAATGAACGTGGCCTCCCTAGGCGTTCTCCTGCTTCTCTTGCTGGTTGTAGCCCTATACTCTTCTGCTTGCTGGGTGGAGCGCAAAAAGCTCCTAGAGGGTTGCAGAGTTTTGAGAGGGCAGCTAAGAGAGGCTGGGAGAAGACTGCACCAGTTCCAAAATCTGCGTTCCAAACTTGAGTGTTATCAAGGCGAGCCCTTTGTGACCAGTCTTTTGGAGATGGAGGGTGAATTTGAGCATCTCAAGCGTGAACTTGAGTCCGCTTTTCGACAGTATACCTCTCTTGTACGGCGGGTGAACCACCTCAGAGGGCCTCAGCTCCGAGACATTCGCAGAAAGTGGAATTTGCCCTTTCTCCGTGCTTTGCGAACGAGCTGTGTCGAAATGATTGAGAACAGTCGACTTTTAGGGATGAGGATCGAGCAGCTAGAGATGCGCTTGGACCAAGTGAAAGAACTCCCCTGGTCCATGGCCTTACAAGTTCGGGAGGTGTTTGCTCATCTACAGGAAGTAGATGCTTTGCTCAAAGACTTGGTTACGCTGGGTGTGCGTGGAGAGGAATTCGACCGTCTTTTCTCCCGAGCTCGTGGAATCGAGGACGATCTTCGCGCTGTTCCGGTCTACTTTTTCTCTGACTCGCGCGAGGAGCTGCTCAAGAGGGCAGAGCAAGAAAAGGTGCAAAGACTTTATCAGATAGTTCAATCCGATCTGCCCGAAATCATCGAGATTCTCCGCCAAGCTGACCGTTGGAAAAACCGCTTTCTCTCCTTGGAAAACCAGGTTAAGCTAGCCGAGGACGAGCTGCAGAGAGTGCATCTGCTGCTTGCCCATTTCCCAGAAGAGGTCGATCTCTCTGCGGAGAAAAGAACTGTGGAGGAATGGAGAGAGCGCTTGATGGAGCTTTATCAGAAAGGCAGGGATCTGCCTCCGGATAAGATTTCAGCTTTGGCGGGGGAGATAAGCGCTCTAATCCACGGGATTCAATCGACACAACGGAAATTGCGCCAGGGCCGCCAGAAGGTCCACCAATTCCAGCGTCTCCAGAATTCTGTAGCTGAGTTGGCGGTTCAAATTCAGCAACGCCTTGAAGCGCTTGCCCGAGCTGCGTTAAGGGTTGAGTGGGATATAAGCGGTGAGCGATATCGCCAAGCTTTTGAGAAGTTCTGCGCCTTGCAAGCAGTGCCTAAGCCCTACTCTCTAACAGAGTTAGAGAGGTATTGCCTAGAAGCCTGGGCCCTTCAAGATGTGTTCCTAGAGCTCCAGCGTCACACAAGAGGTGTGGAGAGCAACTATCACCTTTGCGAAAGGATTTACACCAGCCAGGAGATCCGAACGTATAAGCAATGGATTCAAGAGGCAAGAAAGTTAGCTGAGGAAATTCGACCCTACGATCCCCGTAACTTCCCTAATCGCGATCTGGTCTCGAGCTTTGGTCAGCAAATCCAAGAGGTGGAAGCGAAGCTCGAGGGCCTAAAAGAATGGATTCAAGCAGAAGTCCTTCTCGAGAGCTCGCTTGGGGAGGTCGCCCGCGCTCTGGAGGAGATTTATCGTCAGGTAACGACATTGCGAGAGCGCATAAGCCTGATCGACCAGGTGTATCAGCACTTAGTCAATCTGGAGAAAGAGAACTGGGCTCTCCTAAAGGTTGCCCGCAATCAGTTCGCTCAGGTAACACACCTCGTCCTAGCCCAGCCCCTGCTAGCAGATAAGGTGGAAAAAGAGGTTATCCAATTGGATCGAAGGTTCGACCTTTGTGAAACTGTGTTCCACCAACGTAGTAAAGATACGGTCCTACGCAAGCAAGCAAAGCTTCATCGGTTGATTGCGGACCTTGAACAAGCTGCGAATCGATGGCTTTCAATTGTAGAAAGCGATTGCATAAGGCTCTTAGATGATATAGAAAAGAGGGTCGTTCAGTTAGGTCAAATAGCTCACTTTGAGGATCCCCTGATCGATCGGGCTCGCGAACTGCTTGCGAGAGGGGAGGAGTTTCTGAACCTCCGAACTGCTCGAGCTCATATGCCGTTGGATCAGATTGTCGGTGTGATGAAAAAGGTCTTTGACGCTTGGCAAGAAAGCTTTGCCGTGAGTAGGCAATTGGCGGAGCAAATCGAGTCGCCTCTATCTTCCCTCTATCAGGAGTTTCAAAGCTTACGCCAAAATGTTCGGGCGAAATTTTTGAAATTGGAGAGTCTAATCCCTGTGCAAAGGAAATGGCCGCCCAATTCCTTGCTCCTCACGGTCGAGAGAAACGAAATAGTTCAGTTAGAAGAGAAGTGGAGAAACCTTCAGGATAACCCCGGATCGGTGATCCAATTTATCGGAAGCTTGAGCGAGATGATCGCCAGTCACCGCGGCCTACTGGAAAAACTGCTTCAATATGAGCAGTGGGCGCTACAAGAGCAGAGTCGAATCGAGCGTATTGAGGCAGAAATATACCGCCTCGACCGATTGTGGGAAATCCAACAACGCCGTTTTCGGCAAGTACCCGAGATTGAGGGACAAATTCAAAAGTTACGTCAGGAAGTCAATCAAGAACTCTCCTCATTGCGTCAGTACTGGCTTACGAATGCGAGTCGGCGGCCTCCCTCGGTAGATTACGATATTGTGCTGAGAAGGTTAATTGAACTCTCACGTTCTTTTGCTAACGCCAAGGTATATTGGATCAACGAGCAGGGTCAACAGGAAGTAATGGATATCAATGGTCAGATTCTTCAGAAAGGATAAGGATCGAGGAAATCGATGGAGCGTAAGAAGCGCATCGCTGTCCTAGCAAACCTAAAGAAAAACGCCCCGAGGCTTGAGGGCTTGCCCTCCGACCAGTGGGATGATTTGGACTCAGAGAAAACAGTTCAAGCAATTGTTGAGGCAATTCGGGTGGCAGGCCATGAGTGCGAATTTCTGGAGGGCAACATTACGCTTGTCGATACAGTGCGCAAATATAAGCCGGATTTATGTTTCAACATCTGCGAAGGTCACTTCGGCGATGCACGCGAGGCGCAGGTGCCGGCTCTTCTGGAGATGCTCCGCATCCCCTATACGGGTTCTAAAGTCTTAACTCTGGCGCTAACCCTAGATAAACCCATGACAAAGAGAATTCTGGTTTATCATGACTTGCCCACCCCCCCTTTTCAGGTTTTCGAAGATCCTAACGAACCGCTAAGCCCGGACTTAACGTTCCCTCTCTTCGTGAAGCCCAGTCGCGAGGGAACCGGGATTGGGGTCTCCGAGAAATCGATCGTCTCCAATCTAGCGGAGCTAAGGCAGCAAGTCGAAAGGATTCTCATCCACTATCGACAGCCGGCATTGGTTGAGCGGTATATTGAGGGCAGAGAAGTTACTGTGGGCGTGGTCGGGAATCTGAAACCTCCTGCGGCGCGCCGCCTGCCCGAAGACGAGAATTCGCCTAGGATTCAAGCCGGTCTGTTGTTTTTGCCCCCTTTGGAAGTGGACCTAAAACCTTTTGAACACAGCGATGTCGTCTATAGCAATCGCCTGAAAGTCGATCTGGCCGATCAGCTAAACTACCTTTGCCCCGCTCCGCTTGAAGAGAGAATGGTCCGAGAGTTGAATTGGTATACGGCGGCGGTGTTTCGAGTGACCGGAGCACTAGATGTCGCAAGGGTGGATTTTCGCCTGGCGCAAGACGAGGATTGGAAGCCGTATATTCTTGAGATCAATCCTTTGCCCGGTTTGTCGCCGGGAGTCTCGGATTTGGTCATCGAAGCTGCGGCGTTGGGAATCAGCCACACCGAGCTGATTAATATGATCTTAGAGACAGCTATGCGTCGATATGGGATGTTGCCCTAAGAAACCCGGATCTCCAAAAGGCTCCTTGACCAAAGCGTTTTTTTCTTATATAATACACGTTTGTCTATCGGATAAATTTATTGTGCGCTTTGACTGGTGAACGGCCTTTATTCAGTTTGAGTAGAGTTCCCGCTGGAAGCGGGGGTGTTGTTGTTTAACGAGAAAGTCGATCGGGATCAGGAGTAATTTATGGCTGCGTTGCCTACCAAGTCTTACGCTCGGATTGATGTAAAGTTGGAACTTCCCACCCTAATCGAGGTGCAGCTTGAGTCTTTCCGTCGCCTCAAAGAGGAAGGCTTGGCCGACTTGTTTCACGAGCTTTCTCCGATTGAGTCCTACAACAAGGGAATGCGTTTGCATTTCCCCAGTCGCAGCAAAATATCTGCCGAATGGGGATTGAAATATTGGTTCGGAAAGCCGAAACACTCGATAGAAGAATGCGTGGAAAAAGACCTAACCTATTCTAGTCCCCTTTATGTCAGTGTTTTGTTGGAGGGCCCAGAAGTTCGCGAGCCGATTAAGCAGGATATCTTTCTGGGGGACTTTCCGGAGATGACTGAGAAGGGGACGTTCATTATCAACGGCACGGAACGCGTGGTTGTCTCCCAGCTCATTCGCTCGCCGGGGGTGTATTTTGAAGCCATTCCGGATCGCACGACCGGGCGACGCTTGGCAATGGCTAAGCTAATTCCGGATCGGGGGGCTTGGATGGAATTTGAAACGCGCAAGAGCGATTATCTTACCTTGCGCTTCAATCGGAAACGTACCGTGCCAGTGACGATTTTTCTGCGCGCTCTGGCAGCTGTGAAGGATGCTAATATCGGTGTGCCTTCGCCCATTGAAAAGGGCACAGATGAAGAGATCCTCAACCTCTTTGCCCATGTAGATAACAACCCCGACCGGTTGTATATCCCTTCTACATTCGCCCAGGAGCCCGAATGGGATCTTTCGCACGGGATGACGATTGCTGAAGCTGCTTTGCTCGAATTTTTCAAGCGGATGCGACCGGGAGATCCTGCAACGCTGGAAAATGCACGCGAATTCCTTGAAGAACAGCTCTTCGATCAACGCCATTACGACCTAGAGCGAGTAGGACGCTATAAGCTGAACCAAAAGCTGGACTTGCGGGATAAGGTGCCCATGCACATCCGCACAGTGACCAAATGGGACATTGTGCGTTTGATCGAACGGATGATCATGATCAATAACAACATGGTTGCCCCGGACGATATTGACCATTTGGGCAACCGGCGAGCGAAAACTGTGGGTGAGTTAATCCAAAATAAGTTGCGCATTGGCTTGCGCCGCATGGAACGGGTAATCAAAGAGCGAATGTCAATTCGCGATCAAGAACAGGTAACCCCGGTGACGCTGATCAACATCCGCCCAGTGGTGGCAGCTTTGCGGGAGTTCTTTGGATCAAGCCAACTTTCCCAGTTTATGGACCAGACTAACCCCTTGGCGGAGTTGCGTCACAAGCGCACTCTGTCAGCGTTGGGCCCGGGTGGGCTGCGCCGCGAACGCGCGGGGTTTGATGTGCGCGATGTTCACCATTCGCACTATGGGCGCATTTGCCCAATCGAGACGCCTGAAGGTCCGAACATCGGCCTGATCGGTCGTCTGGCCACCTTCGCCCGAGTTAATGAGTATGGGTTTATCGAGACTCCCTACCGCCGAGTGTTACGGGTTATCTCACCTCATGACCTGCGCTTTGTGGGGCGCGCTTTGCGCGAGGATATCACCGATCCACAGACCGGGGAAGTCCTTGCCCGAAGCGGCGAACGTATCACCGAGGAGCTGGCGGAGAAAATCCGCAAAGCCAACATCAACCGCGAAGTTCAAATTGTGCCGTTTGTCACCGAAGAGATTGAATATCTGTCCGCCGACATTGAGGACCGCTATGTTATCGCTCAGGCTAACGCTCCTCTAACCGAGCATGCCGAATTTGTGCGGCCTCGTATCTCCTGCCGCTACCATAATACTTTTATCTTTTCCGCCCCGACCAGCGTGGATTACATGGATGTAGCCCCTCATCAGATTGTCGGGATTAGCGCTTCGTTGATTCCTTTCCTCGAGCATGACGACGCCAACCGAGCCCTGATGGGTTCTAACATGCAAGCTCAGGCAGTCCCTCTGCTAATGCCCGAGGTTCCGATTATTTCGACCGGCATGGAAAAAGCCGCCGCCCTCGACTCGGGACAAGTGATTATCGCCGAAGAAGACGGTGAAGTGATCGCAGTAACCGGCCGCTATATCGATATTCGCTCGACCGACGGAAAAATCCACCGCTATACTCTGCGGAAGTATCAGCGTTCTAACCAGTCGACTTGCATCGATCAGCGACCAGCGGTGGTTAAGGGCCAGCGAGTGAAAGCCGGGGATGTGATTGCCGACTCTTCTTCAACTCAGAACGGAGAGTTGGCCTTGGGCCAGAACGTCATTGTGGCTTTCCTCTCCTGGGAGGGTGGCAATTATGAGGATGCAATTTTGATTTCAGAGCGGTTAGTTCAGGAGGATAAGTATACTTCGATTCATATCGAGAAATATGAAGTGGAAGCGCGCGATACCCGTTTGGGTCCGGAAGAGATCACTCGGGATATTCCCAACGTGGGTGAAGATGCGATCAAAGATTTGGACGAAAATGGAATCATCCGCGTTGGAGCAGAGGTTGGGCCGAACGATATCCTCGTCGGTAAGATTTCTCCAAAGGGAGAAAAGGAGCTAACGCCTGAGGAGCGCTTGCTACGGGCCATCTTTGGTGAGAAGTCCCGGGATGTTAAGGACACCTCCTTGCGGATGCCGCACGGCGAACGGGGAAAAGTGGTTGAGGTGAAGGTGTTCACTCGAGAAGAGAACTCCGACTTGGCAGCCGGGGTGGACAAGGTGGTCCGGGTGTCGGTTGCTCAGCGGCGCAAGATCACGGCTGGGGATAAAATGGCCGGACGCCACGGGAATAAGGGGGTGGTCTCAAAGGTGGTTCCGATCGAGGATATGCCGTTTATGGAAAACGGCGAGCCGGTGGACATTATCCTCAATCCTCTAGGTGTGCCAGGAAGAATGAACATTGGCCAGGTACTGGAAACCCATCTGGGTTGGGCAGCATATCGGTTGGGGTTTCGGGCAATTACCCCAGTGTTCGATGGCGCCTCGGAGGATGAAATTGAGGCAGAGCTAGCCCGGGCGTGGATTATCGATCAAGCGTGGAAGGAAACAGGTGAGAAAGCCTGGGAATGGCTGAAGTCTCAAGGGTATGATCCCAGCCAGATTGAAGACGACGAAGAGGTGCGCCGTTATTATATAGAGCAATGGCTAGGAGATCGCGGGTATGATGTTTATCGTCTGGTTTCGGACACTTTGTACGCGCGCCGCGCGGTTTTTGCCGAGTATCTAAGGGATAAAGGTTACAATCCGGATGATGTTCTGTTCTTCGAAGACCGCTCGGCCGTTTCGAGCGAGTGTCGCCAGAGACTGGACACAAATGCAGTAAAGGTATGTTTAGAGTTGTGGTTAGAAAGCTTGGGTGAGAAGGTAGTAGGTTTCACGGTGGAAGAGATTCGCAAGCGAGCAGAGGAGAAGATGCTCGAAACCGGTATCCCGATGCCAATTCTGGGCAAGCAGATTTTGCGGGATGGGAAGACCGGTGAGCCATACGACCAACCCGTTACAGTGGGGGTGATGACGATGCTCAAGTTGCACCACTTAGTTGAGGACAAGGTACATGCGCGCTCTACCGGTCCATATAGCCTTGTTTCTCAACAGCCCCTAGGCGGTAAGGCGCAGTTTGGCGGTCAACGGTTTGGTGAGATGGAGGTGTGGGCCTTGGAGGCTTATGGAGCGGCTTACACCTTGCAAGAGATGTTGACGGTAAAGTCGGACGATGTTCAAGGTCGTGTGAAGACCTACGAAGCAATTGTCAAAGGGGAGCCGATAGAGGAGCCGGGGATTCCGGCTTCGTTCAAGGTGCTGGTCAAGGAACTCCAAAGTTTGGCTCTCTCTGTCGAAGCGATCACCGACACGGGAGAAATTATTCGCTTTGGGAAAGACGAGGAAAAAGCAAGACCAATTAAGCCTCCGACCGGGTTATTGGACTTAGGCGAGGGATTTTAGCGAAAGCTGAGAAGTTTTTTGCAGTGTTCTTGACGATCGCCGGGGGACGTGGTAAAATCCCCCTTCGCCGCTTATATTTAGCTCATTGAGCTAAACAAATACTTCGGCTCTTGTTAGGTATCGAGGTGAGGCCATCGCACGAAGGTGGCCTCCCTTGATGGGAAAGGAATTTTTTTGACAGATTGTGTTTATTTTTGCATGGAGGCAGAGGTGCCTACGATTAATCAACTTGTTCGGAAAGGACGTCAGCCAAAGAAGGAAAAGAGCAAGGCGCCGGCGCTGCTGTATACTTGGAATTCGATGAAGCAGCAAAGGAAACGGCAACCAAAGGGTGCCCCCCAAAAGCGAGGCGTCTGCACGGTGGTGCGGACGATGACACCCAAGAAGCCCAATTCCGCCTTGCGCAAGATCGCTCGCGTGCGCCTCACCAACGGGATCGAGGTGACAGCGTATATTCCTGGTGAGGGACATACGCTTCAGGAGCACTCGGTGGTCTTAGTGCGTGGCGGGCGTGTTAAAGATTTGCCTGGCGTGCGCTACCATATCGTGCGTGGTTCGCTGGATACCACCGGTGTAAATAATCGCAAGCAAGGACGCTCAAAGTACGGTACGAAGAAGCCCAAATAAATGGCTTTTGCTCTGTCGGAGGAGCTTTGAGGCTTTGATTTAGAGTGAGGACGAAGGAGTATGGCGCGACGAAACAAACCTGAACGATTTGAAATTCCGCCTGATGTCCGCTACAACAGCGTGGAGGTCCAATCGTTTATTAACCGCGTAATGCGACGTGGCAAGAAAAGCTTGGCGACCCGGTTGGTCTACACGGCTTTTGACCTGATTCAAGCAAAGACAAAGCGAAACCCTGTCGAGGTCTTTGAAGAGGCCATCAAGAACGTTGCGCCACTCATGGAAGTCAAGCCGCGCCGAGTTGGAGGGGCCACTTATCAAGTCCCGGTGGAGGTTCCTCCGTATCGCCGCTTTTCGCTGGCGTCTCGTTGGATCATCGCAGCAGCGAAAGCGCGCAGTGGCAAGAGTTTCCCGGAAAAGTTAGCCGCTGAATTGTTAGATGCGGCTAATAATACAGGTGCCGCAGTGCGAAAGCGCGACGAAACACATAAAATGGCAGAAGCCAACCGCGCCTTTTCGCATTACCGTATTTGATGGGTAAGTGGGTTTTTTGGGTTTGAGAGTCAGCTATGTCTCGCCGATTGCCCTTAGAACGAGTCCGCAACATTGGAATTATTGCTCACATTGATGCCGGCAAGACGACTACGACCGAGCGGATTCTGTTCTATACCGGCAAGACACATCGCATTGGCTCGGTTGACGAGGGCACAACCGTTACTGACTGGATGGAACAGGAGCGAGAACGAGGGATCACGATTGTTTCCGCAGCGGTCACTGCCGAGTGGAAGGGCACCCAGATTAATATCATCGATACGCCAGGCCACATTGACTTTACCGCCGAAGTGCAGCGTTCCCTGCGGGTCTTGGATGGAGGAGTGGTGATTTTTGATGCGGTGCAGGGCGTTGAGCCGCAGAGTGAGACGGTCTGGCGACAGGCTGACCGCTATGGGGTGCCGCGCATTTGCTACATTAACAAGATGGACCGCGTTGGAGCCTCCTATGAGCGGTCTATCGAAATGATTCGCAGTCGACTCGGGGCCAACCCCGTTGCGGTGCAAATTCCGATCGGCGTGGAAGCGGATTTTAGGGGGGTGGTGGATTTGATTGAAGAGGTAGCCATTTTTTGGGAGGACGATCTCGGCAAAGATCCCCTCTATGTTCCCGTCCCGGACGAGCTCCTCGAACGATTCAAGGCAGAGCGAGAGCACATGATCGAGCAGATCGCCGAAGCTGATGATGCGCTGGCTGTTCAGTATTTGGAGGGGAAGGAGATCACCCCCCAAGACTTGAAAGCGGCCCTGAGGCGAGCAGTCATTGCCGGGAAGGCTACGCCGGTGTTCTGCGGAAGCTCTCTGAGGAATAAGGGCGTTCAGCCCCTTTTGGATGGCATCGTTGAATACTTACCTTCACCACTCGACATCCCTCCGGTTAGGGGTGTCCACCCGCGCACGGGGGAGATGGTTGAGCGAAAAGCTGAGGATAACGCACCCCTAAGTGCGCTAGTCTTTAAGATTGTTGCAGATCCCTACATGGGGCGGTTGGCTTACTTACGAATCTATTCTGGCAAGTTGGTTCAAGCCGCTACGGTATATAACTCGACCAGAGATAAGCGGGAGCGCATCGGAAGGCTGTTGCGGATGTATGCTGACCGACGCGAGGATATTGCCGAACTATGCGCTGGAGATATCGGCGCAGTTTTAGGGCTGCGTGACTCGTTCACCGGTGACACGATTTGTGATGCCTCTCACCCGATCTTGTTGGAGTCGATCGTGTTCCCGGAGCCGGTGATCTCGGTGGCGATCGAGCCGAAAACCGCCGCCGATCAGGACAAGATGGCGGATGCACTGCGTAAGTTGGCTGAAGAAGACCCTACGTTTCGAGTACGGGCCGATGAGGAGACTGGACAAACGATCATTTCTGGCATGGGGGAGTTGCATTTAGAGGTGCTGGTCGATCGGATGCTGCGGGAGTATCGCGTCCAAGCTCGCGTGGGAAAACCCCAGGTTTCTTATCGCGAGTCGATCTCTGTGCCGGTGATGGGTTCAGAGTACCGGTATGTCAAGCAAACTGGGGGACGCGGGATGTACGGGCATGTGGTTTTGAATGTGGAGCCGGCAGAACCCGGTAGTGGTCTTCGTTTCGTTAACGCAATAAGAGGAGGGGTGATACCGGCCGAGTTTATTCCTGCGGTTGAGAAAGGCGTTCGAGAGGCTGCAGAGTCTGGTGTCCTGGCAGGCTACCCAGTGACTGATGTCATCGTGACTCTAGTGGATGGCTCCTACCATGAGGTTGACTCGAACGAAATGGCTTTCAAAATGGCTGCCTCTATTGCCTTTAAGAACGCTGTTCAGCGTGGGGAGCCAATGCTGCAGGAGCCGATCATGAAGGTGGAAGTGATCGTTCCGGAGGAATTTTTGGGTGAGATTATTGGACAACTTAACGCACGACGCGGTGAAATTCTTGGAATAGAGCCACGCCCTGGCGGAGTACAATCCGTCCGGGCCTTTGTGCCGTTGGCTGAGATGTTTGGTTATGCCACGGATTTACGTTCCGCAACTCAAGGGCGTGGGGCCTTCTCGATGGAATTCGATCACTATGCACGAGTGCCAGAGAATGTCGCTCGGGCAATTTTAGATTATGTGAGATAATTCTGAGTTGCGAATTTCGTGTAAGGAGAGTGGCATGGCGAAGCAGAAATTTGAACGGACGAAGCCGCACATGAATGTAGGGACGATGGGGCATATAGATCATGGGAAGACGACGTTGACGTCGGCGATCACGAAGTATTGCTCGTTGGTAGGGATGGGGGAATTTCGGCCGTTTGATTCGATTGACAATGCGCCGGAGGAGAAGGCGCGTGGGATCACGATCAACATAGCGCATGTGGAGTATGAGACGGCGAAGCG
>JANXBJ010000012.1 GCA_025057645.1 Anaerolineales bacterium
CACACCATAGCTTTCAGTATCCTCTAACGGATCGTGGGGGTTGCAACGCACAATCACAACATCGCAAGCGACACCGCCGACATCTTTCAGTATCCTCTAACGGATCGTGGGGGTTGCAACACGGATTATTCGTTTCCATGCGCATCCGAAAACTTGCTTTCAGTATCCTCTAACGGATCGTGGGGGTTGCAACCCCTACCTCTACTTTGATTATACCCTGTTTTTTCCCACTTGACAACAGATTCGCCCGAATCTGGGCTCTACAGAAGGCGTTTTTGTCTTGCGCCTCGGTCCGCATCCGTCTACCATTCCTCTTTCTTCGCAAATCGATTTTTGCTCGAAAATGCCCCTCATTTGCGAAAAATCTTTAATCTTTCAAACCGTGATACAATTCCCTTGCTCTTCCGGACCGCCCCTTGTGAGGAGGAAGTAGGACGCTCCGTAGGGCAGCGCATGACGCAAGACTTTTACACGCGCTTGGTCTATGCTCGCACCTTGCCGGTAGTAGGCCGGCTGGCTTACTACTTGCTCAAAGCCCTCGGTGTAGAAATCCCCTGTTCGGTCAGAATCGAAGAAGGATTCGAGCTAGTCCACGGCGGCTTCGGTGTAGTGATCCACTCTAAGACCGTCATCGGCAAACGGGTCAAAATCTATCCCGGCGTCAGCATCGGCCGAGCCGATATCTACCGCCCCATCCATGAGTCGCGCTTTGAAGGAATTGTCATTGAAGACGACGTAATCCTTGCCCCCGGGGCCAAAGTGCTGGGCAAGGAGGGCGTTCTGCGTGTCGGGCGAGGGACGGTGGTCGGCGCCAACGCAGTGCTGTTGCAGTCGACCGGAGAGAACGAGATTTGGGCAGGTGTGCCCGCCCGCAAAGTAGGGACACGACGATGAGAATATGCATTGTGCCATACGTCCACGGCCTAGGAGGAATGGTCTCGTTTCGCAATCGTCTAGTGGCGGCCATACAACCGCATGGAGTGGAGGTCACTTACGACCTCAGGGATTGGCCTTATCAAGCGGTTCTGGTCGTCGGGGGCACACGCGATTTAGGGAATTTGTGGAAAGCGCGACGCCGGGGCATCCCCATCATACAGCGCCTTGACGGCATGAATTGGCTGCATCGACTGCCACACTCAACGCCTCGTCAGCCCTTTCCTCTGCGGCATTTCTTGCGTGCCGAGCTCGCTAACCTCAATCTGGCACTAATCCGTCGGTCTTTCGCCACCGGCATCATCTACCAAAGCCACTTTGCCCAAGAATGGTGGGAGCGGGTTTACGGAAGCACCTCTCAACCCTGCTTTGTCATTTACAATGGAGTGGATTTATCCTCGTTTCACCCCCATGGACCCCATCAGCGACCGTCCGACCGCCTGCGCGTCCTGATTGTCGAGGGCAGCCTAGGCGGCGGTTACGAGTGGGGCTTAGGAGTCGCAATAGGGTTGATGGAGGAACTAACCCGGTTGCAAGCTCAGTGGATCGAGCGCTACCCTAAAGGAGCAGAACTCATGGTGGTCGGCCAAGTGGCCGAGCACTTGCGCAGGGCTTGGGACGCAAGGGCCGGCAGGTTCATTCATTGGCGTGGAACCGTTCCCCCGTCCGAGATCGCCTTTCTCGACCGTTCGGCACACTTGCTGTTCTCCGCAGACGTGAATGCTGCGTGCCCTAATGCCGTCATTGAAGCCCTAGCCTGCGGATTGCCCGTGCTGGCTTTTGCCACTGGCGCCCTCCCCGAGCTAGTCACGCCCGAATGCGGACGAATAGTGCCTTATGGAGGCGACGCCTGGCGATTAGAAAAGCCTGACATCCCCGCCCTGGCCCTAGCAGGAGTGGAAATCGCCCTGCACCAAGAAGAACTGCGCGCAGCAGCCCGAGCGCGAGCCGAAGCCTGCTTCGATGTCCGAGAGATGGCCCGGCGCTACGCAGAGGTGTTGGGGATCGCTCGCACCGGCCGAGCTTCCCCCCACCGGGGCAAGGCGATGCTTAAGCCCAATCCCAAAGAAGAAGTGCAGTGCGCTCACTCCACCTCCACCGTCTCTCCGCTTTATCCAAGCTCACAGCCGGGCCGCGCCCACCCCTTCTGGATAAGCTGGCTGGGCTGGCTCTCCCGCCTCACTCCCCTGGCCCTCAAGCGAGGCGTTTACCGCTTGCCGTGGTTGGCCAAGTGGCTGCGCCGAGCTGTCAACCGCTCGATCCAACCCGGCTGGCAATGGGTGGAGATCACCGCTGGCGGTCTGCGCGGCCTTTCGATGCTTCTTGATTTACACCAAGAGAAGGATTACTGGTTAGGGACCTATGAGCCCCAGCTCCAGAGGACAGTTCGGGAGCTGGTCCGCCCCGGTCAAGTCGCCTATGATATAGGGGCCAACGTGGGATACATTACCCTGCTCCTGGCACGAAGGGTGGGCGCGCAAGGCCAGGTGATCGCCTTTGAACCCCTGCCCGAAAACGCAGAACGTTTGAGACAGAACGCAAGAGCGAATGCCCATTTGGCCCCAATCGAAGTGATCGAGGCGGCGGTGGTGGAGAGCGACCGCCAGGTAAGCTTCTTAGTCGGCCCTTCGGATGACACAGGCCGGGTCGATACTCCCGTAAGCGCAGGCCGGGGGGAAGGAGAAAAGCTGTGCGTTGCCGGCGTGACGTTGGATACGGTTGTCTTCGAGCAGGGTTATCCCCCGCCGCAAGTGGTCAAGATTGACGTTGAAGGGGGCGAGGTGGAGGTCCTGCGAGGAATGCCACGCCTGCTCCGAGAAGTGCGGCCGCTGGTGTTGCTCGAGACACACAGCCTTCCTTGCGCTCAGGCCTGTTGGGACTTGCTTGTCGGAGTGGGCTACCGCCTCTGCCGCATGGAAAAGGGATATCCCGCCCTGGCGTCTCGAGAAGTTTTATCTCGCCGAGACTACTGGGTTGCTTTTCCTCCCTCATGAGGGGATGATGTCAAACCTACCTTCCCCAACGACTATAGAGACGGTGCGCATCGGCATTCAACAGCGCGTTTTGCCCGATTACCGCCGGGCGTTTTTCGTCTGTTTGGCAGAACAGTTCGGCGGACGGCTGAGCCTCTTTGCCGGCCAGCCCACGGCCCAAGAGGGAATCCGCCCTCTTGCGACCGTTCCCAATGCCAAGCTCACCCTTGGGGTGAACCTTCATCTTTTCCATCCCTCCCATCCGCTGTATCTCTGCTGGCAGTTGGGGCTGCTGCGATGGCTAGGGGAATGGCAACCCCAGGTGTTGATTGTCGAAGCCAACCCGCGCTATCCAGCAACGCGCTTGGCAGTGCACTGGATGCATCGACGCGGCGGCAAGGTGTTAGGTTGGGGGCTGGGGGCACCACCGCTAAGAGGCTTTCTTGCGCCTTTACGCCAAGCCCAGCGAACTGACTTTCTGCGCAGTCTGGATGGCGTAATCGCCTACAGCCGGCGCGGCGCCCGAGAGTATCGCTGGGCCGGGCTGCCCCCCGAGCGGGTGTTCACCGCCGTAAATGCAGTGGCGCGCCGTCCGACCGTTCCCCCGCCCCCCAAGCCTGCCACATTCGGGAGCGAACCCAAGGTATTGTTTGTCGGGCGTCTGCAAGCGCGCAAGCGTGTCGATCTCCTGCTCCGCGCCTGTGCGGAGTTGCCTGCGCGCCTGCAGCCCCAATTGGCCATTGTCGGCGATGGGCCGCACCGCCCGGCTCTGGAAGAACTTGCAGCCCGGATTTATCCCAAAGCCCATTTTTTAGGCGACCGGCGCGGCCCCGGATTGGACGAAGCGTTCGCCTGGGCCGACCTCTTTGTTCTGCCGGGCACGGGTGGGCTCGCTGCCCAGCAAGCCATGGCACACGGTCTGCCGCTGATCATCGCCCAAGGAGACGGCACCCAAGAGGACTTGGTGCGCCCCGCAGTGAACGGTTGGCTGCTCCCCCCCGATGACCTCGACGCCCTAAAGAGAGCCTTGGTCGAAGCCCTCAGCGACGCCGCTCGTTTGCGGCAGATGGGGCAGGAGTCCTTCCGCATCGCGGTCGAAGAGGTCAATGTCGAGGCCATGGTGGCGGTTTTTGAGCAGGCCATCTCCACCCTCCTTTCTTCCTAAGCGGCTTCTCGCAGAAGCACCATCCTGTCCATCCGCTCAACGCTTCCCCGCCGCATTGGGGCAGGCAGTACTCTTCTCCACTTCAGCGGCTCGTGGTATTATCAGAGTCACACTGAGGAATCTTCGAGCCTCAGGGTGTGGACAGCAGCTCGCTGCTGCTTAATAGTGGTTTCTTTTGGGGCTTGGGCGCGATGTCTTGCTGCCGGACGAAGTGTTTTAGACTCGAGGAGGTTTCCCATGGATCGTATCACCCGCTTTTCTGTCCCCCCTTTATATCAAGTCACCCGCGATCTGGCGGATGTGGCTGCCGGGCGAGCAGCACCTGATCTGGTGATCACCAACGCCCGCATCCTCTCCACCTACACCGAACGCATTCTGGAGAACAAGGAAATCTGGATCAAACACGGGCGCATCGCAGCGGTAAAGCCAGCCGGCACCGCCAAACGCGAGAATGGCGCTCAGTTCTATGATGCTCAGGGTGGCATTCTAGCTCCCGGGTTGGTTGACCCTCATATCCACGTCGAGAGCAGTATGATGACCGTGTGCGCCTATGCCGAAGCTGCGCTGCTCAACGGCAACACCACCATCTTTTGCGACAGCCACGAGATCGGCAACGTGGCCGACCGCGAGGGCATTGAGTGGATGCTCGAAGACGCCCGCCACGCGCCGCTCAATGTCTTTCTGACAGTTCCCAGCACTGTTCCTTCCACTTCGCCGGACTTAGAGACCGCTGGTGGCGACCTGACCGCAGAGAAGATCGGCGCCATCTTCGATCACTGGCCCGAGGCGGTCGCTTTGGGCGAAAAAATGGACTATGTGCCGGTATACTTCAGCGAAACCCGCAGCCACGCCGTGATCGCCGAAGCGCTAAAACGCGGTCTGCCCATCTGTGGGCACTGCTACGGGCGGGAATTTGTGGCTGCTTATGCTGCCTCCGGGATCACCGACACCCATGAAGCGATCGACCGCGACATCACTGAGGATTTCCTCGAGGCCGGGTTATGGATCTTCATGCGCGCTGGCAACCCCTCTACTCCTTGGCATTCCTTGCCAGAAATCATCAAAGTGGTGACCGAGCTAGGAGTTTCTCCTAAGCGTCTATGCTTGTGCACGGACGACCGCGATGCTGATGATCTGTTCCTCTTCGGTTTAGATTGGTGCGTGCGCGAAGCAGCGCGCCTGGGCATTCCTAAACTGACTGCGTGGAGCATGGCTTCGCTTCACCCGGCAACCCGCTACCGCATGGACCACGAATTGGGCGGCCTGGGACACTCGCGCCGGGCGGACATCGTCCTGCTCAACGATGACTTCGAGGTGCAGAACACATGGTATGGCGGTCAACTGATGGTCGAGAACCGCAAGATCACTCCCTTGCTGGAGGAACAGCTCGAGAACCGCTGGCGCTACCCCAAAGCGGCCTACCAGACCGTCAAACTCGCTGCGCAATATTCGCTGGTCCCCGAGTTGCCCAAAGAGACCGTGGTTGCCAATGTGATTCAAGTGGCCTTGCCCGGGATCGTCACGTTCCACAAGAAAATCACTCTCGAGGGCGGCAAAACTTGGGAGGAGCACTTTGCCCAGCACGATTTGTGCTTCCTGAGCGTGGTGGAACGGCACACTGCCTCGGGGCGTGTCGGGCATGGCTTGTTACAGGGCTTCAACCTGCGCAGCGGCGCAGTCGCCAGCAGCGTCGGGCATGATGCCCACAATATTATCGTTGCCGGTGTCAACGAAGCCGATATGCGCCTGGCAGTCGAAACCCTAAAGGAGAACAGCGGTGGGTTGGTCATTGTTGATCGGGGCAAGGTAGAAGCGCTAGTTGCCCTGCCCATTGCCGGCCTAATCTCCGATAAGCGCGCCACCGAAGTGCGCGCCGAGTCCGAACACTTCAACCGCGTTTGGAAAGAAAAGGGCATCGCTATCCCCTACATGGGCTTCAACCTGCTGCCCCTCTCGGTGATCCCCGAACTGCGCTTGACCGACCGCGGGCTGGTAGCCGTGCCGGCCATGACCATTCTGCCGCTCTTTGAACCTCCCTCCGCTCCTCCTGCGTAAAAACGCTTCCCCTTCCGTCCTCCCCAAAAAGGGACGGAAGGGGAAGAAACAGGCTGATCGGGAGAAGAGGAGCGCTTTCGCCCAGTGATGAGCGCCACTTCGAAGAATCCTCTTGCCACAACCCTTTTGCGGAAACGTTTCTTTGCCTTGTTGACCTTGGCCTGTGCTCTGGGATGGACGCTGTGGAGCCGCGTTCCTTCCGCGGCTCTCTCGGCGCCGGCTTCGATTGCGCCGCAAAAGGGCTTCTTAGCACCGGATTTTACGCTCGAATCCACTACGGGGGAAAGTTTCACCCTTTCGGCGCTGCGCGGCAAGCCGGTCATCCTCAACTTTTGGGCTTCTTGGTGTCCCCCTTGCCGCGCCGAAATGCCCGCCCTACAGGCTGTGCACGAACAGTATGGCGCCGAGCTTGTCTTGCTGGGGATCAACGCTAGCACTCAGGATCGCCTGCCCAATGCCTATCGTTTGATCGCAGAAATGCGGCTCACTTTTCCGATACTGTTAGACATCAGCGGCACGACGATCACCGCCTATCGGGTTTTCTCGTTGCCCACCACGTTCTTCATCGATCGACAAGGCATCATCCGCGAGGTTGTGGTGGGTGGGCCGCTGAGCGAAGCCAGCCTGCGCGTGCGTCTGGAGCGCCTGATCGCTAAGGAGGAGTGATGCTGCCCATTCTGCAAATCGGTCCGCTTGCCCTGCGCACCCCCCTGCTCCTCGTCCTGCTGGGCCTGTACTTAGGGATTACGCTCGCCGAGGCTCGATTGCCCAAAGGGTCACTCTCTGCCGCACAGTTGAACACGGTGGTCTTCCTGGGACTGGGCAGCGGTCTGGTCGCCGCTCGCCTTGTCTTCGCCCTAAGGCAGTGGACGATCTTCGCCGAAGCACCGCTGAGTTTGCTTTCGCTGGACGGGGGCATGCTCGACCCTTGGGCGGGGCTGGTGGTGGGGGCGCTTGCTGTTCTCATATCCGTTCAACGGCAGCGGCTCTCCCTTTGGGAAACTTTGGACGCCCTCACGCCCCTCTTTGCCGTGCTAGGGATTTTCTCCAGTCTGGCCTTTTTCGCTTCGGGGGAACTCTACGGCATCCCCACCCAAATGCCCTGGGGGGTGGAGCTATGGGGGGCAAAACGCCACCCTCTTGCCCTTTATCACGCTTGTGCTGCCTTGCTGATCTTGATCGTCCTCTGGCGCCGCCTGGGGAAGAGCCGCTTTCCGGGGGAAATTTTCCTGCAATATCTCCTCAGCACCTCAGCCGCCTGGCTCTTTCTGGAAGCCTGGCGGGCCAACAGTCCCCTCCTGCCGGGCGGCATCCGAACTGTACAAGGGGTCGCCTGGTTCAGCATGGCACTCTGCTTTTGGCTGCTCAACCGCCACGCCAGAGATTTGGTCAGTGGCTCTCAAGCACAAAATTCAGGGCATATTGAGCATCAAAGTAGTTAGGGTTTTGCTCCAACGCTGCCCGAAAGTCGGCTACCGCTTCTTTGATCTTACCCTGACGGTAATGGGCCCAACCGCGCCACAATAAAGCTTCTTCTGAGTTGGGAGTGCGCTTAAGGGCATATTCGACAATCGCCATCAGGTCGTCAAGTCGTCCGGTGTGAAAATAAGCCAAGAACGGGCCGAACTGATAGCGATACATCCGCTGCGGCAAGCCAAGTTGACGGGCGCGGTCATAGGCAAGCGCCGCCTCGGGATATCTTTCAAAATAGACCAAGTTGGTCCCCAAATTAAACCAAGCAAAGGCGTTCTGCGGATCGGCCTCGGTTTCGCTCTGAGCCAGGTCGAGAGCCTTTTGGCGGTTTCTCTCCACGTCCCAATCCTCGCCGAGGATCTCCTGAAGGATTGGGGTTTGGTCCGGGCGGAAAACCAAGATATAGAGGTAGTTAAACACCTGCCATTCGCGCTGGATATCCGAGTAGGCGACCTTGAGATTCGCCCCATGATAGCTGTTCTGGCTGACGAAGGTTTGAGTGGCCTCATCGTAGCCGGTGAGGAGGTTATAGTGCGCCGCCCAGAGATCGTCGTTGGGGTAGAACGGCGACTCGAAATAGAAACTTTCCTCGATCATGACCGGGAAACCGGCAGCTAGGAGGCGTTTGAGCAAGGTGATATCCCCGCCAACGCGATATTCGAGATTGAGCCAGCCAGCGCGGTTGCGCACATAGTAGGCCAATTCCTCGACATTGACATTGCGATCCTCGCGTTGGGGTTTGATCAAGGCCGAGATGTCGAACTGATCGCCCTCCCAGCCGTAGTAGCGCAAGTACATCGCCAGGGCTGCCGGACCGCAATTGTTGATATCCTGGCGTTCCCAACGCGGTGCAGGTAGGTTAACCGTTGCAGGCAAGACAAGCGGCGTGGGTGTGCTGGTAGGGGGGAGTGGACTGGCTTGAAGCAGGTTTAGCTCCTCAGTCGGCGTAGGATGCCGGGTGATGGCAATCGCCGGAGCGGGCAAGGGGGTTGGGGGAGGCCCGACCGGGTCCAGAACCCCCTGAGCGTAAACGCGCAAGCGTTCCCAGCGCCACAGCCAGCGGCCTTGCAGGGTCGGATCGCGCCAGATTCGCCACCCGATGCCTCCGATAAGAAGAGCTAAAGCAAGCAACAACCACGATTTTGTTTTAGATATACGCATCGCGACTGAGTTGTCCCAAATTCTCTGTCCGATCTGATACGGATTGCCTGATGAGTTATAAGTTTATGGTTCTCAGTTGCAGCGATGAGGGTTAAGAACCGTAGATCAGCAGTCAATCGGAAACTGAACGTTGCGAACTGAAGACCGTTAACTTGCAAAACAAACCGCAACACAAAACTGATCACTCAAACACAGGACTCCGCTATTGTAACATAGGGTATAATATCGGACATGAAGTATCACATTTGGACAGAAGGCTGCCAGATGAACGTCGCCGACTCGCAGCGGGTGGCTTCGGCGCTGGAACGGTTGGGCTACCAAATGACCGAGCTCCCCGAGGAGGCCGACGTGATCGTATTGAACACCTGTGTGGTGCGCCAGAGCGCCGAAGACCGGGCGTATGGGCGTTTACATTCCCTGCGCCCCTTGAAGGAACGCAACCCCAATCTGGTCATCAACGTTATGGGGTGTCTGGTAGGGGTCAAGAACGCTGAACCGTTGAAGAAGCGCTTTCCCTTTGTCGATGTCTTTTCGCCGCCCTCGGATGTCGGCCCCTTGGTGGCCTATCTCACCCAAGAGGAAGCGCGCCTGAGTGAGGAGAAAGCCACGCTGGAGCGCTTTGCGCTAATGGACGGCGAGCTGTTGCTCCCTCAACATCAGCGCGGGCGGCAGGTCTCGGCCTTTGTTTCGGCGGTTTTAGGTTGCTCCCACGCCTGCACTTTCTGCATCATCCCCTACCGGCGTGGTGTAGAGCGCAGCCGCCCGATCGCCGCTATTTTGGGGGAAATCCGCTCCTTGGTCGCCCAAGGGGTCAAGGAGGTTACCCTGCTGGGACAGATCGTTGACCGCTACGGCAAAGACCTAGACGATGGCAGCTCATTAGCCAGCCTGCTGCGCTGCGTGCACGAAATCGAGGGGCTGGAGCGCATTCGCTTTCTCACCTCCCACCCCAACTACCTGACCGAGGACCTGCTAGATGCGGTGGCTGAGCTGCCAAAGGTGATGCCCCATATCGAGGTACCGGTGCAAGCCGGAGATGACGAAGTCCTCGCCCGCATGAAGCGCGGCTACACGGCGGACGACTACCGCCGCTTGATCGAGCGCATCCGCTCCCATCTGGCGGGGAAGACGCCGGGTGTCTCCATCGCCACCGACATTATCGTAGGCTTCCCTGGCGAGAGCGAAGCCCAGTTTCAGCGCACCTACGATCTGCTTGCCGAATTAAAGTTGGATGTCGCCCACTTAGCGCGCTATTCGCCGCGGCCGGGCACCGTGGCCGCCCGCAAAATGGTCGACGATGTGCCTGAGGAAGAGAAGATGCGCCGCTTTCGCTTGCTGGAGGAACTGCAAGAGCGTATCGCAGCAGAAATTAATGCCACCTATGTGGGCAAGACCGTCGAGGTCCTGTTCGAGGAAAAGGTGCGCGGGCGATGGAAGGGGCGCACCCCGACCAACAAATTGGTCTTCCTCGAGAGCGAGGAAGATCTGCGCGGCAAGGTTGTTCCCGTGCTGATCACCTGGGCAGGACCTTGGTCGATGCAAGCCGCTCTGCCGCCAACGCCGGAGCTGCGCCCGGCGGCCGCTGCCGAGCCGATCGCCCGGCCGTAATTCTCTCACTCTTCAGGCAAATCGGCTGTCCCGCAACAGCGAGCCTCCCCGCCCGCCACGGCGCGGTCGAGACCGCCCTCGCTCTGCGCGATCCCTCAGGAGCGGTGTGTGTCTCCGTTTGTAAGTGTCAAACCCTCTCCCCCCGCAATGGGTCGTCCCTAAACCTAATTCACTGTATAATCCATACAGGACGCAAACGCCTGCCCCATCGCCACAGCCCCGCCTCGCACACCGCTCTTTGCCCTCTACCCCTCAGGGTTAAAACAACGTGTCGGTTTCCCTTCCTCTCTGTCTTTCCACCTTCCCCGCTCTGCCCAGGAGTCTGCCATGCCCATCTCTTACTCCCAAACCATCCCCCTGACCTGTCCGCAGTGCGGGCAGAACTTCCACGCCGAATTCTGGCTGATCCTTGACGCGGGCGAACGCCCGGATTTGCTCGCCCAAGCCCGAGAGGGCACGCTGAACACCGTCACCTGCCCGGGCTGTGGCGCGCCGGTCACCCATGACGCCCCCTCCTGCTCCACTTCCCCACCCCTCTCCCTCTGGGAGAGGGGTCAGGGGTGAGGGCAGGAGAGGGGCCGGGGGTGAGAGCTGCTTGCGAATTAAGAAAAAAATCATTTGCGGAATCACCCCAAATTAACACTTTGTGAAATTTGACACCATGCCCACTCTGTGATAAACTTACCGCTCAGGTCAGAATTTCATCTCCACGGCCAAAGGACTTCACCGATGAGCGAATATCTGCCCCTGGTTGTGTTGTTTATCCTGTCCACTCTAGTTGCGGCGATCGCCGTAGCCCTCGGCCACCTTTTCGGACCACGCCGCCCAACGGAGAGAAAACTACAGCCTTACGAGTCAGGCATGACCCCCTTCGGGCCAGGCACCCGGCGCATGCCTGTGCGCTTCTACCTGGTAGCAGTGCTCTTCATCCTGTTCGACATCGAGGTGGTCTTCTTTATTCCGTGGGCAGTGGTCTACCGCAAATTGGGGCTGTTTGGCTTTGTGGAGATGCTCCTCTTTGCCGGTATTCTAGAGATCGCTTTCGTGTATGCGTGGAAGAAAGGAGCCTTAGAATGGGAGTAGAACAAAAGCTTGGCAACATGGGGATTGTCACTGCGAAATTGGAAGATGTGGTGAACTGGGCACGCACGCGGGCGATGTGGCCGATGCTCTTCGGCCTAGCTTGCTGCGCGATTGAGATGATGGCCGCTCAAGCCTCCAATTACGACATGAGCCGTTTCGGCATGGAGCTGATGCGTGCCAGCCCGCGCCAATCGGATTTGATGATTGTCGCCGGACGCGTCAGCCGCAAGATGGCCCCAGTTCTGCGCCGCCTTTACGATCAGATGCCTGACCCCAAGTGGGTGATTGCCATGGGCGATTGCTCTTCCTGTGGCGGGGTGTTCAATAATTATGCCATTGTGCCGGGTGTGGACGAAGTGGTGCCGGTGGATGTCTATGTGGCTGGCTGCCCGCCGCGGCCAGAAGGGCTGATCCACGGTATTCTGACCCTCTACGATAAAGTGCGCAAGCAAAAAATCCGAGATTGGGCATAGGGGAAGGCAGGGTGCAATGGGTGAGCATTTGGAAAAGACCGTCCGGGCTTTAGAAGAGCGCTTCGGTGCTACCTCGAGCACATTCCGGGGTGAAGTAACCGTCTTCCTCCAGCCTCATCAAATCGTTGAGGCATGTACTATGCTGCGCGATGAGCTCGACTTTGAGATGTTAGAGGACGAAACGGCCGTGGACTATTGGCCCGAAGAGAGCCCTCGCTTTCACGTCGTCTATCACATTTACTCCTACAAGCACAACGAACGCATCCGCCTGCGTGTGCCGCTGAACGGCAACAATCCTTCTATTCCAACCATTGAGGGGGTATACCCGAACGCCAATTGGTACGAGCGTGAAGTATACGACATGTTCGGCATTCACTATGAAGGGCACTCTGACCTACGGCGCATCCTGATGCCCCACGACTGGGAAGGACACCCTCTGCGCAAAGACTACCCCCTCGGTCACGAGGAAATCATGTTCACCTTTAACTTTGAGGAGATCAATTCTCGCAAGCGGTATGCCCAAGAATAGCGGTAGTTAGGTAGGAACAGCAAGATGGCCGAGAACACCACACAACTCGATGTTAGCATGCTGGACGGCTTCACCCGTCTGGTGACGGAAGACGCCCTCCAAGGCAAAACCATGTTGCTCAACATGGGCCCACAGCACCCGAGCACCCACGGGGTGCTAAGGCTGCTTTTAGAGCTGGACGGCGAATACGTGGTCAACGTCATCCCCGACATCGGTTTTCTACACACCGGTGTCGAAAAGCACATGGAATACAAAACCTTCGAGAAGGCGGTGGTGATGACCGACCGCCTCGATTACTTGAACAACATCGGCAACAACTTGGTTTATTGTCTGGCAGTGGAAAAGCTGGTGGAACTGGACGTTCCGCCACGCGCTCAGGCGATTCGGGTTATTCTGACCGAACTGCAACGCATCGCTTCTCACCTGGTGTGGTTGGGTACTCATGCGCTGGATTTGGCCGCAATGTCGGTCTTCCTTTACTGCTTCCGCGAACGGGAGATGATCCTGGACATCATGGAAATGTGCAGCGGGCAACGCATGATGACCAGTTACTTCCGCCCCGGTGGGTTATGGCGCGATGTCCCGGTTGAGTTCGAAGATGCGGTGCGTCAATTCTTGCGCATCTTCCCCGCCCGCATTGACGAA
This sequence comes from Anaerolineales bacterium, assembly GCA_025057645.1. Taxonomy (GTDB): domain Bacteria; phylum Chloroflexota; class Anaerolineae; order Anaerolineales; family UBA4823; genus NAK19. The sequence continues at coordinate 13,099 of JANXBJ010000012.1, forward strand.
TACGAATCCTTGCTGACCAAGAACCCGCTCTTCATCGAGCGCACCAAGCACATCGGCGTGTTGAAAGCCGAAGATGCTATCCGTTGGGGGGTAACCGGCCCCAGCTTGCGCGCCAGCGGCGTTGCCCATGACCTGCGCAAAGTGCAGCCCTACTCAGGATACGAGCAATACGACTTCGACATTCCCACTCACACCGACGGCGATACCTACGCCCGTTACCTGGTGCGCATTGAGGAAATGCGCCAATCGCTGCGTATTATCCAGCAAGCTCTGGATAAGCTCCCTTATGGGCCTACCCGTTCAAACAACCGCAAATTTGTCCCACCGCCGCGCTCGGAACTGGCGACCAGCATGGAAGCAGTGATCCATCATTTCAAGCTCTTTACCGAGGGCTTTCCGGCGCCGAAGGGCGCAGTGTACGTCGCTGTTGAATCGCCGCGCGGCGAGTTAGGGGTTTATCTGGAAGGTGACGGCGGCCCCAAACCCTATCGCATCCACTGGCGTACTCCCTCTTTTGCTAACCTCCAAGTGTTGAAATTGCTCGCCAAGGGACATTTGGTCGCCGATCTGGTCGCCCTTATCGGCACCTTGGATATCGTGCTAGGAGATATCGACCGGTGAACCGCCTACAAGAAAAATACCCTACCGAGATCGAAAACACGCTCGCCAAGTATCCTCCTGACCAAAAGCGCGCTGCGGTGATGCCTTTGCTCTACCTCGCCCAGCGCGAATACGGATATATAAGCAAGCAAGCGCTACAGGAGATCAGCGAAATCCTCGACGTGCCGGTGACCGAGATCGGACAACTGGTCGGTTTTTATACCCTATACCACGACCAACCCGGCGGCAAATATCGCATTCAGGTTTGCACCGACTTGCCTTGTGCCTTGCGAGGCGCAGAAGAGTTCCTCGAGCAGCTATGCGAGAACCTAGGCATTCGCGTGGGTGAGACCACCCCGGATGGACTGATCACCATCGAGGCGGTGATGTGCCTGGCCGGCTGTGACCGCGCCCCTCTCTTTCAGGTGCAAACCGCTGAAGGCCTTACCTACCACGAGAACCAAAGTGTAGAAAGTGCAATGAAACTGATTCGAACATGGCAGAGCATCCCATGAAAAGACCCTATCTTCTTCTCCGACACCGCGAGATTCCTGACCTAAACGATCTAACTGTTTACCGCCAGCACGGGGGCTTTGAGGCTTTCCGCAAGGCGGTCACCTCAATGCGACCGCAGGAAGTGATCGAGGTCGTCAAGGCCTCTGGCCTGCGCGGGCGCGGCGGCGCCGGTTTCCCCACCGGCCTGAAGTGGTCGTTTATCGACAACAAGAATTGGCCGCACTACGTTGTCGCCAACGCCGACGAATCCGAGCCCGGCACCTTCAAGGACCGTGAAATCATGGAGGGCAACCCCTTCCAATTCCTGGAAGGCCTGATGATCGCCGCCTATGCGGTGCAGGCCAACGTGGCCTATATTTACCTGCGGGGTGAATTCTGGCAATTAGCGCATCAACTCGACCGCCGTATCCAACAGTTGCATAACGCAGGTCTATTAGGTGACCGCTTGTTCGGCACCGATTTCTCCCTGCGCATTTATACCCACCTTGGGGCAGGCGCCTATATCTGTGGCGAGGAGACGGCTTTGCTCGAATCGTTGGAAGGGAAACTCGGCCAGCCTCGCTTGCGCCCACCTTTCCCTCCTTCGGTCGGTTTATTTGGAAAGCCGACCATCGTCAACAACGTTGAAACCTTAGCGAACGTGCCCCTGATCATCGAACATGGTGCAGAGTGGTACCGCTCCTTCGGCACCGAGAAAAGCCCGGGCGTCAAAATCTTTTGCCTCTCGGGGCGGGTCAACCGTCCGGGGAATTACGAGCTGCCCCTAGGGACCCCGTTTCGCGAGCTGATTTTCGAACACGGCAAGGGCATTCCGGATGGCAAAAAGATCAAAGCCATCATGGCCGCCGGAGCCTCCTCGGCGCTGATCGTGGCAGATGACCGGGCGTTGGACACACCGATGGACTACGAGAGTGTGCCCACGCTAGGCGCCCAGCTCGGCTCCGCCTCGATCATCGTGATCGACGAGACAGTAAGCGTGGATTGGCTGATCCGCAAGACGGTCCATTTCTTCCAACATGAATCCTGCGGCAAGTGCACCCCCTGCCGTGAAGGCACCTATTGGATGAAGCACATTGTCGACCGCATCTATCGTGGCGAAGCCAGCCAGAACGATGTGGAATTGCTGTATGACGTGGCCAGCCAGATGCGCGGCAAGTGCCTGTGTGCCCTGGGCGAGTTCTCGATCGAAGCCGTCCTCTCGGCTATTGAACGGTTTCCCCAAGATTTCGCCGCCCGGGTCGCTCAGAAGGAGCCTGCGTTATGACCAACAAGATGATCACGTTGACCATTGACGGGATTCAGGTCACCGTCCCCGAAGGGACGAACATTGTGGACGCCGCCAAAAAAGCCGGTATCGATATCCCGGTGTTTTGCTATCACCCCAAAATGAAGCCGGTAGGCATGTGTCGCATGTGCTTGGTCGAAGTGGGGCGCCCGGTTGTCGACCGCAACACTGGGGAGTTTGTGCGCAACGAGGACGGTTCGCTCAAGATACAGTTCAACCCAAAACTCGAAACCGGATGCACGACCCTTGTGTCCGAAGGCATGGTGGTGATCAACACTTCCGACAAAGTCAAGCGCGGGCGCAAGGATATTCTAGAATTCCTGCTCACTTCTCATCCGCTGGACTGCCCAATCTGCGATAAGGGCGGCGAATGCCCCTTGCAAAACCTGACCATGGCACACGGTCCGGGCACCTCGCGCTTTCTGTTCGATGAAAAGAAGCACCTGCTTAAGCATTATCCTCTGGGCGAGCTGATCTATCTCGACCAAGAGCGCTGCATTCAATGTGGGCGGTGTATCCGCTTTCAGGAGGAGTTGGTCGATGATCCGGTAATCGGCTTCTCCCAGCGGGGACGCTCCTTACAGATTGTCACCTTTTCCGAACCGGGCTTTGACTCGATTTTCTCCGGCAATACAACGGACATCTGTCCTGTTGGCGCATTGACCACAGCCGACTTTCGCTTCGGGGCACGCCCTTGGGAATTGAACGCTGCGGCGAGCATTTGCCAGCAATGTGCAGTAGGTTGCAACTTAACTCTGAACGTGCGCCGTGAAGCAGCCGCAGGGGGCAAAGTGGTCATCAAACGCGTCATGCCCCGCCAGAATGAATGGGTGAACGAGATTTGGATTTGCGATAAGGGACGCTTCGGCTACCATTACACCGAAGCCCCAGAACGACTAACCCAACCCTTGATTCGCAAAGAAGGCGAATTGGTGCCGGTCAGTTGGGAAGAAGCGCTCGGTTTTGTCGCCGAACGTTTCCGCCAGGCCGGCAAGGGATTGCTCACCCTTGCCAGCGGACGCTTATCCAACGAGGATTTGTTCAACTTGCGCAAGCTGAGCGAAGGTTTGGGTGGGAAAATCGCCCTTTACACCCAGATGAGCGGCGGCGAGCAGGTGATGCAGGTCGGGCTTGCCAAAGAGAGCAATCTCGCCGAATTAGGGCAGGGAGATGCAATCTTGGTGATCGCTTCCGACCTCCACCAAGAAGCGCCCATTTGGTGGTTGCGCGTCAAACAGGCTGCCGAGCGCGGCGCCACCTTGATCGTTGCCCACCCGCGCCCAACCCGTCTGGAGAAGTTCGCTAAGCACGTCTTGCGCTACCGCTATGGAGACGAAGCCGGGCTTCTCTTGGCGATGCTGAACAGCCTCTCCGCCAAGCGACCGGCATTACCGGAACGGGTCAGTACCTTGTGGCGAGATGATCAGGTGCAAGCTGCAGCAAAAGCCTTTGCCGAAGCGCAAAACGCAGTGATCTTTTTCGGCAACGAAGGGGTTGGGCTGCAAGCTTCTCAAGCTTTAGCTCAAGCCTGTTTGAACCTGCTTCTTGCGACGAACCATGCCGGGCGTCCCAATAACGGCTTAATCCCGGTCTGGCAACGTCCGAACGATCAAGGGGCCTGGGAGTTGGGGTGGCGCCCGCTGCCTAATCTGGACGAGGCAATCAGTCAGGCAAATGCCATCTATGTCGTGGCGTGCGATCCAGCCGGTGACAATCCCACATTGCCGCTAACGCCCGATTTCTTGGTGGTGCAAGACCTGTTCCTCACCGCTACAGCAAAGCTCGCCCATGTGGTGCTACCCGCTCTGCCCTTTACCGAGCGCGAGGGCTCGCTCGTAAATGGAGAGCGAAGGGTACAACGCTACTATCCCGCAGTGCCTCCGCGACCAAGTGCACGTGCCGATTTCACCATCACCGGGCAACTGGGAAAGCTCCTCGGTATAGACCTAGAGGATCGACTGGCCTCGAAGGTGATGCTACGCATTGCCGCCGAGGTGCCGGCTTTTTCAGGCATCACCTACACTGCTTTGGCCTATGCCCCGGAACAATGGCCGATAATCGGTCGCGAAGACCTATATTACGGCGGCACCACGTATGAGAACAAGCAAGGCATTGGGGTTCAATTGCCAAACGCCCTTCAGCAGGGAGAACAAGTGACCTTGACTTGGCCCTCCTTAGCCCAGGCGACAGAGATCAACGGCGGCCTGCTGGCCGTGCCAGTGACGAAGCTCTATGACAGCGGCTCAACCCTGGTCCACTCGAAGTTATTAGACCAACGGCGGGTCGCAGCCGTCTTGTGGATTCACCCTGACGAGGCAGCCGCCCACGCCGTGCAGGAAGGGGACTTGGTCCATTTGCAATTCGGTGAAGCTTCTGCAATGGCAACGGCTATCTTGGACAAAACCGTTCCCCAAGGAGTTATCCTCCTCCCACGCAGTGCAGGTATCCCCCTCCTTGAGCCTTGTGCAGCGCAGCTCAAGGTGGTCGAACGAAGCTATGAGAGGTAGTTATGGACTGGGCATCTTTAGCCGAATGGACACTTAAGTCGTTTGCCCTGATCTTCGCTTTGTTGGGCGGCTTTGCTTACCTCACCCTCTTTGAGCGCAAGCTTATCGCTCGGTTTCAAGTCCGCATCGGCCCTAACCGCGCCGGTCCTTTCGGTCTGCTCCAACCCGTTGCGGACGGGATCAAGCTCATCTTCAAAGAGGAGCTGATCCCGGCCCAAGCCGACAAGATCATTTTCATCCTGGCGCCCATCATCACGGTCGTGCCGGCACTCGTTATCATGGCCGTAGTACCTTTCGGCCCTCCCATTCAATTGTTCGGGCGCACGATTAGCCTTCAGATTATCGATCTGAACGTGGGGGTGTTATATATCATGGCCATCGCCTCGGTCTCGGTCTATGGGATCGTCTTGGCTGGCTGGTCGTCCAACAATAAATATGCCACCCTGGGGGGAATTCGTTCTTCGGCGCAGATGATCAGCTACGAGCTCGCTCTCGGGTTGGCTTTCACAGGTCCGGTCCTGCTCACCTCCTCGCTCAGCTTGGCCGAGATCGTCGAAGCGCAACGCCATATTTGGTTCGTCCTTTATCAGCCAGTTGGAGCTTTCATCTTCTGGATTTCCACCCTAGCAGAGGTCAATCGCGCCCCCTTCGATATGCCCGAAGCCGAACAAGAATTGACCGCCGGCTACCACACCGAATATTCGGGGATGAAATTTGCTCTCTTCTTTATGGCCGAATACATCAAGATGATCGCAGTGTCTGCCATTGCGGTCACCCTTTTCTTTGGTGGCTATCGTGGTCCTTTTGTCGATCAAGTCCCGCTCCTAGGACCGATCTACTTTTTGCTCAAGGTAGTGGGTTTTCTCTTTCTCATGGTGTGGGTGCGGGCGACCTTGCCCCGCATTCGCTACGACCGTCTTATGGCGTTTGGCTGGAAGGTGTTGTTCTCGCTTGCTCTGGGCAATGCGATGCTCACCGCTTTAGGTGTGTTGCTTGCCGATATGTTCCAAAATTCTCTCTGGCTGTGGTCGATCCCGGTCACGACCATTGCCTTTTTCTTACTGGTAGCTTATCTTATGCGAGGTTCAATTGCAGGAGGTAATCGATAATGCTAGCTGATCTAATGCGTGGCTTGGCCACAACCTTCAAGGCAATCTTTGAGAAGCCGGTGACAATCCAATATCCGGAAATCAAGCGGCCGGTGCGCACACGCTACAAAGGGCGCCACATCCTCAAGCGCTATGAGAACGGCCTAGAAAAGTGCATCGGCTGCTCCCTTTGCGCGGCAGCTTGTCCTGCGGATGCTATTTTTGTCGAAGCGGCGGAGAACACAGACGATGAGCGTTACTCCCCCGGCGAGCGTTATGCGCGCGTCTACGAAATCAACCTGCTACGCTGCATTTTCTGTGGCTACTGCGAGGACGCCTGCCCCACCGAGGCAATCGTGCTGGGCGATAACTATGAGCTTTCTTTCACCGACCGGCGTTCCTCAATTTACACTAAGGAGATGCTGCTTGAGCCTGTGCCCGAAGGTGGCAAGCCCACACCGCAGAAGACACCGCCGGGCATGTATACTAGGGCAATACCGGAGATGAAGGACCCAGTGTGATGGATGCCCTTACCCCCCAGCCCCTCTCCCTTGGGGAGAGGGGAGCGCCCTCACCCCCAGCCCCTCTCCCTTGGGGAGAGGGGAGCGCCCTCACCCCCAGCCCCTCTCCCTTGGGGAGAGGGGAGTCAAGCGATTCCCGGATTGCGAGGTTTTCCAAATGAGTGTTGACTACGTCTTGTTTGGCGGTCTGGCGTTGGTGACTATTCTCTCTGCGCTAGGGATGTTGTTCAGCCGCAACGCAGTTTATTCCGCCCTATACCTGATCTTCAACTTTTCGACCATAGCAGTGCTTTATCTCATGCTCAGCGCACCGTTTATTGCCCTAGCGCAAATCACGGTCTATGCCGGCGCAATCATGGTGTTGTTCCTGTTCGTGATTATGCTGCTCGGAGCAGAGCAGCGGGGTCAGGCGGTGCGCACTTGGTGGATGCAACCGCTCGCTCTCGGCTTGGCAGGCATCCTTATCTTCGAGGCGATTTATCTAATTTTCACTCACCGCACCAGCTTTCCTCCCCTGCGCCAGGCGGTGGGAGATTTGGGCAACCCGTTGCAAATCGGCGAGCAACTTTTCAGCAATTACCTCTTAGCATTCGAAGCGGTTGCCCTGTTGCTTTTGGTTGCCGTTATCGGGGCTATCTTCTTGAGTCGGGGGCGCAAGCTCCGCTAACCTAATCTGGAGGCGAACTACCCCATGGTGCCAATTTATTACTATATTGCTCTCTCGGCCGTTCTCTTCGCCCTCGGTGCGCTGGGCGTTCTGATCCGCCGTAATGCCATCATTATCTTCATGGCGATCGAGCTGATGCTTAATGCCGCCAACCTCGCCCTCGTTGCCTTTGCCCGCTTGCACGGTGAGTTGAGCGGACAGGTTTTCGTCTTCTTTGTCATGGCGGTTGCAGCGGCCGAGGTAGCCGTTGGGCTGGCGCTGATCGTCAAAATCTTCGAGACCAAGCAAAGCATTGACATCGACCAATTAAACCTGATGAAGGGTTAGTCGTGGAGCAGGCTATGCTGTTTGGCGAAACAACAACCACAGGCCCGACCTTTTTCGCCTTGGCGCCGCTGGTGTTGCTCTTCCCCCTCCTAGGGCTGCTGATCAACCTGATCTGGGGCGGTCGCTTGCCCGAGAAAGCCATCGGCGGCATTGCCAGCGGCGCGGTGGGATTGACCTTTGGAGTAGCAATTTTGCAGATGCTCTCTCTCTTCTCCCATCCCGAGGGCACGGTGATCCCCCTAGTGGATTGGATCACCATCGGCGAGCTGAACATCAGTTGGGGGATTCAGGTCGACACCCTCTCGGTGACCATGATGCTGGTTGTTTCGGGTGTGGGATGTCTGATCCATATCTACGCTATCGCCTATATGCACGATGACGTGCGCCTGAACGGAGATCCGGCTCGTTATCGCCGCTTCTTCGTCTTTTTCAATCTGTTTATTCTGGCGATGATGACGCTGGTCAGCGCCGACAATTATCTGATGCTCTTTGTCGGTTGGGAGGGCGTAGGTCTGTGCTCGTACCTCTTAATCGGCTTTTGGTACGATAAGGGCAAGGATGGCATCGGTAACGCTTTAGCCGGTAATAAAGCTTTTATTACTAACCGCATCGGTGACTTTGGCTTCCTATTAGCAGCCTTCACCATGTTTGGTCTGTTCGGCAGCTTCGATTTTGACCAGGTCTTCGGGCAGGTGGAACAAGTCGCCGAACTGCTGCCTACGGGGATTTTGTTGATCACGATCTTCATGCTGATCGGTGTCACGGGCAAATCGGCGCAGCTGCCTCTGTATGTCTGGCTGCCGGATGCGATGGCCGGCCCCACGCCGGTCTCTGCCCTGATTCACGCTGCGACCATGGTGACCGCCGGGGTATACTTGATCACCCGCTCGCACCCCTTATACGCTGTTGTCCCGCAGGCGCAGAGTCTAGTGGCATGGGTGGGGACGCTGACCGCCCTCTTTGCTGCCACCATTGCCATTGCCCAGTTCGACATCAAAAAAGTGCTCGCCTACTCGACTATCAGCCAGTTAGGCTTTATGGTGGCAGCCGTGGGCATGGGTGCTTACGTGCCGGGGATGTTTCATCTGGTCACCCATGCTTTCTTCAAAGCGCTGTTGTTCCTCTCGTCTGGCTCCGTCATTCAAGGTGTGGAGCGCGGGCTGCACGAGGTCGAACATCATCACAAGGGCAAACACAGCGCCGGACATCACCTCGATCCGCAAGACATGCGCAACATGGGCGGTTTGCGTGAGCGGATGCCCACCACTTTCTGGGTGTACTTGATCGGCGCTTTGGCGCTGGCAGGCATCATGCCCTTGGCGGGCTTCTGGTCAAAAGATGAAATTCTGCTCAAAGCCAGCTACAAGGATGTGCGGCTCTACACTTTGCTTTCGATCGCCGCCTTCTTCACCGCCTTCTATATGGCGCGCCAGATCATCTTGGTCTTCTTCGGCAAGCCGCGCAGCGAGGCGGCCGCTTATGCCAGCGAAAGCCCGAAATTGATCACGATACCGTTGATTATCCTGGCGGTCTTATCCGTCTTCGGCGGCGCGCTGAACCTGCCCGGCATTCATGCCTTCGGACACTGGCTGGAACACACCGTCCATCATGTGCCGGGGGTGAAGGGAGGGGTGGAGTTGCCTGAATTTAGCCTGCAAGTAGCAGCAATCTCAACGGGGATTGCGCTACTGGCGATCATCCTCGGTTGGTTGATCTATGCCCGCTGGGGCGAAACCCTGCAAAAGGAGAAAAAGCCCTACGTCGACCCCCTTGAGCTAACCGCCAAGCCCATCTTTAGCGTGTTGACCAACAAATACTGGGTAGACGAACTCTATTGGGCGTTGCTCGTTAACCCGTATAAGGCCTTCTCGCGCTGGCTTGCTGAACAGGTGGATTGGCGCTTCTGGCACGATTGGTTGCACGATGCCGTCCTTGTCAATGGCTTCAAACGCCTGACCGTCCTCCTCGCCCAACCGATCGACCTGGGGATCATCGATGGCATCGCCAACGGCTTGGCAACCCTGATCCAAGGGGGCGCAGCCTATCTGCGCCGCTTTCAGACCGGATACGTGCGCAACTACGCGCTGGCAGTGTTCTTCGGCGTGGTTGCGATCATGAGCTATCTGATCTTCGTCTTGAGGTAGAGTATGGACTGGCTTCTTCACCCTCTTACACTGGTCACTTTCCTACCCCTCGTGGGCGTATTGATTCTCCTGTTTTTGCGCGAGGAACAAAAGGAGATCATCCGCTGGGTTGCGCTGGGCACTTCTTTAGCGACCTTTATCGTTTCCTTGGTTGTCTTAGCCCAGTTCCAGCCGAGCAACCCGGAGCTTCAACTTGTCATCCGCCGCGTCTGGATTCAGGTTGCCGGCTGGGACATCGCTTACCATCTCGGCGTTGACGGCCTATCTATCCTGTTGGTCTTACTTACAACTTTCCTCACCCCCATTTCCATCCTCAGCACATGGACGGCGATCGAAGAGCGGGTAAAGGAGTTCATGATCTTCTTCCTGCTCTTGGAAGTGGGCATGGTGGGCGTGTTTTTAGCGCTGGACTTGTTCTTGTTCTACATTTTCTGGGAATTCACCCTGGTGCCGATGTATTTCTTGATCGGCATCTGGGGCGGGCCACGGCGGATGTACGCAGCCATCAAGTTCTTCCTCTACACTATGGCCGGCTCAATCCTGATGTTGCTTGCCATCTTGTGGTTGGGCATTCGAGGAGGAACCTTCTCTTTGCCTGAATTGATCGCCCAGAACAATATCCCTGCAGATGTCCAAATCTGGCTCTTCCTCGCCTTTGCCGCGGCTTTCGCTATTAAGGTCCCGATGTGGCCTCTACACTCATGGTTGCCGGATGCTCATGTTGAAGCGCCGACCGCCGGCTCGGTGATCCTCGCAGGCGTGTTGCTTAAGATGGGCACTTATGGCTTTCTGCGCTTCAATCTCGCCCTCTTCCCCCAAGCAGCAGTGCAACTGGCGCCGATCATGGCCGTGCTTGCCGTAATCGGCATCCTTTACGGCGCAGCGGTCTCCTTCCCGCAGCAGGATGTCAAAAAGTTAGTGGCGTATTCTTCGGTGAGCCACCTTGGTTTCGTGATGCTAGGCTTGTTTGCCCTCAACCCGCAGGGAATTCAGGGTAGCATTTTACAGATGGTCAATCACGGCATCAGCACCGGAGCGTTGTTCTTGATTGTCGGCATGATCTACGAACGGCGTCATACCCGTGACATGGATGCTTTTGGCGGCTTGTGGAAAGTTATGCCGGTTTATGGGGCGCTCACCCTCATTGTGGCGTTATCTTCCATGGGATTGCCCGGCTTGAACGGCTTCGTGGGCGAATTTACCATCTTACTCGGCGCCTGGGAGGCAGGGCAAAGCGATGGCTCTTTGCGCTCTTACCTCTATGCCGGCTTTGCCGCCATTGGGGTGATCCTAGCGGCGATCTACATGCTGACCATGTTCCAAAAACTGTTCTTAGGGCCGCTGGATAAAGAAGAAAATCGCCAACTCAAAGACCTAAATTGGCGTGAAATTGTCACCTTAGTGCCTTTGGTCATTCTGATCTTCTGGATCGGCTTGTACCCCAAGCCCTTCTTCAGCCTGATGGCGCCGGCAGTGGACAAGCTGGTGGGCAACTTGGCCTTGAGCGTAGCCGCCCTGCCCTAAACGAGAAAGGAGAGCGGATGAATCAGAAAAAGACTCAGAATCTGCGGAGGCTGGCATGTGGGCTGACCGATTAGCCGTCTTACCGGTGATCGTGATCGGGGCTTGGGCGGTGCTCCTGACTGTAGCAGACTTGTATATCCCAGAACACCGCCGCAGGATTACCGCTATCCTCGCAGCCCTAGGGTTGATCGTGGGGTTGGTGGTGAATTTGTTCATCCAGCGCCATAATCCCCAAACGGCTTACTTCGGCCTAGCAATTGCCGATGGGTTCTCCTCCTTCCTCAACGTGCTCTTCTTGCTCAGCGGTTTATTGGGCATCGCTGTGGCTCATGGCTACTTACAGCGTCAGAACATCGCTCGAAGCGAGTACTACTCTTTGCTGCTCTTTTCGATCAGCGGCATGATGCTAATGGGCATGGCCGCCGATCTGATCATAGTCTTCATCGCTCTGGAATTACTCTCCATCCCGCTTTATGTGATGGCTGGCTTTCACCGCGATCGCTTAGACTCGGAAGAAGCGGCCCTGAAGTATTTCTTGCTGGGAGCGTTTGCCGGTGGCTTCGTAGTCTATGGCATTGCACTGATCTATGGAGCTACAGGCTCAACCCGCATTGCTGCTATTCTAAGCGCCGTGCAAAGCGGCAGCGCCTCGCCGATCCTCCTAACAGTCGGCGCGGCGTTGATTTTGGTCGGGTTGGGCTTCAAGGTGGCCGCAGTTCCCTTCCACATGTGGACACCGGATGTCTATCAGGGTGCGCCTTCTTCGGTAACCGCCTTTATGGCGGTGGGCGCCAAGGCGGCCGGCTTCGCTGCCTTGCTGCGCGTCTTCCTCCTCGCGTTTCCAACCCTCTCGGATAAACTTGTCCCGCTGCTGTGGGCCTTGGCCGCCCTGACCATGATCGTAGGAAATATTGTCGCCATCGTTCAAAGCAATATTAAACGCCTGTTAGCCTATTCCAGCATCGCTCACGCAGGCTACATCTTGATGGCGACAGTCACTCTGGGGCAGAGCCGACTGATGGCCGACGCTGCCGCCGCTGCCCTCTTTTACCTCCTTGCCTATCTGTTGACCAACTTCGGGGCTTGGGCGGTGGTGATTGCCCTCGAGCGCGAGGAGGGCAAGGGACTGTCTATACAGGACTACGCTGGCTTGGGCAAAAAGTATCCGGCGTTGGCCGCTGCCATGAGTGTGTTTATGCTCTCTCTTATCGGCGTTCCGCCGACAGTAGGGTTTTTGGGCAAGTTCTACCTCTTCCGCGCCGTGCTGGAAGGCGGCTTTGTCGGCCTAGCGGTGATTGGGGTGCTGACCTCACTGGTCTCGGCATACTACTATTTGCGGGTGGTAGTCGTGATGTATATGCAGGAGGGCGAGCCGGTGGTGAATCGCGATGCCCTTTTACACTGGACAGCCGCCTTGAGCGCGATTGCCGTCCTCGCTCTGAGCCTTTTTGCGACGCCTTTGTTCCAATGGGCCACCCAAGCCACTCTATACGCCGCCCAGTAGAAGCAGATGGACACAAACCCAAGCGGCCAAACTCGAGACGGCTTGACCGCCTAGGTTTTGATTACTTGCGCAGTGACCAACGTCATGAGACCGCTATACCGCCTACCTCCCTAGGCGAATTCCGCTTCGCGGTGCGCACGAACTTGAACTCGGCATTGTCTTCAGCTATAAGACCGAGCCTATACGCTCGGATGTGCCGGAGTAAGACCAACAAACACCCTCTTAGCTCTGCGGGCTTCGCTCAAAAGAGCTTCACAAAATCGCCACCCCGCAGAGGGTGAGAATGCCCGGCTCAACGATACTCTCCCGCTGGAAACTGTCATCACTTAACACCTTAGCCCCTGCTTTACTAGATCGACCTTGACTCGGCCTCAATTTTCCCCCACTTTGCCCTCCTTGAACGGTGGAATCTCCTTCTTCTCACCTTTTCAAAAATTACATTTTTGCAAGTTCTCTCCCACCTTGCAAGGTTATGAGGTGGAAATCAAGCCACACTGGTTAGAATCGTTGTAAAGATTTTTACGCCTGAAACGTGGAATCATCTGGGAGCAGCGCTTTCGCATTCAATGGAAGAAATCTTCAATCCCATCGAAGACCTGCACTCCTTCTATCCAAGAGAAGTGATCCGGTGAAACGTTTACCAAAGACAGTCAGTGCGGAAGTGCCGGCCTGCAGAAAACCTTTCTCAGGGAGAAGTCCATGAAATTGAGGAAAATCTTTATCCTCTTCCTAGGGATCGCCTGGCTTTCGAGCCTGCCGGTAGAAGCCTTTGCCGCACGCGCTCAAGCTTTAGATGAAGTTCTATGGCTGCCTCTTCAGCAATTCGGGTATCCCGCCACTATCCGTATCAGCGGGCAAATCGGTGAACGCTACCTTTACCTGCCGATTCCGGCAGGGATGCAACCGGAAGAGCTCAAATTCACCCTGCGCCATTCTGCGGATGTCGAAAGCGGTTTTCTGGAACTTTACAATCGCGAGCGCGTGCTCCACACAATCGCTCTCGGGTCCGCACCACAGAGAGTTGAGCTCAGCTTGAGCGATGCCCAAGTTGAAGGCAATCTCTTGGTCTTACGCTTAGTCAGCCGCCTGCGCAGCCAAGATAACATTTGCGAAACAGCCTATGTCGGTGCTTGGCTCGATCTGGAAGAGGCCGAAATCCAATTATCCGGCATCCCTTCTACCCCGCAGACGGTGGGTGAATTCTTCCCGCCCCTGCTCAGCGATTTGGTCATCGAGGTTCCGGTCAACCCTTCCCCGGCCCAAGCCGAGGCGGCTTTGCGGTTGATCGCTGCGCTCACGTTAAAATACGCCAATCGGCCCTTTCAATTCCATCTGGTGAGCGAGCGGGATGAAATCCCTGTCGAGGTGCGAGAAAGCCCTCTAGCGCGGCGGGTTGTGCTGCGCACTCACCCCCAAGGAGCAATCCGCTTGCAAAGTGATTCCGGCCTACCCACATTGATCCTTCAAGGGGAGGGCGATGCTTTCACAGCTCAGGGCGCCTGGTTGACCAGTGAGCTAACTCCCTTAGGAGTTCACCGTCAGATTCAAGTCTTAGAGTGGAAAGACCCTATCGAAGCTAATCGCCACACTGTCACTCTAGCCGAGTTAGGGTATCCCTTACAGCAGGTCAGTGGCGTGGGGCGAATCGACATTGCTTTTGCCTTCTCCCAGGCCGACCTAGGCGGACCAGTGCGCAACCTGCGGGCACGCTTGGTGGGCACGCACACCCCTGTCGAAGCCCTTGCCAGCGCAACCCTCACCGTGCTCTTCAACGGCGCCCAAGTCTATTCGAGGCTGCTCTCCACCGACACTCAATTCGACTTATACCTCGACTTCCCCAATCCCCTTTTGCGCCGCGAGAACACACTAACCTTACGCTTCGATTACACACCGCGCCAAGGTGAATGCCGCATCGGAATCAGCCCTTTCACGGCGCAGTTGTGGGAAAATTCTTACCTCCAATTTGACTCGGGCGACGTACTCCCAGCGGGCTTTCTCCGCTTCCCCCAAGGCCTGCTGCCAGAGTTTGAAGTCACTATTGCTCCCTTGACCCCCCAAAACCTGCGTCGCGCTGCTGAGCTGATCATTGCTCTGCAAAAGGCCTCCAAGAAACCCTTACGCTTGAAGTGGTCAGATTGGCAAACCGCACTTTCCTCCTCCAAGAGTTGGTTCGTTATTCAAAGCGACCCTGCTCTGGTTACGGCGCTCAAGCCGCCGCTTGAGCTCGTCCCCTTCCGCATTGTTGACTTCTCGGGGCGGGAACTGCTGCGCTTTGAGGGCCAAATCCCCTTTGCCGCCCTGCAAGCCTTTGAACATAACCGACGCCAAGTCCTCTTGCTCTCTGCCAGCGGGGATGCGGCCTTAATGGATCGGCTTCTGCTCAGCCTAAAACAGAGTCCGAATAGTTGGTATGATTTAGCCGGCGACGTCTACCTGATCGGCGAAGGGATGGCGCAAGGGGTCGGGATGAACGTGCGCGGTGGGGCAGTGCGCGTCGAACCTCTGCAGCCCTCTACGGCGGTTTGGTTCTACCGCCTGCGTCCTTATCTTTTAGGTCTCAGTTTGCTGGGCATGCTGGCTCTGCTGGTATGGCTCTACCCGAGAGTGGTGCGCAAACAACCCTCCGGACTATGAGCGACACGGCCTCGGTTTCTCCTTCCACACCTAAACTGAGCTCCGCACTTCGCTTGGGAGAAGCGTTAGTGCAGGAGGGCGTGCTCTCTCCCCAGGAGCTTCAGCGCGCTCTCGAATTGCAATCCCGCACTAGCGAGCGCTTGGGACGCATCCTGACTAGCCTAGGTCTGGTCAAACGTCAGCAGCTCTATCGGGTGTTGGCTAAACTATGGGGGATGCCCTTTGTCGATCTGTTACAAACGCCCTTGGACTACAAAATAGCCCGACAATTTGACCCCCAGGAGCTGGTGCGCGAGCGGTTTTTTCCCTTTGCGAGGGGAAGCTCCCACCTACTGGTTGCAACCGCCGAATACCCTTCGCCCGCTCTGCTAGAGCGCTTGCAGGCCCTTGTTCCCAATCATCGGATCGAATTCTATGTCACGACCGAGTGGGATATCGACTACGCCATCCGCCAGTGCTTTCGCGACCAGATTCTAGACCGGGCCGCCCATGGTTTATATTACCGCAACCCGGCGGAATGCGCCTTTACCGTCCTGACTTTCGGTCAGTATCTCTTTCTCGTCTTCGTGCTCCTTATCCTGATCTTCGGGCTATATTTCGCCACCCGACCGACTTTGATTGCGCTGAATTTCTTCATTAACCTGGCTTTTCTGGGGAGCATCCTCTTCAAATTTGCGGTCTCGCTTGCTGGAGCAAAATACGAACAAATCCAGCCCATCACCGAGGAGGAAGTCGCCTCTCTCAACGAAGAGGAACTGCCCACCTACACTATTCTTGTGCCGGCTTACCGAGAAGCCAAAGTAATCCCGCTTCTGCTCGACAACCTGCGGCGCTTGGACTATCCGGCTGCCAAACTCGAAATCCTTTTGCTGCTCGAAGAAGACGATCAAGAGACCATCCAAGCGGCTTATGCCGCCAAGCCCCCGGAGCAAGTGACGTTCGTTATCATTCCCAAAGGGCAGCCGCAGACCAAACCCAAGGCCTGCAACGTAGGGTTATTCTTTGCGCGCGGGGAATACCTGGTCATCTACGACGCTGAAGATCGCCCCGAGCCCGATCAACTCAAGAAAGCGGTCATCGCTTTCCGCAAAGGACCACCCAATTTGGTTTGCGTCCAAGCCGCACTCAACTACTTCAACCACGATGAGAATTTCCTAACGCGCATGTTTACCTTGGAATATTCCTACTGGTTCGACTACATGTTGCCCGGCCTAGATCGGTGGCGTTTGCCCATCCCCCTGGGCGGCACCAGCAATCATTTCCGCACCAGCGTGCTACGCCAACTGGGCGGCTGGGATCCATATAACGTAACCGAAGACGCAGACTTGGGAATCCGTGCCGCTGCCAACGGCTACAGGGTTGGTGTGATCAACTCCACTACTTACGAAGAGGCCAACAGCCAGTTGTGGAATTGGATTCGCCAGCGCTCGCGTTGGATCAAGGGCTACATCCAGACCGTCCTAGTTCACAGCCGCAACCCGCTTGCCCTGCTGAAACGTGCTGGGTTGCGTAACATGCTCGGCTTTCTAATGCTCATCGGCGGCACTCCGCTTACCTTTTTGACCGCCCCGGTCCTTTGGATCTTTTATCTGCTGTTCCTGCTTACTGGGACGCGCGCCCTGGATTTCCTTTTCCCACCGCTCACGCTTTACATCAGCCTGTTCAATCTGCTCTTCGGCAATGGGCTGATGATCTACCTCAACATGCTGGCGGTCTTTAAGCGGCGTTACTACCATCTCCTGATCTACACTTTCCTAAACCCGATCTATTGGATTTTACACTCCATTGCAGCATATAAAGCGTCTTGGCAACTACTGACCCGGCCGTTTTACTGGGAGAAGACCATCCATGGCCTCAGTCGAGAGCTCTGGCGTTCTCCTCAGACCACCTAAAATAAGCGATCAAGCGGCGCTCCGGAGAGAGCGGGATGTGAGCCTCTGGCAACATCTGTTTTTCAGTTTGCTTTTATCCCTGCCCTTTATCGGCTTCAGCCTGATTGCCTCTCAAGCCGGCTTTCTGAGTAATCAACACGCTCATCTGGTCGCCAAGGTGTTGCAGGCGATAGAATACCGCCGCCTAGAGTTAATCGGCTTTACCTATCCTCCGCTACCCTTTTTACTCACGGCATTGTGGGCACGCCCCTTGATGCCCTCGCTTATTGCTTCGCTGGCCGCCGGCGCAACGGCCTGGTTGCTCCTCCGGCATCTGCTGCGGACCTCCCTCTCCCCCTTAACCGTAGTACTGGTGCTTTGCGCCCTAGCGTTCACCCCAGCCACTTTGTATATCGCCACCCAATCCCTAACCGAGATGGCAACGCTCCTTCTCTTTCTGCTAGCGTGGCTTGCTTTTCTGCGTTTCACCCGTTACGGAGAAACCCTGAGCGGCTTCGTCTCCGGCTTGATTTTGGGCTTTGCTTTTTTCTTTAATGCCTATGCCCTGTTCTTCAGTGTCGCCTACGCTTTGGGCTCTCCGCTGTTCTACGCATGGCGCCGTCTCTCACCGAGAGAGAGAAAATGGCAAGCAGACTTAACGTTGGTCATCGTGATCGGATTCCCCAGCCTTTTGGCATTTCTGTCGTGGGCCTACCTAAACTGGGTTTTCACGGGGGATGCGTGGCTCTTCCTAACCGACCCCACGGCCCCCTTGTACACGTTTTTCAGCCCCACGGAGACGACCTCTCTGGACCTTTTCTCCACACTAGCCTATTCTCTGCAAGAGGTCACTCGTGCTCCGCTCTACCTGGCCGGCGCTGTGCTGGTCGCCGTGCACATGCCGAAACGCCTCGTGGCTTACTTCGTTTCCTTCGGAGTGATTGCAGTGGTGCGGATGCTTGGCTGGAACTACACCGAGGCTATGGCCATTGCAACCTACTCGGTAGTGGCGGGAGCCGGTATCCCTGTGCGCACCAGTCGCGCTTGGGATAAACCGCTTCTGCTGGTGGCGATTCTTCACTTTCTCCTCAATCTCAACTCTCCTTACCAAAGCAATGAACTCAGGGTCTGGGAGCAGGTCATCCTAAAGCAACAAGTGCAAACCCAGGATGCCCTCGAGACCGAAATTGCCCAATGGCTATGTAAACAGCCGCCGCAATCCATCCTAGCTGATGACCGGGCGGTTTATCGCCTTGTGGCGCGCTGCGGCGACTCAAGGCCCTTTCTACTCCCCGCCGAAGGGGAATTCCTAATGGCTTTGCACGCACCCGCCCAATTTGTCAATTACGTTCTCGTGCAGCGCCAAGGTGCTCCTGCTCTCGATCAAGTCAGTCAGCGTTATGCCACTGCACCTCCGCCGGGCTTTCGGGTCGGGGCAAATTGGGATAGTTGGACGCTTTACCGGCGCATAGACGCAGAAGCCCAATTAAGCGGGTCTGGCACCCTCCGTTAGGGCCGTTCATCAGGTAACCCGGACGCTCTTCCGCAAGCCAAGTGAAGGGATTCGGCGCATTCTCGGATGCCCTACCCGGATTCTAGAAATCCAAGCAGGCTCTCATTCCCCATAAGATGGGAGCAATCGCCGTTATAATAGGAGGGGCAATCTTGCTGTAGGAGAGGTGATTGGAAATGGCTCTAACTCCCCGTGAACGCGTCCTCGCTGCGATCAACCATGAAGAACCTGACCGTGTTCCTATCGTGATTGGGGTCAGCAATGCCACTGGCATTAAGATGCCTGCATACCGACGCTTGAAGAAACTGCTGGGGTATGAAGCGGAAGATCGCTATATCTATGATTGGCCCGAATTAGGGACTGCGCTCGTAGATGAACCGATCCTAGAGCGCTTGCGTTCTGACGTGCGCGGGGTGCTCGATCGTTTTCCCGACTTCGTCTACGAGCGGAACCGTAATCGACCACCGCACACCCCCTTTATTGACGATTGGGGCAGCGGTCAAGTGGAAATCGAGCCTGAAGTGTGGTTCCCGGGCGTTCATCCCTTGGCAGAGGCAACCACCATTGAGGAAATCGAGAACTATCCTTGGCCGAATATGGATGACCCTAGCCGCGTTGCCCACGTCCGCGAACAAGCACGACGTCTGAGAGAAGAGAACCGCTACGCCGTTATGGGAATACCTTGGCTTCTATTCCCCTTTGAGCGTGCCCACGCCATGCAAGGGTTAGATAAGTTCCTCTACAATATGGTGAAAAATCGAGACTTCGCTAAAGCGCTCTTGGAGAAAATCACCGGTTTGTGTAAACAACTGATGGGACATTTTCTGGAGGAAGCCGGAGAAAACCTCGATATCATCAAGATCGGCGATGACCTCGGCACCCAACAAAGTTTGATGATCTCCCCCAAAATGTACCGCGAAATGCTCAAGCCCTTCCACGCCGACTTTATTTCGTTCATCAAGAGCCGCACCAAAGCCAAGGTCTTCTTCCACACTGACGGCGATGTGTTTGACCTGATCGACGACTTCATCGAGATCGGAGTGGATATCCTCAACCCAATCCAAACCTCAGCAGGCAAGATGGCAAACCTAGCAGAGCTGAAGAAACGCTACGGCAAAAACCTTGTCTTTTGCGGCGCTATCGACACCCATCGCATCCTGCCCCATGGAACGCCAGAAGAAGTGCGCCAGGAGGTCAAGCGCGTGATCGAGATCCTCGCCCCGGGCGGCGGCTATATGGTTGCCTCTGTCCACACCATCATGAACGATGTGCCTCCGGAAAACATCCTCGCCATGGTGGACGCAGTCGAGGAGTTCGGGTATTACCCAATCAAGACCTAGCTAAGACACCCAGGACTGCCCTGTCCACCCAAGGAGCAAAAATCTGGCGCAGAGAGAGCGGCTTAGATATACCCGTCTCGATCGAAGTTTCGATTACCCGATCTTGAGACCGAAAAATCGGCAGGGACGCCTTTACGAAATTGGACAAATATTGTAGACTTATCCTGCCAAGATGATTAGGGAAAGCGGGAGGTGAAATGGAGACGGTAAAGATTGTATTACGCGATCAGGAATATGAGGTTAAGGGCGGAATGACCCTCCGGGATGCGCTAAACCAGCTGGGGATCAACCGTGAAAGCGTGCTCGCCACCCGGCAGGGTGAGTTGATCACTGATGACGAAATCTTGCGTCCGGGGGAAACGATCCGCCTAGTGGCCGTGATCTCGGGTGGATAGAAGAGGCATCAGCGGAATGAAGTGCCGGAAGTGTCCTCAAAAGGCGGTGATCAACATGCGCCAACACAAACTGGCGCTTTGCGCAGTCCACTTTCCCCAGTGGATGGTGGAACAAACCCAACGTTTCATCCAGAAATACCGCATGTTCACCCCCGAAGAGCGGGTGTTAGTGGCTGTATCGGGGGGAAAGGACTCGCTCTCGCTGTGGGACATCCTGTGGCAGCTTGGCTACCAAGTCGATGGCGTCTATATTTCCTTGGGAATCGATGGCGGGTTCGGATATTCCCAAAAATCCCAAGCGCTTTGCGAAAAGTTCGCTGCGCAACGGGGACTGAAGTTGATTGTAGTCAGCGCTTCGGACCAAGTCGGGTTGACAATTCCCGAGTTGGCTGCGGTCACCCAGCGGGGCAAAGACAAACCTTGCTCGGTGTGCGGTCTAACCAAGCGCCACATCCTCGACCGAGTGGCTCTGGAAGGAAAGTACGATGCGCTTGCGACCGGGCATAACTTGGATGACGAGGTAGCCGTTCTGTTTGGCAACACCTTGAACTGGAATGTCGGCTATCTCTCCCGTCAGAGCCCTGTCTTGCCCGCTCGTCATCCTGGCTTAGTGCGCAAGGTCAAACCGCTCTGCCGTTTTTATGAGCGCGAGATGGCTGCTTACGCTCTGGTGCGGGGCATTGAATACATCTACGAGGAGTGTCCCCACGCCGAGGGGTCAACCACGATCTACTACAAGACTCTGCTGAATCAACTCGAAGCTGACCGTCCGGGCGCCAAGCTTAGTTTCTATCTCGCCTTCCTTCGGGCCAAGGAAAAGGGACTATTCGCTCAATTCTTCCCGGAAGAAGAGGGTCTAGGAGCCGGGGGCGAGGTCCTCCATACCTGCCCCAATTGTGGAGGACCAACCACCCTAGAAGGTCTGTGCGCGTTTTGCCGCATGGTGGACAAGGTACACGAAATGGGAAAACAAACCTAGGTCGGAGTTCCTCCGACCTAGGTCTTTCCGAACCCTGAAAACTTTGGGCTAGGCTATCTCTAGGTAGCGTTCAAGCTCCCAGTCTGTCACCTTCATGCGCGACTCTTCGACTTCCGCCCACTTTGCGCGTGTAAAGGCTTCATAAGTTGTCGGCCCGAGCGCTTCCTTTAACACCTCGTCTTTTTCTAACTCTCGCAGGGCTTCCGCAAGCGAGCCAGGCAATTCGGTGATGTTCATTTGGGCACGCTCTTCGGGAGTCAGGTGATATACATTAACGTTGTTCATGGGTTCTGGGCAAGGAAGCTTTCGGTCGATCCCGTCCAAGGCTGCCGCTAACATCACCGTGAACGCCAGATAGGGATTGCAAGAGGGGTCCGGACAACGCAGCTCGGCGCGCATCGACTTTTCACGTCCCTTAGTGAATTGCGGAATCCGGATCAGGGCCGAGCGGTTGATCTGCGCCCATACAATGTAGACCGGTGCCTCATAGCCCGGCACCAAGCGCTTATACGAATTAACGGTTGGGGCTACCACAGCAGAAAGCGCTCGAGCGTGATGCAACTGACCGGCGATAAAGCCCTTCCCAATCTCGGAAAGTCGATTGGGGTCGTTGGGGTCAAAGAAGAGATTTCTCCCCTCCTTATCGAACAGCGATTGGTGACAGTGCATCCCCGAGCCATTGATCCCGAAGATCGGTTTGGGCATAAAGGAAGCGATTAGGCCATGCTGTGCCGCAATCGCTTTCACGGTATACTTGAGGGTCAATACATTATCGGCCGTTCGCAAGGCATCGGCATACTGGAAGTCAATCTCATGCTGCCCTAGGGCGACCTCATGGTGACCCATTTCCACTTCTAGGCCCATGCTCGCCAGCGCTTCCATTAGCTCTGTGCGCACACGCACCGCCTCATCATTGGCAGAAAAATCAAAATATCCTCCTACGTCATGGGGCACAGGGTGAATCTGGCCCGGCCCGTTGCGCCGGAAAAGGAAGAACTCCGGCTCTGGGCCTACATTATATACCCAGCCGCGCTCGTCTAACTTGGCCAGCATGGTCTTGAGCGTACCACGCGGGTCACCCTCGAAGGGTTCGCCGGAAGGAGTGTAAACATCGCAGAAAACACGCGCTCGCCGCAGTTCGAGGGGTGTCCAAGGAAGTACAGCATACGTTGAGGGGTCGATCACCAGACGCATATCGCTTTCCTGGATGCGAGCAAACCCCTCGATCGAGGAACCATCAAACCAGACGCCTTCCTCCAGCGCTTGGGGCAGGCGATTCACCGGAATGTCCACCGACTTGACTGCCCCGGTGACATCCGTAAATTGGAGCGAGATAAACTTAACGTGATCAGCTTGGACGGTTTTGAGCATTTCCTCGGGCTTCATGGTGTCTCTCCTGACGATGTGGATTTTGTAGCCGTCTCGGTCTTTGCAGTCTCAGGCTTGGACGTTGAGGAAGGCTGATCTCGCTCTGAACTTGAGGAACTGCGGCTGGTTCCTGAAGGAGAACGATGATCTGTGGAGTAGAAGCCTGATCCCTTAAAGACAATCCCGACGGGCGTATAAACTTTTCTCAGGGCGTTTTTGTTACATTCAGGGCACCGAACCAAAGGTGGCTCATTAAAGCGTTGCTGTTGGTCAAACCGAATTCCACAGTTATCGCAATGATACGTGTAGATCGGCATTTTCCACCTCTTTCAGCACAAATATTCTATAATTATAGCCTTTTGAGAGCCTATTGGCAAGGGGCGGAGGTAAAGATTCGTTAACTTGGGTTCAGAAATTGTTTTTGACATTTCCCGAACCAAAGAGTATAATCCTTAGATGCGATATTTACTCCCTTGACCCATGAGTTTCCCCACCTTAACGGTGGTTACCTTATTTGAAGCAGTGGAGACTGGCGCTATGGAAGCGAACGAGATCGCAACCCGAGTAATCCAACAGCCGATCCCTCTGGAAGGGATCAAACGAAAAATGAAATTCAGCGGTGTAGTCAAGAGAATTAATCTTGCCGGCGCCATCGTGGATATAGGCCTGCCCGTGCCTGGGGTCGTCCACATCTCGCAACTGCAGCAGGGCGAGACCAAGCGAGTAGAAGATGTAGTGCAGGTCGGACAAGAAGTTGAGGTTTGGGTGCGCAGAGTCGATCCCAAGAAGAAACGCCTTGAACTGACCATGATCAAGCCTCTCGATTTAGAGTGGCGTGAGATCACCAAGGGGATGGTTGTTAAAGGAAAAGTGACTCGTCTGGAAAAATTCGGTATCTTTGTGGATATAGGCGCCGAACGACCTGGCCTGGTTCACATTAGCGAGATGACCCACGGATATATCAAGTCGCCCTCCGAGCTGGTAAAGGAGGGGGATGAGGTCGAAGCCCAGGTGTTGGAGGTCAACCGCCGCAAAAAACAAATCAAGTTGTCGATGAAAGCGCTGGAGGCGCCCCCGCAGCCCACCCCACCACCCAGCAAAGCGATGACGCCAGAAAAGGCAAAGGAGAAAGCCGAGAAAAAAGAGGAAGAATCCCCACAATCTCACGCCGAGAGCGAACCGACGGTTATGGAAATCGCCCTGAGAGAGGCCTTGGAGCGCTCGAACCTTAAGGTTGTGGGGACGGTCGGCGTGCGCAAGAAAAAGAAACGAGCTCTGGACGAGCAATTCGAACAGCTCTTCGAGCGCACCTTGCAAAATCGCCGCAAGTGATCCCATGGCTTGGCAAAGTGCCGAAAAGAGAGTCAGCGTGGGATGTGCCTCCCACGCTGATTAGTTATTTAATTGGCTTCTCGGAATTCGCCTTCAACCACGTCACCCTCCCCCACTCCGCCGCTGGAGCGACCGTTGCCCGTGGAGGCAGTTCCGCTCTGAGCCTGCTGGGCGTAGAGCTGTTGACTAATAGCGTGGAAGGCATTTTGCAGCTCCTCGGTAAGGCGACGAATGCGTCCGATATCATCGCCCTTGGCCGCTTGACGCAGGTCGTTAATCTTCTGCTGGATCGATTCGCGCTCCGCAGAGGGCACTTTATCGCCCAATTCACGCAGTGTTTTCTCGGTCTGATAAGCTAGATGGTCTGCGTTGTTGCGCGCCTCAGCTAACTCTCGCCGGCGGCGGTCCTCCGCTTCGTGTTCGCGGGCTTCGCGGATCATGCGCTCGATCTCTTCCTTGGTAAGGTTGGTCGAAGCAGTAATGGTCACTTTTTGCTCTCTTCCGGTCGCTTTGTCCTTTGCGGTAACATTTAGGATACCGTTTGCATCAATATCGAAAGTGACTTCGATCTGCGGCACCCCGCGTGGCGCAGGCGGTATTCCTTCGAGGCGGAAGCGACCTAGGCTCATGTTGTCGGCTGCCATCGGCCGTTCGCCCTGGAGCACATGGATGTCAACGGCGGTTTGATTATCCTCTGCAGTCGAGAAGATTTCGCTGCGCCGCACCGGGATCGTGGTGTTGCGCTCGATGAGAACAGTCATCACGCCACCCAGGGTCTCAACCCCTAAGGAGAGCGGAGTCACATCCAGCAGCAACACGTCCTTCACCTCGCCGGCTAAGACACCGGCCTGAATCGCAGCCCCGACAGCCACGACCTCGTCAGGGTTGACACCCTTGTGCGGCTCCTTGTTGGTGAGCGAGCGCACCAAATCTTGCACCATAGGCATGCGGGTAGCTCCGCCCACTAGGACCACTTCGTCAATGTCAGAAGCTTTCAAGCCTGCGTCCTTCAGCGCAGCGTTGAAAGGCCCACGCAGACGAGCGACAAGGTCTTCGGTGAGCTGCTCAAACTTGGCGCGGGTGAGCTTCATCTGCAAGTGCTTTGGTCCGGAGGCATCGGCTGTGATATAAGGTAAGTTGATCTCGGTCTCCATGACGCTGGAGAGCTCAATCTTGGCCTTTTCGGCTGCCTCACGCAGGCGTTGCAAAGCCTGACGATCGGTGCGCAGATCGATGCCATGTTCTTTCTTGAACTCTTCCGCAACCCAATTGACGATGCGCTCGTCCCAGTCATCGCCGCCCAGATGGGTGTCGCCGTTGGTTGCCTTGACTTCGATCACGCCATCTCCGACCTCGAGGATGCTAACGTCGAAGGTGCCTCCGCCCAGGTCAAAGACCAAGATGATCTCATTCTCCTTTTTGTCGAGACCGTATGCTAAAGCTGCAGCCGTAGGCTCGTTGATGATCCGCACAACTTCTAGACCGGCAATGCGACCGGCATCCTTAGTCGCTTGGCGCTGGCTATCATTAAAGTAGGCTGGAACTGTAATCACGGCCTTGGTGACCGGCTCACCCAGATACGCCTCGGCATCAGCTTTGAGTTTTGAGAGAATCATGGCCGAAATCTCTTGCGGGCTGTACTCCCGCCCGATCACCGGGATGTAAACGCGCGCGTCGTTGGCCGGGCCACGCACGACGCGATAGGAGACCATCTTGCGCTCGGTCTCGACCTCATCAAACCGACGCCCCATAAAACGTTTAATGGAGTAAATCGTGTTCTCTGGGTTGACCACTGCTTGGCGTTTGGCCGTTTGCCCCACCAAACGCTCGCCGTTCTTATTGAAGGCGACCACAGAAGGACACAAGCGTCCTCCCTCGGCGATCGGGATGACTACAGGATCGCCACCCTCCATCACAGCGACGACGCTGTTGGTTGTCCCAAGGTCAATACCGATGATCTTCGACATCGTTCCTCTCCTCTCTTCCGTAGGTTTTAGAATTATCCTGCAATAGGGTAATCGAGCTGTGCAAGAAATTCGTTAACAAAGCATAGGAAAGTTGTCTACATTAGCCGAGTCTATTCCGCAACGTTGCGCGTAAAGCGGATAGAAGTAGTTCTTAAGGCTTAACTCTATTAAGCCCGCTTAACATCCTATGTCCGTCAACGATCCCCCCATATCTAGGGGTATATTTCGGCGGGCTTCCAACAAATAGGCGAGCAAACCCTATCCACAAGCAAGTTTGGTCGACCGATTTTCCCGGCCCATCTCGAATTTTCTCACTCTTAAAAGTTTCAATTTTTTTAGCCGAGCGTAGGGTAAGCGCCTTGCAAGAGGGGGGAGTTCTCTGTAAAATGCCAACGACACAAGAAACGCCCTTAGACAATTTGCTAAGCACTGCGCTCCTCTTAACTGCCGCTCAATCCGATAGCCGCAACCGTAATAGAACTCTCCGCCATCGAGGAGAGTCGGGAGAGGGTACTGTGTCGCGCAACTTCTAATTGCGAGGAGGACACGCACTATGAAGGCCGAACAAGCTTGGCAAGCCGCTCTTGGGCAACTCCAAATCGAGATGCCGCGCGCTGCATTCGATACTTGGGTGAGCAAAACGGAGCTTGTCGCTTATGAAGATGGATGTTTTATCATTGGCGCACCCAACGCATATACCTGCGCCTGGTTGGAAAGCCGTCTGACGAGCACTGTCAGCCGCCTTCTGACCGGGTTGATGGGGCGCTCGGTGCAAGTTCGCTTCACGGTCTGGCAGAACTCGCAAACGAGCGACGCAGAGGTGACGCAGGAGGAGGCCCTCGCGAATCATAGAACTGTATCGTTCCCCTCGCCAAATGGCAGCCTAAATCCGCGCTATACATTTGAAAACTATGTCGTTGGAGCGGGAAATCGCCTTGCCCACGCGGCCTCGCTGGCAGTAGCCGAGCGACCGGCAATCGCCTATAACCCTCTTTTTATTTACGGGGGGGTGGGGCTGGGGAAAACCCACCTGCTCCATGCGATTGGAAATGTGTGCCACGAGCGTGGTCTGCACGTGCGTTACGTCTCGGCCGAAGAGTTCACGAATGACCTGATCAATGCCATCCGTTCCCAAAACACCCAAGCCTTCCGAGAAAAGTACCGCCGCACCGATGTTCTGTTGTTAGATGACATTCAATTTATCGCCGGCAAAGAGTCCACACAGGAGGAATTCTTTCACACCTTTAACACCTTACACGGACAAAACAAACAGATCGTTATTTCCTCCGACCGACCGCCAAAAGCCCTCGTAACGCTGGAAGAGCGATTGCGCTCTCGGGTGGAATGGGGCCTGACCGTGGACATCCAACCCCCAGATCTGGAAACCCGAATTGCCATCCTGCGTCACAAAGCAGAGCGAAATGGGTATTCTGTTCCGGACGAGTTCCTCGAACGCATTGCTCGTCGCGTGCAATCAAATATTCGCGAACTTGAAGGAGCGCTCAACCGAGTCGTTGCCTATTCTCAACTGAGCGGCACGCCAATCACCCCACAGCTGGTCGAGAGCGTCTTGAATGACTTTTTACCCAACCGCAATGAGGTCAAGCCCGAGGACGTGCTCGAAACCGTGGCTCAATTCTATAAGATCTCACGCCAGAGGTTGATAAGCGCCGAGCGCACTCGCGAGGTAGCTTTACCGCGCCAAGTAGCCATGTATCTGCTCCACAAGGAGGCTCAGTGTTCTCTGCCCCAAATCGGTGAGATGCTCGGCGGGCGTGACCACACGACCGTCCTTTACGGGTGTGAGAAGATTGCGGACTTGCTCGAACGGGATGAGCAGTTGCGCCGCCAGGTGACGCAGATCCGCGAACAGCTCTACCAGAAACCCTTGTTCCCAATCCGAGATCGGCCTCTCTAGCCCAATCCTCGAGCGATCGGCGCCCAAGCACACTGGCCACTGCGAAAAGGAAGGTGGGCGGTGGTTGACAACAAGTCGGCTTCCCCTTAAAATCTAAGCATACAATTTCTATCCTTGTTGGCTAAATTCTGCGGCGGTCATTTTTGAGTCTTAAGGAGGAGGCAGCGATGACGGCAAATGAGAGCGGAAGAGGTCTAACCGGGGAAGTTTACTATCCTTCAGAAGAGATTGTCAGCCAAGCCACGGTGAAAGACTATGAAACCCTATACCGACGCTCGATCCAAGACCCGCAAGGATTTTGGGCAGAGCGTGCCGAAGAGCTGGAGTGGTTCAGCAAATGGGAAACAGTTTTAGACGAAAGTAATCCACCATTTTATAAGTGGTTCGTGGGGGGCAAAGTCAATATTGTGCATAACGCTCTCGACCGCCATGCCAAAACTTGGCGGAAAAACAAGCTGGCCCTCATATGGGAAGGCGAGCCCGGGGACAGCCGCACCTACTCCTATCATGCCCTCAACCGCGAAGTCTGTAAGTTTGCCAACGTATTGCGCAGCATGGGGGTAAAGAAGGGCGATATTGTTACGATCTACTTGCCGCGCATCCCAGAGCAGATCATTGCTATGCTGGCTTGTGCCAAAATCGGAGCGGCTCATAGCGTTGTCTACGGGGGTTTTAGTGTCGAAGCGTTGGCGGAACGAATTGAAGATGCGCAGAGCCGAGTGTTGATCACTGCAGACGGGGGATGGTTGAGAGGGAAGATCGTGCCCCTTAAGGAAACCGCCGACGAAGCTATGGCGCGTCAGCCGACGATCGAAACCTGCATCGTGGTCAAGCGCACCGGCCAGGAGGTCTACATGGAAGCCGGACGCGACTACTGGTTTCACGATCTGATGTCTCTGCCCATTGCTAACCAGGCTTGTGCCACTGAGGTCGTAGATGCTGAGGATCCGCTCTTTATTCTGTATACTTCAGGGACGACCGGACGTCCCAAAGGAGTGGTGCACACCCACGGCGGCTATATGGTGTATGTTTACACCACACTCAAATATGTCTTCGATCTCCGCGATGAAGATCGTTGGTGGTGCGCCGCCGATCCCGGCTGGATCACCGGCCATTCTTACATTGTATATGGGCCGCTGATGCTCGGAGCTACTTCTTTTATGTACGAGGGGGCGCCTAACTATCCTTACCCTAACCGCTGGTGGCGGATGATCGAAAATTACGCCATTACTGTCCTATATACGGCTCCGACCGCTATTCGAGGATTAATGCGCTACGGCGATGCTTGGCCAAATCGCCACGACCTGAGCAGCTTGCGCCTTTTGGGAAGTGTAGGTGAGCCGATTAATCCCGAAGCTTGGCGCTGGTATTACACTGTAATCGGCAAAGAACGCTGCCCAATTATGGACACTTGGTGGCAAACCGAAACGGGGGGCTTTATGATCTCGCCCCTACCCATTACCCCCTTAAAGCCCGGCTCGGCAACCCGCCCCTTGTTTGGCATCGAAGCCGACGTTGTTGACGAACACGGCAATTCGGTTGCCCCCGGCGAGGAGGGTTACCTTGTCATCAAGAAACCTTGGCCGGGGATGATGCGCACTATCCTGAAGGACCCGGAACGGTATAAAGAACAATATTGGGCTAAATTCGGAAATATGTACCAGACGGGCGACTCGGCGCGTAAGGATCAGGATGGCTACTTCTGGATCATCGGGCGGATGGACGATGTGATCAAGGTTAGCGGCTATCGCTTGGGCACCGCAGAAGTTGAAAGCGCCTTGGTCTCCCATCCGACGGTTGCGGAGGCGGCTGCGATTGGCTTACCCCACGAGATCAAGGGAAACGCCATCCATGCCTACGTGATTCTCAAAGCTGGGGTTGAGAAAAGCGAAAAACTAGCCGAGGAACTGCGCAACCATGTCGCCCACGAAATCGGTCCTATTGCCCGACCAGAACAGATCACCTTTGTCGAGAGCCTACCCAAAACCCGCAGCGGCAAGATCATGCGTCGCGTCCTGAAGGCGCGCGCTCTAGGATTGCCTGAAGGGGACCTGACCACCCTAGAAGAATAAGGCTCAAGCCCATGCCGGACTCTCCCAAGGGCGGGGCTTGCCCCCTGCCCTTGGGAGAGTCTTTAGGCCGTTTTGACCTCAGTTAGGACTTCTTCAGAGATCAGGAACACCGGGTCGGCGATCATTTGCAACCACCCTTTGAGTTTCTCCTGATAGGCCGGATCGTAAAAAGACTTCTCAAAGCTCTGGCGATCGACAAAATAAGCTTCGGTCATATAGCGATACGGAACCTGCTCCATGTTCCACGCATCGGTGATAATGTAAAAGTCACTCTTGACTAGGCCAGGCATTTCCATATTTTCTTTCTGGTGAGTCGTAGTTCGCCATTTCAGAAAAGCCTCATGATCAGCACCCGGAGGCAGATTATACATCACGGTCAGCTTAATCATGTTTCCCTTCCCAGCTAGGATGATTTGATCACTAGATCGTGCGGAGTTTGAGAAAGCACCCGCACACCTTGATCTGTGACTGCCACAATATCTTCGATCCGAATGCCATACCTCCCCACCAAATAAATTCCCGGTTCTATGCTGAACGTCATTCCGACTTGCAGAGGGGCCTCATTTCCCTCCATGAGGTAGGGCGGCTCGTGGATATCCAAGCCGATCCCGTGGCCAGTACGATGGACAAAGAACTCTGCTAAGCCATGCTCCTTCAGCGTGGCACGCGCAGCACGGTCGATCTCCTGAGCACTCACTTGGGGCTTAACCCTCGACCGAGCTTCGAGATTCGCCCGATCGACCGCCGCGTAGGCATTCAGGAACTCCTTTGCCGGCTCTCCGAGGTAGACCATGCGGGTCAGATCCGATTTATAGCCGTTCAGGGTGGCGCCGATATCGAGAATGATAGCGTCCCCTTCCTGGAGCACCCGCTCGGAATAGTGATGATGCGGAAAAGCTCCGTTTGGACCTGAGGCCACCAGAGTGAAATCAACCAGCTCGGCTCCATCCTGGCGGAAAAAGGCTTCGATAGCCCAAGCTACTTCGCGCTCGGTAACCCCGGGCCGACAGGCCTCTATTGCGACTTGCATGGCTCGGTCGGCCTGGGCTGCAGCTAAGGCCAGTTTTTCGAGCTCATCCGCCGATTTGACCTGACGCAGCAGGGCAATGATCCCATCCGCCGATCGACTGCTCTGTGGTTGGGCAATTTCTTGCAAGCGCAACAGGATATCCGCACGTCCTGCGCCATCGATCCCCAGCGTTCGAGGCACACCGAGCTGCTGCAGCGCCTGACGAATTGCATCCTGCGGTCCTTCATCGTCTCTCCAAGCGATCAGGGGCCACTGGACATGGGCTTCGATCTGTTCGCGGTTTAGCTCCGGCGCAACCCACATAACTCCCTTCTGGCTGATGAGCAATGCGTTAAACCGCTCGTCCAGGTGGGGCACAAAGCCGCCGAAATAGCGCAGGTTGGGAGCAGTGGTAATCGCAACCAGGTCCAAACCTGCATCGGACATATGAGCTTGTAGGTTCTCAAGGCGTCGAAGTAGGACCTCCTCCATGGGCGTTTCCTTCGCCTATAACTCTAGAACTTGTGCCTCAACAGGCAGCGGCTCAAAAACCCGCCAGCTCTCGATCTCGGACCCGGGTGGCGGTTCGCTCCCGCCCTTGCGGCTGGGGTGCCACCCAATCCGCTTGCCTAACTCCACCATGAATTCTGCCATCTTGAAGGGAGCCAGAACGGCATCGATCACCGGCACGCCGAGGACATCCTGCATCTCTTGGTAAAAGCCGTACTCTGCAGTACAGCCGAGGATAAGCACTTCAGCACCGTCCTCCTCAACAGCCCTACGCCCTTCTTGAATTAATCTCTGACAAGTTCTCTCCGGATCGGCTTGAAAGTCATGTACTCCCAAATCCACGGGTCGCATGGAGGCTAAGCGGTGTTCATGTCCGTAGAGAATCACGTTCTCGCGCATCTTGGGGATCCACTTTTTACGGCCGACTAAAATCGAGAACGAATTGCCTAGGTTAGCAGCAATGGTCGTTGCCGAGTGACAAGGGGCTAAGACCACCGCTTGCCCAGAGACCTCTCGCGCTTCACGCAGGCCGACGTCATAAAAGCAGCCGATGACGATGGCATCGTAAGACTGGGAAGCGGCATACGTAATGCGCACGATATCCGCCACCACCTGCGCCTCATAGGCGTGGTATTCAAGGTGGCGGGGACGGTTGGAAGGGAGAGAGACAACCTTTACGGTCGTCTCTGCTCTTTTGACTTCCGAGAGCATTCTGGTCGTATCGGCGTCAAAAGCCGTCGTACCGACCGGGTTGATCCACAAAATACGCATTTTCGTCCTCCAAGGCTACTGCTTCCTGCCATTGGTGAAGCCTAAAACTTCAAAAGTTTCTGGGTCAATAATCACGCCGTAAGACTTCTCGGCGATTGCCGGGGTGATGTATTCATTGCGCACGTCCTCGACCACTTTCTCAACCGGGCGTTCCAGCGGATTTCCCCACCCTGCCCCGGTGCCGGTCATCACACGGATAATATCGTTGGTATTCAAAGTTAGACCGCTGACCACCGAGTAGCGTTCTTTCTCTCCGTTGGCACGCTCAATGATCACATGGTTGGGAGAACCGGGTTCACCTCCAAGGAGCGGCCAGGGCAAGACCTTTGAGCGCGTATAGGCAACGGTCAGCCAAGCGTTATCGGAGCGGATGCGGTAATCAATGCGCACCCCCTTGCCGCCGCGGTGGTAACCCGCTCCTCCCTCTTCATCGTGAAAACTCAAGTAATCCACCGTGACCCCATAACGCGCTTCAGCCACCTCGGCCGGGCAGTTGTAGGTTTCGCCGTGCAGGGCAGAGAACTGACCTGAATTGCCGTCCTTGGTCGGCGAGCCGCCCCAGCCCCCTAGCTCCGGCTCAATCACCGCATATGGGCGACCGGTATCCGGGTGGATGCCTCCAAACAGTGTGCCGCAGACCGAAGCGAATCCCCCCGCCGGCAAAAGCTCCGGAATCTTTTCCGCCAGACAGCGAACGATCAGATCATGGAGACGAATCGTAATCTCGTAGTAAATTCCCATAGCCGCAGGATAAATGGGGTCAAAGACGCTGCCCTTCCGGGTCAATACCTTTAGCGGACGGAATGTTCCGCCGTTAGCGATCCTCTCCGGCGAGGTGATCCCCTTAAAGGCAATTTGACAAGCGGTGATCGCTTCATCCCGGCTCATATTAAAGGGACCTTTATCCTGATCGGGGTTGCCGGTCAGGTCGATAATAAACTCGTTATCGGTGATCTCAATTTTGACCACATAGTCCGGACCGTTGTCTTGCGGTTCCACCAGTTCGTACACCCCTTTTGGCAAGCGCCGAATGGCATCCAGGCTGACCTGCTCGCCATAATCGAGATAGTCCTTCACCGCCTGAAGGAAGACATCTTTGCCGTACTTATTGACGATTTCCAGCACCCGCCGCTCTCCAACACGGACCGAAGCAACCTGTGCCCACAAGTCGCCGGTCAAGAAGTCGGGCATGCGGCAATTCGAGGTGAGAATATCAAAAACCGAGCGGATTGGTTGCCCGCGCGAGAAGAGCTTAACAGCCGAAAGAATAATCCCCTCTTGAAAGATCTCCGTGGCGTTGGTGGACATGCTGCCCGGCACCATACCCCCGACATCATTCCAGTGCGCAATGTTTGCCGTCCAAGCGACGATCTCCCCGTTATAGAAAACCGGCATGGTCAAGATAACATCGTTCAGGTGGGTGACCCCGCCGGTGTAGGGATCGTTAGTGATAAAGATGTCACCGGGCTCGATTTCATTGGACGGGCCATATTTCTCGATGACGCGCTTCACCGTCTTATCCAGAACCCCAACAAAGGCCGGGATACCTGCGCCGGAGCCCGCCAATTCACCTTCCCGATCGGTGATGCCGGTACCCATATCCAACACTTCGTAGATGATGGCGCTCATCGCCGTATGGCGCAGAGCCGCAAACATCTCATCTGCCGCAGCCTGGAGCGAATTTTGGATAATTTCAAAAGTAATCGGGTCGTATCGAGCTGTCATACCTTTTCTCTCCTTTACTTTGCGGTCAGGATATGGTAATTCCCATAATCGTCAATCTCACAGGGTAGGCCGGGCGGAATCACAATTGTTGCACCCGACTCCTCCACAACTGCCGGGCCGCTGAATTTCATCCCCGGTTCAAGTAACTCTCCGGCATAAATTGTGGCCAGATGGATCCCCTCTTCGATAAAGTCAACTTTTCTTTGGCCCTTAATTGCGTCTTCGAGTTTTCTGCCACTGGGCTGAACCTTTTGGGGTTTGAGCTTGTCCACTTCGGCAATTGCGATCAGATGGAAGCAAACTAATTCCACCGGTGCATTGAGTCGATAAGTGTACTCGCGCTCATAATCCGAATGGAAGGTCTCCAGGATTGTCGGTAAGCTCTCCGAGGTGATCTCACCACTCGGAATTGTGATCTCAACCGAGTGTTCTTGGTTCTGATAGCGACAACGCGCATAGCGGAGAAAACGAATTTGGGAGGGAAGAAAACCCTCGGCGAGATAAGCGTCCAGAGCCTGCTTTTCCAAGCTCTTAAAAGTCTGATTTAGCCTTTCAGCAGCATGATCTGCTGAAAATTCTACGATTTGGGTCAGGAGGGTATCCCGGCGCAAGTCACTCAACAACATCCCCCAAGCCGAGAAGACCGCCGAAAGCATAGGGATCACCACCTTCTTGATATTTAGCTCGCGCGCCAAAGCGCAAGCGTGCATCCCGCCCCCGCCGCCAAAGGCAACCAAGGTAAAGTCCCGGGGGTCATGTCCGCGGTTGACGGAAATTAACTTGATGGCGTTCACCATATTGTTATTGGCAATGCGCACAATCCCTTGGGCAGCTTCATGGGGGGTCAAGTCGAGTTTTCGAGCAAGCCGCTCCAAGGCGGCTTGGACGCCGTCCATATCGGCCTGAATGGTGCCCCCGCAGAAGTAGTGAGGGTTGATACATCCTAAGGCAAGATTTGCATCCGTGGTGGTCGGCTCGGTGCCGCCCTTGCCATAGGCGACCGGTCCAGGCGAGGCCCCTGCACTCTGCGGCCCGACATGCAAGCGCTTATACTGGTCAACCCAGGCAATCGAGCCTCCCCCGTTACCGATCTCAACTAAGTCCACCACCGGCACCATAACGGGATACCCCGAAAAGGTCCTCGTGCGTTCCACGTAATAGTTGGTGTTGAGCTTGACCTCTCCGTTGGTGATCAGGCCGCACTTTGCTGTTGTGCCCCCAATGTCGATGGCAATCACGTTCATCTCCCCAATTAGACGCCCCAAGGCGGCGGCTCCCCATACCCCGGAGGCAGGGCCCGATTCGATCATTGTAATCGGGATCTGCCTTGTGGCTGAGACAGTGTCGATCCCGCAGTTGGATTGCATGATGTAGGGAGTGCATTTCATCCCAGCGTCCTTTAGTCGCTGGGTTAGACGATCCAAATACTGATGGGCAATGGGTTGAACATAAGCCGAGAGAACCGTAGTGTTCGTGCGTTCGTATTCGCGCCACTCCCGAGTGATTTGATGGGAAGCGACAACCGAGACCTCCGGCCAAAGTTCACCGATCTTCTCAAGAATTTGCTGTTCGTGAACTGGGTTGGCGTACGAATTGATCAGGCAAATTGCGATGGCTTCCACCTGATTCTTGCGGAAGTGATCCAAAATGGAAGGCAACACGGACAAGTCAACAGGTTTGACGATCTCTCCCTTGTAGGAAATCCTCTCGGGGATCTCCTTTCGCAAGTAGCGCGGCACGAAGGGAATTGGCTTTTGATAGTCTAAATTAAAGAAATCCGGACGATCGCCGCGCCCGATTTCTAAAACATCCCTGAAGCCCTGGGTAGTGATCAACCCGGTCTTCACCCCTTTTCGCTCGGTAATGGCGTTGATCACGATTGTCGTGCCATGGACGAAGGATTCGAACTCCCCGGGCTGCAATCCCGCAGCATTGATAACATCTATAACCCCCTGCTCGAACTGATCAGGCGTTGTGTGGCTCTTTGCCGTGCCCACACGCCCATCTTTGGTCACGTAGACCAGGTCAGTAAATGTGCCTCCGATATCTGTCGCAACTCGAACCATAGTTCCTCCAGTTTGAAGAGTGGGTTGGAAGAGATAAACCTCTTGTACTCATTAGGGGTATAAGTGGCAGCGAACGAGGTGACCACCCCCCATATCCACGAAGGGAGGATCAACCTTAGAGCAATGGGGCATAGCAAATGGGCAACGGGTATGAAAACTGCATCCGGTGGGAATGTTGACCGGACTGGGAATCTCGCCCTGAGAGAGCACTTTTTTCGGACGCAAGGCCTCCTCTTCCTCCGAGACTACGGGAATAGAAGAGAGCAACATTTGGGTATACGGATGCAGAGGTTTTTGGAAAAAGTCTGCCGTATTCGCCACCTCACAAATTTTGCCCAAGTACATAATTGCAACGCGGTTAGCCACATTGCGCATTAGGCTTAAGTCATGCGTGATAAACAAGTAGGAAAGATTGAACTGTCGCTGCAATTGCAACAACAGATTGATCGTTTTGGCCTGGACCGAAACATCCAAAGCCGAAGTCGGTTCATCGAGGATCACCAGCGAAGGCTCGGTGGCTAAAGCTCTGGCAATCCCTACGATTTGCTTCTCTCCCCCACTCAACATGCGCGGGTATTTATACATGGTCTCAGGGGGCAAGCCCACGATTTCCAGGAGGTGAAGGACCATTTCCAAGCGATTTCCACCCTTGCGGTGCACGCGTAGGGGCATTTCAAGGATCTGCTTAATGGTCTGTCTTGGATTAAGAGAAGAGCCAGGGTCTTGAAAGACGATTTGAATGGCTTTCTTCAGCTCTTTCGGGCGTTGATCATTTGCACCAATCTCAGTATCCATGAAGCGGATCTTCCCTGCAGTGGGCTTGTACATCCCAACAATGGTATAGGCCACGGTGCTCTTTCCCGAACCTGACTCGCCAACCAGCCCGAGCGTCTCCCCGGGGTAGATCTCAAACGAGACTCCGTCAACAGCCCTGACGATGACGGGAGTTCGTTTGCCCAGCAATCCTGTGTGACCCACTACGAAATATTTTTTCAACTCCTGAACCGAGAGAATGGGTTGGGTCATAGTTCAACCTTTGGCGTTGGGGAGTACAAGAAGCAAGCCACTGAGTGATTGGGCTCGACCTCAATCAGCGGAGGCTTTTGCTGCTTACAGATTTCCATAACATGAGGACAACGAGGATGAAAACGACAACCTATCGGAGGGTTGCGA
The DNA here is from genome assembly GCA_025057645.1 of Anaerolineales bacterium. Classification (GTDB taxonomy): domain Bacteria; phylum Chloroflexota; class Anaerolineae; order Anaerolineales; family UBA4823; genus NAK19. Next base: position 50,425 of record JANXBJ010000012.1, read on the forward strand.
TAATCCGGGATGCGACCGGGGATGCCACTGGCGATCCCACCCCCCGTGAGACGGGGAACAGTAGCGATCAACCCCCTTGTATAAGGGTGCAAGGGCTGAGAAAAGATCTTGGTCGTCTCTGCAGTCTCGACAATCGAGCCGGCATACATCACGTAAACACGATTTGTAAGCTCACGCACCACTCCCAGGGTGTGCGTGATCAAAATGACCGACATATTGCGCTTTTCAACCAAATCGCGCAGCAGGCGCAGAATTTGGTCTTGAATGGTCACGTCTAGCGAGGTTCCCGGTTCATCGGCGATCAGGATCTCCGGATTTGTCGAAAGCGCCATGGCGATGCAAACTCGCTGGCGCATTCCCCCGCTCAGCTGAATAGGATAACTTTTCAAAAGCCGCTCTGGGTCGGCTAGGGCCACATCTTTCAAAGCTGAAACGGCCAGCTGCCAAATCTTGCGGCGGTCAATCGAGCGATGGTTGTTCTGCGCTTGACTTTGGATTACTGCATGCATCTGCGCACCGATGGTAAAAACTGGATTCAATGCCGCAGTAGGGTCTTGGAAAATCATCGAGATTCCCGTTCCACGCACCGAACGCAGTTCTCTCTCTTTCATTTTCAAAATGTCTTTGCCCTTAAAAAGGATTTCCCCTCTGGGAATGCGGGCTGGAGGTGTGGGCAGCACGCGCAAAATAGCTTTCATCATGGTTGTTTTCCCGCAGCCGGTTTCCCCCACCAAACCCACCCGTTCTCCGGCAAACATACGGAAGTTGACCCCATCCAGCACACGCAACTCCCCGCCGTAGACAGCAAAATTGACCGCTAAGTCTCGGATTTCCAGCAGAGGCGTTGGGGAAGAAACCATCTTATGCCTCCTCGGAGGCAAACATATCGCGGATGCCGTCGCCCAATAGATTGAAACCTAATACAATCACCACGATCGCTAAGGCGGGAAACACCGCAATCCACCACTGATCAGGCAGATATTTTGCTCCATCGGCAATCATGGTGCCTAAACTGGGTTCAGGAGGTTGAACTCCCAAACCGACAAAGCTCAACATCGAGCCGATGATGATTACCCAAGCAATGTCGAGACTCATTTTGGTCAAGATAGGAGAGACGGTGTTAGGGAAAATTTCGCGGAAGAGAATATGAGCCGTGCTCGCTCCGGTCACCTCGGCCGCAATTACAAAGTATTCATTGCGCAAAGCGGTGGCCAAACCATAAACCAAGCGCGTATACCAGGGCCACCACATCAAGGAGACGGCCATCATACTGTTCCAGAGATTCGGCTCAAGAACCGAAGCAACGGCTAGAGCCAGAATTAGGGGTGGCACGGCTAGAAAGATATCCGTTACCCGCATAATCAAAGTGTCGATCCATGTGTTGTGGTAGTAGCCGGCGAGCAAGCCCAATAACACTCCCGGAGGAACAACCAAGCTCAGAACAACTACACCCATTAACAGTGAAGAGCGCATCCCGAATAGAATGCGGCTGAGGATATCGCGGCCGATTTGGTCCGTTCCGAGCCAGTAGGTAGGGCTGGGAGGCTTCTTGGCGTTAGCGAAGTCGGTGAAAGGACCGGCATGTGCCGGGTAGGGCGCAATATACGGAGCAAAAACGGCGAGCAGGACTACCGTTAACACCACTAAAAGGCCGACAACCGAGATCGGGTTACGAGAAAACTTATACCAGTTGCGTCCTAGTTCCTCACGCCGTGAAATGCGCTCAAGCTGCTTGACCTGCTCGAGGGTGAGACTGGAGGGCTTGAGAGTTGTCTCCGTTAGGGGTTGCATTTCACTCTCCCTTTGCGGCTCGCAAACGAATCCGGGGGTCGAGATAAGCGACCACTAAATCCACCAGAATGTTCATGAGGGCAAATGCAGCGCCGAAGACTAAAATCACCGCCGAGATGGCGTTAAGGTCCTTATAGAGCATTGCATTCATCCCGTAACGCGCCATTCCCGGCCAATTGAAGATGCTCTCTACGATAAACGCCACGGATAAGATCGCAGCGATATCGAGCCCGAGGATCGAAACCGTAGGAATCAGGGAGGGTTTGAGCAGAAAGCGACTCATAATCAGGCGCTCAGAAACCCCGAGAGCGCGCAAATTGGCAATGTAGTCCCTAGTCAGGTTGTCTGCCATGGACGAACGGGTGATCCGAGCAGCCTGGGCGATCGATCCCATTGCCAGCGACAGAGAAGGCAAAACGATATGCCACAGGGCATCCAGAAAAGTGCTAAATTGACCTTGAAGCAAGGCGTCGATGGTCACTAACCCGGTAATCTTTGGGGGAAGGGGGACGTCTTCGCTCACGCGGCCAATGATCGGAAACCACTTTAGCGTAAAGCCGAACAACAATACGAAAAGGATGGCAAAGATATACGAAGGGGTGACAATTCCGGCATAGGAGAACAGGCGGCTTAGGTTGTCGATCCAACTGTCTTTGTAGCGGGCAGACAAGATCCCCATTCCGATTCCCAAGACACCGGCGATCACCGCAGCATAGAGGGCGAGTTCGAGCGACGCGGGCAAGGTTTCCATAATATCGCTTGTCACCGGTCGCTGAGTGATCAGGGAGATACCGAAATCACCCCGCAGCGCATCTCGCAACCAATAATAGTACTGGACGGCGATCGGTTTATCGAGATGCATCTGCTCCCGCAAGCGATCGACAACCCATTGGGGCGCACGGGCACCCACAGCCATCCGCGCCGGGTCGCCGGGCATAATGCGAGCGATGATAAAGATCACGATCGACAGGCCGAACAAGACAAAAACGGAATACAAAGCTCGTTGGATCAAAAAGCGTAGCATCGACATAGCCTGCTCCGGTTGCTACCCATTTTTGAGAGGAGGGGAGAGGTCCCGCCCAGCACAGCTTTCGGACTTCTCCCCTCCGAGGGATAGGAACGCTCAGAAAACCCTTATGGGCAATTCACTCCGATCTGCGGTAGGAAGAAGAAGTATCCCATTAACATACTTGTCTCGCCGCGCGCCGCCGGGAAATCCACACACGAACGGATGGCATGTTTTTCAACCTGGTCATAAACCCAGATTGAGACCGCATCTTCAACCAACCGCCGCTGGATTGCGCGATATTTCTCAAAGCGCTGTTGCTCATCGAGGGTTGCCAAGGCGTCATCGATTGCCGCATCTAATTCTGGGTCAAGCAACCACTCGTTCTGTTGCCAAGTGTTTGCAGTGCTGGAGTGATAGCGCTGCTTGAGCATTAATCCGGCTTCCGGCAGATCTGAGGAGACATAGATGGTGACGATATGAGGCGAAGTTTCCAACTTGCTGGTGTTCTCCACCACCGTCAACCACGGAGACCGTGTAATTTCCACCTTAATCCCAATCTCAGCCATGTTGGCCTGGAACAACAAGGCAAACTTCTCCTCGTCCGGCACCTCGGAGACCCAGTGCAACTGAACCGGATACTTGTCCAGTTCAGTGGCGTATTTGCACTGGGCGAGTTCTTCTCTAGCTTTGTCTAAATCTCGGCGATAGGGGGTAATTGTGCTGTCATGGCCTGCCAAAGAGGAAGGCACCGGACCGACAGTCTGCTTGGTTCCGGGCCACTCTAACGCCACTGCGGCATCGTAGTCAAAGGCATACGACATAGCCCGGCGGCAGTGGACATCATCGGTTGGAGGGATGCGGTTGTTAATCATGAAGTAAAAGGTGGTCATCGTCGGCAGAGCGACAATGTCCACACCTTCGATCTTATCCAGAGCCTGATAAGCCTCGAAGGATTGCCACTGATCAGAAATTTCTAACTCGCCCTTCTCCATCAGGCTGCGCACCGTCACAGCCTCGGTAGTGCCGATATAGCGCACTTCATCCGGCGCATTGGGCACAAATTCACCCCACCAATCTGGGTTCTTCTCCATGAGCAGATATTGCTCGAGAGGGAATTCCTTGACTTTATAAGGTCCCGACCCGGCGTCGTTCGTCTGCAGCCACTCTTTGGCGTAATCGCCAAATTCGCCGTAAGGCCCCTCGGGCTTAATATGCTGCCTGACCAGCTTTTCGTTGAGAATGTATAACCGGGTCAGGCTGGGTAAAAAGAGCGCAGTAGGAGCGGCGATCTTAAACTGCACCGTATAGTCGTCCAGCGCCTCAACGCTCTCAACACCCGCAGTAACCAAGTAGGCAAATCCTTCTCCAATCGTTGCTAAGCGATTGTAGGAGAAGACGACATCTGAAGCTTTTAAGGGAGTGCCATCATGGAATTTGACATCCTGACGGAGTTTAAACGTATAGGTCTTCCCATCTTCGGAGATCTCCCACGACTCGGCGAGCCAGGGGTCTACCCCACCTTCGGCATTGGGGAACACCAACGAGTCGTATAAGTTGATCAGGGAACTGGCGGCGACATAGTCATTGCCCACCGCCGGATCGATGCGGTTGGGCCAGGCATGGGTAACGCGCAAAACCCGCTTCTGAGCGCTCGGCTCAGTGGGCGCAGAGGGAGCGCTGGTCTCTGCCGGCGGTGGAGTTGCTGCGGGCTGTTCCCCTTCGCTAGGAGTGGGTGTGGCTTGGGGAGCAGGGGTGCACTGAGCCAACACGAGTCCCATTATCACTGTGAGGAGTAATAAACTAATGCGCTTTGATCGGTACATCTCTTCTCTCCTTCAGGATAAGTTTGCCAAGGTTCTGAACTCAATGAAACAACTTTTATCGTTGCCGATCCCTACACCTCCTTTCTGAGCGCAAAAGACGCCCGTTGAGTTTTATAGAGAGGCCGCATCGCTGCGTAGGCATACAAGACAACACTTATGTCACTGTGCTCGTTGGTCAAACGATGAGATTGTGTTGCAGCGAAGGCAGTGCTATCTCCTTCGGCCAAGACGATCTCCTCCTCCCTAATCTCAAGCACAATCTCACCCGCAAGAACAAAACAAAACGCTTCCCCTTCCTCTTCGGCATCGATCCTCAGAGAACTGCCCCTAGGTAAGCTATATTGCCAGACCCACAACCGCGAAGGCTCGTCGCTCGGCTTGAGGGACAATTTATAAGGACTAGGTTGCCCACTCTCTTGCAAAGGCGGGCTTCTGCGCATTACAAAGGCCAGATCGCTCCTCTGCTCTTCCTCGAAGAAGTAACGCACATTGACTCCTAGAGCATTGGCGATCTCCATTAGGCTTGAAAGGGAAGGGATAGTCTTCCCGCGTTCCAGTTGAGAAAGATAGCTGGTCGATAGATTGGTTTTTTGACTTAATTCGGCAAGGGTCAGGTTGCGCTCGAGGCGTAGCAACTTTATCCTCTCACCAAGGCTTTTAGTCATCCGATCTTCCGAGCAGGGTAAATCCCGGGCTTAAAAAATCGCTGGAGTGATCATGCACAAAACGACCGTGTGATGCTCTGTAGGATTAAGCAGACGATGCCTGTAGGAAGAATGAAAATAGATACTATCTCCGGTGAAAAGGTCATAGAAAGTGTTCTCTATCCGGACTCGCAGAACGCCGGAGAGAACGTAATAGAACTCTTCCCCAAAGTGGGCGCGCTCCTCGTCATATTGAAGACCTTGGTTTGGAGGTAGAAGAGTGAGGATGAAAGACTGCAAGATCGCACGCGGCAGGCGATCCATCAACGGAGAGTAAATCACCGAAGAGCCTTCGATGCGAAAAGTTTGGCGCTCGCCTTTGCGCACGACCTTGGGAGGATGGATAGTTTCAGGGAAAAAGTCCGTAATTTTAATTCCGAGGGCTTCGGCAATGGCATAGAGGGTGGTTATGGAAGGGGCGACTTTCCCGTTTTCGAGTTGGGAGAGAAACCCGGGGGTACAGTTGGTTTTCTGAGCCAGTTCTTCCAGCGTCCACTCGCGGCGGAGGCGCATTTCGTGAATGCGCTGCCCAATACCAGTAATTATAGTATCCATAAAGTTATTTTAACGACACTGTAATATTTGTCAAGAGTAAATATTCTTTAGCATAAGTGCAATTTTTCACTATCTTGGAATTTCCATTCCACTCCTCATATGTTGTTATTGAGTCGATAGTCAACCCTCTCGACATATGGGGACTGATGCAGCAGCCGTCTGTGGCAAAAAAGAAGTATAATAGTCCGGGAAAAACCTCACCGACCGAACCGACCTGGCAAACAGCGAAATGGAGAAGCCCCGGTTGATATTAGACTGGATTAGATTACGACAGAAGCCGCAGTGGATGTAGGAACGGAAACCAGACAGACTTACGAAGCGCCGCGCATCCTGCTTGAACTGGAACTAGAAGCACGGGCAGGCACCCCCTTGGCCGAGTGGGATTTAGAGCTGGAAGAATAACGTAGACTTCCCTTCAACCCTCCCTCAAAATTGGGAAAGGGTGGGTGTTTTGACCGGTTACCCCCTATTCGATCCCTTTCGTCACGCTCACCTGGGTCATGATCCCGTAGCTCTCCAGTTCTTTGAGAAATTCTACCGGGTCCAGAACCGCCTCGGGGGGATAAACACCGGCGGGAATACGCTTCTGTCCCAGCCAAATGGCAGCCACTGCCGGAACAACCCCGGTCGGCAGGGCGCCTTTGACTGTCAGTGTCCCCAAGCGATAGCGCACTTCCTTGCCATCTTTTGTGCCCTTGACCTCAGTCACGATCTCCTTCACCCAGTTGGGGGGGGAGTTCTTCGGCGGCGCCAAAAATTCCTCAATCGAGGGGACATATTTCGCCATCATCGCTACCAGGACCTGGCGGGGAGTCACTGAAATCCCCTCACCGAGCTGCAAGGGCTCGGTGCTGGTGAAGCCAAATTTTTCCAGTGCGCGGACTTTCTCCACCGTTTCTTTAGCCATCCCCCAGTAATTGATCTTGAAGAAGCATTCGCGCACGCCCTTGTCCTTGAAGGTGATCGGCAAGGTCGCTACCTCCGAGTGTAGAGAGTAGTGCATGGGCAAGATGCCCAGCGGAGGGGTAAAGGCCACCTCTTCAAACCCTGAAAGCGGCTCTTCGGCTACGAATTCTCCATCCCGGAAGACCATCGGCGCCATGGTCATCTCGTCCAGAATGGTGGGCACCGCATAGGTAAAGCGCAGGTCGTCGGGTGGTGGCGGCTTGATCCCGTCATAGATGTGGATATACTCGATGGTGTCCAGTCGGTCGGCTGCGTAGCGTGCCTGAACGTTAGGAATGCCCGGCGCAGAGCCCAAGCCCAACACTGCGCTCAGCCCCCTTTCGGCAAAGCGCTCGTGGTAGGTCAACTGCTTGCGCGTGGTGTGGAACAATCCCCCCAAGTCGGTATAGGACACACCGGCTTGCAAACAAGCTTCCATGATTGGCAAGTTGTAGTAATACAGACTGGCGTTCAAGCATACGTCTGCACCTTGCAGGCAAGCTACCAGAGCTTCGCTTTGTTCGATATTCACCTTTGTATAGTGCACTTTCCCGCTTTGCAAAATCCGCATCACGGTTTCGGCGTTCCGCTCGTTATAATCGGCAATGAGCACTTCGCCAACCCGCGAGTCGTTCGCCAAAGCCTGCACGGCAATGCAGCCCATCTTTCCGGCCCCACCAATGACAACGATCTTCATCCTGAACTCCTTCGAGAACAGAATATCTAGCGCGAACGGGAAGCTACTGAATTTTCCCCTCTCGCTTTAACTCTCGGACTGTATCGTTGAGAACGTTCAAGGTCTCTTGAATGTCCTCTTCGCTGAGTGCAGCACAGAGAAACCATGGCTCGCGCCCATCGATGTCAGGCAGCACGCCCCGCCGAGCCAAGCCGCGCACCAACTGGGAATACAAGGCCGCATTGCCTTTCAGGAAATCGCGAAAGTTCTGCGGCCGCCGACTGCTGCCCAAGTGGATGCCAAACATGGGAGGCAAGCCGGTGAGAGCATGCTCAATACCGTGGTCGGACAGGATTTCATCGATGCCCTTCATTAGGGCCTGGCCGCGCTGCCAAATCGTTTCGTGGATTGGCTCTTTCTCGAACAATTCCAACGTGGCCAATGCCGCCGCAACCGCAACGGTGTTGCCGTTATATGTGCCTGACTGAGAGACCTGCCCCGGCACAATGGTCATCATCACTTCACGCTTGCCACCGATTGCAGCGATGGGAAAGCCGTTCCCCAGGGCCTTGGCGTAGGTCACCAAGTCGGCTCGTACGTTAAAGTACTCCTGCGCCCCACCCTTGGCGATGCGGAAACCGGTTTTCACCTCATCAAAGACCAGGATAATGCCATACTCATCACACAAACAGCGCAGGGTGGGCAAGAACTCTTCTTGCGGCAAAATACCACCTACGTTGCCCATCACCGGTTCGACAAACACAGCCGCAATCTCGCCCCAACGGGCTTTAATCGTCCTTTCTAGGCCGTCTAGCTCGTTGAAGGGGAGGACGATCACCGTTTCAGCTATCCGAGCCGGCATCCCCGAGGACATCGGTGCCGGGATGGGGCTGTGCGGCGAACCGAGCATGTTCAGGCTTGCCGAAGCCGTGCTATACATGAAATAGTCCGCCGACCCGTGATAATGGCCTTCAAATTTGACGTATTTCTCCCGCCCGGTATAGGCCCGAGCGATGCGTAAGGCCTGCATGGTCGCTTCGGTGCCGCTGTTCGCCAGACGCACCATCTCCACGCCGGTCAAGCGCACAATGCGCTCAGCAAGCTCCACCTCGCCAGGCGTTGTCCAAGCAAAGAGGATACCGTCTTTAATCGCCTCAGCCACGGCTCGGTTTACCCGCTCCTCAGCGTGGCCGAGGATAACCGGTCCGAACCCCAGACGATAATCAATATAGCGCTTGCCATCCATGTCCCAAAGATAGGCCCCTCTTGCGCGCTGAACCACGAGCGTATCCTGATCCCCCCAATAGCGAAAGTTGGAGTTGACCCCATAGGGCAGAACTTGAGCAGCTCTCTGAAACCAATGACTAGTTTGCTCTCCTTGTAAATTCATTCTTCGCTCCTCGGTTTAACGGAGTTTGTTTGCGATGCCCTCGGGAGGGTTAGTATTCCCAAATTCATCCATAGGGACGAGAATCCCTTGTTCCACTCCCCATCCCACCATCACTACATCCCCTACTCGGTAAGAGGGAGAGCCCTCTGCACCCTGCACTTGGACGAAAAATCGCCTTCCTTCGTCTGTCTGAACCACAAAGTTATATGCGCTTCCGAGATAGGCGATCTCGATCACCCGGGCCGACAAGCCGTTGTAGTCTTTGCGCTCTGCCACTGAAGAGGCAGAGGCAATAAACATCCGCTCAGGGCGAACCACAATGGCTGCAAGAGAGCCTTGCATAAGACCATGGCGCCGAACTTCTGCACCGGAAACACGGAAGAGATGAGTGTCCTGCCTGAGCAGCCACTCCGACTCAATGCATTCCAACCTTCCGCCGATGACATTCGCTTCTCCAATAAATTGGGCTACGTATAAGTTGGCTGGGCGGGTGTAAAGTTCTTCGGGAGTACCAACCTGCATAATCCTCCCATCCTTCATTACCGCGGCCCGATCGGCCATCGTCAGAGCCTCTTCCTGATCATGGGTAACGAAGACAAAGGCGATTCCCACCTCGCTTTGCAAACGCTTTAGCTCGAGGCGCATCTCCACCCGTAGTTTTCGATCTAGGGCGGCCAAAGGCTCATCCAAGAGCAGCACACGCGGTTGCTTGACAATTGCGCGTGCCAGAGCGACGCGCTGTTTCTGCCCTCCGGAGAGACTCCCCGGCTTCCGCTTTGCCAGATCGGGCAGTCCGATCAGCTCAAGAGCATTCCGAACTCGCCGGTCGATTTCGGCAGCGGGCAATCCCTCCTGACGCAACCCATAGGCAATATTGTCATAGACGTTCATATGGGGAAAGAGCGCATAGGACTGAAACATCATATTCACCGGCCGTTTCCAGGGGCGCACTGCGGTTAAGTCCTTGCCATCAAGAAAGATGCAGCCGGAGTCCGGCGTCTCGAAACCGGCTAACATGCGCAGGAGAGTGGTTTTCCCACACCCGCTGGGCCCCAGCAAAGCAAAGAACTCCCCCTCACCGATCGAAAGCGTAATGTGGTCGGCGGCAACAGTCGAACCAAAGCGCTTAGTGACATTCTCGATGCGGATCAACTCTCTCCAACCGTTCATCAAAAGAATCCCTCCGTGCCCCCTAGGCGTTGAGAGATCAGGATCAGCAATGCACTGACGCTCAAGACCACAGTGGCTAAGGCATTGACATCCGGTGTGACTCCGAAACGCACCATCGAATAAATCAAGATCGGCAAGGTTGGCTGAGAAGGCCCTGCAGTAAAGAAAGCAATGACAAACTCATCCAATGAGATCGTAAAAGCCAACAAAGAGCCTGCGAGAACGCCGGGCAAGATCAAGGGCAAAGTAACGTTGAAGAAAGTCTTTAGCGGCGGTGCTCCCAAGTCCAGTGAAGCCTCCTCTAACGTATTATCAAAATAACTCAAACGGGTGCGCACAATGGCAGCAACAAACGCAATATTGAAAACAATATGAGAAACCGTAATTGTAAGCAGACTGAGCGGGAGTTCGATCAGCGTAAAGAAGGACAAAAGCGCAATCGCCAAAACAATATCGGGGATAATCATCGGCAAAAACACGAATGCATCCAGCACCAGGCTGCGAGCGATGCGCTCCAACCCCATGGCTAGAAGCGTGCCGAATACCGCCGAGACAAGGGTCGATCCCGCTGCGACCAAAACAGAATTGAGGGCAGCGTTTAGCAGCGCCTCATTGTGGAGCAGTTCTCGATACCAATGCAACGAGAATCCACCCCAGGCTGTCGGCAACCCAGAGCGATTAAACGAGAGGATAACCAACATAACGATCGGACCGTATAAGAACGCATAGACAAGGGTGGAGTGCAGGCGCAGCCAAGTTCTCAGTCGCATCGATTCCCTCTTAGACCTGCTCTGTGCGACGGGTGACCCAAGCTTGGAAGAACAACAGAGCCAATACGATCGCCATCACCCCAAATGCCATCGCCGAGCCATAGGGCCAGTTGCGAGCCTGAAGGAATTGGTTATTGATCATATTGCCGATCATGAAGCGTTGACCGCCCCCTAATAACTCCGGGACGAAGAAATTGCCCAAGCTGGGCACGAAGACGAAGATCGCTCCGGTGACGATGCCGCGCAGGGTGAGGGGAAGCGTAATATGCCAAAAAGTTCTCAGCGGCGGTGCACCCAGGTCGAATGAAGCTTCCCTCAACTCCGGACTGAGCCGCTCGATGGACGAATACAAAGGCAAGACCATAAAGGGAAGATACCCATAGAGCAAACCGATCACGATAGCGGTGTCGTTGTAGAGGAACGAAATCGGCTCTCGGATCAGCCCCAGTCCGAGCAAGAAACGGCTCAGCACTCCCTCGCGGTTGAGCAACACAATCCAGGCATAGGTGCGGATGAGGTAACTTGTCCAGAAGGGCAGGATCACCAAAACCAAGAGGGTGTTTTTCCAACGTGAGGGCTGGCTAGAAATAAAGTAAGCTGTCGGATACCCCAAAAGGAGCGCCAAGAGCGTCACGATAAAGGCGATGCGCAGAGAATTCAAAAACACCCGCAAGACGGTGGGATTGAACAAGCGTAGATAGTTGTCGAGGCTCGGCTGAAAAACAATTTGACCGAACGGGCTACGTTGCAAGAAACTATAAACGAAAATCAGGGCGAGTGGGAACACAAGAAAGATAACAAGCCACGTAAGAGCTGGTCCTAATAGAAGTATGGGGGAGACCATTCTCTTCACTTTATCCGCTCCGCCAACAGCAGCCCGAGGTTACGAAAGCTCCCTGAGAGAGCTTTCGTAACCTTCTCTCCTTGCTTGGCTTCACTCACTGGCGAGCACTTCGGCGACAATGGCTGAGTAAAGGCTCTGGGCCTCGCCCACATCTTGCAAAGCTTCTTGTTTCAGGAGTTCTCCAGGAGGAATAGCGAGGTTGGGGAAAGAGTTCAGCAAATCGGGCGAGAGCTTTTCCATCACCGCCCGGCTTGGCACCTTATAGAGAATGTTCTCCGCAACCCACGTGCCGATTTCGGGGCGCAAGACGTAATCAATGAAAGCATAAGCGGCTTCTTTGTTTTCCGAAGGTGCCGGAATTACCATGGCGTCCACCCAGAGATCGCTGCCCTCCTTGGGGATGACGAAGCGGATGTCGGGGTTCTCGGCAATGCCGTAATTGCACCAACCATCCCAGGCCTCGACAAGCAGAGCTTCTCCGGAGACCAACTTGGAATAGAAGGTCGTATTGTCGTAAGCGAGCAGGGTCTTCTTGGCCTCGATCAACAGCTCTTTGACCTGTTGCATCTCTTGTTCGTCGGTGGTATTGGCTGAAAAGCCTAAGGCCTTTTGCGCCGGCAGCAGCAACCACCGATCGGTAGAGAGCATGGTGATCTTACCGACCAATTCGGGCTTGGGTTTGAGCAGGTCATACCAACTGTCGGGTTCATAGTTGACCAGGTCCGAGCGATAGCACAGGCCGGTGGTTCCCCATGTATAGGGCACGGCATACTTTGTAAAGGGGATGCGCTTGACTTCCTCAAAGAGGTTAGCCGAGTTCGGCAGCTTCGTGTAATCGATCTCACTCAGCAAGCCCATTTTGGCCATAGCATCCGCAAACTGGCCGGTCATGAACACAACGTCGAACCCTTTCCCCTTAGAAGCCACCAGCTTGCCGACAATCTCCTCGTTGGTCGCATGGAGGGCTAGCTCAACCTGAATGCCGGTTTCGGCGGTGAATTTCTCGAGGAGATCGCCGGGCATGTAGGCATCCCAGTTGGAGATCACGATCTTCCCTTTAGCGGGTGCTTGAGTTTCGACAGGTGCGCCCTGCGTCTCTGCAGGCGCTTGCGGAGTAGGTTCGGACGGCTGCGAAGGAGCACCACCACAGGCCATTAGCACCAGCGACAACAGCCACATCAGGAATACCGCTAACTTTCGAGTGTTCATCTCTGCCTTCCTCTGAGCCGTAGATTAGTCTTCTGTCAGACAACTCGGCGAGTTGTCTGACAGAGAAGTGCGTTATTTCTTGACATTCATAAAATCGATCACCACCGTGTTGAGGTAGACCATATCCAGCATGGTGTATTTACCACCGATACGCCCATGACCGCTCACCGTTCCACCTGCGCCGCCGAAGGGCACATGGGGCTCCCAGTAATCGGTGCTGTCGTTGATCACCAAGTTGCCGGTGCGCAGCCGCTCCATAAAGTAAAAGGCGCGATGCAAGCTGGAGGTGAATAAGCCCATCTGGAGTCCGTAGCGGTCGATGTGTGCTAGGCGGATCAGTTCATCGTCGTTTTCAGCCGCGGTGATTGCGGCTAGAGGCCCAAAGGACTCCTCGTAATGCATCACTGCGCTTTCCGGCACATCGTCCACAACGGTAGGCTCAAAATACAAATTGGTGGGGAAACCGCTGGCGCGCTTGCCGCCGTAGATCAGGCGAGCCCCCTTCTCAAGGGCGTCCTTAATGTGTCGCTCCATCTTCTGGGCAGTCATTTCATTACACAGAGGTCCCATAGTGACCTTTTCATCGAACGGATCGCCCAGCACCACCTTCTTCGCATGCTCGGTGATCAAATCGACAAAGTCTCGATGAATTTTCTTATGAACCAGAATCCGCTCCGTGGCGCAACATACCTGGCCGGCCTCGTAGAAACAGCCGAAAGCCGTGAGTTCGGCTGCCTTCTCGAGGTCTGCGTCATCCAAAATGATGGTCGGACCGTTGCCACCCATTTCAAGGAGGGTGTGTTTCAAGCCGGCGCGCGAGGCAATCGTCCTGCCTGTGCGATCGGAACCTGTAAAGGCAATCGCATCCACGCCCTCATGGGTCACTAACCAATCGCCCACTGTTGGGCCCTCGCCGGGGATGCATTGAATAATTCCGGGAGGCAGGTCGGCTTCCATCATCGCCTCGATCAGGGCTAAGCCGGTCAGGGGGGTATATTCGGAGGGCTTAAAGATGATCACATTGCCGGACGCCAATCCCGGCGCCAAGGTCTCCGAAGGGATCAGAGTGGGGAAATTCCACGGGGTGATAACCGTCCACACCCCATAGGGACGGTAGAAGGTCAGGATGCGTTTGTGTCCGTCGCGCGAGGGGATGATCGGGCTCTCGAGGCGTTTAATGTCCTCGGCAGCGATGCGGAAGTTTTCTACGGTTTCCTGCACGCACGGGATGGCCTCGCTGTAATAAGGCTTGCCGTTTTCCAGAGACTCAAGGCGGGCCAGCTTCTCGAGGTTGCGTTCAATAGCATCCGCCATGCGATGCACCAGGGCTGCCCGCTCGAAGGGTGGTGTCAGCCGCCACTTCTCAAAAGCCCGCTGGGCTGCCCTGACGGCACGATCGACATCTTCTTTTGTCGCCTTAGGGTAGTATCCCAAAATTTCTCCTGTCACCGGACTATGGACCGGCACTTCCTCACCGCTGCTGCCATCCACCCACTGTCCATCAATGAGCAGCTTGTAGTGTCTCGCCTCGGGCATCTCGGTTTGCTTGGGTTCGGCAAGTTTAGGAAGGGGAGAAGGTGTGCTCATCTCTGCTTTCTCCTTTCTTGGATGAAGTTCGGATTTGGATCAACGAGGCGCTTATGCGCCAACGGTTATTCCCCAAGAGCCGAAGGCGAGCTACTCGGAGACGAGGTCGGGCAGAACCCACTCATAAGTGCGTTTTGTCACTTCAAGATAAGGGAAGGTCACCGTCTCTCGCACGCCTTCGATTACAGAGATTTTGTTCGACAGGATATAGAGTAAATGCTCGTTACCTTCGCAGACCAACTCGAGGAGGATGTCATAGTGACCCGCGCAGATCACCACCCAACGCACCTCCGGCAGACGGCTGATCGCCTGCGCCACGGCATGCAGCTTTGTGCCGTCGGCCTTTATAGCCACCATCGCCATAATTACATCCTCAATGTCGGCAGGGTGTACGATCGCCTTGATGACGATCGCTTTTTCTCTAATTAGGCGGTTTGCGCGTTGCTGAACGGACGAGGGAGAGACATTAAGCTCAGCAGCAATTTGGGCGAAGGACTTCCTTCCGTCTTCTTGGAGGTGGCGAATAATCGCTATATCAAGGGGATCAAGAGCTTTTCTCACTGCGGGACAGGGGCAGAAAATTATTAAGCAATAGCGGGGATTATCATCAATTCTATATAAAATCATTGTTTTTGTCAAGATTTCTTCATCGACTCAACGAAAAGATAACATATTTTCTACTGATTCAGTAGAAACCCCGAAGAAAGGATCACCACTAAATGAGACGGACCGGCTTGCTCGGGAGAGCAAGAGCAGTTTCTCGGTTGCGAAAAGAGGTATACTTCAACACAAGCCTTGTTTCAACTGCCAAACGCGAGGGTCAAGAAGATGCATGTTCTGCGCCGCATTCTCATCAGAATAGGAGTTGTGCTGTTCCTTCTAGCTTTGCTCCTCGGCGGGTTTTTCCTCTACCTCTTTCGCATCTACATCCCTAGCGATTTAGCACGCAAATCTTTTCCGCAAACAGAGGGGCAGATTCAACTGCCCGAACTATCTCAGGCGGTAGATATCTACCGCGACCGCATGGGTGTTCCCCACCTCTACGCCGCTACCCTGGACGATTTATTCTTTGCGCAGGGCTATGTTCACGCCCAAGACCGCTTCTGGCAAATGGACCTTTGGCGTCACATTGGCTCCGGACGCCTTTCAGAAATGTTCGGCGCTGCGCAGGTGCAGACCGATGCTTTCTTGCGCACCTTGGGCTGGCGCCAACTCGCCGAACAAGAATACGAACTGCTGAGCGCAGAGTCAAAAGCCATCCTCAACGCCTACAGCGAAGGGGTCAACGCCTATTTGCGAGACCACCAAGGAGCGGCGCTCAGTCTTGAGTATGCTATTTTAGGAGTAGTCAACCGGGACTACGTGGTAGAACCGTGGACTCCGATTCACAGCCTCACCTGGGCAAAGGTGATGGCTTGGGACCTTGGCGGCAACTTGGCAGCGGAAATCGAGCGAGCCATTTTGTTGGGAAGCCTGCCGTCCGAAAAGGTTGCCGAGCTTTATCCCCCTTACCCCGAAGACCATCCCTCGATTGTGCCGGCGGGTGGAGAAGCCGATCTGGAAACGCAATCCCGCTCTTCAAACATAGAGTCCGCCCTACCGCAATCGGCGACAGTGACACAGGCCCTACGCTCTTCGCTGAAAAACCTGCGCTCCCTGCAGGCATGGCTAGGTGAAAATGGAGATGCAATCGGCTCAAACTCTTGGGTGGTTGCCGGCTCGCGCACGGTTACGGGCAAGCCCCTCCTCGCTAACGATCCCCACTTGGGCATTCAAATGCCCTCGATCTGGTACCAGATCGCCCTTCATTGCCATCCGAAAAGCGCCGCCTGTCCTTTAGAGGTTGCGGGGTTCTCTTTCGCCGGTGTGCCCGGAGTGATCATTGGGCATAATGAGCGCATTGCTTGGGGGTTTACCAATGTCAACCCGGATGTCATCGATTTATATATTGAGAGAGTTAACCCCGAAAATCCCAACCAGTATGAAGTCAACGGGAGGTGGGCGGAGTTTGAAACCCGCCAGGAAGTGATCCGGGTCAGCGGGGGCGAACCGGTGACGATTACCGTGCGCCTCAGCCGCCACGGTCCGATCATCTCCGATACTTATGAGCCGCTGATGGACAAAGCCGATCCAAAAGACAAGGCGACAAAACCATTTCGCGAGAGAGCCGGCATCAACTTGCCCGAAAGCTATGCCATCGCCATGCGCTGGACGGCTCTGGAACCTGCACCAGTCTTTGAGGCGATTTGGGGCTTCAACAAGGCAAACAACTGGGTGGAATTTCGCCGGGCAGCGCAGGCCTTTGCAGTGCCGGCCCAAAATCTGCTCTACGCCGATGTAGACGGCAACATCGCCTATCAGATGCCGGGTCGCATTCCCATTCGCGCCAAGGGCGATGGACGCTTGCCCGTCCCCGGCTGGACGGATGAATACGAGTGGGTGGGGTACATCCCCTTTGAGGAGCTACCCTACGCTCTAAACCCACCCCAGGGATATATTGTGACTGCGAACAACCGCGTGCCTTCTGCCGACTACCCATACCTGATTACCAGCGATTGGGATTATGGGTTTCGCGCCCGACGCATTGTTGAGCTGATCGAAAGCGCACCGGAGAAGATCGATCTGACCTACATGCAGAAAATGCAAGGCGACAGCTATGACCCCAGCAGTACCTTTACCCTTCCTATCTTGCTGCAGCTCCCGCTTGAGGACACCAAACAACGGGCTGCCCGACAATTGCTTGAAAACTGGGACGGACAAGCGACAGCCGATTCCGCAGCCGCAGCGCTTTACGCCGCTTTCTGGAAGCACCTGTTGATCCTCACCTTTAGGGACGACCTACCCGAGGACCATCCGCCGAGCGGGGGCGACCGCTACTTTGAGGTTATGCGCAATTTGATCTCGCAACCGGATAACTCTTGGTGGGACGACCAAACCACCCCTAACCAACGCGAAGGCCGTGATCTGATCTTTCAACGCGCCTTCGCCAAGGCCGTGGCAGAACTGCAAAAAACGCTGGGCGAAGACCCAAAGCGATGGCGCTGGGGCGATTTGCACACCGCCACCTTCCGCAACTTGGCTTTTGGACAATCAGGGATTGCACCGCTAGAGGCACTCTTCAACCGAGGGCCTTTCCCGACCGGCGGCGGAAACTCGATCGTCAACAACACCGGCTGGGATACCTCGCTCGGCTATTCGGTCCTTTGGCTGCCCTCGATGCGCATGATCGTCGACCTCAGCGATTTCAACAACTCGCTTGCCGTGCACACCACAGGTCAATCCGGCCACGCTTTTCATCCGCACTACATTGACCTAGCAGAACGCTGGAGCAAGCTGCAATACTACCCCATGTGGTGGGGGGAAAGCACGGTGTTAGAGAATCTGGAAGGGCATTTGAGATTGCTGCCCTGACTGCTCAGCAGCTTAATAGGACTATAGCTTGCGGCAGTAAAATTGAAACCCAAACTTAAAGCAACTACTGCGATTACGATAGTGCCTACATACAAACACACAAAACTTTCAATCACCAAAATACGATGTTTGGCTCTAATTCTAGTAGCGTTCGCCCACCAGTATAGGGAGAGGCACTGATGCAGTAACGCAGTAGTCGCATTACGGTTACTGTTCAACCCTAAGCCAATTTTGCAACTGAGCAGGCGAGCCTTATCCTAGGTGACATCCCATACTCCAATCCACCCTTCTCGATACGCCAATGACGACGTAATTCCACAGCTACTTCTTCGGCAATCAGCCACCACCCTAAAGCTGCGCCTGTAATTTACCCTGCGGGCCGCTCTCTTCTCCCGCCCCAAACCGCAAAAACCGGTTTTTTTGACCCACCCGCATCCTCGGGTGCCTAAACCGGCTCAACTGCTCCAACCGAGATCATTTAACTCTGCGCGCGCTTGCAAGCTAAGCTGAACGCCGTTGCGAGTGTCCGTGCCCTCGGTTCACCCCAATCTTATCGGCAAATGCCCCTCTAACGCACTGAGATTCCCCTTTCTTCCTATCCCCTTCTGCACAGTGGAGGCTCTCAAAACCCGAGTGCCTGCGCTGTCCCTTTTATTTCCAGGGAAACGTTTCTCAGAGCACAATTGCCGCCCCTATTTTCTTCCTCGCTCGGACGGGTCCTGTTTCCCAGACTTGACGTAAGGTGGCCCCGGCCAGAGAGCTCTTTTACAAGGCTTGCTTTCCCCTCCCTGTTTACCCTCCTACAACGGCTTCTGTTTCCTACAAACTCTCGCTCTTGCCCGAAAACTCCTTGCAACGTCCTTCCTAGGCCTCCCTATTCAATCGGCTCAAGCCCTACTCAAAGGTTGCCAACCTAGGGATGCGCCGCAGCACTCGCAATTCCCAACTTTAGACAGGAAAACAAAACCATTTTCGCATTCTCGTGCCCCCACTTGCATGCCACGCAAGAAGTGTTCCCTGGGCATGGCTGGCAAAAGCGAGAGCGCTACCGACTCATACAGCATATCTTACTGCCCTTGCCTTACATGCCCATTTATATGGTTCGTGGAGTTTGGAATACGCTTTGTAAGTAAACCTTCACCGCCTCTCAAATAGGAGGATGGTTCAAGCTTACCAAAATAAAAAGGCGCTAGAAGTTTCTAGAGTATGTTGACCCGTTTTTGTACGCCTAACTCAATCCCCCAAAGACTAAAATTAGTCGGAGAGTTGTTCGCTTAGTTCAGCCGATATGAAAGATGCGAGGCATTTGGGCAAGCAAGGGAAAGTTCCCTGTAGCCAGGAAATGACGCTCCATCATTGCTCTCTCCCAACTCAAGTCTCCACGCATGATTGCCTTCCACGTTTCAGCTTTCACTCGGATAGTTAGAGTAGGGTAGAGTGCTTCGCCGAGGTGGAAGGTGCAACCGGTCCTAGTTAGACGCAAGTAACATGCTCCGCTCTCTTCACCGCTGAAAAGAAACTGGATCTCAGCCTCCCGACCACGTGCTGCTACGGGGTCAAAGCGCTCGGCCAGCGCTGCCACCAGCTCGAGACAGCTTTCCTCGTGGGGCTCAACCACGGTTATTCCCCTCTGACTCGCCAAAATTCCCCTCAACAAGGCTTATCAAGGCCTTCAATGCCTCATGGCACTGCTCACCTTGTGCCTCAATTACGATACGATCCCCTTGCTTAGCGCCTAATCCTAATACACTAAGGATACTCTTGGCGTTAACCAGTTGGTGAGGGCGATCCACATGCGCCACTCGAATCTCGCATGGGAACTGCACCGCTGTCTTAACGAAGAGGGCTGCCGGACGTGCATGCAGCCCCACCGGATGTCCCACCACGACCTCTCCCCTTGCGCCGTAATTATTAGCAGCCGAGGGAGTACTTGGTTGGAATGTTGTTACTGAGGATTCAAACAGTGCTTTCAGCACCTCGATCACCTCGCTAGGACTCTGTGCAGACAAAATACGCTCAGTATTCTCAACCTGCTGGCACAGGTCAATCAGCTTCTGTAAGGTCTTGACCTGATATTGGGGTTGGGTGACCGAGAGCATGAACACTAACCTTACGTCAAGGAGTTGGCTGGGGTCACCCATGAAGCCGAACTTAACTGGTTGGCGCAAGACCCCCACCGCAATCGCTGGTTTCAGGCAATGGCTAGCATCTGTATGGGGGAAACCAACCGCAATGGGAGTAGGAAGTGCAGTGGGGAACTTTTCCTCCCGTGCCAGAACGGCTTTGGGATAGGACTCTTTCACATACCCTCGTGCCAGGAGATGTGCCGCCATCTGCTGGATAACCTCCTGTGCGCTGCCAGCTTCCAGATCTAGGAGCACCAAGTCTTCAGCCAGAAGCATCGGCATACTGTTTGACATTCCACCCCCCTCCTCAGGCGAGAAGCCGCGCCATCAGCGCGCAATAAGCGCTTACCTCAATGCGCTCTAGTGCGTCATAACCGGATTCTAGGTCCCGAGCAAAGACGAAAACCCCATGACGCGGCGCAAGGACTGCTGCGGCTTGTTTACGCACTCGTTCCAACTGCTCTCCTATCGCTGCACCAATCACATCAGCCAAGCGTTGGGTATGAGCCTGAGCATCTTCAACCAGTGGAATTGTGCCGAACTTATCTGTGGCATAAAGCATCGAAGGGATGGGTCGTCCGAGACTGCAGAAGACCAGCGCATTCCGCGCATGACCGTGCACTACCGCAGTACCATCAGGGTAAAAGCTGTTTAACAGTTTTAGATGAACCCGCACCTCCCGCGAAACCTCGCCTTCCCCTTCTAAGCGATTGCCGGCTAGATCTAGCACCAGCACCTGCTCCGGACGCAACCGCCATAGGTATTTGCTACCCGCATAACGTGGGGTCATCAGGATTACCTCTTCCACGCGTACACTGATGTTACCCCCAGCCGAGTCGGTCAGGTTACGGGCATACATTAGGGCACCAATCTCTGCAATACGTTGACGCAGCTGAAAATAAGGGTTCTCCACGACAGTTTCCTCTGCTTAAAGCTTGCGATGAGATAATTGTACTCGGGAGAGCAACTGCTCGACCTCAGTCCGGTTAATAAAGCCCGCCCCCACCACTTGCGTATTAGCTGCTCCACAGGCCACCCCCCAGCGCACGATCTCAGGTAAACGCAGGCCGTTCAGCAGGGCATAGGCCATTCCTGCCAACAGTGCATCTCCACATCCCATTACAGCAATCACCTTATCCATCCTCAGCACACCCCGCCAAAGTGACTTGCCATCAGTGACCACCAGCCCATCCTCACCCTGCGTAACTGCCATCACCTCTACTCCTTGGCGCTGCACCCAGAGCATAGCCTCTGTGAGTCTCTCTTGTGTCTGCAAGGGCTCCCCCACCAGTTCCTCGAGCTCGGCGCAGTTAATCTTAACCATGAAGGGGCGTGCCTGAATACCCTCACGCAGGGCCTGCCCTGAACTATCCAACACGCACACCACTCCTCTCTGGCGGGCTTCGGTAATCAGTTCGGCTAGCAAGTGCGCCAGCGCAGATGTCTGTGCCGATCCACAGAAGAGCGCTATTTGAAATCCTCCTATCACTTGGAGAAACTGGGTTTTCAGTTCCTGAATCTCTCTAAGGGTCACCGTTTGCCCCGGTTCATATAGGGTGTAGCTCCGCCCACTGGTTTCCTCCAGTAGTAGGGTGGAAATACGGGTAGGATGGCGGCAGGCAACGAAATGGGTTGGAATCCCCTCGCGCTTGAAGGCACGTCGTGCAGTTAACCCCGGTCCGCTCCCCTGAAACCCAAAAGCCAGCACTGGGACGCCTAAGCGGTGGAGAGCCCGCGCTACATTGTTACCTTTACCCCCTCCGTACTCTACCATGACCCGCGCGCGATTGACGGTATCGGAGCGTAATTCCTCTACCAAGAGAATACGATCGAGGGCGGGATGAAAGGTAACAGTCAGGATCATATGTTGCTTCTCTAAAGAAGGTGGCTCTCGATAAACTACTGAGAGCCACCCTCAACTCCGGTTAGTCAGTAGGTGCTGGTTTGGCCGCTTTGGATGCTACCTCAGGGTAAGGGAGCGGGTTGCCGGAGATGCCACCGCTCTCCTGAGCCGCAGCGTTCTCTCGGCGCTTCATCGCTGGGAAGTAGTACCACACACAAAAGACCAGAACCACTAACGCAATCAGCCCAGGCAGAATGTTGCCATTGAGGGCATCTAGAATGGTGAAGACTAGCAAACGCATTCCAGCAGCGTTGGTCTCCAGCCACGTCACCATACCATACCCTTCGGGGACTTGAATTGCGCCGGTGGCAACTGCTAAGTTGGTAAGGTAGGGTGCAAAGTAAGTCGCTGCTCCCAGATACACCGGGATACCAATGATCGAAAGCAAGAGCGATTTGACTAAATCGCCCTGAGTAATCACGGTTACTGTCGCCACCAGCGAGACAGCGATTATGCTCCCGAACGGCAAGGTATTGTTGAAGGGCAAGATGATAGCAAAGAGCAGGATCAATGGAGCAATCAGAATGCCAGTCACCCATAGCGAGTCAATCCCAGCCAATACTGGCCAATCTAGACCGATATAGAAACTGCGCCCAGGGAAACGCTTCTGCATGAATTCCTGCGCCCCTTCAGCCACCGGGGCCAGAGCACGCGCAAACAGTCCAGCCAGCAAGGGGAAGAGCGTCACAACAGCGGCACACTGGATAATTAGGGTTGCAACACCCTTGAGATCATAGCCCGCCAGTAAGCCAAAGATCAATCCTAAAATAGCTCCGATCACGTAATTCTCCCCAAAAATCCCAATGCGGCGACGAAGATCGGCGGGGCTAGTTTTGATTTTCCCTAAGCCGGGGATTTTCTCGATTAGATCCAAAACCGGCGCCATCCACATAATGTCCAAAAGCATATTATGTGAAACAGCAATACCCGGGATGCGGGTCAGGTTGTAGACTTGTTCGCGGGTATGGTCGGCGCTGATCAGTTCTGCGACCACCCAAACCGCCGCAACGAGGAACCCCAGTGGCAGCGCCAAAGCGGGCGAGCTTTGACCCACTAGGGCCGAAACAAATGCCCCTAGAGTGGCCTTGTGCCACACATTCCACATATCGACATTAAGGCATTTGGTCCAGCCTAGTGCCAGCATTGCGATATTAATTGCGATCTGGAGCGGAAACATCAGAAAGGCATACGGCCAAGCCCACGAAATAACCGAAGCCACTGTCCAGCCTAGGTCATAGGCTTGAAAGCGGAGGCCAGGGATACGCTGCACCATGGCTTGCCCAGCTTTACCCAAGACAGGGAAGGCAAAATCGAAGAGCACAAAGATTCCGGTAAAAGCCACTCCTAACATCAAGCCGGCACCGGCAGCTTTGCCAACGCGCATGCCCAGTATCAGACATAGCAAGAACATAATCACGGGCAGAGCCACATTGGGACCATAATCCAAAAAACTGCGGATGAGATCTAATGCAGCTTGCATTTTTCTTTCTCCTTTCTCTGTCTTTAATCTTTTTGAAAGACCAGCAAAATATGACTAAGGTTATGTAAGTCGAGTCCTAGGATAGCATCCTAAATTCACCTCCTCTCTAATCTAAGATGTAACTCACTCTTACGACTTACACACGTAGTAGGACTAGAATTACAGCTTGAGGATATCCTTAATTTGTTTTATGACGTCCGCCGTTCCCACACCGGTAAGCAAGGGAATCCCATTTATTGAAGGGATGGGCAACTCCTTATCGCGAATAGCATAGGGGGTAATCGAGACAAGCAAATCGGCTACCTTGGCTTCAGCTTCCAGACTCTTTATGTCTACTGCTCGAACATCGACATTGTGATGCCCTTGTTCGCGCAGCAGATTGCGC
This sequence comes from Anaerolineales bacterium, assembly GCA_025057645.1. Lineage (GTDB taxonomy): Bacteria > Chloroflexota > Anaerolineae > Anaerolineales > UBA4823 > NAK19. Next base: position 74,203 of record JANXBJ010000012.1, read on the forward strand.
AATTTCTCAGCAGCTACGTTGGATGTAGCTACCCCAGAGCCACAAGCAACAATAATACGCTTTAGCGGCATGCCTCACACTCCCTTTGTGTCACTGAGTTTTGAGAGGTTTGAAGTTGAGCTATTTGGGACCGAATCCGTTGTAAGTCCCCCTCTCCAAGTAAGGGATTGACCGTCACCACCGGTAAACGTCCTGCAGTCAACTTGACCGTAGAAATAACCAAATCCACCCGGCTCACATCCAGACGCGCTAACCCGCGCAGCGGGACGCTCTCTACCACTTCGATTTCTGGCAATGCCGTTTGAAGCCGATGAACCAGCAGCCGCGCCATTACACCGCCAGTAGGACATACCACTACCACTCGGACACGGCGCTGCTGGGCTCGCTCTGCCAGTTGGATCGCCAGCGCTAGGTACATTACTAGATAAGCCACTTCCTCTTCTGGAATGATCAGGCCATATTGCATTCCGATATCCCGGGCGTCTTCAAGAGAGGTCGCCCATAGATGGGGGTAGGCTCGTTGAACTTCTTGAGTAAGAGGGTTGTAAAGCGGCAAACCAGCACGCAAACGCGCTAGGGCTCGCGTTAGGTGTAGACTCATCTGATCCAGAATATCGGCATTACATAAGTTATAGCCCAAGCGATCCCCAAGGCGCTTGAGCATCTGCTCGGCTATCCGACATCCAACTTTGCTCTCATCCATCACTGTCGATTGAGGCATAAGGGTTAGCTCGCCTTGACAAGCCTTAATCTCAACAAGGAACTGGAAGATTTCGTCGCGAGGAATATGCACGTTGTTTTCTAAGGCAAACGAAGCGATCAAATCCTCCACGCAGGCAAATTCCTGTGCTGATATGAGCACTTCCACCGAGCGTTCCGAGTGGCTAACCGTGTGTCCGCCTTGCAACCGCCTTAGTGTCAGGGCCCAATACAAGGTGAGGAAGAGTACATCATCATCACTCAGATTAAGGCTTAACTCTCGTTCCAAACGAGCTACAAGGCGATATGAAACAACTAGAGGCCAAGTTTTGACCTCATCTAGCAGAACTTGCTGCAAGCAAGTATAGAAACATGAAGAAGTGAGTTTACCGCGAGTGATCAGCTCAGCCAGTGCTCTATTCAAGCCACTATGAAGTAGAATCTCAAGCGATAGATGACGTTGGGCCACCTCCGAGCCGAGCAAACAAAAACCCCGGTGACGGGAGTACTTGAGAATAAGGCCTTTAGCACTCAAACGGCCCTCAGCCTGGTGCAGGTCACGCGACAAAGTAGAGCGGGATACACCCAAGTTAGCTTGGAGCATGCCTAGGGTGGTTTCCCCAGGACCAGTTACCAGCAAAAATAGAAGGTAGAGCACCCGTTCCTCGGCGCGAAAGGATGGCGTCAATTTCATCTGCTGCAGTTCTGCCTGCAAGCGCTGTCGTACTTCGGGCGATGCTCGGAGAGATAAACCGCTGCGTGGCTTAACAAGTAACTGTGCGCCTTGTCGCATGAGCCAGGCCCTCAATAAGGGCAAACGATAACGTAGCGCTCGCGCTGAGAGGCCCAAACGCTCACCAAGGCGCCGTGTTGAAAGCGGTTGTTCTGACTCCAGCAATACCAAAAGGGCCGAAGCCTGGAGAGTATCTAAAGGCATCATTAACGATATTATTGCATTTTAAAAGCTAAAATGCAATAAGCTTTAGGTAAGTTTAGATTACAATAAAATGTGACAACTTGAAACATTAGCGCAACTTTGCCGGTATAGAAGACTCTCGTTGCGCAGTTTTGGGTAATAGAAGGAGAGAGAAAGGCGGATTCCTCGAGTTTTATGGCGTCACTTTGATTATTGCATTGTAGCAAGACGGCTACAAGGGCTTGGCTTCCCCTGGCTACAGAAATCGGCCGAGATCAAGTCCAACGGCTGGATGTGGCTAGAGCAGGTTCAGCAGTCCTCAATAGTGTGACAACAGAGGACGGTAGTAAAGATTCACGCGTTATTACGAACGAGATTATTTGCCGGCACTATAATTACGCTCAACAGCAACGAAAAAAGATCGACATCTTTATTACTACAGCCGGAACCCATCACTCCGGTTGGCTTGAACTAGTTCGCATAACACAACGCTACATTGACCTTGAGGACGAAAGGAGAAGAGCAACTACTTAGAGAAGAGCAGAAATGAAACCAAGAACCTCTGCAACGAGCCGAAAGCAATCGTATCCCGTTGACACATGCGCTTAATCTGGTTTGTTTCCTCCGGGAACATGAACTTCAGCGAGCTCACGCTCAAGAAGAGGTACTTCGCACCATCCAGAGACAACCTCAAAGCGGCACTGAGTGTAGACGCAAATTGGCAGTGACGTTATCAAGCGAGTAGACACCTTGGAATTCAGAAGAGACGAAATCTGTCACAGTGCGCTTGGAAGGAGCATTTGCATTCTCTCTTCAAACCATTCTTCACCAACGGAGGTGGCTCATAGAGCCCATTCTAGTCACCAATGAGACCACACTAAGTAAGTCATTGCATGACCTTTACAAATAGAAGCGATCGACCCGGCTACAGTCATTCTGCCGCTCCAGTTGATCAATAACAGCTTGGACAAGCTCAGCCATGTCTGGATAGAGCTTGTTGAGACAAATCCGCTCCTTGAGGTGATGCCAGAAGCGTTCAATCGGGTTCAGTTCTGAACAATAGGCGGGCAACCAAATCACGCTCACCCGATGCTCGAACAAACTCAAGGCCGCCAAGGA
>JANXBJ010000013.1 GCA_025057645.1 Anaerolineales bacterium
CGGAAGGGGATTCGGACCAAAATGGTGGTCAGTTGGTGGGTCAATTGCTGGTGGGTCTTAATGCCCTTGCGGGCGGAAGGGGATTCGAATGAAAATAATGATTTTGTTATCACAAGAAACGGTGGGTCTTAATGCCCTTGCGGGCGGAAGGGGATTCCCTGATTGCTCTAATTTTCACAAGACCCACTCTCGCCCCCTCTTTCGCCTTCTCAACGCCTCTTACGCCCCACTTTTCCTCTCCTCTTGGCCCCCAAAAGGCCATTTTTCTCCCACTTTTTAAGGTACTGCCCCGTTTTGCGCACCCCCCTCCCCCGTTTGCCCATTTTCGGCCCTTTTTCGAGGGGGGGTGCGCAAAAATCATCCGGTTTATATTGTTTGACATTATACCCGAAAGCCGCTGCCTTGACAAGGGCAAAACAGTCGATTTTCGCCTCGCTGGCCACAGCCGCACGAGAAGAGGCACAGAAAAGCATTGTAGGGGCTAGCGGCGCAAAAAGCGGCTTATCTGCCGGGCCACTTCTTGTGGCCGCTCCAGCATCACCAGATGCCCTGCTTGGGGCAGCACTTCCAGCCGAGCGCAGGGCAAGTGGGTCGCTAACCACCGGGTTGCGGCCGGCGTAACCAGGCGGTCGCATCCGCCGCCGATCACCAAGGTGGGATGGCGGATGCGCGCCACTTCCGCAGAGAGGTCAAAGCGATCGCAGGCCAACAAGTCCGAGTAGAGGGTTTGGGGAGGGGTCTCGAGCAGGCGTTGGGCGGTCAACTCCCGCGTGCGTTGCGGGGCGTTAGGGCCAAAGGCGTGCCGGATCAACCACTCCACCGCTTGCGCAAAGGTCCGAGGGTCTGCGGCCAACTCTAAGAGAGTGGGGCTGACAGGCAAGCGGGCGGCGCTGCCGATCACGATCAACCTGCGCACCCGCTGCGGCTCCTGCAACGCCAACAGAAGGCCGATCGCCCCGCCCATCGAATGACCGCAAAGGTCCACTGGATCGAGTCGCATTCCATCGAACCATTCCAGCAGGGCGGCAGCGAACTCTTCCAACCCTCCCAGCCTGCGGGGCGCCGATTTCCCGTGATTAGGCAGGTCGGGGGCGATCACCGTGGTGTGTTCCAGACGTCGAATCGGGGCCGGCCAGGAGAGGCTCATCCCCCCTGCGCCGTGGATCAGCACCAAAGGCGGGGCCTCTGCCGGCCCACGGGGCGAGAAGGAATAAGCGATCCCTGCAAAGCTCGGCATGTCCCAGCCCCGCCTAGGCCACTCTCCCTTTGCGCAGGCGCTCTGCAGCCGGCTTGGTGAGCGGAATCCACACCCGCACCGCCGTGCCCCGGTTCGGCCCGGAATCGATCTGCAATACCCCCTCAAGCAACTCGGCCCGCTCGCGCATGTGGATCAGGCCGAGGCTGCCCCGCCGGGCATAGGTCTCAGCCAGCGCAGCCGGGTCAAAGCCCACCCCGTCATCGACCACCTCGAGCAGCAGCAACTCCGGAGCGGCGTAGTTCAACCGCACCCAGATGTGCTCGGCCCGGGCGTGCTTGCGGGCGTTGTTGACCGCCTCTTCAACCAGGGCGAAGATCACACTCTGTCGGTGGGCTTCCAACCCCTGCGCCGTGGCCGGATCGGCCTCGACGATCACCTTCTGGTGATAGGTCTCGGCCATCCGTTCCGCCATGGCTTCGAGGGCGGCAATCAGGCCCTGGGATTCCAGCACCAAGGGACGCAAGGTAAAGAGCATGTGCCGCATTTCGCGAGTGGTGCGGCGGGCCAGCTCTTCGAGCCTGCGCAGTTCCTCGGCAGCCGCTTCGGGATCGCGTTCCAGCAGACGCCGCACTAAGTTGAGCCGCATCGCCAAGGCCGAAACCGATTGCGTCGGGCCATCGTGCAGATCGCGGGCCAGCTTCCTGCGGGTTTCCTCTTGGATTTTGAGAAGGCGTTCCTTCTCTTCCTCCAGGCGCTGATAGAGCAGGGCGTTTTCGATCGCCACGATAGCCTGATTGGCGATGATCTGCAAAATCTCGCCCCGCTCGGGGGTGAAATATTCCGCCTGAGGGTGGGCAAAGAGCAACAAGCCGTATGCCTCCAAGCCCCGACGCAGGGGCAAAAGGTAAAGGGCTTGACAGGAGTGCAAAGCCGGGATGCGGCCCAATTCCGGGTCTTGCGCCGGAGAAGGCTGAAGGGTGGGGCGCTCGTCGGCTAAAGCCCGACGCAGAACCGGGCTCTTTTCCACCGCCAGAACCCGATCTGCATCGGCCGGGGTGAAGCGGCGCGCTGCGACCACCCGCAGTCCCTCCTCTCCCGAGGCTTCCTGTTCGACGAGCAGCACAGCGGAGACCAGTAGCCTCTCCGAGCCATCTTCGGCCCTCAGCGCCTCGAGGCTCGCATCCAACGCCGTCTCGAGCACGCGCGCATAACTCAGCGTGGCGCTCAGGGTGTGGATCAACCGGTATAAGGCTGTGCGCGGGTCTGTTTGCCCTGCTCGGTGTGAGGAGGGGGCGGCTGAGAGGGCAGCGTTTGGGGAGAGCTTGTAGCGGGCGCGCTGAAGCAGCCAGCCCAGCCCCGCTCCCACCGCCAAGGCCCCGGCCAGGTGGCCCAAGCCGGCCGGCCACGCCGAAGCCGAAGGCGCCCGCAGCCAGAGCAGCCCCCCATAGCAGAGAAAGCTCAGCAGAGCGAGCAGGCCCAAGCCGTAACCGGGCAAATTCAGCCCGGCGCTGAGCAGCGGCAGGGCGGCAAACCAGAGCAGAGCCTGAAAGCGCCCCTCCACCAGCCCCAACACCAGCGCCCCGAACACAAAGTCCACCGCCACGCTTGCCGGGCGCAGGTAACGCGCCCAAGCGGGCCTGAGAAGCCCAAAGCCCCAGGCCAGAGCGAGCACCCCATAAGCGAAGAGCAGCGGCGCAAGCGGGCCTGCGCCCTGCGCAGCCAGGGCAAGCGCCAGAACAAAGAGCCACCGCAACCCGGCGCTGAGAAAATCCACTGCATTCAAGGAGCTTGGCACCCGGTTCATCATGATCTGGCCTCGGCGCCTCCCGGATTCAAACACACTTGGCGGGGTCTTCGGCGATCAAGCGGGTCAGGTAAGGGATCAAAGCCTGCAAAGCCCGGCCGCGATGGCTGAGGGCGTTCTTCTGGTGCAGGCTCAGTTCAGCCAGAGTGCGGTTCAGGGCGGGCAAAAGGAAGATCGGATCGTAGCCAAAGCCGCCGGCACCGCGCTCCTCGGGGAGGATCTCTCCCTCACAAACGCCCTCAAAAAAGCGACATGGCTGTTGGGGAAAGGCCAGGGCGAGCACGCAGCGGAAGCGCGCCGTCCACGGGCGGGGCTTTCCCTGCAGGCGGGCGAGCAGGAAGGCGCGGCGGTCGGCGTCGGTGGCATCGGGCCGGCCGCCATAGCGCGCTGAGTGCAGGCCGGGCTCGCCGTTGAGCGCATCCACTTCCAGGCCGGAATCGTCGGCGAGGGTCAACAAGCCACTGGCCGCAGCGTATGTCTGCGCTTTCTTGGCGGCGTTCTCGGCGTAGGTGCTTCCGTCCTCGATCACCTCGAGGTCGAGGGCGAGGTCGCGCAGGTCGTGGATCTCAAGCGGCAAGCTCGAGAGCATGGCGCGCATCTCCCGCACTTTGCCGGGGTTGCTGGTAGCTAAGAGTAGTTGTCGCACGGCGGGCACTTTTTCCCAAAAAATTTTACAATATAGCTAGATAACTTCAAAATAAATAGTGATTGTTGACAGATCGCATAGGCCGTGATATAATGGGGCAAACCTGCTCTGATTGGATGATTCCGTGGTCGCCAAAGGTCCTCTGTGCATCAACGTCGGCTTCATCGTCGGTCTCCCGGTCGGTGAAAGCCGCAATTTTGAAATCGAGATCGCCCATATTCTCCTTGAATCCGACCTGACTCTGGACAACTTGGGCGGAAGTGTGCAGATCACGCGCACGGCCCAAGGCTTGCTCGTGCACGCACTCCTCCGCGCCACTACGCCGAGTCAATGTGTGCGCTGCCTGAACGATTTTACCCTACCTTTAGAGGTGGATTTCACAGAATTATACGCCTTTACACGAGATGCGATGAGCGAGAGCGGGTTGCTTCTGCCGGAGGACATGCAACTCGACCTCTCTTCGCTGGTGCGCGAATACATGTTCCTGGCCATGCCGATCCAGCCGCTCTGCGCCCCCACCTGTAAGGGCCTCTGTCCCATCTGCGGCGCCGATCAAAACGAAGCTCCCTGCTCTCACCCCGAAGAAGAGATCGACCCGCGGCTCGCCGCCCTGAAGGCGTGGTTGCAGCAGCAAGGCCTTGAATAGCCTAGCCGCTTTGGCTTTCGGTCAGCATTGGGAGGGGTGTCAATGATCTTGTCCAACAGAATCGCCGGGGAGGCAAAGCAAATCGTTCCTTTTGCCCTCACAAGCCAAATCGAAGAAGTGGAGACCGAGGAAGAGGAGCTCGAAGCCGAGCTCGAGGATTTCCCGCCGGACCTGCTCGATCTCTATCTGCGCGAAATGGCCAGCGTCCCCCTGCTGAGCCACCAAGAAGAAATCGAGCTGGCACAGCGGTTCGAGCGCGGCCGCCAAGCTCAACAGGAGCTGGCAAAGGCCAAGCGAAAACCGAGCCGCAAAAGGCTGGAGGAACTCCAAGCCCTGATCTGCGACGGTCTGGCAGCCCGGGAGCAACTGATCAAGGCCAACACCCGCCTGGTGATCTCCATCGCCCGCCGCTATATCGGATGCGGGGTGCCCTTCGGCGATCTCATCCAAGAGGGCAATTTGGGCTTGATCCGCGCCGTGGAGAAGTTCGAATACCGGCGCGGATTTCGTTTCTCCACCTACGCCACGTGGTGGATCCGTCAGGCGGTGATGCGGGCGATCGCCGTGCAGGCACGCACGATCCGCTTGCCCGTCTACCTCGGCGATCGGGTGCGGCGCCTCCACCGGGTCGCCCAAGCCCTTGAACAGGATTTGGGCCGGCCGCCCACCCTGCAGGAACTGGCCTGGGAACTCCAAGAAAAGCCGGAGAAAGTTCAACAAGTCCTACAGTTTTCCCAGACCCCGCTCTCGCTCGAAGATCCCTACGGGGAAGAAGAGGATGCCGAGTTGGGCGCCTTTCTCGAGGATGAAACGGCAGAGCAGCCCTACGAGGCGGTGCAATCGCGAATGCTCAGGGAACAGGTGGAACGGGTGCTTGCCACCCTTAGCCCCCGCGAGGCGCGCGTGTTGCGTCTGCGCTACGGCTTGGACTGCGGCCGAAGGCTAACCCTCGAAGAAGTGGGCGATAAGTTCGGCCTCACCCGCGAACGCATCCGCCAAATCGAGCTTCAGGCCTTGCGCCGTTTGCGTCACCCGAGCTGCGCCCGCCTGCTGCGCGAATACCTGTAAGGCCACCCCGCTGTGCCCTCCCCCGAGCGAGGCTGGGCTTGGTCTTCAGCCCTCCCCTCAAAGCGGGGCGCAAACTCCCAAGGTAGGCAGCGGGAAGATCGGTGGTTTCCGCTCTTCCAAGGGCGCAAAGCCCAAAGGTTGACAAAATCAGAGGCTGGGGATAAACTCACCCTACCTACGGACGGTTGGAGGACGCTTCAATCCGCGCCGATCGCAATCGGGACAGGCAGGATGTGCGAAGCCTTTGCAACCCGGACAGCCCGCTGAGCCCTTCCTCCGCACCGAAGCGGGTCACTGCGCCGGGCTGTCCCTCGGGGATAGCCTTGTCATCCCTTACCTTGGAGGAGAGTGCCCATGACCGATAACATCCTCGTGGCGGTGGCCTGGCCCTATGCCAACTCGGAGATCCACGTCGGCAATCTGACCGGTTCCTATCTGCCGGCGGACATCTTTGCGCGCTACCACCGCTTGAAAGGCAACCACGTGGTGATGGTCTCGGGGTCGGATTCGCACGGCACGCCGGTCACAGTGCGCGCCGATGCCGAGGGCCTCACCCCCTATCAGGTCTATCAACGCTACCACCAAAGCTTTATCGCCCTCTTTCAAAAAGTCGGCCTGACCTACGACCTGTTTACCAGCACGCACACCGCCAATCACTTCAAGGTCTCTCAGGCCATTTTCCTCGCCCTCAACCACAACGGCTACCTCTACACCCAGAGCGAACAACAATGGTTCTCGCTGACCCAGAACCGCTTTTTGCCCGACCGCTATGTCGAGGGCACATGCTATCTCTGCGGTTACGAAGGGGCGCGCGGCGACCAGTGCGAGGGCTGCGGCAGCCTGCTGGAGGCCACCCAACTGCTCAACCCGCGCTCCAAGATCGACGGCTCCATCCCGGAATTGCGCGAAACGGTGCACTTTTACCTCGACCTCGCCAAGCTGCAACCCGAGATCGTGCGCTTTCTCGAAGAGCGCCAGTCTTATTGGCGGCCCAATGTGTTGCGCCAGTCCTTGGGGCAAATCCAAGCCGAGAACCTGCGCGGGCGGCCGATCACCCGCGACCTCGACTGGGGCGTCCCGGTGCCGGTCGAGGGCTGGGAGGGAAAGTGCCTCTACGTCTGGTTCGAAGCGGTGATCGGCTACCTTTCGGCGACCATCGAATGGGCGCAACTGCGCGGCGAGGCAGAGGCCTGGCAGGAGTGGTGGTTCAATCCCGAAGCGCGCTCCTATTACTTTATCGGCAAGGACAATATCCCCTTCCACGCCATTATCTGGCCGGGACAGTTGATTGGCTCGGGCGAATGGTTCGGCAAACTCTTTGCCAACCTCGACGGCAAACGCCTCACCTTGCCCTATGACGTGCCGGCCAACGAATTCATGAACCTGGAGGGGAAGAAGATTTCGGGCAGCCGCAACTGGGCCGTTTGGGGGCACGACTTCCTCAGCCGCTACGACCCCGATCCGCTGCGCTATTACCTGACCGCCAACATGCCCGAGACGCGGGATACCGACTGGGACTGGCAAGATTTCTATCAACGCAATAACAACGAGCTGGTAGCCACCTGGGGCAACCTGGCCAACCGCGTGCTGTCCTTTGCCTATAAGCACTGGGAAGGGCGCGTGCCCGATCCCGGCGAACTGCGCGCCGTTGACCAAGAGCTGCTGGAAAAGGTCCGCGCCGGTTTTCAAGCGGTGAGCGAGCAGCTCGAAGCCGTCCACCTGCGCGCAGCGCTCTCCGCTGCTATGGACCTGGCCGGCGAAGTGAACAAATACCTCGAGCTCACCAGCCCGTGGTTCGAGATCAAGAGCGATAAGGCAGCGGCGGCCAAGTCGATCTTCACTGCGCTGTGGGCAATCGACACCCTCAAAATCCTCCTTGCGCCGTTCCTGCCTTTCACTTCCGAAAAACTCCACACTTACCTAGGATATGCCCAACCGCTCTTCGGCGAGCAAAAAACCGAGCTGCTGACCGACGAACTGGGCGAACACCGCGTCCTGCTTTACGATAGCTCGCGGGCGAGCGGCAAATGGGAGCTGAGCCGCCTCTCCCCCGGCCAACCCCTCCAACAGCCCGCTCCCCTGTTCCAGAAGCTCGAACCCGAGATCGTCGCCGCAGAACGAGCGCGCCTCGGAACTCCCCCCGCCTAGGCGAACTCCAGCGCTTCCCCGGGCAACCGCAAAAACCAACAGCCATCCGCCCGGCGAAGAAGCTCGTAGACCTTTCCCTGGGAGCTGAGGGCCAAAAAGTGGCTTCCTCGGGCGTCCTCCCAACGCCTTCCGACCGACTCGATCCCCACCCGTTGCCCTCTCCAGTAGAGGGAGCGGATTCGCAGCGAGTCGACTCCCTCCCCGCTGAACTCCACCGCAACCGGCCGGTAAGCCCCCAGCCGCAGCCGCGCCGCCGTGTCGCCGGCGGCGGAAAGAAGCCGCTCCCCCAGAAGCCACAGCGCGGCTTCGGCGCTCTGCTGCTTGATCTGCTCCCGCGTGCCGCAAAAGCGGAATTCATGGGGGGTGACCGTGTCGGCGATAGCAACGCCGATCCACACCGTGCCCACCGGCTTTTGCGGCGAGCCTCCGCCCGGCCCAGCAACGCCGCTGACGGCAATCGCCGTCTGCGCGCCGAATCGCTTTTGAGCACCCATCGCCATCTCGCTTACAGTTTGCCCGCTCACGGCCCCAAATTGCTCCAGCGTCGCCTCGGAGACCCCTAAGAGGTGCACCTTTGCTGCGTTGGAGTACGCCACCACACCGCCCAAAAAAACCTGCGAAGCGCCGGGGACATTGGTAAGGCGATGGCTGACCAATCCGCCGCTGCAGGACTCGGCCAGCGCCAGCGTCCAGCGCAGGGCATGCAGTTGCTCCCAGACGATGAATTCAATCGGGCGAAGCTCCATGGCGCTAATTATACTCAAGCCGCCCCCGGAGGAAGCCCCCGATCCGCTGCGCCGCCCCCGAGGGCGGACGCCCCCGACGGTGCGTGCGCGCCCCGGGCAAGGAAGCCCGCAGGTGCGGCAGGCGATTTAGATCGGGGGAGCCTCGGCCCTGCACCCCCACCCTCAGCCAGCCCCCCTCTCCCGCTCTGGGGTGCAGAGGCCGCAGGGGAGAGCGCACCGGCGACTCTTGGTAAAATTGAATCCCAGATGAACGGGAAAGGCGAACCCTCCGAGAAAATTGCCGCTATCCTGGCCAGCTTGCCCACCCGCCCGGGCTGCTATCTGATGAAGGACCGGGAGGGCAGAGTCATCTACGTCGGCAAAGCGGTCAACCTGCGCAATCGGGTGCGCTCCTACTTCCACGCACCTCATCAACTCAGCCCGCGCATTCGACGTCTGGTCGAAAAAATCAGCGACATTGAGTGGATCGTGGTTGATTCGGAACTCGAGGCGCTGATCCTCGAGATGAACCTGATCAAAAAGCACCGCCCACACTACAACGTGCGCCTGAAAGACGACAAACGTTACCCCTATATCAAAGTGCACTGGGCGGAAGATTTTCCCAAAGTGACTGTTACGCGCCAAATGGTGCAAGATGGCTCGCGTTATTTCGGGCCTTACACCAGCGTTTGGGCGGTGCATCAAACCCTGGATTTGCTGCGGCGCATCTTTCCCTACCTGACCTGCGACCGCGTCATCACCGGCAAGGATGAGCGCGCCTGCCTGTATTACGACATCAAACTGTGCAGCGCCCCCTGCATCGGCGCCATCGATCGCCAGCGCTACCGGCAGATGATCGCCGATCTGTGCCGCTTCCTCGAGGGGCATACGGAAGAGATCGTCAACCGCCTCAAGGGCGAAATGGAACGGGCGGCAGAGAACTTGCAATTTGAACAAGCCGCCCTCCTGCGCGACCAAATCCGCGCCATCGAGAACGTGGTCGAGAAGCAAAAGGTGATCTCCAGCGAGATGACCGATTCGGACGTCATCGCTCTGGCCCGGGATAACGGCGAGGCCTGTGTGCAAATCTTCTTCATCCGAGGAGGGAAGTTGATCGGGCGGGAGTACTTCCTGCTCGAAGGGGCCGAAGAGACACCGGATGCGCAGGTGATGGCGGAGTTCCTCAAGCATTTCTACGATCGCGCTGCCACCATCCCCGACCAGGTCTTGCTGCCCCACGAGGTGGAAGAAGCGCAGATCATCCGCCAGTGGCTGAGCCAGAAGAAAGCCTCGCAGAAGGTTGAGATCAGCGTGCCCCGAGCCGGAGTGCAGCAAGAGCTGTTGCGCATGGCCGCCGAGAACGCTGCGCAAACCCTGGCGGCGCTCAAGGCTCAGTGGGAGCTGGACACCCATCGCCAAGAGCAAGCGCTGGCGGAACTCCAAGAAGCCCTGGGCATCGAAAAGCCGCTCAACCGCATCGAGTGCTACGACATCTCCAACATCCAGGGGGTCTCGGCGGTCGGCAGCATGGTGGTGTTCGAAAAAGGCGCGCCGCGCAAAAGCCTCTACCGCCGCTTTAACATCCGCTCGGTCGAGGGGCCGGATGATTTCGCCAGCCTCGAAGAAACGCTCGAGCGCCGCTTTCGCCGCTGGCAGGCCGCCCAGAAAAGCGCCGCCACCCCCGGCCAAAAAGTCGATGCGGCTTTTGCCGTCCTGCCCGATCTGCTTATCGTCGACGGAGGCAAAGGACAACTGAGCCGTGTAGTTAAAGTGTTGGAGCGATTCGGGCTGGACAAGCGGGTGAAGGCGATCAGCTTGGCTAAGCCACAGGAGGAGGTCTTCCTCCCCTCTCGCTCCGAAAGCCTGCTCTTGCCCCGGAACTCCCAGGGTTTTTACCTCCTGCAAAGGATTCGCGACGAAGCCCACCGCTTTGCCATCACCGCCCACCGCAAGCTGCGCACACAACGCGGCTTGGTTTCCCTCCTGGAGCAGATTCCGGGCATTGGACCGGTGCGGCGCAAACGCCTGTTGCAGCACTTTGGCAGCCTCGAAGCCATCCGCAACGCCAGCGTAGAAGAACTGACCGCTGTGGAAGGGATCACCCCCCAATTGGCCCTGCAAATCAAGGCCGGTTTGGATGAGCTGGGAGAACCATGAGCAAGAAACGCCTCTCACGTTGGGAAATGCGCCAGATGCGCATCCGCCAAATCCTTTTCTTTACAGTCGCCATCCTGATTATCTTAGCGCTGGTGCTCGGTTCCCTGCGCTAAAGCCGGTGGGTCTCACGAATCGACCAAGGCGCGGATCGCTCGATTGAGCTCGGCAACTGAGAAGGGCTTTTGCAGCCAGCGCATCTGCCCCTTAGAGAGCAAAAGACGGTGCTCCTCGCTGAGCGGATGCCCGGTGATGAGCAGCATTTTCAAGTTGGGTTGCCTCGCCTTCAGGGCCTGATAAAGCTCAATCCCCCCCATGCGGGGCATGACCACATCGCTGATCACCAGTTCGATCTGGTTGCGGTAGAGTTCGCAAAATTGCAGCGCCTCTGTGCCGTCCACGGCGACAAGCGCCCGATAGCGCTGGGCCTCAAGCAACGCCTTCAAGGCGTTGCGCGTCGCCGCATCGTCCTCGACCACCAAGACGATCTTCTCCTCGCCATCCACATAAGGCACCGATGGCTCCTCCTTTGCTGCGACAGGGTGCTTCAGAGCGGGCAGGTAGATTGTAAATGTCGTCCCCCGCCCCACTTGGCTTTGCACCTCAATCGAGCCGCCGTGTTGTTTGACGATGCCGTACACCTGCGCTAACCCCAGGCCGGTGCCCGAACCCACCGGCTTGGTGGTAAAGAAGGGCTCAAAGATGTGGGGCAGATGTTCGCTGGCGATCCCGTGTCCGGTATCCTCGACTTCGATCACCACCCATTCTCCGGGTTGCAAAAAGCGAGACGGGGTTTTAAGAGGGTCTTTGAGGCTGAGATGGGCGAGAGCAAGGCGCAAAACCCCTCCCTGAGGCATAGCATCGCGCGCGTTGAGCGCCAAATTCATCAACACCTGCTGCAAACGGGTCGGATCGGCTAGGACCAGATACTCCCCTTCCTGATATTCAAGCTCTACCCGAATGGTCTCCGGGAAAACCCGCGAGAGCATCTTCTCGAACTCCTTGACGAAAGGCAGAAGATCGAGGGGGACTTGCTCCATCACCGAGCGGCGGCTGAAATCCAAGATCTGGCGGATCAAACTTGCGGCACGCTGCACTTGCTGTTGGATGATCCCTAGGCGTTCCCGAGCAAGATCGCTGAGGTGGGGGTCATTGCGCAAGAGATCGGCATATACCAGGATCGCAGCCATGATATTGTTGAAGTCGTGGGCGATCCCGGCCGCCAACTGGCCCACCGTGGCCAGCCGCTCTTGCATCTGAACCCGTACTTGAATCTCGCGTTCCTGCGTTGCTTCGCGCAAGGTGATCACCCAGCGGTCCGGGGGCTGACCGATGGGATTCGCCTGGACTTCGAAGATGCGCCGGCGAGGCTTTTCCACGGTGAGCTCAAGCGGCAAGGCATGGGGTGGACGGGCTAGGAGTTCCTCCACCGATTTCGTTCCCAAGGAGCGCAGGATGCCTCCCTCGACATCGGCTTTGAGAACTTCCAGCCATTCGCCGGCAGCCTGATTCATCAGGAGGATGCGCCGTTCGCCATCCAGCAAAAGGACGCCCAGGGAGAGGTTTTCCAAAAGGTCACTCAGGCGTTTCTTTTCCGCTTCGCGCAGGCTTTCCAATCGCTGCAGGGCGATTGAGGCCTGGTTGGCAAAGGTCTGCAACAATTGCAATTTCTCCTCCCCGAAAGCCTCGACCGTCTCGTCGGCGATCCCGATCATCCCCACCAATCGATCGCCGAGGTAAACGGGGCAGTTGGAAAGGGCACGAAAACCCCGAATAGGAGCAACACCCGACCCTTCTCCGACCACGCTGATCTCTACCGAGGAGCGTACGGGCTCTTGGGCCAAAGCCCGTTTCAGCTCGGCTCGGCAGTGATGGCGCAGCGCCACCAAGGCCGCTTCAGAGAGGGGACGCCGCGCAACGATATACAAAGTGGGGTTGTTGTGGGAGGACAGACAACCGATCGCAAAATCACATTTGGCCGCCGAGCAAAGGTGCTTGAGAACACTGCGGATCAACTCCGATTGATCGGACACCCCGCCGATCTCTTGACTGAGTTGGTAAAGTTCGGAGAGCTCGGCGGTGCGACGCAGCACCGCCTCTTCAAGTTCATCGGCATAACGGCGCACGTTATCGTATAAAGTAGCGTTTTCTAAGGCGATCCCGATCTGATCGGCTAGCAGTTGGAAGAAATGAATGTCGGCCTGACTCAGTTTGACGCTTCGGTCGGTCTCGATGTTGATCACACCGACAACCTCACCATGTAAGAGGATCGGCATCACGAACTCGGCCACCGTTTGGGGATTGTCGGGCAGGTAATCCGGGTCTTGGGTGACATCGAGGAGAATCTGGCTTTGGGCGGTGCGCACCGCCCTGCCGATCACACCGCGGTCGAGGGGAATCTGGGGGATGACAACACTCTCGCCGTGATAGGCGCGCAATTCAAGGCGATCTCCGTTGCGCAGATAAATCTCGATGATCGGATAGTGAAAATTGGCTGCCAGCTCATCCACAATGGTTTGGAGCAGTTTTTCTAGGTCCAGATGACGGGAAAAGTTTTGGCTCAGTTCATGGAGCAGAGTCATCTGCCGCAGCCGGTGCTGGGCTTCCTGATAACGTTCGGCATGGCTCAGCGCCAGACTCAGTTCTTGGCAAATGGCCTCGACAAGCTCCAGATCGGGTAGATCAAAGGCCCCCGGCTGAGTGTGCAAAATCGCCAAAACACCATAGAGCCGATCCTCGAAAAGGATCGGCGCTGCGATTGCCGAGCGCACCCCTTGGTCGTAAACGGGGAGATGCCACCAGCGTTCATCTTGGGTGACGTCCGGGATCAAATCCGCCTGGCGATTCCTCATCACCCAGCCGATCAATCCCCGCCCCCCGTCCCAACGGACGGTATGGTTGTATTCCTCGATAGAAGTAGGGAATTCTCCCCAGACGGCGCGCAGAGAAAGGGTGTTCTCGTCAGATAGGAAACGGTAGGCCAGCCCGAGGTGGCCGTCCAGCGCCGAAGTTGCCAGTTGAATGGCGCGCTGCAAAATTTCGTCCGGCTCTAGGCTTGTGTTGAGCTGGTGCCCGATGGCATAAATCAAGCCAAGCTTGCACCGTTCGCTTTCCACTTGCCGATATAGACGGGCGTTTTCAATCGCAATAGCAGCTTGGTCGCCAAACCACGTCAGCAAACTTAGCTCTGTCGCAGAGAACTGGCGTGGCCTCGGAAAGGTGACATTCATTACCCCCACCACGCGATCCCCGATCTTCAACGGCAATCCGAGAATGGCCCCTTTCCAATTGCCCGGCATCTGGCGAAACAAAGGGTGATGCTCCATCTCAGGAACGATTATGGGCTCTCCGCTGCGGGCAACCTGAGCCGTCAGGCCATCCGGCCTGGGTTTTAGAGACGAAGGGTCTGCGCCTTCCTCTGGCCAAAGTTGAGCCCCGAAGCGCAACTCCTCGCCGTTCCCCGGGGAGTAAAGGAAGATATACGCATTGCGCAAGTCGCCGAAAAACCGATATACGCTCTGCAAAATATTTGAAAGCACTTGGGTCAGGTCCAAGTTGCGCGTCAGGCTCAGGCCGGTCTGGAGC
This sequence comes from Anaerolineales bacterium, assembly GCA_025057645.1. Lineage (GTDB taxonomy): Bacteria > Chloroflexota > Anaerolineae > Anaerolineales > UBA4823 > NAK19. The sequence goes on from JANXBJ010000013.1 coordinate 13,975, forward strand.
AAGGTCTCCAACACTTGGTTCTGCTCTTCTTTCTCCTTATATAGGCCAGCATTGGCGATCGCCAGCGCCGCCGCCTGGGCAAACACGCTCGCCCAAGCAGCGTGATCGGCCGCAAAGCCAAAGGGACGGTCGCTTTGCAGCGCAATCAAACCGATCACCCTTCCGCCGGCGACCAAGGGCACGCCCATCCATGCGCCGGTCTCCGGTCCGCAGAGCAGTTCCGGAGGGCAACCCTCTCTGGCAACGTCGCCGATCACTTTGGCTGCCTGCCGGGCAACGATTTCTTGGACCAGAGGGAGCGAAAGCGAGAAGGAAGGAGAAGCTACAGCAGGGTCAAGCCCCCAGCCGCGTTGCGCCGCAAGGGTGAAAACCTCTCCCCGGAGGAGAAAAATCGCTGCCCGCTTACAGGGAAGAGCTTGGGCAAGCTGTTCGAGGATAGTTTCGAGCAACGTTTCGAGGTTTAGGGTCGAAGCCAAAGCGCGCGTTACGGCGGCCAGCCTTTCTGCCAGAAGCCTTTGGCTGTGTTCTTTCTCTAGTAAAGCAGCGCTCTGTAAGACCAAGCTTGCCTGATTGGCAAACAAGCTCAGCAGATCGAGGTCTTCTTGGGTAAAACCTTTGCCGGATTGGATGGTGAAAACCTGTAGCACCCCCTCCAAGTGGCCATCCCAGATCAACGGAGCCGAGATGACCGAATGATAGATATAAGGCGGGCCGAACTTGCTCGAACGATGTGGCCAAGTTGCGTAGTCTTCGACCAAGAGTGGTTTGCCCTCTTTAGCCACCCAACCCGCTGCCCCTTCCCCGTAGGCAAGACGGATGCCAAGATATTGAAAAGGCGTGGGATTGCGTTCGATATAAACTTCAAGTTCCTGTTGCTCGGGATAAGCCAAATACAGGCACGCCCCGTCGCCTTCAAGGAGTTCCACCGCTGCTTGCACAATCCGCTCTAATAAATTGGGCTTTTGGGAGGGATCGGTCTGGTTTAGAGATAAAGCCTGAATTTCGGCCAGTCGACTTATTAGAAAACGGGTTCTTTCCTCTCGAGGATCACCTTGAGAGTCAGCTTGCTGCGGCACAGGTGCGTCCAAGTCACTTTCTCCTATGGGATCATCTCTCCGTAAATTTGCTCCCCGGTGGCGAGCACCAGACAGGGCAATTTTACCTCAGCAGGAGAGGAACCTTAAGCTACTATTAACAATTTTAGACCCGAAAAAGCAAGAGAGGCCTTACAGAATTCTTAGGGCGAAGGGATGACAAAAAAAGCCCCCCTCCGAAGAGGGGGGCAAGGGGCCAGAGCAGCCTTAGAATAACCCAACCACGCGACCGGTAGTGAGATCGAGGTCCACATCGTAGAAGACCGGACGCGTGGGCAGGCCGGGCATAGTGCGCATCTCACCCACCAACGGATAAAGGAAACCTGCGCCAACCGAGGCACGAATATCGCGAATTGGCACCACGAAGCCCTTAGGCACCCCCTTGAGCGAGGGATCGTGGCTGAGACTGAGATGGGTCTTGGCCATACAAATCGGCAGTTTATCGAAGCCAAGGCGGGTGTAAAGCTCGATCTTCTTCTCTGCTTCCGGGAGATATTCGACGCCATCGGCACCGTAGATCTCCTTGCAGATAATTTCGATCTTGTCTTTGATTGGGATATCCAGAGGATACAAGAATTTGAAGTTACTGGGCTTCTGAGCTGCCTTGACTACTGCTTCGGCAAGAGCCACAGCCCCCTCACCCCCGTGCATCCAGTGAGTGCAGACGCAAGCATCCTCGGCACCGGCCTCGATGGCCGCCTCGCGCACCAATTCCAGTTCGCGCTCGGTATCGGTGGCAAAGGAGTTCACTGCTACTACGCAGGGGATGCCGAACTTGAGCACGTTCTTAATGTGATGCTGCATGTTGGGCAAACCCGCCTTGAGCAACTCCAAATTCTCTTCGGTGTACGCCGGGTCCAACGGGCGTCCGGCGACCACTTTCGGCCCACCGCCGTGCATCTTCAAAGCGCGCACCGTGGCGACCAGCACCACCACGCTGGGGATCAAACCCGAATAGCGGCACTTGATGTTGAAGAATTTCTCCATCCCAATGTCGGCGCCGAAGCCCGACTCGGTGACCACGTAATCCGCCAGCTTGAGCGCAATGCGGTCAGCAATAATCGAGCTATTGCCGTGGGCGATGTTAGCGAACGGACCGGCATGGACAAAGACTGGAGTGCCCTCGAGGCTCTGCATGAGTGTGGGCTTGATGGCATCTTTCATTAAGACCGTCATCGCCCCGGCGACGCCGAGGTCCTCGGCGGTGATCGCCTCGCCTTTGCGGTTAGTGCCGATGACAATCCGCCCCAAACGTTCGCGCATATCGGCAAGGTCGGTGGTCAAAGCGAGGATGGCCATGATCTCGCTGGCCACCGTGATATCGAAGCCAGTGCGGCGGGTCATCCCTTTCTCTTCCGGGCCAAGGCCAATTTCGATCTCGCGTAGGAAGCGATCGTTGGTGTCGATCACTCGCCGCCAGGTGATCGAATCGGGGTCGATATCCAAACGGGCAAAGCGGCTGCGCTCTTCGGGGGTCAATTCGTTGGGATCGGTCTTATCGATGCCCAATTTCTTGAGACGACGCAGCATGGTGGGGGAGAAACGTCGCTTGCCCTCTTTATCGGGCGGACAGAGGGCATTGAACAGCTTCTCATCGTCTTGCTGGGCTTCGTGGAACATGCGGGCATCGATCGCTGCCGCAAGCAAGTTGTTGGCGGCGGTAATCGCATGAATATCACCCGTCAGGTGCAGGTTGAAGTCTTCCATCGGGATGACTTGGCTGTAACCGCCACCGGCAGCTCCCCCCTTGATGCCGAAAGTCGGCCCTTGGCTGGGCTGGCGAATGCAGGTGAAGACACTCTTCTTCAAGTGAGCGCCCAATGCCTGGCTCAGCCCCATGGTTGTCGTGGTCTTGCCTTCGCCGAGCGGGGTGGGGGTAATTGCCGTCACGTCAATGTACACTCCATCCGGTACGTCCTTCAGCCTCTCCAAGATCTCCAGCTTGACTTTGGCGATGTAATTCCCGTGGAGCTCCAATTCCTCCTCCAAAATGCCACACTCCGCCGCCACTTGGCGAATGGGCTTCAGCTCTGCGGCTTGGGCGATCTCGATGTCGGGGGGAACGGGAAAGACACGTTTGAGAGGCTTATATTCCATGGGCTGTCGGGCGAGGTCTTTTTTCGAGACGACCATAGTTCACTCCCTTTCCTTGCGTAAATATTTTGAACAGTTTGATTCAGTTTATTTTGGCAGGAAACTCCGCTAAAGACAAGGGATTCCTTTCCCTTTTCCTGTGTGCTTTGTGTCACCAGACGAATCTGGTAAAAATTATTGCATTTCTCGAAATTCTGGAGGAGAGAGAGCTGCGTTCGAGCTGCCGGTTGCCGCCAGGGCCAAAGCGCCGCAGCTTCCTGCCCAATCGCCCAGACGCGGTGGGGCGATCAAATGCTCGATTTCTCCGGCCAGGTAAGGCAAATATCCGGCGCAATACTCTAACGTTTTGCGGCGGATGGCCTCGATCAGTCCGGCCTGCTTCATCACTCCACCTCCCAGCAAGATGCGCTGCGGGCTAAGCGTAAAAATGAAATTGCTCATTGCCAGAGCTAGGTATTCGGCCTCTAACTCCCAAGCAGGGTGGTCGGGAGCGAGGTTTTGGGCTTCTTTTCCCCAGCGCCGACGGATCGCCTCGCCGCTTGCCAAGCCTTCGAGGCAATTGCCATGGTAGGGGCAACAACCGGGAAACGGGTCTCGTTCCCGATCGTGGGGGATACGAATATGGCCCATCTCCGGATGCAGCCGGCCGTGGATCAAGTTTCCGTTGATTATCCCTCCGCCTCCGATGCCCGTGCCTACGGTAAGATAAAGAAAAGTGTCCAGATGCTGCGCTGCCCCCCATCGCCATTCCGCCAACGCAGCCCCATTGACATCGGTATCGACATAGATGGGTAAGGAAAACGCTTGCCGCAGGGCTTGCACCCAATGGAAACCCTGCCACGCTAGCTTCGGAGTCGAACCCACCCGCCCGTACTCGGGCGAGGAGGGATGAACTTCAAGCGGCCCAAAGGCCGCTACCCCAATGGCCTCGATCGGTTCAAAGCGTCGCTCGCACTCTTTGAAGTATGCAACTAATTTCGGCAGGGTTTCGGCAGGGATGGTGGTCGGAACAACCGTTCGGTCAAAGATGTGATGAGCATCGCGACCTACCACACAGACCGTTTTGCTTCCACCAGCTTCAATGCCCGCCAACATGCCTGCGCTGCCTAAAGGTCCTTGATCAGATAGAGCTCACCGCGTCGAAAGCCGCGCTGCAGGTAATACTGACGAGTGCCGACAGCCGAGATGACGGCCAGCCGCGGATAGCCCCGTTCGCGGGCCAGGCGCTCCGCCCAGCGAAGAAGACGGGTGCCCAAACCACGATGTTGCGCTGCGCCGGGTTGGGCCTGGCCCAATTCAAGCGATTGGCCGTAGACGTGCACCTCTCGGATCAGGGCCGCTTCCCTCAATTCCTCAATAAAGGCATTTCTACCTCCCTCCTGCGGCAAGGAGAGGCGCAAGAAGCCGGCTAGGTAATCCTCTTCGGTCACAAAGCTCAGGAAGTGCTCCTCGGAGACATCGGTGGAATAGACCAGGCTTTCGGTGCGCAGGCGGCGTGGGTCGAGCGGGCGTTGACCGATCTCGCGACAGCGGATACATTGACAGCGCATACCGCGCCGTTGCAGCTCGCGATCCACTTCCTGGCGCAAATTGGTCACCTTGTTCCCTTCGACCACATAGGTCGAAGGGATATCGCGAATCACTCGGTTGACGCGGCAGTAGCGCGGAATGGTGGGCATAATCTCCACCAACAATTCGATCAACTCTTGCGTAGTATAGGGTCGGTAGCCACCGGCCTTCCAAATCGTATACAGCTCTGTATTCTCCAGCAACTGCGTCGGATAGATCTTGATCTCGTCCGGGCAAAATCCCTCCCACATGCGCTGGAAATCGCGGCGGTCCTTCTCCGGGGTGGCACCGAGCAGGTTGGGCATCCAATGCAAGACGATTTTGAACCCGGCCCGGCGCAGGAGGTTAACCGCTTGACGGGTTTGCCCAACCGTATGACCGCGCCGGTTGAGGGCCAAAATCTCATCGTCAAAGCTTTGGGCGCCCATTTGTACTTTGGTCACCCCCAAGCGACGCAGCCAGATGAGCTCCTCCGCAGTGATCTCATCCGGGCGAGTCTCAATAACCAACCCTACGTTGCGGTGGGCGGCCGTTTCGTTAAGCGAAAAGGCCTCTGCCAGCGTGGCGCTTGGCACGCCGTTCATGGCGTCAAAGCAGCGACGGATAAACCATTCCTGGTAATCGCGACGGTAGGCGCTCCAAGTGCCGCCCAAGATCAGCAGCTCGATCTTCTCCGTGGGATGACCTACCTCGGCCAGGGCTTGCATGCGTGAGAAAACCTGATCGTAAGGGTCAAAGTGATGCTCCACCGCCCGCCGCGCTCCCGGCTCGTCGGCAAGATAACTTTTAGGCATGTTCTCTTCGGTGGGACAAAAAATACATTTTGCTGGGCACGGATAGGGCTTGGTCAGCACCGTAACCGTGGTCACCCCGGAGCTGGTGCGAACGGGCTTTAGGCGCAAGCGGGCGAGCAACTGCGGGTCGGGGGCGATCTTCCCTTCCGCAACCATCCGATGGTACGCAGCCACCAAGGCATTCTTGCCCAGATGACCGCCACCCGGCAAAGGGTTGCGGCGCAGGGCCTCGCTGACCTCACTGCCTTGCCGAATCTGCTCAACCACGCTTTCAGCCAAGTCCAAGTACTGGACAACCCGACGCCGTTTCTCTTGCCACCGTTCTCTATCGAGCACCATATTCTACACTCGACTGCAAATTCACACCGCTCTGGGTTAATTTTACCAGAGGTGCGTTGGATTCTACCGCCTTCTCCAACAACCCAACCGGAGAGTTGGCGCAGCAGATCGAAGAATGCGAGTATAATACTCTCGATATTCTTGGGTTCGCTTGCTCATGCGTATCCTGGTCATCTCGGATGTCCACGCGAACTTGACCGCCTTAGAAGAAGTTCTGGCGGATGCCGGCGAAGTGGACGGCGTATGGTGCTTGGGAGACCTAGTAGGATACGGGCCGGATCCGAACGAGTGTATCGAGCGCATTCGCCGCCTCCCGAACCTGACCTGCGTCCTGGGCAACCATGATGCGGCGGTGCTGGGGAGGCTTGAATTCGAGGTCTTCAATCAAGATGCGCGCAGCGCGCTGCAGTGGACGCAAGAGACGTTGAGCGAGGCCAGTTGGAGGTTCCTCAAGAGTTTGCCCGAGCGCGTGGTCATCGGGGAAGTGACCTTGGTCCACGGTAGCCCGCGCCAACCGGTTTGGGAATATCTGCTCGATCTTCAGACTGTGCACGATAATTTCCGCTTCTTCGACACTCCCTTCTGCTTTGTTGGGCACACCCATCTGCCGACAATCTTTCACCGGGGTGCGCTGGATATCTTTCCCTTCGCGGGCTATCTACCGCCTAACCAAGCTATCCAACTCACCCCGCGCGAGATTGTCAACCCCGGATCAGTAGGCCAACCGCGGGATCGCGACCCCCGCGCTGCGTATGCCCTCTACGATACCGAAACACGGGTTTTTGAACATCGGCGGGTGACCTACGACATCGCAGCGGTCCAAGAGCGAATGCGCAAGGCCAGGTTACCCTTGCGACACATCGAACGTCTCTCCCTTGGCTGGTGAAGGGGGAACGTTTTCTCTCCTTCGAGCGTCTTATTCAGTGGCGAGTTCAAGCTTCTTGAACCCGTTCCCCGTCCAACGGGGATCTCCCGAACCATAAGGAGAAGGCGATGAAATCCCCCTTCGATTCTTCCTTCAAGCCCTTCTTGGGAGTGGCCGTCCTCGCCCTTTTGCTCTCGGCCTGTGCTTCGGCAGCGCCCACCCCAATGGTCGCTCCGGAGATGGGGAGGCTCGGTGAGAAAAGCTACGCTCCTCCCTCCGAAATCAGCCCTCTGCCGGCTCAGCCCGCCTACGAAGCAGGAACATCCCCTAGCTCAAGCCCCGCCGCAGTGGAGCGGATGGTGATCAAGACGGCCAATCTCTCGCTGATCGTCCAAGACCCGCCCTCCGCCATGGATGCAATTGCGAAAACCGCCGAAGAGATGGGCGGCTATGTGGTCTCGGCAAACCTCTACCGGACCACCACTCGCAGCGGAAAAGAGGTGCCCCAGGCTTCGATCACGGTGCGCGTTCCAGCCGAAAAGCTGAACCTGGCCCTGGAGGAGATCAAAGCCCTCTCGGACGAGCTCCCTAAGAGCGAAAACATCACCAGTCAGGACATCACCGCCGAGTACACCGATCTAGAGTCACGCTTGCGCAACCTGAAGCGCGCCGAAGAACAATTGCAAGAGATTATGGATCGGGCCTACTCAACCGAGGACGTGTTGAACGTTTACCAACAGCTCGTCCAAGTGCGCGAACAGATCGAGGTGATCGAGGGACAAATGAAGTATTACCGCGAGTCGGTCGCTCTTTCTGCGATTAGCGTCGAGTTAATTGCCGCAGAAGCAGTCGAGCCGATAACGATTGCGGGCTGGAGGCCTGTAGGCGTTGCCCGCAATGCCCTGCAAGCGCTGATCAATGCTCTTCAGTTCTTCGTCAACGCCGCAATTTGGATCGGAATCTTCGTCCTGCCGGTGTTGTTGATCCTCTACGGGGTGGTCTTCCTGCCGCTGCGGGCCTTATGGCGCTTAGTGCGCCGCAGGCGAAAGCCGCAAAGCAATCCCGCAGCCGAGTCTGCGTCCCCTCCTAGCGCACTTTAGAGCGGCGCCCCCGCCTCACTCACCCCATCCTACCACCACGGCGATCGCCAGCTCTTGGGTGTGAGTGAGGCTCACCGACCACTCCTTTAGGCCCAGGCTCTGCGCTCGTCGCAGTGCCCCACCGTAAAGCACCAGGCGGGGTTGCTGGTCCGAGTCGTGAAGGACCTCGATTTCCAGCCATCCCACCGGACCGATGCCACAACCCAACGCTTTGGAGACCGCCTCTTTGGCAGCGAAACGGGCGGCTAGAGAAGGGAGGCGCAAGTGGTAGCGGCGAACCTCCTCTGGAGTAAACACCCGCCGAAGGAATCGGTCTCCATAGCGTCGAAGGGCCTCTTCAACCCGCCGGATCTCCAATGCATCGACGCCTGTGCGCACAACCATAGCGAACCGAAATCATTCTAGAGTGCCCGCAATAGCGATTGCAAGGCGGTTCGGATCCAAATACTTTTGAGCCGTCTCGAGGACTTGTTCCCGAGTCACCGCACGCACCCGCTCGGCATACTCGCGGTAATAATTCAACCCCAACCCATAACGCTCCAGATTGGCTAGCGCTTGGGCTACCCCCATGTTGGTCTCGAGGGAAAGGGGTAAACGGCCGATAAAATTTGCCTGACTGTCGTGGAGTTCTTCTTCACTCACTTTTTCTTGGACAAAGCGTTCAATCTCCCTGCAGATGATCTCAATGGCGCGTTGGACATTTTCGGGTGCTACTCCTGCGGCTGCAGTCCAACTGCCCGGGCCAATGCCGGAACTGAGGTTGGAATGGGCATAGTAAGCTAAACCCGCTTTTTCGCGCACAGCATCGCCAATCCTCCCCATCAGGCCAAATTGCCCCAAGATGTTATTGCCGATCGCCGCACTCAGGTATTCGGGAGCAGTTCGCGACGGACCGAAAGACCCGATTACCAGGTCCACCTGAGATTTGCCGGGGATAAAAACGTTTCTGCGGGTGGTTTCGGACAAAGGACGAACAGGAGGCAACTCGGGCGGGGAGGGCTGTTCGGGGTTCTGCCAGTCGGCAAGGTGCTTCGAGATCATTGCCACTGCCTGCGAGGGTTCGATGGCACCGACGACCACGACCACCATGCCCCTCGGGCCGTAGTGACGCCGATGGAACTCGATCAAATCCTCAACTGCGATCCGCTGCACGGTCTCGATTGTCCCCTCTTCGGGAAAGCGATAGGGGTGGTGAGCAAAGAGGATTTCGTCAAAGGTCAGCGAGGCCATTTCTGCAGTGTCCTGAGAGCGCAAGACCAGGCCGGTCAACACTTGAGCCCTTTTGCGTTCGACCCGATCGGCCGGGAAAGTCGGCTCCCGCAGAGCGGAGGCGAGAAGAGTGCACAGCAAATCGAAGTCCTCGGCCAGCGAGCGGCCGCCGAACCCGGTCACGTGAGTGCCCCCATCGAAGCTCAAACTGGCCGCCACCGACTCGAGCCGCTCATAAATCGTATTGAAATCGAAGGAGCGCGTCCCTAAGAGCAAGGCATCGGCGGTGAAGGAGGCCAGGCCCAGCTTCTCCTCGGGGTCGAACAGGCTGCCCACCTGCAAGTAGCCGTTCAGGACTACTGAAGGGCTGTTGAAATTCGGCCGCACCAGCACGACAATACCGTTTGAGAGTTCAACCCGAGTAATATCATCCACACCGGGCAAAGAGTTGCGTGGAGCAGAGGAGAGAGCAGCACTTGTGGAGGGCATACGACCGGGCTTCTCGAAACACTCAGTTTTGGGATAAGGAGACCTTTTGGGGCAAGTAGACTCCTACCACGCGATTGCGCGGCAGAAAGTACTGCTGAGCAACCCGCTGCACATCCTCCGGAGTGACCTGAGCAAGCTTCTCCAGAATCCCCAGGTACCACTCATAGGTGGCAAACATCTCCGAAAAGCCCATCCAAAACGCTTGGTTGCTGATGGTTTCACTGCCGTAGGCGAACAAGGCACGGGCCTGTTTGCCGGCACGCTGGATTTCTTCGAGGGGAGGCGGCGCGTCCTGAAGGCGCCGGATTTCCTCCTCGATGCGCTGTAAGACCTGTTCAGCGCTCCTTTCAGGACGGACAATACATGTGATCATGTGCAGGAAGGGATCGACCGTCGCCCCTACTCCGCCGTATACGCTCACCGCTAAATCCCCTTCGACAAGAGCACGGTACAGCCGGGAAGTTTTGTTGGAAATCCCCCCTCCGAAGAGGTTTAAGTTGCTTGGACCGGTCAGCAGACTGTCGAGGATAAGCAAGGGGATGAAGTCGGGATGAGTGCACTGCGGCACATGGTGGGCAAGAAGGAGATAGGTGGTATCGTCAGGCCCCTCCACGGTCACGCGGCGCTCTCCTTGTTGAGGAGGCTCAATGCGGTTCAAGCGCGGCGGGTCGCCGCCGCGCGGAATCCCCTCGTAATGTTCCCGAACACGTTGAAGCATCTCTTCGGTGTCAAAATCCCCGGCGATCGAGAGCACGGCGTTGTTCGGCACATAGTAAGTGCGGTAGTGCTGATAAAGGTCCTCCCGAGTCAGGGTCTGCAAGTCAACCAAGTCACCGATCACCTCGTGATGATAGGGATGCACCCGAAAGGCTGCAGCCTGCACCTCTTCACCAAGGCGGAAAAGGGGTTCGTTTTCGTTGCCTTGTCGCTCGGAGATAATCACCGTTCTTTCGGCTTCGACTTCCTGAGGGTCGAACACACAGTTAACCATGCGGTCTGCCTCTAGGCTGAGGGCCAGCTCGATCTTCTCTGCCGGGAGGGTCTCAAAACAAGCCGTCCAATCGAGGTAGGTCATAGCGTTCCACACCCCGCCCTCGCGCGAAATGGCTTTGTCCAAAACCGCAGCGGGATAGCGCGGGGTGCCCTTGAAAAGCATGTGCTCGATCCAGTGGGAAATGCCGGTTTTCCCGCATGGCTCATCGCGAGACCCCACACGATACCAAATCCAATGACTGATGATCGGAGCGGTGTGGATCTCCTTGAGAAGCACCAGTAAACCGTTGGAGAGCGTAATCCTAGTAATGTCCTCGGACATAGAGACTCCTCTCAGAAAAAAGCAACGCTAAATAATACCACAACCGGAGATCAGCCCGCAAGTCTCGGACCCTTCTCTTGTGACCTATATCACGTTTGGGATATAATCCACACAGAGATCGAGAAATTTTGTGGGCGGGACCTTTTCCGGGTTCTCACCCTTCTTGGGCTTTACGACAAACTATATGTGGATCACGGTAGTGCAACGAGCAACTGGCCAAAGGAGGAATGTGTGGAAAATTCAAGCCTTAGCTATACTATTGCAGTGATAGGCGCCGGCCCAGCAGGCCTTTTTGCCAGCCGGCAACTCGCCGAGAGCGGCGCCCAAGTGATCGTGTTCAACCGCGACATCAAGCCCGGTGGTTTGGCAGAATACGGTATCTACCCCGACAAAGTCAAAATGAAAGAGGGACTGCGCAAGCAGTTCCACCAGATTCTGGAGATGCCCAATGTGCACTACTTCGGAAATCTCCTGCTCGGTCGCAGAGGAGACCTGACCCTAGGAGAGCTACAGGCACTGGGCTTTGATGCGATTATCGTGGCCGTGGGAGCCCAAGGGACCAAGCGACTGGGCATCCCAGGCGAGTCGATCCCAAAGGGGGTGTATCACGCCAAAGATTTGGTCTATCACTATAATCAATTGCCCCCCTATAGCCAAAGGGAGTTTTTCATCGGGCGACGGGTGGCCATTGTGGGGGTGGGAAATGTCATGCTCGATGTGGCGCGCTACTGCATCCGGGAGAAAAAGGTCGACGAAGTCATCGCCGTGGCGCGGCGCGGTCCAGCTGAGGTAAAGTTTTTCAAGAAAGAAATGGAATCGGTGATCGCCAATTTGGACTTGGATGCACTGGACGAGGAAATCCGTCGTGTCAAGCCGATCATGTTGGCGATCGGTCAGGACCCTGAAGAAGCTAGGGCCTATATCTTGGCAGCCCTTCCCAAGGCTGTGCCGCCCACTTCACACACCCGCTTTCGCTTTGAGTTTCTAGCCGCTCCGACCCGGATTCTCGGCGAGGAGAAGGGCTATGTCACCGGCCTAGAGATCGAAGATACTACCTTGGTCAGGGTGGGCAACGAGACACGCGCTAAGCTGCTGGGCTCCCGCCGGAATCTCTACGTGGATACGGTGATCTTTTCCATCGGCGATCAAGTGGACGAAGAGTTCGGCTTGCCGGTGCAGTGGAATGAGTTCGTCAAAAGTCCCAACCCGAAATTTCCCGTGGAGGGGATTTCCTACGAGGCATATGACCCGGAGGCCGGAAAATGGATCGAGGGCATCTTTGTCGCCGGCTGGTCGCGAGAAGCCAGCAGCGGGCTGGTAGGGGTGGCGCGCAAAGATGGCGAACGGTGCGCTCAGGCTGTGCTCCAATATCTCCGCACTCTCAAGCCCCGCTCAGACCCCAATATAGTGCTGGGAAAATTGCTCGAACGCCTGCGCAAGCTGGGAAAGCCTGTGGTCACTCAGGAGCATTTGCCTTTGCTGACCGCCGCAGAACGGGCTAAGGCAGCCGCGTTGGGGGTCGAAGATTTTAGGTTCAGCACAAATGAGGAAATGCTTCAGGTGATGGGCCTGCTCGAATCGGCAGCGCCTTGATTATTGCTCAGTGGAAGAAGGTCGAGAACGGGTCATTGGGGTCGGAAGACGGTAGGGCAAAGGAATCGCCATCAAGAAGCCCAAGACGATCAGCACTTGCCCAGCGAGCACGCCCATGGCCTGCACCGCACCGAAATAAGGCACCTTGGGGAAGCGATGAGAGCCGATGCCGAACACATCGGCCATGCCGCTCATCACGGCGATTAGGTAGCCTGTGCTCACTAACCGAAAGCCGATATCGGCAAGAAGGCTTTTTTCTCTGCCGTTCCAGAGGACGTTGAAGACCAAGTAGCCTCCGCCGCACATGACTGCCAAGCCAACCAGAAATACTGCAATCTGAACAAAGCCGATCACCGGGCTGCGGTCAAGGCCAAAATAAGCCGGACGAATGCCGATAAGGAAAACCAAGAATCCGGTTAACAAAACCCCTAACCCTGTTCGCAGACGATTGCGAAGACGCTGTCTGTTGTGGACCTCCACCCGCTACCCTTTCACGTCCAAAAGATTGACAAGCAAACTCCACTTTCCCTCGAGCAGGGAAGAAGCACTCACAGAAGCTCCTGAGTGAGGAGTTGCTGCGCAATGAGACGGTCGATCTTTCCCATCGGGAAACAGAGAAGCTGTCCCGGTTCCACCCATTGAAAGACCTGTCCTTCCATTGGGGTAGGTTCCTTCCCGTTCGGGATGGAGCAAAGAAAGGCATGGAGCGTTACCCGATAGTGAGTATAGGCATGACGATAGACGCCAAAGGGTTGCCCCACCTCAATAGGGAGATTCAGCTCCTCTAAGAGTTCGCGCTTCAGACAATCCTCCAAGCTTTCGCCGTCTTGGCACTTTCCGCCGGGGAATTCCCACAAGCCCCTGAGCAACCTTTGCTTGCGCTGAGCGATCAGAAAGCGACCCTCCCGCGCAATCACCGCCGCAGTCACTACATAATGGGGCAGGAGCTGTCGCGGTCTGGGAGGTGGAATTTGGTGCTGAAGGCCTTGCTGATAGGCCAGACATCCTTCCTTCAGCGGGCAAAGCTCACACCGAGGCCAACGGGGAAGGCAGATCATCGCCCCCAGGTCCATCAGGGCTTGGTTATACTCCCCTGCTTTTCCGGGCGGCAAGTGGGCTCGAGCAAACCGCTCCAGCTCCCGATCGCTTTGAGCGGTATGCAAGGGGAGGGGGCTGGCAACCAGACGGGCCAGAACGCGCCGGATGTTCCCGTCCAAGGTCACTTCGTCATGTCCAAAAGCGATGGAGGCAATTGCCCCAGCCGTATACTCCCCAATCCCAGGAAGCTTGCGCAAGGACGAGCGGTCTTGGGGCAACTCGCCGTGATACTGCTCCTGAAGCACCCGAGCCGCACGCCAGAGATTCCTCGCCCTAGCATAATAGCCCAATCCTTCCCAATATCGCAGCACCTCTTCTTGCGAAGCTTCGGCCAAGCTCGCAATATTGGGGAAGCGTTCCATCCAGCGCCGATAGTAGGGGAGAACTGTCTCAACCCGGGTCTGCTGAAGCATCACCTCGGCGACCCACACTGCGTAAGGAGAAGGGCTCTCGCGCCAAGGAAGAGCGCGCCGATTTTGGGCATACCAATCAAGAAGGGTGGCAGCGAGGGAGGAAGCCATGACCCTTTGGAAAAGAGCTAGAGTTGGAAACCCGGTCGATCCTCCACTACTTTGTACTTTAGTTCTTCAACGTAGTTGAGCAATTGCTCGGTCAGGCGTTGCCAATCCGGAGAGTTCAGCACTTGCTGCAAGCGACTCAATGTGGAGCTGCGGATGGCAGCCATGATCTGGGGGTGGTTTCCGTAAACGGTGAACCATGCATCGGAGGGTTCCAACCCTAGCCTTTCAATACCGGGGATGAATTCTCGCACCATAAACTCGAAGTACTCTTGTTCTTTTGCAGGGAGGATATCCCAAGTCATTAAGAGCTTTACAGCCATGCCTTCATCCTTCTCATGACGACTGAATCTTGAGCGCAACGACCCTGGTTTCTTCCGGAATCGAAGTTGCGGAGACTTTAAGCGAGTCAACCGCTTCAATTTCACCGATGCCCATTTCCTTGAGGAATTTGCTCAAGGGTGCCAGCTTCAAGTTGCAGCCCGGCGTATGATAATGCATAGGGATCACAATCCCAGGCTCGAGCAAGCTAACCACCTCTGCAGCCTTGGCTACACTTAGGCTGCTTCCGCCCACGGGGACCAAGGCAATCTGCACGTTACCCAAGGCCTCGATTTCGGTCTGGCTTGGCACGCGCCTCAAATCACCGAGATGTGCCACGGCGATCCCATTATAATCAAAAACATATAGGGTATTGCGCGGTTCATTGGGGTCACGCTTGCCCTGGCCGTTGGTCTGAACTCCTGTAATAAACACTCCTCCGATCTCATATTCTCCCGGCCCGCGCAAGACATGCCGAAATCCTTTGACTGCAGCGGCATTGGCGTGGCCCGGAGCTTCGTGGCTGATGGTCACGATATCGGCCTTGAGCTTCAGAGGCGCATAGCCGACCACGCGATGATCATACGGGTCGGTGACTACAGTAGCGAGACCGCGCTCACTTAGGCGAAAACACGAGAGTCCGTACCAAACGATTTCCATGCCTAATTTTTCCGTTGGGGAGGATTATACATCATCTAGCCGTAGAGAGCTTCAAAAATACCCTAGACAATCCGGCAACACCTGAGTAAAATATAGATGCGTTAACAACCTACCAGCCGAGATAGCTCAGTTGGTAGAGCACATGACTGAAAATCATGGTGTCGCCAGTTCGATTCTGGCTCTCGGCACTCTCCGAGAAGGAGACTAAAGGTGCGGGCGTGGTTCAGTCTGGTAGAACGTTTCCTTGCCAAGGAAAAGGTCGTGGGTTCGAATCCCATCGCCCGCTCTCTCGTTCACGGCGACGTGGCCAAGTGGTAAGGCAAGGGTCTGCAAAACCCTGATCACGGGTTCAAATCCCGTCGTCGCCTTTTGGGGAAGGAGGCCATGAAAATTGGCCTTTTTTGATTCACCCCACGCAAGTTTTGACCACCTTTTAGGATCGACTATCCCCCGCCTCGCTCTCTAAAATCTTCTGGGGATACCCAATCACGGCTAGCTCCGGCGGCGACGCTGGCGATAGATGGGAGGAGCATCGAGCGGCCCAAGGGAAGAACCCCCGCTGAGGCGATAGACCAGGGTGTAGAGGATCGTCAACGCCCCAAATCCAAGCACGGCTAACAGCGAGCCGACCAACACATTGGCAAAAAAATGCCGGATGGGCGGGATCGGCAGAAAAGGAATGCGCACGGTCATCATTAGCTCAGGCGGCATCACCACCCACCGGCTCAGTAGATTCGACTCAACAAGCAGCGCAGCAGCGGCATAGGATAGCACAGGGATGAGCACAAACAGGATGCAACCGATGCCACGCCATATCGGATGAACCTTCCAAGGTCGCTCTTTGGGAGGCGGGCGACGATCAAAACGGGCATACTTACTCATAGCTTTTGATCCGGACTAGGCCTAGAACTTTATCTTCCGAGGAGCGGGGAACTGTACCATCCACGCGCCGAGCAGCCCTTCCATTGCTAAAACCCTCATCGATGCACTCATTATACCTTATACTGGCCGAAGCCGATGCTCAGATTCAATGACAGGACTCTGGACCACTCTCCAGAGGCTTCCACCCTCATGAAGCAACCGCAGCGAGAAGATTTGCGGCAAAAGCTATACTCGAATCCCTCTCGAAGAAGGAGGAGAGAGATACTCCATCATCTCGGTAAACACCTGCCGATTCAGTTCAAAGGCAAGATTGGCCTCGGCGACAATCCTGCGAGCCATAACCTCATCAATCGGCAAAGCATCCAGCCGGGCACGATACTCGTCTTTGAAGGCGGTGTAGTCGGGAATCTGGGGAAAGTTGTAGAATGCCAAACCCTCATCTGAGTCTAGAGAATACATTTTGGCGACAATGCGTTTCACCACCTGACCGCCGGATAGATCTCCGAGATAACGGGTGTAATGGTGTGCAAGTAACCCAAGGTGCCATTCTCTCGCAACCGTCTCGATTCTTCGCACATAGGCCTGAGTTGCCGGGAGGGGCATAATCTTGCGCCAACTTTCGTCGCCGAAGAAAAATCCTAAGTCCCGTTCCAGCGCGGTGCAGCGAAAAAGCGCTGGAAGATAAAAGGTGCGCAGAGAGGTCTCGGGCTGCAAAAGCTCTGCGCCCGTTTCCAAGGCAGAGTAGATCGAGTATAGCTGCACTAGAAAGACCCGATAGGCAGCAAGCGGCAGGCGGCCGGAAAACAGCTCCCGCATGAACGGTGCGCTCTCGGCGCGCCGATGTGCCTCTCGGGTACCTTCGCGCAGTCGAACGGACAAGGGCGGAAAAATCCCGGAAACCATTTTCACCTCGGTCAACTGTTGGGATTAGGCGGACAAAAGCGACCATCTTTGTCCGAATTGCGATTTTATCGTATTTGTGTAAATTTGTGAAACAGCGCAATGCGGGAAATCGGACGTGGTTCCCCACCAAAACTCGCAGGCGGGGACGCCCTGTGGCTGCGGGGCGAACAGAGGCTGCAACTCTGGGCTACTCTGCGCCGAGCAGACAGCATGTCGGAGCGTTTTGGGAAGGCGGAAAGGTCTCAATCAGTTATAATCGAACCGATGAGCCACAGTGCATCCTCCTTCACCGGGAGTAACCGTTTCCTCGCTTTTGCCATACTGATCGGGTCATGGATTCCGGCTTTCCTCGTGGTGGCGGCCTGTTCTCAACCAACGATAACCCCCGAGCCGACCCACCGGCCCACCGAGACACCAACTCCCAGCCCACCAACGCCAACCGTTGTCCCATTAGCCGCCAAAGTCAACGGCGAAGGGATCACCCTGGCCGAGTTCCAGGCCGAACTCGAACGATACCAAATGGCTTTTGGCACAGAACTGGCAACGCAGGCCCAAGAGGTTGTGCTCAATGACCTGATCGCCAAGGTTCTGCTTGCCCAGGCAGCCAGAGAAGCCGGCTATACGGTGGATGAAAAGCTGGTGGAGGAACGTCTGCAGCAATTGGCTTCACAAATCGGTGGTCAGGCTGCATTAGAGGATTGGATGCAAAGGTATGGCTACACTGCGCAAGATTTACGCCTCGCCTTGGGGCGTGAGATGGCCGCAACCTGGATGCGCAACCAAATCCTCGCTCAAACACCACGGCAAGCAGAACAAGTTCATGCGCGTCAAATCTTGCTTTATTCCGCCGAACGGGCGCAATCTGTCTATGCTGAGTTGCAAAGCGGCAAGGACTTTGGCACATTGGCAGAGCAATTCGACCCAATCACCTACGGCGATCTGGGCTGGCTAGCACGGGGCATGGTCCTAGACCCAAAGCTCGAGGAAGTAATTTTCTCCCTTCAACCCGGCCAATACAGCGAGGTGATTCAGACCGCTGCCGGCTACCATATCGTCCAAGTGATCGAGCGCGACCCCCAACGTCCCCTAACCGCAGAGGCTTACCGCATTTACCAAAAACGAGCCCTCCAAGAATGGCTGGCGCAGCGTCGCGCCAGTAGTCAGATCGAGCTTCTGCTTGGGGAATAAAGGTCAGATCAGGAGGTGGAGGATGGGCACATTTGAGTTCGACAACCGACGCAGCGCCTCGCGCCGCTTGCTCACCACAGTGTGGAATCTCCTCACTGTGCTGTTCTTATTGATGACTTGCTGCGCAGCATCAGCGACACTCGCAATCTACGTAGACCCGTATAGCAGTTTGAATCTGTTCCCCCCACCTACACCGATCCAACCCATCCAACCGCCCACACTGACCCCTACCCCCTTGCAAATCCTACCCCCAACCTGGACACCCAGCCCAACGGTTACACCCATTCCTACCTCTACCCCTACCCATACTCCAACCCCCACCCTGACGACCACCCCCACACAAACAGAGGCTCCCACGCCCACGCCACTTCCTCCCGAGCTGGTGCTTTACACGCTTGGCCCGGGCAGCCCCAAAGCGATGGCAAGCACGGCTTTTTACCCCGATTTCGGGTGCAAATGGGCAGGCGTAGCGGGACAAATCTTTGCCGCCAACGGTGAACCCGTCCCTCTAGGCAGCGTAGTGGTGCTCGTGGGCGGAACGTTGAACGGAGAAAGGATTGAGTTGCTTAGCCTGAGCGGGATGGCACCTCAATACGGCCCCTCGGGATATGAAGTCGTACTAGGGGATATCCCGATTGCTTCCCAAGGCAGTCTATATATTCAACTCTTCGACCCCCAGGGGCGACCTCTTACCGATCGAATCTATTTCGAGACCTTCGGGGCATGCGAGCAAAACCTAGTACTGATCAACTTTGTCCAGAAGTAACCGACCACATCGGCCGAGCTTCGCAACCCCCAACCCACCCCCATCGGTAGAGCGATCCTCACGGACTTTCGCCGGAGATCTCCAGCCACAACCGCCGCAGAATCAAAGCGTCGTCCTCCAGCACCGGACTTTCGCACAAGATGCGCCCTCTACATCGAAAGTCTTTTAGAGCGCGCAGAATGGCCTCCACATCTAAGTCCGAATCCTGCAGGATAAGGTGCTCCCGCTCTCCCTTGGCCGAGTATTCGATTCCCGAAAGGTGGATGTGAAGGTCTTGGAGAGCTTCCTCTCCCAAGGCCTGGGCAATCTGCTCTAACACCTTTTGCCACTCTGCGTAGCTGTTCATGCTCCCATCGCCAGCCCGCGCATGAAGATGGGCGAAGTCAATACACGGGGCTACTCCTTCAATCTCCCGACTCATAAGTAGAGTATCTTCCAAAGAGCCTAACATGGCCGCTTTGCCCATGGTCTCGGGGCGCAGAACGACCGGGTTGCCCCTCTGCCGCAGTTCTGCAACACACTCGCCCAAGCGTCTTAACACAGTGGGCAAAACCTCCTCCGGCCTTCTGCCAAAATAGGACCCGGGATGGAAAACGATGTCCGTTGCGCCCGCCAAATGCCCATAATGGGCAGCGTCCATCAGGCGCTTGCGCGACTTAGCCCACTCGGCCTCATCGGCGTTCAGATTGATAAAATAAGGGGCGTGGACGCTGATCAGCACGTCTTGGGCTGCAGCAGCGGCGCGAATTTCGGTGCAGGTGCTTTCACTCACCCGCACCGCCTGCACCCAACCCAGCTCAAGGGCGTCTAAATCCAACTCCCTAAGGCGCAGAATCGCTCCTACCGAACCGCCCGGTTTAGGCGGTGTCGAGCGCGGAGATCCAACAGTGCCAAATCGAAACGAGAGCGCCATCTTAGAAACCCAACCTTTCCAATAGGGGCGGACCCAGAATGAGCAATCCAATCGCAACCGAGGCTGCGGCAGCGATCAATACGGCAGCAGCGCCCACATCTTTTCCTACTTTCGCCAGGGGATGTTCCCTGCCGTCAGCGGCCAGCGTCGCAATGGCTTCCAGAGCAGTGTTGAGGAATTCCGCCGTCCAGACCAGTGCGATCGTCAGCAAGACAACCGCCCAATCCTGCAAATCCAGATGTAACCAAAGACCCAACCCTACTACCGTCACACTGGCCACGGCGTGAATCCAGGCGTTCTGTTGCGTGCGGATAACAAACCACCACCCGGCAAAGGCATGTTGAAAGGACCTCGCCCTAGAACGCAAAAAGTGGATCAGCGAAGTAGACAACATAGCTCAAACTCAGTCCTCCGGATGAGAAATGCGGATGCCCAATGAGGCGAGGATCGCCTCTTGCACGGCCCACATTTGTTCCTTGTCGGCAGGGATTTCGTGATCGTAACCACACAGATGGAGAACGCCGTGCACGGCGAGGAGGGCCAATTCGGCTGAGAGCGAATGCCCGGCGGCTGCCGCTTGTTCCCGGGCTCGATCGAGGGAGATCACCACATCGCCGAGATACTTCCTGCCACTCTGAGGGTTGATCTCGCCAAAAGGGAAAGACAAGACATCTGTCGGAGCGTCAAAACCGCGAAATTGACGGTTCAAGGAGCGAATGCGGTCATCGCTGCTCAGCACTAGGGTCAGGTCTCCTTCGAGTTGAGGAAAAACGGCCGCAAGGGCCGCCTGAGCCGCTTGGGCCAGCGTGGCCTTATAAGCACGCCATTCATGGAGGGGAAGGGCGAGATGCTTTTGGATAACGATCATGAAGTGCGCTCAAGGTTGGTCTTTCACTTGCTCAGCCAGCGGTTGGCCGATCTCCACCGGGATCGGGGTTTCCCCGGAGAAGATCACCTCTTCCAAGCGCTCCTTCGAGGAGGAAATCGCCTCTTCGAGCTGGGGATAGACTAAGCGAGGGTGATAAACGTTGCGCAGCGCCGTCGTAAAGGCATCCATCAACTCGGAAAGGTCACGCAGGGTGAGAGGCGTTTCATCCAACTGTCCCATGGCAATACGATGGTCAAAGACGCTTTTGATCACCCGGCGCAATTCTTGTTCATCCTTAGGGCGCTCGGCGCGCACCTTGGCCTCACAACCATCGGCAAGCATCAGGATCGCAGTTTCGCGAGAGCGGGGCTTCGGACCGGGGTAGCGAAATTGTTCGATGTCAACCTTACTCTCATCTCCTCCCGCTAGTTGAACGGCGCGAGCATATTGATAACGTGCAATCATCGTCCCATGATGTTCTGCGATGAAGTCTTGGATGCGGCGGGGAAGACGATATTTACGAGCGAGCTTCAGCCCATCGCTAACGTGGCTGAGGATGATTTTAGCGCTTAGGATCGGGTCTAGCTGATCGTGAGGGTTAGCGGCTCCGGCTACCTGATTTTCGATATAGAAGGCCGGGTTGAGCGCTTTGCCGATATCATGATAAAGAGCGCCGACCCGCACTAGAAGCACGTCAGCGTGAATGCGTTCCGCTGCTTGTTCGGCTAGGTTAGCAACCTGTAAGCTGTGCTGATAAGTACCGGGGGCGTTGGTAAGCAACATCCGCAACAACGGGTGATCGGGACGAGAGATGTCCATAAGGTGCAGCGCAGTAGAGAGCCCCAGATATTGGGCGGAAACAAATTGCAGCAACAGAGCCAACCCGGCGGAGGCAATTCCACCAAACACCGCCGCAGCGGCAAGATAAGCTAGAGAGAAGACCTCGGTAACACCGCTCAGGCGGCTGAGAACGATCAGGATCAACGCCCCGGCTGCGCCGGCCGTCAGACCGGCAATAATGAAGGAGACGATGCGCCGAGCCTTACCGAGGGCTAAGACGCTAAACTGACTGCTGACCAAAATATACATCAGGTGTTCAAGCGCATTGGGTT
Source organism: Anaerolineales bacterium (assembly GCA_025057645.1). Taxonomy (GTDB): domain Bacteria; phylum Chloroflexota; class Anaerolineae; order Anaerolineales; family UBA4823; genus NAK19. Next base: position 35,665 of record JANXBJ010000013.1, read on the forward strand.
GTGCATAAGCAGAGAGAATAGCCAAACCAACCGAGCTGAGCAGAGCCATATCGCTGTTCATCACCAAAGCCGCAATGGCCATACTAAAGGCGGCATAAGGGAAAACGTACGGAAAGAGGCCGTCGGCGGGCAAGGAGCGCGCGGCAAATAGGAACGCCAGGGACAGAGCGAGAAAAACCGTCAGGAGGCGCGCATCGGAACTGATCGATTTCTTGCGCCGAAGATACAGGAAGAAAAAGGTAACAACTAAGAAGGAGACCAGAACACTTTGCAGCCAAAAATCCACCCCGGGTTTGGGTTGCACCAGACCAAAGACCTGCAGCGCTTCAATGTCCTCTGCTTTGAGCACCCGGCCACGCTGGATAATAGTTTCACCAGCCTGAAAAGTGCGCACCACCGGAGCGACTTCACGAGCTGCCTTTTCCTTCGCAGAGAGGGTGAGTTGCTCATTATAAAAACTGTTCGCAACGATGAACGGCTCAACCAAGGCCACTACGAGCTCTGCCTGTTCTTCGCTCAACGCCAGGCTAACCATCATAGGCAAGTTGCGGCGCATCTCAGCCACTCGATTTTCGCGGATCGCCTCTCGCATGGCCTGCTCGAGGACCACAATGGCCTCCTGTTGAATCGCTTGCCAGCGCAGGTCATTAAGGTTGAGAATTGCCCGGGCTTGTTCAGGGCTGAGATAGAGGTCCTCCAGCAAAGCCAAGTCGGCCAGCTTTTGCTCCAAGGTGGCGTAGGGGTCTGCGCGCACGTTGGTAATGTAAGCGAGAGCATAGCGTAGTCGCTCGCGCTGAGCGCGGGCGATCGCAGGGTCCGGGGCAGTATAGACGGCCGGGACGGTGCGGGCAGCCTCTTGGCGCGCCCGCTCGGTCAGAACGCTGCTTACATAGGTGAGTGTATGGGGAGCTTGAATATCTTGGGGAGCAACCTGCCCTTCCCTCATCAAGGCGTCGTTGGTGCTAAGCAAGGAGGGAAGAACCAAAGCGAAAGCAACTATCCCGTATAAGGCAACCAGGAAAATTCCGGTCAGAATAGTCCGTCTTATAGAACGATCGAGGGCAATCGCACCCATCGGACTCTGTTGCTTGGCCTTACCTACTCAATAAGGGAGCGTCTCAGCTGAGCAGACGTCGTACCATCTGGCTGGCCTGCTCACCGCTGGCGCGGCCCTGCAGGCGGGGCATCAGCCACTTCATCACCAAGCCCATCTGCTGTAGGCTTTCGGCGCCGACCTCTGCAATCGCTTGGCGCACTAGGGCTTCCAGCTCGGCCTCGCTCATCGCCTTTGGCAGGTAACTCTCCAGAATTTCGAGTTCCTCGCGATTGGCTGCAACCAAGTCTGAACGCCCCGCACGCTCTGCTTCAGCGATGGCTTCGTGGCGGGCTTTGACCTCTTTTTGCAAGACTCCCACCACGGCAGAGTCATCCAGTTGCACGCCTTTCTCGACCTCAAGCAAGCGGATGGCTGCTAAGACCATGCGCAAGGTGCGCTTTCGCACCTCATTGTTCCCTCGCATAGCCTCTTTCAGATCATTTTGGAGGTTTTCTTTTAGGCTCATAACCTCATTATACCCCGACAAAAGAAACTCATCTTTCCCTGAAGGCTGTTCTCACCCGCTCCTAACCCATTGGGTAACGAACCCGCTGACCGCCGATAATATGGAGATGCAAGTGAAAGACCGCTTGTCCGGCGTCACGACCCGTGTTGATAATCGAGCGATATCCGCTCTCGGCAATGCCATGCTGAACTGCTAGCTGGCGGGCTACCCAAAAAAGATGCCCGATGAGCGGCTTATCTTCCTCGCTCATGGCGTTGATGGACTCGATGTGCTTTATCGGCACAATCAGGATGTGAACAGGCGCCACCGGACGTATATCTTGAAAGGCAATCACCTGATCATCTCGATAGTAAACCGTCGCCGGAGCTTGTCCGGCAATAATGCGGCAGAAAACGCAGTCGGCCATCATTCAAACCTCAGGATAGAGCTCTCCCAGCAGGTCTTTGCTGAGCAAGGTGGTCAGATGCACTTGATGGATCTGGTTGATCAAGGGCTGAGAAGAAAAAGCTTTCACGCGCAGGTAGTTGTCACTCAGGCCGCTCATCAACCAGCCTTGAGGGAAAGCGTTCTCGGCAGCTTCCCACAAAACCTCAACCTTCTGACCTAAGAACTGCTTTCGAAAAGCGCGGGCAGAGGCTGCCAGGACATTCCGCACCTGCTCACCGCGTCGCTTGCGGATCGAAACGGGCACCTGACCACTAAGGCGGGCCGCAGCCGTGCCGGGGCGAGGGGAGAACGGAAACACGTGCCCCCCCGCAAAGGCCATTCGCTCGATGAAGGCCAAGCTTTGGGCAAATTCATTTTCGTCTTCGCCCGGAAAACCGACAATAATATCGGTGGTGATGGCAACCCCAGGAATGAGAGATCGGGCAGCTTCCACCAGCCGAGCGAATCCTTGAGGAGTGGTCTTGCGCGCCATGCGCCGCAGTGTCTCGGCACAACCGGATTGCAGCGGTAAATGCAAATGACGACATAACCGCCGATTCTCCCACAGGCGGAAAAACCCTTCATCCAAGTCCCATGGCTCTAAGGAGGAGAGGCGTAGGCGCGGCACATCGGTGTGCTGCAAAATAGCCTGAATCAGGTGGCGCAGGTGAAGCGGCGGGGAGAAATCCTGCCCCCACGAACCCAGATGCACACCGCTCAAGACAACCTCGCGGGCGGCGGCGGGACTATCACCCGCATCTTTCCCTTCTCCGAGGGCTGCTCGAACATCCGCTAGGACCTCCGGGATCGGGCGACTGCGCGCTGCACCGCGCGCCAGGCGGGTTACGCAAAAAGTGCAATGGTTGTCGCATCCATCTTGCACTTTGATAAACGCCCGAGTGCGATGGCGAGCCCCAGGCAAGGGCTCCCGCTCCAAGGGTTCAAGGTCATATTGCTCTGTCAATTGACTGACTAGGGTGTCTTTTTGGGCGTTGGGGATCACGTGCGTCACGCCGGGCAAAGCGCGCGCTGCACCGGGATGCAGGGTCGCCCAGCAGCCGGTCAGGGCGATCTGCTTGGCGCCGGCACGAAAAGCCTGCCGAGCCTTAGCGCGCGAATCGGCATCTGCTGCCGCGGTCACGGTGCAGGTGTTAATGACTACCAAATCGGCCCCTTCAGGGGTTTCGACCAGCGTGTGACCGGCAGCGCGAAACTGACGAGCAAAGTTCTCAAGCTCGCTTTGATTGAGACGACAACCAACCATGTCTAGGTAAACTCGCATTCCTTCCACTCCGTTCCGTGATTCGGTATTTTAATCGAAATACTCCAAATTTGGGATCAAGAGAAACGCCTGAGCGGACCAAGAGGTGCTTCGATTGCAAGGCTTTTTGTCCTTGAAGACAAAAAAGCCCCTCTGTGCTCTAAGAGGGGCTCGTTTACAGGACCGAAAGGATCACTTTAGCGCATAGGTAACGCTCACGTCCACTTGCAATATAGTCTGGCCGGGAGAAATTGGCACAGGTGACAGCATCGTCACATCTCCGCCGCCACGGCCTGCGTAAATCGGATAAGGCGTGGGGATGGAAGCATAAGTCGAGATATTCATGATTTCGCCCAAAGTCACGCCAGCGGCCTTAGCAAGCTCCTCCGCTTGCCTTCGGGCATCTGCCATAGCGGCGGCTCGCGCCTCTGAGAGAGCAGCGGATTTATCTTCCACATCAAAGGTTATCCCACTGATGTTATTAGCACCGGCGTTCACCACGGCATCGAGCAACTCTCCGATCTTGGACAGATCGCGCAAGGCAACATAAACCGTGTTGTCTACCACATAAATTACGCCGGTCACTTTCCCTTGGGAATCAAATTGCTGCTGAGGGTAGATGCTAAAGTTGGTCGTTTGAATATCTTTATCAGCGATGTTGAATTTTTTCAAGGCTTCAATCACCTTCTGCGAACGAGTGGTGTTTTCAGTCACAGCCTTTCCCGCTTCGGCGTTTTCGGTGTGAACGCCAATATAAATATAGGCAATATCTGGCTCAAGGTAGGATTTTCCGGTGCCGGTCACCGAAAGCGTGCGTGGGGTGCCTTCAGAGGCGGGTGTCCCAGGGGTCTGGGCAAAGGCTTGCCCACTAGCACATCCAGTAAGAAGCAGAGCGCCTATCAGAATCAGGGTAAGCAGCGAATACGTACGCATACGACCTCTCCTTTTGTTGGGGTTTTGACTATCTCAGATGGCATTCCTAAGACGAGTCTGAGGGGGGTTTTGTTCCCGGCTCCCCAGAGGCCTGGGTTCAAAAAGCAAATGGAGGAAGAGCCCAAAAGGCCACGAGCAACAAGCTTTCTAGCTCGCAGTCCTCATCCATAGAGGTAGTTTTCCTAAAGTCTTTCCCCCAAGCTACGAGACCACCTCTTCCGCATCGCTATAAACCTCAATCCCCAGCTCTTGGGCAAGCTCCTTGTCTTTCTCCAACACGATCGGCGAGATCAGCAGTTTCCGATCTGCCTTGCGTTGCATTCGCCTTTCATACCAGCGCACCTTGCGCTCAAAAGTGTAAATGTCCGAGCGACTGGCCGCAGACTTAATCTCGCAGACCAACATCTGCCCATTATGGATAATCACATCTAACTCTACCTGATCGGGGCGGTCGAAAACCTCGCCGCTCTCGTCCCACTCCTCCACTCGCTCCACCTTGACTCCGAAGGATTCCTCGAGAATCGCCCGTAGCGCATTGCGAAAAGAAGCCTCGGTGGAAATGCCCCAGCGAGCACCTAGCGCTCCAATGGTACGATCAATACGTCGATCGACGCGGCGAATCTGCTCGAGCAGTTCTCGAATTACGCGTTGGTTTTCCTCCCAGCGGCGCTCGCTTTCCTCACGCATGGCTTGCAGTTGGCGTTGGTTCTCTTCCCATTTACGTTGATTCTCTTCCCACTTGCGTTGGTTCTCTTCCCACTTGCGTTGGTTCTCTTCCCACTTGCGTTGGTTTTCCTCCCAGCGACGCTCGCTTTCTTCACGCATCGCTTGCAGTTGACGTTGATTCTCTTCCCACTTGCGTTGGTTTTCCTCCCAGCGACGCTCGCTTTCCTCCCGCATGGCGCGAATTTCCGCCAGCATTTTATCGAAGCGACTTTCAGTCTCAGCTCGGCTGGGGGCGTACTCGTGAATCAAGCGCCAGACCCAATCACGGATCTCCGGGTCTCGGGTGACTAAGGCAGGGAGTTCCCTCCGAATAACTTCGCGAATATCTTCGGCCATCGTTACAAATCCTTCTGGGAGAAGAGTATATCACTCTACCAGCAAATTGAATAGCCCCAGAGTGGCAACTTTTCAAAGCTTGGGAGAGAGCTCTCAAGGGAACACTTTCTGCCTGCGCCTCGAGAAAAGTCGATGATCTTTCCTTGTAATACTTTTTAAGTTGCCGTAGTAGTCCGTGAGGAAATGTGGACAGATCCCCCTCTGGTCCGGTCTTAGGCACAGATATGGGGGTATAGGAGATACGGAGGCCGAAGTATATGGGGTCCTGCTCGGGAATTGTTCCACACCTGATTGGGAGAAAAAGGGGAGAAAAGCGGGGCGCTATCCACAGGTTTTTCTACAGGGGCGAGATTTGGGGCTGACGAAATAATTGACGCCAGATAGGGGGGAGAAGATTTCGGAGGCGGGGCAAAGAATCCCCAGTTTTCAGAAGTTTTCCACAAGAATCGGTTGAGTTTTCCACAGTCCAGTGAGAAGGTTTGAACTCTCACCGAATTCGCAGAGAAGCAATGAGGGAGTCCAAGAGGTCTAGGCTGGGAACGAAGGAGTCATCGGGCAATGCAGAGAGCTGCGCTTCGATTTCGGCGTAATATCCTGCCGGGTCGGCGAGGTTTAACTCTTCCGAGCCCACATTTGGGGGTAAGGAGGGGTGAGCGACAGGCAAAATGGCAACCACGTACCAATTCTGATCCCTCGTAACTCCCTGATAGGTGTAAAACAGGTCTTGGTTGTTGATTGGCCAAAAGCCCTGAGCGAATTGAGTGAGATAACGCAAGCCGTCACCGTTCTTAAACTCTACGTAGCGCAGATTGGACTGGATGAGCTGAGCAGCGGGCGGTGGAGGGAGATATGGCAAGTCTTCGGCTGTAAGGGGGCGAGCTTGAAGCAGGCGGAGCAGTGAGTCCGCCACTTCGTCGACAAGGCGATCCATGGAGCGGTATTCCGGCAGAGGATAGACAGACAGGCTGGGTGTCTGGGTGGTGTTGCGCAGTATATAGCCCTGAAAGGTGAAGCGGGTGAACTCAGGGTAAACCGATCCCGGGTAGGCCTCTTCCGCATCCCCGGGTGAGGCTGCTACCAGCTCGGGCAGGACGCCTTGGGCGAGCTGCACGTCAAGATAAAAACGAATGCCGTTGAAGTCCACATTAGGCGGGGGCTCGGTTACGAAAGGAGTAGGAGGGGGGGTCGGGGTCGTGGTCAATGTGGGGGCAGGAAGAGTCGGTGTGGGGGTCTCCTCTTCTGCTGCGGGCGATGGGGTGCTGGGCGGGAGAAGGGTCGAAAAGGCTTGCGTTTGGGCGAGGCGTACCTGACGCGCAATGAGCCAGGCCCCGCCTGCTCCAATCAGTAAGGCGAAGGTACAGAGTCCGAGAAGAAGGACAACTACGAGAACGACTAACCACGCCCTCTGTTGCATAGCTTCTCCCTCGGCGAGATTTTTATAAAGAACTTGAGGAAGGCGACCTAAATTATACTAGTTTTCCTCAGACAAAGAGGCATGAAGAAAAAGCTGTGCATTGAGGCATCGTGGGGCCACTGTCCGAAAGAGACAGTACCGCTTGCTAACGCCCGGCAACTGTCGCAATGCCTAGGCCCTGCGTTACGGAATTTCCCTCCAGTTGGGAGGAAAGGGCTCTAATCCGGAGCGATGGTCGTGCCGGGATGGATAACGGTATTTTTGGGGATAACTACAATGCCATCCTCAATGACCCAATTCTCCTGCTCCTCGCGGTAGCCGCGCGGGAAGGGTCTAATCGTAACCCGTTCGCCGATGCGGGCGTTTTTATCCACAATTGCGCCCTCAATATACGAGTGATCGCCAATCCCTAATGGAATGCCGCCATCGATGGTGGAAAACTCCTTCTCGTAGTAATCGGCACCCATCATCACGGTGTTGCGAATGGTGACATCATTTCCGATCACGCTGCGTAACCCGATGATGGCATTGTTGATTTCCGCTTTACGGATAATGCAGCCCTCGGAGATCAAGGCGTTTCGTAGCGTTGCACCGTCAATGATCGTCCCCGGTAAGTTGCGCGGCCGGGTGTAAATGGGGCGTTCAGGGTCATGAAAGCTAAACGGAGGGTTTGGGCTGGCAAGCGAGAGGTTGGTGTCGTAAAAGGAGCGGATGGTCCCGATGTCCTCCCAATAGCCGTCAAAATCGAAGCCGTAAACGGCGTAGGTTTCAAGCGAGTTTGGGATAATCTGGGAGCCAAAGTCATCGTAGGTGGTGTTTACCAACACTTCTTCAAGGACTTGGGTGTTGAAGAGATAGATGCCCATTGAGCCGATGTAGGGCCGCTCTGGGTCGTCGCGAGAGACAAAGCGTTTGAGCACCTCGGGATCGCGTGGCTTCTCAACGAAGGCGGTAATGCGTCCTTCCTCATTGCGCTGGAGTAAGCCGAAACGATGGGCATCCCCTACAGCAACTGGGTGCACGCCGATAGTAATTTGCGCCTTTTTTTCGAGGTGGTATTGAAACATTTCGCGGTAATCCATACGGTATAGATGGTCACCGGCGAGGATCAGCGTGTATTCTGCTCGGGTAGCAAGGATTTCGACCAACTGCTTGCGCACTGCGTCTGCAGTGCCCTGATACCAATCGGTGCTGCGAAGGGTTTGCTCTGCGGCCAGAATTTGCACCCAACCTTCGTGAAAGTCGTCAAAAGTATAGGTTTGGGTGATATGACGGTGCAGGGAAACTGAATTAAACTGGGTGAGGACGGCGATGTGTTGGATACCGGAATTGATGCAGTTGGAGATGGGAACATCGATCAGACGATACTTGCCGGCAATCGGCACAGCGGGTTTGGCGCGCAGTTTTGTGAGGGGGTATAGGCGCTTGCCCACGCCACCACCGAGGATCACGGCGAGCACATTGCGCATAGAAACCATATCGACCTCCCTTCGCGGAAAAAAGACGCCCTCCAGACCTGGTAGGGAGGGCGACTAAATTGTGCTCAGACAGTGCCGAAGGTGGGAGTCGAACCCACACTCCCGAGGGAACGCGATTTTGAGTCGCGCGCGTCTGCCAGTTCCGCCACTTCGGCAGTTCCTGCATATAGTATAACCAAAGTCGACTTGCAGGTCAAGGAGAAATTGCCGGTTTGGACCGCAACCGGCTTCTCTCGATCTCTCCCTGTTTTGTGAATTCTCAGCTAAAATAAAAACCCCATGAACAGGAGACATGTCATCTATCTTGCTTTTGGCAGCAACCTTGGCGATCGGATGGGCTACCTTCGTCAGGCGTTGCATTCCCTACCGCCAGCTGTGGAAGTCGAGGCCTGTTCGGCAGTCTACGAGACCCCGCCATGGGGGATTGTTGAGCAGCCTGTTTTTTATAATCAAGTGGTGCGCGCCGTGACCGACCTCTCCCCGCAGCAGTTACTCACTTTTCTCAAACACATTGAACAGCGTTTGGGACGCACCGAAACTGTTCGGAATGGCCCCCGCGTAATTGATATTGACATCTTGTTCTATGACGACATAGAGCTTACCACTCCGGAGCTGGAAATTCCTCATCCGCGCATCGAGGGCCGGGCATTCGTTTGGGTGCCGCTGGCAGAAATTGCCCCGGAGTTGGTTTACCCCAAATTGGGAAAAACAGCCGCACAGATTGTCGGCGAGCTGGATTGCAGCGGGATTCGCATCGTTTCGCTTTGATGGGTCAAGGAGAGTGCAAGATGGCGGAGACAACCCTCAAACCTTTGAATTGGAAACCCGAGCCGGGCATCGGCTATACTGTACAGCGCCGGGCTGATGGTGGGATGCATTATGTCTTTACGGACGTCAACCAGAAAACCCTCCATCATTGGCGTGAGTTTGCCTTGCAGCATTTACTGGATTCCGATCGCCTGACGCGCAACCTGTACGATCTGAGAGCCATCCAGCAAATTCCCCCGGAGGCTATCCAAATCGCCTTGGAGTTGAACGCCGACCCGGCTGCCCGCAACATTCGTGTTGCCGTGGTTGTCGGGAGTGAAGAGGTGCGCCGTGCCGTAGAAGAGGTCGAAGCTCTCACGGCGCCGGCCGGAGTAGAGCTGGGCATTTTTACCGACATAGAGCAAGCTGAAGCTTGGCTTAGCCGGCCGCTCACCCAGCTAATTTAGCAGAGGCATGTTGCTCATGGAGCGATTGAAGGCAAACTCTCTGCAGATCGGCAATTCGACCTTCGAGTGGGGCAAGCGCACATATATCATGGGAATCCTTAACATCACCACCGATAGCTTTTCGGGCGATGGATTGCTTAAGGAAGGTAAGGAAGGAGGAGATTTCGTAGCCCGAGCTCTCGAACAAGCGCGCCGGTTTCTCGCTGCGGGTGCCGATATTCTGGATGTTGGCGGGGAAAGCACTCGCCCGGGAGCGCAACCGATCAGCGCTGAGGAGGAGCTTGAGCGCGTCCTGCCTGTAATTCGGGCTCTCATGCAAGAGCTGGATGTCCTGGTTTCGATCGACACCTATAAGGCGGTGGTTGCGGAAGCTGCCCTGCAAGCCGGCGCTCGGATTGTTAACGATGTTTGGGGCTTTCGTGCAGATCCGGAAATTGCCAAGGTGGCCGCTCGTCATCGGGCCGTTGTGGTCTTGATGCACAACCGCAGTTCTTGGGCGCACGCAGAGATCAAAGAAAGGCTCGGCGGTCGTTATGTTGGTGTGCCCTACGAGGATTTGATCTCCGACATCCGGCGCGAGCTGATGGAAAGCGTGGCGATCGCCCACGCTGCCGGCATTCCCGATGAGCACATTATCCTCGATCCCGGAATCGGTTTTGGTAAATCCACCGAACAAAACCTAGAGCTTGTCAATCGCCTGGACGAGATCCGTGCTCTGGGCTACCCGATTCTCTATGGTCCTTCGCGCAAGTCCTTTATCGGTTATACTCTCGATTTGCCTCCCGACCAGCGCCTCGAAGGGACCGCAGCCGCTGTAGCCGTGGGCATCGTTCGCGGTGCAGACATCATACGTGTTCATGACGTAGAGCCGATGGTGCGCGTAGCTCGCATGACGGATGCTATTGTGCGCCGGCCTAAGGCCTAGCCTTTTTTCTGAGGAGGGAAGATGAGCAAAAGGGATGAATTCGGCATTCGGCAGGTCTTGAGGACCTCTTCTGGGGAATTGGTTATCTACAGTTTGCCGTTGTTGGAGAAGCAGGGGATTACACAACTTGACCGCCTCCCCTATTCAATTCGCGTCCTTTTAGAGTCGGTGGCTCGCCTGTGTAACCAGGCCGAGATCACCCGCCAAGATGTGCTCAATTTGGCCGCCTGGCAACCTCAACAGAGCGAACGTCCGAACTTGCCCTTCCGTCCGGCGCGAGTGATCATGCAGGATTTCACCGGCGTGCCGGCGATCGTCGATCTGGCTGCAATGCGTTCGACGGTGCGACGCCTCGGAGGAGATCCTCAGCGCATCAACCCTCAGGTGCCGGTTGATCTTGTGATTGACCACTCAGTGCAAGTGGATTTCTTCGCCAATCCGGATGCTTTTCAGCGCAACGCTGAGCTGGAGTTTCAACGCAATCGCGAGCGCTACGAGTTCCTCAGTTGGGGTCAAAAAGCTTTTCGCAATTTCCGCGTTGTGCCGCCGGCCACCGGAATCGTTCATCAGGTCAATTTGGAGTATCTGGCCGAGGTGGTGATGGTTGCCGAGGTGGAGGGGGAGTATGTCGCTTTCCCTGATACCTTGGTCGGCACTGACTCGCACACGACAATGATCAACGGCCTAGGGGTAGTCGGCTGGGGCGTGGGCGGCATTGAAGCCGAAGCGGCGATGTTGGGGATGCCCATCGACCTCAACGCACCGGATGTGGTAGGCTTGAAGCTCTGTGGTGAGTTACGTCCCGGCGTTACGGCCACCGATCTGACGCTTACGATCACCCAAATTCTCCGCAGACACGGGGTGGTGGAAAAATTTGTCGAGTTTTTCGGCGAGGGAGCCGATCGCCTCTCCCTGCCCGACCGTGCGACCATTGCCAACATGGCGCCGGAATATGGGGCGACGATGGGCTACTTCCCTGTTGATGCCGAGACCTTGCGCTATCTGAGGGCTACCGGGCGCAGCCCGGAGTTGGTCGAGCGCGTTGAACGATATTGCAAGGAGCAAGGGCTGTTCCGCACCCCCGAAGCCCCCGAGCCATGCTACAGCGAAGTTATCGAACTAGATTTATCCACGATCGAGCCCAGTGTCGCCGGCCCCAAACGCCCGCAGGATCGCCTTCCTCTGACGGCGGTAAAGGAAGCTTTTGCCAAGGCACTAGTTGCACCTCTCAGCGAGCGCGGCTATGCCCTCTCACCAGCTGAGGTCAATGCCACTGCAGTCATGGGCGTAAACGGCAGCAGCGTTGAGCTGAAGCATGGATCGGTGGTGATTGCTGCCATCACTTCTTGTACCAACACTTCGAATCCCTCGGTAATGGTCGCTGCGGGGTTGTTGGCCAAAAAAGCCGTGGAGCGTGGGTTGCAGGTGAAGCCGTATGTTAAGACCAGTTTGGCTCCTGGTTCGCGAGTTGTGACCGAATACTTGGAGAAGGCCGGCTTAATGGAGCCGCTGGGCAAGTTGGGCTTTAATTTGGTTGGTTATGGCTGTACGACCTGTATCGGCAACTCCGGTCCTCTGCCCGGTGAGGTGGTAAAGGCAATCACTACGGCCAACTTGGTCGCTGCAGCGGTGCTTTCCGGCAATCGCAACTTTGAGGGGCGTATTCACCCTTACGTACGGGCAAACTTTTTGGCTTCTCCCCCGTTGGTGGTGGCCTATGCTCTGGCCGGCAATGTGGGGGTTGACCTAACCCGTGAACCTCTCGGCTTTGACAAAGAGGGCAAGCCGGTCTTTCTTGCCGATCTCTGGCCTTCGGAGCAAGAGATCCGGGAAACCATTGACCGCACATTGAGTCCGGAGCTTTTCCGCAATAAATATGCAGATCTCTTCGAGGGAAATCTCACTTGGAATGCCATTGCCGAACGGTTTGGGAGTCAGGTTGACCCGGTATATCCTTGGGATGAGAACTCCACTTATATTCAAGAGCCGCCGTTCTTCGAGGATTTCGCTCCCCAACCTGCGCCCTTGGGAGATCTCAGAGAAGCGCGAGTGTTGGTTTTTCTCGGCGATTCGATCACTACGGATCATATTTCCCCGGCCGGTGCTATCCCGGTAGACTCGCCTGCCGGACGCTACCTGATTGAGCGAGGGGTGCAGCCGCGGGATTTCAACTCTTACGGCGCGCGGCGCGGAAATGACCGTGTGATGGTGCGTGGCACGTTTGCCAACATTCGCTTGAAGAATCGTCTGCTACCCGGTGTGGAAGGGGGATATACGCTGCACTTTCCCGATCGGCAGCAGATGTTTATTTTCGATGCAGCGATGAGGTATAAAGAAGAGGGTGTGCCGCTGATCGTCTTGGCTGGCAAGGAGTATGGCAGCGGTTCAAGTCGCGATTGGGCTGCCAAAGGCCCGCGCTTGCTCGGAGTCCGAGCGGTGCTGGCGGAGAGTTTCGAGCGCATTCATCGCTCGAATCTGGTTGGAATGGGAGTACTGCCCTTGCAATTCTTGCCTGGTGAGAACGCCGAGTGGTTAGGGTTGGACGGAAGCGAAACCTTTACTCTTCAGGGGATTTCCGACCCCCGGCCGAATAAACGCATTCAGGTGATTGCTAGGAAGGAGCACGGCCAGGAAGTGCGTTTTCAAGCGGTTATGCGCCTGAACACGCCCACGGAAGTGCAAATTTACCGCCACGGGGGCATTCTGGCGTTAGTCTTGCGGCGTTTGTTAGGTTGGGCGTAATCGGGACTGTGTAGCGAATTAAGCGGTAAGCCTCAGAGGGAGCCCACCGCTTGACTTGAAAGAAGCGAAAGGTGGAGATCAGGAGGAGGTTTCTTCTGATTCCCCGTTCTCTTCCTGTTCTTCTTCGGTAATGGGTTCTTCCTCTTTGCGCCTGCGGTCGAGGATTTGCATTTGTTTGGCAATCACACGGGCGGTGTAGCGGGTGACACCATTATGGTTTATACGACGGGTGCGCAGTTTGCCCTCGATGTAGACCAAACGCCCCTTGTTGAGGTATTGTTCACAAATTTCACCGAGTTTGCCCCAGACCTCGACACTAAACCAATCGGTCGTTTCATGGGTTGCTCCGTTTTTGTCCCGCCAGCGCTGGCCGACAGCGAGGGTAAAGCTGGTGACCTTCCTTCCTTTGGGGGTGTAGCGGGTGGTGGGTTTTGTGCCTAAACGACCGATCAACTGCACCCGATTCAAGGCTGGCATTTTTCTGTCCTCCTAGTCAAAGGGTCAGCTCAAACTCTTTCCCAATACTGTAACTGTGAGCGGCGTTTCTGTCAAGCGTTTGGTCCGATAGTTCGCCTTAAATCCTCTTTGCGTATGCGTCAAAGGCTGGTATCCTTAGAGAAAAGAACCGTGTGCGAGGTGTTTATGTATCTTGCGATCGAAGGTGTGATCGGAGTGGGGAAAACCACTTTGGCTCGTTTGCTACAGCCGATCTTTCGAGCCAATTTATTGCTAGAGGTCTTTGAGGAAAATCCTTTCTTGGCGAACTTCTATTCCGATCGCCAGCGCTATGCCTTTCAGACGCAAATCTTCTTCCTTCTCAGCCGTTACCGCCAACAACATCAGGCGGTGCCGCGGCTTTTGGCAAGCGGCAAGCCCTTGATCGCCGACTATACTTTTGAAAAAGATGCTTTGTTTGCCCGCATTAACTTGGAAGGTGACGAATTAGAAACCTATTGGCGCGTCTACGAGGCATTGGCCGAGAAAATTCCCTCGCCGGATTTGGTCGTGTTCTTGCGCGCCGATGTGGACACCTTGATGCAGCGCATTGCTTTGCGCGATCGCCCCTACGAGCGTAACATGGAGCGGGCTTATATCGAGCAGTTGTGCATGGCTTACGAGCGACATTTCCTCGAGAACCGCCGCTCAGGCAGTTCGCCGGTCCTAGTGGTGGACACGAACCACTTGGATTACGTTCGCAACCCGCAAGACTTGAACAGTGTGGTTGAACGCATTCGCCAAATGCTGCGCCTCTCTCCTTTTCAGGTGGAATTACCCTTGCAGGCGGAGGGATCGTTCTGATGCGCATTACACCTGAGACGATTTTGGAGATCGCCCGCAATGCCGTGGCACGACGGGTGCGCAACGATCCGAGCATCTTGGCGGCTTATCTGTGCGGTTCGACACTCGAGGATGATTTTCTTTTAGGGGGCACGGTGGATATCGATCTGGTGCTGATCCATATCGATCAGGTGTCGCCGCCGCGGGAGATTGAACGTCTGACCGATGAAGTCCACCTTGACATTGCACACCACTCGCAGAAGCAATATGAACCTGCGCGCGCCTTACGCACCCATCCCTGGCTCGGTCCGGCTCTTTACAGCGGCAAGCCGCTTTACGATCGAGGTCACATTCTGGATTTTATTCAGGCCAGCGTGCGGGGGATGTTCAACAGCCCGCAGAACGTGATCGGGCGGGCGCGTCCGCAGGCCGAACATGCGCGCCAGATGTGGTTCGAATTAAAGGACATACGCAAGGAAATTGGACTCAAAGAAGTGCGCTTGTATCTTAAGGCCCTCGAGTGCGCTGCCAATGCCATTGCCCTGTTGAGCGGCGACCCCCTCACCGAGCGCCGTTTCTTAGTAAAGTTTGCCCACAGAGCCGCTGCGATCGGACGCCCAGGCTTAGCGGCTGGTTTGATCGGCCTGCTGGGGGGTGCGGAGGTGCAGCGCGAAACTTTGCAAACCTGGCAATTGCAATGGGAGGAGGCCTTTGCGGCCTTGCCGGAAACTCCACGTTCGACCGTCCTTCACCCGGCGCGCCGGGCTTACTATGGACGGGCGTTTGAATTCTTGGTGAACGGCGCAGAGCCGCGTGCGGTTCTGTGGCCCTTGCTGCGCACCTGGCTGGAAATGGTCGCCGAGATGGGAGAAGGGTCGGTAGCAGCTCAGGGTTGGAATGAGATCACCGCCCGGCTGGGATTGAGCGGGGACGATTTTTGTCAGCGCGTAATGGCTTTCGATGCTTTCCTCGACCAAGTCGAAGAGGCGCTGGAGGAATGGGCACAGCGCAACGGAGCATAAAAGTTTCACGTGAAACCTTGTAGCCTTTTGCAACGCCCAGATGTTTCACGTGAAACAAGGGCATGCAAGCGAAATTTACCGCTTTCTCTGCTTCGTGTCCTGCCTGCCTTCGGATGAGCTTTTTCCCACACCAAGACACTAAGGGCACAAAGATTTTTTTGTGTGTCCTTTGTGCCTTCGTGGGAGCCGATTACTGCGGCAACGAGCGCCGGCGGCGGGCACGGTCAGTTAGCGGGCGCTTTGCCACGACGCGCACTTTACCACCCCCATAATCGTGCGCCAAGACGGAGATTACCTCCCAACCCTCGGCGCCAAGTTCGTTCAAAGCTTCCTCCAGAACTTCATCGCGCGGACCGCGCCACGCGCTTCCTACACTCAACACCCGATACTCCCAGGGAGCAATCTCGCTCATCCCTTGCCCTCCTCTTCATATGGCGCTTCCTTGCGGTAGCGCTCGAAAAGCAGGTACGAATACACCACTGGCACGAAAGCGGCGAGAAACACTGAGCCGAGCATCACCCAAATTCCCAACGCCCCGAAGAAGGCGCTGACCACCGCTACTACCGCTGCTGCCTTGAACAACACACTGCCCAAGCGATGGGTTGCTGCCCAGACGCGGTCATCGGAAAGCGTCCACGGCGTGCGGATACCGATGAACCAGTTACGCTTTGCCTTGCTGAGCAGTTCACCGGCAAAGTAGATCAAGACGCCTATCCCTGGCAACAACAAGCGGCTCATGCGGAAGTGAATGCCTAAGTTGTAAATCAGGGTCAAAAAGTGCAGGTATAGCAAAAAGGCGATGACGAGCACGATAAACGCGTTGAAGATGCCGCGAAAGCGGGCGATGTTCTCGCGCAGAGGATCAATGAGCGGGATCACCCAGAACAAGGCCGCCATGCCGAGGCTGATGATCGGCATCAGGAAGACTCCCCAAAAGCGGGTGGTGTAGCCATCTACTTCGTCGGCCGCATTCCAGTCCGATGCCATTAGCGGCGGTAAGCGATCCCAGAGCAAAATGCCGCTGAAGATAGCCATCAGAATGAGGGTAAAAACGACCAAGAAAGCAGTTCGGGTTGACATTTGCTTCTCCTTGCTGCAAGGTGGGCTGCGCTTACTATGGCTCAACTCGCTGATCTTTTGCTAACGCAACCAAACCACTCAGCCCGCCTAAGTTCATCGTGTCTACTGCGCTGCTGGGAACGATGACCAGAGCACCTTTCTCCTTCAGCCCCTCGAAGAGCATGTTCATCGCCCGCAGGTGTAACGCTGTAGGATTGTTGATGTAAGCTTGCGAGGCTTCGGCAAACGAGGCGGCGATCTGCTTTTCCGATTCGCCGAGGATGACGCGTGCCTGCCGCTCGCGCTCGGCTTGCGCTTGACGGCTCATCGCCTCTTCAAGGTCTTGTGGGATCACAATGTCGCGGATCTCCACCGATTGCACGGTAACGCCCCACGGCGTGGTGCGCTCATCGATGATGCGCTGCAGGTCGGCGTCCATCTTCGCCCGTCCCACCAGAATATCCGCAAGGTACATCTGTCCGATCACCTCTCGCAAAGCCGTCTGTGCTGCCCAAGCGATCGCCGTGCGGTAATCTTCCACCTCTAGGGCGGCTTTTTCGGCATCCCAAACCATCCAAAACAGCACTGCGTCGACGTCCACCGGCACGGTATCCTTGGTAAGCGTCTTTTCAGCGCTGAAAGGCGTGACCATGACCCGATGGTCAATCCAGTTGGCAATGCTCTCTACCACTGGCGTCACCCAAAATAAACCTGGACCAGCCAGCTTCTTGAAGCGCCCAAAGCGTAGGATAATCGCTTTTTCCCACTGATTGGCGACCTTGATCCCATACAGTAGAAAGGTGCCGAGCAAGATAAAGAAAGCAACGATACCCCCGATCAGGTCACCGGGAAGCTGAGTAACCTGGTCAAGCAGATACCCAACCAGTATCCCTATTCCATATACAGCAAGCGCAACCACAATGGCTATGGCAGGGATGCGCACGTGGCCGCTTCGAGTGGATTTGGGATTTTTTTTGTCCATACTTTACCTCACTTTCTCAGAATTCTTGGGGTTCAGGTTTGGGAAGTTCACCGCTCTCTCGCCACCGCTCCAACATGGGGTTGATGACCTTGGCAACCTCTTCCGCAGTACAACCCAATTGGGCAGCCTGGGCTAAATAGCGGCGGGTCAAGCTCTCCAGACCCTGCTGGCGGATGGTTTGCAAAGTTTCTGGGGAAGGAGTTTCCCATATGTAAGTACCCCTTCCGTGTTGAGTTGAGATCAGCCCGGCTTCGTCCAGCAGGCGGTAGGCGCGCGCCACCGTGTTGAAGTTCACGCGCAGTTCCGCTGCCAATTGGCGCACTGTGGGCAACTGATCGCCCGGCTTAAGCTCGCCACTGGCAACCTTTTGGCGAATTTGCTCGACGATCTGCAGGTAGATCGGCTGCCCGGAGCGGAAATCGATGACCAGATCGTTGAGACTTCCCAAACCACTTCCCTTTGTATCAGTGTATTATTGTATTTTTGTATCTTTGTATCATTGTATCTAGAAATGGCGCAATTGTCAAGGATGGATTTTCTCGGCTTCAATTCCGCCAAGGGGATTGACGTTGCTTTGCCTCGTTTCCCTTCTACTGTGCCCAAGGTGTGTGCGGGTCAAATGGGGTAAGTCACCTGTAGCCGTGCTCCCTCACCGCTACGGAGAGCGGTATCCTCGTCCGCCGAGGATTGCAGTCGGGGTCGAGGAGGCCTGCGACTCTGAGAAAAGGCAAGCGAGGGCGCTTGCAGAGGGAAAGGGCAGAGGTCCTCATCCACCACAGTTTGCAGGCGGGGCGATTGCGACTCCCTTCTCCCCCCTCGCCCGTGGAGAAGACGGCCGGGGTTGGAGGCAGGTCTCGGCTGGCTCAAACCCGGCTGCTCATCAGGAGCACCGGCGAGCCTCTCGGAAGCTCCCAGGGTGTATAGCTCGAGCCGAGCATCGGCTCGCCTTGAGAGTCGCAGTAGCGGAGATAGTTTACAATATTCAGCGTGCCCAAAACCCGCTTGGATGTTTTATTGGTCGAACGTGGCCTTGTCCCCAGCCGGTCGGCAGCGCAGAGGCTGGTGCTTGCAGGGCAAGTGCGCGTCAACGGTCAGCTCGCCCTTAAGCCCTCTTGGGAGATCGATCCCGACAGTTTGATTGAGATTAGGCAGGGCTTGCGCTACGTCTCGCGCGGCGGCGAAAAGCTGGCTGCTGCGCTCGACCATTTTGCTATCCAAGTGGAGGGCAAAGTATGTGTTGACGTGGGGGCATCGACTGGCGGTTTCACCGACTGTTTACTGCAGCGCGGCGCTCGGCGAGTTTACGCCATTGACGTGGGCAAAGGGGTTTTAGCGTGGAAGCTGCGCAACGATCCTCGCGTAGTGGTGATGGAGGACACCAATGTGCGTCACGTCCAGCGATTGCCCGAGCCCGTACAACTGGTCACCGTCGATGTTTCCTTTATCTCTTTGAAGGTCGTCCTGCCGGTGGTTCGGAAGTGGCTCGAGCAGGAAGAGGAGGTGGCCGAGGTGCTTGCTCTGATCAAGCCCCAGTTCGAAGCCGGGCGCCGTGAAGCGGCGCGCGGGGCGGGAGTGATCCGTTCTCCAGAGATTCATCAGCGGGTGATTGCCGAGATCCGGGCTTGTGCCGAAGAACTAGCCTTTCAGGTTCGGGGCGTGATGGAGTCTCCTCTGCTTGGGCCGAAGGGCAACCGCGAGTTTTTCCTCTGGTTGGGTTGGCACAGCCCGGTGTTTGGGGAAAAGCCAGAAGCCTGATGCACGCTGGCCTCTCCTGCAGTGCGTGAGCCAGTGGTAAATCGAGTGGAGCAGCCATCCTGGGAATCCTGAAATGGGGCTCGCTCTCCTCTGCCCTCGCTCCACTCGACCCGTAGGGCTTACCAGGCTGTAGCAGTGCGCTTGAACTGTTTGAGAGGCTCTTTGGGGGTGACCTCTTCTGTTGTATAATGCACTCCGCATCGAGCGTATTCCTAGCCTGCGTGAACCATTGAGGGATTGTTTTTCTGGAGAGTCGAACCGTGGAGACTTTTTTCGAGAGCGGTATCTTTTTCTTACGCAACCTTCAGTCCATGGGGGAATGGCTGGTTCTCCCCATGCGCGCGGTTACCTTCTTGGGCAGTGAAGAATTCTTCCTGCTTGTTCTGCCGGCGCTGTATTGGTGTGTTGACACGGCCCTGGGCTTTCGGGTGGCCTTGATTTTGCTCGTGGCCAGTTCTCTGAACGGGGCCTTGAAACTTGCTTTTCACGCTCCGCGTCCCTATTGGATCAGCCCCGAGGTGAAGGCCTTTGCCGCCGAGACCTCCTTTGGAGTGCCCTCCGGACATGCGCAGATCGCTGCTGGGGTATGGGGGATGATCGCCGCCACCGCTCGGCGTGGGTGGGTTTGGTTGGTGTGTGGCAGCCTGATTTTGCTGATCGGCTTTTCGCGAATGTACTTGGGCGTTCATTTCCCACACGATGTCATCTTGGGCTGGTTGCTCGGGGCGATCACCCTCGGAGTGATGCTCTGGCTCTGGCGGCCTTTGAGCGCCCACTTGGCTCTGCAAAGCTTTGGCAATCGCTTGCTTCTCGCCCTCGGGGTGTCTTTTGGGATGATTTTGATCGAGTTAATTCCCTACCTTTGGCTGCGGCTGAATTTTACCCTCCCGCCAAGTTGGCTTGAACATGCTGCTGCTGCGGGGGCAGCCGAACGGCTGCCTGATCCTCTGACTATCGAGGGGGCATGGAGCAACGCCGGCGCATTCTTTGGGTTGATGCTCGGTTTTATCTGGGTTGGGCATTGCGGCCGGTTGGACCTGAGTGGCAAGTTGGGAGTGCGAATAGCCCGTTACGTGGTGGGATTAATCGGGGTGCTCCTCTTGTGGCGGGGCTTAAGCGTTCTTTTCGGTTTGCTGGCCCTTAACGAGCTGCTCTCTTTTCTCCTCCGCTATGTGCGATACGCCTTGACCGGCTTCTGGATCTCTGCGGGTGCGCCGTTCCTCTTTCTGCGCTTGAGATGGATGACGATTGCCCCGGGTGAGAGTTCGAAAGAAGCTGAGGCTTTGGCAGGTTGAGCATATCGAAATCCTCCTCTCGAAAGAGAGCAGCCTCAGCGGCGGATGTCTGCGTCCGCCGCGTTCCCAGGCGAGGAAGCCTACAGTTAGGTATAGCTGGAGGGCCTCTGCGGGCGAGAGCCTTGGAAAGCATGCAGAGATACCCCTAATTCCTAAGGGCTCGCAAACGAGCGAGCGCTCCTCTCCGGGGTCGGAAAGCCGCTCTAAAAAGGCAATAGGCTTTCGAGACTCCCGCTTACTCCGAGCCCGTGCCCTCTGCCCTTACCTCTTGCTGGATTAGCTCTAGGAATTTTTCGGTGAGGTAGGGGTCAAACTGCAATCCGGCGAGGGAGCGGATAATAGCAATTGCCTCTTCTAGCGAATAGGCCGGGCGGTAGGGACGATCGGAAGTGAGAGCATCGAAAACATCGACCAGGGCAAACATGCGCGCCGCTAAAGGGATGTTCTCACCGCTGATCCCTAACGGATAGCCCGATCCATCCCACCATTCGTGGTGAAGGTAAGGGATGTCCAAAGCCCCCTTAAGATAGTCAATGTCCTTGAGTAGCTCATAGGCAATCAGGGGGTGGCGACGCATGATCGTCCACTCTTGCTCGTCCAACGGACCGGGCTTGTTGATAACCGAGCTGGGGATCACCATTTTGCCGATATCGTGCAGCAATGCCCCGTAGCGCAGGGGCTGGAGTTCTTCTTCCTTAAAGCCCAGATGACGGGCAAAGCGAAGCATCAGCTCCACTACTCGGTAGCTGTGTCCTGCGGTTTCTTGCTCGTGAAATTCTAATGCCCGTGCCCAGCCTTGGATAGTGGCTTCATAGGCCATAACGAGGTTGAGGTTGGCCTGGGCAAGCTCCGCTTCAGTTTGGCGTTGACGTTCTCGTTGGCGCAAGGTAAAAATGCCGTAGGAGAGATCATCGGCTAGTTCACGCAGCAGTTCAATCTCTTCGGGTTGGAAGGATTCGCCTTCTCTGCCATACACAAACAGGGAGCCGAAGATTTCGCTTTCACTCATAAGGGGAAAGACCAGATAGGTGCGCTCGCTCCCTGGCGATTTCCCGGAAGCTTTGGCATTCTCCTCAACCCCTTCTCTCGCGCTAGGGAGGGAATGAGGCTCGAGGCCGGCCGGTTGTGTTCGTGGATCTTTGAAGTATGCTGGGCGCATTGAACCCGGAAGTAGGTCTTTATGCTCGCCCTCAACCGCCAGCGGCTTTAGCCCTGCGGATGAGGCATCCACAGCCCCGATCCAGACCAGAGGATAGCCACCAACGGAGGCGAGGATTTCGCAGGTTTCTTTCAGAAGTTGACTCTCGTCTCTCGCCCGGACCAATGCTTGGTTGCACAGGGTCAGGATGCGCAGCAAACGATTGGCCTGGCGCAGTTCGGCCTCGCTTTCTTGCAAGGCTTTTTCTTTTTCCTTATATCCACTTAGGTCGCGCGCAACCAGCATCACCCGGTGTTGGTCCAGAGGGGATAGGGCCGCAGAGAACCACTTTTTACCTTCCGGAAGCAGAAGCTCGTATTCGATCCACTGAGTCTTTTGTTCTTTCAGCGCCCGTTGGATCGCTTGATAGTGCAACGCAGCCGTCTCCGGCTTGAGGAAGTCTTCCAGCTTTTTGCCGACTAGCCGCTGAGGTTCGGCGACCAATAAGTTTGGACGCGCCGAAGGGACTTCGAGGTAGCGCCCTTGGCGATCGAAGACGATCACGGCGTCGGGCATGGCGGCAAAAAGGGCTTGCAATTCGGCGGTGCGACGTAGCACCTGGCGACGCAAGGTTGCATTCCATAGTCCCAACATCAAGAGCAGCGCAATCAGCGAGGCGCTTCCGATGATCAGGGATCGTTGCAGGTCGGGATGCAGGGGCAGTTGCCCATACCAACGGGTTCTGATCCGGCGGTATTCTGCTGCCGTGATCAGGCTGAATCCCTCCTCAATTGTGGCCAGCAGGGCAGTGTTTCCCTTTTTCACGGCGCGGTGAAATTGGCCGACATACATCGGTGGCGAGGAGCGAAAGTTGTTGTAGAGGCCATATTTGGCGAGGAAATATTCTGCCGGGGGTTGATCCATTACGAAAACTACTACTTCGTGCCGCTGTGCAGCTTGAATAATGGCTTCGTAGCTGGGGTATTCGACCAGTTGATAGATGCCTTCCCCTTGGAGATAACGGATGGCGTTATCTCCGGCTTTCACGGCCACGGTGAACCCCTTCAGGTCTGCAGCGGTGCGAATCCCGCTGATGTTGCTGCGGAAGTAAATTGGCACTTCGATGTCCGCATAGGGTGCGGAAAAATCGAGGAACTGCGCCCGCTCCGGATTGTAGAAGATAGTGTCGATGACATCATATTCTCCGGCGGCCATGCGTTCTAGCGCTTTGCCCCAGTCCAGCCCCTCGATCTGCACGGCGATGCCGGTTTTTTGCTCCCAAAGTCGCCATTCATCGATCAGAATCCCTTGTAGCTGGCCTTCTGCATTCTCGAAGACAAAAGGGGGATAGTTATTGTCGAGGACGACCCGGATAGAGTTAAAGCTGCCTCGCTCGAAAGGGCGTTGGGGGATGCAAGAAGCGGCGAACAGAAAGAGCGAGAAGAATAAGCCTTGCAGAACTTGCCGGGGGGAAAAGACTTGCCGATACCGCATAGAGGGCTTTTCCGATGGCTCAAGAAGGCAGCGCAGGCGAAGGCTGTGAGCAATTATAACGAATTCTGAGCGTCAGGGCGGGGAACCAGCTGCTCTTCTCGGGGTTTTGGCGTTGTCAATTATAGGATAAAATTAGCCGGATTTTGGTAGTCTGCGGACGGATGGACTACAGAGAAGCCCCGGAGGACGGGTGTTCCTGTGCCGATCGGGATTCGCAGATGAGGAAACGCGCAGCCGGAGAGCGGATGCCCTCGTCCGCTGTCCTTGTGGATAAGGACCTACACTTGACTTTGTTCCGATGGAGAGATGAAGCAATGGACACAGCGGCAAAAGTGATCTTAGTTCTTTCGGACGCACTGCGGTTTGACACCGCAGTCCAAGGGATGGGATTTTTGGGTCATCTTGTGGAAAACCGGATGGCCACCTTGTATAAGATTCACGGGGAGTTACCTAGTCTCTCCCGTCCAATGTACGAAACGATTCACACCGGTTTACCTGTGATGGAACACGGCGTGGTCTCCAACTTTGTTGTGCGCCTTTCGCAGAAGCCGCATATCTTCCAAGTGGTCAAGGAGGCCGGCCGCGTCACGGCTGCGGTGGCCTATTTTTGGATTTCGGAGCTTTATCAGCGTGTGCCCTACGATCCCATCAACGATCGCGAGGTGGACGATCCCGAGGCCACGATTCAACACGGGCGTTTTTATATGCGCGAAGATTACCCTGACGAAGAATTGTTCTTAAGTGCCGCCACGCTGGTGCGCAAATTCCGGCCGGATTACTTGTTGGTTCACCCGATGGGAATGGATTACAAGGGGGAGAGCCACGGGGCAGACTCGCCCCAATATCGCAAGCAGGCCCTGCGCCAGGATGTTCTGCTGGCCAATCTCCTCCCGGAGTGGTTGCAGGCCGGTTACACGGTTCTGGTGACCGGCGACCACGGCATCAACAGCGATCGAATTCACGGTGGAACTACGGACGAAGTAAGGGATGTTCCTCTATACCTCATCCCCCCCAACTTGCAAGGAAAGGGGTGGACCGGGGAAACGGTTTCACACTTGCAGATCGCCCCAACTGTGTTGAAGCTGATGGAGCTTCCTATCCCCTCTACGATGCGCGCTGCGCCGTTGGTGTGACCTCCAACCGTCCATAAGGGATAGGTCAAATTCTTCGGGAGGGGTAGGCTCGATGAGCCTACCCCTCTCTGCGAGTTCGCCGCAGACTTCTCAGGCCAAGCGCACGGTCAACGGCGTAGATAGCGTCACTAGCCCCCGCTGTTGTGTGCTCAAGAAGCGGACGTCCTCGCATGCGCCGGGCGCGCAGCCTGCTCTCCTGCGAGGGGGGCGGCCCTCACCCCCGGCCCCCCTCCCTGTGGGAGAGGGGAGCAGCTCTCACCCCCGGCCCCCCTCCCTGTGGGGGAGGTGAGAATAGAACGGGTTGCGGGCCGGGAGAAGAAAGCCTGCGACTCTTGATACAGGCCGACGCCCCGACCAGCCTGTTGCAGGCCGGTGAGTCGGAGAGGGAGCACAGTAAGCGGACCAACACCTGGGGTCGAGCCTGTTGAAACCGCTACGGCCTTATTGAAACCCACACGGGCTTCTTTCCCAAACAATTTTGCAAACCTCTTCTGCTTGCTTCCTAACAGTTTTGCGAGGCAGCATCGTTGACAGCTCCTCGCCGATCTGCTAAGATGCGTGCCGGCACGAAAAGGCAAAGTCGGTGAAAACCGACGACGCAAAGCCATGGGTCTAAGGTCATCTCAGGATGACGATGACTGCCAGGTTGCCGAATGTCAAGAGAATTGAGTGTCTCCTTCATTCGATAAGCCTGGCGTCCCCAGGCTCGATTGCTTAAGTGCACCTTACTAAAGCGACCCAGACCGACCAAGGCAAACCCGGCGAAAGCCGGGGACGCAAAGCCATGGATCTACAAACCGGCGCAGCCGGTCAGGATAGCCAGGTTGCCGAAGTAGTGGGTTGTGCTTGTCCCCTTAACGGGCTTGGTTATCCAAGCCCGTTTTGTTCGGAGCAGGGATCGGATGAAGGCCGAGAAACCCTTCGATCTGACAGCCGCACCCCGCCTCAGCAGAGCGTTGCGCAAAATGCTCAGCGGGTCTGCTGTTTTCGGCGGGCTGATCGTGATCCTCTCCGTCTTTCCCTTGCTCTCTGCGCAAGCGGCAAATCCTTCCTCGAGTCTACCTGCTTGCCAGCCGTTTGTTCAGGTCAATGAGAATGCCTTTGGCCTTGGCGGCGGTGCGGATGGCACATTTCGTTCAGAAGAGGGTTTTGAAGTCCTGGTTTTCAACGGACAGCTCTACCTTGGGATGGAAGCGGACAACACCATGGGCGCGCGCATCTGGCGTACTAAGGCTGGAGTGACCCTCCCCACGTCTCAGGCAGATTGGGAAGAAGTCGCCGCCGACCCGCAAGGCTATCCCTTTGGCGTAACCAACGTCGCTCAAAACGATCACATCGATAGCTTAGCCGAGTTCAATGGGTATCTTTATGCCAGCACCGCCAATGGTGGCAGCAGCACATACGGAACGCGCGTTTTTCGCAGCTCGACTGGCAATCCGCATAGCTGGGAAGATGCCTTAGTCAACATTGGCGCCGGCTTTGGCAGCGTGCAGAATACGAATTTCAAAGATATGCAAGTCTTCAATGGCTGGTTGTGCGGCGGCACTCAGAATTGGCTCTTCGGCGCTCAGGTTTGGTGCACCCAAGACGGTCTGAATTGGGTGCAGAAGAACCTCAGCGGCTTTGGCGTTGCGCAGCACGACAACAGGACTGTCGCAGTTTGGTCGGGTTTTGTCTACCGAGATGCGCTGTATTTTGGTGTGCAAAACCTCGGTGCCACTCGCTCCAGCAGCTACGACGACCTTGGCAAACTTTACCGCACGCGCAACCTGAACGGCACCCCGCAATGGGAGGAGGTGTTCGTCAGTTTGCCCGGCTATTTGAATCGGGTGGACATTCTCGGCGAACTCGATGGCTCTCTTTATATCGCGAGCCGCGGGTCAAGCGGCGGGATTATCGTCTATCGCAGCCCGAGTGGCGACCGGGGCACTTGGCAGCAAGTCAGCCTCGAGGGGATGAACGGCACATTGGCAAACCACGCTGTAGTTGTAGATGGAGCGGTCGCCTACGAAGGGGGTCTGTATGTTGCTGTGAGCAACAATAGCGGGTTTCAACTGTGGCGGACATCAGGCACACTCCAAGGAAACGGGATGGTTGATTGGGAGCAGGTGGGTGGCAGTGGTTTGACCGAGGTGCAAAATGTGCACTCAGAGCTAGTCGTCTTCAACGGTCATCTCTTTGCCTGGACTTCGAATTACGTCCATGGTCAGCAAGTGCTGCGCTCCAACTGCGCTGCGGGGGCAGGATTGCCTTCGCCCACTCCGACCAACACAGCCCAATCCAGTGCAACGCCCACCCTTCTGCCGACTGCCACTGCGACCGCTCAATCCAGCCCGACTACTCAACCCTCGCCGACACCCACTTTGCGTTCTACTGAGACCCCGACCGTCCAACCGACAGCCACTCCTACGGCACAACCCAGTCCAACCTTGGCCCCCAGTCAGACACCAAGCGATACACCAGCGCCCTCCTGCCCGCAAGGCGATCAAAGCTGTCTGAACCCTAGCCCCAATAGCAAGACCTATAGTGTGTTTCTGCCGATCTTGGCCAAGCCATAACCTTGACTACGGTTTCCTTCCCAAAGAAATCTATAGAACGCAGGTTCGGGATAAAGCGGGTTGAATAGTACAGTACATCAAATGCCCTCACCTGGTCAGGATTAGTCGAGGTGTCTTTGCCTGCGAAATAGCGTCAACGGATGGGAGCGTAAATGATCAGCGCACGGGATCGCAGGCGTCCCCGCCTGCGAACGGGACGGACGTCCCCATGCGCCCTGCGAGGGTCCGTTGTCTCTTGCCGAACGGACACACTTGCAATTTCACACCCAGCGGGAGACTTTGAGGATTTCTCACTCGCTGATATTCCTTCGGAATTCCTCGGAGGAAGCGCTGCATTGCTGGCGCACATAAAGTAGCCTCCTGCAAAAAACCATTTAGCAGGGGGGGCGTTGGGTAAACATTTTGGACGAGGAGAATTTTGTTCTCCCTGTAATCAACTTCTATCTGCTATAATCCAACGCATGGAGAGTCTCACACCGGCTACGATTGTTTCCTGTTCCCAGTGCGGGGGCGACCTTCACCCCGATGCTGGACAGATCTTTCTTACTTGCCCTTACTGCGGCTCAACGGTTTTTCTGGATAAAAGCCAGGTTGTCTTTCACTGGTATGTTGCCCCTACGCTGGATGAGACCAGGGCGCGTGGGGCTTTGGCGCGCTGGATGGCCGGCAACCAAACCGTCAAAGATCTAGACCGCAAAGCCCGCGTCACAGAGGTCACCTTTAGCTACTTTCCCATGTGGTTGTTCAAACGCCGCCTCCCCAGCGGAGAAGATCGCCTTTTGCTGATGCCGGCCGCAGCCACTTCAATCAGCGAGCTGAAGCGCATCCATCTGCCGCCCGGCGACTTGCGCAGATCCACCCCCGAGATCGACCGCACCGCACAACCGCCAACGGTGCCGCTCGAAGCTGCCCTAAATTGGCTGAGCCAAAGCAAGATCCCCCTTCAGGAGATTGTCGAAAAATCCCTTGTCCACATCCCGATCTACACCTGTAAATACTTCTTCAATGACCGCACTTATACGGCAATCGTTGAGGGGGCAAGTGGCGAAGTGTTTGCCAACATCTACCCGGCCAAAGCCGAGGCGCCGTACTTGGCTATCGGTGGGATTACCGCCATCCTTTACCTCTGTCTGGCGACCTTCCCGGCAATGGGGGCCTTGCAGGGCGGTGCCGCAGGGCTAGGAATCGGTTTTTTGATTTGCGGCGCAGCCGGTTTGGTCATTGCTCCGATCCTTTTTGCCATTGCCGCTTGGATTGCTGCCAAAATATGAGCGCCAAGGAAGTCACATACGGTCTCAATTGTCCCAGATGCGGCGGGAGGATCGAGGTTCCCGAAGGACAGCAACTGGTCATCTGTCCTTATTGCCAACAGCGCTCGATTGTGCGCGGCGATCGCGGGTTGCTGCGGTATCAAGTGCCTGTCCAAATCGATCGCCAGCGGGCAGAAGCGATGCTCCCCCGCTTTCTCTCCGACCATCCGGCGATTGCCCGCAACGCCGCCCGCCTTGCTAAAATCGAGGAGAGCTTTCTCGTCTTTCTTCCTTTCTATACTGCTTGGGGGCGCGTTCTCGGCTGGGTGTTTGGACAAAAACGAGTCGGCGCCGGGAGGAGTGCGCGCTATGAGCCGCGCGAGGTGCAATTTGTCCAGGATGTCACCTGGAACGAGGCCGCTTGCGATGTCGGTGAATTCGGGGTAGAGAGCGTCCCCCTAGAGGGAAAGCCGTATGTCCCCTATGACGAGGACGAAATTCACCGGCTCGGATTGGTGTTTGAACCGGTTAGTTCCTCCAGCGAAGCCCTCCAGCGCGCTGAGGATCAATTTCAAGCGCAGGTCAAAGACGCCGCCAGGCTGGATCGCATCGCCCAGGTTTTTGTGCGCATCGTGCGCCGTCGCTTCGGGGTGGTTTATTACCCATTGTGGATCCTCCGCTATCTCTATCGCGGCCGGGCCTACCAGGTAGCGGTGGACGGCAACAGCGGGCAAATCCTGTACGGGAAAGCTCCCGGCAATACCCTCTATCGCGCCGCTGTGTTGGTGGGAGGGATGGCTCTGGGGGCGCTGGTCGCCTTCGATGTCCCAACCCTGCTATTGTACTTCGGTCGTAATTCAGATGAGATGGATGGATTGATTGTGCTGAGCGGCATTGCCCTTCTGGTCGGTTTCACGATCATGTACACTGCTTACCGCGCCTTTCGCTATGGTGAAGAATATGAATATCGTTGGAAGGAACGCACTTCCGCTATCGACTTTCAGCCGCAGCAAATTCTTCAAGGGATATCCGACATCGTGACTGCAGAAAGATGACTCTCACTGTTGAACTTATCCCCCTAAACTGCCTTCGCTGTGACCTGCCCATCCCGGCCGAGGTGGAAGAAGTGGCTTGGATTTGTCGCAATTGTGGCGCCAGCATGACCTTGACCGAGGTGGGCGAACTCATCCCTTGCGAAATCTTTTTCGCAGCCGATCTTTCTCCCCGGCAGAAAGGGAAACCTTTCTGGGTGGCTGAGGGAAAGGTCAAGCTCATGCGCGAGTCGTACACTGCCATTGGAAAAAGCGATCGGGAGGCAGAAGCCTTTTGGAGTCGGCCGCGCCTCTTCTTCGTCCCTGCCTATCAATGTGAGTTACAAGAGATGCTCGCAGTTGGGATCCATCTCCTGACCAATCCGCCCTCTCTGGTGCGCGGGCCGTCAACCGATTTCTTGCCCGTTACCCATTCCGCAGCAGATTTTCGCCCCTTTGCGGAATTCTTGGTCATTGCTCTCGAAGCGGCGCGCAAAGATAAGGTCAAAACGGTGCACTTTGAGCTTGAGCTACAACCGCCTGTGCTGTGGATCTTGCCCTGAGGGCCGCCCGTTATTTCAACGGTCGATTAGGGAGTGACTCGTATGAACACGGATGGCAAATTCTATCTCGGTCGGATCGTTGATCCCCAAACCCAAAAAGCCACCGATCAACCTTTGCTCTACAAATCCGAAGACCTGACCACGCATGCCTTTGTGGTCGGTATGACTGGGTCGGGCAAAACCGGCTTGTGCATCTGCTTGCTCGAAGAGGCCGCCTTGCAAGGCATTCCCGCCCTGATCCTCGATCCCAAAGGCGATATGACCAACCTCTTGCTGCACTTTCCCAACCTCGAGCCACAAGACTTTGAGCCTTGGGTCAACGCCGACCTTGCCCGCCGTGAGGGGAAGACCATTCAACAGGCTGCGCAGGAAGCAGCCACGCTGTGGAAACAAGGCTTGGCCGACTGGGGGATTACGCCGCAGCGCGTGCAACAGCTTGCGCAAGCCGCTCAGTTTACCGTCTATACCCCTGGCTCCGACAGCGGTATTCCGGTCAATATCTTAACGTCCTTTGAGGCTCCTGACCTCGCCTGGGATGAAAACCGCGAAGCTCTGCGGGAAAAGATTGCTTCAACAGTAACGGCTTTACTGGGTTTGGTTGGTCTATCCGATGTTGATCCCTTGCGCTCACGCGAACACATCTTGCTCTCCAACCTCCTCGAACACGCCTGGATCGCCGGCAGAGATCTCAGCCTGGGCGAACTGATCCTCCAAACTCAGTCGCCGCCCTTCACCAAATTGGGCGTTTTCGATGTCGATACCTTCTTCCCGCAAAAGGACCGCTTTGCACTAGCGATGTTGCTCAATAATATTCTCGCTGCGCCCAGCTTTCAAACTTGGATCGAGGGAGAACCTCTGGAAATCCAAAAGCTGCTCTACGGTGAGGACGGTCGCCCGCGCCATAGTGTCTTTTATTTAGCCCACCTCAGTGAGAGCGAGCGCATGTTCTTTGTCACCCTGCTTTACACCGCCGTTGAAAGTTGGATGCGCGCTCAACCTGGCAGTGGATCGCTGCGGGCCATTGTCTATTTTGACGAAGTCTTTGGCTATCTGCCGCCGGTGAGCAATCCCCCCTCCAAGACGGTCATCCTGCGCATGCTCAAGCAAGCGCGTGCTTTTGGTGTTGCGCAGATGTTGGTCACCCAAAACCCGGTCGATATCGATTACAAAGCCCTCGCCAACGCCGGCACGTGGTGCATTGGCAAGCTCCAAACCGATCAGGATAAACAACGCCTTTTGGATGGCTTAGAAAGCGCTGTTCCTGGCGGGATGAACCGCAGCGAATACGACAAGCTGATCTCCGGGTTGGGCAAGCGCGTTTTCCTGATGCACAACGTGCATGCCAAGGGGCCGCTGCTCTTCCAAACCCGCTGGGCGATGAATTATTTAGCCGGGCCGTTGACCCGCGCCCAAATCCCGGCTTTGAATCGCTTAGCGCGAGCCGAAGAGGTCTCTGCGCCGAAAGCCTCAGCACGAGAGAGGGCCACCGCCCAAGCCGTTTCAACCCCGCCAACCACAACACCAAAAGCGCTTCGGACGGAAGCATATTCTGCGACCAAACCCCCCGCACCCGCCGGTGTCGCCGAAATTTTCCTCCCCGTCAAAGAAAGCTTGTCAAAAGCGCTGCAGCGAGCGGGTCTCAGCCCTTCCGCCAGCCAAAGAGCCACCCTGATCTACCGTCCTGCTCTGCTTGCACAAGTGAACATTCGCTACGTCAACCGCAAGTACGGCTTGGATAGCGAGAGCACCACGACGATCCGAGTGCCAAACCCCGATCGGCGCGGGTTTATCCGCTGGGAAGAACACTTTGTGCAGCCGATCGATCTACGGGAAGCACATAAGGCTCCCCCGTCCGAGGCCCGTTTTGCGTCCCTTGAGGTGCCGCTTTCCGACGCCAAACTGATGGCTGCAATGCAGAAGGATTTTCTCGATTGGGCTTTTCGCAACGCGGTTCTGTCGATCGAGGTCAACGACGCCCTTCAGATAGCCTGTGTTCCACCCATGACCGAAGGCGAATTTCGGGCGCGCTGTGCCGAGATCGCTCGTCAAAAACGAGATGAAGAGGTCAAAAAAGCCGCCCAAACCTTCGACAAAAAGATCGAAGCCTTGCGGCTGAAACTTGTCCGCGAAGAACAGGAATTGGAAGCCGATAAAGAGAAGCTCAACCTACGGCGGATGGAGGAAATGGGCACCCACGCCGAGAACATCCTCGGCCTCTTCGGCGGGCGGCGTAGCTCGCGGCGAATTTCTTCCTCGCTCACCAAACGCCGCCTGACCAGCCAAGCCAAAGCCGAGGTGGAAGAATCAGAAAAAACCATTGCCTTGCTAAAAGAACAGATTGCCGAAATCGAGAAAGCCAAGGAGGCGGCGCTTGAAGAGATCCATCAACGCTGGGCAGAGATCGCTGCGCAAGTGCGCGAGGAGAGCATCCAACCTTTGAAGAAAGACCTCTTTTTGGAGTTTTTCGGCATTGTCTGGCAGCCGTATTATCTCGTCCAAGAGGGGGAAAAGTCCATCGAGCTGGCGGCGTATGCCTCTCAGGCCTGAGGGCACTCCCCCCTCTCCCTGTGGGAGAGGGGCCGGGGGTGAGGGCACTCCCCTCGCCCTGTGGGAGAGGGGTTGGGGGTGAGGGCAGCCTCGTCCGCCATATCTGCAGGCGCGGATGCCTGCGATTCCGGGGGGTTTTCGGCGGGGAGGCCTGCAACTCCAGTGTAGATAGAACATTGCAACCAAACCATGAGAACGAAAAGGGAGTACGATAGAAACTCAAAACTCACACCGCAAAACTCTCATCCCTGAGGTGTCGAATGCAACCAATCCGTGAAACACTGTGCTTGCTCGTCGCAATGGGGTATCTCAACGAGCACTTGAAAGAATTCCAAGCCATGATCTCACCCCCAAAATATCTTTGCACTTCTTGCGGGCGGGTAGCAAGAGAGGCGGAGGTCTTGTGCTTGCCTAGCCCGATCGATCTCTGCGAGCCGAGTGCTGCAAAAACGGAGAACCCCCAATGAGCCAATTGCCTCCGGATACCCTGAACGCAATCGGCGTGCTCAAACGCCGCGAGATCGAAGCACGCCTTCTCAAGCCTGTCTTAGAAGCCTTTGCCCAAGAGCTCGGTTGGGAGCGCACGGTTGCTATCCTGCGCGAGGTAATTATGAGCATCGCCCGCGAACAAGGTAAGGAGCTTGCTGAGGCATTGGGTGGCTGTTCGCTGGCACACTTCGCCGCCTCGCTCGAAATCTGGCAGAAAGACGATGCCATGCAAATCGAGATTCTTGCCCAAAACGAGGAGGAATTTTCGTTCAACGTTTTGCGCTGCCGCTATGCGGAAATGTATCGCACCCTGGGCATGGAGAAGCTCGGCAATGTCCTCTCTTGCAGCCGCGATCGAGCCT
This sequence comes from Anaerolineales bacterium, assembly GCA_025057645.1. GTDB lineage: Bacteria > Chloroflexota > Anaerolineae > Anaerolineales > UBA4823 > NAK19. Next base: position 68,638 of record JANXBJ010000013.1, read on the forward strand.
TGATCGAAGGCTTTAACCCCGAAATCGAACTCACGCGCACCCAAACCATCATGGACGGCGCGCCCTTCTGCGATTTTCGCTATCGATTGACCCGTCGAGATTAGATAGCGAGGTTGACTTTCGTTCCCACCATCTCTTTTTGACCACTATTCTGGCGCGCCAACTCGAGGCGGGCGCGCATAGCCATCACCTCGGCCTCAGCTGCTACGGCGCGGTCTTGTGGTGAGGGGTCGGGCGGAGCTAGGGCAGCCGCCTTGATCCGCGCCGCCTTGCGAATCGTCGCTTGCGGATCGCCCTCAACGGGGCTGGTGTCGATCGAGACCTCACCGGCGACCGCATAGAGCTTATCGTCTGTTCCCTTTTCGTAGGAGTATTGCGCTCGGCTGCGAATTAAGTTCCCGCCAGCACGGATGTGCGCTTCTTCATGAGCGCGTACCTTGCGATCGGTCTCTTTGAGCTTGGCAACCTCGCGCTTTTCCTGTTCGCTCAGTTCTTTCTGTCCAAATGCGTTCTGCTCAGTCGATTTGTTTTTTTCTTGGCTTTGCACAGGGCGAGCGTGGACAGGTGCATCGGGAGATAGGACAGTTGCAGCGGGACTACTGTTTTGCGCGCCCTGATCCGCACCACGCAGCCACTTTTGCCACTCGGCGCGCGCCTCCTGCAGCCCACTCAGAGTGAAGGTTGCCGACTTGAACCCAACCGACGCAAATTCGCTCATGACCGACATGACCTCTATGTCGTTATCGGCAGATTCTGATCAAACTTTAGCAATTTTCACCTTGTATTTCTGGAAATTCCGGCTATACTTGGGGATACTGGAAATTATTTAGATATTAGTTATACAAATCTTATAATTAGAAACAGAGGTTGATTTGAGTAACGAATCCTTTGCTGGTGAGACGATGAGCCGTTTTATCCATCGCTTTCTCGTCCGAGCGCCCTTAAGAGACGTGGCTGAGTTTCACCGCGATACACGCGCCTTACGCCGGCTAACCCCACCGCCCCTCTGGGTTCAATTTCACCATCTCGAGCCTCTGGCCGAGAATTCCATCGCTGAATTCAGCTTATGGTTTGGTCCTTTCCCCGTGCGCTGGCGCGCCCTGCACACCGACGTCCATCCCTTACACGGGTTTACCGACACGCAAGTGCAAGGACCGCTGCGCTACTGGAAGCATACCCATTCCTTTCAAGCCATCGATCCCCAAACGACCCAGATCACCGAGACCATCGAGTATGAATATCCCGAAGGCTGGCGGGGAGTGATCGCCCGGCTGCTTTACTCTCCGTTCACCTTACGCCTCTTGTTTCTCTACCGCCAGTGGGTGACGCGCCTCTGGTTAGAGCGCCGATCCCCTAAAGGAGAGCCTAACTCATGACCCCCAAGCAAACGCCTCACGTTCTGGTCATCGGCGCAGGGGTTGGCGGGCTGACCACCGCTGTTCTCTTGCTTCATGCCGGGTATAAGGTCACCGTGCTCGAAGCCCATATCTACCCTGGCGGTTGCGCAGGCACCTTCTATCATCAGAAGTTCCGCTTCGATGTCGGCGCAACCTTGGCGGGTGGATTCTCCCCTGGCGGGCCGCATGCTCGTCTGGCCGAGCTGCTGGGCATCGAATGGCCGGTTCGACCGGTCGATCCTGCGTGGATTACTTACTTAGATGACCGTGCCATCGTCCAATGGGCAGAACGCGAGCGCTGGTGGGAGGAGATCCACCGTCACTTTCCCGAGAGCGCGCCCTTCTGGAAAAAACAAGAGTGGCTGGCAGCCCAATCGTGGAATATCTCCGCCAAGGATTTCCCCTGGCCGCCGCGCTCTTTGGGCGATACCCTGAAGGTTCTGCGTGCTCTCGAACCCGCAACCTTGCTGGCTGCCCCATATGCCTGGCGCAAGATCTCCGATTTGCTCCCGGCGAAAGCCTCGCGCACGCTGCGCGCCTTTCTGGATGCGCAACTGTTGATCTCCGCCCAGAGCTTAGCCCATGCTACCAATGCGCTCTACGGCAGCGCTGCTCTCGATCTGCCGCGCCGAGGCGTCAACCACATCCGCGGCGGCATCGGCAATCTGGCCCAAACCCTGGCTAAATGGGGGACGGATAGGGGATTAACGCTGCTTTATCGCCAAAAGGTCGAACGCTTGGAGGTCAAAGACGGGCGAGGAGTTCGGGTATACACCAACAAGAAGCAAGTTTTTGAAGCCGATGCTTTTGTGGCCAATCTGACCCCGTGGGGGCTGGCCGTTCTGCTCGGAGAGGATGCTCCCTCTTCCCTGCGCCGCGAAGTTCGGACTCGCCCACCCACTTGGGGGGCTTTTACGCTCTACTTGGGGCTGGATGCCAACCGACTTCCCCCTCTTCCTGCTGACCACTTTCAAGTGATCGCCGATCCCAGCCGACCGTTAGGCGAGGGCAACTCGGTGTTTATCTCGCTTTCTCCGCCAGATGATCCCAGCCGTGCCCCGCAGGGGATGCGCGCCGCCACCCTTTCCACCCATACTGCCATTGCGCAGTGGCAAATCGAAGAAAGCGCCTACGAAGAGCGCCGTGCCGAATATACCGAGCGCATGATCGGCGCCGCCGAAATCGCCATTCCTGGCATCCGCCAAGCCATCCGTTTGGCGCTGCCTGGCACGCCACACACTTTTGAGTTCTACACCCATCGTCCCTTGGGCATGGTGGGCGGCTTCCCGCAGACCTCGCTTTGGCGCGCCCGCGGCCCTTGGACGGGGCTTGCTAACGTTTGGCTGGTGGGCGACTCGATCTTCCCCGGACAATCCACGGCGGGCGTCACCCTCGGTGCAGTGCGCGTTGCCAACGAAGTGTTGCGCTGGCTCCGTCAGGAAGTCACCAGCCGTAGTTGGGTCGTCTCGAAATCGATCCACTCGGCAAAAGCGCCCTCATAAGAGGATGGTGAATGGGATAAAGTGATGTGCGCTTTTTGGGTAAGAGGTTAGCAAGCCATGAGCTCTTTTCTGATTGTCCTCATCGCCTGTGCGCTTTACGGTTTCCTGCATTCCTTGCTTGCCTCGCTGTGGGTCAAAGAGCGCCTGCATCGGCGCTTTGGCGAGGACTGCTTCCGCTGGTATCGGCTGATCTACAATCTCATCGTCAGCCTGACCTTTGTGCCGGTGCTTGGGCTGCTTGCTCTGCTCCCCGACCGCACTCTCTACG
>JANXBJ010000014.1:0-55282 GCA_025057645.1 Anaerolineales bacterium
CTTCCCATGATCTATATGCCCCATCGTCCCTACATTCATGTGCGGCTTCGTCCGTTCAAATTTCTGCTTCGCCATGCGTTTTCTTCTCCTTACAAGTTTTGGTGCTTAATAATCTTCATGGCTCTCGCAAAGAGCCCTCAATGGGATTTGAACCCATGACCCCGTTCTTACCAAGAACGTGCTCTACCGAACTGAGCTATGAGGGCTTGACGTTTTCTGCACCGCACGTAAAGCGGTGTGTATGCGCCTTGGTTGCGACCAAACACGCCTTCTGCGAAGAGCCAGGTGGGCGGTGAAGGATTCGAACCTCCGAAGGCTTCCGCCAACTGATTTACAGTCAGTCCCCTTTGGCCACTTGGGTAACCGCCCGCTCAATTCTTCGGGAAGCCGACGATGGGAATCGAACCCATGACCTGCCGCTTACAAGGCGGCTGCTCTGCCGATTGAGCTACGTCGGCATACCCTATCGTTGATATTGCAATTATATCAAACTCCTGTCCGGTGGACAAGACCATTAGAACTATGGTGCTAGCGAATTCAGAGTTTATCAAGAATCGCTCGAGTCGTCAAGCGTTTTTTACACTCTTTGTTTGAAATCAATCAACCCTAGCTCCACTCAACAACCGAGAGAGAAGCTGGCGGCATGCTTTCGTGGCTCGATCCGATATACTCTGGAACATTGCACAAGGCACTCACGCAAAAACCCTATTCCCCTGCATATTTTCCTGAGCAGAGCAAACGCCGCCTCGAAGTCCCCACTCATAGAATTCGGCTTATATTGACCTCCTCAAACCGCTGTGGTACCAAAACCTCTCCGCTTGGGATAAGCTCCCGAAGCTTGCGTGCAAAATCCACGATATCCAATCTCCGCAAGCGAAGAGCTCCTCTTTCAGGCGGCCGAAAGAAAGGCTTGATCGGCGTTGAAAGAGGGAGGAAGAAATCATCCCAGTGGATCGGAATCACCAACCGGGGCTTTACCAAATCAGCCAGTTCCGCAAAGACAGGAAGGGGGATTTCGCTGTCGATGACCAAAACTTGAGCCGGAGCCGCACCCCTTGCTTCAATGCTGTGCCAAATCAAGAACGAGGGATCTGTCTCGATCAAAAAGCTGAAGCACTGATCCATGCAGTACTGCCAAACCCGCCTTGGAGGTGAAGCTGTCTCAGGCAGCTCTTTGGAGGAGAAAAAGGGAAGCCAGAGATGCTTGCCCTCGATCACTTCGATGCGGAATGGGCCGATCTCCAATCGATCCCTACTCTGGACTAAAAAGCACTTCTCTCTCGGAACACCCGCTGCACGTAAGAGGGTAACGGCATTTTTAGAACCGTAGGCACTCGCTCCGGTCTGGCGCACAACCTCAGGCACATCCATCAGATGATCATAGTGGGCATGAGTAATCAAAACCGCATCGGCGCACGGCAATCTCTGGCGCAACAACTCGGCGTTAGGGACTAAGGGTCGAAACAGAACTTCTGTCAATGAAGGGCGAGTGACGAAAGGATCAATCAGCAGTACCTTCCCCCTCCAGCGCAACCGAACACCTCCCACCCCCAACCACTGAAAGAAGAGAGCTTCCTCCGAGGCCTGAGCGCAATTTTCCCGATCGTTCATTTCCTTTTACATTACACCAAGCTCTCTCTAATCTCTAACCCGTTTACGGAATCACCCCATCCCTATCGCACAACAACATCGCGCTACTTGCAAGGCGAGAGCCACCCTCGAGTCCAAAAGAGTCCAAAGAGTGTACGACTACCTCAACCCCCATCCCTATCCGAACGGTAGTGTAAAATAAGAAAACCATGACCAAACCGTTGATCACCGAAAACCGCAACGAATTATATCCCCTCCACCGATGGGACGTCTCCCTCGAGGAAGCGGAACGCATTCAAGACGAGTTACGTCATTATGTGCGCATCTCATCTTTTCCGGCTATACTGCAAGCTTCCCTAACCGCTGTCGCTGCGGGCGAGTATGAGGGGAATGTTTTCGCCGCCGCCGTAACCGTGGACTCCGGAAAACGTATCCTTGAGAGCAGCATTGAACAGGAAAAGGTTGTCTTCCCTTACCGCAGTGGCTACCTCGCTTTCCACCAAGCGCCAGCCATATTAAAGGCTCTGACACAACTAAGCCGGCTCGGAGACGTAATGATAGTAAGCGGACATGGGTTGGCGCATCCACGCCGTTTCGGTTTAGCCAGTCACCTAGGTGTGCTGCTGGACTTCCCTACCATCGGCTGCGCCCGAGGGCTCCTGCCCGGCAACCAACTCCATCCCAGTGAAAATCCCTTGATTGACTGGGTGTGTGACACCGAAGGCGTAGTCGGAATTGCCGTATACAAGCAGCGGTACAAGAAACCCTATGTCCTCTCGATCGGTCATCGCGTCGACACGGGGACCTTGCTCGCCTTCGCTCGTCTCTGGATGAACGACCATTCGACTCCTGAACCTTTGCGTCTGGCACGCCGTTTAGTGCGAGAACAATTTCGGAAAGGATAGTGAAAATCATGCCTCGTTTTCTCATTCGTCTTTTGGTCAATGCCATTGCTCTCTATGTAGCCATTCGTATCGTACCCGGCATCCAACCCCAAACCACGGGGTGGGCGGCCATCTTGGCGCTAGCGTTGATCTTCGGCGTGATCAATGCCTTTTTCGGGCCCTTGCTCAGGTTCCTCACCTGTCCTCTTATCCTGCTCACGCTGGGCCTGTTCACTTTGCTCATCAACACCTTCCTGTTTTGGCTTTCCGGGCGGATCGGGGAGATCTTCGGGGTGGGCTTCACCGTTGATAGCTTTTGGTCAGCTTTTCTCGGTTCCCTTGTTGTCTCCGTTGTGTCGGTGGCCCTGAGCACGTTCTTGCGAGACACCTGGGATGCCCGCCCATCCAGAAGAGACTAACCTTCAGCCTATCGGGCGCAATTAAGGATTGATGAATTTCCGGCTTTTTCGTTGACTTCTCTAACAATCCCCGCTATACTGAAAAGTGAATGAAGAAGTTGACAGAATTTCTCTACATCACTCACGGACATAGCGAAGAGAAAGCACGCGGGGCAGCGCGTGCTTTTGTGATTTTCACCAGAGGAAAGGAGCCAGACTATGGACTATGGGATGATCGGTAAGATCGAGAAGGCAAAGCGGTATGCGGAGCAACGCGAACGCATTCGCTTCGAATCCCTGACGGTCACATTTGAAGGTGAGAACAATCTCCATTCAGTGCGGCTGGAAAAAGGTGCTTGGCACTGCGATTGTGATTTCTTCCAGTCCCGCGGCCGCTGCAGCCACACCATGGCGCTGGAGATGATCCTTGAAGGAATGTTACCCCAATCGGCATTCGAAAGCTAGCACCGAGAGCCTTACCGCCTCCCCAAACAGGGAGGCGGCTTTTTTCACTGAGGATAGCCGACCATGCAATCAGCTCTTTCGTAGGCTCACATTACCGGAGACCAAGTGCACCGCTCCGGATTGTGCTCTAAACCATAACCCGCTTCCCTAATCGCCCTGTCTGCACGTCGGGCAAACTTCCCAGTGAAAAGTGATCCGCATCCCCTCTCCGCCTCCACTTCCCGGAAGTGCCCTGAGGCCTTGGAGAAAACTACCGAAGCGGAAGGTCCGCTTCGGTAGCAACGAAACTCTGGAGCTTATCTCCAAACAACTCAGCGGTTTACCAAGGGCAAGAAAATTTGGGATTCGATCTTCCAGGGTCGGTCGATCGTATACTTCCATTGGCGGTTTGTGCCGTCATAGTAGAGGATATGGGGAATATTGGTAAGCGGATCGACCACCAAGCTGCTCCACATCCCAACATCGCCAGCCCAATCCACAATTTGGGTCGACCACCCACTGCCATCGAAGAAAGCATACCTCAGATCACGGTTGGCTTCGTCGTAGTAGCTGACGTGGAAACGATTTTCTGCATCCACACCTAGCGAACAGTACTGCCCTACCGACCCGCGGTCATCCACAGTGGTTACGGCGAAATTGAAAGGTGGAATGGAATTAGCTGCTCTGGCGAACTTAAGCACTTTGCCCGTGGCTTCGTAGTAGGCCAGCACAGGTCTGCCGCCGGCATCTAACGCCAGAGCGTTATGCACACCGCTCTTCGGCGCAGTATCGACCTCGGTGATCGACCAAACATGGGAAGCGGCAGGTGGGGTGTGGGCCAGTTTTAGGGTCTGGCTGCTGGCATCGTAGAAGCTCACATAGATATCCTTTGTGGTCGGGTGAATAGCAATAGAGGAGAAGCTGCCTGCAGCGTTCCCAACCGCTTGGATGACTTCTGTTTGCCACTGGCCCAGACTGTTTTTGAACGCCAATTTGACCCGCCCGTTCGTGGCATCATAGTAGCTAAGGTAAGGTCTATTTTCACTATTCAGCGCAAGAGCGGGATTGTGGCCTACATCTCCCAAAGAGTCCAGCACTTCAAATCTCCAGTCAAGCCCCTCTTTTAGACCATAAACTAAATCGCGATTGACTGGGTCGTAATAGGCCAAATGGGAGCGACCGTTCCGATCGACTACAAAAGCCACCCGCTGGTCGGTAGAGAGACGAGAAGCAATCACGGTATCCGCCCTCCAACCCGTCGATCGGCTGGCCACCTCGAGAGCTCCCAACAACCCGTTATAGTACAAAACCCGCGGGTTGCGAGCGCCATCAAGACTAATGGCCGCCGATCCAAGGGTATCGCTCAAATCAATCGGGCGAAATTTCCAAGTGGTCGTGATCTGGTAGGCCTCGTAGAGCATCCCTTCGCTAAAGTCAAAATAAGTGATGTGAGGCTTTTGATTGAAATCGAACACCAAGGAGGTGTAGCGTCCGGCGCGACTGTTTGTGCCGGTCACAATGCCCGTACTCCACTTATCACCGCTTCCAAGGGCAAAGCGCAAGTCGTCCCAGGATTCGTCGAAGTAGCTAATTCCGAAATCCTTACCGTCCTTATCCGCCATAGAGGCAAACAAACCAACATCACCGGCTCTATCCACCACCTGCTTTTTCCAATCGTAGTTCTTTTTCTCCTCGTTGTAGGTACCCTCTACAACACTCAAAGCTCCCCTGCTCTTATCATAGAAGGCAATATATACTTTATCCTGAGGTTTGGCCGGCCGGGTGACGAGGGAATTCCATCCACCCACATTCGGCTCATAGTTAGAAGGATCGAGCGGATAGCTAAAGGTCCAGTGACCTTCTCGAAGGGAGAAGGCGTAGCGTACTTTGTCGTGGGTGTCATCGAGGAAAGCAATATGAGGGCGATCGCGACTGTCAATGGCAATGGACGTAAACAGTCCTTCATCGAGCGAGGCAACCCCAGGGCCTGCTTCTCTGACTAGGAAGATTTTCCATGCGGACGCTGTGCGATCATAGTAGGCATACTTCAATTTGTGGTAAGTACGGTCGGAGCGAGGATAAAACTTTGCGTAACTGATATGCGGTTGACCGCGAGAGTCGATGGCTATGGAGGTATATTTCCCAGAACCTGCACTGGGCTCCGCAAGAAGGTTGCTCTCGCTCTGTGCACCCAAGGCCTCCTGGCGCAGAGGGAAGCCCTGGGTCTCTTCCGGCGATACCAGCGTGGGCTGGATTTCCACTTCTTCTACTCCATCGGACAAAGCGAGCATCCCCTCATCCGAGACCGGCAGAAGGGTGTTGTCGCAATCCAAAGTTTGAATCGACCAAACCACGTCCTTGAAAGCATATTTCAAACACCCATTGGCCTTATCATAGTAGGCAATATGGGGACGGTTGAAGGGGTCTACCGCAATGGAAGCCCATTCGCCCACGTTCGCCGCCGAGTCAACCACCTCACTAGTCCAGGCACTCCAACCCGATCCCGACCAAGTGGAGGTTGCATAATATAGATTTTTTCCTCCATAAGCTAAGTGCAATTGCTGGATTGTGCGATTTTTATTCGTGTAATAGGCTAAACTCCGCCCGGTCATGTTGATGAACGAACGCCCACTCGCCATGGGAGTATTGATGGTCTCTGTCGGCCAGATGTGAGTCACTCCACCGCTGAACGGGGCAGAACTCACCGCACTGGCCCCAACCTGCGATAAGCGGCTGAGAGCCAACCAACCCGCCAAAGCCAAGCCAACAGCAAGCGTTAGAGACAACCATGGGCGTAAAACAAAGAAAAGGTTCTTTTTGTGGTTCAGATTCTGATCCGCTGTTTTCTGCATTTGCCGATCTCCTTACCGTCTGTTTTTCAGTCCTTTGAGCCGCAAAGTTATCTTCTCTGCCACCCAGGTTGGGGTGAGGAATCAAAATTGCGGAATATTCGCGCAGAGTCGTCCACGCTACATTCCGCAAACCCAAGCCGAGCTAGTCGATTGCAAACGGCATAACTGCCACCAAGTATACCCGATTTCGATTAAAATCCAAATTATGAGCGGATTAAAAGACTTGCCCAAGGTCTGGCAGTCAATCAAGGAAATCGACCTGCGTCCGATTCGCGAGGAGGCCCTCCAAGCAGTACACCTAGCCATTGCTGGACGCCCAGATGCCCCTAAACAGGAACTCGCTTGGCAAATGCGCCGCGACCCTTACCGCCCCAGCGAGCAGACTTTTACTCCCATCTCGATTCTCGATTACACCGGAGACGACTCAGCGCTTGAACCGGCCTTGAATTCGGATTTACTTACCCTAATTCTTCCAGCAGCAACCGAGGAAACAACCCTAGAGCAAAAACTGGTGCAAAAGTGGATGAACAGCGGTCGTCGATTGCTGGTTCTCGTTCCTCAAGACCAACGGTTAGGGCTGGATGCAATTCAATCTTTTCGGTTGAGTATAGGGAATTTGCGCCCCCTGTTCGGCGACCTAAGTGACCCCGACTTTTTGCTTTCCCGGTTTGTGCCTGCAGTTCTGGAAGCGCTTCCCCAGAAGCAAGTTGCTCTAGCGCGCCAGTTTCCTTTATTCCGCGATGCGGTTGCCCGGCAACTCATAGCCGAAGGATGTTTCACCAACGCTGCTTATGCGTTCAGCACCGGGCTTGCCGAAATTGTCCCAGGGTTGAACATTCCTTTGAACGTCGCCGACATGGTGGTGTTGACCAAGAACCAAGCCTTTCTGGCCTATCGGCTTGGGCTGGCCCTAGGTTTCTCCACACGCTGGCAGGATTATTTGGCCGAATTTGGGGGCATTTTGGGCAGTGGCTTCCTCTGGCGCCAGCTTGCCCGCCAGCTAGTGGGACTGATCCCTGCTTGGGGAATTGTGCCCAAGGTAGCTGTAGCTTATGCGGGCACCTATGTGGTCGGCCGCGTAATTTTGCAATGGTATCTGACCGGAAAAAAGCTGAGCCCCCAACAGATGCGACAACTCTACGGGGAAGCGTTTCAAGCAGGCAAGGCCTGGGCAAGCAAGATGCTCCAGAAAATCCCTCGGCCTCGCCTTCCGCAGCAAAAGCGAAAGCCCAGAGAGCTTCCGCTGCCCCCTGAATCCAACCCCCAAGGCAAGGTCTGCTCGGTTTGTGGGAGATCTAACGACTGGGATGCCCGCTACTGCCAATCTTGCGGCACGCTTCTGGAGAGGATTCCTCACGAGGAGAGTTAATCCTGATCAAACTCCCCCAAACTCACCGTCTCTTTACCGCTGAGCATCTCGTGGATTTTGCCCAGGATCATCTCCAGATGCTGGGGTTCGGTCACGTAATTGATATCGCTGGTTGAGATCGTCAGCACCGGGCAAAGACTAAACGAAGCGATCCATTCTTCATACAGAGCATCCAACTGGCATAAATAATCCAAACTTATCCTACGCTCGTACTCCCGCCCGCGCTGAAGAATACGCTCGTGGAGCACCCTAACCGGAGCCCGCAAGTAAATCAAGAGGTCCGGGGGCGGGAGCGACTCGCATAAGACCTGGTAGAGCTCACTATAGGTGTCATAATCACGTTGCTGGATAAAGCCCTGTAGATAGAGATTGCGGGCGAAAACCTCAGCGTCCTCATAGACGGTGCGGTCTTGAAGCACTGAGCTTGGATAAAGCGAAAGCTGCCGATGAGCCCGCAAGCGTTGGATCAGAAAGAAAATTTGCGAGTGAAACGCCCAGCGACGCATGTCTTGATAAAAATCGGCCAAATAGGGGTTCTCGGCCACAGGCTCATAGAAAGCTTTCCAACCCAAACGTTGACTCAGCAGACGCACGAGGGTGGATTTGCCAACCCCAATATTTCCGGAAACTGCGATAAAGCGTTTCATTTATCCTCCCCTAGCTATCCTTGACGAGAAAAGCGATCGAGTGTCCCTCGGGGGTATCCATCACCAGATCGATATGGTGATTAGGACGAAAATCCTCTACGGCTAGGAGGCGCAAGCAAGAGGGTATCTCCACTTGGGAGTTGAGGAAGCGGTGGATGCAACTCGGGGTATGGTAGAAGAAAGCTTTGTTGAAGATTGCGCCGCGGTCTTTGAGATGAATGGCTAGGGGGTAAATGTTCGATTCGAGTAGGTCCTGAAAGAAGTGAGTTCCATAAGAGGGTTCGGGTTCAGCCCCCAAGCCCTCGCCCGTGAGTTCCACAAGGGCGCGCGTGTGGTAGATATCTCCATATCCAACTGTCACTCCCAAATCCGGCGTGGAGGTGCCCCAGCGTCCTGGGCCGACACAGATAAAGTTCTCCCCTGCAAGGGCTTGATTCAGCCTCGAGATCGCCCATCGTAACTTAGCATGGTCCGAAGAGGAAGGCAGGGCGAAATACTCCCTTGGCGAGACGAAAAGTACATAGCGAATATTGGCAACGTAGCCTCGAGGCGCCATTCGCGGGGTCAAAAAAATGATCTCGGATTCAGGGAGGTTTTCGGGCAATCTTGGGATTTCTTCTCTAACCGCACAGTGCGGGCGACATTGCAAAATCACGATTTCCACCTCAGCTTGGCCCGATTCTTGTCTGCGGATCTGAAGGGCAAATTCAAGGTCCACGGAGGTCTGATACTGCTCCTCCAAGACTCTGAGAACTTCTCTCATGCGCTGCGCCAAGCGCGAACGGCGAAAAAGCTCATCGAAGGTAATGACCAAGTTGTGGATAGGCAAGTCCCTTAAAATGCTGCGTAGGGAGGCCAAGTAGCCTCCCTCGTCCAACTGGGCGATATATCGAAGCGGGGGATAGTCATAGCGCAGCACTTCAGTGATCGGAAGAGTCCTAAAACGATTCTGAGCTAGGTCAATCACATCCACATACTTCTGGGAGTAAGTGACGGTATCTCGCAGATTGGACTCGGGATGCAAAGTCGGGTGACTCAGCGCCACCAAGCGGGGGTAGTCGTTTCCCGTCCGTTCAACGGCGCGGGTGCCCAGGCCCCACACCAAGCGCATAAAACCTTCCTCGCGGCGGATTTGAGGTGACCAGCGGTAGATATTTTGGCTATAAGCCACACCCGCACCATGAGGGAGGTAATAATCGCCGAATCGCTCCCCCTCCACTACTTGCAAAAGAATGGCCATTCGCTCGTCGTAATCTTGCAAGCCTTTAGTACGTCGATATAACAATGCATCCGGATTGAAAATTGAGGCATAGACGCGAAGGATAGCCTTGCACAGAGCCTCTAAGTTCTCATCCAAACTGCCTTGATTAGGGCAAAAGTGGCTCTCATACTTCCCCGCAAAGGAGGTGCCGAAATTATCTTCCAACAGGCTCGAAGAGCGGACAATCAGTGGGCGTTTGCCTAGTTTCCTTAGCAGCGCCGCTAGGCGTTCAACGATGTCCGGAGGGAGCTGTCCCTTGAGAAATTCCGCTTGCAATTGGGGAAATTCGGCGTAAATCTCCTCATCGGTTTTATACTTTTGATCCATCCAGCGGGTCAAATGGTTCAGCGAAAAGAAATCATACATCACGTTTGCGCCGATGTAGTATGAAGTCGGCATCCGGATGCTCTGCCGAACCTCCTCGCTTGCAAGCTCACGCAGAATGCGAGCCGCCAACAGCATTCCTGCCGCCTTGCCTCCGATTTTTCCCCCGCCGATTTTGTGCTTGCGGATTTCGTCCAAATCCCCGATAGTGAACCACTTGCGAGCAATCTTAACGTATCCCAGTTGATCACTAATTAGAGTGCGGACCAGTACGGCCTTGATCTCCGATAGGCGCGCCCGATAAGGTTCCTGCTCCTCGGGAGGCAATCTTTCGATGGCATACCCTTGCTCGAACAGCAGGGGCTGCGGGGTTAACTCGGGGTTATAGGTGAGCAAGGAAACGCCCTCCATGCGACCCCGCTCAGCAAGGGTCTGGCGCACAATCTGTTCAAACAGCTCGTAAGGTAGGTTATAAGCAAAATAGAAGTCCGTCAGGTGATCGCGAACATGGCTCAGACGCTGCTCCCAGGTTTCATAGGGTTCCTCGACCAAGGGATCGTGTAAGCCTTCGAGTTGCTGACTCTTGATCGCTTTATAGCGTACTTCATTCTCGAACACCTGGGCCGAAATCACCCCACGCTGAAACAGCTCCGCCCGCATCCGCTCGCGAATCAGAGCACTGAGAATCGGATACTGGGCAAGAGTCAGATAGATGCGAAGCGTCAGGTCAGAATGGGCCGACGGGAAAGTCATCGTCCGACAGCAACACAACGTTAGCCAGCCTAGGTCCTCACCTCGTCATCCCCCTAAATGCATCGGCATGACCACATGTACGAAAGCAGCGGCCACCTTCTCCTCTCCTACTGGGCGAACCACCCCCGGGGCCGTCTCCGAAGTGGTCTCGAGGGCAACACTGGGAGTCTTAATCACCTCTAGCACTTCACGTAAGAAGCCAACATTGAAGGCAATCAGCTGCGGCTGCCCTTCAACCGCAGCATCAATGCGATTCTCATTCGAACCGGTCTCTTCGGACTGACCTGAAACCTCTACCCTACCGGGCTGAAGGTCACCACCGGGAACGATCTTCAGCCGGGCGATGTTCGAGCCCTCACGAGCAAAGATCTCCACCCGCCTGCAAGCCTTCAAAAACTCCTGAGTAGGTAGAACAGCGCGCGTGTTATAGCGGGTGGGGATAAGCTGCTCTAACTCCGGATAGCTGCCCTCAATTAGCTGAGAGATCAACTCGATGTCCTTCAAATGAAAGACGACTTGGCCTCGCCCAGGCGGTAGGAGCATCGTCATCTCCTGCTGACCATCCGAAGCGATGCGTGCCAGTTCGACCAATGCTCGCGCCGGAATGATCGCAGAAATAGGACTAGAAACCGCTTGCGGCAGTTCACCTTTGCGCAGAGAAAGGCGGAAGCCATCCGCAGCCGCGAGAGTGATGAAGCGATCGTGCACTTTTACCTGAATCCCGGTCAAAACCGGACGAGCTTCATCCTTTGAGGCCGCAAAGGCCACTTGCTGGACCATCTCCTTGAACTCAGCAACGTTCAGCTTAACGCCATCCTCCCAGTCCAAAGCCGGGAAAGGGGGAAACTCTTGGGCATCGATGCACTTCAGGTTTGCCTCTGAGGAGCTACAGCGCACGTTGAGCGTCTGAGTGCGCACGTTTAGGTAGAGGTCAACGGTCTGAGGGGGCAAAGTAGCAACTAACTCACTAAACGTCCGTGCCGGTACCGTTGTAGAGCCCTCCTCTTCGATTTTGGCGCCGATCCAGCAGGTAATCCCCAGCTCGAGGTTTGTTGCCGAGAGTCGTAATCGCCCTTCATCGGTAGCTACAAGCACATTCCCAAGCACAGGCAAGGTGGTGCGCGGCGAGACCGCGCGCGAGACAATGCTCAGCCCATGAGCTAAGTTCTCTTGCAAGACCGACACTTTCATGGACAGACTCCTTGTGTAGGATACGCAGAGTATACCAAAAAGTGTTAATTTGTTAAAGACTTCAGAAAAGGGGCTTGACTCTCTGTCGCTTATGTGTTAAAATCTTTGTCAATCATTAAACATTATACATTAGACAACTCTCCTCCTTCACGCCTCTTATGAACGATCAACCGGTCGAGCTTAAGCTCTTCACCCAAAGTCTGCCTCCCCATCAAGACAATTTAGTTGCCTTGACCGCCAACCGCATCCGAGAAATGATTGAGAGCCGGGCCATTGCGCCCGGCTCGCGCTTGCCTAACGAAATCGAATTGGCCGAGGCAATGGGCGTGAGTCGAGGCACAGTGCGCGCTGCCCTTAGTTTACTCCAACAACAGGGATTGCTTTGGCGGCGCCAAGGCATTGGGACCTTCGTCAGTGAGATGCCGATGTTAGAAAACCGGCTTGACCTAAACTTCAGCTACACCGCCCTGATCGAGTCCCTTGGCCATCGCCCAGGCTGCCGTCTGATTGACTGCCGTGCCTTGCCTGCAGAGCGCGAACACGCCTCTCGTTTAGGAGTAGAAACCGGCACTCTATTAGTACATATCCGTCGTGTGCGCACGGCAGATAATCAACCGGTGGTGGCTTCGCTGGATGTCTTTCGCGCTAGTCTGCTCAACCAGGGCAGTGCTGCCATTGACTTGGAAACCCTCAAACACTTGCTTTGCACCAAAATTTCCCTCTACCGCATCTTCGAAGAAGACCTTCACCAGCCGATTGATTACGGCATTACTCGCCTGCGCCCAATGGTCGCAGATGCCCGATTTATTCGCCAATTCGAGCTGGAGATACCCAAAGGGTCGGCAGTGCTCTACATGGAGCAACTGGACTACAGCCGCAATCGTGAGCCACTGCTGCTCTCTTACGAGTACCACCTTGCCGAATACAGCACCTTTACCATCTTTCGTCGCCGCTGAGTTATGGCTCCTGCACAAGCCCATCCCCTCAGAAGCGAATCTCTACCCTATCTAATGAGGTGCGTCAAACCCAAACAAACCCCACCGATCTTTTTTTCAAAAATGTTCGATCCAAACGAAAAGCAGAAGGAGGCAGAAAGATGTACCGTCAGGCAACCCTTTTGGTCTCAATCCTCGTTGTCGCTTCTCTCTTTCTAGGCGCATGTGCGCCTGCCACCACGCCGACGCCCGAAGTCTCCACCCCTGAAACTGTCGAGCAAGCCCCCAGTGGTGAGTGGTCCTTGGCCAAAGCAGCCGAGCCTTGGCGAGGTCAAACGCTTCGCTTGATCGGCGAAGCCCTCCCTCCCCTAGAGGCACTCGAACAACTCAAGGGTCAGTTCGAGGAGATCACCGGAACGAAAGTGATCATCGAGGGCCTAGGCCATGAAGAGGCTGTCGAAAAAGTAACTCTCGACTTCGCCGGGCAGACCGGTGTCTACGACGTAGTGCTCCAACCTCACCGTGCCCTGGGTAAGTTGGTCAGCAACGGTTGGTTGCGTCCAATCGATGAATTCTACAACAACCCTGCCCTGCGAGACCCTAACTTCAGTTACGAGGGCTCTCTGCTGAACACGGTTTGGTTCCGTGAAACCAACACCTACCAAGGCAAAGTCTACGGATTACCCTTCCACTTTATCAGCATGTACCTATGGTACCGCTACGATTGGTTCGAACATCCTGACGAACAAAAGGCATTTAAAGAGAAATACGGGTATGATTTGCCTTCACCGCCCATTACCTGGGAAGAATACATGGACGTTGCCGAATTCTTTACTCGCAAGGCCGGCGAGACCTTGGCCGGGGAGGTTTTGACCTACGACGTCTATGGCCACACGTGGGGCGGCGCTCGTCACGTCACAGCATGGTACGACTTCCTCAATGTAATTTACTCCTTCGGCGGCCGCGACATCGCCCTCCCGGACAACCGAGGTGACTCTTACGGGCCTGTGATAGTCAACTCACCCGAAAATCTTGAAGCTCTAAAATTCATCATCGAGTCTCTGAAATATGCTCCGCCGGGAGTGCTGAGCTCTACCTGGGACGAGAAACAAGCTGCCCAACAGTCAGGCTTGGTCGCTATGGCAATCCAATGGGATGATGCTGCTTTTGCGGTTGAAGACCCGGAGCAATCCAAAGCTGCCGGGAAGATCGCCTATAGCGGCGTGCCGATCAAGAAAGACAAAATGACCCAGATCGAAGGTTGGGATTACCTGATCCCTAAGAGTTCTAAAAAGCCCGAACTGGCCTGGCTCTTTGTCCAGTGGGCGATGGGCAAAGACGTCCAAATCGCCCAGATGAAACTCGGCGGCCAGTCGGCGCTTGTCACCACCTACGAAGATCCCGAGGTGCGGGCTATCCCCTATGTGCCCACTTCGGTTTATCTGAAAACCGGTGGTCAGACCGTGCTCAGCACGCGCAAGGTAGGGGATCCCAGCGGCGTGGGTGTTCCCGAGCGATATCTCAATGCGACCAACCCTAAAACAGGAGACACTTCGGTCAGCCTTATCGCTAAACCAACCTTCCCTGAGGAAGAGCGCGTTACCGAAGCGATCATCCTATGGGTGAACCGGGCGCTCACCGGTGAGGTGACCCCCGAAGTAGCCCTGCAGGAGCTGGAGAAAGAACTCAAGGCGATTCTCCCAGCCCAATAACCAATCCTGAGCGGGAGGGACGAGTTGCTCGGCGCCTCGTTCCTCCCCCGGAACATTGTCCATGGAGCATCGGATTCCCGCAATGCAATGAAAGGAGCCTAAGATGAACCTCGGCGACAAGCTCACCTGGGCATACCGCCTGCTCTTTATCTTGATGTTAATTTGGCTGCGCTTTATTGAGCAATACATCACAATCTGGGGAGTGTGGGTGGTTTGGGCACTCATTGTTTTCTTTTGGCTGTTCAATCCCTTCAAAAAGCGCAGAACTCCTCCCTCCTCTTCAAACGAGCAACCCCAAATCATTGACATCAAGTAGGAGGTTTGCATGACCGTTTTGACCTTGAAGAATGTATGGAAGATTTACGAAGGGAACGTAATCGGGGTTGAAGACCTAAGCCTCCGCGTCGAAAATGGCGAGCTGTTTGCCCTTCTCGGACCTTCAGGGTGCGGAAAGTCCTCTACGTTGCGGATGATCGCCGGCCTAGAAAAGATTTCTAAGGGGGAGATCTGGTTTGACGATGTCTTGGTCAACGACTTAGAGCCGCGCGAGAGGAATGTAGCCATGGTTTTTGAGAACTATGCCCTCTACCCTTATCTAAGCGTGTATGAAAACATTGCCTTTCCCCTTCGGCTGCGCGGCATGAGCCAGGCAGAAATCGATCGGAAAGTGCGGTGGGCGGCGGAGTTTTTAGGCATAACCGATCTTCTTCCTATGCGGGTGCGCGGGTTAAGCGGTGGACAGATGCAGGCGGTGGGCATTGGCCGTGCCATTGTGCGTCAACCGGCGGTGCTCTTAATGGACGAGCCCATTTCTCATCTTGAGGCACGCCAGCGAGCGCGGATGCGGGAAGAATTGGTCGAACTCCACGCTCAGCTTGGCACCACCACTATTTACGTCACTCACGATCAGGTTGAAGCCATGGCCATGGCAGATCGAATTGCGGTGATGAACCTGGGCAAATTGCAACAGGTGGGCACCCCAAAAGAGGTCTACGACCGACCTCATACCAAGTTTGTGGGCGGCTTCATCGGCGAACCTCCTATGAATTTTGCCGGTTGTGAACTGATAAACGAAAACGGTGATTTTTACGTTATCTCCCCCTCCTTCAAAATCAAACTCTCTCCCCAGGCCGCAGAGAAATTGCGTTTTTATCAAGGGGACCGCCAAGTGCAACTAGGAATTCGACCCGAAAATATCTCGGTTAGCATGACTCCGGCCGAAGGATACTTTCCGGCTAAAGTCTACGTCACCGAGCCCCAAGGAGACCGCACCTTGCTCTCTGTGCTGTTAGACAATAACGAGCTCTTCCTTATCGAAGTCGCCCCCGATTTCTTCGCTCCCCCCGATGAAACGGTCTACCTGAAGTTCAACGAACCGATTCATCTGTTCGACCAAGTGGAAGAGGTCAATTTACTTTATTAAAGCCGATCCAGAGCGAGGTTAAGAGTTATGGCAAAGATTACTCTGATGAATGTCTCCAAACAATACAAGGGGGGTGCTATCCAAGCCCTCAAGGACATCAATCTAGAGATCGAAGACGGAAAATTCTTCTGCCTTCTAGGGCCCGCGGGCGCCGGGAAGACAACTACGATCAAACTGATCGCCGGGGTGGAACCCGTAGATCAGGGCAAGATTTTCATGGACGATCAAGAGGTCACCCACCTACTGCCCAACCAGCGCGATGTGGCAGTAGCCTTCGAAACCTATGCGCTTTACCCCCAAAGGACAGTGCGTGAGAACTTGGCCTTCCCCCTACGTGCCCCAATCCGCAGGAAAGAATGGAGCGAAGAGCAAATCCAAGCCCGTGTGGAGGAGATCGCCAAGCTTTTGGGCATCGAAGACCTCCTAGACCGATTGCCGCGCCAATTGTCCGGTGGGCAACGTCAACGGGTAGCTCTTGGACGTGCCTTAGTGCGTAAGCCGAAGGCTTACCTGCTTGACGAACCTATCGCCCACCTCGACGCAAAACTGCGCCACCGAATGCGTGGAGAGCTGCGCCGCATCCAGCTTGAACTGGGAATCACCACTGTCTATACTACTCCGGACCAACTAGAAGCGCTCTCGCTAGCCGATCAGATGGCAGTCATTAACGAAGGAAAGATCGAACAAGTTGGCTCACCCGCAGAGATTTACCAGCGTCCAGCTAATGTCTTTGTGGCTCGTTTCGTCGGAGACCCCCCAATGAACATTTTTCACGCTGAGCTTGAAGATGCAACCCTTTGTCTTTTCGGCGGAAAGAAACTAGGAATATCCGAGCCACTCTTTTCAAAACTCGCCTCCGCAGCGGTTGAGAAAAGCCTCATCATCGGAATCCGTCCACGGGACATTCGGGTTCTATCGCCTTCTAGCGCTGAGGCTCTGTGGCGCGGCCAGGTGAAATACGTCCAAGTATTGGGTGAAACTTCGATTCTGACCGTGTCGACCGATTCCTATGAAGTGCGCATCAAAGTGAACTCTCAAGAAGCGCCGAAACGGGGTGAAGCGGTCGGGCTTGGCTTTGATGTTCGTGACTGTCACTTCTTCGATCCTCGCAGTGAGAGACGGATCGACTAGGTTGGCAAGAACACTTTGAGAGGAGTTGGAAGGATGAATAGTCGAAGATACATTATCTGGTGGATATTGCCTGCTGCAATCTTGTTCCTCGTGATTATCCTAATCCCCTTTCTGACGGCACTAACCTTCAGCTTTCGTTCGTTTAGTTTTACTTCTTCCCTTTCCACTGGGCAATATATCGGCGTGGATAACTACCGCAAGCTGGTGTTTGACAACGACTTCTATAACAGTTTCAAGGTCACCTTTTTATACATGGTACCTGCGATCCTATTACAAGGCATTCTCGGTTTAGGGATGGCCTTGGTCATTGCAGGTGCTGTGAGGCGAGCACGGATCTTAATCCCGATCATGCTTCTGCCAACCTTGCTGACCCCGGTAGTAATCGGGCTGATCGGCGTCCTAACTCTAAACCCCGATTTCGGCGTGATTGGTCAACTGCTGAAGAAATGGGGATGGGTTCAAGGATCGGTCCTAGGAAATGCTTCAACCGCCTTGCCGGCAATTATCGCTGTGGATACCTACCAGTGGACTCCGTTTATTGCGGTTATCCTGACCGCTGGACTACTAGCCCTCCCCAAAGAGCCTTATGAGGCCGCCCAAGTGGACGGTGCGAATCCGATCCAAACCTTTTTCCGCGTTACTATGCCGCTGCTTTGGCCTTACTTTGTGGTGGCTCTATTGATTCGCGTGATCGACGCCTTTCGTATCTTCGACATCATTTGGGTCATGACCCGCGGTGGTCCGGGCACGGCAACCGAAACTGTTGCGGTCTACGCTTACCGCCACACCTTCCGCTTCTGGGACTTCGGCTATGGTTCAGCCCTCATTATGGTGATCTTCGTCTTTATTTCGATCCTGGTTGAGTATCTCTACAAGGCCTTGCAACGCTGGCAAGCAGCTCAATGAGGCTCGTCAGTAAGGAGGATTGAGAATGTCTCTCAGTGCGCAAACCTTTCGTCCTGTCGTTTCGGCTCAGAAAACCGCCTTCCTAAGCTCGCGGCGGTTATTCACTTGGCTCTCGTATCTACTGACCGCTTTGCTTGTGGTGTTGTTTCTGTTCCCGTGGCTATGGGTGTTTAGCTTGGGCTTCAAGACCCGCGCAGAGATTATGAGCCCCAATATCGTTTGGATTTGGACGCCAACGCTGGAGAACTACATCGAAGTGCTGATCAACAAAGGGTATTGGCGGTTGATCGTCAATTCTCTGGTCATTGCTGTCGCAGCGGTCGCTCTATGCATCGTAATCGGCGTACCAACAGCATATGCCTTCTCGCGCTTTCCGATCCCCGGCAAAGAAAGCTGGTTTTATATGATCCTGACTTTCCGGATGGCTCCTGCAGTGGTATTAGCCCTGCCGCTTTATGTCTTGTTTGCCCGGGCTAAATTACTGGGCACATTTGTGGCACCCATCTTAGCTCACTGCACCTTCACTTTGCCCTTTGTCATTTGGCTAATGCGCAGCTTCTTCGACGACATTCCTAAAGAGATTGACGCAGCAGCGATGACCGATGGTTACTCCCGATGGGAAACCTTCCTCTATGCTATTCTCCCATTGGTCAAGTCAGGCATCGTTGCCGTTGCGCTCTTTTCGATCATTTTCTCTTGGAATGAGTTCTTGTATGGGCTGATCCTGACCAGCGATGCCACGCGGCCGGTGGCTTCGCAAATCCCCTCATTAATCCGGCCCCATGGAACCCTCTGGGGCGAAGTTTGTGCGCTGGCAACCACTGCCTCGCTGCCGGTTGCTTTCCTGATCTTCGCTTTGCAACGCCAATTAGTGCGCGGTCTATCTTTTGGCGCAATCAAGGGCTAGGCTCAACATCCAGAAGGAGTGAGCATCATGAAACCTGAATTAATCGTTATGCTGACCCACAATGACGTCACTGTGAGCAACGCTCTCGAACTCTTTGAGCAAAGCAAACATCTCCCCGTCCAACATTGGGGCTTCAAAGATGTTGGCTTGCCTCCCCAGCAAATGAAAGAGCTCGTCCGCCGCATGAAAGATGCCGGCAAAGTCACCTATCTCGAAGTCGTCAGCTTATCCGAAGAGGAAGGCCTGCGCGGGGCGCAAATCGCTCTCGAAGCTGGTTTCGATGTCCTTATGGGGACGGTATACTTCGACTCCATTCACGAGTACCTGAAGGGGAAACCGATCAAGTACTACCCTTTCCCTGGACACGTTCATTCCCATCCTTCTATCCTTGACGGAACGATCGAAGAGATCGTGAGTCATGCACAGCAACTCGAAGCTAAGGGGGTCGATGGGATGGATCTGCTTGCTTACCGGTATGTTGGCGATGCTCGACAACTCCTGAAAGCGGTAGTTGCAGCAACCCATGTGCCTATCGTTTCCGCCGGGAGCGTCGCAAGCTTCCAACGCATCGCAGAAATTTGGGAAGCTAGGGCTTGGGGCTTCACGATCGGGAGTGCTTTTTTTGAACGCAAATTCGTTCCCGATGGGGATTTTATCCAGAATATCCAAGCGGTATGTAACTGGCTAGCAAACACTGAGGAAAGCGATCTGTCCAAATATCTGAGCTGAAGGTCTCAATCACAACCACTTCAGGACGACAGGGTTTTCATATGGGGTTTGTCGTTGGATGCGATGTAGGATCTCAGTCTGTCAAGGCAATTCTGCTCTCGGAGAGCGGCGAAATTGTAGCCCAAGCCGGTTCGGACTATCCCATTGAATACCCCCAGCCGACTTGGGCTCAACAGGACGCTCGCCATTGGGAAAAAGCCACCAAGGAAGCCATTGCAAGGGTTATAGCCGAGAGCGGGGTGTCGAAGGACGAGGTCTTGGCTATCGGTATTGACGCTCAAGTTGATGGATACGTTGCAGTCGATGCTCAAGGCAGGCCTCTCCATCCGGCAATCATCTGGATGGACCGGCGTGCGGTGACACAGACGGAAAAGGTGAGACAAGCTTACTCCGAAAAAGAAATCTTCGAGCTAAGCGGACTCAATCTCGATCCCTATCACGTTGCGCCCAAGATCCGCTGGCTGGCCGATGAGCACCCATTAGCTTTCGAGCAAACGCGTTATTTTCTAATGCCGGGTAGTTACATTGCGTACTACCTAAGCGGCGAAGTAGGGGTCGATTACTCGAATGCCTCCTCGATGCTGTTAATGGATATCCGCCAGCGGGTTTGGTCTCCAAGACTCTGTGAAATCTTCGGAATCTCGCCCGACCGATTACCCCCCATCTACCCGGCCAATCAAGTGATCGGCAGCTTAAGGCGCGAGGTTGCCGAAGAAGTGGGACTGTCGCCCAAAACTCGGGTCGTGCTTGGCTGTGGGGATGAACACGCTGCCTGCCTCGGGGCCGGAGTGATCCGACCGAAGATGGTGTGCGACATTACCGGCACCGCCGAGCCGGTCTGTGCGGTCGCAGAAGCTCCTCTATTTGACGCAAGCGGTCTCGTTGAAACTCATTGTCATGCCCACCCGGATTACTGGCTTTTGGAAAATCCCGGCTTTGTCTCCGGAGGCAACTACCGCTGGTTTCGGGATCACTTTGGTCAAGCGGAGATTGAATTAGCCCGTCAGCAAGGGAGCGAAGCCTACGCCCTTCTCGACCGCTTGGCAGAAGAAGTGCCGCCGGGCAGTGAGGGCCTGATCTTGCTCCCTTGCCTGATGGGGTCGGTAACTCCGACTTGGAACGCCGCAACGCGGGGGGTTTTCCTGGGGTTCTCTTTGGCCCACACCCGCGCCCACTTTGCGCGTGCCGTTTTAGAAGGCTCCGCCTATGGGCTACGCGACATCGTAGACCGGATGAAGGAGATCGGTCTGGCTGTGGAAGAAATACGCGCCGTGGGCGGTGGAGCGCGCAGCCCTCTTTGGCGACAGATCAAGGCAGATGTCACCGGGGTGCCCGTCTCTCTACCTCAAACAGTGGAAACCACTGCACTAGGGGCAGCGATTCTAGCTCTACACGGGGCCGGGCTAACCGGCACGATAGAAGAAGCCTGCGATTTATGCGTCAAGGTGGTTGAGACCCGCTATCCCCAGGCCGAGAATGCCACCGTATATGAGCAACGCTATCGCACCTACCGTGCGGCTTACTTTGCCCTGCTACCCGTTTTCGAAGAGGCGGCAAGGAACGCATGAGCCGGAAATCTCTTGCCTCGATTCGCTGCTTCCTCCTCGACATGGACGGCACTTTTTACTTGGGGAACCGCCTTCTCGACGGGGCATTGCACTTCATGGAGGTGATTCAAAAGCAAGGCAGGGATTTTATCTTTCTCACTAACAATTCCTCCAATCGTGGCTTCGCCTATGCGCAAAAAATCTCCGCCATGGGCTTCCCACTCCCGCCCGAGAAAGTCTTTACCTCGGGCGAAGCAACGGCGCGCTTTCTTTCGCGCAAACACCCCGGTAAGCGCATCTACTTGGTAGGCACTCCTGCACTCGAAGAAGAATTCCGCGAGTTTGGGCATAACCTAGTCCAGGAGGACGCCGAGCTCGTTGTTGTTGGCTTCGACACCACGCTCACCTACCAGAAACTCCATCGTCTTTGCGATTACGTGCGGGCAGGTCTACCTTACATTGCTACTCATCCGGATTATAACTGCCCCACGGAGAACGGCTATCTGCCCGACATCGGGGCTATCATCGCCTTCGTCAAAGCCTCTACGGGACGGGAACCGGACCTGATCATCGGGAAGCCATATCGCCAGATTATTGACGAGCTGGCGATCAAACTCCAAATCCCCCTAGAAGACCTAGCCATGATCGGTGACCGCTTGTACACCGATATCGCTCTGGGACAAACGGCCAATATCACCACCATCCTCGTACTCAGCGGTGAAACTAAGCTCGAAGACTTAGATTCTTCGCCTTATAAACCGGATTTCGTCTTTGAAAATCTCGGCAAAGTCGCCGAAAGTCTAGTGCAACTCAAGGCTCCAGACTAAAATCCATCGGTCTCACAGAGAGGTTGGAATGCCATTAGCCTATGACCCTGCGGAGAATGAGCACTTTTGGGAGAAAGTCCGTAAATTACCCGGTTTCCCCCACGGCGAGGAAATCTGCTTGCGGCACATGCTGATCGACTCAAATGCTCTGTTTCGCATTCAAGAAGTGTTGTATTCGATTGGTATCCAAGCGAATCAGCCTCTGGTCGTGGTCATGGACACCACCCCCATGCGGCGTGGCGCAGATGATCTAAAGCCCCTAGTTCTCTCTGTGCTCAGCCAGGCTGGCTGGGAAGTGGAAACTTGTATCCTTCAGCCCGACTCAAGTGGCCAAGTTCATACCGATCTGCCTCACATTTTGCAGGTAAAAGAGCATCTGAGCGCCCAAAAAGGGGTGGTCTCTGTCGGCTCAGGAGTGGTCACCGACATCACCAAACACGCATGCTATCTGTTCGATCAAGAACACGGAACGCATCTTCCCTACCTGGTCTACCAAACAGCAAACAGCGTAAGCGCGTATACCTCAAATATGGCTCCCACCTTGATCGAGGGTGTCAAACGTACCTTGCCGTCGCGTTACCCGGACGCCCTAATTTGCGATCTAGAGACTCTGCGGGACGCCCCGCAAGAAATGACCATTGCTGGTGTAGGCGACTTGCTGGCAGTCTTTGTCAGCATGGCCGATTGGTACCTCGCTCACCAGCTTGGCATGGATGAAAGCTGGACTCCCTTACCTGAGCTCCTCATGGGGCCTTTGGACGAATTGCTCATTCAGAACGCAGAAGGAATCCGTAACAGGTCGCTGGATGCTATGGCTTTGTTGGCTAAGTTGATCACCTTGGGCGGAATTGCCATGTCGCTCTCGCACGCCACTGCCCCTCTGTCCGGTTTTGAACATATTATTTCACATACTTTAGATTTACAAAACGAAGTACGCCAAAAGCCATTGGCCCTACACGGTATGCAAATTGCCCTCGCCGCTGTTTTAGGGGCTGCAGCTTATCGTATTTTCCTCGAACGCTTCGATCCTGGCCAAGTGGACTGCTCCCGGTGCTACCCAGAACCCGAGTCAATGCACCGATTTATCCTTCAAACTTTCCATCCCTTGGATCCAACCGACCGCGCTGGAGAAGAATGCTGGTCAGATTACTGCACAAAACTGGAGCGGTGGTTTGCCGCTCGAGAGAAATTAGACGGCTTCCTCAGCCGATGGGCAGAAATCCGTCCCGAGGTGGCCAAACGCACCCGCTCTCCCGAGTACATTCGCAGCATCTTTGCCGCAGTGGACGGCCCAACTCGCTTTGCAGAACTGGAGCCACCGCTAGAAGAGGTGGAAGTGCGCTTTGCCTTTCTCAATGCACCGCTGATCCGCAAACGTTTCACCATTGGGGATTTGTTCATCTGGTTCAATTGGGATCGAGAAGCACTGTGGCGCGAGGTGTGGGAGATCACCCAAACTCCACTGGTCAACCGAAATAAGGCAGGAACTTGAGGTTCTAGGGGCTTCCCCGTATAATGGGAGCGTCTAAATCGATCGCAACAATGGAGGTTGATCATGGTCGCTCAAGACTTGCTCGAAATCCTGCGCTGCCCGGTCTGTGTGCACACTGTCGATCACCCGCTTGAATACTACCGCGAAAGCTGGCTGATCTGCCAAGACTGCGGGCGAAAGTATCCGATCAAGGAAGATATTCCCATCATGCTGATCGACGAAGGGGATAAGTGGATCAACGTGCCAAAAGAACAGCTCCCCGTTCCACCCCCTGCAGAGTAGCATGTCAGAGTTAGAAGCGCTCCTTCAGCAGCTTATCGGCGGAGAAGATGAAAACGCAGAAAAAGCTGCGCTAGCTCTGGCAAAATTCGGCGAGCAAGCGCTCGCTCCTCTATTAGAACTAGCAAACTCTGCCGATAGCGATCAACGCTGGTGGGCATTGCGCGCTCTGGCTCAGATTCCCTCGCCGCAATCTAAAGCGGCGTTGATCGAAGCGCTTAGAGACCCTGAGATTAACGTTCGCCAATGCGCTGCGCTGGGCTTACGTCACCAACCCACCTTCGACGCTGTGCCGACTCTCTTGGAAGCGCTGGCAAGCTCAGACAAACTTCTCTCCCGCTTAGCCGCCGATGCCTTGATTGCGATTGGGCATCAAGCCGTGCCAGATTTGATCCTAGCGGTCAAAAATAGCAACCCGACAGTGCGTTTAGAAGCGGTGCGCGCCCTCGCCCTGATCGGCGACCCGCGTGCCATCCCTGTCCTTTATTCCGTCCTAAGCGAAGACTCAACCTTTATGGAGTACTGGGCAACCGAAGGATTAGACCGCATGGGAGTCGGCATCACCTACATCCAACCCTAGACCGGAAGCCACCCACTTCGTCTCCATCGATTACGTGATCGGCCGAGTGACTTATAAGACTAAGACTTTCACCCCACATTGATTTGCTGCCTGACGCAGGGCTTCATCCAAAGTTGCCAAGGGCAAATTTAGACGCAAGGCTAACTCTAAATAGACAGCATCATAAGCGGAAAGCTGATGAATACGCGCCAAGCTGAGCACATTATCCCAAGCAACCGTTTGAGGTATCTCTTCCAGTTGGATGGGCAAGCCATGGAGCAGTCCAAGGAAGTACTGACTTTCAGCTTGCGTCAATCGCCCTCTGCATTCGGCTTCGAGTAATGCATTTCCCACCTCCAAAACCCAAAGCGCAGGTGCAACTGCTGCACTCTCTTCTAGAAGATCCAACACATCCAGCGCACAAGCATTGGCTTCGTCTTCGAAGCACCATGCAAGGGTGACAGAAGCATCTAACACGAAGCGGGCAGTCATAGCCGACCTTCATCTACCAAGTCTTTGATCGCAAAGCCCAATGACCGCCCACGGCGGAAATTTCTAATTTCGGTTATGATTTCAGCGGGAGAACGGCTAGATGAAGGCTCCACAGGCGATAGCACAGCGACAGGAACACCATGATATGTAATGGTAATGCGCTCTCCCCGCCGCACGCGCCGGATTAACTCTGCAAACCGGGTTTTAGCTTCGTAGGAACTAATGTAAGATATTCTCTTCTCCTATACCAGTCTTAGACTAGTCTAGTACTAACAAAAAGCCAAAATTCGTCAAACTTCTCTAACCCTTCCAAACCCATAACCACCACAAACCCATCATTCCCAAGCCAATTGCAAAACGCGCCAAAAAACTCAACCCCCAGCCAAGGGCAAGCCCCCGTAAAGCCGCCCAGGCTTTCTGCCAATCCCTTTGGCGGTAATATTCAAAAATCAGCACTGCCAGAGGCGCAGCAAGGATACCTCCTAGAGGGGGAAATAAAATTGTGCCT
The DNA here is from genome assembly GCA_025057645.1 of Anaerolineales bacterium. Lineage (GTDB taxonomy): Bacteria > Chloroflexota > Anaerolineae > Anaerolineales > UBA4823 > NAK19. Next base: position 25,161 of record JANXBJ010000014.1, read on the forward strand.
ACCAAACCAGCAATCAAAGCAATCCCAATCCCCGCCCAGGAGGCTCCTCCTTGCTTTGCGCCTGCTCCCATGAGGATATTGTCGATGACTGCGCCGATGAGCATCAAAATCGTCAATAAGGCAAACACCACCCAACCCAGCGTGGTGAAACCGTGCACAATCCCGTATCCCAAGCCCGCTAACCACATCACCACCAAGCCCGGAAAAACGGGCACAATCAAGCCGATCAGTCCAATGATCATCACAATTTGGGTAACCCAGAAGATCGATGTCTCTAACCAACTTCCCATGCTATTACCCTAAAAGATTAATACTCTCCCCGAATGACCTCCACACCTCCCATCCACGGTCGTAAAACCTCGGGAATTAGGATGCTGCCATCCGCCTGCTGGTAGTTTTCCAGAACAGCAATTAGTGTGCGCGGCAAACCTAAGCCCGACCCGTTCAGCGTATGAACGAAGCGAGCCTTTCCACCATCAGCGGGTCGATACTTAATGTTTGCCCGGCGCGCTTGGAAATCGGTGACGTTGGAGATCGAAGAGACCTCGAGCCACTCCCCACACCCTGCTGCCCACACTTCGATGTCATAGGTGATGGCCGAGGCAAAGCCCAAATCTCCCGTGCAAAGTTGCTTCACGCGGTAAGGCAAGCCTAGGAGGGCACAAGTCTCTTCGGCATCCCGACACATTTTCTCGAATTCTCGGTCAGAATCTTCGGGCTTACAGAAAACATACATCTCGACTTTGTCGAACTGGTGTCCGCGCTTGATGCCGCGCACATCACGTCCGGCGCTCATCTTTTCGCGCCGGAAACAAGGAGTGTAGGCCGTATAGCGGCGCGGCAAAGAGTCCTCTTCGAGAATTTCATCCATGTGCAAACCGGTCAGTGGGACTTCGGCGGTCGGCACCATCCACAAGTCTTCTTCGTGATCGCGATAGAGGTTGTCCTGAAACTTGGGCAGCTGTCCAGCCGCGAAGAGCGCTTGTCCTTTGACCATAAACGGAGGGTATTTCTCTAAATACCCTTGGCGGACATGTAAGTCTAGCATGAAAGCAATTAAAGCCCGCTGTAAGCGAGCCCCTAAACCACTCAAAACATAAAAACGAGAGCCACTGATCTTCACCCCTCGGTCGAAATTGAGAATACCCAATTTCACCCCTAATTCCCAGTGGGGCAAAGGCTCGAAGTCAAATTTTGGCAGCTCACCGACGCTCTTCAGCACCACATTTTCATGCTCATCCTCGCCTATGGGCGTGCGCGGATCGGGCAAATTAGGAATAACTGCTAAGACAGCATGGAGATGATTTTCCACATTGCGCAAGCGCTCATCTAATTCGGCAATACGGTCGCCAACTTGACGCATTGCCTCGATCTTGGCTTGCCTTTCATTTGGCTCTTTGATCCTCCCGATCTCCTTAGAAACCACATTCCTCTCTGCTTTGAGAGCTTCTACCTGCTGGATCAGGGCTCGTCGCTGAGCATCCCATTCAAGCGCCTCATCGACTGGGGTTGGGTCCAGTTGGCGGTTACGCATCGCTGTACGCACTACCTGCGGCTGTTCGCGCAAGAAGTTTAGATCGATCATCGAAATCCTCTCCTCTCGGTCACGAAGTAATCCGAAAACCCCTCCTCTTTGCCGGATAAGGGGGCAGCCACGGCGTTACTTCGCTTTTTTCATCCCGCATGGTGCCCGTGGAATGGTTGAGAGGCATTCCACTCACCCCCAGAGTTGTCAAACATGCTCACCGATGCGCCACTCATTCGCCTTCCCGTTCCCGAAGGTGGGGGAACAAAATGACTTCGCGAATGTTCGGCGAGTCAGTAAGGAGCATCGTCAGGCGATCGACACCCATGCCAAATCCACCGTTAGGTGGCATCCCATAGCGCATGGCGCGCAGGTAATCCTCGTCCATGGGATGACGTTGCTCATCCTCGACATCATAATCCCGCCCCATCTCCAAAAAGCGTTGTTCTTGGTCCAAAGGATCATTCAGTTCTGTAAAAGCATTACACAATTCCATCCCAGCCATAAAGCCCTCAAAGCGTTCCACCGTTTGGGGGTCGCCGGGCTTGCTTTTTGCCAACGGCGAGATCTCACGCGGATAATCATAAACAAACGTGGGTTGGATAAGAGTTGGCTCCAAGTAATCGCTGATCAGTTTATCGATCAACTTTCCCCGCGGTGCATTGGGATCATAGGGCAAGCCCTTCTCTCGCATAGCCTTTTGGAGGTCAGCGGTTGTGGGACAAGCTTGAATGTCAATTCCCGTCACCTCGAGCAAGCCCTGACGCAGCTCCAGACGCCGCCAGGGTGGGGTAACATCGATGATATTCCCCTGATAGGTAAATTGCCTTTTTCCCAACACCCGATCGGCGACATAAGCGATCATTTGTTCGGCCATTTCCATAACCTGCAGGTAGTCAGCATAAGCGCAATAGAACTCCAGTTGGGTGAACTCCGGGTTGTGCGTGCGGTCCACCCCTTCGTTGCGAAAGTCGCGCCCGATCTCATAAACCCGCTCTAAGTTTCCCACCAACAAGCGCTTTAGGTACAGTTCGAAGGAAATACGCAAATACAACGTTTGTTTCAGTTGATTATGATAGGTGGTAAACGGTCTGGCCGCTGCTCCACCATAGATCGGCTGCAGGATAGGGGTCTCCACTTCGAGAAAGCCCAAGCCATCTAAATATTCTCGCAGAGCGCGCACAATGGCCGCTCGAGTGCGAAAGATCTGACGCACTTCAGGATTGACCGCTAAATCCGCATAACGCTGCCGATAACGGACCTCGGGATCGGCTAGCATCGTATGACGGACAACTTTGCCCCCAATGACCTCATCTTTCGCAGCCGGCAAGGGGGTGATCGACTTGGCGAGCAAACGATATTCCTGCACTCTTAAGGTCACCTCACCGGCCCTTGTGCGGAACATTTCCCCCTGCGCTTGAACAAAATCTCCGATATCCAAATCGCGATTAAAGACCTCGAGCGCTTCCTCACCGATTTCGTTGGCTTGTAGAAACAGTTGAAGGCGCCCATCGCCATCCTCAATATGGGCAAAAGTGATCTTGCCCATCGTCCGCATCGAGCGAATACGACCAGCTACAATCGCTCGAACCGGTTGCACTCCTTCTCTTCCTTCCACTTCTTCAAAAGCCGCAATCGCCTGACGACTGGTGTGAGTACGCTGAGCGCGCGTTGGATAGGGATCAATCCCTCGTCTCTTTAGGGCTTCCAACTTCTCCAAACGGATCTGCTCCAAGTTGGTGTATTCGGTAGGCATGATTGCACCTCAAGTCTGAGATAAAAAAAGCCCCGCGCCAAAGCAACAGACGCGGGGCGTTCCTTATGCCCCAGTTCTATTCGACCTTCAAGATTTTAACGGTGAAGGGGCCATCCGGCGCCTCAACGCACACTTCATCACCCACGCGGCGATCGATTAGCGCCCGCCCGAGTGGTGACTCGTTGGAGATTCGCCCCTCGCGTGGGTTGGCTTCCGCTGGCCCTACAATGATATAGGTTTCCGGTTCATTGTTCCCCTCTTGAATGGTCACCTTGGCGCCCACTTGGACGATCTCGCCGTGACTCAGATTCGGATCGATCACCCGAGCGTTGGCCAGAATCGTCTCCAGTTCATGGATACGACCTTCAACGAAAGCCTGTTCGTTTTTTGCTGCCTCGTATTCGGCATCTTCGATCAACTCTCCGCCCTCCATTGCCTCATGAAGGCGCTCGGCAATCTCACGGCGCTTGACCGTCCGTAGATACTCCAACTCTTCTTGGAGTTTATCGTAACCCTCGCGAGTCAAATATGTCACAGGCATGAGCGTATCCTATCCCTTGCAGAGTATTTTATGGAACACGAAGAGCGGCGTTGGAAAGATGTAAAAACTTCCTTATCGCCGCTAACATATTTTAACATAACCTTTCCAGATTGACAAGATGGTTTACAGCAAAAAGCTCAACTCTCAACGCGAGAAGTCCAGAATCCAGCGCAAGAGATTGATCGCTATCAGCAGTGCTCCCTCCCAGCGGGAGATCTGCCAACCCGTCCGCATCAGGAAAACCACAATCAAGACCACCATGCCCACGAGGACGACAACACTGCTCACCGCACTAGCATCCACCACCATCGGCTGAATTGCAGCCGCTAAGCCTAAGACTCCCAGCAAATTGAAGAGGTCGCTGCCAATTAGGTTACCCGCCGAAACTCCATGCCGTCCACGTAACACGGCAATCAACGAGGTCGCAAATTCCGGGGAAGAAGTGCCTGCGGCGACAATCGTCACCCCGATCACCCACTCCGACACCCCAAGCAGACGCGCCAAGTGAACCGCGCTTTCAACCAGAAAATGCCCACTACCCACGACTAAAGCGATTCCGGCAATCAGTCGAGGAACATCCCACCACCGGAATTCTCCAGTGGGGACTTCGTCCTCGATGGGTTCCTTTTTCCAAATTAGGTAGCCCAAATACAAGAGCAAAATCACCATCAAAATTCCGCCTTCAAGACGGGTCATCTGATGGTCCCACAAGAACAAGAGCAGCAAGAGAGACGTGCCGATTAACATTCCTCCATCCCTCACCACCATCGTTCGGGTTGTGCGAATAGCGCGCACAACCGCCACGCTGCCGAGAATAAAACCCAAATTGAAGATATTCGAGCCGACCACGTTCCCAACCGAAATGTCCCCTTGTCCTTCCAAAGCCGCCCCTACCGTCACCGCAAACTCTGGAGCAGAGGTTCCGATGGCAACCACCGTTAATCCAATGATTAACTCCGACAAACCCACTCGTCTGGCTATACGCACAGCGGACTCGACAATCCACACAGCGCCCCACCACAAACCAATCACACTGGCAAGAATGATCAAAACATCGGTTATGGCGTTCATACAGCAACGTCTCCTTCGGGAAGATTTTCCTCTACTTTTTCGTCGCTGATCAGCCGATGCGTGCGACGATCATAATGTCCGCGCAAGGCATCGCTTAACGTGCCTTCCCATAACGGCACGCCAGCGAAATAGGCTGCTCTGCCTAACATATGCGCCGCAACCGGCGCAGTTAGCAAGACAAAGACGATAATCGCAATCACGCGCATCGTCATGCCGATCTCACCAAAGTGAAATGCCGCGCCTAACATAATTAGGCCCACCCCTAAAGTCGCCGATTTTGTGCTGCTGTGCATGCGGGTAAATAAATCCGGCATGCGCGCCACCCCCAAAGCGGCGATAAACATAAACAATGCGCCCAAGAAGATCAGCAAGGCACTTATGTTTTGCGCCACGGCATTCCTCCCTTCTCGATGAAATAGGCAAACGCCACAGTGCCAAGAAAGGCGATCAAGGCAAGAACCGTGGCGACATCGATATAAATGATTTCTCCGCTGATCACTGCGTAAACTGCAATAAACCCGACTGTCACCGAAGAAAGCAGGTCCAAACCCACCACTCGATCAGGCAGGCTTGGTCCGCGGGCGACACGGTAGAGACATAGCAGAACTGCAGCGATAAGCAGAGCAACGGTCAGCCACAGAATCATAGCTCTCTCCTCAAGGGTGGTTGACGCCAGATCGCCAGTAAACGTGCTTCGAGGTTGTTTTGAATGTCCTTGCGCACGGTTTCTTCATCCTCCGCAAACATCGCATGGACGTAAAGGATTTTCTTATCGGCAGAAACATCCAAGCTAAGTGTGCCCGGCGTAAGGGAGATCAAGATTGCCAAAGCCGAGATCTCGAAGTCCGTGCGTGCTTGAAGGGGTAAAGCAATCACCCTTGGATGCATGTTATGACGGGGAGTTAGGACCTCGTACGCCACGCGCAAGTTGGCGAGGATCAACTCCCAGACAAAGAAAAACACAAAACGCACCAATCTTTCCACCACACCGAAATAATTACTAGGGCCAAGAGCACGGCGCGAGAGAAACAATGCTAGATACCCAACCAAATAGCCAAAGAGGAGGTTGACCGGGCTGAAGTTTCCGCTTAAGAAGAGCCATAGCAAGGCCAGCAGAATGTTGGTTAGGAACAAGCTCATCTACCCCCTCCCAAGACAGCCTGGATATAAAGTTGGGGGGTCATCAACTGTCGCCCAGCCTGAGCGGCAATCTCAAAGGCGGGCCCAATTCCAAAACTGATCAGCAGGGTTAACCCAACCAGGAACAAAATAGGGGCGAGCCAAGTCCAATCCCTCTGCAGCGTGATCTCGCCTCCATCCACATCCTCGAGAACAGGAGGCCTTTTCCAGAACACCTCATTCCAGATTTTGATCATCGAAAACAGCGTCAAGAGGCTAACCCCCAACGAGATTGCAACAATAACAAACTGACCTTGCCCTAAGCCGGCCTGAACCAAACTCAACTTGGCAAAGAATCCCGAAGAAGGAGGCAGACCGGCTAGGGATAAAGCAGCGGTCAGGAAAAGGGCTGCTAACCAAGCCTGTGCTTTATAAAGCCCGCCTAATTTTTTCAGGTCGAAGGTGCCGCGCAAACGTCCGATCACACCGCTGATCAGGAAGAGGGTGGACTTCGCTAAGGATACATGGAACACGAAATAAACAGCCGCTGCTAGCCCTAAAGGAGTAAAGATCCCTAAGCCCATCAGGGGGTAACCGATCTGGCTGATGATGTGAAAGGATAACAAACGGCGCATTTCATTTTGAGCCACCGCTCCCAACACGCCGGTGATCATCGTCAAACCCGCAATGACCAACAGCAAGGTGTGGGTGTAATCGAATTCTTGGATGAAGATCAGCGTAAAGACGCGGATCAACGAATATACCCCCACTTTAGTCAATAGACCTGAAAAAAGGGCCGTAACGGCTACAGGGGGCGTATGATAAGAGGCCGGCAACCAGAAAAACAGCGGGAAGATTGCCGCCTTGATGCCAAAGGCGCCAAGAAAGAGCATCGAGAGCGCAGTGACGATAGCGTTCGAGGAAGCAGTGGCGGAACTGGCGAATTTGCGCGCCAAATCTGCCATATTGAGCGTTCCCGCCAAGCCATAGAGCAAGCCCAGGGCGGCCAGAAAGATAGCCGAAGAGAGCAAATTCAGCGTCACATATTTGATTGCTCCCTCCATTTGTCCACGCTCCCCCCCTAAGGCGAGCAAGACAAAAGATGCCATGAGCATGACTTCGAACCACACATATAAATTGAACAAATCCCCGGTGAGAAACGCCCCACAAACACCCATCAAGAGAAAATGCATCAAGGGATGGTAACCAAAAGCTTGTCTCTGGGCGTCAACCGAATCTAGAGAATAAACCGCAACGGCGAGCCCTAAAACTCCTGCCAGGACGATCATCACTGCGCTAAACAAATCCGCCACAAGGGTAATGCCAAAAGGCGCTGGCCAATTTCCAATTTGGACCGCTTGGATACCCTCGTCCCATATAAATCTTAATGTCCATAGCGAAACCACCAGCAAGGCCATGGCGCCAATCACGCTAACCCAGCGCTGAATTTGCGGTTTGCGAAAGAAAAGCAAACATAAAACCGCCGTGAGCAAAGGGATCACGATAGGCAAAACGAGAGAGCGGTTCATACGCTTTATCTCATGCGTCAGTTGATTTCATCTGGTCTAAATCATCGGTATCGGCACTGCGATATGCCCGATAAGCTAACGCCAACGCAAAGGCAGTCACCCCAAAACTGATCACGATCGCGGTCAAAATCAAAGCCTGCGGCAAAGGGTCGGCATGAGGAGGTTGAAGTTGATCGGCAGTTAGCGCAATCACCGGTGCTTTGGAGCGGGTCAAGCCGGCCGCAGTAAAGATCAAAAGATTGCTAGCATGGCTCAATAACCCCAAACCAATCAACAACTTGACCAAACTGCGCCGCAACAGCATATAGATTGCCATGGCATACAAACTGCCAATGACAAAGGGCAAAACAACTTCCATAACCTAACCGACCTCCTCTAGGGCAAAGATGATGGTCAGCGTTACCCCCCACACCGTCAGATAGACACCAATATCAAAGAGCAGAGGCGTTCCCAGTTCTAATTTCCCGAAAGTTCCCAAAGAAAGCTTATACCAAATCCCAGTTAAGAAGGGTTGATTAAGCCATAGAGTAACCAAACCACTCGACAAAGCCAGCAGCAGTCCCACCCCGATCAAGAAAAGCGGATCGATCCGCAGTACTTGTCGCGCTGTCGTCGAGCCAAACGCAATTGACACCAGCGCAAACCCGGTTGCCGCCATCAAGCCCCCAACAAATCCCCCGCCGGGTTCATTATGCCCGCGTAAGAGCAAAAACACCGAAAACATCAACAACAACGGCAGCAAGAGGCGCACCATGGTGCGCAGGATCAGCGAAGTCACTCCTTCCCTCCTTTTGTGCCCGCTTGGGCAGGTCTTCCGCCCTTCGCCGGGTGCTGGTCCATGCGTAATTTCAACAAGGCGAAGACCCCTATCCCGGCGATCCCCAGAACAGTGATCTCCCCGAGAGTATCTAGGCCGCGGAAGTCCACCAAGATCACATTGACGATATTACGGCCATGAGCCAAGGGCAAGGAATTCTCCACGAAGAATTGCGAAATAGAAGGGTGAATCTGGATGCCACCGGCCACAAAAACGAACGTAGTCATCAAACCGCCGGTAATCAAAGCGATAACCACATCTCGCATCCGCTCTCGCTTTGGAGTTAGCTGGGCAAAGTTTGGTAAATGATAGAAGGCCAACACAAATAAGACAACTGTCAGCGATTCGATCAGAAATTGGGTCATGGCCAAATCAGGCGCGCCGAAGAGTAGGTAAATCGAGGCCACACCATAGCCGGCAACCCCTAACGCCGCCACTGCACCGAGACGCGAGCGTGAGAGAACCGCTACCCCACCGGCAAGGACGATAATGATTGCAATACCTAACTCATAAAAACGCAAATCTAACGACAGATGAGGCAAAGATCCGCCTCCCCAGCGGAACAACCCTCCGGCAGTGATGCCTACCACAGCCACGATAATCGTAATCAGGTAATACCGCAGGTATCCATGCTGAAGCACACGTGTCTGCAGCGAAGCCAAAGCGAACAATCCATCCAACGTGCGCTGGTAGAGGGTATCCAATCCCCAAGGCAAGGCCAATCTTGCGGCGATGCGCTGAACATCGTTGCGGATAGCAAACAATCCTATCCCCAGACCCAAAGTCAGCAGACTTAGCAAAAAAATCTCGTTGACTCCATGCCACGCCGCTAGTTTGACTTCGAGTCTCTCGCCTGCTGCAGCGGACAAGGCAGGCGCAACCAGAACAGAGCCGAGGACTTGAGGAAAGACCCCGAGAATCAAGCTGAGTGCGCCAAGAACGAGCGGTCCAACAACCATGCTCCACGGAGCTTCGTGCGGCCTTTTCGGTAGCCCGGATTCTGCAGGTGCAGGCAACCAAAACGGAGCCACCCCGACCCGAAAGGCAATCAACACATTTAACAAAGCTCCCAGAAAAACCAAGGTAATCCACAACGCCCCCACTTTATACGCCGCCTCGTAGAGATATTCCTTGGCCACAAATCCCAGAAACAGGGGCACGCCCGCCATCGATAGCGCTGCCAAAGTGCTTCCTGTAGCGGTGTAGGGCATTGCGCGCCTTAACCCTCCCAGATGCCTTACATCGCGGGTTCCGCTTTCGTGATCCACCGATCCGGTGACTAAAAACAGCGTCCCCTTATACAAACCATGCGCCAATAAAAACAAGACCATTGCCTTCAGAGCGGTCTCGCTGCCGATACCGATTGCCATGACCAAGCTGCCTAAGGCGCTGATAGTCGAATAGGCCAATAGCCGCTTCATGTCAGTTTGGCTCAACGCTAAAGCACCACCCAAGACCATTGTTGCCGCTCCAACCCCGCCCACAGCCCACAGCCAGATCGGAGTCCCGCCTAAGACAGGGTACAAACGCGCAAGCAGGTAAACGCCCGCCTTGACCATTGTCGCAGCATGGAGGTAGGTGCTGACCGGAGTCGGCGCTTGCATGGCATTCGGCAGCCAAAAATGAAAGGGAAATTGAGCGGATTTGGTGAATGCTCCGATAAGAATCAAGAAGAGAACCGCAAGATAGAGCGGGTTAGCACGGACATTCTCCCCCCTTAGAACCAAGGACGAAAGCTCCCAACTGCCGCCGATCTGCGCCAACAATACAAAACCGGCTAGCATAACCAACCCACCGCTCGCAGTCACCAATAGCGCCTGGATCGCTGCTGTGCGGGCCTCATTACGATCGTGTTCGAAACCAATGAGCATGAATGAGCTCAGACTGGTCAGTTCCCAAAAGACAAACAGCAGGATGACGTTATCGGCCAACACCACCCCTAGCATCGAGGCCATGAAAAAGAACAGCCAGAAGTAAAAGCGCTCGACAGGGGCTTTTGTGCCGAAATACCCTCCGGCATAAACTGCAACCAAAGCACCAACGCCGCCGACCAGAAGTGCAAACGCCAAACTCAGACCATCAGCGCGAAAGGAAAAGGTAAGCCCCAGTTCTTTAGACCAAGCAAGAGCCAGTGATTGAACCTCTCCCTCCGCCAAGCCCGGCAGTAATGAAAAAAAGTAAAGGGTGAGAGCAAAGGGCAGAATTGCCAACCACCAGCCGCTTCTCTCTTTTGCCCAGCGGCAGATAGCAGGAGCAAGAAAAGCTAACCCAAAACCAGAAAGAACGGCAAAAATTATCACAACCTTTTCTCCCGCAGCACTGACGTCACCAGATAAAGGATTGGGCTATTATACCCGATAGCCAATCGAATGCCGCCACGATCAGCAATCCCTTAGCATAGAAACGACTGAATGGGTTCTGCTCCTCGCCCCTCGGGAAAGGGGCGAGGTGTGAGGGCTTTCTCCCCCTCTCCCGATGGACGAGGGGTCGGGGAGTGACGGCGAATACAACCGCTGCTCCTCGACCTCGCAAAATCTGCGCTATAACCCTCTCAGCAAAGGTCGGTCCCAAGGGATCATGGCCAAAATCAAGATCAGTGCCAGCGTGTACCAAATCACCGAACGCCGAAACTTCCCCTGATCGTCGGTCGCCTTCCGGCTCAAAACGCTTCCCAAGTGGGCAAAAACCACCGCAATGAGCATTGCAAAACCATGTTCCACCACAAAGAACCGTTGCGCAGCGTTTTGCATGGCAGCGGCGAAATTGGCAAATGCACTGGTAGTTAAGGGGCTAATAAAATATAAGAACGCCCCCACCACCAGTTGTAGGTCTATAGCGACATTAAAGATCATCCCCCAAATCCGCTCTCTCTTGCTCCACGACCGTTTGCCCAGCCAGCCCAGCCAAGCTAAAACCACAATAACGACACCAGCGAACAGCACAACCCAACGCAACCAGTTGTGGGCGAATAGGAAAATGGGGTACATTTCTTGCCTCCTAATCTAGCGAATTAACAGGGAAGAATGTATCAAAGAGCGAGAAGACTGTCAACCTTTCTCGGATGAAAACCCGATAAGCAGGCTCTTGATCCAAGCACTATTATCTAAATAGGCATAGTAGCAGTCTTTGCGAAGAATTCCTCCTTATGAACAAATTTAGCAATGCATTGCTCCGCCTTCGTCTAGGAGAGACCTTGTAGATAAGCCGTCTCCGTGAGTCTGTTATAATCTCCTGCACAGTAGACTTCGGAATGAACAAGCATGACATTCTGCCGCTCCAACAAATCAAAGACTACCCTCGGCTCACTACCGCCTTAGCAGCTCATTGCACATTCCCTGAAAGCTGGCGGGTTTCAATTCGGGTAAGAAATTGCGTCAATCAAGCTACAGAACGGTTGTTGAGCCAATTCTCCATGCGAGAGGTTGAGCCGCTTTTTTTGCGATTCGGATCAGGTTGCGACCCCGGTTGATTAAGGGATAGGTATTAGCAAATCAACTCTCCAAGAGATCCTCACTTAAGAGCTATGTTTTCCACCGCAACCCGAAATGCCGTCCTCCAAATTCCTTGGGGAAAGATCGCTTCCCTTTGGTTGTATTTGAGCGCATGCGCCCTTCTGCTCAGCGGCTCGACAATTTACGCCGCAGATCCGATTGAACGCATCCGCGCATTCACCCGCCCGATTGAATTTGACTATATGAGTTGGATCAGCGACGCCGCTTACCTAAAAATTGGTCAATCTGCCCTGCGAACTGCCCAATTCCTTTCTCCTGAGGAGCGGAAGCGGCTCGTTTTGGACTACCTTGCTCTGATCCGCAGCATCGAAGAAGCGGATCGCGAGTTAAATCGCATCTATGCAGATCCTCAGGTTACGGATCCCTACGAAGCTTCGCAGGATGTTCGAAAACAGCTAAGCACATTGCGTAAAAAGGAAGCCCAGATCGCTCCAATTGCCGAGTCCATCCTTGAAGATCAGCTCTCGACCATCATCGCTCGAATGGGCTTAGCCCTCGGCGGGCAACCCATTCCACCCGTTTCTTACCATGTTTCGCCGTTACCGTCCTCGCTGATTGTCTCACCCCGCGAGGTCATCCGCCAAGAGGCAAACATCTCGCTCAAGGTAGGGCTGACCACTGATCAAAAAGAAGCCCTCGAAGCCCAAGTGGACAGGGCGCTAAATGTTTCCTCTTTGGTCGTTGCAGTAGGCGGGATCGGTGTTTACCCTACCATGGTCATGCAAACCACCGACCTCAATTGGCTGAGCGAAGTGATCGCCCACGAATGGATTCACAATTTCCTAAGCTTTCGCCCGCTCGGCGTGAACTACGGCACGAGCGGCGAATTGCGCACCATGAATGAAACTGCGGCATCGATCGGCGGCAAGGAATTGGGGCGCGCCCTGATCGAGACCTACTACCCTGAATTTCTCCCTCCACCGCCACCCGAAACACCTCCCCAACCGCCACCGCCTGATCCATCGCAGCCACCGCCATTTGATTTCCGCAAAGAAATGTACATCACTCGCTTGCGAGTCGATGAGTTGCTCGCTCAGGGGCGGGTCGAAGAGGCCGAAGCCTATATGGAACAAAGACGCATCTTTTTCTGGGAAAACGGCTACCCAATCCGCAAACTCAACCAAGCTTACTTCGCCTTTCACGGCGCATATGCCGATGAACCGGTCGGCGCCGCAGGCGAGGACCCTATCGGCGCTGCCGTGCGGAAGTTGCGCGCTCAATCTCCCTCACTGGCTGCGTTTCTCAATCGGATTTCGTGGATGTGGTCACCACAGCAATTGCTGGAGGCGGTTGGTGGCTAAATATCATTGGTTATTCCTTCTCCTTTTGGCCGGGCAACTCTCGACGGCTTGTCAGAGCAAGGCTTTAGTATCTGTTCCCATTTCCTCGCCCATCCCAACCACCCCGCCGACAATACCAACTCTGAGCAAAGCATACCAATCCCCACTCTCGAGAGCGGACTTGATCCGCCTGATCGCCAACGGTTGCACGGCAAAAAGCCCTCGTCCAACACCAGGCCCCACAGAAGCATCCCTGTTCCCTGCAGTAAGTGACGGCGATTATCAACGCGGCTCTCCGGCCGCTAAAGTGACTTTTGTTATTTACTGTGACTTTCAAGCTCAGCCTTGCGCTCAATTGGCCGAGCTAATGGGACAACTCCTGCGCGAGTTCCCCACAGAGGTGCGTTGGGTCTATCGCTATTTTCCTCTGATTGAGGTGCACGACAAGGCTATTCTCAGCCTCAAAGCAGCCGAAGCCGCAGCTCGGCAAGGCAAATTCTGGCAAATGCACGATTGGCTCTATGACAACCACTCCGTATGGAGCGAACTGAGCCCAGAGCAATTTGAGAACTGGCTACGGAAACAAGCTAACACCTTACAACTTGATCCAATCGCCTTCCAAAAAGATTTCGACGATCCCATCCTTGCCGAGAAAGGGAAAACAGCCTGGAAGCACAACCGAAGCATCGGCTTGCCCGGGGTGCCCTTGGTTCTTCTGAACGGACAAATCTGGCCAAGCAGCTTGCCGCTCAATTACTACGCCTTGCGCAATTCCATTGTGTTAAGCTTGCTCGAAGAGCGCCAATTTGAAAGTTGTCCCCCACTCGTCATTGATTTATCGAAAAAATACTCAGCCCGCCTTGAAACAGAAAAAGGGGATGTGCTCGTTCAACTTTTTGCCGAGCAAACGCCCATCACTGTGAATAATTTTGTCTTCCTCGCCCGCCAGGGATGGTACGATCGCATCACCTTTCATCGCGTTCTAGAGAATTACATTGTCCAAAGCGGTGATCCCAGCGGGACAGGTTACGGCGGTCCCGGTTATGCCTTTATCAGTGAAATTTCGCCCGATTTGTCCTTCGATCAAGCAGGATTGATCGCTATGGCAAACGCTGGACGAGATACCAACGGTAGCCAATTCTTCCTCACCCTGGCGCCTGCGCCCCACTTGAACGGCGCTTACCCCATCTTCGGTCGAGTTACAGAAGGAATGGAGGTCCTATACCGAATCACGCCACGCGATCCGAGTCAATTTCCACCCCCACCGCCGGGGGATAGGCTATTCTCTGTTACTATTCTCGAGGAAAACTGAGGAGGAAAGAATCGAAGTCACCTCGAACGCCAAGGGCCCAAACGAAGGATTGCCTCGACAAGGCTCTCTCTTGAGCAAGAAGATCTCTGTTTGGCAAGCGCTGGGCACTTCTCTAGCTGCTTTTTTCGTGATCAACCTTGCCCTAGGGTTTCTGCTCTACAGCTTTCTGGAACTGGTTCCCCCGAGTCCAAACGTAGAAAACGCAGTTTCTCTACTCCTGTTGGCGAGCGGATTCTTTACGGCAGGCTTGTTATTGATCCCGCCAACCGTGCTCTCATTTTGCCGCTCCTTTGGGTGGAAGGTTCCGGTGTGGATTACATCGCTGCGCTTGCCACCTTTTGCCTTGCTCGTGGCAGCTTATCCGCTAGTCTTGCTTGGCGGGGCTTTGCTCTCCTCCCAAACGCTTTCTGCCTATCTGGCCCTGCCCGTTTTCCACATTGCAGCAATCGGGATTCCAGTCGCTGCAGTTCTACAGATCAGCCTTAGGGGAGTGAGGGACGTCTCGCCACAGCGCAAATGGGGAGCGCTAAGCGTTGGGCTAATCCTAACCCCTCTTCTTATTTTGATTCTAGAGCTTTTTGCCTTCATTTTCCCCGGGGCCTTGCTCGGAATTTGGGCCTCAATCGAGCCAGAGCGACTTAGGCAGCTCAGCCGATTGAGCGAGACCCTAGGTCAACCCTCCACTGACCCTCAAGTAGTGCTAGAGGCTTTGCAACCATACCTTGTCGAACCCGCTGTGGTCTTAATCCTTCTCTTCTTTGCCGCTTTGGTCGTCCCCTTGATTGAGGAAGCAATCAAGCCCCTAGCAGTTTGGATGCTCTATGGACATACACGCAGTACGCTGGATGGATTTGTTGCGGGCGCTCTATGCGGAGCGGGCTATGCATTGTTGGAAAGCTTCATGCTTGGCAGCAACCCTTCCCAGTGGCTGCTCGCAGTACTAGGGCGCAGTGGTACCGGAGCACTCCATATCTTTACCTCAGCTTTAGTCGGCGCCGCTCTTGCTTCTGTGTGGCAGAATCGGCGCTATATCCAGCTTATTCTCGCCTATCTAACAGCGGTTTTCTTCCACGGGGTCTGGAACAGCTTTGCAGTTCTCTCTGCGCTGCGCAGCATCTCACCAACGACAGAGGGCTTTTGGGCTTTACCCCTCAGTCAGAATTTGGCCCTCGTCGCTCCGTTAGCTATTTTAGCTCTGGCTGGTCTGGGGATGATCGGACTTTGGCTCTTCAATCAGCAACTCCGACAGGGACACCAATCCACCTCACAGGAGCTGATTCAGCAGTAAAATTAGTGTATCTTCTTGTGGGATTAGGTTACCGATGGACACTTTGCTAACGTTTGTCAATTTTCTTCTTCACCTAGATCAATCTCTGAGTTCGATAGTCCAAACCTACGGAAGTTGGACATATCTGCTGCTCTTTTTGATTATCTTCATGGAAACCGGCTTGGTCGCCACCCCATTTCTACCCGGCGACTCGCTGCTTTTTGCAGCGGGCACCTTCGCCGCCTTGGGGGCGATGAGGGTGGAAGTTTTATATCTGCTGCTCGCTGCAGCCGCTATATTGGGTGATACAGTCAATTATTGGATCGGTCGTTTTATTGGGCTACGGGCGTTCAGCGGGCAAGTGCGCTTCCTGAAACGGGAATATTTGCAACGCACGCACGAATTCTACGAAAGACATGGCGGCAAAACAATTCTATTGGCGCGGTTCGTTCCTATTATCCGCACCTTTGCCCCATTTGTGGCTGGAGTAGGCGAGATGACCTACTGGAAATTCATCTCCTATAACGTTTTTGGCGGACTGTTGTGGGTGGGTTTGTTCATTTTCGGGGGTTACTTCTTCGGCAACTTGGGCTTCGTGCGTGAGAACTTTACCTTAGTTGTGGTTGCGATCATTTTCATTTCCATCCTACCGGGGGTTGTGGAATTTCTCAGGAAGCAACTTCAGGGCAAAATGCAGACGAGGGCTTAATTTTTCGTCTCGTCTTTTGCGTCCGTTACAAGGCCAGTAAGGGGCCGGCAAGTCGCCCGAAGAGCAGGCGACTGCGCCAAACGGACTCCCACGCTCGTCAAGAGGCCGGCGAAGCGCAAGATCAAGAGCGCTGCGCCTTTGGGGATCGGTTGAGCTGGTGGATATTAGAGCGCTTGCGAAACTCCCTGAAGAGAGCGGAGGAGATATACTTGGCGGTTCGGCCTCGACAAGAAAGCGTCACTTTTTGAAAACAAAAAGTTATCGCTAGAGCAGACTATGCTTCGTGCCCGGATCGCTACCTACTCCCATCTTACTTCAGCCCACCAGCGTTTTTCCCCCTTACGCATAGTTAGTTTCTCCCATTCCGCTCGGGTATAAACAAGCACGTCAACGGGCACAGGCAAACCCGTCAGGTCAAACTGGGCAGCCCGCCATTCAAAGGGGAGGTCAGAGTGCGCTAGGATCAAGACCACGTCTAAGTCGCTGCCCACCCCCCAATCGCCGCACGCATAGGAGCCAAAATAACCAACCTGCAACAGGTCGGTGTTTTCTGCTTTTGTCTTTGCTGCCCACTCTTTAAGGGCTTGGAGCACTTGCTCTTTATTCGGCCAGATGAGAACTGACGAAGTCAAGGATCTCACGGGCATAGCGAATTGCCTCCGAACTGTGCCGCCGATTATAGTGCTCGAAGGGTGCCCCTTCTGGAAAACCGCTGGGATAACGAGGCGGGATGTAAAACCCATCCAACACCTGGGCTTTCTCAATCAAGTCCTCAGGCACCTTCACGGAAGGCGGAGTTCCCTCAACAATCGAGCGACTACATGTCCCCAAGCTTCCTGCCCGAGCTTGAGGTGCAGCGCTTTAGCGGCCTTTTCCGCAGCCTGTTGAGCGATAAAACAAGCCCATTCGTAAAACCCATCTTCCTCCGAACGAATTGCCTGGTCTAAATCCCACACGGCTTGCTTAAACCAGTCAAAAGAACGATCGACCATTCTCCGGGACAATCTCCGGTTAGGTACCCCAATCGCGCAGGTATAAAAAATCATATCCCACTGTGCGATTGGTTAGCTTGGCGATCGGCGGCAAGACGCGCTTGAAGTGATTGCGCCGCATTCGTTCGACCACCTTTTGCACAAAATCGGGGGCAAAGCCAGCTTCGACACAATCCTGCGGGCTATAGCGCTGGTCAACCAACAAGTAGAGCAATTTGTCCACTTCAGCGTAAGTAAAGCCAAGCTCCCCCTCGTCCGTCTGTCCCTGCCAGAGGTCCGCTGTGGGAGCTTTGGTCAAGATCGGCTCGGGCACTCCGACCGCCTGCGCCAGTTGGCGCACTTGGGTTTTGTATAAATCCCCGATCGGGTTCAGAGCACATGCCGAATCGCCGTAGAGTGTAGTGTAGCCGAGCAGGATTTCGGTCTTATTGCCGGTGCCGACAACCAAGCCCTTAAAAGCCTCGGATTGATCGTAGAGCACAATCATCCGCGCCCGCGCCATGATGTTCCCTCGGCGCACTTCGCTCATTTGCGGATCACGAGCGATCAGTGGGTCGACCATTTCGGTGATCGGGATGGTCACCGACTGCACTCCCAAGGCGTCGATTACAAGCTGAGCATGTTCGAGGGAGTCGGGGGAAGAGGTGCGATAGGGCATACGTACAGCCAAAACATTCTGCGGTCCAAGGGCTTCCACAGCCAGAAAGCAAGACAAGGCCGAGTCCACGCCACCTGAAACCCCCACAACTGCGCGCTGCAGCCCGACACGTTGGATTTCTGAGCGAATAAACCCCGCCAAAATCTTGCGCGCTAAATCCGTATTTATGGTCAAGTCGATCTTAGCCATATATCACCTAACGGTTTGCCTGAGACGCTCGTCGCAAGATGCGATCCAACTCTCGTTGGACCAAAGCTGTGCGTTCATCCCGCAAGAGAGGCAGACGTGCTCGAGTACGATGCAATTGATTCAAATCAAGCTCGGCAAGGGTCAGGCCCTCTTCAAAATACGCAGCCTGCGCAAGCAAAACGCCATCCGGATCAAACACTGCCGACCCTCCCCAAAAATTCAATCCGTCTTCAAACCCAACACGGTTGGCGTGCGCAACAAAAGCAGTAAAAAGGTTGGCATAAGCTTGTACTAATTGTTCTACCCAGCGCGCAGATTCGAGCTTTGGAGCGGCACTCAACCCCCTACCCGGCGAGGCAGACATAAAGAGGAAAATATCTGCTCCATCCAACCAAAGTAGATAGGGCGGTGAAGCGTGCCAAAAGTCCTCGCAGATCAGCATCCCAATGCGCCCGAAGCGAGTGTCAAAGGCCGAGATCGAATCGCCCCAGGCAAAGAAACGTCCCTCATCAAATAGACCATAAGTGGGCAAATAGAGCTTATGGTGGATATGAAGCACTTGACCTTGGGAAAGATAAGCTGCTGCGATAAAGAAGCGGCGGCGACTATCCTCTTCAACAAACCCTACAACTAAGTCAATGGCTCGACTGGCTTCCAACAACCGCCCGAAGACTGGGTCTTCCGGTCGAGGCGAAAGCGCCACACTGGAAGCTAAATCCTGAAGGACATAACCGGTCAGCGAAAGCTCTGGGAAGAGAATCAAATCAGCGCCCTGCCGTTTTGCGTCTTCGATCAAGCAGAGGTGCTTTTCAAGATTGCGAGAAACATCACCTAAATAAGTGTTGATCTGCGCTAGAGCTACCTTAATCTTCATGCTTTTAATCATACCATATCCAGCAGTTTTCTTGAGTGGCGCACCCGATCGCCAGCTAGGGCCAAAGCGATGCCAACACGAACTCACTAGCACCCCCCTAACAAAACTGTTAGCAGAACTTCTGATAAAGAAAACAAATGCTAACATCGCCTTAATCGATTGTTTAAGTGCGATGGATAAAATTTACCGCAAGAACGCACCTGGTTGGGAAGTTTCTGCGATGGGTTTCTACGTTCTGTGAATTGAGATGCCAATTGCCATCAAGCCCTCTTCGCTGCTCAACTCTCTGCTTTTCAAAATTCTGGTTTTCTTGCTAGCCTTCACGCTCCTTTCTGCACTTTTGCTTGGAGTCTACCTTCGGGGGAGTATGACTCAGACCGTGAACTCTCTGATCAGTGAGGAAATCAAAACCGATATCGATAACTTGCAGATGCTCTTCTCCAACCGCCTTAGCGAAGTCAAGAGAGCCGCAGATTTGATTGCCTCGGATCCGGAGATCCTTGCCAACATAGAAGGAGGCGAGGAGCGAATCCTCAGGCTGGACAGTCGGGCGATCGACTTACGCAACCGCTTTGACGTTGACGTTCTGCAAATCTATGACCGCAACCAAATTGCCCGCACCAATATCCTGCATGCAAATTTATATCGCGTTTCTACCCTTATCCAACTGATCCCATCGAATTACGCCGACCTCTACTTCGTAGAGGGAAGGTGGGTTTACTTAGTGCGGCGTGAGGCCCCGACAGGAGGAACCATCATTGTTGGGATTGACCTGATAACCGAGCTGGATCGCATCACACGACGATTGAAGTTACGGGATAAGGTCTATCTCCAAGCTTCGCCTGGAGATGAAGTGACTCCTCCCACTGGCAATTACTTCCGCACCGAATTTCAACTCCCTGTCGGCACGCACCTCCTCAATGTCACTCTTTTAAGAGATACTGAGACCTACTTTCAAGTCTATCAGCAAGCTCAGAACGCAGCGCTTTCCATCACTGTATTTCTCTCCCTGTTGCTAATCGTCCTTTCCGTGTTTATTATTGTTGCGATTGTCCAACCACTTCGCAGACTCTCCCAAGCGGCCAGAGAACTCGCCAATGCAGATTTTTCCCAACCCTACCAGCCGCGCAGCATCTTGAATTCCAACTTGAATCCTCTACGTATAGGCCACGGAGATGAAATTGGCCAATTGGTCGACTCCTTTACCCGAATGGAAAAAGAATTACACCATGTTTACTCCGGCCTTGTCCGGGATTTAGAAAGGGCCAACCGCGAGGTTGTCGAAGCCTATGAAGCTACCCTCCAAAGCTGGGCAAACGCCCTCGACTTGCGAGATCACAGCACGGAAAGGCATACCGGTCGAGTGGCAGAACTATCCGAAGAGTTTGCCCGCTTCTTGAACCTTCCCGAAGAAGACATCATTGCCTTAAAGCGCGGCGCATTACTGCACGACGTTGGGAAAATGGCCATTTCCGACCACATCTTGAACAAAAAGAGTCCTCTGACGGACGAAGAATGGATGCTGGTCAAGCAACACCCCCTTTACGGCTACGTGATGTTGCGCCCCATCGACTATCTCAAGGACGCCTTAGATGTGATCTACTGTCACCATGAGAAATGGGACGGTTCTGGCTACCCTCAGGGCCTAAAAGGCACAGAAATTCCGCTCAAGGCGCGAATTTTCAGCGTGATCGACTCCTTTGACGCGTTGATTACCGAAAGACCCTATCGCCCGGCTTGGAAATTTGACGAAGCGCTCGAACATATTCGCTCAAGGGCCGGCTTGGACTTCGACCCAGTCATCGTGGAAAAATTCCTTCAATGGATAGAGACAAAGAAAGGGGAACTCTTAGCTGAATACGCATCCCGCACTTCCTGACGTAGCGCCGTCGATGGAGTTAGGGCGTTTATAAGACGAGCTTTCAAGCAAGAAGGAGGACCTATGTCCAAGCAAAAGGTTGTGCTTTGCTTAATTGGGATCAGTTTTCTGCTCGCTGCCTGTCAACCACCAGCTCCTCCTCCGCCTCCCTCCCCCACTCCTCTTGTCGGAAAAATTACGGTTGCAGGCTCAACAACGATGCAGCCTCTGGTCGGCAAACTCAGCGAAATTTTCATCCAGCAACACCCTTTGGTCCAGATGGAAGTAGCAGCCGGTGGATCGGTGGTGGGTATTCGCGCCGTTCACGAAGGCACTGCAGATATCGGCATGGCCTCTCGAGCCCTTAAGGACGAGGAAGCCCAGGGGATCAACGTATATCCAATTGCTCTGGATGCCTTAGCCATTGTCGTTAACTCCGAGAACCCGGTCACCGGCCTGACCCTTGAACAGTTACAGGATATTTACTTCGGCAAAATCACCAACTGGAAAGAGCTGGGCGGGAATGATCTGGAGATTGTGCCCGTTCAGCGTGAGATAAGTTCAGGCACTCGAGGGGCATTTGATGAAATCGCCCTTGAAAAACAAGAGGCTACAGCTCCGGCCTTGGTCACTGTGATCACCGCCGGGGATGTCGCAGCCACGGTAGCGAAAAACCCCGGAGCGATCGGGTATGTTGGCTTCGGCAACCTGGAGCCTCACCTCAAAGTGTTGGAGATTGACGGCATTTTGCCTTCCCCAGAGACCATCAAGGCCGGACAATACCGTCTCTACCGTCCCTTGTCTTTGCTTACCGGCCCGAACTCTCAGCCGCTTGCACAGCATTTTATCGATTTCGTCCTCAGTGAAACAGGGACGAAATACATCGAAGAGTTCGGCTGGATTGCGGTGAAAAAATAGCCACACGGAATCAAAGAACTAGCACGAAACTCCTAAGGCTTGGCGCAAATCGGAAGGTATAGAAAAAAGTTCGGGCGATAGGTCGAACCTGAAATAAAAAGCGAGAAAGACTGCTCTGCATAAGCCCCTTCTGTGTCCTCAGCGCGTACCGTTACGGGGAAGATGCCCCCTCGTAACGGTATGCCGTCTATAAAGCCGGTCTTTTGATCCACCCTAAGCCAAGGAGGTCCTTGGGTCAAGCGATAGGTGATTTCGTCGCCGTTGGCGTCCCAAGCGTTGACATTATACACAAAAGGAGCACCAACCACTCCATAGACCGTGCGAGGGAGGGTGAGGATTTGGGGCGGCACGTTCTGTCCTGCAGAGACAACGGTGATTTCCCAAGTTTGAGTGGCTTTCCTTCCTTGGGGGTCGCTAGCTTGAGCCGTCACAGAGTATTTACCCGGCACAGTTGGCTTCCATTCGATCCACCCCCCGAGAGCATCGATACTCATGCCAGCCGGTCGTTGAAGCAAGCTATATGTCAGTGGGATGAGCGCATTCGGCATTCCGGTCGGCTCCGAATCATAGGCTTGCGCCAAATAGGTGTAGCGACGACCAACTACTGCCATGGTTATTGGAGCAGAAACGAACCTCGGGGAGTCATTTTGGCCATCCCCGAAAGTGATCTCAGAAAAATCCGTGAAGCCGCGCACGTATTGGGGCTCATAGTGGATGCGAAATTTTACTTTCCCATCTTGCGTTCTCAAGGGGTAGAGGTTGCCCAAGGGATCGAAGAGCAACACTTGTTCTGCATTCACTTTCAGAGTTGCTTCCGCTTCACGGCTCGACTCATTGCTCCAGATCACCAGGATCATTTCCAGCCCGTTTCGATACCAGTGTCCTTCTATATATGGAGGCGCTTGAGCAAGCCGTCCGAGATACATGGCCGTTTGCAACTGATCGGCCAAAGCGCGCACCGCCAAGGCTCTTTCGGTTAGCGTGCGTTTCAGCCCATCCTCTCCGTCCAGAAGGTTCTGGTCGTAGTTATAGCTGTAAAAGAACACTTTTTCGGCGCCAACTGCCCGATTGCCTACAATCGTTTTAGCCGGTGAAAGGAAGGGCACGACATCGCCGCCGCGAAAATAACTGGTCTGGTTTCGACTCCAGTGCAACCCACCCACCAGCGGCGAAAGCGCTTCGGTATTCCAAATCGGCTTAGAAATTCCATATTCGCCCATCACCTGACGATAGGTATGGATGCTGCCACAACAGCCATCCGGCCCAAGTTCCTCTCCATCCCCCTCTTCTAGATAGTGCACCGAGAGCACATCGAATAAGTTAAACGAGGGGTCGGCCTGTTCCTCTGCGAGCATTCGCCGCAAGGCCGGGGAATCCCCCTGATAAAGATCGGCGGCCAGAATCTTCGCCTGCGGATCGACGCTGCGCACAATTTGCGCTATATTGCGCAAAAATGTAACATATGTATCGAAATTACAGGAGCGCCACCAGCCACATCCATCAATTTCGTTCCCAACGATCCAATAGCGCACCTTTCCTCGATAGGTCTGTGCCACCCTGCGCAAGTTTTGGTAGAAATTGCTATTAAGATCATACCATCCGGGAGGCTCACCACCGATGAGCTTGAAGATCGGAGTGATGTCGTTAGCCAGAGCACGATCGACAAAGTCCTGCACCTCAGGTTGCAACGCATAGAGCACACTTGTGGCGTCATCTACGGGAACATCAAAATGCACCCACTTGATCCCCAGCAGAGCGAGTTGGACGGCAAAATCACGATAGGGATCGATAGCAAGGATAAAGCCAACGGGCGAGGAATTGTGCTCTCCCAGACGCACCACCGGGTCGACCAAGCCGATCCTGAGGTCGGTCACCTCACCGAGATTAGTTGTGACGTCCAAGCGATACAGTCCGTAGCGAGTGAGGGCATCTGTAGGCAAAACGAGCCAGCTCCCGCTAGGTTGTGCCGGCACAACTTTCCCTTCTCCCTCATATACTGCGCCGTTTACCGTCCAATCTGCCTCACCGTAAGCGTCGGTCAAGCGATACCGCACCCAGGCAGGATTAGAAGAGATATAGAGTCGGATTGGCTCTCCCAAGATAAATAAGCCCCCGTTGGGCAGCGGATCGGTCACGAACCCTGTAATCTCCTGAACTTGAGCCAAAGCCCCTAAACTCTGCGCAGAGCCTGCCTCCAGAGCAGCCCAAAGCAACAAAGCAATGAAAAGGGCAGAGAACCTCTTCATCCAAACCACCGAAGCTCTTTTTCGACATTATATCGATCAGAAAGGAAGCTCTAGATTATCATCCGATTACATCTTCCTTAAGGACAGCTAAAGCGAGCTCCTATTCAATCCTTACCCTACAGAGGGTAACGAGAAAGATGTAATCCCGGCAGCAGCCTACCCCCCACGCCAAGACATTCCTCGCGTTTTCCATTGCCATAAAAGCGGAGGCATAGCTTCTATAAAATACCCAAAACCTAGCTCAAACCCTGACCTAAAGCCCGCTCCTCGTCAGAGCACCCTTCGAGTGGTCGACAAACCCAAGTTTATTCTCGCAGGCATAACGCAACCGTTGACCAAACTCATCGTATACTTTATTGGAGAGGGGATTAAGGCGCAGAGGACATGTCCCGCAGGGAGTTGTTCTCGGTATGCGGGAAGCCTCTTCGCAAGGTATAATAGGTGAGAGACCTGTTATGGACTTTACTATTGATCCCAATCTTGCCTACCTAGCCCTAGCGCTTGCTACGATTCTGGTAGTGTTAGCCTTGCTCAGCCCAGGTTCTGGGGTTATTGAGGTGGCTGCGATCTTCGCAACATTTTTTGCTGCCTATAGCATCTATCGTCTGCCCCTGAACAGTTGGGCACTGGCCATCCTCGTCCTCGGCGGTGTGCTTTTCGTTGCCGCCTTTCTTCGGCGGGATCGGCGCTATCTCCTCGGCGCATCGATTGTGTGCGTTGTGCTAGGCTCGGCCTTTCTCTTCCGCACTGAGCGTTGGTGGCAACCGGCTGTGAACCCTCTGCTAGTTGTTTTGGTTTCCACGGTCTCAGGCAGCTTTTTTTGGGTAGTGGGCCGGAAATTGCTTGAAGCCACTACGTCTACTCCCAGGCATAACCTGGACCGATTGATTGGGGCGATTGGGGAGGCCAAAAGCAACATCCATCAGCACGGCAGCGTCCAGGTCGATGGGGAGTTATGGAGCGCAACAAGTAGGACACTCATCCCTGCTGGCAGCCGAGTGCGAGTGGTGAGGCGGGAGGGGTTCACGCTTGAAGTGGTCAAAGAAGAGCAAAATGACACCCAGGGGTGAGAATCCTTTCTTCCCCTCTTTTTCGCCAACACAAACGGTGAGCTGCTCACCGATAAAAAATCTTTCTTGAAGCTTCGTTCGAAAGCAGGAGGTTAAGATGTTTTTCACTTCACCCTACATCCAAGGCGTTACAGAAGTTTTCGGCACGCTCACTTGCCTGATTGGCATTGTTGTTGTTCTGGCTGTCCTGTTTCTGGCGAGCGCCATCCGCGTCGTTCCAGAATACCAACGTCTGGTCGTCTTCCGCCTAGGGCGGTGCATTGGCTCGAAGGGACCCGGTATTGTTATTCTGATTCCGGTTGTCGATCGCGCCGTGCGGGTTGACTTGCGTGAGCAAGTGCGAGAGATCCCGCACCAAACCGCAATCACCAAAGACAACGCACCGATTTCAATTGATTTCCTTTGGTACTTCAAAGTCTTAGACCCCACCGAGAGCGTCTTGCAGGTGGGGAACTTCGAAGCTGCCGCACAAGGGATGGCAACCACCACGCTGCGCGCCGTGATCGGTGGCATTGTCCTAGACGATGTGCTCTCGGAGCGCGAGCACATAAATAACATGCTGCGCACCCGTCTAGACGAAGTGACCGAGCGCTGGGGCGTCAAGGTGACCAACGTCGAAATTCGCGAGATCATTCCGCCGCGCGAAGTCCAAGAAGCGATGAACCGTCAGATGTCCGCCGAGCGCATCCGCCGCGCCGTGGTGACCGAATCGACCGGCACGCGCGAAGCTGCGATCAACGTAGCCGACGGTGAGAAGCAGGCTGCTATCCTGCGCGCCGAAGGCGAGAAACAAGCTGCTATCTTGCGTGCCGAAGGCGAGCGACAAGCGCAAATTCTCCGCGCTGAAGGTTTCTCCATGGCATTAGAGAAGATTTTTGAGGTCGCTAAAGCCGTCGATCAAAAGACGATGACCTTGCAATACTTCGAGACCCTAAAAACCATCGGCGCCAGCCCATCGACAAAATTTATCTTCCCCTTAGAATTCACCAGCATGTTGGAAAACTTCACCAAAGGAAAAAATGAATAACTCCGTTACGACGAGGTCGCAGACAGCGCGCTACTAAGGCGCAGAGCGGCAAAGGCACTAGGCTGTCCGATAGAAACGTTTGTCGGACAGCTTTGCCTCCTTCACTCAGCGAAACTGCAGTGCTATAAGAGATGGCTCAAGAAAGCACAACACTTCTGTTTACGATCCAAGAGGCCGACTGGCGCGACCTGAGATCTCTGCGTTACCTCGAACAGGTGTGTTTCCCAAAAGATGGTTGGCCGCTAGTAGATCTTATCGGAGTACTGACCTACCCAAACATCGTGCGCCTCAAAGCGGTTGCAAGAGACAAAATGATCGGCTTCATCGCCGGCGATCGACGTGAGGAGGGCTACCTAGGGTGGATTGCCACTCTTGGTGTACTCCCAAATCACCGTCGTCAAGGTGTTGCGACGGCTCTTCTCCTCGAATGCGAACGACGACTCGCTACCGCCGTCATCCGCCTCAATGTGCGCCGCTCTAATGTCCCTGCAATTTCCCTTTATAAACGAGTGGGGTACGTTCAGGTCGCCGTGTGGCCGGGATACTACTCCGATGGAGAAGAGGCGCTTATCTTCGAGAAGCGGATGGCAATAGAGAAGGGAGAACTATGGGAGTGAATTCAGCTCAAGGTGCGCCCTCTCTCATCCAAGACGCCGGGGAGCTCGATAAGTGGATCAAGCGCCTATCCACACACCGGATTATTGGAGTCGATACCGAGTCCAACAGCCTATACGCCTATCAAGAACGGGTATGCCTTATCCAGTTTTCCACCGCCGAGGAAGAGGTGCTCATCGATCCTATCACAATAAAAGACCTTAGCGGGCTAGGGGAAATTTTCAGCAACCCTCGAATTCTAAAGGTCTTTCACGCCGCAGAGTACGACCTATTCGGCTTGAGACGGGATTTCGGCTTCGAGTTCCACAACCTTTTCGACACCATGATCGCCGCTCGCATCCTAGGCCGGCCACAAGTTGGATTGGGGGCGTTGCTGAAAGCCGAGTTCGGGATCGATCTGGATAAACGCTTTCAGCGGGCAAATTGGGGAAAGCGCCCCCTGTCTCCCGAGCTTCTCCACTATGCTCAGCAGGACATCCATTATTTGATTCCCCTCTATCGACGGCAAGAACGAGAGCTTAGGGAAAAAGGGCTTGAACCCCTAGCGCAGGAAGACTTCCAACGCCTGGTCACCAGCCCTAAGAGGCCCAAAGAGCAAAAGAATGCCAAGGACTGGTGGTGTATTGACGGCGCCCATGATCTCCCTTTGCAAAAACTCCCGGTCCTGCAAGAGCTTCACCGAATGCGGGACGCAGTCGCACAACGTCTAGACTGCCCTCCATTTATGGTGTTATCTGACCGCAAGCTCATCGAACTCGCCCGCACCTCCCCAACCCAACCGTGCCAACTTGGACAACTTGGTATCCTATCTCAGAAAGAGTTGAAAAAGTATGGCACAATCCTCCTCGCAGCCATACGCCGCGGCTTACAACGCCCCCCACTGCATCTACCCCACAATTGCCGCCCGAATGAGGAATTCTTAGCTCGGCTAGAGGCTCTACGTCAGTGGCGTAAAACCATCGCTCAAAAAATGGGCGTTCCCTCAGACGTGATCTTGCCGCGCGAAGTGATGTCACGCCTTGCTGATGTAGCACCGAAAACGAAAGCAGAGCTGCGACAAGCGATGTGGGACGTCCCCTACCGCTTCGAGCAATTCGGGGAGCAAATTCTCAGTCTACTAAACTCCTAAGAAATCGAATGCGAATTCCTCTTCACAGCACTGTGCAAGCCGCAATCGGCTCTTGATATTTGTTTTTGTGGCAAGCCAATCGGCTATCAGTCACTATAGAATCCAAGTTGTTCTAAGGGCAGCGAAGCTGCGTCCTACGGCCAAAATCGACAATTGTCTTTCCCAACTCACAAAATTGCTCCGACAATCTGCCTTTTACTGGCACAACGGCGCTTCCCCCAGCCTGATCAAAGGCAGTTACAGTAGATCGACCTGCGGTATGTTTGCAACCGATTCCTCGGTAAAGATCCCACGATAGCACTTGGCTTATAGTCAGGAGAATCACACCGAATGTGCTAACTGTAAGCGGGGCAGGAGAGCGGTTCATCTGTTGAAACAAGCTCCCTTAGGTCAGATATCAAGTCAGTTCCCCCTATTTCCTACCCTACACCGAATCATTTTGATCAGTAAGCCTATACACTTTCGGGCTGTGCTCGACAGAGGAAAACCTAAATCGAGGACCTGTAAGTATTGGTTCTCGATCTGGTAAAGGCAGGCAAGCCGGGGAAACTGCATAGGAGGATCTCAATGCGCTCGGAGAGTCTGTTCCACACCAGAACAGCAGGAAATTAGTTGTTGACAAACGCGCCAAAATATGTTACGATTTTCTTGAAAACGGTTGCGCAATCGGTTTCCCGTCTGAATGACTTTATCCCTTTGAGTCTAGAAAGGAAGAAAACACCTTGAATCGAGTCACGATCAGGGACGTTGCCAACCGAGCGGGGGTATCCAAAACCACTGTATCGCATGTGTTGAATCAAACGCGAGTTGTTGACGAAGCAACGCGCGAAAAAGTCCTGAGAGCAGTCGAAGAATTAGGGTATCGACCAAGCCAAGTCGCCCGCAGCCTGATCTCCAAGCGCACGAAAACGGCGGGCCTTCTGATCTCTGATGTGAGCAACCCTTTTTACCCTGACGTCATCCTCGGCGTTGAGGAGGTCGCCTTTGCTGAAGACTATTCCATATTCCTCTGCAACACAAACTACGATCTTGAACGGGGGCTGAAACTGGTCCAATCGCTGGTGGACAGGTCGGTGGACGGCATCTTGTTTATGTCCAGTAGCATGAGCTTACAGATGGTGCGAGAAGCCACAGAAAACCAGGTACACGCCGTGGTTCTGGACTGGGAGGACAGCAACCTCCACGATATCGCTTCAACCATCACCATAAACTTTGAGAGCGGAATCCAACAGGCAATTCGCCATCTCGTGGAAGCTGGTCATCGGCATATTGCCCATATCAGCGGCCCACTAAACCTCTGGACGGCTCAGGTGCGCAAGAACGCCTTCCTCAAGGCCTTAGAGCTGAACGGAGTGGAACCCCAACAAGCGCCGATTATCGAAGGAGACTTGCGCATCGAAGGTGGACGCAAAGCTTTTGAACAACTCAATCGAATGACTCCTAGACCAACTGCGGTAGTTGCGGCTAACGATCTGATGGCATTGGGGGTTCTCTGGGCAGCCCGCAACGCCGGGCTAGACTTACCTCAGGACCTATCGGTTGTTGGGTTAGATGACATCGATCTAGCCAGCAAAGTTTCTCCCTCGTTGTCCACGATTGCTCTGCCTAGGCGCGAGATCGGCAAGATAGCCATGCAGATGTTACTCGATATGATTCGAGAAGGAAAAGAAGCTAAAAGATCACGAGTGACGGTTGATACCACCTTCGTGCTGCGTCAATCCACCCAGCGAGTTGGGTGAGTTCGCATTTAGGAGGAGAAAGGAGGTGAAGCTGCTCGAGGAGCCAAATATCCCACCCGATCTCTGGCACCACTAATTATTATGTAAATGGAGGAGAACCCATGAAAAAGCTAAGTGTCCTGACGCTGGTGATTATGCTGGTTGCTGCATGGCTAGCTGCCTGTCAGCCTGCGGCCCCGGCCACTCCTGAGAAGATCATCGAAACGGTGATCGTGGAAAAGCCGGGAGAGACGATCATTCAGGTCGTGACCCCAACTCCAGCCCCCAAGCCCAAACGGTTGGAGATCTTCCACTGGTGGACAGCACCCGGTGAGCGTGAGGCAGCCGACGCCATGTTCGCTGCCTTCAAAGCCAAGCACCCAGACGTAG
>JANXBJ010000014.1:55380-67905 GCA_025057645.1 Anaerolineales bacterium
ACTCTCGACTGGCTACGGGTGGTTGCCTCACCCGAACTGCAAATCCCCACTGATGTCACCCAAGGAGGTCTCTTCGCCCGCACGGATATTCCAGCCACCGAGTTCCCCGACCCGATCCGCCAAGAATTGCAAACCTACGTTAGCCAGAATCCCGAGAAGCTCATCCTTGACCAGCATGGTAGCATCCTGCCAGCCACTGCCCAACCTATCTATTGGGACATCATTTCGGCTTTCCTCGCTCAACCCGATGTTGAGAAAGCCATTACCGATACCGCTAATATGATGGTGACCTACGGAGTCAAGGAAGCTTCTGCGTGGTACCAATGGCCGTAGCGTCGCTCTCAACACGTTGATCCCTTTATAGATAGTAAGAAACCGGGTAGGGGTGCACATAGACGCATCCCTACCCACCTTTAGCAAAGGTGTTAGTGAGACTGAGTGGTAGCGCTAAGGAAAGGAAGAAACCCTTGGTCACCCCAAAAACGAAGCAATATAAGAGAAGACAATATACTTTCCTTGACTTGGTCGTTTTTCTCTTTCCGATGTTAATCTTCTTGATTATTTTGTACGGAACCCTCTTTTGGACGATTTATGTTTCTTTCTCGGACTGGAAAACCATCACCCCTAACTATCAGCTTGTCGGCTTCAAGTGGTATCAGTTCATTGTTGCTCAACCCCGCTTCTGGGTTGACATCCAGAACAATTTGAAATGGTTAATCTTGGGGGTCTTCCCGACAGTTATCCTAGCCATTTTTCTTGCCTATCTGCTCGAGCTTTCTCCCTTCCCTGGGGTCGAGTCGTATGTACGCACCCTCATCCTTTATCCGGTAGCTATGTCTTTCATCGTCACCGGAACAATATGGTCATGGATGTATGAACCTAATCGTGGGGTGTTCAACACCCTCCTGCGCGAAATCGGCATCAACAGTCAACTAAGGTTCACCACCGACCCGGATACAGCAACTTACTGGTTGATCCTGATCTTCATCTGGCAGTACTTGGGATTTGCGGTCATTATTACCCAATCTTCTTTCCGTACCACAGAGCTGGTAGAAATGATCGAAGCAGCCACCGTGGACGGTGCAGGCAAGTTACGCATTCTATTTTCGATTATCTTGCCAAACATTCGTTCCGGATTACTGGTCTTGATCTCGCTACTACTGATCTCTACGTTAAAGGTCTTCGATATCGTATACATTGTCACTTTTGGTGGTCCGGGCATTCAAACTGACGTGCTGGCGCTAAACATGTGGATCACCACCTTTCAGCAACGTTTATTCTCTGCAGGCGCAGGCCTAGGGGTAATTATCTTTCTTATGGCATTTATTCTTATTATCCCTTACACCATCTACGCGCTTAGGAAGTGGTTCGAATGAAAAGTAGAAATCGCACGGTGAAAATCATCGTCTTTCTGACTCTAGTGGTCCTCTCTCTGGTGTATCTGCTTCCCATTTATGTCATGGTCACCACTTCTCTCAAGTCAATCGAAGAAATCAACCGCGGCAATTACCTTTCGCTGAGCGGGAATCCCCAGTTTAGCAACTACCGAGAGGTCCTTTTCGGCAGCGCACAGTTCCGCAGCCATATGCTGCCGCGTCTTATTAACTCCTGTATTATTTCTTTCTCAGTCACGTTTCTCTCCGCCCTTTTTGGCAGCCTAGGGGGTTACTACCTGAGCCGGACACGAACCACCTTTGCGCGCGTTTTGTTCGTCTTAGTCGGCATCGCCTTATACCTCCCTTACCAGGCGGTGATCATTCCGCTGGTCATTTTCATGGCAAGGACGAAGCTAGCACTCACCTATTGGGGTCTCATCGGTGCTTACCTGATCCTCAACGTACCTTTGGCCTCGGTCCTTATGGGCACGTTCTTCCTCTCAATCCCGCGCGAGCTGGAAGAGGCAGCAGAAGTAGATGGAGCTTCAAAGATTCAAACCTTCTTCCGCGTGATCGTGCCTATTTCGCTGCCCGCCTATGCTTCGGTGGCGATCATTGTCTTCACCCAAGTCTGGAATGAATTCTTCTTAGCTCTATCGCTCTCTTCTCCTAAAACTCAAACTGTTCAAGTCGTTATGGCGGAGGCCAAAGGAACTACGCTCGTCTTTTACAACCTCCAAATGGCAGCTGCTCTGATTGCCGTTGCTATTCCTCTGTTATTCTTCCTATTGCTTGGCAGGTATTTCATTCGAGGCATTCTGGCGGGTGCCCTCAAGGGCTAAAACCGGGACTTCCAGACCGAACCCGTTCGAGTCACGATACCCTGCAACCCCCCACCAAGACTGGCAATGGGACCTGGCTCTTATCGACATCGAGCGGGGATTTCAACAGTGGTCTTGCACGACAAAAGTGGTTCTGCAACGGACGCAAAACCCTTTTGCCATAAATTACATTTTTAGTATAATTGCTCACAGGGCCACATTGCGGGATGTCCAAAAAACCTGGAGGAGAGGTGCCGGAGTGGTTGAACGGGGCGGTCTCGAAAACCGTTGTGGGTCTTGTACCCACCGTGGGTTCGAATCCCACCCTCTCCGCCTCCCGCAAGCTGTAGGGTTTTCCACACCTCTAGAGGCGTTATAGTCAGTATTTATAGAGTTCGCATAATCCCCCTACTTATAAAAGAGTGTGGTGGCATAAAGCATCCACTTTACGGCATGCCCTGTGAACGCAGAACTATCAACAGGAGAAACTCTGTTGCCGAGCGCTCTTATATCCACAATTGACTTCTCTAGTAGTCTTTGCTATGATCGAGAGAGTAGATCGGCCAACGTCTGCTCATTTCATAAGCGAATATACCCCCAAAGAAAGTGAGGAAGTATGCCGAGTTATATTGTCTTGATTAACCTTACTGACCAAGGAATCCGCACCATTAAAGACGACCCCAACCGGGTTAGCCAGGCCGAACGGATCGCCCAACAGGTAGGTGTGCGCATCGTCAATGAATGGTGGACTATAGGGCCATATGATGCTGTGATGATTGCGGAAGCCCCAGATGATGAAACGATAACCCGCTTTCTGCTCGGGGCAGGCAGGCAAGGGAATATCCGCACCACCACCCTGCGCGCTTTCACAAAGGACGAAATTAGTGCCATTCTCAGCAGCTTAGCCTGAGCAGTGATCCCTCTCAGCGGTTGGTTTGTCCGTTCCGCCGATGAATGCGAGCAATAAGCTTTGTGTTATCGTTCTAACCGTTTCGACAATCGGATTAGATTAGACAAAAGGAGGACACGAGAATCCTCTTCCCTCATGCTATAATGCTGCGTTAATTATGATCTTCCTAGTCACCGGGGCAGCTGGATTCCTAGGATCCGCTCTGGCTAATCAACTTGCGCGTGAAGGACATCAAGTTCGCGCGCTAGACGATCTCTCGACGGGGGACCCATCGGTGCTCTCGCCCGACGTCCACTTCACCCGCGGGGACGTCAACGATCGGCCTAAATTGTGGACGCTTTTGCAAGATGTAGATTGCGTCTACCACCTTGCGGCTCGTGTCTCCGTTCAGGAATCGATCCTTTATCCCCGCGAGTATAACGCAGTCAACGTTGGTGGCACAGTTAGCTTAATGGAAGCGATGCGCGATGTCGGTGTCCGCCGTGTTGTGCTGATCTCATCCGGGGCAGTATACGGCGAACAAACAATCCAGCCTCTTCGAGAGGACATGACACCACGACCGCGCTCGCCCTATGCGGTCTCCAAACTTGCCGCAGAATACTATGTGCGAACCATTGGTGACCTCTGGGGGATCGAAACTGTCTGCCTGCGTGTGTTCAACGCTTACGGGCCCGGCCAGCGACTCACTGCCTCCCACCCGCCAGTCATTCCCTATTTCCTACGCCAAGCAGTGCGCAACGGTACCATTGTCATTCACGGAGAAGGGCTACAGACCCGCGATTACATTTACGTGGACGATGTTGTCCGGGCAATGATCGCAGCTGCTACGGCCCCAGATGTAAACCACCAGATCCTCAACATCGGCAGCGGACGCGAGACCAGCGTTCGCGAACTTGCTAGGCTGGTGGTGCAACTGACAGGTTCGGACTCGGAGATCATTTACAATCACCGCACAGATCCAGGCGTTTTGCGTATGTGCGCAGACATCAGCCGCGCCAAGGAAAAGCTAACTTTCCAACCCTATATCTCCTTGGAAGAAGGCCTACGACTCACTCTAGAGAAAGATCCCCTATTCCGAAAAGAAGCCGTTCGCACCCGCAGTTAGCCTACATTCAATGGCTCAATTCCGTTCTCTCCCCCGAACGTTCTTTGAGCGTCCCACGCTTCTGGTTGCCGAGCAACTGCTCGGCATGCGCTTAGTGCGGATCGAGAACGGACAACGACTGAGCGGCATCATCGTAGAGACAGAAGCTTACATTGGGGAAGAAGATCAAGGTTGTCACGCGCGCGCCGGCCTGACTCCGCGGACCAAAGTGATGTATGGACCGCCGGGTCACGCTTATGTCTATTTTACGTATGGAATGCACTGGTTGCTTAACTTCGTCACCGAACCCGAGGGTTTTCCCGCAGCGGTGCTGATTCGTGCTATTCAACTTGAAGAAGGCCAGGAGATTGTGGCGCAACGACGCAATGGCCAACCTCCTCACTTCTGGACAAATGGCCCAGCAAAACTCTGCCAAGCACTAAACATTGATGGAAGATGGAACGGGTATGACCTTTGTCAGCCCGACGCTCTGCTTTTCGTGGAAAGCCTGACCGACGGCAGCCCAATTCTCGAGCTAAGCGTGACTACCACCTCGCGCGTGGGGTTAAACAGAGTGCAGGAACCTTGGCGCAGCATCCCTTGGCGGTTTGTGGGCACACCAAAGTAAAACCCGAATAAGGCCGCAACCGCAGGGGCTCTTTCATCCTCAAATAATGGAGAAAGCGATGGGTTTACTCGATGGGAAAACCGCTTTGATTTTCGGGGTCGCCAATGAGCGCTCCATTGCTTGGGGCATTGCCCAAGCCTTCTCTCGGGAAGGAGCCGAGCTGGGTATCAGTTATGCCGGCGAAGCCCTCGAACGACGGGTTCGACCTCTGGCGGCTCAGATTGGATGTGATTTTGTTGAGCCTTGTGACGTAGCCTCGGATGAGCAAATTGAGAATATTACCGCAAAAGCTGTTGAGCGGTTCGGCAAGGTGGATATCCTCGTTCATGCGATCGCTTTTGCCAACCGCGAAGAACTGAGTGGCCCTTACTACAACACCTCACGAGCCGGCTTTCACTTGGCCATGGATATTAGCGTTTATTCCTTCACTGCCCTGGCAAAAGCCTTTCAACCTTACATTCCAGCCAAGGGCGCTCTTCTCACCCTTACCTATTACGGCTCTGAGAAGGTGACCCCTAACTACAATGTGATGGGAGTCGCAAAAGCGGCCTTAGAAGCTTCTGTGCGATATTTAGCCTACGACTTCGGACGACAAGGTGTGCGCGTCAATGCGATTTCTGCTGGTCCGGTTCGCACTCTGGCAGCTGCGGGAGTAGCCGGGTTCAAGGAGATGTACCAACGTTATGCAGAGGTTGCTCCCCTGCGCTCAAACATCACTGCGGAAGACGTGGGGAATGCCGCTGTGTTCCTGTGCTCGGATTTAGCCTCAAAGATCACCGGCGAAATTTTATTCGTAGATTCAGGGTACAATATCCTTGGTGTTGCCGAGCCAATCGAGTGAAGCGGAGCAATGTTTCGCAAACGACAAGAACCGTCTTTAGCCTCTCTACAACCTCAAACGCCGGTTGAGCGCATTAACTCGATCCTCGGGACAGGAATCAGTTGGAAGGGTTCCTTAAGCGGAAGCGGAGGACTGCGCATCGAAGGCGCTTTTGATGGAAACATTGCTCTGCGTGGGGTAGTAGTCGTGGGCGAAAGCGGGCGAGTAACTTGTGAGCATCTTCGAGCAAATACCGTCATTATCGCAGGGATGATCAAAGGAAACATTACGGCTGAAAGAGTGGAAATCCGCAGCACTGGCCGAGTCTGGGGGGATGTTGTGACTACCACGTTTGCGACTGAGGAGGGAGCTTTCTTGCGCGGGCAAATTTGCATGGAGGAAAAAGTCGATCTAGGTCTGGAAACCATTCCAGACCCAACGCGTATTGCCGAAGAAAACCGCCTTCACGATGAGATAAACGGGGGTGAATAACCCCAAAAGAGCTGTTATACTGGGTGGAGTTAGGATTTGGGTGAAGAAACAAAAATGACCAAAATCCTCGTCGTAGATGACGAACCCCTGATTGTCGAGTCCTTGATTTACTCACTCGAGCGTGAAGGTTTTCAAGTGATGGGCATTGGGGATGGATCGATGGTTTTGGAAACTGTTCAAGAGTATCAACCGGACCTAATCGTTCTGGATATCCTGCTGCCGGGAATGAATGGGATTGAAGTCTGTAAGCGTCTGCGTGCTCGAAGTACGATACCGATCATTATGCTTACCGCCCGCGGGGATGAGGTGGACCGAGTTCTAGGATTAGAGGTGGGTGCGGATGACTACCTTCCAAAGCCCTTTTCTTTCCGCGAACTGTTAGCGCGCATTCGTGCCTTGCTGCGTCGAGTGGAGATGGATCGCTATTACCCACCTCTAGCGGCAATTACTATCGGCGATCTCCATCTAGACCTAGTTGCTCGGCGCTTGACCAAAAAAGGGCAGGAAATTCAACTCTCCGCTCGGGAATATGAGTTATTATCCTTCCTTATGCGTAATGCAGGAAGGGCCATCAGCCGCAAGACGATCCTGGCTCAAGTCTGGGGAGAAGAGTGGATCGGCGATGAGCGCACCCTAGATGTTCATATCCGCTGGCTTCGATTGAAGATCGAGGACGATCCAGCTCTTCCTTTCTACCTTCAGACCGTGCGCGGTTATGGTTATCGGTTTATCGCATCCGAAGAAACCGGATGACCCGTTTTCTTCCTCGCTCCCTTCGAAAGCGCTGGCTTCTTCTCCTCTTCATAGCTCTCGGACTTTCTTCGGGCATTGCTCTCGGCTTAGAGAGAGTCTGGCAGTCCTCTCGGAACAGCGATGCTTTGCTGGATTGGCGGTTTTGGGTTCTCCTGTGCACACTTCTTGCTGCGATCGGCACCTTGCTTTTCTTACCTATAGACCGATGGCTAAAGCAACTTATGCAAGTCCCAGGACGAATAGCAACCAGTGTCTCCTCAGATGAGAATCCGATCGAGTCCCCGCTCGAAGAAGTGAATACCCTCGTGCAGGCCTTTCTTGCCCAGCGCAAACGCAGCGAGGGAGAAATGATCGAACTGCGCAACTTTGTCGCCAATGCCAGTCATGAATTGCGCACGCCATTAACCACGCTCAAATTGCGTGTGGAAGCCCTGCAAAACGGTGCTCTTGAGGATCGAGCAGTAGCAGAGAAATTCCTCGACGAGATGCAGAGCGAGATCGACCACCTAAGCACTATGGTGGCAGACCTCCTCGACCTCTCTCGGATCGAGGCTACAGCGCATAGTATTCCATTCTCCCCCATCGATTTACGTCGGGTAATCTCTGAGGTTTATGCGGCTTTTCGCACCCGGGCAGAAAAGGCCAACATTCAACTGCTTCTTGAATCAGAAGAGGCTCTCCCCACCATCTTCGGCGTGGAGGAGCAAATCCGGCGCTTGGCCTACAACCTTATCGACAATGCCATTAAGTACACTCAGAATGGTGGCTGGGTAAAAATCCGCCTATATCAGCAGCCCGCTTCTCATAGGGTGGTCCTCGAGGTAGAAGACAACGGTTTTGGCATTCCCTCAGATTACCTGCCTCACATTTTTGAGCGATTCTACCGAGCCGAAGCTACTCGTCCACGTTATGGGATCTCTCGAGGCAGCGGACTAGGGCTAGCGATTGCCAAAGCGATCACAGACGCTCACAGAGGAAAGATTACCGCACAGAGTGAGGTAGGTAAAGGGAGCCTTTTCCGGGTCGAATTGCCCATCAACCCCCCTTCGAACTAGTGCTCGGAGTTATTGACCTTTCCAGGTCGGAGAACGCTTCTCTAGAAAAGCGCGCATGCCCTCCTTTTGATCTTCGCTGTTGAAGAGGAAGTAAAACATTCTCCGCTCATAAAGCAGACCCTGGCTCAAAAAAGACTCCTCCGCATAAAGGATTGCTTCCTTCGCAAGACGTACGGCCAAGGGCGCACGGTTGGCAATCTCCTCAGCCAACTTGAGCGCTGTGGGGAGGACCTCTTCCGGAGGCACCACTCGGTTGACTAGCCCGTGATGGAGGGCCTCTTGAGCCGTAAGCAGGCGGTTGTTCAGGATCATCTCCATTGCTATTGCCTTGCCTACTGCACGAATAAGACGCTGAGTGCCTCCGGCACCGGGCATAACCCCAATAGTCACTTCGGGCTGCCCAAAGCGAGCTGTTTCCGAAGCAACAATCATGTCGCAAGAAAGCGCCAGTTCACATCCTCCACCCAAACACCATCCGCTCACAGCAGCAATGATCGGCTTGTGGATTTGACGGATGCGGTCAAACTGCCCTATCATGTCCTGGAAGAACATCTCCAAAGCTGAAGCCTCTGCCATCTCTCGGATATCTGCGCCGGCAGCGAAAGCGCGCTCACTTCCGGCAATCACTATGGCCCTAACTTCCGTGTCTTCGTCCAGAACTGCTAGGGCATCCATCAACTCCCGCAACAAGGTAGAATTCAGAGCGTTGAGGGCCTGAGGTCGATTCAATTTTACAACCCCAATCTTATTCTGTTTCTCACAAAGAATGGTTTGATACCCGTTCATAATCTCTCCTTCTGTGAAAAGGGCTGCGTTAGGATGTCCAATTTTCCGGACAGCAAAGCTGGAGCTCAGTTCAAATTTTACCCCTTACCCTGCACTCAAACTTCGAAAACACATCCTCATCTTGACTAAGGCACTGCGGAGTGGAGAGAAAAGCACTCCTCTTCAATTCGCAACAACCCAAGATGATCGTTTCCCTTAGGGTGGCCGCATGGAGCTTGATTTTGACACCCCGAAAACTTTATGATAGACTCTCGCCAAGTATTATGCTGCCCATCTACGACTTGGCTACGGCTAAACAGAGCATCTTGCTTCGCACTCCTCTTGCGCAGCAAGAAGTTCCCAGCGAAATTCTTGCCCGCATCGAGGCTCTCTTCGGGGAACGCCTGACTCCTGCCCAGGCCGTGCACCGAATCCTCGAGGACGTGCGCTTGCGTGGAGACAAAGCGCTGCGGCACTGGACCGAGCGTTTAGACGGCATTACCTTGGATACGTTTCGCATCCCTCCGCAAGAGCTCCGCCAGGCTTTAGACAAACTCCCAGAACGCACGATTGAGGCTTTGAGAGAGGGAGCTCGCCGCATAGAGGCCTTTCACCTTCGTCAACCACTTCACTCTTGGCTGATTCAAGGGAACGAAGGGACATTAGGGCAACTAGTTCGCCCGATCGAACGGGTTGGCGTCTACGTCCCTGGCGGGACTGCCCCTCTGCCTTCAACTGTTCTGATGACTGTCATTCCTGCGCGCGTTGCCGGCGTAGCCCAAATTGCGTTGGCAACGCCGCCTGATCGGCGCACCGGTAAGGTGTCCCCCGTGACCTTGGCAGCCGCTGCCATCGCCGGCGCTGATGAGGTTTATACCATTGGTGGCGCTCAAGCAATTGCCGCCCTCGCTTATGGAACAGAGAGCATTCCCGCAGTCGATAAAATTGTCGGCCCGGGCAACCTATTTGTCACACTGGCCAAACAGCAGGTGTATGGGATAGTGGGCATCGATGGCCTAGCCGGCCCCACCGAGACCATGATCCTTGCCGACGAGACAGCGAATCCAGAATGGGTCGCTGCAGATCTGCTCGCTCAAGCTGAACACGACCCCCTGGCCTCGGCTATTTTGCTCACTCCTTCCTCTAAGCTTGCAACTGCAGTACAGCGCCAAGTCGCACTCCAATTAGAGGGAGATCATCGTTTCCCTGCTCTATCCAGAGAACAAATCTTAGCCATTTCTTTGAAGCACAGAAGCGGAATTGTCCTGGTCGAAAACCTAGAGCAGGCTTGCCAAATTGTCAACCAATTTGCCCCAGAGCACTTGGCACTTTGTGTAGCTAACCCCTGGCAGTGGGTTGAGAAAATCCATTCTGCCGGGGCCATCTTCATCGGAGAACACTCCTTTGAGGTCCTCGGCGACTATATTGCCGGTCCGAGTCACGTACTCCCGACCGGCGGAACGGCCCGCTTCGCCTCCTCACTTAGCTGTTTAGATTTTGTGCGGGTCATCGGACTCGTTGCGCTTGCGCCCGAGGTCAGTCGTCAGCTCTCTCCGTTAGCGGCGGAAATCGCTTATCAGGAAGGCCTAGATGCTCACGCCCAAGCAGCATTGCGCCGTCTCAATGACTCTCTTACCTCGCCAAGCGACTCAGGGTAGCCGGGAGTGCAAGTCAGCAGCCGTTTTTTCTAGCAATTGCACCAGCGAAGCGACTTGATCCAGCGAGAAATACCAAGCGACCAACTGGCGGCTGGAGTCGCTCACTGCCCAACGCACCGTGTCCCATGAAGCCCAGAGCGGCTCTTGGACTCCCAAAGGCAGATACCCAACCGCAGTGCGAAACTCCGGGAGTAAGTCGGGATCGTCCTTCAAGGCTTCGCCAGCTCCTTTGTGCAACGGCAATCCCAAAGTTTCCTTGGCGAGCTGATACTGGTTCTCCTCCCGTAAAAGCCATTTGACGAAAAGCCAAGCTGCCAACTGTTTCTGAGGAGAGGAGCGAATCAGAATAAAGTCAGTTCCGTATAGCACCACAATCCCTTCTCCGTCCGCGGTTGGAAAAGGCAGAACCGTCCAGCGATCGAGGTTCGCCTCGTCCTTCATCGTCTGCGAAACGAGATTCAACTGCCCACTAGAACCGGGCACAAATAAAGCCTGTCTGTGCACAAAAGCCCCCACCGGATCGGCATCCTCCCCGCCTTGGGTGCAACCCTGCTCGTAGAGAGTGCGCAGATAAGTAAGAGCTTCTCTCACCTCCTCCGACTCAAACTGATACACCTGACGTTCGGGGTCAAAGACCGAGCCACCAAAAGCTACGAACCAAGCCAGAATTGTGGGGTAGTCGTGAGTGAACAGGTAACCTTTCGCCAGCGCCTCATTCTCTTCCCCCTCCCTCCCCCGAACCGAGCAAGATTGGAGCTTAAATTCGTCTAGAGTCGCTGGTGCAGCGTCAAAACCCCACTCCTTTGCCCAGGAGGCATTATAAAAGAGCAACTGGGCTACCCGCCTAGCGGGAATCCCCCAACGCAGTTTCTCCTGCTGACCTCCGGTCCACAGATTAGGGTAGAACTGATCTTGCTCGGAGAAAGGAAGCCCCCACTGCGCGTCCTCAATATACGAGGACCAATCGGCCAAAACCGACCTTTCCTCGTGCCAACGCAGCGCCTGATAAGTGGGAGCAACCACCAAATCGGGAAGCCCACCCTGAGTGAGAGCAACCTTCATCCGTTCGTTGAGTAAATCAACACCATTAATCGCTTCGCTTTCCACGAAAATTTTCCACTGGTTAACTCGAGAAAACTCCTCTGCCAATCGCTCCAGACTTGCCCCAAGCTCACCCAAATACGGATGCCAAAGACGAATTGACACACCCTGCAGTCGTTCCTCATTCACCTGAATGAAGCCGCTCGGCGTTGGGCTGGAAACCAGAGGCAAGCTCTGCGTCGGAGTGGTCGTAGCAGTAGGCGAAACGGCTGCAGTAAATCGGATCGGGAGCGAGGATAAAGGCGTGCAGCCCGGCAACCAAATGCCGATGACCAAAACAAAAACGAACTTCCAAAGGGCTCTGGAGCGAAAACAGAGGGGGAGCTCTGCCCTTGCACAGAGCTTTAGCCGATCAAGTCGCAGTGCTTCTCGGGAACAAGTCTCCATCAAGGTAAATTATGGTACAAGCTAGCCACTGGCAACATTGCCAAATATATCATATGTCAATTCATTTCCTGCCCTTCCTCAAACACTTCATTGGCTTAGAGAGATTTCGGACACCACAAATTGCGATACTGACGAGGGCTGAAGTCCTTTGCGACAGAGGCCTTCTTAGATTGACACGATGCCGCCATCGTTAGGATAATTTTTGCAAAATTGGGTTTTGCTCCAAAATGCGGGCGCTAAGCGACCCAAATCCCGGGGCAATCCGATAGAGTCTCTATAAAGTTTGGGAGGTTTGATGTTATAATCTAGCCATGAGTTTTACAGTACGTGAATACCGAGACTTACTCCAACTCCTTGCGGAACACCCAGAATGGCGCGAGGAACTACGCCGCCTGCTGCTGAGTGAGGATTTCTTCGCCCTCCCTCAAGTTGTTCGTGAACTAACCGAAGCTCAAAAGCGCGCCGAGGAGCGATTGGCACGCCTTGAGAGCACCGTCGCCGAACTCGCCGAGGCCCAAAAGCGCGCCGAGGAGCGATTGACACGCCTTGAGAGCACCGTCGCCGAACTCGCCGAGGCCCAAAAACGCGCCGAGGAGCGATTGACGCGCCTCGAGACCACCGTCGCCGAACTCGCCGAGGCCCAAAAACGCGCCGAGGAGCGATTGACGCGCCTTG
>JANXBJ010000015.1 GCA_025057645.1 Anaerolineales bacterium
TTGAACTGTGACCTGCGGATCATGCTGCCAATGGTCTCCTCGGTGGCCGAGGTGGAACGAGCACAGGAGATCTATGAGGAAGCTCGGACAGCTCTGCAAAGACAAGGCAAACCCCTGCCCCAAAATGTTCAATTCGGCATCATGGTGGAAGTGCCCTCTGCAGCCATCTTAGCCGATCACTTTGCTCCGCTGGTGGACTTTTTCAGCATCGGCACTAATGACCTTACTCAATATACCCTCGCTGTCGATCGCACCAACGAGCGAGTCTCGGTGTTAGCAAGCCCCTATCACCCGGCAGTGTTGAGGTTGATCAAGCTGAGCATCGATGCCGCCCATGCCCAGGGCAAATGGGTCGGGCTTTGCGGCGAGCTGGCAGGAGACCCGTTAGCCGTCCCACTGCTACTCGGACTCCACTTGGACGAATTCAGCATGGCGCCTTCTTCGATCCCTACAATCAAGGAGCTGATCCGTCAATGGAGCCTCCCGGTGTGTGAAGAGATCGCCCAAAAGTGCCTGACATTTTCAATCGCCGCGCAGGTGATCGATTACCTGAAAGAGCTTGCGCCCCAATAGAGGCCTTATGGACTCCGCTCGCTTGAGACCCATTTCTAGAGATTCCCGACCAAGCCAGAATCACCAAGACCGACATCTCACCCAGAAGGGAAACTTAGCTCCTTCGTTGATGTTCAATCGATAGCTGAGCTTAGACAGCCACAGAACGAGGATGCACAACCTGCGAAGATCGTGAGAGGGATTGAGTGTCGCAGCCTTTAGCCCCGTAGCCTCGCTCCCAACTCCTGCTCCAACCGCCGCACGATGCGGTTGCGAATTTGGGCAGCTTCTTCGTCAGTCAGGGTGCGGTCTTCAGCTTGGTAGGTCAGGCTATAGGCTAGGCTCTTTTTGCCCACTCCAATTTGCTCACTGCGATAGACATCGAACAGGCGCACCGAACGCAGGACTTTACCACCCGCTGCCCAAATGCACTGCTCCACTCTCTCGGCCGGCACCTCTTCGTCCACAATCACCGCAATATCTTCCAACACCGGCGGGTAGGCCGGCACCGCCTCGATGGTATACCGATCGGGCATAGCACTTAGGATGGAATGGAGGTCCAGCTCGGCTGCCAGAACAGGCGCCTCAGGTAGTTCAAAGCGCTCTTTGATCAGCGGATGCAGTTCCCCGAAGCAACCCACGCGCCGATCGCCAAGATACACTTCGGCACATTTGCCGGGATGGAAAGCGGGATGCCCGGCGGCAATAAAGCGCACTCCCTCAAGGTGTATGCCCCTAAACAAACTTTCC
This sequence comes from Anaerolineales bacterium, assembly GCA_025057645.1. Classification (GTDB taxonomy): domain Bacteria; phylum Chloroflexota; class Anaerolineae; order Anaerolineales; family UBA4823; genus NAK19. Next base: position 1,303 of record JANXBJ010000015.1, read on the forward strand.
AAAATCCCCTTTAGGTCGTAAAAATCCATTGCGGCTATGTCGGCAGTTTGCCACCCCGCAGGCGCACGCTGCCCGCACAAGACGATCCCGAGGCGCAAGAGCTCCTCCGGCAACATTTCTGTTACTGACCGCCAGTAAACGCTGCCGATCTCGAACAGCGCTAAGCGGGGCTGCAGCCGAGCATTGCGCTCAGCGGCCTCCAATAAGCTGACCAGCAAGCCCTGACGCAGGATCGAACGCTCTGGCGCAATCGGATTCTTGAGACGGATAGGCTCGGCTCGCTCAACCGGCGGTTCAAAGACTAACGGCAAGCGCGCTTCCCGTGCTGTCGAGGTCATGCGGTAGGTGATCACCTCCTGTAAGCCCAAATTGACCAGCAGATCGCGCACCATCTCCTCCCGTTCCCGCAAGGGATCTGAGCGCTGGGGCGGGAGCTCATCAGCAAGACGAGTAGCCGGAATGCGCTCATAGCCATAAATGCGGGCGATCTCCTCCATCAGGTCAGCCACCCCAATGACCCCTTCACCGATATCAAGCCGGTGGTCGGGCGGTCGAACGATCAGGGTTTCTCCTTCTTGCCTCACTTGGAACTCGAGGCGTTCCAAAATTTCCCTGATTTCCGAAATACCCAAAGCAATGCCCAATTGTCTTTTGACTTCAGCAGCGGTAATAGAGAGCGTAGGGGCCTGATAGGGTTTGGGGTAAGCGTCAACGATCCCCTGGGCAACCACGCCGCCGCTCCACTGGCGCATCAACTCTAAGCCGCGCAATAAGCCGCACTCGGCCATAGCTGGATGGACGCCGCGCGAGAAGCGATAGGCGGCCTCTGAGGGGAGATTCTGAGCCACCACAGTCCGCCGGATGTTGATCAGATTCCACGTAGCCGCTTCGAGCAGCACATTGCGCGTCGATTCATCCACCTCGCTCTCTGCGCCGCCCATCACCCCGGCAATGGAGAGTGGACCAGCACCATCGCAAACCAAAATTGTAAAGTCGTCCAATATTCTCTCCACGTGATCCAGAGTGAGCAACCGCTCTCCAGGCTTGGCGGGGCGGGTAGTAATCACCGGCGGCTTGCCGCCTGCGCGCCGCACCAGCTTATCGTAATCGAAAGCGTGCAATGGTTCGCCCAATTCCAGCATGGCGTAGTTGGTGGCATCGACAATATTGTTGATTGGCCTCATCCCGGCAAGGCGCAGACGGCGTTGGACCCAATACGGGCTAGGGCGGATTTCCACTCCCTCGATCAAGCCCAGCATGAAGCGTGGATTTAGCTCGGGGTCTTGGATTTGGATGCTCACCCGCCCCTCAATCGGCGCCCCACTCATCATCACAGAAAGCGCCGGCGGACGTAAAGGTTGGCGGGTGATCGCTGCCACTTCGCGCGCCACGCCGTAGATACTAGCCGCACGGGCAATATTCGGGGTAATAGCGATGTCCAACACGGCGTCCCCCATATACTCCACCAAAGGCATACCCACTGGAGCATCGTCGTCTAAAAAGATAATCCCCTCGTGCTCATCCGAGATTCCCAGCTCCTTCTCCGAACACGCCATCGAGTAGGACTCCACGCCCCGAATTTTGGCCCGCTTGAGCGTGGTCAAAACCTGACCGGGTTGGTGTCCGTCGTATATCCGGGCGCCTTCTTTGGCGTAGGCGACTTTAATCGGCTTGGGAAGAGGCCCCTTGCCTTTGTAGGGGAACAGATTGGGTGCGCCGGTTAGCACAGTATGAATCCTCTGCCCATCGTCCAATTGGCACAACACAAGGCGATCGGCATTAGGGTGAGGATTGACTTCGTAGATGGCACCAACCACAATTTTTTCCGCATCCCACTCCAACCCGCTGATCTTAATCTCCTGGCGCTTGCCACCCTCGGAAGCCGTCTTGGGCATCGGCAAGCCAACGTAGCGGATTTCCTCCACCTCCAGACCAGCCATAGTCAACGCATGCGCTAACTCCTCTAGGGGCATCGGAAGATCGACAAATTCCTTAAGCCAAGAAACAGGTACTTTCATGCGAACTGCTCCAGAAAGCGAAGATCGTTACCGTAAAAGTAGCGAATGTCTTCAATGCCATAACGCAGCATGGTAATACGCTCTACCCCCATCCCGAAAGCAAACCCGGTATAGCGGGCCGGGTCATAACCACCGTTTTCCAGCACCACCGGGTGCACCATACCGCAACCGAGAATCTCCAGCCAGCCGCTGCGTTTACACACTGCACAGCCTGCTCCCTCGCAGACAAAGCACTCGATATCCATCTCGGCGCTTGGTTCGGTAAAGGGAAAATGCGAGGCGCGAAACCGGCTGCGCACCCCTTTGCCGAACATACGTTGGGCAAAGTCCTCTAATGTGCCCTTCAGGTCGCTAAAGGTAACTGCTCTGCCCACTGCTAAGCCTTCCACCTGCTGGAATTGGATCTCGGAACGAGCGGTGATTTGCTCATAGCGAGCGCACATACCCGGTAAAACAATGCGCACCGGTGGCGGATCGGCCGGATTCAACGCAGCAAACTCTCGCATAGCCCGGATTTGTCCTGGCGAAGTATGGGTTCGAAATAAGATTGGGTTATCCGGTGGATGCGGCAAATCGAGGTAAAAGGAGTCTTGCATCTCGCGCGCCGGATGGTGAGGTGGAAAGTTCAGAAGCTGAAAGTTATATTCGTCGCTCTCGATGTCGCGCGAACGGTAAACCTGAAAGCCCATTTCGGCAAAGATGGCAAAAATGCGACGTAAGGTCTGGTTCAAGGGGTGCAAGCGCCCACGCACAAGCGGCCTGCCCGGCAGGGTAACATCTAACCGCTCACTTTGCAGAGCGCGTTGCAAAGCCGCCTGACGCAGTGCTTCCGCTTTCCGCTGGTAGGCTTCTTCCAGAGCGCGCTTTACCTCGTTGGCACGTCGCCCAACCTGCGGCCGCTCTTCGCCGGGCAGATTTCTCAAGCCGTCGAAGACGCGCATCAGGGGAGAGTTGCGTCCCAAGTGGCTTACCCGCCAAGCCTCCAACGCCGGCTCCTCCTCAATTTCTTGCAGGGCGCTCAGTGCACTTTGTTCAATTTCATGGAGTTGCTCAAGCATCTCTTGACCTCCAGGAACAAAACATCTCGTCCGCCCAGGGGACGAGATGAAATCTCCCGCGGTACCACCCCGCCTTGCTTGCTTCTCGCAAGCCACTCTGCCATACCCAGCACTCGGCTCTCACCGCTCACTGAATATGCCTCAAGATAACGCCGAGGAGGCGTTGCGGGCTACTCGCCCGTCAAGCGTTCACCCGCGAAGCTCGAGAGGGAACTTCGGCTAAATTGCCACCAGCCAAGGGTCTCAGTCCACGCCCTCGGCGCCCTGTTGGCTTCCTTTAGCCTACTTTCCTCTGTCTTCGCTTGTCCTCATTACCCGAATGCCCTCTATTATCCCCAAAAACCTTTGCCTGTCAAGAGATTTACCCCTTCTCGGTTGTTCCACTCCCGATGCCTAATGGTTGCCACTTTCTTTCGTCCTTCAAGCGGTGCTGTATCCCCTGGCGGTCGTGCACTTCATCAAAGTTTTCGGGCTTGATGAACATTGCCTCGCCCTGCAATAAGCCATGCACTCCGCTCTGACCGGGTTCAGGGCGTTTTTCGCCTTTAAACTTTGCCGCCTTCTCCGGCAAATAATCCACCGGCTCCTCGTAAGTGGTGATAAAGCCTTCATAGTTACGCAAGACAACCTTGTGGTCGGAGTAGCTGATCAGGTAGTTCGGCATAACCGGAATCTTTCCCCCACCACCGGGGGCATCGATAATATACTGATGAACCGCGTAGCCCGAGGTATGGCCGCGCAATCCTTCCATGATTTCGATCCCCTTGCCGACCGGTGTCCGGAAATGACCCGCCCCTTCCACAAGATCGCACTGATAGAGATAATATGGCCGCACACGAATGCGCACAAGGTCGTGGACGAGCTGGCGCTGAATTTCCACGTTGTCATTGATCCCCGCCAACAAGACCGCTTGATTGCCCAGCGGAATGCCGGCACGAGTGAGTTTGTCGCACGCCTCCTCAAGTTCTTTGGTAATCTCGTTAGGAGTATTGACGTGGATGTTCATCCACAGGGGATGATACTTCTGGAGCATCTCGCACAGCTCGTCGGTGATGCGCATGGGTAGAAAGACCGGCACACGCGTGCCAATGCGCAGAATCTCGACATGTTCAATCTCTCGCAGGCGACTCAAGATTTCTTCCAAGATCTTCGGCGCCAGCACGAGAGGGTCTCCACCTGAGAGCAGAACATCACGAATTTGCGGCGTGCGCCGAATATACTCTAACTGCAGCTCAAATTCTTGGCGCGAAAACGTGGCCGAAGGGTCGCCCACAATCCGAGATCGAGTGCAATATCGACAATAACTGGCACACTGGGTGGTGACCAGCATTAGCACTCGGTCGGGATAACGATGCACCAGACCTGGCACCGGCGAGTGACGATCTTCTGCCAGAGAGTCCTCCATCATCGCTGTAAAAGGCACCATCTCGGCTTCAGTGGGGATCACCTGCTTGCGAATCGGGTCGTCTGGGTCCTCCGGGTCGATTAGGGAAATGAAGTAAGGAGTGATATCAACTCGAAAAAGGTTCGGGGCGTTGAGTGCCTTGCGCTCACTCTCTGTCAGCGGAATGACCCGACCGATCTCTTCCGCTGTGTTCAAACGGTGACTCAACTGCCAGCGCCAGTTATACCATTGCTCATCCGGCACATCCTGATAAATCGGGGCACGCTTGGACAAAAAAGGGCGTTTTGACATCGATCAGCTCCTTATCCTCTTGGAACACGAAAACCTCAACGAGACTATGAGAGCCACGTTGAGACCATGGTTCGATTCTAAGTGAAGATGAAGAGCTCGTCAACAAGGCAGTTGTCCGAGCCAAAACCGCCTTCAACCGCAAACTGAGAGGAGGACACTGCGATTCCCCTCCAGTGAAGCAGCCTCGACCCGAGCTGGATCAATCTCCCGCCCGAAGCGCAGAGCTCTTGAGGGTAGAGGCGTAAAACAGCCCCTCTCCTTCGAAAAGCGAGCCATTGCCGTGAGAGAAATTCCCATACAGAGTACAATAAAGAGGCGAACACTCTCCGGAGGAACTACGATGGATTTTGCCTTATCCACAGAACATCAAATGGTTCAAAAGATGGTGCGCGAGTTTGCCCAGCGCGAAGTTGCCCCCGTAATTCGAGAAGCCGATCGCGCTCAGGAAATGGCGCCATTTGTCTTGGAGCGAATGGCAGAACTGGGTATCTTGGGCATTTGTTTTCCCTTGAGGTATGGCGGTCAAGGTATGGATTACATCTCGCTCGGGCTAGCTTGCGAGGAACTGGAAGCCGTAGACACCTCCTTACGCGTAGTGATGTCGGTGCACGTGGGCTTGAACAGTCTCGGCATCCTGCAATGGGGAACAGAAGAGCAAAAGCAGCGGTTTCTCATTCCCCAAGCAGAGGGCAGAAAAATCGCCTGCTTCGGCCTGAGCGAACCCGGAGTTGGATCGGACGTGGCCAATTTGAGATGTACGGCCCGCAGGGATGGCAACACATATATCCTTAACGGCGAAAAAATGTGGATTTCGCTGGCCACCAAGGCCGATCACGCCTTGGTGGTAGCGCGTACGAATCCCGATGCTGCCGACCCGCACGATGGCCTCTCTGCCTTTCTGGTCGAACTGGACTCTCCGGGCATTCAGAGAGGGGAAATCCATGGCAAGTTAGGCGTGCGCGCAGGTTCTACGGGCTGGATTGCCTTTCAAGAGGTACGCGTGCCGGCAGAAAACCGCTTAGGTGAGGAAGGTGAGGGGTTCAAGATCGCCATGAGTTGTCTGGACAATGGACGCTACACGGTGGCAGCCGGGGCAACAGGGCTGATCCGCGCTTGCCTAGAAGCCAGCGTCAGATACGCTACCGAACGCAAGGCCTTTGGTAGAGAGATCGGCAAATTCCAGTTGATCCAGCAGAAGATCGCCTACATGGTCCAATCTTACGAGGTGGCCCGCTTGCTCTATTTACGGGTTGGTTGGATGAAGAATCGTGGCTTGCGCAACACTAAAGAGACTTCTCTGGCCAAGTGGTTTGCCACAGAGGCTTCTTTCCAAGCCGCTGCGGAAGCCGTTCAAATTCACGGCGCGTATGGCTACTCGGATGAGTACCCGGTGGAGCGCTACCTGCGCAACGCCAAGGGAGCCACAATTTACGAGGGCACCAGCGAAATCCATCAGTTGATCCAAGCCGGTTATGCCCTCGGCTACCGCAAAGACGGTGAACTGCGCTGTGAACTGCCGCCCTATGACCCTCAAGTTTGGCAAGCCGAAGCGACAAGCGAGGAGAGATCGCCGAAAATCGGTTAGAATCAAGAAAACTCCACATGGAGAGAGGAGTTAGAGACCAATTTATTATGACCGAGAAAGAAAAAGAAAAGGAATCAGCTCAGAACGTTATCTCTGCCTACCGCAAGCGACAACAAGCAGCAAAACAAGCCCCCCTTCTTTTGGGGTTGTCGGCCCTACTGTTGGTCGTAGGCGCTGCGGTGTTGATCTTTTGGCTGGTCAACCCAAGGAGCTTTCAGTTTTCGCTCTTTCCGACAGCGACCCCCACACCGACCGAAACGCCCACTCCCACCAATACACCTACTGTCACCCCCCTTCCCACGGACACTCCCACCGCAACACTCACCCCAACCGAAACTGCGACCCCCACAGCTTCCGGGCCCTTCCCCTACACCGTTCAGGAAGGGGACACGCTGATCGGCATCGCAGAAAAGTTCAACGTAGACTTCTTTGTACTCGTTGCGATCAACAATCTCGATCCCTCTAACCCGTTGATCCGCGTCGGAGACCAACTAACAATCCCCGGCCCGAACACACAGCTTCCAACTCCCACCCCCCTGCCCCCCAATTTGCCGCGAGGCACGCGAATCGAATACATTGTCCAGCCCAACGACACTCTTGCGCTCATTGCCGCAAAGTTCAACAGCACGGTTGAGGACATCCTCCAAGAAAACAAGCTGGATGACCCAAACAAGATTTTCTTCGGCCAGAGGCTGATTATCCGCGTCAATCTGGTCACACCGGTGCCACCCACGCCAACCCCAATCGCTACTGTGACCGGGACCCTGCCTGCCATCGCCACGGCAACGCCTACACCGTAACTCGGGTATTGCAGAGTTCACAGATCTGTAAGGTGAATCTCGCCTCCTGAAGAGTAAAATGGTGGGCATGATGATCCCACACGGCCCTCTACTCGTAGTGGAAGATGTGCCCCATATCTTAGAACTGCTGCAACTCACCTTGCGCTTCAAGGGCTATCCCGTGATAGCGGTTTCAAACGGTGAAGAGGCCTTGGCTGCCATTGAGAAAGAATTGCCTGCAATGGTTATCACAGACATTCTGATGCCCAAGCTAGACGGGTTTGCTCTGGCGCACAAGTTGCGCTCTAACCCGAAAACTAGTCGGATTCCGATTGTCTTCCTCTCCGCCACCTACGTCACTCCAGAGGACAAGCGCTTTGCCATGAGTCTCGGAGCAGTACGTTTTTTGGAAAAACCGGTCGATACCGAAGAATTTCTGCTCACCGTTGCCGAAGTGCTCACAGCCGATCTCTCCAACCTGCCCGAGCCGCTGGGTGATCGGGAGTTCTACTCGGGCTACCGCGAGCGGTTAGAAAACAAACTGCGTCATAAGCTCAGTCAAATCAGCCGCACCGAAAGGCTTCTACGCACTTTACCGGAAACCCATCGCTCGGCTTACCAAGCTCTGCTCGAGGAGGCTATCCGCCATCGTGATGAAATCCAGAAGGAACTGCAGGAGCTTGAACGCATCCTTAGCCAGAATCAAGAGTAAAATTAAGACCGATATTCAGATAAGACCGCTTAGCCTAGGACAACTCCTACCGAGTTGTCCTGCTTTGTGAGTCTCCCGGGGAGTGGTTAACCAAAGTGCCAACACCAACCCTAGACGAATTGGAAGAGCTTGCCCGCCAAGCCGGAGCTATTCTGCGGGCATCCTACGAACCCCTGCCGGGCACAGTTAGTCATCTCCAAATTGCCTACAAAGGGCCGATCGATCTCGTGACCGACGTCGATCGCCGCTCGGAAAACTTTCTCCTGCGTCAAATTCGGGACTCCTACCCTAGCCACCGCATCATCGCCGAGGAAAGCGGTGCTCTCAAGGGGGATGCTGATTACGTCTGGTATATCGATCCCTTAGATGGAACAGTGAACTACGCTCACGGCATTCCCTTCTTCTGTGTTTCCATCGCCTATGAAGAAAAAGGCGAACTGGCTTTTGGAGTGGTTTACGATCCAATGCGCGAGGAATGCTTTAGCGCAGAAAGCGGGAAAGGATCTTGGCTAAACGGCCAACCAATTCGTCCCTCTTCGGCAACCGATTTGGAGCATTGTCTCCTCGCCACCGGTTTTCCTTATAACATTCGCACCAACCCGAACAATAATCTCGATCACTATGCGCGGCTCAGCTTGCTCACGCAAGGAGTTCGTCGTCTGGGCTCTGCAGCGCTGGACTGCTGTTACGTTGCGTGTGGACGTTTCGATGGCTACTGGGAGAATGAAGTTATGCCTTATGACGTAGCCGCCGGGGGGCTTATTGCCCGCCAAGCCGGTGCGATCGTCACCAATCTCTACGGAGAGGCAGACTTTCTCACCCCACCCTTAACCATCCTCATTGCACCGCCTGCGATTCACGCCCAGTTGAGAGACTATTTTCGCCAGTGGCTTCCCCCGCGTTAGAGGCTTGCGCCGCAGGAACAGCCGCTCGCAAGCGCTGCTCAACTTCAGCCAGATCCACCCTTGAAGTCAAATCCAAACTGAGGGGAGTTACAGCAACCCACCGTTTGACGCGCATCACATAGGCATCGGTGCCCTCTACAGCTTCATCGGCCTCGCGCGCCAAGCGGTACTCCAAACGCCCCGGCTGGCTCCACGAACGGCGCTTGGGACGCATCGGCTCGTAATACTTTTTGCGTGAAAGGCGGCAAACTTCCCAAGGGGTTTCCGCAGTAGCATCCGAGGGCACATCCACTTTCAGCACATCGACATCAAACGGCAGACTACAGGAGAGCAAAATGCGGCTAAAGTATTGAGCAAAGTATGCAGCTACGCTAAAATCGATATGGGTAGCATAGGATAGATGATATTGGGGCTCCGTTTCCAAAGAAATCGCTAAGGCCGGAATCCCTAAGGCTGCGCCCTCTAAAGCAGCTCCGACCGTGCCGGAAATCGTCACCCCAGTACCGAGGTTTTCGCCGTAATTGATCCCCGAAACGACCAAATCGGGGCAACGGGGTAGAATCTCTAAAACGGCATGTAAGACAGTCTGGGCGGGAGTGCCCCCCACGGAATACACCTTCCAATGTTGTCCATTGACCCGAATGATGTGTTCGCGAATAATGCCATCCGAGGTGGAGGGCATCGACCGCCCCGCCCCAGAATATTGCTCGCGCGGAGCAGCCACATGCACGAAGCCAATTTGGCTTAAGGCGCTTGCCGCTGCCCACAATCCCGGCGAGCGAATCCCATCGTCATTGGTTAGCAAGATCTGAACGTCCTTCATAGAACCCAACCTATCTTACCTTCAAGGCATCTCCTCCAAGAACCGATTTTATCAAGGGATCGCCACAGTAGGGCTGTTTCACCAAATTAGGGTTCGTTAACATGCTCCACCTTCCTTGAGGTCCCCGCTGGCAGGAAAAACCCAAATTTCGCACAGGCCCGCCTAGCTAATCACCCGCAGGAAGCGTCTTTTGCCCACTTGCAAAATCCCGCTGCGCGGAAAAGGCTGATTGGCATCGTGCAACGTTTCGCCGTCCAAGCGCACCCCTTGCTGTTCAATCAACCGCCGTCCCTCGCTTTTGCTTCCCACCAGCTTGGCTGCTACTAGCACCTCAAGTACTGTTTGTCCCGGCTGCAATCGGTATACCGGCATCTCTTCGGGTGCTTCCCTTTGTCGGAAGACGCGCACAAAGTGCTGCTCCGCTTCAAGCGCCGCTTGCTCTCCATAGAAAATCTCGGTAATCTCCCTGGCGAGCTTCATCTTGACATCACGAGGATGATATTTACCGCTTGCCATCCCTTCTTCCAGATCTCGGATCGTTTCACTCGACCAGCGCGTCACCAAGCGGAAATAGCTCCCCATGGCAAAATCGGGGATGCTCATCACCTTGCCGTACATATCCTCAGCCGTAGTGTTTAGGGGGATGTGGTTGCCCAGCGACTTGCTCATCCGCACAACCCCATCTGTGCCGGGCAAGATCCCCATAATAATCGGGATGTTGGGCTTCTCTCCCAAGAAGCTCATAATCTTTCGCGCTGCCGTGGCAATGTTGAAGAGCTGATCAGTACCTCCAACCTGACAGTCGGCTTTCAACACGTAAGCATCATAACCCTGCATGAGGGAGTAAAAGGTCTCGTGAAGATAGATGGGGTCATTGCGCTCCCAGCGCAGGCGGAAATTCTCGCGGGTAAGGAATTGTTGTAAAGTGAAGTTCGAAGCGAGGTGGATTAAGTCGGCTAAAGTCAGTTTCGAGAGCCACTCTGCGTTGTAGCGGATGATGGTCTTTTGGGGATCCAAGACTTTATATGCTTGCTCGGCATAGGTCTGAGCATTGCGCTCTACCTCTTCAGGCGAAAGCCGAGGTCGCAGCACGTCCTTATCCGAGGGATCACCAATCAGCGAAGTATATGTGCCGATCAAAAAGGTGACCTCATGCCCCAACTCTTGAAACTGGCGCAATTTGCGCATGGTAATCGTATGGCCGAGGTGCAAGTCGGCAGTGCGCGGGTCGTATCCACAGTAAACCCGCAAGGGTCGTCCTTCTTGCTGCGCCTCGATCAGCCGTTGACGTAACTCTTCGGTGAAGGTTCTTTTCAGCTCTTCATCACCGTACTCCGTACCACGCATCAGATATTCGACCTGTTGATCAACGGTCATCGCCAGGGTCATAGTCCACTCCCAAACTCACGAGTCCTTTGCGCCCGAACGAACGTCTCCTCGCTTCTGAGACAAAAAATCTGCCACCATGGAGCACACAGTAAGCAAAGCGAAAGACTTCAAAATTGCACAAAACAAGGCTCGCCTTATTTTACCTCACCTTGAGTCACTCCCGGTCACCCAGGATTGCAGGATAAAAAAACCGTTCACGTCCCATATGCGCTCTTTGATCCGTTTTGATCACCCCCAGTGTCCATGAAAAGCTCGACCAGTGCTCCGCAGCCTTCATCGAGAGATGGGTTTGGGCTGGCGAATGTAGACCACCTCCTCTCCCAACTGCTCGGCTATCTGCAGGCTACTCTTCAGCACAGTTTGGCGGAGGATTTCCTCCCCCTGCGCAAAGCCGGTCTTTGCCCGAACCATTCCCCGGTATTTCAACTCTCCCAAGGTATAAAAGGCAAACTGGGTTGCTTTCCCTCGCACTTGCACCCGCCTGCCCCATAGCGTAGGACGGACACGCACTTGCTCAATTTCATCCCACGCAAGGTATACTCTACGCAGCCCGTTCTCAAAGCGGATGCCCTCGCTCCCGATAGCCAGAAGGGTTTTTCGCTCCACCCAATTTGCCAAGCTGATCAAAATTGCCACACCTAGGGTCAGGGCCACGAGCACCGCGAGTGCAGGCGGCGTTTGCCAATGCGCAACTTTGAAAATGAGCCACAAAGCCACCATAAGAAAGGCCACGAGCCAGGCGTTGCGTTCCCCATTGCGCGTTGGCGGTTCAGGAGTGAAGACCTCTTCATCCAATTTGCTCAAAACAAAAACCTTTCCCAGACAATCAAAGCGAGAGAAAAGAAGACGAAGATCAAAACAAGGAGAATCCCGCTACGTGTCCAACGAAATTCTTTCCAGTAAGTCCTCTGAGGATACGCACCAAAGCCACGCGATTCGATAGCAATTGCGGTGTTCTCTGCCTTTCGGAGGCCGTTTACAATCACGGTAAAAAGATATCTCTGCCAAAGTCGAAACCGATGTTTCAAAGGAGACTGCACAGCTCTGCCTCGAATAGCATGGGCAGCTTGCACCGCCTCGACCTCTCTTTGAATAAGCGGAATATAGCGCAACGCCATGAAGATCGCAAACGCATAGCGATAGGGCAAACCCAAATAAGCTAGCCCTACCATAAGCTGATAGGTGTCTGTCGTCCAAATTAGGAGAAACGAGGCCAAAACCATAATCGCTAGGCGGAAGAAGTAAGCTCCACCTGCTTCCAGAGGCTCGCGAAAAATTACGTAACTCCCCATCGAAAAGAGCGGGGTAAACCTTGGAGTGACGGCATAGTGAAAAGCCCCCAGGAGAACGGCCACACCAAAGATCAACGGGGACACACGCCAAAAGGAACGCCATGGCACTCTAGCCACGACCAAAGCTGTAAACAATAAAGCCAAAAACATCATGGCACGCGAAAGCGTAGTCTGAAACTGAAAAGTAGCAAGAACCACGAGAATCACCCAAAGGAGTTTGCTCAATGCATCGGCGCGGTGGAAGGGAGATTCTTTTTCGACGTAGGCTAAAAGCTGCTCACTCATTGGACTGCCTGGATAAATTTTTCCACAGTGTTGATTCCGGCTGGGATCGTTATCCCCTGTTGACGCAGTTCTGTGATTAAGCTATTGAGCGCCGTTGGTCGCAAATTCGCTTGATGGATCACCTCTTCCAAGGTAAATAGAGTCTGGGTATCACCATCGTATAGGATGCGCCCCTCAGCCATAACAATTGCGCGTTCAATGTGCGCTTCCACGAGGCGCATGTCGTGGGTGATCATAAGCACCGTGATCCCCTCCTGACGCAACTGACGGATGTATTCCATCAGCCGCTCGGTCATCCGCCGATCTTGACCATAGGTCGGTTCATCAACAATCAAGACCTGAACCCCCCCGCCGACTAGCATTGTCGCGACACCCAATCTTCGCTTTGCGCCCTCAGAGAGGGCAAAGGGGTGAGTTTGGGCATCGGCCTGCAGATCTAATTGATGCAAGGTTTCCACTACGCGTTCTTGAACCCGGGCGGGATCAGTAATGCCTTTGGCAAGCAAGCTATAAGAAAGCTCTTCAAAAACCGTGTCGCACAAGAATTGGTGTTCAGGGTTTTGAAAGACCAGCGCAATCCGGTTTGCCAAATCTGCTACCTTCCAGTGAACGGCATTCTTGCCGAACAAACGCAACGTTCCTGAAGAGGGCTTAAGGAGGCCAACCAGCATCTTCGCCAGAGTGCTTTTCCCGGCTCCATTCTGGCCAATGATAGCCACGAGCTCGCCCTCTCGCACTCCAAAAGAAATTCCACGTAGGGCATGGACCTTTCGATCGTAGGTATAGTGTATGCTCTCGGCTTCGATCAGCGGCGGACCTAACACCGAGGACTGAGGCGAAGAATTCACATCCGGAGCAAAGGAAAGGGTAGAAAAAGCCTGTTTAGCTTCGGCAATCGTGAGGGGCAAGGCTTCTGAGGCGAGCTTTCCCTTCTCTCGCAAGCGCAAGCCGATTTCTGTGGGCTCGGGCAGCCAAACTCCCGCCCGGAGCATATGCAAGCCAGCCTGAAGGACCACTTCTCGCGGCGGCCCTTGAGCAACAAGTTTCCCGTCTGCTAAATAAAGCACGTTATCCGCCTCAGCGATGAATTCATCGAGCTCCTTGCTTACCAGCACAATCGTCTTCCCTTGTTCTCGTAGGCGGAGGATCAACTCGTGCACTGCGTGCGTGGTAGCGGGATCGAGATTGGCAGTCGGCTCATCAAGGATCATCAACGAGGGTTGCATAGCCAGAACCGAAGCCAACCCAAGTTTTTGGATTTGCCCACCGGATAGAGCCCAAACCAGATGATGGCGAAAACGAGACAAACTTACCGTCTCCAAAGCATATTCGACCCGCTGGTAGACCTCTGCCCTAGGCAGCTTAAGATTTTCTGGCCCAAAAGCGACCTCATCTTCCACGCGCAGAGTGGCGAACATCCACTCTGGGTCTTGGAAGAGCATTCCCACCGAGAGAGCAAGGTCTTTGACTGCAGTTTGGGCAACATCCTTGCCATCGACAATGACCCGCCCTTTCAACACTCCCCCCAACAAGTGGGGAATAATGCCGGTCATCAGCATACATAAGGTAGATTTGCCGCATCCGGAAGGACCTACCAAAAGGGTGAGCGAACCCTGCGGCAGCACGAAGCTGACTTCGTTCAAGGCCGGCGTGGTTCGCTCGAAATGATAAAAGGTCACCCGGTCAAAAACGACCAGCGGTGAAGCAGGCGGAGAAGTCATGATTTCGGTTTGATTAGGACGAGCGAGTGGCTCTCACTAACCCGGTGCGGGCGATCATCTTGCCCAAGGCCAATCCCAGCAAGCCGGAAAGGACAAAGCCAGAAACCAGGTTAATCGGCGAAGCCAACCAATATTGGCTGACCACCTCGGGTGTCGTATCCCAACCAAAGAGATAGGCTGTCCATACTGTGCCAAACTGAGAAGCGGCTGCACCGGCCAAGCCCAAGCTAAACCAACTGAACGAACTGTAACTGCAGATTGCTAAGACCACTTCGGCGGCGATCCCTTGGGTTACACCCCAGCCAATGGTAGCGATGCCCGAAGGATTTCCTAACAAAGCTTCAACAGCGGTATCCAAAACGCCAACGATGACCATCGCTCCCGGTTTGCGGACCAGGAAGAAAGCCAGAATGTAAGCCCACATAAAGGCTCCTTGGAGAGCGGCTCCGGCCAAAGGACCGCCAGCGGCATTGGCAGCACTCCAGAGAATCCCTGTGCCCGTGTTGACCACCCCGGAAATAGCCGCAATCACCGCCATAAGGATCAGGTCTCGGTTGGTAAAGGCTAAATTCCACCCCTCAGCACTCTCTTGCTTGCCGAGTTTGACAAAACGAGCAATAACCCCCAACAGGACGACAATAAGGACATTGAGAAGAAGCATCACAGGTAGAGTCATGGCCTAACCTCCTTAGATCAATTCCTTTCGGCAATAGCCCTTGCCGATTATCGACACTTGTTATATTAAACCCTCAACTTTCAACTCCGTTTTCACTTGGTCATACATCGCTTGCCACTCCGGGGTCGGCCGCAGTGTCTTCAGGTTGTAGACTTGGTCAAAAGGTTTCCCCGGATTACCTCCTTCCTGAGCAAATACTTTTTCGTATCTTTCCAAAAGGCGTAACACCCACTGATTGGCTTCCTCCCGCGTCATTTTCTTCCGGTAAGCCGCCAAGGCTACCTCTGCCATCCAACGCGCTTCCAGGCCGGAACAGTTAGGCAGCTTGCCATCTGCCGAACCACAGCCTTCTAAGTGGCATGCAGAGACAGAGTTAACAATCGCATTGGCCGCAGTCTCATAGAGGAGCTCGATTGTTCCTGCTCCCGATTTCGGGTAGATATCGGCCACGATGATCGCAGGCGCATTCCGGGCAAAAGCCTGGCCGACAGCGCTGATCACCCATAGGACTTCCCGCGTTGTGGTTGCCACGTGGCGAATGTGGATCGGGTGCAAAATGTGATAGTCCGCCAGACAAACTACGTTAGAAACGATAAACGAAGCCACATTGATGACCGCCGAACCCGGCGGGCCACCGCCTAAGCCACCCACAATAACACATGGCAGGGAAGCGTTGATCATTCCGTATTCCCACGAATTCACCGCGCGAGCCATATTGCGAAAGTCCAGTTTCAGCTCATTGAGCAGCGGCACGAGATGCGAGTCGCAGCGCCGCAACAGGTTAGGCTGTGCAACAGCCAAGTCGCCCAGTTCAGAAACGCTCGATTGGGCAGCGAGCATTCCCATGCCGGGGCGACCCACTCGGGCTAGTGCAGTATGGAGAAGCTGCAATTCCCTGCGGGTAGCCACGATTTCCAACGGCTGCCCGGTGCGCACTTCTCGCCCCGCAATCGCTGTCAATGTGCCGCAGGTCGCTAAATCGATCAATGGCTCTTGAACGTAGGAGATCACGTTTTCCAAAAAATATTCTTCCGGAATGGGAGAGCCCGGGCTTCCTCCGAAGAAGAGCGGCGCCCGTTCATCTCCGATCCGCCGTGCATACAATGTGCGTGCGTCTTTCCCTTCGCCCATCACCAGGGTTTGGGGCATAGCACGAAGGCTTTCTTCAATTTCGTCAAGGGTAAGACGAATGATGCGCTCGGTGGAACGACAATAGACCCCCAATTCAATCGCCATTTCTAGCCCAGCTTGGAAAACTGCATCGATCAGAGCATCATCTGTCGGAATGATCTGATTACGATCCCACTCCAGACGATATTTCCTCACCAAGCGCCGAGCACTTGCGGCGACTTTCTCCAGGTCCCAATTTTCTTCGGAGATATACTCCCCGTCATAAGCCCGGTCGAGGATGCCCAGGTAATCGCGCATGGTACTTCATCCTTCACCGAGCAAGCGGCGTGCCAACCGAACTGCTTCCACGGCGTCCCGTCCGGTGCCATCAGCACCAATGCTTTCTGCCCACTCAGGGGTTACCGAGGCACCCCCAACCATCACCCGATATTTTTGACGCAGCCCGCGCGCTTTCAACAATTCGATCAGATCCTTCATGTAGGGCATCGAGGTCGTGAGCAGGGCAGAGAGGGCAATAATGTCGGCCTTTGTCTCCTCAGCCTTCTCGATGATCGCATTCAACGGCACGTCCACACCCATATCGATGACTTCGTAACCGGCTGCCGCTAACATGGAAGCGACTATGTTCTTGCCGATATCGTGAATGTCGGTTTGGACAGTAGCAATGACGATTCTGGCTTTCTTTAGCGTCGGGTCGGTCGCTGCAGCTGCGGCGAGCAGGGGTTTGAGGATCTCCATAGCTGCCTTCAGAGCCCGCCCAGCCAGCATTAGATCGGGCAGGAAATATTCTCCCTCTTCAAACCGCTTGCCGACAATATCTGCACCGGGCATCAAGCCCTCGTTCAAAATGCGCAACGGACTTTCCCCCGCTTGGAGTGCTTCTCGTACGTATTCAACGACCGAGACATCGTCCCCTTCAACGACAGCTCGGCAAATCTTGCTAAGGGCATCCTCCATGACGCTTTCCTGAGTGCGGGATGGCTGGGTTAATCTCTATTTTATCATAGAAGCACGCTCGGGGACAAAGCCGAAGACGGTTTTTTCGGAGAGTTAGAGGCAAGTCTTTCTATGGATAGGAAGCTTGCCCTTCAAGAGAACATTTTCTCGAGGGAACTTAACCTTAACCGCCCCCGTCAGAAAACACAGGGGAAGCTTCCTCATCGAGTTGCACCGCTCTAGAGTCCACCCCGGAGAGCAAGCGCAATCGCAAGCACGAAGGATAGCGTTTTCTGGCAGATGTGAAGCTCGGGAACTTTTGCTTTTCCCTCACACTATAGTATGTGTAGAGCAAGTTGTGAGGAGAAAATATTTTGAGCCGTTCATCTCAATTCAACCTACCAGACGCTGAAGCTTTCGAGGCTCTCTTTCATAGGTATAAAAATCTGGTGTACCGACTCGCTTTTCTAATCTTAGAGGATCGGGAGGAGGCCGAGGATGCACTACAAGAAGTATTTCTCCAAGTTTACCGCGCATTGAATACCTACGATCCTTCTAAGGGCGCTTTCACCACTTGGCTGCATCAGATCACGGTCAACCATTGTCTCAATCGAAAGCGCAAACGGAGATTTCTGTCAGTCTCCTTAGATCGGCTGGTCGAGCTTTTCTCTCCTCCTCAGGACTCTGCATTCCACAAAGCTGAAGAGGAAGAGGAGCTACAGCAAGCGCTAGCTCAGTTGAATGAAAGGTTACGGATGGTGTTGATCTTACGCTACTTCTCAGAATTGTCCTACGAGGAAATCAGCCAGATCTTGCAAATCCCCGTTGGAACGGTCAAATCGAGACTGGCGCGAGCGCTCAAGGCGCTGCAGCACAAAATTCGCCAAGAAAGCTCTCGAGCAATCGAAAAGGGAGTCACAGAATGAATTGTCAACAAGCTCAATCGGCATTTCTAGACTACCTCGAAAAAACGCTTCTGCCGCAGGAGGAGAACGATCTCCGGGCGCATTTGACGCACTGTCCCCAATGCGCAAGCGAACTTAAGGCCTTGGTTGAAACGCAACTGCGGCTGCGAAGGTTCCTAAAAGCAAGGGTAGCCGATCAAGTCGTCACCGCACAAGTCTGGCATGCCCTCCAAAGAAAAATCAACACTCTTCCGCCTCAAGGTGTATCTGAAGCAAGCGAACATTCGGCCAACCCATGTGCCACACGTGCTAAAAGAAGAACGATCCCACATTTTTCATTAGAAAGGAGAATAAGCATGAAAGCAAAATTGCTACTCACCTTCCTTGCAATTGCGCTGGTTGCATTCAGTATTGTGCTTTTGGTACCCAGCGCACGCGCTCAGATGCAACCTCTCCTACGATGGTTCAAGTTTGAAGGCCCCGTTGGCGGCGAGGAAGTTAGCATCTCGATGGCCACGGAATTCACCCCACTGCGACCCACCTACTTGCCATCAGGGTTTGAGGAAATGGTGGTCGGGCTGAATCCGGAGTCCGCTGTACTAAGATACTGGAACCAAAGCACAGGGCAAATCCTATTGATCGATGAAACGCCGATGTTCGAGGCAAAACCGCCACTGCCGGCAGGGAAGCAACTCACCATTAATGGTCAACCGGCCGTGTTGATTGAGGGACTCAGCGGAAATTTGACCTTCGTTCTGTTACCTCCGACGCCTGCGCCTCCTTTGTCCACCCCTCAGACACCTGAAGCACAGCCCTCAGCGGCGCAGAGTGCTCAGGAAGGAGAAGTAAAAGTGGTCTCTTATCACGATGCCAAGCAGCTCATTTGGGATATTGACAACCTGCGCATCCAGATCACCTCGAACTTGCCTCTGGAGGAGATCTTGAAGGTTGCAGAGTCCTTCGTCTCGGCCGAGGAACCAAATCCGCCTCTAAAACCGGGGGCCCAAGAACCCAATCTGCCGTGAGTTCCGACCTAACCGACCGAAAAGAAAGCTCGATTGCGCCGCTCCCTCCAGCTTTCTGTGGTGGAAGCGGTTCTGTTTTGTGAGTATAGTTTGGAAGCACAAAGCCTTCCCCACCAATGGCCTCCTCCAAGAGCAGATAACTCGCCGAAGGGTTACTCGCCGCAAAAAGTTCCAACCGATCGCCGCCTTTTCCTGCTCTCAATAGCCAACCTAACCGGAGAGAAGGTTGGCTATCTTTTTCCGTTCCGTAGAGAACTGGTCACCCTTGCCGGGATCGAGAGCACATCCGCCCAACCGCCGAGGGTCGGTGTGGTATACTCGACTCCAAGAGATCTAGGTATGAACGAAGATATCCGCGAGATTATCCGCAGAGAACTTCCCGTCTTACTGACCCAGGATCGGCAAATCCGTGACTGGGTGTGGCATCTGGTTCACGACTACGCTCCCAGCCGAATTGAAACCGAAAGCCGCTTCGAGCAAATCCTGGCAGAAATCCGGGCTATGCGCGAGGAAAGCGAACGCCGCTGGCAAGAAAATCAGCGCAAATGGGAAGAAAACCAACGTAAATGGGAAGAAAATCAACGTCAACTCCAAGCCATGCAAGAAGAAGGTCAGCGTCGCTGGGAGGAAAATCAAAGCCAGATTCGAGCCCTCCTAGAAGAGATCAAGCGATTGGACCACCGCATTGACCGTACTCTTGGAGCCATCGGGGCGCGCTGGGGCGTATCAACTGAAAACTCCTTCTGCGATGCGCTGCGGGCGATCCTCGAAGAGTCCTTTGGGGTTATGGTGGAGCAAGTTAGGTACTGGGATGAAAGCGGTGAGGTATTGAGTCACCCAGATCAAGTGGAGTTAGATGTAATCATCCGAAACGGAGAGCTACTAGCTTGCGAAATCAAATCGGCTGCAAGCCGGGCAGATATCCACGCTTTCGAGCGCAAGGTGCGTTCGTACGAAAACCGAACTAACCGCAAAATCCATCGAATGCTCTTAATTTCGCCCATGGTGAGGAAAAAGGATCGAGAGCTTGCCGACAAGCTAGGCATAGAAGTATATAGCGATGCAGAGGACGTAACCCTAGGGGAAGAACCGATGGCTTAATCCCCCCTAAACAAAACCCCCTAAACAAAACTTCTCCTACGCAGGGCTCTACGTAGGAGAAGTTTTTGAACCGGTTTTTTTTCCCGCTGGCACTAATATGAGGAAAGTACCCTAATGTAGTTCGCCCTCTCAAACATCGCAGGGTCAGCAACGGCTTGCTGGCTCATGCTGCCAATCATTTGCGTAACCGACTCATACTCCCTCTCAATCATCCAGGCTTCAAGGTCGCTTAGGATTTGGGCCGCGCGCTCTACACCGTGGAGCAAGAAAGCCGAGGTAGCCATCCCAACCTTAGCCCCTGCCATGAGAGCTTTCAAGAGGTCCTCAGCAGTATGGATGCCACTGGTGAGGGCAAAGTCAACAGGGATTTTATTGTATAAGATTGCAATCCAGCGCAGAGGCAGGCGCATCTCATTGGAGTTGCTTAGCACCAAGTGCGGCACGACTTCGAGTGCCTCTAAGTCAAAATCCGGCTGGTAGAAGCGGTTGAACAAAACAATCCCATCAACCCCGCATTCTGCTAAACGTTTAGCGAAATTAGGCAGAGCGGTGAAAAAGGGACTCAGCTTGACCGCAAGAGGGATAGAAATGGCCTTCCGCACGTGAGAGACGAGGCGCAAATACTCAGCTTCTAAATCGGCGCAAGTCACCTCCGGATCTGTAGCTACATTGTACAGGTTCAGCTCTAACGCATCTGCGCCGGCATCTTGAATCTTCTGAGCATACTTGACCCATCCCCCGTCTGTAACACCGTTTAGGCTGCCTATTACCGGGATTGCAAGAGCGTCCTTCAAGTTCCGCAAATTGCGCAAATAGGTTTCAGGGCCGATGCTATACTGCCCATAATCCGGCAAGTAGGTCAAGGCTTCCGGGAATGACTCAATTCCCCGCGAAAGATCCGTATCGAGCTTATAACTATCGCGCAAGATTTGCTCTTCAAATAAGGAATACATCACCAACGCCGAAACCCCTGCTCTCTCCAATGCCAAGGCGCTCTCCACTTTTTGAGAAAGAGGAGAAGAGGAAGCTACCAGCGGATTCTTAAGCCTAAGTCCAAGGTAAGACGTTGAAAGATCAACCATAAGATGCTCCTTGTCCCAAATCTCGATGGAGTTGAGAAAAGAAGGGCTAGCCGTTTTTCGGCTAACCCTTCTTAGCTCTTGCTAATCTGAGCTGCCCTTCCCATTCGAGGGCACCAGGCCAAAATTCATTTCCGCCATCTGACGGTAGATTGCCCAGCGACGCTCAGCATCGGCTTGAGCTTGCTTGATTAGCAGTTCAGCACGCTGTTCATCACCGTGGACGAGCATCTTGTAACGGGTTTCGTTATAGGCATATCGTTCGACCGGAATAGTTGGGTCCTTTGAATCAAGGATCAAGGGGTTTTTGCCTTCTAAAGCCAACATAGGATTGTAACGCATCAGCGGCCAGACACCAGATTGCACGGCCAGTTTTTGCTGCTCAAGCCCATAACGCATGTCGTAACCATGGTTGATGCAATGGGAGTATGCAATAACGAGGGAAGGCCCCTCGTATGCATCGGCCTCAAGAAAGGCGGTGAGAGTCTGCTGATCGTTTGCACCCATTGCCACGCGAGCAACGTAAACGTACCCATACGACATAGCCATCATCGCCAGGTCTTTCTTGGCAAGCCCCTTGCCAGCCGCAGCAAACTTGGCTACCGCTGCGCGGGGGGTAGCTTTGGAGGCCTGCCCCCCAGTGTTGGAGTACACCTCGGTATCCAAAACCAGTAAATTGACGTTCTTTCCCGAGGCAATCACATGATCTAGCCCGCCAAAGCCAATATCATATGCCCAACCATCCCCCCCGATAATCCAAACGCTCTTGCGCACTAAGGAGTCAGCAACGGATAACAGTTGCTGGGCCTGAGGTGTTTTGAGCGCAGCAAGTTTTTGCTTGAGGATTTCCACGCGCTGGCGCTGTTCGCGAATCCCTACTTCCGTGGACTGATCGGCGTTGAGGATAGCCTCTACCAGAGCATCCCCAAGCACTCCGGCAAACTGGGGCAACAGCTCGCGGGCAAACTCATTTTGTTTATCCAGTGTGAGGCGAAAACCGAGGCCGAATTCAGCGTTATCTTCGAACAAAGAATTACACCAGCTCGGTCCACGTCCCTCCCGATTCACTGTATAGGGAGTGGTGGGTAAATTCCCGCCATAAATCGAAGAGCAACCGGTGGCATTGGCAATCATCAGGCGATCGCCAAAAAGTTGGGTGAGGAGCTTGATGTAGGGCGTCTCACCACACCCCGCGCAGGCACCAGAAAACTCAAAGAGCGGCTCGAGCAACTGAGAATTCTTCACCGTCCGCACGCTGATCGCCGTGCGATCAATTTCCGGAATGGTCAAGAAGTAATCCCACTTGATTCGTTCACGTTCGCGAATGGGAGGTTGGGGCACCATGTTAATCGCCTTACGCCCGACTTGGCTCTTGTCTTTCGCCGGACAAGCCTCTACACACAAGGCGCAACCGGTGCAGTCTTCGGGTGCCACGGCAATGGTGAACTTCATACCGGGCAGCTCTTTGAATTTTGCGTCCACCGCTTGCCAGCCTTCGGGAGCGTTCTTGAGGAAGCCGGGATCGTAAACCTTTTGGCGAATCACCGCATGGGGACACACAAAGGCGCATTTGCCGCATTGGATACAGAGTTCGGGTTCCCACTGTGGAATCTCCAAAGCAATATTGCGCTTTTCCCACTTTGTCGTCCCCGAGGGATAAGTACCATCAACCGGAAAAGCGCTCACCGGCAAACTATCCCCTTCCAGGGCAATCATCTTGCCCAAGACATTGCGCACAAACTCGGGCGCTTCAGAGGGCACTGGCGGCTTTCGATGAATGGTGCTGGTCACCCGGTCGGGCACCTTGACTTCGTGGAGATTCTCAAGAGTCATATCGACCGCTTCAAAGTTCTTTTGGACAACTGCTTCGCCGCGTCTGCCGTAAGTCTTGCGAATAGATTTCTTGATCTCTTCAATAGCCTGTTCGCGGGGCAGCACGCCCGAAATGGCAAAGAAACAGGTTTGCATGATGGTGTTGATCCGACCCCCCATACCGGTCTTCTTGGCAACGTCATAGGCATCAATAACGTAGAATTTAAGCTTTTTCTCGATAATATCCCTTTGGATCTCTTGCGGTAAATGATCCCAGACCTCCTCAGGACCGTAAATGCTGTTCAACAGAAACACCGCCCCCGGCGCCGCCATCTTGGTAATGTCAAATCGCTCCAGGAAAGAGAACTGGTGACAAGCAACAAAGTTCGCTTTGGTGATCAAATAGGGGGCTCGAATAGGCTTAGGACCGAAGCGGAGGTGAGAAATCGTAACTCCTCCAGACTTCTTCGAGTCATAGACAAAATACCCCTGAGCATAGTTCTCGGTTTCTTCTCCGATAATCTTGATCGAATTCTTGTTTGCGCCCACCGTGCCATCTGCACCCAAGCCCCAGAATACGCAGCGCACTGTTTGTGGGTCTTCGATGTCAAAGGAAGGATCGTACTCTAGGCTTGTCCTAGTGACATCGTCCTCAATGCCGACAGTGAAGTGGTTTTTAGGCTCAGCCCTGGTAAGCTCATCAAAAACTGCCTTGACCATCGCAGGAGTAAATTCTTTCGAAGAGAGTCCATAGCGCCCTCCAATCACGCGCGGATAAGGGCGATTGGCAAACTGAGCATAGGGTACACTCCCCTCAGCAAGACCCTCATTGATCGCTGTAACCACATCCTGGTAGAGGGGCTCGCCGGCCGCTCCCGGTTCCTTGGTACGGTCGAGGACAGCGATTGCCTTCACCGTCGGCGGAAGCGCCTGGAGGAAATGCAACACAGAAAACGGACGATACAAGTGCACCTTGATAACTCCCACCTTTTCACCCTGGGCAACCAAGTATTTAGCGGTTTCCGCAGCAGTTTCACTCCCCGAACCCATAAGCACGATCACCCGCTCGGCATCTGGCGCACCTACGTAGTCGAAAAGATGGTAGGTCCGACCGGTCAATTCAGCGAATCGAGCCATCACTTTCTCGACCACTTGTGGGCAAGCGGCATAGAAGGGATTAACCGTCTCGCGCTCTTGGAAGTAAGTATCCGGGTTCTGAGCCGTGCCACGGATAAAGGGATGGTCAGGCGAAAGTGCTCGCGCACGGTGCGCGTAAACATAGGCATCGTCAATCATCGCCCGCAAATCGGCTTCGCTCAACTGTTCGATCTTGTTGACCTCATGGGAGGTGCGGAAGCCGTCAAAGAAGTGTAGGAAAGGCACTCGCGCCTCTAGAGTAGAGGCGTGGGCAATTAGCGCCATATCGTGCGCCTCTTGAACCGAACCGGAAGCCAAAAGCGCAAAGCCCGTGCTACGACATGCCATAACGTCCGAATGATCGCCAAAGATTGAAAGAGCATGGGTGGCTACCGTGCGTGCGGAGACGTGGAAGACTGTCGGGGTCAGCTCGCCTGCTATTTTGAACATGTTCGGGATCATCAACAGCAAGCCCTGAGAGGCCGTAAAGGTGGTGGTTAGAGCACCGGCTTGAATGGCTCCATGAACCGCACCAGCGGCCCCGCCTTCGGACTGCATCTCGATCACATGGGGGACTGTTCCCCAGATGTTGGGTTTCTTTTGAGTCGCCCATTCATCGGCAAATTCCCCCATCGGCGAGGACGGAGTAATCGGGTAGATCGCAATCACTTCGCTAAGACGATAGGCAACATATGCAGTGGCTTCATTTCCATCGATCGTTACAAAAGTCCGTTCCATAGCCTATTCTCCGTAGTTATACAAATCTCTGGAATCATCCAGTGCGGATGGAGTCTACAAACGCATACCAGCTAAAAGTGTAACCACCCCTTATGATTTACCATAGTTATAGAAAGCATAATTTTGTTTGTCACCTGTCATATTCGGAGTTGAGTTGGCAAAATAATTGCACCGTTATTCGGACAAGCTCAGCAAGAATTTTTGATGCTTTCCATCTCAAAAAGATTGATTGAAAGCCTATCCTTTTCTCAAATCTGTGCTATACTCTAACCGATGGATGATTACCACCATATTTGGCTCAAATGGGCAAAAACGCTCCACCGCTGGGGGGTCGCTCACTTGGGCTATCACTTACTGTCCGAACTTGGCGGTATGAACCTTGTCCTTGCGCAATTCATTTACTTGTTAGAGCCTCTCTTTTACTCACAACCTGCCGGCCAAGCCTTGTCTGCCCTATGTGCCTTGCTAGAAGAGGAGGTTCATCGAGAGCAATTTCTCACTCTTCTCAAGGAACAAGGGAGCGTTGTCTCATGATCGATGGATACAGTCTCCTCATATTTCTTGGCTTGAGCCTCTTGCTAGTGGTCTCCACTCTCGTGCAGAGAAAGGTCCCGTATACATTGAGGGAAATCCCCGGGTTTCAGCGTTTACGTCGTGCGATTGGACTTGCCGTCGAGGATGGCAAGCGCATTCACATCAGTTTAGGACGCGGCGTTCTTCTGAGCGAAAACTTCGGCGTTACTCTCAGCGGTCTGGGAGTGCTCAAACTCCTCAGCCGCTTTGCTCTTATTAGCGATCATCCGCCGATTGCCACCACCGGAGAAGGAAGCCTAATGCTCCTTGCCCAAGATGGTCTTAGATCAACCTACAATCGCTTGGGTCTTGCACCACGAAACCTGCCCCAACAAGCCGTCCTTGCCGGAACCACTCCTCTTGCCTATGGAGTGGGAGCGTATTTGGAGACTCGGGAGGGGCGCATTGCAGTCGATCTCTTGATCGGCCACTTGGGAAACGAAGCAGCGTGGCTCGGTGAAGCCTCCCATCGCCAGGGTAACCTGAGCATTGCAGGCAGCGATCACCTAACCGCTCAAGCGGTTTTCACAGCCGTTGCCACTTATGCTTTGATAGGGGAGGAAGTTTTCGCCGCAGGGGCTTACCTGGACAGCAATACTGCTCAGCGGGCTTCTCTTCAAACCCAAGACATTGCCCGTTGGGCAATCGTTGTCTTTCTAATTCTGGCCAGTGGTGCAAAGCTGCTCGGGATATGAGACAACCATTCTTGAGTTTGTCCTTCTCCACGCTGATCACATTCTTGACAGGAACAGTCGTTTTACTGGGATACTTCACAGACCTTCCCCCTCTTGACGGCTTGCGCCTTCGTTTCCTTCAGTGGGCAGTGTTGTTATCGGCCGTAGCCTTGCTTGTCGGAGTGCTCAATTTAGCCAGAGTTCATTGGAGCCGCTTTGGAGAAGGTATTTCTAAGGCCCTAATGAGTTTGGCCTTTTTTCTCGGATTCTTTGTTGCCTTGCTCGCAGGGGGCTTATTGGGAATTCAGAACACGGTTACTCGGGCCCTGGTCGACTTCGTGATTGTCCCCATTGAAGCCAGCTTGTTTGTGGTGATCCTGGTTGTGCTGATCTATGCCCTCACCCGCATGGTCCGGAAACAGCTCTCCGCATTCAACTTTGCTTTCTTGGCTACTGTTGTGTTAGCTTTGCTGGGCTCCGTTCCTCTCCCCGCAACCCAAATTCCCTTCTTCCAAGGAGAGGATAGTCCGATATCCTATGCACTACGAGTATTAGGGACTGCCGGAGTGCGAGGACTGTTGATCGGCATTGCCCTCGGCAGTGCAGTCACGGGACTACGGGTTTTGTTTGGATTGGATCGTCCTTCGGGAGAGTAGGGGATGGAAACTCAGCGTTGCCCCTTGTGCGGACAACCTAACCCGCCTCAGGCTGAGGTGTGCCAATACTGTCAGGCACGGTTGAGGCCTTTATGGGCAGACTCTAGCTCAGCGCCAAGCTCACCACCGGACAACCAAGTTGCGAAGCGCTCACTCCCCCCCGAATCCGGCGAACCTTTACCTCCGGGACGGCTGAGTGGCATGCGCTCCCAAATCGGCACCGAAGAGTCAGCTCAAGCAGAGCACCCCCCACAAGGAGTCCCCCCTTCTAAAGGAACTCTCGAGTCGGAGGACTGGCTAGAGGGGTTGTTCT
Source organism: Anaerolineales bacterium (assembly GCA_025057645.1). GTDB lineage: Bacteria > Chloroflexota > Anaerolineae > Anaerolineales > UBA4823 > NAK19. Next base: position 28,322 of record JANXBJ010000015.1, read on the forward strand.
CGGGCAGCAGCGAGGGGCAAGCAGAGGACATTCCGGCGTGGCTGCGTTCGTTGAGAGGTGACTCGGCGGATAAAGCAGAGAGAGTCGAAGAACCCCCAATGCATCCGCTCTTTTCAGCGAGTCAGCCCTCTGTCTTTTCCCAGGCTCCGCAAAGTAAGCTCGAGCTTGAGGGCGTGAGTCCCCCCGGTGAAGGTGAGATAGGGAGCGGAATTGCGCAGGAAGAGCGCCCTGTTCCCCCCTTCGAGGGACTCGACACCTTTGCGCTTGAAGGCCACTCCTTCCCTGGGGAGGACAAACTCGACACTTCCACCCCCCTCACCGCAAAAGAGGCTTCACCTAAAAGCTCGCCCGCTGCTCCGAGCGCAGAGGAAGACTGGATGAGCGAAATCCCTCCCTGGCTAGAAACCCTTCCCGGGCAGGAATGGGTCGAAGAAGAATCCCCCGAAAAAGCCGCCCCGCCGGAACTGTTGCACGCAGCCGTGCCACCTTTCATAGAAACTGAAGAGGAGTTAAGCGAGGTCGAGTTTCCGTCCTGGTTAGATGAGGCCGAACGCTCAATTGAGCCTCAGCTTGATACGCTGATCGAAAGCCTGTCCCCCCAAACGACTGAGCCCTCCATGGGGGAGAAAACACCTGAGGGAGGCTTGCCCCAGGCAACGGCGCCTTTTCAAGAGGAAGCTTTGATCGAAATCGCCGGACCCTTACATGGTCTGCGAGGCGTCCTGCCAGCAGAACCTCTGGTGGCGGCGCAGACAAGGCCACCTCGACCCATCGCAGAACTGTTGGTAACCGAAAAGCAGCGCGCTCAGGCCGAGCTGTTCCTGAAACTTATTGAAGCAGAGGGTAAGCCAATACCCCCTCCGCCCCTCAAGCGAGCGAAGCCGCACTCATTTTGGCGAATTCTTATTTTTCTAGTTTTGTTGACCACTGCCGCTGTTGGATTGGTTATTCCTCCGTTTGCCGCAACTCCACAAGAGCTGAGTGTGGCGGTCTTTGACGCAATGCAGGCCGTTGGTCAGCTTCCTGGCGATGCCACTGTCTTGCTCGTGGTAGACATGGAAGGGGGCAACTTTGCCGAAATCCAGGCGACTACCAACGCACTTTTGGATCAGATGATGATTAAAGGGGCTTTCTTTGTCCTTGTCTCAACCCATCAAGAGGGCGTTCTCCAAGCTGACCGTCTGCTGCGGGAGGTGAGTCGCCTCAATGGGCATCGATATCAACCCTCCTCTGGGTGGGTTAACTTAGGCTATCTGCCCGGCGGAGCAACAGGAATACAAGCTCTCTCCGAATCTTTAGTTGAACTCCTGCCTTACACCGTTGAGGGGAAGGCAGCTTGGCAACAAGATCGTCTCAAAAACATCCGCTCAATCTCGGACTTTGACTTAATTTTGGTAATCACCGAAGATTCGACACGGGCTCGCCAATGGGTCGAACAACTCAACGGGAAGTATACAGCCTCGAAGTTGCTCTTCGCCGTCAGCGCTCAAGTTGAACCGGTCCTTCGACCTTATTACGAGGCCAACCCGCGACAAGTTCAAAGCATGCTCGCCGGTATTCGCGATGGAGCAATTTACGAAACACAAGCCGCTCGACCCGGTTGGGCAACGCGTTTTTGGAGCGCCTACCTCATAGTAGTCCTCACCGGCATCGCACTCATTACGCTTGGATCCCTAGTGTACTCGATTAGTGGCCTCGGCCTCCAAAAAAGTTCCCCTAGGGAAGGAAACCTATGAGCCTAGACTTTCTAACCCTAGACTTCTTCGGCAGTGTACTAGGCGTTGCTCTAACCTTGCTGGTCTTGAGCTACCTTATCAGGGATCACTTTTTACTGCGCTTCCTTCTCTATGGATATGTGGGTTTGATGGCAGGATTTGCAGTAGTGCTAGCTTTCAATATTCTCTATCCTTCGCTCATCCTGCCTATTCTGGCAGATCCGATTGGGGGGATAACCCAACTTGCTATCCCTTTAGCGCTCTGCAGCTTGTTGTTCCTAAAAGCCTTCCCCCGTCTTTCACCGCTTGGGAATCTAAGCTTAGCTTTTTTAGTCGGGGTTGGGTTGGCTGCCTTGATCGGCGGGGCGATTCAAGGCACCCTTATCCCTCAGATTAGGGCCACTATCCAGCCTTTTGATATCCACCGCCAAGCGACAGCAACCGAAGAGCGGCTTTCCGGTCTGGTCCAAGGTCTCCTCATCCTCCTTGGCACTATCACGACTCTCGCCTACTTTCATTTTGGGGCCCGCCCGCAAGTCCGTGGCGGTGTCCGGCGCGCTGAGTGGATCGAATCCCTCAGTCGGATCGGACAATTGCTCATTGCGATTGCCTTAGGATTGATCTTTGCAGGTTTGCTGAAGGCTGGCTTCGTAGCCCTTATCGAGCGCACCCAAGCACTTCTTCAGTTCGTCATCACGCTCCAGCGAGGCTTATAGTCATGCCGGTCTCCTTTGTCAAGGCGGATTCACTCCTCGCCCTAGACATCGGCAACGTCACAACTCGGGCTACCTTGTTCGACGTTGTCGACGGGCGGTATCGCCTGATCGGAAGCGGAGAGGCTTCGTCCACCGTCAACGCTCCCTATCACGATCTGAGCGAAGGAGTCCATCGAGCCGTTGAGCGGCTGCAGCAGATCACGGGGAGAACTCTGCTAGACGAAGAAGCCAAGCTAATCTGTCCTTCCAGACCGGATGGTAGCGGTGTGGACTTGATCGCTACGGTCATTTCGGCCGGCCCTCCGCTTAAGGCAGTGGCGGTTGGCTTACTTGCAGAGGTTTCCCTCGAAAGTGCTAAGAGTCTCTTGGCGACAACCTATGCTCAAGTCGTGGAACATCTTTATCTTGGCGATCAAAGGAGCTTGCAGGACCGCCTCAACCTACTTCTGCGAGCACAGCCCGAGTTAATCGTAGTTGCAGGCGGCACGGAAGGAGGGGCGGAACGAGCAGTGCTGCGGATGCTAGAAGCGGTTGGATTGGCGTCTTTGCTGAGCGGTGCGGAAAGCCGCCCGTACATCCTCTATGTCGGCAACTCCGCTCTGCGCAACCAAGTGGAGAGCGCTTTAGGTTCGCTGGGCACGCTCACCCTCTCTTCGAACGTTCGCCCCACGCTCGAAGTAGAACACCTTGACAGCGCCAAATTAGACCTGATGAACGTGTGTCGCCAAATTCGCAGCGCCAAGATGCCCGGTTTCCATGAGATTGACCAGCTCTCCAGCGGGGGCGCACTTCCCCCCTCGTTCGGTTGGGAACGGATAGTCCGGATGCTGAGCAAGGCATACGATCACCGCAAGGGTGTGATGGGAGTCGACATCGGGGCCTCCGCAACGACCTTGGTCATCGGACTGGAGGGTAAGACCACAGTGGGGGTCTTTCCCCAGTATGGGCTGGCCAATCCCTACTTGCGGAATTTAGAGCAAGTGTCCCTCAAGGATCTCTCGTATTGGTTGACCTTTGATGTGTCACCTGAGGCACTCCGCAACACGCTCTTAACCAAGCAGATCTATCCCGCAAGCCTGCCCATGAGCGAGGAAGAGCTAGAAATCGAGTTAGCCTTGGCACGAATCATGCTCCAAAATAGCCTACGAGAATTGCGCAAGCGGTTTAGGCACTTTGGGATCGGCGAACCGCCGATCCTGCCGCCCATAGAACCCATTCTTGTCGCCGGGAGCGTGCTTACTCGCATCCCGCGCTGGTCTCAAGCTGCGATGGTCTTGTTAGACGGCTTACAGCCGAGTTATATTACTACTCTTGTCCTCGATCAGCATCACATCCTCGCAGGGCTTGGTGTTGCAGCGGCCGCTAACCCCGTCCTCGCAGTTCAGGCAATGGACTTCGGCACGTTATTGAATTTGGCATCCGTCATCGCACCGGTGGGCAAAGCCCGCCCAGGGACTGTGGTGCTAAAGGCCAAGCTCTCTTACGAGAACGGTCGCGAGGAGAAGCTGGATTTCCGCTACGGAGCTCTTTATCGCATCCCCTTATCCTTCGGTCAAACCCTCCAAATGCATTTGCAACCTCTGCATGGATTCGACCTCGGTATGGGAAGGGCGGGCATCGGCGGGAGAGTGCGCCTCGCCGGCAGTGCACTAGGCATTCTTATCGACCTACGCGGTCGTCCCCTCCCCTTAATTCGGGAACCAAAGCGAAGACAAGAATGGATAAGCAGGAATGTAGCCGCTTTGGAAGACCATTCATAGCATTGCTCCTGTAGTTTATAAGGTGCTAAAGCCGATTTCTATGATAGTCTCCGTCACTCACTTCCAACCTCTAACTGTGATTCAGCGGGAAAGGCTCCTACCCTTTCCGGGAAGGGTCCTGGTGCGCAAAGGACAACGGGTTAGCTCCTCTGAAACTCTGGCGGAATGTGACCTGATTCCGGGATTCGTGCTTGTGGACTATGGGCGTGGATTGGGAGTCTCCCCTCAGCAAGCGGACGAGTACTTACAGGTTAAGCCGGGGATGGAACTTGAGAAAAACGATCTCATCGCAGGACCTGTAGGGCTTATGCGGCGTGTGGTTCGCTCGCCCTACGCCGGTCGGGTCGAGCTGACCGGAGAGGGACAGCTTCTTCTCCGTCTCAGGGCAAAATCCTTCGCCCTTTCGGCGGGCTTTAGTGGCACTGTTATCGAGCTAATTGAGAATCGGGGGGCAATCCTGCAGACCGTAGGTGTGTTGGTGCAAGGAATTTGGGGGAATGGCCAGGCGGCCAGCGGCTCCATTGTCGTAGCTTCGGAGCACCCCGAGGCCGAGTTAACCGAAACTCACCTTGATCAGCGTGCCCAAAATGCAATCCTTCTCGGCAGTTATGTGACTCGCAGGGCAACCCTAGAAAAGGCTGCTGTTCTACCTATCCGAGGGCTGGTCTTAGGAGGAATAGAAGGGGCGCTTATTTCCGTAGCCGAAAAAATGCCCTACCCGATTCTTGTTGTAGATGGCTTCGGAGCCCACCCTATGAACGCTATAGCTTATCCGCTCTTGGCCTCCAATGAGGGAAGAGAGGCCTTTCTCAATGCCCAGAGCTGGGATGCTTTTCGAGGAAAGCGCCCGGAAGTGATCATTCCCTTGCCCCTAGAAGAGTACCCAAGTCCAAGCTCCGACACCGCGGAGTTAGCAGTAGGCAAGAGAGTAAGAATTTGCCGCTCACCCTATTGCGGTCGCATTGGTACGATTGAACAATTACTCACAGGGACAACAATCCTTCCAAACGGCCTCTCGGTTCAAGCCGCTCAGGTGCGTCTGGCGGAGGACGAATGGGTTGTCTCCCCCATCGTTAACCTGGAGGTTATCGAAGCCTAAACAGGCGGTCGTACCTTACACTACAAACTACAAGAGGAGAAAGACTATGGCCTTTGAAGAAATAAATTTCGATACAGGGAGGTTGGAGTCACCTCCGCCGGAAGAACGGTCAAATCGGACTTTTATTTTCATTGCTATTGGCCTCATCGTCCTAGCCTTAGTTGCGGTTGCCTGCCTGGCTGCCTATGCGCTCGTGGTGGTGCCTCGCCAGAGGCAGGCACAGGCGAATCAGATCGCTACAGTTAATGCGCAGAACACCGAAGTGGCCAAGAGCATCCTAGCAACCACTCTTGCCGAGGCCTTCACTCCTACTCCGGCTGTCAAGGCGACTAACACTCCTATACCTGCAACGCCAACCAATACGCCTGTAGTCGTTATCCCGACCAACACGCCCATTCCGACTGGCGATCCACGCACGGCAACGGTTGCTGCGTTGCTCACCCAGGCAGCTCAGGCAACTCTGCCCGCTGTGCGTACGCCAACCCCGACAGCCACTGCCCTGCCGGCGACCGGGTTCGCAGACGAGGTCGGAGCACCTATGCTTTTGGGCATGGCTCTCTTCTTCCTCGCAGTTATCCTCATCACGCGGCGATTGCGAAGCGCAACCGGATAACCAGAAGGAGGATCGGAGAGAGGCCTTTCAGCTTTTCTTGGGTTTAGCCCATCTTTGCGGCAATCTCCTTGCCGAAACCAATGAGCGCCTCTACAATCTCGCTCGAGCGTCCTTCGGCATAAACGCGCAGGACGGGTTCGGTGCCAGAAGGCCGGATCAGCAACCAAGAGTCGTCCTCCAGAACGTACTTAATTCCATCTACAGAACGAACATCCACTACCGCTACCCCCCCAATTTGAGCCGGAGCGCTTCCGAGCAGGGCTTGCTTCATTCTTTCCTTTGAAAGCGGTCGATTTAAGGCCAAGTCGAGACGGTCGTAATAGGAAGGTCCCACTTCTTTCAGCAGTTGATCAACCAGCTCGGCCAGGGAACGGCGCGACTTGGCGACAATCTCGATGAGCAACAATCCCATGAGGATGCCATCGCCTTCAGGGATATGACCGCGGATTGACATGCCTCCCGACTCTTCCCCGCCGATCAGAATATCTTCCTTGAGCATATATTCGGCGATGTGGTTAAAACCCACCGGTGTCTCGTAAACCTTCAGACCATAATTACGCGCCAGTCGATCGATCATGCTTGTGGTCGAGACGGTGCGCACAACCGCACCCCGCCAACCCCGCTCTTCGACCAGATACTTCAGGGCAAGAGCCATAATCTTGTGGGGATCAACAAAACGCCCTTCTTCGTCCATCGCCCCAATCCGATCGGCATCTCCATCAGTCGCCAAGCCAAAATTCCCCATATGGGTGCTAATTGCGCCGGCTAAAGCCCCAAGGTGTTTCCGAATAGGTTCGGGGTGAATTCCCCCAAAACCGGGGTTCATTTCACCACGGATCTCCTGCACCTCGCAGCCACTTCCCTGTAGAAACCCCTTGATCACTCCCCGGCCGCTGCCGTACATCGAATCCACCACCACCCGCTGCGGATTCTCCCCAATGGCATCAAAATCGATCAGGGTGCGCAAATGTTCCCCATAAGCAGGGATCGGGTTAAAGCGCTGAATTAGACCACTTTGACGAGCAAGCTCGAAATCCATCAGGTTAGGCCCTCGAGCACGCTCTTCATTATGGTTGAGAAAAACTTCCACTCTGCGACACTGTTCGGCTGTAGCCGAGCCTCCGTAGTAGGCCTTGAGCTTAACCCCGTTATAGCGCGGCGCGTTATGCGAAGCGGTAATCATCACTCCAGCGATGGCGCCGAGATGCCTAACCGCATAGGAGATCGCCGGCGTTGGAGCATCGGACTGGGCTAAGTACACCGTGAAGCCATTGGCCGCTAAGACACGCGCTACGTCTGCAGCGTAGCGGTCGGAGAGGAACCGGGTGTCAAAACCGACAACAACCGTGTTCTTGTTTGGAATGGAAAAACCTTCTAACCCATTTTCCCAAGAGCCTGAGGCGATGGCATCTGCGATAGCCTGAGCTACGTTGCGCAAATTGTGGAAGGTAAACGTATCCGAAATCACCGCTCGCCATCCATCGGTGCCAAAGTGGATCGGCATAGGTATGCTCCTTATGCAGAATATTTCGCAATTTGATCTTCCCCAGCGTCATCCAGCCTGTAGGCCGGCAAAGCGAAAACGACGGGTGGAATTGTATCATCAAATTGGCGTCTTTCTTGCACCTTTCTAAAGAGACCCGCGGTGTTCAATGAGGCGTAACTTCGAGAATACAACTTCCCAGACCCGTTGGTCAAAAAGCGCCTCTCCTCAAAACGAAGACTGGAGATCCCAGAAGTTCATGCTAGAATGGAAGAACGATGGAAGGGCATGTCTCTGAAGTCCTGGCTTTATTCCACCAAATGGCGCTCTTTCAGGGCTTAGACGATGCCGAATTGGCGGAGATTGCGGCCTTCTTTCAGTACGCAAAAGTGCGTCAGGGTGACTTAATCGTCCGGGAGGGTTCGTCAGGGGATTATTTTTACATCGTATTCTCCGGACGGTTCCTCGTCTGGCACGAGACCCTCCAGGGCAAGCGAGAAGTCGCTGTCTTGATCCGCGGTGATTACTTTGGCGAGGAAGCATTGCTTTTCGGACAGGCGCGTCTGGCCAACGTTTCCGCCCTAGAAGCGGGCGAACTCCTGATGCTGGACCGGGAAAAATTCCAACAACTGCTCAATCATTATCCTAATCTGCGAGCGAGTTTCATAGCCACTGCGGAGAGCCGCCATTTAGCGGAAAAAGCCCGCTTCGATTGGCTCGGCAAGGACGAAGCGATTTACCTTATCACCCGAAAACACGAACTTTTTCTTTGGCGTTCGCTTGTCCTGCCGCTCTTTGTGTTTGTTCTAGGCATCCCCCTCACAGTCTGGGGCATGATGATGTCCAGTGTGTTTCTTCGAGACATACTCCTTGTCCTTGGGGGTCTGTTTATCGGAGGGGGAGTTCTATGGGGGATTTGGAACTGGATCGACTGGGGAAATGACTATTACATCATCACAAGTCAGCGGGTTATCTGGCTGGAGAATGTCATCGGCTTGTATTCAAGCCGCCGCGAGGCCCCTCTAACGACCATTTTGGCGGTCAACAAGTTGACCACGCAACTCGGGCGTATTCTTAACTACGGTACGATCGACGTTCGCACCTACACGGGTTCGATTGTAATGCGTAACATGGCCAATCCCGATCTATTCGAGGCTTTCCTGCGTGGCCACCGTGAACGGGCACAAAAACGCTCGCTAGAACAAGAACGACAAGCCATGCGCGAAGCCCTGCGAATGAGGTTGCTCGGGCAGGAGGGCGCAAAGATGCCGACTCCTCCCCAACCCTCTAGTCCATCAAAAGCCCCTGCTCCACTGGCCAAGGGCAAAGGGAAGGCTATCAGAGAACTGCTCCACACTCTTTTCATGATGCGTTATGAAAGCCAAGGGGTGATCACCTATCGAAAGCATTGGCTGGTTCTGGTCTGGAAAACTTTGTCCCCTACCCTAGCCCTTTTAGCCCTAGCTAGCTTTGCAGCATATTTGATTTACCGCTTGGGATTCCAGCGTGAGGGCTTTCTTCTCTCAGGGCTGTCCTGGGCAATCCTTCTGGCGTTGGCATTTATAGGAGTGGGTTTATGGTGGCTCTACCACTATCTGGACTGGAGCAATGATATTTACCAGCTGACTCCGGACCAAATCCTCGATATCGAAAGGAAACCCCTAGGGAAGGAAGACAAGAAAACCGCCTCTCTGGATTCCATTCTCAGCATCGAGCATGACCGCAAGGGTATCTTGCCTTTGCTATTCAACTATGGGGACGTTATCGTCAACGTGGGCCAGACGCAATTCACCTTCGATGGGGTTGCTAATCCAGATCAAGTCCATCACGATATTCGCGCCTATATGGAAGCCCGAGCGAGGAAAAAGCGGGAGCGGGAACTGCTCCAAGAGCGCGAGCGGATGATGGAATGGCTTTCGATCTACCACGAGGAAGAAAAAAGTCTACGACAGCAGAGTGGAGGCAAGTAGGTTCCTCACTATACTCACCGGGATACTCACGGGGCTCTATAGGGTCGAGAGCGCTTCGCCGGCTTCATCGGCATGAGTATAAACCTCGATACCTAACCTCTGAGCCACCTCAAGAGCTTTCGGTTCGACCATGGGAGAAATGATGATCAGGCGATCAGCTTTGCAATTGTGCAGCCTCTCGTAAAGACGAACCTTTCGCTCAAAAAGATACACCTCTCCTCTGCTCACTGAAGACTTAATTTCCCCTAAAATGAGCAACCCATCCTTGATAATCAAGTCCAATTCAACTTGCTCAGGATAGCCGAAGACCTCACCTGTTTCGTCCCATTCGGTGACGTTGATCACTTCAAGGCCTGCAAACTCTTTTAGCATCGCTTGCAGAGCATTGCGAAAAGCCTGCTCGGTATAAAGACCCCAGCGTGCGCCAAGCGCTCCTAAGGTCGTGTCAATTTTCCGACCCAATCTCTGGACCCCGGCGATCAATTGTCGAATTACCTGTTGGTTTTCTTCCCATTTTCGCTCATTCTCTTCCCAGCGACGTTGGTCTTCTTGCCACTTTCGCTCATTCTCTTCCCAACGACGGTGATTCTCTTGCAGCTCCCGCCGGAAATCTTCCCATTTTCTTTCATTTTCTTCCCAGCGGCGCTGGTCTTCTTGCCACTTTCGCTCGTTCTCTTCCCAACGACGTTGGCTCTCCTCCCATCTCCTATCGCTCTCTTCCCATCGGCGGCGGTACTCTCGCAGCTCGTTGCGAAATTCCTCCCACTTTCTCTCGTTCTCTTCCCAACGCCGTTGACCCTCCTCCCATCTCCTGTCGTATTCTTCCAGGCGCCGTTGACCCTCCTCCCACCTTCTGTCGTTTTCCTCCCATCGGCGGCGGTACTCTTGCAGCTCGTTGCGAAATTCCTCCCACTTGCGCTCACTTTCGGCGCGCATCTGGCGGATTTCCTCGAGAAGTTGCTCGAAACGATCGCGAGTCTCCGCCCTCGAAGCGAAGTGCTCCCGGGAAAGGCGCAACACTGCCTCGCGCACCTCGGGATCTTTTTCGATGAGACGAGGCAACTCTTGCAAGATGATTTGCTTGATATGCTCACTTTCCATCTGAGGAAACACTCCGCAACTCACTGAGAGGATTATACCATCCCCCTGAGCTAACGCGAGGGATGGCATCTGACAAGGTTTTCTCTGCGTAGATTCGTGCTAAAATAGAAAGACCAATCCCTACGAACCCTCTTGGTGCTTTCAGAAGCAAGAAGGGGAACTTGTGCTTACAGGTGAACTTATGGCAATCCGAGAAATTGTTACGCATCCCAACCCAATCCTCAGGCGCAAGGCCCACCGGGTAGAAAAGTTTGATCAGGGATTGCAAAGCCTAATTGAGGACATGATCGAAACCATGCGTGCCGCGCCGGGCGTGGGATTGGCTGCGCCTCAAGTGGGTGTCCCTTTGCGCCTGATTGTTATAGAATATGGAGAAGACGAAAATTCAGACGCTCCTCCAAAGCTATATGTCATGGCAAACCCGGAGATTCTTCGCGCCTCAAGCGAAACCGAGCTGGGTGTGGAGGGATGTCTCTCGATTCCCGGTTTTGTCGGCGAGGTAGAGCGCGCTGCCGAAATCCTAGTGCGCGGACAGAACCGTTTCGGGAAGCCGACGAAGGTAAAAGCAAAAGGTTGGTTGGCCCGAATTTTCCAACACGAAATCGATCACCTCAACGGCATTCTGTTCATCGACCGAACAGACAAAGTATGGAAAGCGGCGGAGGAAAAGGAACCGGCCCAAGCGAACGTTTCCAACTGAGGTTATGAAAACTCTAGGGCGACAAAAGTCTCTCTGCCTTACCGATCGCGGGCAGCAATGTATAGGGGCGAATCAAAAGAACCGATCCTGAGACTGGGTTCATGTTGAAACATCTTTCCCTAACCAACTTCCGCAATTATGTGCGTCTAGAAGTGGACTTTCCTAAGGGGTTGCTGATTTGCGTCGGCGAAAACGCCCAGGGCAAGACCAATTTACTAGAGGCCATTTACTACTTAGCGACCTTTTTATCCTTTCAAGCCGAAAGCGATCGCCAATTGATTCATTTCCTAGCCCTTCACCAGCCCCTCGCCGTAGCCCGAATCGTCGCCGAGTACCAGCGTGGAAGTTTCAACCATCGCCTCGAGGTGCGTTTGATTCTCGAGAAGGAGAATTCCAACGGTATAGCTCGGATTCGCAAAGAAGTTTTGCTCGATGGCGTCAAGCAAAAGCTCACTGCGGCCATTGGACATTTTAGCGCAGTCATCTTCCTTCCCGACTCCATTCAGATTATCGAAGGACCGCCGGAGGAAAGACGTCGCTTCCTGAATCTGGCGATCGGTCAAGTCAATCCTGCTTATACGGAAGCGCTAGTGGACTTCAATCGTGCGCTCCAACAGCGAAACGCGCTTCTCAAACTTCTGTCCGAGCGAGGCGGAGACGAATCCCAACTGGATTTCTGGGATGGAGAGGTCAGCCGCTGGGGTGGGTTCCTGATTCACGCCCGAATTCAGGCTCTAGAGGAACTGGAAGCAATGGCTGCACCGAGACACCGTCAACTTACGCGCGGGAAGGAAGGTCTGGTCGTCCTATATTTGCCCTCTTACGACCCATACGCCCCGGCAGGTTTACAAGGCCGTTTTCCCATAGAGGTGGCCGTTAACCGAAGACGGATTCCGCTCCAGCAAATCCAAGAGGGCTACCTACAAGCTCTACGTCAGCACCGCCATACAGATATCCAGAAGGGAGTGACCTCGATCGGCCCACACAGGGATGAAATTCGTTTCCTTTCCAACGGTCTAGATCTAGGCAGCTATGGCTCGCGCGGACAAACGCGCACGGCCGCAATCGCCCTTAAGCTGGCCGAGTTGGACTGGATTCACACCAAGACGAATCACCCGCCTATTTTCCTATTGGATGAGGTGTTAGCCGAACTTGACCCTTTTCGTCGCCTCGATCTGTTGAACCGACTGCTAGAATGTGAACAGGCAATCTTGACCACCACTGAACTAGGGTTGATCGACTCGAATTTTCTCCAAAGAGCCTCGATCTGGAAAATCCAAGACGGACGAGTCCACGCGCCAGCCCCCCAAAGGAATTAAGGGCAAATGTCTTTGCCCACCGGAATTCACCGAAGGCCACCCTAAAGCCATCCCTCTGTTCCCCTGTGCTTCAGCGGCGGAGGGGACTATATCGAGATCACTTTACTGGCGCGACGTTGAGCCTCGATGATATCGGTCATCCCACCCTTGATTCCAACCTGCACCTTATCTGTCAGTTGGAAAAAGTCTAAGCAGGTGCTACAGGTTATCAAGCGAACGCCTTTCTTTTCCAATGAGCGAAGTACGTCCAACACCGGGGATCCCTCAACCACTAACTTGACTCCATCAGTATAGAAACAAATAACGCCGGGTAAAAGATTGTTCTGGTCAAGCAGGTTGAGATAAGTACTGAGCAGCTTTTGTTGCAAGGTGGGATCGGCGTCGCCCATGCCGTTGCGAGTAATAAGGATAACGGTGTTGGAATCAAAATCGGTCATCGTTGCGCTCCTCTCTGTTCCGTAAAGTGTTACACAGTTACGTAGAGGCTCACTAAACCTCCCTTACGACAACTCCCAAAAGCACAACCCTAAAAACGCTACGCCTTTTCCGCTAAGAGGAGAAACCTGCGATTTGCGGCTCGGGCGGGCATCTTACGACACAAGCCTGCGTTAGAGGGTTGCGCTCGACATAGTACGAGGTTGACTGGACTGAGCATCGTTATGAACTCGTTGGTTACGCAAAGATTTCCCGCTTACGAGCGGTCATCAGAAAGATCGGATAATGGCGTTGACAACCATCCACAAGCTTGACCATCCGATAGACCGTCTCAAACCCCAGAACCTCAAAACCCACCGCCGTGGCAAGCTCCGCCAGCTCTTGGCGCTCAAAGCCCAGATGCCCCTCGAAGGGTTCTTGGTGAAAGCTGCCGTCCTCCTTATCCAGGTCAGCAATGCATAAATAGCCGCCCGGCAGCAGGAGGCGGTGGAACAAGCTCAAAATGCGCTGCGTGTCGAGGATATGATGCAAGGTCATTAAGCTGTAAATCAGATCAAATCGTTGCGCAGGAAGCGGATCGACCAGCAAGTCAAGCCTAATTGGAAAAAGATTCTTTGCCTGAGCTGCGGTAATTTTTTCTTGTAGCACTTCCAGCATCCCCGTTGAGTTATCGGCAAGAACGATCCTGCCCAACTCATGGCGCAGTTCAAAGCTGAGCAAGCCCGTTCCACAACCGTATTCCAGCGCAGTCATAGTCGGGCGGAGGGGAACCTGACGACGCATCGCCTCCGCTACGGCACACGCTCGTTCCCGTCGAGCGGGGTTATTATCCCATTCACGCGCTTTCTCGTCAAAGTTCACAGCGCCTCCTTCGGCAGAGCTAGAATCAATCCGGCAGCAAAAAGAGGCAAGACCGCCACCCCAGGAAAGGCAGTCGCCAGACCGATCCGATCGGCGACAAAGCCGAAGAGGGGTGCGCCGAGACCACCTACACCTACCGCAAATCCAACCGTCAATCCCGAAACCAACCCCAAGTTCCCCTTCCCATAGCCTTGACCCAGCACCATCGAAATCGTGAAGGAAGCCGAGAGAGCCGCACTAGCCAAGCCCAGGACTGGGAAAGAGAAAATGTTGCTGCCCAGGAGAAAGGCTAGGATCGATAGACTAATGAGCAAGGCCAGCCAAAACAGCACCCGCCGTCTCCCGAAGCGATCGGCGATCGGCCCGCCGATCAGCCCCCCGACAATTCCCCCGACAGACATAACTGTGAGTGCGCTGTTTGCCACAGGTGTTGGGAAGCTGCGCGTTTTGATCAGATACAGCGGCACAAAAGTCGAGAGGCAGTAATAAGTCATCGAGCGCAGCACGATCACCGAAAGCAGGAGAGAAAGTGCCCGCCAGTTGGTTCTGCCACTCTGCTGAAGAGAATGCTGTTGGGCTGTGCGGGTAGAACGCAGACGGGATTGCTGAAAAAGATAATAGAGAGCAATCGAAGTGGCCGGCATCCCTACCCATAGTGTAGCGGGCAGTCCGCCTTGCACCACGAGGAAGGTGAGCACCAGTGGCCCCATAGAATACCCCAGCGTCCCGCCCACCGAGAAAACGCCCATCCCGGTAGCAGTCTGAGAGCCGGAACAGTAGTTTGCGTAACGATAAGCTTCGGGATGGAAGATCGCCGCACCGATTGCACTGGTCAGGACGGCCAGCAAGACCAGCCCATAAGTGGGGAGATTGCCACTCAGGCCTAAACCTACCCCAGCCAGCAAGGGGCCGAGTACCAACAGCCAGGATAGGGAATGACGATCGGAGAGAAAGCCGACTAAAGGTTGTAGAATAGAAGAAATCAGCGTGTTGGCAAGTGTGATCCCCGAAGCGCCCAAGTAACTCAGCCCTTGCTGCGCCACTAAGAAGGGGATCAGCGCAGGCACCGCCCCCTGGTTGAGATCGGTCACCATGTGAGCCAAGGTCAACATGGAAAGGCTGCGGCGATCCAATACCCGCTCTTCCATAAACTTGCTGTTCCAATTTTACCTAAATCAAACCAGATCGTGCGCGCATTTGAGCAAGGTACGGAAGAGAAACTGGTGTCGAGTTCGCTTGACATTTGCGCAGCAGAGCTTTGCAGCGCAATAGCGTGAGCTGGTCGGCACCAGAAGCAGGCAAAGCGACGCTCAAGAAGCCCTATTGCCCGAATGGGTTTCCTATGGCAGAATAAGGCTATATGCTGGGACGCTGGGTTCGCTTTGTCATTGCCATCGCTTTGGGCGCAGCAGCCGGTATAGGGTACGGTTGGGTACTGGCACCTGCGCCAGCGGCCGAACATGCCGCTTCAGATTTGCGCATTGACTACCGAAGCGATGTCGTCCTCATGGTCGCCGAAGCTTATGCGTCCGATCAAAATCTTGCGGCCGCTCTCGCTCGGCTTTCGTTCCTAAACCACCCTCAACCGGCGGAAGTTATCCAAGAAGCGATCCACTTCGGCGAGCGTTACGGATATAGTGATACAGATTTACAGAAGATGCGCTCCCTGCTCGCAGCCATCGAAACCTTAACTCCCTTGGTCGGGACAAGCGCGCCGTGAGCGAACGCCGTGGTTCCCTATATTTGCTCACTGGCCTGATTCTAGGGCTGGGGATCGGTTTGATCTATTCTCTGCGCATTTATCCGGTGGAATACACGGATATATCGCCTGCTCTCCTGAGTCCGAGGGATAAAGATCAATACCGCGCCCTGATTGCCGTGGCCTACCTAGCCAATCGAGATTTGTTGCGCGCCCGTGCACGCCTCGCTCTGTTAAAGGACGAGGACACCTATAGCGCTCTGGCCGCTCAGGCACAGCGTTGGCTCGCCGAAGGCAAACCGGCCGATGAAGCGCGCGCCCTTGGCTTGCTGGCGGCCGATTTGCTCCGATCTCAAGCTACCCTACTCGCTCCTACGGTGACCATGACCACAACCCCTACTCCTCTTGCCGGTGCTCCGCCCAGCCCTTCGTCCCCCAATCCAATACCACCCTCGCCTTCTCCAACCTCCTCTGTAGCGAGCACCCCCTTCGCCTCGCCCCAGCCCAACTCAACCTTTCAAACTTCCTTCATTTTGCGCAAGCGAGAATCGGTTTGTGACCCCGCGTTGGGCAAAGGATTAATCATCGTATACGTATGGGACGCGCAGGGCAACGAACTACCCGGGGTGGAACTAATGGTTAGCTGGGAAGGGGGCGAAGATCGCTTCTTTACCGGACTGAAACCCGAACTCGGGCTTGGCTACGCCGATTTTTCCGTTCGAGAGGGGGTCGTTTATTCGGTCCGGGTTGCCAGCGGTGGCGAGCCAGCTCTTAATTTAAGTGCGCCAACTTGCACCGCTGCCAACGGGGAAACCTTCCCCGGAGTATGGATTTTGGAGTTTATGCAGGAATAATCCCGCAACCTAGGACAACCCCCTAAGATTCTGTTCCGATCTGAGGATAGCTCCTGCCTTACCGGTAAGGAGACTAACCAGAATGGCATTCGATCCCTCTTCTCGGAGGAAAAGTTCACAGCATTTCCCCAAGGGCTAAGCGTGTTCTTTCCCGTTTGCACCCAATCGGGTGCCAGCTTCACCGGTAAAAGCATCGTTTTGCCACCCTAAGCCGAACAGTGCACCCGGAATAAACACCATCGCTTGAGGAACGAGGAAAAGCCTGGTCTCCGCCACGACCGCACCAAGGGCATGAACGATAACCCAGACTGGCACCACCGTCCAGAAAAACACCCGCAAGGAACGAGGCCACCGATGATAGGCAAGCATCGCTACGATCGGCACGACGTTCAACGTCGCAAGGAGCTGCCTCCAAGTGATCAGACGCCATAGGTTAAACCTCAGCAAATCGGCTCCGGGGTGATGTCCGTAGGGCACAATGAGTGCCTGCCTTCCAAAGAGGAGGCGCAAGCCTACAAAGACTGAGATGTAGGTGGCAAAAGAAGCGAAGAAAACGAACAGCCCCTCACGCCACGCTCCCCTCTTGTTTCCTGCAAACACGGAGTGAAAGAGAACCAGAAACGGGATCAACCCGCTCGTCTCCCGGTTCAATCCTGCCAAAAAAGTAACTAGGATCACTCCCCAAAGTCGCCGAGAGAGAAGACACAAACCGGCAATTAGAAAGAAGATCAGATCGAAAAAGGTACTGAATTGCAGGTCGCTCCCATAATGGGAATAACTTATGGACCAGGCCAGCAAACCCATTCCGACCAGAGCGTGGAAAAAGGATAGCCCTAGCCTTCTGTAGTAGTAAAAGGCAAGGAACAACACCGCAGTGTCCTGGAGCACTCTAAAGGAGATAAAAGCAACAGCAACCGGGCGAGGAACACGGAGCAATGCCAACAAGCGCATGACTTGCTCAATGAGATACGGTGCGAGCACTCGATATTGCCAAGGGTTTCCCGCACGACCCTCCAAAACAGCCCGATGCCTTCGGAGTTGTTCCCCTTGTTCAAAGTAGGCTATTCCGCGTGCCCTGACGTATTCGGATGTAGTAAATAGCCCGAGCGAGAGGCTAAGCGCAAGCAAGAAAACCACTGATAACAGGGCGTTCTTTGAGAGACTCCTCTCCATTCCAGGTTTAGTGGCTATTAAGGACGGTTTTCAGACTCCAAGTATGCGCACTTGCACGGCAACAAGGTGCGCAATAAGGGCTCGAGCAAGCAAAAAGTGCTCCGCTTCTATCCATTTGGGTTGTCTTGTCGCCGAAGAGAAGCGACCATCAGGCCGATCAAAATTAGCCCTCCGCCAAGCAGTTCGAGACTGCGGGGAACTTCGTCAAGAAACAAGTAGGCTAGCACTGTGGACCCGATGGGTTCTCCCAGAAGCGCAACGGAGACTAACGCCGCAGGAACATGACGCAGCGCCCAGTTAAAGGTTGAATGCCCCAGCAACTGAGGAATCAAGGCCAGGGCCACAAACCAGCCAAATGCGCGCACCGGGTAGGAGACCAGTGAGAGCCTGGCCATCCCTACCCAAATCAGCAGCACCAATGCAGCGATACCATATACTACAAAAATATAGCTCAACAGGGAAAGCCGAGAGCGCAAGAAACGCCCCGCTAAAAGGTAAAGGGCAGCCATAACGCCCCCCAGCAGGGCTAGAAGGTCTCCCCAAAGGGCTTGAGCCCCAAAGAACCCTTTCCACGGGGGACAGCTCAGCCTTCCTTGAACCCAATTGCAACTCTCGCCGATTCCAACGAAGGTGCTCCCCGCCAGCGCCAGAACCATCCCGGCCAGAGTGCACCCGCGCACATTCTCTCGCAGAAGCAATGGGGCCAACAGCGCCACCCACAGGGGAGCAGTCGAGACCAAGATGACAGAACTGGCAACAGTCGTGAACCTAAGCGAAGAAATCCACGTTACAAAATGCAATGCAAGGAAAATTCCCGATAACGCCGCCAAGATCCAATCCTTGCGTTGAAGCGAGCTGAGCTCATGCCGAGCGCTGCCCAGCGCCACCGGGGCTAAAATCAGAGCGGCAATGCCCAAGCGATAGGCCGAAACAACCGGGGGCGAGGCGAACTGCAATGCCTGACGCGCCAGAATAGAACCACTAGAAATGGCCAATATTCCCCATGCAAACGCTAAGAGGGGAGGAACAAAGGGGCGGGGAGGCAATTGGGCCAAGAAAACCTCTCTTATCGTCTGTCGATTAGGTCGAGGCCCATCGAAACCTCTCCTCTATCAGGCGTTACCCGTATTTAGAAGCCTTCCAGACGAGAAAAGTCTGCCACCCCTTCGGCAAGGGCGACGATACGCTGGAGTAATCCCAGGCGATTTCGGCGAATCGCTTGATCCTCGCACATTACCAGCACTTCGTCAAAGAAGCGATTAATGGGTGGAATAAGGGGTAGGAAGGCCTGTAAGAAATCCTCTGCCGAACCGGGACGACGCGGCACACTCTGTGCCCGAGCCAGAGCTTCAAAAAGGGATTGCTCTGCCTCTTCTTTCAGCAGAGCCTGTTCTACTGAAAAGCGTTGCTCGAACTCGCGAGTGATACGCACACAGCGGGCATACGCAGGCAAGATAAGATGCCAATCCTTGCGAGCAACCCACTCGCTTAACTCTTGAACGGCGCGCTCTGCAGCGGTCGGATTGTCGCCTTGCACTGCAATGACTGCGTCTACGACATCATAGCGATATCCTTGCTCGAGGAAGAGATTCCGCAAGCGCTCAAGGATAAAGGCATGACAGGTCTCTAAGCTCTGGCCTGAAGCTTCGATCGGCAACAGACGAGCGGCCTCCTGCAGAGCTTTTTGGATTGAGAAATCGAGTTTCCAGGCTAGCAGGTTCTGCACCAGCCCCAGAGCCGCCCGACGTTGAGCGAAGGGGTCCTTGTTCCCTGAAGGGGCTAAACCGGCAGAAAACAGCCCGATCAGGCTATCGAAGCGATCGGCCAAGCCAACCACCAGCCCGGGCTTGGTCTTGGGCGAGGCATCCCCGGCAAATCTCGGAAGGTAGTGCTCAAAGATAGCCTCCGCAACGGCGGGGTCTTCGCCGCTCTTCAAGGCGTAATAACGCCCCATGACTCCCTGCAGCGAGGTCATTTCGACCACCATCTGAGTAGCTAAGTCGGCCTTGCATAGATGAGCGGCGCGCCGGGCAACCCCCATCTCAGTGGTATCCAGCGCACACATCTCTCCCACTACCTCAACCAACTGCTCAATGCGCTGGGTCTTATCCCACATTGAACCAAGCTTGTGTTGGAAAGTGAGCGTGCGCAGGCGAGGCAAAAAGCTTTCCAGAGGCTGCTTAAGGTCCTCGCGCACAAAGTAAGCCGCATCGGCAAAGCGGGCACGAAGGACATGTTCATTGCCGGCGATAATCACTTCCGCCCCTTCGCAGCTTCCGTTGCTTGCCGGTTTGTTGGCAACGGTGATGAAGTAAGGCAGAAGAGAACCATCCTCTCTTTGGACAGGGAAATAGCGCTGATGTTTTTTCATGACCGAGGTCAGTACCTCGCGCGGCAATTCAAGATGGGCTAGGTCAAAAGCGCCGCGCAGCACCGCTGGGGCCTCCACCAAGTGGGTTACTTCCTCCAGAAGTTCTTCATCCAAATCAGCAACCCCACCGACTTCTCGAGCAAGCTCTTGCACCCTCTGGAGGATCCAAGTTCGGCGTTCCTGAGGATCGAGCAGGATGCCTTGATCGCTTAAGAACCGGAAATACTCCTCAACGGAATGGATTTCCCTTTCGGCGGGTTGCAGGAAACGCAGCCCGCGCGTACGGGATTGCGCCGTCAAGCCACCGTATTCGAAGGGAACCGGGGTGCTGCCAAACAACGCCATCAGCCACCGGATCGGTCGGGAAAAAGAGATATTACTCTGATTCCACCGCATGGACTTTTCAAAGCGCAGCGAGGCCACCAGCTCGGGTAAGGCTCGGGCGAGAACTTCGAGGGTCGGCCGTCCGATTTCTCGCAGCACAGCGACCACATACTGCCCTCCCTCGATTTCCTGAATTCGCAGGTCGCGCACATCGACGCCCTTGCTGCGCGCAAAGCCCTCCGCCGCCGCTGTCGGGCTGCCGTCGGGCTTGAAAGCGCTCGCAGCGGGAGGTCCCTTAATCACCCGCTCGGAATCGTCTTGTCGCTCGGCAAGCCCGTCAACGTATACAACCAAGCGACGCGGCGTGCCCATCACTTGGATGGAACGGTACTCTAAGCGGAGTTCCGCCAACCAGGCGGGAACTTGGGAACGCAGTTGCTCGAGGGCATCGCTCAGATCATGGGCAGGCAACTCTTCGGTGCCGATTTCTAAGAGAAAAGGCAACGCCCCATTTTCTCCGGGAATCCCGGCTGTTGAAAGCGACAGCTCGCCCTGTTCGGCAACTGCAGTGGAGGGGGAGCTGAGTGCAGAGGCCAAGCAAACCTTGCGCTCCAGCCAAGGAAACCCCAGCGATTGCCGCTGAGCAAGGTAGGCTTCGGCAACGCGGCGGGAGAGATCGCGCATGCGCCCGAAGAAGGTTTGCCGCTCGGTAACCCCAATGGCGCCGCGCGCATCCAACACATTGAAGGTGTGAGAGCATTTCAAGACATAATCATGCGCCGGCAAGACCAATCCCTGCTCCAGACAAGCGTTGGCTTCGGCTTCGAAAAGGTCATACATCTGGCGCAGGCGTTCGACATCGGCGACTTCAAAGTAATATTTGCTGTGCTCCTGCTCGGCCTGCAAATTAACATCCCCATCGGTGAAGACCTGATTCCATTGGATTTCTCGAAACCCGTTCACCCGTTGCAAAGCAATGGCGATGCGTTCGAGCCCATAGGTGATCTCGACCGAGACCGGGTCTAACACCTGCCCGCCGGACTGCTGGAAATAGGTAAACTGGGTGATCTCTTGACCATCCAACCAGACTTCCCAGCCCAATCCCCAGGCGCCTAGGGCAGGGGACTCCCAGTTATCCTCAACAAAGCGGATATCATGTTGACGAGGATCGATCCCCAAAGCCTCTAGCGAACGCAGGTAAATCTCCTGTGGGTTGCCGGGGTCCGGCTTTAGGATCACTTGAAACTGATAATGCATTTGCAAGCGATTCGGGTTTTCCCCATACCGACCGTCATCGGGGCGGACCGAGGGTTCTACATAAGCGACATTCCAAGGTTCGGGTCCTAAGACGCGCAACGCTGTAGCAGGGTTCATCGTCCCGGCGCCGACTTGGGTATAGTATGGCTGCCAGATCAGGCAACCCTCGTTAGCCCAGAAGTCTTGCAAGGTCATGATAATCGCTTGAAAGAAATGTTCTTTCTTCATAGGCCTAAGCTTTTAATCTCCTAGACTTTCGAGATAGCCTTTTTTGCTCTTGTAGGTCTGAAGTGGTGACAGAGAGCCGGAGCCGAGGGCCGGAGATCGGCAGGGTTTCATCTCGGCGGCTTTGCGCAGCGAACGGCGTGCTTCGGTCGATCCACTGCCTTTGATAGCAGCAACCCCTGCGTTCAAAGGATGCCGATAAGGCTCTCTGCCGAAAGTGCGACGCAAGGGGAGATCTCGAGACACTAGAGACTTCACTCCTAAGCTCGGTAGACGACTTTTCCTCCCACAATAGTCATCCCGAGATTGCCTTGGGGATCCAACAGAGTCAGGTCGGCATCAGCGCCAACCTCCAGCCTGCCCTTATTCGCCAGCCCGAGTACCCGCGCCGGAGTGCTAGTAAGGCAGGGCAAAACGGACTCGAGAGATGCATGGCAATATTCCATCATGTTGCGCAGGGCATCAACGGGCTTCAGGATACTTCCCGCCAAGGTCCCGTCTTTGAGGCGCGCGCTGCGCTCATCGACAAAGACTTCTTGGCCTCCGCCCAAGGGATACCGACCCGGCGGCATCCCAAGGGCACTCATAGCATCCGTGACCAAGACAACCTGATCGGGCGTGCGGGTTTGGTAAGCTAGCTTGAGCATTGCAGGATGCACGTGCACCCCGTCTGCGATCAAGCTGACGGTGATTTCAGGATGGGTCAGAATGGCGCCGACCAAGCCGGGGGCACGATATTCCAAGGGCGTCATCCCGTTATAAAGATGAGTAACATAACTAAAGCCCTGCTCAAAAGCAGCCAAGGCCTCTTCGAAAGTTGCATGGGAATGGCCAATCGCAAGGGTAATACCGCGCCTATGCAGGCTTTGAGCAAGCTCGAAGGCGCCGGGCAGTTCCGGAGCTAATGTGACTAAACGCACGCCGTTGGCTGAGTCCCAATCTGCGACAAGATCGGGATTCGGCTGTAAGAGAAATTTGGGATTATGAGCGCCTTTCTTCTTTGGGTTCAGAAAAGGCCCTTCGAAATGTAATCCTAGGGGAATAGCCCCCTGCCAACCCGGCGGTGGGCCAGCTTTCCAAACTTTCATAGCTTGTCGAAAAGCCTCGAGAGGCGAAGTGACAAGGGTGGGCAAAAACGCAGTCAAGCCAAATTCAGGTAAGCGAGCAGCAATTTCCCACATTCGCTGGGGCTCTTCGGCAAAGTCGACTCCGAATGCTCCATTGATCTGCAATTCAATCCAGCCCGGAGAGGCAACCCAGCCCGGCAGAGTGAGGACCTCCCCCTCCAAGGGAGGCAACGCCTCGCAAGGTGAAACGATCTTTTGGATGCGGCCCTCCGCAATGGCGATCCAAGCATCCTTAGCCCATCCGCGAGGGGTGAGAGCATCTACATGAAGAAGGTGGAGAAGGGGATTGTTACTCATGTTTCCTTACTTGGTGAGCGTGGTAACCAATTATAGCTCCATTTAGAGATCTCAGTATCCCCAGAGCAAGTGCTATAACAGGCTAAATTGACAGCAAAGGAGTTCTGTGCTATGATCCATTGTGTAATCGTTTACAGATGTCCATGACGTTTCGGCTTCTTTTCCCTACTAGGAGAGTATCCCCATGAACGAAACCTCCCTTGCCCGCTTGCGAGAATTCCTTAAGGAAAAAGACTGCTCTATGGCACTGCTGACCAACCCAGCCACAATTACTTGGCTGACAGGTTATGCTCCCCCCATTCAAACCGGACCGAGTCCGTTCGAAGGCGGACCGGCTATCGGTTTCATCCAGGAAGGGGAATTCACCCTCTTGATCTCGGATATGGAGTCCCCCGCAGCGCAGGCTTTAGGCATTTCCACTCGCGACTACGTTTCCTACACCATCGAGGGACCCGCACACGGCTTCGAGCACCAGTCCCAAGCTTTTCAGGAGTTGATCGCACCGCTCAAGGGTTTCTCCGGGAAGCTAGCCGTTGAACTGAACTTCTTGTCCGCTCGGCTATACCCGCTCCTATCAGAGGTCGTTCCCCCGGACCGATGGTTGCTTGTGGATAATCAGCTCCCTCTTTTGCGGGCAGTGAAGTCTGTTGATGAAGTCGAGAAGATTCGCGCTGCCCTGGCGGTAGCCGACTCAGCCCAAACGATCGTCAAGCGTTTACTCCAAGTAGGGTTAAGTGAGATTGAGATCTGGGGACAGGTCAAAGCCGGCTTGGAACACCAAGTGGGGGGACGGTTGCCATTGCTGGCGGACTTTGCCGGCGGTGCCCGCACGGCTGAGATCGGCGGTTTGCCGGGAGAGTACCGTCTCTGCGCTGGCGATGCCTTCATCGCTGATATCGTCCCTCGGCTGAACGGCTACTGGGGGGATAACGCTGCAACCCACTTTGTTGGTGAGCCTTCACCTGGTCATCGCAAGGTTTACGATGTAGTTCTAGAAGCCCTAGAGAAAGGATTAGAAGCAGTCAAGCCCGGAGTCAAGGCCCGAGAGTTAGACGCCCTGTTGCGTCAATACATCGAAGCAAAAGGATACCCGGTCTACCCCCATCACAGCGGACATGGGATAGGGGTCACCTATCATGAGGAGCCGCGCATTGTCCCCTATAACGAGCTAACACTTCAACCGGGTATGGTGCTGGCCTTAGAGCCGGGGGTCTATTTGCCCGAGGAAGGGCTAGGAGTGCGCTTGGAAGACGTAGTCTTGGTCACCCAAGATGGGTGTGAAGTGTTGACCCACCATTTGGGTCACTAGGTCGAAATTCCCAAAAGGGCTTGGAATACGGAGGAAAACATGACGGATCGGAAAAAGGTTGTTGTGACGGGTGCCTCGTCGGGCATCGGATTGGCCACTGCACAACGCTTTGCCAAAGAGGGGTGGGACGTGTGCGTCAATGCCCGCCGCGAGCAGCTTTTGCGCGACCTGGTCGCCACCTTTCCCCCCGGAGACCACCTCGTTGTGGCAGGGGACTACAGTGATCCCACTACAGCAGAAGCGATCGGCAAGGCAATTGGCGAAAACTGGGGAAGGCTAGACGTTCTGTGCAACATCGCCGGAGTATACTTTCCGGCCAAGGCGATTGAATCGCCCCTCGAGGAGTGGCGCAAGGCTTTCGACATCATGATCAACGGCGCCGTCTATATGACTCGGATGGCCGTGCCATGGATGAAAGACGGCGGGCGAATTATCCATTGCACTTCGATCCACGGCGAACGGGCAGAGGTGGGCTCCAGTTCTTATGCCATGGCCAAGGCGGCGATCAACCAGTACTGCCGCGGTTTGGCCTTGGAATTGGCAGATCGGAACATCCTCGTCAACGCCATCGCTCCCGGTTTTGTGCGCACGGCGATGAGTGTAGTCGATGGCGTCAATGAGCTGGACTCTGAGTGGTTCAAGAAAAACTACGTTGAGGGACATCATCTCCCCCTGCGACGCGCAGGTATGCCCGAAGAAATTGCCGGGGTCTTTTTCTTTCTGGCCGGGCCGGACGCCACCTATATCACCGGACAGGTGATCACCGTTGACGGCGGCCTGACGATCACTTTCTAGTGCTGAGATGCTTGAAATCACAGAGCTAAACGGCCACCGCGCTCTCAAGTTGGATAACGGCTATCTAAGCATGGTGATCCTGCCTCGGAAAGGCGCAGATATCTACGAGCTCAGCCACCGCTCCAGCGGTGTCCAGTTCCTGATGCATACGCCCTGGGGGTTGAAGCCCCCTTCGCTCCACCCCCCAAAGGATTTCCTAGAGAATTACGAGGGGGGTTGGCAGGTGTTGTTTCCCAATATCAATGATCCCTGCGAATACCGCGGGCGACAGATTCCGTTCCACGGAGAGGCTGCCCTGCTCCCTTGGAAGGACGAGGTTCTAACCGCCAGCGAGGCTGAAATATGCCTGCGCCTCTGGGTAGATTGTCAACTGCTTCCCTTTCGCCTCGAGCGAGAAATCACTATGCAGCGAGGAGCCAGTGCGTTTGAGATCGTCGAACGAGTAACTAACCTCGACTTTCAGCCTTGGGAGTTCGTGTGGTGCCAGCATATCGTCCTAGGGGGAAATTTCATTGAAGAAGGCTGCCGCATCGAGCTCTCTGCCAAGCGGATTACAACCCCGCCGGTTCTCTACGAGCCGCAGACGGCACGTTTGGCAGAAGGCCAGGATTCTGCCTGGCCTTCTGCCCTCGGGCGGGATGGCTCGACCATCGACCTAAGACAAATCCCGGGGCCTGCTGCATACAGCCACGATGATGCCATGGTATGGGAGTTAGAGCAGGGGGAGTACTGCGTGCACAACCCGCGTTTGAAATTGTCCTTTGCCCTCCAGTGGGATAAAGAAGTTTTCCCGTATGTAATGTTCTGGATGCCATATGGTGGTGCAGAACTCCCGCCTTTGACCGGCGTGTATGGCGTCGGCCTTGAGCCCACCAGTGCCCCCTACCCATTGGCACAAGCAGTAGAAGCAGGGTTGGCCCGTTCTTTAGGCGGAGGAGAAACCCTCCAAACCAAACTAACCGTGGGGATAAAAGAAGGGTAAAGCTTCCTTGGCCTATTGAATTGTAAACCTAATTCCTAGGCTCCAACGCCGACACCACTCTGCTCGCCCCCTGCAGTCGGGCGAACAGAACGGAATTACCGAAATTCCATCGCCGCCTTTTGAAAGGCTCGGGCCATGCGCCATAATTCCTGCGCTTGCTTCTCCTCGAGCGGCAGTGGTTGATGAGAAGCGAGAATGTGACGAGCAAGTTGGTTGGCGCGCTGGCGCATGTCTGCTCCGCCCAGTTGACGCTGAAATTGCGTCCACTCTAAACGGCTGGTCAGGCGGGGCTGCCATTGGTGCTCTTTGAAGCGGCGCAGGGTGTAAGGGTGGGTTAGGAATTGTCCACCGGGCCCGGCTTGTCGAATCTGGTCAAACGCCAGCGTCTCTTCGTTAACTTCAAAGCCTTCCGCTAGACGGTAGGCTGCGGCCAAAATTTCGTGATCGATGATGGCTTGTTCATAGCTGGAAGTGAGCAACTGGTTCATCATCCCGAAAGCCAGATGGATGAAATTCATGCCCGCCAGAGCGTAGGGAATATCCTGCAAGGCGCGTTCATACGCAGCTTGGGCATCGGGTAAGCAAGCATCCAACCCCGAACTGCCCTCGAAGGGCAAGCCATAATAGCGCGCCATTTGCACACTGGCGACATGGAGGAGGGTTGCTTCGGGAGAGGCGCCGACATAGGTTCCCGTGCGCATATTCAATCCGCCAGAAGCAACCCCGATGATACAGGGATGTCCGGGACGGAGCAGTTGGACGAAGGTCAGGGAGGCTAAGACGTTGGCAGTGTGTTCGACCAAGGCGCCGGCGATCGTGACCGGCGCAGTGGCGCCCATCATATTGGTCGCCTCTAACCATAGGGGAATGCCATATTCGGCACAAGCGATCATCTCCTGCACGCGTTCGGCGGGGTGAATCAGCGGCGAGGTCAGACAGGTGACCAAGCTGAAAACCGGCGCTTGGCGCACCGCCTCTGTGCTGCCTTGGATGACGCTCGCCATTTGCACCTGATCGTGCACGCTTTGCCCGCCTTCCCCTTGGGAGTAGTAGTGCTTGCTGCTGTTTTCGAGAATGGCGGCGAATAGGATGCGGTCGAAGCCTGGCTGCGGGATGTCCTGCGGGATGACCATGGCGTGCATGATGTCGGCCAGTTCCAGGGCGTCAATCAGGCGGGTGAAGTCGCGCAGGTCTTGCAAGGTGGCTGGGCGATGATTCCCGTCTAAATCCAAAACATTGAGCGCCGAGGAACCTGCGATGGTGTAAACATCCTCGAGTGTCACAGCGATGGATTGGGCAGGGTTACGAGCGTGAAGCTGAAGCTCGGAGGGAGCAGTCTCTAGCGCCCGGTTGAGAACATCTTCTGGGATAAAAACCAATCGCTGCTTAAAATCCACTTTGCAACCGTTGGCAGCCAGGATTTCGAGGGCGGGAGGCCAATCCACGCGCACACCCACTTCAGCCAGCACGCGCAGAACCGTTTGGTGAACCTGTTGCACTTGGTCAGGGGTGAGAAATTCGAGGCGGTGAGGGAGGTTGGGTCTCAAAGTATTCTCCCGAGTCGGATTATAGCACGAACAGGCATAAGAGAGTTTCCTCGGCACTTGCCCCGTTCCGGTCTAGTTCCCCTGTCTCAGCAACCCGAAAGGAGTTCTTCCGAAGACAGTGTCTGCTTGACTTACGAAGCAAAACCGAGTATGATCAATGTACCCCAGGTCGGTCGGGTGATCGCGGCTCTGCCTCGTCAGGGCTGAGGAAAGTCCGCACTCCGGAGAGCACGACGCCGGGTAATGCCCGGGGCGGGGTAACCCGCCGGATAGGGCCACAGAAACAAACCGCCCTGTCATCGCCGACAGGGCAAGGGTGAAAAGGTGGTGTAAGAGACCACCGGCAGCCGCAGCAATGCGGTTGGCCAGGCAACCCCCGTCGGGAGCAAGGCCAAGCAGGGACAAGCGCGCAGGCGGGGAAGCTGCTCGCTTCCTGGGGTCTCCCCCGAGTCCCGGGTAGGCCGCATGAGGTGCGCGGCCACGCGCGCCCTTAGAGAGATGATCACCCAGGCGGCTGCCGGGTTGCGCTGCGGCGCAATAGGGCAGGACCGCTGGACAGAATGCGGCTTACAGACCGGCCTGGGTATCGCTCGCTTGTGACAAGATCAAGGCAGCCCGATTTTCCCAGCAATACCTCTCTGCGGTTTGCCGTGCTCCCTTGGCCAACTCCTGTGCTAGGCGTGAATTTTCCATTATTCCCCGCAAAGCCCTCTCCCACACTCTCTCTTCCCCAACCGGCAGCAGGATTGCATTGGTATCGTTCAGAACCTCTCTCAAAACGGCAAGGTCGCTGGCTAAAATCGGACGCCCACTGGCCAGATATTCAAAGAGTTTCATCGGGCTGAGGTAACGAGCGATGTCTCCGCCAGAAGAAGCCGCCACTCGAGCTTGATAGGGCATCAGCAGCACATCGCTTGCCATCTGAAAGAGCGACACTTGTTGCGGTGCTACTAGGCCGGTCAAGGTGTAGTTCGACAGTCCTTGCGCTTTGAACTGCTGCTCCAGTTTTTGGCGTTGCTCGGCCTCCCCTCCGACAATCAAGAAGTGAACTCGCGGCACCGCAGCCGCCAAAGACAGAATCAATTCTGCCCCCCGCCCCGGGTAGAGATGACCGGTGTAACCAGCAACAAACCCGCTCGGTATCTCCCACCCCTCGGCGCACAGCCTTTGCCGTGCCTCGATCGGGCTAAGCAGAGGGGTGTACCGCCTCAGATCCACCCCATCGGGAGCCACGACCAGGAAAGCCTCAGGAAAACGGCGCAGGCTTGGAAACGCCATAACCAAGTCCTCCGCTAAGGCTTTGGAGATGGCGACCACCCGCTTTGCCCCCTTGCCAAGCAGGAAAAGGCGGAAGAACTGTGCTGCTGCCCCACGTGGCAAATCATGCACCTCGAAGATGGTGGGAATGCCAATGAAGCTCGCCCCTGCGGCAGCCTGCGGCAAGCGGGTAAAGAGGTAGTCTGCTCCCCAACGCCGCACTGCCCAAATTGCTTGCAGGGCAAAATCATAGCGCCGCGCCCAACTCCGCGCCTTGAGCCACTGCACCTCAAAGCGCGCCTCCAACCCATACTCCTCCGCCAACGCTTCCCAATCAACGCCCTTCGCCCTTTGGGAGAGGGGTTGGGTGTGAGGGCTGCTCCCCTCACCCTGTGGGAGAGGGGTCGGCGGTGATGGCGGCTCCCTTCGCCCTGTGGGCGAAGGGCCGGGGTTGAGGGCAGCCTCCCCTTGTCCTATGGGAGAGGGGCCGGGGGTGAGGGCTCCCCCCCCTCGCCCTGTGGGAGAGGGGTCGGGGGTGAGGGCAATTCCCCCCCCCCCCGGGGGGTGGGGGCGGGGGTGTGGCATAAGCCACCAACAGCACCTCATGCCCTAAGCGCGCAAAAGCCTGCGCCATTTGCACCGTCTGAATGGCATTCGCCCGTCTTGAAGGCAGCGCAGAAGGAGCTACAACCGCAATTCTCATCTCTCTCCCACCACCCTCCGGTAAATCGCCAGAATCTGTTCTGCGGTTCGCGTCCAAGTCAGCGTCTCTGCCCAACGGCGGTTTGCCCTGCCTAGGCTCAGATTGAGCTCCTCGTCGGTCAGCAAGCGGTAAGCCGCCGCTGCTATCCCTTCAATATCGGATTGTGGGAGGACGAAGCCCGTCTCCCCATCCCGCACCGCCTCCGCCACCCCACCACAATCCGTGGCGATCACCGGCAAGCCATACGCCCCGGCCTCCAAATAGACCAAGCCAAAGCCCTCAAAAGCAAACCGATTTGACCCGCTGCCGTCTTGCGGAGTCAGGATAAACAAGCTGGCTTGCTGATATAGGCGGCCCAACTTCGCCCGGGAGACTTCGCCGTGAAAGGTAACCCCCGTCAAGCCATGGCGCTCGATCATCTCTCGCAGGGTTCGAGTGTATGGGTTATCGGCGCAGAATCCGACAATCTCATAGCGCGCTGCCGGGATTTCTTTTTGCAATTGGGCGAAGACCTGAAGGGAAATATGATACCCTTTGCGCGGTTTGACCTCGCCCACACTGATTAAAGTGGGAATCTCAGGCAGACGGCGCTCCAAGGCTATCTCAGGCGCAACCCGTTGGTAGAAATCGTTGCCATTCAAAACGGGAGTGAGCGGAACACCTCTCAGAACATCTCCGACAACCTGTCTCATGCGCTGTGCGGTTGCCTGTGAAACCGGGCAGAGATGGGCAGCCGCGCGCAACACCTGGCGATACAAGATGCGATCAAAAAACGAGGCAGCCCAAATAACCCCATACGTCCCATGCACAGTAATCACATGCGGACAACCACACTGTCTGGCAAGCCAATGCCCCACCAAGCCGCTGGGATAAGCCTCCAGAGAATGCACCACATCCAATGCCAGCTTGAGCGCCCGCACGGAGCGCAGGGTTTGCCACAAGCGCAACGCGCCGCGCACACTTTGCAGGCTGGCACTTTGGGTCGCCGGCAGGGGGAAGAGGGGCAATTGGGGGAAGGCCTCTTGGGCTGCTCTTGCCTCTTCAGCCGGCACGATTAAGACCGGCTCGATTTGCTGAGCCAACGCTCGGATCAACCCCAGTGCGTAGGTGCGCCAGCCACTGGGTTTGTGAATTGCGGGAAGGACAAAACCCACTCTCACGGCGCACCTTGTGCCACAACCTGGTTCGCCCGCCGGCGCAGTGTCCAAACAAACACCACCACCGAGAGACTGACACCGAGGATATAGGATGCGGAGAGCAAGGCTGCGTTGGCCAGATAGCCAAATCTTGGTACTAGCAAAAAGATGCCGATGATTTTCAAGATCGCCAAGCCAAAGTTGACCTGGGCGGGGAACTCGGCTCTGCCAATGGCGAGCAAGGCGGGGCGGTGCCAGTAAAAGGTATTGGCAACCAGAAAGCCAAGCAGTAAGATCAATAAAGCCGGATAGGCCGGTAGATAGGGTTCGGTGTAAAGAATGCGGATCAGGGGCTTACCGAATAACCCCAAGCCCACAGCGGCGGTAAGCGTATAGCCCCCGGCGAGGAGGCTTGCCTGGCGCAACAAGGCGCGCACCCCGTTCCAATCGCCGCGCACCATTTGGCGGGAGAGTTCAGGATAGGTTGTTTGAGGCAAAGGGCTGACCGGCATTTGCACGATGTTGACCAAGGAGAGCGCCAGTTTGTAATAGCCGGTTTCCAGCGGGTTGCGCAGGAAGGAAATCCACAATAGCTCACTGTCTTTGTTGATCAGGCTCAGCGAGGAGCTGATGTTGGTGCTGACCGCAAAGCGGGCAAGCTCTCCGAATTTTGGGCGCAGCAGGTGGAGGGGCGTTTGCCACCAGTCCTTTCCCCAGCGCAGGCTCGCCTCGCGCAACGCAGCCCAGGTGAAACCCAACGCACCAACCGATTTGCCCAAGATATATGCCCAGAGAACGCTCTCTAAACCCCTCTGAGTAACGTAGGCGAGGAGGATAAAGAACAAGGTCACCAGGCTGCCGGCGACCTGCAGCCATGCCAAGCGCCGAAAGCGATCGAAGATTTGCAGCAAGCCCGTTGAAGATTCGGCGATCAGGTTGGCGATCACGATCCAACCGTAGAGCACAAACCAGTTGACGGTTGAGGCGTCTTTTGCCAGCCAGCGGGCACCCAGTGGCGCCAACGCCCAAATCAGGGAAAAAGCGACTAGCGAAGCTCCCATCTCAACCAATGCCGCTGCCTTGAACAGCGCCGCCGAGCGGTTGCGGTCGCCTTGCTCCTCAAATTCGCCCACATAGCGCACCACCAACTCGCTCATGCGGAAGGAGGCAAAGCGATTGATCACGCTGGTAAAGACAATAATGGCCCCTAAAATACCGAAGTTTGCCACCCCCAACAGGCGCGCGATGAGAATGCCCTGCACCATGCCGATGGCTGCCACAAGCCCGGTGGCGCTAAAGAGATACGCCGAATTTTTCACCACCCGCCGCAAGAGGGAATTGGCGAAAAACTTCTCCAGCAAGCGGCGAACCCGATCGCTTAACGCAAGATTCATGTCACCACTTGGCTCGCCCAAGCACGCTCCCTGAGATACCATTCCACCAGAGATTTCACACCCTCTTGTAAACCAACCTTGGGCTGCCAGCCAAGGCGGGCTTGGGCTTTGCGCGTATCGGCCCAGTTAGCGTACATATCTGCAGGATGGGCTGGGGCATAAATCACTTGAGCGCGTTTGCCGGTCAACTGCTCGAAGAGGGTCAGCAGTTCAACAATTCGGATCGTTTCATGCCCGCCTAAATTTAAGATTTCGTAGCCCAGCGGTTGCAAGGCTAAGATCGTGCCTTCGGCAATATCATCCACGTAGGTGAAGCCGCGCGACTGCGTGCCATCGCCGTAAATGGTGACCGGCTTTCCCTCCATGATCCCCTGCACAAAGCGGAACATGACCATATCCGGGCGTCCGGCGGGTCCATAAACCGTGAAATAGCGCACCACGGTAATGTCCAAGCCATAGAGGTAATGGTAGGTATGACACAGAACCTCGGCAGCCTTTTTGCTGGCGGCATAAGGCTGCAGGGGATGGTCACTGCTGGCGTCCTCGGGGGTGGGCAGGGGAGCATCGGCGCCATAGACGCTAGAGGTCGAGGCGAGAAGGAATTTCTTGATCCCGTGCTGACGGCAGGCTTCCAGCAGATTGAGCGTGCCGGTCAGGTTGGTCTGGTAATACACCCATGGGTCGAGCAAGGATTGGCGCACACCAGCGCGAGCCGCCAAATTGATCACCGCCTGCCAGCCATTGGCGGGCATCTTAGCAAACAACGCCCGCACTGCCTCGGGTTCGCCGATATCCATGCGCTCAAAGGTGAAATTGGGGTAGGCCAAGAGTTTTCTTAAGCGATAGTCCTTTAAGCGCACATCGTAGGCGTCGTTGAGATTATCCACCCCGTAGACCGTATGCCCATCGTTGAGCAACCGTTCGGCAACCATAGCGCCGATGAAGCCAGCTACGCCGGTAATCAAGTAGTCACTCATCCTTTTGAAGCCTCGCTTTTAGCTTTTCTCCGGTCACCTGGTCTACCTAAGGAGGGTGAGAATGGTTTCTCTCAAACCATAACTGCGGATTTGCCCCGACCGCCGCTCCCGCGCTTTCTCCAATCTTTCGACCGTTAGCCCCAATTCTTCTCCAATGCGGGCTAAAATCAAATCGGTTGGGACATAAACATCGGCGATCAGGCTGTCTCCCACCACAAGGACGAATCGCCCGCCTTTGTTCAAGTATCGGACAACGTTCCGCATCACTTGGTATAGATCGTCAAAATACTTGTGTACGATTTCGGGCATGTCCTGACGGCGGTAAGTGCCCCGTTGTTCAATGCTGGCCCGGATGTCGGCTTTGATCTGCTCGATCCAAGGATGGGTGTACCTCTGGGTCTGAGAGAACTGACGAACCAAGCCTTTGGAGACGTTATCGCAAACCACCATTTGATCTTTCAAACCCTTCAGCTCGCGGTGGCTTTGCCCAAAGCCCAACCACCCCATCTCGATTTTATAGTTCATCACGTAATCCAACCCGTTCATGTAGGGTGGAGAGGTGATGATCAAGTCCACTTTTTCAGGGATTTGGACGCTCATCGAGTTGCCTAAGACAACGATGCTCGGCGTATTCAGAGCAGAGGCATACTGGCTTTGGCATCGCTGCAGATCGGCTGCGATTTGTTGGCACTTTTGGGCAAAGAGTTGAAAAGGCGCTTCATCTGCGACACGTTTCTCGCGACAGTAGCCCAAACATGGCGAGCGTTTTAGATTGCTACAGTCAATCAAGATCGAAGCAAAGGCTAAAAGAGCTAAGTTCTTAAGGGCTAGACTCTCTGCAGTTGCTGCTTCGAGGGCATCGATCGCTCCCTTTAATTTTTCGAGATTTCTCAACACAGGAATCCTAAAATGGGTTTCAGATTTCAAGAAAGAAGGGGCTGCAAAACGGGGCGGGGAGGGTTGGGCACAAGTCTTGAGGATTAGCTCGGTGGTTCTCAGCCACTTTTCGGGGGAGAGATGCCAAGAATTCACCTTCACCGAAGCAATGAAATGGAGCAGAGGATTGAGCTCAATCCCGACCGATGGGCAGCGGTTTAGCTTTGCTTGTACCAGAACCGTGCCGCTGCCCGCAAAGGGGTCGAGCACTACGGGATGGGGACAGTCCTTGCGATAACGGTCTAAGGTGCGCTGCACAAAGCCCGCAGAGAACCCCTGCACATAGGGCGACCAGCGATGGATCGGCTCATCGGTGTTCGGTTGGAATTGAATCTCTTGGGGAACGTGAATTAATTGCCAACCGCCTTCCTGCAAGTAGGGCAAAGCATCCTCATCCGAATTCCCGTATTGTTTTGGGGAGCGAATGACGTTTTTTCGCCTTGCCGTCAGCAGGGTAAAATCTTCCAGCCCGAAGAGAGTCTCTTGCGAAAGCGGAACCATCGCCCGTATTATAAATCACTAGCCCACACCATCCCTCAGGAATACTCACCGACCTGAAAGAGATTTTAGTTCTCATTTTTTCTCTGTAACCCTAAGCAATGCTCGGCTAAGTCTGCCTAAGCTCGACAACACATTTTTGGACTGTCATTCGGAGATAGAGCTGTCAAATACCGTTCAAGAATCGACGATAAAGATTCCTATAACTTAGAGCCGAACGACTTTGGGATTGTCTTTGCCGAGTTTGCCTAGGGCGTTGCGCGTATCAACAATCAACCGGGCGTTTTCGAGGATGGCGACATAGTTATAGCTGCTGTGATTGGTGACGATGACCACACAATCCGCTTGGCGCACGGCTTCCCACAGGTCGGGGACACTGTGATAATCCATTCCATCGTGGTTCAAGGAGGGAATGTAGGGGTCGTGATAGCTCACAAGGGCACCCTTTTGGTGAAGCAAGCCGATGACATCCAGAGCGGGTGATTCGCGCAGGTCGTCAATATCGGGTTTGTAGGCAGCACCTAACACCAACACCCGGCTATCTTTGAGCGGTTTGCCCTGCATGTTCAGCGCATCTTGCACCTTGCCGACCACATAGCGTGGCATATTGGTGTTGATCTCGGAGGCCAACTCGATAAAGCGGGCGGTGTATTTTAGGGCGCGCAGCTTCCACGAGAGATACAACGGGTCGATGGGGATGCAGTGACCGCCTAAACCAGGACCAGGAGTGAACTTCATAAAACCAAACGGTTTGGTCGCTGCAGCATCGATGACCTCCCAGACATCGATTCCCAGCCGGTCGCACATGATCGCCATCTCGTTGACCATGCCGATATTGATCATGCGGAAGGTGTTTTCGAGCAGCTTCGCCATTTCCGCCACTTCCGCCGAGGAAACCGGCACCACGGTCTGCAGCGCTTGCTGATACCAAAAACAAGCGACTTCTGTGCAGGCCGGAGTGATTCCTCCGACCACCTTAGGGGTGTTGTAGGTCGTCCAATCAGTGCGACCGGGGTCGACGCGCTCGGGCGAGAAGGCAAGGAAGAAGTTTTCGCCCACGCGCACGCCATTCTGCTGTTCCAAGCGGGGTAAGAGAATCTCACGTGTCGTGCCCGGATAAGTGGTGGACTCTAAGACCACGATCATGCCGGGATGAACGTAGCGCGCCAACTGTTCCGTTGCCTCGAGGATATAGGAGAGATCGGGATCCCCGGTTTTGCGCAAAGGTGTGGGGACACAGATACTGACCGCATCGACTTCCTGAAGAACCGAAAAATCGGTGGTTGCGTGCAACTTGCGCCCTTGAACCAAAGCGTTGACCACTGGCGTAGAGACATCGCGAATATAGCTCTCCCCGCGCCGGAGGCTTTCTACCTTGCGTTCATCCGGCTCGATGCCCACCACGTTGAATCCGGCCTCGGCAAAGACCACCGCCAAGGGAAGACCTACGTACCCTAATCCAAGCACCGCAACCCGAGCCGATTTTCGCTGAAGTCTTTCAAGGAGCTTCTCTTTGATATCCATTGGAGCAGTCCTCAAAAGAGAGAAAGTTGCTTGGCTGACTTCTCTCCCTCGAACGAAGAAGGAGAGGATTCTCGAGGAGCTTGTTTGGACTTCTCCAGGAGTTCCGGCAAGCGCAGGAAATCCCTTTCGATCTCCGGCTTGAGCGAGAGTTGATGCAAACCGGCAGCGGGATGATACATCGGCACGATAAGCCGCCCTTTGACCCAGAAGGACTGTCCGTGCACTTCGGAAATTTTGGCGTTGGGGAGGAATAGTCCCATCGAATACCGTCCTAGGGTGATGATCACTTTAGGATTGATGGCTTGGATTTGGCGTTCAAGGTAGTTCTTGGTGCAAACCTCCACCTCTTCCGGTTTGGGGTCGCGGTTGGAGGGAGGGCGGCATTTGACGACATTGGTGATAAACACTTGCTCACGACGCATGCCCACCTTTGCCAGCAGTTCATCTAGGAACTTTCCCGCCGCTCCGACAAAGGGGCGCCCTTGCTCATTTTCGTGGAAGCCCGGGCCCTCACCGATGAACATGATCTCCGCATTGGGCGGACCCTCGCCGGGAACAGCCCGCTTTCGGGAATGGTGGAGTTCACACAACCGACATTGCGCCACCTCTTTGGCGATTCGTTCCAGTTCATCCTTAGCACTCAAATTGACACCTCCGACAAGGCGTTCTAACCCAAATGTCCTGCGTTAATCTGTCTAAGAGTCACATAACGTTTCCACCCTACTGGGCAATAGGCCTCATCCCCCTGATTATAATTTACACTCTGCTCCTCGCAACCACGTTTTGGTATTGTCTTTCTGAAGATATAGGCTGCCTTGCCTAGGCAACTGGTGGATTGAGGAGAACGTGATCGTCAAGTGTATCGCAAGAAGTCTGTCCTTGGGCTTTTGTTGTGCGCTTTGCCCACAAGCGAGCTGCGCAGCGAAGCCTGTCGGATGAAAATGCGTGTCGGGCGTTTTCTGTTATTGTTGTAAGGGTCTGACCTTCTCCCTTGTAATCAAACGGGTGATTTCCACACACCCGATAGCCACGAACAGGATGAGCGAATTCAATTGAGCATTTTATCTCAATACAGCAATTGTGGAATACACCGCTCAACTGCTTGCGCTTCACCTGCGCTGCAAAGCGAGCGCAGAGCAAGTCGGCTGCACGCGCAGATTAGCATGCCCTACGGCGTTACCTGACTAGCAAGCATTCGGTCAAACAATCTCCCGATCTGAACGGTCAATTCAACTTCCTGCATACTTAATTTCCCGATATAGTGTGCTCCACCTTCATAAAACACTACCCGAGTGAAAGGCTGTTCCAGACCCCTATGATTTTCTGGTAAGCCCAATCTGCGCCTGATCTGGTTTTCAATAAAACGCGCAAAACCTTCTTTCCATTCCTGCCAAACCATGTATTCATAATCATGCTGTTTGAGAATACCCCTTAACTCCTGACGAAGGTTCTCGATTTCAGAGAGGGTGTGTTTGTTCAGAAAAGATTGGTAAAGCCGCACAAACTTGGGTGCAGTATAAGGGAACGGATGATTGATCTCCCACATGTAATCATTGATCTCTTGCGCCTGACGAGCAACTCCTAGTTTTTGCTTGAGTTCTTGTTCGCAGTTTTCAGCTTGTTGACAGTGAATGAATTCATGGAAGATGGTGACATAACCATCTGCTTCATCGAAAACATTGTCGGTGACTACTCAAGCCATGCGGTTATCATAGCTTTCTAGAGGAAAAGCGGCACGAACGCCTTGAGGGATGGGCATCGGAGTAGCTACTTTTCGGACGAATACATACCGCTGATGATTTGGTTCGGCATCGTAGATTAAGAAATGATCGTTCTCGACAATGGCTATTGGGAACAGCTTTTCCAAGAACGGATGGATGTCCAGGATGCGCTCTTGAACTTCGAAGACCGTTTGAAGTTGGTTCGTGTGATTTAATGTCATGGTAATTCTGTTGTTCTCCACGTTCGTGCTAACGGCAGTGTTCAGCCGCGTTGCGGAGCGCAGCGGAGCAACGTCGGGTGCAACCAGTTGTTAGGCGAGCAATTTCCGAATCCGAATCACTTCAAATCATTTGCCCATCACGTTGTACTGAACTTCAAGAATCTCAAACTGTCCGTAAGCGAACTCGCCTGTGGGAAGTCTCCAAATTGCCTGTCCCTTCAGCGGGAGCTTGCGCCCATCGAACTCGCGCCAATCACTCACGGGAGTTGACCAGCGCAGTGGCTCATAGGTCTTCCCATCAATTGTTCGCAAGCGGTCATCGGAAACAAAGTCGACCAGCGCACCAGAACTGTCAAATGTCACCACTGCCGAGACGGTATTTCCCGCGTTCGTAAAGGTTGCACGAACGGTCTGAGGGTCAATTTCTTCCCAAATGACATTCGGGTCAATCAACGTTGTTGGAGCGAGAAGGAACATATCGTTGAGCAGAGTAACTGTCTCACTCTGGTTCATTTCGTGTCCGTATGCGTCCACCACCGTAAGCAGCGAGGCAAGTTTCACCTTGAAAGTTGCTTCCGACCCAACGTAGCGGTGAAATGCACTGAAAGGTACACCGAACATAGATGACTCGATGAGGAAAAGGCGGGCCGGCGGGTTGGTGAAGCTGTGCTGGTACGCTGTTATTGGCATCCATCTGTCATCAGTTCCGTTGCAAAGAGCGCAGATTAAGCGAAGTCGGTAATT
>JANXBJ010000016.1 GCA_025057645.1 Anaerolineales bacterium
AAGTCCTGATCGCCTCTTCGACTTGATCCGGAGGTAAATAGTTTCCTGCCGAAGGCCCTTCCTTGAAGGGCTGATGGAAAATCTTAGGCAAGCGATCGTCAGCAGCGGTCAACCCCTCACGTAGGTTGAAGACGCGGGCAAGGGTGTAGGCGCGCTCTCCGGCTCTCAGGAGCTCCTCCATAGTGATATCCCAGCCGGTGACAGCTTGAATGAGGGAAACCAACTGCGGGCGGCCGATGGTGAAAAAGATGAAGCCGCAAAAGCCCATCAGGTTCATGGTTACTGACCAGGGGATTTCCACCGCAGCAAGGCGCATCTTCTCGCGGCTCAAGTCGTTAATGGGCAAGGGTCGGGTAATGCCAAAGGGCTTGAGCGGCGCAATGCTCTCTTCGGTAGT
This sequence comes from Anaerolineales bacterium, assembly GCA_025057645.1. GTDB lineage: Bacteria > Chloroflexota > Anaerolineae > Anaerolineales > UBA4823 > NAK19. Next base: position 398 of record JANXBJ010000016.1, read on the forward strand.
GTAGTCGGTATCATGCACGTTGTGATTGTGATCGGCACCGGTCGGGGAAACGGCATATCCAATCCCCAGAGCATACTTAATGCGCGGCTCGTGCATCGGCACTTCTTGACCCTTCACTTGCACGGCGAATTCCTCTGTGCCGCGCCCGATAGCCCGCGCGGCACGCAGCGAACCCTGCGAAAGCAGATAACCGAAGCTTTCGCGCTTGCCCATTAGTTCCACCACTTGCACCATCGCCCGAGCGTTACCAAAGCGCAATTCAATGCCCCCCGTGTCCTCCAAGGTGATCAAGCCACGCTCAAAGCAATCCATTGCCCAAGCGACCGTCACGCCCGCCGAAATCGTATCCAGGCCATAGGCGTTGCAGAGTTGGTTGGCACGGGCAATAGCGGCTAGATCGTCAATTGCGCACATCGACCCAAAGGCGCCGATGGTCTCATACTCAGGACCGCCATACACGGGATCGACCGGAAATTCCCCTTCTTGCACTTCGACCACCCGTTTGCAGTGCACCGGGCAGGCAAAACAGGTGTCGCGTTCTTTGAGGATCGTCTCGGTCATCGTTTCGCCGCTGATTTTTTCGTAGCCGGCGAAGATGCCCTCTTGGAAGTTGCGCGTCGGCAGCCCGCCGCTGAGTTGATGGTGCACAACGCCCGAGGCAGTGCCATTCAGGCGCAGGTCGGCTGCCCAAGTTTCGGGAAAATGTTGGGCATACCACTTTGCCAGCTCATTGAGCGCCTTAGGGTCGCGCGGGGTCACTTTTTGGGTGCCGCGCACGGCAATGGCTTTGAGCTTCTTGCTGCCCATTACTGCGCCAAGCCCGGTGCGGGCAGCGGCGCGGTTGATGTCATGCATTATGGCGGCAATGGGAGAGAGCTTCTCCCCGGCTGGGCCGATCTGCGCTACCCGCACGCGGTGGTCACCCAGTTCCTCGTGGATCAGAGCTTGCGTGCGGGCGGTGAGCGATCCCCATAGATGTTCGGCGGGGCGGATTTCGACTTGCCCATCGTGAATATACAAATAAACGGGCTTCGGAGCTTGCCCTTCGATGATGATGGCGTCGTAGCCGGCCTTGGCAAGCTCCGCCCCCCAAAAGCCACCGACATCGGCTTCCCCGAAGCCGCCGATGAGGGGAGATTTTGCCCCAACAGCGTGACGGCCGCTGCCCCCAATTGCTGCCCCGGTCACGAGACCGTTGGCAAAGATCAGTTTGTTTTGCGGGCTGAGCGGGTCAACCCCTGGCGGCAATTCTTTCAAAAGGTAGTAGGCGATCAGCCCCCAACCGCCGTAATACAACCGCCAAAAGGAGTCTTCGATGTCCTCTACGTGCCAAGTCGAGGTGCTCAAATTGACCCGCAACAACTTTCCATTAATTCCCAAGACCATGGTTTCCCTCGTCTGTTGGTGGAAGGTTCTTTAGGCGTTCTTTCAATTGCTCCATTTCCGGGGTGACTACTGCGGAGAAGTAGGCGCGATCCGGGTTTTGATAGGGGTGCTGTTGAGCTGTTTTCTCGTTGAGCATTACTCCCAATCCGGGGCTTTCTAACAACGGCAAATGTCCTTGGCTGGGAGTTTCGATCATCGGTTCTACCAACTCTGCGCGCCAAGGCACATCGTTGGTGGGCAGTTCAAGGATGACGAAATTGGGAGTGCAGGCGGCAAGATGCAGAGCAACTGCAGTGGAGACCGGGCTGCCGGAGTTATGCGGTGCAAAGCCGAGATAGCGCGCTTCAGCTTGAGCGGCAATGAGCCGGGTTTCAAAGATGCCGCCAGCATAGGTGATGTCTGGTTGAACGATATCGACCGCGCGTGCTTCAATCAGGCGGGCGAACTCGTATTTTCCATACAAACGTTCCCCGGCGGCAATCGGGATCGGCGATCGCTGGCGCACAAAAGCCATGGCTTTTTCATCTTCAGGCGGCACTGGTTCTTCCAACCAAAAAGGCTGATAGGCCGCTAGATCATTGGCGATGCGCACTGCGGCGGCGGGGGTGAACAACCCGTGCGCTTCGAGCATCAAATCCACATCCTCGCCGACTGCCTGACGGACGGCATCCACCTCTTCTAGCACCCTGCGCCGCTGGGCTGGCGACAACCAACCGTGCGCTCCATGAAACGGATTCCACTTCAGCGCAGTAAAACCGGCTTGGACAGCTTGCTGGGCGGCTTGGGCCAGTGCATCCAACCCCTGCAAACCTTCAAACCAGCCGTTGTTATAGACGCGCACCCGATTGCGCACCTTGCCCCCCAAGAGCTGATAGAGAGGTACGCCGAGGGCCTGACCGAGGATATCCCACAGGGCGATTTCGATGGCGCTAATAGCTGCCATAAGAATGACACCACCGCGTTTGTGAAAGGCTTGATAGAGCGTCTGCCAGTGCGCTTGGATTTGAAAGGGGTCTTGCCCGATAAGGACGCGGGACATATCCTCGATTGCCCCCACCACAGCGTGTTCGCGGCTGCGAATGGTCGCTTCTCCTAATCCTACCAAGCCCGCGTCGGTATAAATTTGGACGAAGGTGAAATTTCGCCAATTTGCGTCAACCAGAGTCGTGGAGATACGGGCGATCTTCATGCCGCGGAGAGAAATCTCATCATATCATCTGATGACTTCTTCAGTATAGCACGCTTTGAATGGCGAGTCAAGCGGAATTTTGGATAAATTGACCAGTTGGGGAACCGAGCCATGAAAATCCGGAGAAAATAGCCATCAGACAAAATCGAAAAATCGTGCTGCGCTCTATCAAACTATATCCAAGGATGCAATCTTGCTTGGTGGGTGAAAATCGCCGGCGGGAGTTAGAGGCCTTTTGTCAATCTGCTTGACATTCCCTGAGAAAACGACTAAAATGAGAATACTCATCTGATGACCTGATGTATAGGGTAGAGAATGAAGATTGTCCGCACCAACATCGCTGACGAGGTCTCGAATTGGTTGCTGGAAGCCATCCGTTCGGGGCGCTATCAAAGCGGTGAAAAATTGCCCTCCGTAGAAGAGCTTGCCGCCCAGCTCAACGTGGGCAGAAGTTCGGTACGCGAGGCTCTGCGTCAGCTGCAGGCTTTGGGTTGGGTCACTTTGCAGCATGGCAAAGGCACCTTTGTTTCCGCCCCCAAAGTGCAAATTGGCTCTTCTCTGGCCTCTTTTAGCGAGTCGGTTAGGGCACGTGGCATGCAACCCGGCGGGGTGATTTTGCGTCGCGAGGTCGTCCCGGCTTCAGAGGCCGTGGCTTGCGAGCTGCAGATCGACACCGACGAACCGGTTAATTTGCTGGTGCGCCTGCGCCTCGCCAACGGTGAACCGGTCGCTCATGAGACCTCCTACACGCCCAACCGCTTATTTCCCGATTTGCTCGATCATGCATGGACAGTGGAAACCTCGCTTTATCAATTGCTGAGCGAAAAATACGGGGTGCGCTTTCTGTACGCCGTCCATACTCTCTTTCCCATCCAAATCGATGAGGCCCTTAGCCAACTGTTGCAATTACCGGTGGGCACTCCGGCGATCAAGCTTAAGTCAATTCTCTACGATCAAGACCATCGGCCCATAGAGATGGCGTTTGATGTCTATCATCCCGATCGCTATCAGTATACGGTGGTCTTGAAGCGTTAGTTCCTTCCCTCAGGAGGTTACGATGTCGGCGGCAAAGCGAGTTCTCGTCACCGGTGGCAGTGGCAAAGCGGGTAAATGGGTGATCGAACACCTTCTTGAACACGGCTATGAAGTGATCAACGCCGATCAGAAGACTTCTCCCCTCGTGAGAACCTACCATGTCGATCTGACGGATCTGGGCCAGACTTTCGGCGTCGTAGAAGGGAAAGACGCTGTGATCCATCTTGCGGCGATTCCCTGGCCGGGCGAGCATACTGCTGAAGTCGTCTTTCGCAACAATGTAATGTCCACTTTCAACGTTTTACAGGCGGCGTGTGTGCTCGGAGTCAGAAAAGTCGTCCTGGCCGGCAGCGAGTCGGCCCTGGGCTTCCCCTTCATGTTTCGGCGTTTTTCTCCGCAGTATCTGCCGATTGACGAGGAGCATCCCCTGCTCGCTCAGGATGCCTACGGACTCTCGAAGATCGTCCTTGAAGAACTTGCCAAGGGGTTTGTGCGTCGTGAGCCGCAAATGTCGATCATCAGCCTGCGTCTATCTTATATTTTGCAGCCCGAGGATTATGCATCTGAACTCGAAGCCGCTTGGCAGGATGAGCAGCGCAACGATTTCAACCTTTGGGCGTATATCGATGCTCGGGACGCAGCACTAGCCTGCCGCTTAGCAATGGAATACCCCGAACCGGGGTTTGAGGCTTTCTATATTGCTGCCCCTGACACACTGATGAAACAACCTACTCTGGATTTAGTGAACCGCTATTATCCCGGCGTCCAGACCATCCGCGAGGGCTTTGGCGGACGCATGTCTCCCCTCGATTGTCGCAAAGCCGAACGCCTGTTGGGGTTTAGACCGCAGTATACGTGGAAGGATGTAGTCGGGGAAAGGTCTTGAGCCGGGATTGGAGATAGCTCGGCAGTTTTGCACCTTCGGGGAGAGCGCAAGTAACCTCCCTGCGCTTGAAAGCTAGGTCTCTCGGATGGCCTCCTGCAAAGCGCGTTCAAGAGCTTCATCGGCGCCGGGTGGAAGTTCCACCGGCTTGGCCTGAGCTAAAATCTCCAGCACTTTCTCATGAGCTACCTGATCGATCGATTTAGCGCCGGCGCTAAGCCACTCGTCGATCGTTTGACGCTTGAAGAGCACGGGGAAGAAGAGTTCTTTACGGAAATGGCGGGCCGTATGGGGATGACCGAGGAAGCTGCCACCAGGTCCTACTTGGCGGATTACATTGATCGCTAACGTCTCCTCGGTGACCTCGAAGCCTTGAAGGATGCGCTTGATATGGCGGATGATCTCATCGCAGATCATCGCCATCTCTGGCGAGCCATACTGTCCGAAACACAGCGTGCCGTTGGCCTGACACATGGTCATTCCTGCCAAGCTGACCAGGAGCAAGGTCTGTGTGGCCTCTGCAGCGGCTTCGGCATCGGGAAGTTTCGCTTCCACTCCGCCGCCCAAGCCGTAGATTGGAATGCCATAGCGCTTAGCGAGCTGAACCATGGCGATTTTCCCCAAGTCTTGTTCCGGACTTCCGTAGGTCACCTGGGTGGTGCGCATATCAAAGACATCGGTATCGGGTTTTAGGACCACTTTAGCGCCGGGCTGAACGAGCTGGGTGAGTACAACGCCAAAGAGCACCTCGGCATTGGTCAGTGCAACCGTACCGGCGACTGTCGCAGGACCAGTTGCTCCCATCAACGGCCCCGGCGAGTAGAGGATGGGGATGCCGGCATGAACGGCATCGACCAACCCTTCATTCATCACCGCTATTTTTAGCGGGGTGACCGGAGTCACAATCCCTAAGGCGGAGGGCTTTTCTCGCATCACGCTTTCCCCGCCGCTGGCTGCTGCGACCATAGCTAGAAGCTTTTGGGTGAAGGGACGCTCCAAAATATTGATCACGGTCGGCTTGGTTGTGTTGCGCAAGATGGCATCGAAATCGTGGAAGAAGACGGTGGAAGTGGGCATATCACCCGACATGCACAGGGTCTGCACGAAATCGATGTTTTCCAAGGCATGGCCGATGCGCGTATTGTTGATCATATCTTGTTTTGTCGGTTGGCGGGGACGCCGAGCTTCGTAGTCCCAAAACATCGGTTCAGAAGTGCCGCCCATGCCGTAATAAACTCGCCCCAATTCAATCTGTAGATCCATGGCGGGGTCGTTCCGCCCGTAAAGAATGAAGGATTTAGGGACTTGGTCAATTGCCCACTCTACCATGTCGCGCGGCACATGGATTGAGCGGGCTTCGCGGTTAACTTTTGCCCCTCCCTTTTCAAAGATTTCCAGAAAAAGGTCCGACTCGCTGAGCACGCCTGGGTCCATCAGGAGGTCCAGAGAGGCCTGATAGATGCGATCCAGTTCGTTTTCCGAGAGGACGGTTAGGTTGCCGGCTCTAGCTCCAGGTTTCATCTCTAGCTCCTCTTGGGATGAGAGTTCTTGAGGGAGGAAGGCGGGGCGATCGAGGCGCGACGCACGATCTCAAAGCTGATCTGATTGAAGTACGGCCGGGGCAGGTGTGTGTCTTCCCCTCGAATCCGCCGCAACAGTAGCTCAACGCAGGCCTGTGCCAAGTGGGTATGGCTGGTTGCAACGGCGCTGATCGGTGGTTGGGAAAAAGAGAACCAATCCAAGTCGTCAAAGCAGATCAGGGAAATCTGTTCCGGGATTTTGATTCTGTGCGAACGCAAGGTCTTAATCACTCCGGGCATAATAGCGTTGCTGGCTACAAAAAACGCAGTCGGAGGAGGTTGCAGGTGCAATAGTTCCTCTGCAGCCTTCGCTCCCCATTCGCTGCGCAACGTGCCCAGGCGCACGTAGCACTCCTCCGCAGGGAGGCCAGCTTCCCTTATTGCCGCCAAGAAGCCTTGCCAGCGGTCGTAATTACTACTATATCCCACGTCCCCGCCGATATATCCAATACGGCGATGGCCGCTCTTGATTAGCTCTTCGGTGGCTGCCTTAGCGCCTTTGAAATCTTCAAAGACAATAGTGTCCAGTTGGGCTGCTTTCACTTGGCGCACAATGCAGACCGTGGGAATATTTTGGGAACAAAGGTGTCTCAGAAGTCCTTCGTCGGGGGAAGTAGGCACCCAAATCAAGCCGTCCACGTCGTGCCCGATCAGCTTGAGCAGAGCATCGCGCTCGATTTCTAAATCGTCTCGAGTGGAGGAGAGGAGCAGTTGAAATCCCTCTTGATTGAGTAACAAGCTGATCTGATCGGCTAGAGCCGTGTAGTATGCGTTGAGCAAGTTGGGAATGATCAGGCCGATAGTACGACTATAGCGCTGACGCAAGGCTTTTGCGCGTAAATTGGGTTGGTAATTGAGGGAGCGCACTGCCTCCAGCACACGGCGACGACTCTCCTCGGAGACATAGCCGGTGTTGTTCAAGACCCGTGAGACGGTTGCGATCGAGGTCTGAGCTACCTTGGCTACTTCACGTAATCCTACTCGTTTGCGGGTATTTGGAGGGGTGCCGTTTTCTTGGGCCAACTTCTCTCTCCTAGGGAAAATTTAAGGCGTCGACCGCTAAAAGGGCCTATTCGCCCTACTTCCCTTCTTTTAGCCTTTGAGCGATCCAAGCGACCCGCTCGATTGAATTGTGGCGCATAAAAAGGTCAACAACACCAAGCAGAATAGGACGGTCGATCAGGCTGAGGAGACGTTCGACGTTGCTCTCGAATTCCTCTCGGGGCGTTTTTTCTTCCAGCCATGTTGAGGGAATCGCTCCCCAAATTAGGGGGCCATTTCGGAAGGCCTGCCAAGCTTCTTCGAAAGTACAACTAGTGAGCGGGAAGGGAGAAAACGACTCGCAGACATCCAACCCGCTCTCGGGCAGCAGGGTCAAAAGCGGGCGCATATCCCCATCGGTGTGGCTGCCGACCTTTTTCCCTTGAGCGTGCAAGAGTTCGGTGTATTTCTGATAGGCTTCCAAGCAATACTGGCGAAAGAGAGGCGGGCTGGTCATGCTTCCGTGGAGGTTATCCGGAAATTCCACATAGGGTGTTCCTCCGGGATCGCCTGCACCCAGCGGAGCCAGACGCGGCAGAATGTCCATCATTTGCTCATCCAAAAGGTGCAGAAGCCGTTCCGTGCGCTTGCGTTCGTAGTGGAGGGCTTTGAAGAGATTCACCTCTCCCAAGTACTCCAATAGGAGCTGCTGAAAGGGAATGCGTTGGAGGAGTGGCACCACCAGCCCGTTATCGCCGATGTGCTGCTGCCAGCTCTGCACAGTATCAAACAAGGGTACGAACTCCATCCGTTCGATAATATACTCGGCCACGGAATAGTCGTCAGGTTCGAGAATGAGATGCTGTTGAAGGTAGGGGTCTAAACCGGCCAAAACGTGCTCTTCGAGTAGCCCGTGGCGGAGATGTAGGGTGCCCCTAGGGGTTATCAGGTCGGTCTCTGTTGTCCCGGCCTGTGTGGTGGAGATAATATCCCATAAGCTAGGAAAGTTTTCAACTATGGGTTCGTACTCGTGATAAAACTCCTTTCCTTCGAACCGAGCGCGTACTTCCACACCTCGCAAGCGGAAAGCATAGGCGTTGACGAATTTCAACCGCCCTACCTCGAGTTCTCGGTGGAGGTGGTCCAAATCCCAATCCGCCATGTAAGCCGGCAAGGTTTGGGTGCGTTGATGGCTGCGGTGCCACGCTTCCAAGCGGGTAATAAAGGGGAGACGCGGCGGCGTTTCTCCTCGCAGCACCATCCAGGCCAGCTTGCGTTGTGTCAATCCCTCGTGGCTCACTTGACTGCTCCACCCGTCAAACCGCGAATAAAGTAACGCTGTCCGAACAAGTAAACGACCACAATTGGAATAGTGGCGATCAGCAAACCGGCCATGGTTGCGGGAATATCGACATAGTTGCGTGAACGTAGGGCAGCAATGCCTACCATAAGTGTCTTCAGTTCGTCTTTCTGCATAAATACTAGGGCGATCAGCAGCTCGTTCCAGACCCACAGAGCATTGACAACGATCAAGGTGATCAAAGCTGGTGCTGAAAGCGGCATCATAATATTCCAGAAGATGCGCAGGCTTGAACAACCGTCGATCCGAGCTGCTTCGATGATCTCTCGCGGAATCGTGCGGAAGAAGTTGGTCATCAGGTAAATGGAAAAAGGCAAAAGCAAGCCGGTGTAGATCAGGATAGTTCCCTGATAAGTGTTGACCAACTTCCAGCGCACCATCGCAACGAATAAGGGAACAATCATCACCACTGGTGGGACAACCATAAGCGATAAAATAATGTTGAACAGTGTGCGCTTCCCATAGAATTCCATCTTGGCGAATGCATAGGCTGCGAGACAGGCAATGATCAGGGAAACCAAAACCGACCCCACAGTGAGCACCGAGCTGTTGGTAAAGCGAATGAAGAACTTTTCGCCGGCCAGAGCCGTGTTGAAATTCGCCCAGAATAGGGACTGAGGCAATCCCCACTTATCTTCAATGTATTCGAAGCGCGTCTTGAAAGCGGAGACGATCATGAAATACACCGGGAAGAGCGAAAGGAGCGTAGCACCGATCACCAGTGTTTGGCGGATCAAACTGCCGACTAAGCCCAGGATGCGGTCGGTAGCTTTCATGGGACTTCCTCCAAAGCGGCCGAGCGCTCCCGTAGGCGGAGCTCAAGGAAGATGAAGATGCCGGTAACGAGAAGTAAGATCACCGAGACCGCTGCGGCTATGTTCATTTGGTTATAGCGAAAGCCGGCTAAGTAGATAAACAATTCGGTGACCATGGTTGCATTGCCTGGCCCGCCTCCGGTCATCACATACACGTATCCGAATACCCAAGATAAGATGGTGATGATCGACACTACCGTGAAGAACTCAATGGTGGTTGCCAGTTGGGGGATGGTTATATACCAGTGCAACTTCCACCAGTCGGCTCCGTCAATCTTCGCTGCGTCAAAAAGCTCTTCTTCGACCGACATTAGGCGCGCAAGGAACAACACGATCCCGAATCCAACCTCCTTCCAGATGATGACAAACATCAAAGTGGGCAGAGCTAATCGTGTGCTACCGAGCCAGTCGAAGACAAATTGCTCTAAACCGATGACCTTTAGGAAGTCGTTCAGCACGCCGCTTAGCTGGAAGATGTAGGAAAAGATCAGGCCTACCACCGTAATCGGCAAGAGGTATGGGAGGAAAAGCGTAGTACGATAGAGCTGCCAGCCCCGAATACGGTCGAAAAGAAAGATGGCTAGAATCAGGGCAATAACCACCATAATCGGCACGCTGATCAGGAGGGTGAGGTTGTTGCGCACAGCTCGTAAGAAGACCTCGTCCTGAAAGATCGTTTGGTAGTTGGTCAGCCCGACGAATAGCATCTGGCCTTGAAAGGGTCGTTGAAAGCTTAGGGTCACCAAGCGGACAATGGGAAAAGCAAAGATCAAGCCGATGACTACCAGGGCTGGCGCAAGGAAAAGGTAGGGTTCGATTTTGCGGAGAAGTTTATATCGTTGGCTGACGCTAAGAGGCATTGAACCACTCTTCCAAGTGAAGTGGAGTGCTAGCTGGGCGCAGGTAGTCCCAACCTGCGCCCAGTTGGATTTTGCTTACAGGTACCGAAAGGCCTATCTTGAGTACCAGTTGACAAAGTTTTGGAGCTGGTCGGGATTTTGCTCTCGCCATTTTTGAGCTACCTCTTCCGTGAGCTGGGCTAACTCCGCAGGCGTTTTATCTCCGGCAAAGAGCAATTGGGTGCCGGTGAAATTTGCCTGCTCGTCCACCATGCTGGGGATAAAGTTCTCCAAGTTCGGGCCGGCGGACTCGACCACCCACTCGAAAATTTGCTTGAGGATCGGTTGGTCAATTTGTGTAGTGTCAAAACGGTTGTCGGCTGGCAACACACCGGTATACTTGAACCAAGCGTTGAGGCGATCTTGGGTATGGGTGAACATTAGGAAGTCTGCTGCTTCTTTTTTGTGTTTAGACCAAGAGGTGATCCCCAACCCTTGAGCTGTAACGACGTAAGTGTCGGCCAACTTTCCGCTGCCGTATTTAGGAACTCGCATTACCCCCATATTGTCCCAGCCGATGATGTCCGCCCATCCCTTCAGGAAGGTATCGTTGCCGAAGATCATGGCGGATTTGCCTTGCACGAATTGATCTTGACCCTGCTGGTAGTCGATCGAGTTAATGTCGGCGTTCCAGCACTTAGCTTCTTTGAGCTGATTCAGTCGCTCCCACCATTCGGCGTAGGCAGGGTCGGTGAACTTTGCCTCTCCGATAGAGGCTTTCATGAAGTCCTTTTCGCTGTCCAAGTTCTGGCGGCCGAGGATGGAAAAGAGCCAACCGCCGAACCAACCATCTTTGAGACCGCCGGAGATCGGTGTCACCCCAATGGCGTTCAATTTGTCGCAGGCGGCAATCAGTTCGTCCCAGGTGTCCGGCAGGTCGTTGAGGTCGATCCCGGCTTTCTTAAACAGACTCGGATTGTAGACCATTGGATTGCCCGAGAGGTACCAGCCGATCCCCCACAACTTCCCATCGTAAGTGCGCTCAAAATTGTTAATATAATGTGCTCGCTCTTCTGCTGGAATCAGGTCGTCTAGGGGGACTATTGCGCCACTCCAAGCAAACTCTAGGGTCCACACCCCACCCCAAAAGTATTGAATGTCCGGCCCTTGCTGAGCTGCTGCAGCCGATTGGAAGGCCGGGATAAGCGAGTCGGTGGACTGGAGCACGGCTTCGATGGTGACGTTGGGATGGAGTTTTTGGTACTCTGCGATCGTCTCATCCAGCCATTTCTGGGCCCCGGGCGCTTCTTGCTCTCCCCACCACCAAATGACCAGCTTGACCGGCTCTGCCGGAGCTTCTGTTGGGGAAGGGGTGGAGGGTTGAGCACACCCAGCGAGCAGGCTGACTACGGTCAGCAAAATAAGGATCAGGCGCATTTCCTTCATCGTTTTCTCCTCTCTACTCTTCGAGCGGGAAATGGGTAGGCTGGCCGAGGAAACACATCGTTCAGTAAACGTTTACACACCCATCTTAGCATGAAAGAGAAGGTTTGTCAAGCAGGGAAGGAAAAAAGCTAGGTTAATGATTTCCAGCCAATGGCCAAGTTGCAGGAGCAGTGTTTGCGCTTCAGGTAGGCTCTCGACCTCGTTTTTTTTGGCATTTTGAGAAAGGTCATTCTGAGTAGGGGCGGATAGGCTCGTTTGTTCCTCGCATCATGGCAACCCCCGAAAATTCCGCCTGCGCCAAGCGAAGAAACGCTCCCGGCAGAGGTTTGAAAGCATTAGAGTCATCCCGAAAATGATGAGTACGTTGGTGATGAAGAAGAAAAGCACCTCTTCGACGGGTAGGATACCAAAGAGAAGCAAGCCGGTGGTGTGCTGAGGCGAAATCGACCAAGTTGAGGCGCTCAGGGCGACAATGTCCATCGCAGAGAGATAAGCTCCGGGCACCAGGATCCCCAACCCTGCTAGCCTGCGATAGTGCCAAAGAATATCGGCCCCGATGAGAAACTGGGGGAACATGGCCGGCAGTGCCCAGAAAAGGATAATGCTCAGGTAGGTCCAGCGTTGTCCACCGGCGAAGAGCAGATAGGCGCTGAGTGCCCATGCCCCAAGCAGCACGCCAAAGGCGATCCAACGTCCTCGACGAGAGGGGCGGAAGTTGGAAGGTTCCGGAAGCCGCCGCGCCAGAAACCACCACCACAGCCCCGCCAGCAGGGTCTCTAGGACAAAGAAGAGATATTCCTCGAGCGGGACGTAGCCGAGGAGAATTCCGCTGACCAGAGCGGGATTGTAGAACCAAACACCGTTAGCCACCAGGTAGTTATCCCAGGGGGTAGTGTAGATGACAGCAATTATCCCATGCAGCGCAATGATTTTCCATACCACCTTGCCGTTTTGGAAGTGCTGCATCGGAGGGAAGCGCCGTTCGTCTATAAAGGTCAAAAGCAGCAGAGCAAGAATAGGGAACACAAGAAAGCGTAGTAGAAAGCCGAAGTAGGTCATGCAAACCGAGTGAATCGAAGTTTTACTGGTTTTTCCCTGAGTCCAGTACCAATTCAGCGGCCCTCTTCCCCGATAGGATCGCGAGGGGAATGCCTCCGCCGGGATGGACGCTGCCCCCGGCAAAAAAGAGGCCGCCTAGAGGGGAACGATTGCCTGGACGGGCAAATGGGGCAAAACGACTGTTGAAGGAAGGGCCGTATAAAGCCCCGCGCCATGCCCCGCTCGTGCGTTGCAAATCTTGCGGAGTAAGTATTTTTAGGTAACGGAGTTTTGGCCGAACGTCAAAGCCGCGCTCGGCAAAGCACTTGAGAATGTGCTCGGCATAAGCCGAGGCCCTTTCTACAGTTTCCTGCTCAGAAGCCTCGACTAGAGGTGGGCTGTTGACTAGGACAAACCAATTTTCACAGCCGGGCGGGGCGTGGTCTGGATCGGATTTGCTGGTGATTGCTACGTACATTGTCGGATCCTCGGGCAGCTTGCCTTGGCGAAAGATTTGATCAAATTCTTTGCGGTAGTCGCGGGAGAAAAAGACATTGTGATGGGCAAGCTCTGGGTGAGTTCCTTCAACGCCTAACAATAAAATGAAACCGGAACAGGAAGGTGCTAAGCGCTTGAGGCGGCGAAAGAGTTTTTGGGCGCTCGCAGCAGAGATTAGGGAATAGGTGGTCGTAACATCGATATTGGAGATGACGGTCTCTGCGGGGATCATTTCCCCGTTTTCGAGTTCTAGGGCTACGATGCGGCCTTCCCGGACGCGGAGATGGTTCACCCTAGCTCGGCAGCGGATCTCTACGCCAAGTTCCGAGGCAAGACGTCGGCAAGCTTGGGCTATCCGATACACTCCACCCCTAGGATACCAAACTCCTTGGGCTAACTCCACATAAGCAATAGAACTCAGGGTGGCTGGGGCGAGGTAGGGGCTGGCGCCGACATAGGTGGCGAAGCGGCCTAGTAACTGGCGCAGGTGGGGGTGGCGCACAGCGCGTTCAATCCGCTTTTGCAGGGTGCCGAGTAAATCGACCGAAAGCGCATCCTGTAGGGTGACCTTGCGCAAGCTGGACAAACCGGGCGGCGGCCCGAAGATAAAGACTGGGCTGACAACCCGATAGGTACGAGCGGCCTCTGCAAGAAAGGCGAGGTAGCCTTCGACATCTCGCACGTCTAGGGCGGCGATCTGTTCTAGAGTTCGGGTGAGGTCGCGGCAAATGTCGAGCTGCTTTCCATCCCAAAAGAAGTAGCGAGTCAGGGGATCGACCGCCTCGAGGAGAAGATAGTCCTGAGGCGCCTTCCCGGCCGAAGTGAAAAGCTCCTCGAGGACGCTGCGCATTGTGATCACTGAGGGGCCAGTATCCCAGCGAAAGCCGGCGGCACGATGCTCTCCCATCTTTCCGCCGACCTGCTCGTTTTGTTCGAGTAAGATCACCGAGCGCCCGGCATTTGCAAGGTAAATTGCGGCCGCCAAGCCTCCGACACCGCCGCCAAGCACGTAAACGGGTCTTCCAAAAGTGGACATGGTGGGATAAGTTTACCCTGAAAATGCGGTCCCTTTGTAGGCAATCGGGTCAAAGTCCGAAATCTGATTTAGAGGCCCGCAAAGACGGGTTTGCATGCTTGATCAGTGCCTCGATCAACGTTTTGGAGTGCAGCAGTGGGCTTTGTTCCTCGACAAGGAGGCTAGCTTTTCTAAACCTTGACAAAACCGGGGCAAATATTTTATAATTTTATCATAATAATTAACTTGAGTGATGCGGTTACCCGATCCGACAAGGAGAAAAGTCGGGGTTTTTGTATAATGCAAAGTCAACCGCACGGCTCATCAACGAATCGAGGCATGCTCAGACCGGACCTATCTTTGAGACTCTATTTTTACCGGAAAGGACTTCGCTATGGACACCAGCTTGCAAATCGGTAAGATTCTCGGCATCCCTGTCGGGTTGCATATTAGTTGGTTTCTAATTTTCGGCTTGCTCACTTGGTCGCTGGCAAGCGGGTATTTTCCTCAAGCCTATCCGGAGCTTTCAGGCCTAGCCCATCTTTTCCTGGCGGTACTCACCAGTGGGATGTTCTTTACCTCTGTGCTGGCGCACGAACTTGGGCATTCCATTGTTGCTCTGCGCGAGAAAATTCCTGTGCGGGGCATTACGCTGTTCATCTTCGGAGGAATTGCCCAAATCGCCAAAGAGCCGCCCTCGCCGGGGGCGGAGTTCCGCATCGCCATTGCTGGTCCAATTGTCAGCTTTCTCTTGGCAGGTTTATTCGGCTTGTTATGGTACCTCGATCGAGCAATTCCTTACCTGGCTGCGCCGAGCGAATACTTAATGCGCATCAACTTTATCTTGGCTGCCTTCAATATGATTCCCGGCTTTCCACTTGACGGCGGGCGGGTATTGCGCTCAATCGTTTGGAAGGTAAGCGGCAGTTTTCATCGTGCTAACCAAGTTGCTGCCATCAGCGGCCAGTTGGTGGCCTTCGGCTTTATCGGGTTCGGGGTTTTTACCCTCTTGCGCGGGCAGTTCTTCAACGGCCTTTGGCTTGTGTTCATCGGTTGGTTCTTGCAAAACGCGGCCGCAACTGCTTATGCCCAAACGCATTTGCAGAGTGCTCTTCAGGGTTTACGGGTTGCGGATGTGATGAACCCTCAGTGCAATCGTATCCCTGGTTTGTTGCCCCTCAGCCAGCTTGTTGAAGATTACGTTCTCACCAGTGGGCAACGTTGCTTCATTGTAGTTGAGAATGAGAAGACTAGCGGAGTCATCACTTTGAAGGATATCACAGCCGTGCCGCAAGGCAAGTGGCGCTTTACCACCGCTCGTCAGGCCATGGTCCCGTTTGAACGAATGACTTACGTAACGCCGCAGATGGAAGTTTTGACTGCATTGCGGATGATGGACGATGCCGATGTGGCACAATTGCCGGTGGTGGAGAACGGCGAATTGATCGGTATCCTCACCCGCGAGCACGTACTACACATGTTGCGCTTGCGGGCTGAGCTGGGGATGTAGTCTCTGGGCAGGATGCCGCAGCGATGACTTCCCCGTGCCGCTGCGCAAGTGCGGGAAGTGCGGGGTACGCTGGGCGGTTGCTCCACCCAGCCTGCCTAGCCCCGCCTCCGCAAATGTTCCTCGATGTCCATGAAAAGATAGATTCCCTCGCCGATCGCCTGCAAGATCACGAAGAAAAAGCCACCCACCAGCAGAATAAACAGGGTGCTGATCATTCCTAAAATACCGTTGATCCCTAGGCTTAGGGCACCTTGTTGGAGCTGCAAGACGATGCCACTGAGTGAGAAAATCGCAGCCAACACCAAGATGACCCAGGAGACGGCGTTTGCCCAGCCGGCCACGCGCATTAGTTTCGCTTGATCATGATAGAGGTCTTCCTCTACAGTTGTTTCTTCGAGGGTTTCCACGTTTGGTTCTTCCATTTGGGCTTGCTTCCTTTCTGCTTTCTTATGGTTATAGAGGTGAGCTTTCGGTTGCTTTCAATGGGACCGTTGACCCTCTTTATCCTCCCTTTAGGGAGCTACAAAAGCAAGGAAAACGCAAAAGCAGGGTCGCCATTGTCAGGTATTATAACCTGCCGGAGCACGGCTATCCAGCCACTCGAGTAGCGCTCGAGCAGCTTCTTCGGGGCCTTTTCGCTCCCAACCCGGCAGACCTAGGCGAGTGCGCAGCTGTCCAACAAAGATACCTTGCTCGAAGAAAGCTTGAAAGTAGCGCTGAGCCAGTTCCTCGTGTAGGGATTGGAACTGGGTAGCCCCGAAGATGTTGGCAAAGTAGGCCTGAACCAGACCAGTTGAGGTAGTAGTGCCTTTGCTCATCGACTTTCCTTCCCGAAAGACCGCCAGAGCCTGCTCGGGGGTGTAGAACCTCTCGATAATCGGATGGCTTTCGTCGACCTCTTCATAGTTGTTGGCGTAGAGCACCATATCCACTTTCGACCCCCGTATGATATTCGCATAGGTCGTGACCGGGAGCACCACCCGAGCGTTCACTTGCGAAGGATTCATGATAATTGTGCGATCCGAGCGTCCAAAGGCATATCCTGGGCTGAGGTCGTCGAGGCGCACAAAAGCACCGACTTCAGTTCCATAGGCCACAATCTCTCCACCGGGTTGGATTTCGAGCGAACCCATGTCGTCGGCGATGATGGTCATAGAGCGGATGGCTTCCTCCCCGATAATGCGAAAGGCCTCAAGAGTCTCGGATTTGCCTGCGCCGGTATCCCCGATCAGCAACAAGTTGAACTCGCGCCCGTTCTTAAGCAAGAATTGCATCATCGCTCCATGATAGGGCAATCGTCCCCGGTGCATCATCACGATATTATGGAGGGTGAGAGTCATCTTTTTCATGTAACCGAAATAGCCGAACTCTCTGCGGCGGGGGATCGCTCCGATCCAAATCTCGGTTTCGGGATGTCGATAAAAGACGGTGGGATACTCTGCCTCTGGATCAATACACTCATCGGGAACCCCAAAGAGCAGAAGCGCATCGACGCGGTGAGTGTTGAGGAATTCATCTTCGGCCAGTTCAAACAGGTTGCACAGCGTGAAGCCGAGTTCGTAAAATTGCTCATGAAAGTAAATCAGAATAAGCAGCGGCCCCACCTTGGCGGGGTAACACAGCCACTCGCCGGGATCGATGTGAAGTGCTTCGAGCGGGTTGCGGTGTGTTTGGATAAATTGCCCGGTGCGTTTGTTCATCGGGGGGTTGAGCAAGAGCGGAGGGTACATCAACACCTGGCGAATCACCGCAATCTGGTTGAGAGGCTGAAGATTGTCAAAGATAGGAAAGATCGGTTTAGGAAGAGCGATCGCAGCTACTTCTGCGCCAGCAACGACCTGGCGATAGATATTTGGGTGCTGACCGCTAATATTTTCTTGGATATCGCGATAAACGCTGCGCACTAAGTGGGTGAGCGATTCGATCGTGCGGTTAAACGTGCGGTAGGGACGTTGATCGAGCGCATCGCCCTCGGAGTCGCAGATCAAGAAGCGTTCATATTCTCTCCAGTCGTCGTAGAGATACTCGATAAAGTCGAAGAGCAACTCCGGACGCTCGAGCAGATGGACTTGTTCCTCGTTGACCAACTTGCGGACATGCTCCAAAGGAAGCTTGGCCAGCCAGCGCAGAATGGCCACCAAATGATGCAATTCTTGATCTGGGATACGGCCTTCGGGCGAGGGCCTGAACAGTTCCACAAGCGGTGATCCTTGCCGTTTGAGCGAGTCGACCGCGCGGCGCAAGACTTCGAAAAACATTGCGCTGCAGAGCAATTCATCGGCCGTCTCGCACACTCGGTCGCGGATGTAGAGAATAGCTTTGCGCCCGACAAACTTGTAATGGGTTATCGGAGAAAGAGGACGCCTCATTTTGCCTGCCGTCGTAGAGTGTCTTGATCTACCTCAAGAATATTTCGGGCTATTCTATCAGAAAATTTTTGGGTGTTGATAAAGTCGGGGAGGCTGAATTCGAGGAGAGGGGGCCTATCCAAGCGACTTGTGCAAATCGCCTAAGAGTGTCCGCCCTCTAATTTTCAGAGAACCTGTTTTGTGCTATGATCATAAAATAGGCGAGGGATGTATGCAGCCCTGGAAACGCGCACTGGTTTTCTTATTGCTAAATGCCATCGTCTCGGCTACGGTAACCTTAACCGTGTTGTGGATCTGGGACCTCACCCATCCCAAGCCCCCGGTTGCGGCAGACCTCCCTTCAAGGGCCGAACTCACCCCGGTTAGTGGGCCGGTTAGCAGTCCTGCGTCGCCTACCGCTACGTCAGCGATTGTGATGGAAGAGTACCTTGTGCGTGAGGGCGATACCTTGGGGCAGATCGCTGAAAAGTACCAAGTGAGTGTCGAAAGCTTGCTCAGAGCTAACGGCTTGCAGGATGCGAATGCCCTCAGTGTTGGGATGGTAATTTATATCCCTGTCACCCCTGAGGCGCCTCTCCAATCCCCGGCTCAAGTAACCCCTTCCCCCCTCGCAGCCACCCCTACTTTGGCCCCCGGTGCCCGGCCGCCTGGTGCGGTGATCAACAGTGTGATCGGGGTCGGCGATTTATCCACAGAGCGGGTCTTTATCACCCGGGTGGGCAGTGGGGTGTTGTTGCTTAAGGATTGGCGTCTGACTGACGAAGATGGGAACGTCTTTGTCTTTCCCGAACTTGCCCTTTACGAAGATGGGGCGATCAACCTCTGGACTACTACCGGTATCGTGACCCCGGTGGACTTGTACTGGGGTCTGGCAACCCCGGTGTGGCGTGCCGGAGAGACGGCTGCCCTGTACAACGAGCGCGGTGAGATGGTTTCAACTTACACCATCCCTTAGGTTGGGGGAGCGAGATGTGGTGGGTTGAAGAGCGAATTGCTGAAGCCATTGCACAAGGACAGTTCGAGAACTTGAGCGGTAAAGGGAAGCCGATTCGATGGGAGGAAAATCCGTTTACCCCTCCGGAGATGCGGCTGGCCTTTCACCTTTTGCACTCTCACGGCTTCACCTTGCCCTGGATTGAAATGCAACAGGAGCTGCTAGCCGAGAAGGAGAAGCTGCGCCAAAGGATTGCCCGGCTCCAGCAACTCTCTCCCTCTGGCAGCGAGCTCTGGCGAGAGCGAGAAAAAGCGCAATTGGAAGCGCAGATTCGGGAATTGAATCAACGCATTCGCAGATATAATATCCAGGTACCCCTAATGCGCTTTCAACTGCCGATTTTGGACCCAGAAGCTGAACTCGAAGGGATTCGATGACCCAGACGCTGTATCGCAAGTGGCGCCCAACCCGTTGGGAGGAGATTGTTGGGCAGGAACATGTTGTCCAAACGTTGCGCAATGCCGTTGCGAGCAACCGCTTTGCTCATGCTTATCTCTTTTCCGGACCTCGGGGGACGGGGAAGACCACCACGGCGCGGATCTTAGCCAAAGCCTTGAACTGCCTCGCTGAGGACGACGCTCAGAAGCCCTGTGGAAACTGCCCCAACTGTTTGGCGATTCAGAGCGGACATTTTCTGGACCTAATTGAGATCGATGCTGCTTCCAACACCAGTGTGGAGGACGTGCGCGACCTGCGCGAGAAAATCAATTTTTCTCCAAGCCAGGGCAAGTTCAAGGTATATATCGTTGATGAAGTACATATGCTCTCCACCGCAGCGTTTAATGCCTTGCTAAAGACCCTGGAAGAGCCTCCACCTCATGCGATTTTTGTGTTGGCAACCACCGAAGCCCACAAGATTCCGGCCACGGTCCTTTCTCGTTGCCAACGACACGAGTTCCGTCGCATCCCTCTCTCTGCGATCGTAGCTCAATTGCAGAAGATTGCCCGAGAAGAAAGGATCGCGGTCGAACCGGAAGCCTTGCAGGTCATTGCACGACAAGCTACCGGGAGCCTCCGCGATGCCATTTCCTTGTTTGATCAATTGGCCGCAGCAGGAAAGCCGATCACGGTTGAATGGGTTAGCCAGATGCTTGGAACTGTGGCCAGTCAAGCCGTTTTGGAACTGGTTGAAGCGCTGGTAGAGGGAGATGCAAAGCGGGGCTTAGAGCTGATCCATCAAGCGCTCGATAGTGGTGCAGATGGACGTGTCTTCTCGCGTCAGGTGGTGGATCACTTGCGCAACCTGCTCCTGGTCAGGGTGGGCAATGCCCGGGAGGTAGAAGTGCCGCAGGAGATGAAGCAAAGGCTTGCGGAGCAAGCCCAAAAATTTACGGTGAGTCAACTTCTCACCTTGATCCGTGCCTTTCAAGGGGCGGCTGCCGAAACCCGCCTGAGTTGGCTAGCGGCCTTACCGCTGGAAGTGGCTCTGCTTGAAGCCATAAATGCCTTGCAAGCGGAGAGAGCCAAAGCGGATGAACCGCTTTCTGCTTCAGCTCCCCGCTCAATGCCTCCTGTGCCCGTTCCCAAACCTGCGCTGAGAGAGGGAGAGCTTGCCGAAAGGAGATCACTGGGGGGGCAAGGAAGAGCAACTGCCGCTGTTGGCGGGTCGGCGCCTGAAAGCCAGGGTCTTACTCTTGAAGCAGTTCAAACCCATTGGCGAGAGATTCGACAACTCGTCCGGAGTCAGAACCCGGGGGTAGAAGCGCTGTTGAATTCTTGCAAGCCGGCAGCCGTAAAAGGAAGGCAACTGTTTTTGGTTTTCAACGGCGAGTTTGCCAAACAAAAGATGGAAAGACCGGAGGCTCTGGCGCTGGTCAGCCGTGCCATCGCAAAAACGCTGAACTGTGCGGTTGAGATTCGTTGCCTGTTGCGCAATTTGAAGCAAGAGGAATTGCCCGAGGGGGTTGACCAGAATGGAGTGATTGCGGAAGCCTTACGGTTGGGCGGCGAAATTATCGAGATTCAGGACTCGTGACTGGTGAAGGAGGATACCATGGCAAAAGGCTATAAAGCCCCCAAAGGGACAGGGCCGGCGGGGATGATGCAACAGTTGCAAAAGCTACAAGAGCAACTGCAGCAGGTGCAGGAACAGCTTGCCCAGGAGACCGTCACCGCAACCGCCGGAGGAGGTGTGGTAAGGGTAACGCTCACCGGTGACCAGCGCTGTAAGTCGGTGGAGATCGACCCCCAATTGATCCAAGAGGGCGATGTAGAAATGATTCAGGACTTGGTGTTGACGGCGTTCAATTTGGCTCTGGAGCGAAGCCGAGAGCTGGCTGCGGAGCGGTTGGGGCCTCTAGCGGGTGGCCTGCCCTATTCTTAGATGTCCTTACCCAAACCTTTTCAAGATGTGATCAACGCTTTCAGTCGCCTGCCGGGGATTGGACCGAAAACGGCTTCTCGTTTGACCTTTTATTTGTGGCGGTCACCGCAGGAGCTAAGCCTCGAACTGGCCCATGCTCTACTAGCCCTAAAGACCGAGACCAGCGTGTGCCCGCGCTGCTTTTTCCTCATGGCCTCTGGGCAGGGGGTTTGTGAAATCTGTGCTGATAGCGAAAGGCAACGCGATGTTCTTTGTGTAGTCGAAGAAGCACTGGATGTGATCGCCCTTGAGCGTTCTGGGGTATATCGCGGCCTATATCATGTATTGCAAGGGGTGCTTTCCCCAATCGAAGGAGTAGGTCCTCAGGACCTTCGTATTGCAGAGTTGCTCCAGCGGCTCGAAAGAGAGGCCTTTCAGGAGGTGATCTTGGCGACAAATCCCAGCCTTGAAGGGGAAGCAACGGCAATGTATCTGAAGCAGCGCCTACAAGGGTACGGGGTGAAGGTAACCCGCTTGGCCCGCGGGCTACCCGTGGGTGGAGATTTGGAGTATGCGGATCCAAACACACTGCTGCGGGCGTTGTTAGGGCGGCAGGAGATGGGCGGCGAAGGATAGGCAAGGGCGGGCGAGGTTTGTTGGTCGGGTTTGGCTCTGAGAGGTATTAAGCAATGTTAATCGCATCATTATAGATTAAAATGGCTTAAAACCTCTTGACAGGGGGGAGCAAATCGGTATAATAGGGGGTGAATAAAAACCAAGATGGATCTTACCTCGGTGGGATGATCCTTTACAACTAAAAAGACGCCCCTGCGTCAGAGACCAGAACTGCAGAAGTTCGGTTGGTCTGACGGCCGATGTCAATCAAAAGACATCGGTATTTTGTCTCAAAAATCCTTGACAGGCGAATGCGAGGCTGGTATACTGCATACTCGCTTCAAGGACAGCACCTTAACAACTGAAGAGTGATAGAAAGCGGACCTTGCGCTTCCAGGCCATGGTGGAACCACCGTACCGTAAGGTACGAAAGTTTTTGCGGAGAGTTTGATCCTGGCTCAGGATGAACGCTGGCGGCGTGCCTAATACATGCAAGTCGAACGGGGAGGTTTGTAGCAATACAGACCTCCTAGTGGCGAACGGGTGAGTAACGCGTAGGTGACCTGCCCCGAAGAGGGGGATAACAGCTCGAAAGGGCTGCTAATACCCCATGTGGTCAGCGAGGTTAGAGGCTTGCTGACTAAAGGAGCAATCCGCTTCGGGAGGGGCCTGCGTCCCATCAGCTAGTTGGTAGGGTAACGGCCTACCAAGGCGACGACGGGTAGGGGGCCTGAGAGGGTGACCCCCCACAATGGCACTGAAACACGGGCCATACACCTACGGGTGGCAGCAGTAGGGAATATTGCACAATGGGCGAAAGCCTGATGCAGCAACGCCGCGTGCGCGATGAAGGCCTTCGGGTCGTAAAGCGCTTTTCGGGGAGATGAGGAAGGACAGTATCCCCGGAATAAGTCTCGGCTAACTACGTGCCAGCAGCCGCGGTAAAACGTAGGAGGCTAGCGTTATCCGGATTCACTGGGCGTAAAGCGCGTGCAGGCGGTCCGATAAGTTGGATGTGAAAGCTCCCGGCTCAACTGGGAGAGGTCGTTCAATACTGTCGGACTCGAGGATGGTAGAGGGAGGTGGAATTCCCGGTGTAGCGGTGAAATGCGTAGATATCGGGAGGAACACCAGTGGCGAAGGCGGCCTCCTGGGCCATTCCTGACGCTCAGACGCGAAAGCTAGGGGAGCGAACGGGATTAGAAACCCCGGTAGTCCTAGCCGTAAACGATGTGGACTTGGCGTCGGTGGGGTAAAACCTATCGGTGCCGTAGCTAACGCGTTAAGTCCACCGCCTGGGGACTACGGCCGCAAGGTTAAAACTCAAAGGAATTGACGGGTCCCCGCACAAGCAGCGGAGCGTGTGGTTTAATTCGATGCTACGCGAAGAACCTTACCCGGGCTTGACATGCAGGTGGTAGGGAGCCGAAAGGTGACCGACCCTTCGGGGAGCCTGCACAGGTGCTGCATGGCTGTCGTCAGCTCGTGTCGTGAGATGTCCGGTTAAGTCCGGCAACGAGCGCAACCCTCGCCGCATGTTACAGGTGTCATGCGGGACTGCCGGTATCAAGCCGGAGGAAGGTGAGGATGACGTCAAGTCAGCATGGCCTTTATGTCCGGGGCTACACACACGCTACAATGGCCGGTACAATGGGTTGCAAAGCCGCGAGGTAGAGCCAATCCCCAAAGCCGGTCTCAGTTCAGATTGCAGGCTGCAACTCGCCTGCATGAAGACGGAGTTGCTAGTAACCGCGCGTCAGCACTAGTGCGGTGAATACGTTCCCGGGGATTGTACACACCGCCCGTCACGTCATGGGAGCTGACAACACCTGAAGCCGGTAGCCTAACCCGTCAAGGGAGGGCGCCGTCGAGGGTGGGGTCGGTGACTGGGACGAAGTCGTAACAAGGTAGGAGTACCGGAAGGTGCGCCTGGATCACCTCCTTTCTATTGGATAATGAGCGACCCTGCGCGGTTCAACCGCTCCGGGAAGCTCTATGCCAAGTCGTCTCTCAGCGGTGTGGAGACGCTGGAAGCCGGGGCGCTTTCTATCACTTCTCAGTTGTTAAGGGCTGTCGGTTGGGCCTGTAGCTCAGGTGGTTAGAGCACTGTGCTGATAACGCAGGGGTCACTGGTTCGAATCCAGTCAGGCCCACAACCACTAAGGTTGTGAGACCTGGGGATGTAGCTCAGTTGGGAGAGCGCCGCCTTTGCAAGGCGGATGTCACGGGTTCGAGTCCCGTCATCTCCACCTGACGGAGCGAAACCGGTTAGGAGTTTGAGGGATTTTGATTTTCGGACAGTTGAACCAAACGGTTTCATAAGGCAAAATCGCATGGGAAGGGCGGCCCGGCGATTTGCCGGGCCGGTTTGTCTGACAAGTAAAAAGGTTGAACGAAAGGGGGCGCTTCGTACAAAAACTTGTGATGGCGGAGCGGCCTCGGGCGTTCAACCGCCCGGAAAGCGGTTAGAACCTTAACAACTGAATAGGATCGGCACCTGCGAAAAGTTTCGATTTCTCCGCGTCACGGGGTAAGCTACTAAGGGCTTACGGTGGATGCCTAGGCGCCAAGTGCCGATGAAGGACGTGGGACACTGCGATAAGCCTCGGGTAGCCGTGTACAGGCGTTGATCCGGGGATCTCCGAATGGGGAAACCCGCCGTTGCGATCCAACGGCATCTCCTGGCTGAACCCATAGGCTAGGAGAGGGGAACCTGGGGAACTGAAACATCTTAGTACCCAGAGGAAAAGAGATCATTCCCCTAGTAGTGGCGAGCGAACGGGGAACAGCCCAAACCGCAGTGGCTTGCCGCTGCGGGGTTGTAGGGCCTGACATATGGGAGTGACAAATCATTCCGTTAGCAGAAAGGTGTGGGAAAGCCTACCAGAGAGGGTAATAGTCCCGTATGCGAAAACGGAATGACTCCCGTCAGGTACCTGAGTACTGCCGGGCACGCTAATCCGGCAGGAAGCTGGGGAGTCCACTCTCCAAGGCTAAATACACTTGGCGACCGATAGTGGACAAGTACCGTGAGGGAAAGGTGAAAAGTACCCCGGTGAGGGGAGTGAAATAGAACCTGAAACCGTAAGCCTACAAACAGTCGGAGGGCTAATGGTGGGTCTGTGCTCCGGTGAAAGCCGGGTGCGCGCCACTAGGCCTGACGGCGTGCCTCTTGGAGAATGAGCCTGCGAGTTAATCTCTGCGGCAAGGCTAAGGGAGTGACACCCGGAGCCGTAGCGAAAGCGAGTCTGAACAGGGCGTTTAGTCGCAGGGATTAGACACGAAACCGAGTGAGCTACCCATGGCCAGGGTGAAGCGAGTCTAACCACTCGTGGAGGCCCGAACCCACTAATGTTGCAAAATTAGGGGATGAGCTGTGGGTAGAGGTGATATGCCAAACGAACTCGGAGATAGCTTGTTCTCCCCGAAATAGCTTTAGGGCTAGCGTCATGCGTTCAGTATCGGAGGTAGAGCACTGGATGGGCTAGGGGGCTCACTGCTTACCGAACCCAACCAAACTCCGAATGCCGATACTCTACAGCATGGCAGTCGGACTACGGGAGATGAGTTTCGTGGTCGAGAGGGAAACAGCCCAGACCATCGGCTAAGGTCCCTAAGTCCAGACTAAGTGGGAAACGAGGTGGGATTGCACGGACAACCAGGAGGTTGGCTTAGAAGCAGCCATCCTTTAAAGAGTGCGTAATAGCTCACTGGTCAAGTGATCCTGCGCGGAAAACCCAACGGGGCTAAGTCTGGCACCGAAGCCATGGGTCTCAGTCTTAGACTGGGACGGTAGGGGAGCGTTCTGCCGACGGGGAAGGCCGACCGGAAGGACGGCTCGAGTTGGCAGAAGTGAGAATGCAGGCATGAGTAGCGTAAAACACGTGAGAACCGTGTTCGCCGTAAGTCTAAGGTTTCCGACGCCAGGTCAATCCGCGTCGGGTTAGTCGGGCCTTAGCCGAGGCCGAAAGGCGTAGGTGATGGACATCCGGTCAACATTCCGGAACCGCCTGGACAGAGCGATGTGGGGACGCAGCGAGGTAGGCCAGCCCACGATTGGTGGTGTGGGTGTAAGCGTGTAGGCGTTGAGGCTTGTAGGCAAATCCGCAAGCCGAGCTGAGGCGCGAATGCGAGCCCTCGAGGCGGAAGTGGTTGAGCCTTGCTGCCGAGAAAAGCCACTAAGCGTTGAAGTCCGGGCGCCCGTACCGCAAACCGACACTGGTAGACGGGTAGAATATACCAAGGCGAACGGGAGAACCTTCGTCAAGGAACTAGGCAAATTGGCCCCGTAACTTCGGGAGAAGGGGTGCCTCCCTGTGTGAAGCCTCTCGCAGGTGGAGCATGGGGGGGCCGCAGTGAATGGGCTCTAGTGACTGGTTAACAAAACCACAGGTCTCTGCTAAGCCGTAAGGCGATGTATAGGGGCTGACACCTGCCCAGTGCCGGAAGGTTAAGGGGAGGGGTTAGCGCAAGCGAAGCTCCGAACCGAAGCCCCGGTGAACGGCGGCCGTAACTATAACGGTCCTAAGGTAGCGAAATTCCTTGTCGGGTAAGTGACCAGCTTGCCCCATCATCCTGTGAGGGATGAGCGAAAACCGGCTCATATCGGAGAAACCTGCCACCCGGCGGGCGGGGAACCAGGTAACTCCGAGGGAAGTCGCCCAGTCGATGGGCTGACCCCGTAACGACTGACCCGAAAGGGGAGGCGCACTGCTCTCCGGTGCGCAATACGCCGGCTCTCACCCACTGCCAAGTGAACGGGGCTGCTATGGAGACATCCTTCTGGAAAGGAGAGGTGATGAAACTTCATCCCTGGTACGTGACGGGGATTGTGGAAGGGGAGGGTTCGTTCGTGGTTAGCTTCAACCGCCGTAAAAAATTGGCGGTTGGAATTGAAACCAGACCCTCTTTCTCCATAACCCTGCATCAACGTGATCTCAACCTCTTGAAGGATATCCAAACTTTCTTTCGCTGCGGCGCTATTCGATATAGCAAAGCAGACCGCACCTACAAATATGAAGTGCGCAGTGTGGCAGATTTGGCAAGAATAATCGTGCCTCACTTTGAGAAGTATCCCTTGGCAGGATCGAAAAACCAAGACTTCGTAAAATTTGCCGGAATTGTCCGTCTGGTTCACGGCAAACACCACCTAAACGGTGAGATTCTCAAAAAGATTATCGAGACTGCCTACAGTATGAACCCAAGCGGACAACGGCGCGTAGCGAAGGATGATCTCCTAAGGTGGCTCGGTGAGATGAAGGTATAGTCTGCGCTCTATGGCAACATAGAGGAAAAGCGAAGTTCCGACCCGCACGAACGGTGTAACAACTGGAGCACTGTCTCGACGAAGGACCCGGTGAAATTGAAATGGCTGTGAAGATGCGGCCTACCCGCAGCAGGACAAAAAGACCCCGTGGAGCTTTACTGCAGCTTGGCATTGAGTTTGGGCACGGTCTGTGTAGGATAGGTGGGAGGCTGTGAAGCTGGGGCGCCAGCCTCGGTGGAGCCGTCGGTGAAATACCACCCTGATCGTGTCTAGACCCTAACCCCACGCCGTCATCCGGGTGGGGGACCGTGCCAGGTGGGCAGTTTGACTGGGGCGGTCGCCTCCTAAAAGGTAACGGAGGCGCCCAAAGGTTCCCTCAGGCTGAATGGAAACCAGCCGGAGAGTGCAAAGGCATAAGGGAGCTTGACTGCAAGACCAACGCGTCGAGCAGAGACGAAAGTCGGGCTTAGTGATCCCACGGTACCGAGTGGAAGGGCCGTGGCTTACCGGATAAAAGCTACCCCGGGGATAACAGGCTGGTGAGGTCCAAGAGTTCACATCGACGACCTCGCTCGGCACCTCGATGTCGGCTCATCGCATCCTGGGGCTTGGACAAGGTCCCAAGGGTCGGGCTGTTCGCCCGTTAAAGCGGTACGCGAGCTGGGTTCAGACCGTCGTGAGACAGGTCGGTCTCTATCCGCTGTGGGCGCAAGGGATTTGAGAGGAGCTGCCCCTAGTACGAGAGGACCGGGGTGGACAGACCTCTGGTGTGCCAGCTGTCGTGCCAACGGCATCGCTGGGTAGCTATGTCTGGAAGAGATAACCGCTGAAAGCATCTAAGCGGGAAGCTCGCCTCAAGATGAGATCCCTCACGACGCTAAGTCGGTAAGACCGCAGGGAGACTACCTGCTCGATAGGCGGCAAGTGTAAGCACAGTAATGTGTTTAGCTTAGCCGTACTAATGGTCGAGGGCTTTCCCGTGATGCGGAGAACTCGAAGCTTTTCGAGGCTTTGATCCTATTCAGTTGTAAGGTTCGCTAACAGCGCTGGAAAAGTCTCTTGGTGATTCGAGCGGCGGGGGTACACCCGGTCACATCCCGAACCCGGAAGTTAAGCCCGCCAGCGCCGATGGTACTTGGGGGGCGACCCCCTGGGAGAGTAGGCCATTGCCAAGAGACTTTTTGTTGCTTTTCTAGTGCATGCATCGAAGTCCAGCGGCGCTCGATCCAATGACGTGTTTGCCCGGCACCTCGGAAAGTCTCTTATTCTCACCCTGTCTTAACTTTTTGAGGTATAATACAAAGGAGAGCGTTCGCACCAGTCTTGACCGGGATTCTGGAGGAATTGGCCTGGCTATGAAGAAACTTAGGAGGTTGATCAGAATCCTCCTCGGCTGACTGGGCGAACCTCAGCCGAGTTTTTATTCAATTTGAAAGTAGAAAGGAGGTGAAGTCGTTGGCAATCGTCACCTTAAGACCGAACGAATCGCAAGAATCGTTGCTCAAGCGCTTC
Organism: Anaerolineales bacterium; assembly: GCA_025057645.1. Lineage (GTDB taxonomy): Bacteria > Chloroflexota > Anaerolineae > Anaerolineales > UBA4823 > NAK19. The sequence continues at coordinate 29,031 of JANXBJ010000016.1, forward strand.
CGCAAAAAGGTCGCTAAGAGCGGCATTCTGAGCACGGTGCGCCGCAAGCGCTGGTTCGTTTCTAAGAGCGAATTGCGTCGTATTCAAAAGAAAAAAGCGATTCGCCGCATGAAGCGTCGCCAGAGCGCCGAAGCGGAGTAGAGCTGTCATTAGGATAAGCGGCTCTTTGTGGAGGATTGGATGGCAAGAGAAGAAGAGAAAATCGTGATGGAAGGCACCGTGGTTGAGGCTCTGCCCGGAACACAGTTCCGCGTAAGGTTGGATAACAACCACGAGGTCTTAGCTTATCTTTCGGGCAAAATGCGCAAGTACTATATCCGCATCCTGCTGGGGGACAAGGTGCGGGTGGAAATGTCGCCCTATGACCTTACGCGCGGACGCATTGTCTACCGCCACAAGAAGCACGTGGACGAGCCCGACTTCGAAGAGTAACTAGGCCTTATCCTCCTACCGCTTATTGATCCAAGCAGTTATTCCTCGCCGTCTGCACCCCAGACGGCGTTTGTTTCTGTCAAAAGGGCGGAGTGATCATTTTTCTAAATCCGGTCTTCACAATTCCCTAACACTTCTTTGGTAGCCTCTCAGTGAAGCCGATTGGCTCGGGATCAACCTTAATCTGACGAAAGGAGTGTGCTATGACTCGAAAGAGAGTCCTTTGGGTGCTTGGATTGATTTCTCTACTGGCGATTTTGGGGGTGGGAGCGCTTACCTTTTTCTCGGTTCATGCCCAATCCGAAGACGACACGACCGCGGGAGGAAATCCTCCCCCCTTCAGGGGGCGGTATGGAAAAGGCTTAAGCCTAGGCAGCGACGGGGAGGCCCTAGCTCAAGCGTTGGGGATCAGTCTTGAGGAGTTGCAAGCTGCCCAGCAAGAGGCCCTAGCAGCAGCTCTGGAACAGGCGGTGGAAGAAGGCCTACTGACTCAGAAACAAGCTGAGTGGTTGCAATCCCAAGGTCGCCCATTGGAACGCCGCTGGTCGATCTGGTTGCACCAGAATGGGATTGACCTAGAGGTGCTCCTTGCAAAGGCCCTAGGTATTAGTGTTGAGAAACTAAATGAAGCCAAACAGAAGGCAAGAGAGATCGCAATAGACCGAGCGGTGAGTGCGGGGAAACTCACCCAAGAACAAGCCGAGCGGATGAAGGCTTATCTTGCCTTGCTCAACAATGAGAATTTCCTTGCAGCCATGCGAGCAGCGTTTGAGGCTGCGGTCAAGAGGGCTGTTCAGGAGGGCGTGATCACCCAAGCCCAAGCAGAGCTGCTTTTGCGACAGCCTCCGTTGTGGCTGCGCTGGCAGGGAATGCCGGGATTCTTAGCGCCCTTTGGGCTATATTGGGATGAACCTCCACCCCACGGCGGGCTCGATCGAATGCCTTTTCCGCTGCCTTGATCGGGGTTCTAGACGAGACAATCCGGTAGGACGGAGGATCTCTTCCGTCCTACTTTCTGTGCCTTGAGGGCAAGGGAGACAGTATAATCAGGAGAGGTGAGCCGGATGCCGAAGAAGATCCTCGTGGTGGATGACAAGGCTGAGATTCGCAAGTTGTTGAAGTCATATTTTACCCAAGAGGGCTTTGAAGTGGTGACTGCGGCAGATGGGCAAGAGGCCCTTTTTGTCGCCCGCCATGAAAAGCCGGACCTGGTCTTGTTAGACCTTATGATGCCAAACTTGAACGGCTATGATTTTTTGCGCCGCTTTAGCCGTGAGTCTGCAACGCCGGTGATCGTTCTAACCGCAAAGGTCGAGGAGAGCGATAAAGTGCTGGGCTTGGAGCTCGGCGCCGATGACTACGTGATCAAGCCCTTCAGCCCGCGCGAGTTAGTTGCTCGAGTTCGGGCGGTATTACGCCGCGTAGAGAAGACCCAAAGGCAACCTCCTCAACTCTTGCGCGTCGGGGACATTACGGTTGACTTAGAGGGCCACTATGTTCGAGTTGGCGAACGAGTGGTAGACCTAACACCATCCGAATTTGCTCTTTTGAGCACTCTAATAGGCGCGCCGGGCCGGGTGTTCAGCCGAATGGAGTTATTGGAACGTATCCAGGGCACAGCCTATGAAGGCTACGAGCGCACTATCGATGTCCATATCCGGAACTTGCGCGCTAAAATTGAGCCCGATCCGAGTCGCCCGCGCTATATCGAAACCGTCTACGGAGCCGGTTACCGCTTTGCGCCTGAGGAAAGATTTGCCTAGCCTCCTATGCGCTCGATTACTGCTAAATTAATCCTCGCTTTTCTTCTGGTTGGCATTAGTGGTTCATTGTTGGTTGCGCTGATCCTTTGGCAGCGCACCCGTTCAGCGTTCGATCAATTTGTAATCACCCGTGAGCAAGAGGGCCTGCTGAGCTTGCTGCTTTTCCATTACCGGCAGCGTGGTTCTTGGGAGGGTGTTGAGGAGGCTATCCAGGGACTGCTTGAGCCCTCTTCATCTCCCCGCACCCCACCCGGCTTCTGGAAAAGAAGACGGCCCTTCCTCTTGGCAAATGCGGAAGGTGTGATTCTCTACAGTTTTGATCCCGGACAAGTTGGCCGCTCTCTCTCGCAAGGTGAGCTCCGCCGTGCAATTGCGCTGGAGGTCAACGACAAGCCGGTTGGCTGGGTTGTGATTGCGCCCCTGAGGCCAGTCCCGCAGCCCGGTTCGATGGAAGAACGCTTTCTGCGCACTGTGCGCAGTGCTACGGTTCTCAGCGCTTTTGGAGCCGGCGTCCTTGCCCTCGTTCTGGGCAGTTTCCTTGCCTTTGGGCTGACTCGCACTCTGCGCGAACTGCAGCGCGCAGCATTAGACATAGCCCATGGTAAGTATGGGCGACAAGTGGACGTGCGCAGTAAAGATGAGTTGGGGGAACTGGCCCGGGCTTTCAACCAGATGAGCCTTCAACTCCAAAGAGCGGTTCAGGCCCGTCGTCAAATGACCGCTGATATTGCCCACGAGTTGCGCTCGCCTCTGACGGTGATTCAGGGATACACGGAAGCGCTCAGCGATGGGAAACTTGAGGGGAATGAGGAAGTTTATCAGATCCTCCACCAGGAGACCCAACATCTCAGTCGGTTGGTAGATGATCTGCGCTTGCTTTCTTTGGCAGATGCCGGGGAGTTGCCGCTCACCCTGCAACCCGTCGATCCTAGAGTATTGCTTGAACGGGCACAGGCTCGGTTTCGGGTTCAAGCTGAACATAGGCAGGTTCGACTGGTTGTTGAAGCCCAAGAGCCTTTGCCCCTGATCCGGGTGGACTCAGAACGAGCGGCCCAGGTTTTGGACAATTTGATCCAGAACGCACTGCGCTATACTGCAGCGGACGGAACGATTTGGCTACGAGCCGCCCGAGAAGGCGGACAGGTCGTTTTGCAGGTCAGCGATAACGGGTCTGGGATAGCCGAACAGGACCTGCCCCGCGTCTTTGACCGCTTTTACCGTGCCGACTCATCACGCTCCCAAGGCGGGTCCGGTTTGGGGCTGGCGATTGCCAAGTCGCTGGTCGAGGTTCAGGGGGGGAGCATCACGGTCGAAAGCGCTGTCGGTCAGGGGACTACATTTAGAATTGCCTTTCCCGAGGAGAAAACGGACGAATGAGCGTCAATCGTTTCGCTTATGCACTCGCAGTTGTTGTTACTGCCTTTCTTTCGGCTTGTGGAGGGGTTTTTCTTGGCAGTTTCCTTGTTCTGCGTGCGGCAGAGAGCGGGAGGCTCTCCTTTACGTCTCGGCCTTCACCATCCCCCTCCTTACCCACTCCTGTGCCCGCCGAGCGTCCTTCGATGCCGCTCGATCTGGGCGAAGCCCAATCACGCATTGTTCAGGCCGTTCAGAAGGTCAGTCCGGCGGTTGTGACCGTGGTCGGTCTGGTTCCGGGGCAAATTACAATCTTCGGCCCGACCGGGGATCGAACGGTGAGCGGCAGTGGCTTTTTCATCTCTCCCGAAGGCTATCTGCTCACCAACCAACATGTCATCGAGGACGTGCGGGAAGTAGATGTGATCCTCGCCGATGGAAGCCAACAGTCTGCTCGCGTGGTGGGAACGGACATCTACGCCGATCTGGCTGTTCTGAAGGTTGAAGGAACCCCTCCAGCCGTGGCGGAGTTAGGCAACTCCGATTTGGTGATTCCGGGCGAAATTGTAATCGCCATTGGCTCGCCGCTGGGCGACTTTCGCAATACAGTGACACTGGGGGTGATCAGCGCCACTGGCCGCTCGATCGATACCGGCCAAGGATATCAGATCGAGAATCTGATCCAGACTGACGCCGCCATCAATCAGGGCAATTCCGGTGGCCCCTTGGTCAATCTGAATGGGCAGGTGATCGGGATTAACACCCTGATCGTGCGCTCGACAGGAATGGGAGCTATTGCCGAGGGGTTGGGATTTGCCATTCCGATTAACACCGCTCGAGAGGTTGCCGAGCAGATTATCCAGAAGGGGTATGTCTCCCGTCCGTATTTGGGTATTCGGTGGCAACTGGTGACGCCGCGCGTGGCGGCTCTTTATAATTTGGGTGTGGAGTGGGGGGTATATGTGACTCAGGTTTTTGCCGACAGCCCGGCCGCCAAAGCCGGTTTGCAGCGCGGAGACATCATTGTGCAAATCGGTGAGGTCCGAATCGATGAACGACATTCCTTCATTAATGCCCTATATCGCTATCAACCGGGCGAGGAGGTGGCGGTGGTCGTCTGGAGGGAGGGACGCTTACTCACCGTGAGAGTCCGCTTGGAGGAAGTGCCGCGCTAGGGCTATTTTAGCGCTTCCTAACTACCCTTGAGCTTGGCGGGTGGAGAAGGGGGACACCCTTGCTTTCGACTACAAACCAGGGGAGTGCGTCGACTTTGGTTAGTTCTATTCGGAGGCTATTCCTCTACGAGTTTCAAAAAGGCTTCAACGACGCGAGGATCAAACTGCTTGCCGGCTTGCTCACGAATGTAGTTCAATGCCTCGGCACGACTCCACGCCTTGCGATAGGGGCGGTCGCTGATCAACGCATCCCATACGTCGATGACGGCAAAGATGCGCGCCTCCAAAGGAATCTCCTCTCCCCTTAAGCCCCGCGGATAACCCCTGCCATCCCATCGTTCATGGTGGAAGTAGGGAATATTTAGGGCTGGGAGTAGATATTCGATGGGAGAAAGCAGGTCATAGGCTATCTGAGGATGTTGACGCATTAGTGCCCATTCTTCGTCGTTCAGCGGGCCGGCTTTGAACAGGATGGAATCAGGAATGGCGATCTTGCCGATATCGTGCAGAAGGCAGCCGCGGCGAATGTGGGGCATTAGGTCGGGTTCGACGCCTAATTGCTCGGCCAGTTTTAGGGTTGCTTCGGTCACCCGCAGGGTATGGCCTTCGGTTTCTTTATCGCGCAGTTCTAAAGCTCTGGACCATCCTTCGATTGTAGCTTCGTAGGCTAGGGAAAGTTTCAAATTTGCGCGCCGTAAATCTTCTAGAATCTCTGCATTGTCAATTGCCAGTGCGGCTTGATCGGCAAGCATTTCGAACAGCCGTTTCCAGTCCGGTGTTGGCGAGAAAGGTCGGCGGTAGAAAACCTCTAAGACACCCTTTAGTTTGCCTTTGGCGAACAAAGGTGCCGCTCCATAAGCCTGAAACTCCTCTTTTTCGAAAAGTTGCGCAAAGCCGGGGCTGAGCTTGCTGAGGTCTGTGATCGTAATAACCTGATGTTCGCGAGCCGCTTGTCCTGCTGGCGAGGTGGCGATCGAAATGAATGTTTGCTCATAATGACTCAGCCGGAATCCGGTCTGCGCTGCGTATTCTAGGGCTCCTAGGAGGGGGTTGTGGAGCAAGATTCCTACTGCGTCAGCGTTCAGATGAGCGAGAAGTTGTTGCACGATGACCTCAAAAACTAAGCGCACGTCGGTGGTCTCAATGAGAGCTTTGCCGACCGTCTGCACGGCTTGTAACTGGCGCGCGTGTTGGGCGGTTTCCTGGTGCAAGCGAACATTGTGCAGGGCTAAGGCCAAGGGATGGGCTAAGGCGTTGAGCAAATTCAGGTCTTCTTCGGTGAACGCATGAGGTTGATCGGACTCAAGAGAGAGAATTCCTATCACTTGTTCATAACTGTGCAGCGGCGCTACAATAGCGCTGCGCAGTTCTCTGATTTCTTCAATGGCAGCAAACCGGCTGTGCAGGCGGAATTCTTCATCTTTTTGGGCATCGGTAATCAAAATAGGCTGCTGGGTACGAAAGCATCGTCCAGCAAATCCCCAATCGATGGGGTAAGTTATTCCCTGGATAGCCGGGTCTCGATAACCCACCGAAGCGATGACGCGCAAGCGATTCGGTTCTTCGGCAATGGCGAGACTCCCTCTTTGGGCGCTTGGGACGGCCGAGAGAACGGCTCGAGTCAAGCGCTCTGCTAAGCGTTGAAAGTCGGCTTCCTCGCTTACCGCTCGACTGAACTGTGCCAAGGCCTTGAGCTCTAGTTCGCGCTGTTTCTGTTCGGTGATGTCTTCCGCTGCCCCATAGATGCGAACAATGCGAGACGCTTGCTCATCCCAAATTGGCAATGCGTGGTTACGTATCCAGCGGACTCTCCCGTCCTTGCGAAGAATCCGGAATTCACTTACACTAGGCTCGCCGGCTATCGCCCTTCGGTACTGGTGCATTGCGATGGACAGATCGGGTGGATAAATAAGGGTGCGCCAGCCACCGCGCACCTGGGACTCTTCTGGAGTATAGCCGGTGACGCGCTCGAAGCCGCCGACAAGCCACTCTCGCCTCAAGCTACCGTCCTCTTCTACACGAAAGGAGCAAGCATAGTCGGAGATCATCTCTGAGATGATCCTGTAGCGTTCCTCATCTAGGCGGAGCGCTTCCTCGGCACGCTTCCTTTCAGTGGCATCCTGAATGGCGAGCAGGATCAGGGGTACTCTCTGACCTTCTTGAAAAACGCGGCGAGCGTTGAGCAGCATCACGCGCCTTCCGATGGTTTCGAACACATGTTCGACCTGAAAGTCTTCGAAGTGGGAGTTGTTGGGCAAGATCTCTTCCAGCAGTAACTTTCTCAGAGCGGGGATATCCCACTGACGGTTACCCAACTCGTATACGTATCGTCCCACCGTCTCTTCGGGGGTAACCCGGAACAGACGGTAGAAGGAGCGATTAGCACTCACTACGCGCAGATCGGCGTCCAGCACAAGCAGAGCTTCTCGCACTGTTTCGATAATAGCCTCGGCATAGCGGCGTGCAGCTTCGGCAAGCTGTTCGGCTCGGCGTTCGCACTGCCAATTACGAAAGACCAGAATAAGACCGTTAATCTCTCCGGTTTTTTCTCGGATGGGTGCAGCGCTCCCGATAATCGGGACTTGCTCTCCGTTGCGTCCGGTTAGCAGCGCGCGATTGCCTAGTCGGACCGTCACACCCTGGCTCAGCACCTGTTCCGTAAAGTTTTCAACTTCAGAGCGTGTTTCTTGATTGATGATCCTAAAGACAAGTGGGAGGGGCTTACCTTGTGCTTCATCCTCCCGCCAGCCCGTCAGGCGCTCGGCTTCAGGGTTCATTTGTAAGATAAAGCCTCGACGGTCGGTGGCTATAGCTGCATCTCCAATGCTATAGAACGCAGCGCGAAACCACCCTTCGGTCTCTTTAGGGCTCTGGTGCCTCTTTTCTTTTCCCACCATCCTTCGCCTCTCGTATAAATGGAAGGCCAATAGATGGAACTTGACTTGGCGTGAGAGGGTGTACGTCCTCGGAGTGGGAACTTTTCTGCTGAGTGATCACCCACCTTGGAAGAGTATGGGCGGTTTCAGTTCCGACCCCAATCGCGATCACCACAAGTTCTGGATCGCCTTTTGATATTGGTTGTGGACATTATAGCATGAAAGTCTAAGCAGAGGTCGAAAAGAAGAGTCGAGGAAAGGCCTTGGGATGAGTCCATCGGTCCCGCTTGGATTGGGCAGCCCTAAGGAGGATTGGCGGCCTAAGGCCGGTGGTTCGATCTGTGGTTCGTGGTGAGAAGTCTACCTAGTTGAACGCAGAGAGATTGAGAAAGACATTTTCGACTTATAATTAGAAGACGTGGATTTCAAGTCTGGAGGAATAAGCGTTATGGCAACTTGGGCTGTTCTCATTACAGATGGCTTGGAGGAGGGGGGACAGAAAATTCTACGGTCCGTTTGCGAAGTTGACGACCGTAAAGGGATTTCCGCAGAAGAGCTGCTTCAGCTCATTGGCAAGTACGATGCTCTGATTGTGCGCAGTCGTACCAAGGTGACTGCGCAGGTACTTGCCCAAGCGCAGAAGCTGAAAGTGATCGGACGAGCGGGCGTCGGGGTAGACAACATCGATCTGGCAGCAGCTTCTGCGCGCCAGATCACGGTTGTCAATGCGCCGCAGTCGACAACTATCGCCGTTGCTGAGCATACAATCGCATTGATGGCTGCGCTGGCGCGCAACCTAACCCAAGCCGATGCCAGTATGAAAAGCGGTCAATGGTTAAAATCCCAGCTGATGGGCAGTGAGCTTTACGGGAAAACTTTGGGGCTTATCGGCGTGGGGAATATCGGCACTCAGGTTGCTTGTCGGGCGGCAGCGTTTGGTATGACCGTTGTAGGCTACGATCCTTACCTCAGTGAAGAACAGATTCGAGAGCGTGGGGCTCGGCCGGTGTCTTTGAACGAGCTCTTCGCTCTCTCCGACTTCATTAGCCTCCATGTTCCCCTTAGTCCGGAGACGCGCAATATGCTGGATGGTCAGGCGTTTGCTGCAATGAAGCGCGGTGTGCGGATCATTTGCACAGCAAGGGGAGGAGTGATCGATGAGACTGCTCTGCTTCAGGCAATTGAGTCCGGCCAGGTTGCCGGGGCGGCGTTAGATGTGTTTGCTGTCGAACCCCCGGGCCTAACCGCTCTGGTTGCTCATCCGCGCGTGATCGCCACCCCCCATATTGCCGCTCAGACTGTCGAAGCCCAAGCACGAGCGGCGGTGGACATTGCCGAAGAGGTTTTGGCTGCCTTGGAAGGGAGAGCATTGCGCTGGAGAGTGGTGTGATAAGAAGGGTAGTAGCATGAAATTCCAATTTTAGGAGTGTTATGACGTCCAAAATCGAACAACTCAAAACTTATCTGGCTGAGATTGTCGACCTGGCTTACATTAGTAATCTGCTTGGCTGGGATCAAGAGACCAACATGCCCCCGGCCGGTGTCAAGGAACGAGGAGAGCAGATGGCGACCTTGGCTCGCCTGATCCAACTCCGCATGACCTCCGAGGAATTGCTGCGTGCGCTGGAAGAAGCCGAGGCAGAAGTGGCCGGAATAGATCCGGACTCGAATGAAGCCCGCTTGATCAAGGTGACACGTCGCGAAGTGCAGAAGCGGCTCAAAGTGCCCAGCCGCTACTATGAGGAGCTTTCTCGGGCATCGGTCGAAGCCTACGCGGCCTGGAAACAGGCGCGCGAGCAGGATCAGTTTGATCACTTCCGTCCCTTTTTGGAATGGATTGTAGCTCTACGCCGTGAATACGCTTCTTACTTCGCTCCCTATGAGCACGTTTATGACCCTCTGCTTTACGAGTTTGAGCCCGGGCTGAAAACCAAAGAAGTGCAGCAAATCTTCGCCGAGCTGCGTCCGCAGCAGGTCGCTCTCGTGCGACAGATCACCTCTCGACCTCAAGTAGATGATTCCCCACTCTATCAGTATTTCGACCCTCAAAAACAGTGGGACTTCGGCGTAGAGGTGATCACGAAGTTTGGTTACGATTGGACTCGCGGCCGTCAGGACAAATCGGCTCATCCGTTTACCTCGAGTTTTGGACTCAATGACGTACGCATCACTACCCGCATTTCGGAGAAAAATCTCACTTCGGGGTTGTTTAGCACGCTTCATGAATGTGGTCATGCGCTTTACGATCAGGGGTGCGACCCAGCGTTGGCTCGCACCCCCTTAGCAGGCGGCAGCTCGCTTGCGCTGCATGAATCTCAATCGCGCCTGTGGGAAAACCTCGTTGGCCGCTCTAAACCCTTCTGGGAGCATTTCTACCCTCGTCTCCAAGAATACTTCCCCGAGCAATTGGGCAATGTTCCCCTAGAGGCCTTTTATAGGGGGATCAACAAGGTACAGCCTTCCTTGATCCGGGTTGAGGCAGATGAGGCGACCTACAATTTGCATGTGATGTTACGCCTAGAGATCGAAATCCAACTGATGACCGGGGATCTGGAAGTGCGCCACCTGCCCGAGGTATGGAACACGCACATGCAAGAATACCTTGGCGTGACACCCTCCAATAACGCCGAAGGGGTGCTCCAAGATGTACATTGGTCCCATGGCTACATTGGTTACTTCCCTACCTATGCGCTGGGCAACCTGATCTCTGTCCAACTGTGGGAAGCGATTCACCGAGATGTTCCCAACCTGGAGGAGCAAATTCGCCGGGGAGAGTTTGCGGAGCTGTTGGGTTGGTTGCGAGAGAAGATTCACCGGCATGGCTCCAAATTCGAAGCGCCCGAACTGGTCGAGCGTGTTACAGGGCAGGCGATCACTCCCCAACCCTATATTCGCTACCTACGCCAAAAGTACGGCGAAATTTACGGTTTTTAGCTCAGGGGCTCCTCGAAAGGCAGTATGGCGCGCATTCTTTTTATCGATGATGATCCCATGACCCTTGAAACGCTTTCTAAAGCGGTCGAGATTTTGGGCCACCAAGCTTTACAGGCTCACACTGCTGGCGAGGGCTTAGAGCTTGCTCGCCAGCAGTCTCCCGATCTGATCTTTACCGATTTGCGCCTTCCGGACATGGAAGGGCTGGCTCTAATCGGTCGGCTACACGATGATCCTTCAACGGCCTCTATTCCTGTTTTGGTTTTGTCAGCCAGTCCGGCGCTTGACGAAATCGAACGCGCTCAAGCTGCGGGGGCACAAGGGTATCTCCATAAGCCTATTCGCCTCCAGACGTTGCTAGACCTCATTCAGAAGCACTGCGGTTGATGGCTTCTTCAGTTTTCTTCATAGCGCACGTAAGTATGGGTCTTCGGCGCTTTCTCTGCAGTTTTGGGGTCTTGCTTTTCATGCTTGGTGTAGGGGGATGTGGATTGCCCAGAGCGCTCGATCTTCCTACTCCCTATCCAAGTGAGATTTTGCCTACCTTGATTGCTCAAACCGTTCAAGCTCAGCGTACCGAACGAGCCGCCTTGCGAGCAACGGCATCCCTCACCCTCTTGCCGACTCCTCTCGGATTCTCTCCTGAGTTCTCTCCCACTCCCCCGTCTCCAACTGTGACCCCTACCCTAACCCGCACTCCCAGCCCAGAGCAGTTGATTCCAGTGGCTGTCACTCCACCGGTATATGCGACGATCCCCAATGCGGTGATCCAGATCAACCGCCCTGGGCCGTATTCCAAAGTCGCTTCACCCATTTTGCTTCAGGCCTATATAAAGCCCGGCAAAGGAAGACAAGTACAAATCGAGCTTTTTGGCGAGGACCGAAGGGTTCTAGTCCGCCAGATTCAACGCGTTCTGTGGGTCGATCGCTTCGGCTATGCCCGCCTCTACCAGGAAATTCCCTTCGAGATCCCGGGTGTGGCGGAAGCAGCTTGGCTTACCCTCTCAGTGACAGACGACTTAGGGCGGCTGACTGCGGTAAACTCTGTGCCCCTCATTTTGCTCTCAATTGGCGACTCAGATGTCATCCCTGCAGTCGATTTGCGTGCTCCGATTTTGATCCAACAACCCCAACCCAACGCTCTGGTGCAGGGCAAAAAACTGGTCGTCAGCGGTCTGGTGCGCAGCGAAGGTGACACCTACTTGATGGCGCAACTTCTCAACGCGGAGGGGAAAGTGCTTGGCCAGAGGGTGACCAGTGTACAGCCTGCGGAGGAGCTTGGCCTTGGTTCTTTCAACACCGAAGTGCCGTATACCGTGAGCGAGCCGACCCCGGCTTTGTTGGTGGTGTGGCAAGGTGCGGGGAACTTGAGCAATATTCTCTACCTGGCCAGTGTAGAGGTTCTGCTCACTCCCTAAGAGTGTTTGTGGGGCGTGGAAACGAGGAACTCCATGGCCTAGGCGCAGGATAGGAACTGCAGCGCATGGGAAGAGCATCTCCTTGGGTAATCGGGCTTTGCTTTTTGTTAGCCCTAGTCTATCTAGCCACTGGGGTTTTCCCTTTTGCCCCGATGGAAAGCGATGGAAATCATATTGCCAACGGGGTAACCCAAATGCTCTCGGGGGAACCGCCTCAGAATCCGTTTTCCTACCGCTACGAAGCGCAAAGTGGCACTTACTGGTTGCTCTACTGGGCTTCGCGGCTCTGGCATTTGCCCCCGTTTGACACGTTTTGTATTCTTAGTGCAATCGGTGCTTTGACTTTTGTCCTAACCGCTTCCCTCGCCGTTGCTCGTGTTTCTAACAGGCCCTTTGCTCTTGTCGGGTTAGGGTTATTATCGCTTCAAGAGGTGTGGACCAGTGCCTATTATCCAAACAGTAACATTCTCGCTGCCGCTTTTCTCTTTGGTGGGACCCTTTTGGCTGTTCTTGTCCCCAGTTCTGCTCTGCTGATTCCGGCAGGCCTGTTGCTGGGCTTGAGCGTGTGGATGCGTTTTGATGCCCTTCTGATGTTGCCGGTTCTGCCCTTGCTGATCCATCGAGGACTGTGGAAAGAGACTTTTTGGAGGAGCGTTTGGCTGGGAAGCATCGTGGCACTCACGATTTTGGTCACCCTCAATGTAAGCAAGGTGACTCTCTCCGAAATTTTTGAAAGCTCTCAGAGTCACTTCCGAATGAAAGCTGCGACCACGCCTGGGTTGGGGATCCCTTGGTTGGGCGACTCCAATGTAAAAAGCCATTTGGCCTATTTCCCGCTTTTTTTCGTTGTTCTACTTTTCTGGGGTTTTCTTTGCGCTGTCTTGACTCACCGATGGCGAGTGGTAGGGGGATTCCTCCTCGGAGTGTTGCCGTTATACCTAACCTACCTAGGAGACCTTACCACCCCGAAGTACTTGCTTTATGCCGCCCCGTTTTTCGTATGGCTCGCTCTGGAAGGAGCGTATAGCTTTTCCCAGCATCTAGGCAAGTGGCGGTTCTTAGTGGTCTTGTTAGGTTTGCTGGTGCTCGGACAGTACGTCCTAGGTCTACGCTTGCGTTTCGTCTCCAAGCCCTATTACTACCCGGCAGAGCCCACGTTCGCTCGCCTATTTCGAATTTCACTCCCCTTTTCAAGTATTGATGAGCTTTCCGTGGTTGTCGGTGCAGGAGCAAGAATTTCCACAGTCGATCGAGATCGTCTTTTTTCGGGAATCTTTTTTGCCCCGTTGATGTGGCGCACTCAGAAAGTTCATCTCAATCAAGTGCTCGACCAACTGGCTCAGCGGATTATGCAAAGCCCCCGCAATCCTGTTTACTTGTTAGTGGATGAGGACGATCCGCTTCAGCAGGCTCTGGTTTTCCTTTTCCGGTGGGGCTACCGGTGTGACCGGACTTCATCCCAAGAGCCTTATCTCTATTCCTGCTGGGGTGAAGACGTTCCATCCATAATGCTGATGGATATTCGCGGAAATCCCCGACGCGAGGCGAATGTCTTGGCTGAAAATTTAGCAGAGCTAAACCTTGACCATTGGTATTTTATCGTCACTGCACCGTGGCAGGAGTATCTGATCGACCGGTATTTTTCTGCGCATCCACAATGGAGAGTCGAAAAGCTTGGTTTCCTCGTGTATGAGTTTGAGAGCAGATGAAAGCGTTCCGGATTGGGCAGAGTTTTGATTGATGATCATGGGATTGACAAGCCGGGGCTTGACCCCGCCTGACTCCCGGAGGAATCGAGCGGGGTTTTCTGGGGAATCCTCTAAGAGGTTTTCTCAGAGCTAAGCCTCTTGCAAGCTTTGCATTTCCCATTCAATCCGACGATGGCGGTAGTTTTGATAGTCCGGCACCAGACGTTCGTATTCGCTCTCCATGAGCGGCGAGGAAACCATGAAGTCGGCCGTGGCGCGGTTACAGGCAATAGGGATGTTCCACACCACCGCCATGCGCAGCAGTGCTTTTACATCGGGGTCGTGAGGCATGGGCTCAAGAGGGTCCCAGAAGAAGATCAAGAAATCGATCTCATTTTCTGCGATTTTTGCCCCGATCTGCTGATCGCCGCCTAAGGGACCGCTCTGCAGCTTGTGGACCGGGAGGTTTAATTCCCTTTCTAGAATATATCCGGTAGTACCGGTAGCGTAGATTTCGTGTCGAGCGAGCAAATCCCGATTGAAGCGCGCCCACTCCAGAAGGTCACGCTTTTTATTATCGTGGGCAACTAAAGCAATTTTCTTATTCGGCTTCATGATCAACTTTTGGTAATTCATAGGGCACCTTCCCTTTTTGCTTTACAATGCTTGGAGCAGGTGGTGTTCCCGCTAGTCGTTTAGACAACCCTTTGCCAAAGGGATTGCTTTCGGCTTTTGGGCATGGCTTAGGGGGTCTCAAAGAGGTGTTGTGCCTGGGTTTGGTCGACAAACAGCAACAGCCAGACCTTCCAGTTGCTCAGCATGATTTGTTGGGGTAAAGGAGTAGGAGTCGGAGTAGGCGTGGCATCGCCGGGAGGTAAAGGGATAATTACCCTATCGCCCGGGCGTGCCATATGCCCTTTCTCATAGGCCCACTGTTCCACTCCGGCAGGGGAAGTGGCGAGGGCGATCTGGGTGGATAAGACGATGCTCTCCTGTGTGAGTTGGTTCAGGGTTGCTGCCACGCGCGTGCTCTGCGCTGCTAGGCGATGCATCTCGTTGACGCGCTGGTTGAAAGCCATGACGAAACGCAAGGAGAGCAAAACGCCAGCGATGATTAGAGCGTATTTCCAACTGAAGTAAAGGCGTTTCATACTTTCATCATACCTCAGCAATGTCGAACGGGCAAGGGATGCGCAACGCAAGATCAAGTGTTTTTGCCGTCTTGTTCAGGACCCTTGCCCAACGTCTTTGTCGATATCGTTCGCCATGCCCCCTCTCCCTGCAAAGGGTTATAAGGAGGTGCGCCAGAGCAGAGATGCCTGCAGATCTCTGGTATGATTTAGTCACTGAAAATCTTCCTTAGAGGCGGTTTGGACCATGAAAATCTACATCACCGGCATCAGCGGCTTTCTCAGCATCAATCTCGTTCGCTACCTGTTGGACAAGGGTTATAACCAAATTGCGGGGATCGATCTGGTGGATTTCACCTACCCAGAAAGACCCAAGATCGAATTCCTCCAAGGCGACATTCGCGATCCCGAAGCAGTGCGCCAGAGTATGAAGGGAGCCGAGATCGTTATTCACACTGCAGCGGCCTTGCCGCTCTACTCGCCTGAGGACATTTACACTACGGATGTGCTCGGCACGCGCATCGTTTTGCAACAGGCCTATGAGTATGGCGTTAAGCGCTTTATCCATATTTCCTCCACAGCCGTTTACGGCGTTCCCGATCATCACCCGATTTATGAGGACGACCCTCTGATCGGCGTTGGCCCGTATGGCAAGGCGAAGATCCAAGCTGAGGAAGTGTGTTTGGAATATCGCCAGAAGGGGATGTGTGTTCCTATCCTCCGCCCCAAGTCCTTTATCGGACCGGAGCGCTTAGGTGTGTTTGCCATCTTCTATGAATGGGCTAGCGAGGGAAAAAACTTTCCGATGATCGGTTCGGGCAATAACCGTTATCAGCTGTTGGATGTAGAGGACTTGTGTGACGCAATCTACGCATGTATGACCCTTGACGAGGCGGTGGTCAATGACACCTTCAACATCGGTGCTGCCGAGTTCACCACCATGAAACAGGATTACCAAGCTGTCCTCGATGCCGCTGGCTTCGGCAAGCGCATTATCCCTTTCCCTGCAGGGCCGGTGGTCTTGGTACTCAAAATTCTCGAGCGCTTGAAGCTCTCACCCCTTTATCCATGGATTTACGAGACGGCTTCTAAAGATTCCTTCGTCTCCATCGAGAAAGCGCAGCAAAAGTTAGGCTTTCGACCGCGCTACTCTAATCAACAGGCTTTGCTGCGCAACTATCAATGGTATTTGGCAAATAAGCATACTTTCAGCGAAGGCGAAGGGATCACCCACCGCCAGCCGTGGAAGCAAAAAGCGCTTAAGTTGGTGAAGGTGTTTTTCTAACCCCTAGTTTTTCTCGATAGGCCGGGACTTCGATCATCGGCGGGCGTTCGCGTTCGGCGATCTCCTCCACTTCAAGGTAGAGCCGCCCGGCTTCGTAGTGGATAATTTTCATCGAGCGGTTGATCTCCTGCAACAGATCGATGCCATAGCGGCGCTCGAGTTTGCGCACTACGGTCTGAATGATTGCGAAGGACATTTTGCTCAGCGCTTCCAGAGGCTGGTTGTGGTGAATGCGCTCTTGGAGGTCAACCTGAGCGATTGCTTCTAGGCCAGCGGTTTCTAAAGTATCAATCAACAACCCGATTTCTACGCCATATCCGGAGGAGAAGGGCAGGCGTTCCAGTAGCGATCTTCGTCCGCCATACTCGCCGGAAAGGGGCTGGATCAGGCCGGAGAGGGCGGGATAAAACAAGTTGAGCAAGGGGCGGGCGGTTAACTCGGTCACCCTTCCGCCGCCGCCGGCTTGAATTTTATCGCCCACTTTGAGCGGGCGGCGGTAGAATCCTTTGACGAATTGAACTTTTTCCCGCAACAGTAACGGCCCAATCAGACCATAGACAAAGCGGGGATGGATGTTAACGATGTCGGTGTCGATCCACAGAACGATGTCGCCTTGAGTGAGATAGAGGCTTTTCCACAGAGCTTCTCCCTTGCCTTTTCGCGCTCCCATCTCAGGGAGCACATGCTGGTGGATGTAGACCGGGATGCCGAGTCCGGCGGCGATTTCTCGGGTGCGGTCGGTAGAGTTCGAGTCGACCAAAATGATCTCATCTAGGAGCGACACCTCCTCCATCAAAGCCGTTTTGATGGTGTGGATTACGTTCCCGACGGTGGCCTCCTCGTTAAGGGCCGGCAGGGCTAGGCTGATCGATAAGCCTTGTTTTTTCTTTAGCTCGACCAAGTGGGGTAAATCGGCAAACTCGTCTGCATAATAGGTGTTTTCGGCGAACCACTTGTCGACCAGAACCGAGATTGAACTGGCTGAGGCGATTTCTTCGTTGAGGTTGGGGGGCATGGGGCGCGAGGAGCGGACCGCGATCACAGTGCAAGGCGCCTCTCGCAGCACTTGCTCCGTGATCGGACCGACAAGGGTTGAACGTTCGCCGGGCCTCGCCATTGTGCCCATAATGACCAGATCCGCCTGCTGCGCGTGTTGCAAAATTGCCTCTGCTACCCGATCGGCTTGGACGATCAGCCGCTCAACATCCGGTATTTGCTCTAGCACGTGGACCAGACTGCGCGCCGGGGCATCCAGCGAAGGCTCTTTACGAGGAAGGATGTGCAATGGAACCACTCTCGCCTGTGTGGCCTGGGCAAGTGCGAAAGAAAGGCGCAGACTTCGTTCAGCCTGAACCGAGCCTCGGAATGGAACTAGGATGCGTTGAAGCGAGGGCGGGAAACTTCCGCGCAAAATGACCAGTTCGCAAGGGTAAATTTGTAGCGCATCGTCTAACCCAATACCCATCTCCTTGAAGTGGGCCGGCCATTCCAGGATGAGCAGGTCGGCTTGTTCCTCTTGAACCACCTCGGCTAGGTCAAGGTGGGGTTGATAGGAGACACGCACGCGTTCGCGAACGCGAACGCGCGGGTCTGCTTGTTCCCAATAATGAAGGACACCCCGAATCTGGCGAGCCGGCATCGTGGCCAGACTCAGGGTTTCCCCCTGCGGAACGCCGACCAAGCCGACCAAGAGGATGCGGCCGTGATCGACAATTGCCTGGGCTAACTGCAGAGCAGCTCGACTCTCCCCGTTAGGCAGAATTGGGATTACGACACGGCGGTAGACTCCGCGCTGATAAAGACGTTTCACCTGATCTCCCTCCCTTCGATTAGCGGTGCTAGGTGCATTTCGTAGATGCGATCCCAATCGTACTCCCGGCGCACGCGACGGCGCAAGGCAGTGATGGGGTTGCTTTGCAGAGCCTCCTCGATTTTTTGGGCGATTGCCCGAGGCGACTCTTCCAGAGAGAAGGCGTAGATCTGATCGCCACCCAGCTCTCGCAGGGAAGGGATCTCGGTGCAGAAGATCGGCATTCGGCTCAAACCCGCCTCTAGGATGGGAATACCAAAGCCTTCCTCGCGGCTTGGCAAAAGGAGGGCATCCGCAATGCGATAAAAGTCGGCGATAACCGCATCGGGCAGAGGCTCAGGACTGACTTCTCTCAAAAAGTGGACGGCGCCCTCGAGAGCCAATTTCCGCCGATATTCCAACAACTGCTCGAAGTATTGCTGATTGCGGGGGTTGTGTGCACCAAGCGGGCCGGTGACTACTAAGGCTGCCTCGGGAAGACGTTGGCGCAGTTCTGCAAGAATCTGGAGAGCCAGTTCAATGTTCTTGCGCGGCGTGATCCGCACGGGGAGCAGAAACAAGGGTTCCCGGGCAAATAGGCTTAATTTTTCGATGAGCTGCCGGGTTTGGGCTTCCGCTTTGTAAAAGGCGTAAAAGTCCAACCCGTTGGGGATGACCCGAATGCGTTCGGGTGGAATATCGAGCAGCTCGGCGAGCTCTTTCTGGCGTAGGCGAGAGACGGTTACGTGCTGAACTCCTTGCCAGTCCTGCCGAAGCAAATCCCAGGGGTAACCGGGGTGCAATTCCGATTGGTAGCGCGGGGTCGTCCAAGCTAAGTCGTGATGCCACAAAACGATTTTGGGGCGAGCTTCGGAGCAGCACCATCGGCGCAAGGCGGCGGTCAGCGCCAAATTCTTATGTAGGGAACAAACGTTGTGGGCGATAACCCAGTCTGCGTCGTTGGCGTAGCGGTGTAGGTAAAGGGATAGCCTATCCACTAAGTCATAAAAGCGATCAGGAACGACGCCTCGATCGAGTTCGCTTTTCAGCGCTAGGATATCAGGATGACGCGAGTCGAACAAGGGCACTTCGACAAACCGTACTCTCTCATCAAAGAGTGCCCCGCGCCCGGCAAGGATGCGCACCTCATGGCCGTGGTTGGTAAACAGGCGGGCATGATGTCCGAGCACGCTTTCGACACCACCGATGACCGGAGGTGCACTATAGTGGATGAGGGTGATTTTCATCCTTCTTCTCCCGAGAGAACGTGGAGAATGCTTCTAAGTTGGTGCGCAAGAGTGCGGTAGGAATAATACCGCTTGCCTAGCTGGTAGTTATGTTCGGTCATTTCTTCTGCGAGCGCCGGATTGTCTAAGACCTCCCGTGCTTGGCGTAGAGTTTTCTCGGTGATGAAGCCGTCAAATTCGATTGCCTTAAATCCTTTGGGCTTGATGTCGATGGAGTAAATTGTGTAGTTGTTAACCAGCAAAGGTCGCTTGTAATAAATGGCTTCCAGAAAAGCGTTCCCAAAACCTTCGAGAAGGGAAGGGTAGGTGACTAAATCGCAACGTGAATACACATCGCAGAGGGAGTAAATTTTACGTCCATCAGGCAGAGTGCCGCGCCTTTCGCTGACAATTTGGTCGGCCATGACCAGCCTGACGTTCATCAGCTCGGCGTAAGTGAAAAGGTGTTGGGCGTATTCATCGCCCTCATCCCCGCTGGCGTGCGAAATGACTAAACGAGCAGGCAAACCGAGACGGCGGACGAACTCGATTGCATGTTCGATCCCTTTGCGGCGCACAACCCGGGTAGGTTGAAGAAAGAAGTACTCATAATCGGCGATCCCGAGATCCCCACGCAAGCTAGCGGAATACTCGTCCGCAGGCGGGGGTGGGTTATCAAAGTCCATCACATTGGGGATGATATGGGCTGCGATGCCACGGCGATGGCTCAATTGATTTGCCGCCGAGCTGTTGATCACTACATGAACGATGCTGGGTAAGCGCGGCGGGTAAGCCATGTTGATGTAGTCCCACACGCAGTTGACTAAGTAGCGTTTGCGTTCCCAGAACAGATCGTGGTGATGGGCAATGGTCGGAATGCCGCTCTCGGCGATTAGCTCGGTGAGCGCTAGGGCTAGGGGAATGTTCATCGGAATAGAGAGAGCATTTTCGACTAATAAGACATGAATGTCGAATTGATGGATAAATCTGTGCAGTTGTTCTTTGAGGTGGCAGGCTATCTCGCGAATGCGCAGGGTTAGCGCCGGCGGCCGAATTCGACCTGAGAAGGCAACGCGGGTGATCTCACGAATTTCGGGGTGATCGAAGTGTGCTTCGGGCACAATATAGGAACGTTCCAGGGGGCGGTTACACTGCCCGGCGAAATAAAAACAGGAATGACCTAGCTCGGTAAGCACATGACACCATTTGCTCGACTCGAGCGAAACCCCATCGGTGGAGTTGAAACGCATCGAGACGAAGCCGATATGGAGATTTCGGGTGGGCAAATGCTTATTCAACGGATCTCTCCACTCAGAAAGATGCCAACCATAGGGTCTGATAGGGTTCAAGGATTAATTTTGAACATTGAGCGAGGTCAACCCTCTGCTTTTCGAGCAATTCTACCCACGTTCTATCCCGAGGAACGAGGGAATCTGCCGCACTCAAATCGACCGTTTGAGGCTGGCAGCTCAAATTCTGCAAACAGAGCGCATGATGCTCCCCCGAGCGCGTTTGACGGTGTAGAGCAAAGAGACTTGGAGCACATCCCATCACGTGCCAAACCGCTGCCAGAGGAGTGAAAGCCGGATGGCTCGCGCGGGCTAAAATGAGCTGCTTTAGGCGCGAGAAGACTCGGGCGCGCAGGGAGGAAGAGTCGGCCAGCTCGGCTTCTAGCTCGAGGCGGAACAATTTTTGCCGGTTGATGGCGCGGTTTTGGCCTGTTAGCTTTACACCCTCTGGCCACCCACGCGACCCGAATAAGCTGTGGAAGTAAAATGCCGGTATGCCGGGCAAAGCAAGCATCAACGCATGGGCAGCAACAAATCGTCGGATTTGCATCTCAAGCGGCTCTTCTCGGTGCGGGTCGCTCAGGGCATCGAAGTAATTGATGTTCAGTTCATAGGGGCTGGTTGAACCGTCTGGGTTAGTTCGATAAGAGACCAAGCCGTTGCGCTGCAATGTCCCGCTAACCAAACTCGCGATTTCTTCTTCGCTCAGAATGCCGCGCACGGGCCCGATCCCGATGCCGTCATGCGAGGCCAGGAAATTCAAGAAGGTCACCTGATCAGAAGGGAGTTCTAAAGAAGCAACCCAATTGGAGAGTATCCTCCCATCGCCGTTATATAAAGCGTGCAGCACTAGCGGAGGCAAGGCAAAGTTATATACCAGATGGGCTTCGTTTGTGCCATCACCAAAGTAAGCTACGTTCTCTAGGTGAGACACATTGGTCTCGGTGATAATGCGCACCTGTGGCGCCACAGCTTCCAGCACGGCGCGAAAAAGTTGAACAATAGCGTGGGTTTGGGGCAGGTTGATGCAAGGGGTGCCAAGCTCTTTCCACAAAGAGGCAACTGCGTCCAAGCGCAGAAAGGAAGCCCCCTGTTGGGCGTAGAAGAGCAACAGATCGATAACCTTCAGCAAAACGCGGGGATTGTGGTAATTCAAATCTACTTGATCGGCGCTGAAAGTTGTCCAGAGCCGCTTTTCTCCCTGGGCGGTTTGAAAGGTGCTCAGCAGCGGTGTTGTGCGAGGGCGAAAGACCTGTGCGAGGTCGATATCTCCATTGAGGGCGATAAAGTCATCCTGAGCCTCAGGATCACCCTGGACGAAGCGTTGGAACCAAGGGCTCTGAGCGGAGACATGGTTAATCACAGCGTCAAACATGAGCCGAAAGGAGCGCCGTAACTCTTGGATGTCTCCCCAGGTACCGTATCGGGGGTCAACCTGATAGTAGTCGATCACTGCAAAGCCATCGTCTGAGGACCAAGGGTAGAAGGGCAACAAGTGGATCACCGTGACCAAATCCGCAAGGTGGCTCCGGCAGAACTGCCCTAGAGTTTGGAGGGGTGGTTGTTCGGGAGACTTCACTTGGTCAGGGTAAGTAATGAGAAGAACATCCCGCTGATCGAGCTCGGTTCGAGGCAAGGGAAAATTTTCCCCTGAATAAGCACGGAGGATGGCGAGCAAAGCTTTGAAAGCTTCCTCCTGCCCGGGGCCGTAGATGCGCTGCCAGAGGTCACGAAGAAGGTCTTCTCTCTGCACAATTATATTGTAAACGAGGTGCATCCGCAGGGCTATAGGGTTAAGGAAAATGGTTTTTCACAGCAAAGTGCAGAGGCTGGTTGAGGGTGTGGGCGAATTGCGAAGACAGACGCTTGAAGTCTGTTCTTGCGTCAGGCTGCGCTAAGTGCAGTCAGCTTTGGCTAGGGTGGTATGCTCTGAGCGCATAATCCCGTATGGCTCTACTCATCTTGGAGAATTTTCTCACTTCCATACCGGGCATGCAGTAGACTGAGTAAAATGACCATCGTCAATATGAGGTCAACGATCCCAAAAGGAACGATCGTCGGAGCTACGATCATTGTCGTTAGACAAAGCAGCAATCCGAGAGCCATTCCCCATTTCTTATTCGAAAAAATAGCGTATCCGGCAATGATTCTGGAAATTCCATAAATGCCGCTGATCAAGCCCCAGAAGGCGGATTGAGTTTCAAAATTGTTTGGGGTGAATTCTGCAGGAAGGAGTTCACGGGGGATAAATAGAAGTACTAGTCCGAAAAGCTCGAACATGCCGAAAAGGAAGAAAAGGAGAGATGCTATTCTCAAACTGAGCTTTCTGTTCATCTCTTTTATCCTACGTATGAACGCCCGCCTGAGGTTCTCGGACTTGCCCAAGCAACACCGGTCATGCATTTGCACGACCGGTGTTGGCGAATGCCTCTTCAAGGACGAAAGGCATAGCTGAAAAGTGGCGGCAGTCCTTTGCGAGAGATCATGTAAATTTCGAAAGCACCTTCCAGCCCAAGGGGAGGAGCAGGGTTGCCAGCAAGATCTTGATCGCATCGCCGACAAGGAAAGGATACAACCCTGCTGTCAACGCTTTCTCGAAGCCCAGAAAGAGGGCCAAGTAAGACACACCGCAGAGGTAGATGAGCACATTGCCCAAGATCATCGCCAGCAGGGTCTTGCCGACCTGCAAGGTCCAGCCTCGCTCGGCAAGGTAGCCGACCAAGTAGGCCGCCGCCAAAAAGCCCACCAAGTAGCCCCCGGTTGGGCCAAGCAAACGGGCGAGTCCACTGGTACCACCGGCAAAAACGGGCAAACCGGCCAGACCTTGAGCAAGATAAGCTGCCACGCTCAAGCCGGCCAGACGGCGTCCCAGCAAGGCACCGACCAGCAGAACCGCAAAAGTCTGCCCGGTAATAGGCACAGGGCTGAAGGGTAGCGGGATCGAAACCTGGGCTGCAAGGGCGATCAGCCAGGACCCGGCCAAGACAAGACTTAGCTGATAAACCAGTGCAGCCTTCTTTTCTGCGGGGCGAAAGAGGGTGGTCAGGGTCATGATGTACCTCGCGTTTCTCAGAAGTCTTGTCTTATTAACACTCAGCCCATGGTAGCGTTCTGCTATTGATCCGGTGAATTAGGACGATCTTGCTCTCTAGGCAGAAGAGTCTCTAGCGTTTCTTGATCGCGCTGCAAGTTTCTCCAACGCATCCACAGCGTGGCGAGGTAGATGGCCATAACCACCAGAATGAGGGCGTACCCGGCGATCATGTAAACCGTGGTTTCAGCAGGGCCCTCTTGAACCAGGGAGAGATAGACCATCTGGGTCTCCTTATGAGTGTTGGCTGAATTTGAGCTTGAGTTGCTCCACCTGATCGGCAAACCTCCCCAGACGCAGACGGTGCCACATCAGGTCGATAAAGACAAAGGTAAACGTGAATAAGCTGAACAGAAAGGTGTGAAACATCTCGGGCGTCATAGTGAAGTCTCCCTCTGCACCGGGTTGATTGGTGCCAAAGACCACCGGGTGAATGGTGCGGAACAAGCGAGCGGAGAGGAAAGTCAACGGCACACTGATAAAGCCCAAAATGACGTACACGGCTCCAAAACGGGCGCGGCGATCGGGGTCTTCGATCCCTTGGCGCAGCATCAGGTAGGCAAAGTAGATCAATTCCATAATGGTGGCGGTGGTGAGGCGCGGGTCCCAAGTCCACCAAGTGTTCCAAATCGGTCGCGCCCAGATTGATCCGGTGGCGATGTTGAGGAAGGTGAACACGACACCGATCTCCACTGCAGCTACGGCGAACTGATCCCACTTGCGGTCCTTGCTACGCAAATAAAGAATGCCAGCAATCGCCGCTGCCAGAAAGCTGAGCATTCCAACCCACCCGACCGCAACATGGTAGTAAAACACACGCTGCACATTGCCCATCACTGCTTCCATGGGCGCATAGAAAAAGACCATTCCCAACGAGATCAGGAAGAGAACCACTGTGAAAATGTCTAAATAGGTAAGGGCTTTTGGCTTTGGTTGCATCGTATCCTCCTTTGCTTTTCTAAAGTTACTCTTCAACGACAAAATCGAACATCATGAACGCAACGGCAATGAAAACTGTATCATAAACGAGCAGGAGATTTAGCCAAGGACGAATGGTTTCTGCCTCTATGCCCTGTAAATATCCCATGCTGGCCTTGACCGAAGCGATCAGAACCGGAATCACCAGCGGGAAGAGCAAAATGGGTAGCAGGACATCGCGGGTACGTGTCTGGACGGCCATTGTAGCCAGCAACGTGCCGACGGCTACATAGCCCAGTGAGCCTAAGAAGACCACTCCCAAAAATCCGATTTTGAAGAGATTGGTGTTGTAAAGAATACTATAGAGGGGGAGGACAATCGCTTCTACAGAGAGCATAAAAACCAAATTGCCGATCATTTTACCAAAATAAATTGCGCTGCGGTCCACCGGGGCCAATAGCAAACCGTCAATACAGCCACGGTCTTTTTCCATGGCCATTGAGCGGTTTAAGCCTAGGCTACCCGCAAAGGCGAAAGTAACCCACAAAACCCCTGCCGTGACCGTACTGCGCGTTTTGATATCCAATTCTAGGGCAAAGTTGAAGATCAGGATCACAAGCACGGCAAAGATCAACATGGCTGAGAGCAGCTCGCGACTGCGAAATTCTCCGGCAAGGTCCTTTGCGATCACGGCAGCGGTCGCGCGCACAAAAGTCATAGGATTTCCTCTCTTTGGTGCACCGCTGCGAGCGACTGATGGGCCGATTGATCGCCCTGACGCACCGCTTGGCGGTAGAAAGCCAGCAGTTGGTCGGGGTCGAGTTGCTCGCGCTGCACCGAGGCGACAATCACGCCGTTGGAGAGCACATCGAAGCGCGAGGCCAGCTCGCTCACGCGCACCAGATCGTGAGAAGTCATGACCACGGTGCGCCCGCGCGCTGCCACCTCACGCAAAACCTCGTCCAACATGGCGCAGGCCTCTTGATCGAGGCCGGTGTGGGGTTCGTCCAACAGCAGCACTTCGGGATCGTGTAAGATGGCCCGGGCGATGGCAAGGCGTTGTTGCATTCCCCGGGAGAAGGTTCGTACTAAATCGGCCCTCCGCTCGAATAATCCCACAAGCTCGAGCACCTCTTGGACTCGCTTGTGAAGATTGGGCAAGCTGTATAAACGTCCGTAGAAGCGCAGATTCTCTTCGGCTGTTAGATCCTCATAGAGGAGGGGCAGGTGAGTGACGACCCCTAGTCGACGCCGCACTGCTGCAGCCTGCGCCGGCAGCGTATACCCAGCAATAGCTACCTCACCTAGAGTGGCTTTAGATAGTGTGGCTAAGATGCGCAAAAAAGTGGTTTTGCCTGCCCCGTTAGGGCCGAGAATGGCCACGAATTCGCCCGTTCTGACGCTGAAATTCAAACCCCGCAAGACGGTTTTTAAGCCGAAGCGCTTTACCAGATTACTCACTAGGATGGTGACAGACATAGGGTGTTGGGCATTAGGACTTTTCTTTGAGTTCTTTGATCTTAGCTCTCAATTCGGCGCGCCGCTCGAGGTAAGCCTCTTCGGGTAACTCGCCGCTTTGGTATTGATCATCGAGGGCGAGAATGGCGTCGAGGAGCACCTCGAGGTTTTCACCCGTCTCTGTCGGCTCTTCGTCTAGCTCCTCGACCCGGGTATTGCGGTAGAACCAGATCCCGGCAAGGATGAGAGCCAACCCAAAGACAGACAATCCGATCATTAGGGAGGCGCGGCTGCCACTGCTGAGCGAGAAGCTGCCAGCACCGGGCTGCCCACTGATCGACAGCCGCAGCTCTTCACCCACCGCAAGACTGCCGCCGCTGTAAACGTGGTAGGTCGTTCCTTCGGCGTTTCGTTTCCCTTCATCGCGCAACAAAGGACTCCGTACCTTCAAGTTGCCTTCGGGCACTAAAACAATCAAGGCGTCAATGGGCATTGAAACGGGCTGCACTAGCTCGAGCTTGCGGTTATAGGGCATGGTGAAGGCAAATAACACTTGGTAATTCCCTGCGCCCGGTCGAATCGAGGCGGTGTCCCCAAATCCATCCGGAGTCTGAATATACCTTTCGCCGAGCGCACCGTCTTGGAATTCCAGATTGCTCGATCCGACCGGCAGCTTAAATCGCACCGTTGGTTGGCCAGGTCGTTCGGCGATCAGGGTTTTGTTCGAAGTGTTGGACATGATATAGAGTTGAGCGATCCGCAAGGTGCTTTCGTCTATAAGATCGAGAAAAAGGTGAAGGCGATCGCACTTGATCACCGAGGGGTCGGTCGTAGTATCGTAGATGACGAGCGGGAGGTCTAAGGAAGCATCCTGAGCAGGAGCTACAGCCACGTCTGAGGTGTAAGTGGTGCCTCCGTATTCAGTATAGACTAAAAAAACGCGCCCTTCCCGCATCTCCACTTGCTCGAAGAGGAAGCTGTTATCGCTCTTGAGCGTGGTGGTAACCGTGAGCACCGGTTCGAAGTCATCGTACCCTTCAAGAGTGACGACCAGGTCAGGGGGTACTTGTCCACCGGAGCCGTTGGAGACGCGTCCCTTGATCATGCCCTTTCCTATGCGAGTTTCTCCTTGAGGCAGCGGAGTGGGTGTAGTGATGGGAGCGGGGGTGGCTGTGACTGTTGCCTCGCCGGGGCTTGAAACCGGCAATGTCGCTTGCATAGCGGCATTCTGGAGTTCTTCAGGTGCAGCCGTAAACGTTAGCGATTGTAAATAGGCAACGATTGCCCAACGCTCCTCTTCGCTCAACTGGTCTGCAAAGGCTGGCATAGAGGGCGGTAGGCCCAACACAATGCTGGAGTACAAGTCGAAGGCCGATCTCGAGGCGCTAAACGCGAAGTCTGTCAAGTTTGTGGGAGGTTTGGCAAGAGAACTGGCCTGCGGCCCGTCACCCTTACCCTCGACACCGTGGCAGGCGGCGCAATATTCTTGGTAAAGCTTTGCTCCCTGCTCGATTGAGGCTGAGGACGTGCTAAGCGAAAGAGCATAGGCGACCACGTCCCAGCGCTGACTATCTGATAGACTGGGAAATGGGGGCATGAAACGGTCGAGGTTCCCGTTCGTTACAATCAGGTACCACTGTGCCGGAACCGCCTGTCTGGAAACTTCTAAGTCGGAAAGCGCCGGGACGGAATTGGGAAGTTGCGCAGCACGAGGGCCGTCGCCATCGCCGTTAATCCCATGGCACGGAGCACATTTCTCCTCGTAGATTGCCTTGCCTTTGAGCACATCCGGTGGGACAAGGGGATAAATATCTTCTAACGAGCTTGCGATTTGGGTGCGTGAAATGACAATGTCACTGGCTCCTGGGGGAGGTGTGACATCAGCCGCGAGGGAAAAGGAACAGCCACTTAGTACTATTGCTAGGAGTAAAGTTCCCAAGCAAGGGAAGGCCTGAGCAAAGCATAGTCGAGGCAGAAAGCGCTGCAACCTTTGACAAAGTTGTCTCATGATTCCACTTCGACAAGCAGAGGTGTGCCGCACTTGGAGCAGAAACGATCGGATCGTTGGACCGGCTTACCGCATTGGGGACAAAAGCCTCCGGCCTTCTCTGCGCGCTGACGACGTCGAGCGGCGAGTAGGGCTTCAATTTCGTCGTCTTCGGCTAACTCAGGAGCAACCGGGCGGCGGGGCTGCGCTTGAGGCTTGGTTATGTGAAGCGGCTCTTTGGTTGAGATCGGTTGACTGCGGAGGTTCTCAATCTGCCGGATAACCTCGGCTGCTTCGGCCAACAGGGCCGTTCTCTGGAGGGGATAGTCTTCGGCCGGAATTTTCCCTAGGATGTGATCAAATTCCAATTCCTTTAGAGCGTTCAGTAGACGCTCCTTTTCGGCGAGCAAAAAGGAAAGGGTGTGCTCCTCTTGGGTTACGAGGGTGGCTCGGTGAAGCAGGAAAGGGCGGATGAGGTAGAGGATTACCATCAGCAGGATACCTAGTAACAGGAAAATTGAACCGAGATCCATAGCTCAGGCCTCACTAAGGTTGAAGCAAAGGATCGATTGCTGACTTGATTTGGGATAACGAACGAAAAGGTCCGATCTGGACAAACTGGAGGGTTCCCTCGCGATCGACAATATAAGTCTCAGGCACGCCTCGGATGCGGAACGCTTGAGAAATGCGCGTTCCGAGATCTGGCCCGTTCGGGTAGGTAATCCCAAACTTTTCGAGATACGCCCGCGCCTCTGGCTCGGTGTCGACATAGGCTATGCCCAAAAAGAGGACGTCGCCTCGTGGCTGATAGAAGCGCCAAGCGGCCTCGAGATCGGCTGCTTCTTGTTCGCAAGGCTTGCACCACGAAGCCCAGAAATTGATCACTAAGACTTTCCCGCGCAAGTCCGCAGAGCGAAGCGTTTGCCCATCAAAGGTCGTCAAGGTAAATTCGGGAATGCGCTCTCCTACGCTCACTGCACCTTGCTGGTTACGCAACAGACCGCCGGCCAGGATGATCAACAGGACGAAAAGGGCTAGCCAAGCGAGTCCCCTACCCCAGCGAAGGCGGATCGTAGAAGCTTGTTGTTCTTGGGCTTGGGCTTGCTCCACGCTCATGATTCGCATCCATCCGGTGCTGAACTCAACGCTCCCTTAACTCTTGCTCGATCTGTTTCACGACCTCGGGGGGGAGATGCTCAGATTGGGGTAGGGTGGAAGGCGAAGGGGGGTGCTTCCGCCCCCGAAAAGCCCGCACTAAAATCCATGCGCCTAGTAGGATTGCAACCGGAGGTACCAGATAAGCTAGCCAGTTGATGCCCCTGGGCGGGGGAGTAGCGAGCACTCGGTCGCCATATTGCTCGACAAAGTATTGTCGAATCTGGGCTTCGCTCCAACCTTCTGCCAACTTTTGGCGGATCAACTGGCGCCATTGTTCACAGGCTTGGGTGCCACAGACGTCCAAGGGAACGTTTTCGCATACAGGGCAATAGAGATGTTTGGCGATTGCATTGACTTGGTCGTCAGTGATCTGACGCGGGTCTGGGGTCTGAGCCAAGGCTGTTCCGGCACCTCCCCAAAGGCCTATGGAGAGGAAAATCCCAATCAAGAGCAGCCATCTAAGGTCGGACTGAGTTCCCATTTCTTCACCGATCCAAAGGCTAAGATGCTTCGGCGCCTAGTGGGGCCTGCCTCTTCGCCCGAGCAATTGCCGGGCTTTTTTCACTCTCCGGCCAGGCGGCGATAAGAGTGCCGAGGATAAACACGAAGCCACCGAGCCAGAGCCAATTGACCAGTGGATTCTGATACACTTTGAAGGTTGCTCCGGCAGAAGAGATGGGTTGCCAATCCACCAGGAGGACGTAAAAGTCGTCTTCCATTGTGCTGCGCACTCCCGGGATGGTCATAGGCTGTTGCGACTCGTAATAGTAATCGCGTCTCGGGTAAAGCTCCCCGACAAAACGTCCGTTCTTATATACGCTGACCACTGCTCGGGCAACGTTGCGCCCGTCAGCGGTGTCGAACACAGCTAGCGACTCAAAACGCATCGTATAAGGCCCTAGGCGCAGCTCCTCTCCCCGGGCAAGAGTCGCTTGGGTTTCTTTTTGGAAGAGTTCGATGCCAAGGATTCCGATTGCCATGAGCACGACGCCGAGGTGGATGATATACCCCCCGTAGCGGCGCCGGTTTCGCCCAACTAGGTTCCAGAATGCGAGGGGCAACGATTCTCCGTGGGTGCGCGAGCGGGCAATTGCCGCTCTCCCGTATTCGTAGAGAGTCACGCAAGCGACAAAGGCGGCTAGCCAGAACCCAATCAGGGCGGCAAGATTGCGCACTCCCAGAAGAACCGCTGTAAGCGGAGCGAGAAGAGAGACCAGAGTTGGTTTCCAAACCGCTTTCCCTAAAGTCTGGAGGGTGGAGTGCCGCCAAGCAGCCAATGGAGCAATCCCCATCAGCAGCAACAAGGCAGCAAAGAGCGGAGCAGTAGCGCGCTCATAGAAAGGAGGGCCGACCGTGACTTTTTGACCGGTGATGATCTCCGAGAGCAGGGGAAAGATCACTCCCCAGAAGCAAATCACCAAAATTCCCATGAAAAGCAAGTTGTTTAGCAGGAAGAGCGCTTCCCGTGAAAGCACAGAGGTCATATGCAAGTCCGTCTTTAGGTCTTGCCAACGGTGAAGAAGCAAGCCTAATGAGAGCGCAGAGCTTGCGCCGATATAGACGAAGAATAGCGGTCCAATAGCGCTCTGGGCAAAGGAGTGAACCGAGGACAACACCCCGGAGCGGGTTAGGAAAGTGCCGAAGATCACTAAATTATATGTGAGGATGATCAAGATCATATTCCAATGCTTAAGCATTCCCCGCTTTTCTTGGATCATTACCGAATGAAGAAACGCTGTGCCGGTCAACCAGGGCATAAACGCAGCGATTTCGACCGGGTCCCAACCCCAATAGCCTCCCCAGCCAAGCACATCATACGCCCAGCGGGCGCCGAGGATTAAGCCCAAGGAGAGGAACAGCCAAGCAACTAAACTCCAGCGGCGCGTGATCTGGATCCATCGGTCGTCGGTGCGGTTAGTGATCAGCGCCGCAATGGCAAAGGCGAAAGGGATGACGAAAGAGACAAATCCCAAATACAGCATAGGGGGATGGACAATCATCCCGGGATGGCGGAGCAGAGGGTTGAGACCTTTGCCGTCACTTTGGTAGAAGGGAATGGCTCCCTCTCGGGCGAAGAACGACTTCACGGCAATACCATTCGGCAAGAGCCACAATCGATCGAAGGGATTTTCAACAAAGAGCGTAAGCCCTAAGAAGAAGCCTAGGGTGACTAAAGAGACCACGATTACCCAAGGGAGAAATTCTCGATCGCGTTGCCAGTTGCGCAAGGTCACGGCGCTGGCAAAGGCAGACATCAGCCAACTCCAAAAGAGCAACGAGCCAGCTTGGCCACCCCAGAGCGCAGTAATACGCAAATAGAGAGGCATGCTGTTGCTCGTCACCGAGGAGACATATTCCACCTCGTAGTTCCCGTTGACCAGAAGGTAAATCATGCTGGCGCAGGAGATGGTGAGCAGAGGAAAGGTCAGGAGCATAGCGTTGCGCGCGCTCTCGACCCACTCGGGCTTCCGCTTTTGCACTCCCCAGATTGCTGCGCCGATCCCGTAAAGGGCGAGAAAAAAAGTGATCGCTAAGGTTCCGTAGCCTAGTTCGGTAATCATCTTCGTTTCGCTCTTTCTTTAGACAAACGACCGCTAACCTTCACTTTGTTCCGGTAACGCTTCCTCGTATTTGGTCGGGCACTTGAGCAGCAATTCCTCTGCGTAGAACACCCCATCCTCGCCGAGTTTCCCGGTCACGATGGCTTGGGCCTCATGACGCAGCAGGTCGGGTTTGACCCCGTGGTAAACGATCTCAAGGCGCGGCCGCGAAGGATCGGTCACTGCTGCATGGAGAACAGCCGCTAAGCCGCCTTGAGCTTCGATTTCCCTGTTGCTACCCGGCACGTGGGCGACCGTAAAGCGTAAAGTCAAGGTTTGCGGATCATACTGGATGGTATCACCGATCACCGCACCGGAGACGCGCAAGTCACGGCCAAGCACTTGGCTGCCCTTCTCGTGTAACTCGGCTACGGTCATGAAGTACTGGGCGCTAGCTTGAGTGGAGGTGACGATCAGGTAGATGACTGCGGCGACAATCAGCAGGCCGCCGATGAGGAACTTCAACCGATTGGCCGATACATTGACCGTTGAAGCTGAGGCTCTGGGTTCCATGGGCACTACCTCCGGAGAAGCTTTTCTGAGGGGCTTCTGTTCCAAACATCACAAGTTTAACCGAAGAATTCGCCAAATAAGATTAACATTATCTAAGATCGCCGTTGCTCTACTCCTCCATTTTACCAGATTGTTAAGAGATTCTCGCTCGCAAGGCGATCTATGACGGCAAAGCACTATCGGGCTTGCGGGTGTCCTCGCCTGCCCTAGCCTGAAGTAGAGGGCCTTGCCTGCGGGCGGTGGCGGAAAGGGACATTCGCCCTTCGATGCCCTCACCCTGCCAACTCAGGGCAAAGTCCCCGACCCCTTCCACAGGATGAGAGGAGGACAGACCAGCTCTCGGGTGTTCTCAACTGCAAGCCCCACAACTACAGGATTCCGCTTTCTGGAACCGAAAAAATGACAAACATCACTTGTCTGCTCACTGTTTTTCTGGTAGAGTACAGGCGCAATTCAATAGCATAGATACAGGTGCGCCAGTGCCCGGATGCACGGCGCAAAATGGGGGAAGCCGGTGACCCACAGGGGAAGTCCGGCGCTGTCCCGCAACGGTAGCGCACAGAGTGCGAAGCCCGATAACCCGCCTGTATCTTGCTCGCTTTCTCCCTCGCGGCAAGGGAGGCCGAGCGTCCTGAGCGTTCCTCTACGCGCAGAACCTGCCCAAGCCTCCCGCCCTTTCGAAGGGCGGGTTTCGTTTTGGGAAAGGCCTTCCTCCGCAGGCTAAAAGTTCAACATATTCTTTTACCTGACGGAGGTCATAATGCGTACTCGAAACACTTCCCTTCTCTTGACCGCTTTGGTGGTTATCCTTTTTGTGCTTGGCGTGAGCGCCCCACCACTGCTCGCCCACGCCGCTGTTGAGAGGACGGAGAACAACCCCACTGCGAGCAACAAAGTAAAGATTGTGGTGCAATTCTCCGGAACCGATCGGTTGATCCGAGAGGTGGAGTTCTCTGACTCGACAATCACGGGGTTACAAGCTCTCCTTAATACCGGCTTGGACGTAGTGACCAAGGATATGGGATGGGGGATTGCGGTCTGCTCCATCGAGGGAGTGGGGTGTCCGGCGAGCAATTGCTTCTGCGATCTTCCAAATTTCTGGAATTACGAGTATTGGGATGGCAGCCAGTGGCAGGCCCACGGTTTGGGAGCAAGTGCCACCAATAGAAGTGATGGAGACGTTGATGGTTGGCGTTGGGGGCAGTGGGGAGGAACGCCTATTTTGCCCTATCCCCAACTTGAGCGGGCTTGGAATGCCTTGCAATGGCTGAAAGCACAACAGAACAGCGATGGAGGATATGGATCGCCGAGCAGTTCTGCCTCGAGTTCGGTTGAAAGTTCGCTGGCAGTGGGCGCAAATCACTATAAAGCGGCAGACTGGCGTAAAGATGCCAACAGTGCTTCTTTGTTGGGCTACCTGATGGGAAACGGCGCTCCATATACACAGGGGACTGCGAGCGCAGCCGGCAAATTTGCTGTTGGTGCGAGTGCTACCCGACTGTGCATGCCTCCCTTAGCGAAAA
>JANXBJ010000017.1 GCA_025057645.1 Anaerolineales bacterium
TCCAGAATGCCCTGATTCTACAAAATGTGTTACCTATCTCTCCGAACATCTGTTACCTATGTGTCCAGTCTATACACAGAGGGCGAGGGGGGTAGAAAGGAGATGTTATGGACGTGATTCAAATTACCACCGAGCCTGCCAGCGGCAGCGCCGGGAGCGCCACCGCTACCGCCTTCTCGCCGATGCTCAGCGGTTTGGTCTATAAGGTGGTCTTGCGCTACGGAGGCTCGCCGCCGGCGACCACCAACGTCAAATTGAGCGATAGCAACGACCCGGCGAACGAGTCGATCGTCAACGTCACCGGCAACGCCGAGATCGTCCTTTACCCGCGGCGGGCGATGACCAACAGCGCCGGCACCAACCTCACCTTCAACGGCACGCAGATCGTCCCCACGCCCTATCCTCTGCACGGCAGCCTGAGGCTCAGCCTGAGCGCGAGCAATCCGGGCGTGACGGTCAGCGCCACGGTGTATCTCTTACGGGGATGAAGGCCATGGACGTGATCACCTTGACCGCAATCGCTGTTGGCACGCAGGGCGATGACCTCTCCCCGCCGCTGAGCGGTTTGATCCATAAGGTGCGCTTGGTCTATGCCAATAACCCCGGCGCGCAGTCTGATGTCACGCTGCGTGCGGTGGATGACCCCGCTGGCGAGTGGATTGTCAGCCGCCAGAACATCGCCAGCAATGTGACCCTTTACCCGCGTCGTGTCGTGCACGATGCGCTGGGCAACCCCTTGACGTTAGATGGGGTGCGGCCGCTGTGCGAGCCGTATGCTGTGCATGGACAATTGCGCCTCTCGCTGCAGGATGCCAACCCGGGTGGCCAATGCACGGCCTGGGTCTGGCTGGTGCGCGTGTGAGATGCAAGGCTTTGGAATTAGGACACAGAGGGACGCGAGCGACAAGGATGAATGCAGAAAGGCACGGGATTCCACGAGGGAATCCATCCGAGATGCTCTGCGCTGCGGATTCGGCGCTGGTCTGTGACCGTTGTTCAACCGAGAAAGGAGAAACGATGAACGCTGAAACCCTAACCGCTGTTGCCGGCGTTATCCTCTCGCTGGCGTTCTCTTACCTGCCCGGCCTGAAGCGCCGCTACGGCGCCTTGGACGGCACGGCGAAACGTCTGGTGATGCTCACCGTCCTCACTCTCACCGCCCTCGGCATGTACGCCCTTGCCTGCACGCCGTATGCCGATCTGTTGGAGATTCGCCTGAGTTGCGATGCCGGCGGCGCGGCGATGCTGTTGCGCCTGCTCCTGAGCGCGGCCATCGCCAACCAAGCTGCCTACAGCCTGACGCCGCGCCTCGGGGGGCAGGCGGCTTCGGGCGGCGATCGAACCCAAGCCCTCAAACTGAGCGGCGAAGCGCCATGAACCGCGTTATCGCTTCCAACAACGCCAGCCCAGAGCGGGTGATCGTAGTGGATGGCGGCGGCAACGGGGATTTCACCTCGATCCAGATGGCGATCAACGCTGCGGCGGCGCGTTCCCCCAGCGCCGCTTCCCCATGGTTGGTGCTGATCGCCCCGGGCAGCTACGCCGAAAGCCTGACCCTGGTCAACCATGTCCATCTTGCCGGCTTGGGCGGCGGCGCAACGGTTGCCCTGCAGGGCAGCACTTCTCCGCTGATCGAAGCGGCGGCGTGCACGGTGCGCGGCTTGCGCCTGGAGGCGACGGTCAGCCCGCTGATCCGCGCCGCCTCGAACTTCAGCGGCAAGCTCACCCTGCAAGAGGTCGGGATCGAATCTACGCTGGCGGAACAGGATGCGCTGCGGGTGGACGCCGGGCAGGTGGAGCTGACAGATTGTCGCTGGACAGTCGGCGGGCGGGTGGTGGTGAACGGCGGCACGCTCATCGTGCGCCGTTCCCACCTAATCCATCAACACAGTTCGGCGCTGGCGCCCACGCAGGCGGTGATCGAAGTGAGCGGTGGAGCGTTGTTCCTCGAGTTCAGCCTTGTCGAGAACAAAGCCCATCCGGCCAGCGGGGGCAGCGCAGTGAAGTTCAGTGTGCAGGCGCCCACGGCGGTCAAGGTCTTCTACTGTGTGCTGCGCGCCGCCAGCGGTTATAGCGTGGATGCCACAGTCAATCTCACTGCAGTTATCGCCGCCTGCCGCATGAACGCCGAGATCAACACGAGCAAGATCGGCGGAGTGCTGGACTATGCCTATTATGCGGCACTGTGACTCCCCCCCCTTTGGGCTGGGGGGCGGGGGGGGGGGCCCTCAACACAGGAGGAACGAATGAAACTGAGCTATCCCTTTGAACAAGTTTATCCCCTGGCACAGGGTTTCAGCGAGCTACACCGCGGCTTGGACTGGGGCGCGCCTCTCAACACGCCCGTTTTAGCGGCAGCCGATGGGCGCGTGCGCTGGATCGCTATCCAACCGCAGGGGTATGGCTTATATCTCACCCTGGAACACCGCGGCGGGGCGGTGACGCTCTATGCCCATCTGGAGCGCGTCTTGGTCGAGCTGGCACAAGCCGTCTCGGCGGGGCAGCCGATCGCCCTCAGCGGGAACAGCGGCAACTCCAGCGGTCCGCATTTGCACTTCGAGTACCGCCCGGATGGCAAGCGGAGCGTGGATCCGTCGCCCTTCTTCCAAGCCCTGACCATTCCGCTCCCCCTAGACCCGCCGTCGTTTTCTCATCCTGCGCCGATCCGGGTGCGGGCGGGGGAGAAGGTGACTCTGCGCCGCGGCTACACCTATGTCAACCTACGCCCCGAGCCGGCCTACGCAGCGGGAGTGCCCGACATCGGCGATTTCTGCGGCGGGGCAGCGGTCGAGGTGCTGGAACAGCAGGGCGAGATGGTGGCGATCAAGGTCTGGGTGCACGGCGGCTATCTTGAACGCTGGGATGGAAGACCCTAACCCAAAAACACAAAAGACACACGGAGCCTGAACTTCGTGCCTTGGTTTGAGAAAAAAGCTCACATAAAGACACAAAGGGCACAAAGTGAGGAAGAGAGGAAAGACCTTAGTGCTCTTTGTGTCTTGGTGAGAGAAAAAGGCTCACACAAAGACACAAAGGACACAAAGAGAGGAAAAGACCTTAGTGTTCTTTGTGTCTTGGTGAGAGAAAAAAGCTCATACGAAGGCACGGAGGACACAAAGAAGGAAAAGAGAGAAGAAACTTGGTGCTCTTTGTGTCTTGGTGTGAGGAAAAAGGCTCACACAAAGACACGGAGGACACAAAGAAGGAAAAGAGAAAAAAACTTGGTGCTCTTTGTGTCTTGGTGTGAGAAAAGGAGAGAAATGGACGAGAAGTTGTTGGAGGAGATCAACGCCCTGCTGAGCGAAAACGGGCGCATTCGCCAAACCGTGCGGGACCGCCTGATTTTGGCTTGCATCGCCGAGATTTACCGTGCCACGCAGGTCCTGCCCGACATCCAGCGGCGCATCGAGCAGTTGGAGCGGCGTTCGATCCTGCTCTGGGCGGAGCGCCACCCCAAGGCGGCGCTGACCTTGCTGGCAATTTTGCTCTTCCTGCTCAACCTGGGCACGTTCACCGACCTGCGCCGATTGCTCTTTGGGCTGGTGGGCTTGCCCCCCGACCTGACACCCTAGATAAGGAGACCCCCCGCAATGACCACCCGTCAGGAAGTCAACCAACTCTGTCGGCGGCGCTTGGCAGACCAGCGCGCCCCGTTCACCTTCAGCGATTTGCAGATCAACCAGTGGATTCACGATGCCATCGCCGAGTATTCGCAGCTCTTCCCGCGCACGCTGTATGCCGAGTTCACCCTGCAGGCGGGGCAGACGGTGGTGGACCTGAGCGGTTTGAGCGGCTTTCAGACCGTCTTGCGGGTCGAATACCCGCTGGGGATGCAGCCGCCGCGCTTCTTGCAGCGCATT
Source organism: Anaerolineales bacterium (assembly GCA_025057645.1). Taxonomy (GTDB): domain Bacteria; phylum Chloroflexota; class Anaerolineae; order Anaerolineales; family UBA4823; genus NAK19. Next base: position 3,861 of record JANXBJ010000017.1, read on the forward strand.
GCGCGCGCTCGGACGGCGGTTTTTAACGGCCGCCCGACTTACGACTTGGATTGGGGCGCGCCGGGCGGCTGGCGATTGTATCTCGGCCTCACCCCAAAAGCGGGGGAAAAGTTAGGCCTGACCTACCAAGCCGACCATCTTTACCCCGCCGAGGATGCCACCCCACTGACCGTCCCCGACCGCCATCTGGAGCTGATCGTGCTCTTTGTGCGCATGGCTGCCCTGCAGGAGCAGCTTGCCGAGCTGGGCGCGCAGAGTCTGCCGGCGCCCCCGCTCTTAGGCATCCGGGCGCTGAACGCAGCGCGGGCGCGTCAGGAATACCTGGAAGCGCTGGACAAAGCCCGCAAGCGGGAGGGCGAAAGCGCCATTGTGGGGTGGTAGCCCTCACCCCCAGCCCTCCTCCCAGAGGGCGGGAGGATGACCCTCACCTTTCAAGGAGCGTTCGGCAGGCCCAATCTGCCGGCTCGGGGCAGCACTTCCAAACCCTCTCTGGGAGGGTAAAGGGAGAACGTAGGCTGCCGATCCCTGCCCTGCGAAAGAGCGAGGTCGCCTGTTTCCGGTAGGGCGACTTTTTTGTGCTAGAGCTGTGATCCCCGAGATTTGTGGTAGAATTAGATGCGTGGCGAGGGCGCAAAAGGGTTGGAATCCTAGCGCTTCGCGTCTGGGGTGTAGCCGCCAGACCGCGCCACGAGAAGGGGGAGAGCTTTACAGCCACTACCCGAGGAACGAGGAGAGAGGCAAGCTAAACCGCCCAAGTGTCAACCCGTTTGTCTAGGACGGTTTATCGTGAGGGTTGTTAGCGAAGAGAAGAGAGAGCGCAGAGAGCTTCTTGAGAGAAGTGTTTTGAGGCAACGTAGATTCTAACCGTGAGGCAAAAGGCGATGGCAGAATGGGAGTGTAGCTCCGCTGAACTTGAGCGAATGTGCACTTTGTTCTCGGCTCTGTTCAACCGTTTCCCGGCCGGTGGGGTTTTGGTGGACAAAGAAGGGCTGATCCGCGAAGCCAACCTGGCCTTTTGCAGCCTAATCGGGTGCGAGCCGAGCCAAGTGGTGGGGAAATCCATCCAAGATTTTCTCCACGAAGAGGATCGCTCTGATTTCCTCGCTCGTTGTCCTGCCCTGTTCCGTCAAGCTCAGGAGGAGATTCTCGAACTGCGCCTGAGGGGGACGCGTCAGCCGCCGCCTCGGGTGCGGTTGCAAGCCGGACGACTGAGCCTGTCCGGAGAGCCAAAGGGGACAGAAGAGGCGGACTACCTTCTGCTGACGTTTAGCGAGATCGACGAGCGCGGAGCGAGTGAGTTCGCTCTTCGGAACTTGCTTGGGGAATACGAAACGCTGTTCAACGGTCTTCAAGATGCGGTATTCCTCATCGAAGTGGGGGAGGAGGGCGAGTTCCGTTACCTGAGGACGAACGCGGCTTATCAGCAGAAGATAGGGGTTACCTCGGAGCGGATTCGGGAGAGGACGCCTGCAGAAGTGCTAGGCCCCGAGTGGAGTGCAGAGATCCGGGATCACTGTCAGCGCTGCGTGGAGAGCGGTCGTCCGGTCGCCTATGAGCAAACCCTCGACTCGCCCGCCGGGCGGCGCACCTGGTTAACCACTCTCACCCCGGTCTGGAGCGCCGGGCGCATCAAATACCTCATTGGGACGAGCATCGAGACCACCGAACAAAGAGCGACTCAGGAGGCTATCCGCCAAAACGGACAGCGCTACCGCATCCTGTTCGAAAACCTGATGGAAGGCTTTGCTCTTCATGAGATGATTTGGGATGAAAACGGCAAACCGCTTGATTACCGTTTCCTAGAAGTCAACCCTGCTTTTGAACGTCTGACCGGCCTAAAAGCGGAAGAAATTGTCGGCAAGACCGTCCTTCAGGTTTTGCCCGGCTTGGAACGAGTCTGGATCGAACGCTATGGCGAGGTGGCAGCGAGCGGGAAAGCGATGATTTTCGAAGAGTACAGTGCCCCTCTGCAGAAGTGGTATGAAGTGCGCGCTTTTTCGCCCGAGCCGGGCTATTTCGCCACGGTTTTCATCGACATCACCCAACGCAAACGCTGGCAAGAAGAGCGTGAGCAACTCATCCAGGACCTGCAGCGGAAAAACAGTGAACTGAGTCAGTTTACTTACACTGTCTCACACGACCTCAGAGGTCCGCTGATCACCATCTTGGGATTTCTCACTTTTGTCGAGCAGAGCCTCGAGCAGGGGGATGTGGAACAGGCTAAAGCCGACCTGCAGCGCATTCGTTTCGCTGCGGAAAAGATGCAAGCTCTGCTGGAGGGTCTACTGGAACTCTCGCGGGTTGGGCGGGTGCTCAACTCACTGGACGAATTTCCCTTTGGCGAGGTCGTCACGGAAGCGGCGCAATTGCTGTTGGGCAACATTCGTCATCAGGGACGCCCGATCGAATTTGAGATTGCCCCGGATTTGCCCGTTGTCCAAGGCGACCGTGCTCGTTTGTCTCAAGTGGTGCAAAACCTGCTCGATAACGCCCTCAAGTATATGGGAGAACAGCCCAATCCGCGCATCGAGATCGGGTGGCGCGATGCGCCCGGGGAATTTCTGTTCTATGTGCGGGATAACGGCATGGGGATTGATCCCAGCTATCAGGACAAGGTCTTTGGCTTGTTTGAGAAGCTCGATCCGCGCACTGAAGGATATGGCATAGGCCTGGCATTGGTGAAGCGTATCGTCGAAGTGCACGGTGGGCGGGTGTGGGCCGAGTCCGAGGGGCGAGGCAAAGGGTGCACCTTTTGGTTCACTCTGCCTAAAGTTCATCGAAACTTGAGCTGAGTGTGAGGAGACATGGAGTTGAAGCAACAGCAACCCATTCGTATCTTGCTAGTAGAGGACAACCCCGACCACGCCGAGTTAATCCACCGTGTTTTCCGGTCGTGCTTAGTGGGCAACACCTTCTCTCATGTGGAAGATGGGGAGCAGGCCTTAGCCTACTTAGACCGGGAAGGAAAGTTTGCCGATGACCAACGCTACCCTTATCCCGATCTAATTTTGCTCGACCTGCGTTTGCCCAAGATGGATGGCTTTCAGTTGCTAGAACGGATCAAATCTTCTCCCTGCCATCGCCATATTGTTGTCATTGTTCTGAGCTCGAGTCGAGAGGAGGTAGACGTCCAGCGTGCCTACCAAGCGCACGCTAACAGCTACTTGGTCAAGCCTTTCTCTGTGGATGAAATGACGGAAGTTTTGCGCTATCTGGGTTTATACTGGTTGAAATGGAATGTGTATGCTAAAAGGAGGCCCTGATGCTCTAAGCGAGGAGGCGTTCAGCCATTGGTTTTCTCTCGCCCTAAAAGCCAGGGCTCAATGTCCTTATCCACCTTAGGGTTTAGAGAAGGCAGAGTATCAAATAGCTAAACTCAGCCTCATTGCCTCAATCGATAGTCACCGCTTTGCACTTGTCCACCGAGGAGGGTGTAAAACTTGCATCGCATAGCACGTATCGACAGTTTTGAGTCTCGGTTTTAGGGTTCTTTGGGTTGATCGGATTTCAGGAGAGGTCTCATGGCAAAACCCATCGTTCTCTTACTGGTAGAAGATGACCCCAATCATGCCGAACTCCTGCGTCGCAGCTTGGCCGGCCATTCCCGTCCCTTTGAATTGATTTGGGTGGATACAATTGCGGCGGCGCAGCGATGGCTGGGGCAGAACACCCCGGACTTGCTGCTCACCGACTTATACCTCCCCGATGGCAGCGGCAGGGCTTTTCTGCAGAATCATTCCAAGCCTTTGCCCTACCCGGTGATTGTGCAAACTGCGTTCGGTGATGAGCAGAAAGCGGTGGAAGTGATCAAAGCAGGCGCTTTCGATTATTTGCCCAAGCGCTTTGACCTCTTCCGTGAATTGCCTTACCTTCTTGAACGCGCCTTAGAGGAATGGCGTCACCAGCGCGAACGCCAAGAGATGGAAGCGCGCTTGCAGACCGGCGAGTCGGTTTTCCGCGCCATATTTGAAAACGCTCCGGTGGGAGTGCTCTATTTTGACGAGAAAGGGGTGGTGCAGGCAGCCAATTCCTCTCTCGCCCGGATGTTAAGTCTCCCTAGGGAATCCCTGGTGGGGTTGGAATTGCTCCACGTGCCCTACGAACCTATTGTCGTATCGATCCAGAGAGTGCTCGCAGGAGAGAAAGTCTCTTGGGAGGTGGATTTCCGCTCTCGGCCTTATCAGCCTGGGCTGGCCGTCCGTGCTCAACTCTCCCCGGTGCAACTGCCCGATGGAAAGGTGATCGGCGGGGTAGCGATTTTAGAGGAGATTACAGCCGAGAGAGACGATCGGGATTTACACCAAGCCCTATATGAGATTGCCGACTTGGCCAACCGAGCAGAGGACGCTGCCACGCTCTACGCCGGCATTCATCAGATCGTACGCCGCATTTTGCCCGCCGAAAACTTCTATATTGCCCTGTGGGACAAGAGGACAAAGCGTCTTTGTTTTCCCTATTGGGTCGATCAGCATGAGCCTAATCCCGGCACGGTGCCGCTCGCCAAGGGCCTGACAGAGTATGTGCTCCAATCCGGACGGACGCTGCTTGCTGAGAACGAGCTGTGCGAACAAATGGAGAAACGAGGGGAGATCGAACGCATTGCTGCCCCGAGCGCAGGCTGGTTGGGCGTCCCGCTCAAGGATCGTTCGGGTGCGGTGTTCGGGGCTGTGGTTGTCCAGTCCTATGATCCGCGGGTGCGCTACAACTTGCATCAGGCCGGGATCATGGAATACATTGCAGCTCAAATCGCTCAGGTGTTGCAACGCTTTCAAGCCGAGGAAGAGGAGCGTCGCCAACGCCAGATTGCCGAGGCGCTCCTAGAGGCCACGGCAGCCTTCTCGCAAAGCCTCGATCTGGAACGGGTCTTTGAGCGCATTCTCGCTCAACTTGATCACCTGAGCCCCTACACCCATTGCAGCCTCTGGCTGATTGAGGGAAAGTGGGCGCAGGTGGTGGCCGAGGCCGGCCGGCCGCTGCCTAAAACCGAAGAAGCGCACAAGCTGAGCTGGCAGGAATTGGACACCCTTTGGCAAATTTACTCGACTAAACTGCCCCTGTTCATCATAGATACGCAGGCTTACCCTCATTGGCATCTAATTCCCGGTTTGGAATGGGTGCGCACGTACCTAGGCTTGCCCCTCTCGGTAAAGGGGAGCGTGATCGGCTTTCTCAACCTCGGGTTTGAGACGGTGGTTGAGATCGACCCTGCCGATATCGGGCCCTTAGAGGCCTTTGCCAACTTAGCCGCCCAAGCCATCGAAAACGCTCGCCTGTATCGACAAGCGCAAGAGCTGGCTATCCACGACGAGTTGACCTGCATCTACAACCGCCGCGGCTTGAAAATCCTTGCTTGGCGGGAGTTTGAGCGCGCTGTGCGCTATCAACGCCCGCTGAGCGTGCTCTTCGCCGATGTGGACGATTTCAAGGCGTTCAACGATCGATACTCTTACACCCTTGGCGATCGAGTGCTAAAGGAGATCGCCCAGTGCCTGGTAAGCCATTTGCGCGAGATCGATCTTCCCGCCCGCTTTGGCGGAGATGAATTCGTGGTCGTCCTACCCGAGACCAGCCGGGAGGAGGCTATAAGGGTCGTGCGGCGTTTGAACTCGCTTATCCGCCAAATCGCCCTTGACCACGAGGGGAAGCCACTCTCGATCTCGGTCACCTTTGGGTTGGCCGAACGTTTGGAGAGCGACTCCTCTTGGGAGGAGTTGCTCGAGCGGGCTGCGAATTCCTTGCGCCGCGCTAAGCGGGAAGGAGTGCCGCTGTTCGTTGTCTGAAAGGAGAGCTGGAGAGAGGCAAAAATTCCTGTGGGCCGGCACGGAGGCCCACAGCTCACCGGCCCGTGGGGCAACGAGAGGAGAGCGCATCCGGGAATCGCTCCGATTTAGATGCCTGCGGAAGACACTAAGGCGAGGTCTCAAGGGGCGGGTATTCCCCGCAATGCCTCCTCTAATTCCTCGACATGAAAGTTGACAATCACCTTGCCGTTGATCAGAAACGTAGGGGTGGTCTCGTTGCCGTTGGCCCACTGGCGCACCTGCGCCGCCGCTGCACGGTCGCGCGAAATATCGACCTCCACGAAAGGAATTTTCTTCTCATTGAGATAGGCCCGGGCGCGCCGACAAGCTGGGCACCAGGGCGTGCAATACATCACCACTTGCGCAGCCGGAGAGGGGGGCTCGGCTGCCGCTGCGGTTTGTTGCTGGCGCTGCAAGAACTGGCGGTCCTTTTCGGCCAGCTCCGGTTCGAGCTTATATAACTCGGCAAACAACACTTCATTATCCGGCTGGTCGTCAATCGGATGCACGTCCACATAGCGGATCACTCCCCGTTTGTCAATGACGAAGATCGCCCGCTCGCTGTAGCCCTCGGGGCGTAGCACACCGTAGAGCTGGGCAACCCGACCATGGGGGAAGAAATCGCTCAGGAGCGGGAAGGTGATGCCGCCGAGACTTTCCGCCCATGCATAGAGGCAATCGCTGCTGTCCACGCTAATACCCAGAACCTGGGTATCCATCCGCTCAAAGCGGTCGAGCGCCGCCTGATAGGATGGGATTTGGCTGCTTCATATTGGCGTCCAGGCCAGGGGGAAGAAGGCCAAGACCACGTTCTTCTTTCCCCGGAATTCGCTCAATCGGACGGGGCGCTTGCGGTGGTCGAGAAGCGTGAAATCGGGCGCCAATTGTCCAACAGATAAGGCCATACCCCTTTCCTTTCTAGCGATCCAACTTCGCTCGGTGATGCCCGTATAGTATAAATCGGCTCGAATTTTCTGACAACTCCCTCGGATTGAAAATGAGAGCTTTTGAGAGCTGTTCTAATCAGCTTGTGCAACTCCAACGTGATTACGGGTATAGAAGGCCATACCTTGGATTTAGGGTCGCCATCGCCAGAAGAGCGTTCGGAGCTGGAAAATTGCGCCATTATGCGGGGCGAAAAGGGGATAAAATACAAGTGACTGAGGCTAGCAATCGTTGCGCTCAGCTCGGAAAAGGGAGCAAAAATGACACCCGACTTGACCCCTCACTTTCTCGAATTGATTCGTTTGGCGGCCACGGATTTACCCCCGGACGTAGAGGCAGCTTTGCAGCGAGCATTGGACCAGGAGGAGCCCGGATCGGCTGCGTATGGGGCTTTGGCGACTATCCTGAAGAACGTGGAACTTTCGCGCGCCAACCAAACCCCAATCTGTCAGGACACCGGCACGCCCATCTTTTACGTCTCTCATCCCGAAGGCTGGTCGACGCGCAAGCTGCGCCAACAGATCGAGACGGCTGTCGTCCAGGCCACCCAAAAGTCTTACTTGCGCCCGAACTCGGTCGACGCGCTGAGCGGCAAAAATAGCGGCAACAACTTAGGGGGTCATTACTTTCCCACCATCCATTTTGAAGAAGTGGAGGGAGAGGTCCTGACCGTAGAACTCATGCTAAAGGGGGGTGGCTGTGAAAACGTCGGCGCTCAGTATTCCTTGCCCTACGAGGCGCTGAAAGCCGGGCGCGATTTGGAAGGCGTGCGCCGAGTGGTCTTGGATGCTGTCTATCGGGCGCAAGGACAAGGCTGTGCGCCGGGCATTCTAGGGGTTGCCATTGGCGGCGACCGCGGCTCAGGCTACTATGCTTCCAAAGAGGTGCTCTTCCGCCGTCTGGACGAGGAGAACGACAACCCCGAACTGGCGCAGTTAGAAAAACGCCTGACCGAAGAAGCCAACCGATTGGGCATCGGCCCGATGGGCTTCGGCGGCAGGACCACCGTGCTGGGGACAAAGATCACCGCTCTACACCGTTTGCCGGCAAGCTACTTCGTCACCGTCTCGTATATGTGTTGGGCATACCGCCGCCGCCGCATGATCTGGCAGAACGGCAGGGTGAGCTTTGAGTGAAAAACCGAGACACGCAGAGACTGAAGAACAGGAAGCCAGGCAGAGGGATGCAGAACACGCAAAGAAATAACCGAGGCTCGTCCCGTAGATTTCTCAGCGGTGAAAATGAAACCGGACGGAGAGTTCACACGCAGGTCGTAAGAACACAAAGGAGAAAAAGGACCTCGGTGTCCTTGGACTCTTTACGGCGACAATCCAGAAGGAGAAAGCCATGCGCCCAATTACCATCCCGATTTCGGATGAGGTGATCCGCAGCCTCAAGGTTGGTGACCCGGTCTCGCTCAACGGGGTGATGGTCACCGGGCGAGATGCTGTGCACAAGTGGTTGTTCGAAACCTTCATTGCTAAGACTCGCTTGCCCCAAGGCGATGATCTCGAGGTTTATGAGGCGATCAAGCCGTTGCTCAACGGCGGGGTGATTTACCACTGTGGGCCGGTGGTGGCAGGCTTGGACACCAAAGAGTACCGCTTTGTGGCTGCCGGGCCGACGACCAGCTCGCGCGAGGAACCCTATCAAGGGGAGGTCATGCGCCATTTCAACCTCAAAGGGGTGGTCGGAAAGGGAGGCATGGGGGCAAAGACGCTGCAGGCCTGTCAGGAGGTGCCGGGCGTCTACTTCCACACTATCGGCGGCGCTGCCTCCTGGCTTGCTCAGTCGGTGCAGCGGGTGTTCGGTGTATATAAGCTGGAATTTGGTGTCCCCGAGGCGATGTGGGTGATTGAAGTCAGAGATTTCCCCGCCGTGGTGACCATGGATGCGCACGGTCAAAGCCAACATGCCGAGATCGAGCAACGGTCGAGACGGGTGTTAGAGCAATTAATTGGATTGGAGACCTAGTCATGGGGCGAAACCCCTCTCCCACGCTATCTCTCAGGAGGATGTCTTCCAATGGGGGCCTCCCTTTTCTCGTGGCGCGCTCGTTTTGGGGACGAAAGGGTAGCTGCTCAAGGCTCACAGCTAGACCCGACACGCTGAAGTCAGGCGCTCTCTCCCGCCGGCTTCAATGGCGCTCGGGCTGCATGCTGAGTTCAAGCCGTGACGGTCGAAGAGACGGCGGAACGGCTAAACGCCCGGGGAGAACGGGACTTCCCATGGTAGGCTTAGTATGCTAGCGCGGGTCTACTCGTGTGCCATGATCGGCCTGGACGGGGTGATCGTCGAGGTCGAAGTGGATACGGCGCAAGGGCTGCCAGCGATGGTGATCGTCGGTCTGCCCGATGCAGCCGTGCAAGAGAGCCGTGAGCGGGTTCAGGCGGCGATTAAGAACGCTGGCTTGCGCTATCCGCGTGGGCGGTTGGTGGTCAACCTGGCGCCGGCTACGGTGCGCAAAGAAGGTCCGGCGTACGACCTGCCGATCGCTCTGGGGGTGCTGGCCTGCAGCGGGCAAATTCCCCAAGAGAGCGTCGAAGGTGCGCTTGTGGTCGGGGAGTTGTCCTTGGACGGCAAGGTGCGCCATACGCGCGGCGTGCTGCCTATGGCGGCCATTGCCCGCCAACAGGGCTTTCGGCGCATTTATGTCCCTGCCGCCGATGCCGCCGAGGCTGCTTTAGTGCCGGATTTGGAAGTGCTGGCCGTAGAGAGCCTGGCCGAGTTGGTCGCCCACCTCTGCGGGCAAAAGGCGCTAAAACCCTACCCTCACGTAGACCTACAGGCTCTCCCTGCGGTGGGACAGGTTGACTTCCGCGAGATCAAAGGACAGGAGCACGTCAAGCGCGCCCTCGAGGTGGCTGCAGCCGGCGGACACAACGTGCTGATGATCGGACCGCCCGGCGCCGGCAAGACCTTGTTGGCGCGTGCCCTGCCCGGCATCCTGCCCCGGATGACGCTCGAGGAGGCCCTAGACGTAACGCGCATCTACTCGGTGGCCGATCAGCTCCCTGCCGATGCTCCTTTGGTGCGCATGCGCCCCTTTCGCGCCCCTCATCACACCATCAGTCATGCCGGTTTGGTCGGTGGGGGCAATTGGCCTCATCCGGGCGAGATTTCGCTGGCCCACCGCGGTGTGCTCTTCTTGGACGAGTTGCCCGAATTTAGCCCGCGCACCCTAGAAGTGTTACGTCAACCCCTAGAGGATAAAGTAGTAACTATCAGCCGTGCCCAAGGCTCATTGACCTTCCCGGCTAACTTTCAACTGGTGGCCGCAATGAACCCTTGCCCCTGTGGTTACTACGGCGATCCCCAAAAACCCTGCACGTGCTCTTCCCAAATGGTCACCCGCTATCAGAAGCGCATCTCCGGGCCGCTGCTCGATCGTATTGACATCCATGTCGAAGTACCTCGGGTGGAAGTCGAGAAATTAAGCGACGACCGCCTCGGCGAGCCCTCGGCGGTCATCCAACAGCGGGTAGAAATGGCCCGTCAACGCCAGCGTCGGCGATTCGAGAGCCTCAGGACGGCTGAAGAGGAGCACGAGTTAACTTCGGTGATCACTTGTAACGCCGACATGAGTGCCGCCCAAGTGCGCCAGGCCTGTGCTTTGGATGAAAATGGCAAAACGCTAATGCGCATGGCTATCACCCGTCTGCAGCTTTCGGCGCGGGCTTACCACCGTGTGTTGAAGGTCGCCCGTACTATTGCAGACTTGGAAGGGAGTGAGACAATTCAGGTGCCTCATCTCGCCGAGGCTTTGCAATATCGTCCGAAGATGGAGCTCTAGGCGCTTTTTCTGCTGTCGGGATTGAGGCAATAGCGACCTCGGGGATGCACGCCTCGGGCGTCAACGACCTTGAGAGTGACTCACCTTGTCCTAAGAGAGGTCGGGCGATTTTCTCAGCTTTCCAGTTCTAAGCTCAGGCATTGTTCGCAAAGGGGGATCTCGACTGCGTATTCCCTGTGGAGTCCGATGCGGTCCAGCAGTACGGTCACGGCAAACTTCCCGCAAGCACAGCGCAAGCCCACCGGATGGCTGCGACGCCGGCAGGCCGGACAAATGCCATCTTTGCCGTTCAGGTAGGGCAGGCGACAAACCTTGCAAGGGGGCTTTAGAGAAATGGGCATTTTCTCCCCTCCTTTCGTTTATTTCCTAGTTCATCCTCCCTTATCATATCAGAACAAATGTTCTTTTATAAAGAGGAGACTCGGGGAATTTGGGGACGAAATTTCGGTCTTAGCGGGAGAAGAGCGGCTTTGGCTGCGGGAAAAGGCGCGCCAGCCAATTGCCCAGTTGCCAGACCAGCGGCGGAAACCAGCTCCGGCCCGCCATGCGGTAACACACCTCGGCGGTGAACCAACGCACCATCAGATAACGTCCTAGGTAAGATCGCTTGAGCAACGAACGATAGGTGACAAAGGAAAAATCTCGGCGCTCAAAGGCTCGGTGGATAGCCCGGGCAGCCAGCTGACCGTAGGCTAGGGCTGGGCCAATGCCCTCTCCGAAAAGCGGGTCGACCCCCGCTGTGTCCCCCACCAGCACTAGATGGGGAAAGGCAAAGCGATTGCGCGGGCTGAAGCGATGGATCGGGTGTCCCTGCCATGCTTCTGAAGGTGCCTTGAAGAGAGGAAAGGCGGCGTGAAACAGGCGCGGCAAGGAGGACAACGGTAGATGAGTCGCCAGACGCGCATCGTACAGCCCACAGCTCAACGCCGTCTCTCCTCCCCCGGGAAAGGGAAACTTCCACCCATACCCTTGAAGCCCGTTGCGCATCCAGGTGAAATCGAACAGGGCGACTCCCTCGGCAAGGCCCTCGGGGTCGAGCGAAGCGGAGCAAATCCCCTCTAAGGTACGGGCAATGCGAGCTTTGGCCCGTTTTCGGCGCGCCCAGCGGTGGATTAAGCCGTTGCTGCCGTCGGCGCCCACTACAACGGTTGCAGAGTAGCTGGCTCGCTCGGTCTGCAGCGCTACTCCGTCAGGGGTAAACTCAATCTCCCGTAGCGGCTCGCCTTGGCAGAGCTTAGCTCCGCGGGCTTGGGCTTCGCGGGCGAGGTACTCGTCTAGGACTGCGCGCTCAAAAACGAGCAGTTGAGGTTTCCCGTGCAGAACCACTACCCGATGCTCGTACTTCAGATGGACTTCCCTCACGTAGGCATAGGGGATCGGCAAAGGCAAAGGGAGGCCAAGGCCTTGGAGAATTTTCAACCCCAAGCGGGTCACGGCACCGCCGCAGAGCTTGAAGCGCGGATGAACGGCTTTCTCTAAAACCAGCATGCGCTCGCTCCAACGTGGATCGAGCTGAAGCAAGTGGAGCGCCGTGGAAAGCCCTGCCGGCCCTGCCCCGACGATGATCACATCGTAGTGCGCAGACGCAGCCATAGCCAATTGCGGTGAGTACAGGCTTTGAAGAAGAAAAGGGAGCGGGTAAAGGTCGACCGCTCCCCACCCGTGCGCCCCCGGCGCGATTCGAACACGCGACCCCTTGCTCCGCAAGCAAGTGCTCTAATCCACTGAGCTACGAGGGCAACCCATGATCCTGAGCACCTCGTATTTTATCGCATTTCGGAGCGCAGGTCAAGAAGAAAAGCAGACCGCCAGAGCTTTTCAAAGGAAAGTTTTTAGGGTGAGAATGGGCTATCCTCCTCGTTTGAGGGGGTTGGCGATGGCACACGGAGCGCCTTTTCCGAGCTCCGCAAACCCTAGCGAGTGCACCTCGCCGCAAGGGCGACAATCGCCATCATGTGGGCGGTTGGCGGTCTTGCCTTTGGCTGCCCGGCGCATCCCCGGGCAAGCAACCTTTTGAGGTGGCCTCACAACGGTCCGAGTTGGAACGGCTGTGCAAGAAGTCTTCGGGGAAGGAGGAGGCGACGAGAGACAGCAAAAGGCGGCGGGGGGACAAACGGCTAGGGGAAAGCGCCACCCTGTGTTACTCCGTCCGGCCGGGGACATCTCGCTGGCAAGTCCGGGAACAGAAACCTGCCCAAGCAGGAGGGCCATCGGAGCAGCGAGGGCGCTTCTCGAAGCGCTTTCCCCCGGAGAATAGGGGGAGGAGTGCCAGATGGCAGGAGGCCGGAAGCCGTTTGTGCCGAAAGGGCTATCGGCTGGTCAGAGCCGCTCAGCCCGGGCTATCTCGGGCAGTGGTGGGCCGGAGCGGTGCGACAGAGGGGGGTCCTGCAAAGGGGAATGGCGACGAACCCAGGGCAGCGGCGTTCGGTTTGACTGCGGGTGTGCGCAGCCTCGAGCCGGTATGGGTGGGCATGGTCTGGCCGGTCGGGCGGCCGAGGGCAGAGGAAGGCGCAAGCCCGCAGGTGTGGATCGTGGAGGGGCGGCTTTCGAGCGGCCGCCGAGCGCCGAAGCGGCGGCTGTGCAGCCGTCTCGTCCTGCGGGCATGGAGAAGGGTGCAGTGGGTGGAGGAGGAAGGCTGTGGGAGATTGCTTATTCCGCTCGCAAGGCCGGCTTGGGGTTGAGCGGCATCCCCAATGGAGCGCGTGCGCCATGGCGCAGCCCTTCCATCCCGGCCTCCCGATGTCCAGTGTGCAATCCCCAGCCCGTCCTTCCTTTGCTTTGGCCCTCTTGGGGGTGAAAGTCTCCAAGAAAAAACTGGGTGTGCCCTCAGACGAGGGCGTGATTGGTATAATAGCCCTCAACTCAGTTCTCCTGGTCTCTTCTGTGGATTCCAGAGCGATCCTTCGTGATGCCCTTTTTCCTTCTCCGGCGGGAGGAATTGGATCTTGGCATTAAACACAGATTGGCTTTTAGCCCGGAAATTGCTGCAGCACTCATCCGATGGAGGGCAATTATGGCGCTGGTGCGCAACGCAAGGGCCGGTCGATTGGGATAAGGCATTGTAGCAGTGAGGCACATTGCCCGTTCCACGCTGATTGTCGCCGTTTTCTTCGGGCTGGAGAAGGTCTTAGGGTTCGCCCGTCATTTTTTAGTGGCGCGCCAATTCGGGCTTTCCCCTGAACTGGATGCCTATAACGCCGCCAATAACTTACCCGACCTGCTGTTTATGCTTATTTCCGGTGGCGCATTAGCGATGGCGTTTATCCCCGTTCTGACCGAGACGCGCCAAAAGCAGGGCTTGCAAGCTTCTTGGCGGGTGTTCTCTTCGGTGCTGAACCTGCTCTTTTTGGTCACCGCCTCGCTCTCCTTGCTGATCGCCTTGTTTGCCGAACAACTGGTGCGCTCACAAATAGGGATCGTGCCCGGCTTTTCAGCAGATCAGCAAAGGGTCGTCGTGGACTTGATGCGCCTAAACCTCATCGGCACGCTGTTGCTCTCGTTGGGCGGGTTAGCGGTTGCTGGCTTGCAATCCAATCAGCACTTTTGGCTGCCTGCTATTGCCCTCAGTTTATACGATCTGGGAGGCCTCATTGGGGTGGTCTTTCTGGCGCCGCAGGAGGGTTATCGCATTTTGGGGAGCTCTTTGCCGGCCATGGGCTGGGGGGTGTATGGCTTGGTTTCGGGCACGATTTTGGGGGCCTTGCTTTATCTATGCGTTCAGATTCCCGGCTTGCTCCGCTATCGCTTCCGTTGGAACTGGGGCCTGGGGTTGCAGAACCCTATGGTGCTGAAGAGCCTTAACCTCATGGCGCCGCGCGTGCTGACGGTGCTGTTTATCCAACTCACCTTCGTCGCCCAGGATAATCTTGCCTCGCGCCTTGCAGCCGGATCGATCACCGCCCTGGCCTATGGATGGCTCTTCTTCCAGGTACCGGAAACTTTGATCGGCACGGCGCTGGGAACGGTTCTGCTGCCTACCTTGGCCGAACAAGCTGTTGCTCAGGACCGCCGCGCTTTTTCCCGAACCCTCGCAACAACCCTAAGGGTGGTTTTGGCGATCGCAGTTCCTCTGACTGCGCTGCTGATTGTGGTCGTGCGTCCGGCTGTGGCGTTGTTCAACTTTGGTGAAGAAGGAGAAAACCTTGTCGTCTGGACGGCTCGTGCATATTTTCTGGGCTTGCTAGGGCATTCGTTACAAGAAGTAGCCGTGCGGGCGTTTTATGCTCGCCAGGATGCTCGCACGCCCTTGGTTTCTGCTGCCTTGACCAGCTTAGCCTTTGTCTTGTTGGGCGTGCTCCTATACCGTCCTCTAGGCGCAGGAGGGATTGCGCTGGCGAACGCACTGGCGTTCAGTGCTCAAGCTCTCGTATTATGGGAGTTGTTGCGTCGCACAGAGCGAGCCGAGTGGTTGATAGGCGATACCCTAAAGCGTGCCGGCATCGCCGCCCTGCTTTGTGCTGCTATTCCATGGGCAATTTTCTCCTCTGGACAAGCTACCTTCCCTGTGGCCATTCTGGCCGGTTCAGCGGGGTTGTCTTTTTTAGCTGCTCTTGCTTTGCCAGAAATCCGAATCTTATTGCGATTATAGGTGCGCAGCAAGATTTCAGGGGTGTGTTGTTATGAAAAAACCGGCGATGACCCTCTCCAGCTTTTGCGGCCTCCTTCCTCTGGGATTAGCTTTTTTCCTCTGGGCTTTGTTCCGGTTTGGCTTAAGTGATCAAAGCGCAAGTGCCCACTTTGAACTGGGGAATTGGCGCAACAAAGCCGACGCTTGGGTTTGGCAAAAGGCACAGGAAGGACGGGTCGAGTTCTTGCTCTTTTTGAGAGAGCAGGCGGACCTGAGCGGGGCAAAAACGCTCTCGAGCAAGACTGAGAAGGGTTGGTACGTTTATCGCCGCTTGACCGAGGTGGCGGAGCGCACGCAAGCTCCCTTGCTAGAGCAGCTACGACAGCGAGGAGTTCGCTATCGCTCCTTCTGGGTGGCAAACATGGTGTGGGTGCGGGGTGGTTTGGACGACGTCATCGCTCTGGCGCAGCGTAAGGAAGTGGCGCGTATCGTGGCTAACCCGGTTGTGCAGTTGGAAATTCCTCGGGCGGCCGAGGATTTGTCCCTCCAGAGCGCCGACGGGGTTGAGTGGAATCTGCGCCAAGTTAACGCTGACGCAGTTTGGCAGCTAGCCTACTTTGGCCAAGGGGTGGTGATCGGCGGACAGGATACAGGCTACGATTGGCAGCACCCGGCACTGAAAAACGCCTACCGTGGCTGGGACGGCAGCCAAGCCAAGCATGACTACCACTGGCATGATGCCATTCATGAACCGATTGCTCCTTACATGGCGGGAGAAGGGCTAGGAGCAGGGGCAGACTCCTGCCCCTACAACTCCCCCTATCCTTGTGATGATAACGGCCACGGCACCCATACGATGGGAACAATGGTTGGCCTGGAGGGAAGCAACCAGATCGGCATGGCGCCACAGGCCAAGTGGATCGGCTGCCGCAATATGGACCGGGGCAGAGGCACACCAGCGACCTATGCCGAGTGCTTTCAGTGGTTTATTGCTCCCACCAAGATTGACGGCAGTGACCCCGATCCCTCGATGGCGCCGGATGTGATCAATAACTCTTGGTCGTGCCCGGAGTACGAAGGTTGTAGCGACCCGAATGTGCTGAAGAGCGTGGTTGAGGCGGTGCGCGCCGCCGGCATCTTGACCGTGCAGTCGGCGGGCAACGAAGGCCCAAACTGTGCCACAATTCGCAACCCGGGTGGAATTTATGCGGCTTCATTCACCGTGGGCGCCACAAACAGCGCAGATATAATTGCCGATTTCAGCAGTCGCGGTCCGGTCACCGTGGACGGGAGCAACCGGCAGAAGCCCGATGTAGTTGCCCCCGGCGTTGGTATTCGTTCCAGCTATCCCGGTTCGAGGTATGTGTCCTTGAGTGGCACCAGTATGGCTGCGCCGCACGTTGTCGGTTTGGCTGCCCTAGTTCTCTCGGTGCGCCCCTATCTGAAGGGGCAGGTGGACTTCTTGGAGGAAATTCTCCGCTCCAGCGCTATGCCTCTAACAAGCTCTGAAACGTGCGGCGAGGTGTTAGGTTCCCAAATTCCCAACAACACTTACGGTTGGGGTCGGATTGATGCTTGGCGTGCCGTTCAAATAGCCCTCACGTACCCTCTCTATGTCAACTATTTTCCGCTGGTGAGTTCTGGCCGATGAGAAGGTGGGGTGTCCTGAGTGGCATCGGGGCCTCTGCGATTTGGGGTGGGATGTATGTGGTCAGCAAAGTGGTTTTGGATGTGATCCCCCCTTTTACGCTGCTCACTTTGCGCTTGTTTCTGGGGAGTTTGGTCTTGGGCTTGATTATCTGCCTGCGCGGCGGCTTAGGTTTTGATCGTCAGCAGTGGCGAGAAGTATTGGGCGTGGGCATCGTTGGATACGGGATCTCTATCGGCTTGCAGTTCGTTGGCACAAAGCTTTCCAGCGCCTCGAACGGAGCGCTGATCACCTCGTCAACGCCGGCTTTTGTTTTGTTGTTTGCGGCGCTTTTGCTGAAGGAGAAGATGAGCATACGTCGGGCGCTGGCTTTGGCGCTTTCCACACTCGGCGCATTAATCGTTGTCGATCCGCGCAACGCCCGCCTTGCCCCTGACTTCTTTTGGGGAAACCTCAGCTTGATCGGAGCAGCGCTCACCTGGGCGCTCTATTCGGTGCTGATCCGCTTGGTTACACGCCGCCTGGACGCATTGCGCGTGAGCTTTGTAGCCTTTATGGGTGGGCTATTGCTCACCGTGCCGGTTTCCTTCTGGGAGTGGAAAACGATTGGGTTTGGTGAGATCGATTGGGGAGTAGTCGGAGGGGTTCTCTACTTAGGGGTTGTTTCTACAGCCTTAGCCATGTTCTTGTGGAACACCGCTTTCGCAGTGCTGCCGGCGGGGGTGGCTTCCCTCACCCTGTTCGTCCAGCCGCTGGTCGGAGCCTTGCTTGGCTCACTAGGGTTAGGAGAAAGACTGAGCGCTTTGTTCTACTTTGGAGGAGCGCTGATCGGCGCGGGTCTAATTTTGGCAGTTCGTGAGGGGTGAGCAGAGGAGCGGAACGGTAAAGCAGGCTTATGCCCACGAAGCCCAAGTCGAAGTTCGAGGCATTGATTTCTGAGGTGGTTGACAGCCCTTCAGGCACAAAGTGGCTGGCCGATCTAAACGGGCGGAAATCTGGGCTGTTGACAAAGGCAGAAACGCTTGGTAAAACTCGAGTTCCCTCCGCCTGCCGGCCGGAAGACCTGGATTTCATCGCCATCTTGAAGTATCCGTTCACGGTCGGGTTCAAGCTGACCGTTCACTGCGCAAGCGGCGTTCGGGGGCAGATCGAAGTGCTCTAGAACCGCCCGCAGTGGGCTCCCTTCGGGAAGTTCGAGGGTGGTCCTGCCGCGCAATTCGCGCGGCAGTCTTTCGCGAAAGGTACCGAACAGCACCACCTTTACGATCATGCCTCTGCATACACCTCGGGGTTGACGCAGTTGGGGAGGTGCCGTCCTTCCAATCCGGCCAGCAGGTTTTCGCAGGCCAGCTCCGCCATGCGGCGGCGGGTGTTGCGCGTTGCAGAGCCAATATGAGGCACGATCAGGCAGTTGGGCTGGGCGTATAGGGGATGATCGGGCGGCAGGGGCTCGGGGTCGGTGACGTCCAGAGCTGCTCCACCGATCCAATTCTGTTGCAGGGCTTTAAGCAGAGCGGCGGTCTGAACGACCGGGCCGCGGGCGGTGTTGACCAGAATCGCATGGGGTTTCATCATCCGCAGCTGTTCTTCGCCGATCATTCCGCGGGTTTCGGGGGTCAGCGGAACATGGAGGGTGACGAAGTCGCTTTCGCGCAGCAGTTCGGGGAGTTCCACCCGCTTTGCGCCCAGCTCGCTCTCAATTTCCGGTGGCAGGGGGATGTCGGTGTAAAGCAATTTCATGCCAAACCCCTTGGCGCGTTGGGCGACAGCACGTCCGATTTTGCCCATGCCTACGATGCCGAGAGTTGTCCCTTCTAAGTCTGCTCCCAACCAACCCGCCGGCGACCAAGTGATCCAGCGCCCTTCGCGCGCATCCTTGCTGGCCTGCGGAATTTGGCGCGCTGCCGCTAACAGCAAAGCCATGGTCAAGTCGGCGGTTGCCGCGGTTAGGACGCCGGGGGTATTGCCAACCGGGATCCGCCGCGCCGTGCATGCTGCCACGTCAATGTTGTCGTAGCCGACAGCCATGTTGCTGACCACCCGTAGTTTGGGGGCGCGCTTTAGCAATTCTTCGTCCACCTTGATCGTCAAAAGACAAAATAATCCTTCGGCTTCTGCGAGATAGGGCTCGAGGGAAGCATCAAAATGAGTGGCATCCCAAGGGCCGACCACAGTTCGGCATTTCCCTTCGAGCTTGGTCAGCCATTCGGCGGGAAGAGAGTGGGTGAGAATAACGAGCGGAAGATTTTCAGCAGCCATGGTGTCCTCTTCAAAGCGAGAAGTTTAAGGTTCAATGCGGGGATTCACCCAAACCGCCCAGTCCTGGGCGGAAGGTCCGTTGGCCAAGACAACCAGTGCAAATTGCACCGTTTTCCCGGCCAGGGGGGTCAAATCGAGATCGATGTTGATCAGATTGCCATCGCAGGAGTCCGTCCACGAGCCGAGGGGATGTAGGGTGCCAGCCTCTTTATAGTTGATCTGAAATTGCACGTTCCCAACCCCGCAAGTCCCGTCCGGCTTGGCGAGAAAACCTAGCCTCGCGCGCAAACGGTCTCCGGCGACCACTGTGTAGGGTGGGTAAAGGCCTGAGATCATGCCGTTATCGACCCACATCGGGTGGGTTTCGAGAACTTTGGCCGGCGAAGAACCGTCTTCCAGTCTATAGCCTCCGCGGTAAACGACAAAACCGTTGGGGTCGGCATCTGATCCCCCGAAAGAAAGCACTGTGCCGCCCGCACAGGGCGAACCGCAGCTAACCCATTGCGCTTCTGGAGCGCGGGAGTAGAGGTCAAAGCCGCTCGAGACCACGGCCGTGGGGGTGGGAAGCACGACGCGAATTTCGACGTAGAATGATTTTCCCTGATAGCCACCCACCACCGGCAACAGGACGCCGCTGGCATTCCGGATGCGCCAATAGCCGCGATACTTTCCCTCACTGCCGGGAGCAGTCAGGTTGACTGAGAGATCGACCTCTTGACCGGGATTGACCGTCCCGATCGGAACTGAAGCACTTCCGCCCATTGCGTCTCCGCTGTCAAAGACTAAGCTGTAGCCAGACCAGGTGCACGTGCCGATGTTCTGAAGGCGCCACGTTTTAGTAAAGGTTTGATTCGGGAGGAATCGGGTGCCATCTGGCACGGTGACGTCTCGGATAAACCGCGCCAAATCACAGACCCGGGTATTTGTGGGGGTTGGCGGCACAAGGGTGGGAGATGGAACAGCCGTTGGCGGGGCTTCGGTTAGTGTAGGTGAGACTTCGGCCGGGGGAAGTGTCGCAGCAGGGGGTGTCAGGCTGCCGACCAAATTGGCGAAGGCGGTTTGGGTGAGCTGGGCTTCAAGCGTTTGAGCTACCGAGGTGTAAATAGCTTCGGGCTGGGGGGTGACGGGAGGGGCAAAGAGATTACAGGCCAAAGAGGTCAGCAAGATCGCTACCAGCATTCCTATCCATCGTTGCCTTTCCTTTTGAGTTTTCATCTCCTTCCTTTCACCTTTCTGACTTCTAAACTAAAGTGGCGAGTGACAATCCAAGGTCGCCTCTGCCTCCTTTTTTAGGGCTTCAAAGAAAGCGTTCATTATAGTCTCTCGTTCAGCCGCAAGCCGGCGCGCAGTAGGGGTAAACAGCCGCTCCTTCAGACGGCGCAACTTATACCAGTACTCATGGTAAGCACTGTGGAGTTCCTGGGACTCTAGAACACCGCTCTCGAGGAAACGAGGTGAAGGGGGAAAATAAAACGGCAAGCCTTTTTGAACTGCCCGGGCAATAGCTCGCGCCGCGCCAATGGCTCCGAGGGCATCTAGCTTGTCGGCGTCAAAGACGACTTTTGCCTCGAGGGTCTGCGGGGTTTCCTCGCCCTGACGGAAGCGATGGGCTCGAATACAATGCTGCACGGCTGCAATGCGGGCTTCATCCCAGCCCGCTTGACGAAGGAAGTGAGCGGCGATCTGGGCGGCAGCTAGGTGGTGAGTCTGTCGTCCATTTGGCAGTGCCTGTCCCTTATCGACGGCGTCGTGCAGATATGCAGCGACACGGACGATTTCTGTGTCGGCTCCCTCGGCTGCTGCGATCTTTTCTGCCAAAGCAACTACGCGCCGAACGTGCTCGATGCCGTGCACCGGGTCGGCTGGATCATACCACTGTTGTAGGGCCTCCAAGCTCAACACCGTTGGTCTAAGCCTAAGAATAAGCGTTATACGGGGTAGAGGCGTCCTTTTTTGACCACTGCCTTGACCAAGTTGACCCCGAAGCGGTATCCCAAATGGCGATAATCCTCCACATCGAGGATAATCAGATCACCTTGCTTTCCAACCTCAATTGACCCAATGCGGTCGGCGCGCTGAATGGCGGCAGCAGCGTTAATCGTAGCCGCGGCAATGGCTTGAGCAGGAGTCAAGCCCATGTAGCGGCATGCTAGAGCGATGGCAAACTGCATATTGCCGCACCACGCTGTGCCGGGGTTCAGGTCAGTGGCAATGGCAAGGATACCACCGGCTTTGAGGATTTTCTTAGCCGGAGTGTAGTCCCTTTCGCCCAAACCAAAGGGGGTGCAGGGCAGAGCTACCGCAACCGTATCGCTTTGACCTAGGAGCTGGATCTCTTCGTCGGATGTCAGAACTAAATGATCGGCAGAGACCGCCCCTAACTCGACAGCCAAAGCCACGCCGCCCAGGTTGCCGAATTCGTCGGCGTGGATTTTCAGCGGAAAGCCGAGTTGCTTTGCTGTGGTGAGGATGCGCCGGGATTGCTCGAGGTTAAATGCACCGTTCTCGCAGAAGACATCGACGAACGGCAGAGGGTGTTGAGGAGCGTGGTTCGGCCACCACTCCTTCAGCATGGGCAGCATGGTTTCGCAAATAAGGTCGGTGTATTCATCGGGGCGATCCTTGTACTCCGGTGCTACAGCATGAGCCCCCAGGAAGGTAAACGCCAGTTCGATCGGCCCCTCACGGTCTAGGGCCAAAAGACCTTGTAGCAAGCGAAGTTCCACTGCTGTCTTTAGCCCATAGCCGGTCTTGGCTTCGGCGGTTGTCGTGCCGTGCTCGAACATCGTCCACAGACGTAGGCGGGTTTGATCGAGCAGAGAGTTGAGCGAGGCGCTGCGGGTGGCGCGCACGGTGGAGAGAATCCCACCGCCGGCGGCGAGAATCTCCAGGTAAGTTTTCCCTTCGAGTTTCATCTCGAACTCGGCGGCCCGGTCTCCTGCCCAGATTACATGTGTGTGGGGGTCAACGAAACCAGGCATCACGACACGATCGAGGGCGTCAAAATCGGGTTCATCGGGGTAAGCAGCGCGCAGTTCGTCGCTCTTCCCCACTGCTTCGATGATCCCGTTGCGAATCAACACGGCTCCGTTAGGGATGATGCCCAGTCGTCCCAGTTCGTCCCCACGTTGGGGACCGCCTGCGAGGGTCAACAACTGTGAAGCTGAATGAATGAGCATTGGGGGCTCCGTGCTCAAATTATATCGTAATCGTCCATTTACGCAACGGAGATCCTCCCGAGGCAGCAACCTCGAAACGAATCGCGTTCGACAAACAAGAGATCGGTTATCTCCTTTCTTCTCCACCGCAAGTCTCGAACGATAAAATCGAGTTTTTGTTCAAACTCGGAGAGCGTAAGTTACGAAAACCGGTTTTCGCCTAGGGGGAAGTTTAGAGGTGTAACTGCAAGAGTCTCAGTTTTTCTCTGCTATAATAAGGCCAGGAGCGTACGATGAGTTTTTCACTGAACGACTTTCGCGACCTGTTAGCCCTGCTTGATGCACACCCTGAGTGGCGCGAAGAGCTGCGTCGGGTGTTGCTCAGCGAGGACTTTTTAGCGTTGCCTCGGAGCGTCCGCGAGATTGCCGAGTTGCAAAAGCGTACAGAACGGACGGTAGCCGAGCTGGCCGAGGCGCAGAAGCGCGCCGAGGAACGCCTAAGCCGGTTGGAGCAGGCGGTGGCGGAGCTGGCCGAGGCGCAGAAGCGTGCCGAGGAACGGCTGAGCCGCTTGGAGCAGAGAGTGGCAAGGCTGGAGCAAACCGTTGCAGAGCTAATCGAGGCGCAGAAACGTGCTGAGGAACGCCTAAGCCGGTTGGAGCAGACTGTCGCAGAGCTGATTGAAGCACAAAAACGCACGGAACAGCGAATAGAGGAGCTAGCCGAGGCGCAAAGACGAAACGAGCAGCAGATTCTTGAGCTGATCGAAATCGTAAAGCGCCATGAAGAGCGGCTAGCGAGTTTAGAAGAGCGGATGAGCGTGGTTGAAGGCCGTCTGACCAATGTAGAAGAGCGGCTAACCGTTGTTGAGGTGCGCCTGGATAGGCTTAACGAACGCGTTGATGGCATGGATAGCCGACTAGCAAAAGTGGACGGGCGCACTCTGGAAATCGAATATGAGCGGAAGGCCGGAGGGTATTTCGGTCGCATCATTAGTAACCCCCAGGTAGTTAGCTTAGGAGAGTGGGAAAAAAAGCTTTCGCCTCCGCTCACCGGGGAGGAGTTTGGCGATATCTGGCTGGCCGACTTAATCTTACGTGGGCGGTTGCGCACGGTACCCAAAGGGCAGCCTGAGAGAGATGCATGGCTGGTGATCGAGATTTCAGTTTTAGTAGACGTCGAGGATGTAGAGCGAGCCGTACGACGCGCAGAATTGCTGCGTAAAGCGAACTTACTTGTTCTGCCGGTTGTCGCTGGTGAGAACGTCACCGAACGCGCGCTGCAAATGGCCGAAGAATGGGGGGTAGTTTTGGTCAAGGACGGCGGTATGCGCTTTCTCGAACAAGCTTTGCAGCGCTACGGGTAAGTGATTCCTAGGGCATTTCACAAAGCGGAACCTTAAACAACTTCTTTGCCTCAGCAGGAGTTCATCATGGACTTTGTATTTCTACGCACCTATCGTGGGCCGCTCAAAGCCGTTATCCTCGACTGGGCGGGGACTACCATTGATTTTGGATCGCTGGCTCCGGTGGCGGTTTTCCTCCAATTATTTGAGCGTCACGGTGTTCCCGTCTCCAAGGAAGACGTGCGCAGCGGCATGGGTTTGATGAAGAAGGAGCATCTGTGGACGATCTTGAATCGCCCGCAGGTCGCTCAAGCGTGGCAAGAGGTGAAAGGCAGCCCTCCGAGTGAAGCCGATGTAGAGTCTTTATTTGCGGAATTCACCACGATGCAAATCGGGGTTTTACGCCAATATACTATCCCCATTCGGGGTTTGTCAGAGACTGTTAGTGACCTGCGCCGGCGAAAGCTCAAGATCGGCTCCACCACCGGTTACTTGCGGGAGATGATGGAGGTGGTCTTACCGGAGGCGAAGAAACACGGTTACGCACCGGACGCTCTGGTTTGCCCGGACGAGGTTCCGGCCGGGCGACCCTATCCATGGATGATCTATCAGAACCTAATCCAGCTCCAAGTTTATCCCGCAGAGGCGGTGGTCAAAGTCGGGGATACTTTACCCGACATTGAGGAGGGATTGAACGCAGGTTTGTGGACGGTTGGGCTGGCTCTGAGCGGCAATTTGCTCGGCCTCAGTGAAACGGAAATGGCGGCTTTATCGGCGGAGGAGCTTGCCGCCAAGCGGGAAACCATTGCGAAACAGCTCTATCAGAGCGGCGCCCATTACGTCATCGATGGGATCTGGGATTTGCCCCCCGTTCTAGATGAGATTCAACAGCGCTTGGCTCGCGGGGAACGGCCCTAGTTGCTCTCCTGAGTTTTGCCCCAATGCCCCTCCTTTGGCTCTCCCTAGCTTTCTTATGCGGCATCGCCCTGGCCGCAATTCTCTCTTTCAAAGCACTGCACTGGTTGGGGATCGGCGTGGGTGCTCTTCTGCTCCTTTTCCTATGGCCGATGCTGAAGAGAAGGCTTCGGTCCTCATTACCTCTACCTCCTGCTCTCGAAGTGCTGGCTCAACACCTTCGCTATCCGATCGGGATGCCGCTGACGGCCTGCCTCCTCGCTTTGTCTTTAGGCGGTTGGCGTTACCAATGGGAACGCGCCAGAGTGCAGCAATTCTCAACCCTCATTTACCGCTCTCTCGGGCAAGAGGTGCTCCTCCGGGGAGTGGTGAGTGCTTTCCCGGACGAGCGCGACACCTACACTGCGCTGACGATAAGGGTCGAGCGCCTGTCCATAAGGGGCACAGAGCTGGCCATCAATCCTAGCCTAGACAGGAAGCCCTCTCTCGGGCAAGTGTTGGTCCGGGCTTCTCCGTTTGAGCGATGGCGCTACGGCGACCGTGTGTCGGTTTCCGGAGTGTTGGAGTTACCCCCTGAGAGCGAGGAGTTTTCCTATCGCGCCTATCTTGCGCGCAAAGAAATCCTCGCCTATCTCCCGCGTGCCGAAGTCACTTTGCTTGAGCGTCGGCAGGGTAGTTGGGTTGCTGATGCAACCTATCAGTTTCGTCACCGTTGCCATGCCGCCCTAACCGCGATTTTCCCTGAGCCTCAGGCTTCCTTGCTGGGCGGGATTTTGCTGGGGATCGAGAGCGGTATCCCTGCCGAAGTGCGCCAAGCCTTCGTCAACAGCGGCGCAATGCACATCGTGGCCATTTCAGGGTTTAATGTCACTCTGCTCACAGGGCTTTTTATGGCGGTTTTGGGGCGAGCGTTTGGACGCTGGCGCGGCGCACTGCTTGCGGTGCTCCTGATCGGGCTGTATGCCATCTTAGTGGGCGCCGCCGCCAGTGTCGTGCGCGCTGCGATAATGGGTGTGCTCAGCCTCTTTGCGGCTCAGATCGGCCGCCGTCAGTCCGGGGTGAACAGCCTGGCTTCTGTAGCTGCCCTCATGGCGGCTTTTGAGCCGGATCTGCTGTGGGATGTCTCTTTCCAGCTTTCCTTTGCCGCAACATTGGGGCTGATCCTCTACGCTTCTCCGTTGAATGCATGGGCAGTCTCTCAAATAGTGCGATTCACCCAACCTGAACTCGCTCGACGCCTTGGCAATTTGGTCGGGGAATGGGCACTTTTCACCCTAGCGGCTCAGGTGACCACTCTGCCTATCCTTTTGTATCATTTTCGTCAGATTTCTTTGGTGGCTTTTTTGGTTAATCCCTTGATCCTCCCGGTCCAACCAATGCTGATGGTGGGGAGTGGGATTGCCATGTTTCTGGCTCTTGTCCACACTTTAGCAGGGCAACTTGTGGCCTACTTGGTTTTTCCGCTCGCCGCCTACACGATTCGCTTGGTGGAATGGAGTGCTGCCCTACCCTATAGCTCTGTGCGTTTGTCTGCTTTTCCTCTTTACGGGGTGTTTGGCTTTTACTTGGCACTGTTTTTCCTGACCAAATATTGGCAAAAGGTGCAAGCCGTGCGGGGCATGTTGCGGCCCTCTCTGGCCGCAGGGATGATCGCGTTGGCGACCGTTGGGGTTTGGCATACAGCTCTCTCCGCTCCGGATGGCCGTCTCCACCTCATCTTGTTGGATGTGAGCCGCCCAGCGCAATCAAGCGAGGCAATATTGATCCAAACGCCGCAGGGTCGTTACGTGTTGCTCAACGGTGGCGATAGCCCTAGCCGTCTGTTGGATGGGCTCGATCGTTGGCTGCCGCTCACCCATCGCCGCCTGGATTGGATTGTGCTCGGCGGCTCCCGTTCAGCTCAAATCGGCGCTGTGGTCGAGTTGATCGAGCGCAAGCGAGTCACAAACCTTTGGTGGGCAATCCCTCAGGAAGGGAGCCGTGTCGTTACAGCGATCCAGCGCGCTGCCAAGGAGCAAGGCGTTGAGATGCATCTTGCTCGAGAAGGGCAATATCTCGACCTCGGTGAAGGGGCTCGGTTATCCCTTTTGGCAAAGGGTGAGCGAGGGGCAGCGTTGCTCTTGGAATGGAAACGCTTTCGGGCCTTTTTTCCTCTTGGATTGGATACGGAGTTGCGCAAGCGCTTGGCGGAGAGCGGGCAGCTCAATCCGGTTATCTTATGGCTCTTGGCAAATAATGGCTCGGGTTGGTACAACCCCAAAGAATTCCTCTATCGGTTGCAGCCGCAACTGATCTGGCTGAGTGTTGCGCCGGGCGATTGGTATGGTTTACCCCATCGAGAAACCCTCGAGCGTTTAGAGGGCTATTCGCTATTGCGGACGGACAGAAATGGTTGGATTCATCTCGAAACCGACGGAGAGCGAATGTGGGTGGAGGTTGAAAGGGAGAGCTACCCTTGAAGGTAGTCATGGGATGCCGTTCGTGTGGTTCGTATAAGTCTCCAGCAAAGCAGTCATAATCTGGTCGGTGTACGCATTGAGGCGGCGGAACATCTGGCTCCAAGCATGGGGGGAACGCACGGCAGCGTCTTCATAAACTCTGAGCATCGAGTCAATCAGATTGTTGCGAAAAAAGAGAAAGGCTTGAGCTGCTTCGACAACACTTAGCCCGTATCGCCTGGCCCGCAAGGCGTATTCACTGCCGATCCGTTGGGCTTGCTGCTTGCCTTCTTCTTCCAAGGTGCTGAGAAAGCGAGAGAGGCCTTGCAGCAATAGCCGCCCACTCAGACGATATTGTTCCCGCGCTTCCTCATCGAGTTTATTGTACCAAGTTTGATTTTGTAAGACGCCTTCACTGATCTGCAAGCGGGTATTGCGCAGGGCAGACTGCATCAGCACATCTACCTCCGAAGCAGTCAACGCAGACTGGGATTGCTTCCAAAGCTCAAGCTCAGTGCGTTTGTAGCGGCGGTGTCCGCCCTGCGTGCGATGGAAAGGGATCACCCCCTGGTTTGACCAGTGACGCACTGTGCCCGGATGCACCCCCAATACTTGGGCGGCCTCGCTTAGGCTAAGCCACTCGTTTTCGACAGAACTTGTCATTCTATACGTCGCTTGCCAGCGCTGCCCGTTCGACAACCGAAACGGCACTTGCTTTGCGGAACTGTTCCACACTGATTTTACCCAACATCACTAGGGATACGCCAATGAAAAATGCCTCAATTGCGAATACTGTTAAGTAACCACTCAAGGGGGACTGACTGAGCTCGGTGATCACGTCCCGCACCACCCCACTGAGCAGGGTGCCGATCAGGCGCGAGAGGGCATTCGCCATTCCCCACGCTCCAACATAGAGACCGACGTTATTGGGGGTTGTCATGTCCAACATCAAGGAAAGGTTCGACACTGTTGCCAGCCCCGTGCCACTGCCCAAAAAAATCACCCCGCTGTAGAAAACGCCTGTGTTGCGCAGCAGTCCGCTGCTGATGATCAGCAAAAACCCCAGCAAGGTCAGCCACCCGCCCCAGCGGGCGACAGTCTTTTTGTGGATACGCCCTTCTAGAATGCCGGCTAGCACCAAGGTAAGTAAATTGCATGCACCCCAAATTGAGGTGATGCGCGTGGTGGTCTTGACAGACATATCGAAAGCTTCGGCGCCAAACGGCTCTAACAAGATATCCTGTGCTAGGATGGCGGCTAGTAGGATGACTAGATACCAGAAGAAGAAAGTTGCCTGACGGTTTTGCAAAATGGCGCCGAACATTTGCCCCCAAGAATAGTGTTCTGCGCCGGGCAAGGCGCGCACGGAGACTTTCTCCTCCAGCTTTAGGACACCGATCACTCCCATTACTAAGGCTGCAATAGCCACCACAAGGAAGGCGTTCTGCAATGCGGCGGGGGTATAGGGATCGACCAGGTTGCTGACGGTCAGGGCGGTGAGGATGATCCCGATGATCATCATCACGAACATCACGGCAATGGTGCGCCCGCGGCCCTTTTCGCCGGAGATTTCGGAGGCGAGAGAGAGATAGGAAACTGCTGAAAAGTTATACCCCATCCCCCATGCCCCGAAGACTAAAATCCCTACCAGAGTTCCTAAGAAGCGATTTTGGTCCAGCAGAAAAGCTACCTGAGGGCTAATTGCCACGCCTAGGACGCAGAGCAGGAGACCCAAAAGGATGTATGGGGTGCGACGATAGCCTGCGATGGGATGGCGGTCGGAGAACGAACCGATCCAAACTTGGATAGGAGAAAACAGGTAAGGTAAGATCGCCAAAATTGCCACCAGTGTGGCGGATACAGCCATTTCTTTGATCAGGACACGGTTTAGGGTGCTGTTGATCGGTACGAGGGTAATAGCTACCGCAACGTGTATTAACCCTAATTGCAAGCGTTTACGTAACATTTCGCCTCCTTTAGCGAATCAGGTGAAATTCCGCCCTAATCTATCAGATTATAAGGGCGGTTGTCAATGTAGATTTATGTAGATTTTTGTTAGAGCTATGTTGGAAAGCCGGTTGCAAGGAGCTCAGAGAAGAGGGAGGTGCCTAGCCGACGTTCAGCACCCCTCCCCTTTTCTTTCCAAATCAAGCCCTGAGGAGGTCTCTCTGGGAGAGCAATTACGGCCAACCAAAGGTGTAGAGAGCGTCCCCTCACTATAGCTTTGACTCTTCTCGATCCAGGCGGCGGATGAAAGTCAAAACCATTTCCCAAGTCTTCTCCATCACAAGGGGATTCATTTTGTCGAAGGTGTCTTCAGGCTGATGCCAGAAGGGAGCTTCACCGTCTGGGGTCAGGCCGAAAAAGGTGATGCCGGGCACACCAAAGCGCACTGCGTCGGAAAGCTCCGAGTTGCCGCCGCTAATCTTGACCGGATAGGCGCCCCACTGCGGGTTTTCAGCGCTCAGGCGTTCCGCAAGAGCAACCATCCGGGGGTTGCTGCGAAACGGGACCACAATTCCTTCGCGGATCACCCAGGCTGGGCCGGCACAACCCAGCATCTCGAAGACTACCGCTCGAGGGGATTTCAATTCGTGGAGGTGCCGCCGGTAAAAGTCGATCATGCCGTAGTGTTGCACCTCTTCACAGCCGGTGATCACGGCCCAAACGCGAGTGTAATACAAAGGCTGGCGAAGGAATTCCTCAACCAAAGTCAACACCATTCCTACTGCGGTGGCGTTGTCATTGGCTCCGGGAGTGAAGGGGGTTAGCTCGGCTTGAACGCACATGAGCGCCAGGAGGATGGCGCAAATGGCGGTAAAGATTGTCGGATACCAGACCCAGGTCCAGCCAAAGAGTGCGGCTAGGGAGTAAAGAACGGCCTGGAGAATAAAGGCAGCAAAGGCGACGAACGTGAAGCGGTCGTAGAGCTTGACCCAGGTCTTGTTTTTGAAGATCAGAGGCGTGCGCTGAGTATCGATATGCCCGACCAAAATTAAGTCTGCATGGTGTTCCCCTTGGGGCGGTAGAACGGCATAAACATTTTGACTATCTCCTTTCGGCACAATCCAACGGAAGAGATTGTTACGGAAGCTCAGTTCCAGGACCTCATTGACCAACACCAAGATGGAAATCCCAGCCGCAAGTGCTGCAGTGAGCCGGCCGCCGAGGGGAAAAAGGAGGAAGGCAACCAGCATTAGGATTGCTCCGATCAGGTGTGGATGAAAGATCGAACGCGCACTGCGGAAAGTTTCCCATTTGGGCTGCAAGCCGAGCTTCTCGAACTGCTCTTTGACGTATAGCGAGCCTCGCCGCTCACCCTGGCGTGTAGACCCGCGTGGCCCAATTTCTACGGCAAGAACTCGCACATGTTCTAACCAGCGTTTTACGGGTGTAGAGAGCGAGGCTTCCATAGGACACTCCTTCCTAGAATAAGATTGAGCAATTCGGAGGACAAGATTGCTTCTTCAGCCTCTTGCAATAGCAGCCAAGAGGGGGGTTGAAAGAACAGGGGATATTATAGCCCTCACTCGGCAGAATCAATTCATGGCTCGGCTGCAAAGGAAGTCCGCCTGCACCACTCCAACTCTCCCCTATCTTGCTCTCGGTCGCTACCGATGCGCTCGGCTTGACAGGGCGCACCGTCTGTAATGAGGATGGGAGCTTTGTTGCATCCGCGGGTGCTGTGACTCTCGTGATTTGAGCGCAGACTTGAGCCGCCGGTTCTCCTCGGCTAGGAAGTGGATGACGAGTCCTGCGAGCGGAAGTTGAAGTTGCCCGCCGCAATTTTACATGCGCTGGCAATCCACCCCAACAACACCCATAGGTTGGGCAGGGCGAATGAGTCAAAAGAAAAGGCAGCTACGACCAAGCCGAGCAATCCCAAGAGTGCCGCCGTGCCCCAGAACCGTTCTTCGCTGTACGGGGAGAGCCACAGGTACGCAGCACTGCCGAGATGGGCGATCAGGAAAACCAAGAAGGTGCCTAAGCCGAACAGACCGTTCTCAGCTAAGATACGCAAAAAAAGATTCTTGGGAGTGATCAAACGGTTTTGCCCCTCCTCCGGCGAAAGGATGCGCAGCAGTTCCGGGGTCGGCGCTAGGGGCTGGTCGGGAAGCATCTTATCGAAGAAGAAGGCATAGTTGCCGGGTCCTACCCCCAAAACGGGGTAGGCTTGGAAGGTGTTCAGGGCCGTGGCATTGTAGGTGAGGCGGGCGTTGAAGCCTATGTAATACAGAAAGCGCTCGAAGCTGGTGTCCTTCACTTCGGTCCAATATGTCCAGATGCGGGCAAAGAACTCGTTCTTTTGTCCTACGGCGAGGGTCATCCCCACAAAGAGGAGCAGTACTATTGTCGACTCGAGCAGTAGACGTCCTGTAGTTTTCAGCAAGGAAAGCCTGTGTTGATTGAATTGGCGCAGACGGAACAAGACCAGAGCACCTAGACCCAGGACGGCGAGGTTGACATAGCCGGCCCGCGAGAAGGTGAAGGCGATCAGCAAACCGGCCCAGCCCAGCAGCAGCCATTCAAGGGTAATCCGCCGCCAGCGCCAGGGGAAAAGCGACTGTCCGGTGACGACAGAAGCCAAGAGCCAGGGGATGACCAACAGATTAATCTGTTCGGCAAACCAGTTAGGCTCATAGGTCGGACCGGAGATGCGGGTGGGAAACAGTTTGCGCAAGGAGAAGGCTTTCTGAATCTGGTTCAATAGGGCGAAATAGCTGCCGTTAAAGTGAAGGATATAGACAGCTTGCAAAGAGCCCCAAACAAACGCTAGAACGAAGCCAATCATCATCCAGCGCAGGGCGGAGCGCAGTTCGGCGGAGGATTCGGGGAGGGCCACGACCGTGAGGTAGAAAGATACGCCGATCGCCAGTGTGATTAGAGCGCGCAACACCCGCTCGCCCACCGAGACTCCCAGCACAGGTTCAATCCCGAGCAGGGAGGAATTCACTGCGCTGATCAGAACCGCAATGACGAAGGGCAGCAAGGTCGCTGAGGTTTTGGGCAGCGGGTGACGCCATAGGCGCGGCAAGGTGACCAGCGGCAGCAAGAGGAGCAAGGGATAAAGGGAAAGTGGGCGGACCAGCGTGCCACCCCCCAATCCGGAGGGAAAGTAGCGGAAGCTGGTGACGGGCAGACAGAGCCAAAAGAGCGCCCAGACTACCCTGCGCAAGAGGTTCAGTCCTCTCTGGAAGCTCATTGTGTGCCCAATTTCTCCCTGCGCCACTGGAGCGCAGCAAGGCTGATCGCCAATCCGAAGAGCAGGGCTAAGAGGCCGCCGACGAGAGCCGCAAGGGCCTGTGTTCGCACCGGCCGCGGTGCTCTGATTTCGGCGCTCAGCTCATCTACGCCAAGATACACCGAAAGGTACCAGGAAGCCGCAGCCACTTCGTTGTACTTTGTGGTCGTCTCGCTCAGGCGTTGTTCCAAAAACGGCTGTTGTTCCCGTAGAAGCTGGGATTGCATCTCAATGGCAGCGAGGGCCCGTTCCGCCCAGGGTTGATACTGTGTAGCGGCTGCTGCCGGCGGGGGCATGGATGCTGCCAGCGAGGTTTCGCTCTGGGGGTGTTCATCCAAACGCAGAGCCAGTTCCAACAAGCGCCACCGCTGCAAGGGCGGGATAGGCTCCTGGGCGAGATTGGCGTCTTTCCACGGTTGCCAGTTTTGGAGAAGGGTGGCCATGGCTTGCAGTTCCACCAAGCGTTGTTCGGTGGCCACCTTGGCCTGCCCGAGGGCTTGCAATTCGGCGTGAATTTGCTTCAGTTGGTGGGTGAGCTGGGCGATGCGCGCCATCTCCTCGAGAATCACGGCTTTCCAAGCCCGCACCAATTGCTCTGCCCGCTGCGGCTGGCGGTCTTCGGCGACTAAGTGCCAAACACCGGCGTTGCGCCAATAGACGTGCAGGCGTTGGCGCAGGTCGGCGGGGGTCTGCGTTTGCCAAAAGGGGTCTTGTTCGCTGAGCCGTTGCCGGACGAGGGTGAGCAGTTGGTCAGACAGGATCAAAGCTTGAAGCTGCCCCATCTCCCAATTTTTGTAGTCGTCTACGTTGCGGAAGATGGCATCAGATTGATAGAACACCCCCAAGTCGGCTTCAGCCCGATAGGGTGTGGGAAGCAACCCGGCCATCAGCCAACCGACCCCGCAGCCGAGCAAAAAGAGAGCAAGCCAGAGGTACCAACGATGGGCAAGGAGGAAAACCTCCTTACGCCAATCCCATTCAAAAGCTGTGATCGAGTTCATCGCTAAGAT
Source organism: Anaerolineales bacterium (assembly GCA_025057645.1). Lineage (GTDB taxonomy): Bacteria > Chloroflexota > Anaerolineae > Anaerolineales > UBA4823 > NAK19. The sequence goes on from JANXBJ010000017.1 coordinate 36,980, forward strand.
TCTACCTTAGGGGTCGTGGGTTCGACAACGGGTTCGGGGCCATCTTTCGCCGCTTGGCTATTAGAGCGGCGCAGATAGCGCTGCACTTCGGCGAGCGTGACTTTTCGTCCGGTGGCGCCATACCCCAACGTAGATAGCCCGCCGACAATGTTCCCCCAGCGCAAACATTCTTCGAGAGGACGGCCATCCAACCAGGCGCGCACGAAGCCGGCGTTGAAGCAATCCCCGGCTCCGGTAGTGTCTAAGGGTTTGATCTTCAGAGCGGGGACGTGAATGAGCTGCTGTCGGTGGTAGGCGAAAGCGCCCTCTGCGCCGGCTTTGACCACCACTAAGGGGCAGAGTTCGCCCAGGCGGCGGATGGCCCGGGGTAGGTCGCTTTCGCCGGTCAAGTGCAACGCCTCGGCGGCATTGGGGAGAAAGAGGTCTAGGCTGCGGATCGCTCTGCGCACGGCAGCTCGCTTCAGGTGCATGTCAGGATGCGAGTTGCCGTCCATCGCCACCTTCATCCCCTTGGCTCGCACCCAAAACAGTCCGAGATGGAACAGCGGGCCGGCGTAAAACCCGGGGACGAAGAGCAAGCGAGCGCAGACCTTGCGTAACGCGCGCAAGCCGGCGGGGATCAGCGGATCGGGATCGTAATAGGTAATGAAAGCGCGATCTTCGGGGAAGGAGACAGCAACCGTTAGGCGACGCAGCGGGCGCGCATGATGGACGAAGAAGGTCTCATCTAACCCCTCTTCTCGGGCGGCTCTCAAGGCGAACTGACTGAACTCATCGTTCCCGAAGTCCCCCGCCCAGGCGACGCGCAGCCCTAAACGATGCATAGCCACTGCGCTGTTATAAGCTTCACCGGGGATCATGGCAAACCCCCTGCCCACCACTTCGCGCCCCAATTCTGGCAATTGCGGCAAACCGCTGAAGATGAGGTCAACCGAACAGCTCCCGACCACCAGAACATCGTAAACCGGCATACTGGGAGAAGCAGATAGGCACAGAGTCATAGTTAAAACCTGAAGAAGAAGCCTTACGGGACGAGGTTAATTTCGGGTGAGGATTTTTGCAGGGAGAGAACGTGCAAGGAAGGCAAGTCGGCAAAACCGCCTTCTTTTACCTGGGCATTGTAAAACTTCCCCTTTGCTTCGCCCCACGGGCGGTGGAGGGGCATCGCAATTGTTGGACGGCGGCTCAATCGAGCGGTTTGTCGTTGCGGCTCTTCCATTCCCGGCGTGCTCCGAAAACCCACACTTTCAGATAGACTTGCCCGCAAGAGATCGACCACAGGCTCTTTGCCACCGAGAACCCAAGACCAAGTGTTGCCTTGCTGCGGATGCCGGTCAAGGTCACCGGTGCTTCGGCGCAAAGGCTGGGATAATCCCGGTGCTTTGCAGCACCGGGCCTCTCTGTGGACCGCGGCTATTGGAGGGGGATTTTCTTGCCCTTGAGGGTTAGCAGAGAGCATGCTTGCCTTTCCAACACCCTTCCCGAGAGATCAACTTCCTCGAAGGGGATTGCTCGTTCAGGTTGGCTAAAAACGATTATACCCTATTGGTCAAATTGCCCTTGACGAGGGGTTAGGTTTGGTTTATTATTATGACAATATTTATAAAAATTATCATCTTTATACGGGAGGTTGCGATGAGCGGTGAATACGCCCATCCCGAAGCGTTAGTCGAGACCGAGTGGGTCGCAGAACATCTAAATGACCCGAAGGTGCGCCTAGTGGAATCTAACGAAGACCCATTGCTCTACGAAACAGGTCATATCCCAGGCGCCGTGAAAGTGGACTGGTTCACTACCCTGCAGCACCCTCTGCGGCGGGATTTTATTGAGAAACCGCAGTTTGAAGAGCTGTGTCGCCGGTTAGGCATCGCTAATGACACCACCGTGGTCTTCTATGGGGATAAGAACAACTGGTTTGCCTGCTACGCTTTCTGGCTATTTGCCTATTACGGCCACGAACATCTCAAGATTATGAACGGCGGGCGGACAAAATGGGTCGCCGAGGGGCGTCCCCTGACCACCGAAGTGCCTACCTATCCGCCCACGGACTATAAGGCCAAAGACCCCGATCCCTCCATTCGCGCCTTCCGCGAGGATGTTTTCCGCCAGATGGAAAGGGGACTACCTCTGGTGGACGTGCGCTCGCCGCAGGAATATTCAGGCGAACTCATCCATATGCCCAACTACCCCCAGGAAGGTGCCCAGCGCGGCGGTCATATCCCCGGCGCAGTGAACATTCCGTGGGCGCAGGCGGTCAACCCCGAGACCAGCACTTTCAAGCCGGCAGCAGAATTGCGCCAGCTCTACGAGCAGTACGGCATCACCCCGGATAAGGAGATCATTGCCTACTGCCGTATCGGAGAGCGCAGTTCACTGACCTGGTTTGTGTTGCGCTATTTGCTGGGGTATCCTCACGTCAAGAACTACGACGGCTCTTGGACCGAGTGGGGCAACCTGGTGAACGCCCCGATTGAAAAGTAAAGGTGCGGATGAGCCACACCTTGCCACCTGCCTTGGCAGAGATCGTGAACGACTTCGGCCTGTGTGAGCGGCAGGAGAAGATCGCCCTACTGGTTGATTACGCTAATCAACTCCTGCCGCCTCCGCCGGAGGCCTTTGCCGATGGCGATGCGCCGGAGAGTGTTCCGGAGTGTATGACCCCGGTTTCGCTGCGGGTGCTTCAAACGGATGGACGTTTGCGATTTTATTTTGACGTTCCGCCGGATGCGCCGCTGATCCGTGGTTATGCAGCGATCATGCAACAAGGGTTATGGGATGCCACTCCGGAAGAGATTTTGCGCATCCCCGCTGACTTCTATCACGTGATGGGCTTAGAGGAGTTGCTCACTCCGCAGCGGCTCAATGGCCTGACGGCCATTTTAGCCCATGTCAAGCGGATTGCTCTGCGCTTGATGCAAAAACCGAGTTCTGCGGAGGCCTAGCCCCCAAAGGGTTTTCTCAAGTCGCCTCGATCAGCAGGAGCGGACGGAGGTGTCCGCTCCTGCTCTTCCGGCGCCGAGGCCACTCCCAAGCAGGTCTTGAAGCTTTCCACCAACCGCCCCCATTCTTCCAGATCCAATGTCTCGGCGCGCCGCCGAGGGTCAATGTGTGCCGCATCCAACAATTGTGCGACCTGCACGGCGGGCAAGCCCAAGCCGGCGGCTAAGGCGTTGCGCAAAGTCTTTCGCTTCTGGCTGAAACCCGCCTTGGCAAGACGGAAAAACAAATCCGTGTCGGCCAGGCGCGGTTGCTCCGCAATCTCAAGACGCACAACGGCCGAATCTACTTTCGGCGCAGGATAAAATGCCCCGGCCGGAATGCGGGCGACAAGGGTAGGAGTGCCGTAAAGATGAACGCTGAGGGCGAGCAAGCTCATCTCGCCCGAGGCAGCGCAGATGCGTTGAGCGACTTCCAGTTGGAGGGTTAGGACCATCCGTTGCGGCTGTCGTTTGCTCTCCAGCAGATGACGCAAGATCGCTGAGGTGATGTAATAAGGGATATTCGCCACCACGCTGTAGGGTCGGCTCTCCACCGGGAAAAGTTCGGCCGGGTCGAGTTGAAGAATGTCTCCTTTGACCAGACGCACATTGGGATAGGGCGATAAAACTCCTTGTAAAAGGGGGATCAGGTCTGGGTCCAGTTCCACGGCAACCACCCGTGGAGCAGTCTGAGCCAAAAGCACGGTCAGACTGCCCAGACCGGCTCCGATCTCCAAGACTTCTTGCTCCCCGTCGAGCTTAGCCGCTTGGACTACCTTGAGCAAGCTGCTTCGATCAATTAGGAAGTGCTGCCCAAGGCGTTTCTTGGGGCGTAGTCCGTAGTGACGCAACAATTCGGGAACAGAAGAGGGGAAAGGCGTAGGGTCAGACATTACGGGCAAGCCGGCTCTTCGGGTTGATCTGGCCAAGTGCCGGCCATAAACTTCTCAACGTATTCTCGCAAGGCTTGGGGATCGGCTCGGATGGCGAAGGTGGTTTTCTTATAGAAGGGATTGTAAACCCAGCTCGGTGGCAACAGCTCGGGGGGAAAGCTGGCGAACAAGATGTTTTCTCGCTTTAGGTGGGGCAGCAAACATGCCAACTGCATCAGTTGCTCGGGGCTGAGATCGGTTTGCACCGAACCTTGGAAGGCAGTGATGATCTGGGGCAGGCGCGCGAGCACGGCGGGTTCTTTGAGTTTTGCTCGCAGTGCGCACAGGACCATCGTCTGGTGATCCTGGCGCACAAAATCGTTGTATTTTTTGCGGATGCGGGCGAACCGCAAGGCTTCTTCGCCAGTGAAATGGTGCTGCCCGGCGGGGAAATAGCCTAAATCAACAGTGCTGGGGTCCTCAGACGTGCCGTCTACATCCTCGGGCAAGTAGATGTCAATCCCCCCCACTGCATCCACTAGCTTGACAAAGGTGTTCATGTTGATTGCCCCGTAGTGGTCGACCCGCAGGCCGAAATTATGCTGGAGGGTGCGTGCGAGTAAACCCGGACCTTCCCCTTCTCCCTGATAATATCCCATGCCCTTGTTTCCATAGAAGTAAGCCTGATTGAGCTTTCCGTGGGTGATATTGTACTTGGTGTTGATCTCTGGGATCTCCACCCACAGGTCTCGTGGGAAGGTGAGGGCGGTCACCTTAGGGGTAACGAAGTCGACCCGCACCACTCGAATCGCATCTGCCAAACCGTAGGTGTAGGACTCACCGCTATCGGCGCCGATGGCTAGAATGTAGAGCAAGGGGGGAGCACCGCACAGCGGAGCAGGCGTTGGCGTAGCGATCGGAGTCGGTGCCGCTGTGGTTTGGGTTTGGTCGGGCAAAGTGGGGTGCACTGTCGCAACCTGAACCGCAAGCGTGACCCTCGGAGTGGCGGTAGAGGTCGGCAGCGCCAAGCGCGCCCCTAGCGGCGTCCGCCACTTGCGTAGGAAGAAAGGGTATCCCCAACCGAAGCCCAAGCCGAGCAGCAAGAGCATACCGAGGAGTATAAGCGCAATTGGTCGTTTCAAGTGTTAGCCTCCGTTAATAAAAATGGAGTGCTGCGGGTATAATATTTATACCTCATTAACAGTCGCCTAAGCGGATCTCCCATGTCCCAGAGTAAGTCCTATTCTCCTTTCTCCTCTTCTAGCCGCCTCGGCCGGCTGAGCTTTGCCTCGCCCTATTTTCTTGCGAGCCTTGGGTGTCTCTTTTTACTGGAAAAGGTGGTTCTCTGGCAAATCTCGTCCTATTCTGCTGCGGTCGAGCCTTTGGCAGCATGGTTCAGTTACGGCCTCCAATGGGGGTGTGAATTCCTGCTTGTCGCTTCGCTGGCATTTACCCTCGATCAAAACCTGCGGGCCTTACACGTTTCGACTAGAAACAGCTTGCGGGGTGGCTTTCTCGGCGCATGGCTCATCTCTTGGATCGTTACCTTCCCCCTGTGGAGAGTTTCGCCACCCTTGGCCTTCTTGGGGGCTTCGGGCAGTCTTTTGGCCGCTTTTTGTGGAGCGTTGCTCGCCACCGCTCGAGTTGTGCCCCTTTGGGAAGAGAACTCGCCTCCAAAAGAAGAGGTCCAGAGGCGTGTGCGCGCGCAGCACCTTCTTTCCTTAGGTGCCGAGGTTGCTGTGCCGCGCTGGAAACGTGCCTTGGATATTGGACTGTGCTTGGTGAGCTTGCCATTTGCCATCCCCCTAAGCCTCCTAATCGCTTTGGGGATTTGGCTGGAAGATCCCGGCGCGATTTTCTTTGTGAAGAATTCGGTTGGAAGATGGGGCAGGAACTTTCGGCAGATAAAATTCCGCACCATGATCCTCGGTGCCGAACTGGGCAGCGGGCCGACCCTGGCGCTTGAAAACGATCCCCGCGCCTTGCGCTTTGGGCGCTTCTTGCGCAAAAGCGCTTTGGACGAATTGCCACAACTTTGGAACATCCTGCGCGGCGAGATGAGCTTTGTCGGTCCGCGCCCACAGCGCACCCTTCTGGTGGATACATATCTCCAAGCCTTGCCGCAATATGCCGAACGCCACCGCTTGCCCCCGGGCCTTTCGGGTCTGGCGCAGGTGGCGGGCAGCTATTATCTTACACCACTCCAAAAACTGCGCTTCGACCGCCTTTATATTCGCCATGCCAGTTTGGGCTACGATCTCCGTCTTTTGGCGGCTGCTTTTGCGCTTACGTTTTACTATCGCTGGAAGCCGGGTTGGAACGGTCGCCTGCCACGCCACTGGCTGCATTCTGCCAAGCACGCCGGAGGGTTCGCCAGGCCGTCCACAGGACAGCGTTAACCGCTAAAGCGTTCAGGATTTGCCCGCCGATCGTCCCATAAACTCCCCAAAGTGAGATGCAAAGCAAACCTAAAGTGAACATCAAGGTAATGGCCGTCAGATTGGCAAGAAAAATGGGTTTGGAGTGGCGGCTGGCCTTGAGAGCCGTTTGCAGCGGCCAGTAGCCAAACCATAAGGCGTAGAAGGTTGCCATGAGGAGCACCCCGCGTCCGTAGGGAGTGTAGGTTTCGCCGTAAAGCCGGCGCAGTATCTCCACCGGGAACAGGGAAGCAAAACCGAGCCAAGCTGCAACCGGTAAGCCGTTGAAGAGGTAAACCCGGCGCAGAAGGCGCTGCAGAGCAGCCGGCCCTTCCCGTTGAAAGCCTTCGGCAGCGCGGGGGGTCAAGAAAGTGTCTGTAGCGCGCAAAAGGGTGTGAACTGGGGCGACCAAATTCTGAATCGCACGATAAGCTCCTGCGGCAGCCAAACTGACCATGCCAGCGGTTAGCACAGGGTAAAACTCGACCGAAATCCAATTGGCCAAAGTGCCGCCCATCATCCATTTTCCGAAGTCCCAATTGCGCTGCCAGGTCTGCCGGAGAGCGAGGCCCTGCCAACGCCAAATGCGCCGATTCGTCCATAAGCCAGCCGCCAGAGCGACAACCGCTCCCCAACCAATGGCTTCTAGACCCCGAGCCCCGCTTAGAGCTCCCTTGTTGCCCCACCACAGGAGCAATCCCAAGCGCGTCAGTCCGGCCAAGAGAGTGTTGACCAGGGCAGTGAGCACCCTCCCTCGTGTATACGAGAGGCGGCGGATAAATTCCTGCATCTGCCATAGGGAAAGCCCGAATCCTAAACTGAAAAGCGCCGAGCCGAGAATCCCGTTGCCCGCCTGAGTCAAGAACCAACCGCTCAAGAGACCGGTCCCGGCAATCACCACAGCCGAGGCTAATTGAAAAAGCGCTGTGCCAGAGGCATAGCCGGCAAACTCCTCCTCGCTCATCCCGGCCCCATAGACATTGAGAGGTTGGATCACCAAGCCTTCCATCGTATTACGCACGAACGTCAGCGCCGAAAAGCCGACCGCATAAACCCCCAAGTCGGTAGGCGAAGTATAACGTGCAACGAGAATGGTGGCGAGGAAGTTACTCAGGCTGATCAGAGCCTGGTCTGCGGCCGCAACATACCCCTGACGGGCAGTCCCGCTAAAGAGAGGTGCGAACCATCTCGGATTCCAACGCAAAGGGCGAGAGGGGGTCATGCGTGAGTATTGCTCTCGAGGGATGGCTCAATCTTGTCGGGGAGCACCGTTTCGGAGTATATCACGATGTAAAATGTAAATTCGGAGCGAGGGTTGCCGATCTTTCTCTGCCCGAAGGGTGATCAAAAACCGCCTCGCCGCTCTTCTCGACAAGTTGATCCCCAGGGCCGGCATAGGGAAAAGCAGATAGGGGAATCAGGCCCTCCAGAAAGAGTTTATTCTGAAGTGCAGCGAAGCAGGCTGAGGGGGGCAAGCCCGGCCCGATTTTCTCTAGAAAGAGAGGCTTGAGTCTCTCAAAAACTCTACTTAGCTCTCATTCTCTCTTCGATGGGGACGTAGTCAAAATCGAAGCCCCAGTAGCGCGGAGCAAAATATTGCAAAGCCCGTTCGGTGCGGAAAATCGGATGAGCCTTCGCACCCAGCACGACAACGGGATCGTCCTTCTTGATTTCGGTATTGGTGTAACCTTCTCCGGTGTTCGGGTTGGCTAGGATGATCAGATCGGGGCTGAAGACATAGGGCTGCTCGTCTAGCCAACAAACGTGGTTTTCATTCAAAAACCAGACTTTCATGCTCTTTCCGCTAAACGCGCCGGTCCCTTGGATAAAGGTCGTGCCGACCATTACCCCCTCTTTATCCTGCCACTCTTTGCCTACAACCACTCCCTGAAAGAGCAGCCATCCCTCTAACTTACGAACGATTTCCGCGATCGGATCTCTACCTGTCTCTACAGCTCGATGGACGGCTTGTCCTAATTCTAGGCTGAGGGTCAGCGTTCCGGGGATGATCGTGTCGCGGGTTTGCTCAGCGGAGAGCAGAGTATTGGCAAAATACACCACCCCAAAGGCGGCCACGCCTAACATCTTGCCAATGCGCTCCCCCATCTCGGCTGTGACGACTTCTTTGAGGATGATCACATTTCCCCACCAGTCCACAATTGCAGCCGGGTAGGCAGGGACGCCTTTGAGAAAATAGGTGCTCTGCATATCCTGCGGCACGGCGCGGCCGCTGTAGTCGCCGTCCACCAGGGGAAGTCCTAGGCGGGCAGCGGTAACCAGCGGAGCGATTGTGTTGGAGGCTCCTAACTCTACAGGCACAATAGCTCCAATCCTAACCCCTGCGTAGGCTTCCAGCTCTCGTATCGCGATCTCGGGTGCACGGTAAGCGTAACGTACGGGGATATTCCGCTTTCTGCCCAGCTCGTGAATTTCCTCCAAACTGCCTGGGGTGTCCTCTGAAATCGAACCGGAGCCATATGTAGTACAACTAAACGCCTCATCGGGCAATTCTGCCGCATCGATCCACCCGAGGGAGAGGCCCTCGCTATGGGCTTGGGTCAGCATTTCCATGCCAGCGGTCGGCGAGCCACCACCCCCCGTGCCAAGCAGTTTCAGGCCGGTGATGAAGTCTTGAAAATCTTGAAAGTTCGCTAAAGTTCTGGTGGGCATGATCATTCCTCGGCTAAGAAAAAGGCTAAGGCTCAACTTTGTGCCTATTATATCCCTAGTTTTGCCTAGATGAGCAAAGTTTGTAACCCGCCGGGTTTTCGAGGAGACTGTGCAGCCTGCTTCGGGCGCCCAAACGGGTTTGGCCGTGACCGGCCGACTTGCCCGCTCCTCAGCGTGTCAGGATGTTGTCTACCCTTGGAGCAGGTAGCCTAAATTTTGAGCATCCGCCAAATATTTTCGGTGAGCGCTTTGACAGCCGATCGGGGTCTAGCTCTCTTGGGTCTCTTTGGCCCCTATGCCGGGGAGGCTCTCTGAATACCTCCTTGGCTTCTGAATGGGATGCTGGTCCGGACTCGCTGCTATCAGGAGATTGACTTTTTGGAGTCTATTTGTTTTAATTGGCTCTATCTGGGCAGATGGAGCAGGCGTTTTTCCCATCCATTGCCCCAAGACTTTTAGGGCTTAATCCTAGATTTTCTTTCTTAGGCTGGCTATCTAGCGAAGTCTGCAAGGAGGAATAGGCAATGAAGAAGCTTTTTGTTCTTATTGCGATTCTCGTTATGGCAGGGATTTTGCTTGTCGGCTGTGGCGGGACTGCCGCCACCCCAACTCAGGCAGCGTTGAAGTTTGCCGTGTATGCCATAAACAGCGAACCCCTCACCAGTTGGGATCCCGCAATTGAGTACTCAAACGGCATTCACGTACACAACAATATGTATGAGCAACTGTTGCGTTACGATGCGATTGAGAAGAAGATTGTGCCGCTCTTGGCCGAGTCCTATGAGGTCTCGGCTGACGGTCAAACGTGGACTTTCAAGCTGCGCCAGGGAGTCAAGTTCCAGAACGGCGACCCGTTCACTGCAGAGGATGTCAAATTCTCGATAGAGCGGACTAAGCAGCTCGGTGCTGGTGCTTCCTACATTTGGTCAGCGGTCGAAGCCATTAACGTGCTCGACCCCCAGACTGTGGAATTCAAGCTGTCCTATAAGGCCCCACTCGACCTCATCGCTTCGACCGGCTATGCCGCTTTCATTTACTCGAGAAAATGCGTCAAAGAGGACAACACCTGGATCGAAGAAGCCAAGGGTTGTGGTACCGGTCCGTATATGCTCAAGAGTGCGAAATGGGGCGAGGAGGTAATTCTGGAGAAGTTTGCCGAGTACTGGGGAGGTTGGCAAGAGAACAGCTTCGATACTGTAGTTTTTAGAAAGGTAGCCGAGCCTGCTACCAGACGCCAAGTGATTGAAACTGGAGAGGCGACCATTACTGTTGAGTTGACCTACACCGACATCGAAGCCCTGAAGAACAATCCCAAAGTCAAAGTGTACGTTGAACCCTCGTTCCAGAACTTGATCGCTATGTTCAACACTCAAAAGCCACCTTTGGACAACGTGGACCTACGCCGCGCGCTCTCCTATGCCTTCCCCTACGAACAAGTGATCAAGACGGCTATAGGGGGATACGGTCGTCAGTCTTATGGCATGGTTCCCTATGGGATGTGGGGATGGAGTGATCAACTACCTCGATACACCTATGACCTCGATAGGGCCCGCGAGCACTTGCAGAAGGCAGGCTACGGTGAAGGAGGTCTTAAGCTTCTGCTGGTCTACACTGCAGGGAATGAGGCCGAGAAGAGCGCTGCCGAACTGTACAAATCGGAGCTTGCAAAGCTCAATATTGATCTTGAAATTCGCGGCATGCCTTGGGACAGCCAGTGGGAACTGGCCAAAGGGCCTGCGGAGAACCGCCAAGATATCTTTATGATGTATTGGTGGCCAGATATGCCCAGCCCGTATTCCATGCTTTACAGCACGTTCCATTCCGAGGAAGAACCCCTCTTTAACCTCTCCTACTACAAAAATCCGCGGTTCGACCAACTGATTGACGAGGCGAATGAGCTGACCTCAACAGACCGGGCCAAGGCCGAGCAAATGTTTATCGAGGCTCAACGGATCTTGCTCGAAGATGCAGTTGCGCTCTTTATCTACGATCGTCAAGACGTTTGGGTTACCGTGGCGAATTTGCAAGGATTCCGCTTCAATCCGGCCTACCCAACGGTCGTTTTCTTCCATCAGCTTACGATGGAATAAAAATCATTGCATGAAGCACTAAGAGTGTTAGGGCACAGAACGGGTCTGGGCGCTTCTGTGCCCACTTTTATAGCTCCGGGTAGGCCTTTTGGGTGTCTAAGTTTTCGGCCGGGTTTCATTTGGGTGGTTCGGGACGATGCTCAGGTTTATCTTGCGCCGTCTGATCTTAGGGGGGGTGGTGATGTTCGGGGTAGCCTTGGTGACTTTCTTTATCGCAAGGGTTATCCCTTCGGATCCGGCAGCAAAGTGGGCCGGTCCGCGCGCAACACCCGAGCAGATCGCCAAGGCTCGTGCGGAACTCGGCTTGGATCAGCCGTTAATAATTCAATTCGGGACATACTTGCTGGATTTGGCTCAGGGGAATCTGGGATATTCTCTGCGCACACGCCGTCCGGTTGCCTTAGAGCTGGCGGAGAGTTTACCGGCGACGATCGAGCTGGTGCTGATTTCGACTTTTGCCGCCGTCTTTATCGGCCTCCCCCTTGGGGTTCTCTCCGCGAAATACAAGGACCGCCTAGTGGATCACCTAAGCCGTTTGTTTTCGATCGGGGCGGTCTCCCTCCCCACGTTTTGGATCGGCTTAATCTTACAATTGTTGTTTGCTAGAACGCTGCAGTGGTTCCCGATGGGTGGGCAGCTAAGCACAGAGATCAAATTGACCATGGAGATTCCGCGGATCACGGGCTTTCTGACGTTGGACTCGCTGATCAGCGGCAACTTTGTGATTTTGCTCGACGCCCTGTGGCATCTAGTCCTTCCAGGAATCACCATTGGCGTGTACCCGGTGGGTTTGGTGGCGCGCATGACCCGCTCGGCTCTGTTGGAAATCTTAAGTGAGGACTACATTACCGCCGCCCGCTCCTACGGACTCCAAGAGCGGGTGATCCTTTGGTCTTATGCGCTCAAGAACTCACTCGGGCCGACTTCTACGGTGGTTGCGCTCTCTATTGGATACACCTTGGTGAACACTTTTCTGACCGAGACGATCTTTACTTGGCCGGGGATCGGAAGCTATGTAGCCACGGCGGTGATCGGGTTGGACTACCCTGCCATCATGGGGGTGACAATTTTCTCGGCTTTTTCTTACGTAGTCCTGAATCTCATCAGCGATCTGATTGTCGCCCTTGACCCGCGCGTCAGGATGTCCTAGGGATGTTGGCGAGGTTCAGCGAAGTCTATCAATCCCTTTCCCCCGGTTTGCGGGAGCTGAGACTGACGCTTTACCTGCTGAATCGGAATGCCCTGCAACGGGCTTCGCTGATCGTGATTGCTTTCTTGGTAGTGGTGGCGATTCTCGCCCCGTGGATTGCTCCTTACCCGTCTCACGCCTTTAGTGCCACCAACCCCCAGGATAAGCTATTGCCTCCTTCCAGTCGTTACCTCATGGGCACCGATGAGCTGGGCCGAGACTTGTTTTCGCGCATCATTTTTGGCACCCGTATCTCCCTCCAGACCGCTCTTGTCGCAGTGGGTTTGGCGCTGCTGATCGGCGTCCCGCTGGGGGCAGTTGCCGGTGGCTTGGGGGGGTGGGTGGATGAACTGATCATGCGCATCACGGATGTGTTTCTCTCCTTTCCACCCCTTCTGCTCGCCATCGCCATCGCTGCGTTCTTGGGGCCGAGCTTAGGCAATGCGATGCTGGCGATTGCCATTTCGTGGTGGCCATGGTACACGCGCATTATCCGCGGGCAAGCTGTTTCCGTTCGGGAACGTCAGTTTGTGCGCGCCGCCCTAGCGATCGGGGCGCCGATGTCGCGCATTATTTTCCGGCATATTCTTCCCAACACAATGGCCCCGGTCATCGTGCAAGCCTCGATGGATCTCGGTGGGGTGATCCTGACCATCGCTGCCCTGAGCTTTCTGGGGTTGGGCGCACAACCTCCGACTCCTGAATGGGGATTGCTGATTTCGACCAGCCGCACCTATTTTCTTAACGCTTGGTGGTACAGCACGTTTCCCGGAATAGCCATCTTTGTGACGGTCTTAGCGTTCAACTTAATCGGAGACGGCATTCGCGAGGTGCTCGATCCGAGAACGCGCAAATTCTGAGTCGAGCGTTATGAGTGCTTATTTTGAGATCAAGGATTTGTTGGTCGGCTTTAGAACCTTTGAGGAGACTCGGCCGGTTCTCAATATCGAACGTCTAGCGATCGAACGCGGCGAAACCTACGGCTTGGTAGGAGAGAGTGGTGCCGGTAAAACCGTTCTGGCGTTGACCATACTGGGTCTGTTGCCGAAGCCGGCTGGGGTGATCCAGCGCGGTGAAATCTGGTTCGATGGTGAGGATTTGCTCAAGAAGTCCGAATCGGAGTTGGCTTCTCTCTATCGCGGCAAGCGTCTGGCGATGATTTTTCAGGACCCGATGTCCACTCTGAACCCCGTCTTTACCGTCGGTCAACAAATTGAGCGCGTGATCGAATATCATCAAGGGCTGAGAGGGCATTCTCGAACCCAAAAGGCAGTGGAACTCCTAGAGATGGTGAAATTGGCCGACGCTAAGAATATTCTTAAAAAATACCCCCATGAGCTGAGCGGCGGGCAACGACAGCGAGTTGTGATCGCCATTGCTCTATCCTGTGGAGCAGAGTTCCTGATCGCCGATGAGCCGACCCGCAATTTAGATGTGACGATCCAAGCTGGAATCCTGCAACTGATCGATGAGCTGCGCAAGAACTTACGCATTACCGTCCTCTTTATTGCTAACAACGTGAGCTTGGTCAATGTTTTCTGTAAAAGGGTGGGGATTTTATATCGCGGCAAGCTGGTCGAAGAAGGGCCCAGCCCTCTGGTGATCCGTGAACCTCTGCACCCTTATACCCAAACGCTCATTTCGGCCCTCCCGCGAGACCGATCGGAGAGACCGAGATTTTCGGGCTTCGAACTCAAGCCCGAAGCGCCACAAGGCTGCCCTTTTTACTCGCGCTGTCCGATTGGCGTGGAATTCTGCGTTCAGCAGCAGCCCAGACTTGAAGCCGTCATCCGCCCGGAGCACAAAGCAGCTTGTTTTTTGGCGCGGAGCCGTTGAGCCATGAGCGATCCCCTGGTCAGAATTGAAGGCCTGAAGAAATACTTTCCCGTGCGTTCAGAGGCTCTTTGGGGTGCCAAGCAGTGGGTGCGAGCCGTAGATGGGGTGGATTTGGAAATCTATAGAGGCGAGGTGGTCGGCTTGGTTGGAGAGTCCGGGTGTGGTAAGACCACTTTGGTCAACCTGCTCCTGCGACTTGAAGAACCGACTGAGGGACGCATTCTTTTTGACGGCGTGGATATTACTCATCTCTCTCAAGCAGAACTGCGCAAAAAAGTCCGTAAGGACATCCAGATTGTCTTTCAGGATCCGTTCTGGTCACTCAACCCCCGCATGCTGGTACGGGATGTGGTGGGCGAGCCTCTGAGAGTGCATCGCCGCTTATCGAATGCCGAACTCTCGGAGCGGGTCAGAGATTTGCTTGCCATGGTTGGGTTGCCGCGCGATTCGCTGTTCAAGTACCCTCATGAGTTTTCCGGAGGAGAGCGGCAGCGGATCGCCATCGCCCGGGCGCTGGCCCTACAACCGAAGTTGATCGTGCTTGACGAACCCACCTCCTCAATCGACGTGCTTTCCCAGGCCCAAATCTTAGAGTTACTCGTTCAACTGAAGCAACGCTTGGGGTTGACATATGTGCTGGTCTCCCACGACTTGAGTGTGGTGCGCTATTTGTCGGATCGCATCGTGGTCATGTATCTTGGAAAGGTGGTCGAGCAAGGTCCGGCTAGCGAAGTGTTCGATCGTCCACGTCACCCCTATACTCAAGCTTTACTCAATGCCATTCCGACTCTCGAGATGCAGGATGTCAGCGAGCTCCAAATTTTAGAAGGGAATGTGCCAAGCGCAATTCATCCCCCTTCTGGGTGTCGCTTTCATACCCGCTGTCCGTATCGGATGCCAATCTGCAGCCTGTCCGAGCCTGTTGCCGTGCAAGTCGGCGAACGGCATTTTGCCGCTTGCTATCTTCTAGAGGGGTATCCCCACGGCCTCGAGCCTTGAGTCTCTTGGTGAAGCTATCGGATGCAGCAAAGGTCTCCGTCCGTCTCTCCCCCTGCTCCGAGCCGGGAACAGTCAATGCTGAACCCTTATAGCCGTGCTAAGGCAACCCCTGAGGGATGAAGACATTTGAGAGAGAGCCAAGGATGCAGTCACCGTATAAGAGTTAGCGAGGATATCCATGTACGAAGCGGTCATCAATTTGCATATGCACACCCCTTACTCGGATGGATTCTACACCCATGAGCAAATCGCTCGAGCAGCCCTGAAAACCCAGTTGGACGGAGTGATCGTCACCGATCATAACGTCTTGGTCAAAGGCGCAGAGCGCATCTTCCGCGAAGGAGATGGGCGCACGCTCCTGTTGGTCGGAGAGGAAATCCACGATCGGACACGGCAGCCGCAGAAAAACCACTTGTTGGTCCTAGGAGCGGATCGGGAATTGGCCCAATACGCTACTGACCCGCAATACCTGATCGACACCGCCCGCCGCGCCGGAGGCCTAACCTTTATTGCCCATCCGGTCGACCCTGCTGCCCCAGCGGTAGGTCAGGAGGATCTCTCCTGGGTGGACTGGGAAGTGCACGATTTTACGGGCATCGAGCTTTGGAATGGTTTTTCGGAGTTCAAAGGACGTCTCAAGAGCATACCCCATGCGCTTTTCTACGTTTTCTTCCCTTCCATGATTGCCGAAGGACCTTTCACCGAGGCACTCAAGCTTTGGGATCGGTTGCTGGCCCGAGGTCAACCTGTGGTGGCCATCGGAGGCTCAGACGCCCATGCCCTGCCGATCCGGATTGGACCGCTGCGCAAAACGGTCTTCCCCTTCGAATTTCACTTTCGTTGTATTAACACCCATCTTCTCTTGCCCCAACCCCTTAGCGGCGAATTCAGCTCCGACCGGCAGGCGATCTACGCTGCGTTGGCCGCAGGGCGGGCCTTCATCGGTTACGATCTTCCCGCCTCAACGCATGGTTTTCGTTTTAGCGCTTTGGGCAAAGAGGGGGAAGCAGTGATGGGGGAGCGCATTTCGGTCGAGGGCGGGGTGACGTTCAAGATTCGCCTCCCCTTTGCCACCGAGTGTATTCTGCTCAAGGACGGTGTTCCGATCAAAAAATGGCATAAACGCGACCTCTGCACCTTTCTTGCCAGCGAAAAGGGCGTTTATCGCGTGGAGGTGTATCTGCGTTTTCTAGGCAAGCGGCGGGGGTGGATCTTCTCGAATCCGATCTATGTAGTGTAGCGGGCTTTTGGAGAAGGCTGTGCGTGGTTCAAGACTGATCACCGACAAGAAAGTGCTGCGCCTTGTAGAGGCAGGTCTATCCCAAGACTTGGTGGAGTAGGAAGCATGGTAGGGTTGAGCGGTTCATCGGGTAGAGCCGACAAAGGCGCATAGGGGTGGTTTTGCATGGTTGATCACCTTGGCAAGAAGGGAAAGGCGGGCCTTTCGATGGATCTCGGCTGAGACCTGCCAATCCAAAGAGGGACAGTAAAGGCATGACGCTGATAGAAAAGGCCCAACCTTTTTTGATCCTCGCTGCGGTATGGGTCGGAATTGCCTTGGGGTATGTTCCTGAGGTTGCCCAAAGCGCAGGCAGCCTTATCCTGCCGCTGCTGATGCTAATGCTCACCGGCGCCTTTCTCCATGTGCCATTGCGCGGTTTCGTGAATGCTTTTCGGTTTCGGCGGGTGGCAGTGGCTAGTTTGGTGATCAATTTTGTCTGGACACCTCTTTTTGCCTATCTCTTGGGCTGGCTATTTCTCCGTGACCAGCCGGCAGTGTGGGTGGGTTTCTTGATGTTGATGGTGACACCTTGCACGGATTGGTATCTGGTGTTCACTGGGCTTTCCAAAGGCAATTTGCCGCTCAGCACCGCATTGCTACCGCTTAATTTGGTTTTGCAGCTCCTACTGCTACCGGTCTATCTCTTCGTACTAGCCGGCGCGGTGTTCCCCTTGGACTTAGGAGTTGTTCTTGAAAGTGTTGTGCTGGCGTTGCTGCTGCCCTTTTTTGCAGCGAATGTTCTCCGCTATTTTCTCGTTCGCTATCGGTCAGAGCTTTGGTTTGAGCAAAGACTCTTGCCATCGGTTCAGCCAGCCCAGATTATCCTACTTGTCCTGGCGATTGCGGCAGTCTTTGCCTCAGAAGGGCAGGCAATCGTCCAGAGACCGCAGATCTTGCTTCAACTTCTGTTGCCTGTTTCGCTTTTCTTCAGCAGCAATTTAGCCCTTGCGTTTGTGGTCAGCAAATGGCTTAGTAGCAACTACGCGGACTATGCATCCCTGAGTTTCACGACCCTGGCTAGGAATTCGCCCATTGCCCTGTCCATTGCGGTTGTTGCTTTCCCGAATGAACCGCTTGTGACACTTGCCCTGGTGATCGGACCGCTGATTGAACTTCCGGTGCTCGCCCTCATCTCTCAAGTTTTGTTGTGGGTAAGGCGCAGCGGGCTATTCCCTGAAGGCACCGGCAGTATCTCAGATGGGTAGTAAATAATGCGGGTTCCGCTGTAATTTCACAGGCCCTTTTTCTCCCGAATCATACCCTGCACCTGCCCGTGGGTTACACTGAAAATAGCCTTCGAGGTTCGTACAGGCTAAATACAAAAAGAGGGTTGTTTTCTGCCGTTAGGGCTGCTGCTAACTTGCCCGATCGCAGAGAATAACCTGCGATGCGATTGGATCGCCGCTACTTTCCAAAGTCTGCGCCCTGCGACAAGCCAAGCGCAGCAAGGCGATGTCTGGTCCAAGGTCAATACCGCCTTAATTTGGATGATCGCACTGCCAGACAAGGCCTCATCGTGCCCCACGCCGTTGCCTACCTTCACGCCCGAACCCTGGCTGACGCCCACCCCGGAAGCTTATCCTGCACCGCCGCAAGTTCAACCGCTCTCCCTGCCCACCCTCACGCCAGAAGCCTATCCTCCGCCACCAGAGGCTTCACCCCCATTCCTGCCAGCCCCAACCTTGTCCCTTACTCCTTGAAGCGCCCCGCACCCACCCGAAGGAAAACTCCCCGCACAGGAAGGTTTCGAGCCATCATAAAGGATAGTTCACAGATAAACAACCCATAGGATACAGCGAACAATTGGTCGATCTCTTTGGTAAAGCGCCAACCAATCGAAAGCGCTCAAGTCGCAGCGGTCAACATGGTCTACTCAATTTGCGCCGCGCCTCTTGAATGGAGCAGCCACCAACCGCAACGAACCGAGCATCGGCTCGAACCGCTCTTGACCCAAATTTGTTCTGCCCAACTCAAGGGACTGTGCGCTTTGTAGGCAGCCGCTTGCGTATTGGCTGAGGCGAGCCATTGGTGTTATAGCTGAACCACCTCCCCGAACACGTCTGGCCCATGTCCGTGCAATCGGAAAGGCTTGCTTGCGGCGAGCCGAGCAGACGATCGCCAATTGATGTCCAAGTCCGACTCTCGTCAGCGTTCACGATCAGGCGAACCTGGTCTAGATGCTGCGGTTGTGCTTCCGACCCCCTTGCCGAGCCATTGACTGATAACGCATTTGTATTCGAGCGAGTGGATTACCTAGCAAGCAATTCAGGCATTATGTGATCCTAATCAACTTTGCTCGGCCGGAAATCCGGCACACAATTTTGCTTGTATACACCCAACGGCTCAAATAAGTGCCAACGATTAGCCAGACGAGAGCTCATGGAAGTTTAACGTTTATTTTCCTTTGGGCGGGTAAGCGGTTGCTGAAATTAATATATCTTAGCAGAACTTTTTTGAAAAAACTATTGATTTTTGGGGAGGATGGAATATGATAAGGGTGCCGGAAGCCCTGATGGGCGGAGGTGATTGCCCGAGCGGCAATTCGACTGAGAAACCCACTCATCGTTAGACCTTGGGCATGACGTCACTGCGGACTCATCGAGTTGCCAAACAAGGTTGCAATTCCGGGGGATTGGTTTTCGATCGCCCTCAGGTTAGCTT
>JANXBJ010000018.1 GCA_025057645.1 Anaerolineales bacterium
AGCAAATTCTTAAAACTTTTCAATATGGTTTAGGGGACACACGTCGCCCTATAAATGAAGTAACCCTTGCCGATTGGGCTGCTATTGTCGCAGCCTTATTCAAGGCGGCGCTAAGTGGGGCAATTCTCACAAATACTCAACCGCAGATCCGTCAGTGGGATAACAAGGCAAAGATCATAGACCACGATTTCCGCTGGCGAATCCTGCGTGTCAACTTCGATGTTCTTGCGCTCTATGCCAAAGCGGTTAAGATCGCCGACTTGCTCGGCTACCAACGTGCCATAGATCAAGCCTGCGAACAGGTAAAGAGCTTGATTGAAGAAGAATATCCGCTTGGCAACGAGGTCTATCGTGATAGCACTGGCATTTACTTTACCTTCCCCGACCTCGATCTGTTCACCGACTTAGCGCAGGAGATCCGCCGCCTTTTAGAACAGGTCGAGCCCGAACTCTCCCCGCGCATCGCTGTGACTGTTGGGGATGGACAAAAAGCCGCCGAACAGCTAAAGGGCATCCTAGCTAAAGCACGCTGCGAAGCTCTGAGAGACCTTGGGCAACCCTTCGACACCGCCAATTTCACCTCGTACTGGCAACAGCTTTGGGAGAACCCCGGCCTTGAGCAAAATTGGGAGCTTTGCCCGGTCTGTCGCCTACGACCGATGAGCGAGGGCAACGAAGCTTGTGAACACTGTCTGAAGCGACGGGGATCGCGCGTTAAGGAGTGGCAAAGTGACCCACGCTACACCATCTGGATCGATGAGCTTGCCGATGCCAACGGCCGTGTGGCGCTCCTGGTGGGCAAGTTTGGTCTGGAGGACTGGCTCTCTGGCGAGCTCGTGCAGACTTTGCTGGTTGCAGCCAAGGCGAACGAACCAATAGGCTGTGTGCCCAAGAATCCCTCCCCCGCTCGCCTGCGCCGCATTTGGGAAACCTGTCAGCGATTCTGGATGGACACGGTGGAAAATCAGATTCTGAACGGCTTGCCAGATCGTACTCGCTGGCTTCTGGAAGTGGAGCAAAAAGCATCCTTGCCACCCCCGGGCGTGGTTTGTGATGGGACGTTCAACGGCGATCCTATCAGCGTTTGGCACTTTGGAGATGCGTTCCTAACCATTTCGTTTGTGCCTGAGCAGCCAAAGCCGGGGCTGCTAAGCCTCACCCGGGAAGATGACGGTCGGAAATCACAGGTGCAGTATCGTGTGCGCAGAGTCGTTGCACCTTCCAAGCAGTACTCCCGCTATCGACCCATCCTGACGATGCTTGCCTCCCCCGATCAGTTTCTTGCCTTTGTCCCCGCCGCCGATGCTCTGGAGATCGTTGAGCAGATTCGGGGTGAATACGAGAAGCAATTTGGTAAGGTGCAAAACCGGCTACCGCTTTTCTTCGGCATCGTCTTCTTCCCGCGCAAAATGCCTCTCGTAGCCGTGATCGATGCAGCGCAACGAATGCTAGAAACGCCGCTAGTTATGGAGGAGTGGCGTGTAGAGTATTGCTGTCCCGATAGTCAGGGACTTGATCAGCATGTCTCTCTTTCGAGAGGTGGAGAACGAATCTTTTGGAAGATTGCAACGAAAATGGGTGATAACCAAACCGACGATTTGTGGTACCCGTACTTTTTCGTCATCCATTTTGCGGATGGCACTCCGGATGACCGCTCCTATCGCTTCCAACACAATGGCCACTGGCTAGTCCATGTCAAGGAGCTAAAAGAAGGAGATGTGGTCTCCATCGCCCCCTCTCGCTTTGCCTACCTCTGGCTAGACCACACTGCCAAACGCTTTGAGTTTGATCCCCAGAGAGATGCTATGTTGCTAAGCGAATTGTCGCATCTGAGCAAAATGTGGGATGGAATTCGCAGTATCCCGGAGATGACCGATACCCAACTGCACGATATCTCGGCCTTGTTCGAAGTTAAAAGCACCCTATGGCAGAGAGAAAGTAGAGAATTCCAAAACCTTGTGCATGCAACGCTTAAGCGTGCGGGAATGTTGGATGTTATTTCCATAGAGGATGTATCGAGCGGACGTTTTGTCCGTTGCTTGGAACTATACGTCCGAATTCTCAAGAGAAAGATTAAGAATTGAGGAGAATTGAAAATGGCGTACTTACCCGATGTGTTGCTGTATTTTACTCTCGCCCTCGATCCAATCCATGTTGGCACAGGCGGCGCGCGGTTGGGGCGCGTGGATATGAGCATTGTCCGTGAACCGGGGACGAACCTGCCCAAGATTCCCGCCACCAGCATCGCTGGTGCCTGCCGCACTTATGCCGCTTTGCAAGAGCCGGATAAGTTCCCCCACTGCGCCGGGCAGGGACAAGCGCAGGGCAACTATCGAGGCCACTGTGGCAAGCCTGATTGTCCTATCTGCGTTACCTTCGGCTTTGCGAAGCGCGCCGGAGGTGGCTTTCAAGGCTTGGCACAGTTCTCGGATGCGCGCCTCGTTCTCTTCCCCGTGCACTCCCTTGCAGGCCCTGTGTGGGTGACCTGCTCGGAGGTACTGGGAGACTTGGGGATTGTAAAGCAAGAACCGCAAGATGGACAGGTGTATGTAGCAAGTGGTGTAAAGGCAAACGGGAAACTGAATCTCGGTTGGTTGATGCTAGAAATAGCTAGAAACGACTTCTCGCTTGATGGGAAGCTGAGTGATGTTCCGAACGAAATCCAACATCGCACCGTGTTGGTCTCGAACAAGATGTTTGCCCATATTGTCAACGATAATCTAGAGGTGCGCACCTCGGTCAGCATTGATCCCCAGACCGGTGCCGCTGCCGAGCATGCGCTCTTTACTTACGAAGCTCTTCCCCGCGCTTGCGTGCTTTATTTTGAAGTTGTGGTGAGCGATCCGAGATTTTATCAAGTTGAAGGTAAGACACCCCTCGACGGCGATATAGCGAAGGTGAAAAGAACCGTCATTAGCGGGCTCAAGCTGTTTGATTCTCTGGGTATAGGAGGAATGAACACGCGAGGCATGGGACGACTGCGAGTGCTCAATTTGGGAAATGGAGGCGTAGAATGAGTGCAATCAACTTAGATCAATTGTGTGCAAAGTATGGCTGGCAGATCGCTTGCGAACTCCATCAAGCTATTAGGAAGCAGTCTGAGAACCACATTACCCAATCTCTAGGAGTTTTGCAAGAAAACGGTGTGTATGCCTTCTTTCTGTATCAAGCTTCGCAGGGTTTGCAAGGAAAAGTGAGTTTTTATAAACTTTTGGAAGAAGCAGGCATCCAGTCCTTCCAAAACGTTTCCGACCCGCTAGCAGCCGTGCGAGATCACCTAGCCAATCATCTCGATCAACTCCTCTTCGCCAAACGCTTATTGGAACAAGCCCTAATTTATGCCCGCTACCACGCTAAGGCATTGGAGTAGGGAGTAGGTATGGCCTGGACGGTTTATAAAGTAACCTATGAGCTCTGTAGCCCACTGCATATCGGCTACCATAAAGTGGGAAATGTTCAACGCACGCGCTACTATGTCCCAGCCCGGAACCTCTGGGGCGCCGTGACCGAGACTCTCACCCGGCGCGGCTTTGCAATCGATGTGCTTAATACTCAACGGCCTGATGATTATCAAGCTGTGGGTGAGTGGGTTAAGTCCCATTGTGCCTTCAGCTACTGGTTCATCGAGGAGAACGGCCTTGAACTCTCTCCAGCTTATCAGGACGGGGAATTGAAGTATGGATCGCTTACTGTCCCCGAATTCGAGCGCCGCTATCTGGGTATCCATGTAACTACCGCTTTGGATGCTACCAATACTTCTGCTGCGGAGGGTAGCCTGCACGAAGTAGAATTTATCGCACCCGTATTTCGTGTAACGAGAGATGGAGAGCAGCAAGTTCGTCGAGCGCAGGTCGGGGGCTATGTTTTCTTGCGTGGAGGCTCGCTCAGATCTCTCGGCGCAGCAAGCCATTGGCGGAATTGGTTGGGCGATCTGCAGATAGGTGGCGAGCGGCGTTACGGCTTCGGTCGGCTGCGCTTGATAGAGTTTCGTAGTATCGCTGAGGCCGGCTGGCACCTAGCCGCCGACCGCCCTCAGAGAACACTGCAATCGGGCAGTGCCCTTCCTGCTCATGCAATTGCGCAGGGTGTCAACGCTCGTGGGATGATCGAACCCCTTGTTGGTCGTGAAACAAGCGGCAGGAGTGATGCCTTTGGTCGTGTCTTAAGCCCTGCTTGGGTATGCTGGACTCCCGGTTCGGTACTCGAAGAAGAGACGCAGTTTGAGATCGTCGACTCTGGGGTCTGGCAGAAAGTCGGGAGCTGCACAACATGACCATCATCCAACACCTAATCGTTGACCAATACGGCGCCTTTATTGGCAAGCACAGCGAACGTCTGGTCGTCACCAAAGGCGAGGAGAAGATCGCTGCTGCGCCACTCATTCACCTCGAATCGGTGGTCATTGGCAACCGTGGCGTCAGTATCAGCGCCGAAGCCATACGGGAATGCACCGAGCGCGGTATCCCCATTTACTTCATCAGCGCCACCGGCACACCCTATGCCAGTTTGTATAGTGCCGGCTTGATCGGTACGGTTGCTACCCGCCGCGCCCAGCTCGAAGCCTATCACCAACGCCGTGCACTCGAACTCGTCCTTGCCTTCGGGATCGGTAAATTGAAAAATCAATCCAACCTCTTAAAATACATCGCCAAGTATCGCAAAGAAAATGACCCCGAACTTTATCAGGAACTGCACCTTTCGGCGACCGAGATTGTTGATCAGATCATAGAGCTGGAGCGCCTTCGCACGTATCCCGGATATCGGGATGGCACAGTTACGGTGAACGACTTGCGCGCCGAACTGATGGGCATCGAAGGTCAGGCCGCCCAAATTTATTGGCGCGCTGTTGGCTGTCTATTGCCCCAAGCGCTGCAGTTCCCCGGGCGCATCGGGCGCGGCGCAAAAGACCCCGTTAATGCTTGCCTCAATTATGCCTACGGCATCTTGTACGCTCAAATCGAGCGTTGTTTGGTTCTAGCCGGGTTAGACCCCTACGCCGGTTTTCTGCATGTCGATCGCCCCGGCAAACCCAGCCTGACCCTCGACTTTATCGAAGAATTCCGCCCAGTTGTGGTTGACCGCACCATCTTGGGGATGTTCAATAAAGGCTGGATGGCTGAATTCGACGAACACTACCTGCTCACCAAAGAAACTCGCCGCACAATTGTCGAAAAGATCAACGAACGTCTCGATACCCCTGTCCCCTATGAAGGCAAGCGTCACCCTTTGCGGGCAGTCCTCCAAATGCAAGCTCGACACATAGCTACCTTCTTGCGCGGCGAACGCCTTGAATATACTCCATTTGAGATGGCATGGTAGCTACGAAGGCACCGAATACCCTGGTCATCTACGACATCCCAGATGACCGCAGGCGCACCAAAGTCGCCGAGGTGTGTTTGGACTACGGTTTAGATCGTATTCAATTTAGCGCTTTTTTGGGATGGCTGTTACCCACTCAACAGGAGGAGCTGTTTCTCAAGCTCAAGAAGACCTTGGGTAAGCAGAAAGGCAATATTCAACTTTTCAACATCTGCCTTGCCGATTGGAGACGCAGAAAAGTTCTCGACCAAAGTGGAGCGAAAGATGGAGAAGGAGTTAGCGGAGGAGCAACGCGATGAAGAGCGCTTAGAGTGGAAGCTATCTCTTGACCCCGACCTTCCTTTCCGGGTGACCGATCTCAAGCAGTGGTTCTACTGCAGACGCATCGTCTATTATGCCTATTGTTTGCCAGATGTGCGTCCGATTACCTATAAGATGCTTTACGGTAGAGAAGCCGGAGAAGAGGAAGTGCGGCGCGAGATGCGCCGCAACACCCACCGTTATGGAGGTCTAGAAGGTCGCCGCGAATTTGATGTGGAGCTTTTCTCGCTGCATCTAGGATTGCGCGGCAAGGCCGATTTGGTTATTTGGGTAGAGGAGCCACAGCCAGAAGTGCTCGTGGTTGAGTTTAAGAACTCGGTGAAGATCGGTAAACAAGTGCAGATTCAGTTGCTCGCCTATGGCTTAATGCTCGAGGAGCAGAGTCAAATCCCGGCTCGGCGCGGCTTTGTCTATCTTATCCCCAAACGGCGCACCGAAGAGATCGTCTTCAGCAAAGGTTTACGTCAGGAGCTGCTAGCGACATTGGAAGAAATGCACACCGCCGTGCGCAGCGAACAGATGCCACCGCCCACTGAAAATCGGGCAAAGTGTTTAGCGTGTGAGTTTCGTCGCTTTTGCAACGATGTGCTTTGAGGAGCTTATGGCTCCCCCAATCCTTCAAGAGAGACTAAAAAGTTACTACCCATTGCGGATTGTTCCGTCTGAGTCTCAGTCGGCTGCAGGCGCTCTAAGGCATAAGCAGGATTTGTCCTCAACTTCGGCCGAGCCTTCTCTCTTCTTGTACCTTTGGGCTTCTTTTCTGAGAGTTTGTGCACGACTCTTGCCCAACCCTTATCCTCTTCGCCCTGAGGGTGCTAGGAGGCTTCCCTAGGGAGAGGGATCGTTGCGAGAGCTTCTCGATTTAGGACTCTAGCGCTTCGATTTAGGGGTATGCCGAGGGGCACGGCCTGGCTTCGGGGACAAGTTGCAGCCGTCCGCTTGAGGTTGCTGGAGTGCCATTTCAGTTCGGCTCTGAAGGCGCCGGGCAATCTTCCTACTTTCTGGCAAAATCTTGCAAATTTGCGCAAAATTTGGTATACTTCAACTCAAGATTTCTCAACTCTGTTCAGCTTTGAGTTCGATCGATCTCTTGAGATGATCTGATGGATGGACTCCAAGTTCCCCCTTCCCTGATCCCCGCTCAGCGGCACGAGTTGCTCCTAAAGGTTCTAGCGGCTCAGCGCATCGCCTCCTGTGCTGCGCTGGCAGAAGCATTAAATGTCTCGGAGTCAACCATTCGTCGCGATCTAGAAATTTTGGAAAAACAGGGGCTGATCGAGCGCACCCGCGGAGGCGCAATTCTCAATGAGCGAATTCGTTACGAGGCGGAATATGTTCAACGCGCCCAACGCATGATCGAAGAGAAACGCCTCATCGGGCGAGCCGCTGCAGCCCTTGTAGAACCCGGCGACGTGGTGTTCGCCAACTCAGGGACGACCACCGAACAAGTTCTGCGCCACATTCGCGGCGTCCCTAATGTGACTGTGTTTACCAACAATACCTCAGTGATCAGCGATGGATACGATGCGGATTACGAGTTGGTCCTTCTGGGTGGGAGTTATCTACCGCTCTCCAAAGCTGTAGTGGGGCCGCTGACTTCCTCGAACCTCAGCCAAGTGTATGCCACCAAAACCTTTATTGGTGTTGAAGGCATTAGCCTGCGCTATGGTTGTACGGTGTCTACATTCCCCGAGGCGGAGATCATTCGTATTATGATTGAACACACCCAGGGTCCGGTGATCATCGTTACAGACCATACCAAATGGGGTGCGGTCTCTAATCACCTCATCGCCCGCCTCGAACAGGTGGATAAGGTGGTCACCGACCGCGGGTTGGATGCCAATGCGCGCATGGCTTTAATCAGTCGTTCGATCGAGGTGATCATTGCCTCTTGAGTTGTGTTCTTGTAGCTGTGAGAATGCGCCAAAATCGGAGGTGATTTTGTGAAAGAACAAGCCCAGATTGTTGTAATCGGAGGGGGGATTTATGGGGTGAGCATTGCCTACCACCTCGCCAAGCGAGGCTGGACAGATGTTGTTTTGTTGGAAAAGATGGACCTCGCTAGTGGCGAGACCGGGCACGCAGCGGGTTTAGTGACCCAATTCGCCACCTCGGAGACCCTGATGCAGATCCGTAAATACAGTGTGGAGTTATACACCGAACTAGGGCTGCTCAAAGTCGTCGGAAGCCTGCGCGTAGCGTCAAGTCCGGAACAATTCAAGGAGTTGCAGCGCAGTGTCAGCCGGGCCAAGGGGATTGGAATGGAGGTGGAGATCATCTCCCCCAGCGAGGCGCTAAAACTGATGCCCGCCATGAGTGACAAAGACCTCTATGGGGCGATCTACTTGCCCGATGACGGTCATCTAGACCCTTACCTGACAACCACCCACCTCGCTGCGTTGGCAAAGGCGATGGGGGTAGAGATCAACACCCACACCCGGGTGACCGGCATTGAATTAACTCCGAAAGGAGAAATTGGCCGTGTTCTCACCGACAAGGGTGCTATCCGGACCGAGATCGTGATCAACGCTGCCGGGCTCTGGGCACCGCGTATTGCGGCAATGGCCGGCGTCCATATTCCCACTACGCCGGTAGATCATCAGCACATTGCGCTGAAAGCCATCCCTGGCAGGGAATTTAGTTCGAACACTCCGTGCTTGCGCGATCCGGATAACCTGATTTACCTGCGCGAAGAGCAAGGAGGACTGGTCATTGGCGGCTACGAACCCAACCCGAAAGAGCGTTGGATCGATGGTGTTCCCTGGGAGCACGGAAATGCCTCTTTACCCCCTGACTTCGAGCGTTTCGAACAGTTGTTGGAGGGGGCAATTCGACGTATTCCGATTCTCGAGCAAGCCGAGATGCTTAAGTTGATTTGCCATCCTGGGGCATATTCTCCGGACTGCCAGCCGATGATCGGGCCTGTCCCGCAGGTGCGTGGTTTGTGGATGGCCTGCGGTATGTCTCTCAATGGCTTTGGCGGGGCAGGCGGAATCGGGAAAATTCTAGCCGAATGGATTATCGATGGTGAACCTTCATTGGATGTTTATCCCTTCAAGGCAACGCGCTTTGGGAATTACTACACCAGCTACTATTACACCACCGAGCGCACGCGTGAGGGAGTGAAGTACTACTATCGCCTAAAGTTCCCGAACGATGAGAACGAATGGGCGCGGCCTCATCGTGTTTCCCCGTTACACCACCGCCTGCAGGAGTTGGGTGCGGTGTTCGGTGAAAAGTTCGGTTGGGAGCGGGTGAACTACTTCCAACCTGGGCAAGAAAGTCGTCGTATGGGGGCTGACCAGCGCAAGTGGGGCTGGGGCAAGCCACCCTATTTTGAGCGCCTGCGTATTGAACATACTGCGGCGAGAGAGCGGGTAGCGATCTTTGACTTTACCTCCTTTGGCAAAATCGAACTGCGCGGGCCCGGCGCACTGCCGCTTTTGCAACGCGTGGCCGATAGCAACATCGACCGTCCGGTCGGGAGCGTCATTTACACCCAGTTCCTGAATACACGCGGCGGCGTCGAAGCAGACCTGACGGTGACTCGACTGGGAGCGGAGCACTTCTGGGTGATCACTGGCTCTGCTTTCATCGCCAATGATTTGGCTTGGTTGCGGATGCACCAACGCCCTGAGGATGGAGACCTAGAAATCCGTGACATCACCACCGAGTGGGCTTGCATTCCCCTATGGGGGCCGAACGCGCGCGCAACCCTTTCTCAAGTGACCAACAGCGATGTTTCCAACGAAGCAATTCCTTATCTGCATGCAGGTTGGGTCGAGATTAACGGCACCAAGGTCTTGGCCCAGAGAGTGAGTTACATTGGAGAGTTAGGATGGGAACTGTATGTGCCCTGGGAGCGCGCCGCTCAGGTCTGGGATCGCCTTTGGGCTGCCGGCCAAGAATTCGGCATCGAGCCTTGTGGGTATAAAGTGGCCGATTGCCTGCGCCTCGAAAAGGGCTATCGCTATTTTACCGGTGATGTCACTCCGCGCGAGAACCCTTACGAAGCCGGCTTAGGGTTTTGTGTCGATCTGGATAAGGGAGACTTTATCGGCAAGCAGGCCCTGCTCAGAGCCAAGCAAGAAGGCATTCGGCGCAAGTTGTGCACGCTCACGTTGGAAGGCCAAGATTGGCTGCCGGTTTATGGCGGGGAAGCGATCTATCTGGATGGTAAAGTGGTGAGTCGCGTGCGCAGCGGCGGTTATGGATTCACGGTGGGCAAAAACATTGTCTATGCCTATTTGCCCCTCGAACTGGCTAAAGTTGGAAATTCCTTCCAAGTCGAGTTGTTTGACCAACGGGTGCAGGCCGTGGTTGCGCCTACAGTGTTGGTCGATCCGAAAGGTGAGAAATTGCGAGCCTAAATGAAGGTGGCAAGGGAGAAGTGTAGAGGTGCTTCAGCCATTGCAGGAGGTGAAGCAGCTCGCTTCTAAGGGAGCTGCTTCACCAGGGCTGGTAAGTGAAAATGTAAGTGGAAACGCGCCGTTGGTGGCTTGCGCAGCAGAGGTTCTGACTTTGCTAAAGACCCCTTGCAAAAGACTTATAACCCAAAAACATAAAATTATTAGGTAAAGGAGAGCAGCAATGAGCGTCACATTTACAAGTCAGGAGGTTGCAACCCTCAAGGCATACATCCAGTCTCGCCAGGATGGTTATGGCCTGCCGCGGCCCTTTTACCATGACGAATTGATTTACCGCGCTGAAATTGAGGTATTCTGGCGCAGGGGATGGTTGTTTGCCGGACATAGTTGTCAGATCCCCAACCCGGGTGACTACTTCCTCTACGAAGTAGATACCGACTCGATTATCCTCGTCCGGGGCGACGATGGCGCCGTGAAGGCTTTTCATAATGTTTGCCGCCATCGGGGTTCATTGGTCTGCGTCGAGCCAGAAGGACATGTCCATCGCTTCATCTGTCCCTATCACCAATGGGCTTATGGCAGAGATGGACGGTTAATTACCTATCGAGGCATGCAAGAGGGCTTGGATAAATCTCAGTTGGGATTGCACCCGGTGCATGTTCGAGACGTGGAAGGCTTGATTTTCATCAGCTTGGCCGAGACCCCACCGGATTTCGAGCCGGCCTACGAAGAAATTGCCTTCTACGCCAGACCTCAAGGGTTCAATCGCGCTAAAGTCGCCAAAATCCTTGACTATGAGGTACCAGCCAACTGGAAGCTGGTATGGGAAAATAACCGCGAATGTTACCATTGTAACGTCAACCACCCTCAATACATCAAGGCCAACTTTGACCATTATAACGAGGACGACACGATCGAGAGAGTAGCACTACAACTCCATGCGGTGACTACTCGTTCCCAAGAAAAGTGGGCAAAGCTCGGTTTGGCCGTGACTCACACGAAGACGGGCATGAGCGAGTTTCCCGACCCCGACACCGGGAGATGGTACTTAGCGAACCGCACACCGCTGGTGGACGGCTATGTCAGCGAGAGCATGGACGGCAAGCAAGTTGCTCCTTTGATGGGAGATTATCCGGATGCAGACGTGGGCACGCTGCGCATCCGCACCATGCCGAATTTCTGGAATCACTCCAGTTGCGATCACAGCGTCTCAGTGCGGCTGACACCCAATGGCATCTATTCTACTAAGGTGCGCATGTTCTGGCTGGTGGACCAGAGCGCCGAAGAGGGCAGGGATTACGATTTGGAGAAGCTCTTACCCTTCTGGCAATTGACCGCCGAGCAGGATTGGGAGATCTGTAAGAATGCCCAGCTTGGGGTCAATTCACGGGCGTATGTTCCCGGGCCGCTTTCGACCTACAAAGAATACAACGTCGATCGCTTCTTGCGGTGGTATTTGAAGGAACTGGAGCAGGGTATATCTTGACCAAACCAAAGCCTCCCGTGATCTCGATAATTACGGGAGGCTTTGTCAAATTTTGTCCTCGGAGTTGGACTGTGTTTACTTATTCTGAGTTACTAACTGCGGATCAGGTCGAGCGCATCCACCAGGCTTCGCTCCACATTCTTGCCGAGGTAGGCTTGTTGGTACGCAATGAGAGGGCGCGCCAAATCTTTGCTCGGCATGGTTGTTGGGTAGACGAAGAAACTCACCTGGTTCGCTTCCCGATCGGGGTAGTGGAAGAATTCCGCCAAATGTTTCCATCAAAGTTTATCTTTCGCGGGCGGGATGAGAGGTTTGATAAGGTTCTGCCCGATGACAGTCCGGTGATCGTCACTGCTTCCTCTGCGCCGAATATCATTGATCCTGTCACCGGTCAAGAACGACGTGCCACCTCGGAGGACATTGCCCGTATTGCCTACTTAGTCAATGAATTGCCCGGCTACGATGTCTTTTCGGTTTCGACCCTTGCCGAGGATGCCCCGCCGGGGTATTTCACTCTAGCGCGTTTGTATCCGGCGTTGAAGAACTGTCTCAAGCCGGTGCGCAGCACCGCTACCGATTTGGAAGATGCCAGAAGGGTGCTTCAGCTTGGGGAACTCATTGCCGGGGATGAGAAGACTTATGCGCAACGGCCGTTTATCACCCATCACTTTTGCCCGGTGGTCTCTCCTTTGACGATGGATGTCGCCTCCACCGAACTAACCATTTTCTTTGCCGAAAAGGGGCTGCCGGTGTACCCGAGCATTGTTCCCAACGGCGGCTTAACTGCACCGATGACGATGAGTGGCACGTTGGTGCAGGGGAATGCCGAGTTCTTGGCTGCTGCGGTTCTGATGCAAATGGTCAGACCTCAAACTCCGCTGATCTATTCCACTCTGCCGACTATCGCCGATATGCGCACCGGTGCCTATGCCTCGGGTGGGGTGGAGTGTGGGATGTTGCACATGGCTTTTGCGCAGATGGCCCGCTTCTACGGCGTACCCTGTGGCGGGTACATTGGGCTGAGCAACTCCAAGGTGAATGACGCTCAGGCTGGCTATGAGACGGGTATTTCGTGCACAGCTGCCCTGCTGGGTGGCGCCCATATGCTCAACATGGGCGGGTTGCTGGACGCACTGAAAGCGTTTGACTACGCCAAAGCCGTGATCGATGACGAGATCGCCCAGATGCTCAAACGCATCCGCCGAGGGATGGAGTTCAATGAAGAGAACTTGGCTTTAGATGTGATCGCCGAAGTCAAACCCGGCGGCAATTTTATGACTCATAAACACACTGTGAAGTGGATGCGCAAAGTAGCTTTGATGCCTCGCATTGCGGACCGCGAGCCGCGCGAAGTGTGGGAAAAGCGCGGTGCGCTGGACGCCTTTCAGCGAGCGAAGCAACGGGCAGCCGAAGTCTTGTCCAAACCTACCCCTGTCTCATTTCCGCCGGAAATCGAGGCTCGTATTCGCTCAGTCTTTCCCGAAATGGTGCACGGTGAGGTGATTCCTGTTGAGGGTTGGTAGGAAGTTTCGGCGAGTTCAGGGCTGTTTCTATGGAAATTTGCTTGTATACTTAATCTCGGGAGAGTGCTATGAAGTTTTTCTTCGCCACTGACGTGCATGGTTCGGAAATTTGTTGGAAGAAATTTATCAGCGGGGGGAAGTTCTACGGAGTGGATACGCTTATCCTTGGTGGCGATATGACCGGCAAAGCGATTGTGCCGATCATTGCTCAAGGGAATAATAAGTGGAAAGTGACCCTCCTAGAGCAGGAAATGATTTTAGAGGGGAAAGAAGCAGTGGACAAGATGGTGGTCACGATTATGAACCGTGGCTATTACCCTCACGTCACCGACCCCGATGAAGTTAAGGAGATCGCAGAGACTCCTGGCCGGTCGGATGAGTTGTTTCATGAGTACGTGCTCAAGACCATTCAGCGCTGGATGGAATATGCGGATGAAAAATTAGCCGGTACAGGGATACGCTGCTATGTCTGTCCGGGGAACGATGATGTGTTTGAGATTGACGAGGTGATTGCGCAGTCGAAGACTGTTCAGTTGGCAGAGGGTAGGGTGATCTGGCTAGACGATCACCACGAGATGATCAGCACTGGTTGGTCCAATCCAACCCCCTGGGAGACGCATCGGGAGGAGGAGGAAGAAAAACTACTCCAACGCATCGAGGCAATGGTCGCTCAAGTGAGCGATGTGAGCAATGCAATTTTCAACCTCCATGCCCCGCCTTATGGTAGCGGTTTGGACGAAGCGCCGGAGTTGACAAAGGACATGCGCTTAGCCTACGCCGGACGTTCGATGGTGCCCGTAGGCAGTAAGGCGGTTCTACGGGTAATCGAAAAGTATCAGCCCTTGCTGAGCCTTCACGGGCACATTCACGAGGGTAAGGGAACCCGAAAATATCGCCGCACTTTATGTATCAATGCCGGCAGTCAATATGAGCAGGGTATCCTACAAGGGGTTGTGGTGGAATTGGAGCCGAAAAAAATTCGCAGCTATGTGCTAACCACCGGCTAGTGGGAGGAATCTATTGGCGGAGAGAATTCGGAGGAGAGTAAAGAAAAGGAGGTGACGGTTGAGAAAGCTTGGATTAATTCAGGAGCAATGAGGCAATTTTCCTTTGGCGTTTTGCCGAGAGGCGTTTCCAAACCCCACCAGAAAGGAGATCGAAATGAGTGAAGTTACTCTGTTTGTGCGTAGAGCGAGCGGTCTGGTTCGAGCGTGGTCTACCTTTGATGCTTTCATCTATGCCACGTTCTCTATTAACCTGATCACCCTCGGACTGTACATCTTTTCGTACTGTTACTATTTTGAGGGGAATTTGGCAACGGCAGTTGTTATCGGCGGTGTCTTTACGATTTTTGAAGTCATTGTTTATGCGAGTTTGATCTCGGCGATGCCGCGGGCTGGTGGAGATTACGTTTGGCAAAGCCGCATCTTGGGGAGAGGCATCGGTTTCCTCTTAGCGGTGACCGGATGGTGGTTCATCCTTTGGCTTTGGGTGCCCCTCTATGGGCAGATGTTGGTTTACACGACCATCACTCCTGCTCTAGCAATCTTAGGGGCAAGAGAGGCCGCCCTGTGGTTCACCAATACTTCAAGCGGGTTGCTAGTTGGGTGTTTGGCTGTCTGTTTGATTGTGTTTATCTACATCGCCGTAGGGATGAAGTGGTATGCCCGAGTACAGAAGTTCTGCTTCTTTGGCGGGATGCTAGGGTTGCTTGTGGTGTTCCTATTGCTCTTGTTTGGTAATCAGCAGACCTTCATCGCCAATCTGAACACCTTTGCGGCTAGATACTTTGGAGCAAGCGGCCAAGACCTCTATCAAGCAACCCTGGCGGCCGGGGAGGCGGCAGGTACGGTTGCAGCTCCTCTGAGCAATTTCGCTGTTGGCGCCAGCATGGCTTTGATTCCTATGATCGTTTTCTTCAACCTTTGGCCGAACTGGGGTTCAACCCTCTATGGCGAAGTGCGCGGGGCCAATGACTACAAGCGCAATTTCTGGGGTATGGCTTCGGCGGTCATTGTGACTGCAATTTTAGCCCTCATTTTCTTTGCCCTGATCCACAAATCGATTGGCTGGGAGTTTTATCACAAGGCCAACGGAGCTTTTTGGAACTACACTTGGGGCTACACCCAGGAAGCGCCACCCTTGCCCTTCTGGCCTTACCCGGTTTTGTTTGCAGCTTTCATGAGCCAAAGCCCTGTGGTGCATTTTGTGGTTGTGCTCTTGATGAGCCTCTGGTGGTTTGGTTGGTCGGGAACGGTCTTTCTAAGTTCGACGCGGGTGATCTTCGCCGCTGCCTTTGACCGCATGTTGCCGGAATGGGTTTCTGCGGTTGAGCCGCGCACCCGCACCCCGATCAACGCCTTGCTGCTGATGGTGATCCCTTCGGTGGTTATTTCTATCCTCTACTCTTTCAATATCTGGAATTTCCGGAGTTTAGCGCTGGATGCTACCTTGGTTATTGCAGTGACATTTCTCGGCACAACGGTTGCTGCCATCGTATTGCCCTGGCGACAGAAGGAGATTTTTGAGGGATCGCCCATTGCTCAATATAAGACGCCGCCCGCCCTAGGATGGTTGGTGCTGATCCTGTACGCTATTGCGGCAGCGTATCTGATTATTACTTCTTTCAGTTACATGCAGAGTGTGCTAGGCGGATTGGCGGCGATCGGCGCCGAGGCGATTACGTGGTTTAGTGTCGTTATCGTTTCCGTGCTGACCATTGTGAATGCCGTTCTACTCTTGTGGATTCTGTACTATGTCGGCTCGCGAGCGTTCAAAGGGGAGTTGTTGCCGGTGGTCACTACCTCCGGTTTGGTGTTCCTGGCTTTCCTGGACTGGCTGCTGGTCGAATGGTTCTGGGATCCGCATGTGCCGCCCTTTGACTTCCCCCTCTATGCCATCGGTTGGTCGAATGCAAGTTCAATGCTCTTTATGCTCTTCAATTACCTGCTGGCTGGCGCAATTTATGTAGGCTTCAATCTCTACCGGCGGCGACAGGGAATCGATGTAGATAAGGTTTACAAAGAGATCCCTGTGGAGTAAAGCGAGAGAGAAGCAGGTCGAAACAAATTTCGACCTGCTTCTTTTTGTGGGGCTTGTTAAGGGATGTTTACGTCTTGTTTACCTCTTCATTAATCGGACCTGAGAGAATATGTGTAAAATGGTGGGGCTGTTCGAAATCCTTTCTGCAGGGACAAAAGTTCTCGGAAAGTGCAATGTGCTGTTTTGCCGAGAGTCATGTCTGAGGACAGCACGCTACTGTAAGAGCTGCACCTTTCTGTCAAAAGGAGCTATTTGGTGACGTGTTTATGGGAAGCGGCACTAACCTAAAGCTGTCGGCCAAAGATATCCTGATTGACACTGGGGGTGGAATATGGTAAAATCCCTTAAAAGTTTAACAAACATTAATAATGAGAAGCGCCATTAAAGTCTATGGTAATAAACATAAACAAATGTGTGCTCCTTACGTTTCACTTTTAGGAGGATCCCGCCTACTTTGATGCCAGAAAGGAGGTGGTGCAAGGCCTTATCGGTGAAGTTTGCACTTGAGCAGTTCTCTAAAAAATGCGGAAGTTTGTCCCGCAAATCCTATCTTAGCCAAGGAGGAAGAGATGAAGCGCAAGATCTCGCGACGAGAATTTTTGAAGCTGACCGGTCTCGCCGGAGGTGCTGCTGTTTTAGCTTCCTGCGGGCCACGCGCTACGCCGACCCCTGAGTTTACTTTGCCAGATCTGACGAGTGGTGAGTCAATCCCGTTGGACCAGTTGATCAAAGCTGTTGAAATTGAGGGGAAAAACCTGACCACTATTGCATTGCCCCACGACTGGGCAAACTACGGGGAAATGCTGGACACCTTTAAGAAGAAGTACGGCGTGAAGATCAATGAGCTGAACCCGGATGCTGGCTCGGCGGAGGAGCTAGAAGCGATCCGCGCCAACAAAGACAGTAAAGGCCCCCAAGCACCCGATGTGATTGATATTGGTATCGCGTACACTAAAATCGCCAAGGAAGAGGGCTTGTTGGCAAAGTACAAAGTTGCCACCTGGGATACTATCCCGCTAAAAGACCCGGAGGGTTATTGGTGGGGTGAATATTACGGCGTGCTGGTCTTTGAAGTGATCAAAGACCCCAAGATTCCAGTGCCGCAGGATTGGCCTGATCTGCTCAAGCCGGAGTAAAAGGGGAAGGTGGCGATGGCAGGTGATGTGTTGAAGTCCCACCAGGCGGTGATGACCGTCATCGCTGCCGGCCTCTCGCGCGCTGGCGGAGATAAGTCTCAGGCAGCCAAGGCGGGTCTTGAATTTTGGAAGGAAATGCACGCCAAGGGCAACTTCATCCCGGTGATCGCTGATCAAGGCCGTATCGCCCAGGGCGAAACACCGGTTGTGATTGAATGGGATTACCTTGCCTTGGCCAACCGCGACGCTCTCGCCGGCAACCCCGAGTTAGAGATCGTTGTGCCTCAGACCGGGGTGCTGGGAGGGCCGTATGCTGGCGGCATCAGCGCTTATGCACCTCACCCGTATGCTGCCCGTTTGTGGTGGGAGTTTGTGATGTCGGATGAGGGACAATTAATCTATCTCAAGGGGTACGCCCATCCGATCCGCTTCAATGACATGGTCAAGCGCGGCGTAATCCCGCAAGACCTTCTCGACAAGCTGCCGCCAGCGGAAGCTTACGAGAAAGCTGTGTTCCTCACCGTCGAAGAACAAACCGAAATGAAGGACTATATTACGGCGAATTGGCGGAAAGAAGTTTATGGAGAGTAAAAGTGGTGTGGGCGTGAAAACACTTCAGGATACACGCCAGGCAGAGAAGGGCGCGCTAGAAGTGCGCCCTTCTCGGGCAGGCTCTGATTGGATAGCATGGCTAGGCCTGCTACCATTCTTCCTCTTTGCGGTTATGTTTCTTTTTTTGCCTTCGCTTTCCATTTTTGTGCGCAGTTTTCAGGATCGCGGCGGAAATTTTACATTTGAAAACATTATTGCTCTTTTCACCGTCAAAGATATTATTAATGCCTACCGGATGAGTTTGACCATTAGTTTGATCACCGCTGTGGGAGGGGGGATCTTTGGCTTCCTGCTAGCCTATGCGGTGATTATGGGTGGGTTGCCGAGAGTGTTGCGTTCCTTTCTGCTGACCTTTTCGGGTGTCGCTTCTAACTTCGCAGGGGTGCCGTTGGCTTTTGCCTTTGTGGCGACTATGGGCAATGCAGGCTTGGTAACTCGCCTGATCGAGCAAATCTTCAACATTAACACTCGGGAGATGGGGTTTTCTATCTATAACATTTACGGATTGAGTATTGTGTATATGTATTTCCAATTTCCGCTTATGGTGCTGATCATGGCTCCTGCATTGGACGGCTTACGCCGCGAGTGGCGAGAAGCGTGCGAGAACCTAGGCGGCACGGAAATACATTATTGGCGCTATATCGCTTTGCCTATTCTTCTGCCCACTATCTTGGGCGCTATGATCTTGCTTTTTGGCAATGCCTTCGGGGCTTATGCAACCGCATATGCATTCTCGGGTAGCTTTATCAATCTGGTTACGATTCTTATCGGGGCGCAAATCCAAGGGGATGTTTTGTATAACCCCGGACTGGGCAATGCTCTGGCGCTCGGAATGATCGTGATTATGTCCTTAACTATGGTTGGCTATGTTAGCCTACAACGCCGTGCTTCGAGGTGGTTAAGATGAGGCGGGTGAACCTTCTGGCTTGGTTTGTCTTCATGCTGGGGATGATTTACTTTTTCTTGCCCCTTTTTTCGACCTTTGAATTCAGCCTAAGGATGAAAAAGGGGGTTTATTCTTTTGAAGCTTATCGAGTCGCCTTTCAGGATCCGGGCTTCTACTATAACTTCGGTTCTTCCTTGCTATGGGCAGCACTAACAATTCTGTGCAGCATCCTCTTAGTTGTGCCGACCGCCTATTGGGTTCACTGGCGTTTGCCAAAAGCAAGACCTATTGTTGAATTTGTTACCTTGATGCCTTTTGTCATCCCGGCGGTGGTTTTGACCTTCGGCCTAATCCGACTCTATGGCGGTCCGCCTCTGATTCTGACAGCAACACCTATTCCTCTCATCGCTGGCTACGTGGTTCTTTCTCTTCCCTATATGTATCGCTCTGTTGACGCAGGATTGCGGGCGATTGACATTCGCACACTCACTGAGGCGGCTCTCAGTTTGGGTGCGGGGTGGGGGACAATTATCACTCAGGTGATTCTCCCCAATATCCGTGTTGCCATTCTGAGCGGGGTCTTTCTGACGTTTGCCATTGTCATGGGTGAGTATGTGTTTGCTTCTTTGCTTGGTTGGCCGGCTTTTGCCTATTACTTGGAAGAGATCGGTGCGATGCGCGCCTATACTCCTCAGGCGTTATCGCTGGTTAGCTTTGGAATCACTTGGTCAATGATGATGCTTATCCAGTGGATTGGGCGCGGCACAAGGGGAGCCGAGCAGGTTGCCGCCGCACATTAAAGTTTGCGAGGATCCTATGGCGTTTTTAGAGATTAGGAATCTAAGCAAGTACTTTGGAAAGACTGTAGCGGTGAAAGACTTTAGTTTAGAGATTGAGAAGGGGGAGTTGGTCTCGTTACTCGGCCCTAGTGGCTGTGGTAAGACGACTACGCTGCGTGTGGTAGCTGGGTTCGAGGTGCCGTCCGAAGGGCAAGTGATCATTGATGGCAAGGATATGACTTTCACCCCGCCCAACCAACGCCCGGTGGGAATGGTCTTTCAAGCATATGCACTTTTTCCCAACATGACTGTAGCAGGGAATATTGGATTCGGCTTGAAAATTGCGAAAAAGTCGAAAGAGGAGATCGAACAACGCGTCAGGGAAATGCTAGAGCTTATCCACATGTCCGGCTTCGAGAATCGCTACCCCCACCAGCTTTCTGGGGGGCAGCAACAGCGAGTAGCCCTCGCCCGTGCATTAGCCTTGCGTCCGCAGGTCCTACTTCTTGACGAGCCCTTGTCGGCCTTGGATGCCAAAATTCGCGTGGCGCTGCGCGCCGAGATCCGCTCTATCCAGCAGGAACTGGGGATCACTACAGTCTATGTCACCCACGATCAGGAGGAGGCGCTCTCTATTTCGGACCGGGTGGTGGTCATGAACAACGGGCGGATCGAACAGGTCGGTACGCCCTTTCAGATTTACAATTTCCCTCAAACTGAATTTGTGGCCCAGTTTGTTGGCACGCTCAATGCAGTTATCGCAGAGGTCATGGATGTCAAAGAAGGGGTGTTGCGCTTTGATGGCCAGCAGGTCTACACAGCGGACAAATTAGAGGGATTCCGCAGCGGGGATAGGATTATGATTGCTATTCGACCGGAGCGGTTGAGCTTTGCCAATGAAGGGCGTAAGGCCAACATCCTAAAGGGGACGGTCAAGAACATCACCTTCTTGGGTTCGATTGTGCGGATTCAGGTAAAATTAGGAGAGAACATCTTCTTCATGGATACGTTTAACAATCCGTATCTTGCGCTTCCCCGGGTGGGCGATCTCACCGAGATCACCTGCTCGAAGGAGGCGGTGCTTGTGCTCCAACGGCGATCCTAGCAAAAGACCGCAGGTCGAACTCGACCTGCGGTCTTTTTGGTTTTGGGACGCCAGAAGTGTGCAAAGACTACTGTCTCAAAAGGAGCGGTAGGAAAATCCGATAGAGCAATCCCAGTCCGGAGCAAAGAAAACCGCTGCAACTATTATAGGACGTGCTTGAGCTAGAGACGAGGATTGCGCTTCCGAAAGAACCCTCGAGCTGATAGCTACTGGAGGTAGAGATTCCCCCTCCCGTCCCTGCACCCTGGGGGGTGTTGCTGATTAGCTTATAGTTTGCAGAACTCATCGCTGCCGCTGCAAGCGGTAGGGCGATGAGGAGAAGCAGGAGCAGAAAGATGACCGCTCTGGTAGTCCAAGTCCATTTCACTCTCATCTCTTCCTCCGCTACTTGAGCAAAAGCAGGACCAAAATCACTCCGGTGCCGCTTTCTAACTCTCCCATGGCTTTGCCTAGAATAGCACCGGGGATG
Source organism: Anaerolineales bacterium (assembly GCA_025057645.1). Taxonomy (GTDB): domain Bacteria; phylum Chloroflexota; class Anaerolineae; order Anaerolineales; family UBA4823; genus NAK19. Next base: position 21,046 of record JANXBJ010000018.1, read on the forward strand.
TATTCGGTAGCTTTCATGGCATGACCGGGCAGGGAGGCAGAGGTGAGTAAGTCCCCTCGCTCGATCGGACCGTTTTCGGCTGAGACTTTCACTGGGACGATGCCGACAATAGCGACAGGAATGCGGTTGTCGGAGGTCTCTTCTGCACCACCCCCGCCGATGAAGCCGGGTTGGGTGGAATACACACCGGCGATCGCCGTAGAATAGGGCTCCTTTGCCAAAGTGACCGCTCGGTCGAGGCGAGGGCTAATAACCAGAACGTCGCCCGGTTCCACTTGACCGGCTTGGGGATCGACAGCGATCAATTCGGCGAAGTCGGCGCCCCCTCCGGCAATGGTTCCATCGGCTGAAACATTTCCGGTGCGCGTAACGCGAAACTCTAGATCGGGACAAGTTCGGGTGGTCAGGTTGGTGGTTGTCGAACTGCAACCTCGGATCAGATCGCCGCTGCCGGTGCCCGGAGCGACTCCTACAAGGAGCGCCGTGCCTCCGCTGGGAGCCACAACGCTCAAGCTGCCGTAGTTTATATCTGTGGTATCTGTATCCCCAGACCCGGTGTTTCCGTCGCCCTCGTGAGTTGAGACGACCACCGATCCTCCTGCCAGACTCATCGCATAAGGAGCGCTCAGCAGTTTTTGGCGTGGGATGAGAGTTTGACCGTCGATGGTTAACTCAAGCCATAAGGGCTGGGCAAATTGTGCCGGATCGACCCCCTCCAACCCGTAGGTATCCGAGCTGCCTGCCCCGATTTCCAAATTGAACAGTCCATTGCTCACATTCACGCTCGGGAACGTCTGTTGGAACGCTACATTACATCCAATCCCTGTCCCAGCAGCACAGGTCCAGAGTTTCACCGTCATGCTCTTGGTGCCGTTGATCGGATTTCCGGAGGCATCTGTCAGCCGTCCTTGGAAGCCGATCGTTCTCGGTGGACTGCATGCACCCAAGAAAAAGCCGACAATCGAGACGAATAGGAGTAACCCGAGTCTTTTCTCGGTGATGAAACTAAGGATATGTCGCATGATTATTCTCCTTTCTGCTATAGGCAAATTTAGTAGGCTCGGGGGAATGCGTTTTTGAGGAGTGCTTCTTTTTACGAGCAGCAAGGGGGAAAGCGTTATGAGGATGGCCTACTGATTTTTATTATAAATCGGGTAAAAAATCTATGAATTAACAGGAGGTTAATGATTCGTTAAGGCTTTATGCCTACTCGCTTGGAAGAGCTGCCTGAAAGCGAGGGTGAACTTTGGGTGTTTCTTGACAACTCCACTGACTTCGGATAGAATCTCCACATCCCCCACCCCTTAGGGGTGGGGGATGTGGAGATTGGATGAACAAAGAAGCGGTCTTGAATCGGCTAACCGTGATCGAGGGTCATCTCAAGGGGGTTAGGAAAATGGTAGAGCAGGAGGCTTACTGCATGGATGTGCTCCACCAGATTCATGCCATTCGATCGGCCCTCAATAAGGTCTCGATGTTGATCTTGGACGAGCACTTGAACTCCTGCGTTATTTCGGCGATTCGCAGTGAGAGTCCGGAGGAGCGCGAAAGGGTTCTAAAGGAGATTGCAGAACTTTTTGAAACCGTTTCTAAGCCTTGACGTATCACTCTGTTGAAGGAGAGGGATATGCCAACGGTCACCTACAAAATCCCTAACATCTCCTGTCAGCATTGCGTGCACACCATCGAGTCCGAGTTGAGTGAGATCGCGGGTGTGAAGAGTGTTGTGGCGGTACTGCAGTCCAAAACGGCAACGATCGAATTTGAGCCGCCTGCCACGGAAGAACTCATCATCCAGACCCTAGCTAAGATTAACTACCCCATCGAGGAGTGAGGTGAGCTCAGCTAAAGCTATGCAAATGCGCCGGGTGATCCTCCCGATTACCGGCATGACCTGCGCCAATTGTGCAGCGACGATCGAAAGAAACCTCAAAAAAGAGAGTGGTGTGCGCAGCGCCGTGGTTAACCTTTCTTCGGAGAAGGCGATAGTTGAATTTGATCCCCAGGTAACCGTCTTGAGCAATTTACTTCAGCGAGTGCAAAGGGCCGGCTATGGCATCGCCACCGGGCGATTGCAGTTCTCCCTAAAAGATTTTGATGATCCAATCCGCCTCAGTCGCTTAGAGCAGAAATTGGTCTCTTTAGAGGGGGTTCAAGGGGTGAGCTTAAATTACGTGAACGGGGGGCTGGAGGTCGAGTTTGTTCCTACGCTGATCGGGGTTGGGGAGCTGCGTAAGGCGATCACCGATTTAGGCTTTGCATTCGCTGAGACCGGGGAGGCGGAGGAAGAGCTGGAACGGATTACTCACGAATGCGAGAGCCGCACTCAATGGCGATTGCTGAAGGTGGGCTTGGCTTTTACGCTACCTTTGTTTCTTTTCTCCATGCTGCGCGATTTGGGTCTCTTGCCCCATTCCCTCGCTCATGCAACCTGGGGTAACTTCCTCATGGGGATTCTGGCCACGCCGGTTCAATTTTATGTGGGCTGGCAATACTATGTTGGCGCCTATAAGGCTCTGCGCAACGGCGCGGCCAATATGGATGTGCTAATTGTCCTCGGCTCTTCGGCAGCGTATCTTTACAGTCTGTTGGTCGCTTTCGGCTTTCTGGAGGGGCATGTTTACTTTGAGACCTCCGCAATGATCCTAACCCTGATTAAGCTGGGGAAATACTTAGAAGCGAGGGCAAGGGGACAAACCGGAGAAGCGGTTCGTAAGCTGATCGCTCTCAAGCCGAAGAGAGCGATCGTAATCAGGAACGGGAAGGAGATCGAAGTTGCGGTAGAGGACGTTCGGGTGGGAGACCTCTTACTGGTTAGGCCGGGCGAAAGAATCCCCGCCGATGGCGTGGTTGTAGACGGCTATTCCTCAGTGAACGAATCTATGCTAACCGGAGAGCCCTTGCCGGTAGAGAAGCGGATTGGGAGTTCGGTGTTTGCCGGGACGATCAACGGCGCGGGTTTCCTGCAGATTCAGGCGTCTAAAGTAGGCAAAGATACACTGTTGGCGCAGATCATTCGCATGGTCGAAGAGGCGCAGGGCAGCAAAGCCCCAATTCAGAGGCTTGCCGACCGGGTTTCGGCAATTTTTGTTCCGATTGTCATTGCAGTTGCAGGCATAACCTTTGGGTTTTGGTACTGGATAGCTCCACAGCTTATAGCAGCGGATTGGATTTACCTCGAAAGGGCAATCGTGCATGCGATAGCTGTGCTGGTGATTGCCTGTCCTTGTGCGCTGGGCTTGGCTACCCCGGCAGCAGTGACGGTAGGAAGCGGGAAGGGCGCTGAGATGGGGATTTTGATTAAGAGCGGCGAAGCGCTAGAGCAAGCGGGCAAAATCAGTAGTATAGTTTTTGATAAGACCGGCACCTTAACTAACGGACGACCCAAGGTGACCAACATCGGCCTGGTGGACTTTCAGGGTGGTGAAAATGATCTTCTGTATCTTGTAGCCTCTCTGGAGCGGGTAAGCGAACATCCTCTAGCAGAGGCTGTTGTTGCAGAAGCAATACATCGGGGGATTGCATTAGGAAAGCCGGTGCATTTTGAGTCCTTTGCCGGCAACGGGATTGTCGGAGAGGTGGATGGACACCGCATCCTTATCGGCAATGAACGGTTTATTGAACAAAGCGGAGTTTTTTTGAAGGTCAGTCGACCGGAGATTGAGCGACTCCAACGTGAAGCCAAGACGATCATCTGGGCTGCGGTTGACGGTTGTCTTGCTGGGTACATAGGGATAGCGGACACTCTCAAGGAAGAAGCTGCTGCTGTCGTTCGGGAGTTAAGAGAAATGCACCTTAGAGTGGGGATGATCACTGGTGACTCCCAGAGGGTCGCCGATGTGATTGGCGAAAAACTCGAAATGGACTTTATTCTTGCAGAGGTGTTACCCCACGAAAAGGCGCTACGCGTGAAGCAACTTCAAGAGCAGGGCGAAATCGTGGCAATGGTTGGAGATGGGATCAACGATGCCCCCGCCCTCGCCCAGGCTGATTTAGGGATCGCCATTGGAAGTGGCACGGATATTGCTATTGCTGCGGCACCGGTAGTTCTGATCGGGAGCGACTTGAGAGGGGTGGTCCGGGCTATCCGTCTCTCCCGGATGACGCTGGCGACCATTAGGCAGAATCTGTTTTGGGCGTTTCTCTATAATGTGCTGTTGATTCCTGCTGCGGCGATGGGCTTTCTAAGCCCGGTTCTGGCTGCGGGGGCGATGGCCCTGAGCAGCGTTTTTGTAGTTACAAACAGTCTGAGGTTGAGAAGAAGGTCGATCTAGAGGGTTGACTGCATTGCGGAAAGCGAGTATCTTTGTGATTCCTGCCGAGCTTCCTGTGGCGAGGAGAACGCTTTGGGACAGATCACACGGCGCGAATTTCTAAAGATAGGTGGATATGGCCTTGCGGGGGTTCTCTTCGGGAGGAGGCTTAGATACTTGGAGAACTCTCCTTTTCCCCAAGCCGAGAGACTGGGTAGAGCCTTTGCCAAGGTGGAAATCAAGGCGAGGCCCGATATCAACTCGCCAACAGTGGGCGTGCTCTATGACGATGCAGTGGTGGTATGGCTGAGAGAGGTGGTAGGTTCCAATCCTTATCGATATCGCCAACGCTTTGTGGAGACTCCTGAGGGCTATATCTGGGCCTCTGAACTACAGCCTTGTCAGAATCGGCCAAACCCCCCTGTGGAAACATTACCGCAAACGAGCCTTGGTCCGGGGATGTGGGTCGAAGTGACCGTGCCGTGGGTAGAGGTCAAATTAGAGAGGGGCCCTTTCAGCCCGGGTTTCAAATATCGTGTGGAAAATCGATTCCCTATTCGCATGTATTACAGCCAGATTCTGTGGGTCGATCAGGTAAAGAAGGATGAGCAAGGGCAGGTGTGGTATCGAATCAACGAAAAGTACGGCTATGGGGATGTATTCTGGGCCAAGGCAGAAGCTTTTCGACCCCTGACTCCTGAAGATGTTGCTCCGATTAACCCAGATGCAGAAGAGAAATTAGTGGTCATTAACGTCGAGGAGAAGGTCCAAACCCTTTCCTGCTATGAGGGGAAGAGGGAGGTTTACTTCTGTCGCATTGCTGCGGGGAAGAAGTTTGATGCCGAGGGTAATTTCTTGGGCCACTCGTCCACCCCGACGGGCACAATGCTGATTTGGCGCAAACTGATCTCTACCCATATGAGCGGTGGAACCACCGGGGCCGGGTATGATCTGCCCGGTATTGGATGGACGGTTTTATTCACCGGTGATGGTGTGGCGATTCACTCTACGTTTTGGCATAACAATTTCGGTGGAGAGCTAATGTCGCATGGATGCGTCAACGCTCGCCCGGAGGACGCCCGATGGGTATTTCGCTGGACGAATCCACCCGTCCAGTATGATCCCGGAGAACTCTACAGCAAGGACGCAAATGTTCCTCCTACTAAAGTAAAGGTGATTGAAGGATAGAAGGGTCTCCTATGATTACACCAACGGTTGGTTTAGCCTTTTTAGCCGGCTTGGCTTCGTTTTTGTCTCCGTGCGTCTTTTCCCTTGTTCCGGCCTATATCGGTTATTTGGGGGGCAGGTCGGCTGCGTTGAGGGAAGATTTCGCCACCAAAGGGCATACGGTTGTGCATGGGGTTACGTTCGTCTTGGGCTTTAGTTTGGTGTTCGTCACCTTAGGGGTAACCGCTTCTGCGCTGGGTGGACTCTTGGTCGGCTTTCGTGACCTGATCGCAAAGGTGGGAGGGATTATTGTGATCGTGTTTGGCTTGCACCTGATCGGCATTTTACGCATCCCTTTTCTTGAGTACGATCTGCGATATCACTCGCAGCACAGTGAGCGCAGAGGATTGTTGACTTCGTTTCTCATGGGGGTGTTCTTCTCCGCAGGTTGGTCTCCTTGTGTGGGGCCGGTGCTGGGTGCAATCCTGATGATCGCTCTGAACGGGGGTTCGGTCACTCAGGGAATTGTCCTTTTGTCGGCGTATTCGGCCGGTTTAGCGATTCCGTTTCTGATTGCGGCCGTAGGGATTGGGTGGGTAACAACTATCCTGAGGAAATACGGCAAGGTGATGCGTTTCACCGAGATTGCAATGGGTGGAATTCTAGTGGTGGTCGGTGCCCTCTTAGCCCTAGGCTATTTGGCCCAATTGTCTCGTTTTGGCGTCTTTGTGGACTTTGGCTTGTAGTATGCTCAACCTGATTCTTTACTCAAAACCAGGTTGTCACCTCTGCGAGCAGGTGAAGGAGTATCTGAGGGAGTTACAGGCGCAGTACCCTCACGAGTTGATGGAAATCGACATCGAGTCGGATGCCCAATTGCACGAACGATATGCCTTGGAAATTCCTGTGCTAAAAGTCGGTCCTTATACGCTCAAAGCACCCATCCGAGAGGAAGAGATTCGGATCGCACTTGCCGCAGCTAGCGATCACAAGAAGTACCTTGATAACCTTGGCGTTGAAACCGATGCGTATATAAAAAATCGCACCTGGGGCCTAGCAGACCAAATTGTCTACTGGGTGGCTCAACACTACCTAGAAGTCATTAATGGGATCGTCATGCTCTATGTGAGTTTGCCATTCCTCGCTCCGGTGCTAATGAAAGTTCACCTGGAACCCCCGGCGCGGCTGATTTATGGTCTGTATAGCGTGGTCTGTCATCAATTGGCTTACCGTTCTTTCTTTCTGTTTGGCGAGCAGCTTGTGTATCCTCGCGAAGCTGCGGGGCTAGAAGGGCTCAAAAGTTATTCTCAGGCTACCGGCTTGCCGGAAGGCAGCTCTGCCGAGACGATTCTGCGGGCGCGGCAATTTGTTGGAAACGAACAGGTGGGGTATAAAGTGGCTCTCTGTCAGCGAGACGTGGCGATATACTTGGGTATACTCTCGTTCGGGCTGCTTTTTCTTTTTTACCGCAAGATCCGCTCCATACCGTGGTTTCTCTGGGTCCTATTCGGACTGGTGCCGATCGGATTGGATGGTGTGACTCAAATCATCAGTCAGCCTCCTTTGAGTCTCCTCCCCTTCCGGGAGAGCACACCGTACTTGCGAGTGTTGACCGGGTTTGGATTTGGCTTTTTTACGGCTTGGTTTGGTTTCCCTTCGGTGGAAGAAAGCATGGCGGAGACAAGGAGAACGTTACATGCAAAGAGGATGCGCCTGCTATCCCGAGCATGATCTTGATTTCGCTTAAGACGGCTGAGAGAAACTTGAGACACTTCACAGTGAACGGGTTACACTACTACACCTTTGAAACCCTGGATCGCTACGGGGTTTGCCACGCAATCTTCACCCGCAAAGGCGGAGTAAGCCCTCCCCCCTGGGCTTCTTTGAATGTCGGTGGAACGGTCGGGGACGACATGGAGAGGGTTAGAGAAAATCGGAAGCGAACTTTTGAGGCGCTCGGTCTTTCCTCTCAGCGCGCTTATGATGTCTGGCAAGTGCACAGTGCGGAGGTGCTCTGCGTGGATGCACCGAGAGCACCTGACCAAATCCCTCAGAAAGCAGATGCGCTTCTAACGAACAAGCGCAACGTCCACCTTTTTATGCGCTTTGCAGACTGTGTGCCGATCTTATTGTTTGATAGAGCCAGAGGGGTAATTGGGATCGTGCATGCCGGGTGGCAAGGCACGATCAACCGCATTGCCGAGAAAGCTGTCTACAAGATGGAGAAGGAGTATGGCTCTGCTGCAGAGGACATCTGGGCGGGGATTGGCCCCTCGGTCGGCGCACATCATTACCCGGTGGGAGAGGAGATATGGGAGAGTGCCTGCTCCTTGATTCCCGAGGTTGTCCAGCAGTCCTTTGGAGTCCATCAGGGGAAATATTGGTTTGATTTGTGGACGGCAAACAAGCTGCTGCTTGAAGGCGCTGGGGTGGGAGAAGTAGAAGTGGCTGGTATATGCACCGCCTGTAATCTGGAAGAATGGTACTCCCATCGTGCCGAATATGGGAAAACGGGTCGGTTTGGGGTTGTAATTAGCTTATAATTCAGTTAGCCTGAGCAGGTGATCGCCTATAGATGCTTGAGACAAAGTCTGTCGAAGAGATAAAGTCGGAAATTGCAAGGAACTATCATGCTGTCCTTGAGCGCATCGCAGGTGCTTGCCTGCGCGTTGGACGTTCACCGAGGGAAGTCACTCTGGTGGTGGTCACAAAGGGGCATTCGGTAGAGCGAATACAATGTGCTGTTGAGCTGGGGATGCGAAAATTTGGGGAAAACTATGCAGAAGAGGGAGCGAGCAAAATTGCGAGCCTTAGCCAGCACCCCGAGCTGGAATGGCATATGATCGGTCATATTCAAAGTCGAAAGGCGGAGTTGGTTGTGCGGTATTATGATATGGTGCACTCCCTAGATAGTGTAAGGTTAGCGCGGCGATTGGAAAGGTTTGCTGCCGAGAATGATCGGAAAATTCCCGTTCTCTTGGAGTGTAATGTAAGCGGCGAGGAGACAAAATTCGGGTTTGATGCCGCAGATCCGGAACGGTGGCTGAATTTGATCCCGGAGTTTGCGGAAATTGCTCAGTTACCTCATCTTGAGGTTTGCGGGCTGATGACTATGGCTCCGTTTTACGAGAACCCCGAGAACGCCCGACCGGTGTTTCGAAGATTGGTAGAGCTACAAAGCTACTTGCGCAAACACCTTCCTGAGGTCGATTGGCGCGAGCTTTCTATGGGCATGAGTTCCGATTTCGAAATCGCAATTGAGGAAGGGGCGACCATGGTTCGCATCGGGCAAGCAATTTTAGGTGAGAGGCCGCATCGATAAGGAGAGGCAAATGTTATTTGTGGCGAGTGTTCTCCGTACGGTTCTTCAGGTTTATACGTTTGTCGTGATTTTGAAAGTGATTCTGTCGTATTTTCTATCACCCTACCACCCGATTCGAGAGGCCATCGATCGCCTTGTTGACCCTCTCTTGAATCCGATCCGCCGGGTGTTGCCCCCCGTTGGGATGTTTGATTTCAGCCCGCTGGTTTTGATCATTTTGATTCAGATTGTTGACTCCTTATTACATCAGCTTATCTTATCGTTCTACTAAACATGATCGGAAAACACAGATTTCACGACAGCGGCGGTGGTACAGCTTTTGTCGTCCGAGTCGTACCGAGATCGACAAGCAATGAAATCACCGAATTGGCGGAGGATGGCACGGTGTGTATCCACCTGACTGCGCCTCCTGTCGAAGGAAAGACGAACCAGCAGTTAGTCCAGTTTCTCTCTGAAGTCTTTCAAGTCCACCCGGACCGGATTGGGATTGCGGCCGGGGAAAGCTCCGGGAATAAAATCGTGACCGTGGAAGGTCTCTCTCCTTTTGAAGTGGAGCGACGCCTTTTTGCTAACCTGCGCAAGCGGTGAATTTTTGGAGTTACCTACTGATCGAGAACGACCACAGGGTTCGGTAGACTGCGGATCGGATTTCAGGGTCAGGAGACCGGAGAAGGGTGCGTAACTGGGGCACGGCCGGTTGCAGAGGGTAGAAAAGCAGGAAATCCAGGACAGAGTGCTGAATTTCGGGATCGCCTTCCTCGAGCGCCGTCAGGAGAACATCCCAGTTGGCTTTGTTAGGGGTCAACCCCAAACCTTTTCGAGCCGCAAATTGGATTAGCCAAGAGAGGTTTGCCGTTTCGGGCCGCCTTTTGGGGATAAGGCGGTTCGGTGACTCGAAGGCGGCCAGTGCGTTGGCGGCAGCATCTTTCACAAGCCATCCTTCTTCTTCGACCATCATTTTCTGAAGAATTTCTTTTGACCAAGGGGCTTCGATAAGCCGGATTCCGGCAATGGCGGCCTTGCGCACGCGCGCGTCTTCGTGTTGAGCGGCCTCTCGGAGGATCGCGTGCCCAATTTTAGGGTCATTGGCAAGCGCCTGTGCTGCTGCCTCCTTGAGACGATCGTGGCCATGGATCAGAGTTGAGATGACCGCATCGAGTGCAGAGTTTGAGCCGAGGTTCACCAAGGCGAGACAAGCGGATTGAAAACAGCTCGGCGTGGGATCTTCGAGCAGGTTGATCAGGGGTTGTGGATCGGCCGGAGGACCAAGTAAACCATACCCCAATGCGCCGATTTGGCGCAAAAACGTTTCTTTAGACTGGATCATGAATCGGCTCAACTGGAGTAGCTCCTCTCCCGGAAGGCGAAGTAGAGCAGAGTAAAGCCTGCTCCTCAGGTACTGGGTTTCTTGATCGCTCAAGATCAGAGAGGCTAGCTGCTTGAGTTTGTTCCTCAAGTGTTCTGAAGATCGTGGCGTAAAGCAGAGAGCCTTTGCAAGATGGACAGAGGTTTCTCGGAGGAGGTCTTCTGCAGAGCTTTGGACGGACACGCTCTCGCGGCTGGCCAGAGCTATTCTGGCTGCCTGAACGGCCGGGCTCCACTTTGAGCTTAGAAAATTTTGGAGTTCCTCTTCGTGGTCGATCAGAGCATAAGAAGCAAATAGGGCAAGATACATCGGATTCTTGAAAAAGGTGGGGTGGGAAGAACTGAATCCGACTGCGTTCTCCAGAGCCAGTTTCTCCACCACACTTGGAGGAGGTGGAGGAGGAACCCGCCGGAGGGTGTTGAGCAAAAACTGAAAAGCCCATTGCGCAATTTCCTGCTTTGCGGAGGAGTCAATTTTGTTGAGACAAAGGCTTGCTTCGAGGAGGCGGGTTGGTAGAGGGGCAGTGGGGAATTTCAAGAAGAGGAGAAGCAAGAACAGAGTCCATTCTAGGGGAGTTAGGAGATGGGTCTCCTGGCCCGCCCAAGCGGACCACAGGACGATCTCCTCTGGGGTGGCTAGCTTTGTATTCTGCCAGGCTGCTGCCCAAGTTTGCAGAAAAGCGGCTGAAGTGTTCTTATTCCAAAAACAGAGAGCGAGCGGTGCAAAACCCATGGCAACCAAATCGCCGAGGTAATTATTCGAGGTGGCTAGAACAATTTTGGTCTGCGGAAATTGCCGCAGCAGCATCTTGAGGTAGTCGGAGACTTGATCCACCTCTTGAGGTGGCAGCTCGTCTAGGCCATCCAGAAGGATAACTAACCGCTGTTCCTGGATGGCTTTGCGTAGGAGACGGGAGAGCGAGCGTCGCACGGCAGCAGAAAAGCCCTCCTTCGCTGCTTCACAGAGACGGATCAGGACGTCTGCGGTGGGCTTGTGCTCCCTGAGAAGTTGGGATGCGTGGAGGTATAGGGGCAAGTGAGAGTAAAGGTCTTTGAAGGAATGATCGCCACGAGCGAGGTGCAAGGCTGTTTCGAGAAGGGCAGTGGTTTTGCCGCTTCCAAGTTCGCCAAGAAGAAGCAAATGGGGATTACCTTTGGCAAGAACTTCCAAAACGGAGAAAGAGGTGTTGCCGTAGCAACTGGCAAGAAGAGGGTCATCTAGGATCAGAGGGACGCTTTCGGGGACGGTGTCTTCGGAACGTTTTTCCCTGGTTTCCCACGGCGGGATGAGGGGAAGCACTCGAGAGGGGATAAGAAGTTCATCGAGGGCAAAGAGCGGACTTAGCAGGTGCTCTCTTTGGGCAAAGCGGATAAGGTCCCTGCGAAGCTGGATTTCAGCTTGCGCGCCGAGCGGTAGGAAGTTTTGCAAGTTCTGCCGGAACCATTGTCCAACTTCATAAAGCCTCGAACGGAGGTAATACGCAAGAACAACAATCAACAGGGAGCTAAGAACGCCAAGCCCAAAGGAGAAAAGGTCGAATTCCCAACCTCTCATGGCTATGGGTGTCCTAACCCCCGTAGAGAATTCTGCCGCAAGAGGGACAGTAGGTTAGGCGGTCGGGAAGCCGCGATTCTTGAATTAATCCTCCCGTAAGCGTGGTACCGCACGCCGTACAGCTTCTATCCTGAACCCGACAGACTGCGATGCCCTTCTTGGCCTCACGAATCGCTAGGTAACGGGCGTAGAATTCAGAGGCTAGGCTCGAGACAGCCAGTGCACGTTCGTTTTCGAGCCGTTGAATCTCCTTTTCCAGTTCGGTTTTTTCCCCAAGATACCTGGAATTGCGTTGGTAAACGTTCTGCTTGATTGAATTAAGGTGATGCTGGAAATCATGGAGAACTTGGGTTTCCTCTTCGAGGGTGAGCATCGACTCGAGTTGACGCTCTTCCAGTAGTTGGAGATGTCGCTTGAGTGCTTTGACCTCGTCTTCGAGTTCCTTTAGCCGTTTTGGGTTTTTTATCCGCCCACTGTATAGCTCGGTTTCACATTCTTGGATTTTACTGGTTTGCTGTTCAACATTGTGCTCAAGCAGGCGCAATTGTTTCTCAAGGTCCCTAACGACTTTCTCTTGGCGATCAAAGTTCTCCTGCGCCTGACGTAGATCGGAGTCGTTTTCAAGCAGTCTAACAAGCTCGCTCAGCCGTGACCTTGCCTGGTCAAGCTGTGAGTCGATCTGTTGCAGGCGATAAAGTTTGAAGATCTGACTCATGCTCTTGACTATAGATTATAAAGGCGAAGACCAGAATGACAAGGGCGAATCACTTGCGCTTAGAAGTCTCCAAATCTCGGAGTACAATTGCACGCCGAGAGTTCTTCTCTGATCCTTTTGCAGCATGAGTAGATTTGGCTGTCGAACGCCTGTTTTGTTTATCCTGGGGATTTGGGTCGTTCTCACTCAAGGGCTTTATCTATATGCGGCGCTTCAGACCCATCCCTCCTACGTTTTCGGCGGCTTTTTGCTAAATCCTCTGGATGGAAATACCTATCTATCCAAAATGCAGCAGGGTTGGGAGGGGAAGTGGTTGTTTGAGTTGACCTATAGTGTCGAAAGGAATCGTCCCGCTTTTTTGTTTGTCTTTTATTTGCTGCTGGGGCATCTGAGCCGAATTCTGGGTCTAAAGTTGCTGACAGTGTATCATCTGACACGGCTGGTTGCGGCACTGCTTTTATTCGTTCTGCTAAGAAAGCACTTTCAATGGCTGTTTGAGAGAGAAGAAACGGTTAGAGTTGCTCTGGCCTGGGTGATTTTCGGCGGAGGGATGGGCTGGCTGGCAATGGCCTTCGGAGGTTTCCCGCCTGATCTATGGGTGGTGGAGGGGTATGTTTTCCTCTCGGTGCTGACTAACCCTCATTTTCCCCTCGCTATTGCGCTGATGGTTTGGGCGGCGACTTTGTCGGAAGTTTCGCTCAATCACCCGCTCAACTTTTGGGGAGCTCTCCTCTGTGGTATCTTCCTCGCAAATCTTTCTCCTTTTGCGTTTGTGCTTATTCTGGGCGCTCTAAGTTTCTACTTGTTTTTCGCTTTCTTTTGGCGTCACACAGGACTTCGTGCCGAGAAGCTCCTTCTTCGGGTAGTGGGCTTGGGGATGGGTGGGTTGCCCTTTCTACTTTATCAATTTTGGGTGGTCAGGCAAGATGCGGTGCTCGCAGGGTGGAACCGCCAGAACGTGACTCCTTCTCCCGATGCGGGGTCGTTTCTTTTAGGATATTTTCCTCTTGCAGTTTGGGCCCTCGTAGGGGCGGTTCGGGTTGGGAAAAAAGAGGCAAAGTTCGTCCTCCCCCTAGTTTGGGTCCTCGTTTCGCTCATTTTAGTTTATTTTCCCTCTCCGCTGCAGCGAAGGTTTATGATCGGTTTGTACATCCCTATGGTCGCTCTAGCGATGCTCGCTTACCGAGAGGTCGCCGGCAGCCATGAGAAGAGGCTAAAGGGCTTACCCCTCTCTTTTTGGCTGAACCTCTCTGTGGGGGTTTCGATGGTGACCAACCTGATCTTGCTCTTTGCTGCTTTCAATGCTCTGCAGCGGCGAGATCCTTCGCTCTTTCTCTATCGTGAGGAAACAGAGGCTTTTCAGTGGTTGAGGGAACGATTACCGAGGGATGGGGTCGTTCTAGCTGCTCCGACCAGCGGAAATTTGATTCCGGCGTGGACGGGGCTGAGGGTAGTTTATGGTCATCCGTTTGAAACCATTCATGCCGCTGAGAGGAAAGCTCAGGTCGAAAGGTTCTACCGAGGGGAAATGTCTCTCGAGGAGCGAGAGAGTTTTCTGGCGGCGCACTCCGTGGATGCGGTTGTGTGGGGAGTTCGTGAGCGTGAGATCGCCACGGAGGAAATGGAGGAGTACTTAGAGAGGAGTTTCCCGGTTGGGTACCGCAGCGGACAAGTCACAATCTATCTTGTCGGCCGATAGCGCTCCTCATGGCTCCGAGTGGCGCTGGGTTGGGGTCTTCGCTGGGGTGGTGATGCTCTTGACGTCTGTGCCCTATTTCATCGGGTTTCAGAGAGCTTTATCGTGGGAGGGGACGGATGGCTGGAGGTTTTCCGGTTTTGTGTTTGGGGTGGAAGACGGTAATTCTTATATTGCGAAGATGCGCAGGGGGATGGAAGGAGAGTGGCTGTTCCGTAGTCCGTATAGCGGCATGGAGCAGAAAGGGGTTATGGCTTTTTTTCCCTACTACCTCCTAGGCAAGCTTGTTGGTGGGAAAGCAACGCATGAACAGCTGGTGGTTCTCTTTCATTGGTTTCGCATCGGCTCCGGAATCCTTTGCATCTTCGCTACTTATCGTTTGCTCTGCGAGTATCTGACCAAGGTATCCTGGCAACGACTGGCTCTAGTGTTGATCTCAGTTGGAGGAGGGTTGGGTTGGCTCTCCTTAGCTCTCCCCCACTTTCATGTTTTGCCACTCGAGTTTTATTCCCCGGAGGCATTTGGATTCCTGAGTCTATACGCTTTGCCCCACTTGAACTTTGCGCGGGCGTTTCTCTTGCTGACCGTTGTGGAGTACTTGCAGTTGTGGCGTGAGCGAAGAGGCTGGGAAAGAGGTGTGAACTGCGTTCGAATGGGCTTGTACTGGTTGCTGGCCGGCCTGTTTCAGCCGATTCATGCGGGGATCGCTGCCTTGCTCTTCTCAGTTCATCTATTTGTGGTAGCCGTCAGCCGATTTTTAGGGTGGACTAGGGAGGTCAGTCGACAAAGGTTTATAACGACATTGCTGTCTTTTCTGCCCGCTGCCGCACCTGCGTTGCTTCTGTTAGTCTATACCGGTGTCTGCTTCTTGACCGATCCATACTTGAAGATTTGGGCAATGCAGAATCGTCTTCCCGCCGCACCGCTCTCTGCATATGGTTTATCTTATGGCTGGCTGTTGCCCTTTGCTGTCGGAGAAATTCGCCGTTTGAGGGAAGGTGCGCAAGCCAAAGAGCTGTTGCTCCCGATTTGGTTGGGGGTTGGATTTGCACTAATTCTTGTGCCCATACCGATCCAAAGGCGGTTGGTTGAAGGGGTTTGGGTTGTTCTCGTCCTTCTCTCGCTCAAATTCTTGGAGTCTCTGCCGTGGTTCGTTGACCAACCAAAGCGGTTTCGTGGTCTAATAGGACTGGTGCTGATCTGCTCTCTGCCTTCCTCTTTGTTGTTGGTCTGGGGCGGAGTGCAGAGTGCAAGTGTAATCCGCTCTCCTCTCTTTCTGCCTGAGCATGCGGCTAAGGGCTTCGAGTATTTGGATTCTTTGGAGCGGGCGAGGGATGCCATCGTATTGGCCTCCTACAGCACCAGCAATGCCCTCCCGGCATATGCCTTTGTGCGAGTGATCATCGGTCATGGGCCCGAAAGCCCTTTCGTTGAGCGCGTGTCTGCGCAAGTGGCGCAGTTTTTTGAAGAGGAGACGACAGATGCCTTCCGCAAGGCATTGATTCGGGAACACCAAATCCAGTATGTGATTTGGGGAGAGAATGAACGAAAGCTCGGTGAGTGGAGACCTTCGACGGCAAACTACTTGATTCCGATCTATCAAGATCAAGCCCTTTCGATCTTCGAGGTTGATCGTGAAAAACTTGCGCACTGACGCCAAAGAATTGATCCTTTGGCTGCTACCGTTCATCCTTTTTGCGCCCGGGATTTTCGGCGGCAAAGCATTTTTCTGGGGGACAATTCTCTTGCAGTTCATCCCCTGGAGACATCTGGCCTTAGAACTGCTCAGGCGAGGTGAACTGCCGCTTTGGAATCCTCTCTCGGGGATGGGGGCCCCTCTGTTAGCTAATTATCAAGCGGCGTTATTGTATCCACCGACTTGGGTGCTAATAGTCCTGGAGGCCTTAGGTGGCCTTATGTGGTCGGCCGTAGGACAAGGGGTCTTCTTGGCGTTGCACTTAGGATTCTGCGCTGTCGGGATGAAACGTTGGCTGAGAGAGTTGGGTCTAAGGGACTTGGGGCAAATGGTCGGGGGAATGGCTTTTGGACTCAGTGGGTATTTGGTCAGCCGGGCCAGCTTCCAGTCAATTCTGTTTTCGGCGAGTTGGATGCCTTGGGTGTTGCTCTTTGCCCATCGACTTGTTCTGGCTGAAGGGCGTGAGAGATACCGCGCTCTCTTCCGGCTGGTCGGGGTGATTGCGCTGAGCCTCTTAGCTGGGCACGCTCAAACCAGTTGGTACATTTTGTGGACGGCTACAGCTTGGGTCACCTGGCAAAGCTTGTGCACAAGCAGAGGGAATTGGAAGAAAGTTTGGCGATGGACAGGTCAGAGGTTGCTCCTTTGGTGCGGCGCAGTCCTTTGGGCGGCGTGCGTCGCCGCCGCACAGTTGATCCCTACCGGCGAGTATTGGTTAAACTCCCAGCGCAGCCGGGGTATCGATCCGGAAGTCGGCCTCACCTACTCTTTTTGGCCCTGGAGGTTTCTGACCATCCTAATGCCGAATTTTTTCGGCAATCCGGCTCGGGGAGATTATTGGGGATATGCTAACTACTGGGAAGATGCCATTTACAGCGGGGCAATGGCTTTACCGCTTGCAGTTTTTGCTCTATGGAGGGTGCTGCGTCGCTCCTCAACTTCGGAAGTGCAGCCAGACGGACAAGCAAGACTGGGACAAGTTGCTTGGTTTTGGGGGTTGGTGGGCTGCTTTGCCATGGTTTTGGCGCTGGGAAAAAATTTGCCTTTCTTCCCTTGGCTGGTAGAACATCTTCCCGGCTTCAACTTGTTTCAAGCGCCGACTCGTATTTCCATAGTGGCTCAATTTGGGTTGGCGGTCCTAGCAGCGATCGGGATAGACCTTTGGGAAGCACCCCAAGGCCGCATTCTCTATTGGACGCGGCTGGGGACGGCGGGCTTCTTCTCCATGCTTTTGGTCTCTTCTGTGGTTTCTGCTCAAGGTCAAGAGCTTTATCCCACAATCGTGCGTTCGGTTCAAGGGTTTGGTCTGCTGGGTTTCCTCTTCGGTCTGATTTTGCTGGCAAAGCCCTTCGAGCTCGTAGAGGGAGCGCCTAAGCTCAGGGGTCAATTTCCGCTTTCGCCTTTTGTCTGGCAAATTGGTGTTCTGCTCTTTTGGGCGGGTGATTTATTGTGGATGGGGGAGGGGATAAACCCAGTTATCTCAAGAGAACTTTACAGAGACCGTTTTGGGAGCAAAGCGGAAGTGACCTCCGCTGACGGTCGTTACTTTATCCATCCGGACGATGAGTATGTGATCAAGTTCGAGGAGTTCTTTCGTTTCGACACCTTTCAGCATCTCAACGATTGGGTTGCTTTGCGCAACTCGATGCTACCCAATCTAAATTTATTGGATAAGAAAGCGATGGTGAACAACTTCGATCCGTTTGTGCCGGCTCGCTTTGCGGCTTGGATGGATGCTCTTAGCGGTGCGCGAAGAAACGGGAGGGAGGAGGCCTACCGAAGGCTCTTAGCGGAGAGCGCAGTGGCCTATCTCATCGAAATGCGTGATGGACGGGTGAGCATTGAGTCGATCGAAGGGGAGGACCGTTTTCAGTTCTTTCCCTGCGCAAAAATCGTTTCAACACCTGAGGCAGCTATCGAAGCGATTTTATCCCCAGCGGCCATGGGGGCGGGTAAGGTTGTCGTTGAGGCAAATGAGCTCACGCACGAGAAAGCTTGTGAGGGGAATGCCGATGAAAGCTACCCCTCGATTCGTGTGCTCTCCGAAAGAGCGCGCTCGATCCGAGTAGAGATAGTGACGGCTCAGAGAGGGTGGCTGATTGTAAGGGATACTTTTTATCCCGGTTGGGTAGCGTGGGTGAATGGGGTTCGAAAGGAGATTCGGCCTGCGAACGGTGTGTTTCGTGCGGTGCCGCTTGAGCCGGGGAAAAATCGGGTTGATTTGTGCTATCAACCGCTCTCTTGGGGTTTTGGGGTGGGCTTGAGTTTGGTATCGGTAGCAGCTCTGTTTCTCTTGCAAGGTTACAGGGGGTATGAATCTGAATAGGATACTCAATCATTGGACCACTCCAGTTTGGATCACGTCGTGTCTGTGTTTGGGATTGATTGCCTATACCCTCGTCAAGGCCGAGGGAGATATTTTTCAATTCATTCTGATCGGCACACGGTTTGCTGAGGGAGACCCGCAGGGCAGCGAAGGCTACGATGGTCAGTTTGGCTATTACATTGCTCTAGACCCGGACCCTCAGGAAGTGAAATCCCATTTAGACAGGCCGGCCTATCGCTATCAGCGTATCCTGTTGCCCTTGCTTGCGCGGGTTTTATCCCTTGGGAATTGGCATTGGATTCCTTGGTGGTTGGTGATTCTTCCCTTTCTAGGGCAGGTCTTTGGGGTTCTCTTCGTGGCTAAGGTGATCGAGGAGTCGGGTCGTTCTCCACTTCTTGCGTTGATTTATGGTTTAAACGCCGGGGCTTTGCTTTCGATTCGGGTGGCCCTGCCCGAGCCGCTGGCTTATGGGTTTGTGGCAGCGGCTCTCTATGCGTACCTGAAGAGAAAGTACTGGTTGGGGGCAGCCGGTTTCGCCTGTGCGTTTTTTGCTAAGGAGGTGACACTGGTTTTCGGAGGGGCGGTTTTGGTCTCGCTTTTGCTCAGACGGGAGTGGAAAGCAAGCGCAGTGATGGGGGTTGGAAGCTTCTTGCCTTTTGGGCTATGGCAAGCTTGGCTTTGGAGAACTTTTGGTGAGGTTGGGCTTGGAAGCGGGGGGGAAGGGGCCACCGGATTTGAACTGCTTCCTTTTGGAGGCTTGCTGCGCATAGCCAACTACAGCTTGCTTTACTTCTTAGGAATGCTGGTCGTCTTTTCCCCTTTGGTAATTTTGCCCTCGATCTGGGGCTTCTGGGTCTCTTTGCGTCGGCTCCTTAGCGGTGATTGGAGGGTATTTCCGATAGCATTGTTTCTGCATTCTTTGATGATGTTTTTCTTGCCGTTTTCAACTTATCGTGAGACAGGGGGCATTCTGCGCCTCTCCGTAGGCTTTGTTCTGGCTTTCCTTCTCTATGTCGCTACTGAGAATGTCCCTCAAAGGCTCGTTCGTTATCTTCCTTTTTGGTTGGTATATAATGTGTTTCTGTTGCGCTAAAGAGTCCATTGATGGCAATTGCGGAGATTCAACCACTTACCGATCGATCGCAGATTCGTCCGTTGGTTTTTCTAAGTCCGTCCTTTTGACCGGGGTCGAATTTCCTCCTTTTTGCTTCCCACTGTCCGAATCTTTATGAGAAATTCGCTCGGTGCGATATAATCCGATGCAGAGTTGAGGACGATGGAAGAGATCGTTTACTATTATCCTCAGGGGCATGAAAAGCATTTTCAGAGTGGTCATCCAGAACGACCTGAGCGGGTGGAGACGATTGTGAAGGCGCTTCGTGAAAAAGGCCTTTGGGATGGTTATCCTAAAGTCGAGCCGAGGCCTCTCTCTCCGGAGGAAATTTCCGGTGTGCACTCCATAAGTTACCTGAAGGAGCTGGAGGGCGCCTGCCGCTACGGCGAGTCACTGGACATGGATACCTATACTACTCCTTATTCTTGGGAGTTAGCAACCCGCACTGCGGGGGGAGCGGTTTCGGTTGCCGAAGCCGTTTGGAAGCGGGAAGCCAAGCGAGGGTTTGCGCTTACGAGGCCGCCTGGCCACCACGCTACTTCAAAAAGAGGGATGGGTTTTTGCCTGCTCAACAATGTGGCTGTTGCAGCTCAATGGCTGGTGCAGCATCTCGGCGTCCAACGCATCGCTATTCTGGATTTCGATCTCCATCACGGCAACGGTACACAGGAGATTTTTTGGACGCGGTCGGATGTCTTCTTTCTTTCCACTCATCAATCTCCCTTATACCCCGGAAGTGGGTACCTCGATGAGATCGGTTATGGAGAGGGACGGGGATATACGGCTAACTTTCCCTTGCCGCCGGGCTCAGGTGATCAGGCGTTTTCCAGCTTGCTGCAAGAGGTGATCATTCCATTGCTAGATCGATATCAGCCACAAATGCTGCTGCTCAGCTATGGATTCGATCCCCATTGGCGGGACCCGCTAGGCCATCTACAGCTCTCGGCAAAACAATATGGGGAAATGATCCGCCTTCTAAGCCGATGGTGTGACGCTCATTGTGAGGGGAGGATTGCCCTCTTCCTGGAAGGCGGGTATGACCTTGAGGCGGCGAAAGCATGCACTTTAGCCGTGGTCAATGCGCTGCTCGGGCAACCTTTTGAGGATCCCCTAGGACCTTCTCCACGAGAGGAGGGCCGTTCTTGGGTAAGAGTATTGGAGCAGGCGAAACAACTTTGGCAACTCTAGTTTCAAGAGGTTTTGTATGGGACAAGTTCGGATAAAGTGGGTTGAAGATCGCCTGATGATCGGGACTGACTCGAATAACCACTCGATTGTGATCGGTCGCACACACCAAGACAATCATGGGATAGGAGTTAAGCCGGCGGAATTGCTCCTTATGGCGGCGGCCTCCTGTTCCGGGTACGATGTGGTCGAGATTTTGGAAAAGCAGCGTCAGCCGCTCAGGGGGTTAGAAATCCTTTGTAGCGGCAACCAACAAAAGGATGCACCGTATTCCTTTACCGAGATGCATTTGCACTATATCCTCTACGGAGACCTTGATGCCGAAAAGGTAGAGCGCGCGATTCGGCTGTCTCAAGAGAAATACTGTTCGGTAGTTGCTACTCTAAGACCTTCGATTCCAGTGACCTTTGACTATGAAATTAGAAGTTAGATGAGGTCGAGTGGACGCTTTGAACAAGCTTTGCGCTAGATTGCAATCGTGGATAGACCTAGCGCTTACTTTGAAGGTGCCACATGCTAATGACGAGAAATGCCGTAGAGATGCGGCTCGTTATAGAACTGAGCTGGACATGGCCCTTTGGGGCAGGTCATGTTCTCAAGGGGTGACGCTCTGGATGATGTTTTCTGGAAGCTGCAACCCCTTATCGGGGAATATTCTATTTGGGTTCAAAATCACGGGGCAAGGGTGTGTGGCCGGGAATTTGGGACGATCGCTTACGAGGTGCGCTTAGGGATTTGCGGTGACGTTATGCGAAGCAAGTAAGTCGGTCAGCCATGAGGGAGAAGCCTACGCCGATCCGTCTTCATCCCTTTTCTCTGCCGAGTTGGTCGATGAAAGACCCTTGGAGGGCTTTGCGGAATTGCCTTGAATGCGTAAATCTTGTTCGGCACCTAATGTGAAGTCTCGTTGAGAACCCCATGAGTGAGTCTGAGTTGAGCGAACGCGAAATCGAGATTTTGAAATTGGTCGCCTTAGGGCTGTCCAACAAAGAAATCGCTTACCGACTTAGGATCAGCCCCAACACGGTTAAGGTGCACCTCAAGAACATTTTCGGCAAGATCGGGGTGGTTTCTCGGACCGAAGCGGCGATGTTTGCCGTACGTCAGGGATGGATCGAGGCAGGGAGTCCGTCCGCCGTGGGGACTGCTGAGAGCGAGGAGAAAGGCAGTGTTTTAGCAAGCGTTCCTGCCCCTTCTCCGCTCCCTCTTGGTCTGCTCGGGGTCGGGGGGTTTGCAGCGGTGGTGGGCTTAGTCGTTCTTCTGGTCAGCCTTGCTAGTTCAAGCAACCCCCGGGTGATCGAGATCGTGGTCACTCCAACCCCGGAGCCGGTGCGTTGGGAGTTGGTTACTCGCATGCCCGAACCCAAGAAATCGATGGCTTACGCAGCGGTGGATAACAAAATCTACATCATTGGCGGGGAGACACCAAATGGAATTAGCGATCGGGTGGATATTTACGATACTGTTACGGAGCAATGGAGCGAAGGGGCACGCAAACCGACGCCTGTGAGCGAAGCCTGTGGGGCATATTTGGGAGGGAAGATCATCGTGGCGGGGGGGAAGAAGGCGGATGGTTCGGTGACGAATGTGGTAGAGGCCTATGATGTTGTCGAGGACCGCTGGGAGAGGCTGCCGGAGCTGCCCTTCCCATTGGCTGGCGCTGGGTGTGTTGAGCATGAAGGACACGTGTATCTATTTGGTGGTTTGGATATGGGGAAGACTCGTTCGGAAATCATCCTATATTCAATCTCCGACAAAGTCGTTAGAATCGTGGGTGAGTTGAGCGTACCTCGAGCATACTTTACGGTAAGCAAGCTAGGCAACCAAGTTTTCCTAGTAGGGGGGTGGGATGGGAAAGATGCACTGGATAGTATTACTAAATGGTCGTTGGGAACGGTAGAACCGGCTATAGAATTCGGTTCACTGAATGAGGGCCGTTACCGGTTGGCGAGTCAAAGCGTGTTAGATAGGGTTTACCTGATTGGTGGAACGAACGATTCGTTGGCTATACTCAATTCTTTTGAGTTTGATCCCAAAAACGGGAGACGACGGTTGATCGCAAATCCGGAAAATAGGCCTTGGTATGGACATGGAGCCGTCTCTCTTGGGGAGCACTTATACGGATTCGGAGGGGCAATTGGGGAAAGAATAGCGGGGGAACTCTATCGATTGAGGGTATTGTATACGATCCTATTGCCCATTGTTCAGTGATGAGGTAGTCAAATACTTATGAGAATTTTATTGATCACTTCTACATATCCAAGGTTTCGAGGGGATGGAGCAGGCTCCTTTATTCATTCGATCTCCGAAAAATTATTGGATCGTGGTCATGAACTGTATGTCATTGCTCCAGATAATCACCAATCACAATCGCAATGGCAAAATAAAGTATGTGTTGACAGAATAAGATATATTTGGCCTAAAAAACTGGCAAGACTCGGACATGGGGAATCGCTAAGATCCGATACTTATCTTAAGTGGTACTCGTATATTCTAGTGTCCCTTTTCTCTCTTTTTGCGCTTGTGCGAATTGTGACTAACCCTGTGTATCGCAGGGTAGATGTTATCTATGCTCATTGGTTATTGCCCGGGGGGTTAATAGGAGCGTTGATAAGTCGGTTGCTCAAAATTCCACTGGTGATTCACCTACATGGGTCAGATATATTTGTTTCTGAACGTTATAAGATTTTTCGTCCCCTTGTCATGTATACCATACACTCTGTGTCCAAGATAATAGCGTGTAGTAAGGATTTGGCAGATAGAGTCAAAAATCTCGGCGCAAAAGATGTTCAAGTTATTCCATACGGGGTGGATGTTGACTTATTTTTACCAGATCGTAACACGTTGAAGAAAGGTGCCTCGGGAATTGCAGAACCGAAATATGTAACCGCGATAGGAAGACTTGTAAATAAAAAAGGCTTCAATTACCTAATAATGGCTGCGGAAGAAATTGTCAAGGTTTATCCTCAGTGTAAAATTCAGATAGTAGGCGATGGTGACCAACGAGATGAGTTAGTAAAATTATCCGACTCTCTGAAATTGCGTGAGAATGTTGTTTTTTTAGGTAACATACCATGGAGTAAAATACCAGATGTTATGAATAAAACGGATGTATTTGTTCTCCCATCCATAATTGATGATAGGGGAAACGTTGATGGACTACCAGTGGTATTGCTCGAAGCCATGTCTTCAGGATGTGCCGTGGTGGCAAGTAAAATCGGGGGAGTGCCCGACGTGATTGTAGACAGGGTTAATGGCATACTGGTTGAGCCCAGAAACTACCGCCAACTGGCGGAAGCCATTATATCTCTTCTGTTGGATGATGAATATAGAAATAAGTTGGGTAGGTCGGCCCGAGAGGAGGTAGAAGCCAATTATACATGGGATGTTATCGTAAAACGTATTGAGATGGTACTAGAAGAGTCTACTATAGTAGCAGCTCGTAGCTGCTCGGGTTAGAAGAGGTAAATTGGTTAGAGTCCTTGTTGATGCCTCTGATATTACGAATCTTTCCGGCAGCCGCACAGCCGTTTATGAATTATATGATGCTGTTTTTCGGTTGAAAAGCGATTGGAATTTCGTGGTTCTCGTGAGCCAAGTAGAAGAGGGGTTCAGTAAATACCCGTGGGTAAAGCAAATTTGCATTCCATACGGCAATAGGCTTCTACAAAGAGTTTTTATTCAGTTGGTTATTCTCAGATATGATTTGTCTAGAAGAATTGACGTAGTGCATTTCTCAAGATCGATAGGGGGTATTACTATTAATGCAAAGAATGTGCTTTCCGTGTTTGATATAACTCCCTTAATATACCCTAAGTACTATCCGAAATCCACGTATCTATACTGGAAGTGCTTAGCTCCGTTTCTATTCCCTTATACCAATAAGATTGTCGCGATCTCGCAAACGGTGAAAAGTGACCTTATTAGGTACTATCCCGGTATAGATAATAATAAAGTCGATGTTGTTTATTGCGCCCCAAAGTCGACCCTTTTATCCAAGCCCAGAGCTATAGAGGTCAAGCAGGTACGATTGAAGTATGGGTTACCTGACGAATATTTGTTGTATTTGGGAATTCTGGCTAGAAAGAAAAACTTGCCCACCTTGGTAGACGCTTTATTTTTACTTAAAAAAAGATGCGTACGATTCCCGCCTCTAGTTGTGGCTGGAGGTATCTACCGCAAGAGCGATGATTATAGAGCATTGATGGACACCATTTCCAGAAAGAATATGGAGAGGGATATTCTTGTTGTAGGTCCTGTCCATGACAATGACTTGGCGGCATTACTTCATGGAGCTTTCATTTTCTTGTACCCATCATTGCACGAGGGATTTGGTATACCTTGTCTTGAAGCAATGGCTTGTGGTGTCCCCGTGATCACGACAAATAGTGGGGCCATCCCTGAGGTTGTAGGTGATGCGGCGATACTCGTTCAGAATCCATTAGATTCTGAGCTTTTTGCGGATGCAATATGTGCTTTGCTAAACGACCCTCAATTACGCCGAACACTGATTGAGAGAGGACTTAAGCGAGCACGCAATTTCAGTTGGACGAGTTCAGCAAAAAGATTAATCGAGATTTTTGAATCTATTGTTCAAGGATGAGTATGAAAGTAATTAGTCCAGAAGATTATGACGATGAATATTACTTATCTGAGTGCAATGGTTATCGTGAGTTCTCATTAGGAGATAATAGTAGGGCGCCTAGGCGTTTACAAGTTATTTGGAATATTGCTAGTCTGAGTCCTGAAATGAAACTCTTAGATGCGGGTTGTGGAAGAGGAGAAATATTGAGTAAGTGTATCCATGAGAATATTTTTTCTGTTGGAGTCGATTATTCGAAATATGCATTGAGAATAGCTAGGAACTTTTTGGTTAGAAACTGCAAAGGGGAAAGCGAGAGCATCAGATTAATCCGAGGAGATCTGAGGCGACTACCTCTTGCTAATAATTTATTCGACTGTGTAATTATGAGTGATGTAATCGAACATATTCACCCAAAGTATATTTTGGATGTGCTCGTAGAAATAAGAAGGATTTTGCGAATAAATGGCAAATTAGTTGTTCATACAATGCCCAATCTTTGGTATTATCGGTTCGGATATCCTCTATTTCGTCTTGTTGAATTGCTGCGAGGGAATAAGTTGCCTCAAAACCCACGAGACCGGTATAAGTTTTCTCATTTTCATGTTAATGAACAAACGCCACATAGCTTGAACTCTATCCTAAGAGAAGCTGGCTTTAAGACGAAGGTGTGGTTGTATGACTATCGAAGTTATTCCGAGTATCCTATACTCATGAGATTATGTATGAGGTTTGTAACTAGGGCTCCTCTGCTCAATGCGATATTTTGCGATGATATATTCGCTGTAGCAACTAAGACGCATGATTGAAAACAACGAGTATCTCGAATCACGAAGGAAAAAGGCGAAAAAAATCGTCAGTATATTGTCTGAGTTTCACAAGAAGAGATTAGGCCATATAAGTCGATTGTGCCTCGATGTAGGTAGCAATATTGGAATTATTACAGCTGGCCTATCCTCTTGGTGCAATAAGGTTATAGGGATTGATCTCTCTTATGATCTAGTCAAGTTAGCAAAGAGCAGTAGTACAGAAGAAAGAGCAACTTACTTTCTCGTGGGGGATGGTCTCAGTTTGCCCTTTAGATCGGAAGCCTTTGATTTAGTTGTATGTGCACAAGTATATGAACATACTAGATCACCCGCCCTCTTGTTTCAAGAGATCTACCGTGTGCTGCGCCCCGGTGCGATATGCTTTTTTAGTGGGCCGAACAGGCTGTGGTTCTATGAATACCACTACGGATGGTACTTTTTGCACTGGTTGCCAAGAAAGTTACTAGACACCTATCTTCTAAGAGTGTATGGGAAGAGTTTTGATCTAAACTTACTTAGTTATTGGCAAATAAGGAAAATGTGTTCTATGTTCGAAGTAGTTGACTACGGTTTCTATGTGGCTTATGAGTTGGGCGGGGTAGTAGAAGAAGAAAGTCTAAGGAAGTTTCTTGCTGCTTTGATTCCGCGCTCTTTTGCGAGATATTTCCCGTTTTTGCTTCCCAATTTTAACTGGATACTGGTAAAGCGCTAAATAATACAAACGGGTAATTGAGTTATCGTCAATAAGCGGTTATAAGCTAGCAAAGTTATTCGTATTAACAAGCAAGGAGAAGATCAAATGAAAAAAATAGTGTGTTTCTTGTCTATTCTGTTAGTGGCTCTACTAGTTCACGGTAAAGCCTACGCTCTACCATCAGGACCGTGGGTCTCCGGAGTAACTGTCGCCAACCTAACGAACGAGCAAGCAAATGTTCAAATAACGTTTTATAACCAAGATGGAAGTGTTGCTCTCTCGTTTAACGGTGGGACTATCCCAGGCAATGCATCCAAGACATGGTACTTACCTAGTCACGTTTCTGGATTGAGTAGCGGATTCATAGGTTCAGCCGTTGTCAGTTCTGATAAGCAAATTGCAGCGATTGTTAATACTCAATTACCAAGTGGTTCGAATCCAGCAAGGGTGGGAACAAGTGCTGGGGTAACTACCCCTGCAGAGACCGTCTATGCGACCCAAATCATGAAGAACTATTATGGGTGGAATTCATATTGTGCAGTTCAAAATACCGGGTCTTCTGCGTTTACAGTGTCTGCCTTTTATTATGACCAAAATGGTAATCAAGTTGGATCTGCTAGGACGCAATCTATTCCAGCTAATGCTAGCTACATTTTCGATCAATCGACAGATTCCGGACTACCTAATGGATTCAACGGCTCTGCGAAATTTGTGGGAGGCCCCAGTAATTTGCTTGCAGTGGTTTGTAACTTTTATAATGCTGGAACCGGCAGCACCGATGCTCAATTCCATAGTTACAATGGGATGGGGTTTGGAGGAACAACCCTTTACGTCCCTCGTGTGGTAAAGGACTTTTATAACTATCAAAGCGGTTTGAAGATTCAGAATATTGGTACAGAACCGTTGACTGTCACTATTACCTTTAACTTCAATGGGATAAACTATACACTGACATCCCCCTCAATTGGTCCAGGACGGTCATGGGGTCCTTATATGGGAGATCCATCCCAATTGGCAGGCGCAACGCCAAGCTTGTTGGGAGTTAGCGGAAGTGGTTCAGCGGTTATTAGTGTAAATGATCCTAATCCCAATAAACAAATTATCGCTACGATCAACGAGGATAATAGGGTAAATCCGGCAGGTAGGGGCGTCACCTATGAGGCAGGCCTACCATCGGAAGCGAGTAATGTGATTGTGTTTCCACAGATAACCTCTGAATATTACGGATATAGCAGTGGCTGGCAAGTAATGAAGATTGAAAGCGGAACCGCAAACTGCACCGCTTCATACTCAGCTTCCGGTCCCATAGCTGCCTTCACGGAAAACTTTGTCCTAAGTGACAGCAATCCATCGTTTAGTCGCTTTGCTCCCGACGCACCTGGAATGTTAGCCGGACCCGCCAACGACAATTATAACGGAGCAGTAACTATTAACTGCACTGGAGCAAAAGTAATTGGTATTTCTAACTTGTCATTTAGATACGATCGTGACACTCGCTATGGTAACTTGACTGGAGATAGCTTTACGACAGCCAGAGGTATAAATAAATAATGTAAAAACTGGAGCATAAAAATGACTGCATGCGAGCCATCTTCTCGATGGCTCGCATAGTTGATTCTACATTGCTAATGACTCTGGAGTTTATCGATGAGAACCGGATATATCTTTTGGGTTGTAACTCTTTTTATAACGAGCTGTCAAAGTGCTACTATACCTACAAATTCGCCGTATCCAGGAGTCACTCAAAGACAATCACTGTCGGAGCCTACTATTCAAAGTGATTTTAGTTCAATTTGGAATTCTACACCTCAGTTAGGAAAATCTGTTATCAGAGGGCGAATTGTTCTCAAGGATACATCTATACTCATTGGGGAGTTGTATTTGGCAAATGCAGTACCAACCAGCAGTGCTGAAATCCTGCTGCTAGAATTGGATCGGGAGAGGGCCTCAAAAGCGATCATTGACCGAGAAACTGGAAGATTTATTTTTCTCGATATCGAGCCTGGCGTTTATGGGATAATTGCATGGGAACCACTGAATTCTTTTCCACTTAGTGATCATCGTGAAGGAAAGACGCTATTTATCGAAGTTGAACCGAACGAAATAATTGATTTGGGTGATATTCCCGTCCCATGATCTTATGCTGTTACCTGCGAAATACCAGCAGCGCTTAAAAAATTTTTACAAGTTCGCTGTTTTCCGGAAGTGGTTTGCAAAGCATGGTGGAGGTAGTGGAACTAATTTAGCATTTTTCCACCATAAATTTTGAAGTCGTTTATTTATGCAATAATATGCATTCGCATCTTCAAAGATAAGCTGAGGGCATTAGACCGTATCTTGTCGGGTTCGAGTTCGTTTTTCAGTGAGGAGTTAAGGTTTTAAAGGTTGTAATTCCATTTGTCTTGCCTAAGGTGCTTTGTTGCTGGTGGTTCAACTCGAGTTAAGTAAGTCATTGCATGAATTTTAATAAACAGAAGCGATCAACGCGGCTACAGTCATTCTGCCGCTCCAGTTGATCAATAACAGACCGGACAAGCTCAGCCATGTCTGGATAGAGCTTGTTGAGAGAAATCCGCTCCTTGAGGTAACGCCAGAAGCGTTCAATTGGGTTCAGTTCTGAACAATAGGCGGGCAACCAAATCACGCTCACCCGATGCTCGAACAAACTCAAGGCCGCCAAGGA
>JANXBJ010000019.1 GCA_025057645.1 Anaerolineales bacterium
CCAACCCAAGAATGTTTGCAACGCCTGAACATCACTTGGGCAGCAGAACATTTGCCGTCCACGAAGCACGGTCCTTAACATCTTACTCCCCTCGCCCAAAGGGCGAGGGGTCGGGGGTGAGGGCACTCCCTCGCCCTTTGGGAGAGGGGTCAGGGGTGAGGGGCCCCTCCGCCAAGTTCGCAGGCGGACTGGCCTGCAAGCCCAACAAGATTTCTTAGGCGTCCACAGGTGCAGAAGCGAAGCTCCAACCCGCACCTGTCTAAAATGTAACCCGAGTTGGTTCCAGTAAGGAGGATGACATGAAGAAAAAGCTTTCCCGCCGTGAGTTCTTGAAGATCGGTGCCTTAGGAAGCGCTGCCTTGATCGTCTCACATTGCGCCCCGCCCCCCACGCCCACGCAAGTCCCCCAGCCGCCTACTCCGACCACAGCATCGGTTCAAACCGAAGCGCCGCCCGCTCCGGAAACCGCAGCCCCGCCGCCAGCCGCCAGCGATGCTACCTACGAGGAGTGGATTAACACTGTTGCCAGCACTGACCCAATCGAAATTCGCATTGTTCACTGGTTCGACCCGAACAATCCCGCCGAGCACAATCAAGAATTGATGGACTGGGCGACCGGCGAGTGGAAAAAACGCTATCCCAACGGCAAAATCAACTGGGAGCTAGTCGGTTGGGGTGAGATCGACCAAAAGACGGCTGGTTTCGTGATGGCAAACGAGCCGGTGGACATCACCTACAACTGGGGCGGCGCCACCGAGAACTGGTGCAGCGGCGACTTCGTCCTACCCCTCGATGGACAGATGCCCAAGTGGTGGGTTGATTCGCGTATCCCTGCCACCCTACAGCCCCCATCAAATGGGCTATGCAGCGATGGACGCTTGGTGATGGCTGCCATGGGCATGGAAAACCAAGCTGTGATCGTGCGCGCTGATCTATTGGAGGCCGCAGGAGTATCCCAAGACAGCTTAGCCTCCCAAGAGGGATTTGTGGCTGCCATGCAAGCCTTGAGCAAACAGCCCGGCTTCGAGAAGCCCTACGCCTTCAAGATGGGTGCAGACTGGTCGATGATGGACTCGCTGCTCTTTGCCTGGCGGGGCAATGGTCTGACCTTTGGCGATTTCCGCGAAGACGGGTCGGAGAAGGACGCCTGGCTGCAATCGGCTGAGTTCGTCAAGAAGTTGATGGAGCTGACCCCCGAAGCAGCCCTGAACTGGACCTGGGCAGAGGTCGAACAGGCTTTTGCCACCGGCCAAATCGCTGCTATGGATCACGGCAATTGGTTCTACAGTGTGGGCAAGACTCTCGATACTGAAGGTAAGATCGTCAACGAAAAGGTCACTGGGCTTGTGCCTTACCCTTATGGCCCCTCCAGCCCCGAAAAGAAGCCCTTTATTACCTTTAGCCTGACCGGCTTCTACCTGCTCAAGACCTCGCCGGAGAAGAATCGGCGCGCTGCGATCGACTTGATGGCAATTCTCTCGCAGACCAAAGCGGCATGGAAGCATCAAGACGGCACCGTGCCCCCGACTACGGGCTGGACAATTGAAGACCGGCTCAAGGAAGCCTACGACCCTTCGATTGCATGGTGGTGGAAGCGCTGGGAGGAACTAAATAAAACCAGCCGCATCGTGCCCTTAACCGGCTTTCTAGCACGGGATGAGATCACCGGGGCAGCCTATCCGTTGCTAGTTTCGATGTATCGCGGCGAGATCACCCCTGAGCAGCTCTACACGCAGATGCGCGAGATCGCTCTGCCGCTGATCGAAGCTGCGAAGAAACCATAAGGCCGTTTTGAATCAAGCCGTACCAATGATCAAGCTGCAAGCGGTCACCCAAGCTGCCGAACACCTCAAAAAGCGAGGCATCTTTTCCAGTCGACTCAAACGAGATGAAATCTTGTTGGGGTATGCCCTGCTATTACCAAGTTTCCTTTTCATCGGCTTGGTGATCGGCTATCCGTTGGTTCGTTCCGTGCAACTCAGTCTGAACCGCTTTAAGTTGACTGCCGGGGTTGATTCGGAGCAATTTTGCGGTTTATGTAACTTTCAAAGTCTGCTCCGCGACCCCTTTTTGGACGTCTACTTGCGCAATCAGGCAATTTGGGTTCTAGGGGCAACTTTTTTGCCGATCCTCTTTGCTCTAGTGCTCGCCCTGCTGATGGACCGCGAGCTGCGCGGGCGGTGGTTTTGGCGGTCGGTGGTGCTCATCCCGTGGATGATGCCGATTGCCACCACCGCCCTCACCTGGCGTTGGATCTACGACCGCCAGTGGGGGCTGCTCAACTATTACCTCCGTCAATTGGGA
The DNA here is from genome assembly GCA_025057645.1 of Anaerolineales bacterium. Lineage (GTDB taxonomy): Bacteria > Chloroflexota > Anaerolineae > Anaerolineales > UBA4823 > NAK19. The sequence continues at coordinate 2,305 of JANXBJ010000019.1, forward strand.
ATCATCTCTGAGAATGTAGGTTTTTTGACCGACAAACTTTGGCTTTGGCCCTCCATCTTACTCATGGCAATGTGGATGTGGTTTCCTTATAACTATGTGGCCATTCTAGCCGCGTTACAGGCAATCCCTAAAGAGATGCGCGAGGCTGCCCGGGTCGATGGATGCACACCTCTCAAGGAAATTTGGTATATCACCTTGCCCAGCATCCGTCCGGTGCTTAGCCTCTTAATTGTGCTCGGGTTGATTTGGTCGATGAACGACTTCACGGCAATTTTCCTGCTCACTGAGGGCGGTCCGGGCATCGACTCGACCACCCTAGCCCCCCTAGTCTATAAAGTCTCTTTTCGCTACTATGACCTAGGCAAAGGCGCAGCGATTGGGATGGTTTTGATGCTCATCAGCCTGATTTTCGGGGCAATCTATTTGCAAATGGTCAAGGCGGAGGAAAAATGAGCAACGCGCAGCGATTCCTACGAACGCTTCGGGAACAAATTCCGGTTTATGCGACCTTGATCGCCTTAACCTTGTTCATTGTCGTTCCTTTCCTGTGGCTCCTAACCTCAACAGTGCGCCCGGTCGCAGAGCTCTATGTTTACCCGCCACGCTGGATTCCGCAGACCTTTACACTGGTTGCCTATCAAAAGGCCTTTCAAACTTTTGCGAGGCCATTGGTCAATTCTGCTGGTTACGGCCTGGTGACCGCCTTATTAACTCTCATAGTCGCTTGTCCGGCCGCCTACAGCCTGACCCGCCTGAACTATCCCGGAAAGCGCAGCGTGACCGGAGTTTTCCTGCTCACCCAGATGCTCCCCTTTGTCCTTTTGCTTCTCCCGCTGTATATCATCTACCTAAAGCTGGGTCTTTACAACACTCGTTTAGGATTGATCATCGGCTTCACTGCGCTGACTGTCCCCTATTCGGTGCTGTTGTTGCGCAGTTTCTTTTCTGGATTACCGATCGAACTCGAGGAACAGGCCATGATCGATGGCTGCACGCGGCTGGGGGCTTTGTGGCGCATTGTGCTCCCGCTTTCCACACCCGTTTTGGTTGCAGTTGTGCTCAGCAGTATTGTCTTAGTTTGGAATGATGTCTTATTTACCATTTTCCTCAGCAAAGATTTGGAAGTCCAAACCGCCTCCGTGGCTCTCTATCGCTTCTTCACCGTGCGCTCGGCCTCGGGCGGCGTTGCCCAAAAAGAGGTGATGCTGGCTGGTGGAGTTATCCTAACCTTACCGGTCATTGTCCTGTTTACCTTCTTGCAGAAATATATTGCCGCGGGGATCACCGCTGGGGCATTGAAAGGTTGAAATTTGCTATTTTGCACCGTTGTCGCCTCGAAAACCTAAAAAATAACGCGAAGGAGCTTCAGCATGTACCGAGAATGGTTTGTCACCGAATATTTCTCCCAATACGATGAGTTTGAAGATTGGGCAAAAGGGGGCAAAACGCGCAGCATCAACGTCTACGACAAGTGGATGCTGATTGTCAACCTCAACCCAAGCCAAGAGGCTGAAGTAACACTCACGTTTTATTACATGGATGAACCGTCCAAGGACTTCACCTTTCGCCTCGCAGCCGGAAGACAAGGGCGATTGCACTTCTCAGATGAGCCCGACAATCTTGGCACCATCAACCTGCCACCCGGGTGCGACCCGCGCAAGCGCTTTGGCGTGCGCGTGCGCAGCACCCAACCAGTGGTCGTCCAGGCTACGGCAGGCGACCGCATCGGTGAAGAGCGCATCACCAATAGCATGGCGACTTATCTATACCACCCCGGACCCTTGGGGGAAGCAGAGAAAACTTGGATGTATGTGGATTGTGTCTACCTGACTTCCGATCGCTTCCCCTTAGAGGAGCGAGAATGGCTCTCGGTGCTCAATCCCAACCCACAAACTGCGCATTGCACGGTGACTTTCATCCCCGGCGGAGATGTGGATGTCGGCACACAGGCTTCCAAGCCCATCGAAGCCTCTATTGCGAAGGTACAGCACACCTTTGAAGTTCCGGCCGAACGCCTGTTTTCGACCCTAATCTCAGATTGGCAAGATGTGCTCCCCAATCAGCCCTATGCCGTGCGCGTGGATAGCGACCAGCCCATCACTCTGCAAGGCATCCGTCACATCTTCGAGCGCGGCAAGTATGAGTTTTCACGTTGTTGGGCGGTCCTCGATGCCATTCCCATTCCACCAGAAGTGCGGGGGTAGAAAGGAGAGCTATGGAGAAATCGATCATCGCCCAATATTTTGCGAGGGTTTACGAATCGCTCCAACAAGCTGAACAGAGTCAGTCCGAAAACGTGTACAAGGCAGCCCAACTGACGGCGCAGCGTCTGATTGCGGGGAATATTCTGCACGTCTTTGGCACCGGACACAGCCATATCCTCGCCGAGGAGATTTTCTTCCGCGCCGGCGGCTTGGTGCAAGTGAACGCCATTCTAGACCCCGCCCTGATGCTGCACCTCAGCGCTTCGAAAAGCACCGACCTCGAACGCCTGCAAAACTACGCCCGCATTGTGCTGGAGCGCTATGATCTCCAGGAAGGAGATGTTTTGCTTGTCGTTTCTAATTCGGGTCGCAATGCAGTACCTATCGAGGCTGCCCTCTACGGCAAAGAGCACGGCTTGCACGTCATCGCCATGACCTCGGCTGCCGCCTACGCAGCCTTGCCCTCCCGCCACCCTTCGGGAAAGAAGCTCGCCGATGTAGCTGACATCGTCATCGACACCTGCGTTCCCGAAGGGGATGCTTCGCTGAGCTTGCCAGGCCTAGAGCAACGCTTTGGTCCGCTCTCCACCATCCTCGGCGCAACGCTCATCCAAGCTTTGGTCTGTGCAACCATCGAAGAAATGCTCAGGCATCAAGTGCAGCCGAAGGTGCTGATCAGTGCCAATGTGGACAGCGGTCAAGATCATGCTGCCCTATTCCAAGAGTACAGGCGACGCATTCGCCATTTTTAGCGAGAGTGCATGAGAGACGAGAGGATCGCTCTCTGCGCAATTGGTTTGGATTTGGGGGGCTCAGGGTTAAAGGGAGGCATTGTTGATGGGGCGGGGAAACTGCTCAAGGTAAAGCAGGTTCCTAGCCCGGTGCATTCCCACCCTGAGCAAATTGCCGATGCGCTCGTCACTCTCCTGCAAGCCCTAGCCGAAGAGGCGAACCGGGAGGGTTGGCAAGTGGTCGGCGCCGGAGTCTCCTCGACGTTGGACGTCGATCCTCAGACAGGTTGCTTTCTGCCGCCCCACTTTGATCATTTACAGCGCTGGCAAGGCTACCCGATCGCCCAATACCTTGAAAGTGCGCTTAGCTTGCCCGTTTTGGTCGAAAACGACGGCCCGATGTGCGCGTGGGGCGAATATCTGGTCGGGGCGGGCAAGGGGTATGACAGCTTGGTGATGGTCACGCTGGGCAGCGGGGTTGGAGGAGGCGTCGTCTTGGAAGGCAAACGCCTACCCAACACACTTGGACGGGCAGCCTATTTTGGACATCTGTGCATCGATCTAGATGGCTTGATATGTCCCTGCGGGCGCCGGGGTTGTTGGGAGATGTACGTTTCGGCGACGGCTTTAGAGCGACGCGCGGCGGAAGTGGTGGAGTCGGAGGCGCGTCCGACCCATTTGGGCAAGCAGCCCACAGCCCAGCAAGTCGTTGCGGCAGCCCAAGATGGTGATGCACTAGCGACTGAGCTTCTTAACGAGCTTGCTGGCTACCTCGCCGTTGGTCTAATAGACTTAGCCAATCTCTTTGCTCCGCCGCTCCTCGTCATCGGCGGCGGGCTATCCCGAGCTGGGGAACTGCTTTTAGCGCCCGCCAGGCAGCAGATGAACGCCCTTCGTCTCCCCATCTGTTCGGAAATCGCTTTGGTTGCTTCTCAATTGCCTTTTGAAGCTGGCTTAATGGGCGCAGCTTTGTTAGCTTTGGAACGCTTTGGAGGTGTCTATGTGCGCAACCCCAACTGAGAGTCAGCCTTGTCTACCCATCAAGGGCCCGTTTACGCCCGAAAAACTGCGCAACTTCCTTGCACAGCCGCTGATCGCTCGCTTTGCCACGGTCACCCCGCAGGGCAAACCGCACGTTGTGCCGGTATGGTACGATTGGGATGGTCGGTACTTATGGGTGACCATCGACCGTCGCTCGCAGAAGTATCGCAACATGGTTGCCAACCCCTACTGCGCAGTGACCATCGATGAGACTTGGGGCGGTTTGCGCTTCATCGGGGCGATCTTCGAGGGCTCTGTCGAATTGATCGACCAGCCCGAAGATTGGGCGCGAGAGTTTGTGCGCAAGGTGTATACCCGGTATATGGGCGAGGAGGGTCTGTGCGCGCCGACCATCCAGCGCATGATCAATGAAGGGCAACACGTTGTGGTTAAGATCTCCCCCGAGAAGATCCTCACCTGGGACGACACGTCCGGACCGGCGCCGGTAGGCTAGAACAAAACCTGCAGCTTCAGAGCCCGCAGGGTTCATGCTTGGGCATACTTTCCGAAATAGGCATCCAACCCGGAGCGCAGCTCGATCCCTGCTTGCTCAAGGGCGTCTAACAATTGAGGGTAAGCTCCCTCCCCGCCCAAAAACTCCCAAAAACCCTTCTCCGCAAACCGGTCTTCTTGCAAGTCGAGCATTCGGCGCAGGGTCCACCGTTCATAGGGTTTCGGCTCATAGGGATTATACGGGATCGCCAAACAAAGTGCGAACCTCCTGCTCGAGAAAGCGATCCACTTGGCTCGCACTCATTCAAGCGATGCCCTCTTGTCGATCTAAAATCCCCAATGCCTAAGCTTGACCGTCTTGATCTCAATCAAATCAGCGATTCCCCCATAAGTTTGAAGATATAAATCTGCCCGAGCCGTGCGTATCGGATTCGCTTTCCCGATCTGGCACACCTTACGAGCACGGCTAATTGCGCTTTCCGAAAGCAGGATCGATTGGGCTTGGCCCGTGAGAATTTACGAGGAAGGGCTTGCGCAGAATCCCAAGCTGCAACTCGCTTTTGCGATTCAGCAAGAGGCCTTCTAAGAAGACCCTTATGACGCATTAAGCCACTCTCAGGACTCACGCGCTCTTCGACTCTCTTATTCGATTCACAGCCGCAACCACAGCTATTCAAAAACAAATCCCCGCTAATCAAGTATAATGAAGTATAACTTTTATTTGGAATGGCTATGTGCATCCATTTCACGTAGGGTCTCCGTCACTTCCTCGAGGTCGCTTATGCTCCCGATTCGTGATACTATTCGCTCCCGTTCCTTCCCCATCGTCAATTACACTCTCATCGGCATCAATACGGCGATCTTCCTGTTCGAAATCACCATGCCCGATCGCTTGCTCGAGCGTCTAATTTACACCTTCGGGATGGTGCCAGCACGCTTGCCTCTGTTCGAACCGTGGCGATTTCTCACTTCCCCTATAGCTGTGATTTCGCTATTCACGCATATGTTTTTACATGGAGGTTGGGTGCATTTCCTGAGCAACATGTGGACGCTGTTTATCTTCGGTGACAATGTCGAAGACCGGATGGGCTCTCTCCGTTTTTTGCTTTTCTATCTTCTCGGAGGACTAGCTGCTGCGTTCACGCAAGCTTTTATCGATCCTTCTAGCCGCGTGCCGGCAATTGGCGCTAGCGGGGCAATCGCCGCCGTGATGGGAGCTTACTTCCTGCTCTTTCCCAACGCGAAAGTCATCACACTGGTGCCGCTTTTCTTCATGCCCTATTTTGTCGAGATCAGCGCGTTCTTCTTTTTGGGGGTCTGGTTTGTCACCCAGTTTTTTTCCGGTGTAGCCAGCCTGCTCTCGCCTGCCCAAATAAGTATGGGAGGCATCGCTTGGTTCGCCCATATCGGTGGCTTCGCTTTCGGATTCTTGACGGTCAAACTTTTCACCCCTCGCCGTCCTCTGCCGTACGTTCGCGTTTACCCTGACGAGTACTTTCCTTGGTAATCCCATCCTCCGAGGTGTCGTATGGATTTCACCATCCTGTTCTTCTTGTTTTTGGTCATCTCCTCTTTGCAGCCGGTGATCCGCCAACGCATGCTCGAAGCCAGCCGAGCGCGCATGTTGCGCCAATTGGAACTCAAGCGCAACTCGCGCGCCATCGCCCTGATCCACCGCCAAGAGCGACTTTCTTTCCTGGGCTTTCCCATCGCTCGCTACATCGATATTAACGACTCCGAAGAAGTTTTGCGGGCAATCAAGCTGACCGATCCCAACGTCCCGATTGACATAATCCTGCACACCCCGGGCGGACTGGTCCTAGCCGCCGAGCAGATCGCCAAAGCTTTGTGCCGCCACCCTGCCAAAGTAACCGTCTTCGTCCCCCATTACGCCATGTCGGGCGGCACGATGATCGCCCTCGCTGCCGATGAGATCGTAATGGATGAAAATGCTGTGCTCGGACCCGTCGACCCTCAGATCGGGCAACAGCCAGCGGCTTCAATCCTAGCCGTTTTGGAGCAGAAACCGATCGATAAGATCAGCGACGAAACCCTGATCCTTGCCGATGTCGCCCGCAAAGCGATCCGTCAGGTCAAGGATACTCTGCGCGAAATCCTGATGAGCCATACTACGCCCGAACAGGCCGAAACTTTAGCCGAAGTTCTCTCTAGTGGGCGTTGGACACACGACTACCCCATCACCGTGGAAGAGGCTCGCGGTTTAGGCTTGCCTATTTCTACCCAGATGCCTCAAGAAGTTTATCAACTGATGAACATGTATCCCCAAGCAGGTCTGGGCCGTCCCACGGTGGAATACATCCCCGTGCCGTATCCATTGCCCCGCCCACGGGCAAAGGACCGCGGGTAGTGAAATAGAGTAGGAGAGTGAGCATGAACGCTAACAATCTAGAAGGTGAAGAAGAGCGCTCAGCGAAGGAGGCCGAGTCGATCGAGCCAAGCTCAGGGGGTGCGGAAGCCCTTGCTCCTGCTACCCCCACTGCGGAGTTCGCCAGAGAGGAAAGCCGTCTCGGCCGCTTTCTGCGCCAATTGGTGCGGTGGACGTTGGGCGTCCTAATCCTGATTGGGGTTGGCTTCGTGGCTGCTTTGCTGCTCTTCTACATTCCAATGCGCCGCGAGGCAGCCACACGGGCAACCGAGTTGAGCGCCGCCCAGACGCGCATTGAGGAACTCGAAGGCGAGCTAGCCGCCAAAGCCCAGATGGAAAAACTCTATCAAGAGGCCCTGGAGCGACTCAAGCGCGCCGACTTCCAGAACAATCTGCTTCGCTTACAGTTGGAAGTTGCCTCAGCGCGCATCTACCTCTATCAGGATCAAAAAGAGCTGGCAGGCACGGCGATGCGCAACGCCCAATCTATCTTCAAAGCCCTGCAAACGGGGGCAACGCCTGCTCAACGCACTGCTTTGAGCGAGATGGAAGCTAGACTCGACTTGGCCCTCAGCGGTTTGGAGAAAGACCTCTATGCAGCCCAATCCGATTTGGACGTGCTGGCGCGCAGACTCAGCGATTTTTCAGCTTCTCTGACGGCCAGCTCGCCCTGAAGCATAGGCCGCTAGTGTCCGAGCTTTATCGGGCAGAATAATCGGCCGGACGGGATAACCAGAAACCTTGATCTCCTTGAGCCACGGGGCATGGATTGCCTCAGCATCTAAGTGACGTAGCTCCGGCACCCAGCGGCGGATATACTCTCCCTGCGGATCAAACTTACGGCTTTGCAGCACGGGGTTAAAGATGCGAAAATAGGGTGCGGCATCGGTCCCGGTGCCAGCGGTCCACTGCCAACCGCCGTTGTTGGCAGCAGGGTCGCCGTCCACTAAATTTTCCATGAACCATGCCTCGCCCCAGCGCCAATCAATCAGCATGTCCTTAACCAGATAGGAGGCCACGATCATGCGAGCGCGGTTGTGCATCCAACCGGTCTCTCGCAATTGGCGCATAGCCGCATCGACAATGGGCATCCCCGTGCTTCCCTCCTTCCAGTGCTGGAAAGCGGCTTCGTCGTTGACCCAAGGGATATTAGCCAGAGCACGGTTAAAAGCTCCTTTGCTCACATAGGGGAAGTGATAGAGAATTTGGATGTAGAACTCGCGCCAGATCAGCTCGTTCAACCACATTTCCGCCGATTTACCCATCCCCGGCGGTGCAGTGTAAAGAGCCTGCAGGGCAGCCGCAGCGGCTTGGCGCAGGCTCACCATGCCGAAGCGTAAATAGGGTGAAAGCTGAGACGTGCCCTCCAAGTCCATACGGTTGCGCAATTCAGCATAAGCGTAGATGCCACTGGGTGAGTTCGTCCTCGAGAAGGCAAGGGGTCGGGTAAAGTTCTCCAAACGCAGCAGAGCTTCTTCCTCACCTGCCGGAAAGTGCGGATCGCGCTGAAAGGAAGGCAGGGGTTCACTGGGAATTTCAGGGGGCGAAGGGATGCGTTCAGGAGCGAGGAGAAGCTTCAGTTCGCCTAGCTTCGCCTTCCAGGCCTTAGAGAACGGGGTGTAGACCGTATAGGGACTGCCATCGGGCTTGAGTATTGCGGTCGGATGGTGAACTGTTTGACCTCCGACCAACTCCAAGGGAAGCTTGCGAGCGATCCGTCCATCTCGGCGGCGGGCATAGGGGGTGTAATCCTCTTCGGCACAGATGATCTCGGCGCCGCTTTCTGCCAGCACTTGCTGCAGGACGAGCAAGGGCTCGCCGCAGCGCACAACCAAGTACGAACTCCGCTGACGCAAGCTCTTATCCAACGCATGCAAGCCGGCAAAAAGGAAATTCTGCCGCCTAGGGGCCGGACGAGAAAGCAAACGTGGGTCGAGAATAAACAGAGGAATTACTTCCCCCTTCTGTAAAGCAGCGTCAAGGGCGGCGTTGTCGGTCAACCTGAGGTCGCGACGAATCCACCAAATGGCTTTCATACGACTCTTGCTCCCCGAGTGAGAACCGATGCATTCAATTGGATAGGCCGGCAATCAATTCGCCTTCGCACCCACAAACCTTCATCGAACAGTGGTAGAGATCACCCTCACCGCCCCGGCTTCTTCGAGGGATCGAGCGACGGCAGCGGCATTGGCCTCGGACACAAGGGCGATAATATTTCCGCCACGCCCCCCGCCGCTCAACTTAGCACCCAGTGCACCTCCCCGGAGAGCTGCCTCGATCAGGCGGTCCAACTCAGGCGAGGAGACGCCCAATTCCCGCAAGAGACTTTGATTCCGGGTCATCAGTGCCCCAAGACGATCGGGTTCTCCCCTCTCAATTAGAGTGCGCGCCTCTACTACGATTGCAGCGATTTGATCGAAAATCGCTTCGTATTTCTCGGGGTTTTGGCCCCAAGCTGCGCGCACATCGGCAACGGTTATAGCAGTTGGGCTAGAAATACCGCTATCGGCAATCAGCAGCGTGAAGGGACGTCCGATGTGCAAGGGCTGAATCGGCTTTCCACGCGCGAAAAAGATTGCCTTCTGGAAGGCGATCACCGTGTTATCCACCCCCGAGGGGGTGCCGTGATAGATTTTTTCCACTTCGTATGCAATCGCAGAGACAACCTCATCGGGAAGATGCTTTCCCAAATAGGCAGCCAAGGCGCGAACAACCGCCACGGAAACGGCTGCTCCCGACCCCAGACCGGAGGCCGGCGGAATCGTTGAGTGAATCGCAATCTGGCATGAGGGCAGGTAGGCCGCGCCAAGCTCCCGGGCGGTTAGCTCGACCACCCGCCTCAGCGGATGTTCAACGGAGAGTTCATCCAACGGCGCATCGAGCTGAACCGCAGGGGCTATGAGGCGCACTTGTCCGTGTGGAGCGTGTAATTCGGCGCGCACAATTGCGCGGGCATGCAAGGCCGTAACCGGAACCGCAATCGCCGGGCGGCCGTAAACAACGGCATGCTCACCGAAGAGGATAATCTTTGCTGGGGCTTGAGCAGTGAAGGCCGGCATAAACTAGTATACATAGAAGATTAGAACTACCGCCAACCCCCACAAAAGGATAGCCAGTTGCAAAGGCCGATCCGAAAGCAGGAGGTCTTCAGGTGCACCTCCGCCTAGTTTAGTTTGGATCAGGTAGAGGTAGCGGAAGATGCCATAGATGACGAAGGGGATCGTCAACATCATCACATGATTATCGGGCAAATTCGGCGCCGAGAAAGTATACAGGCTATAGGCAATAATCGTTGCTCCTGAAACGATCGTAATCAACTGGTCCAGCAAGGGAATGGTATAGCCGTCCAGCACTCGCCGATGGTCATAAGCGCCTTCAGCCAGCAGAGCCAATTCAGCGCGACGCTTGCCGAAGCCAAGATACAACGATCCTAGGGTGGTGACTACGTAGAGCCACGGGGAGAAACGAGCCACTTGAATGAGAACCACTCCTGCCGCCACGCGCAGGACAAACCCAGCAGCGATAGCAAAAACATCGATCAGAGGGATATGCTTTAGCCATTTGGAGTACGCCAAGTTGAGGACAAAGTAACCCAAGCCGACCAAGGCAAAAGCCGGGGAGAGCCAGTAGGAAAAGGGGAAAATCAAAAACGGCAACAAAATTGCTGCTGCCAGAGCTATGGATGGAGGAAGCTTACCTGAGGCAATTGGGCGATTGCGTTTTTGGGGATGCTTGCGGTCAGCTTCTATATCGATAAGATCGTTGATCAAATAAACCAGCCCAGAGATCAGACAAAAGACAAGAAAGCCCAATGCAGTCCGAACGATCTCGGGAATGTGAGCCAAATTGAACTGACGGTCGAAGACAATCGCCGCAAACAGGACACCATTTTTGATCCATTGGCGCGGGCGCATGCTCAAAAACAGATACTTAACGTAGCTAAAGCGCATGAATGGTTTCCTGCCGAGGTTTGCTTAATTTTAACCGATGCAAGGAGAATGAACTAAGGTGACCCAGAGGGCCCCCAAGAGGCCGAGGGGACAGACAAGACGGAGTTCAGCCTTGTTGGACCCGCCTTATCCTGTTGGGAAGAAACTCGGAAGAGGAAGGCTTCCCATCCATTCTCATCCCTCAGCGCGGAGGATCGCCAGGGTAGCCAAAAGAGCAACAAGCTGGAGAAGGTCTAAGTCTTCCTGTTTGAAGGGCTCACCGGTAATCGTGTTGACCACCTCGATGGCTCCGAGCGTCCGATCTCCGTAAACGAGCGGAACACAGATGAGAGAAAGCGTCATAAAGCCGGTCATCTTGTCAACGAGGGGAGAGAAAAGAGGCTCTGAACGCACGTCCAGCACCAACTTAGGAGTGCGGCTGGCAACAACCCAGCTCGCAATTCCCTCGCCCGGTGGCAAACGGTAATTGGTAAGGGTTTTCTGTGCCGCTCCTAGGACCAACACAAAGACCAATTCATTGGTCGCTTCATCCAGTAGCATCAAAGAGCCATCTTTGGAGTTGACCGCTTCCAGAGCAGCGCTGAGAATTAAGTGAATGACGTCGTAAGGATTAGATTGGGGGGTAATGGTTTCGATTTTGCTTTGTAAGCGTACTAACGAACGCAAAGCCTGACGCAAACGGGCAATTTCCCCCCTAAGTTCTTGATTCTCCTGCTTCAGGCGCGTATATTGGCTCACCAATTCGCGAAGTACGTCATTGGGGAGTGTCATCGACCTTTCCCTTCTATGGTCATCCTCAATCTCGGGCAGACGACCTTACGGCAACTCACCGCTAGACCCTCCTCACTTGAGGCACAGCTAACCCCTCTTACCGAGATATCGGCCAAGGGGCAGGGATGAAGCGTTTCGGCGGAGACTTGGTGAGGAATTGACCGTATTCTCGATATTTTATCAAAAAGTTAAGCTACACATACTAAAATCCTTTCCTACGTGGAAAGCACGACATCCAGTTGTCCGTTTCGCCGCTCAGCATTAGAACGGCAAGCCCCTCGACGGCCGATATAAGAAAGCTTCGCTGGCGCTTTGATTTTCTAAGTCTGCCCTACCTTGGTTGGAGAAAACATTTTAGCGGTATAGCTTCTGCAACCTATACCGCCAAGATACCCGAAAAGCACTCTCAAGTCACTCGGTTTCTTCGAGACCGGTTTCCGTCACCTCGGCCGGCTCGGGTGTAGCCTCTTGCTGTTCCTCGATCGGGGGCTGCTCGCCTTCGCGATGGACGATAACCTGTACGACAGGGGATAAGTCCACGGTAAGGCGCACTGGCACCTCGTACTTCCCTAGGTTGCGAATTGGTTGGATATCAATGGCGCGTCGGTCCACTTCGTGACCACTCTTGGTTTTGATCGCCTCAGCAATCATAGCCGGCGTGATCGAGCCGTAGAGCTTGCCCGTCTCCCCGGCCCTGACGGCAAAGGTCAGTGTCATTCCGTTCAGCTTTTCTGCAGTAGCACTCAGCTTTTGATTCAAGGATTGTCGGGCAAGAGCAGCCTTCTCCCGAATCCGCTCTACCTGCTTAACCGCTCCGGGCGTAGCGAGAATGGCAAGTCCTTGGGGGATCAAGTAGTTACGCCCATACCCATCCGCTACTTTTTTGATGTCTCCAGCTCGACCTAGTTTATGGACATCCTTGAGCAATATGACCTTCATTTTTCAAGCCCTTTCTACCTGCAGAGATCTGCCAGAGGCAGGCTGCAGCGAAGGGTACGACGCCACAGCGGCGGGGATTTTACCATAAAAATCCGAAGGTGGTATACTTATCTCCATGCAAACCTCGCTGGCCGGATTCCGAGAAATTGACCATGCTGCCGATTGGGCATTGCACGTTTGGGCCCCCACGCTACCCGGCTTGTTGGAGCAAGCCGCGCGCGGTATGCTTAAGCTAGCCGGTATTCGGGTGGCTGACTCCCCAGTTAGAGAGTGCGAGTTTGAGTTTACCTTTATTGACTATGAACAGCTCTTGGTCAAGTTCCTCAACGAAATCTTGTATTGGATTGATCAAGAGAATCTAGCCTTTACCGAATACCGGCTTTCCATGGGCACCGATCGGCTTATAGCGCACCTGCGCGGTTACCCCATCTGCTCGATCGACAAAGCCATCAAAGCGGTTACGTATCACAATCTGGAAGTTCGCCAAACCGAACAAGGCTACGAAGCTCACCTCGTCTTTGATGTATAACAGCTAACCTTCAGCCACCTCTACCCAGCATTTCTCTCTGGCGCTGCGCTCGATGGCCTCACAGAGTATTACTTCGTAATGGCCATCTGCAAAAGTGGGAAAATCTGGCGAGGCAGAGAAGTCCCCAGCTAAAAGATAACGATAAAACTTGGCACAAAACTGCTTAAAAGTGTCCGGGAAGCCCTCATTGTGCCCACCGGGATACGAAGCTACTGCGCGGGCCTCGGGAGAGAGCAACGCCGGATCTTTCATCAGAATCTGGTTCGGTTGCGTGCGATGCCCAATCCACAGCTCATCAGGTCGCTCCGAGTTCCAAGCGATAGAAGATCGGGAGGCGTTGATCTCGAAAAACAAGCGATTTTTGCGACCGGAGCACACCTGAGCGACCGTCAGCACACCGGGCACACCGTTCTCGAAGTGCAGGAGAATGCTGGCGTAATCCTCGGTTGTGATCTTTTGGTCAACATAATCGCCGGGCTGAAGAAGCTTCCCGCTGTAGGTTTCTACCGGCCGAGCGGGCTTCTTACGCACCGGGTGCACGGTCTTGAAGTCGGCCAACACCTCCTTGACTCTTAAACCGGTGATAAACGTGACCATGTCCAGCCAATGCGAGCCGATATCTCCCACGGCACGCAAGCTCCCGCCCAACTCCGGCTCTAGGCGCCAATTCCAATCGGTTGGGAAGAGCAACCAATCCTGTAAATAGGAGCCATGGATAATGAAGACTTCACCCAACTCACCGCTTTGTACCAATTGGCGCGCTTGTTGTACCAGCGGATACATCCGTAAATTAAAGTTCACCGCATTGGCGCGTTTCATCTCGGCTGCCAACCGAACCAACTCCGCCGACTCGGTTGAGGAAGTCGCCAAGGGCTTCTCACAAACCACATGTTTGCCGGCAAGCAAAGCAGCTTTAGCATGCGGATAATGAAGATGGTTTGGGGTAGCGAGATGCACCACATGGATCTCCGGGTCGGCGAGCATTTCCTCAAAGGAGGTATAAGCCCGAGGAATGCCCAATTCGCTGGCTTTCCGGCGGGCCAGCTCCGGATTGGCTTCGGCCAACCCTAAAACACGCAAGCCATTGCGCCGCAATCCTTCCACATGGGCTGGCCCGATAAAGCCGGTGCCTGCAACACCGATTCCGAGGTTTTCTTTGGTTAGCGGTTGGTTCATCCTCCTAACTCCTAGAAGTGGGATGCAGAGCAGAATAGTGAGTCTTGCGGCAAATACTCTTGTGATAAGACCAGACAGCCCTCCCCTGAACGCGTATTCAGGCCTCCTTAAAGGGATTATAGCAGAGCTTCTGCAGAAGTAGAGATGCTCTCACACAACAGCGGAGCTTATGTCCGCTCTAGCACCCAGAAATGGGAGAGACCGAAAAGGCGCAGAGGAGTCCTTTCTAGGTTCTGTAAGAAGCAACGCAAGGCTCTCCCTAAAACAGGGAAACGAGCGATGATATTATCGTAAGCGCCGAAGATCACCGTGGAAGAAACCAAGCGTATAGGCAACCCCTCGATCAATTTCTCCAAATCGCGTCGTTCATAGACGCGCACGTGCGGTGCCAAACGATTGCGCCAACGCCGTGGCAAATAATTGACTAAGGGAATGTTTCCGAAGTGATAACGTCCCCTCCAGTATATCCCGTGTGTTTCGAAAGGATAACCGCGGTTTGGGACAAATAAGACCAATCGCCCGCCTTCTCGAAGCACGCGCGTCATCTCCTCCATGGCTTGACGGTCATTGCGCACGTGCTCCAATACCTCATGACTGAGGATAAGATCAAAAGCCTGATCAGAAAAAGGCAGATGTTCGGCTGCAGCACAAAGCACTTCAAGGCCGCGTCGGCGGGCGGCATAAGCTCGTTCCCAATCGATTTCGAGTCCAATCGCCCTTTGAGCATAAGGGACAAACTTTTCTAAATACAGACCGATGCCGCAGCCATTTTCTAGGACTTTGCCTCCGACTCGTCCTCCTGCGGCTTTGAGGATCATTTGCCATCGCCTCTCCTGCCCAGCTCTCCACACGTAAGAGGGCTCACCGCACCGAGCCGCTTTCTCGTCAGAGGGAGGGCCTAAGGAAGATTCCATTCTTGCTTATGCCCCAATCCATATCGGTTATCGATCCAGCGCAGCCAGGTGGGCTGAAACCGATAAAGCCGGGCGCGAGCAACAACGGCTTCAAGATGGCGCACGAAGGGAAACTTACGCTGGTAAGCTTGCCAAGCCCGTTGCCATTCTTCCCCCGGCGAGACTATATTTACCCTGCCCCGCATTTGCAACCCGCGAATGGCTTGCCACTCCCATACCTCCGGGTAAATTGCGACCGCTGCTGAAGGATTTGTGCACAAGTCCAGGCTGTGCTGACTGCTAGCCTCAGAGAAAAAATACAGCTCCAGCGTCGCCTCGTCGGCCACAAAATATACCGGCGCGGCATGCGGCTCTCCACTCGCACCGCAGGTCGCCAAAGTCATTGTCGAAAGGCCGAGCAGCACCCGGATCTCTTCTCGCATTACGCTATCCATCGCTGCTCTCCTCCCCCCAATGAGGATAATAGGGGTTCTCGATCCCGACACGGGCCAGCATCCTTCCCACTAAATGATCGACCACCTCGTCGAGGCTCTTGGGACGAGCATAAAAAGCTGGTACGGGCGGAAACAGGATTGCGCCGCTTTGCGCAGCCAAATCCATGAGACGCAAATGACCACGATGTAGCGGGGCTTCGCGAACGGCAAGCAGCAGCGGTCGCCCCTCCTTAAGGGTGACATCCGCTGCGCGACTGATCAAATCATCGGCATAAGAATGGGCAATGGCCGAGAGGGTCTTGATCGAACAGGGGACAACCATCATCCCGCGGGTAGGAAACGAACCCGAAGCAATTGCGGCACCGATATCGCGATGGGAATAGCAAACATGCGCCAGTTTTACTACTTCTTCAACCTGCCACTCAGTTTCAGCTCGAATGGTTAACTTAGCGGCCGGCGAAAGGATTAGGTGGGTTTCAAAGGTCAAAGCTCTTAGCATTTGCAACAGGCGGATGCCCAAAATTACCCCAGAGGCGCCGCTGATTGCCACGATCAAACGCTGGTCAGCCTTCATCCTTTTCTCCCCCAATGGATGGCAACCGTGCCAAACATGCGGCGGCAGAAACCGACCTGACAAAATCCCACTTTCCGCAGCAGTTCGGCCAACTCCTCAGCACTTAGGAAGGACTGAGTCGTTTGAGGCAGATAATGATACGCCGCCCCATCTCCGGCGATCCATCGCCCCAAAGCCGGAATGACGAAATTCAAATGAAACATAATGAATGGCAAAAGCAAGTTTGGTCGGGGCGGGGTAGTGTCCAGGGACACCCACTTGCCTCCTGTTCTTAACACCCGATACTGCTCACTCAGGCTTCGTTCCAAGTCCGCAACGTTGCGCAGCAAAAACCCGGAAACGACCGCATCAAAACTTTCACTCGGGAAGGGTAAGCTGAGGGCATCGGCAGCGCACCAACGAATTATTGCCGGCTTCCCTCTACGTCCCACTTGCATCATCGGCAGAGCGAAATCGGCAGCCACTACCTGCACAGCCGGCGTATAACGCACCACCTCCAGCGCCAGATCGCCGGTGCCGGTTCCCAAATCCAAGACCCGGCCAGACGAAGGAATAGCTGCGCGCTGCACCACCTCCTTGCGCCAGCGCAGGTCTTGCCCTAGGGTCATCATCCGGTTCAGGCGATCGTAGCGCAAGGCGATCCGACCGAACATCGCCCGCACCAGCAGAGGATTTTTCTCGATCTCAATTCTACCCATCGAGAGCCCGTAAAAAGGCAGCATCCTCTGCCTCTGCCACTTTCCGTCCTTCCTCCACGTTGACCGCAGCCAGGAGCAAACCACCTATGATAAAAAAGGCGATGATCGAAAGAATGGCCGGGCGACTGCTGCCGAAAATCGCACCCGCTGCGGCGAAGAACAGCGGTCCGATCATCGCCGAGAACTTCTCCATCACTCCGAACAAGCCAAAGAATTCTCCACTCTTGGAAGCGGGGGAGAGATAGGCATACAAACTGCGGCTGAGCGCTTGGCTGCCTCCCTGAACAATAGACACCATCCATGCTAGGAACCAGAACTCAATTGTCGAATTCAAGAAAAACCCCCAAATGGCAATCACGGAATAAACCAAGAGCGAGAGAAGGATGCTCCGCTTGGTGTCAAGGTGTCGAACTAAATCCCCAAACAGGCGATTGCCCAGTAAAGCAGCTAAGCCCAAACCCACCAACTCGATTGCCAAAATAATCCCCAAGATCATCAAGAGATTATTCTCCCGGGCCGGAGGCAGCACCTCAATCGAGACCAACGCAATCGTCATCGCATGCGGGGCAGGATATTTCTTGCTGTCGTTGACAAGCTCGAGCAAGTGTTCTCCCGGAGAGTCGGCAACAATGATGCGGCTGACATCGTAGCGAACCGAAGGGCTGTATCCATCAATTTCCAGCGGCTTCCCTGTATCTGGGTCGAGATAGGGCTCTCCATTTAGGAGAACCCTCCAAGTGCCATGGTCAGGTCCGGTGCTGTGAAGAATACGCGCTTTCTGCCCGTTGAAGCGCAACTGCACTCGCGCTGTACTATCCTTCGCTTTGGCATAGACCAAGTCTCGATCCAGCCCCGCCTGGCGTGCCGGGACGGTCTCAATCGTCCAATCACCGATCAGCTTGATTGCTTCGCTCCGGGGGGTGTAAACGCCCTCCCCTACAGCAGTGGCCGTGCTTTGAAAGGGCGGTGGTGGAGCTCCGACCAGATTAGCAGGCAAAAGCCTCGCCCCACTTATCCCAAGCGCAGGCAAGGCAATCAAATTGAAGAGAATGAAGGCCAAAAAGAACGGTCGGCGACCATCGCCGGCCGTGGGCAACCGACCGAAGATCAGGCTGTAGGGAATGCCCACAAACTGAACTAGGAGTAGCGCTAAAATCAACTCTACACTCCCGAAGCCCAACTCCGCCCCGTAGATGGCAGCCACACCGATAATTGTGCCGATGCCGTCGTTGTAAATCAAGAACGCCAATAAATACATAAACAATTGGCGATACTGGCGAATATCGCGCAGTGTGCTGGCGAGACGGGCAAAGCTTTCGGAAATCAAATTTTTGAGACGCTCCACCTTCAGAGCAGCTGCAGGGGGTTCGGGCACCCAACGCAAGAGAGGCAAAGAAAAGACCAACCACCAGGCCGCCACACTGAGGAAAGAAAGCCGTGCCCCCCATGTGCCGGGCAGGAGCTGAATCATCACTACATTGATCGCCAGTAACAGTCCGCCTCCTAGATACCCCATGGCGTAGCCCCGCGCCGAGACCCGATCCTGATCCTCAGGTCTAGCCACGTGGGCCAAGAGAGCATCGTAGAACACGTTGGCGCCACTGAATCCAATCCGCCCGATGATCGCCAAGATCGATGCTAGCATCCAATCGCCACTTTCAACGAACACCAAGAGCGCTGTGCCCAGAATTCCCAGCCCGGCAAAAAAGGCAAGCATCTTCTTTTTGCCGCGCATAATGTCAGAGATGGTGCCGAGGATGGGGGATAGAATCCCGATAATCAAAAGAGAAATGCTTAGCCCAAGGCTCCAAATCGAAGTCGCTCGCGCTGCAGTGGGCAGGGTTGATCCGGCTACTTGGCTAAAGTAAATGGGCAGAACGGCAGCGAGAATGGTGGTCGCAAACGCCGAGTTCGCCCAGTCGTACATCGTCCACGCCCAAATGCGGCGGTTGTATTCTTTGACATCCGCAGGATAGTGAGCAACCGTTATTGCAGCCATGTCTCCACCTTATCTCTATGAGGATTGGAACGAAGTCCGCATTGCGCCTAAGTATAACCGATGAAATCCGCCTTTCCCTCCGATTTGCATTCCCAACCGCCGCAATATCTTTTGCACATAGGCTAGGCATTCGCTTCTGTGGTATAATTCCACCGGCACTTATCCTTAGGTTATAGGAGAGTCGGCCTCGGGAGCGTCCGCGCTTTCTCGCCTGCGCCGTCATCATACCTTTAGCACTTGCACTTATTCCTTCATTCTCCTTCATCGCCTTGCCTTATAGGGGACATCGAGAGAGAAGGGCAGCTTTGGGATGAACGCAGCGTATGGCTTGAGGCGGACAAACTCGATTTGTTCGTGTCAAGGAGTTACATATGAGTGTAGAATTTTTCTTCCGCATTATCGGAATGATTTTATTTGGCATTTTAGGAGTTTATCTCGGCGAGAGAGTCGCCGATCTGAATGATCCCAGCAATTTACTCTACTATCAGCTTTTGATGGGTTTGGTCGGAGCGCTAGCCGGCCTGATCCTTACCCCCTTCTTAACGACTCGACCGGTCAAGGCGCTGCGCCTCGTTTTGAGCCGGGTTTCGGTGCAGACCTTGCTCGGAGGGCTGATGGGCCTGATGGCCGGGTTGATCATCGCCGCCCTGCTGGCTTTCCCGATTTCACTGCTTCCCGAACCCTTCGGGAACATTTTGCCTTTCATTGGCGCCCTATTGTTTAGTTACCTGGGGATTATGGTCTTTATCATGCGCCAGAATGAAATCTTTGCCTTGCTCCGCAGTCTCTTGGCTAAAACCCCAACTGAACCCTCCCCCTCCGAAGCCCCGCGCACTATTCTCCTGGATACCAGCGTGCTTATTGACGGGCGCATCGCCGATATTGCCCGCACCGGGTTCCTGATGGGCACCCTCCTTATTCCCAGGTTCGTGCTCAATGAGTTGCAGTTCATCGCCGACTCGCCCGACAGTTTGCGCCGCCAACGCGGCCGACGCGGTATGGAAGTGCTAGCCCAGCTGCAGAAGAATGCTACTCTTCCGGTGCGCATCAGCGACATCGACGTCGAAGGGGTGCGTGAGGTTGATGATAAGCTGGTCATCCTAGCCCGCCAATTACGGGCCCCGATCTTGACCAACGATTACAACCTCAACCGCATTGCAGAACTGCAAGGAGTAGCTGTGCTCAACGTTAATGAATTGGCAAATGCAGTCAAGTCGGTGCTCTTGCCTGGCGAAGCCCTGAATGTCAACATCATTCAGGAGGGCAAGGAACCAGGCCAGGGTGTAGGCTATTTGGACGACGGAACCATGGTCGTTGTTGAAGATGGACGCGACTTTCTCAACCGGAATGTGTTCGTGATTGTCACCAAAGTGCTCCAAACCGCTGCAGGGCGGATGATCTTCGCTCGCTTGGCCGAGAAACACGAAGTCGAAGAATTTCACCGCTAATGACCCCTCGTGAATGGCTCTACGGGCGAAATGCGGTGTGCGAGGCCTTACTCGCCCAAAAGCGCACCGCCTACCGCCTGCTGATCGCCGAAACCGCCCAACCGAAAGGCCGCCTAGGCACAATTCTTCACCTCGCCAGCCAGCGAGAGATTCCCACCGAGAAAGTCCCAAAATCTGTTCTGGCCCAAGTTCACCCCTCCCATCAAGGGGTCGCTCTCCAGGTGGACCCCTACCCTTACACGGATTTGGAGGAAATCCTGATCTATACTGCCAGAACAGCATCTCCCCCTTTTCTGCTTATCCTAGACACTTTACAAGACCCCCAAAATTTGGGGGCTGTGATCCGCACTGCAGAGGGGGTGGGTGTTCACGGGGTGATTTTGCCTCTCCGCGAGGCCGTCGGCGTTACCCCAGCGGTAGTTAACGCCTCTGCTGGTGCTACTGAGCACCTGCGGATCGCCCGAAGCAACCTCGCTCAAGCTATCGAGAGTCTCAAACGACGCAACATTTGGGTCATTGGGCTTGAAGATACGCCCGAAGCACAACCGCTGGGTCGAATTCCCCTTGAAGGAGCGCTCGCCTTGGTTGTCGGTGGCGAGGGGAGCGGCATCCGCCCTCTCGTACGCCGCGCTTGTGATGTGCTCGCTCGCTTGCCCATGAAAGGCAAGATTCACTCCTACAACGCCGCTGTGGCCGGATCGATTGCTCTCTACTTAGCAGCCCTAGCCCGAGGCGAGTTTTCCTTTTCTTGAGGATTAGGGCCTCTCTCCACCTAATCCGATCTCGTGAGGGTGTAAAGCTCTCGACAAAGCGTAGAACACATGGTATTCCCCAATCCAGGCCTCCTTCCACCTCACCCCTGCGGAGCGAAATTTCGCGGTGAGGTATTCATCCAGCTTCGGATTTCTGGTGGTGATATAGGCAACCCGCTTGCTTTGCGCCACCTTAATTGTGTAAGGCAGGTAGCGATCGTCGCGGGGGGTGTAACGTAGGTCGGGATGATAAGGCAAGCGAGGTGAGAAAAGAATTTCCTCTTCGGAGAGGAAAGCCAAGGGGTAGGCAACCCAATAATTGGTGTATCCTCGAGTCTCCCCATGCTCTCGCAAAAAGCGGATCAACCTCGGCAAGGAACAATGGTCGACCGCTGCAACCGGGTCAAACTGGGTGGTCAGACCGGGCGGATAGCGCAAAGCACATTCGATCACGCCCCAGAGATTGAAGAGCGCTACCAGCGCCACCAGACCGACCTGGAAGCGAACATCTGAAACAAATCTCACGACCATCTCGCCTGCAACAAGCGTAAGAACGATCCAAAGCGGAAGAAAATACCTGCCGGATGGGTCGGCGCCGAAGGGCGTGCTCACAAAGGCAAGAACAAAGGTTATCGCCACTCCACTGAGCATCCAATGTGCGAGACCGGCCCCTCCGCGCATTAGGAAGCGCACCCATAAGCCCAGCACGGCGAACCAAAAGGCCAAAGCCAAGGGTGCCAGCGGTAAAGCTAGCCAGCGGATTTCCCAAGGCGGACGCAGCCCGATAACTACGCTCCCGCCAAAGAGTACTAGATTGAATCCATTCTCGAACATCCGTTGCAGCCAAGTGGCCTGCGAGATGGCAACCGCAGAGCCGAACAATTCGTTGATCAGTGCGCCAAATCCCCGCTCAAGCCCATAAAGCCACCACGGCAAGGACGCTCCTAGCGCAGCGAGCACAAAAACCAGCACGGCAAACCCAATTGCCCGGCGATGAAGCGTTGGACGATGTTGAAAGATGCTCCAAACCAAGCCAAAGAGCACCGGCAGAGTATAAATTCCCGTCAGACCGTGCACCCATAACCCCAAACCCACGCAGGCACCCAATCCCCCAAACCACTGTAGGGGAGGAAAGAGGCGGTCTTCCAAGCAGCGAAGGATTTTCAGGCCGCAATACAAAATCCCATTGCCGATAAGCAGTGCTTCTCCATACCCTCCGAGACTGACCGTGGTATAAAGCACAACGTTCACGGTCGGCAGTGCCAGCAACGCTGCGGTATACCACCTGCCGCCAGAGGACGTAAAGATCAAGGGGATCAACTTGAGAGTAGAGAGCATGACCAGCAGATAAAGAACTGTCTGAACTGCACGAATGACCCAAACCTGAAAGCCGAAGAGGGCGAACCCGGCTGCGACCAAGAATGCATCCAGGCTCCCCATGTAGGCTTGGCCGTAGAAGAAGAGCGGGCGCTCTCCGTTCAGCAGAATATGGCGCGCCATTAGTGCTACAATTGCCTCATCGGCGTTAAAGGGAAAACGGTCAAAAAGCAGGAGCATCGCTCTCAATCCTGCGGCGACTCCGAGAAAGATGATCCAAAGAATCCCCGAAGCTCTCATGTCAGGAAGAGATTCTCTCCTAAATTGTATTCCACGAAGCTATGAAGCGTCCTTGCGATCCTCATAGAATAGCTTTAGGATTGTTCATCCTGCTTGCTTCTTTTAGCTACTTTGCAGGCTTGCTCAGCGTCCCTTTTCACCCTGATGAACAGACTTACCTTTTCATGAGCGGCGACTTTGAACGTTTCTTTGCCAATCCAAGTCTACTTTATTGGAATCCAAACCGACTTACCGATCTGCGCCAGAAATACCGCTTGCGCGATGCACCCCTAGCGCGATGGTTGATCGGAGTCGGCCGCCAATTCGCTCGTGCGCCCGCTCCCGAAGTTGATTGGGATTGGAGTGAGAGCTGGGAGAACAACCGGTCTAACGGAGCCCTTCCTTCCTTGTCTCTCCTCCTAGTCGGCCGTTGGAGTGTAGCGTTTCTGTTTCCTTTTAGCTTATGGCTAATGTTCCAAGTCGGCAAGTCCATTGGCGGCAGCCTAAGCGGATGGGTAGCAATGATCTTGCTGTCTGGCCATGCTCTCGTCTTGCTTCACACCCGCCGCGCCATGGCGGAGAGCGGCTTGATCTTTAGCATTTTGCTGACCCTATGGGCAATCCAACGATTTGTCGATCACCCCCATTGGCTGGCCATTCCAGCTGCGCTGGCGTTCAACGCTAAACAGTCGGCCGCTCCTCTGGCTGCCCTATGCTTGGGCATTACACTTATCGCTCCCAAAGAAAACAGTCTCCAAAAACGTCTCTTGCAGGCAACCGTTTACGGGATGCTCTTCGCTCTTGTGACTCTGGCACTCAACCCCGTTTTGTGGGGTCATCCTATGCGCGCTGCAGTAGCTGCCTGGCGGGAAAGAACAGCTTTGGTCGAGGAGCAAGTCGCAGCAATCCGAGCAGTCAATCCCGAGTTGGTGTGGGAAAGCTATCCCCGGCGAGCTCTTGGACTGCTTGCCCATTTATACTTCACCAAGCCGGCGATCGCGGATTTAGAGAACTATCTGGCCGCAACCCAAACCGCCGAAGAGGCCTACTTTGCGAACCCTTTTCATTCCCTATTCCGGAACTTATGGGGCGGGACGATCTGGTTGTTCTTGAGTATGTTTGGTTTCGTCCTTGCCCTCTTCCAAGAACGCCGGTTCTCGGCGCTGCAACGCCGCCTTGTTTGGCTTCTTATGACAGCAACGGTAACTCAAGTGCTTGGGCTGGTGTTTTTCGTCCCTCTCCCTTTTCAACGCTATGTCTTGCCGCTAGTTCCCTTCCAATGCCTATGGGCATCTAAAGGGGTAGAAGGTTTAGTGCAGTTCTCAAGGGAGTTTCTCAAGAGATAACCGCCACAGTCTGGTGAGCGCAGATGTGCCCGTTTGCCCCTGTTCGTAAGTATCCCAGCTTGTGATGCCACCCCCGCTACGTGCTCCTGCAAAACGCCTGCCCAGTTACTCCGAGTAAACGGGAGAAGCCTTTTCTAAAGAAGTGTCACGTCCATCCGGCATGAGAAAAAGTACTGTTCGACAGGACATCCGTTTATTCGTTCCCTATTCGCTAAGACCGTGTCCGCAGCGGCCGATGCCCTCGACCGCCTCACACATTCGTTGGCCAGTACTGCGTTGAAGCTGACCAAGAGGTCGAAAAGTGGGTTGGGTGGATTTCACCCGGTGACCATTTTGGAGCAATTTTTAGGATTGAGCAGCAAAACGCCCCTCTCTTCGCTGCTCTTTCCTGCAATAAGTCACGCAAAAAGAAAATCGGGACTCTTTGAACGATCTCCTTCCCAGCACCCTCTATTCCCCCTTCCCAAGAATCTGTCCGCCACTAAGCTGAGCTCGGGAAGGGATTGGGGGTGGATTCTCTTATAACCCATAGCTCTTTTGAACAAACCCAACAGCCATCACAGATTCCACCTCTCATTACGGCGAACGCAGGATCAAGGGCAAGAACAAGTTGTTCTGACCCGCCCCCAACCGTTCAATCGTGTAGCTCTCTCCAGCGGTGTAAGGCAAGCCGGATAACGGGTTGTTTTCGGAGTCTGTGATGGTCGCTGTGGCGGGGATATCCAAGCGCAGTTCGCCGCTGCCGCTGCCGGTGTTGACTACAACGTTGTAGATTCGTCCTGCACCGCTTACGCTCACTACGCTCACCCCGCTCAGCCCCCCGCTGGTAAACAAGCTAAAGTCATTTACATCCACCCCGCTCACGGCAGTGGTAAACAACACGGTGAAGCTAACGCCGCTCTCATCGGTGGGGCTGGCTCCGTCTCGGCGGATGGACTCTACCATGCCGACCTCCACTTCATAAGCTCCGCGGTCGCATGCTGCGCCTTGCGGCCGCTCTACGCCGCGCCCATCGTATTGGGGACAAGTTGAGCCGCCGCTGTTGATAGCTGGGCTGCCATTTTGCAAACCGATGGTCTTCACAAACCCACCGTTATCGGCTAGGGTCTTCAGCAAGGGGTTTTGCGCCAGATTGTTGCCCTGATCCGTGCCACAGGAGCTGACCCATAGAGAACCCGAACTTCCACAACCGCCGATGATGCTGTAAGAGATATTGGGTGTTGCCGATTGATTGGACAGATCCGTGGGGGTGTTGCCCCAAAGGATTGAGCCAATCACGGTCGGATTGCTGTTTTCATTCATCAGTCCTCCACCGCTTGTTGTCGCTGTGTTGCCGTTCAGGGTGACAAAGCGCAGAACAGTGTTATTAGCGCCAATGCCATTGTACATACCGCCGCCCTTGGTATTGGCGATATTGCCGCTGAAGGTAACGTTGAATAATTCCACGGTGCCGTTTCCGGAGTTTGCTATCCCGCCGCCGGCAGCGGATAGGGCACGATTACCTTCAAAGGTCACTTGATATAAGGTCACGGTTTGACTCACATTGCTGGTATTCAAATATAGACCTCCACCATCGCCGTTTTGGGTGGCATTGCCCACAAAGCTCACCCGCAGAAAAAGCGGCGAGCCTTCCGAAACGTATGCTCCCCCACCGACATTTTGGGCATAGTTGCCACTGAAAACCACATTGCGGATGACCGGCGAACTCTGAGTAGATAGCAGACCTCCGCCATTGATGTCAAACAGGAAGTTCGGTCTTCCAGCGGTGATGATAAAGCCATCCAAGACCGCTGTGACATTGGGTGGGCTGGTGACGACGTGATAGGAATTGTTGCCTTGAAGGTGGGTGTGCATCTCGGCGATAGAATTTCCATCGGTGTTGGTATCGTTGTTGTCAATATCGCCGCTGAGGATGGTGAGGTTGACTTTGGGATTGCGCTCGCTCAGGCTGCTTTCTGTGCCGGCAAAACCGCCAAGGATAGTGACGCCGTTCTTGAGCGTGAAGGTGGCGGTGCGTTCTGATGTGTTGGTTGTCGGTTTATGCACGCCCTGTTTCACCCAAATTTGTTGCCCGCTGTTGGCGGCCCCTAAGGCAGTTTGCAGGGTACAGGCGTTTGCCCAGTTGGAGCAGTTTCCAGCGCCCACAGCGCTTGGGGCAGCGTAGAGGATGCTCAGGGTTTCGAGGGTAAAAGTTGTCTCGTGGACAAAGACATCATATCGATCGTTGGTATCGTTATTCACTAAATTGGTGGCTGTTGAGTCAAATCCCACTACTTTGCCATCGCCAGAGATGGAGCTGGCTAATGAAGTAAAATTTGCCTGCACACCATCACTGCGCACCGAGACACGATGTGTTTTGTGAGTTTGGCGATCATGCACAAAGATGTCTCGATTGAAGTTGGTGTCATTGGCAACCAAATTGCTCGCATCAGATGCAAAAGTCACAAAGCGTCCATCGTTGGAAAGTGAAGCGTCTAAAGATTCCCCGAAAGCTTGTCCACCGAAGCTATCTACCGAGACCCGCTCGGTTGTCCCTGTTTGTAGGTCACGGATGAAAATATCTGAGTGCCCGTTCGTATCATTGTTCACCAAGTTTGTCGCATAGGATGGAAAAGCCACAAAATGCCCATTTCCAGATATTTTAGGCTGGAGAGAACTCCCATTCCCTTGCGTTCCGTTGGAGGAGACAGAAACTCGTTGGGTCTGACCGTTGGTCAGGTCATGAACAAAGACGTCGAATTCCCCATTCGAATCGCCACTAACTAGATTAGATGCAATAGAATTATAAGCTACATAGCGTCCGTCTGCTGAGATTGATGGAAAATATGAGACCATATTGGCTTGCACCCCTGTGGACGAGACCGAGACGCGACGGGTCTCACCCGTTTGCCGATCGTGCACAAAGATATCGGAAACACCATTGGTGTCGTTTGGCACCAAGTTCGAAGCGTCAGACCAAAAGGCGACATAGCGACCATCGGCGGAGATGGCTGGATTGTATGAATGGTCGTTTGCCTGACTTCCGCCGGTGGAGACCGAAACGCGCCCGGTGGTATTCGTCTGGAGATCGCGCACAAAGATATCCCTTTTGTTGTTGGTATCCCCCGGGACAAGATTGCTGGCGATACTCTCAAAGGCTACATAACGGCCGTCAGCCGAGATTGCAGAATTGAACGAATTTCCATTCGCTGGGCCTAGCAAACCGAAACCCGTTGAAACGAGCTTGGTCGTTCCGGTCTGGCGGTCGCGCACAAAAATATCCCACTTTCCATTGGTATCACCGAGAACCAAGTCTGGGGCACTGGATTCAAAGGCAACATACCGCCCGTCTGCTGAGAGCGACGGGTTGATTGAGCCCCCGTTCCCGACGCTGCCACTGGTTGAAACCGAGACCAGCGTTGTGTCGCCTGGCGCTGCCTGCACGACGCGAAAATTGACCGGGTAGACCATCAAGGCGATCCATAGGCCTATTACCACCAAGATACCGATCCTTTTCTTTTTCATTGTCATTTCCTTTCTAAAACTAGAATTACCTAACCGTTTCCTTAATCTTCTTTTGGCAATGAATCCCGTTTCTCATTGAGTTGGGCATGGAGGAAGGCAAGCATTGCTTCCAAATTGCGAAAATACTTGACTTCACCGCTGGGCACATGCTGTAGGCGGGCACGCCATTGTGCGCCTTCTTCTCCGTCTCTGACCTCCCACAGACGTAGCGTGTAGAAATGGCTTTCGGAGAAAGGGAGAACGAAAGGAGAGAGATGGTCTTCGTTCATCAGGTTGCCTTTATGACATCTAATGCGGTCTTATCAGTCATAATAGCAAATCGAGCGTTGCAAAAGCGTTCCTTCGGCGGGTTTTTGAGCCTGATTTGTCGGTTTCTGGATTAGGAGAAGATTAGAATTTTTGCAAATGGCATACTAAGGATGAATTTGAGGGCGCAGTGCACTTTCGCCTCGAGCGCAGGCTGCCCTCACCAGCAAAATTCCCCTCCCCGAAGTCGGGGAGGGGCTAGGAGTAGGGTTGCGATTCCTCTTCAATAAGCATCTAGGTTAGGAATACGGTTTGCAGCAATTTGGGCTCATGCCTTCTCAACCTAGTACGACTTCGAAGCATTTTGATGAACCTATGGATATGAGCTTTGCGGTACTGCCCAAACTTGATACTGGGGGAAGCCCCGAAGGAAGCTCTGTCGGTAGGCTGGGTTTTGGATGTTCTGCAGCGTAGCCTGATAAAGCTCCCGTCCTTTTCGATCGACTTCCTCGACTTGATCTGCGCGATCTAGAGCCTGCAGTAAACCGCGCAATTGCCACAACCAGCGCAGCGTTCCTCCTTCGCTGGGGCACCCTTGGCGAAAGGCTTGCATCACTTCATCTGCAAGGTGGAAAGCTGTTTCGGATGCCCCTGCTTCCCATGCCACTCGGCCGAGAAGCGTTTGATCGTACAAAATGCCCAACTGATCCCCATTCTCTTGATTGATCGCCAAGGCAGCCTCTAAATGGGGTTTTGCCTCTGCCCAGCATCCCTTCAGTACATACAAACTGGCCAAGTCTTGATGATGCATGGCGGCGAAAATCGCTGTTCCGTGCTCTCCGGCTATAGCCAAAGCCTCCCTGAATAATGCTTCCGCTTCATCCAAGTTTCCTTCTGCCATGGCGACCAAACCCAAGTTGCCGCTATGCAAGCCATAGCCATCTTCTATCCCGATGGCGCGAAATTCCTGGCGCACCTCTTCTAAATTTGCTCTTGCCTGGGCAAAATCGCCAAGATCAAAAGCTGCCATCGCCTGCGAAGAGCGAGCGGTTGCTGCGCCGCGCCGATAGCGCAAAGTCTGATTTTTATGAAACGCCTCCTCACCAATCTGGATGGCTTGCTCCGATTTCCCCGCAGTCTGTAGAAGGGAAGCTAAATTGGTCAGTGCACGCGCTTCTCCGAGCCGATCTCCCATCATGCGATAGAGCCTTGCCGATTCCTCCATGTATTGCTGGGCAAGGGCAAACGAGCCGCCCACGGCGGGCAGGACAAACCCCATGCCCATCGCAGCTTCGGCAGCCAAACCATAGAAGTTGTGTCGCTGGGCGGCCTCCAGTCCTTCTTGGTAACGACGCCTTGCCTCATTACCGTCACCGGCGTAATATTCTAAGTCCCCCAATTGGATCAGCAACTGCACAAAGTGGGTTTGATCGGAAAGAAGTTGGGCGATCTTAGTCGCCATCTCGAACCACAAGCGCCCATCAGCAAGATTGCCTTGTTGCATGGCGAGGTTCGCCGCAGCGGCTAGCGCCTTGACGCGCAGCACCGCATTGTCGATTGCGGCTGTCAACTGCAAGGCTTGTTGGATCGCGGCTTCAGCTTCGTTTGGTTCACCGAGGATGTCACTGAGCCGGGCAATAGCGATCAGAATTTCTACTTTTCGCTCGACCGCCGCCTCCGAAGAAAGGCATAAGGCCTGTTGAAAGCCATACAGCGCACTGGAGTATGCCGCTTGGGCATTTTCTCTCTGTGCTGCAGCAAAAAATGCTTGCGCGGCTCGGTCGGGATATCCCCCTTTTTCAAGGTGAAGCGCAATTCCCAAACTGTCGGCAGGGTTAAGCTCTTCCAGGGCAGCAGCAACACGACGATGAAAGGCTTGCCTGCGGTGAGGGGGGAGTTGAGCGTAAATAAACTGACGCAGTTGGGCATGAGTGAAGTCATAGGTGACTTGATCAACTTGGCGGAAAATGTGCCGCTGCCACAGTTCATCGATAGCAAGCAGCATTTCATTTTCCGATAAGTCGCTGCATTTGGATAGGAGCTCAATCGAGAAATCGCATCCGATGACCGCGGCAACTTGGGTAATCTGTTTCCCCTGGGGAGAGAGCGACTCGAATCGCTCGTGAAGCGCGTTTTGAATTCTTTGGGGAACAGGGTGATCGGTCGGCGACTCAAAACTTGAATCTGCTTGAGCAAGTTCTACGATAAATAGTGGTAGACCTTCCGATTGTTCGTAGAGGTGTTGAACAGCAGACTCACTCAGCGGGGTTTGGGCGATCTGTTCTGCCAATTGTCGAGTTTCCGACACTCCGAAACGCTGGAGAGGGATTTCGATGAGATCGCCGGAAGAGCGCAGAGCCTGAAGTAAGTCCCCTAGAGGAGAGGAAGATTCCAAATTTCCTTGACGCGCTGTGGCTAAAACGAGCGTGCGCATGGCAGATTGGAAACGGAAGAAGAAGCGCAGCCATTCTATGGTCTTTCGATCCGCCCAGTGAATATCATCACAAACCAAGAGCAAAGGCTGAAAACTCAAGAAGGCTTGAGCAATCCCTTCGTGGAAGCGGTGCTGTTGCCAAACCTCGGTAAGCGGCGGCGGAGGAGGAGAATGTTCTCTCAGGAGGTCAGGCCGCAGGCGGCTGACCTCAATTCTCCACAGATCGGGCAAAGGGATTTCTGGAAAAGAACGCAACCATTGGGTCACAGCCCCATAGGCTAACTCCCCTTCGGCGGCATAGCAGCGCCCCACAGCAACCGAAAACCCTTGGCGTTCAACCCAGGTGGCAAAGTCTTGAGCTAGAAATGTGGTCCCAGTGCCCGATTCCCCTTTCAAAAGGAGAAAAC
Source organism: Anaerolineales bacterium (assembly GCA_025057645.1). Classification (GTDB taxonomy): domain Bacteria; phylum Chloroflexota; class Anaerolineae; order Anaerolineales; family UBA4823; genus NAK19. Next base: position 32,837 of record JANXBJ010000019.1, read on the forward strand.
AAGACTTGCCTCTGAGAGCTGAAAACCAGGCGTTTTTCAGTTCCTGCCATTCCCTACGTCGACCGACGCGTTTCACTGGAGGGGAAAGCGCTGCTTCTGCTTTCCGTTCGGTGAACTTCAGGATTCGGCTATACAGCGCTTGCGTCTCTGCCGTCGGTTCGATGCCCAGCTCGCGTTTCAGGATCGAGGCGCATTCATGATAAGCGCTCAATGCCCTGCTGCGGTCTTCTTTCAAGAGATGCAGATGGATCAACCGTTGATAAAGCGCTTCATCCAGCGGATTGTGACGCAACAACCGTTGGGCATGTTCAATGGCAGTTTCATAATCCGCTTTTTCCTCGTAGGAATCGCTGAGTTTTTTCACCGCCGCAAGATAGAACTGCTGGAGTTCTTCACGAAGAGCTAGAACCCACTCATCATAGAAGCCTGGCAGGAATTCGCCGTGATAAAGATGCACTGCCTTCTGCAATTCGGTGATGATTTCATTTTCCGAAAGCGAAGGCGAGATGCGCTGAAGAACAGCGCGAAATTCTCCCACGTCCGAGCGGAGATGAACGCCCTTTTTCAGCCGAATGGTTTGCTGATCGAGTTCGAAGAACTCCTCGAGCGGCGGAAAAGCCTTGCGCAGCAGATGTAACAGCTTTCGTAAATTCGTGCGGGCTTGCTCTTCGCTAGTCCCCGGCCAGAAGGCCTGAGCGAGTTGGCTGCGCCGGATGGGGAGACCTTCACTGAGTAACAAGCGCGCCATCAGAAGGATAAGCCGTTCAGATTGCAGCGCTTTGACTTCTTCTCCGTTCAACATCAAGCGAAAGGTGCCCAAGAGTTGTGCTTCGAGGCGATTTTCCATTCCGAGTCCTCACAATGACAACGTTCTTACCTAAGGTGTGGCGTTCGATCTCTACTTTGAATTTCTTCAACGGAGAAGAAGAGATGGAAAGCCCACTTTGGCAAGGCAAATGGAAGCCATCAAAATTGACAACCCCTCCGCTGGTGGTTAGACAGGGGAATGGTTGCGGAAGGAAGATTCGCTTCATTAGCCATTAATGAAGCTAAATTGATTATAGAGATACAAAGCCCGAATTGTCAAGATGCAAGTCGATCATTCCTAAGACCCGGCAAATGGGCCCCCTGCCTCCCGCAGCCTTCAACCCCAGCTCCCAGCCTTCGTAAAGTTTATGGGTATCCGTAAAACGAAGCCGGTGGCAAACCGGCGTGGAAACCGAAAGGGAAAAGAGGTGCTTGGAAGTCAAGCAGTTGGGCGGTCAAGCCATTACGCTATCTCAACTTGGGAGCTCAGCGTCTGTATAGGCGTTTGAGCCTCATACAGCGAAGACCACCTAGAAGTTGAGGGCAAGTTTGCCTGAAATGCTGGGAGATTGGGCAAGGATCAAAGCAGTCCGTCGTCTGCCTGCTTTACGAGAGGGGAAAACGAAAGAGAGCCGCGAAGCGCATGTGTTTGTGGGCTGCGGCCATGGGCAGGAAGCCAAGGCAAAGAAATCGCCCATTTCCAGAGCTGCTTAGAACCGCTTGAGGGAATCTTCGGTTTCGCTGACCGTCTCTCCCTTGCCACATGGAGGCGTCTTGATCTCCGCTCTGCGTTGTCAATCACAAGGTAAAAAGGAAAGCTGCTTTGCGGGTGTCCTTCCTCGCACGCAATCTATGTTATAATGATATAACAAAAACTGCTTCAATCACTCTACTCCGGATGAAATGGTGATCAACTTTCGGGTTCAACCTCACTCCCCAATCCCCTATTACCGCCAGATCGAGGACTGGATTTGCGAACAGATCCGCACCGGTGACCTGCGGCCCGGGGATGCCATCGAAAATGAGATCGCCCTTGCCCGGGCTCTCGGAGTGAGCCGCATTACCGTACGCCAGGCGCTGGACCACCTTGCTGCACGAGGCCTGCTGGTGCGAAAGCGTGGCCTTGGGACTTTTGTCGCCGAGCCGCGCCGCTCCTTTGTCCTCACCCGCCCTCATTTGCGCAGCCTCACCGAGGAGATGGCCGCCGGAGGTCTAAGAGTAACCGCAAGAACTTTACACCAAGAAGTGGAAGTCCCCCCCGCCGAAGTCCAAAGTCAACTCCACCTGCCCCCGGAGGCCAAAGTAGTCATGATTCGCCGCTTGCGCTTTGCAGAGGGAAAGCCCTTATGCATCGAGACCTGCTACCACCCTTTTGAGCTTTTTCCAGCTCTAGCATGGGCAGACCTAACCGACTGCTCTATCTACGAATTTCTGGAACAGCAATATCACCGGCGGCCAGTTTCAGCCCGAGATACTTTAGTTGCCGATACTGCGGCTCCAGAAACAGCGCGCTGGTTGCAAATCGAGCCCGGAGCACCGGTAATGCGCATTCAACGTGTCGCCTACGATGGGCAACAGATCCCAATCGAATATTCGCATACTGTATTTCGAGCTGATCAGCATCAAATCGTCATCGAATACCAGAGCTGAGTGTGAAGAGGTGAAGAAAGGAAGGTAGTCCACATGGATATAGCAAAATTTCAACAAGAACTCCAAGCCACCCTCAAGCCCTATAAAGACGAGTTGCCAAGCTTTCGGAGCTTGCCCAAGGAAGGGCTGAGTCGAGCCGAGGTGGTTGACATAGTTGCCAAACTCGCTCAACGCGAAGCTCCTCGCTGGCAGAGCGGCAAAGTCTCCGGCGCCGTATATCACGGCGACCCGGCTCACATCGAATTTCAGAACACAATCTACAACTTACAATCGCAAGCTAACCCCTTACACATGGATCTCTGGCCAAGTATCACCAAATTCGAGGCAGAGATCATCGCCATGACAGCCCATATGCTCGGTGCAGATTACACGGAGGATGAGATTGTTGGGAGCGTTTCCTCGGGTGGAACCGAAAGCATTCTTCTCGCTATGAAGGCCTACCGCGACTGGGCACGCGCAACCAAAAATATCACCGAGCCGGAGATTATTGCTCCTTCCACAGCCCATGTCGCCTTTGAAAAAGCAGCTCAGTACTTTGGCATGAAGCTGATCCGCGTCCCGATAGGGGAAGACTTCCGCGCCGATGTCAGGGCCATGGAAGAGGCCATTACACCCAATACGGTTGTGATGGTTGGCTCGGCACCGCCCTTCCCTCACGGCATTGTCGACCCCATCGAGGAACTCTCTGAGATCGCCCGCCAGCGGGGTATTGGATTCCATACAGATGCTTGCCTCGGTGGCTTTGTGCTACCTTGGGCCGAAAGACTTGGCTATCCTGTGCCGAAATTCGATTTCCGTTTGCCGGGCGTCACCTCGATGTCCTGCGACACCCACAAGTATGGCTATGCTGCCAAGGGCACTTCGGTCGTATTGTATCGTGGACGCGAATTACGTCATCACCAGTACTTCGTCAGCACCGACTGGTGCGGCGGAATCTACATTTCACCCACGCTTACTGGCAGTCGTCCGGGCGGACTTTCCGCCGCTGCTTGGGCAGCGATGGTCTCAATGGGAGAAAGCGGCTATCTCGAAGCCGCACGGCGCATCCTGAAGAGCGCAGAAACCATCAAAAAAGGGATTGCTTGCATCCCCGAGCTGCAGATAATCGGTGATCCTCTCTTTGTCATTGCTTTCACATCTAAGCAACTAGATATTTATGCAGTCCTTGATGTAATGAGCCAAATGGGCTGGAATCTCAATGGCCTGCAAAACCCGCCCGCCATTCACATCGCCGTGACCATTCGTCACACCCAAGAAGGGGTACCCGAACGCTTCTTAGAAGACCTGCGCCGAGCTGTGGAGATCGTCAAGAGCCGCCCCGAAATGCAAGGGAGCATGACTCCTGTATATGGGATGACCTCCAACGTCTTTCTGCGCGGCGCAGTAGACCAGTTCTTGCGCAATCTCCTAGATACCATATTTGAGGCTTAGGGAAAAAGCTACCCAGCCAACTCGCCGCAAAGCTTATGTGGCGTTGACGATTTTGCGTTTCTTTGGTATGATGCGCGCTATCCTCCTAACCATAGGAAGTAAAAATCGGATTCCAAGTAGATAGAAAGGAGTAGCTTATCAGCGCAAGCACCTATAGAGTAAACGAAGCCATTAGAGTCCCTCAAGTCCGCGTCATTGGCCCCCAGGGTGAAAATATCGGGATTGTCCCGATCGAAGAAGCCCTTCGCATTGCTCACGAAGCGGATCTAGATTTGGTCGAGGTTGCGCCAAACGCCGACCCGCCGGTCTGCCGGGTGATGGACTTCGGGAAGTTCATCTACGAACGAACGAAAAAAGAACGCGAAGCTCGGAAAGCTCAGACCAAAATTGAAGTCAAAGAAATTCGTCTGCGCCCCAAGACCAACGAACACCACCGCGCTCTGAAACTCCGCGATGCACGGCGGTGGCTCGAGGAAGGGATGAAGGTGAAGGTGCGCATCCGCTTTCGAGGTCGGGAGATCACCTACCCGGAGCTCGCCTTAGAGGACCTCAAAGCAGTCGCAGAAGACCTCTCGGATATTGCAGTGGTCGAACAAGCACCTGCGCTAGAGGGACGCACGATGTTGATGGTGTTAGCACCGGGCAAGCACACAAAGAAGAAAGAAAAAGAAAAGGAAAAAGAAACGGTTACGCGCTGAGAGCTAACTCAGAATGGAGTTCTCTCTTCAGAAAAACCGCCTGTGTCCTTCACAGAGCGTAAGGCTTTGCACGAAAGGAGAAGAGCTGTGCCGCGAAAGATACGAGAAGGTAAATTCAAGCTGAAGACCCATAAAGCGACTGCCAAGCGTTTTCGCCTAACCGGAGCAGGGATGCTGGTACGCACCAAGGGCGGCAAGAGCCACCTGCGTCGCCGAACGTCTAAGCGCACCAAGCGTTTGTTCCAAGAGATGCTCCCAGTGCGGGGCAGAGGTATCATCAAGCGTATCCACCGTCTGGCACCTTACTTGGAGTAGGCTCAAGTTTGTATAACCATTACAGCGCCGACCGCCGGGTGCAAGCAACGGGTGAGTCAGGTTCACCGGCACCTGGGGAAGGCAGGAGAGTGAACAATGAGAGTAAAGACCGGACCCTATCGCAGGCAGCATCACAAAAAGGTGCTCAAGATGACCAAAGGTCAGTTTGGCACCCGTTCGCGCCTTTTTCGCCGTGCCAACGAAGCCATGCTGAAAAGCCTTTGGTACGCCTATCGCGATCGTCGTACACGCAAACGCGATTTGCGAAAGCTCTGGATCGCGCGCATCAATGCCGCAGCTCGGGCAAACGGCATGACTTATAGCCGCTTGATCGACTCCCTGAAAAAAGCCAAGATTGCCCTAAATCGTAAGATGCTTGCCGAGCTTGCAGTGCGCCAGCCCGAAGCTTTTGCAGCAGTTGTTGCAGCGGCCAAGTCCGGATAGTTAGGCCCATTCTTGGCACAAAGCGGGGCGACTAAAGTCGCCCCGCTTTGTTATTTCCATAAGGTATAAAGGTATAATGGAGACTGTTCAAAATCGGAGGCAGAAAATGAGCGGAAACCCGAACCGAGAAATCCAGCGTACACCCAACAGCGGTTTCTTTTGGGAGCTCTCGGCGCGAATCAAGCTGGTCTTGCGCCTACTAGCCGATCGTCGTGTGCACCCCTTACTTAAACTGCTGCCCATTGCTTCCCTGGCCTATTTGCTCATACCTGATCTGGCCCCAGGCCCGGTAGATGACGCCCTGCTCATTTGGCTGAGCACCACTTTATTTGTCGAACTTTGCCCTCCCGAAGTGGTTGAAGAACACCTCAAAAAAATCCGCAGTTCGGTGACAAGCCAACTGCATGAGGAGCAGAGCCGGAGAGAATTCCGGCCGGAAGACATTGAAGATGCGGAGTTCTGGGAAGAACCCAAACAATGAGGTGATCATGAGATCTGCCTATCGGTATGCTTTTGTCCTAGTCTGGGCTTTAGTTGCCTGCCAACCTGATGCGATTCCCCATCCAACCCCTTCACCTACCGATTCCCTCTCACTTCCGACTGCCACTCGGGCTCAAAACGATCAGCCCCTTCCCCCCGATGGACCTTTACCTACCAATTTCCCCCCACTTTCGATTGCCACCGCCGTAGCCAGGTCGGCTTCAACACTAGATGAAACCACAACCCCCACAGCCACAGCTTCGGGAGAGGAGAGTTTAGCTCCCTCCGAACCCTCCTTAACTCCTGAAAGTGCGCTCCTCTCTTCGGCCTTCCCCAATCCTGCGCATTATCAGTGGACTCCAATAGTTCGCAGGTTGAAAGCACCGGTTGGTTTAGGCTATCCCCCCGATGGGACAGGGCGCTTGATGATCTTGGAACAAGCGGGGGTGATTCGCCTTTGGCAGAGCGGCACCCTTGCCTCCACACCCTTCCTTGACCTTCGAGACCGCGTTGGTAGCCGCGGCAGCGAGCAAGGTCTACTAGGAATCGCCTTTCATCCTAGGTATGCCGAGAACGGCTATTTTTATGTCAATTACACCGACCGGAATGGGGACACGGTGATCGCTCGCTTTCGAGCAGATCCTCCCTCGGCAAACTCAGCAGATGCGACTACTGAGAAAATCCTATTGCGCGTTGCCCAACCCTATGCCAACCATAACGGAGGAGCTGTGGTATTTGGTCCCGATGGCTATCTCTACCTCGGATTAGGAGATGGCGGTGCAGCCGGCGATCCCGAGAATCGAGCTCAAGCTTTAGATACACTGCTCGGAAAAATCCTGCGTATTGATGTAGACCACGGGGACCCTTACGCCATTCCTGCTTCCAATCCTCTGGCGAGTGGTGTTGGCCTGCCGGAGATTTGGGCTTACGGTCTGCGCAACCCTTGGCGAATAAGCTTTGACCGCCAGACCGGAGACTTATATATCGGCGATGTCGGCCAGAACCTCTGGGAAGAGATCAACTACCTCCCTCATGGATCGAGCGGAGACCTAAACTTTGGCTGGAAATATTTCGAAGGCACGCATCCTTATGAAGGGGTCCCACCAGCCGGTCAAAAATTTATTTCGCCCATCTACGAATACGGGCATGATCAAGGGTGTTCGGTCACTGGCGGCATAGTTTACCGTGGCAAGAGTCTCCCCGAATGGAATGGGGTATACCTGTTCGGCGATTACTGCGCCGGTTGGGTAGATGGTCTGCGCCGCCTCCCGGATGGGACTTGGCAAGCACAACGCTTGTTCCGAGATTTAGGACGCATCTCTTCCTTTGGAGAGGATGAGCAGGGCGAGGTGTACGTAATCAACCACGCCGGAGAGGTCTACCGTCTAGAGCGCCGATGAAAAAGCTCTTCTCCTACCCTGCCTCATTAAGCGGTGCTTCCGTAGCCGTAGTTTTGCTAGCGTGCTCGTGGTTACGCACAACCCTGCCCACACCAGATGCGGCCCCACCTGTCCACCAAGAAGTAATAGGGCCAACGGCCACACTCTCACTATCTCCCATTCCCCAGAGCGCTTCTCCCCCAACCGAGACACTTCAACCCAGCCCCACTTTTACTCCGGGGGGTGCAGTGCGCTTTGCGGTAATCGGGGACTACGGCTCAGGAAACGAAGATGCGCGCCAAGTGGCTGAGTTGGTCAAGTCTTGGAAGCCGGATTTTATCCTCACCACCGGTGATAACAACTACCCTGATGGCGCGCGCGAAACCATTGATCACCGCATCGGACAGTTTTATCATGAGTATATCTACCCCTACCGCGGGCGCTACGGTAAGGGAGCAGATCGCAACCGCTTTTTCCCCACACTGGGAAACCATGATTGGATGAGCGAGAATGCTCAACCCTACCTCGATTACTTCGAACTTCCGAATAACGAACGTTACTATGATTTCAGCTGGGGAGCGGGGCATTTCTTCGCTCTGGACAGCGACTCCAATGAACCTGATGGTGTCGGACGCAGCTCTCGTCAAGCGCAATGGCTGCAAGAACGCCTGGCGGCTTCTACACAACCTTGGCAGATTGTCTTTATGCACCATCCACCCTACACCTCTGGGAAAAGAGGCGCAGTAGAGTGGATGCGCTGGCCCTTCAAGGAATGGGGAGTAGAGGCAGTGCTATGCGGGCACGACCACTTTTACGAACGCCTGCTGGTCGACGGTCTGGTGTACTTTATCAACGGTGCAGGCGGAGGTGGCCTATATGACTTCGGCCCAATAGCAGAGGGCAGTCAGAAACGCTTCAACGGCGCATACGGTGCTATGCTAGTCACTATGGATCATCAACAGGTAGTCTTTGAATTCTTTGCCGTAGGGGGTGTCTTGATCGATCAGCATGTGCTGACCCAACCTGTTCCCTAAGAACTTCTCACCTCGAAAGGGGTTAGAGTTCAAGGCCTGAGCTGACGACCGCCGCTCAGAGAGCCCTTGTCTCTGACCAGGCTAGGAACCATGGGCATCCACGATGGCTAAATTCAAAGCAGTCTATTTAGTTAGAGCTCGCACCCGTTATAGTGGGAAGTTAGAGTAGCTTAGCTTGTTGCGCTCTCTTACCTGTCGAGTTTTTCAGCGATGAGAATCACGCTTGGTGAAAAACTCGTTAGCGGCCTTTTGTCAAAATGACCAAACGAAGCGCGAATGCAAAAACCGCCCTCCTCGATCTCTTTCAAGAACAGACTCACTTCTTCCAGAGCGTAAGCCTGCCGGTAAGTATAGCGCTCAACTTTGCCACTAGGGAAGAGTTGATCATATGCCCACTGAATTTCGAACCACTCTCCTCTGCGCTGCCAAGCTGTGGACACCTGGATTGGATTCCCGGTCTGAGGGTGAAAGACCACTTCTTCTAACTCGGACTCTCCTTTCGGCGATAGAGCGTTTAGGAGCGCAGGATTTGGGAAACTGGTCACAAAAGCGCCCCCATACTGAAGACAACGTCTTACATTCCGCAAAAGCACCGACCGTTGCGCAGAGTTAAAAGTCGAGTAAGTGTTACAAGGCAACAGGGCAAGACGGAAAGCAGATGCTAAGCCAAAAGCAGTCATGTCGGCACAAAAGACCTGTGCTGTCGCCCGATTCCGCAAATAACGCAACATAGCAAGGTCGATATCGAAGCCGATCACCGTATAACCGCAATTCCGCAGTGCATGGAGCACCCGCCCTGTGCCACAGCCCAGTTCCAAGATCGGCTCGCCATATTGTCGCACCAGTTCGAGGTAGAAAGGTATATCTTCGTTGTAGTCAGCGTGGTGAGCATCGTATAAGGCAGGAAACGGATTCACAGTTGCGAAAATCCTTGACGATTGGGTAGCACCCGCATTATACTCAAACAAGCCAAACCGGGGTGTGGCGCAGTACGGTAGCGCACCGCGTTTGGGACGCGGGGGTCGGCGGTTCAAGTCCGCCCGCCCCGACTCGGAAGACTCTAGGCTAAGATAGCTTCAGGCGAATGGTTAGCCCGGTCTTTGTAGTCTTATGTGACTATGGACTTTTTGACAGTTGGCGGAGACGGGTATCTGCCATCGGGATCTTTGACTATTTCTCCGCTGCAGTCTTCCCAACCCGGCTACGCTTCGACGTGGTGAGCAAGTGGATGGCTGACGAGGGCGGAAGTGAAGGGGATTTTATGATCCGCATCGTTTCTCCGGATCGAGGAGGAGGGCAACGGAGCGTCCTGTGGTCCACCCCGCCCGAGCGCATGGTCTTCGACCTGTTCACGCGCACTGCAACCAACACAGCCCACTTTGATCTTCAAGCTCCCATTGCAGGAGATTACCAGATCGAGTTTTATTTCAACGGTGAGCTAATCCACACCAAGGCCTTACCTGTCATCCCCGAGGATTGAAAGCATAGAAGCTTACTGCGATACCCTGTCCTTTGGTAAGAGCTCGTAGGCAGATTTGCTCGGGATGTCACCACCGGCGAACGAAGGCCAGACTCAAAAGCATTCGCATCAACCAGTTTTGCCGATAAGATAATCCCTGAATAGTACCACTACCGCCTCTTTCCGCTTGGCTTTCTTTAGGGGAGTGCACCACTCTCTCTGCATCCTCATCTATGATTTCAAATTTACACAGAACACATTCCTCTGTTGTGCTGGCAAGCCCTACGGCGATAAGAGTTCATCTGGAATTAGAAATGCCATACTTGCGAAGAGTGCTCCCCAAAACTGTATATAACAGCGTATAATGGAAACATAACTATGGGCACGATGATTGAGGACTCTGAATTCCACCGATGGATTGAAGCACTCCACCGTCACCCGGAGTGGCGGGAAGAATTGCGCCGCTTGGTCCTAACCACAGAAGTGCTGGAGCTGCCCGCACTCCTCCGCGAGACGGCAGCGATTGTGCGCGACTTAGCCGAAGCGCAAAAGCGCAACGAGGCACGCATCGAGGAACTGGCCGAGTTGCACAAGCGCAACGAGGCACGCATCGAGGAACTGGCCGAGTTGCACAAGCGCAGTGAAGCGCGCATCGACCGTTTAGAAGCGGCCATTGCGGAGCTCGCCGAAGCGCAACGCCGTACTGAGGAG
>JANXBJ010000001.1 GCA_025057645.1 Anaerolineales bacterium
GCAACGAGTTTGGCGTTACGATGCCGGCTCGCCGGTGGATACGCCGCCGGCCTATTCTGCTAGCCGTGATCTCATCATCGTTGCCTCTCGCGATCTCTATGCCCATGCTATCCGCAATAAGGATGGCAGCCGTGCTTGGCGGGTTAAGCACACGCCTCTTCAGCCCGGTGATCCGGGCTCGAGCGCAGCCAACGATTATGCTGAGGTGAGTCGGGGTTGGCCGGTCATCGCTGAGCGAGCCGGAATTGCGCTCATCAAGCTGCGCCTAGATTGCACAGCGATCTGGGATTGGGGCCTAGACTTGGACAACAACCCAGCGATGCGCCAGCACCTCATTAACAATCCCGACCAACAAGCGCTCATCGCCGTCGATCTAGATGATGGCCGGCAGGCATTCATCGCCCACATAGCGCACGGTGGATTCGGAGATCAAGATTATTTACCGATGGGACCCATGCCAGTCATTAAGACCTTTCCTGACGGAAATCAGATCGCCTATGTGGTGATTCGGGGGTGTATTGATGACCGGGCTTGTGGTGACAGTCGGTGGGACTCGTATCTTGGGGAAATGATGTTGGACGATCAAACTCTTAGCGGTTTGCTCGCCGGTTACGTGCGCTATATGCGGAACACCCTTTTCCCCAGCGATGAACAACCTTTCCTTTCCATGGCTGGCGACCACATCTTCGCTGCCCATTGGGAAGCTGGCATTGCGCATCAGATCCTCGACCGCTCCCCGTCTAAAGGCACGGGTGACAACCCGATTACGACCAGCGACTTGCCGCACATTGTCACCTCTCAGGATAATGACGTGTGCGGTAGGGGTTTCCAATCCAGCCATTATTGCGATCGCGGGCTTTCCAACACCCGCAACTGGCCACCAGGTTTTTATATCTATTGGAGGCAAGGCGCTGTCTATGACGAATATTGGAGCGAATATGCCCAATGGGTGCTCAGCCGCGACACCCTCTATTTTGTCAGCACGGATGGCGCTGTCGTTGCCCTCGAGCACGGCAATCCATCGGCTGCATCCGAAGGGCACTCCTCTCAGGGTATCCTTGCCGCCTCGGTTGCCCAACCCACTCCGATGCCGCCTCCGAACCACGAACTCTCCCCGGAAGACACCTGGGCTTATGTCGGACAGACGGTGACCGTGCAAGGGAAGTTAGTCAAGGTTTTCAACAATCGCAAGGCGGTTTTGCTGGCCTTCAACCATCCTCATCAAAGGCACTTTGTCATCCTCATCCGCAAGCAGCATTGGGGCAATTTCCCTATTGCACCTGAAGCGATCTTCAGGGCTGGACAGGAGATTCGTGCCACAGGAAAGTTAGGTTGGTATCAAGGCGCACCGGTGATGCACGTCGAAGGGCCGCATCAGATTGAGATCGTCAGTGAATAAGCCTCTGCAGTGCCTTGAATTAACGTGGAAAGCATCTAGGGAAATCCGAAGCTGTCGACTGTACGTTTGAGCAAAAGGCTATGAAAGAGAGACCAAATTATCTTTCTCAGATTCTCGTGATTTTTTCTCTGATATTCATTATAGCTCTCGTCGCCCAAGGACGCCTTCTGGCGCAGGGACTGGAGCCGGCCTTGTATCTGCCACTCATTCTGAAAAGCGAAACTGCGCCGGTTGCAACCGAATGGACGCAACACGCTCACGATGCACAACACACCAACTATACCTCACAAAGCGTGCCCACCCCTTGGCGGTGGCGCTGGGTGTGGAATGGCCCGGACGCCAGAGGTGGGATCAGAAAAGTGACCACCAATGGTTCCTTGCCGCGCACCGTCCAACCCGTAACGGGCGGCGGGCGAGTCTACATTGCCGCTGGGGTGGATGGCGTGTTCGCCTTGAGCGAAGCCAGCGGCGCTCAAGTTTGGCAACGATCCAATATTGGCTCGATCAATTCGACTGTTGCCTATGACCCGGATACCCAAACCGTTTTTGCCGTTTCTGCCAATGGTAAACTCTACAAGCTGCGCGCCTCGGACGGGTTTATCCTCGGACAGTTTTCCACTGATCAACAGAGCGATCTGCCCTTGCCGCCGGCGGTTTTGGCAGATCGGGTTTTATTCTCCATGGGCACGCGCGTGTTCGCGGTGGACAAGCGTACGCTCCAGCCGATCTGGAGTTACGCCGCAGGCAATCTTGTAGCGGTGCCACCTGCCTACTCCCCTTCGCGAGATTTGGTCATCGTCGCCACCGAACCCGATCTATACGTTCATGCCATAAGGAATGCGACAGGAACACGCCAATGGCGCGTGCGCCCTGTGCATTCTAGTCGCTCTTTTGAAGACCCGACCGAATTCCGCTATGGCTGGCCGGTCATCGCCGAACAGAGCGGTTACATACTGGTGCGCGTACACCTCGGCGCCGGGGATAGCTTATATCGCGTTTGGCCGCGCACAAATCCCGAGATGCGTCAGATGCTTATGCAGTATCCCGGTGACCAACCCGTGTTCGTGCTGGATTTGGACGACGGACGAGTTCCGTTTATCGCCCATGTCGGCGACGGCGGCTACGGCGATGGAGGTTATCTCCCAATGGGCCCCCAACCGACCGTCAAACGGCTCGAGAATGGCAGAGAGGTGGTCTATATTGTCACCCGCGCCGAACATGAACGCTATATGCATCCCTGGAACTCTTATTTTGCTGAAATGGTGCTTGACGATCAGACGGTCAGCGGTTACCAAGGGGGGTATGTACGGTTTATCTATTATGACTACCCTGTCGGAGATGAAACGCCGTTTTTGCTCACCGATGAACAGCCCAATGTCTCCATGGCAGGAGATATTCTCTTTGGCGGGCATTGGGAAGCTGGATTTGCGGCGCGCATCCTCGATCGATCGGATTCGCGCGGCAGTTTCACCCATCGGATCACCACCCAGCGATTGGATACGATCGTCACCTCCCAAGATTGGACCTGGTCGTGCGCTTTTAGCCCCTCTCACTACTGTCCGGATAGCCTTCATAACACCCGAATTTATGGGCAAGGATTCTACATTTACTACAATCAGGGCAATGTCTATGACCAGTACTGGAGCGAATATGCTGTTTGGACAGTGAGCAACGAAAACGTCTATTTTCGCAGTTGCGATGGGGCAATTGTAGCGTTGACGCACGGCAACCCAGAAACGCCTTTCGGAGCAATCTCCTCTCGGACATCAGAGGCAAGCGAATTGGTCTCCACGGATGTAGATTCCGAAATCAAAATTCCCTATACGGCAGCCCGCCAGTACGCAGGCAAAGTTGTGACCGTTGAGGGAGAGATTCGCTACACCTTCAACAACCGCAAGATGTTGCTCCTCGGATTCACCAACCCGCATCAAGGCGCGCTGAAAGTGCTGATCAAACGAGAACATTGGCAAAACTTCTCATCTCCACCTGAATCGCTCTACCGAGTGGGTCAGACGATTGAAGTGAAGGGAAAAGTCGGATGGTATCAGGGTGATCCGGCAATTTATCTGACCTCACCGTATCAGATTCAAATTCTTACCCCTTAGCGAAAGGGAAGGACAATGGAACCAAGATTTGAAATCATTCGAAAAACTGTGCTTCTATTGAGCCTCTTTGCACTGGTGACTGTTATCACCCAAATGCCTCGGGCAACGTTTGCCGACTCCTCTTCTTTTCTCTACCTTCCTCTTTTGATCAAAGGTACACCACCCGAATTATTGCCGCGCATCAATGCGCCTAATTTTGGGTCACAGGCAATCCCCTTTGGGCAAACTGCCATCGCTTGGTTTGGCTACCTCAGCCCGGATAGCAACTACGCCGATATTCGCGTCGGTTACAACAACCAGGAGCTTTACGTGTATCTAGCGGTCTTCGACCGCCATCTGTGGTATGACGAGAATCCCGCTCCGGCCCGCCTAGAGCAGTGGGATGCCGTGACGTTGTTGCTGGATATGAACGCCAATGCTCATTCGCTCTCCCCTTCGAGCTATCGTTTCGTCGCTCAACTCTACGGGGACGAAGACCCAAAATACAAAGCCGCTTACCGAGGTGCAAGTTCAGCTTGGCAACCGGTTAACCTGAGCTTCCGCGCCAAGCCGGGCTGGCGGGGTAACGCGCTCAATGACAACCGCGAGAGCGATCGGGGTTGGGCAATGGGCTTTACGATTCCCTTTAGCAGTCTTGGGCTGTCCTCTGCCCCAGCCTACGGCACGTCGTGGCGAATGGCAGTGCTCCTTCATGACCGTGACCAACGCGGCGGTCCGGTTTTCCCGATCCAGACCTGGCCGCCCCAAGTCTATGATACCGACCCGGGCAGTTGGGGATTCTTGAACTTCGGCATCCCCGCCTATGCCTCCCCCAAAACCCCGAAAGGCACTGTGCTGGTCCGCCGCCCGACCGAGAACAGCCCGCTGGTGCCAGATGCCGATGTCGGCGGCACGAGTTCCAACCAGTGCCCTGGCGATGAATATCATATCTGGAACGAATGGGCAAACCGCAACTACGGTAACGCGCCGGATTTTAACATCCAAAACCAATCCGATGTCGCCGACTGGCCGTGCTTTGCCAAGTACTACGTGACTTTCCCGCTGGATAGCATCCCGCCGGGAAAGACCATCGTCTCCGCCAGGCTGACTTTGCATCAATTCGGCAATGCCGGCGGTTCGGAAGCTAAGCCGTCCTGGATCCAAGTTCTGACTACCCTCGGCGACTGGCAGGAAAACAAAATCACTTGGAACAACGCGCCGCTGGCGTATGAAAACCTCGGCGGCAGTTGGGTTGACCCGATAGCGAACTTTCCCGGTTGGCCGGGCGTCCCTCGCACCTGGGATGTCTCTTTGGCCGTGGTCAAAGCCTACCAGCAAGGTCAACCTCTGCGCCTTGTCCTCTACGAAGCCGACTCGGATTACCACAGCGGCAAATATTTCGTTTCCTCCGATACGGGTGATTGGAATACCGCAGGACGCCCGACCCTAGAGGTGAAATGGTCTGACTAGGACTCTTTGAGATGCTCTCACTTTCATGGCTCGCTCTGATGCTAGAAACGTTCCCTAATTGCCCAGTCACAGGGGTAGACCTACTGGGGACTACCTCCCTCGCTCTCTTTGCTTCTGGCCCAATTCATATCAAACCAAGGGTTCGGAGTAGCAGGCGTCTGCATCTACGCAGGTGGCGGACGAGAACGTCTGCCGCACATCTTGGTTAGTTAGATAGAAAAGCGCACCTTGTTCGGTCTAGAATTCTGTCTGCGATAAATCTTCATCGTGCCCCCTAGCGTGTTATAAGGACTCCGGTTATACTGCCAAATAGGCAGGTGCTCTTTCAATTTCCACCCGGTTGTGGATCTCGGGACGGTCTAGCCTTGTGAGCTTGAAGAAGTAGAATGCTACCGATTACAAATGGCTGTTGTAAGTCGATAGCGGTGCTCAGTTCATCCTTAGCAACCCCTGCCCGCTGCAATGCAACTCCTCTGTGATTGGGAGTCCTCTGTATGGATGTTTCCTCTGCAACCGCCCTGGCTCACCCCAACATTGCCCTGATCAAGTATTGGGGCAATTCAGACGATGAATGGACGATCCCTGCCAACGGCAGCATCTCGCTGACCTTGGGAGGGCTCTTCACCCGTGTGCAGGTCACAGTGGACAAGGCACTGATTCAGGACCAGTTATTCCTTGAGGGGGAGGTTGCCTCCGAGGCTGCTCAAGTCCGTGTGCGCCAATTTATGGATCATGTGCGCCGCTTTAGCGGGAAACAAATGTTCTGCCGCATCGAAAGCACAAGCAATTTCCCGCGCGGCAGCGGCATCGCTTCTTCGGCGGCCGCCTTCGCTGCGATGGCCCTTGCAGCCGCCAAGGTCTACGGTCTGCCAACCGACCCGTGTGAATTGAGCCGTCTGGCGCGGCTGGGTTCAGGCTCGGCCTGCCGTTCTATCTACGGCGGTTTTGTCGAGTGGATCGCTGGGATCGATCATCAGTCTTCCTATGCAATTCCCCTTGCTCCTAAGGATTATTGGGATTTGGTCGATTGTGTGGCAGTGGTCAGTACTGAGCACAAAGCCGTCAGCTCGCGGGAGGGACATCGCTTGGCGAAGACCAGCCCGTTGCAGCCCTGCCGGGTGCAAACTGCGTCGCAACGCATAGAGCGGTGTCGCCGGGCGATCTTAGAGCGCGATTTTGGGCAACTTGCCCAAGTGGTAGAACTGGACAGCAACCTGATGCACAGTGTAATGATGACCTCTCAGCCCCCTCTGTTTTACTGGCGAGGGGAGACGCTAATCATTATGGAGGAGGTCAGGCGATGGCGCAACCAAGGCCAGCCGGTCTGTTATACGGTCGATGCTGGCCCGAACGTGCACGTCTTGACCCTTGCCGCACACGCAGAGTGGGTCAGAGAGAAGCTGAGCCAGATCGCCGGGGTAAAAGGGGTGATTGTGGCTGCGCCTGGGGAAGGAGCGGTTTTAGTCTAGACTCGGGGGAAGTTTTGCGACAATTTGTTCTCCTCCCCACCGAGGGTAGAGGCTCATAGAAGGTTTCACAACGGGGTTCGGCACAATAACTCATCCTCCAGCACTGCCGAAAAAGGGATATAATCAAGCTACGACTATCGGAAACAAAAGGCTGGAAGGATGAACTTCGATTTGCTGAGTTTCATTATTGGTATTGCGATTCTGATCTTCTTCCATGAATTGGGGCATTTCGTCGCTGCTCGATTGCTCAAGGTGGAAGTAGAAGAATTCGGCATTGGTTTTCCACCCCGCCTCTTCAAGTGGGCCACTATAAAGGGCACAGACTTCACATTCAATCTAATTCCCTTGGGTGGTTTTGTGCGCATCAAAGGGGAAAATGACCCAGAGGTCCCGGGGGGATTAGCTGCGGCAAGCCCTTGGGTACGCCTAGCCGTGATCGGGGCAGGACCGCTGGTTAACATTCTGATCGGAGTTGTCCTTTCGGTGTGGCTATTTTACCAGGCAGGCGAGCCTGTCCTCGACCGGGTCAAAGTGATGGATGTAGCCCCGAATTCTCCGGCTGAAAGAGCGGGTTTGCGCCCGGGGGATGTCATCTTAGAAGTGGAAGGCAATCGGGTCGAATCGGTGGAAGAACTGCGAGAGTTGATCTATGCCCGATTGGGTCAGGAAACCCGCTTGGTTTACGAAAGAGAAGGACAGAGCTTCAGTGTTACGCTGATCCCTCGCAACCCGCCCCCAGAGAATGAAGGAGCGATTGGTATTCTAATGGGGTACGATTCTCGACCAATTTCCCTTGTGCGGGCCATCCCGCGAGGCGTGAATGCTGCTTTCAACTACGTGCGCATGCTCTTCTCCCTCCCCCGTTTACTGATGAGTGGGGAAATCTCGCCTGAAGCGGCACGGCCGGTAGGATACAAGGGCATGTTTGACCTCTATCGTCAACTGGGCGATTCCTTGGCCTTCTTCACTGCGATCACGATGTCGCTTGGGGTGTTAAACCTTTTTCCACTTCCGGCCTTAGATGGGGGGCGGATTGTTTTTGCGCTTGTGGAGCTTCTCACACGGCGGCGTGTCCCACCGCGCCTCGAGAACGCTGTCCACTATATTGGGTTCGTTATCTTGCTTGCCCTTTTGATCTATATTAACATCCTTGATTTTGTTGATCCCGTTGAGCTGCCATTTTAGGAAGATGACCCATGAAAGATCCGACCCGAATTACTCTGGATCAGTTGAAACAAGCGCTGCTGGATGTGAGTAGGCCTCTTCCACCGGTTTATCTCTATCGGCTTTCCGATCTCAGCGATCAGGACCTGAGCGAAATTAAGTCCTTTTGGAACGAGATTCCGACTTGGCGCAAACAAGCTCTGATGGAGGATATTGAGGAGTTGTCGGAGAACGACCCGCTGCTCTCTTATGAGAATTTGAGTTTGTTTGCGCTCTCCGATGCCGATGAGCGGGTGCGTGAGTTGGCCATTCGTTCGTTGTCTTACTACGAAGAGCCCAGTTACCTGAACACACTCCTGAATATCCTCGAAAACGATCAGTCGGCTATCGTGCGCGCCGAAGCTGCCTCTGCATTAGGTCGCTTTGTGTATATGGGCGAGGTGGATGAATTGCCAGCGGAACGATTGCGCGAAGTCGAGGATCGTCTGATCCAAATTTTCACTAGCAACGATGCTCTGATCGTGCGTCGTTGTGCGCTGGAGTCTTTGGGATATTCAAGCCGTCCCGAGGTGGAAGATTTCATGCGGGAGGCGTATTATTCGGGTAATCGAGATTTGCTTGCTAGCTCGCTGCATGCGATGGGTCGCTCTGCCAACAGCGATTGGACTCCGCTTGTGGAAGCGATGCTCGATCACGAAGATCCGGTGATTCGCTATGAAGCGGCTCGGGCTGCCGGCGAGTTGGAAGCCACCACCTGTCGCCGTCGCTTGTTGGAATTGGTGGATGATCCCGACTTGGATGTGCGCTTGGCTGCTATCTGGTCGCTTTCGCAGATCGGGGGTGAAGGGGTGATGGAAAAATTCATGCACTTGTATGAAACGACCGAGGATGACGAGGTATTCGCCTTGCTAGAGGACGCTATGGATAATCTGGCTTTTACCGAAGGGAACGGCTTCTTCGGTCTGTTGGATATCGAGCGGATGACACGCCAAGACGACGAGGAGGACTTGGAAGACTACCTAGAAGAAGAGTGGGATGACTTTGCCGATGAAGACTACGAAGATGACGAAGAAGATGAGATTTAGGTGGTCGGTCTTGCCTAGCATATCGTTCTAGATGATCGGCACACGTTTTGGGTTTTTCTTTTCTTTCTTCGGTCTGGTAGTGTGTGCGGCGATTCCGTTCCAAGTCGGGGAGGAAAAAATTGAGTGCGACTGTCATCTCAATTATCGGTTCGGGGAAACCCTTACCCTTACGGGTAAACTGCCGGCCCAACCTATGCCCGCCGAAGCGCACCTTGTCTTCCAAGTGAATGAGAGGACCATCCTCTATCCGTTGACCTTAGACGATCGGGGGAATTTTGAGTTTCGGTCAAATTTCCAGCACCTGCCGCTGCGTCCCTTTGCTCGGGTGCCGTATTGGATCGAAGGCACCCTCTCCAATGGTATTCCGTTTTCTACTCCTCGAGAAGAGTTTTTCTATGAAGACAATCGCTTTCCCTGGAAAATTCGGGAGCAGCCGCCCTTTCGAGTGCACTGGCATCGCGGAGGCCTCCAGTTCGCCCAAATGGCATTGGATGTAGCTAGGGAGGCTCACTATGTAATCACTGCGTGGTTTCCCGTCCAAGTGAATGAGCCAATCGAGATTTATCTCTATGAATCGCCAGGGGAGTTGCGCCAGGCGCTTCAAATCTCCAAGAGCGGCTGGATTGCTGCTCACGCCGACCCAGCCCTTGGGGTGATTTTGGTCTCCGTGAGTGAGGGGTTTGATCAGCGCTTGCAGATGGAGCAGCAGATTCCGCATGAGATGATGCACCTTTACCTCTATCGTTACCGCCCCGATGCTTACTCCAATCTCCCGGTTTGGCTTCGAGAAGGACTAGCCACGGCGGTTGAGTTATATCCCAACCCGGATTATTACGCTCTATTGGATACGGCTGCTCGAGACCGCTCTTTCCTAGCCCTTAGCAGTCTGTGCGAAACTTTTCCCCAGGAACCCTTGACAGCCTATTTGGCGTATGCGCAGTCGGCCGCGGTGGTTCAATACCTGATCGAACAGTATGGCATTGAAAGAGTTCGTCAGTTGATTAATGCATACGCCGACCAGTATGATTGCGAGGCCGGTTTTGGCCACATCTATAATTTCTCGCTGAGACAGCTTGAGGATCAATGGAGGGAGCATCGTTTTGGAAGCCATCCTACCGGGCGGGCTTTGGCCCGTCTTGTGCCCTGGGGAATGCTATTAATGTTAGTTCTATTCGGGCCTCTCCTCCTCTCTTTTCAATTGCTCTCTCATTCTACTACTGGGAAGGAGTCAAGATGACCGAAAGCGCACCAAAGCGTCTCCACGCAATTGTCGAAGGAGTCGTTCAGGGGGTGGGTTTCCGTATGTTTGTGGTCCGTCTTGCCACAGAATTGAATTTGACCGGATGGGTGCGCAACACTTGGGATGGAAACGTGGAGGTTGTGGCGGAGGGGGAGGAAGCTCAGCTCAACAAATTGTTGGCCGGCCTAAAGGTCGGGCCGCGTGCAGCCCATGTCACAAATGTGCGCATTGAATGGCTGCAGGCCACCGGTGAGTTTCGTGACTTTCGTATTCGATATACGGTCTGACCCACTTAACCAAAGGCGATCCCGCGTTCCCTCAATGAGGCATAGCGGTTACGCCCGACAATGATATGGTCAAGCACTTCGATATCGAGCAGTTGACCGGCCTGAATGATCGCTTTGGTGAGGGCAATATCCTCACCGCTTGGTGTCGGATCGCCGCTCGGGTGATTGTGCACCACGATGATGGCAGCGGCATTGAGACGAACAGCTTGGCGGAAAATTTCGCCTACCCGGACTTGCGCAGAATTCAAAGAACCTCGCACAATGGAATGAATGGCTAAAACCCGATGCCGAGTGTCGAGGATAAGAACTCGCATCTCTTCCTGCTCTAGCCCGCTCATCTCGTGATCGACCAACACAAATGCGTCCTCTGGGCTGCGGATGATTGGCCTCTCGTCTGCCTCCAATCGCAGGCGATTGCCCAGTTCAAGCGCAGCTTTGATTTGGGCAGCTTTGGCTGGTCCGATCCCATGCTGGGCGCTCAATTCCTGAAATGATGCACGGTGTAACCCGAGAATGCTATGGAATTCGCGCAACAAGCGCTGCCCGATTTGGACCGCGTTCTCCCCCGGCACACCCGTTCGGATTAGGATCGCCAAGAGTTCGGCATTGCTCAAAGCACCTGCGCCCTTCTCAGCCAGCCTTTCGCGCGGACGATCGGTTCTGGGCAGGTCTTGAATCCGAAATGTGAATTTAGGTTCACCCACGGCCTACGCTCCCTGTTTACCTTCATGCTATAATCAAAACATCGATTGTCTTTATGGAAGTTACCACTCTTCGTAACGTGGTCCTGATCCTCACAGCTTGGGGTGGGGCGTTTCTTGCGGCGCTGTGGTTAAGTCTGATCCTCTGGACTTATCGGGACATTCGCCGGCGAACACGAGATAGGCTGGCGCATATTCTGGCAGTTCTTGTGATCACCGTCTTGTTTCTGCCCGGGTTAGTGATCTACTGGATTCTGCGCCCTCCTCAGACGCTGGAAGAAGAGTATCAACAAACCTTGGAAGAAGAGGCTTTGTTGCAATCCATCGAAGAAGCCATTTTGTGCCCGGGGTGTTCGCGAAAAATACAGCCGGACTGGATGGTTTGTCCCTCGTGCCATACCAAGCTGCGTAAACTGTGCTATCAATGTCATCGCTTGCTTGAGTTAGGTTGGAATATTTGCCCTTACTGCGCCACCCCTGTGGCAGGAATGCGCAAAGAAGAAAAAGACCTGTGAGACTGGCAAGTCTCACAGGTCTCCAGAATTACTCTCTTTTATAGTTTACGGCATTCCACCCGGCGTAGACCGCAGAGTCGCCGAGCTCTTCCTCGATCCGCAACAGTTGATTATACTTTGCGACACGGTCAGAACGAGCCGGTGCACCGGTCTTGATCTGTCCCATATTGAGGGCAACCACTAAATCGGCAATGGTCGTATCTTCGGTCTCTCCCGAACGATGAGAAGTGACCGCTTTCCAGCCGGCGCGGTGGCAAAGTTCAACCGCTTCAATGGTCTCCGTGAGGGTGCCGATTTGATTAAGCTTAACGAGCAGAGCGTTAGCGGCTTTTTCGCGAATACCGCGGCGCACCCGTTCGGGGTTGGTCACCAAGAGATCATCTCCTACGATTTGAATGCGGTCCCCAAGCACCTGCGTGAGATACACCCAGCCTTCCCAATCATCCTGAGCAAGACCGTCTTCCAAGGAGACGATCGGATATTGATCAACCCAGGATTTCCAGAATTCAACCATTTGCTCACTGGTGAGTTTCTTTCCCTCGCGACGCAGATGATAAAGCCGGGTTTCCTCCTCAAACAGCTCAGAGGCAGCCGGGTCAAGCGCTAAGCCGATTTGTTCACCGGCTTTGTAGCCGGCTTTTTCAATCGCAGCTAAAATGACCTCGATGGCTTCCACGTTCGCCTTGAGTGCGGGGGCATATCCTCCTTCATCTCCGACCAAGGCGGTGTAACCGCGCTCCTTTAGCACGGCTTTGAGAGCCTGATAGATTTCCGAGCACCACTGCAATCCCTCAGCGAAAGAGGAGGCTCCAAGAGGCATGATCATAAACTCCTGGGCATCGGTGGATTGCCAACCCGTATGGGCACCGCCATTGAGGATGTTCATTTGAGGCACCGGCAAAACATGAGCATACACTCCCCCGATGTAGCGGTATAGAGGGAGACCTAGGGCATTTGCCGCTGCTTTTGCGACAGCAAGGCTGACTCCGAGAATCGCGTTGGCGCCGAGCTTGGACTTATTCGGTGTTCCGTCCAGTTCGATCATAGCCAGATCAATGCCCCGTTGATCGGTGGCATCCCAGCCGATCAGCAGATCGGCAATCTCTTCGTTGACGTGTTCAACGGCCTTCAGAACCCCCTTGCCGTTGTAACGGCTTTTATCGCCATCGCGCAATTCCAGCGCTTCGTGGATTCCGGTCGATGCTCCGGAGGGAACCGCTGCCCTCCCCCAGCTCCCGTCCATAAGGGTGACCTCGACCTCAACGGTGGGATTGCCGCGCGAGTCAAGAATTTCGCGCCCGACGATATCTTCAATAGTTGTATCCATACTTCACCTCGTCGCATGAGATCGTTCTGTTATGCTCTGGGTTGCATAACAGGGAGTTGCTTGTAGAAGCTAGGCATAAGTATACTTCGTTTTAATCCAACAGTAGAGGTTCAGATGTAGAAATTGCTCGATCTCCCCCTCCGTCCTCTTTGAAAGAAGAGCTGAGCGAAAGATCGACCCTATGTCTTTGTGCTCGATCCCAAACAGCTCGGATGAAAGCCACAAAGAGAGGGTGAGGCCGGTTGGGCCTGGATAGGAATTCAGGATGGAACTGGGTGCCAAGCATAAAGGGGTGATCGGCAAGCTCGGCGATTTCCACCAACTTTCCATCGGGAGAGATGCCCGAAAACACCATCCCATGCTGAGCAAATAGTTCGCGGTAAGCGTTATTAAATTCAAAGCGGTGTCTATGACGTTCGTAAACAAGGTGCTGAGCACCGAATCTCGCATAGGCTTCGGCAGCCTTGGTGTTCGGAACAAGGCGACATGGGTATAGGCCTAGGCGCATCGTTCCCCCCATATCCGCAATATCTCTTTGGTCTGGCATCAAGTCGATCACAGGGTGGGGGGTCGAGCGATCGAACTCGGTCGAGTTGACAAGATCACTCCCCAGAACATGGCGGCCAAATTCGACTGCCATTAGTTGCATACCCAGACAAAGTCCTAGATAGGGCACTTTGTTCTCTCTAGCGTATCGCGCTGCCTGGATTTTCCCTTCGGTTCCCCGACTGCCAAAGCCGCCGGGCACGATGATTCCATCGACCTCCTTGATTATGTCCCAACTTTTTCCCTTCTCCAAATCCGAGGAATGAACCCAAGCAATGTCAGCTTCAACCCCGATGTGCAGAGCAGCGTGCTTAACTGCTTCGCGCACACTCAGGTAAGCATCGTGGAGTTCGACGTATTTCCCAACTAGGGCGACTCGGACGGTCGGCTTGGTTGCGCGTACCTTCTCGACCAGTTGTCTCCATTCCGTCCAATCCGGCTGTCGCCGTGCCTCTAGCCCCAGTCGACTCAAAACGTAGTCACCTGCGCCCATCTCCTCGAGGAGAAGGGGCACCTCATATAAGATCGGGGTCGTCACCATAGGGAAGATTGCCTTACTTTCGACATCGCAGAACAGGGCAATCTTATCCACAAGATCGTTATCTACCGGGTGGTCGGAGCGAGGCACGATGATATCAGGTGAAATACCGATAGAGCGCAACTCGCGCACCGAGTGTTGTGTGGGTTTGGTTTTTAGCTCGGAAGTAGCCCCGATATACGGAAGCCAGGTAACGTGAATATAAAGAGTGTTTTCACGGCCGATGTCCTTGCGCATCTGGCGAATGGCCTCCAAGAAAGGAAGGGACTCGATGTCTCCAACCGTTCCCCCGATTTCTACAAGGACGATTTCGGCACCCATAGTTTTAGCAACCAAGGCGATGCGACGTTTGATTTCATTGGTAATGTGAGGGATCACTTGGATCGTCCCGCCTAGAAAGTCTCCCCGTCGCTCTTTGGCAATGACCTCGGCATATACCTGTCCGGTGGTCACATTGCAAACGCGACTCAAGCTAACGTCAATGAAGCGCTCATAATGCCCTAAATCCAGGTCTGTTTCTGCTCCGTCATCCAGGACGAACACTTCTCCGTGCTGGTAGGGGCTCATCGTGCCCGGGTCCACATTAATATAGGGGTCGAGCTTTTGGACGGCCACTTTGAAGCCTCGCTCCTTGAGCAGACGCCCCAAGGCTGCCGCAGTGACCCCTTTGCCTACCGAGCTAACCACCCCACCTGTAAAGAAGATATACTTCGGCTGAACCACTTCCTGCATAGATGGCTCTCTCCATCATGTACGTGTATAAAAGGGGTAGGAAAGGTGCTCATGATTAGGCGCTTTATGGGCTATCCCACCATACGGAGCAAATCTTCGGCAGCGCGGCGCATTTCGAGGAAAACCAACCCTAGCTTGGCGTTAGGCCGCGCTAAAACGGTCAAGACGGCTTCTTGTCCAACGGCGCTCAGGATCACGAAACCGTTCGAACCTCGAATATAGACTTGTTCAAGCTCTCCCCGGCGTAGCTCAGTTGAAATGCGTTCTCCCAAACTGATCATCGCCGCAGACATGGCTGACACCCGGTCTTCCTCCGCGTCTGGAGGCAGGGCAGAAGCCATAATTAGACCGTCAACCGAGACGAGGGCAGAGGCTTCGATCTCTGGTGATGCACTTTGCATTGCACGCAGCCTAGCTATTATCCTGTCTGTGCGCGACTCACCCATAGACCACCTTTGCCTCTCTTCTAGTAGAGTTTACCATACTTCTTCCGAATCAGGCGCTAGAACCCGAGGCTTGGGCACTGATTTCCCTTTTCCAACAGGGCAGACTTCCCGGTGTGTTCTCTCCGGTCTGCGTTGGCGCAAAGCGCAGATGAGTCTGTCTACAACTTCTGCAAAGCCTGCAAGAAGGCGGAGATTTGCCGAAGAAAAGCCCTTGGCTTTCGCCTCATCAGGTATAATCACCCTAAATGGACTTGAATCTCGTTGGTCCCCTGGCAGCGATTGCGGCTTTCCTCGGAATCGCCCTTGGGCATATTACCGTTCGCTGGTTGGAATTTCGCATTGCTCACCTGTGGGTGCCCGTGCTTTTTTTCTTAGCCCTTGGCATTGGGGCTGAAGTCCTCTCGGTAAGCATGCGAAATGTCTATGCCAAAGTGGGGTGTGGTGTATCAGGGGTTCTGTTCGTTTGGGATGCAGTGGAGTTGATCCGTCAGCAGCGGCGAGTGCGCCGTGGCCACGCCCCGGCCAACCCTGAGAATCCCCGCCATCGTCGCTTTTTGGAAGAGCCCGGTTCCAGGGCAACTACTCGTGACTATCTGAGAGATGAAACTCGTCTTGAACTAAAATAATGTTTGGGGAGTATCCGGATTAGGAGCCCTCACAATAATTTTCTGTTGCATGCTCTGTTCAGGGTAAGCACCTGGGGATGTTCTGGTCCTGACCTTTGTGCCTAGCCTGTCGAGAAGGAGCTTTCTGGAAGATGATTTTGTATAAATCCGGCTTGGATGCTCACGGAGAGAGGCGATGCCAGAGCTTGGGATTTTGGTCGGGATCATAACCTTGCCGACCATTGGTTTGGGGTTTCTAGTGGTGATTCTGATCGAACGGTGGCTCGGTTGGCTGTGGTGGCCCTATTTGCTTGGGCTGGGAGTCTTTCTTGTGATTGGTTCTATGTTCATTGAGAACGATTGGTGCTCGGCTTGGCTGGGAGTTGGAGGTGCGACGCTGGCTTGGGGTGCTACAGAGCTCAAGAAACAAGCGCGCCGAGCAGAGTTAGGGTGGTTTCCCTATAATCCCAACAAAATCCAACCCCCTTTCAAGGAGAAGATCGGCAGATGGAAAGCCCCGAGCCTCTAGTGCGTCCGGACTATCGTGCCGGTTTCATCGCTGTTATCGGGAAGCCCAATGTGGGTAAGTCGACACTGATGAATGTGTTGCTTAGACAAAAAGTCGCTGCGGTCTCCCCGCGCCCGCAAACGACCCGTAAGCGCCAGTTGGGCATCCTTACAACCGAAGAGGCTCAGATCATCTTTGTCGATACGCCTGGCTTTCATACACCGAAGCATCGATTAGGCGAGAAGATGGTCAAAGCAGCCCTGAAGGCAATGGAAGACGCCGATGGGTTGCTGTTTCTTCTCGATGTGAGTGAACCCCTAAGCCGGGAGGATTTCGATCTGGCCGACCAAATCCAACCCTATTCTGCCACCAAGCCTTTGGTAATCGCTTTGAACAAAATTGACATCGCCAAAGAGGAATTTTGGACTCAAGCCCAAACTTTGGTCCAGGAACGTTTTCCGAGCGCTAGGGTGATCCCGGTTTCCTGCTTGCGCGGTGACAACCTGGACCAGTTGTTGGCTGCTTTAATCGAGTGTTTACCTGTCAGCGAACCCCTTTACCCTGCCGATCAGATCACCGATTATTATGAACGGGAAATTGCAGCCGAGTTGATCCGTGAAGCGGCGTTGCACATCCTGCGGGATGAAGTGCCTCATGGCATTGCGGTGCGCATTGACCAGTACCAGGAAAAAAACGAAAACCTCGCAGTCATTGATGCCACAATCATTGTCGAAAAAGAGACTCATAAAGCGATTGTCATCGGTGCCGGCGGAAGCATGATCAAGAGGATCGGCACTCAAGCCCGTCAAGAGATTGAGGCGATGAGTGGCCGCAAGGTCTTCTTGAACCTGCATGTCAAGGTTCAGAAGAACTGGCGCAAGAATGAGACCCTTCTGAGGTGGCTTGGCTACACTTAGATCTGCGCAGAAGTCCACCTAGAGACCACGCTAGTCGGCTGAAGAGAGTGTTCTATTGCCGTAGCGAAGGCAATAGAACACTTCAACCTCTACGAGCTAAATATGGTCTGGATTTATCTGCCGCTAATTAACCCCTTTAGGAGGTCTCCTCCTAAACCGGCTATTCCAGATTGTTCATCGCCTCCGGCAGAGAGCGAGAGCCCCCGCTTGATCCGATCCACCAGCCTTGAAAAGGGCAAGCTTTGCAAGTAGACTTTGCCGGGACCGGTAAGGCGAGCTAAGAACAGTCCCTCGCCGCCAAACAGCGCGTTCTTGAAGCCTCCGACGAACTGAATATCGTAATCAACTGTAGCCGCAAAGGCGACAATACACCCCGTGTCGACTCTTAGGGTTTCCCCGGCGGCCAGCTCTTTTTCAATAACTGTACCTCCGGCATGAACGAAGACCATGCCGTCCCCCTTTAGGCGCTGCAAAATAAACCCCTCGCCGCCAAACAAGCCGGCGCCAATCTTTCTGGTAAAAGCGATATCGATATCTACGCCTTGCGCAGCGGCTAAAAAGGAGTCTTTTTGACAAAGAACCTCGCCCCGAAATTGATCGAGATCGAACGGAATGATACTGCCTGGGTATGGCGCTGCAAACGCAACACAGCGCGGTTTGGCGTCGGAGTTGTAAAACGTAGTTACGAAGAAACTTTCACCGGTCAACATTCGCTTCAGCCCCTTAAAAATTCCACCT
Source organism: Anaerolineales bacterium (assembly GCA_025057645.1). Lineage (GTDB taxonomy): Bacteria > Chloroflexota > Anaerolineae > Anaerolineales > UBA4823 > NAK19. Next base: position 17,772 of record JANXBJ010000001.1, read on the forward strand.
CCTGTGGTGGTTTGCATTTGAATTCCATTTTCCATGTAGGTCATCGTCCCGGTCTCAGCTTGAACGCCTTCGCCGGGGTCTAAGATCACTTCGACCAACTGCAGTTCTTCACCGTAGATTTTGTACTCAATAACATCGGCCATCTTGCACACTCCTTTACCAGCTCTTGGGGGAATATATGCTGCTCTATTGTCCAGTTCACTCCTAAATTGCTTGAAACTTTATCTACCTCTAAACCCTGCTTACAGAACCACCTCCTTTAGCCCAAATTGAGTTAAGACTACGGCACCAAAGCCTACCAACCCCACAGCTAGGGGGATAGTCCACCCAATACAAGGGATAAGAGCCGAAACACCGTTGACCACAAACACTAGAACAAATGTGCCTACCCCTGCAGCGATCGGCGATGACCAACTCTGTCCGAGCCCCTCGGCTATGCGCCTGCCGGTTTCAAGCCCAATACCAAGAACGCCGAGAAGCCACCCCAATGCGGCCGCAATCAATCCCAAAAGGCTGACCGGCAAGAAAACCAGGGTTACTGCGAGAAAGATCACACTTGCTAAAACGATAATGGCGGAAACCAATCCCACAGCCGTAGCGACTATCCCCTGATCGCGCACTGCGTTAGCGATGCGCTCCAGCGGTTGAGGGAACAAAAGCCCGACTAGGACAGCCAGAGCGCTCCAAGCGAAGACGCGGAACAAGAAACTGCCCCAGCGCATCCAACCCTGCACTATCCAATCTAAGTTGGGTAATTCGACCCGAAAGGGATAAACCGCAGCAAAGGGGCGAAACGACTCAAATTGCAATACCTTTCCTGTAATCCGAGCTCCTTCCTCCTGTTGATAGGCTGATCCAAACAGAATCACATCGCCCCCTACTTGAGCAGTCCGCTGTAAGCTGATCTCCCCGCCAAACCCGACAATATCTCCGGCAATCTCGCCTTGGCAAGAGAGGTTGCCCCCGAAAAAGGCAACGTTGCCCGTAATTCGTGAACCTTCTTGCAGTTCTGCCGTTCCGCCGAATACAACCAAGTCTCCATTCAGAACTTCGTTCTTGTGTAAGGTGAACTCTCCTCCAAAAACTACTTTGCTTTCTGTAGCCTCGCCCGCTAAGACTCTCCAGGGGATTAGGAGGGCAGCAAGCAGAGCGGTCAGCACCGCAACTAAGAGGATACGTCTCATTAGCATGTAACCCTTCTAGCGCTGAACTTTCGTAACATTGCCAGCCAGATCAGCGTTAGGCCAACGAACATTGCAATCAGTGCGGCCTCCGTGGCCGGAGTCAGTAATTGGCTCGTTGCTCGAATAATGGTGAACAGAAAGGTGTAGATTCCCTCCAATATAGGAACAAGTGCACTAAGATTGTATAGAGCGATCACCACACGCAACCAGAGCGGCTGAGGAGAAAAGACTACCAGAGCAAACACCGGAAAGGCGAACAGCGCAGCTAGCAGCGCATTGATAACGAACAGCGCCAAAGCCCGCCGCTGTTGAGTGCGGGCCTCTCTCTGAACGTAGCGCTTCTGCCACCTCTGGCTAAACCCTGCGCGGGGGGCCACCCATCCTGCCGACTCTAGCACGAGCTGGGTTTCCTGCCACGCAGCGTGCAATGTTCGACAGCGCTCGCAAGAGCGTAAATGTTGCTCAAGGAAAAGCCGTTCTTGCGCAGTTAGAGGTTCGTCTGTGAATAAGCGTTCTTCAAAAAACCGGTGATTCATATCCCTTCCTGTCCGCCTCCTGAAAGGTTGCCGGATATCTCTTGAGCCAGCTATTGGCTAAAGCGCGCCGCGCACGATGCAAACGACTCTTGATGGCGCTGACCGATAAGGAAAGCGTTTTAGCAATTTCCTCGTAGGAGAGATCATACCAATAGTATAAAACAACAACAGCCCGGTCGACTTCCGAAAGCGTTTTGAGCAGTTGTTGTATCTTTTGTTGATCCTCTCTTATCCCAACAGTGGTTTCTAGAGGGGGATCGTGGCTAGCGAATTCGGGCTCGGGTAAATCTTCCAGCGAAAAGATCACCATTCTGCGTTTCCGAATTTGGTCGATACAGTAGTGAGCTGCGATTGAAAGCAGCCAAGTGGCGAACGGGCGCGCTGGATCGTATTGACGCAAGGAGTGGAAAGCCCGCAGAAAGGTCTCCTGAGCTGCGTCCTCGGCGTCCTCAAGAGTGCCCAGCATGCGATAGCAAAGGTTAAACACGGAACGCTGGTAAAGTTCAATCAACTCCACGAACGCCTCGGTATCGCCGAGAAGCGCCTGTTGAATCCATTGAGGTTCTTGCTTGCGGAGATCTTCGTCTCGACTCCTTGGTTCCATCCTGCTTTTCCTAATCTTTACCTACGCTTGACGGTGCAAAATGTTTCACTCTGTCTTTTCGATGAAACGGGATAGTTCCTCTTCTCGCCCTCTGTGGATCGTGGGGGTTGGCTCAGTCAGGGGCTTGAAACCCTCTCCAAACACTTCTGTGGCCTGCCCAATCACCATAAATGCCTCCGGGTCGGCCTCACGAACCAGAGCTTTGACTTGAGCGATTTCCGATCGACTGACTACACAGTAAAGCACGGTTTTAGGACGGCCGCTGAATCCCCCTTGCCCGGGAATCAGGGTTACACCGCGCTTCATTTCAAAAAGGATCTTCTGGAGGATTTCCTCCGGACGCTCGCTAATAATCATTGCGGTCCGGGTGACATTGGAGCCTTCCAACGTCACTTCAGCGGCCACGCCGCTAATGTATAGCATGACGATCGCGTATAAAGCGTGCTCCCAGCTGAAAGAAATTCCAGCTAAAAACATAATGAGCGCATCAGTGAGCATGTAAGACTGCGAGAGGGAGATGCCCCAACGGTGGTTAAGGATGCGCGCTAGGATGTCACTACCCCCGCTAGTGCCTTGCCCGCGGTATACCAACCCAAAACCAATCCCACTGATCACCCCTCCATAGAGTGCATTGAGGTTCAGGTCGCGTGTTATCCCTTCCGCTGGCAAGAAGAAGGCAAGAACGTCTACGAGAACGGAGAAAGCTCCAACGGCGAATACAGTGCGCAATGCAAAACGTAATCCCCCTAAATATCGCCAACCTAAAACGAAGAGCGGAATGTTACCGATCACCACCATCACCCCAATCGGCCATTGGGTGAAGTAGTTAATGATTTGCGCCAGACCGGCCACGCCCCCAGAGGCCAGGCGGGCCGGGATTAGAAACAGGCGCATGGCGAGGGCTTGGATGAAGACCCCTGCTAAGATCAACAACCCATCCCGCCCATCTCTCCACGACAAGGTTGCTGCCAACTTAAGTTTCTCTTCCATCGTCATCCAGCAGTTTTGTGTTGGCTAAGTGTTCGATCACCCCGATCACAGCCGAATTGTCTAATTCACGCATCCCCATCTCGAGCATGGCGTGGTAAAGTTGGGCGTGAACTGCTGCACTGGGCAAGGGGATGCCGTATTGGCGTGCTGTATCCATCACAATATCCAGATCCTTAGCTTGCATATAGGCTTTGAACCCGGGGGTACGATTGCCGGCGAAGAGGCGTGGGGGCTTGACGTCTAACGTCCAACATTGTGCTGCGCCACCTTTGATGGCTTCGACCACTTTCTTCGGGTCGGCGCCAGCTTTTTTTGCAAAAATCAGCAGCTCGCCCATTGCCACCATTTGGGCTGCCACCATGATCTGGTTAGCGGCCTTGGCAATTTGCCCTGCTCCGGCTTCTCCAACGTGGGTGATCGTCTTGCCCATGGCTTCCAGAATGGGACGCACCTTTTCCACTGCCTCTGCGGGTCCGCCGACCATGATCGCCAAGGTGCCTTGGCGGGCACCGATATCGCCACCGCTGACCGGAGCATCTAGGGCCATCACTCCTTTCTCCGCCAGGCGCTCGGCAATCATTCGCGCGGTAGCGGGCTTGATTGTAGAGTTATCCACGTAGATCAGACCCGGGTGTGCACCCTCAATAATGCCCTGCTTTCCCAAAACAACCAGTTCGACATCCGGGGTGTCGGGCAAGTTGGTGAAAACTACATCCACCTGCTCAGCCACTTCTCTTGGGCTGAAGGCGGCTCTTGCCCCTTCGGCCACTAACTCTTCCACTGCGCCCCGGCTGCGGTTGTGCACAACCAGCGGGAAGCCTGCCTTGAGGATGTTGCGCGCCATAGGCTTGCCCATTAATCCCAAGCCAATGTACCCAACGCGAGGTTGTGACATAGCACCTCCTTGAGCGTCTTGGATTTTCGTTACCAGCCAATTGTATTACGATTAACTGGATTCGGATGGCAGCGATCTGGCCTCAGCTTGTCATTCATTGCTGTATCTTGTCCCCTACTGGGGAGCGAATTTCCCCTAATCTGTCGCCGGTATAATGATGGCTTTAGTAGGGATTAGTCTGTTGTATTTATGAGTTTAGGCTTACGTTTGAGCTTGGGGCCCTCACGCGTGTCCTGAACGATCCAGCCGAGTTGCTCAATCTTGCGACGTAGCTCGTCTGCTGTCGCCCAATCTTGCGCTCGGCGTGCCTCTTCTCTAGCTCTCACGCACTCAATGACTTCAAGGGAAGGTGTCTCCTCTTTGGGCTCGGAAGAGGCCCGCTGAAGCGCTTTCTCCCAAATTGCGGCCGCAACCCCTGTGGCCGGCGAGGGGATTGAGAAAGGACAGCAGATATCTAGGGGGAAAATCGCTCCGGTTTGGAAGTAATGAGTGTGGCTTCCGACCTTCTTTGCTAGCGCGTTCAGTTCTTGATCATTGGAAGGAGACCCTATCGCCACCTCATGGGGTTCGCCGCTGTGGATGACCGTCACTCCCCCCTTGCCGAAGACACTAGCGGTCATTTTCTCCAAATCGATAAACAGGACAGTTTGCTCGTCAATGCCGATGATCATGCAAGGCTCGGGCAGCAACTCTACTAGGCCGGCGAACCTTTCCTTTCCCATAAAGCAACGGGAAGTGTCCAGTTCCGATCCGCCCTCGTTGTTGTTCCAATGGGGGATCAACACAACAGGCAAACCGTACAAACCAAAGAAATCCAACCCTCTTTTCCAATGAAGGTCCTCGCCGACTTTGTAGATTTCATATACCGGTAAGGCGAAGCGGCCGATGGCGATAGTTGCTGCACTAGCGAGCACCAAGTCTGCCCCTAAGTAATGGCGGGCGAGGATGATCTGCCACGCAAGGCTGTTGAAGAGTTGGCGGACAGCATAGGTTGGGCTACCCGGCCCCATAAAGATGACCTCCGCGTCCCACAGAGCCTCCAAAATTTCTTCTGAGTCCGGGGAAAAGGGCGTACCTCGCCTCCGTGCAGGTATGACTTTGATTTGGGGGTGATAATTCTGGAGATGGTGGCGGAGAAACTCGGCCACTCTGCCAATCACCTGCGCAGAGTTGGGTTCGAACCCGGCTGGCGTTTCCAGCAAGGCCACTCGAGGGGGGTGATCAAAACGGCGGAAGACCTCTTCAAAAGCTCTGCGCCCGCTTGGCGAGGTTTCGCCTGAACCCAACAAAACCACTCGCCCGGGGAGAAAACTGCGCTCAGGAGATGCGTTCATTGAAACTCAAGTGCTCCGGTACCGCTGCACGATGTTTGGGAACAAATATTCCGTGAACGTTCGCTCCAAATTATACTCGGGTTGCCATCCCCAATCACGGCGGGCATCATTATCGTTCATATCTTCGGGCCAGCTATCGACAATGGCTTGACGGCGCAAGTCGGGTTCAAAAATGACTTGGGCGTTCGGAAAAGCTCTCAAAACCCACTCTCGGAACTCTCCTGCGGAGAGACTAAAGCTGGTGACATTATAAACTCGGCGACTGAGCTTTTCTGCGGGTGTTGCGGCTAGCTGGAGCAGAGCACGGATTGCATCGGGCATCGCCATAAAGGGAATGCGCGTGTCTTCTCGGACAAAGCAGGCGTAAGGGTGGCCTTGGGCGGCTGCGTGGATCATTTCCGGACCGTAGTCCGAAGTGCCACCGCTGGGCAAAGTGAAGGCGCTGATCAGCCCCGGAAAGCGCACGGCGCGGAAATCAACCATCACCGGACGCTCGACAGCAAGCTGACGGTAATACTTGCTGTAATAAACTCCCAGCATTTCGCAGTATAGTTTATTGCTGCCGTACATTGTGCGGGGGTAGTTCCATTCCCACTCCCGCACTCGGGGAAATTGGGCTTTGGTGGCTAAGTCCGGCAGGCCGTAGACTGCCACCGAACTGGGGAAGATGAACAGAACCGGTTTTCCACGCCAGTCTGACTGATCAGATGCAAGCTGGAGCAGTCCCAGCGTCCCTTCGACATTGACGCGATGCGCTGCCTCGGGAGTGAACTCCGCCCGAGTAGACAGAAGTGCCGCTAGGTGAAAAATTGTATCAAACTCGTACTCCGCGACCAATCGTTCGAGCAATGGCCGGTCGCAAATATCGCCCAAAACGTGAGTGACCTTAAAGTCCAAAAGAGGTAAGGGTCGAATGTCCAACGAGAGAATGTTCCTCACCCCCTGCTTCCATAGCTCATCGATTAGAGCTGTGCCAATCTCACCGGCTCCACCGGTTACAAGGATGACTTTTTTGCGCATTTCTTTCTCCTTTCTTGTTCACCCCTGCGACTTCCTAATGATATAATCTCCATAGAGCACAACTCGCTCTGGGTGAATTGTACTTGAGGACTTGGCCCGGGAGAGGAGATCATGCCGTTGGATATTGTTGTGGGAACTCAGTGGGGAGACGAAGGCAAGGGGCGTATTGTTGACCTGCTTGCAGCTCAAGCAGATGCAGTCGCCCGGTATAGTGGAGGGGACAATGCTGGCCATACTGTTACCGTTGGAAGGCAAGTTTTCAAATTGCATCTGATCCCTTCCGGGATTACCCATCCTCATACCCAAGTCTTCATCGGAAATGGGGTTGTGATCAATCCCGTCACGCTGTTGAACGAAATCGAACGGCTGCAACAGGCGGGGATTGAGGTTCACCCCCGACGATTGTTCATCTCCTTTGCAGCACATATGATCACTGCAGGACATCTTGCCCTCGATCGGGCACAAGAAGCTGCGCGGGGCAGAGCAAAGATCGGCACCACCCTGCGGGGTATTGGGCCTGCTTACACCGATAAAGTAGCACGCCGAGGTTTGCGATTAGAGTTGGTGGGCGACGAAGGGCGTCTTGTTACGGCTTTACAAGAGCACTTTGCGAATGTTAATGAACTTTTGCAAAAGCTCTATGGGGAGGAGCCGCTTGATGCCGATCTCCTGGTGGAAGAGTATCTGGGATACGCACGGGCGATTCGGCCTTACATTGCGGATGTTTCTGCACTGCTCAATGAGGCATTAGGAAAAGGCAAACGCGTCTTAGCTGAGGGCGCCCAAGGCACCTTGCTCGATCTCGATCACGGCACCTATCCTTTTGTGACCAGCTCGAATCCCACTGCTCCGGGTGCGCTCCTCGGATTGGGCTTGGGTGCGGCTTGTGTCGACCGCGTGATCGGTGTTACCAAAGCATACCAAACTCGTGTCGGTGCGGGGCCTTTCCCAACCGAGGTTTTTGATCAGACTGCTGAGCATTTGCGGGGCAGTGGCGCTCATCCCTGGGACGAGTTCGGCACCACCACCGGGCGTCCTCGACGAGTGGGCTGGCTTGATCTGGTCCTTTTACGTTATGCTATCCGCGTTAATGGTGTCAGCGAACTTGCTCTCACCAAATTGGACATTCTCAGCGGTTTAGATGAAATAAAAGTGTGCGTTGCTTATCGCACAGGTGAGCAACTTCACACGATACCCCCTTGGGGAGCCGCTCAGCTAGAATCCTATCAACCTCAGTATCGATCTCTTCCGGGTTGGAGTGAGGAAATCCGCTCTTGCCGTCGTTGGGAGGAGTTGCCCTCCAACGCCCGGCAGTATGTACGATGTATTGAGGAGTCTTGCCAGGTGCCCGTCAAGCGAATTTCCGTCGGTCCGGAAAGAGGAGATGTGATTGAGCTTTCCTGAACCTTCCAGGGAGGCGTTGCTTCATCCGTGCGATATGCGCTCTTCTCTTCTTGTCCCTGCTTGGCGAGCGCTGCTCCTCATCTCCGTTGCTGGTTGCCTTGGTCTACTTGGGTTGAGCGCTTGTCTTTCCCCTCTTACTCCAACACCCATCTTCTCCCTTCCAACGCCCTCGCCAACGCTCACTGCAACGGCTACGATAGTTTGGTTTCCTCCAACTGCTACCCCAACTCCTCTTCCGACCCAAGTCCTTACTCCGACAGTGGACCTGCGGCCTCAAATCGGCTCTTTGCTCTTTGCAGACCAGTTCGAAGACCGGAGCGCCTGGTCACTCATCGAGACTCAAGGGGGTAGAATCGCCTTTGGCAAAAATGAGCTTACGATCGCCATTGCTCAGCCAAAAGTATATCTTTACACCCTCCGCAAATCTCCCCAACTTTCTGATTTTTATTTGCAACTCACCCTTTGGCCCAATCTCTGTCGGGATGAGGATGAATATGGAATTCTCTTCCGAGTGACACCCGAACTCGATTTTTATCGCTTAGGGCTGACTTGTAACGGTCAGCTTCACCTCGATCGCTTTTTCCAAGGCAGGGTGGCTGTGCCCTACCCGAAAACCTATAGCGGTGCTGTACCACTCGGGGCACCCAGTTCTGTACGAGCTGCTATTTGGGCTTCTGAAGAGGAGATCGTGGTTTTCCTCAACGATCAGTTTCAATTTGCTCTCCGGGAGAGGGTGATTCGCTCTGGAGTGCTCGGCCTGTTTGCTCGATCGGTTTCCAGTGCCTCAGTAACGGTCAACTTTTCTGATCTGGCTGTCTATCAGATTGCCCCTTGAGGAGGGAACTGCGTTCAGGTCGCGGCTCAGTTCGTCCGCATGCGAGCGGATAGGATCGAACCGCAAGCTGGAGACCGCTCAATCGATCCATTCGTAGACGGTTGTGCCTAGGATTTCCTTCAGGGCGCGGGTAGTGAGAGATAAATTGTCGGCGGTGGGGATCAGATTGAGCAGCAAATTGGCTAACGTAGGTGTCGTCATTCTTTGCCAGCCGCTCTGGGTAACAGTGTAGTCGGTCGGAGCGGGGATGACTTCGAACCCTTGGCGTTCAAAAGCACGCACTGAACGAGGCATGTGCATGGCTGAAGTCACCAAAAGGATTCTGTGGACGCCCATTTTCTCCAAGATCGCTTTGCTAAATTGGGCATTTTGTAGAGTGTTCTGGGAATGGCCTTCGAGGATCAGTGCCTCCTCGGGCACTCCCATCCATTGCAGAAGGGAGGCCATCTCTGCTGCCGGATTGGGGCTGCTGGGCGTATACCACTCAATTGCACCCCCGCTCAAAAGAATTTTCGCAGCTTTGCCCTCGTGGTAGAGCCGAGCAGCATAGAGCAACCGATCGCCTGCGCCGTTCACTTCCGGCATCACTCGGGGCGGAGCAGCCGCCAAAGTACCCCCTCCAAGCACAACCATTACTTCCACCTCGGGCACGCTCTCCGGAGGCAGGTATTGCCACTCCAACGCTCGGGCTAGGTGATAGGCGACTAGACGATTGCCCCCTAGCCAAAGCAGCAAGAAGGCGGTCCAAACCATGCTGCGGCTTAGACGCGGGAACCGGTAAAGGAGCGAGGCACAGAGTAAGAGAACGGTGGACATACCGAGCGGGTAAATCAAGGGAGGCAAAACTTTAGAGAGGAAAACGAACATTGCGGACTTCTCCTATATACCCGTGTGGTTCATACTTCTACTTTGAGCAAACGTTCCCGGTTACTGAGGTCCTTAATCACCGCTATCTTCGCCTCGGGAAAGGCCTTTCGAGCCAGGGTCTTCATCTCGCTGACCTGAGCTGAGTCGATCTCGCAAGCAATCAAGCAACCCTTGGGGACAGATGGTTGCAAAGCATCAAAGAGCGCCCGATATAAGTCCAAACCATCGCTCCCGCCATCTAGAGCCAGCGTGGGTTCTTTGCCGTAGATAGGCAACCTCTTAAGGCGCTCAGAAGGAATATAGGGCAAGTTGGCACAGATTACGTCAAATTTTTTGGCGAGCGGAGGCAATAAAGACGCTGAAACCAAAAGCACCCGCTTTTGAAGTTGGAATTTTGCGACGTTCCTTTGAGCCACACGCAGGGCTGCGAGGGAGATATCACTCGCTACGACGCAGATTCTCTCGCAGGAAAGGGCGAGCGAAATCGCTATGCATCCCGATCCGGTGCCAATATCCAGGACATGAGTGGCCGAAGGATGCTTCTCCAACCAAGATAAAACTTCCTCGACCATTAGTTCGGTTTCAGGGCGGGGGATCAGGGTGGCTTCGGTGACGAAAAATTCGTGGCCAAAAAACTCCCATTTGCCGATCAGATAGGGAAGCGGCACCCCCCGTCGGTACAATTCAAGTTTCTGTTCCAGCTCTTGGATTTGGGTGGTGGAAAGCTCATGCTCTCTGTGGCTGAGTACCCATGTTCGGGAACGTCCTAGCACATGGGAGATCAACACAGAGACATCCAGTTCGGAGGTTTCGGTGACTCCTTTCCAACTCGGAGAGGTCTTTTTCAGGAATTCATCGAGGTTCACTGAGTTCTGGGATCTATGCCTCAATCTCCATTGCTGCTAATCGCTCGGCTTCATCTCGGAGTGCCAATTCCTCAATGAACTCGTCGATTTCCCCTTCCATAACCGCCGGCAAGTTATAGCTGGAAAAGTTGATCCGGTGGTCGGTCACCCGCGATTGAGGGTAGTTATAGGTGCGGATTTTTTCGGCTCGTTCGCCCGTCCCGACCTGAGAGCGCCGCGCTTGATCGATACTCTGTCTTTGCTTCTCCATTTCCATTTCGTATAGGCGAGCTCGTAAAATGCTCATTGCTCGTTGCTTGTTCTGCAGTTGGGAACGCTCATCTTGACACTGGACAACGATGCCAGTTGGGAGGTGGGTGATCCGCACGGCTGTTGCATTTTTTTGCACGTTTTGTCCGCCGGCTCCAGCAGATTTATACACGTCAATGCGCAGATCCGATTCGGGAATTTCTACCTCGACTTCATCCGCCTCGGCCAAAACCGCCACAGTGGCCGTTGAGGTGTGGATTCTCCCGGAGGCTTCGGTAATTGGTACTCTTTGAACGCGGTGGACGCCCGACTCGTATTTCAGGCGCGAGTAAGCCCCTCGGCCTCTAACCATGAAGATGATTTCTTTGTAGCCTCCAATCCCGGTCTCGTTGGCGGATAAAACCTCCACTTCCCATCCTTTCTTTTCTGCGTAGCGACTGTACATGCGGAAAAGGTCTGCAGCAAATAATGCAGCCTCCTCCCCGCCCGTTCCGGCGCGGATTTCCACAATTACGTTGCGGGTATCGCGCTTATCTCTGGGCAGCAACATGCTTTTGATTTCTCTCTCAAGCTGAGCGATTTTCTGATCGAGCTCTTCGAGCTCGATCTCTGCCAACTGGCGTAATTCTTCATCCTCGCCTTCGAGGAGCGAACGGGCTTCCTCCCTCCTTTCAAGTGCTTGACGATACTCTCGAGCCTTCTCGACCAGCGGTTCGAGTTCACTGCGTTCCATGTTTAATTCTGCTGCGCGTTGATAATCGCCTCCCACCTCGAGAAGCGCCCGGTTAATTTCTTCGTACTTTTCCTCGATTCCACGTAGCTTATCTAACATACTTCGAATATAGTCCTAAACAGGTTGTTTAGAGTCTGATCCTTTCTGCAGGATGCTTGAGATTCAGGGCTGGCCTTCGTAGTGAACTGGCTTTCCCAAGGAGCACAAGAGCAGTTGCGGACTTTAGTTGGTCCACGCTGTGATTCTCAGCAACCCTCTGCACAGTTGCTTTATGCTTGTAGGTCACTTGACCGAACTCCCATTATACCACGCCCGGAACTCTCTCTCTGCGAAGAGCGTCTAACAAAGGAGATGCAACCAACCCCTACGGGAAACAAAATGAAACTCCTTTTCTTTTTCCTTGTCGGTTCCTTTTGGGCAATCCTACCAGTGCAGCTCGATAATATCGGTGAGAGGATTGCTATCCTCGATTCGTCCCCTTGTGCGCTGTCCCTTTGCGCCGACCCCCTTTGTCCTCCGCTCTGTCCGCCAACCTTAACTGTGCAACCGGTCCTTCTCAAACATCATGTTGAGGTGTGGATTGAAGATCAGGTCGCCATCACCCGAGTAGACCAAATCTTTTATAACCCAAACGACTGGGTGATCGAAGGCACTCACGTGTTCTCCATTCCTCACGAGGCAGCCCTTACCTCCTTCAAGCTCTGGGTAGACGACCGAGCAATCGAGGGTGAGGTTTTGGAAGCCACCAAGGCTCGCCAGAAGTATGAGCGAGCGGCCTCAGGTCTGCATGAGTCGGCTTTGCTTGAGTATCTCGGGAGCAGCGCTGTGCGAGCGCGCGTTTTCCCTATTCCCCCGCACGGAGAAGAACAAATCACCTTGGAATATGCTCAGGTGTTGCCTCTCGAGGGGGGGCTTCTGCGGTATTCTTATCGCCTAAACGCTGAAAAATTTCCCATGGCACCTTTTGAGTCGTTCAGAATCGACATCAAGCTGCGCTTCTCCACGCCTATCCTTACGATCTACTCGCCCTCCCACGCAATTTCTGTTGCCCACAAATCGGAAACTGAAGCTCAGGTCAGTTACACAGGAAACTCCTTTCTTCCCACTCGGGACTTTTCGTTAGTAATTTCGCTTGGTGAGACCCAAGCTCTTTATCTCTCCACCTTCCGGGATTCCCGCCACCTCTCCGGTGAGGATGGAGTGTTCCTGCTGCTCTTGTCGCCCCCTCCGCAAATCTTTGCCCAGCCGACTCCTAGGGATGTTCTGCTGGTTCTCGACCGATCCAGCAGTATGGGCGGTGAGAAGTTTCAGCAGTCTCTCCGGATCGTCAAGTCCATCCTCGATCGCCTAAGGGAGGAAGACCGTTTCAATATCCTCGCCTTCAACGATGATGTGCTTTTGTATAGCTCCGGCCCGCGCCCGGCATCTGAAGTACCCGAGGCAGAACGCTGGTTGGAGAGCCTGGCCGCCGAAGGCAGTACAAATCTTCACGCCGCTCTGCTCCAAGCGATTCAAAGGGTTGCTCACGACCGCCCGACCTATTTGTTTCTTTTTACCGATGGCTTGCCTACCGTTGGCGTCCGCGATAGCACGGCTATCCTCGAAGCGGTGCGGAGGCTAGCGCCGGAAAACCTGCGCATCTTTCCTTTCGGTGTAGGTTACGAGGTCTCCACCTTTTTGCTCGACTCTCTCGCTCAAGAGAACCGCGGTCAAAGTGTTTATGTCCAGCCTAGTGAAGAACTCAGCCGGAAGGCTTCTACTTTCTACACCTATCTCGACGCGCCTGTGATCACCGAACTCGCTCTTGACTTTGGCGAAATCGAAGTTTATGACATTTATCCTCCGGTGCTCTCCGATTTATTTGTCGGTGCTCAGCTCTGCGTTTTGGGCAGATATAAAGGAGGGGGTGTGACGGAGATTCGGTTAAGCGGTCAAATCAACGCAAAAGCCAAGAATTTCGTCTATCCTGCTCAAAAGTTTGACCAAGAGGGGACAGGTCAACTCTCCCCTTTCCGGGCCGTTCTTCCTCGCCTGTGGGCAACGCGCAAAATAGACCATTTGCTTACCCAAATTCAACTCCGAGGAGCCGACCCTGAATTGATCGGACGAATTGTGAACATAAGCATTCGCTACGGTGTAATTGCGCCGTATACTTCCTTCTTTCTTAGTAGCTCAGGGGATTCCCCCTAATAGCCCAGGGAGTGCCCTAGCCTTGAGAGTGACGAGTCTACTAAGGCACTTCCCTGAAGGAGGTTAAAGGTTAGTAGAAGAGAGTTAGTGCAAAGCACTGTAGGTAGGGAGACTTTCCTCAGTCTAAGTCACCCTAAAAGGCCAAAAACTCGATCAAAACCCTTGTCAAAACCGGTAAGTTATGGTGTATAATAGGGCCGCTGGGGACGATATCCGAATTCGCAGGATACCTCCACCTTGAGTCGGTTTCATTTTACCGGATGCTCCTGTTTCAGGTGGCTTTGGAGAATTAGCGAATTCCGAATCGATGTGTAAAGCTGTCTCTATATCCACTCACTCTGTTTCTCAACCTATCATCTGGATTTTCTCCAGTTCTGCAGAGGCCTTCCGAGTTTGAGTCGTCCCAAGACCAATATCACAAACAGGGATCTCCGCTAGCGTATAGACACTCCATCGACGACTGCCCTCATGGAGAGCAGACGCCAAATTTTGAATAACCAGAAAACCCAAGGGAAGAGAAGAAGCGATGAAATTGGCTGAATTAGAAAATATTCCTCTATCGGAACTACGCCAAATGGCGATGGAACTGAACGTTCCAAACGCCAACCGCATGAAAAAGGAGGATCTTATCCTTCACATCCGTCAAGCGGAGGGGGAACAGGAAGGGTTAGAGGTTCGAGGTGGAATCTTGGAGATCATGAGTGAGGGGATCGGCTTCTTGAGGTCAGGGCATTACACTCCTGGGCCCTTCGATGTTTATGTTTCCCAATCCCAGATTCGGCGCTACAATTTGAGGACTGGAGACTTGGTGATCGGTCAAGTGCGCCCGCCGCGCGAGTCGGAACGCCACTATAGTCTCCTCAAAGTAGAGAGTGTCAATGGCCTTGACCCCGAAGAGGCGCGCAACCGCCCTAATTTTGAATCCCTAACCCCCATTTTCCCCGATACACGCTTTGACCTCGAGACTGACCGTTATACCCTATCCACGCGTTTGATCAACCTGATCAGCCCGATTGGCCGTGGGCAGCGGGGGCTGATTGTTTCGCCGCCCAAGGCTGGGAAGACCACTATTCTGAAGCAGATCGCTAATGCGATTTCTACTAAGTATCCTGACGTTCACCTGATGGTGGCGCTGATCGGTGAGCGTCCGGAAGAAGTTACTGATATGGATCGGTCGGTTGATGCCGAAGTGATCTCCTCAACTTTTGACGAGCCGGTTACCTCTCATGTGCGCATTGCCGAGATGGCCCTCGAACGCGCTAAGCGATTGGTTGAGATTGGCCGCCATGTGGTCATTCTGATGGACTCGATTACCCGGCTAGCCCGAGCCTATAATCTTGTGGTTACCCCTTCGGGACGTACCTTGTCCGGCGGGATCGACCCCTCGGCGCTCTATCCCCCCAAGCGTTTCTTTGGTGCAGCCCGTAATCTGGAAGAGGGTGGTTCACTGACGATCATCGCCACGTGTCTGGTGGATACCGGCTCGCGCATGGACGACGTGGTATATGAGGAATTCAAAGGCACGGGGAACATGGAGCTTCATCTCTCGCGCCGCTTGCAGGAACGGCGCATCTTCCCGGCTATCGACATTGAGCGCTCTTCGACCCGACGCGAAGAACTCTTGCTGGGTCCGGATATCACTCAGAGAGTGTGGCTGATGCGTCGCATGTACGATGCAATGATCACTCCACCTCCGCACGGGGCCGGTATGGATCCGACAACCGCTACCGAGGCCATCTTACAGCGGCTAGCGCGCACAGCAAATAATCAGGAATTTCTCGAGACCCTGAGCGAAGACCTGGACTAGTTATTTTCCCAAAGGAGGAAACTGTGGCTAAAGACACGCCTGAACCCGAAACCATGGTCCTAGCCGAAACAGATAATTACCTCGCTTGGCAGGCTCAAGAACCTGATGGAGAGACTACATACCACCTAGAGCTCAATAATGTGACCTTGCACTTCTTCCAAGAAGAGTGGGATGAGTTCCTTGCCTTAGTGAGGATGCTCAGTTAGCGCGGTAGGGTGCAATTGCCCGGCTGTCTTTGATACAAGAGGTCTTGCGGGGAGGAAAAATAGCCCTGCAATTCCCAAGGCCACCCCTTGGTTATAGCTTTTGATCGCAGAGGAAAGCATAACTGCAGACTCGGCAACGTGCTGCTTCTTGATGGGATCTAGACACGTTGCTGCAGGTTTCTGCTTGCCGCATTTGGTCAAGCAACTCGAGCAGCTTCCTTTTGCTTTGCTCGTTGAATTCAATCCGGAAGGTGTAGCCCACGTTGTCTCTTGGCAAGCGACTGCGATAATGCAAATATCCGTAACGTGGCCGCACCTTATAGGTCTCCTCAACCAGCAAGCAGTAGGCGAGCAATTGAAGGGTGTGGGCTTCATAGGGTTGCTGCGGGAGATTGCGGGTAGTTTTGACCTCAACCGGGATCCATTCTTTTCCGATGCGAATGAGGTAATCGGGTCGCCCAGCTAGGCGGTAACGCTTAGAGAATAAAGGTGGGGGACGTTGGCCTTCGTGCAAATCTAGGGCGACAAGTCTTCCCGAAGGTAGCCCGTTCCGGACTCTTTGGCGGTGACCCCACCAAAGCAGCAACAGCGCGACCGCAGCAATCAGGATGGAGAGGACGATCATGCCTCCCTCTTAGGGCCTATCTGGCAAGTTGCCACAATAGAATTGTGGTTGCCAAGAAGAGCAGCAAATAGGCTGCTCGGATTGTCCATATCGCCTGACGCAGGCGATGGGCGTGGAGGTGGTGAGCCAACTGACCGCTTTCTAGATCGGGTTGGTTTTCACTTGGTATTCCTTGGAGACGATACCACCACGCCCGTTGGCAATACCAAAATGAGCTAATCTCTGAGGCCCGAATAATCCGCATCGTAAGCTCCCAGTTACTTTAGAGAGGAAGGCAGCCATTCAGCTTTTCTTCGAGCAGCCGCAGGCTTTCTTCTAGTTTTTCATGGCGCAGGCTGAGGGTTAGGTCGCCGCGTGTGCGCTCGATTAGGCTACGGGCAATATCGGTCAGGCGCCGCAAACCGCCGGTGATCGCCTCCGGGTAATCCATAGTGACCAGCACGGCGAAGATGTCGTCCATGTAGGTGAGCATCCGCTCTGCCTCCTGCGTATTCGCAAGACGCAGGGAGTCCAGACAACGCCGGCGTAGTTCCCCGATGGCTTCAGCCATCCCCTTCAGATATGTTGCATACTCCAATTCTAACTGTTCGGGGGTAGGCAAATGCCCCTCTCCGGTGAGCGAATAGACGATCACTGCTTCGGCATATTCTTTTAAGGCGTCTTGAGTATAGCCCTCGAAATAAATCTCCGGAAAGAGCGCCAGGTTTTGGCGCAGGCTTTTCACCAAAACTGATGCCTTCTCCATTTCCTCCAGAGCGGTTGCTCTTTCTTCGCGATGAATGGCACGAATTGCATTGGCGCAATGGCGCGTTAGGGCGCGCGCTTGAGACAAGGCTTCTTCGCGCGCTGCGGTTCGCGAGGCAAACGCAGCGTGGATAGTTTCGGCGATCTCCTCAAGGTTATCCATGGACTTGCTCTGACCTTATTTAATCTGGAGAGAGGTGAATAGACAGGATAGTTGGTCCGCTAATGAGAGTTCCTTCGCAGCCGCTTCGTGATCAGCAATATTTTCTACCGGCGCCCGCTGGGATAAGTTGGTCCCAGCGGAGAGACACCGATTCAAGACTAATTAGCGGTTATGCCATGCCTAGCAGCATTTGGGCAAGGCTAAAGACGGTTCCTGAGATGAAATGAGCCATAAAGTGGGTGTACTAACCGGCAGACCAGAGACTTCTCAAACTTCGGTAGGGATGGACAGGCTAGCCTCCTGCTCGGTCACTGCTCTTTGAACCTCTAAAAGAGGATCCTTCGGGCTAGAAGGGAATGTCCTCTTCTCCGCCGCTCTCGAGCTCGCTCAACTCGGTTAGGGGCTCAGTGGCTTCGGTTTCGGCCCGTGGAGACAAGAAGCGAAATGTGCGTGCACTGACCTCGAATGAGGCCGCAACTGTGCCGTCTTGACGATTCCAGGTGCGCGGCCCGCCAGTAGAAGCATCTACCACTAGGCGACCCTCTACGAGGACTTTTGCTCCCTTCTTGAGATATTGATTGGCCACTTCGGCTTGTTTTCCCCAAACCGAGACGCGAAACCAAATTGTCCGAGAAATGCGTTCACCGGTGCTAGAGGTATAGCTATCATCCACAGCAACCGAAAAGGTGGTTACAGCTTGGCCAGTGGGGGTGTAGCGCATCTCGGGATCGCGTCCCAGATTGCCGGCGAGGATAATCGTGTGGTACATGATTTTCTCCTTCTTAGGAATAGATGCTTATATTTTTGCTAATAGCTCGCCTCGTCTTCGTTCGATTATAATGCATCACTTTGGAAAAAGCTCTCCCAATTTGCCGCAAACCTCCATTCTCTCTGCCCACTGCGGGCTAGAGGGAGATGCCGGAGCGGGGGTTGTCTGCAAAGTCCTTTAGCGATCGATCAAGTGGGTCCAGGCATAAGCTGTGCAAGCAAGGGGGCTTTTTCGTTGTTTCAAACGCTTCGGATGACCGGGAGCCCTGTGCACTACTTTGGCCGGCCGATCTCTATAAGGGAGGCATTGATTCCCACGCTATGAGGGAGAATATTGTAAAATAGGCCCTGTGGGAAATATCCTCTCCGAAAGACGCATCCTTTTAGGGGTCACGGGTTCAATCGCTTGCTATAAAGCGGCTGATTTAGCGTCAAAGCTGACTCAACAGGGGGCATCGGTTACCGCTATCCTAACTGCTGCGGCTAGACAATTTATCACTCCGCTCACCTTTCAATCGGTTACCGGGCAGCGCGCATACGTAGATGAAGACCTTTGGGGCCACGAAGGTCATATTCAGCACTTGGGTCTAGCTCACGGCGCTGATCTAATTGCCATCGCACCGGCTTCGGCGAATACAATTGCCAAAATAGCCCATGGGATCTGTGACAACCTTTTGACCCTGACCTGTCTGGCGGCCACCTGCCCCATCCTGATCGCCCCGGCGATGGACAGCGGCATGTATACCCATCCTACGACACAAGCTAATGTGGAAATTCTCAAACAGCGCGGCGTGTATGTCGCAGGTCCGGCGACTGGCCGCATGGCCTCGGGGTTGACCGGGATAGGACGGATGCTCGAACCGAGCGAAATCCTCGGTCATCTTCGTTGGGTTCTCGGCCGTCAGGAAGGGAGATTGAAGGGAAAACGATTGGTGGTGACTGCGGGTGGTACCTCTGAGCCCATCGATGCCGTGCGCGTGATTACCAATCGTTCCTCGGGGAAACAGGGCTTCGCAATTGCCCAAGCTGCTATCGATCAGGGGGCGGAAGTCACCTTGATTACCGGACCTACCGCTCTGCCAACCCCGGTAGGGGCGAGGCGGATAGAAGTGAATACAGCTCAAGAGATGCTCACAGCCGTTCTAGAGGCCATTTCAGCGGCGGATGCGTTGGTCATGGCAGCGGCCGTTGCTGATTTCCGACCGGAAACCGTTGTAACAGAGAAACTCTCCAAGGAGGAAGGCATTCCTCAGCTTCGACTGACTCTCGCGCCGGATATCCTTAGCGCAGTTGCCCACTTCCGCAGCCGCAGCGGTTATCCTCGCGTTGTCATCGGCTTTGCTGCCGAGTCCGGCGACTTGGTCGAGCGTGCCCGTCAAAAGCTGGTTCGCAAGAGACTGGACCTGATCGTGGCCAATGACATCACTGCGCCGGATAGCGGCTTGGGGGCAGATACGAATCGCGTGACCCTGATTGATCCAGCCGGGAACGTTCAGTCATATCCGCTGATGACCAAGGACGAGGTTGCTCAGATCCTCATAGAGAAGCTCGTCTCCCTGCTAGAGATCTCTTCGTGAGCCGATTTGCCAGTTCGAGTTTGCGGTGCACTCTCAACGGGCAATCTGGTGCAATGGCGAACTCTGGTCATTGTCCCCTACGCGGCAGCTCTACTGGAGAGTTTGGAAAGGCACGCCGATCCGGGGGTCAGATGTTCAGGAACGTCTCTGACCATGCGAATTGACGGCGGCTCTGGGTAGCCTGCTCGTAAGCATACCCTGCCCGCAGCAATAACTCTTCTTGCCAGTGATCAGCCACGATTTGTAATCCGATCGGCAAGCCTTCGGCATTGAAACCACACGGGAGAGAAAGTGCAGGGAGGCCGGTCAAGTTGAACGGTGATGTGAAGCGTGTCAGGACTTTTGCGGCTTCGAGCGAATCCTGCCCTACGATGGCTGGAGCAGCAATAGGGGTTGTGGGGGTAAGCAAAAGGTTGTATCGCTTGAAAAGCTCACGATAACGCTTCTGCAGGATCGCCTGTGTCCGTCTCGCCTGAACATACTGCGTCACCGCTACCGCAGCGCCGTTGCGCAGCCGCTGCAGCACATCTTCGCCAAACTGTTGTGGGCGTTCCGAGAGTTGCTTCTCATAGATTGCGGCTGCGTCGCTGATTACCATCAGTGCGTTGGTCTGAGCAGCTAATGCTCCCTCCGGCACACAGATTGGCTCAACCACTGCTCCCAGTTCGCGCAGCACATCCGCTGCCAGTCGCACCGCACGTAAAACTTCCTCTTCTGCTTGGGTGAAGAACTCATCCTCCGCCAGTGCGATGCGTAGTCCCTTGACTCCCTCCTTCAAATGTGGCAATGGATTGCGCAGAGGTTTTTGGGCATTAGTTGCATCTTGTGGGTCGTTACCGGCGATCAGGCGATAGAGCAGGGCAACATCTTCAACGCAGCGACCCAGCGGGCCGACATGATCCAGATTCCAGCTAAGGGGCAACACCCCCCTTAGGCTCACCCGACCGAATGTGGGTTTCAGGCCAACTGCGCCGCACAGGCTGGCAGGGATACGGATCGAGCCGCCGGTATCGGTGCCGATGGCGCCTAGGCAAAGACCCGCAACTACGGCAGCGGCTGATCCCCCTGAGGATCCTCCGGAGATCCGATCAGTCCGCCAAGGGTTGCGCACTGCCCCAAAATGAGGGTTGAGATTGGTCACCCCAAGGGCGATTTCGTGCATATTGTGATAGCCGATAAGGATCGCCCCGCTTTGCCGCACACGCTCGACCACTCGTGCGTCTTGATCGGGAGTATATCCCTCCCAAACCTTGGACCCGGCGCGCAGCGGATGACCACGAATAGAGATAATATCCTTGATCCCAATCGGAATTCCATAGAGCGGGCTTAAGGGCCGAGGGTGTTTGAATGCCTTACTCAAGCGTTCTGCTTTGGATAAAGCCTCTTCGCGAAACACTGAGAGGTAGCAATTTAAGACGGGGTCATGCCGTTCAATGCGCTCTATGACCGCCTGAGTTAACTCAAGAGGGGTGATTTCCCGGTTTTGGATCAACTGTTTAGCTTCGGTCAGGGTTAGGTGCTGAATGTTCATGATTCTTCCTCGAGAAGGCGTTGGAGGTCGTGGATGGTTTGCGCAGTTGACCGAAATTGGAAGCTGTTCATCCCCGCTTCTCGAGCGGCTTGAACGTTTACCGGGAGATCATCGACGAAAACCATTTCGCTAAGAGGTGTGTTGAACCTCTGGGCAGCTAATTCGTAAATGCTTCGGTCCGGCTTCATCAAGCCTACCTCTGCGGAGATGATAACATCGTCGAAGAGCGTCAGAATCCCTAGCTCATCGTTCAAAATTCTACGCATGTCATCCCATGCATTGCTCAGCAAGCCAATGCGATGGGTCTGGCGATGAGAGCGGATGAACTGCAGCAGCTCCTCATCCAAGCGATCGCCGGCGAAGAACTGTTCCCTAATCAAAGGAATCTGTGCTTCCGTTGCCCCGAGGGCGGCTGCAACTTGCCGCCAATGCTGTTCGGCCGTGATTTTCCCTACTGTGGCGCTCAGCGCAGAAGGGCTGCCAAACACGAGGTAAATGAGATCTTCCTCGTCTAAACCATACTTGGCAGCCAGTTTTTGGCGCGGTCGACGGTCTTCTGTGCGCAGCAGCACCCCACCGAAGTCAAAGAGAATTGTGCCAATCGCCATGGGTTCTGCTCCTATCTTGGGAACAAAGCCGGTTGGACGAGCTCAATAATTGAGTATAGAATTCCCATATTCTGGAACAACTGGTAGCAATTTTTCCAAGATGGCTTTTTTATGAGTGGCTGTATTTTACCCCGATCGACTCAAGATCCTTCTCAAGACAGATGCGTCAAACTCTAAGACCGGGAGTTGGAGAAGTCCCTTTCCCCTTTGGGGAGCCTAAATTTGGACCAAACCGGCAAGATTGCCAAGAGCGTCAGGTAGGCGGTCAATCGAAATGGAAAGTGGGGGCCGTACCTCTCATACAACCGGGCGCCGATCGCTGGGGCAGGCAGGGAAATTAGGCCCAAGCTGGTCTGAAACAGTCCGAAACCAATACCGCGTATCTTCTCCGGAAAAGCCTTGCTGATCAACGCTTCGTAAGCAGGGGCCATCAAGCCTACCCCAACTCCCAGCACCGCCCATGCTAGGGCAAAGCCGAAAATGCTCTGGGCCTCAATAAAAACTAAGAGTGCAACGAACTGCATAAAGAAACCACCGGCAATGGCCTGGCGCTCTCCCCATTGATCGGCTAGCCAACCTGCGGGGAGAGTGGTGAGCATCATGAAGATGCCAAAAACAGCTTCTAACATCCCAATTTGCTCGAGGTTCAGTCTGCCTTCTTCCTGAAGGTAGATGGGAAGCAAATTCATCGAAAGCGCGTAACCGATGTCGCGTATCCCGTCAGTTAGGAGGATCCAGGTCACCAGACCTCCTGCTAATAACATCGAAGCCATTGTGCTCATGCTAGATCGTAAGCTTTGCCAAGTGAGAGGTTGAGACCGGCTCTCGATATTTTTAGCGGCATAGCGCGCCATAATCACACGGATTCCCGTTGCAAGGAGATAGAGCGAAGCCGCTGCTATGAGCATGATCCGAAAGCCGAAGCGATGGGCGACGAATCCTCCCAGAGGAGGCCCGATGACCGAGACCACCATAAAGATCGTGTTCGAGATACCGAAAACCCTGGCTCGGTTCTGTTCGCTGGATTGCTCTGCAATAAAGGCGCCGAAGCTCGGTGCGACCAACGAGACCGTAATCGCTCCTAATCCTTCCCCTAAAAGCACCCATTGCCACGAGGGAGAGAGAATCAAGATGGCGTAAGAAATCACCCCCGCTACGCTCCCGATGGCTATGCTCCGCAGCCGCCCTAGCGAGTCCGATATCCACCCCCCCAGAATCTGCAGGGCCAAAGGAATAATGCGCGATAAAGTGAAGAACAGCCCCACCTGGGCCACGTCTGCTCCAAGGGAGGTCAGATAAAGCGGCAAGAGCGGCCCATACATGCTTCCGCCCACATTTGCTAGCACCATGGCAACCAAAAACCAGAGCAGAAGGGGGTTAAGGATCGCATTATCTTGTAAAGATTGGGAGTAGAGCTTTGGCTTGCTCTGTTTAGTTTCGTTTTTCCAACTCATTTCTTTCCACGTTGGCCTAGAATTGTCGTATAAATTCAAAAAAACAGCCACGGGCAGGAGCGCACCGTGGCTGCTAATTGACGTTCGCCGATCTCCTAGCTGCCAACAGGCGCGCCCGGAAAAGGCAACACACCATCAAGACCGACAGTAGCACTCGCTTGGGAGGGAGGATATGCCGTCCCGACCATCGAAAAGAAAACCCTTCCTTAGGAATAGAAAAAATTAGGAGAGCGTTAATATATCACAAAAGAGCGGTCTTCGTCAAGAACGCAATCTGCTTGTTCTTTGTCTACAAGGCCCTAGCCCGATCCTCGGGAATTGCCTAAGCACACTCCTAATGTGGAGAACCAGAAGTTTGCCGCAGGTTTCGAGTGACATCGGCGAAGCAGAGCTACAGGTCGCAGAGCTGATAAAGACCTCCTGACGCTGCAAAGTTCTCTAAACACGATTGGGCGTTTTTGTTGTATAATCTTTACAAATATAGCTAACCCTAACGTTCTCTAAATTTCCCGGATAGAGGTGAAGATATGGCAAAGCTGGAAGATGTCGAGGGCATCGGTCCAACCTACGCAGAGAAGTTGCGTCAGGCGGGCGTTCGTTCACCTGCTGCCTTTTTGAAACGGGCAGCGACCCCCAGTGGACGAAAGGAATTGGCGGAGAAGAGCGGGATCAGCGAGCAATTGATTTTGGAGTGGGCTAATCATCTCGATTTGTACCGGATCAAGGGCATCGGCTCGGAGTATTCCGATTTGCTCGAAGAAGCCGGCGTGGATACCGTGGTCGAGCTGGCGCAGCGCAATCCTGAGAACCTCTACCAGAAGCTGGTAGAAGTCAACACCGCTAAGAAACTCGTGCGGAAGATGCCCGTACTCTCCCAGGTTGCTAATTGGATTGAGCAGGCGAAAAGTTTGCCCCGAGTTCTGGAATATTGATTAATTGACGGCATTTTTTTCTTCCCTCTTCTATAGTAAAGAATTGGCTACCTTAATGAGGAGAGGGTGTCGAGGTTATCTCCCGTATGCCTCGCTCCTTCTTTAGGGGTATTTGTGTTGGTCTTTATGGCAACGAGCACAGGGCACAGGATAGCTGAGCTACTGCCGGCGTGCCTGAGAGGTAGGTTCCCTTGCTTATAGGTGGGAGGGATAGGGGGCTCCCCGAGGCTCTAAGAGCTCGGGTATCTTGGCTAACGTAGCGGACTTTGGGAAGGTGTACCTAATAATTTTGTAAGAACGTAAGAAGAACCCTTTGAGATTCGGGGCTGAGTTGCTATAATGATTTTAACGGTCGTGAAAGGAATCGGGTTCGAATGTTCGACGTGCGGACAAACTTTTTCGAAAACAAGCTGCTCTTTCTGGCTCGGGGGAAAATCGAGGAGAGTGAATGCCGTCTGATGTGCGACGCTTTGCTGAAGAATGCACGCAAGTTGCAACCAGGTTTTGTCCTCATTTGCGACATCCATGATTTAGCTCCCTTGCCTGAAGGGGGACGACTGGAATTGCAGAAGACTATGCAGGCTTTGTTAGACTCGGGTATGGGAGCCGAAATCCGCATTATCTCGGATAAATCAGTAGTTACGGCGAACCAATTCCAACGCGCCTCCCGCAGTGTCGGATATACGGCAACGGAAGTGCGTTCGGTACAAGAGGCGGAGCGTCTAATCGATCAACTGAGGGGATAGTCTTCTTGCAGGGCCGTGAACCGGCACTGTTCAGATGAGCGCCGAAGCTGACCCTGAGTCGGCTAATTTCTTCGATATAGGGGGCAAGCATGGTGTGTTCGTGTAAAAAATAGCGTCAGAGTGTTTACCCGAAGGCTTTTCGAGCCAATTTGGGGTTGCACGGACTGCAACTTCAGTTACACCCTCTTGCAAGGAACGTTGTCCTAGTTTATTATTAGGCCTGTATCTTCTTTAAGGAGCATTAAATGAATGTTGGCGTTCTTACTGACACCACTGCTAGTATTCCTGCCTCTTTGGTCGAAGAGCTAGGCATTGAGCTGGTTCCGTACTACGTGATGCGGGGGATGGAAACTCTGCGCGATATGATCGATGTCAAGCCCGATGAATTTGCCCAGTATCTCCTCACAGCGCAGACGTTGCCGACAACGTCGAATCCTAGCCCGGGGGATTATGTCAACGCTATCTTGCGTCTGGCAGAACGCACCTTGAACATCGTGGCTCTCACGATGACCTCAAAGGGCAGCGGAGCCTATCAGTCTTGTCTTGCCGCCGTGGAAATGCTAAAGGAGAAAATGCCCAGACTGCGCGTGGATGTCGTGGATACTCTTGCAGTAGCCATGGCGCAAGGCTGGGCTGTGATCGAGGCGGCGCGGTTAGCGAAGCGAGGATTCGGAATTGCAGAAGTGGTCGAAAAGGCCCGCCAAACTGCGCAGCAGGCAATGATGATGATGACTGCGGACACACTGCGCTATCTTTACATGGGCGGACGGATCGGTCGTGCCCAACACCTGATTGGATCGCTGCTCAATATCAAGCCAATTATTGGAATGCAGGACGGGGTGATCGTTGCCCTAGCTACAGAGAGGACTCGCCCCAAAGCTTATGCGCGCATTGTAGAACTGATGAAAGAGCGTCTGAGCGGTATCCGCAATATCAAGGTAGCCTTTATGCACGTTGCAGCACTAGATCAGTTAGAGCATTTGAAAGAGAAAGTTTGCTCTCAATTTCATTGCGTTGAGAGTTTGACCACTGCTCTTTCTCCTGCTTTAGCTGTGCATTCCGGTCCGGGAACGGTCGGGCTTAGCTATATTCCTGCCGAGTCGGGGTGAGCGGAGTTTTTCAAGACTTATACTGGGGGACTACCCGGCAATAGCCAAACACCCGGGTGTAATCGGGCTTTCTAGTTGGATACGGCACGCTGTTCTTTGCCAGTGAGCGCCGATTGGTTGGAAGAGCCGGGGCTGTATGTCGAGAGTTCGGGGAGAACAAAAAGTTGCCGGGCAAAAAGCCATATAGCCGGCTAGGTCTTGATTAGCGGTGAGCTTCCTCTTTTCGGAGTCGCTTTTCGGGGTAGAAACCACGGTTCACGGCTTTGTGAGACCGAAGGAGCTTTGGATCGGGATGCCATACCGCTCTTGAAAGAGTTTGGCATCAAAGGGTGCCTGTCGAGCCCGGCACTTTTCGCGTGGGCAGAGCTGACAGCTTATAAACTGAGTTTGGGTTGGGAAGACAACTCCGGAGACAGATTTGACCGGGTACATAAGCTTGCTCTCGGTCAGGGATACGCCAATTTTTCCTTTCACATCCCCAAGAAGGCTGAAGAGGTCCTCTTGAGCACTGAGCGGCCAGTCGTCCAGGGAACCGGGGTGCATTTCCGAGAGCGGGCCGCAATGAAAGCGTTGGGTAAGGTACTGATGCATAGCTTGTCGGGCAGTTTCCAGCGCAACTTCTTGAATCACATCTGCCCAGAAGCGATGGAGCAAATCGGGGAGTGTTGTCGACCAAGTGGCTAGTTCTAAACCAGCCGTGGCGACAAAGACAAAGGCATGGGTTGCCTCTTCAAGGTTGACGCGCAAAATTCGGCTGACCAACCGGCGGCCGTCCAATCGTACCCAATTTTCCCCCTTCTCAGCTATAAGAACCCTGCGCACCATTGCTTTGGGCTTTGCAACTTGCTCTGCTTGGTCGATTAGGTGGTCGAGTTCGGCAAGGTAGTGGCTACCGGGCTTGAGGCGCAAGGTCTGACACAAGCTCTCGCGGTTAATTCGAAATGGAATTTGCGAGAGCACCTTGACCTCACTTCGAGCAGAAGGCACACGCGACATTGCGCAGATTTGGCTTGGAAAGGATAAACTGTTCTGATTATACCAATCCGATTCAGAGGGTCGAAGATATAGAATTTTAGCCTTCACAGCCCTTCTGCTCCATGTTAAACTTCTCTGCATGCCTTGCAGGAGGAGAATCCGATGGTCTTTTTGCATGGCTTGGCTGTGCGGGCTTGTGGTGCTGTTGGCAGCAGCACTTCCGGCGCGCGCGCAGAGCGTAGCGGCAATTGTACCGCGCATTGAGATTCTGGAGCCGCGTCCGGGTCAGGCTTTGCAAGGCAGTGTGCGCATTATCGGCAGCACCAATATTCGCAATTTTCATTACAGTGAACTGGCGTTTGCATACCAAGAAAACCCTACCGATACTTGGTTTCTTCTCGCTGAAAGCGATCAAGGCGTGGTGCGTGAGGTTTTAGCGGTCTGGGATACCACCACGATTACAGATAACGACTACCAACTCCGGTTGACCGTCTTGACAAAGGACAATCAAACCCATGTTTATATGGTGGAGAGGTTACGGGTTCGCAACTACACTGCGGTCGAGACCGACACCCCCGAACCGAGGCAGCGGAACCGAGTCGAAGCGGAAACCACCCCAGAGCCGACGCAACCGACTTTCACTCCCTCACCTCTCCCAACCAATCCGCTTACCCTGCATCCGAGGGATCTCACCTACAGCGCTTTGAAAGGAGCCGGGCTGGTAACCCTCTTCTTTGTCGTTGGGAGTCTGGTCCTCGCTTTGCGAAATCGGTCTGCCTGAAAGATGAGCGATTGGATTCCTTCCGCAGAGCGCTCAACTTACTTGATCGTCGGCTTAGGCAATCCGGGCAAAGAGTATGCCCAAAGCCGACATAATGTCGGCTTTATGGTGGTGGAGCGGATGGCAGAGCAACACGGGCTTCTATTCACGCGATATGAACACAGGGCGCTAGTGGTCAAGCTTAAGTTCGAGCTTAAGACCTTGATCCTCGCCAAGCCGCAGACTTTCATGAATCTCTCCGGAAGTGCTGTAGGGGCTTTGGTGCGCTTCTATAAAGTGCCGGTGGAACAATTGATGGTGATTTATGACGACATTGATTTGCCCTTTGGAACGCTGCGAATGCGTCCGGGAGGGAGCTCTGGCGGGCATAAGGGAATGCAATCGATCTTAGAGCGCTTGGGACGGCAGGACATTCCGCGCTTGCGAATCGGCGTTGGGCGTCCTAAAAGCTCAAGGTTGGCAGCGGAGTATGTTTTGGAGAAATTTAGCCCTCAGGAGAGCCTAGAGTTACCCTCGATCCTGAACCGCGCTGTCCAGGCATTGCAGGATTGGACTAGGTTGGGGATTGTGGAAGCTATGAACCGCCACAACGTTAATTTGCTTGCCAATCAGGCCTGAGGTGACCCAAAGAAAGGTCAATATGAGCTTCGAGGTCCTCTTCCAACGAATCGCCGAGTCGAGCCAGTCGCTTTTGAGTGCCTTACGGGGCCATCGGGGTCTCTTGCGCCTCTCCCTCAGACGTTCGGCCCGTGTGCCTCTGGCGATTGCGCTAACGAAGGCCTTGCAAGTGCCTATTTTCTGGATTGTTGATCGGAACGATCGAGCTTTGGCGCTGTTGGAGGAG
Organism: Anaerolineales bacterium; assembly: GCA_025057645.1. Taxonomy (GTDB): domain Bacteria; phylum Chloroflexota; class Anaerolineae; order Anaerolineales; family UBA4823; genus NAK19. The sequence continues at coordinate 46,349 of JANXBJ010000001.1, forward strand.
GCGAGCCTGTGGGATTCGAACCTGACTCGTTATCTGTTTGCCGAGCCTAGTGTATTATTTTACGAAAAGGCCCCATGGAGCGAATCCACCCGTCGAGAGCGACTCGCAGTTCTCACCCATTTTGCTAAAACCCAGCTCCCTTCTTTTAGGATAGAAGATCAGCCGGTTCTGGTCATCGCTTCTGCTCGTTCGGTGATGACCCGCACCATGCCCCGGCGTGAGTTTCTCAAAGCGCTTCGCGTGTATAAGCGGGGGGCCGTGCAGCCCATGGAACACCTGATTCAACACTGGATCGAACTAGGGTATGAGCGGGTTAGCACTGTGGTCGAGACTGGACAATTTGCTCGGCGTGGCGGGATTCTCGATATTTGGCCGCAGGCTTCTCCTTTTCCAGTGCGGATTGACTTTTTTGGAGATCAAATCGAGACCTTGACACCATTCGATCCGTCGAGTCAGCTCACCGACCGCAGCCGAGGAGAGTTAGCGGCCTTGCTTGTGCCTCCGGCAAGGGAGTATCTTCTGAAGTCCGAAGAGGTTTATCCGCTTGAGGCGCAGCTTGAACTTTGTGAATTTCACCTGCCCTATTTGCATCCCTATCCGGCATGTGTCTTGGATTATTTGCCCGAGCATGCGCTCGTCCTCGTTGACGATGCGGAGATCGTGCGCCAGACGGCTACGGAGATAGAAGAACAGGCCTTAGAACTACGTCAATCTGCTCTTCGCGAGGGAAGCATAACGGAAGACTGCCCGCCTCCTTACGTTTCGTGGTCTGAGGTTGAGGATCGCTTGTCTCTGCGAAGAGGAGTTCAGTTCGGGTGGGAAGCGGAAGATTGCGCGCCGGAGGCTCTGGCCCATGAACTCAATCAAGCATTTCAAGGGCAACCGCGTTTCGGCGGGCGGTTGAAGCCGTTCCTTCAGCATCTCGATGAGCTTGCCCGAGAGACTTCGGCGATCTGGGTTGTGTCTAGGCAAGCTGCGCGATTGGAGGAGCTTTGGCGCGAGGGGCGACATGCCGGAGAGGCGGTAGGTATAGTGAGGTTTGTCAAGGGAAGCATCGCCGAGGGCTTCAGCTTTGTCGCAAAGGACCGCACCGTTTTCCACGTTTTCTCTGACGGCGAGATTTTCGGCCTTCGCCCGCCGGAGATCCGTCAACGGAAGAAGCCGGTCGTCTCAGGCCCCGAAGCACCCTATGCGGACCTACAGCCCGGCGATTACGTAGTTCACGTCGATCATGGCATTGGGATGTTTGTCGGCCTGGTCACGCGCACAATCGATGGGGTGGAGCGCGAATATTTGTGCCTTGAATACGCCGACCAAGCCCAACTCTATGTTCCGGTTTATCAAGCGGACCGCATCTCTCGTTACATCGGAGCAGACAAAAGAACCCCAGCGCTGAGCCGCCTGGGCACTTCAGAATGGCAAACTGTTAAGGCTCACGTCCGTGAGGCCGTGGTCGAAGTCGCCCAGGACTTGCTTGATCTATATGCAAAACGGAGCGTGATCCGAGGTCATGCTTTTTCGCCCGATACCCCTTGGCAAGCAGAACTAGAAGCCAGCTTTCCCTATGTTGAGACGGAAGACCAGCTTCGGGTGTTGAAAGAAATAAAGGCAGATATGGAGTCGCCGCGCCCCATGGATCGCTTGATCTGCGGGGACGTTGGATATGGTAAGACAGAAGTAGCTCTGCGGGCTGCCTTCAAGTGCGTAATGGATGGAAAGCAGGTTGCGGTCTTAGTGCCGACAACTATTCTCGCCCAGCAACACTACGAGACCTTTCGTCAGCGCTTGGCGGCCTTCCCGGTGGAAGTGGAAATGCTCTCTCGCTTTCGGACGCCTCAACAACAGCAAGACATCTTGTATAAACTTGCCCAGGGGAAGATTGACATCATTATCGGGACGCATCGTCTGCTTTCGAACGATGTCGCTTTCAAGGATTTAGGGCTGCTGATTATCGACGAGGAACAGCGCTTCGGGGTGCTCCATAAAGAGAAGCTCAAGAGAATGCGAGCCGAGGTCGATGTCCTAACGCTGACCGCTACTCCAATCCCACGCACTCTATACCTTGCCTTGGCGGGCATTCGTGATATCTCCCTGATCAGGACCCCTCCAGAGGAGCGCATTCCTGTCCTCACCCATGTCGGCCCTTATTCGCCTGAGCTGATCCGCAGAGCAGTGTTGCGCGAGCTGGAACGCGGCGGACAGGTTTTCTTCGTCCACAACCGAGTTCAGACCATTGAGGCCATGCGCCGGCACTTGGAGAAACTGATTCCGGAGGCGCGGATCGCCGTGGCACACGGTCAGATGCCGGAAAAGGAACTGGCTGAAATTATGCACCGGTTTACTCAGGGTAAGGTGGATGTCCTTTTGACCACTTCGATCATCGAATCGGGCCTGGATATTCCCAACGCAAACACCCTAATTGTCGACCGTGCCGATACTTTTGGTCTGGCTCAGCTCTATCAATTGCGTGGCCGGGTGGGGAGAGGTGCACAGCGCGCCTATGCTTACTTCTTTCGCCATCGACGGCGTCCGCCGAGCCCGGAGGGGCAACAACGCCTGGAAATCATCGCCGAGAACGCCCAATTAGGGGCCGGCTTTTCGATAGCTATGCGCGATTTAGAGATGCGAGGTGCAGGGGATATTTTGGGAACACGCCAATCGGGGCACGTTAACGCCGTAGGTTTGCATCTGTATACACGTTTGCTGACGGAGGCAATCCGACGGTTAGGGCAGAAAGAAGGCTTCCCCCCACTGCGCTTGCCCGCCGAAGAGGAAACCGGGGTCGGAGTAACGGTCGATCTACCCCTTTCGGCCTCTATCCCCTCGGACTACGTTCCGGATAAGCTGATGCGATTGCAGCTTTACCGCCGTATTGCGGATATGAGATCGAGTGTCGAGCTTGATCAACTGCGCAAAGAGTTCCATGATCGCTTCGGGCCTCCTCCCAAAGCAGTGGAGGATTTACTCTATCAAATGAAAGTCAAGCTGCTCGCTCAAAAAGCAGGCTTGGTTTCCGTCACTGTCGAAAACAACCAGATCGTTCTGAGGTTTCCCGAGGAATTTCAAGCTGGGCGAGGGCGTTTCCTGCACCCTGCAGCTCGCTGGGGCAAGACGGCGATTTGGTTTGCCTACACCACGGCGGAACAATGGCGAGAGGTTCTCTTGGAGATCTTGAGAGAACTTCAGCATGAGCCCGCTGTGCAGACTGCGGTCTTATCCGGCTAGAGCAAATGAGACCGAAGAAAACCATCCCCCTAAGTAAGCGGCTCTTTGATAAGATCGTGAGTCTGTTGCTGATCGTCTTGCTTTCTCCGCTAATGCTTTTTATTGCCCTGATCGTTTGGTTGGTGCATGGCTCGCCGGTGCTCTTTCGTCAACAACGTCCTGGTTACCTAGGCAAGCCGTTCACCTGTTATAAATTCCGTACCATGGTCGAGCGGCGTGACGAACAGGGCAATCTGTTGCCGGATGAGCAGCGCCTGACCCGCCTTGGGCGGTTTCTGCGCTCGACAAGTTTGGATGAGCTTCCGGAGTTGCTTAACGTCCTGCGCGGGGAAATGAGCTTGGTGGGACCTCGACCCTTGCTGATGCAGTACCTCGATCGATACACCCCTGAGCAAGCTCGTAGACATGAAGTGTTGCCGGGGATTACCGGTTGGGCGCAGGTCAATGGTCGCAATGCACTCAGTTGGGAAGAGAAATTTCGCCTCGATGTATGGTATGTCGATCATTGGTCGTTTTGGCTCGACCTGAAGATCCTCGCTCTTACCCTAATTAAGGTGCTCAAGCGCGAGGGAATCAGCAGCGAGGGTTTTGCAACTGCGCCGGAATTTCTGGGCAGTGCGGAGCAGTCTTGGGAAGCTAGGGAGGAAAGTCCCGAACATGGAAGCTAACCATTTTTATCGCTTGATGTGTCGCATCCGCTTTTTCGAGGAATTGGTTTTGGAGAAATTCCCAAGCGGTGTGTTTGTGGGCACAACACATACATATCTGGGTCAAGAGGCAAATGCGGTGGGGGTGGTCGCTCACCTCCGAGCTGAAGATATCATTTTTAGCAATCACCGTGGGCATGGGCATTTCCTGGCCTTTGGGGGCGATCCGCGCGCGCTCTTTGCCGAGCTAATGGGGAAACGGAGCGGAGTATGCGGTGGCAGAGGCGGCTCTCAGCACTTGCACTGGCGCAATTTTTACTCCAATGGAGTTCAAGGAGGAATCGTCCCCATTGCAACCGGCATGGCATTTGCTGAGAAAATTAAGCGCAGCGGAGGCATTGCAGTGGCATTCTTGGGTGACGGAACTTTGGGAGAGGGCGTGATTTACGAAGCGTTCAATATGGCAAGCAAGTGGAACATCCCAGTTCTGTATGTCGTCGAAAACAACCGCATCGCTCAAACCACGCCAATCGAGCTGACCCTTGCCGGCACAATTGCCGGCCGGTTTCAAGCTTTCGGGATCGCCGGCGAGGAGTTGGAAACCTGCGATGTGCTAGATGTTTATCAAGCAGCAGGAAGATGGGTTGCACAGGTGCGTGAGACTCAATCTCCGGCGGCGCTGATCCTACACACCTATCGTTTTGGCCCGCACTCTAAAGGAGACGACACCCGTCCCGCTGAGGAGGTCGCTCGTCTCTGGGAAGTTTTTGACCCCCTGAAGGTTTTCTCCCGGCGTCTCTCTGCGCAGGAACGTGCCGCAATTGAAGCGGAAGAGCGAGAACGAATTCAACAGGCTTTTGAGGCTGCGCTGAGAGATGAATATCCCCTGCCGAGTGAGCTAGGCCGGCTGGGGGAAAATGTCCTTGTCCCCACCTCATCTTCTCTCATGAGTGGGGATATCCTCACCCTCGGCCCCTCTTTCAATGAGGGACGCAAACAGGCCTCTGGGGCGGCGGGAGGGGGCAAAGGGATAGGCGAAAACGGTGTTACCGTAGTTCACTCTCTCAACCGAGCACTCCGTCGGGCCTTGGCCGAAAATGAGCGTGTGTATCTGATAGGTCAAGACCTGCTCGATCCTTACGGAGGCGCATTCAAAGTGACGCAGGGTTGTTCGACCGAATTCCCCAACCGAGTGATCCCTACCCCCATCTCCGAAGCCGGGCTTGTCGGCATTGCAGCCGGCATGGCCATGCGAGGGTTGCTTCCGGTCGCTGAGATCATGTTTGGCGACTTCCTTACTTTGATCGCAGATCAGGTGATCAACCACATTGCGAAATTTCGCTGGACGTACGGTGAGGCAGTGAAGGTGCCGCTGGTAATCCGCACGCCTGTAGGGGGCGGACGAGGGTATGGTCCTACTCACTCCCAATCGCTTGAGAAGCTCTATCTCGGGGTGCCCGGTATTCATGTTGTTGCAGTCACTCACTTTGGCAGCCCGCAAGACTTGCTGCTTCACGCTCTTTGGCAAGATGAAGACCCCGTAATTTTGATTGAGCATAAGAGCCTATATCCGTTGCCCCTCTTCGAGGCCTCGGACCCGGACTTCGAGCGGGAAGTTGATTGGACCGCTTTGGGTTACCCCGTATATACTCTGCGTCTAAGAGGGGCGCCTCCTCCGATTTTGTCCTTGATTGCGTATGGCTATGCAGCCGAGTTGGCCCGCAAGGCTATGCTCCAGCTAGCCTACCGCGAGGAAATCTTTTGTGAGTTAGTTGTTCCGACCCAGTTAAACCCCTGCGAGAGCAAAAAACTGCTAGAATCGGTCCGGCGCACCGGGCGGGCGATCGTGATCGAAGAAGGCACCTTGACTTTGGGTTGGGGGGCGGAAGTGTTAGCCCGGCTGGCAGAGCAGGCCTTACCTAGCCTGTTGCGAGTCGCTCGCATCGCAACAGCCGATTGCCCAATCCCGGCTTCTCCCCCTTTAGAAAAGGCGGTCTTGCCCAGTGTTGAGGCTATTGTGCAAAAGGCAATCGACATTCTCTGACCCAAAAGACTCTGGTTTGGAGTAGAGGTGATTTGTGGACAGCCCAGCGAAACCGATTTTATTTCCCTTGATCAACGCTAATGAACCGGAGATGATGCTGGTTTCCGTTACAGTTCAGCAGGGTCAGAAGGTACAAGCGGGCCAGGTGCTGGGTGTTGTCGAAACGACTAAGGCTACTGCTGAAATTACTGCGGAAGAGGAAGGATATATATTCCTTGTCGACCCCGGGGCGGGAAGGATGGTGCGGGCAGGAGAGGTGTTCGGTTATCTCTCGTCGGAACCCGACTCTGACCTGCAGAGCCTGAGGCTTGAAAAGCAGGAGACTGACACTCTCGCCGTGGAAGGCCAGTGGGGAAATCTGCGTCTTACGCAGCCGGCGCGGCGCCTGGCTGAGGAGATGAGGGTCGATATAAGCCGCCTGCCTCGAGATGAGTGGATCACTGAGCAGCGCCTCAGGCGCTGGATTGAAGAGGAGCGTGTGCGCGCCGAGGCTGCCAAAGCGCAGGACAAAGTCGATCCCGCAGCGGTCCTGATCTTCGGCGGAGGCGGACATGGAAAGTCGCTGATTGAACTGCTCCGGGCGACTGCACAATATTCAATTGCCGGCGTGATCGACGATCATAAGCCTTTGGGTGAGCACATACTAGGCGTGCCGGTGATCGGTCGGAGTGAGGACTTGCCTGATTTATACGCCCGGGGGTATCGCCTAATGGTCAATGCCGTGGGGGGAATCGGGGATCTCTCCCAGCGTTTGGCCGTGTTTGCGCGCAGCAAAGCCGCTGGTTTCGATTTCCCGACCATAGTTCATCCCACTGCATTTGTCGAAGAAAGCGCCACGCTGGCTAAAGGCGCCCAGGTGTTTCCTCATGCCTACATTGGCAGTGAGGCAAGGATTGGCTTTGGGGTCATCGTCAATACCGGAGCAATTATCTCACACGATTGTCAAGTCGAGGATTATGTAAATATCTCCCCGGGAGCGATTTTGGCAGGGGAGGTGTATGTCGGCGAGGCTACCTTAATCGGGATGGGGGTGACGGTCAACCTAAGAGTCAGAATCGGGGCTCACTGCCGCATTGGAAACGGAGCTACGGTGAAACGGGATGTACCCGATTACACCATCGTGCGCGCCGGTTCGGTTTGGCCGCCCTAAGCAATGGAGCGGATAGATTCCAACATAATTCTTAGACTTCGCATAGGAATTTTTCAGTAGAATCGACCTGCGGAGGTGAAACGATGAATCTCTCGATGTGGATTAGAGCCCTTCAGGTTATCCCTCATGTCGAGAAGGCTGAGTGGGAACGTTTGGACGTGATCTCGAAATGGTTGATCTCCGCCCGAGCTGCTGTGCTGATTATGACCTTTTTGAGCGGAGCGATTGCCGGGCTTCTAGCTTACCAAAAAGGATTGTTCCAATTTTGGCCTTGGTTTCTGGCGACCCTAGGGATCGTCCTGGCGCACGCGACAAACAATCTACTCAATGACTATACCGATGCTGCCCGAGGTGTCGATCGAGAAAACTACTACCGTGCTCAGTACGGCCCTCAGCCGCTGATCCATGGGCTAATGACCAAACGTCAGCACCTGACCTATTCAGCGGTGAGCGGCGGGATAGCCCTGGCGATTGGCCTCTATCTAGTCTTCTACCGAGGTGGGTGGACGTTGGCGCTGTTGTTGGCTGGGGCTTTCTTTGTCCTGTTCTACACTTGGCCGCTAAAGTATATTGCGCTCGGTGAAGTGGCGGTATTGATCGTGTGGGGGCCGCTAATGGTGGGCGGGGTTTACTACGTGGTCACCGGAGTTTGGGATTGGTATGTAGTGCTTGCCAGCTTGCCTTACGCCCTTGGGGTCACCGGAGTGATCTTCGGCAAGCACATCGATAAATGGGAAATGGACAAGGCCAAGCACATATATACTCTACCGGTTCTTTTAGGGGAACGGCTGTCCCGGTGGACGGTGTTGGGGTTGTTGGTGTTGCAATACCTCTCGGTAGTTTATTTGGTTGCCACCGGCTTCTTTTCTCCGCTCATGCTGGTTGTGTTTTTGGCTGTGCCGGCTTTCCTGCGTGTACTTCCCGTTTTTTTGGCCCCCAAGCCTGCCGAAAAACCTCGTGATTTTCCGGAGGTCTGGCCGAACTACTTTGTGGCAGCGGCCTTCTTCCACAATCGCCGCTTCGGGTTGTTGTATTTGGCGGGCTTGATCCTGAGCGCTGTCTTATGAGGCTATATGGAGGGATATCCCGGCTACGGCGGGGTAAAGTGTGTGTGTATGAAGGCGGCCTTCCAGACATCGGAAGGCCGCCTTTGCAATTTCAGGGGTTCTAGCCGTCAATCGGACTAGGCGGAAAAACCACTTCCTCTTTGCCCGAGAGGCGCTCTCGGATGCGCTCCACGACAAGGTTTAGATGCTTGGGGTGATGAACATAGTCGAGATCATCAGTGCGGATGGTCAATACCGGGCAAAGATCGAAGGTTTGTAACCAATCTTCGTAGAGGGTTTCTAGTAGTTTCAGGTAGTCCACTGTGATGCCGCTTTCGATGCTGCGGCCGCGTTGGCGAATACGCTCTATGAGCACTTCGACCGGCGCTTGCAGATAGATCAGCAAGTCCGGCGGGGGAAGCTGGTTGACAATCAGGTCAAACACTGTGCGGTAAGATTGATAATCTCTCTCAGAGAGACTCCCTATCTGGTAAAGTGCCCGGGCAAAGATATGGGCGTCTTCGTAGATACTGCGGTCGATGATCACCGATTGGGGGATTTGCACCATCTGCAGGTACTGCTGGGCACGATGGCCGAGGAAAAAGATCTGCAGGTGAAATGCCCAGGCACGCATATCGGCATAGAAGTCCGCCAAGTAGGGATTATCGACCACCGATTCGAAGGCGGTGTACCACCCTAACCGGGCGCCGATCCGTTCTGTTAGGGAGGTCTTTCCCGTAGCAATGTTGCCAGCAACGACAACTAGCCGCTTGGTCATCGCTTAGCATTCGCTAAAGCCACAGGCATAGCACTTTCGACAGCCCTCTTCGTTGACTACAGCGGCCTGTCCGCATTCGGGACACAAATCACCGATGCGGAATTGGGCGGAGGCAGAAGCAGCTTGAGAGCTGCTCGAGTTACCTCCGCTCCGCTCGTTTTGATCGGAGTTGAGATCGAGCTCCATAAGGGGAGTTGAGCGCAAAGGGCCGACATCAGAGGACTGCTTGCTCTCCAGATATTCGGCCAGAATTTGGGCCACCCCATCGGGCAAGGAACGCACCCGATTGGGACCGAAGCCCAGGGAACGCCCCCCACCGATGCCATGTAACTGCCGCCATACCTCTTTGAGGCGCTCGCGGGGAGGTACGGGAGAAACCAGACGCAAAATGTAGGAAATCAGACGTCCAATGGCTTCGGAGACAGCGGCAGTATCCGAGCCGGCTTTGGCGGTGTTGATAAAAACCTCAAAAGGTTGATTCTCGCCGTTTTCGTTGATGGTGATGAAGGCCTTACCCAATGGGGTGTTAATGCTGTAGGTGTAGCCATGCAGCGCACGCGGACGCGGTTTTTTCTGTTCCGGCCACAGGGCGATTTGATATTCTTTTTCGTCTTTGGCTTTCTGCTTTGCTACAGCTTTGGTCTCCAAGACAACTTTCTCACGCGAGCCAGTAACATAGACGGTGATCCCCTTGCAACCCAATTGCCAAGCCAGTTGGTAGGCGATCATTACGTCCTCCACCGTGGCTTCAGCCGGGAAGTTGATCGTCTTGCTCATGCTATTGTCAACGAAGGCCTGTATGGCTGCCTGCATCCGGACGTGTTCCTCGGCGCTGATGTCGGGAGCGACAACAAAGATGCGCTGGATTTCTTCGGGCACTTCGCTGAGACCCTGACAAGTTCCGTGCTCGTTGACGTAGTGGATAATTCGGGTGCGCGTTTCTTCGTCTAAGCCGGCCTCGATTAAGGCTTTCTCGAAGAGAGGACTAGTGTACTGAAGTTGTAGGTCTTTGCCGTTATCATTCACATGACGGATGTAGGCCAGAGCGAAAACCGGCTCACATCCGTAGCCTTCGCACCCGGCGACAGTGGCAATTGTTCCGGTTGGGGCTACTGTCGTTTGGGCGGCGTTCCGAATCCCGTATTGGCGGATTCCCTCGACAATTTCCTGCCAATCCAGGGGAGGTCTATTCCAATTGCGGCTATAGGGGAAAAGGGGCGTTGGGGGCTTCCAGGCTAGATTTTCAGGGTCGTAGATACTCCCGCGAATAGCCGGGAACGGGCCGCGCTCTTTGGCCAATTGGATACTGGTGCGCATGGCATGGAACCGGATAAACTCCATCACCTGAGCTGCAAATTCCTGTCCCTCGGGGGAGCCATAGCGCACGCCAACGTGGTACATTAAATCTGCTAGTCCCATAAAGCCTAGGCCGATGCGCCGTGCGCGAAGGGCTGCTTCGCGCAGTTGAGGGACTGCCGGGACATATGCGTTGGCATCAATGACATCATCCAAAAAGCGAGTAGCCAGTTCGACACTGCGTTGTAGCTTTTGCCAGTCCACTTGTCGGTCAGGGGCAAAATGCTGGGCAAGGTTGATGGAGCCTAGACAGCAATTCTCATAGGGTCCCAACCATTGCTCACCGCAGGGATTAGTGGCTTCTAGAGTGTACAGGTGCGGAAGAGGATTGCTGCGGTTCGCCGTATCGAGGAAGAGCACTCCCGGCTCTCCATTGTGGTGGGCCTGACGGACGATTTTTTCAAACAGCTCTCGCGCCTTGACCACCTTGTGGACTTTAATCGGGATCCCCGCGGCTTCAGCTTGCTCCAGGGTGCCGTCAAAGTCTTGGTACTCTGGTGCAGTGACATCCGGAAAACGGAGTTCCCAGTCCGCATCCTGAAGAACTGCTTGCATAAAGGCATCCGTGATGCCCACAGAGATGTTGAAATTGGTGATGGCATTCTCATCGGTTTTACAAGTGATGAATTCCTCGATGTCCGGGTGATCCACTCGGAGGACAGCCATGTTCGCTCCGCGTCGAGTGCCGCCCTGTGCTACTTCCCCGAAGGCCTTATCGTATACCCGCAAAAATCCTACCGGACCGGTGGCCTGTCCCGCAGAAGACTTGACCAGAGAACCCTTGGGCCGGAGACGCGAGAAGGAGAAACCGTTCCCGCCACCCGTCTGCTGAATCAGGGCCGCATCACGCAGGGTTTGGAAGATGCCCGTCGAGCGGCGACCCATGTCGTCGCTGATGGGGAGCACGAAACAAGCTGCAAGCTGACCGAGGGGCGTGCCGGCCCCTGTAAAGGTCGGCGAATTCGGGAAGAAACAGCGTGAAGTAAGGAGTTCATAGAATTGGATCGCAATCTCCGTGATATCTTCTCGCCATTGTTTTTCCGCTAAGGCGACTGCATAGGCGACTCGCCAGAACATGCCCTCGACGGTTTCTGCAGGTGTGCCGTCCGGATTGCGACGCACGTAGCGACGCATGAGCACTTGGCGCGCATTCTCCGTCAGCTCGATCTTAGGCAATCCCTCAGGCAATGGGGGGAGGGAAATTAAGGTGGTTTGCTTTTGAGATTCAACCAGCATTACAGTGACTCCTTTCCATTTTTGGGAGAGAGTAAAGGCAGATATGGGAAACCTCCCCTCTTTGGCAGCTTGCCGCAGAGGTCAACTTTCTAAAAGACGATCAATCTCGTCTCGGATGGCTCGCAAGTCCGAGAGCCGCAAGTAGACGATGGCATAGCGGATGTAAGCGATCTGATCAAGTTCTTTGAGGCCTTCAATCACCATATCTCCCACCACTCGAGAGGAGACCTCTGCCCTTCCCATGGATTGGAGCTTGGCTTCGATCTCTCCAACAAGGCGCTCGATGTCGGCAGCAGAGACCGGTCGCTTTGCACAAGCGATGCGTATGCCCCGCAATAACTTCTCTCGGTCGAATTCTTCCCTGGTTCCATCTGCCTTAATTATCAATGGAGTAGCTAGAATAGGACGCTCGTATGTACTGAACCTTTGCCCGCAATGTTCGCACTCTCGCCGACGCCGAACTCCACCGCGCGAGTCATGGGAGGTATCGATGACTCTTGAGGAAGTGTTTTTACAGTAGGGACACCGCATCCTGTGAAGTACTAGAACAAATTCCCCCATATATGGGGGTAGTATTACCTGAAGTGGTTATATATTGTGCTTGCTATCTTAGCATAGAAGGGGTGATTAGTCAAGAGTTAATTGCAATTAATCAGATTAAAATTTCCAGGGGTTGCTACATCCTCGTCAGCACTGCTGACTTTCCCCCTTTTTGGGTTATGGAGTTTCGGGAAAGAAATTGCCTTAGCCGCTGGGAGGAGGAAACCAGCGGCTTATTCCAGGAGAAGGCATCCCAGATCCGATTTATCCTAGGCGATTGCTGGCCGAGCGATTGCGCAAAAAGGTCGGTATATCCAAGTCCTCGGTGTTGAGCGCGCGGGGCTGAAATTCGCGCCGCTGGGCTGATAGGCCCGAATGCGATTGAGCTGCCCGCTCGGGCTTGCTCTCACGCAAGGGTGTTTCCGCAGGATGTCGTGTCGGGGCGGGACGCTCGAACCCTGTGGCAATCACCGTGATGCGCACTTCGTCTCTCATGTTGGGGTCGATCACTGCGCCGAAAATCAGGTTGACATCGGGGTGAGCAGTCCCCTTGATGATTTCGGCTGCTTCATACACATCATGCAGAGTCAGATCGTTGCCGCCGGTGACATTGAATAGAATACCTCTCGCCCCGTCGATCGTAATATCGAGGAGTTGACTAGAGATAGCTTGTTCAGCCGCCATGCGGGCGGCACCTTCCCCTTTGCCCGTGCCCACAGCCATAAGGGCTGCACCGCCTTCGGACATGATCGTGCGTACGTCAGCAAAGTCGAGGTTAATCAGGCCCGGGACTGTGATTAGTTCAGAAATCCCCTGCACTCCCTGACGGAGCACATCGTCAGCCAGCCTAAAGGCCTGTTGGATCGTTGCGCGGCGGTCGATAATCTGTAAAAGTCGGTCGTTGGGGATCACAATAAGGGTGTCGGCTTGTTCCTTAAGCCTTCCAATCCCCTGTTCTGCGGTCTGGATGCGCTTTGGCCCTTCAAAGGAGAAAGGACGGGTGACCACGCCGATGGTCAGGGCGCCGCATTCCTTTGCAATTTGGGCTACGATGGGCGCAGCACCCGTGCCCGTGCCGCCTCCCATACCGGCGGTGATGAAAACCAGATCCGAACCCTTTAGGATGCTGTAGAGGTCTTCTGCAGATTCCTCGGCGGCTTTGCGACCGATCTCAGGGTCACCCCCGGAACCTAACCCCCGAGTGAGCTTTTCGCCGATGCGCACTCGAGTAGGGGCTCTGCAGTTGAGCAAGGCTTGGGCATCTGTGTTGATGCCGATGAATTCGACACCTTGTAAGCCTTCGTCAATCATGCGATCCACTGCGTTGCAGCCGCCCCCACCGACGCCAACCACTTTGATCTTGGCAAAGGATTCTAGTGAACTTGGAACAGGATTGTGGCTCATAAATCGATCCTCCTCGTAGAAAGACTTTTTGTTATCGGCCTTCTCCTTATGGAAGGAGCCGTCGTAACCATTCCTTCATCACTTCCCAAGCTTGGTGAGATTTTGTCGGGCCAAAAGAGCCCTTTTTCGGTTCAAGAGGCAGAAATTCGTTGTATAAATAGGCCCACTTTAGCAGGCCTACCGAGGTAGCGAAAGCCGGAGAATTCAGGCGGTCGGCCATGCCCAGAAGGCCTTCTGGGCGGGCGATGCGCACCGGAACGCCTAGAACGCGATGAGCCATGGTCCGCATCCCCGGAAGTAGACTAGAGCCTCCGGTGAGAACGACTCCTGCGGGGAGCAGACCATCGTACCCTGAACGTTTCAATTCTTGGAGGACTAAGGTGAAGATTTCCTCCACGCGGGCTTCGATGATGTCGGCCAGTTCAGCCCGGCTGATTTCCACAGCCTCGTTCTCACCGAAGGGTTTGATGACAAACATCTCCCGCTTATCGACTTCCGATTGAATGGCATGACCGTGTTGAATTTTGATTTGCTCGGCTTGCGAGGTAGGGAGGTGGAGACCTTGAGCGATGTCCGAAGTGATGTGATTGCCACCCACAGCCAAAACGGCTGTATACCAGACATCTCCCTCGCTGTATAACGCTAAGTCCGTTGTGCCCCCGCCAATATCGCAGAGCAATACCCCCATTTGCCGTTCGGCTTCTGTGAGGGCCACCTCTGCGGCTGCGAGCGGGTTTAGGACAAATTGGGAAACTTCGACCCCTGAAAAGCTGACGCACTGGCGCAAGTTCTCAGTCGAAGAGGCAGAAACCGTGATGATGTGGGTTTCAACTTCTAAGCGATAGCCGTGCATTCCCACAGGCATCCGGATTCCCTCTTGACCATCCACCGTGAAGCCCCGGTGAATCACGTGAAGGATTTCGCGGTTATGGGGAATAGGGATGGCGCGGGCGGACTCGATAGCTCGGAGGATGTCCTCCTGGTCGATCACCCGTCCGCTTACGCCGACCACTCCTCGGCTGTTCGTAGAGGAAACTTGCGCGCCCGCCACGCTGACTAGGGCCGCGTTGATTTCCATTCCCGACGTCCTCTCGGCTCTCTCTATGGAGCGCTTGACTGCTTGGGAAGCAGCAGCGAGATCGACAATAACGCCTTTCTTGATCCCTTGGGCGGGTTCGATACCCACTCCTAGAATTTGTAGTTGGCCAGAGACCTCTTCACGCCCAACTAAGGTGCAGATTTTGGTTGTGCCGATGTCTATCCCAACTACGACTGGACGTTCCGACTTCATCGTCACCGCTCCAATCGATAATAAGGCGCGTGAATATACTCGATGCTAATCAGTACAGGTTTTTGTTTTTCTTTTTTTAGTTTCTTTACCATAAGTTCATAAATTTTCATTTTCAGGCTCAGATCCTTCAGCGCACCCACGTAGACCGTCCACCCGCGGGGATCGCGCCAACCAAGTCCGCGTTCTCTCTCGTAGAACAGCGTTGCGCCTTCGGGGATCATAGCGCCGATTGAAACGATGCCCGAGATCAATTCGACCGGGAGGAACGGACGCGACACATCGGTTTCTTTCTCTGCCCCGGTGGGCAAGGGGGCGTCTTGGGCCTCGATGATCAGTTTCGGCAGCAGTGTGTCTTCTGAACGCAATGGAAATGCATACCCCTCCGCATCCACTAAGAGGGTGCGATCCCCTTGCTTCCAAGCAAGGATCGGCTTTCTCTCGTCGACATAGATGTAGACCTTATTGGGGAAACCCAGAGAGACCTCGACCTTGCGAAACTCCGGGAATTGGGCGATGAGTTTCTCTTGGATTTCTCGAGGATCGAGGGTGAAGACCGGTTGGCCACGGAGGTCTAGCTCCACCATGACCTCTTTAGCACTGATGCGTTGTAAACCCTGAAGGCTAACGGAGTTTACTTGGAAAAGCGGGGCTGTCCAGAGCAAATAAAGGAGCCCTATAAGGCTAAACGAGAGAAAGGCAGAAAGCAGACGCCATCCGATGGCGATGCGAGGCAAGCTGGGCAGACGAATTTCCACACCCGGGAGACCGACCGGCACATCCAGCCTGTGGGAAGTTCTTGTAGTTCGGCGCGGGGTTGCCATGGGTAAACCGGGCACCGTCCCGCGCACCATTACGGGAACGCGACGTGCCTCTAGGTCTACACCCCTCTTCCGCTTCGAAGAAAGGAGACGAGAATGCTTTCGCTGGCGGACTCGAGTCTCCCGAGGGCCGAGCGTGTTCGGAGCAGCCTTGAGGAAGGTGAATGGAGAGAAAGATTTCTCTTGCACTTATCTCCTCTCTCTCTGATAACGGTAGAGGTTCTTTGCCTTTTCGGCCTTGCGTTCGAGGGCTAGTTCGATCAGGCGATCGACCAGTTGAGGGTAGCTGATTCCGACCGCATTCCAAAGTTTGGGGTACATGCTAATCCGGGTAAACCCGGGAATGGTATTGATTTCATTGACATATAGTTCGCCGTCGTCCTTGTCCAGGAGCATGTCCACCCGCGCCATCCCGGCGGCGTCAATTGCTTTGAAAGTGCGGACCGCCAAGGAGCGGGCATGTTCACTCAAATGTGGTTCTAGGGGTGCTGGGATCAACAATTGAGAACGATCATCGTGGTATTTTGCGTGGTAGGAATAAAATTCATCCGCAGGGATGATCTCACCCGGAATCGAAGCTTCAACCTCCTCATTGCCCAATACACTCACTTCGATTTCCCTGGCGTTGACCCCTCGTTCCACAAGGATGCGCCGGTCGTAGCGGATCGCCTCCTTTAGGCCGGAGATCAATTCGTCTCGGTTGCGACACTTGCTGACCCCCACCGAGGAACCCAAGTTTGCTGGCTTGACGAAAAGGGGGTAAGGAGCGATGGCTTCGCTTTTTGCAACCACTTCCTCAAGCCCGCTTTCAACTTCTCGGCGGGTGAAGACTTTCCAATCGACAACCGGAATCCCGTGCGCCCGCATGACGTCCTTAAAGATGCCTTTATCCATTCCGACTGCAGAACCGACCACACCCGAACCCACGTAGGCCACATTGGCTATCTCTAAAAGGCCTTGGATAGTGCCGTCTTCGCCAAAGGTGCCATGGAGGACAGGGAAAACAACGTCCACTTGGCAAAGCCGCTGAAGGAGCCAAGCAGAGGCTTCTTCGCGCAAGAGGTAAATCCCGCTCCGAGTGGGATCGGGCAAGAGAGTGGCTGGGATGCAAGTGGAGAGAGTTCCCTCGCCGAGTTCTTCTAGCGCCTTTTCTCCGTAAAGCCACTCTCCCTCGTGGGTGATTCCAATTGGAATGACCTCGTAACGCTCCGGGTCTAGGGCGGAGAGAATCGAACGGGCAGAGAGCAGGGAAATCTCGTGCTCACCTGAAACCCCACCGAAGAGGACGGCGACTTTCAATTTCCGGCTTTGGTTATCCATACTTTCCCTCGATCAAAATGGTGGTCTGACCTGATCGGGCTCTCGAGGTAGGGAAGTTTCCCAAGGGCTGAATTTCCAATTCCAAGTCGATGCCAAACTTTTCTCGAACGGCTTGATGAGCTGTCTGAATCAAATCCCAGACATCGCCCGCAGTGGCGTGGCCCAAGTTGATAAAGAAGTTGGCATGGAGAGGGCTGATCATAGCGCCGCCGATGGTCAACCCTTTCAGTCCTGCGGCATCAATGAGGCGGCCAGCAAAGTCTCCGGGCGGATTCTTGAACATCGAACCCAAACTTGCTCCCGGTGGTTGAGTTTGTCTACGCCGTCGAGAAAGCTCTTCCATCTTCTCCCGAATCTCCCTGGGGTTTCCTCGCTCCAAGCGCAAAAGGGCGGATAGGACTACAGCTTGTCCTGGGGAGTGCTTCAAACGGCTAGAGCGGTATTGGTAGTTCATCTCCGCAGCCGTCCACTGCTCTTGAAAGGCGAGTATGTGATCTCCCCGGTAATGGCGGTGCAAGATCGTGACCACCGCCAAGTTCTGAGAAATTTCACCGCCGAATGCGCCGGCGTTGTTGACAACCGCCCCTCCGAGGGTGCCAGGGATGCCACATGCCCACTCCAATCCGCTCAGGCCACGAGCAGCCGCCTGACGCGCGAGATGACTCAGGCTCACACCGGCATCGGCCCAGAGAAGGGGAGGGGTGGCGTTCAGATCGAAGCGCATTCGTGCGCGGCCTTTGGCTCGATTGATGATGACCAGACCGTCCAACCCCTCGTCGCTGATCAATACATTCGAGCCGCCCCCCAGAAGCGTGTAAGGGATTTGATGTTCCCAGACGAAAGCGATCAAGGGCTTGAGCTGGGCAGATGAGTGCACCTCGACTAGAAGTTGGGCAGGACCGCCGATGCGTGCAGAGGTGTAGCGAGAAAGTGGCACTTGGGTTTGAAGTTCTAACCCTAAGTCGATGGCAACTCTCTGTAGCTGCTCCCAGTAGGAGGTTTTTTCTAGAAAGCTTGGCGCGCGTTCGTTCATCTCGCCTCCTCTAAAGACAGGTCGAGTTCCCTTAGGAGGCGGGTGCTGAGCTGGTCTGCATCCCCCGCCGAAAGGACAACTACAACGTGCTTTGGAGCGAGACTTTCCAAGAAAAACTGCACCGCTGAGTCGATCTGGGGTATGAAGAAGCGCTGCTCGGCTTGGATCTCTGTGACTAACTTAGCCATCGAAAATCCCGAGGGGGCGCTTTCGCGGGCGCCATAGACATCGAGGACAACCACTGCATTGGCGTTGCTGAAGGCACTCCGAAAGTCCTGCCAAAAGGTCAGGGTTCGCGAGTAGGTATGGGGTTGCCAAACTGCCCAGATGAACTGCCCCGGAAAGCGATCTCGGGCTGCTGCGAGCGTGGCCCTGATCTCACTCGGATGATGCGCATAGTCGTCAATTACCGTGATATCCCGTATCACGCCCCGCGTCTGAAAGCGGCGCGCAACCCCCTTAAACTCCCTCAGAGCGCAAGCAACCTCGTCTAAAGGCAGGTTTAGCTGATGGCATAGAGCTAGAACGGCGGTTGCGTTGTAGACGTTGTGAATTCCGGGAACCCGCAGCTCAATATTGGCTATCGGTTGCTTTTGCCACTCAACCCGAAAGGAATAAGCACCGTAGGAGTTCTTGGTGACCCCATCCGCAAAGTATGCGGCTTCCTTAGGTGCGGAGTCGGTTTTCAGGGCATACCCATACCGGGAGGGGATCGGCCCGAGCTTGGCAAATAAGCGGCGCACTCCTTCGTCTTCTACGCAGGCCAGCAGAAATCCTTCGCTGCGGATTTGAGAGGCAAATTTCGCAAACGCAGCTTCGAAGTGGTGCGGAGTGGGATAACAGTCCGGATGGTCGTGCTCGATATTGGTGATGATCGCATAAGTGGGGTTTAGACCGAGGAACATCTGATCGTATTCATCTGCCTCGATAACGAAGTAGCTGCCTTTCCCGGCGTGGGCGTTGCGCTGCAGATTCAGACAGATACCGCCGATCACGTAAGAAGGCTCTAATCCCAAGCGGGATAGAACCCAAGCCACCATTGCGGTCGTGGTCGTTTTGCCGTGTGTGCCGGCGATTGCGATAACTCCTTGATCACCCACTAGATAGGGAAGGAATTCGACCCGTTTTAGCACCGGGATTCCTTGAGCTCGAGCGGCTTGCACTTCGGTATTCTCGTCGGGAATTGCTGAGGAGCGGATCACCAGTTGAGCTCCGGAGACATTTTGGGGATGATGACCGATGCTCACCGCAATGCCCTCACGGCTTAGTTCTTCTACTAGAGGAGACCAAGCGCGGTCCGAGCCGCTGACCTTGAAGCCACGTTCGTGCAGCACTCGGGCCATTGCCGACAGACCACTGCCTCCGATACCGATGAAGTGGATAGGTCTGCTCTTCTCAATCATCAGATAAACACCACCAAGACGAAGAGTGCAAACAAGATCACCGCAAAGAAGATGGTTGGGATGCCCAACCAACGTGGTGCGAGCAAGGGAAGTAAGTCTTGAGCCGCCTCGTAGCCGGGGTGATCGGGTCGGGGAGCCACGATGATATTGGGGAAGGGATATCCAGATTGTTCGAGAAAATACCAAACGCTGCTTATCACTAGGAAGCCGTTTAGCACTCCTAAGACAAACCCTAGAAGCACGTCGGAAAGCTTGTCGCGGGCAAATTTTCCCCCGCTGAGCTTGGGGATGTTGGGAGTCTGGTAGCCGAAGAAGACCAGAGTGAGAACCACAATTGTGCGCGTCCAGAATACGGATATTCCCTCTCTGGTGTCGAAGAAGGTTCGTACGGGTGGGACATAGCGTTCTAGAACCGCGAGGATGAACAGAGCCAAAATGGCACTGAACGTGACCAGCACTTCTTTTGCCCAGCCGCGCATAGCGCCGATCACTCCGAAAATGAACACGAGCAGCCAAAAGGTTGCAACTAGACTGATCATTCCGACCCTCTACTTTCTGCCGCTGCATGCAGGATGCTCTCGGCAATCGCAAATGCGCCGAAGGGTTGGGCAAGGGATTGCAAGGCCTGGCGCATCTCGGCTAATCTTGAGGGTGTGCCGAGCAGGGCTTGAATTTCGGAAAGCAGTTTGGTGGATAATTCATTATCTTCCAAAATCTGCGCAGCGCGTTTTTGGGCTAAGTACTCGGCATTGACCCGTTGATAACGCCAGGCGTAGGGGTAAGGGACTAAGATGGCCGGCAAGCCGAAGAGAGGCAGTTCGCCCAGCACCGAGGCGCCAGCGCGGCAGACTGCTAGATCGGATGCAGCGAAGGCAGCGCTCATTTCTTCGTGGAGGTAAGGAAAAGCCCTGTAGCGCCGGAACTGCTCCTTCGGGAGCTGGACCTCGAGTTGGTTTTGGAAGCGGTGTACCTCTTGCCAATCCAAGTGACCGCTGATGTGGATAACTTGCGTGAACTGCAAAAGTTGAGGCAAAACCCTCATCAGTGCACGGTTAATCGAGCGCGCGCCCTTGCTACCTCCGAAGACGAGCAGCACCGGATCGCGAGGGTTGAGCTGAAAGAGCTGGCAAGCTTTTTCTTTCCTCGCGGGCAGGGTCGCCCAAAGGTAATGTTCTGTGCGGATCGGATAACCGCTGACCGTTATAGGAGAGCGGGGAGGAAAATATCCCCGACTCTCAGGGGCAGTTACGTTGATGCGATCCGCAAACCGTGAGACCATTTTTAGTGCGAGCGCTGGTTCGATGTCCGGAACGTAAAGGACGATTTTGGGTCTTTTCGATTTTGGCAGGGTGTAACGAGCCGCGATCGCCATTGGAAAGGCTAGATACCCCCCGGTAAGGAAAACTACCTGGGGTTGGAAGCGGCTGAGGAGGGCGCGTGAGGCAAGGATACCGCGCCAGATTTGAAGAAGGTTGAGCGGTAAGCGCTTCCATCCTACTCCGTGCACACCTGCAGCGGGTATTTCTGCATAGGGTACGCCATGACGGCGCACAATTTGCGCCTCCATACCCCCAATCCCTCCGACCCACAGGGTGGCAATCTGCTGGCTTGGGGGAAAAGAGGTCTGCGCTTTCATCTGATAGGCTTCTCGCAGTGGGTTCGCCTCATCGTTTAGCGCCTGGAGCACGGCGAGAGCGGGGTAGACGCCACCGCCGGTCCCACCGGCGCAAATTAACCACTTTACTGAGGAGATCATCCTGTAATTCCTTACTGCTATCTGAGCGGATTCCAACATTTAAGATTGTTGCAATTGCGAAGATCGAAACCACCAGGTTCGAGCCTCCTGCACTGATAAACGGGAGAGCGTTCCCTGTGAAAGGGATCAGGTTAACGATTTGTGCCATGTTGATCAAGGCTTCCATCACAATCCAGCTCGTCATCCCGGCGGCGAGCAAGGCGCCGAGGGAGTCCGGAGCTCGCTGGGAGATCGCTAAGCCACGCCATAGAATGACCAGATACAATCCGATCAAAAGCGTTGTTCCGACCAAACCAAACTCTTCACCCACGATGGCAAAAATACTATCGGACTGCGGGGTGGGCAAGCCGGTGCTTTTGGTTACGCTGTTGCCTAGGCCTACTCCGAAGAGGCCACCTTTATAGAAGGCCTCCAGAGCGCGCTGCACTTGATAGGGTGCGAGGGTGGGGTCCGAGATGCCTTGAATCCAATTCATTACCCGATTGCGTCCGGTTTCGGTCAAGAGGATGATCAACACCCCTAGAGAGAATACGCTCAGGATAAACAAGAGAATCTGTTTCCAATCCCCTCCAGCAAGGAAGAAGAGCATTCCCCCGATAGCAAGAATAGTGAGGACGGCACTGTAATCAGGCTGTAAAAGGATAAAGGCGCTCATAATTCCGAGGATTAGGACGAGGGGGATCAGTCCAAAAGTGATTTCCTGAAGGGTTTCCTTTTTACCATCCAGCCAAAAGGCGACGTAGATCACGGTGATGAGCTTGGCGAGCTCGGCGGGCTGATAGGACCCTCCCAGAAGTCCTCTGCGGGCGCCGAACCGGCTTTCGCCGATAAACAGCACCAAGAGCAGCATCAGGATCACCAGAATAGCTGCAGGAAGTACGAAAGGCTTCCAGGCGTGGTAGTCAACGAGGACAACCACGGGAGCAGCAGCTAGCGCTACCATTAGTGCGAGCACCTGACGAAGGAAAATACCGTAAATTGCAAACAGATCGCGAGTAGCACTATAGTAAAAGGAAAGCTCGGCGCTGGCGGAGTAAATCATCATTAGTCCGAAGAGTAGCAACGCTGCACACACCAGGATCAAGGGCAGATCAAGCCGCAGCAAGGCGTTTCTTTGAAGCCACTGGCGCAAGCGGTTTGGGGTAGGGGGTGGAGTCTCTTTTACAAATCCATGACCCATTTTCGGAAGCATTCTCCACGCTCCTCAAAATCTCGAAACTCATCAAAACTGGTTGCGCCGGGTGATAGAAGCACCACATCTCCGTTGTGGACGACTTCTTTGGCCACTTGCACGGCTTGGAACAAGCCCGAGCAAAGGGTGACCGGTAGTCGATGGTCTCGATCGGCTTTTTCTATAGCTCGGCGAATCTTCTCAGCCGCCTCACCGAATAGGATCAGGTGACGCACCCTTTGAACAACCAACTCAGCGAAAGCTTCCCAGGGCAAGTCTTTATCTCGTCCGCCGGCGAGCAGCACAATCGGTTGCTGGAAGGATCGGAGAGCTGCCATGCTCCGTTCGGGTGTGGTAGCAATCGAGTCGTTATACCAATCTGCGCCCCCCCAATGGCGGACAAACTCCAAACGGTGCGCTACGCCGTGAAAGTCCCTGATCCCTTCGCGACAGGCCTCCGGGGGCAAACCGGCAGCCATGGCCGTAGCGCAGGCGGCGAGTACGTTCATAAGATTGTGTGTGCCGCGCAGGGCGATCTCTTGGACCGAGAGAAGCGGAATGCGTTCACCGCTCTGGGCAAAATAGATAGTCCCTTGATGAACTGAGGCCCCGTTTAGGGTATGCGGCAGCTCAAGCCCAAAGGCGAGCAAGCGAGCGGGCGTGCGCTGGCGCAAGCGCCACGTGTTAGCATCTTCGCAATTTAGCACCGCTATGTCTTTGGGAGTTTGGTAACTGATCAGTCGGGCTTTGGCTTCGATGTAGGCCTCCATGCTTCCGTGGCGGTCTAAATGGTCTGGTGTGATATTGAGCAGCGTGGCGATTTGAGGAGAGCGGCTCATCAGTTCGAGTTGGAAACTGGATAGCTCGAGCACGACCAAATCGTGCGCGCCGATCTCATCCACGAGGTGGATCAGCGGAGTGCCGATATTTCCGCCCACCCATACCTTGCGAAAGGGGGTAGTGGAAGGAAAGTTCTGCACGGCTGCCTGAGCGATGCGACCGACTAGGGTGGTGGTGGTTGTTTTTCCCGCCGAACCGCTGATTCCGACCACGGTTGCCGAGGTTGTTTCCAGAAAGAGCTGAGAGTCATTAGTGAGGGGAATGCCGCGTCGTTGTGCTTCGGCGATCAGGGGCAGAGTCAAGGGCACGCCACCCGAGATACAAACCAGATCAACGCCGTCAAGGGCTTGAAGTGGATGGCCTCCTAGAAGCCACCGAACGGGCAGGTCGGCTAAGGCTTGCATGGAGTTCTTCAGCGCCTCGGCGGACTGACGGTCGTTTATGGTGATCTCCGCACCTCTTGTAGCGAAGAAGCGAGCGAGGGCAATCCCTTGCCGAGCAGCGCCGATCACCAAGACGTGAGTCCCTTGCCAATCTCTAGAAGCGGTTTTCTCCAACTCCGCAGTCAATCGTTCTGCCTCCGAGCAACCCCAAAGCACGACTCTCAGACTATAGCTAGGGCGATACCGACCATGGCTGCCAATAAACTCACCAGCCAAAAGCGTTGAACGATCTGAGTTTCACTCCAACCCAATAGTTCGAAGTGATGATGAATTGGAGCCATCTTGAACACTCGTTGCCCTTCGCCGTATTTCCGTTTGGTATACTTGAAATAAGAGGTTTGGATGATCACGCTCAGTGTCTCGCTGACCGGGATGATGGCGATAATCGGCAGCAGAATCCAATGGCCGGTCATTAAGGCCACCACGGCCAGGCTGGAACCCAGCGCCATGGAGCCGGTGTCTCCCATAATCAGTTCGGCCGGGTGAACGTTGAACCATAGGAAACCGAAGATCGCTCCGACCAAGGCAAAGCAGAACCGCGCAAGATAAATTTGTCCCTGGAAGAGGGCAATTCCACCGTAACAGGCAAAGGCGGTGGCGGTGATCAATCCGGCCAAGCCGTCCAAACCGTCGGTGAAATTGACTGCGTTAGACATGCCTACGATGATGAAGACCACGATAGGGAGGTAGAAGACTCCGAGGTTGATGCTCCCCCGAATGCCGGGAAGAAACATCTCGGGCACTTGCAGAAAATATTTCAGACCCACCCCGGCTCCAATCGCCAGTACAACCTGACCGAGGAACTTTGCCCGTACGCTGAGTCCGCTCTTGCGGGCGGAGCTGATCAAACCTTGCCAGTCGTCAATTGTGCCCAAGGTTGCAAACCCGATCATGACCAGTAGCGGCAGTAGCACCGAACGGCCGAGCAATGTGAGGCCACGAATGGGAGTGACGTTGAGCAGAATGGTGATCAAAGTGACCGGCAAGACAAACAACCAACCTCCCATAGTTGGTGTGCCCATTTTGGAGAGATGACGCTGGGGCCCTTCGATGCGGATGGCTTTTCCGGCTCCAAAGTACCTTAGCAGCCGCAGAACGGGTGGCCCCCAAATCACCGTGAGTAGGAAGGTCAAGCCGGCCAGGGCGAGAGTCATAGGAGCTTGGCTCATTCTTGCATCTCCAGTGCAGAAACGATGCGGTCCATCCGCATTGCACGGGAGCCTTTGACTAGGACGATATCGCTCTCGCCAAGTTCTTCTTTCAGTAAGGGGATTACATCCAAAGCGTCTTTCACCTCGTCAATCAAAGCTGCTGGCATCCCGGCTCGGCGCGCAGCCGCAGCGATCAACTTCCCGCGTTCACCGACGGTGATCAACCGATGGGCGACCTCTGCAGCCCGTCGTCCGACCAATTCGTGGCCTTGGGCTTCATAAATACCTAATTCTAGCATATCCCCGAGGACTGCGATTCTGTGTCCATCGAGATCGGCCAGTAGATTCAAAGCAGCAAGCGTGGACTCCGGGGCGGCGTTATAGGAGTCGTCCAGAATCAGTGCTCCTTGTTCGGTGCGTACCACTGTCAAGCGCAGTTGGGTGGGGGTTGAGCGCAAGCCCTCAACGATCTCTTGCCAAGTTAGATTGTCTACCAGACCGACGGCAATCGCTCGCAAAGCGGTTTGGACGGAGTGCCGGCCTAGAATTGGCAGGCGCAGGTATAAGCTTTCATTTCGGTAATGGACGCGGAAGGAGATGCCTTCGAGGCCGTGGCTTCGGATCTCGTCCGCCCACAAGTCGGCTTGGGGGTCTAAGCCGTAAAAGAAAACCCTTGCTCGGGTTTTCTTGGCCATCTCGCGCACATAGGGGTCGTCGAAGTTGAGAATGGCAAAGCCCTCGGGAGGAAGAGCCTGTACTAGTTCGCTCTTGCCTTGGGCGATGGCTTCCTGACTGCCGGCTCTCTCCGCATGAACTGTGCCGACGTTGGTCACCACCCCGATATAGGGCAGAGCGATGTCGCACAGAAAGGCGATTTCGCCAATGACATAGAAACCCATTTCCAGAACGGCCCTCTGGTGACTTTCGCTTAGGCGCAGGATGCTGAGGGGCAGGCCAATTTCATTGTTGAAGTTGCCCGGTGACTTGAGTGTAACGTAGCGGCGACTAAGGACTTCGGCGATAAGTTCCTTCGCAGTGGACTTTCCGACGCTTCCGGTGATGCCTATCACTCTGACGGGCAACTTGCGGCGCCAAAAGCGGGCGGTTTCCTGAAGCGCTTTCAGGCTGTCTTCGACCAGCAAACACAGTGGAGGCTGGGGAATCTCTTGGACTACCGGGAGGGAGCGTAAGTCCAGAATAGGAAATTCGATTTCGATAGCACGTTGAATTAGTGCAAGCTGGGCGCCGCGGCGGAAAGCATCGCCAACGAAATCATGTCCGTCTTGGCGCTCACCGGGCAAGGCTACGAATAAAGAGCCTGGGATGGCCAACCGTGAATCAACCACGGTCTCTGGGATCGGCTGCCGAAGATAGTCAAAGCGCTGATGGGTAAGGGCCTCTAAAATGTGTCCTAAGGTCAACATTTGCTATCCTTCTACTGAGCTGCTTTTCGGTAGCGGTCGGGAGGGATGTTCATGAGCAAGGCGATTTGCTTGACTACCTGAGGAAAGATCGGGGCGGCAACTTCTGAGCCCCAGATCGAGGTCGAGGGTTTTTCCAGCCAGATATAAACTACAAAGCGGGGGTCATCCACAGGGCCCCAGCCGGCGAAAGAGGCATTAGTCTCGTTGCTAGTGTATCCAACATTAGGGATGGCAATTTCGCCCGTCCCGGTCTTCCCGGCTACGCGGTAACCTTCCACGAGCGCAACGGAAGCTTCCGCTTCAAGAGAGCGGGCCAGCATTTCTGTTAGGGAGCGCGCAGTCTTGGCTGAGATCGGGATAGAGCTAACCGAGGGGGAGATCATAAACTGTTCGCCCTCCTTAACGATAGCGCGCACGACGTGAGGGCGCATAATCTTTCCCTCATTGGCAAGAGCAGAAATGGCGCTGGCCATCTGAATTGGGGTTACGGAGACCCCTTGCCCAAAGGAGTTAGTCCCAATCTCCGAGGGAGACCAATATTCCTCATGGGGGAGTTTGAGGATTCCTGCGCGTTCGCCATCTAGGTCAATTCCAGTGGTATGTCCGATGCCAAAGGCTTGTAAATAGGCGTAAAAGTCCGGCGCGCCGAGTTGGGTGGCAACCCAGGCGAGACAGACGTTGAGGGAGAGTTGCATACATCCTTGCATGGTCTGTTTCCCGTGTCCGGCGCGATCCCAGTTGTAAATGACCAATCCGCCGACCTCGATAGCGCCTTTGTCCAAGAAGGTGGTCTCTTCGGTCACGACCCCCTTGTCCAGGGCGGCAGCCATAGTCAGCACCTTGAACACTGACCCCGGTTCATACATAGCGCTAATGGCGCGGTTAAACACAAAATGTCCACTGCGGGAGAGCGTTTCGTACTCCCAATAGCGGCTGATGTCCAGTCGGGGGTAGGAAGCCATCGCCCACACTTCACCGCTCTTCGGATCCAGAACCACGATTACACCGGTTTCGGATCCGGTTTTCTGGATGTTCTCCTCTAGGATGCGCTCGACGGCCGCCTGAAGCTCACGATCGATGGTCAAGATCAAGCTTGCGCCTTCCGGGATCGGGGGAAACTCCCGGACCATACGCGGATCGTTAGGCACCCAAATCCGGATGGGGGTGCCGGAAAGCATTTCATTATACTTGGCTTCTACGCCGAAATAGCCCTCTGGTAGGCCCTGTTGGGTATATCCGACAAATCCAAGCACATTGGATGCGAGCAGGGGTTCGGGGTATACTCTTTTCATGTAGGGTTGTAAGACCAATCCGTCTAACTGAGCAGCCAAGCGTGCCTTCTCTGCGCGCTCTAGGCGAGAGTCACTCTCTTTGATTGCCAAGAGATTTTGAAGTTGATCCACTTTTTCTTTCTCGATCCCTTTTGCAAGGGGTAAATAGACTTGATGGGGGTTAGGCGGGTTTTCGATCGTAACTTTGACCTTGTAATAGTCTAGACCAAAATAAACGTTGGAGGTCAAAGCAATAGTATGAGCTTGGTTGGAGCTCTCGTCAATCGAGCGATAATCTATACCTACTTCATAGACCATCTCATTACCGGCCAACAGTTGACCCTTGCGGTCGAAGATCAGGCCTCGGGGAGGGTGAATAGTCCAAATTGAGCCCAGATGGCTTGTGCGCACTTCTTCCAAGATTTCGCCACGTTGGTGGTCTAACAGTAAAGAAACATGCTGCCCGAAGATCAGAGCGGCCAGCATTGTAAACAACGTGCCAAGAAGGGTGTAGCGCGAACTATAGTCTCGGCTCATGGACTGCTATCCCTCTCTAGTCTCATCCATTCGTCAAGTTGGATTTTCAGCCACTCAAGCAAAGATTGTCTGTAGATGGAAGGAAGGGTGTAAGAGAGACTTTGGGTTTTCCTTGGGGTCGAAGAGCTCAGGCTTTGGTCTAAGGGGACATAGCCGGGCACGATAAGGTAGGTCGCTTCGCCCGGATCGATGCGGCGAA
This sequence comes from Anaerolineales bacterium, assembly GCA_025057645.1. Classification (GTDB taxonomy): domain Bacteria; phylum Chloroflexota; class Anaerolineae; order Anaerolineales; family UBA4823; genus NAK19. The sequence goes on from JANXBJ010000001.1 coordinate 74,432, forward strand.
AACCCATCTCAAGAGCCCGCTTTTCCATCACTGCGGAGGAGGTGAGGATGCCTAACTGCGTCCGCAAGTGAGCGTTGAGCATTTCTACTTCTCTAATTTCGTTTTCCATAATCAGGATTGCTCTGCCTAAGGCGAGGGTGCGAGCCGTGACGTCCAGATAAAGAGAGGCGGCCAAGATCGTCCCTAGCAATCCGACTAGGATCAGCATACCGCTGCTAACCTGCTTGCGCCACGGGGTAATTTTGTAGGCTTGAGCGAAGCGATAAAGTGGTTTCATGCTCAGACTACCTTTGCTCTTTGGGCCAAAGCTTGCAAGTGTCATGCCATCACTCACCTCTAGCTAGCTTTTCGGCAGCCCGCAGGCGGGCGCTACGGGCGCGTGGATTTGACTTCACTTCCTGTGCAGAGGGACGCACAGGTTTTGGGGTCAAGACTTTCACGCGAGCGCGGTGCCCACAGGTGCATATTGGTTGCTTGGGTGGGCAGAGGCAATCCCTCGATTCAATTTGAAAGCAATTTTTCACCAATCGGTCTTCCAAAGAGTGAAAAGAAATCACGACTAGGCGACCACGCGGTTTTAGGGCGTCAATTGCCTGAGGCAGACCTTCTTTGAGAGCATCAAGCTCCTCGTTTACGACTATCCGCAAGGCTTGGAAGGTTCGTGTGGCAGGGTGAATGCCGCCGCAGTGCCGCCCCACCACGCGAGAGACCAATTCGGCGAGTTGGGTGGTCGTAAGAATGGGGCGGGAGGATACAATCGCACGGGCAATTTGGGTGGCGAAGCGCTCTTCTCCGTAGCGAAAAAGGAGTTTCGCCAGTTCCTCCTGAGATAGGTTGTTAACAAGGTCAGCCGCAGTTGGCGATTTGCCCCGGTCGAAGCGCATATCCAGCGGCCCCTCGGCACGAAAGGAAAAGCCGCGTTCGGGTGCCTCGAGTTGCAAGGAGGACACACCTAGATCCAACAGCACTCCGTCGACCTCATTCCAACCGATCTGAGCCAAGTGCCGGGCAAGGTCACGATAGCTACCTTCAATTAACCAGTAGCGGCCTCGGAAGGCCTTTAGGTTCTGTTCGGCGACCTCCAGAGCGGAGGCATCTACGTCTAGTCCCAGCAGCAACCCGTCAGGCTGTGTGGCTTGAAGAATTCCAAAGGCATGTCCGCCGCCGCCAACCGTTCCATCGACAAACCTTTGCCCGGGGCGAGGCTGAAGGTAGTGAAGCACTTCTTGGTAAAGTACGGGTTTATGCACGGCCGCGATTTGTGGTCAACTGAAAGTCTATAAACCGCGCAACATCACTCTCGGCTTCTTCTAGGAGCAGCTTATGCTTTTCCCAATTCTCTTTCGACCAAATCTCAAAGAAGTTGCCTACACCGACAATCACCACCTCGGAGATCAGGTTAGCCTTTTCTCGCAGGTACTGGGGAATCAGGATCCGTCCTGCCCGGTCGACTTCTACCAGCTCCCCGTTTGAGAAAAGGTAGCGACGCAATAACCGGGCATTCGGGTCGGCATAGTTTTGCTCGTTGATCTGATTTGCCCAACTCTCGAAGACCTCGCTTGGCATCACCAAGAGATTCATATCGAAGCCTTTGGTAATAATTACCTCCCCGACCAGTAGTTCGCGATACTTAGCGGGGATGGTCAAGCGCCCCTTTTGGTCCAGAGAGTGGAAGTATTGTCCTAAGAACATCTGTTCCCTTTGCTTTATTAAACCACGACGCCGGAAATCCCCGGCGTCCCACTTCAACCCACTTTCCTGCACAGTCTTACACATTGTAGCTTAAGATACGATGAAAATCAAGGGATTTCACCACTTAATTTCTATAAGATTTGTTTAAAGGAGAGGGGCTTGCCGGACACAATGCCTTTTCTTTGGCCGGAAAGGTTGAAGGGGGCACGGAATGAAGCAAGCCGGGTTTGACAGGGGGCACTTAAGGGAGTCGCTTCGGGCGGGATTGGATTCTTAAATTTCGCATAAATCATGTATAATTTTATTAACCATTAGCCGCAACGGGTTTTCTGTGAATGGCTTCTTCTCTGTGGCAATGGCTGTTGGAGCGATCTCAGTGCTTTTGACTGTGCTTGATGTACTGGTAAACCAAATCGGGTTGGATTTAGAAAGTGTTTGGGCTGTGGCGTAGGTCTGCGCCGAGAAGCTTGAGGAATTGGAAGAGTTGAGTACACAAGCACAATGAGAGCGGGTTGGAATAGGACTCTCGCTCAGAGTGTTTAGTCCTCTGAGCGCTTGAGGGTGGTGTAATCCAAACTGAGTCGGGTTCAAGCAGCCGTTGTCCTCAGGGAAGGATAACGGCTTTTTGGATTGGTATTTTATGGAAGGATCGGTGCGAACGATCACTGCACTAAAAGTGCAAAAGAATCGTCAACGAGTCAATGTCTTCTTGGACGGACGGTTCGCTTTTGGCCTGCTGCGCTCCACCGCTGCCCAGTTAAGGGTGGGGCAAAGGCTCACCGAGGAGCAAGTGGAGCAATTGCTCTGCGAGGATCGCGTCGATACTTTATATCAGCAGGCTCTGCGATACCTTTCTTTCCGGCCGCGCTCAGAGCAGGAAATGCACCGCTATCTAAGCAGCCGGGAAACAGAAGAACGAGTACGAGCTCAGGTTTTGGAACGTTTGCGGACAAACGGGTGGTTGGACGATCGGCGCTTTGCCGAGCAATGGGTAGAAAACCGCTCCGCTTTTCGTCCGCGCAGCAAAAAAGCCCTGAGGCTTGAGCTGCGCCAGCATGGCGTTCAACCGGCTGTCGTTGAGCAGGCGCTGCAGGAGCTTGATGAAGAGGAACTCGCTTACCTCGCTGTGCGTAAGGTTCTTGATCGCTATCGGGGTCTAGACAGAGTGACTTTTCAGCGCAGGTTGCAAGGGTTCCTCGTTCGGCGTGGCTTCTCCTATGATATCGTTCCACTGGTCCTCCACCGTTGCTGGCAAGAACTGCATCAAAATCCCGGGATGGAACGAGAGGAAGTTTGAAGGATGGACTGGCCATGGATTCTCACAATCTCAGTTTTTCTTGTCGGCGTGGCAGGTGGCTACCTCTTGAGAGAGTGGATCGCTCGCCGCAAGATCCAGCAAGGGAAAGAGGAAGCCGAAAGGCTGATCCGCGAGGCAGCTCAGCGCGCAAGTGATATCGAGCTGGAGGCGAAAAACCATGCGCTGGAGATTCGGCAACAAGCCGAAGCGGAAATTGCCCGCCGGCGTAATGAACTAAGCCGCGAGGAAGACCGACTGCAGAAACGCCGTGAAGAGTTGGATTTGCGCGCCGATCGGCTGGAAAAGCGCGAACAGGCGTTGAACAAACGCCAGAGCGCCATCGACAAACGCGCCAATGAGATCGAAAAGATGTACGCCCAAGAGCTGGAGGAGCTGCAGCGGATCGCCAACATGAGCATGGAAGAGGCGCGTAACGTGCTTCTCGCAGAAGCGGAAAAAGAAGCCCGAGCCGATATGGCACGGATTATCCGTCAGATCGAGGCAGAGGCCCGAGAGGAGGGTGAGAATCGAGCGCGCAAGCTGATCGTTGCGGCAATTCAGCGCATTGCCTCAGAACACGTTGCGGAAGTTTGTACCTCAGTGGTGCCGCTGCCCTCGGATGAGATGAAGGGACGCATCATCGGGCGCAATGGACGGAATATCCATGCCTTTGAGCAGGTGGCTGGGGTTGACGTCATCGTGGATGATACCCCTGAGGCCGTCACGATCTCTTGCTTCGACCCCATTCGGCGCGAGGTTGCTCGACGGGCGTTAGAGAAATTGGTCTTGGATGGACGCATTCACCCTGCTCACATCGAGAAGGTAATCAAGAATGAGCAGAAGGAGGTCGAACGCGACATTGTCGAAGCCGGGGAGCGAGCTGCTTACGAGGCGGGGGTTACCGGATTGCATCCTGAGGTGATCAGGATGCTTGGGCGGCTAAAATATCGCTCCTCTTACGGGCAGAATCAGCTAGCTCACGCTGTCGAAACGGCCCGCTTAGCTGCGATTCTTGCGGCCGAGCTGGGGGCGGATGTCGAAGTGGCCAAGGCCGGAGGGTTGCTTCATGACCTTGGCAAGGCGATGGATTATAACATGGAGGGAACCCATGCTTTGCTAGGAGCGGAATTTGCCAAACGATATGGCGTACATCCGGCGGTAGTCAATATTATTGCCTCTCATCATCACGAGGTCGAGCAGGAGAGCGTGGAGGCAGCTATTGTCGAGGCCGCTGATGCAATCTCCGGTGCGAGACCAGGTGCACGGCGCGAGTCACTCGAGCAGTACCTGAAACGTGTGCGTGCCTTGGAGGAGATCGCTAACTCATACAAAGGGGTTAGCCAAAGTTATGCTCTGCAGGCAGGACGGGAGATCCGCATCTTTGTCAAGCCCGAGGAGATCGACGATTTGGAGTCGATCCGATTGGCACGGGATATCGCCAAGAAGATCGAGGAGAGCATGCAATATCCCGGGCAGATCAAAGTCACCGTTATTCGTGAGACACGTTCGATCGATTATGCTCGGTAGCTGCTCGTTTCCGGGCATCGAACTGTCGCAGGAGGCGGGTTTCTCCAGGCAAAGTCACCTTGCTCGCCGAATTGGGGTACCCCGGCTCTAAGACTCTGGAAAAAGCAGCTTTGGGTCTTAGAGCCTTGGGTGTAATCTACGGGAGATCGGTCACCAATGTAACCATGGATTGTGGTGGCGTTCTTGGGCAACGGTGGTCTCCTCGCCGTGCCCAGAGAGCAAACGGGTTTGGTCTGGAAGTGTGAGGATTTGTTCGCGAATGCTGTTCATCAGGGTTTCGAAATCTCCTCCGGGCAGGTCAGTTCTGCCGATCCCTGATTCGAAGATCACATCACCGCAGAAGCATACCTCCGCTTGGGGGATATAAAACACAACGTGACCGGGCGTATGCCCCGGCGCGTGACGCACTTCAACTTCATACTCGCCCACTCGGAGAACCTGGCCATGCCGTAGATACAGGTTGGGTTCAGGGGGAGATTCCACTCGGAATCCGAAGAATTGAGCTCCTCCTTGGGCTCGCCAAAGCGGAAGATCGCTCGGGTGAAGCGCCACTAAGGGCGGTGGGGAGGTTGACTTCAGAATCCCGGATACGCCGCCAAAATGGTCGAAATGAGCATGCGTCAGCCAAACCTGGGAAATTTTCCACCGGTTCTGCTCGGCAAACGCAGCGATTTTCTCTCCCTCCCAGGCGGGATCGATCGCAACGGTTGTCTGCGTTTGTGGATCATGAATTAAGTAGGCGTTTGTTTGGACAGGTCCTAGGATCATGCGCTCGATGATCAGCATTTTCGCTCCTCGAAGGCGGTTTCGACAGAGTTAGAAAGCGTTCTCTCTAATGAGTCTATCAGGACGGTCGGGTGTTCTTCCGAAGTTTACCAAGGATTACAAGAAGCGCATCGGAGTTAAGTAGAAAGCCAAGGACGAGCCCCACGGCCCCTATCCACCGTGCGGCGGCACCGCTCAGGCCGAGGAAATTTAGGGCGCGAATTTCGATCTGCTGTGCCGAAAGGAGAAAGCGTTTTTCTTCCCCGCCTCCTTTCGGCCTACAGGCCAAGTGCAGCCAAACCACCCCGCGGTACTTCCCAGCCCGCTCGGAGCGGACATCCCAAATAAAACGAACTTCTCGGCCGGGGCGTAGCGGGGAACGGACTAGAGGGTTGGGTCGGACTTCAAACCCGTCGAGGTCTAGCCATCCTTCGGCGAAGATGGCGTGGGTGTCGTAGAGATTGAGCGGGGACTCTACTCCTCCTTGAACTCGGTTTTCTTGAAATGAAGGGGGTGAGGAAAACTCCCTCGTTGGATCGACTTCAAAAGCGAGAAGAACCATGCCATGGTCACCCACTCGCACGGTCTCAGGATATTCGAGGACGAGACGGCGTTGCTCCGGAATTTGGGCAACCGCAGTGGCTGCAGCCCCAATGACCCCAGAGGAGTTTGGAGAAGAGAAGGGCAAAAGGGCCTGTCTGGAGGCTTGCTTCTCGGCCGTCACCCCGCCAGCCGCGCAAAGAGAGAGAAGAGCAATCATCAGCAGCCCTTTCCCTGCAGCTTCAGAGACTTTCTTGGAGCGGATAAAGTGCATAAAGTGCACAGGGAAGTGCCTCTTGGAGTGAGGGGAGTTGCATGTCTGCGGGGGAGAGATGGAGTTCACGCCGCTTTTCTTGCCAGGGTAGAAAGCCCCAAACTAACAGTAGAACCGAGATCAAAATTAGAAGCCACCCGATCCAGATGCGTAGCGAGTACCGTCTCATAAACAAATTATAACATTCCCTACTTTGGCTTCCGTTTTATAATTTGCTCACGGGCATCGCCCGCCGATTGCCGGATTTCCTGCATGGAGAGACATGGGATGGATATCACCAATTTGCTTTGGTTTGTCGTGATCGGTTTTATAGCCGGTTGGGTTGCCACGCGCCTGATGCGCAAGTCGAGCTTTGGTTTGCTCGGCAATGTCATTGTTGGGGTGCTCGGCGCAGTGATTGGGGGATATATCTTCGATGTTTTGCGCATCTCCGCGAGCGGTTTGTTAGGATCCCTGGTCACAGCAATCGTAGGTGCAGTTGTCCTTCTCTATCTGATCAGCTTGGCCAAGAAGATTTGACTTCTGAGGATTCACCTTGAGCACTCAAAAATGGCTTATCCTCCATGCCGCTCTCTTGATCGCCGCAGGTATGGTGTTTTTGCTCTACAGCCCCCTTGTGATCACGGGGTTGGGTTTCGATCAACTTGTCCAGGACTCCGAAGGCTACTGGGCAATGGTCTCCTTTGCGCGGCTGTTTGGGGTAGCGCTGACTGCCTGGGGGCTTACGATTTTGGGCGGTGAACGGTTTGCATCGGCTGTGCAGTCCGCCGAAGGCGCATCTCTCCGAGGAATCTTAGGGGCAGTGACAGTGGGCGACTTCCTCGGCGCTTTTAGTGCGGCAATTCAAGCGGCTTCGGTCTGGGGCTTGCCGTCAAGTTGGAGCCTGAGCCTGGGGTTTACTCTCCTTGGAGCGATCAGTCTGTGGGTTTTGTGGCGTCAATCGAAATTGGGGCGAAAGGATTGACGGTTCTGTTCTATCCGAAGCGCTCTTCTTTCCAGACGTCAGCCTCGTTGTGGTAACCGGCTTGCTCCCAAAAGCCCGGGCGATCCTGAGCGGCGAATTCTAGACCGCGCAACCACTTTGCCCCCTTCCAGAAGTAGGGGACTTTGAGGTCGTTTCTGCCGACAATATGACCGATGACTCCCCGTACGGGGTAGCCATGCTCCGGAGTCAGCGGCTGACCGTCATAGTGGGTGGCCAGCAGAAAGTTGTCCTGTAGAACTACCTCTAGGGGGAGATTGGCGGTAAACCCGTATTCCGCATGTTGAATTACATAGCGGGCTGAGGGCTTAAGCTTGATGAATCCCTGTTCCACCAGTGTGCGCACCGAAACCCCGGCCCACTTTGTGTCAAACTTGCTCCACCGGGTGACGCAGTGGATGTCCAGGGTGATTTCGGTGCGGGGCAGTTGGTTGAACTCTTCCCAGGTCCAACGCACCGGCTGTTCCACCTCGCCCCAAATCCGAAAATCCCATGTGGCGGGGTTGAAGGACGGAACAGGCCCATAGTGCAGCACAGGGAATTTTTGGGTTAAGTACTGCCCGGGCGGCAGGCGCCCTTCGCGGGCTACTTTTTCCTCTTCCTCGCGGCGGCGAAACAAGCTCTCAAACATGGTTATCTCCGGCACTCGCAATTTTATCAAATTTTTTGGGCATCGTAAGTCCATTTAGTCTGTTTAGGAGTTCTCGTGTGTTCGGAGCGGGAAATGTTGAATTTAGAGCTCTTTCTCCTCTGTTCCCTAGAGCTCGCCTTTTCCGAGTTCAGAATGGTTTCATGGGGGTACAAAGTTCTCACTCTCCCATCCTACCATGGAGTGGGTTTCTCAAAGTGCTGCTTATGTAGTCCCGGGGCAGCGGCGAGAACGCCTTTGCCTGCCTCGGGACTCCTCAATAAGGGTACAGAGTCAACCTTATTGACTGCTTTCCGAGGCGGCCTGAATCGTTTCCGTCTCGACAATGCAGGCAATTGCCTTGGGGTCGACCGCCGAAATGGGTGGTTCCCCGCTCATGAGAGCTCGAGCGATTGCCCTGGAGCAAGAACATGGACTTGGGTGGAAGTTTCGGCCTCCACTTTGGCTTTCCAAGCGTGAACATCCTGAGCGATTAAGTCCCAGGTGTTGTAATGTATGGGGATGACATGCCGGGGTTGGATCAGCTTCACTGCCCGCAAAGCGTCCTCTGGCCCCATCGTGAAGTTGTCTCCGATGGGTAAGACGGCGAGATCGATCCCTTCTTCTCCGATCAGGCGCATATCTCCGAACAACCCCGTGTCGCAAGCTAGGTAGATTTTCCTTCCTTCATGGGTGGTCAGCAGAAAGCCGGCAGGGTTGCCGCCGTAGGAGCCGTCTGGTAAGCCAGAGCCGTGCAAGGCTTGGGTGAGTTTGAGATAACCGAAAGGATGCCGGTAGCCGCCGCCGATATGTTGGGGATGGGTGCGAATGCCGTGGTTGTTCAACCAGTTTGAGATCTCGAAATTGGTGATCACCAGCGCATTAGTGCGTTTAGCGATCGAAATCGTATCACCTACGTGATCGCCGTGACCATGGCTCACGAGAATGAAATCCGCTTTTAGTTCTTCTTCCTTGACGGGAGCGGCAGGGTTGCCGTTGATGAAGGGGTCGACCAGAACATGGTAGTTCGCCGTTTCGATTGCCATGCTGGCGTGTCCTAGCCAAGTTACCTTAGTCATACTTACACCTCCTTCTTAGTAAATGGGACGAGAACCCGCTCTTGTCCCGCTGTCCGGTGCTCTTGGCACCGCAACAGGGACGATTTCCGTCCTCAATTTTATCTGAGAATTTGTCCGGTTTGCTCTATGCCCTCAAAAGCAATTCGGGAAATCTTGCCTATTAGAAAGGGAGCTTGCACTCTTCTCTCAGGACGGTTGTAATGGTGTTCTTTGGCTTGGCGATCCTCGCTCTTGTCGGTATAATGCTCCTTGTCCCGCCGAGGACGCATTCCTCTCCGAGGAAAAGTCGATGGAGTTTAGTGGGTTGATTCAGCCCGGGCTTATCCGCGTGGATACCTATACTGTCGAGGAGGAACACACCGCCAAACATTTAGGCAGTGGCTCTTCCCGGGTGCTGGCTACGCCGTGGATGATCCTGTTTATGGAACGCACTTGTCATCGCTCTCTGGCCGAGCGCTTGCCAGCCGGCTATTCCAGCGTAGGGATTGGAGTAAACGTACGGCATCTTGCTCCCTCTCGGGTGGGGAGCACGGTTCAAGTGCGCAGCGAGGTGCTGAGGGTGGAAGGCCCGAAAGTGCTCTTTGCTGTGGAAGTGCGGCAAGGGGAAACCCTAATCGGCCAGGGGGAGCACGAGCGATTTATCATCGATGAACAACGTTTCCTGAAGCGCGTCCATGAGTCCAAGTAAGCTGCGTGTTTTACTGGACGGTTGGGATTTAGTTTACCGGCCGGTTTCTCCGGCTGCCTTTCACCTTCTTGAAATCCTCAAGGCCTTGCAGGGAGAGATAGAACTCTTTCTGGCTATTCCTGCCAGAAGACCGGCTTGGCTCTCAGAGGGGGCTGAAGTCGTTGAGCTCCTGCGCGCATGCTCTCCCTTGGGTCATTTGCGTTGGGTACAGGCAGATTTGCCTCGGTTGGCCCGGCGGGTTCGGGCGAATCTGATCCATACTGTGCAAGCAGCAGCGCCACTCTTTGCTTCGCAAACGGTAGTATATAGCCCAACCCAAATTGAGCACCCGAGAGAGAGAAGCAGGACTTTTTTGGAAAGACTGGATGAGGCCCTAGGCTGGGGCGGGTTGGTCAAAGCGATTCGCGTTGATCAGGAGGGGATCTTTGCCCAAGCAGAAGCACAAATGCGGGACGAACCGACTGTGGAAGGCGCGCTTGCGGATGCGGGTGTTGTTGGGGTTGCCGAGTCAAGCTTTTCGGTCGATACCCCGTTTTTTCTCTACCAAAGTGCGGGCAGTTGGGAGGAATTGCGGTTCTTGCTGCGAGTCTGGTCGAAGGCGGCCTCCCACTTGGGGGACCAGGCTGCGTTAGCTATCGTTTGTTTGAATCAGGCCGAACTAGAGAAGATTCAAGCGCACAGCACACCTGAGTTTCTGGCAACTCTGCGACTTTTTGTGAATGTGACCCCTCCGATTTTTCTCTCTCTGCTGGAGAGCGCGATTGCCCTGATTCAACTGCAAGCTGAACCACCGTGGGGAGGTACGGCAGTGCGGGCGATCAGCTTGGGCATCCCTGTGGTGGGTTTTGAGCTGCCTTCCCTCGGAGAGGCGGTCGGCCCCGCAGGTTATCTCGTCCCCGAGGGTGATGAGCGGGCGCTTCTCGCCGCCATGCTCACAGTCGTGGTGGAGGAAGAAGTCCTGACCAGCTTACGGCTCAAGGCGCGCCGGGAAGCCTGCAGACGGGATATGGGAATCTTTCGCACGGGATTGCTTCGCTTGTATCGGCAAGCACTGGCGCGAAAGTTTTAGCTGCGCTCTCTCGGTGGCCGGGGTAGCAGGCCCTTGGGGGCTGCTACTTATCTGAGGGTGGCGGAGAAAGTGCTTGGGATAAAATGCCGAACACAGGCAGCCCTTCTAGAGAGCTCTCTATCTTGCCCGGGTGGCCCCTAGCCCTACCTTCCCCGCAAGAGCCGGGTGCCAAAAAGCCCTAGGAGGATGCCTGCGAGTAGGAAGCTAAACCCGATAATGCCCAGCAAGGGGGAGGAGGGAGAGCCGGTTTCGGTAAATCCATCGGCGAGGGCCTCTGAGTTCTTTTGGGCGCCGAAGTCAAGGTATGCTTCATCCCCTGACCTCAGTTCAAGGATAGCAGTATTGAGGGTTGTCGGATTGTAGCCTGCGGGGATGGCTACCGAGATGGTGTATTCACCTTCTGGCAAGTCGTTGAAGCAGATCGGATCGCTACCGCTGCGCGACTCGGCGTTGAAGGAGGCCTTTCCGGAACGCTCTGAGAGGCTGATAGCGCCCCCGGGAATGGCATTTTCGCTTTCTTGCCGCATGGCGTCTCCGTTGATGTCCTCGTATAAGAGAACGCAAATTGTTCCGATGCCCGGAAGCGGGGTGGGAGTGGGCTCTTCTAGGGTCGGTGTTGGACTCGGCCCGGGTGTAGGGGTTTGGATTGTCGGGCCACCCAACCCGAGCAGGAGCTCCTGCCCCACAATGATGTTATCTCCGGTCAGTTTGTTGAGCCCTCGGAGCTCTTCGATCGGCACTCCCGAGATAAGGGAGATGCGGATCAGCGTGTCGCCGGGCTGGACAATATAGATGATCCGCCCGTCAGGACGGGGTGTTGGGGTCGGAAACGGAGTCAGTTGAGCCGGGTGCGATGCGTAGGTCAGAGAGGGTAGCGCAAGCGACCCGACCAAGCAGAGAAGCAGTCCTACAAGCCACGGTTTTTTCATCAGATCGACGATTATATCATCAGAGAGTTTTCCGCTGAGTGAGAGCTCGCAAGGCTAAAAGGGCCAAAAGGTTAAGTGCAATGGCCACGGCAAGGTTAGCGGAGAGACCCATTTGGTAGAGTGGGGCAGCGATCAGCGCCCCAAAGGCGCGTCCGAGAGCGTGGCTAGCTCCGGTTGAGGAGAGCATCGTTGCCCGCTGTTCGGGGAAGATTTCGCTCACCAAGGGGATGCTGCTGACAAGAGTCAACTCAAAAGTAACGTAAAAGAAGAACAGACCGCTCACTGCTGAGATTGAACTCCGGCTTTGAGCAAGCCCAATTGCAGCCAAAATATTGAGCAAAATACCGAGGCTCACAGTTTGGGGCTTGCCCAACCGGTCCACCAGAGCGGCAACCAGAGATTCTCCGATCAATTCCGAAAGGCCAATCACCGCCGTAGCTGCTCCCAGGGCGGCGATTCTGAACCGGAATGTCTCTTCGAGCCAAACCCCGAACACCAAGTTGATCACTTCGTTGGCCGCACTGATTGCCCAGCCCGTTGCCAATGCATAGAGGGCTATCCTTGAGGAGAAGATGGCGCGAAAGCTTTGCCATCTGCTCGGAGATTTTGCCGGTGGGCTTGCCTGATTGAGCGAAAGTAAACCTACTAAGAGAACTGCGCCGAGCACAGCCGAAATTCCAAAGGGCGCTTTCCATCCGAACTCCTTGAGCAGCAAGCCCATCAGAGGAACCCCGACCAGGAACGACAGCGACCAGCTAAATTCCATAAGGGCCATTACACGTCCGCGAACCGAATAGACTACTTGATCTCCGACATAGGCCAATAGGGAAGGGTCAAAGATGTATTTGCCCAGCATGGTCAGCAAGAGGGCGATGGCAAAGAAGAAGTAAGTTTGGCGAATCCAAATCAGGCTGCATCCAAGGGTAAATAGGGCGATTCCCACGAGCATGCCCGCCTTCCGTCCCCGACTGTCACCGATGCTGGCAAATAGGGGTGTCAGGACACCAAGGGTGGAGCGGAGGGTTAGAATCCAAGACATCTGTTCTAGGGAAGCCCCTAGTGCTGTGCGGAAGACCCCTAAAAAGGGGTAGACCATCCGATAGATGGTGTTGACCAGAATGCGGGCTAAGGTGAGGAAGGCTAGGCGCCGTCTGGGTACCGAGAGGGAAGCCCGGCTCATGCCTCAGAGGGAAACGTTAGGGAAGAGTTTAGAGGAAGGTTGTACAGGGCGCATCAGAAAAGCGGCTAAGCTCCAGCATGCTCCACTGAGCAGCAAAACCAGAGCAAAGAAAGTGAAGCGCAATGTGCCCGCTCGGTCGTTAAGCATGGGCATTTGGGGATGCAACACGTACTCTGCGCCTTGCAAAGCGAGGAAGAGCATTGCTGTAAAAAGGAAATTCGCCAGTCCACTAATGGCAGGTTTGGAAATGAGCGTTGTGGCTGCTTGAAGCAGCAGGCCGATGACGGCAAAGTGGAGCGGGATACGAAAGCGCGGTTCGGCAAGAAAGAGCCCGTTCCAGCTTACTTGCATCACCCATAGTGACATCGGGAGGAAGACCAGCCAGAAGACCAGCGCACTGCGCTGGAGGGCAATCGACCACGAAAGAGGGTTGGATCTGCGGCTGAGGAAACCGATCAAGCCGGTCAGGCCGCTAAGGCCGAAGCTTAGTAAGGCAGCCCAAACCCACCCTGCGTGGAAATAGATCAGCCGCGCTCGCTCGCCTAAAGTCTTCTCGGGCGGGGCTAGCAGTGCAGAGCAAACAGCCAACAAGATCAGGAGCACGGCTATCCATAGACCGGAAAAGCGTTTCATCGAATGAACCACCCCGGGTTCTCTCACGAATCGGTATTATACCCTAGGCGGATTGGAGCGTGTGCGTTCGCTTCGGGGTATTTTAGAGGACTTTCTCGAAGTTGAGGTAAATCGATCGCTGCCGGGGGTAACTCTCCGCCTCTTCCAACCCTCGCAGTCGGGTGTCCTCAAATCCCGTCTCTCGTTCAACTCGAATGAATGAATCCTCTGCGAGGCTCGATAAGCGCAGATATCCCAACACTGGTTTCCCGCTACCTCGGTTCTCTGTGGCGTGCGCTCCCTGCTGCCGGGGTGAAATGCGCTATAATGAAATCGGCTATGACAATCAAAGGGACGAGAAGACAGCATGCCGAAGAAATCTTCCCCTTCTCGAAGCCGGATCTCCTCTTCGAAATCCTTCTCTAAGCCGGCAAAGGGGCTCTCCAAGCCGGTAGGCAAGAGCCCAACAGGTGCACCTTCTCTGCTGCGATTGGCATGGTTGAGAAGCTTGCTGCGCAATCCTCCTCGCAGCACCGCATCGCAAAAGCCCGCTCGTCAAATCCCTCCTAGGGCTAGAAGCGCCGGCCCGTCGAGAGAGGGATTGTCCTTGGACCAAAAATTGGATTTGCTGGGGGTGGCTTCCCTTGGCGTAGGAGCCTTGTCGTTGCTCAGCATGGTCTCGGTCTCTCGGGGATGGTTGACCAATATGGTGGTCGAGGGGATGATCGCTGCCTTCGGGTGGGGATCGGTCATCTTACCGCTGTTCTTGATTGCGCTGGGCTTGTGGCTTATTTTGCGCCGCTTTGAGAAAGTGCCCACCCCAACCATCGAGCGCATAATCGGCTTCTCGCTCCTTTTTTTGAATCTGCTTGCCGTTTTCCACTGGCTTGGGTCTCTCCTCTTATCCGAAGGGGCGCAGTTGAGCGCGGGAAGCGGCTGGGGTGGAGGTAGGGTAGGCTACTGGCTATTCCACCTGCTGGATCGGGGGTTGGGTTTCCTCGGAGCCACTATCGCCTTGTTTACTTGGACGCTGGTCGCACTAATCCTAGCGTTTGATTTGCCCCTGGCCCAAGTGATGGCGAGCCTGGCCCATGCTCGAAATCTTTTTCTGGATTGGTGGTCAGGGCGTCAGCCCCCCGGGATGGAGCAGCAGCGAGTTGAAGAGAGTCCTTCCTCCACCGCCCCTCAAGGGTTGCCTGCATTTCCCTTGCGCTCGGGTCCTTCAGTTCCGAGCGCGGCGCCGGTGGGGCCAGTCTCCTTCGCCGGGAGCATAGGGAAAGAAAAGGGAGAAAGTCTTGGCTCAAACTGGCAGCTACCCGAGTTGCAAGCGGTTTTAGAAGCTGGGTCGCTTCCCCAAGATTCCGAGGAAGTCGAGCAGCACCGCGCTCGGGTGATTGAGGAAACCCTTCGTTCCTTTGGCGCGCCGGCTCACGTGGTCGAGATCAACCGCGGCCCCGTGGTCACTCAGTTTGGCGTCGAACCGGATTTCATCGAAACGCGCAGCGGAAGGGTGCGGGTGCGCGTAGGGAAGATCGCCGCCCTGGCGGACGACTTGGCGCTGGCGCTCTCGGCGCGCAGTGTGCGCATTCAAGCTCCGGTTCCCGGCAAGGGGTATGTCGGAATCGAAGTGCCCAACGAGCAGCCGACCTTGGTGCGCTTGAGAAGCGTGATCGAAAGCGAGGCTTTTCAACGCTTGCGCTCTCCCTTGCGCATAGGATTAGGGCAGGATGTCAGCGGCCGGGCGGTGGCAATTGACCTGGCGGCCATGCCCCATTTGTTGATCGCCGGCACCACTGGCTCGGGGAAGTCGGTTTGCGTCAATGCTTTGATCGCCTGCCTGCTCCTTCATAACACCCCCGCTCAGTTGCGCTTGATCCTTGTCGATCCCAAACGGGTGGAGCTCTCGGTTTATAACGGCATCCCTCACTTGATGACCCCCGTAGTGGTCGAGTTAGATCGCGTGACCGGCGTCTTGCAATGGGTGACCAGGGAAATGGAGGGACGCTACCAGAAGTTGGCCGACGCCGGCTGCCGCAACGTTGTTGAGTACAACGCTAAAGCGGTTCCAAAAGGCGGCGGCCCATTGCCCTACTTGGTGGTGGTTATCGATGAGCTAGCTGACCTGATGATGCTGGCTCCTGAGGAGACCGAGCGCTCGCTCACCCGCCTGGCCCAATTGGCGCGGGCCACGGGAATTCACTTGGTGCTGGCTACCCAACGTCCCTCGGTGGATGTTCTGACCGGGTTAATCAAAGCCAATTTTCCGGCGCGCATTGCCTTTGCGGTGGCGTCGGGGGTGGATAGTCGCGTGATTCTCGACCAGCTCGGCGCAGAGCGTTTGCTGGGCCGCGGGGATATGCTCTTTCAGGCGCCGGACGCCGCAGCGCCGATTCGGTTGCAAGGGGCGTTCGTCTCGGATGGGGAAATTTTGCGCTTGGTTGAGTTTTGGCAGGCGCAAAATCACTCTGCGGGAGAAACGGGGAGCGGCGAACCGCTTTCTCAACTCCCAAGCGGGATTCCTCTCAGACAGATGCCGCTCTGGAACGAGCTGCCGAGCAGGGAAGATCAGGACCCGCTCTTTAATGAGGCGGTGGACCTTGCTCGGCGTCAGGGACGGGCTTCGATTTCGATGCTTCAACGTCGGTTGCGCATTGGCTACACCCGGGCGGCACGCCTGATTGAAGCGATGGAAGCGAAAGGGATTCTTGGCCCACCGATGCCAGGGACGGGAACCAGGGAAGTGCTCGACTACGGTGAGGCAGGCCCGCCGGTGGATCAAGAGTAGCCTCTATTGCCGATCTCTTGCCTGCTGGCGAGGGGGCAAGTGCGTTTCGGTTTGTGGTAGAGCGCAGTGAAGCATCTCAATTATGCCGGGTCGAGAACACTCAGCTTGCGCAGCTTTTGGAGAAGGGCATTGCGCAGTTCCTGACCCTCGGAAGGGGCTATTTGGGATAAGCGGTCTAAGGCAGCCAGATATTGAGCCTGGGCAGCTTTCTCGTCCCCTAGAGTTTGGTAAACCTCGCCTAGCCCAAGATGGATTTCTAAGGCCTGCTGATGGGCTTTTTCCAAGCCGGGCAAAAGGGCTAGGGCGTGCTCATAGTGCTTCTGGGCTTGCTCATAGAGGGAACCGGCCAGGGCCTTTTGTGCAGCCAGAATCAAGTATTGGATGGCTTTTTCGGGCCGGTTGCCCCAGGAAAAGTGACGGGCTAGGAGTTCAACGACTTCGTTCAGCCGGTCGCTGTATCGGCTCTCCAGAGCTGTGCCGACTAAGGCATGCAAGCGGCTGCGCTCTTTCTTGAGCAAGGTGTTGTAAACCGCCTCGGAAATGATCAGATGGCGGAAGGCAAACTCGCCTTGGGGGTGATCTGGTGTGGCGAGGATGAATTCCCGCTCAATCAGCTCTTGGAGGGCTTTACGCAGGTCTTGCTCATCCACCGGAAGGACCGCCTTTAAAACCTCCTGTAAAATCTCCCCACTGAAGTGATGACCGATAATTGAGGCGCACTGTAAGGCGGTGCGTTGCAGGCTGGTTAGGCGGTCAAAGCGGGCCTGGACTAGGCCCTGAAGGTTGATAGGCACGCCCAGAGCTTCGCTGTCGATCGCCCGATGAAGCTGAAGCCCATGAGGGGTATGCACCAGAGCCCCCTCATCGAGTAGCATGCGCAGAATCTCTTCGAGGAAGAGGGGGATGCCGTTAGCATGGTCGAGGATGCTCTGGACGAGCTTGGGGGGAAACCGGCGGATGTCCGCTAGGCTGGCGAGCATCGCATAGCTCTCTTCGCTCGTCAGGCTGCGCAGTTCAATCCGCTCGACCACGCAAGAGCCGGCTTGCTGCGCTGTGTGGAGGAACTTTTGGAGCGGGGGAATGTTTTCGTTTCGCGTGGCAGCAAGGATCAAGAGCGGCGTTTGCGGGAGATCGGCGACAATCGCTTCTAAGATGCTCAGCGAGGCTTCGTCTGCCCATTGCAGGTCCTCGAGAATCCAAATCCGAGGTTGATTGGGGTGGTGAGGATAGAGGAGCAAACGGATAGCCGTGAGCATCCGGCGGCGGAATTGGGCGCCTTCTAAACCCTGAACGAGGGTTGGGTAGCTGGAGTCGGAAGTCGGCAGAGAGAAGAGGTACTCCACGTAGGGAAGCAGCTCGGCTGCGCTTTGCGGTGCCACAGCTCTCAAGGCATAGCGCAAGGAGCGCGAGATCTCCGGTGGAGTGCCCTTCGAGGGGAGATTGAGCCGATGTCGCAAAAGGTCGGTGAAGATCCAATAAGGGACGGAACGGCGGTAGGTAAGGCTGGCTCCTTCGATGTAGCGGATTTTTGCCTTGGCCAGCCGGGTTTTGAGTTCCTGAAGCAGGCGACTCTTGCCGATGCCCGCCTCGCCGCAGATCAAGATCAGTTTCCCCTTTTGGGCGCTCTGAATTGCATCGGCAAGTTGGAGCAGACTCGCTAGCTCTTTGTGACGCCCGACCAAGGGGGCGTGAAGGCCTTCCCGGACGCGGGAGGTCGCAGAGGAGGGCTTTAGCCCAAGGAGACGGTAGCAGGCTATCGGTCGCTCAAAGCCTTTGAGTGTGACATCGGGGAGTTTTTCATACTCGAAAAGGGCTCGGGTCTGGTGCACGATTTCAGCACTGGTGTAAATACAGCCCGGCTCGGCGATCTCTTCTAATCGATAAGCGAGGTTGACCGTTTCCCCAATTGCCGTGTAATCCATCAAGAGATTTGAACCGATTTCCCCGACAATTACCGGGCCGCAGTGTAAGCCGATGCGCAAATTGAGGTCGATCCCCAGACTCTGTTGGACTTTTTGGCGCCAGAGCGCAAAGTTGGCTTGCATGTCTAAGGCGGCACGTACGGCGCGTTCGGTGTTGTTTTCGTAACTCACTGGTGCACCGAACAGGGCCATAATACCGTCCCCAGTCATTTTGTCGATCACGCCTTCATATTTGTAAACTTCACGGCTGAGGAGGTCTGTGTATTGCTGGACGAGCTCATAGAGGGCTTCGCTGTCCAAGCGGCTGGCAGCGGCGGTGTAGCCTGCGAGATCGGCAAACAGAACGGTGACATGGCGGATCTGACTGCGCTGGCGGGCTTCCAGAATTAAGGGCGGGTCGCCCAACCTGGATCCGCAATAGCCACAAAAGCGCATCCCCTGAGGCATTTGCCTATGGCATTGGCTGCAGATGATTCCCATCGAGCCTATGCTACTATAAAAACGTCCAAACGGACTTGACACTTTTGTTGGGCGTTCGTATAATTCCAACTTGCCCCTAGTTCTAAGCTAGGAAGCCATTTTGTATCCCCAACTTCCTCATCGTTGTGCGGAAGCGCCGGAAAGAGGCGTGGAGCGCGCATCCGGTGGAGAAGTGAAGCTTGGAGAGCACAATGAAGTATGCAATTGTAGAAGATGGCGGGAAGCAATATAAGGCGGTGGTCGGTAGCACCATCGAGGTAGATTACTTTCCCGCCGAAGTCGGTGAACAGGTGGATTTGGAGCGGGTGCTGCTGCTGGTTGAGGATGGGAATGTGGTGGTCGGCAAGCCCTTGGTGCAAGGAGCAAAGGTTCTCGCCACGGTAGAGGCGCAGATCAAGGGTGAAAAGATCATCGTCTTCAAGTACCGCCCGAAAAAGCGCTATCGTGTGAAATCGGGACATCGGCAGCGCTACACCCGCTTGCGGATCGATGAAATTGTGAGAGGATAGGAAGGCAGCTATGGCGCACAAGAAAGGCGGCGGCTCCAGCCGCAACGGACGAGAGAGTCACTCCAAACGCTTGGGCATTAAGGTTTTTGGAGGACAGCGCGTGCTAGCGGGGAACATCCTCGTTCGTCAGCGGGGTACGCGTATTAAGCCGGGCAAGAATGTCGGCGTCGGTGGAGACGATACTCTGTTTGCAACGGCTGCGGGTGTGGTCGTCTATGAGCCGATCCGCGGCAATCGCCGACGCGTCAGTGTCATTCCCCTAGAAGAACTGGCCTAGTCTTTACCTAGGGAGAGGGAATAAAGCTTATGAAGAAAGGCATTCATCCTACCTACTACCCGGATGCCCAGGTTATCTGTGCTTGTGGCAACACTTGGACAACAGGTTCGACCAAGAAAGTGATCCACACCGACCTGTGTTCTAAATGTCATCCCTTCTATACCGGCGAGCAACGCATTGTGGATACCGAGGGGCAAGTCGACCGGTTCTACCGCAAGTTGGAGGTTCGGAAACAGTATCAAGCGGAGAAGGAAGCCCGCGAGGCCGCTCGCACTTCGCCTTTGCGCCCGATCGCCGATCTGAACCTCGGCCCGCGCGCTACCGAAGCCTTGGCCAAGGCAGGGATCACCACGGTGGGGCAGGCTTTGGAACGCCTAGCACAGGGCGAACAGGCGCTTTTGGCAATCGATGGTTTTGGGCGCAAATCTTTAGCTGATCTCAAGAAACGCTTGCGTTCCTTCGGCTATCAGTTGCCGGAGGCCGCCGAGGAGATTGTGGTCTAAGCTCAAACGGTCGGAGAAGTGTGAAAAATCCCCCGCTAGGGGGATTTTTGTTTGACTTAAGTTCAGGCTTGCGATTAGAACGCACTTCCGGGTTGAGGGGATAGGAGGGGGAGTTGTCTTTCGTCGCTTGGCAGCTTTCCCATAATCACACTTCTTTGAAGTAAATCAACTGCCATCATATTCAGGCCTCAATGTAAGTTGCTGCTCTATCTTGCATGATTCGGAGTTGAGCAGTGCAGCCAGGCAAAACCTGCTGAGGTCAAGCTTAAAGTTACATTTCCCCTTGACAGAAGATTAAGAATCGGTTAAACTAAGTGAAAAGCTTCGAAAAGGCAAACCCGTCGTGAGGCGGGGGCGCAAAGCCATGGGGTCTTCCCCTAGGAAGATAGCCCGGCTGCCGAAAAGCCTGACAGAAAGAACTTCTCTGGTCGGGGGTCAGGCTTTTTGGTTTACTTCGTAATAAGGGTCTAGTCCCCTAAGAACTGCTCGCATCCTGAACTCGCTGCGCCTTACCTTTACTGCATAGGTGGTTATCAAGATTACGGATAAGGTCGAGACTCAACGCCTCATAGATTGGCTAGGGGAGAGCTTGAGTATCCCTTTGGAGAAGGTGAGACGATACGGTGCGCTTCTCCACGAGGAGAGGTGTTGCTCTACCTGCGAAAAAAGAAAGGAGGAACTGACCGGGATCTGAAGGCTTTTCGAGCTTCAAAGCAGGAGATTTGAACTCGTGGCTAAGGAGACTATCGATGAAAGGGACACTGTTACATACTCTGAATATTCTTGTTTCATTGTTGGTGGTTTTCTCTCTTGTTACCCCTACCTCTGCAGCTTCACCGATCTATGTGCGCATAGATGGACATGATACAGAATGCAATGGCACGGCGAATGTTGCTTACTCCGGTAGCGCTAAGCCAAATTGTGCCGTCAGGACCGTTCAAAAGGGGATTGACCTCGTTGACATAGGGGGGACGGTGTATGTCAATGATGGTGTTTATAATGAGAATATCACCATTCTAAATAAAAACGTGAAATTACTTTCTATCAATGGGCGCTCCAGCACAACCATTCAGGGAGTGTCAGGGGTCGGAAGTTTGGCAACTTTGCTTGTGGACGGCGCAACGACCGGTGTTCAGATTGGGGATGTCGGTCACGGATTCACGATTGTCGGAATTGACAATGGCAATCCCGCTGTTGAGAACGCAGCACTATACTTCAGGGGTACACACAGCAATGCAATCATCAAAGGGAACGAGATAAGGGCAAATGGTGATCACGGGCTTTTATCCGAGTATGGAGCAACGATCACAAATTTCGTGATTGACTCAAACATCTTTTCTGGGAAGACATTTGTTGGTGAGACTCCAGGTGGAGAAGGGCTTGGCGGGCAGTTTACCATTCCGAATGTGCCTCGCCAATTGGTGGTGATGGGAGGTGGACCTTCGGGTACACTAACAACTGCCGTCCAATTTACGAACAATCAGGTTACCGGCATTGCGGGTGGCGTTAATTCGGATGGCAAAGAACAAGGAAACACTCTGGTGACCATTGATGCCGACAACAGTCTAATCGAGGGCAACACCTTTGCCGGGGTAACAACGCGAGACGCAGCCAGTCTAAGGGCACGCCGTCCGGGTACGATTATTAGGAATAACAACTTCTCCAGCGCCGGTTTGACACCCACGACAAGACACTTATTTATCCAAAGTAATCCTCTCACTGATGAACTGGTTGCGGCAAATACTTTTGATAAGGGCGTATATATTTCTGATCCGTCCGGTGGAGTGGTGGGTATCTCTCTCAAGCCATTCGGCGCAAGTGCCCCTAATGGCAGTGTAGTCAAAGTCCTTCCCGGGACGTATAACGAGCCCACAGGGGTCGCAATTAATCGCAGAATAACTTTTCTAGGCAGTGGGTCAACCCGTTCAATCATCAAAGGGTCGTTCGAAGTCTACACGAATACGGTCACGATCCAGGGTTTCAAGATTGAAAACGGCACGACAAGCGGCGGGGAACTCCATGGGATCTACATTGCGGCTGGGCTCTTGGGCGTTCAGATCAGAGATAATTGGCTGGTTGGAACCTGGACCGGAGGGGAAAATAATTTTGTCGGTGGTCGGGGGGTTCTGACCGGTTATAACGTCAGCAACCTGACAGTTGAGAACAACGTCATCGAGAAATGGGTCAGCGGCATCTATCTCAACCCAACCGACGGCGCTGTCACCGTCCGCAACAATGAAATCAAGAACAACTGGGCTGGTGCGGGCACGGATGGTCAAGCCAATGTGCTGTTCAAGAACAATTATTTCATCGGCAACATCGAAGGCATCGGTGCTTCTGCGGTCGGCGCATCCTTCAAAGTTGAGGAGAATGCCTTCATAGGTAATACCGATGCGGTGAAATGGTATAACGGCATGCCCATTTCAGCGAAATTCAATTGGTGGAATGGGAATAAAGGTCCAGTGGTCTCCAGCAATCCGAAGGGGAACGGGCAGCGCATCTCGAGCAACGTCGAATACCGCCCCTGGCTCTGCGATGGGACGGATGCCCAACCGGGGGTGCCCCGGCTTCCAACCCGCTGCCAACGTGGCCACATGCACCAATCTCGCCACCAAGCTGGTCTTCGCCCAATATCCCAGCACTGCCTTCGAAAACATCCCCTTTGAGCAACAACCGGTGGTCCGCGCCGAAGACGATCAGGGCAATCTGGCCATTACTTTTGAGAGCTTCGTGTTTCTCAGCCTCGCCAATAACCCGGCTGGTGGGTTGCTGTTGCCCGGACCCTATTACAAGAAGGCTGCGGATGGCGTGGCGGCGTTTAGCGGACTTTACATCAACAAAGCCGGGCAAGGATACACCCTCAAGGCATTCGGGTTAGGCTCCGGTGGTGATTTCATCCTTGTCGAGGGGCCCGCATTCGAGGTCCGCAAACAACAAGCCGACCTCGCTATCACCCTGACCGATAACCCCGACCCAGTGAATGTGGGTGCTGCGCTGAGCTACACGGTCGCCGTCACCAACAACGGGCCGCATGTCGCTCAAGCGGTCAGCGTCAGCTTGCTTTTGCCCAACGGTTTTGCCCTGCAGAGCGCCAGCGGCAGCGGTTGGTCCTGCAGCCAAGCCGGCAATACCCTCACCTGCAATCGAACCGACCTCCCCAGCGGACAGTCTTCTCAAATCCTCGTCCAAGGCACTGCTCCCGCCCAAGCCGGTTCGATCACAGCTACTGCCTCGGTGAGTTTGTCGCAGGCTATGGACGACCCCAACTCGGCCAATAACCAAGCCACGGCGACAACCACGGTTGTCGAACTCCCACCCACCGGTCCATCCCATTTCCTCTACTTGCCGCTGGTGTTCAAGAGCGGAGCGCCATAGGTCGGGTACTCTCCTTAGTCTTGGGAGTCCCCTAGCAGACATCGGATCGCAGGCATCCCTGCCTGCGATCCGACATTATTGCGGGTGTCTGCCTGCGCACGATGGTGGGCGATGACGCCCACCCTCCATAGCTACCTCTGGGAGCAAGAAGAGGAAGTCAATGTCGCGAGGACAGCTCCATCGGGATTGAATATCACGCTCACTCCCCCACCACAAAGCCGAGCACCCAGGCTCGGAACTCAAAACCCAAAACCCAGAACTTCCAACTCACAACTTACAACTCAAAACCCCATTCATTCTACCGGACTCGCAACCACAAACAATCTCCCCCAATTTGCCAAGCCGTTTTGGGCGATGCAGGTCTGTAAAGTGACGTGCGGCTCGCCCATATAATAACGGGCAAAGATTTGCGCCGTGCTCAGGATTTCACCCGTCTCCAGGTTCTTGTAGTCGCTGATGTTGCTGCCGGGCTGCAGGGCTTGGTAGCGATCAATTTGCCGAACCTGATACAGACGGGTATGCTTGTCATCCGAGACCAAGTAAAATTGATCGCCCAAGCGCAACAGAAAATAATACTGCCCTGCATGGGTGTTATGCGCCAACAACCCCACGACCTCTTCTTCTGCAAGCATATACTGGGTCAAAACATCCATTTCCCAGGAGATAAAGCTGTAGTTATTCGGGGGTTGTTGCACAATGCGGGCAGTAAATTTCCCATCGGCGTAAAAACCCCGCCATGCAGAGCTCTGCCCACTGGTAACTTGGGTGATGAATTCTTCTAGGGTCGGAAAGGTGGGTTCAGGGGTAGGAGTTGGGGTTGGTGTAGGTTGGGTGGTCGACCCTCCAGCCGTTTCTTCAGGCTTGATCAGGAGTGGCAAAAAGACCTGATGTTGAACTTCTGCTTTTACCGGCGCAATCCTTGCTAGATTTGGCAGGCAAAGGGTTGGCAAGCTGCAGGCAAAAAAGGCTGCGCTAATCATTCCAACGAGGCGTCTTGTCATCTTTCCTCCTAGCTGACAAAGACGCCCCGACAAGAAGCCGGATCAGACTTGCCATCTGCGGGTCAAGAGCAGCGACAATGCCCCGAGTGCAAATGACAGACGAATTTTGTCTGCGCCTAGCTCGGGGCGGTTCTAGAGGGAAGTCCCCCTGTGGGAATGGACGGCTAGTAGGTGTGCCACTCATCGCTCGTTTTCGGCAGCCTGGCAGTCATAGACAGATCGTCCTTAGACCCATGGCTTTGCGTCGCCGGCTTTCGCCGGGTTTGCCTTTGTCGAACGAAAGCTTTCTCTTCCTGCGCGAGGATTGAACCAGATCGCGCTCTTCTAAATTTTAACTGCAAAACTTGGAAAAATTCCTATTATTATTGTAAGGTAGAGAACTGTATCGACCCTTGGGGGCGGATACCTCCATCTCTGTTTGTAGGCAAGGGGGCCGCTCCTTGCATCTACTCCTTTTGCCCTCCTCTAGGGGAAGGATGCAGAAAAAGGAGTTCGACCGGCTGCGCCGTTCAACTCACTACCCTGAACCGGCCGGAGGAAGGCGTCAGCCTTTCTTCGAGTCCTAGCCCGAAGTGCACTCAACGCTCGAGCAGGGCCGGCCCTCGACCCCTAGGGCAGCTCAGGGGGCAAAGGTGGAGGGACTTGGCCGGGGAAGTTCAGATGGAGCAGGTTAAGCAGCTTATAAGCGAGCTGCTCATCGAACGTGTAAAGTCCTTCGTAGACGCGTTTGGCTACGGGGCTGCCCTGGCTGGGGACTTTTTCCTCGGCGACCAAGGTCATGCTGAGGCCGGTGCCGTAGGCCACGACAAACCAGTAGTTGACTAATGGACTGTTGGCGAGTTCGATGAAAGTAGTGTTTGGCCACCCAGGGAGCTCGGCATCTGCCACGGCATAAAGCCACAGGCCCTGTAACCTTGGGGTGATCTCTTGGTAGCGCTGTCGCTGATCGCGAACGCGCGAGAGGTACTGAAAACAGACGTGTAGCTGAGCCGGCCGTAAAGACTGGGCGGCGGCGTCTTCAATCAGATGGCTGATCGAGGTCATCGCTTCGACAGAGAAGATATAGCGGAATTGTGCTTGGCGCAATTGCTCGGGCTTCAGTTCACCAAGAGCAGCTTCGGATTGAGGGGAGAACACAGGTAAAGCCTTGTTGAAAAACTGGATGAAAAGGGAAACAGCGTCTTGTGTCTGCATCGGTGGCAAGTCTCCGCCTTGAAGATTTGGGATCGTAATGCTGATTATATCAAAAGTGTGAGTTTACCCCAGGCCCTGCGTTCGGTAACATTTTCGCCGGGCCTAACCCAGATTGCTGAACGACATACAGCCCGCCTTAGAGAACCTTGGCACAGTTGTTTCAAAGGGCGCTCTCAGGCCTGAGCGATTTCTCTAACTAATCCCGGTCCTCGATACACTAGGCCAGTGTACACCTGAAGCAGATCTGCTCCTGCGTCCAGCATTGCCCTAGCTTGCTCTCGTCCTACAACCCCCCCGACCCCGATCAGCGGCAACCGCTCCCCCGCCCGTCTGCGGATCTTCTTCACAGTCTCCAAACTCAAGGCGAATAAGGGCAAGCCGCTAAGCCCTCCGTCTTCGCCGGCCGTGGGGCTGAGGGATAGAACGTCCGGCTGCAACCCTTTACGCTGAACAGTCGTGTTTGTAGCGATGATTCCGTCCATGGCTTGGGTAGTCACTACCTCTAGGATATCGTCTAACTCGCGGTCTTCTAGGTCGGGGGCGATCTTGACTAGGATAGGGATGTGCTTTCCTAGCTCGGTTTGGGTTTCCCGGCGGCGTGCATGGAGAGCGCTAAGCAGCTCTTCCAGCGCTTGGCGCGCTTGCAGCCGGCGTAAGCCCAGAGTGTTGGGGGAGCTGACGTTGACCGCCAGATAGTCGGCTAACGGCGCAAAGACATCAAAAAGAGCAAGATAGTCCTCGGCCGCTCTCTCCAACGGCGTGGCTTGATTTTTACCCAAGTTGACCCCAAGAACAACTCCTGCAGGACGCTTGCAGCGCAACTGCTGCGCAACGAAGGCCGCTCCTCTTCCGGGAAACCCCATACGGTTGATTAGGGCTTGGGCTTCGGGTAAGCGAAATAGACGCGGTTTGGGGTTGCCCGGTTGAGGCTTAGGGGTTACTGTCCCCACCTCGATATGACCGAAACCCAAGCAGGATAAACCCTGCCAAGCGATCCCATCCTTATCGTAGCCGGCGGCCAACCCCACCCGGTTGGGAAAGATCAGCCCGAAACACCTTACCGGCTGAGAAGGAGTGGTGAAAAGGCTCCTGAGGAGAGAGGCCACTGGCGGGAAGCGGCCACAAACCCTAAGCAGGGACAAAGTAAATTGGTGCACCCATTCCGGGTCGAAGCGGAAGAGGAACTGGCGCACCAAAGGATAGAGTTCCGTCATCCCGTGGCTGTCCTGTGCAGGAAGTCACGCACTGCTTGCGCAGTTTGAACTTCGATCTTCCCTCGTGCTTCCCAGTAGTTCATCAAGTCGCTAAGCCTGAACACGCTGTGGAGTGCATAGCCCCGTTCTGCGAGTGCCTCCTTGGCTCCCGACTGACGATCGATCAGAACGACCACGTCTGTGACTCTCAAGCCGGCTTGAGTGAGCTTCGCAATCCCCTCAAACTTACTTTCCCCTGTGGTAGCCAAATCATCGATCAGCACGATTCGTTCCCCCTCATGGTAGTCCCCTTCGATTTGAGCTTGGGTGCCGTATTCCTTGACTTCCCGTCGCGGGTAGATCCAAGGGTAGCCGCCTTGGAGGCTGATGGCAGCGGCAATCGGCAAAGCGGCATAGGGAATGGCTGCGAGGCGGTCGAAGGTTAGAGACCTCAAGATCGGCAGATAGGCTGCGGCCACCTCGGCGAGCAGGGAGGGATATCCAATGAGCCGGCGCAAGTCGATGTAAATGGGCGAGACCAGGCCTGATTTCAGGGTGAACCGCCCGAAACAGACGCAACCGCTTTCCAGTAAGGCGTCCGCCACGCTTCGAAGTTGCGGCTGGAAAAATGCCGACTCGGAGGGAGCGCTCTGCTTCTCTCGGAGAAGTTTATTGCGCAGATAGTTAATTTGCTCCCTATACTGCCGAGCTGCTTGGGCGGGATCGGGATGGCGGGCGATCGAGCGCGAAACGTTGATCAGGGTTCCCAAGCCGTCCGAGCGCAATCCGGCTCGCAGGGCAAGCTCCAGATCTCCTCCCTGAGCGCCCACCCCGGGGATTAGCAGCCACATTTCGGGCACAATTGCGCGGATGCGCTCGATGGCTTGGGGATAGGTGGCTCCGGCCACCAAGCCGACGTTCTTGAGGCGGTTGAGTTGCCTCGCCATTCGGGCGACGCGTTCAAAGAGCCGTTCTATTCCCACCTCGCCGTCGAGGCAGCGCGCTTCTTGGAGGAAATCAGCCGTGGGGTTAGAGGTCTTGCAGAGGAGAAAAGCCCCCTTCTGTGCGGTGGCGAGGAAGGGCTGAAGCGCACCCTCCCCTAAATAGGGGTTGACCGTAACGGCATCCGCTCCGAGCCACCCGAACGCAGCTCGAGCGTAAGCCTCCGCCGAAGAGGCAATATCCCCTCGCTTGGCATCTAGGATTGTCGGAATTTCTTCGGGGATGGAGGATATGACCTCTTTTAGAACCTTCCATCCCTCGCCGCCAAACGCTTCGAAAAAAGCGCTATTGGGTTTGAACGCAGCCGCAAAGGGAGCGCAAAGTTCGACAAGCGTATGGCAATATCGAGAAAGGGCTGCTGCTGTGGGTTCTAAGAGGTCCTGCGGGTGAGGGTCAATGCCGATGCATAGCAGCGAATTGGCCTTCCGACAACGTTCCTCTAGCTTTTCGATAAAGGATTTCATCTCCGGATCAGGCTCTCCCGAGAACCATGGCTAAGAGCGCCATGCGCACATACAAACCGTATTCCATTTGACGGAAATAAGCGGCCCGCGGATCGGTGTCAAATTCGGGGCTGATCTCCCCGACGCGAGGGAAGGGGTGCATGACGATCATCCGGTCTTTCGCCTCGCGCATCACTTCGGGGGTGATCACATAAGCGTCCTTAACGCTTTCATACTCCTCCAGATTCTCAAAGCGCTCCTTCTGCACTCGGGTCACATAAAGAACATCGGTTTGGGCTAGCACTTCATCGAGTGTGGTATATTCCTTTTGGACGATGTTCTTTTCGTTCAACTCTTGAACGATCTCTGCTGGCATGCGCAGGATTTCGGGGGAGACATAGTTAATTTTGACATCGTAGAGCGAGAGCAGACGGGCTAAGGAGTGCACTGTGCGCCCGTATTTCAAGTCTCCCAGCATCGTAACGGTCAAGCCGTCAACCTGACCCAGCTCGCTGACAATCGTGAACAGGTCTAACAGAGCTTGGGTGGGATGCTCGCCAACCCCATCCCCGGCGTTGATAATTGGTTTTCTAGCATACTGCGCAGCAAGCGCCGAGGCGCCGATTTCCGGGTGGCGCAAGACGATCACATCGGCATAACACTCAAGAGTCCGCACCGTGTCGGGCAAGGATTCCCCCTTGGCCACAGAAGAATACCGCACTTCGTTGATGGGGATCACGCTGCCGCCCAGGCGCTCCATCGCTGCGGTAAACGAAGAGGAGGTGCGAGTAGAAGGCTCGTAAAACAGATTGGCCAGAATTTTGCCCTTCAGCAGATCAAATGTGCCGATGCGCTCGACCATCTCACGCATCTCATGGGCAACGCCAAAGATGTACTCTAAATCGGCGCGGTTGAATTGCTTGACCGAGAGGATGTCCTTCCCGTAAAAGCGACCGGTGCGTTGCTCACCGAAGGGTAGATAAGGGCTTTGCTTGCGGAAAGGGGGAGAGTACGTAACCATCGCTCACGCTCCTGAAGATAAGGATAAACCGATTTCTCGGATGGATCGGCCGTAACCTGGATGAGCGAGGACACGGCCATTCTCGTATGCCACCTGCCCCCGCAGGATGACGCGTTCGACACGTCCCTTGACCGACCACCCCTCGAAGGGCGTCCAAGCGCAGCGGGTGAAGAACTCCTGAGCTTGGATAGTCCATTCTTGGTCGATGTCGACCTCGATCCACGTGTTGGGTTGTTCGGGCAGGTTGAAGATTTTTCTCGGGTTGGTATACAAGCGGGTGATGAGATCGTCCAAGCTTAGCTTTTCCTGATGGACTGCGGTGAGTAGCAGCGGCAAAATGGTTTCCAGTCCGGGAAAGCCGGGGGGTGGGTTCTGCCCATCTTTTTCGCTCAGGGTGTGCGGGGCATGGTCGGTGGCGAAACAGTCGATCACTTCAAGGTTTTCCCATAGGCAACGCTGATCCTCAGGGGTGTTCAGTCTTGGACGTACCTCGCTGCGTCCCTCACCGATGGAGGGAATGTCTTCCTGGCTGAGAAACAAATGATGAGGGCACACCTCACAAGTGACCGGGATTCCTTTTTCTTTGGCTCTGCGGATGAGCAGGATTTCTTCCGCTCTCGAAACATGGGCTAGGTGAATCGGTCTGTTAAAGAGTTGCGCCATTAGAATCATTGCCGCTAAGGTTCGCCCCTCTGCATGGGCGACAATGGGGCGATCCGGCGGCCAGCTTTCAAGATGGTTCATCCAGAGGCGCATGTCATCTAGGCGTAACGGTCCATAGGTTTGATCGAGATACATCTTCAACCCTGCGGCGCGACTGGCTAAAGCGGCTACGTGTCCTGCGTTATCTGCTCCTGCCCCTACGTATTGGGCATAATCGCAGCGCGCCTTCTGAGAAGCGAGGAGAAGCACTTCTTGAAGGGATGCTTCGTCTGTGATCGGGGGCTGCGTGTTCGGCATGGCAAGGACGAGCGTGAAACCGCCTGCTAGTGCCGCTGCAGTGCCGCTATCCCAATCTTCCTTGTGGGTCGCTCCGGGTTCGCGAAGGTGTACGTGGATATCGATCAGCCCGGGCAATCGAAGGCTACTCATTGTTCCTCGCTTGGCAAAAAAGAAGGTTGCTTTCCAAAGCAACCTTCCGCAGAGTGAAAACCCACAAAAACGCCCTCAGAACATTGGATTCTGGGGCGCAGCTTGCCGCAGTTTGTGGAAACCTTATTGCGCACATTCTATAAAATTCTATGGCAAATCTCCATCCTGTCAAGAGAAATTTTCTCATCTTAACCGCTTTCTAAGAGGATGAACGCCTCCTTTTGATCATGTGTTTGGGTGTGGAGCTATTCCCAGCCCCAAGCCTGCAGAGCCTTTAGCGCACTCCAAGCGGTGAGGTCTAATTGCAGAGGGGTGATAGAAACATAGCCGTTGGCTATGGCCTCGTAGTCGGTTCCCTCTTCCGGGATTGCGGTAGGCGCTTCCCCGCCGATCCAGTAATAAGGCTGGCCGCGCGGGTCAATCCGCTGTTCAAGTGCGTCACGGTAGACACGCAGTCCCTGTCGGGTAATCCGAAAGCCCTTGATCTGCTCCAGGGGAAGGTAGGGTATGTTGACGTTGAGGAAGACACCCTGGGGCAACCCCTTTTCGAGCACCTTTCGAGCGATCCGCTTGGCAATAGTCGCAGCAGGAGCGTAATCGAGGGAAGCAGTATGAACCCTCGAACCATCAAGGGAAAGCGCTATGGCGGGTAGATTGCCTGTGATCACGGCTTCCATGGCTGCTGTAACGGTCCCGGAATAGGTGACATCGTGGCCGATGTTAGCGTTGGGGTTGACACCCGAGACGACCAAGTTAACCGGCTGCTTAACTAAGCCCAGTAGGGCGAGGGCTACACAATCGGACGGCGCGCCGTCCGAAGCGAGCGCTCGACTCCCATCGTGCAGCCTCACCTCTTTTACCCGTAGAGGACGGTGCATGGTCTTGACATGCCCAGAAGCCGACCAATTTTGCTCCGGAGCCACGATGCTCACTTCCCCTAGTTCACGCATTGCTTGGGCCAGGGCCAACAGACCCGGTGCCAGCACGCCGTCGTCGTTGGTGACCAGAATGTGCATACTCACTCCGGGGGTGGGGAATTTGCCCCAGATTATACCTTCCCTTGAGGGCGATCAGGCCTTTTTAGCAGAGAATATGCTCTCGAGTGCCGTGCGAAATTCTCGTACGAAGGCTGTGGCGGCTTGGATTGGGTTCTCCGAGCGGCGCACGAACTCAATCAGGGCGGAGCCGACAATCACCCCGTCCACCCAACGCCCGTACATCACCGCTTGTTGCGGACGGGAAATGCCAAACCCCAGTGCGAGAGGAAGTTCGGTCACTGCGCGCACCTGCTGGATAAACTCTACCAATTCCGGGGGAAGCTCTTCTCTAGCCCCGGTGACGCCGGTAACGGAGACCACGTAGAGAAACCCGCTTGTGTGTTCTGCGATCGATCGAATCCGCTCTGGAGGGGTGGTCGGAGCGATGAGATGAATCATTGCTAAGCCGAGGTGTTGGCAAGCTTGACGCAAGCCCCCTGCTTCTTCAGGGGGGAGATCGGGGATGATCAGGCCCTGTGCTCCGCATTCCGATGCCAAGTGAACGAATCGCTCTTCGCCGAAAGAGAAAATTGGGTTATAGTAGCCCATGAGGAGCAAGGGAACGGTTACACCACTCTGACGCAGTTGGCGCACAAAAGTCAGGCAGGTCTCGAGCGTCACTCCGTTTTGCAGGGCAACCTGAGTGGAATGCTGGATGGTCGGTCCATCGGCGAGGGGGTCGGAAAAGGGGATGCCCAGTTCAATGATGTCTGCTCCGGCTTGGGCGATCCCTTGGACAATTGCAAAGGACGTGAGCAAGTCGGGGTAGCCGATGGTGAAATACGGCATGAGCGCCGCTCGGCCTTGGGAACGAGCCGCTTGGAAGGCTTCTTCAAGGGTGGGTAGCCTGTTCATTGCGCCGTTTTCCCAAGAGGTCGCTCACTGCTTTGCGGGGAGAGGGCTTTTAGGATGGTATCCAGGTCCTTGTCGCCGCGCCCGGAGAGATTGATCAAGAGAATGTGGTTCTCTCCGAGGCGAGGGGCCCGCTTGAGGGCTTCGGCGACAGCGTGGGCGGACTCCAGCGCCGGCAAGATTCCCTCCAGTTTTGCCAAAAGCAGAAAGGCTTCTAGCGCCTCTTGATCGGTCACATATGTATACTCAACCCGCCCGATGGAGCGCAAGTATGCGTGCTGAGGCCCAACCGCCGGGTAGTCCAAACCGGCCGAGATGGAGTGAGTTTGGGCGATCTGTCCGTGCTCGTCTTGCAAGACGTAGGTCATCGTCCCGTGAAGTACGCCAATGCGTCCGCGCCGGGGAT
Organism: Anaerolineales bacterium; assembly: GCA_025057645.1. Taxonomy (GTDB): domain Bacteria; phylum Chloroflexota; class Anaerolineae; order Anaerolineales; family UBA4823; genus NAK19. The sequence continues at coordinate 106,786 of JANXBJ010000001.1, forward strand.
CGGCGAAGCGGGCTGCGTGGAGTCCGCTTTCGATTCCACTTCCCCCCGCTTCTACGCCGACCAAGCATACTTCAGGGTCGGCGAGAAAGGCCGAGAAAATCCCGATGGCGTTTGAACCTCCTCCTACACAGGCAATGACCATGCTCGGAAGACGGCCGGCTTGGGCTAGAATCTGCGCTCGAGCTTCGCTGCCGATCACCGATTGAAAATCGCGCACGATTTGAGGGTAAGGGTAAGGCCCCAGCGCAGAGCCGAGCAAATAGTGGGTGTCTCTCACGTTCGTCACCCAGTCGCGGATGGCTTCGTTAATGGCATCCTTAAGCGTCCGCGAGCCGCTGCTCACCGCTCTGACTTCAGCGCCTAGTAATTGCATGCGCAAAAGGTTGGGCTTTTGACGTTCCATGTCTAATTCCCCCATGTAGATGACGCATTCCAATCCCAAGAGAGCAGCTGCCGTAGCCGTGGCAACCCCGTGCTGCCCGGCGCCGGTTTCGGCAACCAGACGCTTTTTGCCCATTTTTTTCGCCAACAAGGCTTGTCCTAAGGCATTGTTGATTTTATGGGCGCCGCTGTGGGCTAAGTCTTCGCGCTTGAGGTAAATTCTAGCTCCGCCGAAATGGGCCGAAAGTCGCTCGGCAAGGGTCAGGGGAGTCGGTCGCCCGACATAAGTTTGCAAGAGATGTTGGAACTCTTTCTGGAAATCCCTGTCGGATAACGCTTGGTGATAGGCTGCTTCTAATTCGATCAGAGCCGGCATGAGCACTTCGGGAACGTATTGTCCGCCGAATTTTCCGAATTTTGTTCGTTCAGCTCCGTTCATCCTCTTTCCTCAGCTTTCCCTCAACGCTGCAAAAGCTCGATGAGCATTGCGGATAAACGCTTCGATTTTTGAGCGCTCTTTCTTTCCGGGTTCTGCTTCAACCCCAGAGGCGACATCCACTCCCCATGGTCGCACTTCTCGGATGGCTTGGGCGACGTTGTCGGGGGTTAGGCCGCCGGCCAGGAAGATCGGATGCTGGGCTGCAAGCCAGGCCGCTAGTTTCCAGTCGGTTGGGTGTCCGGTGCCACCGTATTGACCAGGAAGCGAAGCATCGACCAAGAAGGCCGGCGGCGTATTGCGCAAGTAGAAGTGTCGGTCTAAAGTGATCGCTTGGGCTCCCTGCGGGAGGCGTAAGGCTTTGTAGGCGCGCTCGCCGAGGAGGAATTGCTCTTCCAGAGCTTCATCTCCGCTTAGCTGAGCTAAGTCCAGCTCGCAATACTCCAGAGTCTCCAGCACTTGGTGCGCCGGCTGGTTCACGAACACCCCAACCAACACGGTTGATGGGGATTCCCTGCGCAGAAAGCGCGTAATCCGGCGACACTCTTCCACCGAGATCGAACGCGGGCTAGGAGGGTAAAAGTTAAAGCCCAAAAAATCTGCTCCACTGTCTATCGACCAGCGGGCTTCTTCGAGGGTCCTAATGCCGCAAATCTTTACTTTCATCTTTCTCAAGCAAAAACTCCCGCAGTGTTTGGGCCGGATTTCCCGAACGCACAAGTGCCTCGCCGACCAAAAACGCAGTGATCCCGTGCTCGATCAGCAAGCGAATGTCATCGGCGCTTTGGATACCGCTCTCTGCCACGAGGAGTAGTTCTGAGGGCACGTGGGGTCTCAGCTCGAGACAGGTGCGTAAATTGACCGAAAAGTCATGCAGGTTGCGGTTGTTCACCCCGATGATCCTTAGCCCCCGTAAGCGTAAAGCCTTCTCCAATTCTCGAGCGGTGTGCACCTCGACAAGCGCAGCCATACCCAGCTCTGTGGCCAGGTCGTGTAATTCTTGCATCAACCCGAAGTCCAGATAAGATGCAATGAGCAAAACGGCGTCGGCCCCGTATGCCCTAGCCTCGTAGACTTGGTAAGGATCGCAGAGGAAGTCTTTCTGAAGGAGCGGGACGCGTTGGGGAAGTTGTGCAACCGCTCTCAAATCCTCGAGACTGCCTCGGAAGTAACGTTCATCGGTTAAGACACTGATGGCTGCTGCACCGTGGGCAGCATAAAGTTGCGCCAGCTCCGATGCAGAATATTTCAAGCCGAATTCCCCTTTCGAAGGAGAGGCCCGTTTGATCTCGGCGATCAGAGCCAGTTTTGCCTGTTTCAACGCAGAGAAGAAGTCGAGGGGAGGATTTTGCTCTGCGGCTCGCAACCGGATGGTGTGATCGTCGAGGCTCTTTTTTCGTTGAGCGACTTCTGCCTGCTTATGCTCGAAAATTTCCTCCAGAATAGTGTTCGGGGAGGTCATGCGGGAACTCCGGGGTTCAGGAAGCAAAAGAGGAAGTCAAATCAACCAGTTGATTGAGCTTTTCCAGGGCGGCGCCGCTCTCTAGAGAGAGGCGAGCTTGTTCCAACGCTTCTTCGATCTCGCCTGTGACCGTGGAGATGGCAACAGCAGCGTTGAAGAGGACTACGTCTCGGCAGGGCGTTTTCAGCTTTCCGGCCAGCAAGTCCCGTAAAACCTGGGCGTTCTGCTGAGGGGAGCCGCCCCGTAAGTCCTCTAGAGAAGCGGGCTGCAAGCCAAACTCGCGGCCATCCAGTTCAAAGGTTTCCACCCGGTGAGCTGTAGCACGGGTAACCCGATTCTTGCCCCCGGTGGTCAGTTCATCTAGTCCCCCCTCGCCGTGCACCACCATGGTGGCTTGGTTGCCTAATTCCACTGCTGCCTGAGCGATAAGCTCCGTGAGTGCCGGGTCGTATACCCCGATCAGTTGATGGGTCACCCGCGCCGGGTTAACCAAAGGGCCGAGTAAGTTGAAGATCGAACGCTGCCCAATCTCTCTGCGAGGAGCCATAGCGTGTTTCATTGCTGGGTGGAAACGAGGAGCAAATAGAAAACCAATGCCTACCTCCTCGATGCACCGAGCTACTTGTTCGGGTGTGGTATCAATGCGGACACCGAGGGCCTCGAACAGATCGGCACTGCCGCAAACGGACGAAACGGCCCGGTTGCCATGCTTGGCTACTTTGTAGCCAGCGCCGGCGATCACAAAGGCTGCGGCGGTCGAAACATTGAAGGAGTGTTTGCCATCCCCGCCGGTGCCGGCGGTGTCGAGCAGCACGAGAGGGTCTCTGACGAAGGGCACAGGGGTTGCCTGAGCTCGCATCGCCAAAGCGCAGCCTACAATCTCGTCCAGAGTTTCCCCTTTCATGCGCAGTCCGACCAAAAACGCTCCGATCTGGGCGGGGGTTGCTTGCCCCGTCATAATCAGGGTCATGGCTTCCTCGGCTTCTTTGCGAGTCAGGTTTTGACCTTGGACGATTTTGGAGAGATAAGGCTTGAGCTTGTGACTCTCCTCTTGGCTAAAAGATAGGCTTGGGGAGGGGGGAGTGGCCTTAACTGCAAGGAAATTGGCCAAAATCTGTTTTCCGTGAGAGGTCAGGATGGACTCGGGGTGAAATTGAACGCCGTAAATCGGATAGTGCTTGTGGCGCAAACCCATAATCACCCCATCTTCTGTGCGGGCGACCACTTCCAGTTCTGCAGGCAGGGGTTCGGTGACAACCAGTGAGTGATAGCGTGTGGCTTCGAACGGCGAAGGGACTCCGGCGAAAATGCCGTCCCCTTGGTGATAAATCAGAGAGGTTTTGCCGTGCATCAGAGCAGGGGCTTGGGTCACCTTGCCACCGAAGATGTATCCGATACATTGGTGACCTAGACAGACCCCCAGAGTGGGGATGCTCTTGCCGAACTTTTGGATCACCTCGTTAGAGATTCCCGCCTGCTCAGGTGAGCCGGGTCCGGGAGAAATCACTAGGTGCGTAGGTTGATAAGCGGCGATCTCGTCCGCTGAGAGGGCATCGTTGCGAAAGATCAACACTTCTGCGCCCAGTTCCCCCAAGTATTGGGCTAAGTTGTAAGTGAACGAGTCGTAATTGTCAATCAGAACTACTCTTGGAGCGGCCTTTTTCGAGGCAGGGGGACTAAGTTTGGCCGAGAGACTCAATGACCTTTCTGCAAGCTCCACCGCTTGGAAGAGTGCGCTGGCTTTGTTCAGGCATTCTTGGTGTTCCCGGAAGGGGTCGGAATCGGCAACGATCCCCGCTCCGGCTTGAACTTCGACTTGGTGGCCGCGCATCACCAGAGTGCGGATCGCAATGCACGAGTCCAGCGCACCGCTGTAAGAAACATACCCCACAACACCGGCATAAATGCCGCGCGGTTGCCCCTCCAATTCGTTGATCACTTGCATCGCCCTGACCTTGGGTGCACCGCTAACCGTTCCTGCAGGAAACGTAGCCTGAAGTAAGTCGAAAGCGTCAAACTCGGGCCGCAGCTCGCCGTCAACTTGGGAGACGATATGCATAACATGGGAATACCGTTCCACGACCATTTGTTGCGAGACTTTCACGCTCCCAAAGCGGCAGACTCTGCCTAAATCGTTGCGGGCCAAGTCGACAAGCATGATATGTTCCGCTCGTTCTTTCGGGTCGGCTAAGAGTTCCTTCTCAAGGCGTAGGTCTTCTTCTAGGTTGTTTGAGCGCGGGCGCGTGCCGGCGATGGGGCGGAGAGAAGCCACCCCACGATCGAGCCGCACGTGCATTTCCGGAGAGGCACCGATAAGGAAGAACGGCGCTCCACCGCCTAAATCTCCGAAGTCGAAGAAGTACATATAGGGAGAGGGATTCAGCCGACGTAAGGAGCGATAAATCGCCAGAGGTGGTGCATGGGTTGACCCCAAGAAGCGCTGCGAAAGTACAATCTGAAAACAGTCCCCTCGGCGGATGTATTCTTTGGCTTGAGCAACCATTTGCTCAAACCTTTCCCTTGAGATGGAAGGTTGTAGCGGAGCAGAATTGACTTTTTCGACTCGCTCTGCAACCTCCTCCGGAGGTTGAGCTAAGCGTTCCTCGAGCCCATCCAGACGCTCTTTGGCTTTGTTTGTAACCTCAGCCTCATCTTCGACGGCGATGAGGATTAATTTTCCGAAGGCGTGATCGAAGGCGATAAAGGTGTTGGTTTCAAGGAAGATCGCCTCCGGCAAATCCGCACGCGGCTCGATCGTGACTGTGGGTTCAAAGAAGCGAACGAAGTCATAGCTCAGGTATCCCACTAAACCGCCCATGAAGCGCAGAGGGTGATTCCATCCCTGGCTGGTCAAGTTGAGCGGTTTTTTGAAGACCCGACGCAGCACATCCAAGGGGTTTTCCCCTTCCTGGAGAGCGAGAGTCTCGCTCCCAGAAGGAGAGTAAATGTGCCAAGCGTTGCGGTGAAAAACGAATGCCTGTCTAGGCCAGACGCCGATGAACGAGAAGCGGGCGACTTGCTCCCCACCGCTCACGCTCTCCAACAAGAACGAGGCTCCTCCGTCGCGCAATTTCAAATATACGGAGAGAGGGGTTTCCAAATCGGCAGCTCTTTCGCGCAACAGGGCCACTCGCCCGTCAGGTAGTCTCAGCGTTTGCTCCAAGTCGAATGAGAACACGTGTGTCCGATGATTCATTCTCAACCTCCAAGGCACTTACAAACTCAAAACGCCTCATCGTCTCAGGGACGAGAGGCGTCTCCCGTGGTGCCACCCTGCTTAGACCGGCTCTTACCGCTAAACGTAAAACCCGTTGTCAGACAACGGGTTGAGATAGCCAGTCTCACTCTTTTCGGGTACGACTTGCAATGCAAGCTTATACCCTTTGCCGCGATAACGGTGGCAACTCCGGCACAGGCTACTGCCGATTCTTGAAATCGGGTTCGCCTTGCAGCTCTGAGATCCATTCCCTTGCTCGACCGGTCGGGTTCGCACCATCCACCCGCTCTCTGAACCGTCCAGAAGCAAGGTACTCTTTCTCTTCAACGCCTTTTAACAGTCGACTGCAGTGTACTATGAACCTTGTGACTGTCAACGAGAAAAATATACAAGAAAAAAGGCCGAAATCTTGGCAAAGTTGCCTATTTCCGTAACGGTTTTCTCAGACGAAATTCCGCAATCCCAGGTGCTACGAATGGCGAGGTCGGAGTAGAGAAGCGCTCTACTTAGAGCAGGTTTTCCTTCGCCCTCCGGTGCGCTCATCGGTGGATGCCTTGGGTTTGCTGAGTTTCGCCGGAGTGCGATAAAATAGGGCGCGATGTTTAAGAGCCTTGTGGAGACGATCCACAATTCTGCCTAAAGGGAGCTTGGGATGCCCAAATATCGCATTGCCTGGTTGCCGGGTGACGGGATCGGGGTCGAGGTCTTGGAGGCTGCTCGAATTGTGCTTGAACAGCTTGACTTTGACGCCGAAATCCTCCCCGGAGATATCGGTTGGGAATTTTGGTGCAAAGAGGGCGATCCGCTGCCTCAGCGCACGATCGAGCTTCTTCACACTGTTGATGCCGCATTGTTCGGGGCAATTACTTCCAAGCCGAGCGATGTGGCCGAGGCTGAGCTGAGTCCTGAGCTGCGGGGCAAGGGGTTTGTATATCGCTCTCCCATTGTGCGAATGCGCCAAATCTTCGATTTGTATGTTTGTCTGAGACCCTGTAAGGCCTACCCGGGCAATCCGCTCAATTATCGAGAGGGCATTGACATTGTCGTCTTCCGTGAAAACACCGAAGACTTGTACTGTGGGGTTGAGTTTTCTCCTGTGCCCCAAGCGATCCGGCAAGTGCTTCAAACTTGTTCTCCAAACTTTGCTCCTTTCACTTCCCTATCCGAAGATCAGTATGCCATTTCTTGTAAGATCAACACGCAGAGAGCCTCGCAGCGAATCGTGCGCGCCGCTTTTGAGTTCGCCCGAAAGAATCATCGAAAAAAAGTCACGGTTATTCACAAAGCCAACGTGGTGCGCGCTTCGGATGGGCTTTTTCTGCAAGCTGCGCGTGAAGTTGCTCAGGAGTATCCAGACATTGTCTGGGAAGAAGCGAATGTGGACGCAATTTGCATGTGGCTGTTAAAGAACCCCTTAAACTATGATGTGTTGGTTGCGCCGAACCTTTATGGGGATATTATTTCGGACCTTTGTGCTCAAATGGTGGGAGGGCTGGGTTTTGGCTGTTCGGGCAATATCGGTGAGAAGCTGGCTGTTTTCGAGCCCACTCATGGCTCGGCGCCAAAGTATGCCGGGCAGTATAAGGTCAACCCCATTGCAACCATTCTCTCGGCGAAGATGATGCTGGAATGGCTAGGTGAGATAGAAAAGGCTCAACGCCTCGAGGCGGCTGTCGCTGCAGTGGTTGCAGAGGGGCGGGTGCGCACTTATGACATGGGGGGAAGTCATTCCACGCTGGAAATGGCCCGCGCCATTGCTGCCAAATTGTGAGTTTGGAGGTAGAAAAATGGGTATGACGGTAGTAGAAAAAATCCTCGCCAGAGCAACCGGCCGCACGCATGTGCAGCCTGGGGAAGTGCTGGAACCTTGCGTTGACCTAGCGATGTCGCACGAGAATTCGGCTTTGGTGATTAATCAATTCCAGGAAATTTTCAAGGGCACCGGCCTGGAGGCGCGAGTTTGGGACCCATCCAAAATTGCGATTATCTTTGATCACCGAGTGCCGGCCGAAAGTGCCAAAACTGCAACCAACCAAAAGCGAATCCGCCAGTTTGTGCGTGAACAGGGTATCCAGAAGTTTCACGATATTCGCGGCGACGAGGGGGGCATTTGCCATCAGGTCTTGGTTGAGTCCGGTTATGTTTTACCGGGCTATGTGGTTGTGGGCACCGATAGTCACACCACCACTCATGGGGCGTTGGGGGCTTTTGCTTTTGGCATCGGAGCCACCGAAATGGCCAGCGTTTGGACGCTCGGCAGGGTGCTTAATGTGGAAGTCCCGCAAACCATCAAAGTGATCCTCAGCGGAAGGATCCCTCCCTTTGTCGGCGCTAAAGATGTGATCCTCGCCTTGATCGGCAAATTGACTGCGCAGGGGGCAAACTTTAAGGTCCTAGAGTTCCACGGTGATACAGTGCGTCGCCTACCCACTTCTGGACGGCTGACGCTCTGCAATATGGCGATCGAGGCTGGGGCGACAAGCGGAATTGTCCCCCCCGATGAGGAAACCCTGCGTTACCTCCGCTCTGAGTGCGGGATTACCGGGCTTCAAATTGAGGACCTACTGCCAGACCCCGATGCCTCATATGCTGAAGTGGTCGAGCTGGATGTCTCGTCTCTGACTCCGATGGTGGCATTCCCCCATGCAGTGGATAACGTTCGCTCGGTTGAAGAAGCCTACGGGCTGGCTGTGGATCAGATCATGATCGGTTCCTGCACCAACGGGCGGTTAGAGGACATCGAGATCGCTGCGCGCATCTTGCGCGGCAAGAAGATTGCCCGGACGGTTCGCTTGTTGGTCTTTCCGGCATCTTACCGGGTCTATCACCAAGCTCTGGAGAAAGGATATATCAAGGAGTTGCTCGAAGCCGGAGCGGTGATTATGAATCCGGGATGTGGCCCTTGTCTCGGGGTGCACCAGGGAATCCTCGGCGATGGTGAACGAGGGTTGTCCACGACCAATCGCAACTTCAAAGGGCGCATGGGAAACCCTAACGCAGAGGTCTATCTCTGCTCTCCTGCGGTTGCTGCCGCCAGTGCGCTGACCGGCGTTATCACCGACCCGCGTCAAATTGGTCTAACCACTGAAGATAACCTTTCCTAGGAGAAAAAGATGGCTAAGGTGGTTCTCCTGTTGGGCGATGACATTTCAACAGACCACATCTATCCCGGCCGCTTTATGGCGACGGTCCTTCCTAGTGAGACTCCTAAGTATGCCTTTGCCGACTATCCCTTAAACGAGAAACTCAATGCTGGTCAGATTCCACCCGACAGTATCGTTGTTGCCGGAGAGAACTTCGGGTGCGGTTCCTCTCGAGAGCAGGCGGTTTCAGCGCTCAAGGGTTGGGGGTTGGTGGTGATCGCTAAGAGCTTCGCACGCATTTTTCTTCACAATGCTATTAATCTGGGCCTGAGGGTGGTCATTTGTCCTCAACTTGAAGCTGCAGAGGGGGATGAGCTGGAGGTGACCGAGAAGGAGGTGATCAACCACACTAGTGGCAAGCGTTTTCCAATCGTTCCTCTGCCGGCTGCGCGCCAAGCTATCCTGGATGCCGGTGGCCTGATCGCCTACACGCGGAAGAGGCTACTCGAAGAGCGCGGCGGTTACTGATTATATCGGTTTGTCCATGGACAAAATCACCAAGAAATAGGGGGGATTTTTGCACGGAAGTTCACTTGACAGGCGAAGTTTCGCCCTTATAATCACGACTCAACTAATCGTATATAGGCTGGATGAGCAATGAAAATCTCCAAAAAGTGCGACTATGCCTTGCGGGCGATGATGACCCTGGTCGAGAACTACGGAAACGGCCCTCTTTCAATTCGCCAGCTTGCCCAGCGAAATGTAGTCCCCAAGCGGTTTTTGGAGCATATCTTGCTCGACTTAAAAGCCAAAGGTTGGGTCACCAGCGTCCCGGGCAAGCACGGCGGTTATCTTCTTGCTAAAAGCCCAGATCAGATTACCCTAGGCGAGATTGTGCGTTATTTTGATGGCTTGCTGGCGCCTATTGCCTGTGTTTCAGTGACACATTACCAACCTTGCCCTATTGAGTCAGGATGTCGCTTTCGCCGTCTCTTTTTGATGATTCGCAACGAAGCGGCCGCCCTCCTCGATCGGACGAGTCTGCGTCAGGCTTATCAAGGCAAACCGGTCAAGCGGCAGGAGATCTTTGACGAAGCACTGGTAGAAGGTGCAGGGATCTAAAAGCTTGCTCCCTCTATGGGAGTTCTGCTCAGACCTGCGGGGAGTCCCCCTTCTCGAGAAGAGGTAGAAATGGCAAAAATTGCGAACGACGTGACCGAGCTTATTGGGAATACCCCCTTGGTGCGGTTGAATCGGGTGACTGCCGGCGCCGTGGCAGAAGTGGTGGCCAAGCTGGAGTTTTATAATCCGGCAAAGAGTGTGAAAGATCGCATCGGTTTTTCGATGATCGATGCCGCCGAGAAGGCCGGGATTTTGACCAAGGATAAAATCATCGTCGAACCCACCAGTGGAAATACCGGCATTGCCCTGGCAATGGTCGCCGCTGCGAAAGGGTATAAGCTTATTCTCTTTATGCCCGAAACGATGTCGAGGGAGAGACGAATTCTCTTACGGGCATACGGAGCAGATCTTGTCCTAACACCGGGAGCAGAAGGGATGACCGGGGCGATCCAGCGTGCCGAAGAACTGGTCAGTTCGGACCCACAAAAATACTTTATGCCCCAGCAGTTCAAGAACCCGGCGAACCCAGAAATTCACCGTCGTACGACGGCCGAGGAGATCTGGCGAGATACTGATGGCAGAGTCGATATCGTAGTGGCCGGGGTGGGAACCGGGGGCACAATTACCGGTGTCGGAGAAGTGCTCAAGGCGCGCAAGCCCTCCGTTCAAATCATTGCGGTGGAACCGGATGCTTCCCCTGTGCTCTCTGGGGGTGAAAAGGGTCCCCATCCGATTCAGGGGATCGGCGCCGGTTTTATCCCCGAGGTGCTGAATACAAGGATTTATGACGAGGTCATTCGAGTCCGCAATGAGGATGCCTTCGAAACCGCACGGCGGGTTGCGCGTGAGGAAGGACTGCTAATCGGAATCTCTGCCGGTGCGGCTACTTGGGCTGCTCTTCAAGTGGCAAGGCGCCCCCAAAACACTGGGAAGCTGATCGTGGTGATCATTCCTTCCTTTGGTGAACGATACCTCTCTACAGCTCTATACGCTGATCTCGCCGATTAAGGCGTTCGATCTACACCATTCTTAACAAGGAGAGCATGATGACAACCTCACAACGCCAGTTCGGTTTCAATACTCGTCAACTTCACGCCGGGTACTCCCCAGATCCGACCACCGGGAGCCGGGCTGTGCCAATTTATCAAACCACCAGTTATCAGTTCAAGAACACCGAGCATGCGGCCAATCTGTTTGCCCTGAAAGAACTCGGCAATATTTACACTCGCATCATGAATCCCACTACCGACGTGCTGGAAAAGCGCGTGGCCGACCTTGAGGGGGGTGTGGCGGGCTTGGCGGCCAGCAGCGGTCACGCTGCCCAAATCCTGGCTATTCTCACTCTGGCCGAAAGCGGAGACCATATCGTGTCGTCCAGTCGTTTATATGGCGGCACGTACAACCAGTTCCACTATACCTTGCCGAAGATGGGGATCGAGGTCACTTTTGTCGATCCAACTAACCCGCAGAACTTTGAAGCAGCGATCCGGCCGAATACTAAGATCATTTACGGGGAGACCCTCGGGAATCCGGATATTTCGGTTTTTCCGTTTGAAGAAGTGGCCGAGATTGCACGCAAGCACCAGATTGTGCTGATGATTGACAATACCCTTGCGACCCCTTACCTCTTTCGACCGATCGAATGGGGCGCAAATGTTGTTACCCATAGCACGACCAAGTTCCTAGGCGGCCATGGCACAACTATCGGTGGGTTGATTGTCGACGGGGGGAATTTTGACTACCGTCAGGGGCGTTATCCCAATTTTACCCAACCCGACCCTTCATATCACGGGCTGGTCTACTGCGATCTAGAGCAGGTAGGTCTTCCTCCCTTTGCTATTAAGGCGCGTGTGCAAATGTTGCGCGATATCGGAGCCTGCCAAGCGCCTTTCAACTCCTGGCAGACTTTGCAGGGGATCGAGACGCTCTCCCTGCGCATGGAAAGGCATGTGCAAAACGCTCAAGCGGTGGCCGAATTTTTAGAAAAACACCCTAGAGTTAATTGGGTGATGTACCCGGGGCTGAAGAGCCATCCCGATTACGAACGGGCCAAACGCTACTTGCCCAAAGGGGCGGGTGCAGTCCTTGGCTTTGGAATTAAGGGGGGGCTTGAGGCCGGCAGGAGGTTTATTGACAGCCTACAGCTCTTCAGCCATTTGGCGAATGTCGGCGATGCCAAATCATTGGCAATTCACCCAGCCACGACAACTCACAGTCAGCTTTCGCCCGATGAACAGCTTTCTGCTGGAGTAACCCCCGACTTTATCCGTCTGAGTGTTGGTATCGAGGACATTGAAGATATCCTTTGGGACTTGGATCAAGCGTTACAAGCAAGTAGTGAGGTGTAGGTATGCCCGTCATCATTCCCTCAACCCTGCCCGCAAGGGAGACCCTTCAAAAAGAAAACATCTTCGTGATGGGCGAGGAACGCGCCCTGCATCAGGACATTCGCCCGTTGGAGCTGGCGATCTTAAACTTAATGCCGACCAAGATTGCAACCGAAACGCAATTGCTCCGTCTGGTGGGAAACAGCCCTCTTCAGGTGAAGATTACTCTTCTTCATACCGCTACTCACGAGAGCAAGAACACTTCCGCCGAGCACTTGCTCAATCATTATCAGACATTCGCCCAAGTGCAGAACCGCAAGTTTGATGGACTGATCATTACCGGAGCGCCTGTAGAGCAGATGGACTTTGAGGAAGTAGACTATTGGCAGGAATTGGTGGATATCATGGACTGGGCAGAGGAAAACGTGGAGTCCACCTTTTATCTATGCTGGGGTGCCCAGGCCGGGCTATACCATCGTTATGGGATTCCCAAATATCCTCTGCCGAAGAAGATGTTTGGAGTGTTCGAGCACCGCCCTTTGGTTCGCACGTCGAAGCTCTTGAGGGGTTTTGATGATGTCTTCTACGCGCCTCACTCTCGCCATACTGAGGTGCGCCGCGAGGATATCGAAAAGGTTTCTGAACTTGAGATTCTCTCCGAGTCGGAGGAGGCAGGAATCTATATCGTGGCCACTAAGGATGGGCGGCACATCTTCGTAACCGGTCATTCTGAGTATGATCCGCTGACCTTGAAGAGTGAGTACGAACGCGATCTGAGCAGAGGTTTACCGATCGAGATTCCCAAGAATTACTTCCCCAACGATGACCCTAGCCAGTTTCCTATCGTGCGTTGGCGTGCCCATGCCAATTTGCTCTATACCAATTGGCTGAATTATTATGTCTATCAAGTCACCCCCTATGACCTGAACCAAATTCCTAAGGGAATTTACACCGATTTTTAGCAAGGTGACTGGCCTCGCCTCGATGTCCTTGTCGGTACATGGTTTAGGATATCGGCAACTTGTTTAGAAACTTTCCCCGATGGATAAAGCCTTTTCTTAGGCTAACTGTGAGAATTAGGACAATGACTCCATACTCAGTCAATTTTGTTTTACAATTGGGGTATGAATGCCGAACATACCCAGTGGGTTACACAGACACTAGCAAGACTTCAGGGGGAACGGGTCATTTCCCGTGTTTGGGCTCATGACTACACCCTTTGGAGCTCAGAGCCTGCCGAAATCACAAACCGACTAGGATGGTTGCACTGCACCGAATGGATGCCAGCGCAGATTCAACAGCTTACTGCGCTGGTCAAGGGACTGCAAGAGGAGGGATATCGCCGAGCGGTTTTGTTGGGCATGGGCGGTTCAAGCCTAGCACCGTTCGTCCTTCGGCAAGTCTTCGGTGTTCGAGAAGGTTTCCTCGATTTGCAAGTTTTGGATACCACCGATCCGGACTCTATTGCAGCAGTCGAGAGACCGTTGGACTACCGCAAGACTTTGTTCATTGTCTCAACCAAGTCCGGAGGTACGGTGGAAACCTTTTCCCTTTTCCGCTACTTCTATAACCGCTGTCGAGATGAGCTGGGTGAGGACGAAGTTGGTGCTCACTTCCTCGCGATCACCGACCCGGGTAGCGCACTTGCCGAAATTGCCGAGCGGCTTCGTTTCCGTGCCCTGTTTCTCAACGATCCAAATATCGGTGGGCGCTATTCTGCCCTCTCGCTATTTGGGATGGTCCCGGCAGCGCTGATTGGAGTGGACTTGGACACCTTGTTAGCTCGCGCTGCGCATGCGGTTCAACTCAGTCGGGAGGAGAGCCTTTTCCCAGAATGCCGAAATCCGGCAGCTATGCTAGGCGCAACTCTGGGAGCGATGGCGCTGCATGGCAAAGATAAGATCACTTTTTTGATTTCCCCCAGCCTGGAAAGTTTCGGAGATTGGGCAGAGCAGTTGATCGCCGAAAGCAGTGGCAAAGCAGGCAAAGGCCTTGTACCAGTTGTGCGCGAACCCATCGGGAAGCCCGAAGAATATGGCCGCGATCGTTTCTTTGTCTACCTTCGTCTGAACGGCGAGGAGGAATTCGACAACCTGACCATTGCCCTACAAGAGCGAGAACACCCTATACTGATTCTTCCCCTCTCAGATCGATATCAGGTAGCGGAACAGTTCTTCTTCTGGGAAATGGCAACTGCCATTGCTTGTCATCTCATCGGTGTTCATCCCTTTGACCAGCCCAACGTAGAAGAGACCAAAACCCTGACTCGTCAGTTCCTTGCAACTTACACAGAAAGCGGTAAGCTCTCAGCAGAGACACCCGATTTCGATGACGGATCTATAGAGGTCTTCGGCAGCCCATCGGCAAGCACACCCGAAGAAGCCTTAATCAACTTCCTTGCTGAGGCTGCACCCCCAGCTTATGTTGCTTTGCAGGCTTTTCTCCCTCAAACCCCTGAGGTCGATCAGGCGCTTCAGACTTTGCGGAGGGTTATCCGCCAGCAGAGCGGTTGCGCAGTCACGCTCGGATACGGACCTCGCTATTTGCATTCCACTGGCCAGCTTCACAAAGGGGGTGGAGGAAAGGCTTATTTTGTGCAGTTCACCTGTGAGCCTCAGTCAACCGATCTTGCCGTTCCAGATGAGACTGGTTCGGCTCGTTCTAGGATTAGCTTTGGCACCTTGAAGCTCGCCCAAGCCTTAGGGGATCGACAAGCACTCCTTAACCGAGGCCACCGTGTCTTAAGTTTTCATGTGAAGAAAGGTTTGTCTAGGGCACTCTTTTCTCTGAGCTCCTCTAAGCTTGCCGGTGAATCTAGACCCTTATAGCCGGGGAGGGAGGCTTTTGCAGACGCGCTAGGAGGCGATATGGCTCTCAACCCTCAGCAGATTCAGGACTTAATCAGCCAGGATTTGGAGCATTGCTGCGATGGATATGGGCCAGACCAGATTTGTGTGCGGATCGTGGCCATCGCAGAGCTGCCCACTCGCTTCGGTCAGTTTCAAGTTGTTGCCTTTTACAACAATAAAGACGGCAAGGAGCATGCCGCACTCATCCACGGTGACGTGATCGGGGCAGAAGATGTGCCAGTGCGCATTCATTCCGAGTGTCTCACGGGGGATGTGTTTGGCTCATTGCGGTGTGATTGCCGGGATCAGCTTGAAACAGCCTTATGTCTCTTAGGTCAGATGGATAAAGGCCTCCTTCTCTA
The DNA here is from genome assembly GCA_025057645.1 of Anaerolineales bacterium. Classification (GTDB taxonomy): domain Bacteria; phylum Chloroflexota; class Anaerolineae; order Anaerolineales; family UBA4823; genus NAK19. The sequence continues at coordinate 122,025 of JANXBJ010000001.1, forward strand.
TCTCCGCCAAGAAGGCCGTGGGATCGGCTTTATCAATAAAATTCGTGCCTACAGCCTGCAAGATCGGGGCTTGGATACCGTAGAGGCCAATCTAGCCCTTGGATTCCGAGATGATGAACGGGACTATTGGATCGCTGCCCATATGCTTGACTCCCTAAAGGTGCGGTCAATCCGTTTGATGACCAACAATCCGCGTAAGATACGGGAGTTGAGGCAGTATGGCATCCGCATTACTGAGCGAATTCCCCTAGTCATACCTGCGAATCCTTTCAACGAATTCTATCTGAGAACCAAGGCTATAAAGTCTGGGCATATGATCGAGCCCAACGGAAGGCGCCATCTGAGAGAACAGATGGACTTTCCCGGTGAAGAGAGGCCCCCTAGCCCGGAGGAATAGAGCATGAGCTTTAGGGGAGTGGTTGTCGTTGCCGGAGCCAATAGCGCCACTGCGCGAGCGCTTGCACGCCGTTTTGCCGGAGAATCGGTTTCTCTAGCCCTCTTTTCTAGGGATAAAGAAAAGCTCTTGCGGTTTCGGGAGGAATTGTCCCTCCCCCCGGAACGGACTTTAATCGAGGCATTTGACTTTCGAGAGGCGGACTCTGCTTCTCAGGCGGCGGCGTTGGTGAAGGAGAAATTTCAGGGTTGTGATGTGCTCGTTAACCTAATTGGGGGTTGGATCGGAGGCAAGTCCATTGATGCCTTTGAACCCGCAGATTATGCGTTAATGCTGGAGCAGCATTTTTGGACGACCCTCCATTTGGTGCGTGCCTTCTTGCCCCTGCTTCGTCTTTCCCGGTGTGGACGGGTTTTCGTAGTGAGTTCGCCCACGGCTGCCTTGCCTCCGGCGAATAACGCGCCCTACTCCGTCGCCAAAGCTGCCCAGGAAGCTCTAATGCTAGCTCTAGCGCAGGAGGCCAAGGGGAGTTCTCTAACGGCAAATGTGCTGCGTGTGACTGCGATTGACGTAGAGGGTCTTCGTGACCGAAAACTTTCGGAGAAAACCGCCGGCCGGACGACCCCAGAGGAAATTGCTGAAACGATCTTCTTTTTATGCAGCGAAGCAGCGAACAAGATCAACGGGGCTCGAATACCCTTGTATGGAAGTCCATAAGCTTGCCTTATCCATAATGCAATGATGGAAGGTATGCTATGAAATCTTTATCCCCCTCCCTCACAAAATGGCGGTTTTTATGCCTTACGATGCTCACCCTCCTGGCCTGTTCGACAGTGGATCTTCTCACGCAAAGAACCGCTACGCCTGAGCCGACCCTCGGTGTTACAGAGACCCCCACAGCCACCGTAGATTTCGTTGCTCAGACCGCTACCGCTCAAGAGACCCAAGCAGCTCAAGACGCTCAAGCTACTCAGGTGGCCGCCCAGCAAACGCAACAGGCGGAAGAGGCCCTTAGAGCGACAAAAGTCGCCTTAGAGCCTTATGAAATTGCTTTGTCCGGACTGGGGGTCGTGCCTTCGGAAGGACAAATCTATCTTGCCGATTCTTCGGTAACCCTTCAGGGCAGTGGTTTCCAGAAGTACTTTTACGCTGATCAATTTCCCGGCATTGTGGGGAGAAACATAGCTATTCAAGCAGAGATCCAGTGGAATTCGCGCTTCGGTGATGCAGGCTGTGGCTTTGCGTTTCGCTCTAATGGCGATCTAGATAAGCCGAATCAATATGCACTGATCGCCATGCGAGCGTTCGGTGGTCATGTTGCTTTTGAAGTGCACAGCGAGGGCACGGTGATCAACCGTATAGAGGTCTATCCGCATTCCTACGATCCTCAATTTGATTGGCAAAACGGTGTGACCAATCGTGTCTCGGCTGTCCTGAGAGAGAACTCGCTTCAAATCTTCACCCATGGGATCTTGCTTGAGACCATGGACCCTACGGCAGAGCCTAGGCCGCCGGTTCTACCGCCTCCGCCTGCGCCACCCCAAAGTAATGACACGAGCGAATGGGCCGAGTATAGAGCGGAATTAGAAGCCTACAACGCAATGAAGCAGGAGGTTCTGAAGAAATATAACTTCTTCCGCTCCCGCTTTCGGGAGGGGGCTGGCAACTACCCAGAGGGTTTGGTTTACTTAGTTGCCTACGCTGGCAGTGGCGACATCACTTGCCAGTTCAAGAATGCCTTCTTGTGGGTTGGTTCTCCGTAGGGAATCTGGGCCTGATCGAGTCTGATCGTCAAGTTGGCCTTGGCTTACGATAAGCTAATTCCTTCCATCACATATTGGGTTAACTCACCTACGCTTAAGCCGCTGATCCCGAGGCTTTCGGTGGTGCGTCCACGCCGCCAGTAGTCGGTGCGATGGATGATGCAGGCTAGGCGAATAATGGCGTCAATGCCGCGCACCGAGACACCGTATTGTTGCCCTAGTGAAGCGATAGGCACAAGGCTCATTGGCACGTCTTCGGTGATATAACGATGGTTCAAGACTGCCGGCGCCTTAATTCCGTAGTAGCCGGGCTGGTTATGGATTGCCTCGTATAGGTCATTGCCGGTGGCATCGTAAGCCATTTTCAGCCACTCCAGCGCAGTGCGGGCGCGGATTCCCAGGGCAGAGGCTACGGTTACTCGTTCCCGATCCAGAACTTCCAGGACGCGTGCTACCGAGGGGGTGACTCCATCAATGTAAAACTGAAAGTCTCCGCGGGTTGACTCAATCCGGCCGGCGTTTAGCAGGGTAAGTGCCGGGTGGAAGATAGCTCCCATGTTGTTTAAGCCGGTGTGTAGCACACTGGTCCCATCGATGAATTGGGGATAGGCGGGACGAAGGGCTGCGAGGGCTTCGGCAGTGCGGCTCGCCGGGAGGGCAGCTAGGGGGACTGTTTCCTTGATGCTAAAAATACGCGCTTGAGCAGGACCGTCCGAGCGAGAAGCATAGATGAGGGTTTCCGTTTCTGCGATCAGCGGTTGGGTTTTGCATCCTTGGCTGCGAAGGGTGCGCTCGAACTCTATAGCGCCTAAAGTGCGCCCGGGGTTGAGGACAACAACATGGGAATCCTTGAGATAGGGCGCTGCCCGGCGGGCAATATCTGCATGAGCCGAGGAGGGGACTACGACCATAAGGATGTTTGCGAACTCTAGAGCTTCGGCGATGTCGGAGGTGACCAGAGCCAGGTGAGCAAAGCCAGAAGGCAAGCGTTCTGGACCTTCCAGTTCAATCCCACCTCGTTCCTTGATGACATGAATGTTTTCGTAGGTTCGGTTCCAAAGGGCTACCTCAAAGCCCATAAGAGCTAAATGGGCTGCCATAGCTTTCCCACCGTGTCCTGCGCCTAGAACTGCAAAGCGATTTGCCTTATCACTCACGGCGAAACCTCCTTAGGTCGATACTTTGTGAAAACCCGGTTGAGCCTTTGTCGCTCATCCAAGGGTTGCCCGCTTTCGGGATCGACTTCCACGCACGCCCCCCGTCCATCAATCCGAGTGACCGATTGACCGCAAGCATAAGGATTATTTTTCAATTGCGGCGCGTCAAGGATACCGAGTCGCACCGCCATTGCCAAGGTTTGGGGGTCGGTTAGAGGCTCTTCCACTGAATCAGGAGCGAGTTTCCGAATCGCCTCCAAGGTTATTTCGGCTTGATGAATAAGCTCCTCGACCCGTTCCCGGACCTGCGGGTCATGGCTCATGTTCGGTTGTCCGTTCAGGGCGGTTTGGATGACCTGTCGCGCCATTTTACACGAGGCGATAACCTCGTCTGCTGTGGCCGCATGGTGAGCCTCGTTGTATCCCACCACATGGACGATGTGAGGTCGAATAGCCATTTGGAGATAGATGGTGGCTGCAAGATGGGCCTTGGCGGCGTCTAGGTCGAGGGGGTAGCTGAGCAAACCGGTGCGGGTTTGCCTCCAGATGCGAAACTCTTCGTCTTGCAAAGGCTCGATAAGCTTTAGGATAGCCAGCATTTTCGCTAAGTCCATGGCATCGGATAGCCCTGGAGGGCTGTTGAACATCATTTGGGCAATGTAATCCTTGACCCCGAATGCCTTGGCGTTGAATGCGGATAAGTAAGCTGAGACGACAAAGACCACGTCCGAAGCGTCGCGCATGCCCCAATGGTGGGGTTCGTTCAACTCCACGGGTATGCCTCGCTCCCCATACCAGCGCATCACTTCTTGATGCTGGCGGATTGAGCCTTCTAAATCCCATGGCCCCCGGCCATCCATGCGGTTAAACCAAAACAGCGGAATTGCACACCATGCGTTGTGGATCGTTGCCATGTAGAGTTCTGCGAGAGCAATAAAGTCATCGGTGCCGGAATAAGTGCGCATTAGAGGGTAGTTGCCGCAGCGGCTAGCCTGGTAGAGAGCACGGTAGTCTGCGGCGGAACGGACTGGAACACCCCCTGCGCCCCTGCGCCGTGGGTCTTGGCGCTCTGGGTGAAAAAAGTTTTCTTGTGCATCCTGGTCGATGCCCAGGGAGATAACATCTAGAACTTTCGCCTGCGCAATTTTCCGAATCCCTGCCAAAGTCTCTTCCATGGTTGGAAGGCCGAAATGATGGCGCAGGAGCGGGTAGGGAGATTTCCAAACGATTCGCGCTACGGTATCCTGGGGGTAGTCCTTCTCAGAAGATGAATTTGGGGAAGCTCCTCTCAGATAAGTCAGGATTTCTTCCTCCGCTTCCCCTCCGTAGAAGACCTTCTCGAAGAAACCAATCTTTGCTGCCTGTTCAGCCACCGGAGGTGTTCCGCCGAAGACAAAGCGCACTCCCTTCGAGCGTAAGCCATCGGCTTGCTCGGCAAATTCGGCTAGAAGACGCTCTCCAGTCTCGGGAGTAAGGCGGTAGGAGACTCCGACTAAATCCGCTCCCTCGGCTTCTGCTGCTCGAATTACTTCTTCTACGGAAACCGCGGGACCTAGAAACACGGCCCGCCAACCTGCTTTCTCTGCTAGACGCAAGAACCGATATACGCCGGCGACATGGACGCATTCCCCTAATGCACCTGCAACGACCGTTTTTTTCATCGTGTGTCCCCTTCATTTACGTCTAGTGCCAAAGGCTTGAAGAATCTGCCAGTCCCCGGTCGAGGGGAAAACGCCCCGCGAAGCGGTGCGAATTTCTTCGACCGTAAAAAAAGTCTTAGGGTCGATCTGGTGAATCAATTCCTCGACTTGTCTCAAATGACGTCGCGGGATCAGGGTGTAAAGGATATCGATCGAACCCTGAGTTCCCATGGCGGGTAATTTCGTGACCCCAAATCCCTTTTCTTTTAGCAGCTCCATCAAGCGATCGCTATCCTGCTTCAGGAAAATCCGCACTGCCACCGTGCCGATCGCCAGTTTTTGTTCGATGAATAGCCCGATATAGTTGCCGGCTGCAAAGCCAGCTGCGTAAGCGAGGTAAGTCAGGGGGTTGGTCAGGTTGCGCATAATCTGGCCGATCGCCAAAATCCAGATCAGCACCTCAAAAAACCCTACGACTGGAGCCAGGGATCTTCGCCCTTGGGCGGAAAACACGATTCGCAGGGTCATTAAGCTTACGTCAGAAATACGGGCTACGAAGATCAACAAGGGCAATATTCCCCATTGGAACCAATCGGACTGAAAAAGTGAATCAAAGCTCATTGTGAGATGCTCCTAGTCTTACAGGCAATTCCTGAGAGAAGTATACACCCTGCACTGCGCTTCCCGAGACGGTCGAGGAGGGAACATTGGGAGGTTTTGCTATTTTACCTCAGGGAACCTCTAGCTTGTTCGATGAATTTGCTATCCAGTTTATTCGTGTAACCTTTTGCTTACCGCTGCATCTAATCGGTAGCTTTGGAGAGTCTATTGTTCGGAGAGTTTGAAGCATGGTGAATCAACCTAAGCCGCAACCGAAAGTGATTCTCTTTACCACGCCGACTTGCTCTTTCTGTAATGCAGCCAAGCGATATTTGCGAGAGCGGGGGATCAAGTTTAAGGACGTGGACGTTAGCCGCGACCCTGCAGCAGCACGTGACATGGTGCGCCGTTCTGGTCAGAGCGGCGTTCCGGTCATCGATATTGGGGGAAAGATTATCGTGGGATTTGATCGGGCAAAAATTGACCAATACTTGGGGCTAAAGTAGGAGAAGTCTTCTTTTTCGGAGGGTATCGATGAGCGAGCTAAAAATTCAACCTTTAGGTACACGCGTTTTGATCAAGCCGCTTGAACAGGAGTCCAAAACCGCTTCTGGACTCTACATTCCTGAGACAGCTAAGGAGAAACCTCAGACCGGTATTGTCGTTGCTGTGGGAGATGCAGAGGAGGTATGCCTAAAAGTGAACGATAAAGTCCTCTTTCCCAAGTATACCGGCACCGAATTTAAGATTGACGGGGAAGAGTACCTCCTCATGGAGTGCAGCGACGTCTTGGCTAAGTTTCTGAGTTAGACTTTCGCCCGCCTGTTCTCTATAACCGCCCTTTGCCATGGAACGGAGTGAGATCGTTCTCACTCCGTTCTTTCGCTCTGACTGTTCGTGAACTCCGACTCTAATTTCGGACAAGGCTCTGATATAATTTGAGGCGCAGCATAAATTTTGGTCATTAATGTCTCTTACTTGCAGAAATTGTTGCCAAATTGGCGGTCTGAGTTTCCGGGCGGAGGAGAGCAGGAGAAATGAAAGCGTTGATTGTCCTTGCCTTGATGAATTTTCTCCTCTTTTTGGCTTATCTTTTTCTTTACGTATGGCATTCGCTGCGACGCGTCCTCTCTCGCTTCCGCAGCGTATTTGGCTAGCTATCGGTGAAAGCTACCTTTGCATCCTTCGCAAGTCTCAAGCGTTCTCGGCTAGGGGCTTCGTAGGCATTTTAGCACTTGCGCTTGCACTACTTTGCGCTTGTGTCTACAAAGCTTTTGCTTAAAGGGGATGTCTGAGCTTTGGAGTGGTGAGAGAGAATCCGGAATCTCGATCCGCAAATTAGGAGTTACGCATGGAAACACAACGCCGCACCGCCTTCTATTTGATCCTGATGATGGGGTTGGTCAGCGCCTTCGGTGATATTGTTTACGAATCGGCGCGCAGCATCAGTGGCCCTTATCTCGCTTTTTTGGGGGCTAGTGCCATGGTAATAGGGGCGGTGGCGGGGTTGGGGGAGTTTTTGGGATATGGTTTGCGCTCGGTTTCTGGCTACCTTGCCGATCGCACCCGTGCGTATTGGATCGCTACGTTTATCGGCTATGGCTTGATCCTGTGTATCCCTTTCCTAGCCCTTGCGGGTAGTTGGCGGGTGGCGGCTTTGCTCTTTACTTTGGAGCGAATTGGCAAAGCGATCCGCTCCCCAGCCAGAGATACAATCTTATCCCACGCAACCCATCGAACCGGGCGCGGCTGGGGATTTGCTATCCACGAATTTCTGGATCAGATCGGGGCAATTCTAGGCCCCTTGGTCTTGTCGCTTGCCTTTCATGTAAGCGGTAACTACCGCAGCGGTTTTCATTGGCTTTGGTTGCCTTCGGTTTTAGTGATTGTGTTCTTAGCCCTTGCCCGTTGGAAGGTGCCAAACCCAGAGACTCTTGAAGCGGGAGCGCTGGATAATTTCGTTTCTCCAACGCACACCTCCTTGCCGGCAACGTTTTGGCATTATGCGGTGTTCACTTTTCTAAGTGTCGCCGGTTTTCTCAGTTTTCCGCTGCTCTCTTTGTATTGGGTGAAAGAGGGCGTTGTCCAGCCGGCTTGGATTCCCTCGCTTTATGCCGTGGCTATGGGGGTGGATGCTGTGATTGCTTTGGGTGTGGGGAAGCTCTATGACCGTTTTGGACTGAATACTTTGTTTGCTGTACCTTTGTTCACTCTTCTCGTTCCGATCAGCGGCTTTTCAACCTCGCCAATTTTGATCGGTGTTAGTATCTTGCTATGGGGGACGGTGATGTCCATCCATGAGACAACCATGCGCGCAGCCGTGGCCGATATTGCGCAGACACCCAAGCGAGCGACCGGCTATGGCATCTTTAACACGATTTATGGGGCTGGATGGTTCGTGGGAGGAAGCCTGCTTGGTTGGCTATATCAATCTGCAATGTCACTTTTGCTATGGGCTGTTTTGATTCTGGAAGTGTTTGCCGCTGCCGTGTTTTGGGTTTTGATTCGGTGTAGAGGTGCCTTAAGCTAGAAATGTGCGTCTAGATCGTTCGGACGGCGGATATCCCCGTTCACCGTGTCCGACCTTTGCGCGGGGGCGGACCTTTCTGTCCGCTAATCTGTGCAAGCGAGTACACCTGCGATCCGGAGAGATTTTCGCAAGGTTGACCCCGAATTTGAACAATTTCTTAGAAGTTCGCTATGTATGATGCTCTAAGTCAGGATTATGACCGTTTTGTCAATTGGCAAGAGCGCTTAGCCTACGAGTTGCCTTTTCTGGAGAAGATTTTGGATTCCATCCCAATTCCAGAAGGCAAGAAGCTGCGCATTCTGGATACTGCGTGCGGCACCGGAATGCATGCCATTGCTCTTGCTCGAAGAGGATATGCAGTCGTTGGAAGCGATCTTAGCCCTAAGATGATTGCTCAAGCGAAACAGAATGCCGAACACGCAGGTGTTCAGGTTCGTTTTGAAACCGTTGGTTTTGGGGAACAGGCCACTCTCTTTGGCGAGCAGAGCTTTGACGCAGTTTTATGTTTGGGCAACTCTTTACCACACTTGTTGACGGAAGAGGATGTTGTTAGGGCTCTGACTGATTTCTATCACCTCCTGCGTCCTTCTGGCATTGTGGTGATCCAAAACCGCAATTTCGATCAAATCCTAGAGACCCGGCAGAGGGAAATGGAGCCGCGCTCTGTTCGGGAGGAAGATCGAGAATGGATTTTTGTCCGCTTCTATGATTTCCTCGAGAACGGACTCATCCAATTCAATTTTCTCACCTTATTTCGCCGGGGGGAGGAAGCCTGGAGGCAAAATTGGCAAAGTTCGCTGCTAAAGCCATTATTGGCTTATGAATTAAGCTATTGGCTGAACCGGGTGGGGTTTTGCAAAATTTGCTTGTTTGGGAATTTAGTTGGTGAGGCCTTTGATCCCGCTTGCAGCCCCAATTTGGTGGTTCTGGCATCGAAGGACTAGCCTTCTAAAATGCGCCCGTGCGAGGCAACCGTAATGTGTAAACGGTCGAGGCATTCGGTGGCAAAGGCGACAGCAGTGTCGAAGCCAGTGGTGTTTTTGGTAATGCCGCGCACATTGTTGCGGGTGAGGGGAGAAAACCTCCATCAGGGTATTGATCGGGGAACGTAATCCCATTGTAGCCGTTGCGAATATTGACCACCTCTAAACCGCGGTTGAGAGCTGAAGCTGTCGCTACCTCGATGACTGCACCTAATCCCAGTGCGTCTCCGCCGCTGGTGGAGATGTCAATTTTTTGATAGGGTGGTTGTCGTGCATGAGTTCTTGTCGGATAATTTTTCCGGTTAATTCTGTGTATCGCAGCTCATCTGTGTCGTTTATAAGGGCGATACCGGTTGCGCTGCGTAGCTGCATAGAGAAGGTTGGCGTCGTAGTTTCGAAGGCAAGATCAACCTTGCGCCACACCGTTTAGAATAAGATCGCAGCAAGTCATAGCTTGGCAAGGACTTGCTGCGGTTCTCAGGCGGGGAGGACAGGATTCGAACCTGCGGCCGAGGTTTTCCCCCGGCAACCGCTTAGCAGGCGGCCCCATTCGACCACTCTGGCACCTCCCCGTGTAGGTTAGGAAAGAGCAGGTTACACCATTTTTCGCAGTGGACTGCCACCAGTGCAGGCGGAGGGAGAGGGATTCGAACCCACGATGGATTGCTCCATACCTGTTTTCAAGACAGGCGCCTTAAACCACTCGGCCATCCCTCCGCAGAATGGAGCTTGTTTATTTTACCATAAATCGCTGGCTTCGAAGGGAAGAAGCACAAAATTGGTCGCCGCAAGTGAAAAATTGTGTTATGCTCGTTTCAAGCGGCTCTCCCTTGTCGAAGCCAGTGGGTTAAACCACGTCGTCAAACGCCGTCTCCGTTTTACGCCGGTTATGGGCAGAAACGTTCGTTTACCCAACTGCGCATTGCTCTTGTTGTGCGCAACGATGGTGAAAGGAGAGTCTCTCTAAGACCCCTCGTGGAGGGAAGGAAGATGACTTGGATTCACTTCAGCGGTGAGAGAGATTTTTTGGATGTATTCCTCGCTTGTGAACGTCAAAAGCTGCTTCGGCTCGGCGATGCTCATTTGATTTTGCTACAAGCTCATCCTTTTCCCTGTACCCAGTGTTCCTCCTTTCTTTCTCACCTAATAGATTGTTTAGAGGCAGCCGGTGATATTAGAGCGAGGGTGCTTGTTGTAAGCGCGGGCTTTGAGCGACTAACTCCGCAAGGCGGAAACGCCGTGCTCTCCCTTCCTGAACAGCTCCTCCCGGTTGAGCAGGTGCGGGCGAGCTTGGGGAATTTTTTCTCTCAGACAAGTGTTCTTCTGTTCGATCCGTATGGTTCGCTTTGGTTTGCTTGGAGTGGAGAAGAGTTAGCCGTGGATCGGGTGCAAGAGGTTCTCAGATGGTTGACTTACTTAGACATTCAGTGCCCTGAGTGAGGGGCACCCGAATGGCCCGGTGGGTCGTAAGTTCGCCAGTCTGAGCTGGTCTCCTCTCATCTTGCACTAAAATAACGGGCAAGGCACCGTGGTAAGATCAGATACAAATGGGCGCAAAGGATTCCCTCAAAGATAAAGTACTTAAGCTGGAATACCACCTCAAGGCTTTTATCGAGAGCCTGTCGACAAGTCACTTTATGGCGTCGCCGCTCGACCCTCGAGAGATGGCCGCCCAACTGCGTCAAGTGTTGCAGGAAAACTGCCAAGTCCTAGAAGACGGCCGCGTTCTGGCTCCTAACTATTTCTTGCTGGCTGCCTCTCCGCTCTTTGCCGATAAGTTGAGGAAGGAGAAACAAATGCTGGCGGAACTAGAGGCCGAGCTGGAACGCCTCGCCTTGGAAGCGGGTTTGTCTTTTGCCAGTCCGCCGGTGATTCATGTGGTGGACGATGAGGAACTGCCTTATCATCAGGTCAGCGTTAGTGGCCACTTTTCTCAGGAGGTGATTACCACACGTGGAATGGCCGAAGGAGAAGGGGAGAAGGAGAGCGAGGGCCAAATTCCTCAGAACGCTTTCTTGATTGTAGATGGGGTGAGGATTTTTCCGCTGGATAAACCGGTGGTGAACATTGGTCGGCATCCGGATAACCATCTGGTCCTTGAGGATCCCAGAGTCTCGCGCCGACATGCGCAACTGCGCGCAGTGCGAGGGCAATATATTCTCTTTGACCTTGGTTCGAGAGGGGGGACGATGGTGAACAATCTGCGCGTTCGCCAGGCAATTCTTTCCTCGGGGGACGTAATTTCGTTGGCGGGTGTCCCTTTGGTCTACGGGGAGGACAGCCGCCCATTAGATAGCACGCAAACGCTCCTGCAGACTCCTCGATAAGCTCTGGCTCTAGGGAGATGAGTGCGCTTCTTCTCTTGGCGGTTCGGGTTCTGATTGCCGTAGGCTTATATGCCTTTTTGGGTTGGGCTTTTTGGTCGTTGTATCAGGACCTTCTTGTCCACAGTCGTTCTCTTTCCCTAGAAGCTTTGCCCAAGCTCTTACTCAAGGTGCAAGGTGAGGCATTGCCGCGAGTATATCAACAGGTCGAGGTCCTTGTCGGCAGGGATATAGGATGTGATCTTCGCCTAGCAGATAGCACGGTAAGCGGTTATCATGCGCGGATTGCCTACCGTCAGGGTCATTGGTGGCTAGAGGACTTGAATTCTACCAACGGAACGTTTCTTAATCGGACACGCCTGAGTGAGCCGGTGGTCTTGGCTATTGGAGATGAGATTCGCTGCGGTCAGACACAGATTTTTATCGAAAATCTTTCTTAGAAATGGGAGGCTCTATGGACGAGAGACCGATCTTAGCGATTATTGGGGGGTCGGGGATTTATCAAATGTCCGACTTGGAGAATGTGCAGGAAATCGATGTGACCACTCCCTTTGGCAAACCCAGCGCACCGATTGTGTGTGGCACCATTGAGGGAAAACCGATTGCCTTTTTAGCTCGCCATGGCGAAGGGCATCGCTTCTCGCCGAGCGAAGTCAATTATCGCGCCAATATCTATGCCTTGAAAAGTTTGGGAGTGGAACGAGTTGTCAGCATCTCTGCGGTGGGGTCTTTGCGCGAGGATTACGCACCGGGAGAATTAGTCGTCCCCGATGGGTTATTCGATTTCACCCGCAATCGCAAACGCACCTTCTTTGAGGGAAATTGCGTGGCGCATATCAGCGTTGCCGACCCGTTCTGCAATGCGCTTTCTGAACAATTGTTCCAAGCTGTTCAAGCCACTGGCGCTGCTGTCCACCGCGGTGGCACAATGATTACCATCGAAGGTCCTCGTTTTTCAACGCGCAGCGAGTCGAATGTCTTTCGTTCATGGGGCATGTCGATTATCGGTATGACTACCTCTCCCGAAGCTTTTTTGGCACGGGAAGCAGAGATGTGCTATGCTGTGATGGCGCATGTCACCGACTACGATGTGTGGCACATCAGCGAAACGCCGGTGACAGTTGAGCAAGTAATACAGGTCTTAAATCGCAACACGGCAATCGCCCAACAAGCTGTGCGCAATTTGCTGAGAAACCTGAAAACTGAACGAACTTGCACTTGCGGCTTGGCACTGGCAAATGCCTTCATTACTCGCAAAGACGTCATACCCCCGGAAACTCGCCAGCGGTTGAGTTTACTGATCGATAAATACTTCGAGTAGAACAATTGACTCGAGTCGTCCTACTTCGCGTAAGCGATGAAACCTGAGATCAACGTCGTCGTGCAACGCGAGCGCCAGCTCTTGTTCATTGCTCTTGGTGTTGTTTTTCTCTTTGGGTTAGCCTTAAACTTAGCTACCATTGTTCGTTCGGGAGCTTTAGCTCTTGATCGAGCACAGCAAGTTGGATTGGGATTTCTGGCGTGGGCAGCTTGCCTGGGTGTAACTTGGAGAGTCGCTCGGGTGGCTGTACCTGAACGCGATCCCTATTTATTGCCTACCGCCTTTCTGCTGATCGGCTGGGGGCTGATGACCCTATGGCGGCTTTCCCCCTATCACGCCCAGCGGCAGACTCTCTGGCTGGCGGTTTCAAGCCTTCTTTTGACCTTGATCTTGAAAGCCCCATCGGATTTAGTCTACTTGAAGCGCTATAAGTATCTTTGGCTGAGTGGCGGATTGCTTTTGGTCTTTGCCACATTGATCTTTGGCACAAACCCGGCGGGTTCAGGTCTGCCCCGGCTTTGGCTGGGGTGTTGCGGGGTCTATCTTCAGCCTTCTGAGCCGATGAAGCTCTTCTTGATTGTATATTTAGCAGCTTATCTTGCCGGAAGTCAGCCATTGCTTCAAAAAGCGATGGACTCAAAGCAACTCATTGCCTTACTTGCACCCAGCGGGGTAATGAGCCTTTTGGCGATGGGATTGCTGATTGTGCAGCAGGACTTGGGAACCGCTTCGATCTTCTTTTTCCTCTCCGCGGTTCTCTTTTATTTTGCGACGGAACGGCGCAGCATCCTGTTGTTTGGCGCTCTTGGCATTATCCTTGGTCTGGGCATAGGTTATGCTTTGTTTGATGTAGTGCGTTGGCGGGTGGAGGCGTGGGTTAATCCCTATTTGGACCCGACTCACCGCTCTTATCAAATTGTCCAGTCCCTGATTGCTATTGCTAACGGCGGCTTGTTCGGGCGAGGGCTAGGTTTGGGATACCCTGAGCAAGTGCCCGTACCGCATTCGGATTTTATTTATGCCGCCATTATGGAAGAGACTGGTTTGATCGGGAGTATTGCTCTGCTCGGCTGTCTGGCTTTGCTCACCTTGCGCGCCATTCTTACGGCGATGCGCAATCAAGACCGTTTCCAACGCTTGCTGGCTATTGGCATTGCTGCCTATTTTGGCGGGCAGAGCATTCTGATCATCGGCGGCAACCTGCGCCTTTTGCCTTTGACCGGGGTGACTTTGCCTTTTCTCTCTTATGGGGGGTCTTCGCTTGTGGTTTCGGGCATCATGCTGGGGTTGCTGTTGCAAATCAGCCATTCGGCACAACCGCAGCCGGGAATTCTTCCCAATCCCAAACCATATCTCGCCTTTGGTGCTTTACTGTTGTTGGGTTATTTCAGTGTAGCTTTGGCGAGTGGCTGGTTTGCGCTGGTTCGTGCGCCAATCCTTCTGGCACGCACAGATAACGCCCGCCGCTATATCTACGAGCAACTGGTCCAGCGAGGGACAATCTTCGACCGCGAACTGCGTCCTTTGGCAGTTTCTGAGAGGGAAGGGCAGTACTATCGACGCAGAGTCCTTTATCCGCCGCTCAGCCCGCTGATTGGGTATTCGCATCCGGTCTTTGGGCAAAGCGGCTTAGAGCGAAGTCTTGATGTGTGGTTGAGCGGGGAAAGGGGCTACCGCACTTCGGCGATCCTTTGGCAGCGGCTGCTGACCGGCACACCGCCACCTGGCATTGCTGTGCGTTTGACTCTCGACTTGGAATTCCAAAGAGAGGTTGACCAACTCCTGAGCGGAAAAGTGGGCGCAGCGGTGGTGGTCAATGCCCGCAGTGGGGACCTCTTGGCGCTTGCCTCGCAGCCAGCCTACGATGCAAATCAATTAAGCGCAAACATTGAGATCTACCTCAAAGACCCAAATACCCCTTTGCTCAATCGTCCCTTTCAGGGGCGATATGCAATCAACCGCTTGAACTCTTTGCTTTTCTCAAAGGGGATTGCTGCGTTGAGATTTGGCGAACTGCGCGCCCTTGGGCTGCCCGAAGGTTTAGTGGAAGGGGTTGCAGTGCAAGATGATGTACGGGTTACGCCATTGCAAGCAGTTTGCGCTGCGGCAGCGTTGGCAAATGGTGGCCAAAGGGTCCCTTTGCGTGTCTTGGACGCTTTCCACTTGCCCGAGAGTGGTTGGGTGAGCGTTCAACCTGAGAGTACCCCGCTAACAGTCTATCGGGCGGAGGAAATCGAGGCTTTGCTCAAAGACCGGAATAGCTTCGAGGGTTTGATGTGGAGTCAGACCGAAAGGATCGTTTCTAGTGGAGAGTTGTCCACCAGTTGGTTTGTAGGAGGAACAACCTCCAACTGGCGAGGAGACCCCTTGGCGGTCGTCCTTGTCCTCGAAGGAGAGGATGAAGAGACTGCGCGCAGTATAGGCGGAGCTCTCCTAGAAGCGGCGATGTTGAAGGTGGATTGAGGTCATGCGACCTCTACAGGCGGATTAGCAAGTTGCAGGTCAGAACGGTCGGGTTAGGAGTAGCTGTGGTCCGGGAGTTTGTCGTTGTGACTCGACATGTGTGCCCGAGTGACTTCCTCCAATTCGGTATAGTATTCCTTATCCTTATGTCTTTAGCCGACACTCGCAGAGGGCAGTGGGTTCTTCCTCCAAATTCGTTCATTACACCCCGTCTCCCGGAGAGCCTACTATGAAACAAGGCTTATCTGCGGTATAATATAGAGTGCACTTATCCGAATAAAGGTGACTTATGGCATTCGATCGTTTTGGTCGCCGCCTTAATTATCTCCGCATCAGCTTGACTGACCATTGCAACCTGAGATGCCTCTATTGTATGCCCGAAGAGATGGTCTTTCGCCCCAACCATGAGTTGATGCAGGATGAAGAAGTGCTCTTCTTAGCAAGGCTTTTCGTGCGCTTGGGCTTCGACAAGATCCGCTTGACGGGGGGCGAACCCACTGTGCGCATGAATGTAGTCGAGCTGGTGCGCGAGATTGCAGCGATCGAGGGCTTGAAAACACTGACCATGACCACCAATGGTATTCTCTTGCCTAAACTGGCGCGGAAGCTCAAAGATGCCGGCCTGCAACGCGTAAATATAAGCCTAGATACACTGCAAGCGAATAAATTCCGCACCCTTACCCGTTGGGGAAAGTTGGAAGATGTCTGGGCGGGGATTCGCGCTGCTGAAGAAGCTGGCTTGACGCCCGTAAAGATAAACGCCGTTGTGGTACGCAATTACAACGAGGAGGATGTGGTCGAAATCGCTCGCTTGACCCTCGATCACCCTTGGCAGGTGCGCTTTATTGAGATGATGCCCTTTGGTGGAGCCACAGAGTTCCAACTGCAGCAATTAGTGACCATGGATGAGGTCTTTGCCAAGATCGAGGCGGCTTTCGGCCCATTAGACAGTGTGCATGACGGCGAGTTGGACGGCGAGGCGCGCGTTTATCGCATCCCCGGCGCGCAAGGGGAGTTGGGCTTCATTGCTTCGGTGACCAAGCCCTTCTGTGCTCTGTGCACGCGGGCGAGGCTCACTGCGGATGGCAAATTGCGCTTGTGCCTTTTGCGTGAGGGGGAAGTGGATTTACTCACTCCCTTACGCCAGGGGGCATCTGAAGAAGAATTGCGTCAGTTGATCTTAGCAGGCTTATGGGAAAAACCTTGGGGGCACGGCTTGGCGCAAAATGAGATCGCTCTCAACCGCGTGATGAGCGAGATCGGCGGTTGAAGTCTCCTTACTCGTCTTTTTCTAGAACATCCCTGATGTCGTACTGATAGGCATCCAACGAGACGTTGAGGTCTTGGATAAACGTCACAAGCGAGCCGATCAGGAAGAGCATACAGGCGATGAAAAGAGCAATCAACAGGGTGGCGATTTCCCAGTGAAAAAGAGCGGTGAGAAAGATGAGGATCACCAGTATGGCCGCCAGCAGTACGCTCAGGGCAGCGAGGGTGATGGCGCGGCGGATCAGAGCAGCCCGTCGATTGAGAATCGCTAGTTGATTGAGAATACGCTCTTGATCGGCGCCGGGGTTGGTGCGGTGTTCTCGGGCGAGGCTGCGCCCGCGGTCGATCACCCGTCCGAGGCGGTTGGTCATGGTGAGCAGCAACAGGCCGACGCCGGAGACCAAGATGACCGGTCCAATTGCGGTCTGGAGGATCGGGATCAGTTGTTCTACTGAGGGGGTTGGCATGAAAAAATTATACCATTCTGGGGGGGCTCTCCCTTCAACGTGAGATGCTTGCGCCTGTATTGGTGTCTTTCCTTCAAACATAGGGAAAGCACTCCCTAAAAGGGGATGGCTGCGCATCATCTTCGGAAGCTGGGTTCCCTGCAACTCCATGCTCTTGGCCGAGGCCTCGCCACCCCAATCCCTGCGGAATGGAAAGCGAATGTCTCTGTGTGCTGCTTCTGTAGGCGCACAGGCCTGCGATTCAGCTCCCGGAATCGCACTTATCTGCTAGCCTTGCCAATGAACACCTCGTGCTTTTTCTTCTCCTAGTCCTCCGGGGACGGTGAATTTAACATACTCTTTTCATTTCCTCTTCACAACTTCTTCAGAGCTCGTTGCTATTCTAGAGTCAGTTCAAACAATTCCTTGGAGGTAGTGTATGCTAAGAATCCTGATGTTAATTGCCCTTGGTGCCGTGATTGGAGTGGTGATTTTAGGCATTGCCGGCATCGCCTTCGCTCAAACCCAAACGCCGCCCGGTAGTGCTGCCCCAAACAGCCAGCTTGGGGTGGGGTGCTGGAATGTCGGCGGGATGAGGATGGGGCACTGGAGTCAAAGTGGCCGGGCTGGCTTAATACGCAGATATTTTATTGCAGCCGTCGCTCCAAAGTTGGGCATGAGTGCTGAAGCTCTGGAGGCTGAGTTGGCGGCGGGAAAGACACTCTGGCAAGTAGCTCAGGCGCAGGGGATTGCCTGGGCGGAGTTTCGAGCTTTAGTGGTGGAAGCCAGAAAAGAAGCCTTGTCCAAAATGGTAACTGACGGGGTGATTACCCAAGCCCAAGCCGATTGGATGCTTTCCCATCTGGAGCGGATGTTCCGGAAAGGAGGGCGGTTCGACGGCTGGATGGGCCCTTGCTGCGGCGGCGGCTGGTTTAACCCGCAAGGACGCCAGACTCCCACACCCACCCCAGGGAGTGGGTATTAGTGCAAGAGGAGGTGTGGTCTATTCAAGCGATGCTCAGAGACGGAGGTTCTTGTGGATCCTCCGTCTCTGATTGGCTCGCTTAGCCGGCAAGAGAGCTTAGCCCGAACGATCGGAATGCTTGTTGCGCCAGTATCAGTATTGAGGAAGGGAGAAAACTTTGCATGGATTCCCGATCAGGTATAATTTGAGCCCACAGTCTCGTTTTGAGGGTACTGACATGAGAAAGATTCCGGTTTCGATCCTTGGCGCAACAGGAACAGTTGGGCAAAGGTTCGTCCAACTGCTAGACGGGCATCCATGGTTTGAGGTGGTGACTCTGACCGGTTCTGACCGTTCTGTGGGGATGAAATATGCCGAGGCGTGTCATTGGGTGTTATCTGCGCCCATGCCCGAATGGGCGCGGGGAATGACGATCGTCGAGACCGATCCAAAGACGGTTCAGACACCTATCGCCTTTTCAGCCTTGCCCGCAAAAACGGCTTGGGAAGCCGAAGCCCAATTGGCGCAAAGCGGGGTCTTGGTCTGCTCAAATGCCTCGGCTTACCGCATGCAGCCGGATGTACCGATCTTACTTCCGGAAGTAAACGCTGATCACATTGCAATTTTGGAACATCAGCGAAAACGGCGTGAATGGAGTGGAGGGATCATCACCAACTCGAATTGTACTTGTACCGGGATGACCATCGCCCTCAAAGCTCTGCACGACGCTTTTGGTGTAGAAAAGGTGTTTGCCGTTTCTATGCAAGCTATTTCCGGGGCGGGGTATCCCGGAGTGGCCTCGTTAGATATTTGCGATAACATCCTCCCGTATATCGCCGGAGAGGATGAAAAAGTCGAACAGGAGCCACTCAAGATTTTGGGCTCCCTGAACGGATCCGAGATCAAATTTGCCCCGCTGGTCATTTCGGCGCAGACGAATCGAGTCCCCGTCACTGAGGGGCATACGGTTTGCCTGAATGTAAAG
This sequence comes from Anaerolineales bacterium, assembly GCA_025057645.1. Lineage (GTDB taxonomy): Bacteria > Chloroflexota > Anaerolineae > Anaerolineales > UBA4823 > NAK19. The sequence continues at coordinate 140,864 of JANXBJ010000001.1, forward strand.
TTGAACTCTAAGGCAAGTGCAGAAGTCGCTAAGCAGGTGATGAGCGCCTATCGACCGCCGGAGGTATGTAGGGACTTACCCTTTACCCCGAAACCGGTGATACGCGTGCTAGAAGAGGTGGATCGCCCGCAACCTCGCTTGGATCGCGACTTCGGCAATGGGATGGTCACAACGGTTGGGAAAGTGCGCTCGGACCCGATCTTTGATCTCAAGTTTGTTGTCCTTTCTCACAACACCGTCCGCGGTGCGGCGGGAGGCTCTATTTATAATGCCGAACTAGCTGTCGCTCAAGGCTATGTATGAATGACCAAGATTTTGATCATTGAAGATGAAGTCGAATTAGTCAAGGTGCTGCGCTCTTATCTGGAGCAGAGTGGTTACCAAGTGCTCGATGCCCAGCGCGGCAATGAGGGACTGTTACTATGGGAACAGCACAAGCCTGCTCTGGTAATCTTAGATTTGAACTTGCCAGGTATGGATGGTCTAGATGTAGCCCGCCATATTCGGCGCAAGGACAACACTCCTATTTTGATGTTGACCGCCCGGGTAGAGGAGACCGATCAAATTGTGGGGTTGGAGATCGGCGCAGATGATTATGTGACCAAGCCTTTTTCGCCGAAGGTGGTGCTGGCACGGGTGAGAGCCTTGTTGCGGCGACTTGAATACGAGCGAACCGTGGCGCAAATTATTCGTGCTGCTGATCTTGAGATCGATCTCAGTGCTTACTCCGTGCGTCGTGGTGATGAAGAAATCGAACTCACGCCGACCGAGTTCAACCTCTTGAGCGTGATGGCAAGCCAACCGGGACGAGTTTTTACTCGGCTCCAACTGCTAGAGGCCGTCCAAGGTGTGGCTTACGAAGGATACGAGCGCACCATTGATGCTCATATCAAGAACTTGCGCGCCAAGCTGGAGAAAGACCCGAAAGACCCAAAGTATATCCAGACCGTTTTCGGGGTTGGCTACCGCTTCGCTCGAACGACTGATGCATGACCAAAAAGTTTATCTTAGCTTTCACCTCGGTTGTTCTGATCCCAATTCTGATTATGGTTTGGATCACTCGCCAGACTACGGCCAGCGAAGTGCGTGCCTTTATGTTCCCGGGGGGAATGGTCAGTCGTGAAGAGCTCATCCGGATATTGGCTGAGTATTATCAAGCTCAAGGTTCCTGGAGCGGGGTAGAAACGTTATTTGCAACCGGTGGACGGAGGTGGAGGCACGAGTGGCAATGGGGGCAATGGGTGATGCCAGCAGGGAGCGGCATGATGCATGGGATGATGGGGAGGATGAACCAGCGTCTTCAGATTGCTGATGAGGAAGGAAGAGTAGTCTATGACAGTTTGAATCAAAACATAGGCACAAAATGGAGTGCAGAATATCTGAGGTTTGTGGATGCCATCCGAGTTGAAAACCGCACCGTGGGATATCTAGCGGTGGAAGGGGGGATGATCTTCAGCTACGCCGACGAGCGACAGTTATTGGCGAGATTGAACCGAGCGGCAATTGTTGCTGCAGTCACCGCTGGCGGTATTGGTCTGGTGGTTGCAATTCTGCTTTCTTACAGCCTAGGGCGGCCAATCCGAGAGCTAACTCAGGCTGCGGCTCAAATTCGTTCCGGGAATCTTTCCCAGAGGGTGAGAGTCCGCAGCCAAGATGAAATTGGTATTCTTGCTGCTACATTCAATCAAATGGCCGATGCTCTTGAAAAAGCTGAGCAGGCGCGACAGAGAATGACCGCTGATATTGCCCATGAGCTTCGCAATCCCCTAGCAGTGCAAAGGGCTCATCTCGAAGCTATGATCGATGGTGTTTACCCTCTCTCGATTGAAAATTTGCAAATTGCTCTGGAGCAAAACCAATTGCTCTTGCGCTTGGTGGAAGATCTGCGCACGCTAGCCCTTGCTGAGAGTGGGCATTTGCCCCTTGACAAAACCACCGTAAATGTGGCTGAGCTGATCGCCCGCATAGGAGAGATGTTTCATGCTCAAGCGATGGAGCGACAAATTCGATTATCTCTGCCAGACTGGTCGAAAGATAATTTCTCTTCACTAGAGGTGCTCGGTGATCCGATGCGCTTGGAGCAAATTTTGGGTAATCTTCTCTCCAATGCCCTTCGCTACACTCCCGCCGGAGGGGAAATCGCAATCGGCTTAGAAAAGACCAGAGAGCAAGTAAAAATTATGGTCAAAGACAGCGGCCCCGGAATCCCCGAGAAGGATTTGCCTCACATCTTTGAGCGCTTTTATCGTGCTGACCGCTCGCGCAGTCGTGCGGAAGGGGGGAGTGGGCTCGGATTGACGATTGCTCGTAATTTGGCCGTTGCGCATGGAGGGTGGTTGGAAGCCATGAATTCACCCCGAGGCGGGGCAATTTTTATCCTGAGTCTGCCTACGAAGCGCAAAGAGGACGCAGTTAGCTCATGAAAGCCGCTAATAATGTGATCCGCCTTCTTGAACAGCGCAGAATTAACTATCGCCGTTTTGACCTATCTCCGGAAAAGCGCGGCGCAGTGGAGACAGCAGTTCTATTGGGTGTGCCTCCTTCCGTGGTATATAAGACTATTGTGGTCACTCGTTTGGAGAGAGGGAGAAATATTCTGGCGGTTGTGCCAGGGGATAAGGAAGTAGACCTAAAGGCATTGGCTGCAGCTTTGAACGAAAAGAAGCTCCATATCCCAACCGAAAAGGATGCTGAGCGCCTAACCGGTCTTCAGGCAGGAGGGATTTCTCCACTGGCCCTAATCAACCGTGGTTTTCACATCGTGATCGATTCGTCTGCAGAGCCCCTAGCAGAAATCATCGTTTCGGGTGGCCAACGTGGCTTAATGATCGCCCTTTCTCCGCAGGATCTAGCTGCTCTGACCAAAGCAAGATTTGCTCCAATTACGCGGCGAGTCTATTGGGAATAGGGATCTTACGAGCGGCGCTCGAGGTCTTTGCTGCAAAGAAGGCAAGCAAGGTTGGTGTCTGAATCGACCCTCTTCGTATGCCTAATCATCCACCAAAAGAGTGAGCTCGGACTTGGGTGCATGCTTCTTGAGTTGGGCATAACCTGGACTTAGGTTGAAGTTATAATTGGCGCACGATAAGTGCCGAGCCCTTTCTAGAGAAGACTGCGGGAATCGGAGGAGCAGCGGATGAGCGATCCCACCACCGTTGATCGATCTTATCCAATGATCATTGCTCGGGATGTACATAAATGGTACGGGCACTTTCATGCTTTGAAGGGGATCAGTTTGGAGGTCTATAAGGGGGAAGTGGTGGTGATTTTCGGTCCTTCCGGCTCGGGAAAGTCCACGTTTATCCGCACCCTTAACCGCTTGGAGGAGCACCAACATGGCCAAATCATTATCGACGGAATCGAGTTGACAAACGATATGCGCAATGTGGAGCGAATCAGGATGGAGACCGGGATGGTCTTTCAGTCCTTCAACCTCTTTCCTCATCTGACGGTTCTGCAAAACATCACTCTGGCCCCAATTTGGGTCCGAAAGTGGAAAAAAGAGAAAGCGGAAGAAATTGGGATGCAACTGCTTCACCGGGTAGGGATTCCGGAACAAGCTCACAAATATCCTTCGCAACTCTCCGGTGGTCAACAGCAGCGTGTAGCTATCGCTCGGGCTTTGGCCATGCAACCCAAGATCATGCTTTTCGATGAGCCCACCTCGGCGCTTGACCCTGAGATGATCAAAGAGGTGTTAGACGTAATGATCGAACTGGCCCGCAGCGGTATGACCATGGTGGTAGTGACTCATGAGATGGGCTTCGCCAAGGCGGTAGCTCATCGCATGTTCTTTTTCGATGATGGCAGAGTGATCGAGAGTGGCACTCCTGAAGAGATTTTTAACCATCCCAAGCATGCCCGGACTAAGCTTTTCCTGTCCCAAATCCTAACCCACTAGACCAGACCGGCTTATCCCTTTACCACCGCAAGCGGCACCAGGCGGGCTACCTTCCGCGCAATCCCTGCTCCGACCACAGTTTCGACCACGTCATCGACGTCCTTATAGGCTTCAGGGGCTTCTTCAGCCAAGCCCGACAGCGACCCTGCACGGACGTGAATGCCCCGACTTCGGAGGGCATTGCGCAGCTCCTCGCCCCAAATCTTCTTTTTGGCTTGGGCTCGGCTCATCGTGCGCCCCGCGCCGTGACACGTGGAGGCAAATGAGCGGCGGGTGCTCTCTTCGGTGCCGAGCAATACCCACGAGGCGGTGCCCATGCTCCCCGGCACCAGAACCGGTTGCCCGATCGGCCGATATTCGGGCGGCAGGTCCTCGAATCCGGGGCCGAAAGCGCGAGTGGCGCCTTTGCGGTGCACACAGACTTTAAGTCTTTCGCCGTCGATCTCGTGCACTTCGATCTTTCCCATGTTGTGGGCAATATCGTAGACCTGATGAAGATGCCAATTCTTCACCTTTCCGGCTAGCGCTTCTTCAAAGGCACGTCGAGTATAGTAGGCGAGGATCTGGCGGTTAGCAAAGGCAAAGTTGGCTGCACAACGCATCGCCTTAAGGTAGCGCTGGCCTTCCGGGGAGTTGAGCGGCGCACAGACCAGCTCTCGGTCGGGTAGTTGAATGCCGTAACGTTTGACCGCACCTTGAAATTCATCGACATAGTCGCTGCAAATTTGGTGACCAAAGCCGCGAGAGCCGCAGTGGATTTGAACTGCGATACATCCTTCTTTCAGTCCCATGACTTCGGCGGCCTTGGGGTCGAAGATTTGTTCGATGAGGTCCACTTCCAAGAAGTGATTGCCTGCGCCAAGGGTGCCAAGCTGGTCTCGCCCTCGCTCGCGAGCGCGTTTGCTGATGGTCTGGGGATCGGCCCCATCTACGCATCCACTCTCTTCTGTGCGTGCCAGATCGGACTGAGTAGCATAGCCGTTTTTCAAAGCCCAACGACTGCCGTGGATGCAGACTTCGTCTAGCTCTTTGTCGGTTAAGCGGATATGTCCTTCTTTACCGACCCCGCTGGGGCAGTTGCGGTCGAGGGCGACAGTAAGTTCCTCAAGGAACGGAGCCACCTCATCTACGTCAATCTGAGAGGCCAGTAGGCGCACGCCGCAATTGATGTCATAGCCAATTCCACCGGGCGAAATTACTCCGTCGGGGTAACGCGTGGCTGCAACGCCGCCGATTGGAAAGCCATACCCCTGGTGCATGTCCGGCATGACCAGAACATGTCCCACCAAGCCGGGAAGCATTGCCGAGTTCACTGCTTGCTGCAGGGACTCATCCACCATTGCCATTTCGAGCAGACGGCGGGTGGCAAAAATGCGCACCGGAACTTGCATTTTGGGATTCGCCGATTTGGGAATTTCCCATTCATAATCGCTGATCTTGACCAAGTCAGAAATCTTAACCACCTCACTCCTCCTTGAGTACCAATACCACCTTCCCAACTCACCATAGCGCACCCAAGCCACAATTATAGACAATAGGGCACGTTAGAAATCAGGCATTGATATTGCCTGGAATTCTAAGGCTAGAGGGATAGAATATTATACCGGATTTCTGCACTGCGATGTCCGGGGTGTGGTTGGTTTTGCGCGAGATTTTTGAAAAAACCTTCTTTGTATACTCCGCAGTAAACCCTCGGACCGGGCTCTCTCCTCCCTCGGCGCTCTTGCTTTATCGTGCTGGGTTGAACTTGGGTTAAGGGGAGAATGCTCTGATTGTAGGAGTGTGGTCCTCCTTCGTTTGAGAGTTTTCCTCCTAGCGTCCGACCTCCTTCTGCAACTTGCCAGTCTATGCTAAGCAGAGTCGTTCTAGGGTGTTATTCTCAGCAATTCATACTTTGCGTCGGAGTAAATCGTGTGGAGGTTAGGACAGCGAAGGGAGAGAGCTGCTTGGAGGACAACGTGGGTGATTCCTTCCCGAGCGAGGCTTGGGATTTTTTCGCAGGAAGGCGCTTGGTAGAAATCGCTTGCTATCTGTATGCGGCGGTGCCACTCCACTACTTCTATTGGGTGATATGGAGTGGACTTAAAGTCAACAAAAACGGGCGCGCCGGTTGCTAGACGAAAATCCTGCATTTTTACCGGGATTAGGTAGAGGTCTTGGGGTTGCTTGTGTTTGGCTACGAATTCCATCAGGGGACGTTCGGGTTGGTTACGCTGGCGTTGCAGATCCAAACTCATGCGCATCCAGCCCACTAGCAGAGCGGAAGCAATCAGGCCGGTACAAGTAGAAGGGATGATCCAAACCAGCCAAGGGCTATCGGGATATTGGGTTTCTGACGGCAGCAGGTCAACTAATCGGCCCAGGAGGAGAGTCAGTGAAAGGGGCACGAGAACGGTTGTGACCCGCCAAGGGAAGAGCAGAGCCAGGCTTGTGTCTTGGGTAAAAAGAACAAGAAAGGTGCCAATTGCAGAGAGCATTAAAGGGATGCCCACCAACCTGCGTAGCCCTCTTTGGCGTGTTAGGATTAGGGCAGCAACCATCAGCCCGAGCTGGAAGAGGGCAGGAGGATTGAACCAAACAGTCGGGTCAGCGTGGTGAGGAATGCGAACCTTAAACAAGAGCGTGCGACCTCGTTCGGCAAGGTCGGGTGAGAGCTCTGGGGAGAAACTAAAGCTCAAAGCGTAAAGGGCTGTCGGTAAAGCGAGCAGCAAAAAGAGAATCGACCAGGTTGAGATTTGGGAGATAGCGTTGCGTGGTGAGGAATTTTCCCGGGATCGGTATAAGCGGAGAAAATTTTCGGCCACTATGCCGCAGTAGAGCAAAGTAGCGGGCAATAGATAGGTGGGATGAAACCAAAATGCAATAGCGAGGGAGAGGATAGAAAGCGTAATCCTTTGTTGAGTAGCCAGCGTCACGGCGCTTAGTAAAAATACGCCAAAGACACTCGGTTGAAAGACGTTTCCGAGTAGGCGTTGGTTGGCTAGGCCACCCTCGAAAGCATACGTCCACTCGTTCCCAAGAGTTCGCGACAGAGCGAAGCGCCAACCTGCAGAGTGAAGGAGAAAGAAGAGCGCCAAGAAGGCCAGTCTTCGAGCGCGCGAGCTTAGATCAACCTCCTGTTGTGCTAGTTGATAGAGGCTTACAAAATAAAGCCCAAGAATTAAGGTGTAATAGCCGTAGAACAGCCCTTCAAAGCCTAGCCATCGCCGAGTAAGACAAACAAGGGCGGAAAAAAGCGGGGTGAGGTCGCGGGTGTTGGCTAGCCAATCCTGACGCAAGTACCCCACTTCTGCGCAAGCAAGGCCGTGAAGGAAATAGGTGTTTTGATTGGAAGTGTAGAGCGGAGATTGCGTATAGACTACACTAAACAAAGCTGACCAGAGAAGAAAGGAAAACAGAGAGCGGATCCCCTGATGGCGACGCACGGGATAAGGTATAACCCCAAATCGGGATTTCAGCAAGACGTAGAACCCTTCGATTGGGAAAGACTCCCGCATGAGCGCTCCGGTGCTTTCTTGGTCCTGACTTTGATTGCCTGTTCCAAAGCTTTAGGAGCGTGAGCTTCGATAGGGCGAGCCTGTGAAAGGATCGTTTCGAAGGGGTCATGCTAACTGCTTCAGGGAGCTAACCTTAAAAGTTCGGCAAAAGTTCAGCAGACTTGTTTGACTTGTTCGGTTTTTCGTCTATACTTATATTAGGTCGGGGTTTTGTTTTCGTTCGGTTTTTGCCAAAGGAGGAGGCGATGTTTGAGCGACCGTGGTATAAACACTACGACAAAGGCGTCCCTTTCCATATTGACTACCCTCAGATTGCGTTGTTTGAACTGCTCGAAGAATCTGCCAAAAAATACCCTGATGCACCCTGCACAATTTTCAAGGGGGCGGTGATTACCTACAAAGAGATGAACGAATTGACGGACCGCCTGGCAGGCGCTCTAGCCGATCTCGGGGTGAAGAAGGGCGACCGGGTGGGCATTTTCATGCCTAATACTCCCCAATTCGTGATTGCCTACTTTGGCATCCTCAAGGCGGGTGGGGTGGTTGTCGCAACTAACCCCTTATATACGCCACGTGAAATTGAGCATCAGGTTAAGGATGCCGGCGTTGAAGTGATGATCGTAATGAGCAACTTTTACAACACTATCAAAAAGGTGCAACCGAATACACCGATTAAGAAGGTGATTGTCACAAACATCAAGGAGACTCTTCCCCCGGTGCTGCGGTTGTTGTTTACCTTGACAAAGGAAAAGAAAGGCGGTTTTCGGGTCCAGCTTCAGGAGGGAGACTGCTGGTTGAAAGACCTGTTGGCAAAATATCCTCCCGAATCGCGTCCGAAAATCGAGATTGGGCCGGAGGATGTGGCGCTCTTCCAGTATAGTGGGGGCACAACCGGGATCTCTAAGGGGGCAATTGCGCTGCACCGCAACTTGGTTGCGAACTCCCTTCAAATCTCCAGCTGGATGCCGGATCTAGAAGAGGGCAAGGAAGTGGTGCTTATGGCCATTCCCCTATTCCACGTGTATGGCATGGTGGCAGGAATGTGCTTTGCGATTCGGGCGGGTGCTTCTATGGTGATGATCCCTAATCCGCGCGATTTGAAGGATGTACTGGATAGCATCCAAAAATACAAGGCGACAATCTATCCCGGTGTGCCTACAATGTATAACGCAATCAATAACCATCCGGATGTCATTGCTGGAAAATATAAGTTGAACACGATTAAGGCTTGTATCTCTGGCTCCGCTCCTTTGATGCGTGAGACCAAGGTGAAGTTTGAACAACTTACGGGTGGGAAACTTGTCGAAGGCTACGGACTCTCCGAAGCACCCACGGCCACCCACTGTAATCCCCTTTATGCCACGGATAGCCCGGTCGGTTCGATTGGATTGCCTTTGCCTGATGTGGATTGCAAGATTGTCAGCTTGGACGATGAAGTGACCGAATTGCCGCCGGGTGAGATCGGCGAATTGGTGATCAAGGGCCCTCAGGTCTTTAAGGGCTATCATAATATGCCCACCGAGACGGAGAACACGCTGCGCAATGGTTGGCTCTACACCGGCGACATCGCTCGAATGGATGAAGAGGGATATTTTTATATCGTAGATCGGAAGAAAGAGCTCATCAAACCGGGCGGATATCAGGTTTGGCCGCGCGAAGTCGAAGAGGTGATCATCAGCCATCCGAAGGTTCTCGAGGTGGGTGTGGCCGGAGTCCCAGACCCCTACCGGGGCGAGACGGTGAAAGCATGGATTGTTCCTAAGCCGGGCGAAACGCTCACCGAAGAAGAAATTTTGGATTGGTGCAAGGAAAGGTTGGCCAAATACAAAATTCCTACTCAGATTGAGTTCCGCTCCGAGCTGCCTAAGACCACTGTGGGAAAAATTCTCCGCCGCGAACTGGTTCGAGAGCACAAAGAAAAGCTCGGTCAAACCTAGCCTCGGTGAGGGGAATAGGCCTCTGCCTCCTTGAAGACCCTTTAGGCTTGGGGCCTAGATAAGAGATAGGGGCAGGCCTTTGGTCTGCCGTGTGCTTGGATAGTTGCGGGAGAGCCCTCAAGGGAATAGGCTGAGAAGCGCAGGGTAAATATCGAGCAGGGACTGCAAGGCTGGGAGCTTTTCTCGCAACCCCAAAGAGCCCACGAGGAGCAAGGGCACTTGGTTTTGGGTGTGTCGCCGGTGACTCAGGTCTTCAATGTTACCATGATCTGAAGTTACCCAAATTATCCCCTCGTCGGGGCTCCAGTGGCGGAGCAGCCCCTCTAGTACTGCGTCGATCACTTCGAGCAAACGGATTGCCTCTACCTTATTCTGCCGATGCCCGGCGTAATCGGTCAACCAATGCTCGAAGAATATGAGATCGAAATTCTGGGCGAGCTGCGCAATTCTTTTTCCTGCGTCCTTGGGTGAAAGGAGTGGAACGCCTTGAATCCCCAGATGGATATGCCAACCTTCAGCGGTAAAGTCGGCCGAGAGTGCTTCGCCTGCCATCAGCTCATCGTAACCCTTCAAGTCTAATCCGGCGGAGGCTGCTGCAAGCGGGATAGCCGAAAAGAGACGCTTTCCTGAAGCGATGTTCTCGAAATAGATTGGAGGAAAAGCATTGAGGTAGGAAACGCGATAGTTGCGCTGACGCAACGTGTGAAACAGGTTGCTATTCTTGAGGTGGTGGGCAATTTCAGGATTAGGCTTCGGTCCGAAGTGATAGCCCAACTGCCTTGCCAGATTCTTGCCGGTCAAAATGGCGGCTTGTCCGGTGGCCGACTGGGGGAGACCCGGCACCTCCATGCAAGCATCAAGCGCATAGAAAGAAACTAAGTCGCTGTGGAAAGGCTGCAACCCTTGGCAAAGTTTCCGCCCTTGAAGCAGGAAATCCAGAAAAGGGGTTTTGGCCTCGAGGAATGGATTTCGACAAGGGTCAGGAGAACCGATCCCCACACCGTCAAGGAAAAGAAAGATTACCTTCATGGCGCCGATGGCTCGGGAGAAGAAACTTTTTTCCGAATCAAGAACCAAGCTGAGGGACGACCGTTGTCCTCGCCGATCTTTTGGCTTAGCATATCCATAGAGCGGCAGATTGCTTCGATGTCTTCAGGGTGAATGGCCGGCTTGCTCCTCGGCCGTTCGATAAATCCGTAGAGCAGGAAATGTCCTTCCGGAGATAAAAGTGCTTGCACTCTCTGGAGATATAGCTGCTTTTGAGAAGGTGTAAGGCCATGAAAACAGCCGATGTCCAAGATCAGGTCGAATGAACCGTCAACTTTTCGCAGTTGGGTTACATCCTCACGCAGGAAAGTGACCTTCACTCCTTCCTGCTTGCTTTTATGCCTTGCCAGTGCAAGAGCTCTCCAAGAAAAATCGACGCCAACCACTTCCCAACCGTTTTTTGCGAGGTAGATTGCATTAGTACCCGTGCCGCAGCCAAGGTCAAGCGCTCGACCCGGTGAGTGGTGTGCAACAAAGGTGATCACTTCGGGGGGAACAAGGCCCGTATCCCAAGGCGGCGAGCGGAAATACATCCATTCAAAGAAAATTTGTCGCCAGAATCCCATTTGAGCATCCTACCGAAATTTCATTATACTGGATAAAATTGAGAGGTTGACAAAAGGGAATCATTGCTTTGACAATCCATTAAACATCTTTTACAATGAAAGACCAACCAGAAACCCCAAGTGAAGGACATAAAGTATGAAAGAGTATTCTACAGAAAATATAAGAAACATTGCTCTCGCCTCGCATAGCAGCAGTGGAAAAACCATGCTAGTCGAGGCGTTTTTGCATCAAACTGGGGCAACTACGCGGCTTGGCAGGGTGGAGGATGGCACAACAGTTTCGGATTTCGAGGAAGAAGAAATCCGACGCGGTATTTCTCTTTCGACATCGGTTATTCCTGTAGAGTATAAAAACTGTAAATTGAACTTTCTCGACACCCCCGGATACAACGATTTCATCGGTGAGATGATTTCCGCATTACGCGTTGCCGATGGTGTACTGATTCTTGTCGATTCGGTTGCCGGGGCAGAGGTGGGCACCGAATTAGCGTGGAGCTATTGCGACCGATTCCATTTGCCTCGCTTTGTTGTGATCAACAAGATGAACCGTGAGAATGCTAACTACCGTAAGGCGCTTGATTCGGTGCGTGAGCTTTCCGAGGTACGCTTAATTCCGGTCCAGTTGCCTTGGGGCGAGAAGGCGGATTTCAAGGGAGTCATCGATCTGATCACCATGAAGGCTTACGCAGGGGCGGGAAGCCAAGCGCAGCCGATCCCGGCCGAATTTCAACAGGAAGCTGAAACGGCACGCATGGAGTTGATCGAGGCTGCCGCAGAGGGAGAGGATGCCCTCCTCGAAAAGTATTTAGAAGGGGAAGAGCTCACCGGTGAAGAAATCCTAAGAGGACTAAAGAAGGCAATAGGCAGTGGTGCATTTGTTCCCGTTTTTGTTGCGGCCGGTGCTGCCGAGATCGGCATCTTTCCTCTCCTAGAAGCCTGTGTTGAGTTGTTCCCATCCCCGAAGGAAGTCTTGCCGGCGAGGGGAATAGGGGTGAATGGAGAAGAGCTGGAGGTTATCTGCAGCGACCAAGAGCCCTTTGCCGCGTATGTATGGAAAACGACCGCCGATCCATTTGTGGGAAAGATCACTTATTTCCGCGTCTATTCGGGGATGATCAATTCGGATACCAAAGTTTGGAACGCAAATAAAGAAGCGGAAGAGCGATTGGGCACGATCAGCCTCTTGCGGGGCAAGGAAGCAATTCCGGTGAAAGTAGTTCATGCTGGGGATATCGCCACGGTGCCGAAACTCAGCGTCACTTCCACAGGGGATACCCTATGCGACCGTTCTCGCATCGTCAAGTTGCCCATACCGGAGTACCCCAACGCTCTCTACCAAGTTGCGGTCTTCCCAAAGACGCAGGCTGACTCGGCGAAAATCACCCCGACCCTGACCCGTCTGTGCGAGGAAGATATGACTTTGTCTTGGAGACAAGACCCTGCAACGAATCAGACGATCTTGCAGGGAATGGGTGATCAGCATATTGACGTTGCCATCCGCAAAGCAGAGACAAAGTTTCAGACGGGTATGAACATTGAGCTGCCTAAAGTGCCTTACTTAGAGACCATCACCAAGCAGGGCCAAGCTACATATCGTCACAAGAAACAGACAGGCGGCGCAGGACAGTTTGCAGAGGTGGCCATGCGGATTGAGCCAAACCCGGATGGGGAGTATGCCTTCTCGAACGACGTCTTCGGTGGAGCTATCTCTGCTAGTTTCATGCCAGCGATCGAAAAAGGAATTAAGTCGGTGATGAGGGAGGGCGTGCTTGCGGGCTTCCCGATTCGAAACGTCAAAATTTCTGTCTACGATGGTAAGGAGCACCCGGTTGACTCCAAACCTGTGGCGTTCGAGATTGCTGGACGAGAGGCCTTCAAGCTTTGTGTCAAGGATGCGGCTCCGGTCTTGCTCGAACCGATTATGAATGTCAAGATTATCGTCCCGGAAGCGAGCATGGGAGATGTATTAGGGGACTTGAACACACGTCGGGCTAGAGTTCAAGGGATGGAGACCGAAAGAGGTCGTTCCGTGGTCACTGCTCAAGTGCCCCTAGCGGAGATGCTCCGCTATACTGCTGATCTTCGCTCTCTCACCGGTGGGAGGGGAGTCTTCTCCATGGAATTCTCCCACTACGAAATTGTGCCCGCCCATATTGCCCAAGAGATCATTGCCGCACGCCAAAAGGAGCTGGAGGCGAAAAGAGAAGAATAAATACTGCAGAGAGTGTCAATCGGTCGGATTGGCACTCTCTGAATAGCTCGGTTCTTCTTCGGAGCAGGGGGAGTCCGTCCTATCATTACCGGAAAGTTTTACCGAGCTTCTGGAGGAGAATAATGACGAGGTTTCCGTTAGCGAGAAAGCGGCCATAAGACCCATTGCCAGCAGGGTCAGAATAATGCTTATCGAGTACATCGCCGTGGGTTGCTTAGCATATAGAAAGCCGCCAAAAAGTGAGGCTAAAATCATTGCCAGCGCAAAGATAGATTCGGCAAAACCGTAAGCTAACCCCATGCTCTCAGGACGAGTGTAGTTACGCAACTGGGCAATGCTCACAGCCTGGGCTGCTCGGTAGCTGCCTAGAATGAAAAAGGCTAGGGAAAAAAGTGTAACCGAATGGGACTTGAGCAGAAGGATCGAGAACGTGATCGTCAATAGTTGTGCCAGCAAAATCCCGGTGAGTGGCGAAAGACTTCCCATAACGAGGTTGAAGATCACAATCCCGCTGCTATTAACGAAGAACAGAAATCCGATGGTGGATAGAGAAAGTGAGCGTTGATTCTGGAGGTAGTTCGGGGTAAGCGGTTGGGATAGATAGGCAGCGAAGATAGTGAACCCCATAATAAGGGTGAAAGCTAAGAATCGAGCGCCAAGCAGGGAACGAAAGAGAGCTGGTCCTTGCGGCGAGGGAGTAACCGGTTGGGGTCGGAGCAGAAAGACAAGGAGGGTGGAAATCAAAAACAGGCACGAGGCGAAAAGGAAGAGATGCCGCAAGCCGAATCGCTCGGCTAAAAGACCCCCGATAAGTGGTCCGAACATGTAGCCGAAGCTATAAGAGGCCGAAATAAGAGTTAATGCTCGGGCTAGAAATTCTTTTGGGACGACGTGGGTGATATAGCTATGCATTGGAGCTAAGACAAACGCAGTCGCGCCATAAAGGAAAAGAGAGGTGGCGAAAAAAGGTAAGGAGGGGGCAAGAAACATAGAGACCGTGGCTATCAGGCCGATCACGTAGGAAGCCACGATAATGGTGCGCCGCCCGAGTCGATCGGCAAGATAACCTGCCGGAAGGTGACATAACATGGCTGCAAAACTGAGTCCCCCTAAAGTGCCTCCGATTTGTACCGCTTTTGCTCCGAGTTCTTGAAGGTAGAGAGGAACGAAGGAGAAAAAGAGACCTTCTCCGATTCCCCAAAGGATAAGGGAAAGCGTAAGTAGTGTAAAGTCCCGACCCATTGTCTCGCTTCCCTCTTAGATAAGCTTTTGGTGCCTTGGTAGGGCACGGGTATCGCTTAGCCCATGTGCACTTTTCATTTCCAATGTCGCCCTTCGGAAAAGAACAACTCTCGGTCGTGACGAGTGCAAGCCCTCAAAGGACCACCTCCTAGACTATAGGAGCCCTGCGTATTCGAGCTCCTCTATCCGAGAGCGGAAATATTCTCCTTGGACGGCCGGTGCAGCTTTAATTGGGCAAATGCTCGGCTCAGCCAGCCGAGGGAAGGGATTGGAACAAGCATACTCCCTTATTATACGACCGAATGCCCTCGGCAAAATAGTTGATCCAGTTTGCGGATTTTCTTGACAGCTTGGGTTGGGTCGAGTACAATCAAAACACCCTGGAAGGGGCCTGTAGCGCAGTTGGGAGCGCGCTTCAATCGCACTGAAGAGGTCGAGGGTTCGAATCCCTCCAGGTCCACTGGGAAGGGATAGAGCACCGACCTAGAATTTGGGCCCATGGCGCAGCTGGGAGCGCGTCTCAATGGCATTGAGAAGGTCGTGGGTTCGAATCCCACTGGGTCCACACAATTGAGCGGAGAAGGGAAGCAGGAGTAGTAGGCCATCCGCCAGCGAGCCGGGAAGAGAGGTGTGAGCCCGGCATTGTGTTTGCGGAACACAAGCGGGCCGAACTCGCCTGTGGTCGCAAGGACTGTCTGCAGTAGTGAATTCCGAGTAGCTATTGCCGGGGGCTTCCGTTATCACCATGGAGTTGACTTGCCGAGGAGCAAGTAAGCAGGGTGGCACCGCGGAGTTTACCTCCGTCCCTGAGGGACGGAGGTTTTGGTTTAAGACCTTCTCGGTTTTAGGTGAAAACGTCCTTCTTGGAGGATAGCAGTAAATGTTTCGACGACAAAGGGATCAAATTGAGTGTAGCGGTGTTTCCAGAGTTCTACAAGTGCCTGTTTGGGCGGGAGCGCTTCTCGGTAAACGCGCCGATTGGTCATGGCGTCGTAAGCGTCGGCAACAGCTAAAATCCGTGAACTTATGGGTATAGACTCACCTCTCAGCCCATATGGATAGCCCGATCCATCGTACTTTTCTTGGTGATAGAGGATAATTGGAGAGGCTGTTGCAATGGGTTTGCAACTGCGAATAATATTCGCCCCGATGATTGGATGAAGTCGCATGATCTGCCACTCCATTTCGTCAAGCGGTCCTTTTTTCGATAAAATTTCGACAGGCACACCGACTTTTCCAATGTCGTGAAGCAAAGACGCCCAATAAATTGAGCTGACTTCGGCTTCGTCAAGCGACATTTGGCGGGCGGTTGCTCGGGCAAGGCGAGCAACTTGTATACTGTGAGAACCCGAGTAAGTAACTTGAGAGTCAACCTGTTTCGATAGGCTTAAGAACAAGGAGAGCCAGCTGAGAATTATCCGTTCCTTCATAGTTTCTCTGCCATAATCCGAGATGCCCACTAAGAGCCGATGCAACAACAATGCCAAGGCAATCTTGCACTTATACAACGGAGGTAGAGTGAGATGAAACGTGCCCAGCCTTATCAACCTTCGGAAATCGAACCCAAGTGGCAAGCAAAATGGGAGAAAGATAACCTGTATCGCTCCCTAATTGATTACTCTAAGAAGAAGCATTATGCCTTGACAATGCTTCCCTATCCTTCGGGAGACTTGCACATCGGCCATTGGTATGCCATGGCGCCTTCCGATGCGCGCGCTCGATTCATGCGCATGCGTGGCTATAACGTCTTGTTCCCTATGGGGTTCGATGCCTTTGGGCTGCCAGCCGAGAATGCCGCTGTAAAGCATGGAATTCACCCAAAGCAATGGACTTACTCGAACATCGAACGCATGCGGAAACAATTGCGGAGTATGGGGGCAATGTTTGATTGGGAGCGCGAAGCGATTTCCTCAGACCCGGAGTACTACCGTTGGACGCAATGGTTTTTTCTCAAGCTCTTCAAGCATGATCTGGCGTACCGGAAGATGGCCCCGGTGGATTGGTGCCCGCAGTGTAATACGACTTTAGCACGGGAGCAAGTTTGGGGCGAGGATCGACATTGCGAGCGCTGCGGCACACCGGTGATCAAGAAAAATCTTGAACAGTGGTTTTTCCGCATCACGAAATATGCCGAGGAATTGCTGGATTTTTCGCATTTAGATTGGCCGGAACGGGTGCGCGTGCTTCAGACCAATTGGATCGGGCGCTCAGAAGGGGCAATGGTGCGGTTTAGCACCGAGCAGGGAGACGATCTAGAGGTATTCACCACCCGTCCGGACACTCTGTGGGGAGCCACCTTCATGGTGCTTGCTCCGGAGCATCCCTTGGTTGAGAAGATCACCACTCCAGAACACCGAGAGGAGGTTGCCGAGTATGTCTTGTTGACTCTGCGACAGAGCGATATTCAACGCGAAGCGCTAGGCAAAGAGAAAACTGGTGTCTTTACCGGCGGATATGCCGTCAACCCTGTGAACAACGAGAGAATCCCAATCTGGATTGCGGATTACGTACTAATGACCTACGGCACGGGAGCCATTATGGCTGTGCCTGCTCACGATGAACGAGACTTTGAGTTCGCCCTGAAGTTCGGCCTCCCAATCATCCCGGTCATTCAACATCCACGTGCACTCAGGAAGTCCCTGATCCGCAGGTCTTTTGTTACCGAGGAATTTGTGCAGTACCTCCAAGAAAACCATATGGCTAAAGGCGAAGATCAGGGGGCGCTTGAAGTGAGTTTGGAGGAGGATCAGATCAACGATTTCGTTGTGCATGCTCAACGAGGATTGACCCACGGCTGGATTGAGATCGTTGGGGCTGAGTGGATGTTTATCTTTCCGGATCAAACTTTGACGCTTTCTTCCATTCAAGCCGACCGGGAGATCCTCGCCCGGATCCAAAGGATAGACGCCGCAACGCGCAGCTATCGGACCACCATGGAGTATTTGTGGAACCAGCCCTACTACCGCGATGTGCTCTATCATGCAGAGTACGGCGATATGATCCATTCGGGAGAGCTTAGCGGTACCAAGGGAGAAGAAGCGATTCAGAAAGTGATTCGGTGGTTGGAGACGAGGGGAATCGGGCAGGCCAAGGTGAACTATCGACTCCGGGATTGGCTTATTTCGCGTCAGCGGTATTGGGGCGCGCCGATCCCGATTATTTATTGCTCTCGGTGTGGCATTGTTCCGGTTCCGGAGGACCAATTGCCGGTTTTGCTGCCGGAGGATGTCGAGTGGCTGCCCACTGGCGAGAGCCCCCTCAAGCTCCACCCCACGTGGCGATTTACCTCCTGCCCGACGTGTGGAGGGCCGGCAGAGCGTGAAACGGACACTATGGATACGTTTATGTGTTCCTCTTGGTATCACCTGCGTTATCTAAGCCCGAAATATGACCAGGGTCCTTTTGACCCTGAAGAGTATGATTATTGGATGCCGGTGGATACCTATACCGGTGGGATTGAACATGCTACGATGCACCTCATCTACACTCGTTTCTTCCACAAGGCGTGTCGTGATATGGGAATCACCAAAGGGCCGGAGCCGATGATTCAGTTGCGCAACCAAGGGATTATACTCGGCGAAGATTCGGAGAAAATGTCGAAAAGTCGCGGGAATGTTGTCGCTCCGGATGAGCTGGTCGAAAAGTATGGCGCGGATACGGTTCGAGCATACCTGATGTTCTTCGCTCGTTGGGATCAAGGCGCTCCTTGGAGCAGCACAGGCATCGAGGGCACTGCACGGTGGTTGCGCAAAGTCTGGGCCACGATCCTAGAAGAGCCTCAGACCCAGAACCAAGCCAGCCCGGAAACCCTGAGAACTCTGCGTCGTAAAGTCCACCAGACCATCCGTTCCGTAACCAGGGATTACGAACAGTTTGAGTTTAATACGGTGATCTCCTCCCTCATGGAATTGCTCAATGTCATGGTGGACGCAAAGGAGGCCGGCGCTTTTGGAACACCCGAATGGGAAGAGGCGATTGACATTTACCTGAGATTGATGGCCCCGGCTACGCCCCATATTGCCGAAGAGCTGTGGTTCTTGCTGGGCAAGCCATATTCCATCCATACCCAGCCTTGGCCAGAAGTAGACGAGGAGGCTGCTAAGGAGGAGATGTTCACCTTGGTGATCCAAATCAACGGGAGGGTTCGCGACCGAGTAGAATTGCCCGTCTCGGCAAGCGAGGAGGAGGCCAAAAGAGCGGCGTTGGAAAGCCCCATCGTACAGAAGCATCTAAGTGGCAGTGCGCCCAAGCAGGTAATTTATGTGCGTGGGCGTTTAGTAAATATTGTCGTCAACTAGCTTGAGACCACATTCTTCTCGAGGAGAGAGCGGATGGAAGAAAAGATCACAATCCAGACCGAAAAAGCTCCCCAGCCCATTGGGCCCTACTCGATAGGCATTGCTCTGGGGAACTTGATTTTCACCTCTGGACAGCTCGGCGTCGATCCTGAAACTGGGGAGCTTGTCGAGGGGGGAATCCAAGCAGAGACCCGTCAAGCCTTAAGAAACATAGCTCATATTTTAGAAGCTGCAGGTTCAAGTCTCGAGAAGGTGATCAAGACAACGATATACCTTCGGGATATGGGGGAGTTTGCTCAAATGAATGCCGTTTACAGCGAATTCTTTGCCAAGGATCCGCCGGCTCGGACGACCATCCAGGCCGCTGCGTTGCCTAAAAACGCTGCGGTTGAGATCGAAGCGATCGCTCACCGCTAAACCTTCTCATCAATCAATTCGGAGTATAATCTAGCTTGCCTTGGCTTGGCCTCTCGTTTCGATTGTAATCCCGTGTTACAACGAGCAGGATACTATTGCTGCGTTGCTTGAGGCTATTTCTCAACAGACATATCCTCTGGATCGCCTCGAGGTTATTGTTGCTGATGGGATGTCTACCGATAACACTCGGCACAATATCGGGAAGTTCGTTGCCGAGCATCCGGAGCTAGATGTGCGGGTGGTCGAGAACCCGGACCGGGCTATCCCGAAGGCGCTAAACAGGGCAATTGAGCAAGCTCGGGGGGAGATTATCCTTCGGTTAGATGCACACTCACAACCCTACGCAGACTATGTAGAGCGATGTGTAGCTGCGCTAGAGGCGGGAAAGGGAGATAATGTAGGGGGAATGTGGGAAATCGTAGCCGGCAGCCAGACTTGGATAGCTCGCTCTATTGCAGTTGCTGCGTCGCACCCTTTGGGCGTTGGCGATGCCCACTACCGAGTGGGAGGTCGAGCTCAATGCGTCGATACAGTGCCGTTCGGCGCTTACCGAAGAAGCCTTTTTGAGCGGATTGGCAAGTTCAACGAGGCGCTTTTGACAAACGAAGATTATGAGCTTAACGCTCGAATTCGCTTGAACGGCGGTAAAATCTGGTTCGACCCTGCAATTCGGATGAAATATTTTGCGCGGAAAAGTTTGAGCGATCTGGCTCGGCAGTATTGGCGCTACGGATATTGGAAAGCAAAAATGCTGCGGATATACCCCAAAACCCTGCGCTGGCGTCAGTTGCTGCCGCCGTTGTTCGTTTTCTCCGTTCTGATAAGCCTTATCTTGTCTCCTCTCAGTGTGGTTGCTAGATACGGGTTGTTCTCAACCCTTGGGAGCTACCTGCTAATTCTGGCTGCGGTCGGCGCAAGGGAAGCTCTGGTCCGGAGGGAAGCCTTTTTGCTTGTCGGTCTGCCGCTGAGCATCGCGACCATGCATTTCTCTTGGGGCCTTGCCTTCTTGTGGAGCCTTGCTAGTGCAAATGAGCGTTGAACGTCCTGACGTTCCTTCAAGACCTTGGCGGTTGCGATTTCATGAGCGCCGTCCTTTACTGGCTTTAGGGGATTTTCTAGCAGCTTCGATTTCGCTGGTTTTGGCGCTGTATGCCTGGTCTTTGGGCGAGCGCTTTTTGGGATTCTCCGTTGAGTTCGTTCAGAGGAGAGTACCTTGGTGGTTCTGGTTCATGCCCCTGATTTGGCTTCTCCTATTGATTGAGCTTTATGATTTACACCGCGCTTCTCGTTGGCGAGCCACTGTCAAAGGAGTAGCGACTGCTGCCGGTATCGGTTTCGTGGTATACCTTATCCTCTTTTTCTATTACGCTAATTCGCCGCGATCCTTGCTGCCGAGGCGAGGGGTAGCTACTTTTCTGATCGCTGCGACCTTATTGACCCTAGCCTGGAGATGGTTCTATATCCGAATCTTCACCTTGCCCCAATTCATGCGGCGTGCCCTTATCGTTGGCGGTGGCAATGCGGGCACCTTGATGATCGAAGTCTATAAGGCCATCTCCCCTCCACCGTTCGTACTGGTAGGGGTGGTCGACGACGACCCGGAGAAGCAGGGAAAGAGTATTTTGGGGATTCCGGTTCTCGGAACGAGTGAGACTTTGTTGAAACTAGTGAAAGAACATGAGATTTCGGACATCATCGTTGCTATTTCAGGTGCTCTGAACAGCAACATGTTTCAGGCCTTGTTAACCGCCCAGGAGAGCGGCGTTGAAATCATCCGAATGCCTAAGATGTATGAACGTTTGTTGGGCAGGGTGCCGATTCGAATTTTGGAGGCCGATTGGATTCTGCGCTCTTTTGTAGATGAGACTTCTGTGAGCGTCTTTGATGAGCTGCTTAAGAGACTATTTGATATTTTGGGCGGAATAGTAGGAATGGCGATTTTTTTGGCCACCTTTCCTTTTATTGCTCTAGCAATCGTGATCGACGATGGACTGCCGATTTTCTACACCCAGATTCGGCTGGGCAGAATGGCAAGGCCTTATCCCTTGATCAAATATCGAACCATGCGCCGCGATGCCGAATCGGACGGGAAACCCCGTTGGGCTCAGGAAAATGATCGAAGAGCGACCCGAGTGGGCCGCTTTCTCCGCAAGTCTCATCTGGATGAGTTGCCCCAGTTCATTAATGTGTTGCGAGGAGAGATGAGCCTAGTCGGTCCGAGGGCCGAGAGGTTGGAACTGGTGGAGTATTTTGAGAAAAGAGTTCCTTTTTACCGAGCGCGGCTATTGGTCAAGCCCGGGCTGACCGGTTGGGCACAGGTTAACTACGGCTATGCTGCCTCGATCGAGGAAACTACGGTCAAGCTGGAATATGATTTATACTACATAAAGAATCGCAGTTTGTTAATCGACATACTGATTCTGCTGCGCACTCCCTCAACGGTGCTGGGGCTAAAGGGGCGGTAGGCAAAGCTGTGTCCATGAGCTTCGACAAGGATTACGCCCGGTGGGACGTCTTTTTATCTCAGTTCCCGCACGCTCATATTTTACAAACGAGCACCTGGGGTAAGGTCAAAGAAAGGTTTGGCTGGAGAGTTTACCATTTTATTCAAGAGGGCTGGGGAGCGCAAATTCTGGTCAGGCAGTTGTTTATAGGATTTCGGTTTGCATATATTCCCAAGGGTCCATTGGGTGTAGAGGAATCCTTAGAACAGTGGGTCTGGCGTCAAGGGGGTGGTTCCTTTGAATGTTCTTTCCTAAGCACCCTGCGAGAATTTTGCCGGCGGGAGCAAATTGTCTTTGTCAAGGTTGAGCCGGATGTTTTGATCGATTCGGAGGATGACCTGAGGCAGTGTCCGAAGGGACTGGTCTGCAGCGACCATGCAATTCAACCCTTGCGTACGATTTTGATCGACATTGGTGTTTCGGAAGACGAAATTCTTGCTCGGATGAAGCAGAAGACGCGCTATAACTTGCGACTTGCGGAACGCAAAGGTGTCCGGGTGCAGCCGAGCGATGATCTTGAACTTTTCTACCAGATGATGGTGACGACCGGCCGACGAGATGGCTTTCAGGTCCATGCAAAGGAATATTACGAGACGGTGTACAGCCTTTTCCGTCAACAAGGGCAGTGTGAGCTTTTGTTGGCTTTCTACCAAGGGGAACCGGTTGCCGGGTTGATGGTGTTTGCCCGGGGAAAGCGTGCCTTTTATTTCTACGGAGCCTCTCTGGATCGATATCGAGAAGCGATGGCTCCGTATCTACTTCAGTGGAAAGCGATTCTTTGGGCGAAGGAAAAGGGATGCAGCGTGTACGATTTCTGGGGCGTCCCAGACTATGAAGAGAGAAGGTTGGAAGAGGAGTTCAGGCATCGCGTAGGGGGCTTATGGGGTGTTTATCGATTTAAGCGCGGCTTCGGTGGACGAGTAGTACGATATGCAGGCCCTTATGATTTCGTGACCTCTCCACTGTTGTATGGTCTATATCGATTTTGGATGCGATGGAAGCACGAACGTCTATAAACAGCCCGGAGGAGTGGAATCGGATCATTGCCTCGTTTGCCAAAACCCATGTTCTACAAACTTGGCAGTGGGGAGTGGCTAAGGGTTACTTTGGGTGGAAGGCGATCCCGAAAGTGTGGAAGAAAGGGCATGAAGTATCCGCTGCAGCCCTGGTGCTCAAGCGGACCATCCATTTGCCAGTGATTGGAGATGTGGGTTGTATTCTTTACGTCCCTAAGGGACCTCTTTTGAGGGATTGGGGTGACCGTTCGCTGGTGAGCTCGGTGCTGGAGGGCTTGGAAGCTCTAGCCAAACAAGAGAGGGCCCTCTTAGTTAAAGTGGATCCGGATGTCGAGTGGACTCGGGATAAGGTGGACGGAGAACACGGCAGAGGGATAGGGAATAACGCAGAAACGGCCATCCTGACGCACAGCGGTTTTCCCGGCAAAGAACCCACACTTGGAGAAAGGGTTGTTTCTTTGCTGAAGAGTCGAGGTTGGGTTTTTTCGAAGGAGCAGGTGCAATTCCGGAACACCGTGGTGCTCAATTTAGAGCTTCCTGAGGACGAGTTGCTGAAAAGGATGAAGCAAAAAACGCGCTATAACATCCGCTTGGCTGAGAGGAAGGGGGTAGTAGTTCGGGAGGGGAGCAGTGAGGATATTCCCTTGCTTTACCGTATGTACAGGGAGACGAGCCGTCGTGATGGGTTTACGATTCGCGAGGAGGGGTATTATGCGCGGGTTTGGCGCACATTCTTGGGGGACGACCAATGCTCACCGACCGACAAAGAACCCCGAAAGCCTTCTCCGGCCTTTGGAATGACCCCGTTTGCTGCTGTCCTGATTGCAGAGTATGAAGCAGAGCCGATTGCGGGGTTGATCCTCTTTGTCTTTAGAGATCGGGCTTGGTATATGTACGGAATGTCCACCGACAAACATCGTGAAAAGATGCCGAATTATCTCTTACACTGGCGGGCAATTCAGTTTTTACGGCGTTTAGGTGTGAGAGAGTATGACTTATGGGGAGCACCCGATCGCCTTGAGGAAAGTGATCCGATGTATGGGGTCTATCGTTTCAAAATTGGCTTCGGTGCCGAACTCGTGTCTCACATTGGAGCATGGGACTTTCCCGTTTCGAGATTCGGGTACCGCTTCTATCAGGAAGTTTTGCCTAGATACTTGAGTGTTTTGCGTGTTCAAAGGAGAGTAAGGGCATGAAAGCCTCGTTATCGGCAGTGCCAAGAGTAAAGTTTGCTAATCTTCCTACGCCTGTGGAGAGAATGACGCGGCTGGCCCCCAAAATTGGCCTGCGGGAGCTTTGGGTTAAGCGGGACGACTTAAGCGGGTTGGCCTTAGGTGGGAACAAAACCCGCAAGTTGGAGTACTTGGTTGCCGAAGCTCTCTCCCATGGAGCAAGAACGCTGCTCACGACCGGGGCTCCCCAGTCGAATCATTGTCGTCAGACTGCCGCAGCGGCAGCGAAGTTTGGCTTCGACTGCGTATTGGTTTTGGCAGGCGAGCCTCCGACTCGCTACAGCGGAAACCTTCTCTTAGATCATCTCTTCGGCGCAGAAATTGTTTGGTGCCCCAAAGATCAGCGAGAGGCAACGTTGCAAGAGGTGTTTCAAAAACTCTGGCGAGAGGGTCGCCGACCATACCGTATCCCGTATGGAGGGTCGAATGCGCTGGGTGTATTGGCCTATGCTCAGGCAGTTGGTGAAGTTGTCGAACAGGGGGTGTGCCCTGAATGGATTGTTTTTCCTTCCTCCTCAGGTGGAACCCAAGCCGGGTTGCTGCTAGGCTGTAAGCTTTATAAGCTTGACGCTCGAATCGTAGGCATTAGTGTAGACTTGCCCGCCTCCGAACTTCGGGAGCGGATTTTCCAATTATGTTGCCAGGCTTCCGACACCTACTCTTTTTCGGTGTCTGTGAGAATCGAAGAGATTGTGGTCGATGACTCGTATCGAGGCGAAGGCTACGGAATTCCTACCCAAGCGGACATACAGGCTATCCAAGACTTTGCCCGCTATGAAGGGATTCTCTTAGATCCGGTATATACCGGGCGAGCTGCGGCAGGGCTAATCGATCTAGTCAAGCGAGGGACAATTCCCGCCGACGCATCCGTCCTTTTCTGGCATACCGGGGGGACGCCGGCTCTGTTTGCGGAAGCCTACGAGAAACTCTTTTCCCCGCCTTAGTAAATGCGCTAACTCATTGTGCAGGCGCTTTCGCCAAGCGAGCTCCAGGATCCTCCATGCAGGTTGCTTGGGTTCCGGTCCTTGGCTCAAAGTTTTTCCATATAGGAGAGTTTGGTATGTTTGAGCTACTCGCTCGATTTCCGATTTCGCTTCGGGTAACAATCTCGAGAGAAGGTGAGCTCGCTCAAGCGGCGTGTAGTGCGCAGGAGGTGAGCTGCGCAGTATCCTAAGGGCCGCATTGATGTGATCGTAGGACTTTGCGGCTGAAGAGAACTCGGCACGCCAACTCTGCTCAACTGAAAGCGGCGGAGGGGTAAGTCCCAAAGCGCGGACTTGCTCCTCGAGGGTGTCAGGTAATTCTCGCTGGGTTTGGGCTGCCGTATAGGCGCTCACCGCAATCCAAGTCGATAGGGAAATGACGATAACGCTTAGGATTATTAGGGGGAGTAATAGAATTTTTCGTGCAGGAGTCGAAACCTGGGGTGATCTCTTCTCCTCCAGTTTTCGAAGGATCTCTTTGAGTCTAATGGGTTGGGTTGGGGCGCTATCTGTGAAGGTGGTTAAGAGCCGTTGTTGGGAATAAACAAGAGCAGGTCGGGCGGTGGTTGGTTCAAATTCTACCCACCCAATGTTTGGAAAGAAAACTTCAGGCCAGGCATGAGTGTTATGCTCTCTGACCACGTATGCCCTTATAGTTTGCGCTTCTTTCGAGGTGCCTGTGGCATAGCCCACCGCTAGGCGAGCCGGAATCCCTGCGCTGCGCAACAATAATACTGCGGCAGTAGCATAGTAGTTGCAGAATCCCTTTTTGTAGTCAAACAAAAACCAATCCAGCAGCTCACGATCGGTTGGAAAATCGTTGAGGGTTCCAATGTAAGAATGGGGGTTCGTAAATAGTCGGTGATCGCAACAGCTTTGTCATAAGGGGTTGCGAGATCCTTGGTGAGGTCTTGAGCCAGAGCTTGGGTTCGCTTCGTCAGGTTGTAGGGAAGCTGAAGGTATCTCTCGGTGATCCACGGTGGGTAATCCTCTCCTGCCTCTCTTAGTTGGTCTGCAGTGACTGTGCTAAGCGAAGAGCGGGCATGGTAGATCTCTCCGGTTCCGAGGGGGCTTTTAGGTTGCGCAGCGAACAAATCGATCGTGCCATCTGGGTTCTCGAGATACTCTACTTTGATAGTTAAGTTTAGCCACTGGGGCTGGGAGGGAAGGAATAGAATGGAAGTCGGTTGGTTTAGATAAAACATGAAAGCATTGAGACGTTTCGCACGTTCGGGGTATACGGGAAGTTTCTTGCCGAGTTCGCCGGCCTTAGGCTCTTTGGTAGAGAACCGGCTCAGACTCCACTGGCCGTTCTCATAGTGATCGTAAACGCGCAATCGCCAGAACAAGCGCACATCGGATGGAATTTCATCTTGGGCGATGACGATGAAGACTTCTTCCTCGCCTAGCTTAGCTCCGCGTCCTAGCGCCAGACTTTTCTCATAGAGTTCAGATTGCTCAAACGTTGTCACCCGCAGGGAGGCAAAAAGGTCGGCGAACCTCTCTCGGAAAGTTTGGAAAGGTTCCTTGACTTTCTCCCAGGTACGAACGAGGGCTTCGAATTGTGCCTTGCTGGCTGGGAAGGTTAAGGAAAGGATTCATAAGAGAAGAACGACTCCGATAGTGGAGTGAAATGCCTCGGATGAGAGTTGCGCAGGAATATAAACGCGTCTTTCATTCCACTCTTTTTGTTGACCGAGATAAGCGAGGCGGAAGATCAGGAGCGCAGAGAAGAGAGAAAACCAATAGAGGTAGCCGTCTCGAGTTGGGAGTAGTATATCGTAGGAATGAATCACAAAGAGGCTAGTGAATAGGGGGACGACAATGCGAAAGACGTTTTGGGAGCGCACAAGGCTATACCCTGTATTGAGCCCAAGTGTCCAGAAAAGGATCATCATGGATAGTAGAAAGAGCAGGGTATCGTGTACGGGTTGGCGGTCCGAGATGCGCCAAGCAATTTGGGCAAGACGAAACAAGAGCCCCCTTATCTTTTCACTCCAAAGGACCTCCGTTTCTTGAGAAGCCCCTAGTTGCCAAGCAATGATCAGAGAGCCATAGCCGACCGAGAGCAGAAAGAGTATGTGGTTCTTAAATTGGCTGTGTCCTAGGAGCAGACCGAATAAAAACGCAAGGTTGACAACATAGGCAACCCGGTATAGGTCTTCGATCCAGGCAGTCACAAGTAGGCGTCGCGTGACGATAAGCGCAAGAAACCAGCCCAGGGAGACTAAAAGCCAGTCCCACCTTGGGGGGTTCGTGATGGTGCACTTGGGTTATCTAAAGCTCGCTGTCCTGAAAGTCGATTCACTTTGGAATCCGTGGTTTATTTTATTCTAGCGCTGCTCGTTTGCAAGACATGGTCTATGAAAAGGAACCAACTCTGCTTCGATTCGGTTTTGCGTAACCTTGAG
This sequence comes from Anaerolineales bacterium, assembly GCA_025057645.1. GTDB lineage: Bacteria > Chloroflexota > Anaerolineae > Anaerolineales > UBA4823 > NAK19. Next base: position 168,127 of record JANXBJ010000001.1, read on the forward strand.
AAAGCTAGACGCCTTATTTGGCACCCTCGATCCCCTTGCCTGTTTTGATGAAGTCTTGCCAATAAGGGGGTGATTCTATCTCGCAGCGTTTGAAATGGCTATGAGAGTGTGGTAAAATGTGCCCGTTACTTTGGCTGAATCAAGCGGAGGAACGTTCATGCTTCAAGATTGGCTGTTCATCGGGCTAATGGTCGTCATCGCTCCAATCTTCCCAGTTGCGGCACTGATCATTCCCCAGCTTCTGGCCCCTAAAAAACCAAACCCCCTAAAATCACAAACCTATGAATGTGGTATCGAGACGGTGGGGGACACGTGGGTGCAGTTCAAAGCCCAGTACTATAATTTTGCCTTGGTGTTTCTTGTCTTTGATGTTGAGATCGTGTTTCTGTTCCCTTGGGCGGTTGCCCTCAATCAGCTTCCTCTATATGGTGTCCTAGTAGGAATCTTATTCATCGAGGTTCTCGTCATCGGCCTAGTTTATGCTTGGCGCAAGGGGATTTTAGAATGGTTCTAATCGAGGAATCAAAGAGGCTGATGGGAATTTCATCAGCCTTTTTGCGCGCATGATAGATGACGATGGATAATCGAAACGGTCATTGATTTGCTGGAGGAGTTTCAATGAGCGACCCGGTAACTTTCGTTGCAAAGTGGTTGGAAGCTTACCTCTCCGGCCTAGGCCTAGCCAGCGGCTGGATTGCCGTGATTATGGCTGCCTTAGGGGTCATTGCCCTCGGTTCCGCTGTTCTATTGCTTGACATCTTACTCGTGTGGGTTGAGAGGAAGGTGGTCGCTCGGTTTCAGGACCGATTGGGACCGAATCGGCTAGGGCCTTTTGGGTTGTTTCAGCCTATCGCAGATGTGCTCAAGCTATTGCTCAAGGAGGACATTATTCCTCAAGGGGCAGATAAGTTCGTATACAATTTGGCTCCGATCTTGGCCCTAGCTACGGTAATCATGCTGTGGGCGGTTATTCCCATTTCAGCGACGGTTGCGGGGAGTGAAATTAACGTGGGGGCGCTGTATATCGTAGCTGTCGGGGCTCTTGGGACGCTGAGCATTATCATGGCGGGTTGGGCCTCGAACAACAAGTATGCTCTATTGGGGGCATTCCGTATGGTCGCCCAGATGATTTCCTACGAAGTTCCGATGGTGATTGCCATCTTGATCCCTGTAATCTTGGCCAAGAGCATGGCATTGACGGATATCGTGGAGAGCCAAACGGTTTGGTATATCGTTCTGGCCCCTATTGCGGCTATCGTTTTTCTGATTGGCGCACAAGCTGAGCTGGGAAGAGCGCCTTTTGACCTTTCAGAAGCAGAGTCGGAGATTGTAGCCGGATATCATATTGAATATAGTGGGATGAAATTTGGACTGTTTTACGCCGGCGAGTTGCTTCATGCCCTAACCTTTGGGGGGTTGTTTGCAACCTTCTTCCTCGGAGGTTGGAGGGGCTGGGGAGCCGAAACTTATCCGATATTGGGGATCGGTTATTTTCTGATTAAGTCCATGTTTATGTATTGGGTAATTATGTGGATCAAGTATTCCTTTCCACGGGTGCGCATTGATCAGATGCTAAATTTCTGTTGGAAATTCCTCACTCCTCTCATTCTAACGGTCCTCTCAATCACGGCGATTCTGGATAAACTGATGAGCGGCCTCCCCTACTGGGCCTACGTGCTGGGCATGCTCCTCAGTAATCTGGTCATCCTCTACTTTGTGTACCAAGCTGTTGGACGCTATGCGCGTAGGGAGCGGCAAAGAGTAGCCGACCCTGAAAAATTCAGAGTCAATTTCCCAGTTAAGTCTACTGCCAGTCCCTCGCATCTACCCTGAATTGTGGAGAAAGCGATGATCTATCCTCTTCAAGTCGTTTTTATTCTGGTGAGCGCAGTGACCTTGGGGGCAGCCCTGATGGTGGTGACCACACGCAATATGGTCCGGGCGGCGCTATGGCTTGTGTTGGCATTGTTTGGCGTAGCGATCCTCTTCGTGCTTTTAGAAGCCGGCTTCTTTGCGGTGGCCCAAGTGATTATTTACATTGGGGCGATTGCGATCTTGATGATCTTTGCCGTCATGCTAACGCGCCGTATCGCTCAGGACCCGGGTCCACAGCTCAATTCTACGTGGCCGATAGCAGCCGTCATTGCGCTGCTCGTGTTCGGCTTGATTGTGTTTTTGGTGCAGGTTTGGGACAGAGCAGCTAGCTTGCCTCCACCGTTGCCTCAGGGCTTCGCACCGTTGCAAGAATTGGGAGTGGCGCTGGTCTCTGCCGATCGCTACCTAATCCCCTTCGAAATTGCCTCGGTATTGCTCTTAGCGGCGCTTATCGGGGCAATTGTTGTGGCTTGGGAGAGAAAGTGAGGAGAAGGCTATGATCCCGCTCTCGTGGTATTTGATTTTTGCTGCCGCTCTCTTCAGCATTGGGCTTTTCGGTGTCTTGAGTCGAAAGAACGCCGTGGCTATTCTGATGGGGGTGGAACTCATGCTCAACGCAGTGAACGTTAACCTGCTGGCCTTCTGGCGATATTTGGCACCGGAAAACATGGCCGGGCAGGTTTTTGCGGTGATCGTTTTTGCTGTCGCTGCTTCCGAAGTAGCCGTCGGCTTGGCTTTAGTGATTTCGGTTTACCGGCGACGCCAGTCGGTCCAGGCTGACGAAATCAACCTCTTGAAGTATTAGTCCATTTCAGAGCCGCCCGAATGGAGGATGAATGACGACTGAAACCTTGATCTGGCTAATTCCCTTGCCTCCCCTCCTTGCTTTTTTTCTGATCGTTTTGTTTACCCATCGCTCCAAGGGGCTGAGCCATACCCTCGCAATCGGGGCTGCGTTTCTCTCTTGGCTGGCCAGTATGATCGTATTTCTGAGGGCTGTTCGGACGCCCGAATTAGGGAAGTATCCCTTTGAATCGAGTATTCCATGGTTGCCTCTAGGCGAGGGATGGTTTTCGATCGGTGTATTGGTCGACCCGCTCGGGGCCGCAACGCTGTTCTTTGTGGCCTGGACGATCCTGATGATTTTTCTCTACAGCGTTGGATACCACAACTACGGGCAACCGGAGGGAGACCATGACCGCCCGGGCCTGCCGCCGCACGGGGCAACGGTTGTCGATGCGCACGGTCACCCTCACAAAGTGCCCTCGGTTGAACCGATGTATTCGCGCTTCTTTGCCTTTATCAGCTTATTTGCCTTCGGAATGTATCTCCTAGTTGTCTCCGATAATCTTCTTACTCTGTTTATCGGCTGGGAGATTATGGGGTTATGTTCCTACCTATTGATCGGGTTCTGGTATGGGAAGCCTTCGGCACGAGCGGCGATGATTAAGGCCTTCATCACCACACGGGTGGGAGACGTGTTCATGTTGTTGGGTATCGCCTATTTGTACTCTCAGACGGGTACCCTAAACTTTCGGGCGATTCTTTATAACCCTGAGGTGCTCCATGCCCTTGCCTCTGCGCCCTCCTATATCTCTGGGCTTTCTGCAGCGGCTTTGATTGGGATCCTGCTCTTCATTGGCACAGTGGGTAAATCGGCGCAATTCCCGCTGCATGTGTGGTTGCCAGATGCGATGGAAGGCCCAACACCGGTTTCGGCCATGATCCATGCTGCCACAATGGTTTCTGCGGGTGTGTACATGGTGATTCGAATTTTTCCCTTGCTCTCGGCTGGCAGTCACCATGGAGAGCTAACCGTCCCGATGACATTAATGGCGGTTATTGGGGCCGGCACTGCGCTGTTTGCTGCTACGATCGCAGTAGCGCAAAATGACATCAAGCGGGTATTGGCCTATTCCACAATTTCTCAGCTTGGGTATATGGTGGCTGCGCTCGGCGTTGGCGGGTTTGTCGCTGCCACTTTTCACCTAATTACTCATGCCTTCTTCAAGGCTCTCTTGTTCTTGGGATCGGGCTCTGTAATCCACGGGATGGAACACGGTGTGCTCCACACCGGTGACCACATCGACCCGCAAAACATGATGAACATGGGGGGCTTGCGAAGGAAAATGCCTCTTACGTTTTGGACCTTCCTGATCGGCGGTTTCGCTTTGGCTGGTTTCCCCTTAATCACCGCTGGCTTCTGGTCTAAAGACGAGATTCTAGCTGACGCCTTTGGTCACGCCCATTACGGTGTTTTCATCACCCTGGCTTTAGCGGCACTGCTGACCGCCTTCTATACTATGCGCCAAATTACCCTTACGTTCTTGGGAGAGCCTCGTTCAAGGGCAGCTGAACATGCCCAGGAAACTCCTTGGACTATGACTGTGCCCCTCCTTGTCTTGGCAGTTTTTGCGATCTCTGCTGGATGGGTGGGTATTCCGGAATACTTTCCGCTCATCGGGGGCTTGCTGCCTAATTGGCTGCATGAATTTGTCAGTGGGACCCTGTTGGAAAAGCCAAAAGGGGTTGAGTTCAGCTTGATCCCCTTGCTAACTTCAATTCTCGTGGCGTTGGGAGGAATATATCTAGGCTGGCTGGTGTATCGAAACCTCAAAGCTGGGGAAGCAGACCCTCTAGAGAAAGCCTTGGGGATTATTTACCCGGTTTTGAAGAATAAATACTACTTCGATGAACTCTACCACCTGATCTTTGTCCGTCCGTCTGTTTGGGTTTCCGAAGTCTTTACGTATCTTTGGGTTGACCGGAAGCTCATCGATGGCGTGCTACATTTGGTTTCTGAACTCTCGATCCGAATTGGCGTGGCTTTGCGCAACTACATTGATAAACCGGTGGTAAACGGTTCGGGCGATTTGGTAGCCGAAGTAACGAAATCGACAGGTCGCTCGATGCGAGTGATTCAAACCGGGCGTGTCCAACAGTATATGATTATGGCGGTTTTAGGTTTCGTTGTCCTGAGTGGAGTGTTCTATTTCATCATCCAACAGATGGGCATTCAATAGCCTGCCATTTACAAGAGGAGAGGAAAATGAGCTTCCTGATTGACCATATCTTGACGATCATCCTCTTTTCCCCTTTAGCTGCGGCAGCGATTGTGTTCTTCTTGCCCGAGAACCAAGAGAAGATTATCAAGTGGGTCTCTTTCGCGTTGAGTTTGATTCCCTTGGGTTTCACGGTCGCCTTGTGGTTTCTTTTTGACAGGACGGCTCAAGGATACCAATTTGTTGAGCGCTATGTTTGGTACGCAGCGATTAACTCCTCATACCACGTGGGCGTCGATGGAATTGCTCTTAGCATGGTGCTGCTGACCACTTTGCTGACCCCGTTGGCAATCTTGGCTTCGTTCAACATCACCTATAACATTAAGTCCTACATGGTCTTATTCTTCTTGCTTGAACTAGGAATGCTGGGGGTCTTCTTGGCTCTGGATTTGTTGATTTTCTTTGTCTTTTGGGAGTTTGGGCTTGTTCCCATGTACTTTTTGATTAACCAATGGGGAAGCGAAAAGGGTGAGCGCGAAATTTGGGGCGGGATCAAGGTTCCGGCTCGCAATTATGCTTCTTTCAAATTCATGATCTACACCATGGCAGGCTCGCTAGGGCTGTTGCTAGCAATTCAGATGATCGGGGTAGTTGCGGGGACATTCGATATTCCGACCCTGTTCGAGCGTTGGACAAGTTTGGATAGAAGTTTATTCGGTTTGGATATTTCGGTTGTAAAAGCTATTGCCTTCTGGGCTTTTGTCGTTGCTTTTGCGATTAAGGTGCCTATTTGGCCGTTCCACACTTGGTTGCCCGATGCCCATACCGAGGCACCTACAGCCGGCTCGATGATCTTGGCAGGTGTTCTGTTAAAGCTAGGGGCTTTCGGCTTTTTGCGCCTCGTTTTGCCACTCTATCCCGTTGAGGCGCAGCGATATGCACCGACTTTGGCATTTCTAGCGGTTATGGCGATCATCTTTGGGGCGTTTGCCTCATTTGGGCAAAGTGACTTCAAACGCTTAGTAGCCTATTCTTCCGTGAATCATATGGGATTCGTGGTGCTGGGAATCGCTGCGGCTGCTTATGCCATGGGCGGGGAAGATGCAACGATCGCCCTGAATGGAGCAGTGCTGCAGATGTTCAACCACGGCCTGTCGGCTGCCGGCATGTTTTTTCTGGTTGGGGTTATCTACGATCGCACCCACACTCGAGACCTGAATGAATATGGAGGTTTGTTTCCCTTGGTGCCGGTATATGGAGGAATCCTGATCTTCACTTCGATGGCCTCTTTAGGGTTGCCGGGTCTGGGTGGTTTCATCTCCGAGTTTCTAGTGGTCCGAGGCAGCTGGCCGATTTTTACTCTGCAAACTGCTTTGGCCATGGTAGGGCTGTTGTTCACTGGAGCATATATTCTGAAGGGTATCAAGCAGGTCCTGCATGGTCCGCTCAATGAGAAATGGGTGGGTCACCTTTCGGAGATAAGTCCGAGGGAGATTTTCGTCATCGCACCCTTGATGGTGCTAATGCTCTGGATTGGGGTATGGCCTAGTTGGATTCTGGATCTGATTAATCGCGCCGTAACTGCTCTCTTATCCTAAGGAAGGGCGAATTTGTGAAGATCTGAGGTGAAGAATGCAATTTCCGATCCTGTCCTTCATTGTATTTACACCGATCGTAGCAGCGTTGCTCATCTTTCTCATCCCTGAGGACCGCAAAAACGAGGTGAGGGTAGCGGCTCTGGCAGCCTCTGCGTTCGCCTTAGTCTTATCGATTTGGGTGTATTTTGCTTACGATGTCAGCCGTGGCGGGTACCAGTTTGTTGAACAAGTTAATTGGTTGCCGGCTCTAGGTATTTCCTACAAGGTGGGCGTAGATGGGATGAGTGTTCCCCTTGTGTTGTTAACCGGTGTAGTGATGTTCACCGGGGTCTTGATCTCTTGGGGCATCGACGACCGTCCGCGAGAGTTCTTTACTTTCTTGTTTATCTTAGCGACAGGAGTATTTGGGGTCTTCGTCTCTTTGGACTTATTCATGCTCTTCTTCTTCTACGAGATTGCGGTTTTTCCGATGTATTTGCTGATCTCTATTTGGGGATGGAAGGAGACCCGCGAGTACGCAGCGATGAAGCTGACGCTATATTTGTTCGTTGGCTCGGTAATTGCTCTGGTCGGAGCTCTGGCGATGTATTTCACGGCTGGTCTGGGCACTTTTGATATGCTTGAACTTGAAAAAGCTGGCTTCTCGCGCGAATTTCAGATCCTTTGGTTTCCGTTTATTTTCCTCGGCTTTGGAGTCTTGGGGGGGATCTTCCCCTTCCATAACTGGAGCCCAGATGGCCACGTAGCAGCACCTACAGCCGTATCAATGTTTCATGCGGGAGTGTTAATGAAACTCGGCGCCTTTGCTGCCTTAAGAGTGGGGGTGATGCTCCTGCCAGAGGGGGCAAAATTCCATATGGGCTGGATTATCCTGCTGACTTTGGTCAACGTGGTTTATGGAGCCTTCATTGCCAGCGTTCAGACCGACTTTAAGTATGTGATCGGTTTTTCCTCAGTCTCCCACATGGGATTAGTGCTGATGGGGTTCGCCACGCTGACGAGGGAGGGTTTCCTCGGTGCGGGTATTCAGATGTTCTCCCACGGAGTGATGACGGCGCTCTTCTTTGCCGTGGTGGGGATGGTATATGACCAAGCACACACTCGCGAGATCCCCAAGTTGGGGGGGTTTCGGAAAGTTATGCCGGTAGTCGCAGTGGCCTTTATTATCGGCGGTTTGGTTTCGATGGGTATGCCGGGATTTTCAGGGTTTATTGCGGAATTTCCAATTTTCATGGGAGTATGGAAAAGCTACCCCTTGATTGCGATCGTTGCCGCAGTGTCAATCGTAATTACCGCTTCTTACGTGATTCGCGTCGCCGGGCGGGTGTTTTACGGAGACCTGCCAGCAGAGTTTGAAGGACATGTTCGAGATGTCAATGTTCTCGATAAGATTGCTCTGGTCTTTTTATCCTTTATTCTGATTGCTCTAGGGGTTTACCCGGGGTGGATGGTCCCGTGGGTTGAGAGTGGGGTGGATACAATCTTACGCCTGCTGGGAGGTGCCTAGGTGAATGGCTCGGTCTTTAACGTCACTATGTTTCTGGCGATATTTCCGGAGTTATGGATTTTTGCCCTTGCCACCTTGGTACTCATCCTCGAGTTAGCCTTGCCTAAAGCACAACATCGAAGTCTGGGATGGGTGACGGCGATCGGTCTGCTTTTGGGCATTGGGGTCGGCCTCGTTGTGGCGGTCCCCTCTCCGCAGGCGCAGCTTGTCTGGGGCGATTTGATCCGCTTTGATCGCCTCGGATTTGTCTTCAGCCTGCTTTTTATGTTCGGCGCCTCAATGACTGCTTTGTTTAGCAGCAATCTAGAGAAATTGGGTCAGCGGGGTGATTTCTATGTGTTAATGTTGGTCTCAACGCTGGGGATGTGCCTGATGGCATCTGCTTCGGACATTATTATGCTCTACTTGGCAATTGAGACCACCTCAATTCCGCTCTATATCTTGGCCGGATTTTACAAAGATGACGAGAAGTCCACCGAGGCTGGTTTCAAATACCTATTGTTCGGAGCCATGACTTCGGCAGTGATGCTTTTCGGCTTTAGCTATCTCTACGGATTGGCCGGAACGACCAATCTCTACGAGTTAGCAAACCAGGTTCTCCGGAATCAGCTCTCCCCCTTCTTGCTCTATGGTGTGTTGGGTTTGATTCTTGTCGGCTTTGCGTTCAAAATTTCGGCTTTTCCGTTTCATTTTTGGGCTCCCGATGTATACACCGGAGCCCCTACCCCGATTGCGGGGTTTCTATCTACTGCATCGAAGGCGGCCGGGTTTGCCGTTTTGGTGCGGGTTCTTTGGGTCGGTTTTCCCGAAGTGCAGCCTTATTGGGTCTATATCTTGAGCGGCGTCTCTATCGCCACCATGACTTTAGGCAATCTTTTGGCGCTGGCCCAGAGAGACATGAAGCGTCTGTTGGCCTATTCGTCGATTGCCCACGCAGGGTATGCCCTCATCGGTTTTGTCGCTGTCTCCGAATTGGGCATAACCAGTGTGATCTTTTACCTGGTTGTCTATCTGCTGACGAACTTGGCAGCTTTTGGTACAGTTGCGGTGTTTGAAAAGACGAGTGGATCGAGCGAAATTGCCTCGTTTGCGGGCTTAAGTCGTCGTTCTCCTTGGTTAGCGATTATGATGCTGGTGGCTTTTTTGTCCCTCGCCGGCATGCCACCGTTTGGAGGCTTTGTGACCAAGTTTGCTGTTTTTGCGGCTGCTGTAGACCGTGGCCTGATCGGATTAGCGGTGGTGGGGGTTCTGAACTCAATCGTGGGCTTATACTACTACTTAACTGTCCTCAAGGTGATTTATCTCTATCGCTCTGAGGAGGAGCACGTGGCAGTTCCGGTCCCGCAAGCTAGCTTACTCGCTCTGGCTGTTTTGTGCATTGGCGTAATTGCCATGGGAATTTTTATCGCCCCTGGGTTCAATATTGCACTTCTGGGAGCGAGAGCACTTTGGTAAACTTACAAAATCGGTCAGATTTCTTCATATTGACGTTTGGAAGAAGGCTGTGATAAAATCCGCAAGCCATGACCCAAGACGAGAATCAAGAGGGAAAAAGCGGTTTTCAACCTGTAGATGGGATGAGAATGATCGCCATTGCAGGTCAGGTCGGTTGTGTGACATTGCTCAGCGTCTTTGGAGCCGTTTTTCTGGGGCTTTTTTTGGATCGAATTTTGGGCACACGGCCGTTGATTCTGATTGTGTTGGTTCTGGCTTCTGCGCCAGTGGCGCTATTCTTGACCTATTACATTGTCACTAGGGCGACACGTCAAATGACGACCAAGGCAGGCACTAAGGCCGAGGAAATTTCTGACAAGCAGAGAGGAGACCAATAAAAGGTGAGCGAGCAACCAACCCAGAAGCGTTTCAACCTGCGTACGTTGATCATTTATCTTTGTATTGGGGCTGGAATTTATTCCGCTTTCATTGGGCCTTCTATTCTAAAGCCGATTAGTCCGGTCGTGGTTTTACCGGCCGAGCCGACCGGACTGGCGATTGGAGGGTTTCAAATAACGAACACGATCTTAGCAACCCTTTTAGCGGACGTGATCTTGCTGGCCATTGCGGTGTTTGTAGTTGGGCGGTTTATGCGCAGCGGCAATTTAGTGCCGAGCGGCTTTTACAATGCATTCGAAGCGCTGATCGAATTCTTATGGAATACCGTGGAAAATGCAGCCGGCAAATGGGCTTACCGTATCTTTCCAGTCCCTGCCACGATTTTCCTTTTGATTTTCGTAGCAAACCTGATCAAACTTGTGCCCGGATTTGAAAGCATCGGGCGCATCAAGGAGGTTCACCATGGCTACGGCTATGCTCCCGTTTTGCTCGCAAAAGTAGGGGGCTTGAGCATTTATACCATCGACAAAGGCCAGAGGCGAGAACACGTAGCTAAGGAAGGGAAGGAGGGAAAGGAAGGAGGCCACGGGGCGAGCCACGAGGAAGAGAGCAAACTCTGTGAGGCGTGTGAAATCGTTCCCTTTCTGCGCGGCTCGGCTACCGACCTGAACTTTCCCTTTGCGCTAGCCTTCGTTGCCGTTCTGATGACTCAAGTGTATGGAGTTTGGGCATTAGGGATCGGGTATTTTGAAAAGTTCATTCCTATCCGCCAATTGATTAAGGGTGGGGCGATGGGAGTGATTAACTTTATTGTGGGAATTCTGGAATTGATTTTAGAGTTTGCCAAAATTCTCTCTTTTGGCTTTCGGTTGTTCGGAAATATCTTTGCCGGCACACTTTTGCTCTCGATTGTGGGCGCTCTGACGGCTGTGATCGTCCCGGTTGGGCTTTACTTCTTTGAAGTCTTTTTTGGCATCATTCAAGCTTATGTTTTTTACTTGTTGGCAACTATTTTTATCAGCAGTGCTACTGTCAGCCACCACGCTGAAGGAGCACACTGAGAAATCAAAATTTCCGTCAAAAAGGAGTTGCAACGATGAATGACCCTGTAGCATTTGTCAACGGTCTGAAGTTGCTCGGTGCCGGTTTGGCAATGATCAGTGCAATTGGGGCAGGTTTTGGGGTTGGTTTAGCAGCCTTCGGCGGTGTTCAAGCCATGGGAAGAAATCCTGATGCTGCGCCAATCATTCAGACCAACATGATCTTAGGAATGGCGTTTGCAGAAGCGATTGCGATTTACGCCCTGGCTGTAGCGCTCATCATCATCTTCGCTGCATAGAGTTGCCTTTAGGAGCGAAGAATGGAAAAGTTGGGCATCAATTTAGGTTTCTTTCTTTTCCAAGTTTTTAATTTTACGATTCTAGCCTTGCTCATGTATGCTTTGGCATATAAGCCGATCGTTCGTCTGCTAGAGAACCGTAAGAACAAGATCGCTCAAGGCTTGGAGGACGCTCGGGTGGCTGCAGAAGCGAGAGCCAACGCTGAAAAAGAAGCGAAGGCTATCCTTGCCGAAGCGCAGAACACCGCAGCGCAAAAAGTTCGAGAAGCTACCGAGAGGGCTGAGATCGCTGCCAAAGAAATCATTGCCCAAGCCGAGGCTCAAGCCAATAAAATCCTAGAGGAAGCCCGCCTTGAGGCGGCCCAGGAAAGAGATCGAATCCTTTTGGAGTTGAGAGGGCAGATTGCTTCTCTCGCCATAGCTGCGGCCCAGAAGCTGATCGGCGAGGCGTTGGATGAGAAGCGACAGCATGCCTTGATTGAGGAATTCTTCTCGGGTGTTAGAGCCGGCAAGGTCGTTGTGCTTGAGGGGGTTGAATTAAGCGGCTCTTCGGCGGAAGTCATCAGTGCCTTACCCTTGCTCCCTCATGAACAGGAAGCAGTGAAACGGGATATTCTCTCCAGGATCGGTGAGCAATCCACAGTTTCGTTTCGCGTTGATCCTTCGATCATGGGGGGGCTAGTCGTCAAAGTCGGCGATAAGGTTTTGGACGGATCGGTTGCAGGCCAGCTCGAGAGTTTGCGGCAATCGCTTCAATAAGGGTTCGTTTCCGGTAGAATAGGGGAGAAGCTCGGAAGCAGCGAGCAGGTCATAGAGACCTGCTTTTTTTACCTAACCAAGGGCTCTGAGAACTTTGCTCGGGATTGTCTTTTTCTCACTTCTGTCGGGCTTGAGATAGGCCCGGAAGGCGTGTGTGCTGTTCTAGCCACTTCATTGCAGCATCTACGAGGTAAACCAGGATGAGGTAAAGAACAGCGGCAGCTAAGTAAGAGCGGATTGGATCATAAGTGCGAGAAGCGATCATCTTAGCGCGAGTCATTAACTCGGGCACGGCGATCAAGAAGACTACCGAAGAGGCTTTGAGTAGGGATACCGGTTCGTTTGCCCAAGCTGGAATAGCCAGCCGCAGCGCTTGGGGTAGAATAATATAGAAGATTGCCTGCCATTTGGACATCCCAATAGCGCGCGCTGCCAGCATTTGTTCTTCACCGACAGCGAGGATTGAACCTCGCAGATATTCTGCTTGATATGCTCCCGAGTTCAGCCCTAGGGCTAGGAAAGCTGACCATTCACGGCTGAGCGCGATCCCTAAGCCGGGTAGCCCGTAATAGAGAAGGAAGAGTTGGACCAGCAGAGGAGTGCCGCGAAAAAGCTCAATATAGGCTATGGCTAAGCTGCGCCAAAACTTTCCCCCATAGGTGCGCGCTAGCGTTGCTGCCAGTCCCAGCACCAAGCCCGCCAATATCCCTTCAGCGGTCAGCAATAGCGTCATTCCTATACCGCTAAGCAAGTCTGGAAAGTAGCGAACGAAGAATTCCAGAAAAGAGATCATCCCTTTTCTCTCTTGCCGTAAAGCTCGCTGATCCTGCCTAGGAATTCTCGCGTGCGGGCCTGCTGGGGACGTTCAAAAAGATCTTCCGGGGTACCTTCCTCAACGATGCGCCCTTTCTCCATGAAGATAATGCGGTCAGCTACTTCACGAGCGAACCCCATCTCGTGGGTAACAACCAACATGGTCATGTGCTCGTGTGCCAACTGTTCCATCACTCCTAAAACCTCGCCGATGAGTTCAGGGTCGAGTGCCGAAGTCGGTTCGTCGAAGAGCATTACTAAGGGATCCATGGCTAGGGCGCGAGCAATGGCAACGCGTTGTTGCTGACCTCCGGAAAGCTGAGCGGGGTAGTGGTGGGCACGATCGGCAAGACCAACCCGTTCTAGTTCTTGGAGGGCTTTTTCTTTAGCTTGGTTGTGAGGCATCTTTTTCACTTTGGTTAGACCGACCATAACGTTCCCTAGAGCGGTTAAGTGATTAAAGAGGAGAAAGTTCTGGAACACCATGCCGATCTTCTGGCGCACCTGATCTTGATTGACCGAAGGGGCGGTAATCTCCTCGCCTTCTAGAAAAATTTGGCCGCTGTCAACAGGGGTTAAGAGGTTAAGACAGCGCAGAAGAGTGCTCTTGCCCGTGCCGCTTGGACCGATGATGACAATCGTTTCGCCTTTGTAGACGTCCAGAGAGATGTTCTTGAAGATGACATTTTCGCCGTAGGTTTTGGTCAAGTTTTTGGCTTGCAAAATGGGGGGGAATTCTCTCATGAGGACTTGCTCCATAGAATTCACGCTGCTGCATTGGGAAGTTTAGTTTTTTCAGCGAGAAGGTCAAGGCCACGGTTGGCAAGAAATACCAAGATAAAGTAAATTAGTGCGGCTGCTCCGAATGCCAAAAAGGGTTGTTGGGTGGTTGCGCTAAGTTGTTGGGCGCGGCGCAGAATTTCTGGGACACCTAGGGCATAGACCAGGGAAGAGTCTTTGAGGACAATCGAGGCTTCATTGGACCAAGGCGGGATTGCTAAACGAATGGCTTGAGGAAGGATGATATAGCGAATGGCTTGAAAGCGGCTCATCCCAATAGCTCGCGCAGCAATCATTTGACTTTCTCCAACGGCTTGAAGAGCTCCCCGCAGAATTTCCATTTGATAGGCAGAACTGATGATCCCAAGCGAGATCGAACCAGCCCAGAAGGGGCTAAGGTTAACTAGGCGGCCAGAGAGCAGAAAATAAAGAACGAAGAGTAATGCTACAGGAGGGACTCCGCGCATAGCTAAACTGTAAACAGCCGCCAAGCGGGATACCCAAAGGCCTCCGTAGTTGTAGAGCAACGCGAACGCTAGGCCAAGAATCAGGCCAAGTGGCAAGGCCACCAAAGTGACTGCGAGAGTGACTGACGTACCCTGGAGGATGTAGGTGAAAAATTGAATAACCATGAGGAACTAAGACATTTTTGCGGGGCAGGGTTCTCCCCTGCCCCGTTTCTGAGCTACTCAGTCAAGTACTTCTGCGCCAGTTGATCGATAAATCCCTCCTGCTTAAGTTGCTTAAGGATATCGTTGATTGCTGCGGCAAGCTCCGTGTCTCCTTCAGGCAGGACGATGTTCATCGGCCCGCTAGAAAGCACCCCGGTGTAGACGATCTTTAAGCCGCCGATCTTTTGGGCTAGGGCTTTGGCAGGGATGGCATCAGCCATCATAACCTCGATACGCCCGCTTTTGAGGTCCAGGGCGGCCTGATCGGCTCGATCGTAGCGGAAGAGATTCTGTTCGGGCATCTTGAGCACATTGGTTAACCAATCGTCCTGGGTTGTCCCACTCTGGACGCCTACTTTATATTGTGCAACGTCTTCAGGTTGGGTGATAGTGCCGGTGAACGTCTCGGCGACAAGAAAGGCATCTTCGGCCGTATAGTAGGGATCGCTGAAGTCAACCACTTTATCGCGTTCTTCGGTGTAATTGAAGGCTGAGATCGAACAGTCGATTTTGCCTTCTTGAACGCCGGCGATTAGGCTGTCGAAGGGCATATCCACCCATTCCACCTTAACGCCTAGCCGCTTGCCGATCTCTTCCATCAGCTCGATGTCAAAGCCAACCTTATTGCCGCTCTCGTCCACGTATTCGAAGGGGGGATAGTCTGCGCTAGTCCCAACCTTGATCACCCCGGCTTGCTTGATCCTTTCGAGGCGGCTCTGAGGCGCTTCCCTACACCCGCTGAGCGGCAAGCTGATCAAAACGAGAAAGGCAAGAAACCGAATGATCGTTTTCATCTCTCCATCCTTCTGGGTCGGGGTGGTTTTGGATTAGGCTGACGAGTTTACCATACCACAACACGAACGGTTATACAAGTGAAAAATGTCACTCTAGGCCATTAAGGCTGCTTTCTGCAGACCCCAGCAGCCGCGCTGATTTGCAAGTAATGTCTCGCCGAGCCTTTTTGCGCTTCTAATATTTTGGGCAAGGACGCACCGAGGATGGTGCTGAGATACTCTCTATCTTACTACGATCTCCATGTAAATAGGGTCACCGAAAGGCCTTCCCTCAGGATCAAAGGCTTGCCACACGCTCCGGACTCTCCCGGGTTCTTGAGGCGCTGTGAAACGAATGTGAATTTGAAACTTCGTGCCGCTCCGGGCTGGGTAAAGAGCTTGTTCTGGTTTTGCACCGAGCTCCGAACCCCCGATAAGTTTCAGCCGGTAGCGTTCGTCCCAGTTGCAGGTGCCACTGTTCTCTACTTCCCACACCTTATCGAGGATGGCGCTGCGTTCTACTTCGCTGCCATCGGGAATTGTTACGTCGGAGAGAAACCGCAACGAGTTCACACAGTCCAGGGTGGGAGTAGGTGCTTCTTTCTCCTCAACAAGGACCGGAACCGCCGGAACTGAAGCCGCGGGCGGAGGAGGAACAAAGACTCCTTCGGGGTAGGAAGCATCTTTTTCTCCACTGCTACAAGCACTTGTGAGGGAAGAGCAACAGATGAGCAAGAAAGAAAGGAACTGCGCAGGAACAGAAAATGGAAGAGCCGGAGCGGAAAATATTCTTCCAGAGTGGAAGTTAGAGGGGAAAGACATTCGGTTGCAACGGACTTCAAACCCAGGGACTATGGACAAGGCACAAATCCATTGTCGTGCAGAGGATTGCCACAATTAGTCCATTGTTGTGCGAAGGATTGCCAAAAGCACCTCTGTTTTGGATCAGAGGAGGTCGGCAGCAAAGTCCTCTTCATCGCCAGCGTGAATAGGCAAAGGTACTTCGCCGCTGAGAGCTTGTTGGCGGATTGCCAACTCGATTTCCTCTGCTAGGTCGGGGTTTTGATGGAGGAACTCTTTGGCGTTTTCCCGCCCTTGTCCGAGGCGAATCTCGCCGTAATTGTAGAACGAGCCACGCTTAGTAATGATTTCGAGCTCGGTAGCTAGGTCGAGGATATCGCCCACGCGAGAGATGCCCTCGTTGTACATAATGTCGAATTCGGCTGTGCGGAACGGTGGTGCCACTTTATTCTTGACTACCCGAACACGAGTCCGACTGCCGATGATTTCGTTTCCTAACTTGATCGATTGTATGCGGCGTACGTCTAGGCGCACAGAAGCATAGAACTTGAGCGCCATCCCTCCTGCGGTGGTTTCGGGGTTGCCGAAGACGACTCCGATCTTTTGACGCAACTGATTGGTGAAGACCACGGCAGTGTTGGTCTGTTTGATAGCACCGGAGAGCTTGCGCAAGGCTTGCGACATCAGTCGTGCTTGCATGGCCATCGGCGCATCTCCCATGTCGCCCTCGATCTCTGCTCGCGGCACCAAGGCGGCAACTGAGTCGATGATCACCACGTCAACTGCCCCTGAGCGGACCAGAGCCTCGGTGATTTCTAAAGCTTGTTCTCCGGTGTCGGGTTGTGAAATGAGCAAGGAGTCGAGGTTCACCCCACATCGTGCCGCATAATTTGGGTCTAGTGCGTGTTCCATGTCGATGAAAGCAGCTACGCCGCCCATGCGTTGGGCTTCGGCAGCGATGTGTTGGCAGATTGTGGTCTTCCCCGAGGATTCGGGGCCGAAGATTTCGGTAATCCGCCCGCGGGGAATCCCGCCGACTCCCAACGCAATATCAAGGGAGAGCGACCCCGTAGGAATGACTTCGACAGCCAGATGGTGAGCCTCCCCGAGGCGCATAATGGCTCCTTCACCATAGCGCTTGGTGATGTCTCCGAGCGCCTTTTCTAATGCGGCTCGCCGAGCATCGTTGAGATCTGAGGGAAGGGAGGTAATTTTCTTGGCCATGGAATTCCTTTCTCTGCTAAGGGACTGATTCTGTAACCGGGTCTATGGAGGGTTCGAAACTGGTTTGCTCAAATGGAACATTCTACGGCGAAGTTTAGCACAAACGTTCTGTTTGTCAAGGTTGTGGTTGCGGTTTTAAGGGCTCAGGGTTGCTGTGGGCGAAAAAGTCACAGACGGAGCGACAACTTCGGGGGTTTTCAGAGGAGGTGAGTTGGGCGGAGGGAGGTCGGTTGAGAAACCCTCTCCGCGCTTGTATCGGAAGAAACTTACCCTACCGGGAAAGATTTCAATATCTAAGTGCTTACTGGTCTCCCCGGGTATCAAGATACGATACCAGCCGGCCGGTAAGTCACCGATGACCAAGTTCTCGCTATAGTAAGGATCGCTGTTCACCGGGCCTTCGCCATAAGAGACCACCCAATACTGTCTGCCGCTCTCTAGTGAGCGCACCAATACTCTAATGAGGCTCAGCCACTCGTCATCGAAATTTTTTATTTGACCAACAAGGAGTCCCCACCCTTGGGGGGGGACAACCCAGAGTTCCGGATTGCGACTGCGGGAAAAACTATTATCTCCGACTCGAACTTCAAAGTGCAGATGTGGACCGGTGACTTTACCCGTGGCACCTGAAAGACCCACAAGATCTCCTGCCTGGATCGGCTGACCCACAACCAAATGGGTTTCGGAGAGGTGACCGTAGACCGTGTAGAGCGTTTGCCCCTGATAGCCAAAGTCATGGCGGATCACCACTGCCAGGCCGTAAGGATCATCCGGGTTGTGCTCGCCACTCAGCAAGCCATAGCCGCTCCATGCTACGCGTCCGGACCCAGCGGCGTAAACCGGAGATCCGACCTTAAGGGGGATATCGATCCCGGTGTGGACAAAATTACGGAAGAGAACCCCGCCATAGCGATAGTCTTCTAGTGCCCAAACTTGTGCGTCAGCCAATACCGGACGAGTAAACAGGAAGTGGTCATGGGGGGTAGGAATCCAGGGGGTAGGATAGAGGGGTGGGCGCCAGTTGGCAATTGTATCTGTAATGGGTTGGCGAACATTCAGGGAGTATGGATTGACTAAGGGCGAGGTTTCGGTCGCTTTGAGCTCGGTGGTAAGAGGGAGTTTAGAAGCCTCTGGGGGTGGCTCGGTGGGGGAGAGGATTATATTTGCAGCATGGGAGTCTTCTGGGACAGGTATGGATGGGGTTGCAACCGGCATAAGCGCGGGAGAGCTTGGTGGGTTGCAACTGAAAAGCAGGCTTGCGAGAAAGATGAGCCGAATAATCCCGGTGTGCCTCATGGGGTCACCGAAAAGGTCGGGGAGTACGGAGGGGTTGCGGTCGCACGCAGAGTTATCGTGGGTCTTAGCGTCAGGGTCAGCGCAGGTGTTCGGGTTGGGACGCGCGTGCGGGTCGGGGTCAGTGTTGGAGAGGGGACAGGGGTTGCAGTATACAGCGCTTCTACGGGGTAGAGTTCAAGCATGGCGGAATACCAATCCAAATGATCTCGGTGGAGAAAGAGCAGATGGCGCGCAGTTACCAGGGCTGTTCGCCAGCTCGGCAACGCAGGCAGACGTTCCCAACCGTAGCGCCGGGCTAACTCTGTCAAATCGATCCAATAGCCGCTCGGTGCAAAGTTCTTCCTAGCCCCGCCTTGTTCATAGGCTATGGGATCGCCACTATAGCGGGCGTTTAGATCAAATGGCAAATCTCGCAATGGCATTCCTTGAGTGCCGTCTTGGTAGCGAGTTTTCAAATATAGGCGCCAATAAGTTTGGACGCCAAACTCCTCTTGGATCGCGATCAGCCAGTCGGCATTCATCGCAGCCGAGTCTAGAACAATGGCGCGTCCGGTGTAAAGCCATTCCTCGGAGGAAGAAGGAAAAGAGGGATTCGATATGGGCAGATAGGCGTTTTCGAGTCGGGAAAGGAAATCCCAGCCTGCGCGTAGCTTGATCGCCTCTCGGAGTGCTTGGAAAGACCCAATGACCTCTTCATGCAAATACGGAAATGGAACTTGAACTCCTTCCAAAGGCTTAAGCAGTTTCCGTGTTGGAGTTATAGGCCGATCCGGAACGCTTTGAACTTCTTGGGGAAAAATCTCCATAAGGCTCGGCAGAGACTCGAAAATTGCCTCCCTTCCTTGAGGAAAGTCTTTGGGCACCCAGGTTATCCCTTGAGGTTCGGAGGAGAGAAGGATTAAGGGAAGAAGATGACGGCTTTCCTCAAGTGAGAAAGCTTGCAAGTAAAAGTGATGGGGGGTAGATAAGACACTGTAGAGTATTTTGCCGTCCTCGCTCACAATCGGTTGGCTGCCGGGTATAACTTTTCTCGGCGGTGTCCAAGGTGAGAGGGTATCCCAGCGGTAAATCCATTGGACACCTTCGTCATTCAGACTCCAAAGCAACCAACGTCCACCGTCAGACCAGGAAAGGGAGCGTACGGAGGCGGAGGTGTAAGTGCTTAGATTACGGTAGCGTCCCTCGATTCTGTCCAAGTCCGCAATCCAAAGATCGTTCTCGCCAGCGCGTTGGGAAATGAAGGCGATCTGACGTCCCCGAGGAGACCACTGAGGTGCAAAATCGGCGCCGCTTTGGGTGGTCAGTTGGAGGGTTTGTTGCTGAGGATTCTGAGGCAGATTCACTTCTTGGAGCAGGATTTCCAAATTCCCTTGTTGAGTTTGAGGATCAATCACGTACCCTTCGTGAGCGATCCACCTCCCATCCGGAGACCATGTGGGGGCACCCTCGTACTGAGGAGAGCGTGTCAGAGGGACCAACTCTCCGCTTTCTGTTGACAGAAGATACAGATCCCAATACCCCTCGCGGTTCGAGGTAAAGGCGACCCATCGGCTGTCTGGACTGATGGCCGGATGGAGATCGTCCCACTCCCCACGAGTGAGACGCAGCCATTTTTGAGAGGCCGGTTGAAAGGCGAACAGGTGGTAGTGGTCTCGATCCAATAAGGACATGATCAGCCACCCTGTAGAGAAAGAAGAAGAGCCAACCAGAGCGGTGGACTCTAAGTCTGTTTGGATTGTTGCTGGGGAGGTCTCAGTGGAAGTTGGGGCTAATGGGGAGGCGTGCACGGGACTAAGAGTGCCAGTTAGCGCCTCGGGCGATAGGAGCGGACTTGGAGTGAGTTGCTGAGCTAAGCTCGACAATACAGGGAGAATCCTGTGCCGAAGGGCTTCCTTTTTTAGCTTCTCTACTATCAAGATCGGATCCCCAGCGAGGAAGAATCCCAGCAATAGAACCGAGGCCAAAAGCAAGAAAATTTTGGTAGTCCCGCTTCGTCGAGGGGGTTGTGGAGGGGGCGAGGGGGAAGGAAGCGGAGAAGGCATCTGCATGCTAAGCTACCTGGTCGTGATAGCATTTCGGCATGGCTGTTGAAGGAGGAACTCGCCTTGGAAGGTTGAACTTAAAGTAGTGCAAGTCAGATGCCAACTCCACTACACTCCAGACTCCCGCCTTATGAGAGCATGGGCACTTCGAAGTCAACCTGGGCCTGGTCCACCACGATTAGCGCCGATTCGATTTCCTCAGGGCGCTCTTCTAATTGCATTTCCTCTTTTAGGTAGAAAATCCTTGCTTGCAAGCGATGGGGATTGAGCACTTCACCGCGCAGGTGAAGGGTAAACTCCATGCGCGGTGAAAGCGCCTCGATAAAATTCGCACGAGCAAGCTCATGTCCTAGGGCATTTAGGACGCGAACCTCCCCACTTGGCCTCTTTTGAAATGCAGTAATGCGGAGGAAAACTCGAACTCTTTGCCCATCTGGCCGGGGTTCGACGCGCAGTTCTTTAATTCGCACCTCCTGAGGAGGAAACACCGGTTCATTGGGGTCTCGAAAGAAAGCTTCCATAAGATCGCCTTGAAGGGATTAGGACTCTAGCCAACTCAGATCAACGTCATCGTTTTCACGGCATGCGCCATTCAAAGCGCCAGATTCCGCCGTCCTTTTTGTCCAGGATTGAACTCGTTCCCATAATCACATAATAAGTGACACCGGGCTTGTAGGGATAGGGAGTGCCATCGGCCAGCTGAAGAGTAAACAGGCTGTCGTCCGCAGGACGAGTCCAGCGTACTTCGTAGGCGTATCCGTCGCGAAAAGCATAGCCCATGCCGCTACCCTTCATTTCTATGTCGATGATCTCGCTGTTACCGGATTTGTATTCGTATTTATGAGGCAAAAAGAGGATCACGATGTTGTCTGCGCTAATTTGGGTATTGGTCACCCGGTCTACTAGAGGGGCATAGGCTTCACCCTGACCACCATCCTCTTGGGTATCCTGAAAACGCAGGTAACGTCCGCTGGCTTGATCGTAATCCCAACGCACATAAGCGCTGATTGAGAAACGTGTGAAAATTTGCACCGCAGGCGTACCCCCGGCGGGTGTAGCGCGTTGAAACTTCATGCCGTCCAGATTTTGTCGCTCATCTTTTTCGCCCCTCGAGACAATGTAAGGGCCCATTTCCTTAGTGTTGGCCACTAAGAAGTTGCCTCCCCCTGGGTCAATCCGACACATGGGTGGACAATTATAAGCGCCTTCGAAGATCAGGCGATTGGCGTAATCCGAGTTGAGGAGACGACGTAGGATTCGCTTATCAGCACTGCCGAAGGCGAAGATCGATTTATACATCTTGATCAGCTCTCCGTCGAACAGTCTTGCCGAGCGGATCGGCCCGACTTGCTCGTAATCGTTACCGTAGAAGATAGCATGAAGACGGGTCAGGCCGTTGTTCTGGTAGTAGTCGAATACCACGTCGGCCAGAGATAGCCCGAAGGGAGGCCGACCAGTCCTCGGGAAGAGCTGGATCTTCACCGCTAGAGGACGTCGTTCTAGTCGGGTGGGATCGTTTACCGGCAACCCGGTGAGGGGGTTGATGTTTGGGGGAAAGCCACTCGGCCCGTAATCCACCGGTTCTGCAGTTGCGGTTGGTTCGGGAGTGGGAACGGGTGTTGAGGTGGCGGGCACTGTTGTGGGTGTGGGAGGCAAGGGTGTTTCTGTAGGGGTAGGTGTTGGCGCTGCTTGGCGAAAAAGGCTGCAACCTGTGAGAGCTACTACGAAAACGAGTGAGGCAATTAGGTGGATTCGTTTCATAGGCTATTAACCTCCTAAGGGGCTAATCATACCCCAAAAAACTCCTCTTCATTCGGGATTAACAATTCCTTAATCGTTTGCTCCGGTCTTTACGCATTTCTTCTGCGGAAGCTGAGGCAATGTGGCTCGAATTATCTTAGAGAAAGAGGACCGAAAAAAGGAGAACCGTTTGCTTGTGAATGGAGTTCGATAGGTATGCATCCAGATTTGAGGAGGAACTTCTAGAACTCAGTTTGTGATTAAGATCGATAGAAGCACAAGCACAAATCCACCTACACAGCAGCACGAGCTTGTCCCGAGGAGAATTAGACAGGAAGTCAGGCCCGGCTTCCAGTCTGTTTTGTCGTGAGGTGCAGGAGTTATCATGTCTTGATTGTAACTGATAAACTGAATCCAAAGGAAGGAGCAACGAATTTCTGAGCTAAGCGTAAGTGTCAGTAGAAATCACATATCCGGAGGGTGAGATGGGTAACAAGACGATCTCTTACAAAAAGATAATCCATTGGGGTATCCTATGGGTCGTGGTGATGATCGGCTCGTTGCTCTTGCCGGTGCAGGCTTGGGCGATTGAAACTGATCCGGATGGACAGATTGAACGAGGTCAAGTCATCGAAGACGACTTGTTTATGGGCGGAGAACGGGTGGTTTTGGATGGGACAGTTAGGGGGGATTTTTACGCCAGTGCCAATACGATCGTGATTAACGGAGAGGTGCAAGGAAGCGCTTTTCTTGCCGCTCAGGCGATCACGATTAATGGAAATATAAATGGTAGCCTTTACGCAGCCTCTCAATCCATTGATCTGGAAGAACAAGGCCGCATTGGGCGCAACCTTTTCTATGTTGGCTTTGCGTTGCATACTAGGCCGGGATCACAAGTCGGGAAGGACGCAGTATTTGCGGGTTACCAAGCGATACTCGGGGGACAAATTCGACGGGATGTTCTTGCCTCTGTGGGAGCCTTGGAGCTCAATGGAGAGGTGGGGCGGGATGTGCGCGCAGTGGTTGGAGACCCAGAGGAAGAGCCTGGAATGATACCCTTCTACACGCCTCCTAGCTCACCTCCGATCCCTTCTGGTCTGCGCATCAATGAGGGCGCAAAGATAGGCGGTAATCTGATCTATAGCAGCGGCCGGGAACAGTCTGAAGGCATAAAGAGTAAACCCCAAGGGGAGATCATCTATAAGCCGATCGAAACGCAAGAGCAGCAACCAAGCGCTAGGGGTGGTTTCATCTCAGAGGTGGGAAAGTATCTCTTCAGCCGTTTTCAAGAGTTGGTTACACTCTTTATCCTCGGTCTCGTGGGGATATGGGCGCTTCCAAAACACCTTCAGGGCTGGAGAGAGCGACTCAAATCTGAGCCTTTGCTCTCGGGTGTGAACGGCTTGTTTGCGGTGTTGGTTGGGTATGTCGGAGGCGGTTTGGTTTTATTAGTGCTTTTGGCTGTTGTGATCTTTTTTGCTACTTTGCGGCTCAGTGGTTTGAGCGGCGTCGTACTCAGTGTTGGGTTTTCGGCGTTGGGTCTAGCTTTGGCGATCTTTACCCTGATCGTTATTTATGGGAGTAAGGTCGTGGTCTCGCTGTGGCTTGGAGAATGGACTCTCAACCGGTTTGCACCCCAGCTCAGGGATAGGATAGTGCTGGTGCTGCTGGTGGGAGCTTTGATCTATGTGATTGTGCGCTCGATCCCCATTTTGGGTTGGATTATCGGGCTTTTGGCAACTTTGGTGGGTGTCGGTGCAATCTATCTGGCGTTACGAGATCGCCTCCGTCCTCAGGCAAAGTCTACATCCACCGCCGAGTCGCTCTCTACGGGTGGATAGGAAAGATAAAGCCAAGCTGGCAATTCACTCGTGGTGGGACAAGGGCGAGCAGCGGGAAATTGAGGCTGCGAAATCCGCCCTTGCCCCTTTTTTATAAATGGAGTAGGATACTTAGGATGAAACAGCGTAGCTTGACCTGGTTGGTGGCTGGTGACATTATCACCCTATTCTTGCTCACTGTGGCAGGGTTCGCTTCGCATCAAGAACTGAGCACAGCGGGTTGGCGTTTGTTAACCACATTCCTTCCACTTTGTGCCGCCTGGGCGGTGAGTGCGTTGGTGTCGGGACTTTATCGCGCCGAAGTCTATAGCTCCCCAAGCCAGCTTTGGAGAGCCCTGTGGGGAATGCTCTTAGCAGGCCCACTCGCCGCTTTTTTGCGCGGGATTTGGTTGAATCAGCCTATTATACCGGTCTTTGTCCTTGTGCTAACCGGGTTTGGGATGTTCGGCATGGTGTTATGGCGTTTTTTGTTCTGGTTCTTGATCATGCGTCGGGCGCTGCGTCATGGATGAGCAAGGCCTGATTCGCAATGCTCAACGAGGCGACTTGGAAGCCTTTAATCGCTTGGTGATAGCTTACCAAGACGCCATCTACTCCTATGCCTACCGAATGCTCGGGGAGGAGAGTGCGGCAGATGATGCAACCCAAGAGACGTTTCTCGCAGCTTTTCAAGCACTTCGGTCGTTTCGGGGTGGATCTTTCCGGGCATGGTTGTTCCGCATTGTCACTAACCAGTGCTATGATGAATTGCGTCGTCGCCAACGACATCCCACGACACCCCTGGAGCCGTTAGGTTCGGACGATGAGGAAATTGAGTCGCCGCGCTGGATTGGGGATAGTTCGAATTCGCCCGAGGATCAGCTCGACCAGCAAGCCCTAAGGGAACTGATCCAGCATTGTCTCGGGGAACTGCCCGATGAATTTCGGAGCGTCATTTTGTTGGTCGACGTCCAAGGGATGGACTATGCCGAGGCGGCCCGGGCCCTGGGCAAGCCTGTGGGTACCATCAAGAGCCGCTTGGCGCGTGCCCGCTTGCGGGTGCAGCGGTGTTTGCAAACTCATTGGGAACTTTTACCCGAAAAGTTTCGTCCAATGAACAAGGCAGACCTATGAGCACAGAGCCTTTATCGGAGCGGGACTACGAGTTAATTTCCTCCTATTTGGACGGTGAGATTAGCGGTAGGCAAAAGCAAACTGTCGAATTGCGCCTAACCCAAGATGCCCGGTATAAGCTGGCTTATGAGCAATTGTCCCAGGTACGCAGTTTACTCCGGAGTCAGCCTTTGTTACGTTCTCCGCGCAGCTACACGCTCTCCCCTAATGTCATTTCTGTTTCTCAACCTTCTCCAAAACCCCTCTCTCTCCTCCCGTCAATGGTGCGCGCTGCTTCCGCTTTTGCGAGTGTCTTCTTTCTGGTCTTGTTTGTGTGGAACTTGGTTTCATGGGAGAGGAGTGGCCTCTTTGCCCTGGAGGGCAGGGAGGTGTTTTCTCAGGCTGCACCGGCAGAAGTTGCTCCAATGCAGCCCTACCCGTATGAAGCCACCCAGAGTGAACAACCACCGATGTCTAAAGGGGGACCCCTATTTCCTACTCCGAGCGAGCTTTACCCACCTCCGGAGGGCATCGGTGAAATGGGTGGAGGTGGAGGGAGTGGTGCGCCGGGCGGTTTTGAAGCACCGCTTCTGGCCCCTTACCCTGGGACGCTATTAGCTGCGCCAACTGCCACAGTTCCCCCTGACCAAACTGCTTTGGCAACTCCTGTAGATGAGCATGGTCGGGTAGAGCAAATCAATAGCTCAAACATTCCCTTCTCAGAAGGCCAAGCGAGAGCTGAGACCGAGGAAGCAACTGCTCAGGCATCAAGAAGAGCGTGGGCGTTAAGACAGTTGGTGTATGGAGTGTTGGCTGTCTCCTTTGCGCTCCTTGCACTTCGAAGTGGGAAACGGAGAACTTAGTTGTCTCGATGAACGCTTTTGACGAAGCTCGATATTGCATCCGCTGTGCCACCCCCCTAGCTGCACAAAGGTTGTTTGGAAAGCTACGGCCTGTGTGCCCGACCTGTGGTTGGATTTACTTTGCAGACCCAAAAGTAGCTGTTGCTGTGTTGATCTCCCACAACAGCTCCGTCCTGCTGGGCCGCAGAGTCAACGATCCGGGTCGAGGGCAGTGGACTTTGCCTGCTGGGTTTGTCGATGCCGGTGAGGATCCCCTTGAGGCAGCCCGCAGAGAGTGTTTCGAAGAGACGGGCTTGGAGATCGAGATCATCGATCTTTTGGATGTGATGTATGGGCAAGAACACGAGCGGGGAGCACATATTCTGATTGTCTATCTAGGGCGCATTTTGGGCGGGAGTCTCAGGGCTGCAGATGATATCGATGCGGTGGATTTCTTTGGGCTAGACGCGCTTCCTCCCTTAGCTTTCTCGACCACCGAGAAAATCTTACGTAAATGGCAGGAAAAGGCTCGATAGTCTTAGGGGCATAGAAGACGAAGCATTTTCTGCATGGGGGAGTCTGTAAAAGAAAACGGCTTTTGGTTTCGAGAAGTGTGGTAGAATCAAGACTGACCTAAAGTTTGGTTATGTTGTACGTCGTTGACGCTCGTTGAGAAATTTTACCGGATCACAGTTGTCTGAGCCTTAAGCCGACAATTCGAGAATATCCCCCCGATCGGTAAGAAAAATATGTCAAAGACGAGGCACGACGAAGACTAAGCATCTGTGTCTATGAAGAAAGGATGTGCGAGAAATGAACAACCAGCCCTTGAAGAGAATTCTCTCAATTATTGCCAGTCTATTGGTCCTCAGTTTTGCTTGCAGTCTTGGAGCCACTCCTACTAGTGCACCGGGTACTGAGGTCCCTCCTCAACCTACACAGCCTGTTCTAGAACCTTCGCCGACTACTGCCGTTAGTGGAGCGGTAGGCAGTTTAGAAGAAGTGCGCAAAGCCGTGGTCCAGATCGAATCGACCGGAACGTTCGTTGATCCTGAATTCGGTGAAACATTGAGCCGCGGAGCAGGGTCTGGGTTCATTATCGATCCCTCGGGGATCGCTGTGACCAATAATCATGTCGTTTCGGGCGCAACTGTCTTCCGTATCTACGTTGGAGGGGATACCAGCAAGACCTATAACGCAAGAGTCCTAGGCTATTCCGAATGTTCGGATTTGGCCGTAATTGACATTGAAGGAGAAGGTTTCCCATACCTGAGATGGCATGAAGGGCCTGTAAAGGTGGGAATGGATATTTATGTTGCCGGTTTTCCACTGGGCGATCCGAACTTTACCCTTACAAAAGGCATTATCTCGAAAGAGAAAGCCGATGGAAGAACTGCTTTTGCCTCTGTGGAGTCGGTTCTGGAGTATGACGCAACCACGAATCCCGGCAACTCCGGGGGGCCTGTGGTGACCAGCAACGGCGAAGTTGTCGCTGTTCATTATGCGGGGAATCGCGAAGCCCGACAGGCCTTCGGAATCGCAGCTGACCTGGCTCGAGGCATAGTTGAGATTTTGCGCAAAGGGGAGAATGTTGACTCCATCGGCGTCAACGGTGCTGCGGTGGCCAATCAGGATAAGACCATTGTTGGGGTGTGGGCCTACTCCGTCCAGCCAGGCTCGGCAGCCGACAAGGCAGGCCTCAAGCCGGGGGATATTATCACTCGCTTGGGCAATGTCCCGGTGGCTACCGATGGAACTCTGTATGACTACTGTGACATTATCCGCAGCCATTCTGCGACAGACGTCCTGCCTATCGAGGTTTTGCGTTACTCTACCGGAGAAATTTTGAGCGGTCAGCTCAATGGCCGAGCGCTAGAGGTAGTTTCTGTCTTTGGCGCGCCGAGTGACACTGCTACAACGCCCGACACAGGCACCCCCTCCGGTGCTGGTGTGCCTGGCACCACTGTGAATCCCAACGCCAGTCAGCCCGGTGAGTATTACTACACGACCGAATTCGAGGATATGAGCGATTGGGAATACATCTTGATAAAGGGCAGTGAAAGCGGTTTCACTCAGGAAGCACGCAATGGGAGATTTCGGGTGGAGATTCTTGAACCCAACACCTGGGTATATTTCATTAACACAAATTTCATTTACCAAGACGTACAACTAGATATCCTTGTTGAGAATTTGGGCAAGAACACGAATTACACTGGTCTGTTCTGCCGCTATTCGGAAGATGGCTGGTATGAAGCAAATATCTTGAACACCGGCGAATACGTGCTCTTTGCTTCGGATGGCAGTCGTTTGGAGCGGTTGTATAGCGGGGGGTCTAGGTTGATCCGAACTGGGAAAGAGACCAACACCTACACTCTCGTCTGCAAGGGGGACGAGTTAACCTTAGGCATTAATGGGGTGGAGGTGAGAAAGGTTTCAACAAAGGCTGCTCCGTCCGTACCACCCTTGCGTGAGGGACAAGTGGGCTTTTTCGTGGCTTCGGAGAACATCTATCCCTTGATCGTAGAGTTCGATTGGTTTACAGCCTCGGTTGTATACTAAGACCGAAGTGGCGGTCGTGGTGGTTGGAGAGGCACCTCGCAGAGGTGCCTCTCTGCGCTTCTTAGTGAAATCTCACGGTTGGTAGAGGAAGCGATTGGTGAGGGTGTAATGGACATAGTTTTGAATCAGGCTAGTGACCATGTCCCGCCGATAGTTATGAGATGAGAAAGTTTGGATAATGACCCTTCCCTCAATACAACTCGCCACGACCCCATGGTCTGACTTTGAAGTTGCTATGGTCCCTGCAATAAGTTGTGCGTCTCCGCTCCCGGTAAGCTTGAGTAGGTCGCCCTGATCGGGGGTTTCCCAGAAGACACTGAAGTTGCGCAGGGAGACGCCTTTATTTGGAGTGGTGAAGAGCGGATGATCGGGGAGCAGAGGGTAGACGGAGAGGTCTGCTAGCCACCAGTCTTCGAAATACCAATCTCGATAGATGCCTATCCCGCATTTTGCGAGGAGAGGAGCTACCCGTCCTTGAGAGAGTTCATCCAGCGCCCAATGCTCAATAATCACGGCTGCACCACGGTTGATTTGCTCGAGGAGGTAGACAAAGAACTCCCCTTGAATTTTCGTGCGGCTTTCTGAAGCGGCGATGATCAAGTCCCACTCTGTTGAAGAGAGTAGGTCGTCCTTGAACCATCCTTGGGCGCTGCCGTCGTCCTTGAAAGTATACCCGCCGCTCTCAAGTGCCTCCTGGTAATATTCTAGGATGCCTGTTCCGGCCACGTCTTCAAAAAGGAGGATCTTGGCATTTTTGATTTTTTGTTCGATATCTACAGTGGACGCAGGGGAGGGCGGCAGCGGCGGTAGTGCTTCGGTGGGCGGTAGCGGCGGAGGATTGGTCGGTGCAACCTGTCTGGCTTGCTGGGTAAGTTGAGCAGCTTGCTCGGCTAGCACAGTGGCTTGGACTTCCTGAGCAATACGGGTTCGTTCGAACGCTGCAGCGGTTTCTTGCGCATCTTGGTTCATCTGCTGCGCCTGTAGGGTCAGTTGCACTTGGAGCGCAGTCTGGGTTTGGATCAGGCTCTGATCGGCTTGCCCGCTGGAGAAACAAGCCACAGCGACGATCAGCAGCAAGGGAGGCAACACAAGCCATTTGTAGTCCCTTAATCCTTGGGGCGAAAAGCTTATTCTCATGTTTTTCTCCTAAAGTTCAGGCATTCTTGCGGAAAAGAAAGGGGGTCTCCCGGGAGATGCAAGACTTATCTCCTTCTCTCCGAGTTGGAGAAGTTTGCCTTGTTGGGCAACTTTAGCCAGAGCAACTCTCTCTAAAGTGTGTTTCTTTCTCGCACGAAAGAGGAGCTAAGGCTCGCCACGGTAGGTTCCTACTCAGTTCAGTATACAGGGAGAAAGCAATAAAGTCAACCGCAAATCTCCTTATTGGGTTAGGCGGAAGGTGACCTCTGACTGCGCACGGTTGCCGGCGAGGTCGGTTACCGTGACCAGTAGACGGTGAGATCCCGGACTGGCTTTCCAGGGGAAAGTATAGGGAGGGTGGGTGAAGGTGTGAATTTTTTCATCGTCCAGAGATAACTCGATATTGCGGATACCCAAGTTGTCGGCTGCTTGAATTTGAAAAATCACGATTGGGAACTCTCTGAGGGAATAGACTCCTGCCTCCTCGGGGAAAATAACGCTCAGGGTAGGTGGGGTGTTATCAACGATGACCAGAAGCAGCGCAGTTTCCACACGGCTTTCCTTATCCACCACTTGGAGTTGCAAGGTGTATAGTCCGTCTAGCCCTTCAGTATTCCATGCACCGAGTCTTCCCTCTTTCACCGCAGTGGTGTAGTCTGTTCCAATTTGCATCCACCGGCGAGGGAACAAGCCTTCGCCGAATTGCAGACGATAATACTGAAAGTGCTCTCCGCTAGCGCTTCCGAGGATCGGCACTATTCCTCGGACGTAGGAAAGCATCTGCGGAGAACGGATTTGGACGTTTTCTGAAAGCCGATTCGGCACAAGGACGACATCATACTCCTTGGGCGGGAGGGGCAGTCCTTCTGCAAGGGCCCAAGCTTGGGCCTCTGGGGGGATGGATAAATAGCGCTGCTCCTTTACGGACTCTAAAGGGGTGAAAACTGTCGCTAGAAGTCCGGTTTGTTCATTGACCAGATAACTCTGGAAGAGTTGGTCGGGCTGACGAGGCTCGAACCCGGGAAGGAAGATTTCACTGACCACCGCGGGACAATCCTCGTCAGGCAGCATCCCGGAGGGGTCACAAACGCTAAGTTTGATCAACCCAGGAGGAACACTCCAGTCCATAGCAGGAAGGTTACGAGAAGAATATTGCATAAGCGCATGCCAGAGGTTCGTCACTGCAGAGGGCTTGATTTTGAGCTGAGCATTGCTGTCGCTGCCTAGCCAAACGACAACTAGGCGTTGGGGGGTGTAGCCTACTGCCCAGAACTGATTGGCAGTTGGGAGACGGCCCAATTTTGCTGCGCTCCGCCGGCCAATTTCAAATGGATTTGGGTGCCCTAGGGTGGGCCAACGCGCGGCCTCATCGGAGAGAATGTGGTTGGCAAGGTAAGCAAGCTGGGGGCTAATTACGGCTCGTTTTTCCAAGTTCTCGTCTTGCACAGAGAGGTCGTATAGCACGGTTCCGTTCGTTTCTCTCACCTTCTGAATTAGGAGCGGTGAGACTGTGCGGGGATCTCCCAGAGAGGAATGTCTGTCCTTCCAGCCTACGAGAACCCCTTGGTTGGCTAATGCTTGATAGCCCTGAGCGATTCCTAGAACGGAAACTCGGGTGGAGAAGAAGAACTGAGTTGGGGAGATTCTCTGCAAAGGCGTCTGATCCGGGGATTCGAGCACAATACCAAGTTGTTGAATCACATTGAGGACGGTCTGCGCACCGATTTGGAGGAAAAGCGATCGGGCCGGGACAAAGTAGTCGTTGGCGAGCGCTATGCGGGCTCGAATCGGCCCCTGAAATTTCCCGTTCAGATTGGGCAGAACTTCCCCAGAGTGAGGCGGAATGTCCCACTGGAGCGTTGCCGGTTGAATTCCTCTGGAGAAGGCCGCTAGATAAACGAACGGAGAGAGGAGGGTCCCAGGGGCGTGTTTTTGTAAAGGGAGATGTTCGAAGGGTAGGTTTGGATTCTGAGTTTGAGTAAGGCTGGCGATAGCAAGGACATGGCTATTTGTTGGATCTAGAATGAGGGCTTGAGATTGTAACGGCGCGGGGATTGGGCTGGAGGGGGGTGTGCCTGGTAAGAGAAACGCTGCCTCGCACTCTGCGTTGACGAGCGAGGAACTTCCTTCTCCCAAGGTGAGCAAAGACATTTGGGCTTTCAGCGTGCATTCGAGGTTACGCTGTAAATCGAGATCGAGGGTAGAAATGATCTCCAACCCACCCCGTTCGATCACCTCTACCGGATATTGTGCTGAGAGCTGCTGGAGGATCAAGTCCACATACACTGGGCGGGTGACCCTGAGGTCACTCGGTGGAGGGGAGAAGTTAAGCTTATCTAAATTGGCTAGGGCAAGTTCTTCAGGTTGGATCGATCCGCTTTGTAACAGATGAACCAAGATGTCCCCTGTTCGCTTCCGCACTACCTCAGGAGCATTGAAGGGATGGACTGTTGGGCTTTCTAGGATGGAAACCAACGCTGCACCTTCAAGAATATTCAATTCAGAGGCCGTCTTGTTGAAATAGAGCCTCGAAGCCGTTTCTGCACCGTAGACCAGCGGTCCGAATTTGGCGCTGTTCAAAAACCAGATCAGGATGCGATGTTTTCCATAGTGTTGATCGAGCTGTGCGCCAAGGATTTTGGCGCGCAGAGTTTTGCGCCAGCCTTCGGGTTCACGCCACAGGAGAAGATCGTAGGCTAGCCTTTGAGCAATAGTGTTGAGCCGAGGAGAGGTGAAGTCTTGTAGATAAAGACCTGAGGAGGAGTTGAAGTTGGGTTCCAGATAGGCGATCATGGCTCTGGCGAGCGGTGCATCGAGTTCGAGGGTGGGGAGCGAGCTTGAAGAGTGAGGGAGGTCGAGCCATAGCCTTTCAATAGCTGGACTCTCAAGGTTAGCAATCACAAATCTCCCCTCGCGATCTAAAATACGGGTCGGGCTTCTCAAGGAACCGTTCTGGGGGTCGAGAAGTTGTTCAATTTTTTCAATCGGAGGCAAGTCACTGACCAAGGTGAGCATTAGACCTCCGAAGACAAAAATGGAGCAAGTGAGAATCAGGCTTACCAATGTTGCCCCTAACCATCCTAGTAACGGCAAGGGGGCGCGCTTCAAGACTAGTCGCCGCTGATGCCGAACTCGAGCAATAATGTTGACTTTTCGCATGATCTTCTAGGAGTTGGAGATCTGCGCAACTCGTTCGCTGACCGATTGAAGCAATTTGCGTGCCGATTGTAAAGTAGCAGCATTGAGGTCGCCCATCATTTGTGCGAGCTCTTCGACCCTCTGTTCACCAGCCAAGACTTGGACTTCGGTTACCGTTCGATCCCCTATAACCCGCTTGCGGACGAGGAAGTGCTGGTCGCCGAAGGCAGCTAGCTGGGGCAAGTGAGTCACGCAGAAGACCTGATGATGACGGGCAAGTTGCCAAAGTTTTTTGCCCACGACGGCACCAGTGCGTCCCCCGATCCCTTGGTCAATTTCATCGAATACTAGGCAGGGGACGTCGTCAGCGGAGGCGAGCACGCTTTTGAGTGCTAGCATTAGCCGAGAAGTCTCGCCGCCTGATGCGATCTTGGCTAGAGGCTTGAACCCCTCCCCGGGGTTGGGGGCGATCAGAAACTCCACTCGGTCAATTCCGCTGGCGTTGAAGGCAACTTTTCTGCCGTTCTCAAGGGGAATCCCATCTTCGGCATCAACGTGCTCAATTTGAACCCTAAAGCGGGCTTTTTCCATATGAAGATGAGCCAACTCTTCTTCGATTGCCTGAGCCAGAGCTTGGCTATATTGGCGGCGGTTATGGGAGAGTTGACGGGCAAGCTCGCCAAGCTTTTGGAGCAGAGCCATTTCGGTGCGGGAAAGAGTTTCAATTTGCTCAGAGGCAGAGGTGATTTCCTCGAGCTGCTTCCGAGCTTTTTGCGCATAGGAGAGAACGGCCTCCACAGTCCCCCCGTATTTGCGCTTTAGGGAGGAGATCAGGTTCAATCTCTCTTCGATAAGATCAAGTCGTCTGGGGTTGTATTCAATCTCTTCGCCATACTGTCGTAACGTCTGCGTAAGATCATTGAGGTTCTCGAAAATCTCTTCGGCCCTCTCTAGAAGCGGGTTCTGGGAGTTGTCTAGGCGCACTAGACTGCCCAAGAGGTGAATAACCTGGCCTATTTGTTCGATGACTGACGGCTGTTCGGGAGCGCCCTCGTCCAAGAGCAAGATACATTGTTGAACCAAGGCAGCGAGATTTTCGGCGTTAGCTAAGCGGTTGCGTTCGGCGAGGAGCGTCTCTTCCTCCCCAATCTTCAGGCGGGCATGTTCGATTTCAGAAACTTGGTACTGCAGAAGGTCAAAACGGTGCGCGGCATCCCGTTCCAGTTGGCGAAGCTGGGAGAGTTTCTGGCGAAGCTCCATAAGCTCGTAATATATCTGTTGGTATGCAGAGCGTAGGTCTTCGTTCTTGGCGTAATTATCCAGCAGACGAAGGTGTTGGCTCGGTTTGAGCAGGGAAAGATGCTCTGATTGCCCATGAATATCTACCAGGTACTCGCTGATCTCTCTCAGGGTTGCAAGGCTAACAACACGCCCGTTAATCCGAGCAACATGGCGGCCATTTGCCCGAATCTCGCGGCAGAGAGAGAGGTAGTCACTTTGCTCCTCGAGTTCCTCTCTTCTTAGAATTTCTAGCACTGGATTGCGGATGGACTCCGGGAGAAGGAAATCCCCCTCAATGATCGCCTTCTCCGCTCCGCTGCGGATATAGTTGATGTCTGCTTTCCCTCCGACCAAGGTTTCGAGGGCATCTACAAGGATTGATTTCCCCGCTCCGGTTTCGCCGGTTAGGATAACAAGCCCTGGTTGAAAATGGAGGACTAGTTCCTCAATAATAGCAAAGTTGGAGATACGCAGTTCTTCGAGCATAGGGCAAGCTTTTTAGAGTTTGAGGTAGATCCCGGAAAGCCGATAGTATACTGAGGAAGTAACCAGGAAGGAATATAAGGCCTGAAGAGCCAGAGCAACTAAGCCCGCAAAGCTTCCGGAAGCAAGGGCATTCAAGCTGTAGAAAAGGCTCAAGAACAAGTATGGCAAGGAGCCGAGGGCTGTAGCGGCTGCTATGGTTTGAAAGAGCTTTTTGGAACGCCGTTTCTGCAACACAGCCCGACAAATTTCAGCAATGATTGCGCCAGCGATTGGAGATAAAAGGATAGCGAAGAACCAAAGGCGAGGGATAAATTGACTGCCAAGGAAAGAAAGGGTAGCAGCGATGATGCTTGTGGTTACATAGTCATACCAAAGAGCCGTCTCGAAAACTTTTTGTTGGCGGTGAACGCAGTCCTTGCAACGATAACCTGTCGGGGTCAAGATGGCACATTTCGGGCAGATTGGTTTCTCGCAGGTGCCGCAGCGCAGCCCTGTTTCAATATTTGGATGGTAGAAGCAGGTTTGCGGTGGAAGTTGGTCGTTCATCGAGCTAACCCCGTGGCAGGATTGCGGTTCATATGGGGAGTGAGATTCCGATAGAAGTATCCGGGGTCTTGAAAGCGAATGAAAAGCGCATTGTGTTCGCTAGCGTAGACCTCCACTTGGTCTCCGTCCAGTAGGGGGACAGCGGGTTGCCCGTCAATGCAGAGAAGGGCGTCATGGTCGGTGTGGACGATCACTTGAACCGAAGAGCCTTCGGCCAGCACGATCCCACGGTCAATAGAAAGATGAGGGGCCACGGCTACGAGGAGGATATTCCGCAGTTCGGGGGGCAGAATCGGCCCGCCAGCCGCTAGAGCGTAAGCGGTCGAGCCAGTTGCGGTGGCGGCAATGAGCGCATCAGCTACATAGGTGGTCAGGTAGCGTCCATCTACGTGGGTTTCCAAATGGACAGGACGTATCGTTTGGCCACGGCCTACCACAACCTCGTTAAGCACATGATGGGAGCTCAGTTCATTTGCACCGCGTTTGTGGATGCAGGTGAGCATCATGCGCTTTTCCAGCCAATAGTCTCCCTTGAACAACCGCGGTAAATACTGCCTCCACTCGTTTAGGCGGATTTCCATCAGAAAGCCGAACCGTCCGGCGTTAATGCCTAGGATCGGAATATGCTTGGGCCCGCAGAGATGCCCAGCGCGCAACATAGTGCCATCTCCTCCAAGTGCAATCAGGAGGTCAATTTCTCGGTTGTCGATACTGTGGGTGAGTTTTTCTTCATATATCATTGCCAAAAGTAGATCTTGGCCTTGCTGCTTGAGAAAATGGGCAATTTTATAGGCCTCTTTGTTGGCCTCGGGCAAACTGGGATGAGCTGCAATCGCAATTTTGCGAAAGGTCGAGGGGTTTTTCTCGTTCACAAGCTTATTATAACCAGATAGCTCTGACTTCGAGTTGAGTTTTCAAGTGCGGGAAGGATTGTTGTCCGATAGGGGTATAATTTTTTCTAAAGGCTTGAGCTGATGAGCACACAGGAGAGGTAGGCGATGTGTGACACCCTAGTTGCGGTTGGGAATTCAACAGTGGATGGCTCGGTAATTTTGGCCAAAAATAGCGATCGTGAACCGAACGAAGCTCATGTGTTAGTGCATCTCCCTCGCCAGAAGCATCCACCGCACAGCACGGTCAAGTGCACTTACATTGAAATCCCTCAAGTAGAAGAAACCTATGAGGTGTTTCTATCCAAACCTTTTTGGATTTGGGGCTGCGAGATGGGGGTGAATGAGTATGGAGTGGCAATTGGGAACGAGGCGGTGTTCACTAAGGAGCCCTATCAGAAGGAAAAAGGACTGATTGGAATGGACTTAATCCGTCTCGCTCTGGAGCGCTCTCAAACAGCTTATCAGGCCTTACAAGTGATCGTTGAATTGATTGATCGCTACGGCCAGGGAGGCAATTGTGGATTTGAGCATCCCACTTATTATCATAATTCTTTTATTCTCGCCGATCCCAACGAAGCCTGGGTGCTGGAAACGGCCGGGAAGTATTGGGCGGCGGAGCGGGTCAAGGACGTGCGAAGTATCTCAAATGGCTTGACTATTGGTGAGACCTGGGATGAAGCTTCGCCCGGTTTAGTGGAACATGCAGTGGAGAAGGGCTGGTGCAAGCCTGGAGAAGATTTTCACTTTGCTCGTTGTTATTCCGATTTCTTATACACGCGTCTCGATGGGTGTAGACCGCGTCAGTGTCGTTCTACGGAACTGTTGAAACAGTGCGCAGGAAGTATCGATGCGGCGTGGATGATGAGGATTTTACGCGATCACGGTCCAAGGGCAGAGACGGATCCGCTTTGGGATCCAAGTCGAGGGTGGATTATGGACACTCTTTGTGTTCACGCCAGCTTTGGGCCGACGCGTCCAAGCCAATCCACCGGAGCTATGATTGCTCACTTAAGCAGCGAATTCGTTACCATTTGGGCCACGGGTACTTCTGCCACTTGCACTTCGATCTTCAAACCCCTTTTTCTCTGTGGAGAAGACTTTCCTCCAATGGGCAGAACCCCGACCGGGAAGTACGACCCGGATACTCTGTGGTGGCAACACGAGCGTTTGCACCGCCAGGTGATCCGCGATTATCCCAATCGGATTGCCGTTTATCGGGAAGAGCGAGATGCTCTGGAAAGAGAGTTTATTCAAGAAACAGCCGAAGCGCTCAAGAGTTGCCGAGAGAGTAACCAAGCGGAGCGGGCTCAGGTGCTTACAGCCCTAAGCCGAAGATGCTTCGAGCGTTCAATTCAGGCGACCCATTCGTGGATTGAAAAAGTGGCCGCCACGCCGCTCCACAAGGCTCCGTCTCGGCTGTTTTCTTTGAGCTGGCGTAGTTTCAACAAGCGCGCAGGCTTCCCCGAAATATAGTCCTAGTTTGTCCTAGGCTTCCGAGAAATCGCCATTCCTTCATTGGGAAGCTGAGAGTGGAATGAACCTGAGAAAAGTAGCTCAACTGCTTAGCGAGATCGGTGTTCTCAACTCTCTTCCCTCTTTGCTTGCTGAAGTGGAGATTTATGCAATCACTGCGGACTCGAGACAAGTCCAGCCGGGGATGCTCTTTGTGGCAATCTCAGGTTACTCGGTCGACGGGCATCAATTTATTCCCCAAGCTATCCAAAATGGAGCGGCTGCGATCGTGGGGGAAAAGGAGATGCCTTCGGTCTCAGTTCCCTTCCTCAGGGTCTCCAACTCTCGAATTGCACTGGCATATTTGTCGGCGGCCTGGCACGGATTTCCGGCCAGGCAAATGACCGTGATCGGGGTGACCGGTACTGATGGGAAAACCACGACCTGTAATTTGATTTATCAGATTCTGAAAACAGCAGGGTATTCTGTCGGTATGATTTCAACTGTAGGTGCTCTGATCGGAGAAGAAGTAGTCGATACCGGCTTCCATGTTACTACACCTGACTCTCCTTCCCTGCAAAGCCTTTTGGCGAAAATGGTCGCATACGAATCGTCTCCGATCACTCATGTTGTCCTCGAGACAAGTTCCCATGGTCTGGCGCAGCATCGTGTTGCGGCCTGCGAATATGACATTGGAGTTTTCACCAACGTCACTCACGAACATCTTGACTTTCACGGAAGCTATGAGAATTACTTGGCGGCCAAGGCTCGCCTGATTGAGGAACTTGCGAAGACTGGGCAGAAGCCGCAAGGGAATAGACGACTTACCGTTCTCAACCGGGATGACCAATCCTTTGCGTTCCTCCGTAACTATGCTCTGCGTTTTCCTTCGGTGGGGGTAATTACCTATGGAAGAGCCCCGGAAGCTGAAATCAGGGCTGCAGAGGTAAAGCTTGTGAATCAACATCCTCAGTTTACAGTGCTCTCCAAAGGTCGGAGGTACTCAGTACAACTGGAGCTGATGGGAGAGTACAATGTGTATAATGCCTTGGCGGCTTGGGGTGCGACGGTTGAGGGGCTGGGTGTGGCACCGGAGCTTGCCGTTGAGGGGTTAGCAAGGGTCAGGGCGATTCCGGGGAGAATGGAGAGGATCGATTTGGGCCAGCCCTATCTCGCAATTGTGGACTTCGCCCACACTCCTCACGCCCTAGAGAATGCCTTAATTGCGGCGAGGAAACTTGCTCAAGGAAAAGTGATTGCCGTTTTCGGTTCGGCAGGCCTGCGAGATCGAGAGAAAAGGTGGTTAATGGCCGAGGTTGGGAGCAAACTTGCCGATGTGAGCATCCTAACAGCAGAAGATCCGCGCACAGAGCGTCTTGAGGATATCTTGCTCGAAATGAAAAAAGGAGCCGATCGAGGGGGAGGAGAAGAGGGTGTGACCTATTTTCGCATAGCCGACCGACGTGAAGCGATTCGTATGGCCGTTAAGATGGCTGCTCCCGGAGATGTAGTGCTTGTGCTTGGGAAAGGGCACGAGCAGTCTATGTGCTTTGGTGAGATTGAATATCCCTGGGACGACCGTATCGCTCTGCGGAGTGCAATTGCAGAGCAGCTAGGTATCCCAGGTCCGGCAATGCCCTATTTACCGAGCTAGCGGCGCGGGTGCCCGCCCGAACGCTTCTCCTCCTTTTTTCCTGAAGACTGCGGGCGAGCGGGTTGGGGGCGCGAACCACCGGTTTGGCGTGAGGTGCTGCTGCGTTGATCTCGCAACTGCGCCTCTTCTGCAGACCAACCTTCAAGCACTGCAGCGCGTGAGAGACGAATTTTCCCCTGACTGTCTATATCCGTCACCATGACCGTGATTTCGTCGCCTACCCTGACGACATCCTCCACTTTATTGACGCGCGCCGAGTCAAGCTGAGAGATATGGACTAAGCCATCAACATTAGGGAGAATCTCAACAAATGCGCCGAAATCGGCGACGCGGGTGACTCTTCCAGTGTAAATTCGCCCGATGACCGGAGATTCGACAAGGTTTTCGACTCTTTCGATAGCAATGCGGGCCGACTCGCCGTTTGTAGCTGCGATAAACACCGAGCCGTCCTCACCGATGTCAATTTTGGTGTTGGTTTCTTCTTGGATGCTGCGGATCGTCTTCCCGCCCGGGCCGATCACAGCACCAATTTTATCAACCGGGATTTGAACCACAGTGATCCGAGGCGCATGGGGCTTTAGATCGGGCCGGGGTGCGGGGATCACTTCAAGCATCTTGTCTAAAATAAACGCTCTGGCCGACTTTGCCTTTAGCAGCGCTTCTAGCATGAGCTCCGAGGAGATACCTTTGATTTTGATATCCATCTGCAGCGCTGTTATCCCTTTGGGAGTCCCGGCTACTTTGAAATCCATATCGCCGAAATGGTCTTCTATGCCCAGAATATCGGTCAGGATGGCGTATCGGTCTCCTTCTTTAACGAGACCCATGGCGACGCCGGCCACTGGTGCCGAGATGGGAACTCCGGTATCCATTAGGGCAAGGGTGGAACCACAAACAGATGCCATTGAAGAGGAGCCGTTGGAAGACAAAACTTCAGATACCAAACGGAGGGTGTAAGGAAACTTGCTTTCCGGAGGAATCACAGGGACAAGAGCCCTTTCTGCCAAGGCCCCATGACCGATCTCCCGCCGCGAAGCCCCGCGTAGCGCCTTGACT
The DNA here is from genome assembly GCA_025057645.1 of Anaerolineales bacterium. Classification (GTDB taxonomy): domain Bacteria; phylum Chloroflexota; class Anaerolineae; order Anaerolineales; family UBA4823; genus NAK19. The sequence continues at coordinate 208,157 of JANXBJ010000001.1, forward strand.
TCTCCAGTTGAAAAGGGCGGAAAGTTATAATGGTGCATATACCGCTTGCTCTCTGCAGGGGTCAAGCTGTCGATTTCCTGAGCTTCTCTAGGGGTGCCCAAGGTGGCTAGGGTTAGGACTTGGGTCTCGCCGCGAGTGAAGAGACCCGAGCCATGAGCTCTTGGGCTCACGTCCACTTCACACCAAATAGGACGGATCTCGTCAAGGCGCCGGCCGTCAGCTCGGAGACCCTCTTCTAGAATTCTGCGCCGCACGATCTCTTTGTAACAGTTTTCGAGAGCGAATCGGATTTCAAGGTCGGTCGCGGAGAAAGCGGGGCTAAATTTTTCGATCAGCGATAACTCCAATTGTCGAAAGGCTGCATTTCTCTCACTTTTTACATAGGGTCGTTGAAGAATTTCTAAGATGACCGGGCTGGCTTCTTCACGAATGGCTGCAATCAAGGCTTCGTTTACCTGAAGAACCGGGTAGGACGCTTTCGGTTTGCCTGCCTTAGCAACCAACTCTTCTTGTAGGTCAATGATGGGTTGCAGGGCCTGATGGCCGAAGGTGAGCGCAGCGATCATCTCTTCTTCGCTGACCTCGCTTGCGCCACATTCCACCATTAGGATTGCATCGCGCGTCCCCGCCATTCGTAGGTCGAGGTCAGAGTTCTCGATCTCGGCGAAGGTGGGGTTGACAATAAACTCGCCGTTGATTCGGCCAATCCGCACTGCTCCGATTGGTCCTCCCCAGGGGATGTCGGAGATCGCCAGGGCGGCTGAGGCAGCGTTGACTGCAAGGATGTCAATTGGATTCTCGCTATCGACTGAGAGAGAATAGAGGATCACTTGCACTTCGTTGCGCAAATCCTTAGGGAAGAGCGGCCGCAGTGGCCGGTCAGTGAGGCGAGCAGTGAGGATGGCTTCGTCAGAGGGACGGCCTTCGCGCCTGAAAAAAGAACCGGGAATGCGACCACCAGCATACATCCGCTCTTCGTAGTCAACGGTCAGAGGGAAGAAATCATAACTCTCTTTGGGTTCGTCGCTCATAGTTGCGGCGGCAAAAACCATCGTGTCACCCACTCGAACAGTCACTGCACCGCCTGCTTGACCTGCCAGCTTGCCGGTTTCAATGCGAAATCGTTTGCCTCCGATTGTGGTTTCGACAACTACGCTTTCTGGTTTCATTTTTCCTGCACTCGTGCTCTATGGGATAGGATTAATCAATTTCCCCGTTCAGTTCGTATATCGGGCCGGACTAGACTAAGAGGCGAAGACAATCCACCGAGACGTTCTACTTGCGGCGGATGTTAAGACGGTCCGCGAGCGCAGCATAGCGGCTGTAGTTGCTCCGCTTTAAGTAGGCTAGCAAGCGTCGCCGTCTTCCAACAAGTTTTAGAAGCCCGCGCCGTGAAGACTCATCATGTTTGTGAGCTTTGAGATGCTCGGTTAGTTGGTTAATTCGGGTCGTCAACAGGGCAATTTGAACCTCTGGCGATCCCGTGTCTTGACTGTGGCGGGAAAATTCCTGAATCACTTGTTGTTTTGATTCTTTATCTAGTGCCATGACTTCTGCTCTCCTTAGAAATTCAGGTATTCTCGCAGGTCTCCGAGACTAGAGCATTTCTTGCCCTAGAATGGTCTAGTCACTGCGCAGTAAATTATATCATAACACAACCTCCTGTCCGGCCGCTTTTAGGAATAAACGGCGGTCCGGATAGATCGTGCTCGTGCTACTCCGGGATTGGTCACTCCTGTGTCTCTGCCAGTTAGCGGTTTGAGGGTCGAGTTGATCAGGTTCGTTCTTGAATTGCCGTGAGAAGGTCCTTCTGAAGTTCCGGAGGGAAGGTTTTTAGGCACGACCTGATCAACTTCTTGAGCTGCGCTGTGGGGTTTTCTTGGAGCACAGTTCGCATTAGGTGAGCCATTTCTTTGGGGGATTTGGTGATCAGATTATTGCAGATTGCGGTAAACGCAGCAAAGTTTTGGGGCGGGCAGCGCTTAAGATAGGGAGAGATCACCTTGAGAACGAGTGGAAAATCCTGGAAGGAGATCGTAAGACTCACTTGCTCGAGAACAAGGAAACCGAAATTTCGAACGGGGACTCGCTCGTCTCGAAGCCACTTTTGGGTTTGTTCGAGTAAAGAGACGGGTTGACGAAGCTGAAAATTGGTCAGCGCACTCTGGGCAATCAATTCGGCCAATTTGGGAGAGTTGCTTGTGGAAACCCACTGCTCAAGGGTTTGAAAGAGTTGCTCATGCATCGTGAGAGGGAGGTTTTCCAAGATTGCAATGCCAAGTTGCTTGCATTCGTGAATTGGCTGTTCCCAGAGCATTTGAGCCAGGCTGAGGGCTTGCGCTGGTTGAGAACGGGTTAGGTTGGCCAATTCCCTTGTTATTGCGCGCAGGAGAGCGGGTGGGACGTGAAAGCTCTTTACTGGAGAGGGCAGGGCGGTCGCTGTGCTCGGGCGATAGGCTCGATCGGAGTAGTTTTCTAGCAGTTCGATCAGGGCGTTGAGCAATTGGGTTGGATCGGAACGGAAGGCGAAGCATTGTTGGAGCTGGGTCTTCAGTCGCAGAGGGTCGATAGTCGGCATAGGCAAGTTTATTCCCGATGTTGGTAGAAATTGTGGACGAATTTCTGCGAAGGGTTTTTGAAGCCTATCTCGGCCGAAAGGGCAGAGGATACAGGGAAAAACATCGGTAAGTTCCTCGACAATGCCTGTATAAAGTATAAACCGTATCGCATGGCGAAAGCCGCTCTGTTCCTGAATCCTCCATGACATGAGGCTTTAGGGCATGATATACTGTCGCTATGCGGATTATCCTGACCCACGAAGTGGCCGATTTTGATGCTATAGCTTCCCTGTTGGGGGCATATTATATAGACTCCGAGAGCATTCCGGTGCTTCCCCGCAAAATTAATCGCAATGTGCGCGGTTTTCTCACCCTTTACGGAGCAGAACTCCCTTTTGTTGAGCTTCGGGATTTGCCTTCAGAGCCGATCGATCAAGTCACCCTCGTAGATACCCAGACGATGGCTTCGATTCGGGGGGTAACTTCTGAAACGAAGGTGCACGTCATCGATCATCATCCCTTGCGAGACGATGTCCCTGCAGAGTGGACTATTACCTTGTCTGCAACAGGGGCAAACACCACGCTCCTGATTGAGCTAATGCGTAGCAAAGAGGTTGCGATTAAGCCCGTTCATGCCACCCTACTGTTGTTGGGCATCTATGAAGATACCGGGGCACTCACTTACACCCGAACTACACCGCGCGACCTGCACGCCGCAGCCTTTTTGCTCGAACAAGGTGCCAGCTTGGCGGTTTTGAGGCACTATTTATACATTCCTCTCTCTGATGAACAGATGAGGGTTTTTCACCAGCTACAATCGAACTGTCGCACTCTCAATATTCACGGATACCGCGTGGTCATTGCCAAGGCTGAGGTGGGCAGTTTGGAAGAGGAGCTCTCGACAGTTGCCCATAAGTTGCGGGATATTTTGGAACCCGATGCACTTTTCGTCCTCGTTCAGGGTAGAAGCGGCGTCCAACTGATCGCGCGGTCAACCCAGGATGAGATTGATGTGGCAAAGGTGGCTCAAAAGTTTGGGGGTGGAGGGCACGAGCGTGCTGCGGCTTGTCTGGTCAAAGATCGCGCTATAGATGAACTGGAAAAGGAGTTAGTTGATTACTTGAAGGAGGTCATAACGCCCGCTATCGTAGTCGAGCAAATCTATTCGCGCGATCCTCAGCTGATACCACCGGAGATGAACGTAAGCGAGATAGCCTCCCTTATGCAAAAATATGGTCACGAAGGCTACCCCGTAGTAGAAAACGGACGAGTCATCGGATTGGTAACCCGAAGAGCAGTCGATCGAGCATTGGCCCACAAGCTTAACTTAAGTGCTAGGCAAATTATGGAAGCGGGCCAAGTGACCGTTTCACCCGAAGACACTCTTGAGACGGTTCAGACGCTAATGCTAACCAGCGGTTGGGGGCAGATCCCGGTTGTTGATCAAAAGGGCAGAGTTATCGGGATAGTGACTCGTACCGATGTGATCAAGACCCTTCCCATTGGGGGTCGTCTGCCGGTAAAGGTGAATCTCGCTAGTCGTTTAGAAAAAGCTTTGCCTCCTGCACAAATTACTTTACTCAAGATGGTCTCCCAAGTCGCCTCGGAAAATCGCTTGGCGCTCTACATTGTCGGGGGCTTTGTGCGGGACTTGTTGCTCGAGAAACCAAGCGTGGATTTTGACTTAGTTGTAGAAGGAGATGCGATTGCTCTTGCGAAAGCCCTCCGCGCTCAATTCGGTGGCAGATTAACTAAACACGATCGCTTTCGGACGGCAAAATGGTTTATTGACAAAACCTCGCCGTTGTTTCTTCAAGCATATCAAAGAATGGTCTGCGGAGATTCGAAATCTGCCTCTCTTGAAGGCATTCCAGAAACCTTGGACTTTGTTACGGCACGGACCGAGTTTTATCCTCACCCGACAGCTCTGCCGACGGTGGAACCTAGCAGTATAAAGCTGGATTTGCACCGGCGTGATTTTACGGTTAATACCTTGGCAATTCGCCTCGATGGCTCGCACTATGGTGAGCTCCATGACTACTGGGGTGGGCTGAGCGATCTGCGGCGCGGAGTGGTGCGTGTTCTACACTCTCTTTCCTTTGTAGACGACCCCACGCGGATTCTGCGCGCAGTTCGGTTCGAGCAGCGGTTTCACTTCCGCATTGAGGAACGCACTCTTCAGCTTATTCTTGAAGCGAGACCGCTTTTATCGCGGGTGTCTGGGGAGCGCATTCGCCATGAACTGGAGTTAATTTTTGTTGAGGATCGAGTACTAGCCATACTCAATCGACTTCAAGAACTACAGATTTTGGAATATATTCATCCTAGGTTAAAGTGGGATGAATGGATTGAGCTACGCAGCCAAAGGTTATGGAAATATGTTCCGCAGGAGTTTGGTATCGAGTTGGAGCTTTCCCAGACTAATCTTCGTTGCGAGCTGTTCTATCTCTTCCTATTGGCTCGTTTTGAGCAGGAGAGCTTACCCTCGGTCATCGAGCGCCTAAAGTTGCCTGCGGCTTTGCGGAAAAAGGTCAGAGACTTGAACCGGTTATGGGGTGTCCGCGATCAACTTTCTCGACCGGATCCTTTGCTGATCGTAAGCCAAATGGACGGGATCGATCCCCTTGTAGCTTATGCCCTAGCGCTGATGGATATCGAAGGCAAGCTTTCGGAGTCAATTAAGTTTTACTTTCAGAAATGGCTCAAGACGAAATGCTTCACGAACGGCCAAGTGCTTAGGCAGAGAGGTCTGCCTCCTGGCCCTGTCTACCGTGAGATACTCACTCAGCTCAAACTGGCTTGGATTGAAGGGAAAATTAACAGCCCTGAGGAAGAGAGGGAATTATTAGAAGATCTGGTCCAGAGGAGTCGATTAGGATGATCCATGAGGGTGTAATTCGACTGATAGAGTTTGCGGATTTGCCAGCGTTGGAGTGGGAAGGAGAGTATACTCACTTTCGCCGCGTGTATAGAGAGGTTTATGAGCATTATCAAATGGGACGCGCCTTGCCTTGGGTGATCGAGTTACCTCGCCTTGGGATTATCGGACAGCTTTTCGTCCAACTCGATTGTCGGAACAAAACTTTGGCGGATGGTGTAGAGCGCGCCTACTTGTTTGCCTTCCGGATCAGGCCGGCTTACCGTAACCAAGGGTGGGGTACGAAATTGCTCGGCTTCGTTGAAAGGGACTTGTACACTAAAGGCTATCGCCGCACTACTTTGCGGGTCTCCAAATCGAACGAGTCAGCACGTTGTTTTTATGAGCGCCGAGGGTATTCGGTTGTGGGAGAGGATTGTAGTGAATGGAGGTATGTCGATCACCGGGGTGTTGAACGAGTGGTCTGTGATCCTTGCTATCAGATGGAAAAGCACTTGAGAAAACCCCTTGCTGTGGCGCGTAAGTTATGATAGAATTTACCCACTGCCGAGAAGGCTAGGATTCGTCGTTGAAAAGTGGGTTCTCCCCACTTTTCTTCTTCAGATCAGGAGGTCGGTTTTCTTGGATAGGTGGAGAGCTGGGTAAAATGAAGAACGAGCTCATTTTGGCCTTTAACGAGTTGCTGGAGGAAAAGCAATTGCCCAAGGATGTGATCATGAGCGCACTGGAGTATGCGATGGTTTCAGCCTATCGCAAGGCCGAAAACGCCTCCAATGCTCAGCACATTGAAGCCAAAATCGATTTGCAGACGGGCCGAGTTACGATTTATGCAGAGAAAGAGATTGTCGAGAAAGTTCAGGACCCACGTACCGAAATATCCTTGGAGGAGGCTTTGAAGATCAACCCCCAGGCGAAGCTTGGAGGGATGATTGTTGTGGATAGTACACCGAAAGATTTCGGACGTGTGGCCGCTCAGACCGCGCGTCAGGTGATCCAGCAAAGGATTCGAGAGGCTGAGCGAGAAGCTCAGCTGCGCTATTTCAAGCGACAGGTGGGGGAGATTGTAAGCGGGGTCGTGCAGGCGATCACTCCCATCGGCCTCACCCTGGGCTTAGAAATGAAAGCTGAAGGGATCATGCCCCGCAAGGAGATGATCCCGGGTGAGCGATATCGCGTTCACGAGCGGATTCGAGCGTTGTTGTTGGAAGTCAAGGATACGGGGAAGGGTCCACAAATTATTCTCTCCCGCGCTCATCGCAACTTTTTGCGCCGCTTGCTTGAAAACGAGGTCCCGGAAATCTATCATGGCATGGTCGAAATCCGCTCTATTGCGCGTGAGCCTGGGCAGCGCTCGAAGGTGGCTGTGGCTGCTCTTCAGGCGGGAGTGGATCCGGTGGGAGCTTGTGTAGGGATGCGCGGGGTTCGGATTCAGGCGATTGTGCGAGAGTTGAACGATGAAAAGATTGACGTCATTGAGTGGAACCCAGATCCTGCGATTTACATTGCTAAAGCCCTGAGCCCTGCCCGGGTTACGGGTGTCTACTTGAGCAATCGCGGCAAAGGAACTAAGACTGCCACGGTCGTTGTGCCTGAAGATCAATTGAGCCTAGCCATTGGTCGCGACGGTCAAAACGCTCGCCTGGCAGCCCGCTTAACTTCTTGGCGGATTGACATCAAGAGCTTACCTGAAGCGGCAATTGATGCCTTGAACAAGATTCAAAAAGACCCAGAGTATGCGGTCTTTGCAGAGCTCGAGAGGGATATCATCCCGCAGGTTGAGCAGATTCTCAACAAGAAGGCGGAGGGACGGCCGGTCACTCCAGAGGAGTATCAGCTAATGAGCCAGTTCGTCGATCGAGTTGAGCGAGGTATCTTGAGGCAACGCGAAGGAGTGCTGCGAGCTGAAGAGGAGAAGCAGCTTATGGCCGCAGCCAATATTCCCGATGAAGCCTTCGAGATTCCGCTGGAGGATATTGGTTTGCCCCTTCGATACACCACCTTGCTCAATGGGGCAGGGTATCTTTCGGTCGGCGACTTGATGTTGCAGCTCAAGCTAGATCCCAATAAGATCCTTGCGCTCGAGGGAATCGGCCCCAAGGCAATGGCCGCCATTGAAGAGGCTTTGGCTAATTTCTCCTTGCCCAAGGAAGAAGTGGTTGTCGAAGAGGCGTCTTCCCAAAAGGAGCTCTTCAAGGTCGATGAAGGGGTATCGACCGAGAAAGGTGACTTGGCTACGGTTTCCCCGGCCGCTGAGGAAGCACCTTTTGAAAAGGAGATGAATGAGCCTGAGGTGGTTCCAGGTATTGCTGAGGAGGCTGAAAGAGCGGAGACTCTTCTTGGGGAAGTAACTGTCCTGAGCCAACCTAAGGAGGAGGCAGGTTCACCTGCGCCTTCAACCGCAGAGGAATCAGCAGAGGAGTTATCGATTGACGAATTGTTTAGGTGGTCTCCGGAAGAGATCGAAATTGACTATTCTCTGGTTGCAGAAGACGAAGATGAGGAAACGGAGGCAGACAAGAGGAAGAAGAAAAAGAGAAAAAAGTACGTCGAATACGAGTATGATCCCGAGCAGTCAACCATGATCGTCAAGAAGAAGCGCAAACGTGGCGGTAGCGATTGGGACGAGGACTGGGACCTATAAGACCGGATGAGCACAAGGGAACAAGATGCCAAAACAGCCTTCCAAGCCAAAGCATATTCCTTACCGGACATGTGTAGGTTGTCGGGAGGTGGAACCGAAGCGAAGTTTGATTCGAATCGTGAGGGGACCGAATGGAGTCGAAGTGGACCCGAGCGGAAAAAAGCCCGGAAGAGGGGCATATCTCCACGACCAGAAGAGCTGCTGGGAGAGTGCCCTGAAAGGAAGTTTGGCAAAAGCGCTCCGAGTCCAATTGACGGCAGAAGAGCAAGAGCGATTGTTGGCGTTTGCGAGAACCCTCCAAACTGAAAAGACTGGCTAGATCAAGCCACGATCGTTTCCGAAACCAATTGCGCCTGCCTTCTCGCCGCGCTTCCATTCTTTCTTTGAAGGAGGTGTGTTATGAGCAATAATGGGCAGAGCGTGAAGCAGATTGAGCTACCAGCTACGATTACCGTGCGGGAATTAGCAAAGGTAATCGATGCTAGCCCGATAGATATCATCAAGAAGTTAATGGCAAACGGGGTCATGGCGAATATTAATCAGCAGATCGATTTTGACACCGCTGCCATTGTGGCCGCCGAGTTGGGTTACGAGGCGATATTGGAAGCAGATAAAGCGGCGAAAAAGGAGGAATTGGGTGAGATCCCTCTGTGGCGGCGGATAATCATGCAGGAGGACCCTTCGCAGCTCGTACGCCGTCCACCGGTGGTTACGATCTTAGGTCACGTGGACCATGGAAAGACCACCTTGCTCGATGCGATTCGGCATACGAACGTAGCCGCCGGGGAGGCAGGGGGGATCACCCAGCATATCGGAGCATACCAAGTTGAGCATAATGGTCGCTTGATCACCTTTTTAGACACTCCCGGACATGCCGCCTTTACCGCAATGAGGGCCAGGGGAGCTCAGGGGGCGGACGTGGTTGTGTTGGTGGTTGCTGCAGATGATGGAGTGATGCCTCAAACTAAAGAAGCTGTAGCTCATGCCAAGGCCGCTCGGGTTCCAATCATTGTAGCAATCAATAAGATCGATAAACCGAACGCCGATATTGCGCGCGTGAAGCAGCAGCTTGCGGAAATTGGCTTGGTGCCGGATGAATGGGACGGTGACACTCTCGTTGTGCCCATTTCGGCAAAGCAAAAGATAGGTCTAGAGGATCTCCTTGAAGCGATCCTGTTGGTTGCCGACAGCATGGATATCTATGCTAATCCCAAGGGGAAGGTGATCGGCACTGTGATCGAAGCCAAGGTGGATCGAGCGAAGGGGGTTTTAGCCACGCTGCTGATTCAAAATGGGACTCTCGAAGTGGGAGATGTTGTAGTGGCCGGAGTCTCCTACGGGCGGATCAAGGCCATGTTTGACTTCACAGGGAAAAAGATCCGGAAAGCCGCTCCCTCGACACCGGTATCTGTCATGGGCTTAAATGAAGTCCCCCAAGCCGGGGAAATGTTCGAAGTTGTCGAGTCAGAGCGGGAAGCGCGCAATATCGTCTTTGAACGCATCCAGGAGTCGAAGCAAGCCGAAGTAGCGGCGAAAAGAGCAATCACCCTTGAACAGCTCTTTGACCAATATAAGTCTGGAGAGGTTCGAGAGCTGAGGTTGATCATCAAAGCAGATGTTCAAGGTTCCTTAGAGCCGATTATTAACTCGCTCAAGGAGCTTGGTAAGGGTGAGATCGCGATCAACATTTTGCATGCTGAAACGGGAAACATTAGCGAAAATGACGTTATGCTCGCTGCAGCTTCTGACGCGGTGATTATCGGATTTAATGTGCAGGCTGATGTTGCGGCCCGCAATATGGCGGAATCGGAGGGAGTGTCTATTCGACTTTATGATATTATATACCGCCTGACCGAGGATGTGGAGAAGGCTCTCAAGGGTATGTTAGAACCGGAAGAAAAAGAGAAAGTCCTTGGTCACGCTGAGGTACGGGCAATCTTTCGCATCTCTAAAGTTGGGAATGTGGCTGGATGCTATGTCCAGGATGGTGAAATCAGGAGAAATGCTCGTGTGCGAGTCCTTAGGAATCAGGAGATTGTGGGAGAGGGAGTGATCTCATCTCTGCGGCACTTAACTGAGGATATTCGCGAGATCAAACAAGGGTTTGAGTGCGGAGTCGCCATTAAGGGGTTCGATGCCTTTCAAGTGGGCGACATCCTTGAATGTTATGTTCTAGAGAAAGCACAACCAAGCAAAGAGCTCTTATAAATGAGGGTGCAGTGGTCTCAAAGGTTCGGTTAGAAAGAATTAGCGAACGGATGAAAGAAGAATTGTCGGAGTTGCTCCTGCGGGGGGTTGCCGATCCGCGTTTATCGGGGGTGCATATAACGGATGTGCGCGTGGACCGGGAGTTGAGTTACGCAGATATTTATGTTTCTGCTATTGAAGGTCAGCAAAGAGCGAAGGAAATTCTAGAAGGCCTAGAGCACGCTCAAGGTTTTCTTAGGCGTGAACTTGCCCGTTCGATTGAACTGCGTGTTTTTCCGAAGTTGCGTTTTCATTGGGACCCAACCCCGGAAAGAGCCGATCGGATTGAGAGGCTCTTAGCTTCCCTACGGGAGAGAAAGAGTTCGCTTGAAGAGGAACAAAGGGGGCCTAGTCAGGAATGAGTGGGCACCTGGTTGAACGGATTGGTGAAGCTTTGCAAAGCGCGCATCGCATCCTCCTTGCAACTCACCTGCGTCCGGATGGGGATGCGATTGGTTCATTAGTGGGCTTAGGGTTAGCTCTGTTGGAGGGCGGGAAATCGGTGCAGATGGTTTTGGACGATGGGTTGCCGGCTCAGTTTCAACATCTCAGAGGGGCGGAGCAAATTCGGCGGAATATTGAGGGGCGGTTTGATCTAGCCGTGGCTTTGGATTGTTCGGATCGCTCGCGACTTGGACGCTTCGGTCAGGAGATTGAGGAATGGGATCTCAATATTGATCATCACGTTACGAATAGCAGCTACGCCAGAATTAACTTGATCGAGGTGGAAGCGGTGGCTACCGCCGAGATCGTAGCAACGAATTTGGAGCGATGGGGTTTCCAGATTAGCAAAAGTGTTGCGGATGCGTTACTTCTTGGTATCCTGACCGATACTATCGGGTTTCGCACTCATAATATGAGGCCAGACGTGCTGCGGCTAGCGGCAAAGTTGATGGATGCCGGAGGAGACTTGCCTAATCTCTATGCGCGCTATCTTTATCAGAAGCCTTTCGAAGCAGTTAAGATGTGGGGTAGTGGATTGTCTCGGCTGCGCAGAAAAAATGGTCTGGTATGGACGGTACTAACGAACCAAGACCGTTCCTCTGCCGGATATCCGGGGAAAGATGACGCCGATATGATTAATCTGCTCAGTGCAATTGAGGATGCCCAGATCAGCGTAGTCTTTGTGGAGCAGCCGAATGGGAAGGTCAAGGTCAGCTGGCGCGCCGTGCCGGGCTTAGATGTTTCCCAGATTGCTGTTCATTTTGGAGGAGGTGGCCACCCGGCTGCAGCCGGAGCGGAGCTCTCGGGGGACCTTCAAGAGCTTTATGAAGCGGTTCTGGAAAAAACCTATCTACATCTGGAGGCAAATCAGAAAGACTCGTAACAACACAAAATCTAAGGGAAGTAGGGTGAAACTATGAATTCCGATCAGTCTATGAAAAACGTCGTCTCAGGAGTATTAGTAGTCGACAAACCGATTGGTTTGACCTCACATGATGTGGTCCAAATTATTCGGCGTGGCACCGGGATTCGCCGAGCAGGTCATACGGGCACACTTGATCCCCGTGCCTCCGGGGTGCTGGTCGTTTTGATTGGGCCGGCCGTGCGCCTGAGCGAATACGTTGCTGCCTCAGATAAACGCTATCAAGCGACAATTCGCCTGGGAAGCTCTACCGACACTTATGACTCTGAGGGATCGGTCACCGAAACTCGGCCGTGGGAGAACATTACCGAGGAGGAGTTTAATCGCGTCTTGCAGAAATTTGTGGGTGAAATTGAGCAAGTGCCTCCGCCCTACTCTGCCGTAAAAGTTAAGGGGAAAAAGGCGTATGAGTTGGCGCGTGAAGGTGAAGAAGTGGAATTGAGCCCGCGAATCATTAAGGTTTACCACCTGGAAGTCTTAGAGTGGGCACCACCGGAGGTGGTTATTGACGTCTACTGCTCGTCGGGCACCTATGTGCGTTCGTTGGCAAACGATCTCGGGAGGGAACTTGGATGTGGAGCGCACTTGATCGGGCTAAGGCGGACGAGGAGTGGTAAATTTACGCTACGGGACGCCATTCCGCTGCGCAAGTTGCAAGAAGCCTTTGAGACAGGTACCTGGTATCGTTATCTGATCCCGGCGGCAGAGGCGCTGTCTGACTGGCCGATGATCGAGCTGGATGCCGACCAGGTTGAACTGGTGCGCCATGGACACCGGATTCCCGGTGAGCCAAACGAGAAAGGGTGGGCGCGAGGGGTAAGCCAACAAGGAGACTTGGTCGCACTGCTCGAGTATGATGCTCAAACAGGTGAATGGCAGCCGCGGAAGGTATTCTTTAGCAGCTGATCTTTTATGCGTCATTACCGTTCGCTCGATGAACTTTCTCTTGGGGGCTCTAGCTTATCCATCGGGACCTTTGATGGAGTCCATTTGGGCCATCAGGAGATCATCCGGCAGCTTGTAGCACGGGCGCACCAAAGGGGAGTACCGGCGGTTGTCGTCACCTTTTTTCCTCACCCTGATCGAGTCCTAGGCAAGAAAGAAGGGCGTTTTTATCTCTCCACCCCAGAGGAACGCGCCGAGTTGCTCGGGGGACTGGGAGTCGATGTGGTCTTAACCTACCCTTTTGATGTGTCCACAGCTAACCTTACTGCAAGGGAATTCCTTGTGGTTTTGAAACAGAGGATTTCCTTCCGGGATTTGGTTGTTGGATATGATTTTGCTTTGGGAAGAAATCGGGAAGGGACGGTCGAGCGTTTGTTAAGCTTGGGGAAAGAGTTGGGCTACGATTTGCAGGTTGTTCCCCCGGTCCAGGTTGGAGGAGAGGTTGTCTCCTCAAGCCTTCTACGCACGCTGCTAAGTGAGGGAAATATAAAAAAGGTGAATCAACTTTTGGGGCGCCCGTTTCGCCTGAGCGGGACTGTAATCAAGGGTGATGGAAGGGGAAGGACACTTGGCATTCCTACAGCGAATTTGGATATCCTCGCCGAGCGGGTGGTGCCTCTACAGGGCGTGTACGTATGTCACGCTTGTGTGAACCACCAACGGTATGGGGCTGTGGTCAACGTGGGCATACGTCCGACGTTTGAGGAGGATCCAGTTGCCCCGAGAGTGGAGGCGCATCTTCTCGACTTTGATGCAGATTTGTATCAGGAGACGTTAGCACTTGAGTTTTTGGATCGCTTACGGGATGAAAGACGTTTTCCTTCCAAGGAGGCACTTGTCGAACAAATTCGTCAGGATATTTCTCAAGCCCGTCGGATACTAAGCTCGATCGTGATTGGATAGCTGCGCCGTTTTTGAGGCGAGGATCGCTTTCTTACGCGGTAGTAGGTGGACTGAGCTTGAAAGCTAGGTTCTTTTTCCTAGCGAGGAGGTGCGGAAAATGAGGGTTTATTTGGACCTGCTGGAGTATATCTTGCAAAAGGGGGTGAGGAGAGAGGACCGCACGGGCGTGGGCACGCTCTCTGTGTTTGGCTACCAACTGCGCTTCAATCTCGAAGAAGGCTTTCCTATTCTCACAACCAAGAAGATTCACCTGAAGTCGGTGATTTACGAACTGCTATGGTTTCTTCGGGGGGATACCAATGTGCGTTACCTCCAAGAACATGGAGTGCGAATTTGGGATGAATGGGCAGACGAGAACGGCGACCTCGGGCCGATTTACGGGGCTCAGTGGCGTTCGTGGCGCAGTGCCGATGGGAGGACCATCGATCAAATTGCTCAAGTGGTAGAGGAGATCAAACGCAATCCCTTCTCTCGACGACTGGTTGTCAGCGCATGGAACGTGGGAGAATTGGAGAAGATGGCGTTGCCACCCTGCCATTGTCTCTTCCAATTTTATGTGGCAGAGGGAAAGCTATCTTGTCAACTTTACCAACGCTCGGCTGATGTGTTTTTGGGCGTTCCTTTCAACATCTCCTCTTATGCTTTGTTGACTTTGATGGTAGCTCAAGTTACCGGATTGCGTCCGGGGGAATTGATTCATACCTTTGGTGACGTCCATCTCTACCTCAATCATATCGAGCAGGCAAAATTACAGTTGACTCGGACGCCTTTTCCTTTACCGCAGATGAGGCTCAATCCGGAAGTGCGAGATCTCTTCTCGTTCAAATACGAGGACTTTGAGTTGATCAATTATCGTCACCATCCTCCCATACCGGCCGAGGTAGCGGTTTGATCGTTTCAATTATTGTTGCCATGGACAGGAATGGGGGGATTGGATGGAAGAATCGTTTGCCCTGGCATTTGCCGGATGACCTCAGACGTTTTAGGCAGTTGACCATGGGTCATCACTTGATTTTGGGGCGAAGGACCTACGAGTCGATCGGACGACCCTTGGTGGGCAGGAAGATCATTGTGATTTCGCGGCGTCGATCTGCGGCAGCCGGGGATGTGGTGAAGGTTGTGCCGAGTTTAGAGCTGGCGCTGGAGGTTTGTCGTCAAGCACAAGAGAATGAGGCCTTTATCGGTGGGGGGGCTACGGTTTTCCGGGAGGCATTGCCATTGGTGCAAAAAATTTATCTCACGAGAGTTCTAGCAGAATTTGAAGCCGATGCGTTTTTCCCTCCCTGGGATGAGCGGGAGTGGGAGGTGGTTTCTAGACTATACCACCCACCGGACCAGAAACATGCCTTCCCCTTTCAGTTCATCGAGTATGCAAGATGTAGAGATTCCTGAGCCGGCAAAGAAAGGGTCTTGTAACCGGGACGCAACAGACTCCTGTCTTGACAGGTTATAAAAACCAGATATAATCTACTGCCAACTTAGCGGCTTAAATCGTTGAGGAGGACAAGTAAGCTTCTTACGGCTTACCAGAGAGCAAGGGATGGTGGAATCCTTGCAAGCGGCAGGGAAGCTGAATGGGCCTCTGAGTGCGCAGTGAAAGGGAGTCCGAGTAGCTGGCGCCGGTGAACCCGCCGTTATCTTGGGAAAGGGTGTCGATCGAAAGGTCTGTGCCCGTATAGAGTGAGGCTGGCTTTGATTTGCTACCCGTTGCATCACCAACGGGTTTTTTGCTGGGGTTCAGCCTAAGAGGGGTGGCACCGCGGACTGCGCGTTCGTCCCCACGATTGGGGCGGACGCGTTTTTCTTCAAAAACCTTTCTGAAGGAGGCATGAAATGAGCGAATCGACCCGATTTCTACTCCATGAGAGCGACCTGCCAAAGTATTGGTACAACATCCTTGCGGATATGCCCGTTGCTCCAGCGCCTGTTTTGCACCCTCAGACCTTAGAGCCGGTAACACCGGATTTCCTCTCTGTGCTCTTCCCAATGGAACTCATTCTTCAGGAAGTGAGCACAGAGCGGTATATCGAGATCCCTAAGGAAGTGCGTGAAATCTATAAACTCTACCGTCCTACCCCCCTGATCCGGGCAAAGCGTTTGGAGAAAGCTTTGCAGACCCCGGCTCATATTTACTACAAGTACGAAGGCGTGTCTCCTGCCGGCAGTCATAAGCCGAACACTGCAATTGCCCAAGCCTACTACAATAAGGTGGCCGGCACTCAGGCCCTGACTACCGAAACCGGGGCAGGCCAATGGGGCTCCGCCTTAGCCTTGGCTTGTAGTTTCTTCGATTTGGACTTGGAAGTCTACATGGTGAAGATTTCGTATCACCAAAAGCCCTATCGGCGCATTATGATGGAAACCTACGGGGCAAAAGTGTATCCCTCGCCCACCGAACACACCGAGTTTGGGCGTTCGGTTTTGGAAAGAGATCCGAACTCAAACGGTTCTCTAGGGATCGCTATCTCTGAAGCTGTGGAAGTGGCTGCTACCTCTGGAGGCAAGAAGAAATACAGTTTGGGTAGCGTGTTGAATCACGTGTTGCTCCATCAGACGGTGATCGGCGAGGAAGCTTTGAAACAGATGGATATGGCTGGTGAGTATCCCGACGTGGTCATTGGTTGTGTAGGGGGCGGCTCGAATTTTGCTGGTATTGCCTTTCCATTTTTGCGTCTGAACTTCCAAGAAGGAAGAAAAACCCGCATTGTCGCTGTTGAGCCGGAAGCTGCTCCTTCACTCACGAAGGGAGTCTATACCTTCGATTACGGCGACACGGCCCGAATGGCCCCGATTGTGAAGATGCATACTCTTGGACATACCTTTGTTCCCGCTCCCATCCACGCCGGAGGATTACGGTATCATGGCATGGCGCCGACTGTCAGCGCGCTTTATGAGGCCGGTTACATTGAAGCTGTAGCAGTAAGGCAGTTGGCAACCTTTGAGGCAGCTTTACAATTTGCCCGCGCAGAGGGGATTATCCCGGCTCCCGAAAGCGCACATGCCATCCGAGTCGCCATTGACGAAGCCTTGGATTCAAAGGAAAAAGGGGAACCCCGTGTGATCCTCTTCAACCTATCCGGCCACGGTAATTTTGATATGTCGGCGTATCAGGCTTACCTAGAAGGAAAGCTGGAGGATTACAGCTATCCTGAGGAAGAAATCAAGAAAGCCATGGAACATCTGCCAAAGGTTCAATGGGTGTCTTGAGAGCCTAAGCATCTTTGTTATCGAAAGGCTTGTGCGGTAGCTATTAGGACTACTGGGCAAGCCTTTCGTTTGTAGGGCCCTCACTCTAAAGAGGCAATGGGAATCGTGAAATAGAATGTGGTCCCGACGCCCAATTGGCTCTCAAACCAGATCCGCCCCCCTTGGATTTCAACCAAGTGTTTGGTGATGCTTAGTCCAAGCCCTGTTCCGGGGTTTTCACGTACCTTTGGATCTTCTGAGCGGAAAAATTTCTGAAAGATTTTGGGCTGGTCCTCGGCCGAGATTCCGACCCCGTGATCACGAATCGCAGACAGGACAGCCTGGTGGATGCTTTGACCTTCTCGGCTGGTAATTAGAGTGCAGTTGACTTCAATAGTGGACTGGGAAGGGGAATACTTGATTGCATTGCTGAGGAGGTTGTTATAAATCTGAATTAAGCGATGCCGATCACACCATACTGGCGGTAAATCGTTGGGGACATGCAAGAGGAGGGTTTGTTTCTTTTCTTCCAGCTGGGTGCTTAGAGTGCGAATGACCTCTTGAAGGACATCGTGGATTGGTGTAGCCTCAAATTGAAGGGATAGCTTTCCGGCTTCAATACGAGATATATCGGCCAAGTCAGAGACTAAATTGGCCATTCGGTTGACATTAGCGCGTATCGTAGCTAGGAAGTTGGCTTGAAGTTCGTTAATTGGGCCCACTGCGCCCTGAGCGATCAGATCGGCATATCCCTTAATCGCCGTCATTGGGGTTTTTAGCTCATGAGAGACCAAGGAGACAAATTCGCTCTTTGCGCTGTTCGCTTGTTGTACTTCTGAGTACAGAATTGCGTTGGACAAAGCGATAGCGGCGTGCGAGCACAATCTGGTGAGGAAAGATTGCAAATCGGGAGTGAGAAAATTCCATCGGGAGCTTTCCAAGATGAGCAGAGCAAGGGTTTGTGCTTCTCTAACTAGAGGAAAAATTGCCGATTGCTGTCCTTGTTCAAGGAAGAGGTTTTGCTCAAGCACCAAGGGTCCAGAGATTGGGGTTTCAAAAGGCAGCTGCTTTATTGGGATAGGGAGGGGTTGAGCATAACCGACAGCGTGGACGGGGTAAAAGCCGTCCTTCTTTACTAAACCAATGGTGCCTGCTTCGGCTTTTGACTGCCGAAATGCATAACTCAAGGTAATGTTCAGAGTGCGCTCGATATCTAGGCTGGCATTCAATTCTCGGTCGATCCGCTGTAAAGTGTCTAGTTCCGTTAGACGGAGCTGTAAAGCTTGATCAGTCTGGGCGTATTTGAGAGCATTGGCAAGGGCAATCGAAACTTGATGCCCGAGGGTAACGATCAGCTCTTGATCTTCCGGAGCGAAGGGAGAGACTTCCGAATGGCTGGTCAAAAGCAAAAGCCCAATCGGGCGTTTTTCGATGAATAGGGGATTGATGAGCACCTGTTTCGGTGCGGTTTCATTGGTAAGGGGTGCAAGCTTTGCAAAGGTCACCGTGCCCAAGTGCATTGCCTCTTGAATGAAGGGG
This sequence comes from Anaerolineales bacterium, assembly GCA_025057645.1. Lineage (GTDB taxonomy): Bacteria > Chloroflexota > Anaerolineae > Anaerolineales > UBA4823 > NAK19. Next base: position 226,420 of record JANXBJ010000001.1, read on the forward strand.
GAAAGGCGAGCATCCAGCTCGGTTTTCTGTAGGCCCTGTGGGGTAGGACGCAAAAAATTCTCACCGGTCTCGTCAAGGATGAGCGCTTGCCATTCATCGCAGGAGATAAGCTCAGGGCCTTGTCTTTGAATTACATCGAGGATAGTTTCGAGTTCGAGGGTAGCAGTCAAGCTGCGCCCGATTTCATTGAGGATCGTCATCCGGCGAGCCTGAGTTTGGGTCGCTTTGAGCAACCTTGCTTTTACGATCGCTGCGGCTGTCTGATCCGCAATCGCTCGGAGAAACTGAAGTTGTTTGGGAGTATAGATCACCGCCATCGAGCGATGGCCGAGGCTGAGCGCTCCTAGGGTCTCTGTCCCAGAAATCAGGGGCACGCCCATCCACGCTTGGATTTGCCGATACCTAGGTCGGATGCCGTTGAGGCGCGCTGTTTGAGTGTAATCATTGGTTTGCAGTGGTTTGGCTGTTTGAAGGACAATTTTTTCTAGGTATTCATCTAGCTCCAGCGGGATGTTCTCTATGCTAAATTGGCGTTCTCCATCTTCAACCACAAAGAGAAAGCTGAAAGAGTGAGTTTTTGGGTCATAAGCTGACAACCAAAAATCCGTGAGCGGGAGGATACTTTCGGTTTGAGCGAAAATCAGCTCGAGCAGGTCGTCAAAGTGCAGAGTCACATTAATTCCCTGCGCCAGTCTGTTGAGGGCTTCCATCTGCTGCATTTGGCGCTCAATTTCGTCTCTCTCGAGCAGGTAGCGGATGAGGAGAAAAGAAAGGCGGCAAATTTCCTCCATGAAGAGGGAGTCTTCCCCGGTATATTTCATCTTTCCCAAGGGACGACCTAAACCGACAAAACCGACTAGACGCTTTGCATTTTGCAGAGGAAAGCAGGCATAGAGTTCAAGCAGAGCTAGTTTGGCTTGGTCGCCCTGAGATAACTGGAGGAGTGTCTCGGCTGAGTCTAAAATGAGGGGTTTTCCTTTGTTCCTCAATAAAGTTATCAATGGAGAGCTCTCGGCGAACGATATCTCGCCGAAGGTGGAGTGATCTGGGGAAAAGAGGAGATAGCTTTGGGCATCGCTGTTGCTGAGGAAGAGGTAAAATAGTCGTGGTGCAACTGTGTCCTTGAGCGTTTTCTCAAGGAGGCGATAGTAATCCGGTAAGCTATCTACATGCACCAGAGAGGCAGAAAATTCTCGAAGATGCCGGGGATATTTCTCGGCGGTGGGAGGTGAGAAAAGCTTAAGGCTAATTGGCTCGAAAACCTTGTCCCTCATCGTCAAGCCTAACTGTGTCCCTGGGCCTTAAGATACCATAAAACTCATCTTCAACGACTTTCAAAACGGCAAGCCAAAACAGTATAATACAGCTTGAGATTTTCCCAAGATTGTAACACTTTTAGGAAAATGACATCTAATTCTGTGCAATATTCCACTTTACAGAAAGGATTGTAGAATGAAGATCAGCTTGAGTGGCGTGTCACCCCTGTCTTCTGGAGCAGGAATAGAATCTGAACACGTACGAGTTCTGATTCTTGGTTCTGGCCCGGCAGGGTTGTCGGCTGCACTTTATGCAGCACGAGCCGATCTCAATCCGGTTGTGCTTGCCGGAATGGAGATGGGAGGGCAAGTGGCGTTGACATACACTGTCGAGAATTACCCTGGTTTTCCAGAGGGTGTTGGCGGGCAAGAGTTGGTGGAGTTGTTCCAAAAGCAAGCCGAACGCTTTGGGGCTCGGATCGACTTTGACCTTGCACTTGAAGTCAATCTGAGAGAACGCCCCTTCGTGATCAAGGCCTATTCCAAAACGTATTTAGCAGATACCCTCATTATTGCTACCGGGGCCACTCCAAACCACCTGAATGTCCCGGGCGAAAAGGAGCTCACCGGGAAGGGAGTCTCTTACTGTGCCACTTGTGATGGATGGTTTTTCAAGGACAAGGACGTGGTTGTGGTCGGTGGTGGTGATTCTGCGCTGGAGGAGGGAATCTTCCTAACGCGCTATGCAAGGAGCGTTGCGATTGTGCACCGACGCGATACGCTGCGCGCAGGGGCAATTTTGCAAAAACGGGCTAGGGAAAACTCGAAGATTTCTTTCCTCTTCAATACGATTGTGACCGAGATCATTGGGCAAGATGCTGTCAGACAAGTTCGCTTGAGGAACGTGCAAACAGGCGAAGAGTGGCTGAGAGATACGGACGGAGTGTTTATTTTCATCGGTCATTCGCCTAACACTCAGCTTTTCGAAGGCCAGCTTGAGATGGACGCTAATCGCTATCTCATTGTTGACCGCCTCATGCAGACCAATATTCCTGGGGTCTTTGCCGCTGGGGAAGCAGCCGATCCGTATTTTCGGCAGGTGATCACTTCGGCGGGTATGGGGGCGGCTGCTGCGATGCGGGCAATCCATTACTTGCAGGAGCGCAGTGCCGAGAAAGTGAGCGCCTAGGTTAGCGGAGAGGCTGAGATGCGAGCCAAAGTTTCAATTATTGGCGCCGGCAACACTGGTGCAACGACAGCGCACTGGTTGGCAGAGTTAGCGATTGCCGATCTGGTGCTGATCGACATTGTGGAAGGTTTGGCTCAAGGAAAGGCCTTAGATTTGCAGCAAGCCATGCCGGTGCTCGGCCGCGATATCAAGATTCGCGGCGGCACAGAGTATGAGCTCACTGCTGGCTCTGATGTGATCGTGATCACTGCCGGGCTGCCACGCAAACCGGGTATGAGCCGCGACGATCTCTTGGCTGCTAACGCAGAAATTGTGCGTCAGGCCGCGCTGAATACGCTTCGCTACTCCCCTGAAGCGATCTACATTGTCCTAACCAACCCCTTAGATGTTATGACCTACCTCGTGATGAAGGTCACCGGCCTGGCACCCCATCGCGTTTTTGGCCAGGCGGGAATTTTGGACTCTACGCGGATGGCAACCTTTGTGGCCGAGGAACTAGGGGTGAGTGTTGAGAACGTCCACTGTTACGTGTTGGGGGGGCATGGGGATGAAATGGTACCGCTGACTGCAATTTCAAACGTGGCCGGAGTCCCCCTTAATCAGATTTTGCCGCAGGAAAAGTTAGAAGCAATTGTCGAGAGAACCCGAAAGGGAGGAGGGGAGATTGTCAGTTTATTGAAGGTGGGGAGCGCTTATTATGCTCCGGGCATTGCCGTAGCCAAGATGGTTGAGGCGGTTTTACGAGATAGACATCTGATTGCGCCGGTGTCGGCCTACTTGCGAGGCGAGTATGGGTTGCACGACCTTTATTTCGGCGTTCCGGCGCAGTTGGGGAGGAGTGGAGTGGAAAAAGTCATCGAGTACCCCTTGACCGAAAGCGAGAAGGAAGCCTTGAAGAGATCTGCTGCGAGTGTGGCAGAGAATATTGCCAAGCTAAAATTTTGACAGCCTCGGAGATACCTATGAACCTGAGAAAGCACATCGAAGACCAACTCCCCGGTTGGCGAGCCCGCCTAAAGCGATTGATTACCCAATACGGTCGAGTCAAAGTAGCCGAAATCAACGTTGCCCAAATTCTGGGTGGCATTCGGGATGTAAAGGCACTAGTAACCGATATCTCCTGTGTCGATCCCTATCAGGGAATTCGCCTGAGGGGGTATACAATCCCCGAGTTATTGCAGCTCCTGCCAAAGCCCCCAGGCGCTGAAATGCCCTTGTTGGGCGGACTTTATTTCTTACTCCTGGTTGGCCGTATCCCGACCTTTGAAGAAGCAATGGAGGTCGAAGGGGAGTGGAAGAAACGGCAAGAGGTACCAGCGTATGTATATGATGTGGTCCGTGCCCTGCCTAGGGATACGAGCGCAATGGCTTTGTTTTCGCTGGCGGTTTTGGCGATGGAACGGGAATCGAAATTCACAAGGGAGTATGGCCGCGGCCTAAAGAAAGAAGATTATTGGATCCCCACCTTAGAAGATAGCCTAGACCTCACTGCACGGGCGCCGGCAATCGCAGCCTTTATCTATAACTACAAGTTCCGCGAGGGGCAAGTGGTACCCCCGAAACCTGAACTGGATTGGGCAGCTAACTTTGGTTATATGATCGGAATAGAAAACGAGGAATACTATGAGCTGGCTCGTCTATATTTCGTGATTCACTCTGATCATGAGAGCGGCAATGTAAGCGCTCACACCACCTACCTTGTTTCCTCTGCGCTTTCAGACGTATACTATGCGGTTTCGGCTGGGCTCAACGGTCTAGCCGGCCCGTTGCATGGACGAGCTAATCAGGAGGCCATGGAGTGGCTTCTAGAAGTTTATGAGAAATATCAAGGTGTCCCGACTAAGGAGCAACTTACCGAGTATGCCTGGGAGACACTCAACGCGGGAAAGGTGATCCCGGGTTATGGGCATGCCATTTTGCGCATTACCGACCCTCGCTTTACCGCTCAGCTTGAGTTTGGAGAAAAAGTGATGGCAAATTATGATTTGTTTCGCCTGGCCAAGTTGGTATATGAGACAGTCCCGGAGGTGTTGAAGCAACAAGGGAAAGCAAAGGATCCTTGGCCAAATGTAGATGCTATTAGTGGAGTACTTCAGAGGTACTACGGGGTTATGGACAGTAAAGACGGCGACTCCGGTGGGTTCTACACGGTTCTCTTCGGCGTAAGCCGAATTTTGGGGGTAACTGCAAACACCGTTTGGGCGAGGGCGTTAGGAGCTCCAATTGAGCGCCCGAAATCGGTTACAACACGCATGCTTGAGAAGATCGTTGCCGAACAGACAGGGGCTGAATTTCCTCTCGATGAGGCCTCTGTCTATGACCGGGGGTGTGGAGAGCTCTAGTCGTTATGGCGCTGAGGTGGCAGGGAGTCCGCTCCAGGTAAAGACCCTTTGTTCGCTCTTTGCACCAGCCGGTTCCCATATGGGGTTACCACTGTCGTCTGTTCCTACCTGGCGAACTGTAGTGATCCACCAACGAATGACGTGGGGACGCGAATCAGTTGGACGGAAACTGGTTGGCACTATATATTTGGTATCCGTCACATAGTCGACGATCTTGCGCTCCCCTCCATCAGTGATATCGACAAGGTTGACCTGATATGCTTCGTTCTCGCGCAGGATTCCAACCGATGCCCACTGAAGCGTGATGGTCTGATCGGCTAGCGTGAAGGGCGCACCGTCTTGAGGCAAGAGCAGGCTCGGAGGAGGGTAGGGAGGGGGAGGTGTGAAGGTAGGAGTCGGTCCGGGGGTGCCACGGCGCTCACAGAGAGGAATGATCAGTGGCTGACCGAAACGAACGACATCGCTGACTAAACCATTATAAGATTTGAGTACTGCGATAGGGATGTTATAGTTAGCTGAGATCTTGCTCAAAGTATCGTTCTCTTGAACAACGTATTCGATCTTCATGCAGGCTGCTTCGGTTGCCTCGGCAGGACTTAACGTCGCCGTGGGAAATGGCGTTGGAGTCGGCGTGGGATGAGGAATCAGGAGGGTCTGGCCGATATATAAGGTATCACAGGTTGCGGGGAGGTTGTTCAACAGCACAATGCTTTGAATAGAAACCCCGAAAGCAAAGGCAATCGAGGAGCAGGTATCCCCGGCAGCGACTTTATAGGTAAAGGGAGTGGGGCTAGGTAGGGGCGTCTCGGTTGCGGTTGGTGTGGGAGGCGTGGCTGTGAAGGTGGCTGTTGGAGTTGAGGTTAGCGTTGGGGTGGGGGTAGCTTGAGCAACTTGCCCACTTTGTTGGAAGGCTATATAGACTAAACCCGCTCCAATCGCAAGGAACAAAGCTAGAAAGCCGATGGCTGCGGGCAATGTCAAAGTGATCTCGGGCATCCGAGAGCCTTGAATGGGCTTCGCTTCGGCTGCTGATTTGAATTCAGGGTTTAGGGCGGTGCCGCAAACGAGACATCGTTGAGCATGTTGGGATAAGCGAGTGCCGCAGGTCGGACAAATGTACGCTGGTTTGGAAATTGTCTCGTTAGCCATATCCTCAATGTTAGTCTCTGGTCAGCGAGTGGGATTATACCAGCCTCTAAGTTTCCGTAAAGGGGGCAAAAATGAAAGCTAATGATATACTCATAGAGTCATGGAGGTTAGCGTTTATATTCATTTTCCTTTTTGTGTTCGCCGGTGTCATTACTGCGATTTCAACACCTACGAGGGGATGGAGCACCTTATTTCCCCTTACGTCGAGGCGCTGTGCAAGGAAATCGAGTTGCTCGGAAGAGCTCTTCCCGAAAGGTACTTGCACAGTGTCCATACGGTTTACTTCGGAGGGGGGACGCCCTCTCTGCTCTCTGTGTCGCATCTCCACAGGATACTAACCACGCTTGAATCCCACCTGGGTTTGGAAGCCAATGCTGAGATCAGCTTGGAGGCAAACCCAGGCACCTTGTCCATGGCGAAGATGCGGGCTTATGCGCAAATCGGGATTAACCGCCTCAGCCTAGGTTTTCAATCGGCGAATGAGGAGGAACTGCGGCTCTTAGGTCGTGCGCACACTCTCGAGGACGCCCTTAGAGCTGTGGAGTTTGCTCGCGTTGCCGGCATTGATAACCTTAACTTAGACCTCATCTACGGGTTACCTAGTCAGAGCCTCCGCAGTTGGGAGAACTCGCTGAAGGTTGCCCTCTCTCTAGGAGTCGAGCATCTCTCTCTGTATAGCCTGACCGTTGAGGAAGGGACTCTGTTGGACAGGTGGGTTCGATCCGGGGTTCTACCTTACCCGGAGGAAAATTTTGCGGCGGATTGTTATGAGTTAGCGCGGGAATTGCTCGCTAATGCTGGATACCTCCATTATGAGATTTCCAATTGGGCATTGCTTCGTAGCGGGGAAGAGATACCAGTTTGTCGGCATAATCTTCAGTACTGGAAAAACCAAGAATATTTTGGGTTAGGCGCTGGTGCACATGGCTTTCTGGGCGGCTATCGCCTGGCCAATGTATCTCACCCTCAACAATACATCGAGAGAATACGATCCGCCACCGTTTGTTCGTTTCCCTTTTCACCGGCCGTCCAAGAGTGCCACTGCGTCACTCCAGAGGAGGAAATGAGAGACACCGTCTTGCTAGGCTTGCGGCTTGTGCACGAAGGGGTTGGAGAAGCGGACTTTTTCCGGCGCTTTGGGAAAAGCCTTCTTGAGGTCTTTCCGAAGGAAATTGCTCGCCTGACGAAAAAGGGGTTGGTGGAGTGGGTCGAAACGGATCAACGGAGGTTGAGGCTAACTCGTTTCGGCCAATTACTGGGCAATCAGGCTTTCGTGGAGTTTATCTAAATCATTGGACTCTCTGGCTCATTTGGCGAGTCAGACTTGATAAGGCCTCGGCAGCGGGGCCACTCGGCTGCGCAGCAGAGAGTTCTGCCAGCGCAAGCTGTGTGAGACGTGTCGCCTCGGCCTGGGTGGCAGCACGGATGCCTTCCTCCTCTAGTTCCTGCGCTAGGGTGAGAACTTCTTCGGGTTGGATCTTCCCTTTTCGCCAGCGCTTTGCGAAGGCGCCATTGGATTGAAGGCCCAGAATGACCGGGTAGGTTTTCTTACCGCTGAGTAGGTCAGAGGAAGTGGATTTGCCGATTGTGGCTTCATCTCCCCAAATCCCCAAGAGGTCGTCGATGATTTGAAAAGCCAATCCGAGGGCTCTCCCGAATTCGCGGAAATGATGTTGTCGGACGGGATCGCAGTTGGCAATTAGCGACCCTAGGTGAGCACAGGCAGCAAATAGTGCTGCAGTCTTGCCCTCAATCATGACCTGATACTCTTCCAGCGAGATTTCAGCTCGAGATTCATAGGAGATATCTAGGAATTGGCCCTGAGTAAGCTGGAGACAAGTTTGCAGTAGGATTTGTGCAGCTTGCAAGACAAGGTCGGGAGAGAAAAACTCTGCTAGACGATGGATTGTCAGGTGACTAATTGTAAATAGAGCGTCTCCTGCGTTGATCCCCTGAGGTATTCCCCATTTCGCCCAAATGGTCGGCCGCCCCCGACGATACTCGCTGCGATCTTCGATATCGTCGTGGACCAAGGAGAAATTATGGACAAACTCCACAGCCGCAGCGGCCGGCAGGGCTTTTTGCCAGTCTCCTCCACTTGCAGCCGTACAAAGAAGCAAGATAAGGGGGCGAATTCGTTTCCCCGTGGCTTTCGCTCCAGCTCCTTCCCCCATCCATCCCATATGGTAAGCCAACATTTCGTAGTAGAGTTCGTAAGGTGCTACATGATAAGCATTAATCTCTCGGCGGAGCTCGGCTTCGAGAGCCTCTCTGAGGGTGTGGACAAGTACATCGGGTGTATCCATTTATGAAATTTCCTTAAGTTGAACTTGGCGCAACTCCGAGATTGATTTTACTCCGGCAACAAACATAGTAATTTGAATCTCTCTCTTAATTTCGTTGATGATGTTGATTGTCTCCCGTAAGGAGCATGCTGCGGCTTTTAAGAACGGGGAGGCCATTCCGCCTAGGTCAGCTCCCAAGGCTAGACACTTGGCAATATCGATGCCGTTGCGCAGCCCCCCCGAGGCAATCAGTGGAAGAGAAGGATGGAGCGCACGAATCTTGCGAATGCACTCAGCAGTGGGAATCCCCCAGTCAACGAAATGAGAGGCAATCCGAGCTGCGCTTTCGGTTTGGGCGCGATACATCTCAACCTGCGACCAGGAGGTGCCACCTGCCCCAGCAACATCAATGGCAGCCACGCCGGCCTGAATGAGGAGCTTTGCCACTCGCTCGGAGATCCCCCAACCCACTTCTTTGACAATGACCGGTACGGGCAAGGAATGACAAACAGCTGCAATTTTATCGATCAGGTTGGAGAAGCGAGTTTCACCTTCGGGCTGAAGGGCTTCTTGAAGAGGATTGAGGTGCAGGATAAGGGCATCGGCTTCGACCATCTCAACTGCTTTTCTGCATTCGTCAATTCCATAGCGGTAGTTGAGTTGGATTGCGCCGAGGTTAGCAAAAAGAAGAATATTCGGGGCGACACGGCGCACTTGGAATGTATGGGCTAGCTCCGGGTGTTCGATGGCTGCTCGTTGGGAACCCAACCCCATAGCAATGTGCGTTTGTTCGGCTGCCTCGGCGAGAATCAGATTAATTTGGGCAGCTTCTTGGCTACCGCCAGTCATTGAAGAGATCAAGATCGGTGCAGCAAGGGTTTTGTTTAGGAAACGTGTGCTGGTATCAACTGCCTCAAGATCGCACTCCGGTAGAGCTTGATGCTCAAAGCGGTACTTTTCTAGACCAGTTGTTATAGCCGACTGAACGTTTTCTCGCAGATTGATGCGGATATGATCGGACTTTCGTTGACTAATAGGCGTAACTTTCTTCATAAGGCGGTGTTCCTGATACAAGGATAAGCCCATCCAGGGCATGGTTGGACTTCAGGGAGCTTGACAGATTGCCTACAGGGAATACAATACCCAAAATTCTCTTTGGAGGAAGCATCTATGTCTGATACGTTCGAGAAAGTTAAGGCGATTATCGTGGAGTTGCTTGGGGTGGATGAGTCTAAAGTCACCCCGGAGGCTCGCTTTCGTGAGGATTTGGAGGCCGACTCGCTCGATCTGGTCGAACTCATTATGGAGTTCGAAGATAAGTTTGGAGGCCAAATCTCTGATGAAGACGCCCAGAAAATTACCACGGTGGGAGAAGCGGTCCGATATATCGAAGAGCACATGGAGAAGCAATAATTCTGTCAAGATACCGATAGCAGGCTGTCCGGTTGAGGTAAGCTCACGGACAGCTCCTTTTTGTCCTATACCGGGAGTAAATCGGGAATTTCTTCGGGGTGGCGGGCTACTTTGACACCCGCCTCTTGGAGCGCACGAATTTTATCTTGAGCCAGACCTGAGCCTCCTTCTACAATTGCTCCTGCATGTCCCATCCGTTTTCCAGGGGGAGCCGTTTGCCCGGCGATAAAGGCGACGACCGGTTTAGTCATTCGAGTGGCAATGAATTCGGCTGCTCTCTCTTCGTCCGTGCCGCCGATTTCACCGATAAGAACCACTTGTTCCGTGTGAGGGTCTTCTTCGAACATCGAAAGCACGTCAATAAAATTTGTGCCACTGATCGGGTCCCCGCCGATTCCGACACAGGTGCTCACTCCGATATGACGGAGCTTTAGAGCGTAAAGCACTTCGTAGGTGAGCGTTCCCGAACGGGAGACAATGCCCACGTGGCCTGGAATGGAAATATCTCCGGGGATGATCCCCACTTTACATTTCCCAGGCGAGAGCACCCCCGGACAGTTTGGCCCAATAAGGCGGCACTTTTTCTGATCCAAGTAATGGCGCACGCACATCATATCTTGAACTGGAATCCCTTCAGTGATACAAACGATGAGGGGAATCCCCGCATCGGCGGCTTCGAAGATGGCGTCAGTAGCAAAGCGAGCGGGGACAAAGATTACACTTGTATTGGCTCTAGTTGCTTCTACGGCGAGACGCACCGAGTCGAATACAGGAATCTTCCCATCCAGCACCCACTCGCCCCCCTTCCCAGGGGTAACCCCGGCAACGATGTTCGTGCCATAGGCAGCCATTTGGCGAGTATGGAATAAACCTTCGTTTCCTGTGATCCCTTGAACCAGCAAGCGAGTATCTTGGTCGATAAGAATACTCATCCGAGGCCTCCTCTAGCAGCAGCGACGGCTTTCTGGGCTGCTTCGACCAACGTCTCTGCAGTGATCATCTGGGCGTCGGCCAGAATTCTCCGACCCTCTTCGGCATTGGTACCGACTAGACGAACGATCATCGGCACCTTCGGCTTGACTTCTTTCATTGCATTCACGATCCCATGAGCAACCTCATCGCAGCGTGTGATACCTCCGAATACGTTCAGGAGGACAGTCCTGACATTCGGGTCGCTAAGGAGGATGCGGAGGGCGGCTGCTACCCTTTCGGCATTTGCGCCACCGCCGATATCGAGAAAGTTTGCCGGATTACCGCCAAAAAGTTTGAGGATATCCATGGTTGCCATGGCCAGACCTGCGCCGTTGACCATGCAGCCAATGTCCCCATCGAGCTTGACATAGGATAAACCGTACTTTCGGGCCTCAACTTCCGCCGGAGCTTCAACATCCAGATCGCGCATTTCAGAAAACTCCGGGTGACGAAACAGAGCGTTGTCATCGATAATCATTTTGCCATCCAAGGCAAGGAGCCGGTTTTCGGTTGTGAGAACTAAGGGGTTAATTTCAGCCAGAGTTGCGTCGCATTCGGTGTATGTTTTCCATAGACCGTGAGCGACGGCTATAAAATTTCTCCAATGCTCGCGGGGCAGATCGATCCCGGCGGCAAGGTCGCGTGCTTGGTAGTCGCGCAAGCCTAGAAGGGGATCGATGTGAACTTTTATAATTCTTTCGGGCGTTGTTCGGGCCACCTCCTCAATATCTACCCCCCCGGCAGACGAAGCCATAATCACAGGTCGGCGGGCAGCACGATCGTTGGTGATTCCGAGGTAGATTTCACTATGGATACTAGCAGCCTCGTCAATTAGGACCTTTCGGACAGGTAGGTCCTTGATCTGCATCGCAAGGATTTTTGCGGCAATCTCTTCGGCCTCGATGGGGTCTTTGGCGAGCCGAATGCCCCCGGCTTTCCCTCGCCCTCCAACCAGAACTTGGGCTTTTACCACCACCATAACCCCCAGCTCTTCTGCAATTTGTCTGGCTTCCTGAGCTGTTGAGGCTACCTTGCCTCGCGGAATGGGAATCCCATACCGGGAGAAGATTTGCTTGGATTGATATTCGTGCAATTTCATTGATCCGTCTCCGTTTGGGATAGTGGCTTGGAAACTCCCTCATTGTTGTATTATAGTCTTAGGGTAGGGAAAAGTGCAGGATTTTGCTGCTTCCAGCATCAGTGACCCAAATTCCGTCTGCCGGATCGATTGCGAGTGAAGCGGGTAGGGAGAACCCCTCGCCTGCTTGATCAGGCTCTCCCCAGTATTGGATAAAGTCGCCATTAGCGTTGAACTGCAGAATGCGCATCCCTTCCGGGTCGGTGGCGTAGACAAAGTTCCTTTTGTCCACGGCTAAGTAGGGTTTGTTATCCAAGGACTGCCCATACCAACCGAAGATTTCCCAACTGGTCTGGAAGAGAAAGTTCATTTGTTCGTCAATGGCAAAAACTTGAATCCGTTGATTCCAAGTGTCTGCAACATAAAGGCGTCCATCCGGGCCAAAAGCTAAGCCGACCGGTTCGTCGAATTCACCGGGCAACAACCCCCCTCGGCCAAAGGTGGTGATGAAGTTCCCGTTGCTGTCAAAGACAACGATGCGCTTGTTCCCAGTGTCGGAGATAAACAGCCGGTTTTCTTGATCAACAGCAATATCACGGGGACCCCAGAAAGCGGTGGGTGTTTCACCTTGTCCAAAGTAGCCCCATTGGTAAAGGAATTGTCCATCGGCGGTGAACTTCTGGATGCGGTGATTCCATGTATCCGCCACATAGACAAAGCCTTCTTGGTCCACGGCAATCCCCCATGGTTGGTTGAAGGCACCGCCAGGGGCGTTGCCTGTAGTCGCATCCCCGAATCTTCCCCAGACATGTAAGACTTTTCCACTGGTGTCAAGGTGTTGGATGCGGTGGTTCTCGGTGTCCACGATGTAGAGCGTGCCATCAGGCGCAACGGCTAGGTCCCGAGGACGCTGGAAAAAGCCCGGTTCTGTTCCGCTGCCGCCTAACACTTTATCGGCTTGCACTTTGGCTTGTTTGCCTTCGTAGGGATCAGCAGGAATACTAACTTCGGCAGGAGCACTCCCGTAGTTCCACAGGGAGGCCACGATATCCTTGCGGATGTAGAGCCGCATCCGGCTAGAGGGATACCAATTCGTCAGGCTCATGTCTTTGCCGGTAAGCTGACCGTAGCGGGTGTAATCGCGATAGAGCCAGATTTCAAACAGAGCTTGGCGCATAGCCGGGTCGCGCAAGGCATTCCAAATCCTCGACCAATTCAAGTCAAAGTAGTCTTGGTTAGGCCACCACAGGCGGATGAAGTCATAGCGGTGATAGGCTTGTCCGACAACCGGTTCAATTTTTCCATAGTTTTTCTCGCCGACTAGGATAATGGGGACTTCGCGCAACTGGCGTGTAGGTGTGTCCCCATAGTATTGTTGATTGGGATAGTGGCGGAGATACCACCAATAGGGATAAGTGGTCTCGTCATCGTAGGCAACGCGGATGCCGAGGCCGCCCGTGGTGCGGCGCGAGATTTCTTCAATTTGCTCGAGAACGTCTTTGGGCCCTCGGGCCGAATGCGCATAGACCAAGAATTCGGTGGCATTATCGTAGTTGAAGTAGGAAGCGAGCACGCTAGTGTGAATGGTCAAGAGCGAAATCAAAGCGAAGATAGTCAGTATGAATGCCTTGAGCGCCTCTCTCACCCGCCAAGTGCGCAGAGCGTAGATCAAGTAGGCTCCCGAAAAGAGGGTAAAAAGCAGAGCACTTAGGAATGATGTAGTGGCTTGGAGTTGAGCAAGCTCCCTGCCCTGGAAGGGAGGTGTAGCTCCGAGAGCTAGGTAGAAGGTTGTCGAAAGGGAGACCAGAAAGACCAAAAATACGAGGCTGAGCAGCCAACCTTTCTGGCGCAAAAGATATTTCCAGCGTACGGACTCGAGCAACTTTCCAAGCGCCCATGCAGTTAGCATGATCATGGGCATGGCGATATGAAGGGTAAGCCAAGGCATTTTTTCTCCAGCTATAGTGAAAGCAATGAGACTGGTGATCGACCAGTAGAGAAAGAAGACAAAATTCAGCCGATCGGCACTCGAAAAGGCGGATTCGGAAGACGATAGGGTACTTTGAAACCTATGACCTTTTTGGGAGCCTCCAGAGCTTGGACGCCTCTTCCAGAGGTAATAAAGGATGGCAAAAAGCACCCCAATGGCCGGAAGGTATTCGTAGACTGGGATCTGAACCAAACTATAGTAATACCACGGCTGATTGCCGCGCTGTACACCGTGTTGTTCGAGCCAGTACCCTAGTGCGCCGACCAGTCCGGCAAAAATTCCAAAGCCGTTGGTGAAGATGGTCGAATAGAAGAGCACGAAAATTGAATAGAAAATGCTAAGGTTGACCAGCCAGACTTTGGGGCGCCAGGCCAGTCCTATAGCAATTGCTGAAAGGCTAAGGAGAAGGACAAAACTTGCTACGAACAAAATATTTTGCGTCGAAGAATAGTCGATTGGATTGCGTCCCAAAAACCGAACCGGAAATGGAGCAAGCATGGGTAAGACTTGGGTACCCATCAGGATCGCTAGGTCGAAAGCAGGCTCTTTCCGCAGGGCATTCCAAGTGTAACCGCGGAGCACGAAGAAAACACAAGCCAGAAGACCAAGGACGGCTAGTGTGAAAGCGAGCAGACTGAGAACACGGAGAGTCTCTGAAAGAGGATGCGGGGGAAACAGGGCTTCTGGCGGGAGAGTAGGAGTGGTCGACTGGAGAGTTTGCCGGAGGTCGCGCTGAAAAGTGTTAAGACCAAAGCCAATAGCAAGCAGGGTAAGGGAGACGGCTAGGATGACTACAAACCAACGGCGATCGGAGTCATTTTTCCAGCTCTGCCTTGTGATCGAGTAGAGAAGATACAAGGCAAAAAAGACCAAAGCTTGGGCGGTGTAGATAAAGGCGGTTGCCTTACAAACGAAGTGCAACGCTGATCCAATAGTGACCCAGATTAGGTAGCGCAATTCTCGAGTGTTAAGGTAGTTGAGGATTCCCCACCATAAGAGCACTGCAAAGAAACCGATCTGCGCTTCGTTGCGAGCATATCGTCCGTAATAAAGAGCGTAAGGGGAGATGAGGAGCAGAAATGCACCGACTAGGTATCCAAATCTCCCAAGAAGGTCTCGGTAGAACCAAAGGAAGACGATCGTCAAGACGCTCAGGGTTGCGGCGGGCACTCGCGCCGTGAAGTCGTTGTCGCCAAACAAGAAATAACTCAGCGCAATAAGGTGGAATTGCAGGGGGCCGTGGGTGACGGGGTCATAGCGATATCCCTTGCCTTGGGACAGCAGCCACGCAAAATACACGTGGGAAGTTTCGTCGTGGCTCATAACCCGCACCCCTAAGGCATAGAAACGGGTGAAAACGGCGAGTAACAAGATACAAACCATCAAAATTATTTCCCAACGCGCCACAGAATGGGATCGAAGGACAGGAGGCTGAGTTGGGGAAGTTTCCGCAAGGGTGTGTTGGTTTGACATACTCACTGTGACTCCTTCAAGACCTGGTTTAGATCGCTTTCTATTGTGAATAGCATAACTTTATCCTGTTTAGAGGCACCGAGGTGAACTGTCTTGGGCATCCTTTCGTTATGACGTTTGTTTCCGTATCTTTCGTGGGGGGATGGAGGGACGACGTTCTTGAGGGGTGTGACGCAGCTTTTCTACCTCTTGGGGGGTTAGGTAGCGCCACTGGCCCGGCTTCAGGTTGCCTAGTCTCACTGCACCAATACGCACGCGGATGATTCTAAGAACGGGTAACCCGGTTAAGGCTCCCATCTCTCGAATTTGTCGTTTTCTCCCTTCGCGCAAAATGACTCCCAGCCAAGCACCCTTCGGAGTGGTTGTTTCCAGCCAAACCTCGGCGGGCTGGGTACGGTATCCGTCCGAAAGCACAATTCCTCTTCTCCAGGCTTTCAATTGTTCCTCATCCGGCCGTTTGGCAACAAAAACGCGGTATTCCTTCTCGTGTCCATAGCGTGGGTGAGAGATCCGATTCGCCAATTCACCATCGTTGGTCAGAAGGATCAGCCCCTCGCTTTCGATATCTAAGCGCCCAACAGGGAAAAGACGTGTATCTATGTCTACTAGATCACATACAGTTTTCCTCCCCTCAGGAGAGTAGGCCGCAGAAACTACTCCTCGCGGTTTGTTTAGGGCGATGTAGATTGGCGGAACCCGCACCGAAACCGGTTGATCGTCAACCAGAATTTTGTCCCTTTCCGGGTCCGCTTTTGCACCCAAACCGATAACCGCGCCGTTGACTTTTACTCTCCCTTGAAGGATCAGAGTCTCGCACTGTCTTCTCGAGCCGTAGCCGGCTCGGGCTAAAATCTTCTGAACACGTTCTTCCATAGAACTAATGCTTTAGCTCTGGAGCTTGCTCGGAAGTTGTGCTGCTCATGGACTCCTCACCCGTCTCGCGATCCCAGGGGGGCAACTCTTCAATCGAAGAAAGGCCGAAATGTTGCAGAAATTCTGGCGTGACTGTATAGAGAATCGGCCTTCCGGGTGCCTCAGCTCTTCCGGCTTCTTGGATCAGCCCTTTGCTGAGTAGACTTCTAAGAACACTATCACTGTTGACGCCGCGAATCGCCTCGATCTGCGAGCGAGTGATCGGCTGGCGGTAAGCGATGACCGCTAGAGTTTCCAGTGCGGCTTGGGTGAGACGGCTAGGCGCATCTATTCCTAAAAATCTTTCCACAAGGGGTGCGATCTGAGGGGCGGTGGTCAGTTGATACCGGCCTTGGTGTTTTTGGAGCTGTAAGTAAGAGGGTGGAGCGGGAGAGAGCAACCTCTGTTCCAATTCCTGAAGGGCTGCTTCGACTTGAGAAGATGAGATCTCAAGCGCAGCAGCCAGTTGTTGGACACTAACCGGGCTGGGTGAAACGAACAGCAGAGCTTCAATCAAAGCGGGAAGGTCAAAATTCATCGGGTTTGCTTCATTCATGCTGTGGTACAATTCGGCTTGCTGGTCTCACTTTGGATAGGCACGTTCAAAAGCTATGTCGAAAAAAACGCGTTGGCTTGTTGTCCTTCTGGTTATTACAGGCCTAGTCACCTTATCCTGCCGCTTGAGCGAAGCAGGCCTCCCGAGGGCCTCGAACCCGCCTGTTTCAACCGAGGAAGCGGCCTCGTTGGAGAGCAAATTAGAGCAGGCTCTGCGGGAGGCGAATGAAAGAGGAACTTTTACTCTCGAGGTCACCGAGCAGCAGTTGACCTCCTATGTTGCTTTGAGTCTAGAAAAATATACCAAAGAGCCCATCACTAACGTGCAATTTCAATTCCGAGAGGGAAAGATTTTCTTCAGTGGGATTGTCCACCGGGATGGCCTCCAGTTCCCGGTGCGGGCCGTGGGGAAGATCGGCCTCGATGCAACCGGGAGTTTAGCAGTCGAGTTAGCCGAGGCTAAAATTGGTCCTTTTCCATTGCCACAGAGTGTGAGGGACAATATCGCCGAAGAGATGAAAAGAGCCTTTAAGGAGCAGATAGCAATTTCTGGAAGTGAGCTCGTCATTGAAGAAGTGACAATCCGTGAAGGTAGTATCCTCATTCGTGGTACTAAAAAGTAGTGGAGACTCGGTGTCTGGCTCTGCATTGAGGATGATTATACCACTGCGAAATTTGGCGGTTGGAGTTGCGCTGCTATCCTTATCCGGTGCTCTGATAGGAGGATGTGCCACGGCCGCAGAAGGAAGGGCGCAAAACGTAAAGGTAGAAATTGCCGTTGATGGCGAGGTGATCTCAATCGAAGTGTCACCCAATAGCACCGTGGGCCAGGCGATTCAGCAAGCGAAGATCTCGATTGGTCAGTTAGATCGGGTCGAGCCCCCGATGTCCTCAGTGATCGAAAGCCCGCTTTCGATTAGGGTTATTAGAGTACAGGAGAAGTTTGAAGTGGAGCGGGTGATTCTGCCCTTCGAAAAAAAGGTGGTACGAACCGAGTCCTTGCCTGAGCAAGTGACCCTTCTTGCACAGAAGGGTCAAAACGGGGAGGCCGAGATCACATATCGTATTCTGTACGAGGATGGGGTTGAGGTTTCGCGAACGGTAGTGAACGAGCCTACGGTTCTCAAGGAGCCAGTAGCCGAGATCGTGATGATCGGGATTCAAAAGCCGTTCACCACATATGAAATCCCCGGCAGAATCGCCTATCTACTGGGGGGGAATGCATGGGTGATTGAAGGTAATACCGCCAATCGGATTTTGGTGGTCAGTAGTGGAGATTTAGATGGGCGTGTCTTTCGGCTCTCTCGGGATGGTCAATGGTTGCTCTTTACTCGCCGCGAGAAAGAGGAGGGAAAGATCAATTCTCTGTGGGCAGCCTCTCTGACGGATTTGGAGAAGCCGGCCAAAATGATCGACTTGAAAGTCGCCAACGTGGTCCATTTTGCAGACTGGTATGCGCTACCGGGTGCCCTAAGGGTTTTCTTCTCGACTGTCGAACCCCGGCCGACAGCGCCGGGGTGGCAGGCCAATAACGACCTGATCAGTTTGGATTTCAGTCCTAACGGGTGGGTTTCTAAGTGGAGGACTCTCGTGGATACTAACTCGGGGGGAATTTATGGCTGGTGGGGAACCACCTTTGCTCTCGAACCGGGTGGTGAACGAATCGGGTTTGCAAGGCCCGATGGAGTTGGCCTCGTGAACGAGGGAGGAGGATTTGAAGTGTTGCTAGACCTCGTCCCGTATCAGACCGGAGCCGATTGGGCTTGGGTGCCCGGTATTGCCTGGAGCCCAGATGGGCAGTTTCTGTATACCGTCAATCACGTGGGTGAAGGAGGTCTGTCTAGTCCCGAGGGGTCGAGGTCGTTTGCGGTAACTGCCATCTCTTTATCCACCGGGCAGCCGATCCCTCTAGTGCAGCAAGCGGGAATGTTTGCTTATCCTGTGCCCTCGCCGCTCCTGGAAACCGGGCAGGCACGGCGATACCGTATCGCTTATCTCCAAGCCATTCTGCCCGAACAAAGTGATGTCAGTCGTTATCGTCTAATGGTGATCGATCAGGATGGTTCCAATAGGCTTGCTGTGTTCCCCGCCGAAGCGGAAAGTGGCTTAGAACCTCAGATTGTCAGTTGGTCGCCGTCACCAATGGAGGATACTGGCTTGTATGCGCTTGCTGTAATCTACCAGGGGAATTTGTACTTGGTGGACGTGCCCGAAGGAGAGACGGAAGAAGGAAGGGTTCGACAAATCACCGGCGACGGCCTAGTTAGCCGGGTCGCATGGAGTCCAAATCAGGCGAGGTAAAGGATGCGTATTTTGATCACCGGAGCAGCAGGATTTCTAGGTTCTCATTTGTGCGATCGGTTGCTCGCAGAGGGGCACGAGGTGATCGGAATGGATAATTTCATCACTGGCAACGCAGAAAACCTTGCCCATTTAGCCGGGCATGAGCGCTTTATGTTTATCCGCCATGACGTCTCCAATTTCATTTTCGTCCCCAAGCCCGTCGATGCGGTATTGCATTTTGCCTCTCCGGCCAGCCCAAATCCGGCTTCCCCTTATGGTTACGTCAACCTTCCAATTCAAACGATGAAGGCAGGTGCCTTGGGTACGCACAACACTCTTGGAGTAGCGCGGAAATATGGAGCGAAATACTTGCTGGCTTCGACAAGCGAAATTTATGGGGATCCTTTGGAACATCCTCAGAAGGAGAGTTATTGGGGGCACGTAGACCCGATTGGTATCCGCTCGGTTTACGACGAAGCCAAGCGGTTTGCCGAGGCACTCACTATGGCTTATCATCGTTTCCATGGGATCGATACACGGATTGCACGTATTTTTAACACTTACGGGCCACGCATGCACTTGGAAGATGGGCGTGTAGTCCCAAATTTCATCCAGCAGGCTCTGCGGGGCGAGCCCCTAACTATATACGGTGATGGCAGCCAGACACGCAGTTTCTGTTATGTCGACGACTTGATTGAGGGAATTGTGCGCTTGCTTTACTCGGACGAACATTTGCCGGTGAACCTCGGCAATCCGGTAGAGACCAGTATCTTGGAGTTTGCTGAAGTGATCAATCGGATTGTCGGAAACAAAGCCGGTATTGTCTTTGTGCCCGAAGGACGAGTTAAGGGCGATCCTCAACGCAGACAACCGGATATCCAACGGGCTAAAGAAATTCTGGGCTGGCAGCCTCGGGTTTCTCTCGAGGACGGATTGCGCGAAACCATCGCTTATTTTCGATATAAAATGGGACTAGTGTAGTGTCGATCCTCTGCAACCAAAAGGAAAGAAGACGTTTTGTGCGCTTTGCGATTGTGGGAACCGTGGGGAGCATGGTTGATTTCGGCTTCTTCAATCTCTTTGCCCATCTCATTCACCTAAATGCAGTCTTGTCGAGCATAGTTTCGTTTTGGCTAGCAGTGATAAACAATTTCACCTGGAACCGGCGCTGGATTTATCCCGATTCGCGCGCCAAATCCCCCGGGTACCAGTTTGCGTTATTTGCGCTAACCAACTTCATCGGTTTAATTATTCGCACTCCTTTGTTTATTTTCCTCGAAGGCAAATTATTACGCATCTTTGGTCAGTTTGACTTCTTCCGCAACCTCCCTTTCCGTCCCATTTGGATTGCCCACAATTTTTCGTTGGGCACTGCGATTCTCGTGGTGATGTTGTGGAATTTTTACCTCAATCGTTACCTCACCTTTAACGATGTTGCCTAGCTTTTTCTAAAACCGAGGCGAATGAGGTTATCCAGACGATGGAAAGCAAAGTTCGCAAGAAGATTATTGTAATTTATACTACGAGCGGCGATGCGGCGGCCTTCTTGGTCTACCCCTACATCTTTAATCGCCAGGGAGAGTGGATCGGATGGGTGACGCCCACGCGACAGGTCTACTCAGTTCACGGTCACTACGTGGGGTGGTTGAGCGATGAGCCGCGGATTTTACGCAAGCATTCTTCGGGTTACCTCAAGCCTCGTCTAACACCTCCCCCGCCGCCCAAACCGATCAAGCCGCCTGCCGTAACTCCATTGGCGCCGATGATGCCGGACCTTCCGATTGGCGCGTTTGATGTGCTGGAGGATAACCCAAGTTTATTGCCGCCGGTTGATTTTGGAGACCTGAAGGAAGACATGGACTGAAGATGGAGGAAAATTCTTCGTCCCTCGTTGAAGCCATCGAGCGGCCGGATGAAACTACCGCAGAGGTGAGCGTAGAAATCACCAAGGGAGTGCGTTCGCTGCGAGACCTAATTGAGCGTGTGACGGGTAAGGGGCTTGTTGCCCCTGAGGTCCAAGAGGATGCTGGTCTCGCAGAGGTGATCCCTTTTCCTTTTCTCGCTATCGTCAACCAGTATGAAATGAAAATGGCCCTGATCTTAGCTCTCATCAATCCGGCCGTTGGGGGGGTTTTGCTGATCGGTCCGCGAGGAACCGGGAAGACGACCGCTGTCCGGGGGTTACTGGACCTTCTCCCTTTGGTACCAAGGAGCTTATGTTACTATGGCTGCCTGCCCGAGGATATCGAGACAATGGGGATTGACGCAGTCTGTCCGGATTGTGCTCGCAAGTATGCTGAGGGAAAACCCTTAGCTGTAATGGATCGGGCTCGGCTAGTGGAATTGCCTTTGAACGCTCGACTGGAGGACGTTATCGGTGGGATCGATGAACGGGCGGCGATCCACCATCGTCTGCGGTTGCAGCGGGGAATTCTTTCCCAGGCTGATCGGAATGTGCTCTACGTGGATGAGGTCAACTTACTCGATGATGAGATCATCAATGCGCTACTAGATGCCGCTGCCCAGGGTAATTATACAGTTCGGCGGGGGCCGATTTCCGCTACATACCGCTCTCGTTTTATTCTGGTCGGCTCTATGAACCCCGAAGAGGGCTATCTACGGCCCCAAATTCAGGATCGCTTCGGTCTAAGAGTGATCGTCAAGGGATTGGAGGATGACAACGAGAGGTTAGAAGCCTATCGAAGGGTCAAGGCTTATTTAGCGAATCCACGCCTAACTGCAGCACAGTTCCGGGCAGAGACGGAGATCGCACGCGAAGAGCTTCAACTGGCTCGGGAGCTATTGCCCAAAGTGGAATTGCCGGATAGGGTGGCGAAGGTTGGTCTAAGATGGATCAAGGAACTGGGAATCGAGTCTTTGAGAGCGGAGATCACCCTCTTCGAGGCGGCGCGTGCCTTTGCAGCGGCTGATTCGCGTCAAACTGTGGAGATCAGTGACTTGAAGCAAGTCGCCCCTATGGCGTTGCGGCTACGCAGATCCTCTTTTATGAGCGACTATCTAGACCACCAAGAGAAAGAACAAGCGCAAATTAGGGCAATTATTGAAGCCACCTGAACAGGTACGATGCCAAGAGGCGAAAATGGGAGATGAGAGAAGAGGAGATGCGCGAGTGCTTTTCAACAGCGCGTGGGCAGCTCATGCTCGGGGGGAGGATTCTGAAGCAGAGAAGCTGTTCCGCCAATCCCTAGAGCTTGAGCCCAACGCAGCAGAAACTCTGTATGGTCTGGCTATGGTCTTAAAGGCTACCGGACGGGTGAGTGAGGCAATCCAGCTTTTTGAGGAAGTTGTATATAAGGTCGATAACCAAGGTTGGACTAACCGGAATCGAGCGAAAATGCTGCGTAGGCTAGCCCTGGGGCAAATTAACTACTTGCGAGACCGAGACTGGAATTTGGAAAAGGAGATATGGCAACGATGAATCTAACTCACCGCGAAAGAATTGAGGCCTGTTTATCCGGTAAAACCCTCGACCGAGTGCCCGTGATGCTGTGGCGCCACTTTCCAGTAGACGATCAGGACCCATACCGGCTCGCTGCGGCTACCGTTCAATTTCAAAGACAGTTTGACTTCGATGCCGTCAAAGTAACCCCAGCCTCTTCCTTCTGTGTCAAGGATTGGGGTGCCGAAGACTTGTGGCAAGGAGACCCTGAAGGTACGCGCAACTATATCAAGTATCCAGTTCAGGAGGCTGGGGATTGGCTCAGTTTGAGAGTCCTTGATCCCACAGCCGGATGGCTGGGTAAACAGCTGGTCTGCCTAAGGGAGATTGTGGCCGAATTGGGAAAGGAGACCCCGATCCTTCAAACCATTTTCAGCCCTTTGAGCCAAGCAAAAAATCTGGCCTCGAGAGACAAAGTTCTTGTGTGGATGCGGAAATACCCCGAAGTGTTCAGACAAGGCCTGAGGACAATCACCGAGACCACCATTCGGTTTATCGAGGAGGCGCGCAAGACCGGAATCGATGGGATTTTCTACGCAGTGCAGCACGCTCAATATGGTCTGATGAGCGAAGAGGAGTACCGCGAGTTCGGGTTACGATACGATTTAGAGATCTTAGAGGTTGCGAAACCTTTCTGGTTTAACATGTTGCATTTGCATGGTGAAGATATCATGTTCGATCTCTTTGTGGATGCGCCAGTACAGGCGATCAATTGGCATGACCGAGAAACCCCTCCCAGCCTCGAAGCGGCGAAGGAAAAATTCAAAGGGGTGGTCTGTGGTGGTTTATTGCGCTATACGGGAATGGTCTTAGGAACCCCCGAAGAGGTAACTCGCCAGGCTAGAGAAGCCATTGAAGCCACAAAAGGCGAACGGTTTATTCTAGGTACCGGCTGTGTTGTTCCGATTACTGCACCCTATGGGAATATCCTGGCGGCTCGGCAGAGCGTAGAAACCTCCTAAGCAATGCGAGTGATTTCTGGAAAGGCAAAAGGGCGGCGGCTCAAGGCGGTTCCGGGAGAAACCACACGTCCGATCACCGACCGCACGAAGGAGGCTTTGTTCAATATCCTCGGCGCAGATATTGAAAACGCCAGTTTTTTAGACTGCTTTGCCGGCACTGGCAGTGTTGGCATCGAAGCCCTAAGTCGCGGAGCCTCCTTCGTCCGCTTTTACGACCTCAACCGCAAGGCGATTCAGACTATTCAGGAGAATTTGCAGCTCACCGGGCTAGTGCAGAACGCCCAGGTAATTCAGGCAGACGTGCTACGGGAGCTCCAAAAACCACCTGATCGCTCCTTCGATTACATTTACATTGCACCGCCGCAATATCAAGGTCTATGGAGCAAGACGCTCCAAATTCTCGACCAGAATCTCGGGTGGCTATCTGCAGACGGCTGGTGTATTGTGCAGATCCATCCTCTGGAATACGAAAATCTTACCGAGCATTCCCTCATCCGGCACTTGGTTGAATTCGACCGACGGAAATACGGCAGTACGCTGTTGGTTTTTTACGAAAGGAGATAAGGCTCTTCATCAGCCTTTGAGGAATTCCTCTAAAGCCTCCTTACTGATGCGGTAGGCATTCCCGATTTTTTTGGCCTTTAGCTCGCCGGCGTTGATTGCTGCGATAACGTCTTCTTCGGATACGCGCAGGAAAGCCGCCGCTTCGCTCGGGGTCATGACCGGGGGGATCGTCGGGGGAGTGGAAGGAGGAGTAGGTGTGGGCGCCGTAGGTTGTCCGGGCTGCATTCCTTGCAAAGACTGGCTCAAGATGTTCCCGATGCCTAGTCCGGCGCCGATTCCGGCTGTCAACCCAGCACCCCCACTAGGGTTCTGAGCTGCCTCGCGCAGCGCATCGGCGGCTTGCAGTTGGGTGTAGGTTGCCATGTCCAACATACCCATCGCTCGAAGTTCTTCGGCCGATTTTGTCGAGGGTTTGAGATTCTCGATGTAGAAGGCCTTGAGCGTTAAGCCGAGGGCGGCGAAGTCGTCCTGCGCTTTTGCCCGCACTCCAGCGCTCAACTCCTCGGTCAGTCCAATCAGTTCGGGGACGCTGTATCTCGAAGCCGTTTCGCCCAACAAATCGCTGAGTTTGGAGAGCAGGATCGAGCGTAACCGGTCTTCGATATCCTGTATCCGGTACTTCCCTTGTGCTCCAACGACCTGGGTGACAAACTGCTGGGGATCCCTGACCTGAAAGCCGTAAGTTCCAAAGCCCTGCAGCAGGGCAACCCCTAAGCCCATGTTGGGGTTACGGACGATAATCGGTTGAGGTGTGCCCCACTTTCGGTCGACAAACTCTCGCATGGAGACGAAGTAGACTTCCGCTGGGAAGGGAGTTCGTTCGTTGAAAAACGTCCTGCCGATTTTTTCGATCAGAAGCGGGATATTGAGAGTGGTAATCGTATGACGGCCTGGGCCAAAAACGTCCAATGCAGTGCCATCTCGGAAGAACACCGCCGTTTGAGTCTCACGCACAATCACTTGGGAACCGATCCGGAAGTCACCAGGCCCGCTTTCGGGGAAGCGGTGCACTAGCTCGTCTTTCATCTCATTGGGGTATTCGATCACATCAAATATTCTGGCCATATTTTCCTACCTCTCTAACCTGTTTCAATTATTCCTGAAAGATAGCTTTTGCTCGCCTTTCGTAGAGGTCGATGCAATGTTGGGCTGTGGTTCGCAAATGGCGAAGGGCAGCGGAAAAGCCGTCGCTGCCCAGAGACGCCTCTGCATTATCGATGGCCCGGCTGACATCTTCTGCAAGCGCAAAGAGAGCAGCGTCATATTGGTATAGCCGTTCGAGCTCATCCGTGTCGATCTTGACGGCGTCAAACAGACCGGAGTATCCTCTCGGGGCGCGCCGAATGCGATCAATGAAGGAACGAAGCTTGATTGCTGCGCTTTCTAAATCATCGATCAGATGGAGTTCACCTTGCGAAATCACCTCGCGCTGGAGGGCAGAAATTCTCTGCCAGAGTTCTTCAAAGCGGGAAGCAATAGTATCGCGTAGGATTTTATCCTGATCACGTCGAATTTGACGATCAATATAGCCCTTGAAACCGGGAACATTGCTCAGAATTTTCTTGAAAGGGTCTAGATCCCCGGCAACCTTTCTGACGATTTGATCAATTTCGTCGCTCATCCTTTCTCCTCAGCTTGCGGAAAAGTTAGTTTGATTATAGTCTACGTTGTTTCGATCTGCAACAAATCTACGGCAAAAACCGATGAGAAGTTGCGGGCGGATTTCTGCACACTGGGGGTATAATCTTTAACACAAACCCATTAGAGGAGAAAAAAAGATGATAGCGTCAGAACTTCAGACGATTTTAGATCAGCTTGAAGGAAGTGTAGCCATCGAGCATGGAAAAGCGGTGATTAAGGATCGGGCGACCTTACGTAAGAATGCCCACAGGTTAGCAGAGATTTCTGCCCTGGAGAAGGGAGCTCTCCAGGGGTGGGCGCGCTATTTGACGCGATTGATCGCTCTAGAAGTGGGCTTGGTGCCTGCTTCGATTCACGATTTATATATGGCGCGCGGGAGGGGTGAGATTCCTCCGAACTTTACTGTGCCGGCGATGAATCTACGGGCGCTCTCCTTTGACGCAGCAAGGGCGGTTTTCCGCACTGCGCTTTCTCTAAATGCCGGAGCTTTTATCTTTGAAATTGCCCGCTCCGAGATTGGCTACACTGATCAGCGTCCTTCCGAATATGCAACGAGCGTTTTGGCCGCCGGGATTGTCGAAGGTTATGAGGGTCCGGTGTTTATCCAAGGCGATCACTTCCAGATTTCCGCTAAAAAGTATGCTGCAGACCCGGATAAAGAGTACAATGCGGTGGAAAGCTTGATCAAAGAGGCAATTAGTGCTGGCTTCTACAACATCGACGTGGATACTTCTACGTTGGTGGACATCAGCAAACCGGATCTCGTAGAGCAACAACTCCTGAACACTAAACTCTCTGCTAGCTTGACGAAATATATTCGCTCCCTAGAGCCCGAGGGCGTGACGATCTCTGTCGGCGGTGAGATCGGCGAGGTGGGTGGAAAGAACTCCACGGAAGAGGAATTACGAGTTTATATGGATGAATATAACAAGGAGCTGCGCTCGCTCGGGAATTACGTGGGAATCAGCAAGATCAGCATCCAAACCGGCACTACCCACGGCGGAGTGGTTCTACCGGATGGGACGATTGCCCAAGTGAACGTTGACTTCGATACGCTCAAGAGACTCAGTCAGGTTGCCCGCTTAGAATATGGCCTAGCTGGTGCGGTTCAACATGGTGCCTCAACCTTGCCCGAGGATGCCTTTGGGAAGTTTGTCGAGAATGAGGCCTGCGAGGTGCACCTAGCGACTAACTTCCAGAATATGCTTTTTGAGCGCTTGCCCCAAGAGCTGAAAAACGAAATGTATGCTTACCTAGACCAGAATTTCGCCAGCGAGCGCAAGGAAGGTATGACTGATGAGCAGTTCTACTACAAGACTCGGAAGAATGCCATCGGACCCTTCAAAGCGCAGACGTGGAACTTGCCTGCCTCCTTTAAGGAGGAAATCGGGAACGCGTGGCAAGCCCAGTTTACCAAGCTCTTCCGCCTGCTTGGCGTCAGTGATACCCGCAAGTACGTTGAGCAAACGATTAAGGCGCCCAAGATTCAGCCCAACATCAAAGACTATCTGGGAGAGTGGGTGACCGAGCAGGATATTCGCGATTTGGCGGATTGAGGTGCTTTCCAGACTTGGAAGATCAGGAGTGCCCCCGTTCCTCTCCTGAAGGGCCGGGGGCGTTTTTGCAAAGCCGGCATAGCAGAGACTGTTAAGGAAGAGATGCGAAGCTGGATGAAGAAAAGGCGAAAAAGAGTTCCTTGGTGGCTTGCGCCCCTTTGGGTGGGATGGAGACTGGTTACGACAATTATGGAGTTTACCGGGCGAGTGGTTGCTGTGAGTTTAGGGTTTGTCTTGATGCTCGGAGGCATTTTGCTGAGTCTCACCCTTCTGGGCGCCATTATCGGAGTCCCGCTGATTTTCGTTGGAGTGCTCCTGGTCCTTTGCGGTATCTTTTAGTTCTTGGTTCCTTCTTCATACTGAGCAAGGAAGGCGTTGATCTTTTCAACTTTTTCGAGTGAGATGGGTTTTTGTTTAGCTTCCTTGCGCAGGAAATCCTTGAGTTTGTCCAAATGAAGGGAGGGAGCAGGTGGATTTTCTGCAGGATCAATTTCTAAAGTGATTTTGGGATTAGTGAATACCAGCGCCGCTCGAACAGGGGGTGGAGTTTCTTCTGCAAAGAGTGGCTTGAGAAATTTTTGAATTTTCTCAATCTCATAAGGGAGTTCAAGGTCGGGACGGCCAAGAGTTTCCTTGCCAAAAAAGCGCAGAAAGGTGCTTCCTTTGTGACGCCAGCGTCCGTTTTTATAGGTGATTGTTCCGGTGAGGTGATAGGGGTAGAGAATCCATATTCCTGCAGGGCCGCTGAGCAAGTGATAAGTTGGGGTATAGTAATGGCAAAGAGTGTACTTCTGATCTAAGCCCTTAAGAGCTTGGTTAATTAGTACATCGGTACTCGGATTTCTTCCCCAGCGGTTAGTAAAGAAGATCCCAATTTGTGCAAAGAGGAAGCCAAGAAGCAGAGCCAGCAACGAATAGGTGACCTGATCCGGGAAGCGCAGGGAGATAACGAGACCGCTGATCAGGATCGCCATTCCAATTAAGGTGGAGATGATGGCAATGCGGCGATTTCTCTTCTTTTTTCTCTCATTCGTGATGATCTTCATACCTTTTTCCTCTGGGAGGTACAGGGATTAACCCTCAGATTGAACTGAAGGGAGAGCAGCTAGCTTCTCGGCAATTGCCGTTCGGAGTTCTTGGAGCAATCCCGCTTCTGCAGCCTGACGGGCAACGCGGATGGCATTAACTAGGGCATGGGCATCTGAGCGCCCGTGTCCGATGAAAACTAATCCATTCACACCCAGCAAGGGAGCTGCACCAATCTCACCGGGATCCATTATCTTCTTTACATTGACAAAAGCAGGCTTTGCCAATAAAGCTCCTAGTTTTGTGCGAGTTGATTTGAGCATTTCTGCTCGGAGAAGCTCGGAGAGAAATTTTGCCGCTGCTTCGCTGGATTTGAGTAAGATGTTGCCGGTAAAGCCGTCGGTGACAACTACATCAGCTTCTCCGTTGAAAAGTTCTTTGGGCTCGACGTTGCCAATAAAGTTGGGGATCAACTCTTTGAGCAAGGGGGAGGTCTCCTTGATCAGTTGATTCCCTTTGCCGGTTTCTTCTCCATTGGATAGAAGGGCAACTCTGGGGGGAGATTTATGGAGAACTTTTTCAGCATAAACGCAGCCCATAATGGCAAATTGGAGTAAATGTTCTGGCTTGCAGTCGGTGTTGGCACCGATGTCGAGGACAATGCAATGGCCAGTGCGCACGGGAAATTGGGCAGTGAGAGCGGGGCGCCGCACACCGCGGATACGCCGTAGCTGAAACAGAGCAGTCGCCATAGCTCCGCCGGTGTTCCCTGCGGTGACAAACACATCTGCTTCGCCACGGCGAACAAGCTCCATGCCCACAGCCATCGAGGTGTCGGTTTTACTTCGGGCACTCTCGGCGGGTTTGTCGGTCATCTCCAAGACCTGGGAAGCGTGAACAATGTGCAAATTTGAGGGGGGCGAGAGGTCTTTGAGTTTTGTCTCTAGAAGGTCCTTAGGGCCAACTAAGAAAATCTCGTCATTAAGGATGCGGCCGGCTTCAATAGCTGCTCTGATTTCGGGATCTGGGTGGGCGTCGCTGCCCATTGCGTCAAGAACAATGCGCATGATTTGACTCCTTAGGGGTTAAAGGGTGAATTGGGATCTGGGAGGCAAAGGGCGAAACGGGAGTCCATAGGACCGACTTAAGCGGAGGGGTTCGAGAATTGAAGAGGTTAAGAGTGCTTGACAGCAGGCAATTGCGGATTATAATACAAAACGACTGCGCTGGTGCTGGAATTGGCAGACAGGCATGGTTGAGGGCCATGTGCCGCAAGGCGTGTGGGTTCAACTCCCACCCAGCGCATTTTTACTTAAAGCTCGAGCCCGCTACAGTGAATGAAGAGTGGGTTGGGATAGGGTTTCTAGATACAATACCTCTTGATCATCGTTGTAGGAAAGAAGCTCAGCATAGCGTCCCCAATTAATCAAGGTTTCCAGTTGCCGTTCAGCTTCTTCTCTGTGAAATTCAAGTTGAAGGGCAGTCAAGATCACCCCCACAGGCAGCGAGCGTTTCTCAGAGGAGCTTAGCATGGTCAGCAGCCAGCGCACTAGGGGGAGACGCCGAATTCGTGTGGCGAAGATTTCTTTGCGGGCCAGGATGCTAGCCTCGGCAAAGGTCTCCCCTAGAGGAGTCAGAGTGATGTCCCCTTTGGCGATCGTCGCAAAACCTAGTAATTCGGCCGCCTCGGTGAGGCTGAGGATATGACCTGAATCGACGTTGAGTTCTTCGCTCAACCGGTAGATATCAGCGCGGTTCTGGGGCATCTCGGCTAGGTTTTCGAGAAAGCCGGCTAGGTCAGTAATTGTTACCTTAGGTAGGGAGCGGGTAACGCCTGGTTCTCCCGGTGCGCTACCCAGTTCCACGCTTTCGGGTTGGGTTTGCCCGGCGAGCATACTGTAAACCTGGTCTACCAGCATTTGGAACTCCTCGGATTTTCGTTGTCTCGGATGGGGGAGAGTAATGGAAAGCTCGGAAAGGATACGCCCTGGCTCTTTATCCATCACTACGATCCGATCCGCCATAAAAACGGTCTCTTCGATATTGTGACTGACCATTAAGATTGCCTTTGTGGGAATCTTGCCTGTCGTCCATAGCTCCATTAGCTCGTTGCGTAAGGACTCTGCGCTGAGAACATCTAGGGCAGAAAACGGCTCGTCTAGGCAAAGCAATTCAGGCTCAACCGCCATAGCCCGAGCAAAGCCTACTTTTTGGCGCATTCCACCGGAAAGCTCGCGCGGATAAGCCGACTCAAAGCCATCCAACCCGACGCGGTCAATCAAGTCTAATGCGCGAGGCGTGCGGATATTTGCGGGTACGCCGCGCGCCTTGAGAGCCAGTTCTACGTTTTCTAGAACAGTGAGCCAAGGGAACAAGGCAAACGTTTGGAAGACAATCGAAGCATAGGGGTTCACTCCCTGTAGGGGTTGATCGCGATAGAGGACCTTGCCTTCGGAAGGTTTCTGTAAACCGGTGATGATCCGCAGAAGTGTGCTTTTGCCGCACCCGGAGGGGCCGAGCAGGGCGACAAATTCTCCTTCATAGACGGTTAGGTTGACGTCCTGCACGGCGACAAAGCGACGTGAACCGCTCGTGTAAATCTGATGAACATGGCGCAGCTTGAGTAAAGCATTGCTTGTTCCCATGGGGTTTACTCCATGCGATACTTCTCTTCGGCAATGCGGTAGAGTCTTCGCCAGAAGAGGCGATTGACTAAGACAACAACTAAAATCATGCTAAGGGTGGCGGCCAGAAGGAGCGAGTAATCGCCCACGGCAGTAGCGTGAGAGATCAACGCCCCGATGCCGATGGCCGAAATAGTTTGACCTCCAAAGTGGACGTATTCGGCGACAATACTTGCGTTCCATGCGCCGCCGCTTGCTGTGATCGCCCCAGTGATCAGGTAGGGGAACAGGGCAGGAAGGATCAAGGTGCGCCATCTCTCTTTCGCCGAGAGCTGCAGCAAAGAGGTGGTGTACTTTAGGTCCTGGGGAATGGCAGAGGCCCCGGCAATAATGTTGAAAAGCAGATACCATTGCGTGCCCATCAACATCAGCAGAATGGCGGCTACATTTAGCCCCCCACTGACGTGGATTAAAAACATGAGAAGAATAGGAAAGATGGCCGTGGCGGGTACTGAAGCAGCAATCTGAATCAATGGCTGAACAACCCGGGCTAGATCAGGCTTCATGCCGATCACAACCCCGACGGGGACTGTCCAACATAAAGCGATAAGCAGTGCAGTCATGACGCGAATAAAGGTGGCCACTAAGCCCAGTCCGATATCTAGCCATTGAGAGAGTGAAAGAGAGGTCAGCATCGTCAGGGCGCGATACCCTCCGTAGGTAAGGGATACAGATAACACACCGTAGAAAACCAGAAGCCCTGGAGAAAAAGTGGTCTGAACTGCTGAGGATGCCACAGGAGAGGGGAACAGACGCAGCATCCATAAATCCATGCGTTCTCCAAGGGGGGTAAGCACAGACTTCTGTAACCGTTCATAGAGCTGAGATTTGTGGAGAAGCTCATAAAACCATGAGGTAGTGGGGTTCTCACTTTCGACCATCTCGAGTTTGAAACGGTCGCTCCATGCTAGCAAGGGTCGCCAGATGAATTGGTCCAGAGCTACAATAGTAACCACTAGAGTGAGCAATCCCCACAGAATGGCTTGAGTATCGCCCTGGTTTGCAGCTTCTTGGAGATAGGCTCCCAATCCCGCTAGGCGAAAGTCACGATTGCCGACGGTGAAGATTTCGGCTGCCATTAGAAAGAACCAACCCCCGGCGAAGGACATGATACTGTTCCAAACTAGGCTAATCATGCCGAAAGGCAGTTCGAGTTGTTTGAAACGCAACCAGGTGTTCAAGCGAAAGATCGCACTGGCTTCGCGCAATTCGTATGGGATGGTAGTAAGAGATTGATACCAGCCAAAGGTCATGTTCCAGACTTGGCTGGTAAAGATCAATACAATCGAGGCGAGTTCTGCTGCTATTCTCTGGGGCAGAAAGGCGCTCAAACTGAGTAACACCACCGGTAGAAATGACAAGATAGGCACAGACTGGAGCACATCTAGCAACGGCATCAAGACCATCTCTGCGCGTCGGTTGTATGCGGCAGCACGTCCATAGGTGAGAGTGAAGAGGAGAGAGAGCGAGTAAGCTGCGCACATTCTGCCGAGCGATAGGAGTGCATACCATGGCAATGCTGCAATTGAGAGCGAGATTTGAGGGCCAGTGATGATCTCTGGCGCATGAATCGCCAGCCGGATTCCAGCATAGAGCAGGCTGGCGATCAGCAGCAGCACTACACCGTCTCCAAGGGTAAAGGTCTTTTCGAGGCGCTTTTGTGGTGGTAGAAGGTAGCGAAGAACTCCCATGGTTTCACTGTTTTGAAAGGACCCCGCCGCAACCGGCTAGCGGGGTTCCTCCTTTCCATGGGGTCTTTCTCCTCTAGCTCAATTGCGGTGGGCTACGTAATGAAGTTTTTAGTAATGATCTCCAAGTCGGAAGAACTTTCTTCCATAGCTCCGAACTACAGGCACCTTGCAACATGTAAAATATACTTTCCGAAAAATTCTTTGTCAAGAAATTCGCTAGACGCAATTGTCCTCAGGAACGAAGAAGGGATCGCAAACTTGAAAGCTTAGGACTAGCCGTGGTTGCTAAGTGAAGATTCAGCAAGCTATCCACACCCTGCCCTAAGATTTTCCTCTTGTCCTCTTGACCTTTCTCTACTTAACGTTTACAATCCAAACTTACTATCCTTGACTCTTAAGGGAGACTCAGCCAGCATCTTCGATAAAAGGCTATGTTTGAGGAGCTAAGCAAGCGCTTTGAGGCGATCTTCAAACAATTGCGGCGCTATGGGAAGTTGACCGAGAAGGAAGTCGATGCAGCGTTGAGGGAAGTTCGGCTTGCCTTGCTGGAGGCCGATGTGAATTACGCTGTCGTCAAAGACTTCCTGAACAGGGTGCGGGAAAGAGCGGTCGGCGCCGAGGTCTCGCGCGCCCTAAATCCAGCTCAGCAAGTGATCAAAATTGTCCACGAAGAGTTGGTTAACACTCTCGGCGCACCCCAGCGGCTCAACTTGAGCGGCGAAAAGCCACGCGCCATCGTTCTGGTTGGGCTTCAGGGCTCGGGTAAGACAACTGCGGCGGCCAAGCTGGCCCGACTTCTGCGCTCCCAGGGAGAGAGGGTCATGTTGGTTGCTGCAGACCCCTATCGTCCGGCAGCCGTGAAGCAACTCCAAACCCTGGGTGAGCAATTGGACGTCCCCGTGTACTTTGAAGAGGGTGTCAAGCCCCCCCAACTGGCAGCGAAGGCGCGGCAAAAAGCCGCTCAAGGGGGGTATTCTACGATAATTCTCGACACTGCAGGCCGATCTCAGCTCGATCAGGAACTGATGGATGAGTTGAATGCCGTTCAGCAGCAGACCAAGCCGGTCGAGACCCTTTTGGTGGTCGATGCCATGATCGGTCAGGAAGCCGTGAATGTAGCTGAGGGGTTTCGACGCGTTGTTCCTCTGACCGGCTTAATTTTGACCAAAATGGATGGGGACGCTCGAGGTGGTGCCGCCATCTCGATCCGCTCGGTGACCGGAGTGCCGATAAAGTTTATTGGCACGGGAGAAGCGCTAGACGCCTTAGAGACCTACGATCCTGCTCGCTTGGCCTCGCGGATTTTGGGGATGGGCGATGTCATCGGGCTAATTCAAAAGGCGGAAGCAGCTTTTGATCGGCAAGTTGCCCGTGAGCAAGCTGAGCGTCTCGTGTCCGGTGAGTTTACGCTGGAAGACTTTGCTCAACAGTTACGTCAGATCAAGCGCATGGGACCCTTAGCCCAGATCCTTGAAATGTTGCCTGGAGGCCTAGGACAAGTGGCGCGCCAAATTTCCCCCCAAGAGGCTGAAAGGCAGCTTAAGATCACCGAAGCAATTATCAATTCAATGACTCCGCTAGAGAGACGCAGGCCGGAAATCCTCAATGCAAGTCGAAAGCGCAGAATAGCCCGCGGCTCGGGCACACAGGTTCAGGATGTAAATCGCTTGATCAAGCAGTTCCGAGAAATGCAGAAGTTGATGAAGACGCTGAAGCAGTCGGGGATGAGGGGATTGACTCGTCTTTTCGGTTAGAAAAGCAGCTTTGTTTCCTTCGTTGAGTTGGTTTTGCCTTTTGTATTTTGTAACTCCGATTTCAACGTGCGAAATGTGAAGGCAGAGGAACATTAAGTTAGGAGAGAGGATGTATGGTGCGAATTCGTTTGCGAAGAGTTGGCCTCAAAGGTCAGCCGAGTTACCGAATCGTGGTTGCGGATAAAGAAGCTCCGCGGGATGGTCGCTTTCTCGAGGTTGTGGGGTTTTATAATCCGCGCACCGATCCGCCGACCATCCAGGTGGCAGAGGATCGGGTTTACGAGTGGATGAGCAAAGGAGCGCAGCCGAGCGAGGCTGCGGCAAAGCTCTTTCAATCGATCGGCTTGCTACAGCGCTTTGAGAGATACAAAAAGGGAGAATCTTTGGAGGCGTTGCTCCAAGAGGCAGGAGCAGTTCAATCTACTCGTAATGTCCAACCGAAAACCAGTCTATCGGCCCAGAAACGCTCATAGTGATGTGACCTACAACCTCCGGAGTGTTCGTTAGAGGTAAAGATGAAATCCTTGGTTGAATACGTTGCTCGGTCTCTGGTTGACTCTCCCAATGAAGTCAGCGTTCGGGAGGTCCGTCGAGGGAGCGCAGTGAACGTCATTCTCCGCGTTGCCAAGAGCGATATGGGTCGGGTGATCGGCAAGAATGGTCGCGTAGCCAATGCTTTGCGCGTGCTGTTGAAGGTGGCAGCAGCGCGACAAGGATTGCGGGCCACTCTGGATGTCGAGGAGCCGCGATGAGCCCTGCCCCGACGCGGATCACTCTCGGCCAACCGGCAGGCTCGCCCAGCTCTAGCGAGCCTGTCTTCTTGGTGGTTGGGAAAATTCGACGCCCGCACGGTGTGCGAGGGGAAGTTCTTATGGAAGTTTACACCGATTTCCCGGAACGCCTTCAAGCGGGTGTGATCGTTTACGTCGGTGAAGAAGTGCGGCAACACGAAATTATCTCTCGGCGCTCCCATCGCGAGGGCTTGTTGCTGCGCTTTGCGGGATATACAACTCCTGAAGCGGCCGGTGAACTGCGTAACCAATACGTCTATGTGCGTGCTGACGATCGCCCTCCACTCGAAGACGGCGAGTACTATCACCATCAGATTCTCGGGATGTTCGTCCATGACGAACATCGTGGCTTCCTGGGGAGAGTCACTGAAATCCTGACCACGGGAGCGAACGATGTGTTGGTGATTACTGACGAACAAGGCAAGGAGTGCCTGATTCCCTTCGCGGATGATTGGATTCAAGAGGTAGATGTGCCCCGGAGAACCCTTAGGGTGACCCTCTTACCAGAGTGATTAGGATGGTTGATGAAAGGGAGAAAAAGTATTGGGTAGGTTTCAATTTGG
This sequence comes from Anaerolineales bacterium, assembly GCA_025057645.1. GTDB lineage: Bacteria > Chloroflexota > Anaerolineae > Anaerolineales > UBA4823 > NAK19. Next base: position 262,009 of record JANXBJ010000001.1, read on the forward strand.
TCAAGGGGGTTGGAGCAGTGCGTTTCCGGCGCTTGCTCAGCCGGTTTGGGGCTTTAGAGCAGGCCTGGCATGCTCCTCTTGAGTCCTTGCGTCAATCTGGCCTCGGCGACAAACATTTAGAACGCCTGTCTCAGATTCGCTCTCAAGTTGACCTTAACCGTTACTGGGACTTGCTCCGGTCCAAAGGTATTCAGGTGTTGACTTGGATGGATGAATCCTATCCTCGCTTATTGCGGGAGATTGACCAATCGCCCCCTGTATTATATGTGCGCGGGGAAATCACCTCGGCAGACGAGGTGGCTGTTGCGGTCGTTGGAACGCGGCGAGTTACCAAATATGGGCGGCAGACCACCGAGGAGATCGCTACAGGCTTAGCTCGAAATGGGGTGACGGTTGTCAGTGGTCTGGCTCGTGGCGTAGACGCGCTGGCTCATCATGCTGCTCTGGAGGCAGGAGGCCGCACAATTGCCGTTTTAGGTAACGGTTTGGATCGAGTCTATCCGCCGGAGCATCGACGTCTCGCCGAACAGATCGTCTCTCAGGGGGCACTGGTAAGTGATTATCCGCTCGGAACTCAACCGGATGCCACCAATTTTCCCCCTCGCAACCGTATCATTTCCGGGTTGGCACTGGCAGTGATTGTCGTTGAGGCGGGCGAGAAGAGCGGTGCCTTGATCACCGCAAAGTTTGCCGTCGAGCAAGGAAGGGATGTCTTTGCGGTGCCGGGCAATATTCACGCTCCCCAGAGTATGGGAGCTAATCGGCTGATCCAACAAGGAGCGTTCCCTTTCCTAGGAATTTCTGATCTATTGGAAACTCTGAACATTGCAGTAAAAGTGCAGCAGAGTTCAGCGCGGCAGGCTTTGACGATGGATGAAAATGAAGCCTGTCTTCTCCAAAGCCTCTCCGACCAACCGCTCCATGTGGATGAACTTTCACACCTATGTCAAATGCCCGTTGCCCTAGTGAGCTCCACATTAGCCCTATTGGAGCTTAAGGGGCTTGCCAAATCGGTAGGAAACATGTGCTACGTTGTAGCCCGGGAGCGGGGTGGAGAATATCCTGCCTAAACTTACTAGGGAGAAGCCGAGGATGAGCGGTTCGTATTATGCAGTTATTATGGCTGGAGGGGGTGGCACACGTCTGTGGCCTCTTTCTCGCAAGGCTAGACCTAAGCAATTATTGCGCATTATTGAACAACGCAGCCTTTTCCAGATGGCCGTGGACCGCCTAGAGGGTTTGTTTGATCCGAAGCAAATCTTTGTTGTGACCGTGCCGGAGCAGTTCCGGGAGTTGCATGAGCAATGTCCTCAGATTCCTGAAGAGAACTTCCTCCTCGAACCCGTGCCGCGGGGAACGGCTGCGGTGGTTGGGCTGGCGGCAGTTTGCCTTGCTCGGCTTGATCCAGAGGCAGTGATGGCGGTGTTAACCGCCGATCACTATATTGGCAATCAGGAGTGGTTTCATCGACTCTTGCAAGTGGCGGAGACTGTCGCCCGCCAGAATTACCTAGTCACAATCGGGATTCATCCCACTTTTGCGGCCACCGGTTACGGCTATATTCAACAGGGAAAGCTGCAAGGGAACTATCAGGGGGTAGATGTCTATCATGTGATTCGCTTTAAGGAAAAGCCTGATGAGTTCCAAGCTCAGGTGATGTTGGCTAGGGGGGATCACACTTGGAATTCGGGGATGTTTATTTGGAGAGTCGACCGGATTCGACAGGAGATCCGGGAACACCTACCCCAGTTGGAGAAGGCTTTGAATGAAATCGAGGCCCACTGGGGAAAGCCTACCTACTCTGCCGTCCTGGAACAGCAGTGGAGGGGATTAACTCCGGAAACCATTGATTATGGCATTATGGAACGGGCAAGAGACGTGGTGGTGATTCCGGCTGGAGCGCTGAAGTGGAGTGACGTTGGCAGTTGGGATTCGCTGTTTGACGTTTTGCCTTCCGATGCTCATGGCAATATTGTCATCGGTGGGCGGCATTTCTCGCTGAACACCCGTCATTCCTTGGTCTACGTCACTGAGGAGCATCGCCTCATCGTCACGATCGGGGTCCGAGACTTGGTAGTAGTCGATACCGGGGATGTGTTACTGATTGTGCGCAAAGATGAAGCCCAAAAAGTGCGCCAGGTAGTGGAATTGCTCAGGGAGAGCGGTGAAGACTATATCTGAGGCAGGTATGGAGGTTTGCTTTGGAGACGCTAGAAGCCTATTGCGTAAAGTGCAAGGAAAAGAGACCGATCTCTGAACCGCGATTTATCTATACCAGTAGCGGCACGCCGGCAACAGAAGGAGTGTGCTCTGTTTGTGGGACAAGGGTCTTCCGGATGGGAAGAACCCTCGCCCATGGGGTGCTTTCGGGAGAGGAGGCTGAGAAACTAAAGCCCCGTCGTTCTGGTAAGTTGGTGATTGTCGAATCACCGGCCAAAGCCCGTACGGTGGGTCGCTTTTTGGGCAAGGAGTACACGGTTAAGGCTTCCATTGGGCACGTGCGAGACCTACTGCGCTCGCAACTCTCGGTGGATATCGAAAATGACTTTGAACCGAAGTATCGGGTGCCCAATGAGAAAAAAGCGGTGGTGAAGGAAATCAGGGAACTCGCAAAGTCGGCAGAAGAGGTGTACTTGGCTACTGATCCCGACCGAGAGGGAGAAGCGATTGCCTGGCATTTGATCGAGGCTGCCTCGATCGACCCGAAGATTGTGCGTCGAGTGGTCTTTCACGAGATTACCGAGCCGGCGATCAAGGAAGCCTTTGCCCATCCGCGGGGTATCGACCGGGCGCTGGTGGATGCCCAACAAGCCCGCCGGGTCTTGGATCGCTTGGTGGGGTATAATCTAAGCCCGTTGCTCTGGCGCAAGGTGCGCAGCCGCCTTTCGGCCGGACGTGTCCAATCCGTGGCGCTCAGGATGATCGTTGAGCGGGAGCGCGAGATCCAAGCCTTTGTTCCGGTGGAATATTGGTCGATCGCGGCTGAGTTCTTGCCCGAAGGGGGAGAGGAGACTTTTGTTGCCAAGCTGGCTCGCTTAGATGGAGAAGAGCCTTCTCTGGGCAATGAAGAACAAGTCCGACCAATTTTGCAGGACATGGAAGGAGCACGCTATTGGATCTCGCAAATCAAACAGGGCGAGAGACGGCGGAATCCGGCGCCCCCTTTTATTACAAGCACCTTGCAGCAGGATGCTTCGAGAAAACTAGGGTTTACCGCTAAGAGGACAATGGCCTTGGCCCAGCAGCTATATGAGGGGATCGATATCGGCAGCGGTGGTTCGGTGGGCTTAATCACCTATATGCGCACCGATTCGACCAACGTCTCGGAGCTTGCTCAAGAAGAGGCCCGTCAGTATATTGCTCAGCGTTACGGAGAGACCTTCTTGCCTGCTAAACCTCCGCGTTACAAAACCAAAACCCTCGGCGCTCAAGAGGCTCACGAGGCGATCCGCCCTACTTCGGTCTTCCGCACCCCTGAGTCGCTTCGAGAGTTCCTCAACCGCGATCAATTCCGATTGTACCAGTTAATCTGGCAGCGATTTGTGGCTTCTCAGATGAATGCAGCTATTTTTGACACCATTTCGGTCGAGGTTAGCGGAAGGAGTACAGCCCACGAGTATCTTTTGCGGGCTTCGGGCTCAGCCGTGCGATTCTCGGGATATATGGCAGTTTACGAGGAAGCGAAGGACGAAGACAGCGTGCCCGAGGAAGAAGCAACGCGCATCCCAAGCGGCTTGGCGGAAGGCCAAGTCCAGAAGTTGGTCCGGTTGATTCCAGAGCAGCACTTTACCCAGCCACCGCCGCGGTACACCGAGGCAACCCTCGTCCGGGCTTTGGAGGAATACGGCATTGGAAGGCCGTCGACTTATGCGCCAATTCTTTCCACCATTCAGCAGCGCGGGTATGTGGTTCGAGAAAACAAGCGTTTGATCCCCACCGAGACCGGCATGCTTGTAAATGACCTGATCGCCCAATATTTCCCGGAAATCGTGGACTACGGCTTCACAGCTCACATGGAGGAGGACCTAGATCGAATTGCGGCCGGAAAGGAGAGGTGGGTAGATGTCATTCGACAATTCTACACACCTTTTGCCCAGTTGGTCTCAGAAGCAGAAAGGGCAATCCCTGAGATGAAAGGTGAGCTCGAGCCTGTAGGTCGAAAATGCCCTGAATGTGATAGGGAACTGGTCATTCGCTTCGGACGATACGGGAAGTTTATCTCGTGTAGCGGTTTTCCGGAGTGTCGCTATACCGAAGCATGGCTTGAGAAAATGGGAGTGCGTTGCCCTCGATGCGGCGGAGAGCTGGTGGAGCGAAAGACGCGACGCGGGCGAGTCTTCTATGGCTGTTCCAATTACCCTGAATGCGGTTTCACTTCATGGAAGAGACCTTTGCCGGCGCCTTGCCCCGAGTGTGGAGGACTGTTAGTAGTGGCCGATAAGAATAATGCGCAGTGCCTCGATTGTGAAGAGCGGTTTCCCCTTGATGAAATGGTCGAAGATGAAATGGCCTCAACGGCATAAGTCTTGCAACAAAATCCCTCGTAGGTTTGAGTTGCGCAATTAATGGCTTTCGTCTACAATTCAAGTGACGAGGTTGCCCTTGAAAAGAGGGGCTGGCGCATTGCCCTAGACCGGGGAGAGAAGCCGTGAGAAAGTGGAGAGTGAACAAATGGACCGAATCCGCGAATACTTGAAAAGGCCGCCTGTCTTGGTCGGTGGTGGATTCCTAGTGGGGTTGATCCTAGGGTGGTTTGTCATTGGCTGGGGCATCTGGCCGGTTCAGTGGACGGATGCAGCGCCTCGACACCTGCGTCAAGACTTGAAGCTAGAGTACCTCAGTATGGCGGTGGATTCGTATATCCTGACCCAAAATGCTGAACTGGCCAAAAGACGCTTTGCCGAGTTCGGCGAAGAAGGAGAGGAACTGCTCAGGGAGATCGAAAAGCAGCGGCCCGAGCAAGCCGCAAACGTGGCTGCCTTTCGCTTAGCGGTAACCGGACAAGCCGCATTACCGGTTCCTACCCCGGTTGAAGGCGGAGTGGTACCCACACAGGAGGAAACGCAACCGGCTGCCAGAGGCGGCGCCTCGGTGATCCGCAATTTATTGCTCGTTTTTTGTGTTGCCTTTTCGCTTCTTTTGGTTGGAGCCGCCGTTTTCTTCTTCCTCCGCACGCGCAAGCCAGCCCTTCGCCCTAGTGGACATTCCACCTCTCAGAAGCCGTTTGCCTCGGATGTCGGTGAGAGTTGGGGAAGGACGGCAAGAACCGCGTCTGCTGCGGAACCCCCGATGATGCAATTCATGGCCTCTTACAAGTATGGTGATGACTTATTTGATGACTCGTTTAGCATCGACTCCCAAAGCGGGGAATTTCTCGGTGAGTGCGGCGTGAATATCTGCGAAACCATCGGGGTTGGTGAGCCTAAAAAGGTGACTGCGTTTGAGGTCTGGTTATTCGATAAAAGTGATATTCAAACTGTGACCAAGGTCTTGATGAGTGAACATGCCTACAATGACGAGGCTACTTACCAAAGACTGGCCGTAAAGGGCGAGCCGGTCCTCCTTCAGCCAGGATTGGAGACTGTCTTAGAAACCCGTTCACTGCAGCTTTTGGTTCGCGTGGTGGATATGGCCTACGGAGATGGAGCCATGCCACCCTCCAGCTACTTTACACAGCTTGTGCTGGAATTGGCGGTTTGGTCAAAGATGTAGAATGAGCATGAGCACGCCATCGGATGTCCGAGTAGGCTAAACCGGTGGTGGCTTTCTCTTGTTGAACCGCTTTTGCGTTCTTCTCGATGGACGCCTATGGAAATGAAAGGGCTATCCGGCTTTGCGGGTAGAAGCTGAGTGAGCGCAGTGATCGAAGGATGGCCATTGTCGCTCACAAGAGATTGCTGCTCCAGGAAGCTCAATGTCAGTTGCCTTGATCGGAGTGGGAAGCGAGTCATAGGCAGGACGATGAAGGTAAAGGCAAAGGCAAGAAGCTTTGTCGAAGGGCTTTTCCCTTCGGATTAGCAAGCTTCTTGCCTTTATCGTTGTTCGAGCAAAATTAGATGAAAATAATCTGCGCCCCTTCGGTGAGATCGATAAACTCGCTTGCCGTAACCACACCGTCTACTACGTCAAGGAAGTCCTCCTTGGTAAGCCTCATCATGTCCACAGTCATCTTGCAGCCGTAAATCTTAGCCCCGGCATCGTGAAGCATTTGGAGCATCTCCCGCACCGGGGGCACTTCCAACTCTTCCATCTTCTTCTTCATCAACGTCGTGGCCACCGCAGTCATCCCGGGCAACACGCCTGCGATTTGGGGTATGCCAATGTTGATTGGGAAACCCATCATGCCGGTTTTCATGCTGGTGATTCCTACGGGGGCAATTTCTAGGTGATCGACGCGATGTTTATTAATCAAATCCAGACCCCAGAACGTAAAGAATAGAGTGACATCTACGCCGTTCCCCAGCGCTGCCCAGCCCATGATCAAAGCGGGGTAGGCCATGTCTAGGTTTCCCTTTGAGCAAATGAAAGCCATGTGACGGTTTTCGGACATCTCTCTCTCCTTTTTGCAGCCCGAGTTTTGCTGGGAGACTGTATAGAACAGTCTCCCGAGAGATTTAGATGCACCCCTCTGGTTTGCTAAGCCCGGCGATCTTGGCCACCTTTTTGGCAGGGCCTTTCGGGAAGAGTTCAAACAGCTCCTTGGTGCTAAGCCCGGTGCCGGTGGTAATTTGGCGCAGGGTAGGGGAGGCACCGGTTTTAGCGGCAGCTTCGCGGCACCAACGGATTACCTGCCAGTGCTTTTCGGTTAGTTCGATCCCTTCCTGTTCGGCTAAAGCCTTGGCGATTTCCTCATTCCAGACCGAGGGATCGGTGAGGAAGCCTTCTTCGTTGAGGGAGACGTTAGCAAGGACACTCACGGCCATAGTTTTACTCTCCTTTTAGGTTTTGGTGTTCGTTGGAATTCTGGGGCATTTCGCCCAGTACTTTCAGAAGATGAAGAACCCTGGCGATTCCAATGCGCACTTGCGGGTCTCGTAGGGCTTTGAGCAAGGCGAAAAAGGTCGTTTGCTCGGGTGCAACTTCAGCCGTCAGGGCTCGCCAGACTTTGCCCGGCACGGCAAAATACCCTTGTTGTTCTAAACGGTCTAGTTCCTTAACAGTGGTGTTGAAGACCGGTTTCATCAGCATGTTCAGTTCTTCACCTAAGCTCGTCAACGCTTCGAGCAGATCAAATGCCTGAAGTAGCAAAGGGGTGTCGCGTAGCAGACGTTTGAGCAGATAGAATAGATCTTCGGCTTTGAACTCATTCCCGATTTCGGCTAGTTCATCCATGGCGACTTTGATCATCTGATTAGCGATCGGGACCAACTCCTGTTTCAGCTCTTCCAGTTCTTCTGCACGGCGGTGCTGCTCGGCGAGGTAGTCTTCGAGCTGCTCCAGTCTTTTCTGGATCAAATCAAGTTGATCGAGACGACTCATTAGCAGTTCAAACCGGTCTAGGGTGAGGGTCGTGTCGGCCATTGCAATACTCCTATACCCATTTTCCGGCCATGCTCATTTGTGATTCAAAAGGCGTCTCACTGCCTTTGAGCAACACGTTCCAGTAAATCCAGCGGAACATCATTTTACCCCAATGATTGGCATGCGACTCCTTGAGTAAGGAGAACGGCCCGAAGCCGGGCAAGGGGAATTTTCCGGGCAGAGGTTCGACCTCATAATTGAAGTCGATTAGCAAGCCTTTGTTGAACCCAGATTCGATAAAGCAGTTGGCATGCCCATCATACTTGGGCAGCAGTTCCAAGCCTTCGATGCTGCGGAGTAGATTCTCGACAAGTACATCCGCCATATAGTGTGCCACCGAACCCGCTTTAGAGGTTGGAACGTTGCTGGCATCGCCAATAACAAAAATGTTTTCCCAATCTCGACTACGCAGAGTGTGCTTCTCGGTTGGGACATAGTTCAATTCGTCACCCATTTGGGAGCGTTGGATGACTTCGTCACCTTTGTTAGTTGGAATACTAATCAATAGGTCGTATTCTACCTCGATTTCGTCGTAGGAGCGAATCACTTGTTTGGCATTGTCCACTTCCATGATATTGAAATCGGTTACGGCGTGGATTCCTTTTGCTTCAAGCATCCCACCTAGAGTTTTTGCTGCGCGTGGTTTGGTGAAAACCTCAGAGAGGGGGGTGGTAAACACGAGCTCCACCTTGTCCCGCATCCCGCGCTCGGTGAAGAACCAGTCGGCCAGGAAGAGGAACTCCAGTGGGGCAACTGGGCACTTGATGGGCATTTCGGCAATGTTAACCACTAAGCGTCCGCCTTTCCAGTGCTTAAGAAAGTCGGCTAATTTGACTGCGCCTTCGAGGTTGTAGAAGGTAAAGATGTTTTTATTCCAACCCCCGTCGACCATGCCCTCAATTTCTTCGGGATGGATGTCGCTGCCGGTGGCGATGACGAGATAATCGTAATTCAGCGCTTGGTTGCCCTTTCGTAAGAGAACCCGGTTCTTTTCCGGCTCAATTACTTCAACCTCACTGAAGATCACCTCAACAGTGGGGGGTAAGAAGTTACGTTTGGGCTTGACCACATCCCGTTGGGTATAGATTCCGAAGGGGATGAATAGATAACCCGGTTGATAATGATGGGCTTCGTCGCGGTCGACCACAATGATGCGCCATTCTTGTGGATCGAGCTGTTTGGCCATTTTGTTGGCGACCATGGTACCGCCGGTGCCGGCGCCGAGGATGAGTAAGGTCTTCATAGGTCTGCATCTCCTTGAAACAATGGTTCAAATGGTACGGCGATGTTAAGTAGTTGGGCGCGTTCTTTCATAGTGTCCGCCAAAATCTCGCGCAATAAGTTTAGCGCAGTGATTACGCGGGGATCCTTGAGACGGTAGTGAATAAATTGTCCTGCGCGTTCAAAAGTGACCAGTCCGATCTCACGCAGCACTTTCAAATGGCGTGAGACAGTGGATTGATTCATGCCTAGTGCTTCGACAATCTCGGAAACGGTGCAATCTTTTTCTGCAAGGGTGTAAAGGATCATTATGCGACTAGGATCTGCCAGTCCGCTACAGATATGAGCGTGCAGTTGGTGAATTTCTTCTTGTAGATTTTTCGGGAGGCTCACAGTTCACTCCTTCGAAGAATTATATGTGATTTAGCGCATATTCGCATATACTTTTATTATACAAAGAGCAAGAAGCATAGTGAAATTATTCACTTTTGGAGGAGATAAGTGTCATATAAGGGGGGATTGCTTGCCAAAGAGGAAGATGATAGCAAGCCTTGCGATGCTTTATCATACCGGTTTGGAGTGAGCTTTAGTCTGTGGGCGTCTTCTGCTCTCAAGTGTGCGATAAGCCGCTTTTGGCCCATAGTATCTGGGCGCAGCGCAAGTCCTTTTAGTTATAGGTCGATTTGGCCTGCTCGTATTTTCTTTGCTCAGATCCCAAACAGGGCAGTGCGGCTTTGCAATTCGAAGGCAGGTGTAGTAAGAAGTTAGTCCGAATAACTGCCTAAAAGGGAAGCCCTGTGATTCTCTTTTCTGTGGAGTTACTAGTCGGAAGGACTTTGACTAATGTACTCGTCTCGCCAAAGAGGTTGAACCGGTTATAATTCCCTCTCTGATGGAGAACGTGATCTACTTTGGTGACAACCTGTCAATTTTAGAGCGGTTACCCTCCGAGTCGATCGATCTGATCTATATCGATCCCCCCTTCAACACCCGAAAGATGCAGCGGCGCACCCAGATTCGCACTATCCGCTCGGAAGATGGTGATCGGGTAGGTTTCCAAGGCGCGCGTTACCGAACTATTCCTATTGGGACGAAAGCCTACTTGGATTGGTTTGACGATTTCTTAGAGTTTTTAGAGCCGCGCTTGCGCGAGGCGCAGCGTTTGCTTAAGGAGCATGGCTCGCTGTATTTTCATATTGACTATCGCGAAGTGCATTATTGTAAGATACTCCTCGATGCGATTTTTGGGCGAGAATGCTTTCTAAATGAAATTATCTGGGCTTACGACTTTGGCGGCCGCACAAGAAGACGGTGGCCACCGAAGCATGACAACATCCTCGTTTATGTGAAAAATCCCCGGAAGTACCTCTTCAATTACGAGGAAATTGAAAGGATACCCTATATGGCCCCGGGGCTGGTGGGCCCGGAAAAAGCCCGGCGAGGGAAAACTCCCACAGACACCTGGTGGCATACGATTGTCCCCACGAACGGAAAGGAGAAAACAGGTTACCCAACCCAAAAGCCGTTGGGAATTTTAGAGCGCATCATCCGTGCTTCTAGCCCTAGGGGTGGGGTGGTTTTGGATTTCTTCGCTGGCAGTGGCACCACTGGCGAAGCAGCTTGGAAGTTAGGGAGATACTTCATCTTGATTGATAATAACCCCGAAGCAATGCGGGTTATGGCGAAGCGCTTTCGAGACATCGATTCGATCCGCTGGGTTGGGTTCGATCCCCAAGGGTCTGACTGGGAAGAGCATAAGGGACTATAGGTTCAGGTAAATTCGCGGTACCCGCCTTCCAATCCCACAGATCACCTCATAGTTGATGGTGCTCCAGAGGCCGGCGACCTCATCGGCGGTAATTTGTTGACCCCCCTGCTTGCCGATCAGGACGACCTCATCTCCCACTTCGGCCTCTGGCACCCCATCTAACTGAACCATGCATTGATCCATGCAGACGCGGCCGACAACTGGCACTTTTTTCCCCTTGATCAGAACCATATTTCCCGGAACGCGCCGAAAGCCATCTGCGTAGCCGACGGGTAGAGTACCGATGCGCTCGTTTGTCTGTGTGACGTAGGCATGGCCGTAACTGATCCCTTCGCCGGGGGGCACGATCTTGACATGGCTTAGAACCGTTTTCCAGCTCAGAGCGGGCTTAAAGACCGGGGGAAGAGGGCGGTCTGGAGATGGATTCAAACCGTACATAGCGATGCCGATTCGCACCATGTTGAAGAGCGTCTCTTTGTAGTTGAGAGTGGCCGCAGAGTTTGCAGCATGGATGCGCAGAGAGGTAGGGAGATAGGGGCGCATCTTTTCTAGTGCGTCGCAGAAACGCTGAAGCTGCCGCTGGGTTGGAGCGGGATCGTTCTCATCAGCGCGAGCGAAATGAGTATAGACCCCTTCCCAGACTAAATGCTTTGCTCGAGCAAGTTGCTTTGCAATCGCTCCCGCCTCTTGAGGGAAAGCCCCGATCCGTCCCATTCCGCTATCGATTTTCAAGTGAACTGAAGCCCTTCGCCCAAGCTGTCTTGCACAGAGTTCAATCTCTTCGATGTGTTTAGGACTCCAAACGGTCAGAGAGATATCGGATTGGATTGCATGTTCGAGGAAGCCGTTTGACAAATACCCGAGAACGAGAATCGGCGCCGCAATCCCTGCATTCCTCAACTCCAAAGCTTCTTCGATCCGAGAAACCCCTAGCCAGGTAGCCCCACCCTGAAGAGCGGCGCGCGCAACGGGAACACTTCCATGACCGTAGCCATCGGCTTTGACGACCGCCATCACTGCGACACCGCTGTGCTCGACAATCCAGCGCACGTTGTCGCGAATGGCCTGCAGATCGACTTCCACCCAAGTGGAATAGGGAGGGCTTGAGTTGGGCATCCCGCTATAGCACAGTAACGTCGTGGACTCCCGATTCGACTTGAGAAGAGTGGGTAATGCGGATAAACTCAGCTTTTTCAACCAGTTCAGTGAGGTTCGTGGCTCCGCAGTAGCTCATGCCGGAGCGCAGCCCGCCCAGCAATTGATGTAGTACCTCGTTAAGCGAGCCACGATAGGGCACGACAGCTTCTACCCCCTCAGGGACAATGTCACTCCACTCCTCCCAATCTACATCGTTTTGATGATCGAGCTTGCGACGAGTGATATTGGCGGTTAGAGAGGCCATGCCACGCACTACTTTGTAGGCCTGTCCATTGCGGAAGATGGTCGGCCCCGGGCTTTCCTTAGTGCCGCTGAGTAAGCTGCCCAGCATCACCGTGCTTGCTCCAGCGGCTAAGGCCTTAGTAATGTCCCCTGAATTGCGAATTCCCCCGTCAGCAATGATCGGCACGCCCAATCTGCGCCCGGCCTCGGCGCAATCGGCGATCGCCGTCAGTTGAGGCACACCGAAGCCGGTAACGATTCGGGTGATGCAGATCGAACCCGAACCGACCCCCACCTTAACTGCATCCGCACCAGCTTGGTGGAGATCGGATACTCCTTCTGGGGTTGCTACGTTCCCAGCAATAATCGGGACAGAGGGGAATTCGCGTTTCAGTTGTTGGACCATACGAATGACGATTTCAAGATGTCCATGGGCGACGTCCACTACCAACACGTCCGCCTCTGCCGCAACGCAGGCCCGGGCGCGTTCTAGATCGGATGGATTCGCTCCGACAGCGGCTCCTACTCTTAGGCGACCTTTGGAATCTTTGGTTGCTTGGGGATGCTCTTGAATCTTGATAATGTCCTGAGCGGTGACTAGTCCGACCACTCGATCGTTGGCGTCCACTAGCGGAAGCTTTTCAATCCGGTGCTGGTAAAGTTTTTGGCGCGCAAGCGTAAGGGGTTCGTCTGCAGCAGCGACAACTAATCGCTCTCTAGGAGTCATGGCGTCCTGGACTTTTGCCGAGAGGTCCGGTGCGAGTAAAATGTCGCGGGTGGTGATTATTCCAAGGAGAGTGCCCTCAGCATCGGTTACAACGAGGCCTCCGATATCCGCCTGAAGCATTCGCCTGCGAGCCTCCTCAAGTGTAGCCGTGGGTGGAATGGTCAATGGATTTTCGACCACAAAGCTTTCGGCACGCTTGACGCGCTGAACCATCTCCGCTTGGCGCTGCACCGTCATAAAGCGATGCAAGATCCCAATTCCACCCGCACGCGCCATAGCGATGGCCATTTCGCTCTCTGTGACGGTATCCATGTTAGCGCTGACGATCGGGATGGCCAGTTGGATTTGGGGAGTTAGCCAAGCGGAGAGATCGATTTGCTTACGGCTGACAACAGCAGATCGCTTGGGGATAAGGAGAACATCGTCAAACGTTAGGCCGAGATCGGGTCTTAACTTCATGCTACCTCCGAAACTTGCCGGCCAAAGCGCTTTAGCAGTTGGAGAGGCGTATGCTCTTGAAATGGTCGGAAGTCGGCAAGGCGTTTGTTTCCCAGAATTGCTTATTATTATATACCCTTCGAGGAATCTGTTTGTAAAAGGTGACAAAAATGGCTCGGAAATCTTGTGTACTTTACCGAGCCAAACTCCTTGACTTTGTTTTTCGTTTTCTATAGAATTTAAGCAAATGAGGACCTGGTTTGCTTCGTACCGCTACTTTTATTACTTTGGCAGGGTGCCCCCGGTTGCCGTTGGCGGTGCTTAAGCAAACGGAAGGTCTAGTTGCTGAAAACAATTTCCTGCGAAGCCAACGGCTTCGCAGATTTTTTTATTTAGGAGTCGAGAGATGGCTTTGCGTGGGATTCGTGGCGCCATAGTAGTCGCAGAGGACACACCCGAAGCGATCCTTGCGGCTGCTCACCAGTTGCTGGAAGCGATTCTGATCGCCAATCCTTCTCTCCATCCTGAGGAGGTTGCAAGCTGTTTCTTTACGGTGACACCGGATTTGACAGCGGAATATCCAGCCAAGGCTGCGCGGCTTATGGGATGGTCGGAAGTTCCGTTGATCTGTGCTCAGGAGATGGACGTTCCGCATGGCCTGAAGCGCTGTCTCCGCATCCTCATTCATTGGAATACGGAATTGAATCCCTCGGAAATAGAACATGTTTACCTCGGGGAAGCAGCTCGACTGCGACCTGAATGGGAGTTTCCAAGATCGTAGTCAAATCTCGAAGAGAAAGGAGTGTAGGATGATCATCATCATGAAAGCCCAAGCGACCCAAGCTCAGATCGAAGCTGTGGTGCGCCGCATTGAAGAGTGCGGTTTGCGCGCTCATCTTTCCCAAGGGGAAGAGCGCTGTATTATCGGTGCCATCGGAGATGACCGCCCTATCCCGAAAGATCCGTTCATGGTTCTGGATGGTGTTGAACAAGTTCTCCCGATTTTGAAGCCGTATAAGTTGGCCTCGCGGGATTTTCAGTCTACCAACACGGTCTTTCGTCTAGATGGGGTAACCATTGGCTCAAATTCGATTGTGATTATCGCCGGGCCTTGTTCTGTTGAAGACCGCGTTCAATATATCGAAACCGCTTTCGCCGTCCGGGAGGCTGGAGCTCATGCCCTGCGCGGCGGAGCCTATAAGCCGCGCACCTCGCCCTACTCTTTCCAGGGGCTAGGTGAAGCCGGTTTGGAAATTTTAGCCGAAGCGCGAGAATTGACCGGCATGCCGGTGGTGACGGAAGTGATGGCTCCAGAGCAGGTGCCTTTGGTGGCCAAGTATGCCGATGTAATGCAGATCGGAGCGCGTAACATGCAGAATTACGCCTTGCTCCACGCAGCCGGGAGAAGTCAACACCCAGTGTTGATCAAGAGGGGAATGAGCGCCACGATTGAAGAATTGCTGATGTCGGCCGAGTATGTTCTCTCCCATGGCAACCGGCGGGTGATCTTATGTGAACGAGGGATTCGCACTTTCGAGACGGCGACGCGCAACACCACCGATATCAATGCCATTCCGGTTCTGAAAGAAGCTACTCACCTGCCGGTCATTTTAGATCCCAGTCATAGCACTGGCAAATGGGAGTACGTGACGGCGATTGCCAGAGCGGCTGTGGCGGCCGGCGCCGATGGCTTGATGATCGAAGTGCACCCGAACCCGGCAGAAGCCAAGTCGGATGGTGCGCAGTCCTTGAAACCGGAGCGTTTTGCAGAGCTGGTGCGTCAGGTACGGCTGGTTGCGGAGGCCGTGGGGAGAGACCTAAAGGCTTCGGAGCCTGCTCTTGCCCAATGAACAGCCAGCTTCCGCTGTCTCTTGCACATTGTCGGGTCTTGATCGTGGGGCTGGGGCTCATGGGAGCTTCCCTTGCCTTGGCCTTGCGAGGCAAGTGTAAGGCTCTCTATGGAGTGGATCGGAATGAGGACACTTGTCGTTTAGCTCTGATGCATGAAGTGGTGGATGCAGTTTGGCAGGATGCCACCAAGACCCGCCCGGTGGATATGATGATCTTAGCTGTTCCAGTAGGACAGATTTTGGGCTTGCTTGAACAAATTAACGAAGCGATTCTGACACCAACCGTTATTATGGATGTCGGTTCGACCAAGACGGTGATCTGCCGGGCAATGGAGAAACTGGCTGAGCATCTTGATCCCATCGGGGGACATCCGATGTGCGGCAAGGAAACCCTAGGGATCCAGTCCGCTGACGCAGCAATTTATCAAGGCGCTCCATTTGCATTAGTGCCTTTAGAGCGTACCAGCTCCTACGCCAAGTCCCTCGCAGAGCAGTTGGTTGCAGCAATTGGTAGTCGTGTTGTTTGGCTGGATGCCGAAACCCACGATCGGATAGTTGCTGCGGTAAGCCATTTGCCCTATCTGCTGGCGAGTGCCCTGACACTCAGTGTGCCCTTGGAGTTAACCTCTCTCATCGGGCCCGGTTTTCGCAGCAGCACGCGGTTGGCAGCCACGCCGACCACGATGATGTTGGATGTGCTAAAAACGAATCGCTCCTTTATTCTGGAAGCGGTTGAACGAGTGGAAGAGGAATTATCCCGCCTAAAGGCCTATCTTTACCGTGAGGAGTATGAACTCTTGAACTCTCGGCTGAATGTTGCTGCCGAACATCTGCAAAGAATCCTTCAGAAGGAATAACTCGATGAAATGTATTGTGAGAAGCGGAAAACCTCTTCGGGGTCGCATCCATCTCCCCGGGGATAAGTCCCTTTCCCATCGAGCAATTTTGTTCTCTGCGCTGGCGGAAGGGGAGAGCGAAATCGAAAATGTCTTGCTAGCAGGGGTGACCAGGCCCATGCTCGAGGCATTGACGGCTTTTGGAGTGGGTTGGTCTTTGGTCGATCGACGCCTGACTGTCAATGGTAGAGGGTTGGAAGGCTGGCAGAGCCCAGGTACAGTGATTGATTGTGGCAATTCAGCAACGACGATGCGGCTGCTCGCCGGAGCAATGGCGGCGACCAACGTGAGCGGTATACTGGATGGCACAGCCGGCCTAAGGCGGCGACCGATGGACCGCATTGTCAGACCCCTCCAGAGGATGGGCGTTGACATCCGATCTACAGAGGGTTTTGCTCCATTATTCCTGAGTCGCTCAGAACGGCCCCTACGGGGCATGGAACACGAGCTTTCGGTTGCCAGCGCGCAAGTGAAGACCGGCTTAATCTTGGCGGCATTAGTGGCAGATTCGCCTACTCATATTTACGAGCCCGCCCGCTCCCGCGACCACACCGAGCGGATGCTTCGTAGTATGGGGGCTGAGATTGAGACGGGTCCGGTTGAGGGTGGGCGTTACGTTTACCAAACCCGAGTCCGCCCCTTGAGTAGCTCGCTAAAGCCGCTTCGCATGCGTCTGCCCGGGGATGTCTCGTCGGCCGCTTTCTTTGTAGTGAGCGGTCTGGTAGTCCCTGACTCGGAGATCGAGATCGAAAATGTGGGGCTAAATCCCACCCGCACCGGGCTGTTGGACACTTTGCTCGAGATGCAGGCAATTCTCGAAGCTGAAGAGACAAGCGTGGAAGGGGGAGAGCCTTGTGGTCGCATCCGTGTGCGTTTTTCTTCCTTGAACGCAAGCAAGGTGAGCGGTGAGCGAGTGGTGCGAATGATCGATGAGTTCCCGGTATTGGGCGTAGCTGCGGCTTACGCCAGAGGCGAAACGCTCGTCGCCGATGCGCAAGAGTTGCGCTATAAGGAGTCGGACCGGATTGCAAGATTATGTCAAGAGCTGAGGAAATTGGGGGTGGAAGCGACTGAAACTCAGGATGGCTTTCGGATTGTCGGTAAAGGGAGGGTGGAAGGGGGAACTGTCGAAGCTCACGGTGATCATCGCTTGGCAATGGCGCTGATCGTTGCCGGTCTGGCTTCAAAGGAGCCGGTGGTCGTCAACGGTGCAGAGGTGGTCGGTGAATCTTTGCCGGAATTTATCCCTCTCCTGCGCTCTTTAGGGGCAGAAGTGCTTTGTGAAGACTAAGAAAGATGGCTTACCGCTTTGGCTTGCTTGGGTACCCTTTGACCTATAGCCTTTCTCCTTATATCCATCAGGTGTTTCTAGAGGAGTGTGGCTTCCGAGGCGAGTATGAGCTAATTCCTATTGCGGTTGATGAACAGCTTGCCCAGCGACTTCAAACCATTTTGGCAAGAATGCGCCAAGGAGAGTATGATGGGCTGAATGTGACCATTCCGCATAAGCAAGCTGTCAAAGGGTTTTTAGACTCTCTGGATGAAGAAGCAAAGGCGGTTGGTGCAGTGAATACGATTTACCGCCAGCACCCTCTTCTGGTGGGAACTAACACCGACGTGGAGGGTTTTTTGGTGGATCTGGAGAGGGGGATGCCCTTGGATGCGGGAGGGACGGCTCTGATCCTCGGCGCGGGCGGCGCAGCGCGAGCTGTGGCCTTTGGCTTGCTATCCAAGGGGTGGCGAGTCTTGATTGCGGCGCGGCGCCTTGCCCAAGCCCAGGAGGTCGTTTGCAATTTGCTCTCCCATCAGGACGTGAAAATGGAGCGGATAAAGGCCCTTCCTTTGAGCCATGAAATGGAACTCCCTCCGGAGGATTGGCAAGAGCTACGCTTGGTGGTTAATGCCACTCCCTTAGGGACGAAAGGACTGGAGCAGGGCTCGCCCCTCCCCTCCAAATTTCGTTGCCCTCGGAACACTTGTTTCTACGA
Source organism: Anaerolineales bacterium (assembly GCA_025057645.1). Lineage (GTDB taxonomy): Bacteria > Chloroflexota > Anaerolineae > Anaerolineales > UBA4823 > NAK19. The sequence goes on from JANXBJ010000001.1 coordinate 279,798, forward strand.
CTTGGTTTATAATCCGCCTGAAACGACTTTTTTGCGGCAAGCCCGGGAGCGAGGATGCTCTGCTCGGAATGGCCTAGGAATGTTGATCCATCAAGCTGCATTAGCCTTCGAGCATTGGACAGGCTGTAAGATTGCGGTCACGCCGCAACTTGAAGCCCGGATCATGGCGAGGATTTGGCAAGATGAGAATTGAAGCTGCGACACGAATGCAAACCCTGAGCACACAATTTTTTGCCGGCCTATCTGCGCGGATAGCCGCTCTGGAGGCTCAAGGGAACAGGGTAATCCGCTTGGATATCGGCTCTCCAGATTTACCACCTCCCTCTCCGATCTTGGATGCCCTTTACCGTTCGGCAAACCGATCGGATACGCACGGATATCAACCCCACCGCGGAAGCGAGGCGTTGTTAAACGCTTGGTCGTATATGTATCGAAGTGCATATGGGGTCGAGATCGACCCAAAAAGCGAAGTGGTGCCCCTATTGGGTTCAAAAGAGGGTATCTTTCATTTCGTCCAAGCTTTCGTGAACCCAGGTGATGTAGTGTTGATTCCGGACCCGGGTTACCTAACGTACGAAGCAGCCGCTCGCTTTGCCGGAGGCGAAGTGTATCGCATGCCTCTACTCCCTGAAAACAACTTCTTGCCCGACTTTGAAGCCATTCCCGCCGAAGTGGCTAGGCGGGCGAAACTGATGTGGCTCAACTATCCGAACAACCCAACGGCTGCTACGGCAACCCGCGAGTTCTTTGAGCGTGCTGTTGAATTCGCAAAAGGATATCAGATTTTGGTTTGTCACGATGCAGCCTATTCTCAGGTCACTTTTGATGGCTACCGATCTCCCTCAATTTTCGAAGTTGATCGGGAAAAGGAGGTTGCGATTGAGTTTAACACCTTATCGAAGTCGCATAATATGGCAGGCTGGCGGGTGGGGGCTGCGCTTGGGAATGCAGAGACCTTAAAGACCCTTTACACCCTAAAGACCCAAGTAGACTCGGGACACTTCCGGCCAATTCTGGATGCGGCAGTCCAGGCGATGACGGGGGACCAAGGGTGGTTGCAAGAACGCAATCAGGTCTATCAGCGCCGGCGCGATCTGATTGTCGATGCCCTCAGGCGGGTTGGCGTCGAGGTGCGTGTTCCTCTGGCTTCGCTTTATGTTTGGATGCCTTTGCCAAGCGGCTGGAAGAGCGAGGAGTTTTGCCAAAGGTTGCTAGAGGAAGCGCATGTCAGTATTACCCCAGGTACGGTATTCGGCAAATATGGCGAGGGCTCGGCACGCATTTGCTTTTGTTTGGCAGATGATCTAATCGTGGAGGCGATGGAACGCCTCACGCAGTGGATGAAGAAACTATGAGCTTGCGGTTCTTAACTGCTGGCGAATCGCATGGCCCTGCCCTAGTTGCCATTTTAGAAGGCATTCCCGCTGGTTTGCCCTTGGATTTGGAATTTATCAATCGGGAATTGAAGCGTCGTCAAGTGGGGTATGGCGCTGGACCACGGATGAAACTGGAAGAGGACCGTGCGGTTTTTCTGAGCGGAATCATGGAGGGGAGGACGATCGGTGCTCCGTTGGCGATCCTGATTGAGAATTTAGACCATAGTCGTTGGAAAGGGAAAGCGATCGAGGCCATGACCATCCCGCGGCCCGGTCATGCCGACCTCACTGCGACCTTGAAATACGGCTATCGGGACTTGCGTCCGGCGCTAGAAAGGGCTTCGGCTCGGGAGACCGCAGCAAGAGTTGCAGTGGGCGCGGTATGTAAGTTATACTTGCGTCAATTTGACATCCGTGTTGAGGGGTATGTGTGTTCGATCGCCGAAATTGAAGCGCAGGTCGGTGACCTACCTTTGGAGAAGCGGTTTGAGCTTTCTGAGAGGTCGCCTCTCCGGTGTCCTGATGAAAGTGCGGCCCAGGCAATGCAAGAGCGCATTCGGCGGGCGATGGTAGAGAAGGAGACGCTCGGTGGGGTTCTGGAGGTAATTGTCTTCGGAGCGCCACCCGGGCTGGGCTCGCATGTGCAGTGGGATCGCCGACTGGAGGCTCGGTTGGGTGCTGCCTTGTTGAGCATTCAGGCCATAAAAGGAGTGGAGATCGGGCCGGCCTTTGCGAATACCCGCCTTAGCGGCACGCAGGCCCAAGATGGGATCTTCCTAGAAGAAAAGCGTCTCGTGCGACGCACCCACCGCAGCGGGGGAATCGAGGGTGGAATCTCAACCGGCGAGCCAATTCTCGTGCGGGCTGCTATGAAACCAATTGCCACCACTCTAACCCCTCAACCTTCCGTGGATTTATTGAAGGGGGAAGAGACTTTCACCCGTTACGAGCGCTCCGATTTTTGCCCGGTGCCACGCGCAGTGCCGATCCTCGAGGCGATGGTTGCCTATGTGATCGCCGATGCCCTAATCGAAAAGTTGGGCGGCGACTCACTCCAAGAGCAATTGCAACGCTTTGCGCAATTGCCCAAAATGACCCTTGATCACTTCTCTCTGGAGGGGAGCAAGCATCTCTTTTGGGAATGATGAACATTTACCTTTATGGTCCTCCGGCTTCGGGAAAATCCACTGTGGGCGCCCGGCTGGCGGAACGTACCGGCCTTGCCTTTGTCGACCTAGATGAGCTAATTGAACGTAGTGCAGGTCAGAGTATTCCCCAAATCTTTGAGCGAGAAGGGGAGCAAGGATTTCGTAAACGTGAACGCGAGGCGTTGCGACGGGTGGCGGCTGCCACAAACCAAGTGGTCGCCTTGGGCGGCGGTGCCCTGCTCGACTTCAGGAATCGCAAGCTATGCGAGCAGAGTGGGAAAGTCTTTTGTTTACGGGCGAGTTACCCCGCCCTTCTGCGACGTCTGAGCTTGGATCGAAACCAACGTCCGCTGTTGGCAGAAGATGCCGCAGTTCAGCTCGAGAGATTATTGAGTGAGCGCTTGCCCCATTACTTGTCTTTTGAATCCCAAATCGAAGTTGAGGCTCGCTCAGTCGAGGAGATTGTATGGGAGATTCAGCTAAAAGTGGGAATGTTTCGGGTGCAGGGCATGGGAGCAGACTACCCAGTGCGTATTCAGAGCGGTGGACGATATAAGTTAGGCCAAATTCTACGCCAACAAGGGTTCGAGGGCTTGGCTTTCATCCTGAGCGATGAAAATGTAGCAAAGCATTACCTCCGCGATGTAGAGCAAGCTCTTCACTCCGAAGGAATACGCTCTCATGCGATGATCCTCCCCGCTGGTGAGCAGACCAAAAATATTCACACCCTTCAGGAAGTTTGGACGGAGATGATCAGGGCGGGCGTTGACCGGACAAGCTGGCTAGTCGCTCTGGGCGGTGGAGTGATCGGCGATATTGGTGGCTTTGCTGCGGCTACTTATATGCGCGGTATCCCTTGGGTTGTGCTCCCCACAACCTTGCTGGCGATGGCTGATGCTAGCTTGGGAGGCAAGACCGGAGTGGATTTGGCCCAAGGAAAGAACCTTGTCGGTGCTTTTCATGCTCCACGCTTGGTCTTGGCTGACTTGGAAACCTTGGCCACTTTGCCGGAAGCCGAGTGGCGGGCCGGCATGGCCGAAGTGGTGAAAGCAGGGGTTATCGGTGATGCATACCTGTTTGAAGTTTGTGAGAGTGGGGAAGATGGGGTGCGTGGGAGAATGGCGGAGCTCTTGCCTCGGGCGATGGGGGTCAAGATCAAAGTGATCGAAGAAGATCCCTATGAACGCGGCAGACGGGCCGCACTAAATTTTGGGCATACAGTTGCTCATGCTATTGAAACGCTTTCAGGTTATCGAATTTTGCACGGCTTTGCGGTGGCGATGGGAATGGTTGCCGAAGCTCAGCTTGCCTACCAGATCGGTCTGGCACCGATGGAAATCAAAGAGCGTATCGAGGCAGCTCTGCGAGGCTTGGGGTTACCCACCCGCCTGCCTCGGCGCTTTGCACCTCAGGCGGTTCTGCAGGCCATGCAGGCCGATAAGAAGAAACAGCTGGGCGAATTGCGCTTTGCCTTACCAGAGCGAATCGGTTTTGTGCGGGTGGGCATCCGTCTCTCCGAAGAAGAGGAGCTGCTCGAAGCGCTCCGAGTTTGTCAGGAGGAAGGAACACTAGGATGAGAGAGGTCCTTGTCTTACACGGTCCTAACCTCAATCTCTTGGGGCAACGAGAACCTCAAGTGTATGGGTCGCTGACACTGGAGGAGATCAACCGTCGGTTGATCGCCGAGGGGGAAAAGCTAGGGCTCAAAGTGCGTTGTTTTCAATCCAATTGCGAAGGGGTGCTAATCGATCAGTTGCAAGCAGCACAGAGCTGGGCTGCAGGAGTGGTCTTTAATCCAGGGGGCTATACCCATACTTCGGTAGCTTTGCGGGATGCGATCTCAGCTATTGGAATTCCGGTGATCGAAGTTCATCTTTCTAACGTTGATGCGCGCGAAGAATTTCGGCATCGCTCTCTAATATCTGGGGTATGCTGGGGGAAGATTTCGGGTTTTGGCTGGAAATCCTATTGGCTTGCTTTGCACGCCTTTGCCTTGCGCTTTCGCGAAGAGGAATTGCGATAAAATAAATTGAGTGAATATCCTAATTACCGGTGGAACAGGGTTCATCGGTCGAACCTTGGTGCGAAAGCTGGTGGAAGCTGGCCATCGGGTGCGATTGCTGATTCGGCCGGGCAGACATACCCCAAAGATGCCGAGAGATGTACCGGTTCAAATTGCCTTGGGCAGTGTGGTCGATGCGCGCGGGTTGCGTGCAGCGATGAGTGGAATGGAGGTGGTTGTTCACTTAGCCAGTGCAGAACGGCAAGGGGTATATGCCGACCTGATGCGCGTAGATATAAACGGAACCCGCCTTGTAGCGCAGATCGCCAAAGCAACCGGCGTCAAAAGATTGGTTTACTTAAGCCATTTGGGAGCTGATCGCTTCTCCGCTTTTCCGGTGAGTAAGGCAAAGGGACTGGCCGAGGAAGCGATCCGCACTTCTGGAGTTCGGTATACGATTTTTCGCTCCGGCGTAGCCTTTGGGAAAGGGGATATTCTGACGAGCGGTATTGCCCAACTCTTGAGTGCTATACCGTTTTTGTTCTTTGTCCCCGGTGATGGTAAAGCCTTACTCCAACCGATCTGGGTTGAGGACCTATCGACAGTGATCACCTGGGCGATAGAGGACCCCCAAAGTACCGATCGAGTCTACGAAATCGGCGGGCCTGAGATGCTTAGTTTCTGCGAGATTGTGGAAACTGTCATGGAAGTACTGGGCCAGCGGAGACGATTTTTCTATCTGCCTCCCCCTCTGCTTAGAGGGGTAACGATCTTCTTAGAGACCAGCCTGCCTCGCTTTCCGGTTTCGGTATTTTGGTTGGATTATTTAGCGGTCAATCATGCTTGTGCTATCGATACCTTACCGCGTGTCTTTCAATTGAAGCCCAGCCGTCTTTCTCAGCGAATCGATTATCTGAAGGAGGTGAATTGGCGAAGAGTGTTCTGGAATCTCATTAGGGGTAAAGAGACAGGATGACCCAGAGGAAGTACCACCTGCGGATTCTCAGCGAACCTGAGGAGTTCTTAGCTGTCGAAGAGCTCCAACGCCTTATTTGGCCGGGGAGCGAAACGGAGGTGGTTCCCTCCCATTTGTTGATCTCGTCAGTCAAACATGGCGGGATCTGCATTGGTGCTTATGCGCCTGGGGACAATGACTCGAATCGGGATCATTTAGTCGGGTTTGTCTTCGGGATGCCGGCGATTTATCATACGCCGGATGGCCCGCGCCTGATGCATTATTCTCACATGTTGGGTGTGCATCCCAATTATCGAAATGAGGGCCTGGGGTTCTTGCTCAAGCGTGCTCAGTGGCAAATGGTCCGCAGGCAAGGTGTAGACCGGATTGCTTGGACTTATGATCCCTTGTTAAGCCGGAATGCCCACCTGAATATTGCGAAATTGGGTGCTGTGTGTAACACTTATCACTTCGATTATTATGGCACTTTGCGAGATAGCCTAAATGCTGGAGTGCCCTCGGATCGGTTTGAAGTAGATTGGTGGGTACATTCACAACGGGTAAACCGCCGCTTGAGTCGCGAGGCGCGGCAGCCCTTGGACTTAGCCCATTACTTGGCTGCAGGGGCGGAAATTATCAATCCGAGCGGTTTGCGCTCCGATGGGTTGCCTTATCCGAGCAAAATCCGTTTTCCGTTCGATGTTCAGGTTTCTTCGCTGAAAGCGGAGGAGTATCCCGGAATTCTGCTCGTAGAAATCCCTTCCGATTATCCCCGGATCAGAGAGGTTGATCTCAACTTAGCTATTGAATGGCGCTTACATACACGCCAAATCTTTCCGATCCTGTTCCAGCATGGTTATCTGGTCACCGACTTCATCTATTTGAAAGGGCATCCTGCGCGCAGCCTATATGTTCTGAGTCATGGAGAACACACCTTATGAGGATCGAGGAAATTGAAGTAGTGCACTTAAGGATGCCACTGCGCACGCCTTTTGAGACCTCTTTTGGCCGATCCGTAACCCGTGATTGTCTTCTGCTGATCGTTCGCGCTGAAGGTCTAGAGGGGTATGGAGAGTGCGTTGCCGATTGGGAACCTGGGTATAGCCCGGAGACGGTTGGAACCGAATGGCATATCCTGCGCGAGTTTATCCTGCCGGCGGTTGTGGGGATAGAGTTTGAGCAACCGCAAGAGTTCTGCCAAAAAGTGGCCTGGATTCGCGGCCACCGCATGGCTAAGGCCGGTGTAGAGATGGCGCTATGGGATCTATACGGTAAACGCCACGGGCAGTCGCTGAGAGCCTTGTTAGGGGGGGTGCGCAACCGCGTTGAAGTAGGGGTTTCAGTGGGTATTCAAGAGACGCCACAAGTCTTAGTCAAGGTGGTGGAGAGCTACCTAAATCAGGGCTACAGGCGTATTAAGCTGAAAATAAAGCCGGGCAGAGACATTGATGATGTATTGGCCGTGCGACAAGCGTTTCCGACTTTGCGCCTTCAGGTAGATGCAAACTCGGCCTATACCTTGGAAGGAGCGCAAGCGTTGAAACCCCTGGATGATCTAAATCTCCTTTTGATCGAGCAACCGCTAGGGGAAGAAGATTGGTGGGGTCATCGCTCTTTGCAACTGGACTTTAGGACCCCGATCTGTTTGGATGAGAGCATCCTCTCTTTACAACATGCGCGTCAAGCCCTGGAGATAGGAGCCTGCCGAGTAATTAACATCAAGGCCGGGCGAGTGGGGGGGCTTACCGAAGCGGTTGCGATTCACAACCACTGCCTTTCCCTAGCTGTGCCGGTCTGGTGTGGTGGCATGTTGGAGACCGGCGTGGGGCGGGCTTCCAATTTGGCTTTGGCAAGTCTGCCCGGCTTTACTTTGCCCGGCGATATTTCAGCGACCGAGCGTTATTATGAGGAAGATATTACTGAGGAAAGATTTACGCTGAACCCTGACAGCACCATCGACGTACCGGAGCGACCGGGTTTGGGGGTAAAACTTGACCAAAAAGCCCTGAAAAAGTACCAAGTCAACGTCTTTTCCTCCCGTGACCTTGTAAAATAAATTGCATTTTTCGCCCTCATGAGCTATACTACTTATGGAATGGAGGAGGTTATGAATATTTACGACATTACTCTCACCTTGTCTCCTGAGATCCCGACTTGGCCAGGCGATCCGAAGTTTGTCATGGAACGTTTCGACAAAATTGAGGCTGGAGATAATACTAATACAACTCGGATTGAAATGAGCGCGCATACCGGCACTCATGTAGACGCGCCCTATCATTTCTTTAGTCACGGCAAAGGAGTGGACCAACTTTCGTTGAGAATCCTCAACGGGCGGGCTTATGTTCTTCATCTTCCCGAGGTTTCCGTAGTCACTGCGGCGGAGTTGGCAAGAGTCAATATTCCGCCGCGCACGCGACGCTTGTTGATCCGCACACGCAACAGTGAATACTGGGCGGCGGGCGTCAAGGAGTTTCGAACCGATTTTGTGGGTCTGAGTGCAGACGCTGCTGATTACTTAGTCAGAAGGGGGGTTAAGCTGATCGGCGTGGATTACCTCTCGGTAGCGCCTTACAAGCAAAGCCGCCCAACCCACGAAGTTTTCTTGCGCAACGATGTGATCATCGTTGAGGGGTTGAATCTAGCTGAAGTGCCTCAGGGGCGCTATATGCTCTACTGCTTGCCGCTCAAGCTCAAGGGAGCGGATGGTGCTCCGGCGAGAGCGATCTTGATCGGAGTGTAGAGTCTGGCGAGTATGCATCGCCTCAGAGCCTTGTCTTTCTCCTTGCTCGTTTTGTTATTGGCCGCCTGTGGGCCAAGTGTTGTTCGTGTTTCGCAAGAGGAGGCCAAAATGAGCATTGAATTGATCAGCACGGCTTTCGCACCAAACGGTTTCATTCCGAAACGATATACCTGTGATGGAGAGAACCTTTCCCCACCCCTGATATGGAAAAACGTTCCACCAGAGACAAAGTCGCTTGCGATCATCGTGGACGACCCTGACGCCCCGGGGGGCACGTTCGTCCACTGGGTAATCTTCAATATCCCTCCCGAAGTGACAAAGTTTTCCGAAGGGGAAAAAGGGATCGGCACTGAGGGCATAAATGACTTCCGTAAAGTGGGCTACGGTGGACCTTGCCCTCCTCGGGGAACTACGCATCGCTATTTCTTCAAAATCTATGCCTTAGATACTAAACTGAATTTAGACTCCACAGCCACGAAGAAAGACTTGGAAAAAGCCATGCAAGAGCATATCCTAGCCCAAGGCGAATTGATCGGCCGCTATAGTCGGTAATCCCTTTGACCCTGTTTCTTGGTGACTTTTGGTACGAAAAATAAAACACGGAGACACCAAGAATTTAGGTTACCTTTGTGTCTTCGAGTCTTGGTGTTCCTTCTAAAGTGATTTGCCGGGTAAGCTGGCGCCGCCATCGATAGTGATAATCTGGCCGCGAATCATGCTGGCCTCAGGGGAACATAGGAACGCTACTAATTGGGCGACATCTTCTGGAGTTACTAAGCGCCCAGCGGGCGTCATGGCGGTGATTTTTTGGATCCATTGCGCATCGCTGCGGATGGCGTCAAAGTGTTTTAGGGCTTCGGTTTCCACCACGCCGGGCGAGACACCGTTGACAACAATATTTTTGGGAGCTAGCTCCACAGCAAGATAGCGCACCAGAGCTTCTAGAGCGGCTTTGCTGGCACCGACTACCACATAATCGGGTAATACACGGTGCGCACCGGGGCTAGAGATGGCTACCATTGCCCCTCCACCCGCTCTTTCCATCAGCGGCACGGCTTTCTGAGCGCAAAAGAGAAAGGCACGGGCGTTGATGTTCAGCGTCCAGTCCCAACCCTTAGGGCGTTGTTGCAGGGCAGGGCGGTTATACCCCGAAGCAGCGTTATTGATGAAGAAATCTAATTTACCGAACTCAGCTTCGATGGCTTGGAAGAGCCTTTCGATCTCGTCCAATTCGCCGACGTTGGCTTTGACCAGCAATGCCTTTCGTCCCAAGGCCTGAATTTGGCGCTGGGTGTCCTCGGCGGGCTGCGGGTTACGAAAGTAATTGACAATCACATCCGCTCCACGACGGGCGAACTCCAATGCAATTGCCCGCCCGATCCCCCGCCCCGATCCGGTGACAAGACAGACGCGGTTTAGAAAGGGGAGCATGGTAAGGGGAATTATAAATTAAGGCTCGATTTTTTTCCTATTGGTTAGTCACGTATGGCGGAAGCACTTACTCTAGCCGTTGATCGGTTTCTCGGCCTCGATTTGGGTAGGTTTCGGACACCTTGCTCTAATAGAGGCATATGTGGAACTGGTTCCTGTTCCACATATGCCTTGAGTAGGTATCCTATGCAGGCTGCCCAGCGGGGGTTCGGTTTTGCTCTACCGGCACGGGTGTGCCACCGTTTTTGCTGAAAGGCGGCGGAAAGATCGCTTCGAATTCTTCGCGAGAGATGGTTTCAACCTCTAACAAGCGTTGAGCAACGGCATCCAGTTTGTCGCGATATTGGATGAGGATGGCTTTGGCACGTTCATAAGCTTGATTGACCAGTTTGCGCACTTCTTCATCGATTTTCTGCGCCACCGCTTCGGAATAGTCGCGTTGTTCGGCGATTTCTCGGCCGAGGAAGATCAGCTCTTCTTTTTGACCATACACAAGCGGCCCCAATTCTTCACTCATTCCTAGGCGGGTGACCATTGCCCGTGCCATACGCGTGACCCGCTCTAGGTCGTTGGCGGCACCGGAAGTAATGTCGTCGAAGACCAGCTCTTCTGCAGCGCGGCCGCCCAGCAAGCCGACCATATCGGCGATCATCTTCTTTCGTGGGATGAGCGTGCGATCTTCCTCGGGAAGAGCAATGGTATATCCGCCGGCCATGCCCCGAGCAATGATTGAGACTTTATGCACCGGATCGGCTTCCGGAAGGGCATTCATCACTACTGCATGTCCGGCTTCGTGGTAGGCGATGATGCGCTTTTCTTCGGCGCTGATCAGGCGGCTTTTGCGTTCGGGCCCGGCAATCACGCGCTCGATCGCTTCTTCCAACTCTGCTTGCCCGATCATCTTCTTGTTGCGCCGCGCTGCCAGAATAGCGGCTTCGTTGACTAAGTTCTCGAGGTCGGCACCGACAAAGCCTGGGGTGGAACGGGCAATTACGGAGAGATCCACATCCGGCGCTAGAGGCTTGCCGCGGGTGTGCACTTTGAGGATTGCCTCACGCCCGCGCATATCCGGGCGGTCGAGCACCACCCGGCGGTCAAAGCGGCCCGGGCGCAGCAGAGCTGGATCGAGGATATCAGGGCGGTTGGTTGCAGCGACAATGATCACGTTGGTGTCGGTGTCAAAGCCGTCCATCTCGACCAGCATTTGATTCAAGGTTTGCTCGCGCTCGTCATGACTGCCGCCTAAGCCGGCACCGCGCTGACGGCCAACGGCATCGATCTCGTCAACAAACACAATACATGGTGAATGGCGCTTGGCCTGATCAAACAGATCGCGCACGCGACTGGCGCCTACGCCGACAAACATTTCAACGAACTCCGAACCAGAAATAGAGAAGAAGGGCACGCCGGCTTCCCCACTTACGGCCTTGGCAAGCAAGGTTTTTCCTGTGCCGGGCGGTCCGACCAGCAAAACGCCCTTGGGAATTCGAGCGCCAAGGGAGATAAACTTTTCCGGCTCGCGCAGGAATTCGACTACCTCTTGAAGCTCTTCTTTGGCCTCGTCAACACCGGCAACGTCCTGGAAGGTCACTTTAGGTTGGTCACCGGTGAACATCCGCGCGCGAGATTTGCCGAAGGACATCGCAGCGTTATTGCTGCCTTGCGCTTGCCGGAAGACAAACCAAAACACTCCTGCTAGAAACAAGAACGGCAGAACGTAGCCGAGAATTGTAGCTACTCCTACCCATGGGGAAGGAGGCTTGACTTCGATCTTGATGTTGCTCGGCGAAAGCTGCTCGGTGGTGACTCCGAAAGCTTTGAGTTGCTCAACTAATGTGGTCTCAGACTCCTTATGAGAGTATCGTTCTTTACCGTCTGAGTAAATGACTCGCAGCCGATTGTTGTCTTCAACAATGCGTTCTACAAGGCCACTTTGAATGTCGTTGGCTACCTTGTTAATCGGGATCACATCTTGGGTGGTAGGACTCTGTTGGAACTGGTATACCACCAAGACGATGATTGCCACGAACAAGAGGAGATATACCAGAGAGGACCGATTCCGAGATGGACTCACTTATAAACCTCCATACTCAATTCCAATCCAAAAGCTATACCCACTCAGATTATACCAATCTCTGAACTGGAAGGGAATAACTTAGAGTGTCAGAGGATTGATTCTAACAACTCTCTAACAATTTCAGGCAAGTAGAGAAGCTCAAAGCCAGAGTGGGAAGCTCCCTACTCCATTTCCGCAGTGTTGCCCGTGCAAAGTTTGGTGCAGCAAGGCTAGGCTGCGTTTTTCCCCCATAGGAAGCCCTCTATACGACGCCACCAACGCAAAAACCGGGAACGGAGACGGGAAAGCCAACGGTGGCGACGCCCAAAGATGCGTTTTCTCTTGGTTGTGAAGGGTCCACCCCATCGCACCAGCGTTGCGCCCCAGGTAAGCCCTGCTCCGAAGCCGACAAACACCACGTAATCCCCCGGCTTTAGCTTGCCCTCTTGGATTGCTTCACAGGTCGCAATAGGGATGGAAGCTGTGGAGGTATTACCGTAGCGATGGATATTGGAGATGAATTTATCCACAGGAAGGTTTAGATTTTTTGCTGCTGTTTCAATAATGCGTTGGTTAGCTTGATGGGGAACAATCCACCCCACCTCTTGGAGGGTAAGTTTGGCCTTTTGAACCACCTCCAGGGTGGATTGGGCCATCACACGAGTGGCAAAGCGAAAGACCTCACGACCGTTCATGCGGATATAAGGCTGCCCATTTTGTACTATCGTTTGACCGAACGGGTATCTGCCTGCGCCAGAAGGAAGGGTGAGTAACTCTGCCCCCGATCCATCGGACCGCAACACCCCGGCGAGGATGCCACCGGGTTCTTCGCTGGCTTGAAGCACGAAAGCCCCGGCGCCGTCGCCGAATAGGATACAGGTGTTGCGGTCTTGCCAGTCGACAAACCGGGAAAGAGTCTCCGTACCGATGACCACTATAGTATCTGCTGCGCCACTACGGATAATCGAAGAGGCAACCTCCAAGGCATAGATAAATCCTGTGCAGGCAGCAGAGAGGTCAAATGCTCCAGCTCTCTTGGCTCCGATCTGATCTTGCACAATACAAGCAGTTGCAGGAAAGATGTGTTCGGGAGAGGAGGTCGCAACAATGATCAAATCCACCTGCGACGGGTGTACGTTAGCGACTTCCAGAGCCCGGAGGGCAGCCTGAACGGCGAGGGATGCAGGAGTTTCGATCTCACTAGCAATCCTGCGTTCTTGGATGCCGGTGCGCGAGACGATCCACTCGTTTGAAGTCTCAACTATCTTTTCGAGTTCGAAATTGCTCAATACTTTTTTGGGAGTCGCCATCCCCCAACCGGTGATATGGGCGTATCTCGCCATAGGTACTACTCCACAAAGCGGCTGAAGACAATCGAGGCATTATGTCCGCCGAAACCAAATGAATTGGAAAGGATGTGGTCGATTTTTGCCGCTCTGCCTAAATTGGGAACGTAATCCAAATCACATTCTGGATCAGGAGTCTCATAGTTAATCGTGGGAGGAATAAACTGATGCTGTAGCGCTAGCACACAGATGACCGCTTCTAGGGCTCCCGAAGCACCTAATAAGTGGCCTGTCATGGACTTGGTTGAAGAAACGGGAATTTCATAGGCCCGCTCTCCGAACACGGTCTTAATCGCTTGAGTTTCGATCTTGTCGTTGAGCGGTGTGCTTGTGCCATGGGCGTTGATGTAATTGATCTGGTGAGTCTCCAATCGGGCGTCAGCGAGGGCTTGGCGCATGCACTGGACAGCGCCGTATCCGTCCTCGGCGGGTGCAGAGACGTGGTAAGCGTCATTGGTATGGCCATACCCGCTGACCTCCGCTAGGATATTGGCCCGACGCGCTTTGGCAAACTCCAATTCTTCTAGGACCAGCACCGCAGCTCCTTCTCCCATTACGAAACCATCGCGATGTAGATCAAATGGACGCGAGGCGCGAGGGGGATCGTCATTACGGGTTGAGAGAGCTCCCATAACGCTCATTCCTGCCATCGCAACCGGTAGAATAGCAGCCTCGCTCCCCCCAGCAAGCATGACATCAGCTTGCCCGCGGCGGATCATTTCAGTGGCTTCTCCGATGGCGTTATTGCCGGTAGCGCAAGCGGTGATCACAGCTAGGTTTGGGCCTCGCAAACCAAAATGGATCGCTACCATACTCCCTGCGCTATCGGGTAACATCATAGGCACCAGGAACGGGCTGACACGATTTGGTCCTCTTTGGAGGAAGACCTGAAACTGATCGATCAGGGTGTGTATGCCCCCGATACCGGTCCCGATTACGACACCGATTCGATCGCGGTTCTGGTCGGTGATCGCCAACTGCGCTTGCTCGAGAGCCTGCTGGGCAGACGCAAGTGCAAACTGAGTATAGCGGTCCATTCGGCGAGCTTCTCGGCTGCCGAACAGCGCAACCCCGTCAAAGTTCTTTACTTCAGCAGCAATTTTGGACTTATGTTCACTCGGGTCAAATTGGGTGATATAGTTGATTCCTGAAATGCCCTGGGAGATAGAAGCCCAGAGCGTCGGGATATCGTTCCCGACTGGGCTAACGCAGCCCAAACCCGTAACTACTACCCGACGGCGCATAATACCCTCCGCATAAAGGAATTTGACCTACCTTGCATATTAAACCCCGTGCTCCTGAGTTCGATATGTGCTGCCGAAATAAGGGTTTTCTCAATGGGTGTTGAGTGTCTAGAATTCTTTGTGCAAAGCAAGAGCAGAATGGGAATATCACTGCCAGGTTTGCTCGCCGCAGTGTGCGAAGCGGACTTTAGGAGACCGTGCTACTCTCCTTCGGTCCCCAAACTTATAGCTTGATTTTTGACGATTTGACGGATGTGGATGCGGTCGTGAGAGGCGATGATCCCAACTAGCTCTTGTATGGTCGTAGGGCCTAAGAGGGCATGACGCACCTTTTGTGCCCAAGTTTTTGGAGGTAGCTCTTGCAATATCCTCAGCAACTCAATTCGGGCTTGGATGAATTCATTCAGTGCTTGTTCTCCGCTTTGCTTTAGATAGTTTCTTTGCTCTGCCCAGGCGTCCGTGTCGATTCCGGGGATGAATGGGTTGAGTGTGGAGAGAGCTGTGCGGATGCGGGGCAGATTCACTTCGATTTCTACATCCCGTAAGTGGCATAAAATTTCTGTTTGGCACCATTCGCTACTCTGAAACCGGGTGTTCCATTGCTCGCTGGGGAGTTTCTGGCAAAGCAAAGGAAGAGCTGCGGGAGTGGACTTGAGGATGGCAAGCACTGCGTCTATCGATGAAAAATCGGGTTGGAATTCTGCTGGTGGAACTCGGTCAATCCAAGCTAGGAGGTTCTTAAGCTCTCCTCCGGACGAGAGGGGGTGATGAGGATCGGAAGAGATAAAAAAGGTTTGGATTCCCGCCTTTTTTGCCGGGAGAATATCTAGAGCGAGATCATTGCCGACCATGATAACCCCTTGTTCACGCCAACCATTGCGCGCCAAGAGTTCCATAAAAAAAGCCGGGTTGGGTTTGGCAAAGTGAAAGGTCTCGTAAGAGGCGATGAGCTTGAATGAGGGAATGGCCTCTGCAAGTCCAGCCCATCGCAGGCGGTGCAGATTGGCGATCAATGGAAACAAAGGATTGGTAGCGAGGATAAGCTCATAGCCTCTTGCCTGAGCCTCTCGAATCAATTCCGCTGCGCCGGGTACCGGACGTGTCAGGCTTTCCAGTTGGTTAAACTGGACCTGATAGAATTCCTCGATCTCTTGATGAAGTTGGCTTTCGTCGATCCCTAAGGCAGGGTAAAATGCTTGGTCAAAAACCTGCTTCAAGGTGCGATCTGGGCGGTCGTTCAACAGCATGGTTTCTGTGGCCTGCAGCAGGTGTTTTACCAAATGGTTCGGAGAAACCTTGGCAGCAAGGTGCTTTGATAAGGCTTGGAGGTAGGCCGGCACAAAGGTTTCCATGTTGTTTTGTAGGAGGGTATCATCAAGGTCGAGCAGCAGTGTTAGCTTCATCGTCTTCTCCGAAAAGGGCAAAGGGCAAAGGGTGACACTCGCCACAGCCGATAAAGGGTTCTGTAACAACTTGCCCGATTTTAGTGCAGTATGCTGTTACCTTGACTTCTTGGCGCAGAAATGGAAAAGGTCTGATCAAGCGCGGTCTGAGTTCCATGTGAGAGCAGGCGTTTGCCTGACGAATCTCGGGCACTGGGCAAGTGTAGCAATGGCTTGGTTTCCAGGGCAAGGGAGGATGGGCTGCGCTCAATAAGCGACATTCCTCGACTTTGCGGCCGCGATAATAATCCCCATAGAAGTAGGGGCACTCTTTGCCAGCAGGCGTTTTCATTACACTCGAGTTACGTATTCACCGGTGCGGGTATCAACACGAATGGTGTCACCCACTTCGACAAAAATGGGGACTTGGACTTGGAGGCCGGTTTCCGTCGTGACGCGCTTGGTGACACCGGTAGCAGTGTCGCCACGCACAGCTACTTCGGCTTCGGTAACCACCATGTCAACTGTGGTAGGAAGTTCAATATCGATCGGCTCGCCGTTGTAAAAGGTGAGCTTGAGTTCGAGGCCCTCTTTGAGATAACCGGCGTTTTCACCGACCACTTCCGCCGGGATAGCCGGCTGTTCGTAAGTTTCGGTGTCCATAAAATGATATAAGCTGCCGTCAAAGTAGAGATATTGCACGTTATGATAGTCCAAACGGACGTCCTGAACGCGGTCGCCCGAGATAAACGTTCTTTCAATCGTGGCACCTGTTCGAAGGTCGCGAGCTTTGATGCGGATGGTCGCCTTTCCTCTACCCGGTTTATGGTGCTCATATTCAAGCACCTTATACAAATTGCCGTCTAATTCAAAGGTCACTCCTTTTCGCAGGTCGTTTACATCAATCATAGAACGCCTTTCCAAGAGGAGGTTTTTGAGGGTGATTATATTCCACCTTACAAGGCATGGCAAGTGCTAATCCGAGCGCTGACCGCAAGTAGCCCCTGAGGTGTGATATTAGACCGGATTATGGTAAACTATGCCTTGACCGAGGGTCTTTGGCGGTAGAAAGAGGATACCTATGAAGAAAAAGATCGTCTATATCGAAGATGAAGCCGAGATGATCGACCTTGTGCGGTTGATTTTAGGGCGCAAGGGGTATGAAGTGATCGGCGCGAATGGTGGTCGCGAGGGCATCCGTCTCATCCAAACGGAGCAACCCGACTTAGTGCTGCTTGACTTGATGATGCCCGATATAGACGGTTGGGATGTCTATCATCAGTTGCGTGCTGACGAACGGACGAAGTCGTTGCCGGTGATCGTAATCACAGCTCGGGCTCAGAACATCGATCGCGTCTTGGGAATAGAGATTGCTAAGGTGGATGACTATCTCGCCAAGCCGTTTACGCCCCAGGAACTTCTCGAAAGCGTAGCAAAGGTTTTTGCAAGGCGGGATCAGACCCTTGCCTTATAAGGAGTAAGCGCTGTTTTGTGGGTCAAGTTGGGGCGCAATCGCCAACCTCTCGATCCGCCGCTCTCCCTAAGGGTGTGTCGCAGTTTTGTGATGCGCCTGCGGGGATACCTTTTCTCTGCCCCGCCCACTTTTGAGCAAGGCTTGTTGTTCTGGTATTTGCGGCCCGGTCGCTGGAATACAGCGATCCACATGATAGGTGTGCCTTTTCCCTTAGCCGTGATCTGGCTTAATGAAGCACAGTTAATTGTCGACAAAAGGATGGCGCTCCCTTGGCAGGTGGCTCTGGTGCCCAAGCGCGCTGCCCAGTATGTGATTGAGTGCCATCCTCAACGCTTGATCGACTTTTCCGAGGGTGAAAAATTGGATTTTCTAGAAGAGGTAGATGGGTGATTGGCAAGCTAGTTCAGAGGTTATTAGTGGTTGCATTCTTGTTCATTCCCTTGTCTTTGGCTTGGGCGCAAGAAGGGTCGGTCGGCGCTACTTATCTCGTCCAAGCAGGGGATACCCTCTGGAGCATTGCCCAGCGTTTTCGGGTTTCGGTAAGCGAACTGGCTGCCCTAAACAACTTGCAAAATCCCAACCAATTGACGGCGGGAACGGAATTGTTGATCCCGGCAATCGAAGGATTTTCCGGTCGTCTGACTGCCGTTCCTCTAGCACTGGGTGAGAATTTGGCAGGAGTCAGCCGGAAGTTTGAAATCCCTATTGAATTGTTAATGCGCTTGAATCATATCGTTACATCGAACGAAATGTATGCTGGAGCTTCGCTAGTCCTGCCACAAGACAACTTGGATGCGACTCCACTGCCCTGCTTGGTTCTTCCCGAAGACCTCTCTCTGCTAGAGCTTGCTATTTTGACGGAAGCCAATCCATGGGAATTTGCGGTGCAGAATCAACTGACCCAGACAGTCCAAATCCTTCCCGGCGAGCCCTATCGAGGAGGAATTGAGGCTCAGGGTGAGGTGATGAGCGAGCTGGCTTGTCCCTTTGTAGAGCTCAGTTTATCTCCAACGCGCTTGTTGCAGGGCAAAACCGGGGTGATCCGCCTTAGGGGACGAGCGGGGATGAGTCTGCAAGCTCACTTTATGAATCGCATGATCCCGTTTGTTGAGGAGCTGGCTGGGGAATATGTCCTTTTGGTTGGGGTTCACGCCATGGCGCAACCCGGTTTGTATCCGTTGGAGGTTCAATGGGTCTCGGGCGATACGGTGGAGTATGCTTTTTCTCAAATGGTCAATGTGGGTAAGGTGGATTATCCATACGATAACCCACTTACAGTTGATCCTGAAACGATTGACCCGGCGGTCACCGAACCAGAGAACAAATTATGGGCTTCCTATGCCCAAGCGTTCACACCCACAAAGTATTGGCAGGGGGAGTTCGTTTTCCCATCCCCGCTTTCTAAAGAATATTGCCTCACGTCCGGGGATTGTTGGTCTTCTCGGTTCGGGAATCGACGCTCGTATAATGGCAGTACGTATGATTACTTTCATACTGGTTTGGACATTGTTGGAAGAGAGGGGACGGAGATCTACGCTCCTGCAGACGGTGTAGTGGTTTTTGCCGGGTCGCTTACCGTGCGCGGCAAGGCGACCATGATCGATCACGGATGGGGAGTTTTTACCGGTTATTACCATCAAAAAGAAATTTATGTGCGAGCAGGGGAACGAGTAGAGGCCGGGCAGTTAATCGGTCTAGTGGGGTCCACTGGTCGCTCGCAGGGGCCTCATCTTCACTTCGAAGTGTGGGTAAATGGGGTACAGGTTGATCCCCTTGATTGGCTTAGCCAGACTTACCCTTAGTACGAGTGATCTCCCTCTTCGCCGTTGGTCTCCGCTTGGGCTAGAAATATTTCTAAGTACTGTTTTGCTCTAGGAAAGTCTTGCTTGGAGACGATAATTTCTATCTCAGATAGCTTTCCGAGGTGGACGGGATAGGCATACTGTCCCACGGCTTCCTGAGAAAGGTAGGCTGCAACTTGGTTCTCGCGCAAGAATTCAACCAGAAGATGAGAGAGCAGCGGATTGTTGGAGCGATAGAGGATAACCTCTTCTGAATGAAGGAAGAATTTTCTCAGAAATTCGAGCAATCGGAAAAGATAGAGCATGGATAGAGTATAATAAAAGCTTGGAAGAAAGAGAAGAAGATGTAAGGTGTAGAAATGGTTATTGCGTCCACGGTCCTAAAAGAGGGTTACTGGGAGCTATTCGAGCTGAAGGATCAGGACATCGAGTATCTTTATAATTACCTGCTCGAAAGCGAAACACCCCTTACCACGACAGAGCTGCTCTCGGTTTTGATTGAGGAGCGTTTCCGTCAAGAGAAACTCAGGCGGCAGATGGAACGCGGCCAAGGGTGCGATCTTTACCTCCCACGAGAGCGGTATCAGGTCGGGCAACGTTTAGTTTTTCCCGCTTTGGGTTGGAAGAAAGGGGTGGTCGTTGGCGTACGGGTCGGACGAAACCCGGATCTGGGTCCGTTTGAAGTGATTAAAGTGGAGTTCGATCAGGGGGAAACTCGGGAATTTGCGGCAGCTTTGGATAACCATCCGTTGAATCAGCCTCCCCGGGTCGAAGAGGAGGAAGAGCAACTGGACCTTCAGGCTGTTCTCGACACCTACGGAGACCTTCTTAGCCGGCGGGTCGAGGAAGGTTTACGGGAGCATGCGGATTTTGTGCAAATTGCGGGCAAGTGGTTTCCGCGAGCGCTCTTGGTTGATATTAACATGGGTCACCTCAATTTGGCTGAAGCGGTCTTGGACATGGCCGGGGGTGGACCCTTGCCTACTGCAAAGATCCTCGAGCAGATTGAGTTGCAGAGCAATGTTAATCCAAAATTGCTCGAATTTTCACTAAATTACGCCCTCCAAGAGGACGATCGTTTTGATGAGGTGGGAGCTGCTGGTGAAGTTTTGTGGTTCCTAAGACGATTGGAGCCTCCCGCAGTCCTAGAACCTCCTTTGCATTTGCGATATTCCCCACTGGAAGAGGACCGCTCACTGTTTACTGAGGAGATGCTTCGCTTAGAAGCTAGCTTACAGGATGAATTATCTCCACCGCCGGAGAAAGTGGTTAAGGTGGATGAGGTACAGATTGCCCTAATTTATCCTCATTGGCGCGAAGGCACTTTGCCTTTGTCTGCACAGACACGGTTGCTTTTCCCCACGGCCTACGAAGCACCTCGGATTCGTTTTACCATCGTAGATGGAGAGAGTAACGAGCGTTTCCCGGCATGGGTGGTGCGCAGGTATGGCTATGTCTACGGATTGAAGGAATGGTATGAGAAGCGCAGTTTGATTCCGGGTAGCTTGGTCAAGATCCAGCGAGGGAAGAACAAGGGAGAGGTTCTTCTCACGCCGCTAGCGCGGCGGCCGGGTCGAGAGTGGGTGCGCACGGTCTTGGTGGGATCTGATGGAGGAGTGGTCTTTGCAATGTTGAAGCATCATGTGGCGACCCAATTCGATGAGCGAATGGCAATTATCGTGCCGGATGTCGAAGGGGTTGATCGAGCATGGGAGAGGGTCTTACGGGAGCGTATCCCGTTTGAGAAAGTGGTGGTCAACATGGTGCGTGAGTTGTCTAAGCTAAATCCTCAGGGGCACGTGCATGCGACTGAACTCTACGCTGCAGTCAACATTTTACGACGCAGCCCGCCAGGGCCTATCCTCTCCCTGTTGAATTCGCGATCGTATTTTGTCCATGTAGGTGACCAGTATTATCGCTACGTGGAAGGTGACGAATCCAGCGGAGAGGAGGCAAATTGGCTGAACTAAAACGCGCACTGATTTCAAAGCCGACCCTTCACACCCCCTTTCACATTGACTATGACTGGTGGAAGCAAAACGACCGGGATTGGCAAGTGTATCTTTACAATTTACTGTGTCCTGAGCATCAAAAACTCTTCGGCGATGGATCGGTCGACGAGATCATCGATTGGGTAGACCCGCAGACTGCAGAAGTGCACCCGGTGAATGGATTGCACCACGTGATTATGGAGCACTGCGCCAACCAACCTGAATTCTTAGCTCCCGGGACTCCCTTGGTAGACTTGATTTTCCGGGTATTCTTGGCAAACGGCAACACGCCGCTTACCCCTATTGAATTGAGTGAGCGCTTAGGCAGACCCGCCCAAACCATTTTGACCGTTTTATCAGGGAACCGGGTCTACCGTGGCTTGCGTCCTATAGTAGAATCCTGAATTGCAATGGAAGGTCGGAGGGGTTCTTGAACTAGGGTTCGGCGGCGGTGGATGGAGGTGTGTTAAGCTGAGTGGAGAGAGAATGCCCCAGTAGCTCAACGGACAGAGCAGTAGCCTTCTAAGCTAACGGTTGTGGGTTCGAATCCCGCCTGGGGCGCTAGGAGTGTGCTTTGAGGCTACACTCCGAACCAGTTATACCGTTTTTGAAGGATGGTAGAGATGGTCACTGAAAGAAAAGGACTCCTAAAGTTCCAAGAGCAAGATGTAACCATTATCGGTGAGGACCTTAAGGTCGGAGAGAAGGCACCGGATTTCTCGGTTCACACAGTGGACTGGAAGCCCTTTCGAGGCCTTGGGGATACGCAGGGAAAAGTGCGCATTATTGGTTCATTGCCTAGCTTGAACACTTCCGTTTGTGATCGGGAGACCCGCCGCTTCAACGAAGAAGCAAGTGCATTGGGGCCAGATGTGGTCATTGAGATGATCAGCATGGATCTGCCCTTCACTCTCAAGAACTGGTGTGCGGCGGCCGGTGTCGAGCGAGTGCTGACTCTATCCGATCATCTGTCTGCTGAGTTCGGTGAGCGGTATGGAGTGCTCATCAAGGAGCTGCGCATTCTCCGCCGGGCGGTCTTTGTGGTTGATCGTCAGGGTACTTTGACTTATGTGGCTTATATGCCGGCGCTTGGGGATGAGCCTGATTACGAGGCGGTCCTAGCTCATGCACGGGCCGCCTTGGGTTAGGTGCTTTTTGGACCTAGAATCTGTGGAGGGCGTTGAATGTTCGAGCTCCACTTGAAGTCGAGTCTTTCTAGGCCGGGGGTATATATCTTAGAAAGTTTCCGCCGTTTGGAGGATACGTATCCACATGGATTTCTAATAGCACGGCCTCATCTTTGGCGACCCTCGACAGATGTCTTCGAGACCGAAGACGCCCTCATCGTTCGTATAGAAGTGGCAGGGATGCGGGAAGAGGATTTTACCATTTTGCTGGATAGTAAATACCTCACCGTGCGCGGAGTCCGAGTTGATACCTCCGAGCGCAGGGCCTATCACCAGATGGAAATCCCTTTCGGCGAGTTTATCAGCGAGGTCGAGCTACCTTTTGCTGTGGATGCCGAGAGGATTGAGGCAGTATACCAAGCAGGATTTTTGCGCATTACTTTGCCTAAGAAACCTCCACAACACATCCCGATTCGCAAGTGAGAGGTTCTGGATGTGATTATTTCGAGGACTCCTCTCTAAAAAGCACATGTCCGCGACACGCTGGTTATCGAACATGATGGAACTTTTGGGATACTTCGACACGGAAGACCTTCTACTAAGCGAGTTAGTGCTTTCTGCTTCCTCCAATCCGGCTGAAAGCGGAGAGTCTGCGTCCAGTGACTCGGCCCGCCAGGAAGCCAAGAGAGAAGGAGAAATTCCGGAAGTCTTGCCTATTCTGCCGCTGAGGGGTCTGGTGGTCTATCCTCAGACCGTGGTGCCGTTGACTGTCGGGCAGCCACGGTCCATCCGCTTGGTGGATGATGTTGTTACGTCTGAGCAACGGATTATTGGATTGGTTGCTTCAAAGAATCCTGAATTGGAGCTACCCAATCCGCCAGATTTATACGAGTACGGCACGGCGGCGGTCATTCATCGCCTTTTCCGGGCTCCGGATGGGACGATCCGCTTAGTAGTTCAAGGCATCTCCCGTTTCCGCACCCTTGAGTATGTCCAAGAGGAACCGTATCTCAAGGCGCGTATCGAGCTGCGCCCGGAGGTCGTTGAGGAAGGAACGGAGATCGAAGCTCTAGCGCGCAATGCTCGCTCTCAGTTTGAGCGTATAGCAGAGATGATCCCTTCTATCCCCCGCGAACTAGTGGCTGCTGTTCTTTCCCTTGAGGACCCTCTGCAAATCGTCTATACAGTAGCTAACTTCCAGCGTATGGACCTCAGCGATGCAGAAGCGATCTTAGAGCTTGACTCTGTGTCGCAGAAATTGCACAAACTTGTCGCCATTCTGGCGCGAGAGATTGAGGTTCTGGAGATTGGACAGAAAATTCAAAACGAAGCTCGCTCTGAGATCGAAAAGGTGCAGCGAGAGTATTTCCTGCGCGAGCAGTTGAAGGCGATCCAAAGAGAGCTAGGCGAAGCCGATGAACAGCAGCAAGAAATTGAGGAATTCCGGAAGCGCATCGAAGCGGCGAAGATGCCCGAAGAAGCCGAGAAGCAAGCTCGGCGGGAGCTAGACCGGCTCTCAAGGTTGCCAACCGCTGCTGCAGAATATGGAGTGATTCGTACCTATTTAGATTGGCTGGTCAGTCTACCTTGGTCAGTGACCACCGAGGACAATTTAGATATTGCTCATGCTCGACAGGTGCTCGACCAGGATCACTACGGCTTAGAGGATGTCAAGGAGCGTATTCTCGAATACCTAGCGGTTCGAAGGCGGCGTCTGGAACGCGCAGCCGAAGAAAGTGAAGCCGGAGTGCGGGATGAAATTCGTCGCGTAAGGGAAGGTGCGATCCTTTGTTTTGTCGGTCCTCCAGGGGTGGGGAAAACCTCGTTGGGACGCTCGATTGCGCGCGCCATGGGGCGTAAGTTCGTGCGCATCTCTCTAGGCGGTGTGCGCGATGAGGCGGAAATTCGAGGTCACCGCCGTACATATATCGGTGCCTTACCCGGACGCATTATCCAGGCCTTGCGTCGCGTCGAAAGCCGTAATCCGGTTTTTATGTTGGATGAAGTGGATAAGCTGGTCTTCGATTTTCACGGTGACCCGGCTTCTGCTTTGCTTGAGGTGTTGGACCCGGAGCAGAATTCGGAGTTTCGGGATCATTACCTAGAGGTGCCTTTTGATCTTTCGCAGGTGTTATTTATAACCACAGCAAATACCCTAGAGACAATCCCAGGTCCGCTGCGCGATCGGATGGAGATCATCCAAATCTCAGGCTACACGGATCGAGAGAAGATCGCCATTGCCCGCCATTATTTGATCCCTCGACAGATACGAGAAAACGGGCTGCGGCCGGAGGAAATCTCCTTTACTGATGAAGCGCTGGAAAAAATCATTCGCTCTTACACTCGAGAGGCCGGGGTGCGCAACCTGGAGAGAGAGATCGGAGCTGTTTGTCGTAAGGTTGTCACCCGCATCTCCGAGGGGAAAGAAACTTCAGTCCTCGTGACGCCTGAGAGAATTAGGGAGTTCCTCGGGCGAGAAAAATACTTCGGCACTGAAGAGATTGCCGAGCGAACAGCTATTCCTGGGGTTGCAACCGGCTTAGCATGGACACCGGTGGGCGGAGACATCCTTTTTGTCGAGGCGACTTCGATGCCTGGCTCGAAAGGATTCCAGTTGACAGGTTCCCTAGGGAATGTGATGCAAGAGTCGGCACGAGCGGCCTTATCTTACGTGCGATCTCGGGCTCAAGAGCTCGGCATTGATCCCAAAACCTTTGAGAAAATTGACATTCACTTGCACGTACCTTCAGGCGCTCAGCCTAAGGACGGCCCCTCAGCAGGCGTGACCATGGTCACTGCGTTGGCTTCTGTGCTTACCCAACGACCGGTGCGCCCGGATGTTGCCATGACTGGGGAGATCACCTTGCGAGGTCAAGTCCTGCCGGTCGGTGGAATCAAAGAAAAAGTTCTGGCGGCCCATCGTTCGGGCTTGAAGGTGGTGATCCTGCCTTCGAAGAATAAACATGACCTTGAAGACCTTCCCGAAGAAGTGCGGAACTCGCTTCAGTTTATCTTCGTGGATACGGTTGACGAGGTGTTGAAAGTGGCTTTGGATTTGCCAATTGATGAGCCTAAGCCTCCATCAAGCAGCGATGGAAAGGCAAGCCCATCCAAGGCAAAGAGAACGTTGCGCAAGCGAAAGGAAATCCAGGAACATGTCGCCCCGCAAAGTGGTTCTGATTGAAGACAACCAGATGATGCGAAATTTGCTAGGGGAATTATTGCGGATGGAAGGGCATCAAGTGGTCTCCCTGGCCTCGATTGAACCTGAGGAGGCAGTCATAAGGGAATTGGTTGACCAAAAGCCCGACTTGGTTTTCCTAGATGTCAATCTCAATGGACGAGATACCTTCGCCTTTGTGCAGAAATTGCGCTCTTCTTGCGGGGATATTCGAGTACTGATGTCTTCCGGAATGCCCTTAGAGGCAGAAAGCTTGGCGGTCGGTGCAGATGACTTCTTGATGAAGCCTTTCATGCCCGATGAATTGCTGGATAAAGTCCGTTCTCTCCTGGGAACGGGGTAGCAGGAGACCTCCTGACACCGAAAGAAAAGGTTAGACGGGCAAGATCGGCCGAGGAAAGGTATATGTTAGCCTTCCTTCTTGGGGAAGTTTATGGTGGCCTATTGAGGTAACGGAGATGGAATCTTCGCCGGATGGTCGAAACCAGTTGAAGAAGGAGGTTAAGAGGGATTTTAGGGTTCGTACCTTCGAGTTCCCTCAAGATTATGAGCCGGTGATAAGGCTTTGGCGAATAGCCGGGGGAGGAGTTCACCTCGGACCCTCTGATACCTACGAAGAAATTGCCAAGAAATTGCAGCGAGACCCTCAGTTGTTTCTGGTTGCTGAAAAGGAAGGGCATGTGGTTGGTGCGGTACTGGGAGGATTCGATGGAAGAAGGGGTTTGGTTTACCACTTGGCTGTCCACCCCGCCGAACGCAATCGCGGGGTAGCCACTGCCCTAATGGAGGAATTAGAGCACCGCTTTAGGAAGATTGGCTGCAGGCGGGTCTATCTGCTAGTTGCTCCTG
This sequence comes from Anaerolineales bacterium, assembly GCA_025057645.1. Taxonomy (GTDB): domain Bacteria; phylum Chloroflexota; class Anaerolineae; order Anaerolineales; family UBA4823; genus NAK19. The sequence continues at coordinate 305,902 of JANXBJ010000001.1, forward strand.
AGAATACAACAGCTCAGCAATTCTATGAGAGACGCGGGTGGCAGCGAATGGAGATTTTGACTTATGGAAAAGATCTTGAGTGAGATTTGCTTTGGCGTGTTGACGGTTTCCGACCGAGCAGCCAAAGGGGAAAGGCAAGATGTCAGCGGGCCGGCATTGAGGCAAACCATAGAGGCGCATGGTGGAAGCGTTGTGCTTCAGGCGATTGTCGCAGACGAGCAGAGCGAGATTATCCAGGTTTTGCGGAGTTGGTGTGATGAGCATGCTGTTGATGTGATCCTCACCACGGGAGGGACGGGCTGCGCGCCGCGCGACGTGACTCCTGAGGCGACTCTTGCTGTGCTCGAACGTTCTGTCCCGGGCATTGGTGAGGCTATTCGAGCCGAGAGTCTGAGGCAGACCCCCCACGCAATGTTATCCCGTGGGATTGCTGGGATCCGAAACCGCACTTTGATCATCAATTTGCCCGGCAGTCCTAAGGGAGCGGTGCAGAGTTTGGAGGTGATATTGCCGGTTTTACCTCATGCAGTGCAGCTATTGCGCGAAGATCCGAGAGCTGAAGAGGGACACCTCCCGTCATGATTTTGATAGAATCAACCTAGTGCCATGGACGAGTTTCGTTCTGAAGTTATACCCGATTCTCCGCCAGAAGAGGAGCAGAACCGAGCTGGCAAATTAAGACGCGCTCTGGTGGATGTGCTGGAGACGCTTCTCATATCGTTGTTGTTATATTTTGGCATTAATGCAGTGTCGGCGCGTATCCGCGTTGAGTCAATCAGTATGCTGCCCACCCTCGAATCGGGCAACTATGTGATTGTCAATAAATTGGCCTATAGGTTTGGCAAACCCTCCCGGGGGGACATTGTGGTGTTTCGTTATCCGCCCGATCCTAAGCGGGAGCCATACATCAAGCGCGTCATCGGCTTGCCCGGGGACGTTGTACGGGTCAGTGGAGGGGTTGTGTATGTCAATGAGCAGCCGTTGAGTGAACCGTATATTAGTGCTCCGCCGGATTATGAGGGGATTTGGACTGTACCGGAAGATTCGCTTTTTGTGCTCGGGGATAACCGTAATCGCTCCTCAGACTCGCATAGCTGGGGGATGGTTCCGCTCAAGAATGTGATCGGCAAAGCCTGGATTGTGTATTGGCCACCCCAAGATTGGAAAATTTTGGACTACCATATCGCCGTTGCTGCAGAGAATTAGGGAGCGAGTGAAAGACAGAGCTTGCTTGCGATGCCTAAGAGAACCGCTGGTTGCGATCCAGTGGTTAGCTTTTTGAGCATTGCAGCGCTAAGACTCCACCTGCTTTTTGTGCTCTCGACTGCCCGGCTATTTCCTTGCTGGTAAACCCGAGAGCGGGTAACCCAAGGGTCAGAACCTGTTGCTGGTTCGGTGCGTGCCAAGGTTGCGAACCCCTTGGCTGCCGTTCCAACCTACACCTTCTGCAAGGAGGAAGAGAGCACGGTGGGATTAGAGGGGTTTAGTGGCCTTGCGGCCGTTTCGAATTTGATGGGTTTAGCTTTTCAGCTTGAGAGGCTTAATTGAGCACCTATGCTGTAAGGATCAACAATAACCGTACAGCGACAGGCTGCTTCCCAAAGCTGCAGAAAACGCTTTTCTGTGAGCCAGTCGATCTCGGCTCGGGGAGATTGCGTGTTGGCGAATCCAAAACCATGCCCGGGGCGGTAGGCGATCAAGGTCACGATGTGTGCCCATAGCGGTTTCCAGGAAACGAGGATGGGTAAATGTAAAATCGGCATTGAAAGCCGGCAAAGCAACTCTTGAACCGGTAGAAATAGCCGCCAGCTCGCCGACACTCCGTATTGACGCAGCACATCCACTACTCCCCAGGGAAAAGTTGCCCAATTGGGAATACGACGAATCACAGGCAGAAGTCCTCGCCAAGCTGGCCTGTTCATCTCCCGGGAAAGCTCAACCGGGTCGACCTTTTGGTTGGTAAAGGCGTGAATCAGTGTTGCTGCAGTAAACGGTGCGCAATCGTTGCGATTGCCTTGATAGATAAGATGCTGGATAATTTGAGCCGCAAATGGTGAGAAAATCTCGGTAGAAGAAAGCCTTCCCTCTTGGACGCTCATCGGCAGTTCAATTCTAGCTCAAAAGACTTAAGGAGTCGAGTTTATTCGTTTTCTGCTGATGGTAGAATCCTCAAGGGCGGAAACTCTCCCACATTCACCTATGTGGGCCTTTTGCTATGACAAGCCTTTGCAACGCAAAGGCTTCTACTTGCTTTTCAAAGTAAGTAGAGGAGAAGAATGACTGTTGTGCTGATAACCGGAGCGTCTTCGGGAATCGGGGCAGGGATTGCTAGATTAGCCGCAGAGCGGGGTTATGATTTGGCAATTACCGCCCGCCGTCTTGATCGGCTAGAAGCTTTACGCCGAGAGTGTGAAGTCTTCGGCGTGCGAGTGCTAACAATTCAAGCGGATCTGATGCAAAAGGAACAGGTGCAGCTTATTGCCCAGACTGTGCTCAACTCTTTTGGGGGTGTTGATGTTTTGATCAATAACGCCGGTTTCGGGCGGGTAGATTGGTTGGAGAACCTCGATGAGGGGGTGAGTATCGCCGGGCAAATTCAAGTCAATTTGGTTGCTCCTATCCAACTTACCCGTCAAGTTCTGCCCACAATGATTGCGCGTCGCAAAGGACATATCATTAACATTGCTTCGATCGCCAGTTTCATTGCTCCACCCACCTATAGCGTTTATGCAGCAAGCAAGTTTGGCCTTCACGGCTTTACTGAGGCGTTGAGACGAGAGGTCGCTGGCTATGGCATCTACGTTTCAGGGGTATACCCCGGCGGGGTGGCAACCGAATTTGCCGCAAAAGCAGGGATTGAGCGCAAGAGTCGTGTCACCACGCCGAGCTGGATGCGCTTATCTGCGGAACAAGTGGCTAAGGCTACTCTGGAGCTGTTGGATCATCCTCGACGGGAGGTTGTTTTACCGGGATATATGAGTTTGCTTATCTGGCTCAATCGCTTCGCTCCGGCTTTAGTCGACTGGATTGTGGATAGAGGGTTTGTGCAGCGCGAACGCGGCGACTTAAGAAAAGGCTACCCTCAGACTTAACGGTCGATCTCGATATCTTGGTAGGAAAGGGGGTCGTCCACAGGCTCGAGGTGGGTGAAGACGGTTGCACCGGCAAGTGAATTGCGGATCTCGGCTTCAACTCTTTCGGCGAGATGATGGCTGCGGTGGGTAGACCAGCGCCCGGGAACTAAGATATGAAAGGAGATGAAGCGTCGCCCGGCTGCTTGACGAGTACGCAGAGCGTGGAATTGGACTCCTTGGGCACGATATTTTTCAAAAATTGCTAGGACAGCTTGTTGCTCTTCGGCGCCTAATGCGGTGTCCATTAGACCGTAGACCGAGCGGCGCAGCAGAGAGATGGCGGTGCGGGAAATGTTCAGGGCAACTACAATCGCAATGATCGGGTCCAGCAGATGCCACCCGCTGAGGGCGACAGCCCCAACTGCCACAATTACCCCAATTGAGGTGTAAACGTCGGTCATCAGGTGATGCGCGTCTGCTTCGAGGCTGATGGCATTATACCTTTTTCCCACCCTCATCAGCACTTGGGCGACTATCAAGTTAACCAAGGAAGCAATCACCGAGACGAGTAAGCCCAGTGGAACCCGCTCTAGCGGACGAGGCTCTAAGATACGCCCGATAGCAGAGAGAATGATCCCTATAGAGGCGACAAAAATCAAGATGCCCTCAATTAAGCTGGAAAAATACTCAGCTTTGGTGTGACCGTAATTGTGCAGCTCATCCGCCGGACGTGCTGCAATCACGAGCATTAGCAAAGTCACAATGGCTGCGACCAAGTTGACGAGAGACTCAAGGGCGTCGGAGAGCAAGCCGACCGACCCCGTGACAACAAAGGCGACTGTTTTGAGGGTAATGGTGAATAGTGCAGCTACAATGGATAGCCAAGCGTACTTTGTCAGTGAAGCCCGATTCATAAGCGTGTTCACCCGTTTTTGGTTACTAAGGACAGAGAAACCCAAGAGCAAACCGCGCCATCTAGGAATGAGGGCCAGTTAAGTCTAATGCTTTTTTGTGGTCTTGTCGAGTGGAAATGTGGGGGGGTAATCCGAGGATTGGATTCGGAAAGTGCTTACCGCTCTTCTTCTTTGAGATGAAGACGCTCACTTTGCAAGAGGTTGATGCCGTTGCGCACTTGGGTCAGAGAGCGCTCCAGCTCCATCTCTAAGCGCCGGAGAGTCTCCAGCACATAAGCATCAGCTTCCCGGCGAGTATTTTCCTGTTCCGCCTTGGCTTCGGCAATGATCTGTTCCGCTCGGGCATGAGCTGCCTGAACGATTGCCTCGCGCTCAAGCATTTGGTCTCGCTTCTCTTTTGCAATCGCCAGGGTGCGATTGGCCTCTTCTTGGGCTTGGGCTAAAATCCGATCTCGCTGGGCGAGGAGCTGTTGAGCTTGTTTGACTTCTTCCGGAATTAAGGTGCGCATTTGATCAATGATTTCAAAGACTCGTTCCTCATCGACGATAATATTGTGGGTGAAGGGGACCTGCCAGCTTTCGTTGAGCACTTCTTCCAATCGATCGATTAGCTGCATAATGTCCATATCTGTTCCTGCTTGACGGTCATGGATGTACTCATAGTAAGAGTACACGCGAATGGCTTTTTCGTCAACAGGGATTGCAAGGAGTATGCCATGGTTGCAATAACTCAATCGCGCAGAGAAGTAGGAGGCACGATTTGTTGGCTATCGCCCAGTTCGCGAAAGCGGCGTTTTAGTGCTTCGGCTACCAAGGGCGGCACCATTCTACTGACATCCCCCCCAAGCGAGGCTACTTCGCGAACTGTGGAAGAGGAGAGGAAGGTGTGCTCTTCAGCGGTGATGAAGGCTACTACTTCGATCTCTGGCGCAAGGTGGTGGTTTGCCAAAGCCATGCGGAACTCATACTCAAAGTCGGAAAACACGCGCAAGCCCCGCACGATAACTTGGGCGTTAATTCTGCGGCAGAACTCGACGGTAAGGCCGCTATAGCCCATCACGGTGATTTTGGGGTTTCCCGCAAAAGTTTCTTTGGTCATCCAGATTCGTTCTTGGGGCGAGAACAAGAGTGTCTTTAGGGGGCGGTCGTATACTGCAACCACCAACTCATCAAAGAGATTTGCCGCTCGCCTTGCGATGTCGATATGGCCATAGTGAATGGGATCGAATGTGCCAGGAAACACTGCCCGAATCATATAGCCCTGATCACTGCTTTGTGTAAATGAGTGTTAAGAAGCTTAGCTGATGTCACTCGTCGCCTCCTGCCAAAATCGGTTGACTCTCTCGGCGAGTAGGCGGTGTTCAGGTTTTTCTAAGAAGGGATCCTCTGCAAAGAGCGCTTGAGAGTAATGACTCACTTGTTCGATCAGGTGCAAGTTCGTAAAGTTAGCGAAACGTAAGCGCACAAATCCGGATTGTCGAGTGCCCAAAAAATCCCCGGGGCCGCGCTGTTGTAAGTCATGTTCGGCTAAAACGAACCCATTTTGAGTCTGGGCCATGATCATCAACCGCTCGTTTTCGGCCTCATCCGCAGTTTCGGGGATCAGAATACAGTACGCTGGGTCGTGTCCTCTCCCAACACGCCCGCGAAATTGGTGCAGTTGTGCTAGGCCAAAACGGTTTGCGCCTTCGACAACCATAACAGTCGCATTCGGAACATCTACTCCGACTTCGACAACCGGGGTGGAAATAAGGACTTGGATTTCCCCCTGTTGGAACTGAAGCATGACCGCTTCTTTTTCCTCTGCTCTCATACGACCGTGAAGCAACCCAAGGCGGTAATTGCGAAAGACTTCCCTTTGCAAGCGCTCAAACTCTTCCACGGCGGAGAGAGTTTGGGTTTTTTCGCTCTCTTCCACCAGAGGGTAAACGATAAAGGCTTGCTTGCCTTTTTCAACCTGAGTCTCAATAAAGCGGTATACTCGCTCTCGCTCGTGCGGCAGAACCACGTAAGTGGTAATCGGTTGCCTGCCCGGGGGTAGCTCGTCTAGCAGAGTCAAGTCCAGATCACCATAGAGAGTTAGGGCCAGTGAGCGGGGGATAGGAGTTGCGGTCATAACCAAGACGTGAGGGTTCCCACCCTTGGCGCGCAGTGAGGCGCGCTGCTCAACTCCAAAGCGATGTTGTTCATCAACGACAATAAACTGCAAGTCGTAGAACTGAACGGTCTCCTCAATTAAGGCATGAGTACCAATGAGAATTTTAATCTGATTTCTGGCCAACTGCTCAAAGATCTCACGGCGTTCGGACTCGGGAGTCGCTCCGGTCAGCAATCGGATAGCCGAAGGAGGAAGCTTAACCCCGTTTGAGCCTCCCTCGCAGCCTTCTGGCCAAGACAGCAGCTTGAGAAAAGTGCGGTAGTGCTGTTCTGCCAAAATGCTGGTGGGGGCCATAATTGCAGATTGAGCATTGTGGTGGGCGATCAACGCGGCAACGCCCGCAGCGATCACGGTTTTTCCGGAGCCAACATCCCCCTGCAAAAGACGATTCATAGGTCTGCCAGACGCGAGGTCGGTAAAAATCCGTTGAAAGGCTTGTTCTTGAGCCCGGGTTAGTGCGAAGGGTAAACCAGCTTTGAATTGATCAAACCAACCTTGAGGGAGATCAAAAGGCCTTCCGGGGCGCTGTTGCCATTGATGTTTATGGCGTAAAATCCCCAGTTGCAAGAAGAAGATTTCGTCAAAAGCCAACCGATAGCGGGCTTGCTCGAGAGTCTGGCTCGAGTCAGGGAAGTGTGCCTGATAAACCGCTTGTGGGAGTTCCATTAGTTGGGCAGCTTGCCGAATCGCAGCAGGCATGTAATCGACTAATCTGGGCGCATAGCGATCAACCACTTGTTTCATCATGCGCCGCAGCCAACGTTGAGTAATGTTGCCACTCAGGCGGTATACGGGAACAATACGCCCGCTGCTAAGCGTTTCTTTGTCCAGAGGTTCGATCTCAGGGTTGATGAGCACCGGCCGTCCTAGGTATTGATCGATGCGACCGGCAACTGCGTAAGCTTGCCCGATGTGCAGCTTCTGGGCTTGCCAAGGTTGGTTGAAGATCGTGATTCGAAGATTGCCTGTTCCATCAGTGAGAATAACCTCAACAATAGAGCGCTTGGTTGCCGACTGGCGCTCCATTATAGTTTGGATTACCCCAATCACGGTGACCTCTTCACCGTACATTAGGCTGTGAATCGGCTTGAGCGTAGAGTAATCGTCGTAGCGTCGGGGGAAATAATAGAGTAGGTCTTCTAGTGTATAAAGGCCTAATTTTGCCAATACGTTTGCGTACTTTTGACCAATGCCGGGCAGAACTCGGATCGAGGCTTGGAGCGCTTTGAGGTCGAGTTCTCCTTCATTTGCGGCGGCCGTGGTGGCTATCTCTCTTGGAAGCGTGGTGGATTTAGGTTGTGATTTGGCCTGAAGGGTGGGTTTCTCCGCACCAGTTTGAACTGGGAGAGAAAACGCAGGGAGCGAGGGAAGATTGCCTAGAGTGCTTTGTAGGTTCTTCCAGACTCGCTCCAGCGCTTGAGCCCGTTCTTCTATCGAGAGCTTAGGGTAAAGTTGTAAGCAATTCTGGACCGCCAGAATCGTTTCCTCACTCAGCTGATCTCGCTGAGCCTCTTCGCTCCAACTTTCTAGAATACGATCTAAGCCGCCGATCACTGCGCGGTTAAAGAACTGGTTTTCGGCTTCAATGCAGAAAATGTTATATAGTTTCTGAATGGATGGCCTCATCGCGGTAATTTTACCAGCCAAAGAGGGGTTGATTAGGTTATTCCTTCAAGATCGCCGCAAACCCCAGGCCGTTTGGGCCGACGTGAGAGCCAATCACGGTAGTGACGTTTACGGTGAAAACTTGGGCAGGGAGAATGTCCCTAACTTGCTCGATTAACTGGCGGGCACGGTCCTCAGCATTGGTATGCAGGACAGCTAATTTTTCGAAGGGACTGAGGTGGCGTAGAGTTTCGGCAAGCCGGCTAACGCCTTTTTGATAAGTGCGGGTCTGGCCTAGACTCATTACTTGGCCATTTAGGACTTCCAAGAAAGGCTTAATCCGTAGGAGCTCTCCCAACCTTGCCTTCGCCCAAGAAACGCGGCCGCTGCGGTGAATATACTCTAGGGTATCTAACATAGCCATAAGCTTGATGCGCTTGCGTAGCTCGACAAGCTTATTCACAATTGCTTCGAGGCTTGCTCCTTCTCGAGCTGCCTCTGCAGCAGCAATCACCTGAAAGCCCAGTCCCATACTAACGCTGAGGCTGTCAATTACTTTTACCCGCTCGGCAAATGCGCTGGCAGCTGCGCAAGCAGCATTATAAATGCCGCTAAGTCGTGCGGAGGCATGAATTGAAAGGATAAATTCTTTCCCTTGGGAGAGCAATCGCTCGTAGAGTTCTTGGTAAGTGCCCGAAGAGGCTGTTGCGGTTGTCGGGAAGCTTCTCATCGTGGGCAAGGAGTTGTAGAACTGTTCCCGAGAAATGTCTTTGCGGTCTTCGAAGCTCTTGCCTTCAATGATTACGTAGTTGTTAACCATGTAGATATCATGCTTGGTCAGTAGCTCATCGGGTATATCGGCAGTGCTATCAGTTACAATCGCTATAGGTGGATTCGATTTGCTCATCTTTCATCACTTTCTACTAAATCATACAGGTTCCGCGATTGCCAAGAGCGGGGTCCAAACCAGGATTCATTAAAACTGAGCTTCAATAAGATGCTGGGGAAGTAGGGATCGTAAGCGATCCTGTGGAGCTTTCCCTTCAGCGTTTTCGACCAAAAGTCCGAAATGCAGCCCAATATATGCGATATTTCCGAATTCACGAGTATATTCAATTAGGAGGTTTGCTAACTGCTTAGCATTGCGGACTTTCTGATACAGGATCGGGCGATCACTCTCTAATGCAAAGCTTGGTGGGAGGATCTTCACTACCTTCCGTCGTCTCTCTAAGCTGCGAGGAAACTGCGCAATAGAGTCAGTTAGGATACAAACTTTTTGCATATATCGATACGGCGAGACCAGGTTTGCTATTCGATCGAGATAATGAAGTAGTAATGGGGTTGACCGCCATCTTGAACTTCAATCTCTTGCTCTGGATAGGCAAAGCGAATTTCGTCAGCGATCTGATTGGCTTCCTGTTTGGTGAGGTCCTTTCCGTAGAACAGCGTAATCAGCTCGAAATGGTCCGCGTGGGCAACTTGCAATAGTTTGAGTGTCACCTGCGTAAGTGAGGGAGAAGAAGCGACCAGCCGACCGTTGTGGAGGGCAATAAATTCTCCTTCTTTTACGGCAACCCCATCGACTTCTACACTGCGGGTCGCTCGAGTAATTTCCCCTGTCTCAACTTGATGGATCGCCTCTTCCATCTCGTCCACGACTTGGTCGAAGTCTGCGTGAGGGGATAGACGCATCATCGCAGCTAATCCTTGGGGTACCGAGCGAGTTGGGATGACTGCTACTTTCTTAACGGTCAATTCTTTTGCAGCTTCGGCGGTTCGGATAATGTTCTTGTTGTTTGGAAGGATGACAATTTTGTCTGTGGGTAGATTTTCAAAGGCTGAAAGAATCTCCTGGGTGGACGGGTTCATCGTTTGTCCGCCGTGAACAATAGCAGCAACGCCAAGGCTAGCGAAAACCCGAGCAATACCCGGCCCAGGAGCGACAGCAACTGCGGCAATCTGGCCGGGTTCAACAGGGGCAAGAGTCAGTTGGGCGATATTGCTTCTTTCAGAGGTGTGCTCCATTTGGGCGGCTAGGTTTTCCATAGCCACTTTGGTAAAAGTCCCCACTCGCTTAATATACTCGATCGGTTCGTATTGGCGTCCCTCGGCAACGTGAATGTGAAGGCGGTAAATTCCGTCCCCTTCGCCTAGTTGAATCGAAGTTCCCATTTTTTCTAGATCATGATAGAAGGCCTCGATGTCCAGCTTGCCATGTGGGCGGAAATCGATAACCACCTCCACATCTTGCCCGGGTTCGATGTGCTCTATAGTGCGCTGTAAGTTCATGGAAGCGATCGGTAAAACCGTCGTTGTGGGTGAGTCGAGCGGTAACCCTTTTGCGTAGCGAAGCATTCCTTCAAGGATAAAGAAGAGCCCTTTGCCACCTGAGTCGACCACACCCGCTTCTCGAAGGATGGGTAACAGCTCGGGAGTGCGTTGCACCGAGTTATCTGCCGCAGCGACAATTCGTTCGAGGATCTCGAGCAAGTCGTGAGTTTCGTTGAGAGCGTTTTGTGCTGCAGAAGCGACGTCCTTAATCACGGTCAGGATAGTGCCCTCGACCGGCCGCACAACGCCTTTGTAAGCGGTATCCCGGGCCGAAGCCAATGCCTTGATAAGCGTGGGTGCGTCCAGGGTTTCGAGGTTATCTACGGCTCGAGCGAAGCCCCGCCAGATTTGGGAAAGGATTACCCCTGAATTCCCGCGCGCTCCCATGAGAGAACCATGGGCGATCGCATGACAAACTTTTCCGAAGTTGTTTTCGTTCCCATTAGCAACCTCATCAAATGCAGCTTGCATCGTCAGGACCATGTTTGTGCCGGTGTCTCCATCTGGCACCGGAAAGACATTGAGGGAATTGACGATTTGTTGATTGGTGCGCAGCCAGGTCAACCCTGCTTCTACTAAGTTGCGTAACACTTCTCCGTTAACTGCGCTAGCGGGTTGAAAGTGCTGTTGCGAAGGTGTGCCTTTTGGTTGATGTGAGCTCATACCTGCTCCTCTAATTCTCGTCGTATCCGTCCTGCGCTCTTAATCTTCATCGCTGATACGTAGGCCGCGGACATGGACGTTGACACAAGCAACCGGCAGCCCTAGAGCTTTTTCCACCTGGTAGCGCACGGCATCTCTGACACTTGAAGCAACGGCGGAAATTCGGGTCCCATACTCTACGATGATATAAATGTCAATGTGGATTTCGACTCCGTCGTAGCTTACTTCCACCCCGTGGAGCGGGTCCTTGGCCAACTTGTGGCTGACGCCGTTGAAAAAATTCTTGTGTGCGAGACCCACTACACCATAAGACTGCAATGCAGCCTGGTAAGCAATGGTGGCGATCACACGGGGGGACACATAGATTGTACCTAAGGGGAGGACTTCTTTTGTCATAGGCTACCTCTGGCTATATTAACCGTCAAACTTGTCAAAGGATGCGAATTATGGTAAACTCGAGCCATCCCGTGAGAGATTCGTTTGAGAGAGGAAGTGATCATATGGCTATATGTGAGCACTGTGGCAAGAAGACGGTCTTTGGGAAAAATCGTCCCTGGTCGAAGAAAGCGACGAATCGCACCTTTCGCCCGAATCTTCAGGTAGTGAGTCTCTATGTAGAAGGGAAAAAGGTACGGAAAGTTTTGTGTGCCAAATGCATTCGGACCTTGGCCAAGAGTGATTAAATCTTTCATTGCGTGTGTCTTTCTCGTCGTAAGGCTAGCTCAGGGATCACGGCGACCGCCGTGATTTTTATTTTCCAACCGGGCGAAGCGGCGAGATCTCGAGCTAGGCCTTTGCTAGGCCATCGGTCTCGGGAGTTGAGTTCAACTATTGGTATAAGAAAAAGACCCAAATCCATAGGGGAACTAATCCTCCGACAGCCAAAACGGCAATAAGCCCTAAGAAAATCGTGAGCCAATCGATTTCATCTGAAGGAGTCTCTGGTAGAACAGGGCTCTGAAGGGATAAGGGCATTTGGTGTGATCCATCGAGTTCCGAAGCCAAAAGGGGCATCGAGGAAGGGGGAGGAGGACGCTGAGTGAGAGCAACAGAAGGCTCTTTGCGCATGGACTCGGTTGAAGATGGAGTGGTTTTTTCGTAAAGTTCATTCTGCACATGAATAAGGATGCGCCCGAGCTGGTCTGCGGTGCGATAGCGTGCAGAAGGTTCTTTGGAAAGCACTTTGAGGATCACCAACTCAAGTGAGGGAGGAATAGAGGGGTTGTAGCGGCTAGGAGGTGGCGGAGGGTCTTCACGGTGCATTCGGGCCAGTTCTTCGGCGCTCGAAGACTGAAAGGGGAGTTGACCGGTAAGCATCTCATAGGCAACTACGCCTAGGGAATAGACGTCAGAGGCGGGGGAAGGGGCAAGCCCCGCAGCCTGCTCAGGCGAGAAGTATTGGGGTGACCCCCAAATAACCTCGCTTTTTTCTTCGGGGTGGATCGAGGCCAAAGCGCGGGCGATGCCAAAGTCAGTGACCTTGAGGCGTCTATCGGGAGTGAGAAGAAAGTTTTGGGGCTTAATGTCGCAGTGGACAATTCCGGCGCGGTGCGCATAGCCAACCCCAGCGCAGGCTTGAATCATTAAGCTCAAAGTCTCGCGAACGGAAAAGTGCCCCTTGCCTTTCAAGTAACTCTTTAGGTCTGTTCCGGGGACATATTCCATCACAATATATAATTGTCCTTTGTCGTAGCCAAAATCATGAACGGTTACGATATTGGGGTGAGAAAGATTAGCTGCTGCTCGGGCCTCTTGGTGAAACCGTTCCCGGAAAGCTGAGTCTGAGGAGTAGGTCTCGCGCAGAAGTTTGATAGCTACGTAGCGTTCCAGCCGTTGGTCGTAGGCACGGTAGACTATTGCCATTCCCCCTATGCCTAGACGTTCAAGAAGTTGATAGCGCTCACTTAGAATAGTTTCTCTGGACATCTCTGATAAAATTCCCTATTCCCAATTTTAACATGATGCTATCTTCATAAGATGGTGGAAGAGCAGAAATGGTGAATCCTAAGTCTTACATTGGTCTACTTGGGGCTCTTGTCCTCGCTGGGTGTTTGGGGGTGAGTCTGGTGCTCGTTGCACGGAGGGCACAGCTTTCTCAGGCGAGCCTCTTCCCGACTGCAATTGTTGAGATAACTCTTGCTCCGACGTTGACCCCCTTGCCTCCCCTAATAACCTCTCCGACTCCGCAGTATAGGGAGGAGACTGTAGGAGGATCTCCTCCAACTGAGCAGATTCGTTTAGGGGATACGGTTCGGATTTACGGCACTCAAGGAAAAGGACTACGTCTGAGAGCAGCGCCGGGTTTGGAAAGTGAAATCCGCTTTCTCGCTTTTGAAGGTGAGGTATATAGGGTGGAAGACGGCCCGCGTGAGGCTTCTGGATATATCTGGTGGTACTTGGTAGCGCCCTATGATGAAGAGATCAAGGGGTGGGCGGTGGAAAATTACCTCCGTGTGATCGAAGACGGGAATTGACCGGCCCGTCCGAGTTTTCTGATCAAAGACACGGGTAGGAAAGCCCAGGCCAGAAGCGAGATGGTGCACAAAGTGATCGTGCTCACTTTGAGCCTACCCGTGTCTTGAACTGCTGGTTTTGTTTCGAGCCCGTTATAAATAGTCGCGTAAATTGTGCTCCACAGCGTAGGCAGCCGCCTCTGCGCGGTTGCTTACCCCTAACTTAGATAGAATGCTGGAAACGTAATTTCTCACCGTTCCTTCGCCCAAGAAAAGGGCTTTAGCAATCTCTCGATTGGTTTTTCCTTCAGAGACCAGAAGGAGGACGTGACGTTCTTGTTGAGTAAGCGCGGAGAATGCAGAGGCTTCTTCTTCCTTAGCCGCCTTGCGCACTTCTTGGAAGATGCGTTGAGTCACGGCGGGATCTAACAGAGCCTCGCCTCGCCCTACTGCTTCAATAGCGCGAACGAGGTCTTCGCCGCCGATTTGCTTGAGCACATATCCAGACGCTCCGGCCCGAATAGCCGAGAAGAGCATTTCATCCTCTGCATATGAAGTCAGCATAATCACCTTAGTGTTTGGATATTTTTCGCAAATTTCTTCGCAGGCTTCGATTCCGGAGCCTCCCGGCAAGCGGATATCCATAACAACCACGTCGGGTGCATAAGCGGCTACTCGCTCAATGGCCTCGCGCGCAGTACTGGCTTCAGCCACCACTTCAAAGTTGGGATGCCGCTCGAGCAAAGCTTTTAGACCCAAGCGGACCACTTCGTGATCGTCTACCAGTAAAATTCTTTGTCTAGCCATTTCACCTTCCTCCTTTGTGATTGTTATGCGCTTTTACTTGCCTGTTTGTCTGCCTCCTGAGGATTGGTTGGATTGGCTTTTGCGGCCTCTTCTTTTTGACGTCGAAAGTCGACAAATCGGTATCCTACGCCTCTTTCGGTGAGGATGTATTGGGGGTTAGCAGGGTCTTTTTCAATCTTTTTGCGCAGGTAGTTTATATACAACCGAACGTAGTGGGGTTCGTCACGATATTCGTAGCCCCAAACCTTGGTTAGCAGTTGGTCATGAGTGACTACCCATCCAGCGTTTTGTACCAAATGGTAAAGTAAGCGGTATTCTGTTGGACGGAGTTGAACCAATTGCCCATCTACCCAAACTTCACGCCGGCCGAAGTCAAGTTTCAAGCGGTCGTCGACTTCAATCACCCCATGGGCGCCCGGGGTGGCCATTTCCACGCGTCTTAGAACTGCCCGCACGCGGCTGACTAACTCGCGGGGGCTGAAGGGTTTGGTGATATAGTCATCTGCGCCTAGCTCGAGTCCGCGCACGCGATCGTCTTCTTCACCCTTTGCTGTGAGCATAATCACAGGCACCGAACTGGTTTCGCGAATAATACGTAGAACTTCAAAGCCATCGAGATCGGGCAACATTACGTCTAGGAGTACCAAGTCCGGTAGAAGCGTGCGCACTTTGTCAATCGCCTGCATCCCTCGGTAAGCCTCACTCACTTTAAAGCCATCGTGTTCTAGGTTCAGGCGGACAAAGCGCACCATGCGTTCCTCATCGTCTACGACTAGGATATGTCGATTGGTCAGACGGACTTCTTCCATGGGTTTTGTGATCCTTTTCTATTCTCTGACGAATCCGATGATCTCTTCCTCTTCTTCATGCGGAGTGAGGACTTCGATAAAACTGATGCGATGAATTGGGAAGATAGCTATCATAGATTCACGGTCAATGTAGGGCACCTCTTTGCCATCTCTTTGTCGAGGTTCGTGAAGCACAATTAAGTTATCGGTGGGTTGGGGAAGTCTTTCGACTTCGCCAACGACCGGCTCAGCATTGGTGATGTGGACAATTAGTGTGTAACTCATGGTTTTCCCTTTGCAGGTCCTCAACCAAATTTTACCAGAATTACCGAAATATTATCAGGACCACCGCCCTCGTTAGCTAGTTGGACCAGTTGGTGGCATGCCTCTTGTAAGCGTGGATAGGCATAAATGGTTTGTGCAATTTTTTCTTCGGGAACTACACTCCATAAACCATCTGAGCAGAGAAGCAAGTATCCCGCCGAGGGAAGAGGTAAAGAGAAAATATCGGCTTCGTTGGGGTCTGTTTGGCCCAGAGCACGGTAAAGAACGTTGCGTTGGGGATGATTTTGGGCCTCTCTCTCAGAGATTTGGCCTAATTCTACCAGGCGCTTGACCAGCGAATGATCGCGAGTGTGGAGTCTCATTTCCCCATCCGGAGTAATCGAGTAGGCGCGACTATCTCCAACGTGAGCGATGGTCAAGGTATTGCCGAAGACAAGGCAGCAAGTCAGAGTTGTCCCCCCACCATTTGCCTTTTGAAGGACCTCTTGATGGGCAGCGATCAGAGCTTCTCTGAAAATCGCCGTCAGCGAGTTCGGGGGTTGAAGACCCGATGGTTCAAGGTGGGGGAGGAACACATGCTCGAGCAGAGTCGCAGCGACGCGATTTACTGCGACTTTGGATGCCACTTCACCATGGAGGTGCCCTCCCATTCCATCGGCAACAGCATAGATTCCCATACTGCGTGCGCTCTCTTGAAATGCGTAGGAGATTTCTAGGGTGAGGACTGCATCCTCGTTATATTCGCGTTCCAGGCCATTAGATTGTGCAAAGGCTGACTCTAACCCCGGTGAGAGCAAGTTTTTCACTAGCCTAGCCACCGGTTGGGTTTTCTGGGAATCAGAAGAGGTTTTTCTTCTTGATGGTTGTGGGAAGAATCTTCTCACAATTCTCACGCTCCGCAGTTAGGGTAGCAAGGGCAAGGCATACATCTTCCTGTCTGTTGACCCAATGAAGACGCAACGGTTAGCAATGAGGGGGGTGCCAGTGATGGCTCCGCCGGTTCGGAACTTCCAGATGAGGGAGCCGCTTTGCAAGTCGACACAATAGAGATGGCCGTCCACCGAACCAAAGTAGACTCTGCCCTCAAACACAACCGCTGAACCGGTTACTTGATGTTCCGTTGGAAAGCGCCATCGCTCTTTTACGCTAGGGATATCGATGCAGTACATATGCCCGTCAACGCACCCGACAAGTAGATATTCTCCACTTACACAAGGGGTCGAGATAGTGGGTTTGCCTAGGCGGAAACGCCAGAGTTGCCACCCCGTTTTGGCATCGAGGGCGTATACTGCTCCGTCTAGAGAGCCGAAGTAGATTGTATGATCTGCTATCGTAGCCGAACCGGTGATTCCTCGCTTGGCTCTGAAGCGCCAGCGGAGGCTACCACGAAATTCTATACACAGAAAATCCCCATATTCGTTTCCGAAGAAGAGTTTATCTTCGTATAGACAAGGGGTTGTGCGTATTGGCGCACCGCTATCGAATTTCCAGACGCCATTTCCCGAGGCGAGGTTGACGGCGTGGAGGTGTGCGTCATCGGATCCGATAAACAGGTGTCCCCCAGAAAAAACCGGTGAAGAATAGATTGCACCCCCTGTATAGTAAGACCATAGGATCTTTCCAGAGAGTTGATTGAGAGCGTAAAGGCGACAATCAGCGCACCCGAAGATGACATTCCCGTCTTCGATCAGAGGACGACTGACAATCGGACCGTCAGTTTGATAGTTCCAAATCAACTCTCCCTTCGTGGCGTGGACCACGTATAAACGATGATCGTACGAACCGAAGAAAAGCCATCCATCTCTATAAGCTGCGCTGCCACGGATTTCGTCCTGGCAACTAAAGACCCAAATTGGTTTCACCTCTTGCGAGGTTGGCAGCGTCGAGAGGCGAGGTGGGGAGAGAGGAGGAGCGATTTTTTCCAAAACGGCTTCTAGAGCCGTTTTCATTTCTTTTGCAGATTGAAAACGGTCTTTCGGATCATATTGGAGTGCTTTGAAGATGATCGCTTCCAACTCGGGTGGGACTTCTGGATTGATCTGGCAAATCGGCCTTTCGCCGAAGGAGAAGGGCGCTTCGAGACGAGGATCTCTTTTGGTAAGAAAGTGGTGAAGGGTGGCCCCTAGGGCGTAGATATCGGCTAAATGGGAGGCCTGACCGCGATATTGTTCTGGGGGAGAGTAGCCTTCAGTGCCTACCATCGTGCCTTTTTGCTCGCCTCGGAACGGCTTGGCGATCCCAAAGTCGATCAGCATCACTCTCCCGTACTGGTTGATCATCACGTTGGATGGCTTCATGTCGCGAAAGATGATCGGCTCCGGTTTATGATTGTGTAGGTAGCTCAGGACATCGCAAATTTCGATCGCCCACTGGATCACTTGGGGGATCGGTATATGCTGCTGAATAAGGTCTTCCAAAGTCTTTCCGTGGATCAGTTCTAATACAAGATAGGAGCGATCGTGAGCGGTGAAGTAATCAAAAATGCGCGGTATGGCAGGGTGATCGAGGGTTGCAAGGAGGTTAGCTTCGCGTTCAAAGTTCCGGATGATGGATGCCCTAATGAGAGGGTCGCGGGTCTGGATGATCATTTCTTTAACGGCGACCTGCTTGACTACATTAGGAAAGTGAAGGTCACGAGCTTTGTAGACTGCTCCCATGCCTCCTACGCCAAGAATACCTTCAATGTAGTAACGATTGGCAAGCGTCGTGCCGATTTTGAGTTGATCCGTTGCGATCGGAATAGATTTTGAGGGTTTGGATAGTTCTTCGGACGAGCTGAAACGTTTTTCGTTCATTTCCGACCGGTGTGCTGGTCAGGCTGGACGGAGGATTTTTCTTTGCTTGCTTTCAAGTATAATTCGATTTTGGCAAATGAAGACCCAAGAACAAAGCTATCAATCTCCATTTTCGTGGAGGTATGGCTCTGCGGAGATGCGGGCGATTTGGAGCGAATGGCAGAAGCACCTCCTCTGGCGTAAACTCTGGCTGATTCTAGCGGAAACGGAAGCGGAGTTCGGCTTGGTTGGTCAAGCTCAGGTTCAAGACTTGAGGAAGAACCTTGAACAGATCGACCTGCAACGCATTGCGCAAATTGAGGCGGAAGTTCACCATGATCTAATGGCAGCTCTCAAGGCTTATGCGGAGCAATGTCCGTTGGGAGGAGCCATTCTTCACTTGGGTGCGACCTCTATGGATATCAAAGATAACGCTGAAGCGCTGAGGGTCTATGAGTCGCTCTTCTTGGTGCGCCGGCGGTTGGAGGAGTTACTTGAAGCTTTTTGTCTGCAGATTGAAAAGTATGCCGAGGTGCCGGTGATGGCTTTCACCCACTTGCAGCCGGCAGAACCAACCACTCTGGGATATCGTTTGGCACAATATGCGCAGGACTTGTGGTTAGACTGGAAGGAACTAGCAAAGAGGATAACCGAGTTTCGCATCAAGGGCTTTCGCGGTGCTGTCGGAACAAGCGCAGCATACATTGAGCTGATAGGAGAAGAGGAGGTCGAACGGTTTCAGCAACGCCTTGCCGAGCGAGTGGGTCTGCCGGTCTATGAAGTGGTCACCCAAGTCTATCCTCGCAAGCAAGATTTTCGCATAGCCAGCACCCTTGCAGGGCTTGGCGCCTCCTTGCATCGCTTTGCTTTGGATCTGCGATTTATGCAGTCTGCAGTTATTGGAGAGTGGATGGAACCGTTTGGAGAGAAGCAAGTCGGCTCTTCGGCAATGCCCTTCAAGCGTAACCCCATTCAAGCTGAGAAGATTAATGCCCTAGCTAGGCAACTTGCTCAATTACCGCGTTTAGCTTGGGATCACTCCGCCCATTCTATTCTAGAGAATACCCTAGATGACTCGGCCAGTCGGAGAACCTTGCTGCCAGAGATGTTCCTTATCACAGACGAGCTTCTTCGAACCGCTCTGCGCTTAGTTAAGAATCTGGTCTTTCAAGAAGAGAATATCCAGCGTAACTTTGAACGCTTTGCGCCCTTTGCGGCCACGGAAAGAATCCTAACGGCGGCTACTCAGGCCGGTGCGAGCCGTCAAGAGGTTCATGAGGTGTTGCGCAGGTTATCTATGCGGGCTTGGGAAAGCATCCGACAGAAGGGCAGCAACCCGTTAATCGGATTGATTCTTGAAGAGCCGATTTTGCTGCGATACTTATCTAGGGAACAGCTGCGGGAGCTGATGTCGGTGAGTCGCTATCTCGGTGATGCCTCCCTGAGGAGTAAACGACTCGTCACCGCAATCCGAACCGATCTGGAGAAGGGTAAGGTGGACATCGACAAGCGAACTGCCTTTGATGTCCACCTAGTGATATGATCACACCCGCCAATCCTTTTCGGGACTAGGTTTGTTCTCGAGGATTGTCTCGATCCGTTCCATTACTTCAGCCGTCAACTTTGGGACGACCTCTAGGGCTGCCATGTTTTCCCGTACCTGTTCGGGTTTCGAAGCCCCGGTGATGACCGTGCTCACATTGGGGTTCTTCAAGCACCAAGCGAGGGCAAGTTGGGCCAGTGTGCAGCCGAGTTCTTGAGCGATAACGGCAAGTCGTTTAACCGCTGCAACCTTTCTTTCGAAGGCTTCGCCCTGAAAGCGTTGACGCAACCACTCGTAGCCCGGCAGGGAGAGACGGCTACCCTCTGGGATCCCCTCATTATACTTTCCGGTCAATAAGCCGCTGGCTAAAGGACTCCAGGTTGTCGTTCCCAGACCGATTGTGCGGTATAGATGGACGTACTCGGACTCTACCCGTTGACGGGCAAACATGTTGTATTCAGGTTGCTCAACCACCGGGGGGATCAAATGCTCACGACGAGCAATTGCGTAAGCTTCCATAATTTGGGCTGCACTCCATTCGCTTGTCCCCCAATATAGCGCTTTTCCTTGCTGGATTAGCAAGTTCATGGCCCAGACGGTTTCTTCGATTGGGGTATGTAAGTCTGGACGGTGACAAAAAACGAGGTCTACGTATTCCATCTGCAGCCGCTTCAGCGAGGCATTCATGCCTTCCACGATATGCTTCATGGACAGCCCTCGGTCGTTTGGCCCTTCCCCTCCCCAAAAAATTTTGGTTGAAATCACTAGATCGGATCTCTTCCAGCCGGCTTTCTTGATGATATTTCCCATCATGATTTCGGCTTTGCCTTTGGCGTAGACCTCTGCGTTATCGAAGAAGTTAACCCCTGCTTCGTATGCTTCTCTCATGCAAGCGTAGGCAACGTCTTCGTCCACTTGGTCTCCAAAGGTGACCCATGCCCCATAGGAAAGGGCGGATAACTTCAGACCAGTTTTGCCCATAAAGCGGTATTCCATAATATTCACTCCTGCTTAGCTGAAATTGGCTTTGGTTTAATTTTATCAAGCCCCTCCCCTAGGAATTCTGGAGAAGCGGCTGCTAATGTGGGGTAGGTTTGAGAAGCATAGTCCACATCCTCTTCTAGAGGGAAGGGAAATATCCCATTTAGAGTGGTGATGGCACCCTTGGCCTGAGGGACGAGCAGCCAAGCACCTGCAATATCCCAGAGTTTCGCTTGGGCATCAAAAGCAAGGCGGGCTGCGCCGCGGGCCACACTGGCCATCGAGTAGCCAGCACTTCCCAAGATACGCACTTTATAGCGTAGCCCGATCTCGTACTTACGGTGAGCATGGGAGCAACAGGCAAATACTGTAAGTTCCGAATTGTGGCTCGGGTTTTCGACGCCGATGCCGTGGCCGTTTAGCTTCGGTGGCTTGCCTAATTCCACCTGGTACAGTTCGTCTAGGGCCGGAAAATACTGGACTGCAAATACGGGATGGCCTTTCTCGACGCGGCAAATGAGGATGCCCCAATAATGGAGTCCCAAAGCGAAATTGGTTGTCCCATCGAGCGGATCAATAATCCACCCCCGCAGGTAGCCAGGCCGAAATACGGTGGAGAGCTCTTCGCTCAGGATGAAATCGTTGGGGAAATTTCTTTGGATTTTGGAGTGGATAAATTCATCAGCCTTTAGGTCTGCATGGGTGACCACGGTATGGTCTTGTTTGCGCTGGATGGCAAAGTGTCCCTCCCGGAAATATTGGAGCAATAGCTTGCCCACCCCTTTTACCAGGTCGATAGTGAATTCAACTTCCAAAGCGGTTTCAACCGACTCCATTGTCCCCGTGCACCTCTATTCTTGGAAGGGGTAAATCATCTCGATGTAATCTTTAGTGACATTGTTTTCCGGTGAACCCCCTAGGAGTCGAATAAGGTTCGCAGCCATTTCCGCTTTATACTCAGCATCGCGCTTGCTCCAAGTACGGCTTTTGACTTCTAGGAAATACCCTAAATTAGGGGTTTCAAGGTGATCTAGGTTGATGTATAAGGCAGTGCCTTGGTAGAGCACTCGCCAGCGCAGTCGGTCCTTTACGATGGAGACCTCTTGAATAGGCTTAAAGTATTCCCGATAAAAGCGCAAGCTATGGGTGGCAGGGGCGATATAGCGGCTGCGAGAGAGAAGGACGTTGCCGTCAAATCTGGCCTCACGGGGATACCCTAGTAAGGTTAGGCGGTAGCGCACGTTTGTAATGTTCCCCTTCTCATCGAGCATTTCGTCTTCTCGGTAACGCAGATAGCCCTGTTGGGGGTCGGAGAAAAAGAAGTAAGTGTCGTATTCGTGATAGTGCCGAAAGTAAAGAATCTCCAAATCCTTATTGGCGATTGCTTCAATGACCGGTTGAGGATCTTGGATATGCACCTTAATCTGAATTTCGAAACTCTCGCCCTCCGTGGCTCCACCAATGGCAATTAACTTAGAGAGAACTGACTGTTCGCGTTGGATCAGGAAGAGGTTAATTTTGCGGGCATATTCTTGGGCGTGGATGCGCAATTCATCTTCGTCAAGGCCGATCAGCTGGCGGTTGCGCATTAGCCATCGACCGTTGACCATGACGTCAGTCACATCGTTCTTGTTCGCTGCGTAGACCAGTTGAGCATAGACCTCTCGGCCATCGCGCCGATAGTGTGGCACGTTGTGCAGGGGCGAGATGTCCACTAGGATGAGGTCGGCGCGCTTTCCGACCTCTAGCGAACCGGTTAGGTGGTCGATGTGAAGTGCTTTAGCTCCTAGGCGGGTAGCCATGCTCAACGCTTGGTGGGCCGGTAGAGCAGTTGGATCGTTGGTCACCCCCTTGGCCAATAGCGCAGCTAAACGCATCTCCTCAAACATATCGAGGTCATTGTTGGAGGCCGGACCGTCAGTTCCAATACCTACGTTGAGTCCGAGGGCGAGCATTTTTTGCACCGGAGCAAATCCGGAAGCTAGTTTTAGGTTGGAAGAGGGGTTATGGGCGACGCCTGCGTTATGATGTAGGAGTGTGTGCATCTCGCCTTCGTCAATGTGGACGCAGTGGGCAGCAGTGACCTTGGCTTCGAACAAATTTTGCTTTTTTACGTAAGGGATGACCGGCATCCCATGCTCGGCGCGTAACTCTTCTACCTCGCTTGCTGTCTCTGCTAGGTGTGTGTGTAAGGGAACGTCAAATTCTTGTGCTAGTTCGGCCGTGGCGCGCAGAATTTCGGCCGTGCAAGTATACGGGGCATGGGGGGCTACAGAGGGGACAATTAGAGGGTGGCCCACCCAGCGGCGGATGTAGTCACGGGCAATTGCGAGTGACTCTTCATAGTAGGGTGCATCGGGCGCAGGAAATTTCAGCACCGTTTGGGCACAAACCGCTCTTACCCCCACCTCAGCTGCGGTTCTCGCAATATGTTCTTCAAAGTAGTACATATCTGCAAAGCAGGTGACCCCGCAGCGAATCATCTCTGCGATTGCGAGCTTGGTGCCCAAAACGACAAAATCCGGTGAGACAAATTCTCGCTCGACAGGCATCATATAGCCTAGCAGCCACACGTCTAGCCGCAGATCGTCTGCCAGCCCACGCAGAAGGGTCATTGGGGCATGTGTATGGGCGTTGATCAAGCCCGGCATCAGGACTTTATTCCCACAATCGATCACCACTGGGGCTTCGTAATGGGCGAGGATTTCTCCTTCCTCACCCACGGCGAGAATATGTTCCCCCTTGATTGCTAGAGCACCGGGTTCGTACTGGGAAAGCTTGTCGTCCATAGTGAGGACAATTGCATTCCTCAACAACAGGTCAACGGTTTGTTTTAGGTGATCCACTGCGTATCCTTCCTATAAGTTGCGGAGAATATCAAGGCAATGGTGAATTGCCCAGCGAGGCGCATTTTGAGGTGGCCCTCCGTAGGGCTTGGTAAAAGTCTGCTGAGTCTCAGGGGTAATTAGGTGAATGTAAACCTCCTGAGCAGATGTTTTAGGGAGTATTAGCACCCCCAGCCCGCATTCTGCCCCGCTGAATTGACGAAAAGCTTCGGTCAAGGCGAAGAATGCTTCTGGGGGGTAAGGGTGAGGCAAAAATTGGGCTGCGACAAAGGGCGCTCCATATGGAGATAAACGCTGCAGAAGCATCCCATTAGTACCGCTTTCACACAGAGAGAGACGCCAGTTTTTGTCTTTGAGGGGTTGCAGGGCAATGGTTTCGATGGTCTCCTCATCGGCACCGTAGATCCAATTCCCTAACCGGTTACGAATTTCCTGCTCCATCTGTTGGATAAGGCGTTCGGCTTCGGCCTCGCTTGTGGCTTTTGCCGCAATGCGAATATCCACTTGACCTGCATGAGCCGCTAACCCCACAGTGGGGTTTAAGGAGGTTTCTAAGTCGGCGATTTTGCTGTCGATTAAGGACTCTCCCACGCCGATCGTATGTAAGATGCGGGTTTTGATCGTCTCATGGAGCTGTAGGCGTTCTCTGAGGTAGGGCGTGACTTTGGTTTCCATGAGATGTTCCATTTCTCGGGGAACTCCGGGTAGGCAGATCATGATTCTGTCATCCCGGTCAACGATAAAGGCGGGGGCAGTGCCTACGGGATTTTCTAAAGGAATAGCTCCGCTGGGGAGAAATGCTTGGCGACGGTTATTCTCAGTGGGTGTTCTTCCATAGCGGCGGAAGCGTTCCTGAATCTGCTCCCACAGAGCAGGATGATATTCCAGCTCTACATCGAAGGCTAGGGCCACGGCCTCGCGCGTGGGATCGTCCACCGTTGGACCTAGTCCGCCCGTGGATAGGATCACTTGACAGCGAGTGAATGCCTCGCGAATGTAAGCGGCGATCCGTTGAGCATTATCGCCGACTGTGGTTTTGCGATATACATCTAACCCAATTGTGCGCAGTTGTCTAGCCAAATAGGGAGCGTTTGTATCAACGATCTCACCAAGTAAAATTTCCGTGCCGATGGTCAAGATTTCTGCGGAGGTCATATTAACTAGCCCTTTTTCATTGTAACAGCCCTTTAAGGGCTTGGCGAATGATTCTACATCATTTGTCGGGAATTTCTCTACGTGAGTGTGGTAGAATTTCACAATATGAATTACCAGAGCAGGCGACCAAGACTCGGTCCACCGAACCTGATCGAGGTTTTGCGAAAAGGTTTTGACTCAATTGCGAATCATCTCGGTGTAGTTCTGTTTCCGATTGCGCTGGATGTCTTTTTGTGGCTAGGACCACGCCTGAAAGTTACGCTGTTGGTCGAAGAAATGTTGCAGGTTTGGCGTGAGTTTTATGCGGGCGAGACGTTGCCCAACGGAGAAGCTTTGCAAGTGGGACAACAATTGTGGAGTGCGATCGGGGAGAGATTGAACCTTTTTATTTTTCTTCGTTCTTACCCGATTGGCGTCTTTAGCTTAATGGCGGGGGTTCAACCGGTTCGTTCTCCTTTGAGCCAGCCTTTGGTGATTCAGGCTGGCTCTCTTAGCATGGTGGTTTTGAGTTGGATCGTTTGCTCTTTGATCGGTATCCTTGCAGCGAGCATTTATTTCACTTTAGTTGCACAGGCTGCAGTGCTTCGGCGGATTGATATCGTCGATGCAATCCGGTCCTGGGCACGCAACACGCTCCATGTGCTCCTGCTAACCGTATTTTGGCTTTCGGTGATCGTCATGGTTGGTATGCCCTGCAGTTGTTTGATCTCTTTCCTAACTTTTGGCAATCTGGCGGCTGCGCAGTTGGCCGTTCTTGGGATGGTTGCCCTTTTGATCTGGCTGTCGTTTCCTTTGGTGTTCTCACCTCATGGAATCTTTGTGTATCACGAGGATGTGTGGGTGTCTATCAAGCAAAGCATTCGCTTAACTCGGTTTGCCTTTCCGAACACCCTTCTCCTGATTGTTGTGGTCTTTGCGATCGGCGAAGCGCTGGATTGGATTTGGCGCATCCCGCAGGAAACCTCGTGGCTAATGGGGATCGGTATTGCCGGACATGGATTTGTCACGAGTGCGCTCTTGGCCAGTACCTTTATCTACTATCGCGAGGCTAGATTGTGGATCGATGAAACTCAGCGGGGCGTGGAAACGGTATCTGCATCCTAATGGCAAGCCCGGTTTGGAGGTTACGTGGTAAGGAACGCTACCCCTTCTTACGAAGCGAAAGATATCCAAGTATTGGAGGGATTAGAGGCTGTCCGTCGCCGCCCCGGCATGTATGTCGGTGGAACGGACCTCAGGGCCCTGCATCACCTGATTTATGAAGTTGTGGATAATTCCATTGACGAGGCGCTCGCAGGGGCGTGCGACCGGATCGAGGTAGTTATTCATCCAGACCGTAGTGTGAGTGTTGCAGACAACGGTCGAGGTATCCCGGTGGACATTCACCCCCAGATGAAAAAGCCCGCTCTCGAAGTGGTCATGACCACCCTTCATGCGGGTGGGAAGTTTGGCAGCGGAAGTTATAAGGTCTCAGGCGGTCTCCATGGAGTTGGAGTATCCGCTGTGAATGCCCTTTCCAAATGGTGTGAAGTGGAGGTGAAGCGGGGAGGGAAAATTTATTTCCAGCGATATGAACGAGGTTATCCAACAACGCCAGTAAAGGTCATTGGGGAAGTTGATCCCTCTCAGACGGGAACTAAGACGACCTTCTTGTACGATGATGAGATTTTTAGGGGAGACTTGGACTATCGTTTTGAAACTCTGGTTCAGCGCTTTCGGGAAATGGCTTTTGTGACCCGGGGCGTGACAATCTATTTCCTTGATGAGCGCAGCGGGCAGGAAATGACCTTTTATTTCGAGGGAGGAGTTACCTCCTTTGTGCGCTATCTCAATCGCAACCGTCAAGTGTTGCATCCGATCGTGCACGTCGAGAAGGAAATCGAGGGGATTGCGATTGAGGCAGCAATCCAGTATACGGATGCTTATGCTGAGTCAGTTTATTCTTTCGCTAACACCATCAACACAGTGGATGGTGGCACTCATCTGACCGGGTTGCGGTCGGTCATTACCCGCACTATCAACGATTATGCTAGGCGCAATAACTTTCTCAAAGAGAATGACCCTAATTTTACCGGTGATGACACTCGGGAAGGGTTGACGGCGATCATTAGTGTAAAACACCCAGAGCCTCAGTTCGAGAGCCAGACCAAAGTCAAACTGATGAATCCGGAGGTGCAGACGCTGGTGCAGCAGGTAGTGGGAGAGGCATTCGCTGCCTTTTTGGAGGAGAACCCTGCAGCCGCAAAGGCCATCGTACAAAAGTGTCTGACTTCGGCGCGGGCACGAGATGCTGCGCGCAAAGCGCGGGATTTGGTGATCCGGAAGTCTGCGTTAGAGAGCCTAACTTTGCCGGGAAAATTGGCAGATTGTTCCGAAAGAGACCCGCAGAAAACAGAACTGTTTATTGTCGAGGGGGATTCAGCCGGCGGGAGTGCGAAGCAGGCGCGCGACCGCCATTTTCAAGCGGTTTTGCCCTTGCGGGGGAAAATTCTGAACACGGAGCGTGCTCGTCTGGACAAAATTTTGGCCAGCAATGAGGTCAAGGCATTGATCTCTGCCTTGGGCATGGGAATCGGTGATAGTTTCGATTTGTCTGGCCTGCGATATGGGCGTGTAATCATTATGACCGATGCGGACGTCGATGGGTCTCATATCCGCACTTTGCTTCTCACTTTTTTCTTCCGCTACATGCAGCCTTTAATCGAAGAAGGCCATCTGTATATTGCTCAGCCACCTCTCTACCGAATCGTGCACAAGATGCAAACTTTCTATGCCTATTCAGAAGCGGATAAAGATAAAATCCTAAAAGAGCTGGGGAATGGAGCGGAAAAAGCCACGATTTCAAGGTTCAAGGGCCTAGGTGAGATGAACCCAACCCAGCTATGGGAGACTACGATGGATCCCGAAAGGCGGACGCTGTTATTGGTCACGATTGAAGATGCCGCAGAAGCCGATCGGACTTTCGACATGCTTATGGGAGCAGCGGTTCCACCGCGGCGGCGTTTCATTCAAACTCATGCTCGCGAGGTAAGGAACTTGGATATTTAGTGGGCTTTTCACTTCTGGAATTTCTCTTTTGCATCTTAACTTCTGAGACAGGGTAAAATAGAATCAGCTTACCGGCAAAAGTCTATTGCGATGGTCCTTGAGCGCGGTACGCTAGTCAATAGTCGCTATCGAGTTATTGAGGTCCTAGGGCAAGGGGGAATGGGAGCGGTCTACCGCGCAATCGATGAAAACTTAGGAGTGGAGGTGGCGCTTAAGGAAAATCTGTTTACGACCGAAGAATACGCGCGCCAATTTCATCGAGAGGCCGTCATCCTTGCTAACCTACGTCATCCGAATCTGCCGCGCGTGACGGATCACTTTATTATAGAAGGACAGGGTCAGTATTTGGTCATGGACTATATTGAGGGGGAGGATTTGCGCGAGCGGATGGAGCGTTTGGGGGTGATCTCGGAGGAAGAGGCGGTTCAAATCGGAGTTGCTCTCTGCGATGCGCTTAGCTACCTCAGTTCTCGCACTGAGCCGGTCGTGCACCGGGATATCAAGCCGGGAAATGTGAAAATAACGCCAGACGGACACATTTATCTGGTGGATTTCGGTCTGGCGAAAGTGCTCGAAGGGTATCAGGAAACCACCACAGGGGCAAGGGCGATGACTCCGGGGTATTCACCCCCGGAGCAGTACGGCACTGCGCGCACCGACCATCGTTCAGATATCTATTCGCTTGGGGCAACGCTGTATGCTGCTGTTACAGGGCATTTGCCCGAGGATGCCTTAGCCCGGTTGATCGGTCAGGCGCAATTAACGAAGGTGCGGGTGCGAAACCCCAAGATTTCGGAAGCCTTTGCGGCGGTCATTGAGAAAGCGTTAGAAGTAAAGCCGGAAGACCGTTTTGCTAATGCTCAGCAGTTCAGGGAAGCGTTACTAGAATCTCAACGGATTCGTCAACAAGCCCTGAGTCCGGGGAGATCACAGTCTTCGCCCACACTACCGGAACGAACCCGGCCTGCGGGTTGGGATAGTGTTTTCGAGATTCCCGCAGTCTTGATGCGAAGGCACTGGCTGAACATGCCATTGTGGGTTTGGTTGGCGAGTGCTTTGGCCATAAGCGCCTTGGGAGTCTGGTTTTCCTCTAGGCAGGGCCTTTCGCCGACTCCAGTGTTTGCGCCTGTGCCCACAGCAACGGGCGGAAAACTTCTCTCCCTTTCATCCCCTACTGCTCTCCTTGAAGTCTCTCATGCCCCTCCCGTTCCTACGGCGACAAAGATGCCAACCCCCTCGCCAACTCCGCTGCGTTCCCCCCCAACGGATTCAGGCGCAGCGAGCGTCAGTCCACTCACGCCAACAGTGACCCCTACAGCCTTTGGAGGGGGAGTCGGACAGATTGCTTTCGCCTCGAATCGTTCGGGCAGCAATCAGATTTGGTTAATGAGTCTGGATGGAAGTGGACTAACACAACTCACGAACATTCCTGAAGGAGCTTGTCAACCCCGCTTTGCTCCTGACGGACTTAAGCTAATTTTTATCTCCCCCTGCCCAGAGGAGAGTGAAAGTTATCCAGGTGCGGGTATGTTTCTAATTAACGTGGACGGAACTGGCCTCACGCCCTTACCTAACGTTCCGGGAGGGGACTATGACCCGGCTTGGTCGCCGGATGGAAATTGGCTTGCCTTTACTTCTATGCGGATCACCAATCGTCCTCGTATTTACTTGATGGACCTTCGCACTCTGGAAGTGAAAAGGCTTTCTGAGGAGTTTAGTCGCGATTACCAACCCGCATGGTCGGCTGACGGGAAGCGAATCGTCTTCGTTTCTCGCCGCCAAGGCCCAACCGACTTGTGGGTTATGAACGCAGACGGCTCGGAACAGGAACGGCTGACGCTTAGCGGAGTAAAGATCTCTGCTTCGCCGAGCTGGTCTCCTGATGGAAAATTGATTGCATTTACTCAATCGCCAAGGCCCGGCGGTGTGCCACGATTGGCAATGTTTTCGAGCGTAGAGGGAAAGACCGTAGAGTATGGTTTTGATCTCGGTCCGATGCCGGTGCGAGACCCTGTTTTTTCTCCGGATGGCTTATGGCTTCTGTTTACGAGCTGGCCGGATGGTAGGAATCACGACATTTATATGATCGCAGTTAATGGAGCTGCAAGGACTCAGCTCACGGATTTTCCTTCTAAGGAGTTTGACCCTGCGTGGCGACCACAAGTGGCCTCTCCTATCCGATAGTGCAAAATCCTTTCGATAGGGAGAAGTTTGACTAAAGCAGGCTCTTTGAGTTGGGAAGGCGGACCGATGGGGAGATGGTAGCAACTTCTGGATGGATTCTCTCGATAATCGGTCAAGGGATAGTGTTCGTTCTGTTGATTCGCTTTTTGCGGCACTCTCAGCGCAGGGGAGCCTGGTGGGCATTGACAGCTTTGCCGCTGCTGATGATCGTTTTCTGTGCCTATCAAGTTTTCCAATCGGGTAACTCGCAGCCGGTTGCTGCTTTTTTCATCGCTGCGGCCTCGATGCTTTGTGCGGTTTTGCTCTGGCTTTTGCTTCCCTCGGTCCAAGAAGCCTTAACTCAATACGAGCGAACACGTCTTGAGCACGAAGAACTCCGCCTCGTCTTTGAACATTTGCCGAATCCCATCGTTATCAAAGACCTAGACTTGCGCTATCGGATGGCGAACCCGGCCTTTGCCCAGAGCATCGGCAAGGCGGTTGAGGGGCTAATTGGCCACTCTGATGCGGCTTTCTTTCCACCTAGAATCGCTCAGGTCCTGGAGGAGGGTGGAAAGTCGGCAGTTGCTACTAAGAGCCCGGCGGTTCGGAAATTAGAGTTGACAACCGTCAAGGGACAGCGGTGGTTTGAAGTGACATTGATCCCTCTTCTGGACCGGGTGGCCAATGCTCGGGGGATATTGGTTCATGCGCAGGATCTGACCGAAACAGTCAGGACATGCGCACTCTTGGAAGATCAGCTTCGTTCGGCTCGTCTCTTGCTTCTAGCACTTCAGCGGATGCTTGCATGCCGAGGGGAAGAGGAATTGTGGGATATTTCCACCGAAATCATCGAGGAGATAGGCGGAACCCCTTATGTGGTTTTGCTTATGGCGTTGGATGAGCCGGAATCCTTTTTGGTGAAGAGTGCTCGGAAGGCGGACTGTTTTAAGATTGGCGAACGAGCGCGGTTGTCCGGCTTCTTTGGAGGGGATGACTCTAGAGACAAGCTCCAAGTCGGCGAGGCGGATGCAGGTTGGAAAGGCATCTTTAGGAATGGAACAGGTCAGGGATTAGACCTAGTAGTGAGCGTTGCGATCTTCAAAGAAGACCACATTGAGGGAGTGATTGCTCTGTTCTACGAGCGCTCGGAGGGAGAAAAGATCGAGCGAGGAAAAGAAATCCTCGCAGACTTGGCTAAGTTCATTGGCATAAAATTGAGTGAGCTGAGTAATAGAGCCCAAATACAATCTCAGCTATCTCAGGTTCGCGAAGAGCTGGAGCGACACGCTTTGCATCAGCGTCTCGAGCGTTTTCTAGTTGCACTAGCGACTCGGTTGGTGAATGCATCACCCCATCAAATACAAGGTTTATTGGAAAGGGCGATAGGGAGTTTTGCTGAATATCTCAACGCCCAAAGGAGCTACGTATATCTATTCAAAGAAGGGGGAGGGCTAGTAGCCCAATACCGCTGGGCGGAGGCGGGAAAATTGCTACCCCCAAGTGAAATCCCTGAACCATACGATGAAGCTATGTCTTGGTTGGTTGAAAGGCTCAACCGTCAAGAGGTGGTTGTCCTCTCGCGCTCCGGCGAGATGAGCGGGCCTTTTCGAGTCTATCTGGAGGCGCAGGACATCGACTCTTGGGTAGCTGTCCCCATGGTCTCGCAGCGGACTGTGGTTGGCTACTTCGGCCTGGAGGGAAAGGCTGAGACCCATAGATTGATTTATGATCAAATGAGTTTGCTTAAGTCTATGGCAGAGATAGTGGTTGTAGCCTTGGAAAGGAAACGGAATGCGGAAGAACTGGAAAAGCAGCTAAGAGTCCTAAGCGAAAAGATGACTCACCTCGAATGGCGCAATCAACGGAACAAACTCTTAGCCGAAATGGGGGATTTGCTGCAATCGTGCAGGACGGCAGATGAAGCTTTCCCGATCGTTTCCCGTTATGCTCAA
The DNA here is from genome assembly GCA_025057645.1 of Anaerolineales bacterium. Lineage (GTDB taxonomy): Bacteria > Chloroflexota > Anaerolineae > Anaerolineales > UBA4823 > NAK19. The sequence goes on from JANXBJ010000001.1 coordinate 337,445, forward strand.
GCTCTTCTGCCTCAAAGTGCAGGTTCGCTTTACCTGCTGCGCTCAGTCCGAGACATGGCCGAGAAGGTGGCGTCTTGGGGGAGCGAGGCCAGCGGAGCAAATGAGCTGGCTTTGAATGAGTGTTGGGGCATCCGGCGGGGGAAGATTCATGTGGTTCACAATGCAAGTGGACCCTTGTGTGATCATTTGGGGTCATCTATCCCTGAACGGTATGTTTGTGTTCCGCTAATCGCCCAAGGGGAGACCATTGGGCTATTACATCTTCGCTACGGCGAGAGCGGAGAGCAGAGTGGGCTTGAGGAAATGAGGCAAACCGCTATGGCTCTTGCGGATCACGTAGCACCGGCGCTTTCGAACCTGAATCTCAGAGACAAACTACGGAGTCAGGCTATCCGAGACCCCCTAACCGGCCTTTACAATCGCAGATACATGGAAGAGACTTTGGAGCGTGAGATTCGGCGCGCAGCTCGCCATCAGTACTCTGTGGGATTGATTATGTGTGATATCGACCAGATGAAACCGATCAACGATCGTTTTGGCCACGATGCAGGCGACGTGGTTCTCCGCCATATTGGGAGCTTGATGAAGAAGATCTTTCGCGGTGAGGATGTTGCTTGTCGCTATGGCGGTGATGAGTTTATGATCATTTTGCCGGAAGCGTCTCTTTCGGATGTATGGCAGCGAGCCGAGAATTTACGTGAGATGGTTAAGAGAGCCCGTTTTGAATACGAGGGCAAATTGATCGGCCCGGTGACCCTCTCGATCGGAGTGGCAGCCTATCCTGACCTTGGTTTTACCGTGGAAAGATTAGTTCAGGCAAGCGATGCGGCCGCCTATTTAGCAAAGCGCGAAGGCGGAGATAGAGTAATGATCGCACGTCAGGCGGAAGACAACAATCAACAAGGCTAAATCACGAGCAGGTTCTCAGGTGGCAGTGTCCGGCGTGAATTTGTGCCACACAGCCGACCCTAAGGCAACTGGAGAGGAGAGGTTGCTGTGAAAATCTCAAAAGGACGATGTTGATGGGTGACTAGATTGAAAAGTCCTCTCCATGCCAAATCCCTTGGACTGGTGCGTGAAGCGTTGGTCGCTCATGGATATGTCCATCGATCCTTTCTTCTAACCGTTTGACGTGTTCCACAAGTTGAGCTAAAGTTTCCCCAATTGCGTCTGGCAGGCGACCATGTTCGAGGTCTGGTTTGCCGTTTAGACGGGGTTGGCTGCGCACGAGAATTTGCCCCGGAACCCCTACCACAACCGAGTTGGGTGGAACATCCTTAACGACCACGGCATTTGCTCCGATGCGGCTGTTGTTGCCGATCGTAATAGCTCCTAGCACTTTGGCTCCTGCCCCAACCACGACATTGTTCCCTAAAGTGGGGTGACGTTTTCCTTTGTTCAAGCTCGTTCCGCCTAGAGTGACACCATGATAAAGTGTAACGTCGTCGCCGATTTCAGCAGTTTCACCAATGACAACCCCCATTCCGTGGTCGATGAAGAATCGTCTCCCGATCTTAGCCCCGGGGTGGATCTCGATACCAGTGAGAGCGCGTACCCAGTGAGAGAAGAGACGGGCTAGGAACTTGAGGTTGTGATTCCACAGCCAGTGGGCGATTCTATGCCCCCAAATGGCATGCAGGCCGGGGTAACAGAAAATCACCTCTAGCAAACTCCGTGCAGCCGGGTCGCGTTCGAAAGCAGCTTGGATATCTTCGCGCAGTGTGTTGAGCATAGGATCTCCTTTGTCAGTTTTACGAGCAGTGATAAAGTTGGCACGTTCATTTTGCGCACAGACCTTAGAAAAACCTTCCCAAAATGAATGGAAGGAAAACAAAGATATACACCTAGGGAATGGCCTTATCCCTTCTGGATTGTGGGAAAGAGGCGGGGAGTCTACCGCCGCCTTGAGAATTTGGAGTGCAAGAGGGGGAAGACGGCGGTAATTATCCCCGCCGATTACAGGAGCAAGTGAGGTGAGACCAAATCCTAGTCATAAAATACTAATCCCATTTTATGGAATTGGATAGTTAATGTCAAGAAAACCCTTGTCTGAAATTTGTCATGTTTCCAGTGTATAATTTGACATTATTTTTCTCACCCTCCGAGCGGCTACAGTTGGGTGAATTAATGGTCGCAGGTTTGAGTCGCAAAGGCTTGGTTTTTGGTTTTGGGGCTTACCTGATTTGGGGTTTCTTTCCGCTTTATTTCAAGGCTCTGTCTTCCGTTCCTGCGCCTCAAATCTTGGCTCACCGTTTTGTGTGGTCCTTTCTCCTGTTGAGTTTGATCTTAAGGTGGAGAAAGGAGTGGAAAGAGTTGGTGAAGTTGCTAAGAGATGCCAAGGTTCTTGCCCTTTACGCTGTCGCCGGAGGCTTGCTTGCGCTGAATTGGGGAATCTTTGTCTGGGCGGTCGGAGCGGGATACGTTGTCGAGTCCAGCTTGGGTTATTTCATAAACCCTCTGGTGAATGTTGTGTTGGGGGTGTTCCTTTTGCGGGAAAAGCTGCGGTGGTCGCAATGGCTGCCAATCGGAATTGCTACAGTAGGGGTGCTTTATTTATCCTTTCAATATCGTTCCTTTCCGTGGATCGCTCTCATGTTAGCCCTTACCTTTGGTTTCTATGGATTAGTCAAGAAGATCGCTCCCCTCTCGTCCCTCCATGGGCTAACCTTAGAGACAATGGTGCTTTTCTTGCCGGCGTTCCTTTATTTGTCTCTGCAAGAGAGGATGGGGTACGGGCGTTTTGGGCACGAGAGCGTGGAGGTTAATGTTCTGTTGATGCTTACCGGGGTGGTTACCGTAATCCCTTTGCTGATGTTCGGTATTGCAGCACGGTTAATTCCCCTGTGGACAATGGGCCTGCTTCAGTATATTGCGCCTACATGCCAATTCCTTCTGGGCGTTTTAGTGTTCCATGAACCATTCTCGGGTGAGCAGTTGATCGGCTTCTCTTTGATCTGGCTGGCGTTGCTTATCTTTTCAACCGAAAGGTGGTGGTTTAGACGCGTTGCACAACTTGCCCATTGATGAGGGGAATACACCCCTTCAAACTTGAGTGGTTTTTGTGGCAGGAGAGCGAAGAGGTGATAGAATCAATACTCTAGAGCAAAGACCCGTTGGCGGGTTTGGGGCAATCCTTGATGATCGTTCGGAACTTTGAGATAGTGGAGCAATGAGCTATGAGACAACACCCTATTGACGAGAGCCTGTTGACCCAAAAGTGGGATTTGGTCGTGGTTGGAGGGGGCATCAATGGCAGTGCGATCGCCAGAGATGCCGCCCTACGGGGTTTGAAGGTTTTAGTGCTAGAGAAAGAGGATATTTCTAGTGGAACATCGGCTTGGTCGACGCGCTTGATCCATGGTGGATTGCGCTACTTGGAATATTTTGAATTCTATCTTGTCCGTGAATCGCTTGCGGAGCGGGAGAGACTCCTCCGGAATGCTCCTCACTTAGTCAAGCCCTTGGGCATGGCCTTCCCGTTTTATCGGCAGAATCGTCGGCCTCCCTGGATGATCCGGTTGGGGATGATCCTCTATGACGTACTCTCGTTCGACAAGAGTCTCGATCATCACCACATCCTTTCCCCGCAGCAAGTCTTTGAACGAGTCGGTGCACTCAATCCCGAAGGGCTGAGCGGTGCGGCGCTATACTACGACTGCCAAGTGGACTACGCCGAACGCCTTTCTGTTGAGAATATCCTCTCTGCCTGTGAAAATGGTGCCTTATTCCTCAATTATGCCAAGGTGACGCGCTTTCTGCTAGACGACCGGCAGGTGCGTGGAGTTGAATTCCAGGATTTGTTGAGCGGAAAAACCTACTCTGTCTCCACGGACCTTGTGGTTAATGTCGGCGGGCCTTGGGTAGATGAAGTGCTCAAGGGGGTTGGGAGGCCAACTAAGCGCCTTATCGGAGGAACTAAGGGAAGTCACCTTGTAGTACCCACTTTTCCGGGCGCGCCCAAGATTGCCGTCTATTTTGAAGCGCGTACAGACGGGAGGCCGATGTTTGTTATCCCCTGGACAGGCCGAATCCTTATTGGAACAACCGACTTGCCCTATCACGGCGATCTGGATTATGTAGAGATTGACGACGAAGAGATGCACTATTTGATGCGCGAAGCTAATCAGGTTTTTCCCTCGGCTCAAATTACTCCCGAGAAGATTCTATATACATACGCCGGCATCCGTCCTCTGCCGTTTGTGGGAGAGAAGAAGACCGCTGCGATCACTCGCCGTCATATCATTCACGATCATGCACCGGAGATTGAGGGGTTGATCTCGATTATCGGCGGAAAGCTGACCACGTTTCGCAATTTGGCAGAACAATGCATAGATTTGGTGGCTAAAAAGCTGAATCGGAAATTGAGCCCTTGTCCTACTAAGAATCTACCTCTGCCCGGAGCGGGAGACGGATCTTTTCACGAGTTTCAAAATCAGTTTATCGCCAAGAGCGGTCTTGAGAAGGAAGTTGCTCGGCACTTGACGGATATCTATGGTGTGCGAGCGGAAAAAATTCTAGGGCTGGTTCAAAAGGGGCCAAAGCTGAAGAATCGCCTTTGCCCTGACGATCCAACCATTGCTGCGGAGATTATTTTTGCCTTTGAGGAAGAGCAAGCGGAAACAATTCGAGATGTTTTATTACGGCGCTGTATGGGGGGATATAACGATCAAGCAGGTCTAGACCTTCTGCAGCCGGCCATTCGAGTGGCGGCGGAGTATTTCGGCTGGGACCGCGACCGTCAAGAACAGGAGAGAGAAGCCTATCTAGAATACGTCAAACGCTACCGCCCGAAAGCGCTCGCAGCCGCTCGCTGAGCACTAGTGAAGTTCATCCTTGACCGACAATAGAATATCAAATACAATCCATACCGACCGGTCGGTATGGATTGTTAGGTTTGAGGGCAGCTTGATTAAGCATCGCTCCAAGGCTAAATTAACCATCTTCTTACGAGCGCTCTCGAATTATCGGGTAAGATTGGGGAGTGCTCGGCAAGCATGAATCAAAAGGAAGCGAGGTCGGAGTCGTCAATGTCTTTTCATCGCCGAAGAAGCCAGCCGCCTCAGGGGGAAGAAGTTCTCAATGAACTCTCCCAGGTATCCTTACCTTCGGCGCGCAGCGCGCAAACCACACCTCCGCTGCTGCAAGCACGCAACCTCTGGAAAGTGTATGATACACCCAGTGGCGGTGTGATTGCTCTAAAAGGTGTCAACCTTTCCATCGCTGAAGCGGAATTTGTTATCGTTTTCGGAAAATCGGGTGCAGGTAAGTCCACTCTGGTTAATTTGCTGACCGCAATTGATGAACCTACGCAAGGTCAGTTGTTCTTTCGGGGTATCTCGGTTTTTGACCTCACCGAAGAAGAGCGAACCCGCTGGCGAGGGAAAAATCTAGGGGTGGTCTTCCAATTCTTCCAATTGTTTCCAACCCTGAGCCTTTGGGAAAATGTCAAGATCAGCATGGACTTGTTAGGGGAAATTCCACCTCGAGAGCGCAAGGAGAGGGCTTTGGATTTGTTGCGTCAAGTGGGCCTAGAAGAGCATGCTCGAAAGGTTCCGGCGAAGATCTCAGGAGGACAACAACAGCGTGTGGCCATCGCCCGAGCCTTGGCGAATGATCCCCCTCTTTTGATCGCAGACGAGCCGACCGGGAATCTCGACTCGCGCACAAAAGAGGAGATCATGGCTCTGTTTGCCTCTCTGGTGGCAAGAGGGAAAACGGTCTTTATGGTGACTCATGATCTGGGGGCAACTAAGTGGGCAACCCGAGTGGTTGAGATTTACGATGGAGAGATCATTGGATGAACATCGACGCAAGGTGGATTAAGGTTTGGCGTGACCTGTGGAGCAATAAAACCCGTTCGCTCCTCGTAGTCCTCTCGATTGCTGTAGGGGTTGGGGCTGTGGGAATGATTTACAATGCCTCGCAATTGATTCAACGTGATCTTTACGGCCAGTTTAGGCAAGGTAATCCGGCCCATGTTTATCTTTACCTATCCCCCTTTCCGAAAGAGGTGGCGAACGTTGTCAGAGGGATGCGTGAGATAAGAGACGCTCAGGTACGGCGAGTCGTTCGGGCAGAAATTGGAAAGTCTGGAGGAGGGTTCGTAAATCTGAATCTCCACGTGCTGCCTAGCACCTCTGAGGTGGAAGTAGGTCGGTTTTTTGTGGAGCAGGGCGCATTTCCGCCAAAAGTTCGGGAGATTCTCCTCGAGCGACAGTCGGCCCGCTTGCTGGGTTATCGGATTGGGGACTCGGTGCCGATTAAGCTTGCAGATGGACGCGAGTATTCTCTAAGGTTCTCGGGGATTGTCCACGATCTCAATGAGATTCCTTTTGCAATCTTGGGGGATGCAACTGCCTATGTAAGTGTGGATACCTTGCGCTGGATGGGAGAGTTGCCGGCTTATAATCGTTTGGAGTTAGTTCTCGAGCTGCAAGGGGAGAGAGTATCGAAAGAGACTGCTCTTGAAGCAGCCGAGGAAGTCAAAAAACGCGTTTTGGAGCCTTCGGGATTTCGATTGTATAGCGTCCGAGTTCCAGGAGTCGGCTCGGAGCCCGGTGATCACTGGGCTCACAACCAGATCCGCGGTTTTATTCTGATTCTTCAAATCATGAGCGTCATGGCAACACTGCTTAGCGGCGGCTTAATTGTCAACACTATTTCTTCGATTCTGGTCCAACAGACGAAGCAGATCGGGATTCTGCGCGCCATCGGCGCTTCAAGAAAGCAGATTGTAAGTATGTACCTCTTATGCGTGTTGATTTTTGCTGCAGCTGGCCTAGCCCTAGCAATTCCCCTCGGTTGGGCAGGAAGTTGGTGGCTGGCAAGCTTTGCCGCTCGATTCTTGAACTTCGATTTGACGCAGGTGAGTCTCAGCTTCGAAGTAATCCTTATCCAAGCCGGGATAGCAATCCTCATGCCGCTTGGTGTAGCGATCTTCCCAATTCTCCGGGGGGCGCGGATTTCTGTTTACGAGGCCATTTATCAACATGGCCTGAGCCGAGGCAGAGTGAGTCGTTTGGAGCAATTGCTTAGCCGGATTCGCTTGGCTGACCCCCCATTGCTTCTTTCGATCCGGAATACCTTTCGGCGGAAGGCACGCCTGGTCTTCACCTTGAGCACCTTAACCCTTGCTGGGGCGATGTTTATTGCCTCCTTCAGTACGCATTCTTCTCTGGTCGCTCAGATTCACGATGCAGAACGATATGTAGCCTTTGATGCTCGTCTACCTTTGCCACAAGGGACAAGCAAAATTGCTGCCGAGAGAGAGGCGCTTAGAGTTGAGGGAGTGAGCTACGCAGAGGGTTGGGCAATCAGTGAAGGAGTGATCGTCCGTTCCGACAGCAGTGAGAGTCAGGGCATCGAAATCGTTGGGTTACCTGCTAATAGCAAGACAATTCGTCCGAAATTGGTCTCGGGCAGGTGGTTATCCGGCGATCCGAATTCTCGGCAGGTCGTGGTCAACGAAGATTTGCTGGTCGAAGAACCGGAAATCCGAGTTGGCGAGCCTCTGCGGGTCAAAGTTGGAAACCGAACGCACACTTTTGTCGTGGTCGGTGTGGTTTCGAAACATATTTTTGGTCCGCGCATTTATATGGACTATACTTCACTATCTCGTTTGACTGGCCGCCAGAATGAGGTCGATGAAATTCGTGTTCTTGCCGAGGAAGGGAAATTAAGCAGTGTAACAGTCCAAGATAGCCTGGCCGAGAAACTTGAGGAGCGCTTTCGCAATGCCGGAATCAGCCGTGCCAATGCAATAACCCGCTCCCACTTCTTGGGCGAATTTGCCGGGGTGTTTAATATTATTTTATTGATTTTGCTGATTATGGCTGGTTTACTCGCAATCGTTGGCGGTCTGGGGCTGAGCGGGGCTCTGGGGATCAACATTATGGAAAGAATGCGCGAGATTGGCGTTCTTAGAGCAGTAGGAGCTGCTAATCGAGCCTTGGTAAAGATTATCTTGGCCGAGAGCCTTGTAGTCAGCTTGGTAAGTTGGGTAATGGGAGCAATTACCTCGGCGGTCTCCAGTCCTGTTTTAGCTGCTGTAGTGGTGTATGCGGTTTTAGAGACCCAAATGAACTTCCGTTACTCAGTCGTAGGTCTGTTCCTTTGGTTTGGGGTAATTCTGATGATCGGCGCCTTATCGAGCTTGCTGCCTGCGCGGAGAGCAGCTTCACTCCAAGTCCGTGAGGTTCTCGAGTACGAGTAAGTTGTGATAGGAGGAAGGATGCTAGGCGGCTTAGCGCAATCAAACGCCTGTGCTTGTGCTTCAGAGTCTTCCTTGATCTCTCTCAATGGGGTGAGCAAAATTTATCATACAGATGCCGGCCGTTTCGTGGCCTTGGATAACGTCAACCTTCAAATTCAACGCGGCGAGTTTGTGGCGATTGTCGGGAAGTCCGGAAGTGGAAAAACAACGCTTATCAACCTCATAACGGGGATCGATCGGCCTACCAAAGGAGAAGTGTGCGTTGATCAGGTTGCAGTTCATCGGTTGAAGGAAAGCGAGAAGGCCCTGTGGAGAGGAGTGACAATCGGGGTAGTGTTCCAATTTTTTCAGCTTTTGCCGACCCTGACTGTGATCGAGAATGTCATGCTGCCGATGTGTCTGTGCAATCTCTATTCCGGGAGCGAACGGCTCGAGCGCGCCTATCAGTTGCTTCGGCTTGTGCAGATGGAACATCAGGCGCATAAGTTGCCCTCGTTTCTTTCGGGCGGTGAACAACAGCGGGTGGCGATTGCGCGCGCTCTAGCTAATGATCCCCCAATTGTTGCGACGGATGAGCCCACCGGCAATCTTGACAGCCGTACTGCGGCCAGCATCATGGAATTATTTGAGGACCTCGTTCGAAATGGTAAAACGCTCTTGATGGTCACCCACGATCCTGATCTGGCTGCTCGTGCTCAAAGGACGATCGCCTTGGCTGACGGACGGATTATCCAAGCTTAGGTAGCACTCTACTCCCGGACTCCTATCCTCGGCGGGCATCGCCGAGAGACACCTGCACGGATGAACGGGCATTAGAACCCCACGCTATGGGCAGAGCTGAGTACCGCAACAATGAGCCTCCCCGAATTGGAGGCACCTACGTTGGGTGGAAAGCCACTCACTGAGTCTGGCGACTCATAGCATCCATCACTGCAACTGCGGCAATGTTGACGATGTTGCGAACATCCTCGCCGGTCTGAAGGACATGGATGGGAGCACCGATACCCAATAGAATCGGCCCAATGGCTTGGGCATTGCCAAGGCGGGCGAGCAATTTGTAGGCAATATTTGCCGACTCCAGCGAAGGAAAAACCAGTACGTTGGCATCTGAAACTCGGCTAAAGGGGTAGCGTTCTTGAATAATCTCCGGAGTGACTGCGGTGTCTGCCTGCATTTCTCCGTCGATCTGCAAATCGGGACGCCTCTGACGCACAAGTTCCACTGCGGTTTTGACCTTAAGGGATAGGGGATGAACGGTGCTGCCGAAGTTGGAGAAGGAAAGCATTGCCACGCGCGGCTGTAGACCGAGCTGTTGGGCAAAGTCGGCAGCCAAACAGGCAATCTCGGCCAGATCTTCTGCAGTGGGTTCGATATTTACTGTAGCATCCGTGAAAAGATAGGTGCGGTCATTGACGATCATGATGTAGACCCCTGCGGCGCGTCGCACACCCGGCTTGGTGTGATGAATTTGGAGGGCAGGCCGAATGACATCTGGGTAGTCATAGGTCAATCCCGAAACAAAGGCATCTGCATCTCCCATTTTGACCATCATCGGTCCGAAAACGTTGGGGTCTAAAATTCTCTGGCGCGCATCTTTGAGGGTGATTCCTTTGCGTTGGCGTAGCTCATAAAAGGCCTGGGCATACTCTTCGTAACGTTCGTAGTGAATCGGGTCGATGATTTTAGGGGCACAGCTCAGTCCCAAGTCAGATATTTTCTGGCAGATTACTTCAGGTCTACCAATTAGGATAGGTTCCCCAATTCGCTCTTCGATAATTTGGTAAGCGGCGCGAATAATCTTTGACTCTTCGCCCTCGGCAAAGCAAATCCGCATTCGTCTGGGAGAAGATTTAGCTTTATTTAGAATGTAGTATCGAACTTGTTCACCCATCCCGAGGCGAAAAGCGAGTTGTTGGCGATATTCTTCGATATCGATGACCTTGCGGGCAACGCCGCTCTCGATTGCTGCTCTTGCCACTGCCGGGGACTCCCAGAGCATCACGCGGGGATCGAGCGGCTTGGGAATAATATAGTCGGGCCCAAACTTTAAGCTTTCGAGGTTATAGGCGCGCAGGACACTATCCGGTACGTCCTCCTTGGCCAAAGCGGCCAAGGCGCGACTGGCAGCTACTTTCATCTCATCATTAATGGTCTTAGCCCGGACGTCCAGTGCACCGCGGAAGATAAAAGGGAACCCAAGGACATTGTTAATTTGGTTGGGGTAGTCCGAGCGTCCTGTAGCGACGATGGCGTCGGGACGAGTTTCTTTCGCCAGCTCGTAGCGGATTTCGGGGTCGGGGTTGGACATGGCGAAGATAAGGGGGCGATCAGCCATGGTCTTGACCATTTCTGGGGTCAGAATGTCCTTGACGGATAGGCCGTAGAAGACATCGGCTCCTCTCATTGCGTCCGCAAGCGTGCGCGCATCGGTTTCGGCGGCGAAGCGTTCTTTATATGGATTCATCCCCTCTTTGCGGCCCTTGTAGATCACCCCCCGTGTGTCAACCATTAAGATCTTCTCACGCCTTGCCCCGAGTTTGACCATCAAGTCGGCGCAGGAGATGGCAGATGCGCCCGCCCCTGAAATGACAATCTTCACCTCGTCAATCTTCTTTCCCACTAGCTCCAGACCGTTGAGCAGTGCAGCGCCGGAGATAATCGCCGTTCCATGCTGGTCGTCGTGAAAGACTGGGATGTCCAAGAGCGAGCGAAGGGTTTCTTCGATATAGAAGCATTCCGGGGCCTTGATGTCCTCTAGATTGATTCCCCCGAAGGTTGGAGCGATTGCGCAGGCTACCTGAATTACCACATCCGGGTCTCGGCTGTCGACTTCGATGTCGATGGCATCCACATCGGCAAAACGTTTGAAGAGCACTGCTTTGCCCTCCATCACCGGTTTGGCCGCTAGTGCGCCACGATCACCTAGTCCTAGAATCGCCGTTCCGTTGGTTAGGACGGCAACCAGATTCCCTTTGGCGGTGTATTCGTAACTGGAGTCAGGGTCTCGCTCGATTTCTAGGACCGGTATCGCAACCCCTGGGGTATAAGCTAGGGAGAGGTCGCGTTGTGTTAACATAGGCTTGGTGGGCGTAATCGAAATCTTCCCCGCTCTCCCGTTGAGGCGGTGATACTCTAAGGCTTCTTCGCGTGTGATCGTGGCCATCGGTTTTCACTCCTGACCGGGTCTAAGATAGGGGTGATCTCAATTATACATTGTGGGGGCGCATCTTTTCCTGCTATAATTTTTTGCGAGTCGAGTCGAGGAAATGAAACCCCAAAGCGACCTTGCTTCCTCTATGCAACCTACTTTTCGGCTCAGAAATTATTTGCCGATCTCCCTGGTTTTGATGACAGTGGGATGGGGTGGGTTGGCCTACTTAGTTTTCTTTACCCTGCCAACATTGGGGATGCGCTGGTTGTTTTACTTCTTCGCAGTGCTGGCTTTTACGGGCACAGCTCTCCCTATCATCGCTTTTCTGCATCTTCGCTTTCCCGGAAAAAATCCCACACCGATAGGTAGCATTGTTCGTCAGGCGTTGTGGGTAGGAATTTACTTCCCAGTTTTAGCTTGGTTGCAAATTGCGCGCGTCCTGACTTTGGGGTTGGCTATTTTTATTGCTCTATGTCTTTTTATCATTGAGGTCTCTTTGACTTTGCGGGAGCGGAGTTTGTGGTCAACGTCACAAAAAGAGAGCGAATGAGACGGTGGATGCAAGGCGACTAATCCCTTCGGTCGAAAGAGTCCTTCAGCTCGAAGCAGTAAAGAGTTTCTCGCAAGTCTATGGACGGCGGTTGACGGTTGAGGCTGCTCGGCAGGCTCTGGAGCAAGTCCGCCAAATTATTGTGCAGACGGGAAGAATCCTTGAGGAGGAAGAAATTCTCCAGAGAATTGAGCGGCATTTACATACAGTCACTACTGCCTCTCTGCTTCCGGTGATCAATGCCACAGGCGTTGTTCTACATACCAATCTGGGGCGGGCACCTCTCAGCGAAGAGGCTATGGCAGCTGCTTCTCAAGTTGCTTGTCGCTACTCGAACCTTGAGTTCGACTTGGAGCAGGGAAAAAGAGGGAGTCGCCTGATCCATGCCGAGAAGTTGCTTTGCCAGTTGATACGTGCTGAGGCGGCTTTAGTGGTGAATAATAATGCTGCGGCTGTCCTCCTGTCGCTAGCGGCTTTGGCGAATCGACGGAAGGTGGTGATTGCCCGTTCGCAATTGGTTGAGATCGGGGGCGGCTTTCGGATTCCCGATGTGATGCGGCAGTCGGGGGCGAGATTGCTCGAGATCGGGACCACCAATCGGGTGAACTTAGAAGATTACCGCTCAACCCTAGAGCAAAAGCCGGCTTTGTTTTTGGTTGCCCATCGCTCCAATTTCAAAATTCTCGGTTTCACCGCAGAGCCGCAAGTGGCAGAGATTGCGCACGTTGCCCATGAGAGCGGCATTCCTCTGATGGTTGATCTCGGTTCAGGAGCACTTCTGGATACAGCCGAATTTGGTTTAGCCCATGAGCCAACCGTTCAAGAGATGATCGAATCAGGGGCAGACCTAGTCTGTTTTTCTGGGGATAAATTGATGGGTGGGCCTCAGGCCGGCATCGTTGTGGGCAAGAGAGCACTGATCGAAAAGCTCCGCCGTCACCCGCTCGCTCGAGCGGTGCGCGCAGATAAGCTCGCCCTTGCCGCTTTGTCTGCAACTCTTCTCCACTACTTGAAGGAGGAGGCGACGCAGAAGATTCCTATCTGGAAGATGATTTCGCTGCCTGTAGACGAAATTTATCGTCGGGCTTGGGCGTGGACAGAAAAATTGTCCCAACTCGGTATAAAAGCCTCTGTGATTGAAGGAACGAGCACGATTGGAGGGGGAAGTTTGCCCGGCGAAACGTTGCCTACGCACTTGCTGGCTATCCGGACCAAGCAGCCGCAACTGTTTCTTAGAAAACTGCGCGAGAACTCGCCGCCGATCATTGCTCGAATTGAGCAGAACCTTGTGGCCTTCGATCCAAGGACGGTTTTAGCAGACGAAGAAGCTCCCTTGTTAGCCGCGATCGAGTCCTTGAGGGAATTCATTCTATGAAAGCAGATTTGGATCTCCTGATGCGCGAAAGCCAGATCGCTGCGCTCTTGGTGCTCGGTGCGACTCGTCATAACCCGGCCATGGTTTACTTCACCGGCAGGGTCTCTGTCTCCAGTGCGGAGCTGATCAAAGTGGTTGGTCAAGAGCCACGCTTATATTACCGGTCTGCGATGGAGCGCGAGGAAGCCGCTCGGACAGGTTTGCAAACCCGGTCGGCTGAGGCCTATCGGCCGAAACAATTGCTTGAACAAGCCAACGGGGATGTTGTTCTGGCGCAAGCTATGCGCTATCGGCAGATGCTCGAGGAGCTAGGCGTGAATAAAGGGCGGATAGCTATTTATGGGATGGTTGAGGCAGGAACGGCTTATGCGCTCTTTTCGGCGCTGGGCCGCCTGATGCCTGAAATTGAACTCGTCTCCGAAGCCGACCAGGGTGTGCTTGGCCGAGCAAGGATGACCAAGGATGCCCAAGAGATTGAACAAATTTCCCAAATGGGGAGAGTTACTGTCGAGGTGGTAGGACTGACGGCGGAATTCTTGTCCAGCCACGGAGAGAAAGGTGGGGTGTTAGTCAAGAAAAATGGAGACCCTTTGCGAATTGGGGATGTGAAGCGACAGATTCGTCTTTGGTTGGCGGAACGGGGTGCTGAAAGTCCACAGGGCATTGTCTTGGCTCTGGGTCGAGAGGCAGCGATCCCGCATAGCTCGGGAGACGATCAGGGCGTTTTGGAGCTAGGGAAAACGATCGTCTTTGATATCTTTCCTTGCCAAGAGGGAGGAGGGTATTATTATGATTTTACACGCACCTGGTGTCTCGGGTATGCTCCTGAGCCGGTTCAGGAGCTTTATGAGGACGTAGAAGCCGTTTATCGCCAGATTGTAGAGCTGTTGCAGGCTGACGAGCAGTGTTCCAAATACCAAGAGCTTGCCTGCGATCTCTTCGAGGGGCGAGGGCATGCGACGTTGCGTTCCGACCCGGCAACGATAGAAGGATACGTGCATAGCCTGGGCCACGGGGTAGGATTGCAAGTTCACGAACGTCCTTGGTTCGGAGCGAGCGCTACGCCGGCGGATCGGTTAGTTGCCGGTAGTGTTTTTACCATCGAGCCGGGCCTGTATTATCCAAGCAAAGAGATAGGTATTCGCCTAGAGGACACTTTTGTTGTAGAACCTGATGGAAGAATTAGACCTCTGGCGACTTTTCCCATGGATCTGGTTTTGCCCATTAGCAGGCCTAGCCGGCGAAAGAAGAACTGAGGATGGAGAAGAGACGCTCAACCGGCGAAACAACTTACCGAATTCTAGGGATTGAATCCTCTTGTGATGAAACCGCGGCGGCTGTGGTGGAGAATGGGAGGCGCATTCTCTCCAATGTGGTCGCTTCGCAAGCAGCTCTCCACGCTCAGTATGGAGGTGTTTTTCCTGAGGCAGCATCGCGCCAACATTTGTTGACCTTTGTGCCCGTGATCGAGCAGGCTCTCCGGGATGCCCATGTAGAGCTGGCCGAGGTCGACGCCATTGCCGTGACTCGGGGGCCAGGTCTGCCCGGCTCGCTTGTAGTAGGGATAAATGTGGCAAAAGGCTTGGCGATGGTTAGTGGGAAACCTCTGATAGGGGTTCATCACTTGGAGGCTCATCTTCACTCGGTTCTCCTCAGTGATGCACAGGTGCAGGGAAGTGAGATTTTGTATCCCGCAATTGGACTCATCGTCTCAGGTGGGCACACAGAGCTGGTTCTGATTTCAGAACCCCTCCGTTACCAGTCCTTGGGTGCTACGCTTGATGACGCTGCCGGTGAAGCCTTTGACAAGGTAGCTCGCCTCCTTAAGCTTCCCTATCCTGGTGGACCTTCTATACAAATGGTCTCTGCAAAGGGCAATCCCGAGGCTTTTTCCTTTCCGCGCGCTTGGCTAGAAGGAACGTGGAATTTCTCTTTTAGCGGGCTGAAGACCGCGGTTTTACGCGAAGTAAAGAGACTGGAGCGCTATGGCTCAGGCATGCCGGTCGAGGACCTCGCAGCCAGTTTCCAACAAGCCGTTGTGGACGTTTTGGTGGGCAAAACACTTGCGGCCGCTGAGCAATTTCGGGCTAAGTGTATCTTAATTGTAGGTGGGGTTGCAGCCAACCGGGCTTTGCGGGAGGCGATTTCTCTTCGAGCTCCGACACCGGTGCTGATTCCTCCGCTTTATCTCTGCACGGATAATGCGGCTATGATTGCTGCTGCAGGGTATTTTCGTTATCGGGCGGGGCAGAGCGATGGTCTAGACATGGACGTGTTGCCCAATTGGCCTTTGGCGAAGTCACTCCAGCAGTTTTGACGTTGCATTGTATGATAGGGCCTAGGATAAAAATAGGCCGAAAAATTCGGCCTATGAGCTTCTGATGTGCAGGTGGATTCGAGGATCAGGCTTTGACAATGCAATCCACCGGGCACACCGATACACACTGGGGGGAGTCGTAATACCCAACGCATTCGACGCAGGTCTCTGGATTGATTACATAGATGGTATCTCCTTCGGAAATCGATTCCGTTGGACATTCGGGCAAGCAAGCTCCGCAAGCGATACACTCTTCCGTAATCTTCATGGCCATGGCTGATAACTCCTCGGGTTAATTTTTAGGAAACCATGCCTAGGGTAATCAAATTCAAAGGCGCTGTCAATTGACAAAGATCATAGAATATTGCCGGAATTATCACTGAATGGAGTTGTGGATTCGGAACTTTAGGTTGGTGAACCTGTTCAATCTTGGAGAAATATTTTCGAGCGATTTGCCCCGGATAGACGAGACAAATGATGGTATGATTATAGACTTAGGATTGAGATGAGGCATCCTATGAACGAAGTTTTTCAGGCTCACTACCACAATCGTTTTCCTCTGCCGCGCCGCATCGAGCGCTTGGGAGAACTGGCCTATAATCTGTGGTGGACGTGGAATCCCGAGGCGGTTCGCCTTTATATGCGCATTGACCCTCTGCTGTGGGAGAGGACATATCACAACCCGATCAAGTTTTTGCGTCAAGTGGAACGAGCTAAGATCAACGCCGCAACGTTGAATCGTTACTATTTGGAAAATTACGATCGGGTGCTAAGCGAATTCGACAGTTACATGCAGCGCAAAGACACTTGGTTTGCGCAGACCTATCCCCAATGGGTGTATCGTCCTATTGCTTACTTTTCGATGGAATTCGGCTTGCACGAGACCCTGCCTATCTATGCGGGTGGCTTAGGCGTGCTTTCAGGGGACCACCTTAAGGAGGCAAGTGATCTGGGGTTGCCCATGGTAGCGGTTGGCTTTTTCTATACCGAGGGCTACTTTACCCAAAGGATCACAGAGGACGGTTGGCAGGAAGCTGAATACACCCATCAGGTGTTTGATGATTTGCCGGTTCTCCCCGTGTTGGACGAGGAAGAAAAACCCATCACCGTGTCAGTCGAGCTACCGGGTCGAGAGGTGCAAGTGCGGCTATGGGAGGTGCATGTTGGACGAATCCCCCTATATTTGCTTGACGCCAACGTGGAAGCAAATTCCGTCACCGACCGGACGTTGACAGCTCGACTATATAGTGGGGATTTGGAGATGCGCATCGCCCAAGAGCTGCTCTTGGGAATCGGGGGTGTTCGGGCCTTAAGGGTGCTGGGCTATAACCCGTCAGTTTGGCACATGAATGAGGGGCATTCTGCCTTTTTGGTCTTGGAGCGGCTGCGAGAATACATCGAGGCCGGGAAATCATTTGAAGAAGCGAAAGAAATCGTCAAAGCTTCGAATGTCTTCACGACCCATACGCCGGTTCCTGCGGGGAACGATGAATTCCCGCTGTGGCTGATTGAGAAATATCTTGCTCCCATCTGGACGCAGCTAGGGATTACCAGAGAAGAGTTTATCGAGTTAGGGCGACATACAACCCCTTGGGGGGAGATGTTCAGTATGCCGGTGCTGGGTCTAAAGCTTTCGGAAGGACGGAATGCAGTCTCCGAGCTGCACGGACAAGTCGCCCGCAAGATGTGGCATTTCCTCTGGCCGGACTTAGAAGTCGATGAAGTGCCGATCACTCATATCACCAACGGTGTCCATCTGAGCACTTGGCTGGCGCGCAGGATGCGCTACTTGTTTGATGAGTATTTAGGGGAGGATTGGATTGAGCGCCACGATGATTTTGAGCTTTGGGAAAAGGTAATGGAAATCCCCGATGAAAAATTGTGGGAAGTTCACCGCCACTTAAAGCGAAAGCTGGCCTACTATATCCGCGAGCGGGCGCGATGGATGTGGGCGCGGGGCAACGTGCATCCTGTCCAGGTGATCGCTTCTGGGGTGCTGCTAGACCCCTACGCCCTCACCATCGGCTTTGCGCGTCGCTTTGCTCCGTATAAGCGGGCTAATCTGCTCCTCCATGACCCAGATCGGCTTTTACGTATCGTCACTCGGGCAGATATGCCGGTGCAGATTATTTTTGCAGGAAAATCCCATCCTGACCATGAGGGGGGAAAGTTGATTATCCAAGAAATCTACCGCTTTCTCAAACGCTCCGAGGTCGCCGGTCGGATGGTTTTCTTGGAAGAGTACGATGTGAATCTGGCTCGCTATCTTGTGCAGGGGGTGGATGTTTGGTTGAATACCCCGCGGCGGCCCAACGAGGCCTCGGGTACTTCGGGAATGAAAGCGGCGCTCAACGGCGTCCTGAACTGTTCAGTTTACGATGGCTGGTGGCGTGAGGGATATAACGGCCAGAACGGCTGGGCGATCGGGCAGGATGTCGACTATGACGATCCTCAAAGGCAAGACGAGGAAGATGCGCGTAGCTTATATGATCTTCTCGAGCAAGAGATCGTCCCGTTATACTATCGGCGGCGGTCATCCGATGAATTACCCGGCGACTGGCTATACATGATGAAAGATGCCATGCGGACGATTGTGCCCCAATTTGTCATGCGTCGGATGGTCAAAGAATATCTAGACCGGTTATACATCCCGATCTTATCCCCGAAGAAGAAGGTTATCGAAACCTAGCCTAGAGGATAAAAAGATGCAAATCTTGTTCGATGTCAACGCCTGGCTGGCTGCTGGCTTGATTTTCTTAATGCGCGTATCGGATATGACCCTCGATACCTTGCGGGTACTGGTGGTCATGCGGGGTAAAAAACCGCTCGCTTGGGTGCTTGGGTTTTTCCAGTCCTCGATCTTCGTCCTCGCCATCACCAGTGTGCTGAGCAATTTAGACAACCCTCTCAATATGGTCGGCTACGCTGCGGGCTTTGCTACCGGCAATGTGATGGGGATGTGGATCGAAGAACGTTTAGCCATCGGTCATTTACACTTGAGAATTATCAGTTCGCGAAGGGGGGCTGCTATTGCTGAGGCTCTACGTGCGCAGGGATACGCAGTAACCGAGATCCCGGCGCGGGGAAAGGATGGCACCGTCTCTCTACTCACTATCAGTGTGCTGCGAAGAAACGCGGGCGAGATTCAGGAGTTGATTCGCTCGATCGATGAGGATGCCTTTATCACTGCTGAAGACGTTCGCCCTGTGCATCGGGGGTTTTGGCGCTCTTGAGAGTGAGGAAAATCCTTCCGAATCTATGACAAACGTAGGTTGATGCGCCGAGCACTGAACCCTTACAATTAGTGTAAACGTTGACCATAAAAGTAAGGGTTTTTGTCGGTAATGCGGGTTAGTCGGCGTATTGATTATGCGATTCGGGTTTTGATTGCCCTTGCCCAACAGCCCCCGGGCGCGCGCCTTGCTGTTCGCACAATTCAAAGGAAGATGTGGATCCCTGAAGCTTTCTTGTTTCGGATCATTGCAGAGTTATCAAGGGCAAAGATCGTGGATACATTTGCCGGTCCGCGTGGGGGAGTGCAACTGGTTCGTGACCCAAGGGAAATTAACCTGCGGATGATTTGGGAAGCAATGGAAAAGCCTTTGGTGATTGCAGAGTGTTTGGATAGCCCGGAAGAATGCCCGTTGAATGAAGGCTGTCCGGTGAATGCTCGATGGAGACGCCTCCAAGGGTTGATCTTGCGAGAGCTGGAGGCGACAACGATTGCAGAGTTAGCCCGTGAGGCACAGGGTGTGGAGATAACCGGCGCAAAGTCGGTGAAGACTTAATGGCCTGAGTTTATCGCCGGTGGAGTTTGCGATCTTCAGCACACACTGATAGGAGGCAAAGATGGACCCAATCCCTTTTGCGCGAGCGCAATTTGCCATCACAACGGTTTATCACTTCTTCTTCGTGCCCCTTACCTTGGGGCTATCGGTCATGGTTGCGCTGATGGAAACCATATACGTGCGCACCGGCCGTCTGATTTATAAGGAGATGGCGAAATTCTGGGGAAAGTTGCTGGTCATCAACTTTGCGATGGGGGTCGTTACTGGTATCGTACAGGAGTTCCAGTTTGGGATGAATTGGTCAGAATATTCTCGATTTGTGGGGGATATTTTTGGGGCTCCCCTAGCCATCGAGGCTTTGCTGGCCTTTTTCCTCGAGTCAACCTTTCTCGGGATTTGGATTTTCGGCTGGGATAGGCTTTCGAAAGGTCTTCACGCCTTAGCGATGTGGATGGTGGCCATAGGTAGCAACGTCTCTGCTCTGTGGATCTTGGTCGCAAACTCCTTCATGCAGCAGCCCGTTGGCTACACCATCCGCAATGGTCGAGCGGAGATGACCGACTTCTTCGCTCTGGTGCTGAATCCCAATGTCCAAGTGCAATTTCCTCATACGGTCTTGGCAGGTTTTACTACTGCGGCTTTCTTTGTGATGGGAGTTAGTGCCTATCACTTGTTGCGCAAGCAACACGTGGAGTTTTTCCGCCGCTCGTTTCAGATGGGGGCAATCATCGGGGCTTTTGCGATCGTTTTGGTGGGTCTATCCGGACACAGCCAGGCGCAAGAGATGGTGCGCTCTCAACCGATGAAAATGGCTGCTGCCGAGGCCTTGTGGTACACTGAAAATCCGGCCTCCTTTTCTATCCTGACCATCGGAGACCTTGCCCAGAGGCGGGATGTGTTTTCTATCCGAATTCCACGTTTGTTAAGCTTGCTGGCCTATAACCAGCTTTCGGGAGAGGTCAAGGGGATTCACGACTTGCAGGCAGAGTATGTCCAGAAGTATGGCGAAGGAAATTACATCCCTCCCGTGGCTGTGACCTATTGGACCTTTCGCATTATGGTCGGATCGGGTATCTTATTGGGCCTGCTTGGGTTATATGCTGTCTTTGTAGTTATGGGAGACGTTTACGATACCCGTCGCTTTGTGTGGAGACTCTTTCCTTACGCTATTGCTCTCCCTTATATCGCCAATACTAGTGGCTGGCTGATGACGGAACTCGGCAGGGTGCCCTGGGTAGTTTATGGGGTGATGAAGATTGACGAGGCCATTTCGCCGACCGTAAGTGGGGGCATGGTTCTGTTTACCTTCCTTGCTTTCACCCTGCTCTATGCAGCCTTGATGGGTGCTACAATCTACCTGCTGAGAAAGTATGCGTTAGCCGGTCCGCCAATAGCGCAGGATGGTGAGCAAGGGGCGGAATCCAGTTTAGCTGTGGTCCCTCAGCCAGCTCAAGATTAAGCTAAGGAGGACAAACGATGGATCTCAACACCCTTTGGTTTATCTTGATCGCAGTCCTATATATTGGTTTCTTTGTCCTGGAGGGTTTTGACTTTGGGGTGGGAATGTTGTTGCCTTTTCTTTCTAGGCATGCTGATGCTGAAAAGCAGGATCGTCTGCGACGGACAATAATCAATACGATCGGGCCGCATTGGGATGCTAATGAGGTATGGTTGCTGACCGCTGGTGGAGCTACGTTTGCTGCTTTTCCGCATTGGTATGCAACTTTGTTTAGCGGTTTCTACCTCGCACTGTTTTTGCTTTTGGCGGCCTTGATTGTTCGCGGTGTTGCATTTGAATTTCGCAGCAAGGATGAGAATCCCAAATGGCGTAAACTTTGGGATGGGTGTATCTTTGTTGGTAGCGCAATCCCAGCTCTGTTACTGGGGGTGGCCTTTGCCAACCTGGTGCGAGGAGTGCCCATTGATAGCAAGATGCATTATGTTGGTACATTTTTTGACCTGCTCAATCCTTATTCTATTGTTGCCGGATTGGCTACCCTTCTCACCTTTGCTTTGTATGGAGCGATCTTCCTCGCTTTGAAAACCAAGGGGGAGGTTATGGAAAGGGCAAAAGAAGCCGCACGCCGGCTTTGGATGCCCACATTTGGTGTAACTTTATTGCTCCTAATAATGACCTATTTTTACACGGATATTTTGGCGAGGTTAGGAGTTAACCCGGGTTTTATCCCCATTGGAGGTGCTGTGGCCTTCCTTCTCAGCTATTACTTCATCCGGCGCGGTCACATGGGTTGGGCATTCATCTTGGTGGCAATTGCTATTGCATTCGCTCTGCTTTCCGAGTTTATGATTTTGTTCCCTCGGGTGATGGTTTCCAGTCTGAATCCGGAGTGGAGCCTCACGATTTACAACGCCTCTTCCAGTCCCTATACGCTGCGAGTAATGACGATCGTTGCGGTGATTTTTGTGCCCATTGTCTTGGCGTATCAGGGATGGAGCTACTGGGTTTTTCGGAAGCGTATTAGCGGGGCACCGGAAGAGCTGACCTATTGACGTTAACAATGTTACTGGACAGTCGCCTCCTGCGACAAGGGCGATACGGAAGTTTATTGTTAGGAGTGAGCTGTATCGCCGCCTTCGCGGGAGGCGTTTTGGCCCTGCTGCAAGCTCAACTTTTCAGCCGCATTATCGATGAGGTGTTCCTTAGGCACCAATCTCACGCTGCCATTGGGGGACTTTTCCTAGGGCTGGCGGTGGTCCTCTCGGCACGGGCGCTCTTATTAGGAGCGCAGGATGTTGCTGCCTCTCGGGCGGCCTTCAAGATCAAACAGGCTCTGCGAGAACACCTGATTGAGCATTTCACCCAAATTCAACCGTTTGGCCTAGAAGCTCGGTCTAGTGGGGAGATCAACCAAGTGGTCATTGAGGGCGTCGATGCACTTGAGCCTTACTTTGCCCAGTATCTTCCCCAAGCCTTTGTCGCAGTCTCCGTTCCGCCGCTGCTGTGTGTAGCAGCGTTTCTGATCGATCCACTAAGTGGGTTTGTGTTTCTGGTCACTGCGCCGCTGATTCCCCTTTTTATGCGCTTGATTGCCGATATATCCGAGCGGCAGACCAAGCGTCAATGGGGAAGGCTCGGTTTGTTGAGTGCCTTTTTGTTTGATGCACTGCAAGGGCTGACCACCATCAAGAGGAGCGGCAAAAGCGAGGAAATAGCGAGGCAACTCGCCTATAAAGGGGATGAGTATCGTCGAGCCACTCTGGAGACCCTCCGGACAACATTTCTATCTGCACTGGTGATGGAGTTGTTGACCACCCTCTCAACGGCGGTCGTTGCGGTTCAAGTCGGACTACGGTTGCTCTATGGCTGGATTTCGTTCGAGGAGGCTTTGTTTGTTCTGGTTATAGCGCCAGAGTTCTATTTGCCGCTTCGCTTGCTAGGGCAGCGCTTTCACGCGGGTATGAGTGGGCTTACCGCTTGGAGGCGAATCGAAGAATTGTTTACGGTGGTTGCCGGGCACAAGCGTTCTCCTTCGACAAAAAGGAGTGTCCGAAATATCGGAGAGCGATCGGCCACCCACGAGGCTGAATGTGAAGTTGCGCTGCGCGGCGTTTCATATGCTTACCCGGGACGGGGCGAAATCCTAAGTGATCTTTGGGCAGAATTACGGAGGGGTCAGATCACAGTTTTGATCGGAGAAAGCGGTTCGGGGAAGACGACCTTACTAAATTTACTGCTTCGTCTTGCTCAGCCCTCGCAAGGGGAGATTTGGGCTGACGGGAGGTCGGTTGAGGACATTCCTCTCTCCGAGTGGTGGCAGAGAATTGCTTACGCATCTCAAACGCCTTTCCTGTTTCAGGGGACGATTGGCGAGAATATCGCTCTTGCCAAGCCCAAAGCAAGTTTTGCTGAAGTTCAGCGCGCAGCAAAAATGGCCTACGCAGACGAGTTCATCGCCCGTCTTCCGGGTGGTTACGATGCCCAATTGGGGGAGGGAGGGTATGGTCTGAGCGCAGGCGAAAAACAACGTCTGGTCTTAGCGAGAGCATACTTGAAGGATGCTCCGATCTTGATTTTAGATGAAATTACGGCCAATGTCGATCCACGGAGCTTGGAGAAAATTTTGTTCAGTCTTAGACAATATTCTGGGGGGAAAACTGTGCTGATCGTGAGCCACCAACCCCAAGTGTGGGAGATTGGGGATCGTTTTTGGCTGCTTGAAAATGGCAGGATCGAAACGCTCGAGCGAGAAGAATTTGAGAGTCGGTTGTCCCGCGCCCGGAGGATGTCGCCGGGAGAGAGCAGATCTTGGGTTTCGCAATCAAGCTACGCAATTCAGTTTCGAGTTCAAGGAGGAGCAACTTTCTCTTCTCAAGCTCGAATTTTCGATCTATCGGATGCTTCAGGCGCTCCTGCGCTCAAACCAATTGATCTCTGGAAGCCTTGGCTCTCGCAGGTATGGGCGCTGCGCAGTTGGGTGCTCCTCGCCGTGCTTCTGGGCTGGGTGTCTATCTTCAGTAACATCGGCTTGCTTGCTGCTTCGGCTTATCTGATTTCTTTTGCCGCTCTTCAGCCTTCGATTGCCTTGTTGCAAACGACCATCGTGGGGGTGCGCTTTTTCGGGATCAGCCGCAGCGTGTTTCGCTACCTCGAAAGGCTCTCCTCTCATCGCGTAACCCTCGACTTGTTATCGAAACTTCGAGTTTGGGTTTACCGCAGCCTAGAGCCGAAGGTTCCGGGGATTTTTGGGCGGTATGGAAGTGGGGAGTTGCTCAGCCGCTTAATTGGGGATATAGCTTCTTTGGAGCCATTCTACGTTAGAGCGGTCGCCCCCCTCTTAGTGGCATTGCTTGTGGCAACAGGGGTGGTTATCTGGTTGTTTCTCAATCACCCGACTTTGGCTTTGACCGCTCTTGGTTTGTCTCTTCTTGTCGGTTTTGTTTTCTTGCCGGCTTTTTATCGCATGACGGAGCTCGTAGGTGCGCCGAACAACGCTCTGAGAGGGGAGTTTAGTGAGCGGCTTGCGGTGTTTATGCAAAGCTTAAGTGAGCTGAAGGTTAATCAGCGTTTGAGTGAGTTTCAAAGGCGCCTGAGTCTCAGCGCATATAGGTATGGAAACGGCGTTTTTAAGTTGAGTGCCCTGCTAGGCTTGCAGGGCGCATGGATGAGTCTGGTGTCCTATTGGGCGATGTGGTTTACCCTGTGGGTTGCGACCCCGCTTGTCGGTGCTAATTTGATTAGTGGCTTAGCTCTGGCCGGGCTGGGGTTAGGGGTGTGGGCAAGTTTCGAGGGATTTCTGCTTTTACCCCAGGCGATTCAGCATTTTGCCACGGGGAGGCAGGCTCTGTTCAGACTGGCCGAGATTGCATCCCAGACGAAAGGGGTGACTTCGAGCCCTTCCGGCTCTCTGCGCCGAATTTCTCGGTTTGAGATCAAGGTAGTTGGAGTTCACTTTTCGTATCATGCCCTTGGGGATAAGCCTGAGACAATGGTTAGTGAGGATGAGGCAAGGTTTGACATCAAGGAACTCAGCTTTTCAATTCGAGAGGGAGAACGGGTCGGGATTGTGGGTCCGAGCGGGTCAGGAAAGTCGACAGTGATTGGTCTACTGTTGGGAATGTTTGAGCCACAAAGAGGCGAGATTATCTTGGATGGCAGAGATTTGCGAAATTACGATCTGGCGTGGTGGCGAGCTTTAGTGGCTTCTTGTGGCCAAGGCGATTACCTCTTCAATGCCTCGCTGCGGAGCAATTTGGTTTTTCTCAATGAAGAGGCCTCAGAGGAGGAAATTTGGCGCGCTCTTGAGGCGGTGAAGCTGGCGGACTTCGTCCGTTCGTTGCCCGAGGGCTTAGAGACACTGGTAGGGGAACATGGAACACAGTTGAGCGGAGGAGAACGACAACGGGTGTTGCTTGCGCGCACCCTGTTACGGGTTGCGCCCCTTTACGTTTTTGACGAGCCGACGGCGAATTTGGACCTGCCGACTGCCGTTGAGGTCATTCAAAATATCCTTTCTTGGACCTCTCACAGGGCGTTGGTGATCGTGAGCCATCAAGCAATAGGCTTTGAGAGGATGGACAAGATTTTAGTCTTTGAAAAGGGCAGAATTAGTCAGCAGGGCAGCCATGCAGAGTTAATAGAAAGCAGCGGATACTATTCTCAATTGTGGCGGCGGAGCAATTTGGCGTGAGAGAGCCATAGGTCGTTGGACTGTGTGCAAATAGCTCTTGCGGGCAAGCATCGTTAATCACCAATAGGTTGCAAGACGGGAAGGGGTGACTTGGCACCGGCTGAAGGAAGAATCTCCGGGACTTTGGTTGGAGAGGGTGGCAGCGTCGGTGAAGTTTGTTTTTGACCCAGAGCGGCTAAGGCTTCAATCTCTTGACGCGACTCGATGACCCGGGCTACCTTCCCATCCACCATCTGAATAACCCGATCGGCAAACTGCACCATGCGAAGATCATGGGTGACCATAATCGCAGCACGACCTTGCTCGTGAATCAGCTCAGAGAGAATTTCGACCACTTGAAAGGCGCGTTCTGAGTCTAGGCTAGCCGTTGGCTCGTCAGCGAGCACGAGGGCAGGGTCGTGGACTAAGGCTCGGGCAATGGCCACCCGTTGTTGTTGTCCACCGGACAGTTGGGAAGGCAAGTTGTGTAAGCGATCTTCTAAACCAAGACGGATAAGCAGCTCTTTAGCGCGTTCCGCCGTTTTGCGGTTGTAACAGTTATTCATCCTCAACATTAACTCAACATTCTCAAGGGCTGTTAGAAATGGCACCAAGTTATTGGCCTGAAAGGTGAAACCCACTTTTTCGCGCCGAAAGCGGGTTCGCTCTGCATCGCTCATCTTTACGATGTCCTTGCCGTCAATCACAATTCTGCCTTGGGTGGGGCGGAGCAGACCCGCAATTAGGGCCAGCATTGTGGTTTTTCCCGAGCCTGAAGGCCCAACCATGGCGACAAACTCTCCCTTGCGCAAGGCGATCGAGACGTTTTCCACCGCAGTTACAGCCTGATTTCCTGTTTGATAGATTTTGTAGACTGAATGGGTGTGCAAAATGGTTTCCATAAATGGTACTCCTTTTTAGTTCTGGCCTTTCTGAAAGGCTACATCCTTAGTGCGGCGAGGGGCTCTATTTTTAGGGCAAGGCGGACGGAGACCATGCCCCCGATGGGGCCGATTAGCAGCAACGTAGCCACTGCAACAAGCGCTGCGGTGCCGTTGAACAGGATCGGAATCCCTTCCGGCAGGGCAAAAGCGAGAAGCAAGGTGCCGATGGAGCCGATAATCACGCCCAGGAGGGTAACCAGTACAATTTGTAAAATAACGGCCAAAGCAATGCTTTGGTTAGAAGCCCCAATCGCCTTCAGCACCCCAATTTGGGGCACTTTTTGCAGAGTTTGAATTTGAAAGAATCCACCGATAACTAAGATACCTATGAGAAGGGTGAAACCGCGTTGAGTGTTTAGCGTTCCCTGCTGGGCTTGATAACCTGGAGAAGCTTCATAAGCCGTCTTGCGGTCGACCACCTCAACATTTGACACCCGTTTCTGGATGCGTTCGGCCATGATCTCTTCCGATTCGCCGCTCTCAATGCGCACGGCGACAACGTTGGCAATCTCTTCGGTTAGCTGACCATTGGAGTTGGGCTGGGGCTTGATCGTATTCCAGGTATAAAAGGGGACAAAGATGGAAGGAGCATAAAAGAATTTTCGCCCGTCAGTGATCCCGACAACTTCAAGGGTGTAAAATTTTTCGTCACTTCCCACAATCGTCTTGACCTTAATGCGATCGCCCACTTTGAATCCGGTCTGCGTTGCAACCTCTTGGTCAAGGATGGTGTGATATCCGCGCGGAGAGCGCAACGGCAGCCCTTCAAAAACAGGCGGCATGCCGGGCTTGCCGGGCTCTACCCCGATCAGAGAGACATCTAAGAGGGGAGTTTCATCATCCGAAACGATGGTTGCAGTTGCGAAGCCAATCGGGCCGATTTCGGCGACGCCTTCTACGCGTTGAATGTCGTCGAACTTGCTGCGTGGAATACGGCTTGCAGCTGTCGAGAGGTCAACGTTCTTCTGAAAGACGATCAGCTCTGCATTGAGTTTCTCTAAATATTCTTTGTTCGCCTCTGCAAGCCCTTCGGCCAGCGCAGCGATAAACAAGACCAGGATAGTAATCAGAGCAATTACTAAGCTGAAGAGAAAGAATCTTTTCCAGTTGCGAATGATTTCTTTGGTTGCTAAGTAGAATGCCATTTCCCTTTACCGTTCTTCTCCGTGATCGCACTCTTGAGGGCAGTCTTACAATATCTCGGGTTATCGACCAATATGACCACTGCTGTTGCGTAGTTCGAGATTCACCGCAACCTCGGAAGTGCATGTATTGGAGAGTATAACAGGTATACATAAATTGTCAAGGTATTTTCAATATATTGTTTAGTTAAGATTTGAAAACAGAAGTCTGCGTTTCTTCTTGGTCGAAACAGCCGACCCTGTAGACTCTCTTTGAGAGTTTTGCGGAGCGATTGCTACACAAGGTGGGCAAGCAGTTGGAGGATTTTTAACAGGGGCGATTCAGCCTAGGCTGTCGAGAGTCTGCAAGGGTTGAGAGGAAGGGTTTATAATTAGCTGAGATTTCACTATATATTGCAAGTTGTGAAGAGCTCAGCACTGCCACTTCATCAAGGTAGGGTTTATGTCGTTTGATCACAAGATACCTTGGCTGCAAACCTATCTCGAAGGACGTCTGCCCCACTACTTAGATATATTAGGCCAAATGGTAACTATCAATAGCTTCACTACCAATGTGAATGGTGTGAATGAATTGGGAAAGTTGACGGCTGAAATCTTTGCTCCCTATGGGTTTCGAGCCGAGTTTGTGTCCTCCGCAAGGGGGTATGGGAATCACTTATTTCTTCACCGGCAAGCTCAGCCTTTGAAGCCGGGCTTTCGTAAGACTACGCTTGCTCTAATTTCTCACTTGGACACCGTCTATTCGCCAGAGGAACAAGAGCGCAATCAGTTCTATTGGCGAATCGAGGGAGAGCGAGCATACGGGCCAGGTTGTGTGGATATTAAGGGGGGCACGGTAATGATCTTGATGATACTGGATGCCTTGCAGAAAGGGTTTACAGAAGATTTTGAGCAAACAGAGTGGATTGTTGCTCTCAATGCGAGTGAAGAGGTCCTCTCAGAGGATTTCGGTCGATTGTGTTTGCAGCGCTTTCCCGAAAGCACGCAGGCTTGTCTGGTTTTTGAGGCTGGCAATATCCAAGATAGGACTTTCAAGCTGGTCGTAGCCCGGAAGGGGCGTGCCTACTTCCATGTCAACGTCGAGGGACGGTCAGCTCACTCCGGGAATCATCATCAAGGTGGTGCAAATGCGATTGTGCAATTGGCCTACACAATCCAGCGACTGGCCTCGCTGACGGATTACGAGCGCCAGTTGACCGTTAATGTGGGTGTGGTGCGCGGCGGTACGGTTGTCAACCGAGTGCCTCACTTTGCCCAAGCTGAAGCCGAATTGCGGGCGTTTTCGCCTTCGGTATTCGATGAAGCAGTCCTGCGAGTGCTTGCTTTGGAAAAGGAGAGACAAGTTGTCAGTCAAGATGGCTTTGAGTGCCGAGTCAACATCCACCTGATAGAGCGGACCGACCCCTGGCCCGAGAATGAAGCAACGCAACGCCTATTCCGGCTTTGGCGAGATGTCGGCGCTCGGTTGAACATGATCGTCTCTGATGAAAAGCGCGGGGGACTGAGTGATGGAAACCATTTCTGGAGCCATTTCCCTACTCTAGATGGATTGGGTCCTTCAGGAAACAATGCTCATTGCTCGGAGAGGGATCTGACCTCTGGAAAGGATCAGGAGTATGTGATGATCCCCTCTTTTGTGCCAAAGGCCTTGCTCAATACTCTTGCCATCTCGAAGTTGATCCGAGAAGCGAAGAAGTATGAAGCAAGTAGTCCATAACCTTCGCAGCGGCAGGATCGAACTGATCGAAGTTCCAACGCCGAGGCTTCGGGCGGGGTTCTTGCTGATCAAAACCCGGTGTTCTTTGGTTTCGGCGGGTACGGAGAGGATGGTGATAGAGTTTGGGGAGAAAAGCCTGGTCGACAAAGCGCGCTCGCGGCCGGACCTCGTGCGCCAAGCGCTTGAGAAGGCACGCCAAGAAGGATGGCTTACGACTTTGGAAATGGCTCTCAATCGTTTAGACCAACCTATGCCGCTTGGCTATTCCTCGGCGGGTGAAGTTGTTGAGGTCGGGGAGGGTGTTGAGGATTTTCAAGTAGGACAACGAGTCGCCTGTGGGGGCGGAGGATATGCCGTTCACGCCGAATATGCTCTCATCCCGAAAAATCTGGTTGTGCGCGTGCCTGAAACGGTGGACGATGAATCGGCTGCGTTTACCACGTTGGGGGCCATCGGAATGCACGCCTTTCGGCTGACGGGGGCGCAGGTTGGTTCCTATGTCGCTGTTATCGGCATGGGTTTAGTCGGCTTTATGGCGGCTCTGGTTGCCAGAGCGGCCGGATGTGAGGTGGCCGCATTGGAGTTGGACTGTTGGCGCTCCGGGCTAGCGGAGAGGATGGGGTTTGTGGCCGTCCACCCTGACAGAGCTCTCGAACTGACGCCCAGCTTCACGCGTGGAAGAGGATTCGATGCCGTTATCATCGCTGCAGATACGCCTTCCTCGCAGCCTGTTGAGCTGGCTGCCGCCATCGCCCGTTCGCGGGCAACCATCGTTGCGGCCGGCGCTGTAGGGCAGACCCTGCCGCGCAAGCCTTACTACGAAAAGGAGCTTTTCTTTGTTAACTCTCGCTCTTACGGCCCGGGGCGCTACGATCCCGCCTACGAAGAGAGTGGGACGGATTATCCCATTGACTATGTGCGTTGGACAGAGGGACGTAACTTAGAAGCTTTTATTCGTTTGCTCGAGATTGGTCGCATTGACGTCAAGCCGCTTATCACCCATCGTTTTCCCATCGAGCAGGCCGAAAAGGCCTATTCTCTGATTGCGAACAAGCAGGGAGAGCCTTTCCTAGGGGTTTTGTTCACCTATGCCAAGGACACTGCCCCTTGCGTTTCTGTTCAACTTCCCCAGCTTCCGGCTCAGTCGAGAGCAAAAAGAATCTCTTCGCCTGTGCGGCTTGGGGTGATCGGTGCGGGTAATTTTGCCTCGCTGGTATTATTGCCTCTTCTGAAGCGCACCAGAGGGGCTGAACTGCGAGGCCTCGCTTCTGCTGGGGGCATGAAGGCACAAGTTCTGGGGAGGAAATACGGTTTCCTTTACGCAACCAGTGACTTCGAGGAAATTATGGCAGATGGAGAAATCGATGCGGTGTTTATCCTAACTCGTCATCACCTCCATGCGCAGCAAACCATCCGAGCGCTTGGCGCTGGAAAACATGTCTTTTGTGAGAAGCCGCTTGCCCTCAACGAGGACGAGTTAGCCCTAGTCCGAGGTGCGTTGGACTCTCAAGGGGAGACAGAAAGCGAGGTTGGTCAACCGCAAAGACCTTTGCTGATGGTGGGTTTCAATCGTCGGTTTGCGCCGTTCGTTCAGGAACTTAAGACATTCCTTGAACCGAGGCATCAGCCTGCTCTGATCTCCTATCGTGTAAACGCAGGGTATCTTCCTCGTTCTCACTGGGTGCATGATCCTCAGCAGGGGGGAGGTCGCTTGATCGGCGAGGTGTGTCATTTTCTGGACACGGTGGTCTTCTTATTGGGGGAACTGCCACTCACGGTTGAGGCTAGAGCACTGCCAGATGAAAACTGGTATCGGGAGGATAACCTTCTCCTGCGCTTTGGGTTTCCCGACGGTTCGATTGGAGTGATTACCTACCTTGCTAACGGAGACCGAGCCTTCCCCAAAGAGCGGCTGGAGCTCTTCTGTGGAGGAAAAGTAGCTGTGCTCGAGGATTTCCGGCGCTTAGAGTTAGTATGTCAGGGACGACGTCGGGTGAAGTGGAGTTGGTTGAGACAGGATAAGGGTCACGTTGCTGAGGTCCGTGCATTTCTGAGAGCGATCTCGGAGACCGGGATCCCGCCTATCCCTTACCCGCATATTTTTGGGGTTACAAGGGCGATTTTAGCTGCTCGCCGGGCTTTGCATTCAGGGAAAGAAGAGCCCATTGGTTATAGCGATCTAGGATGAGTTCACTTGTAGAAACAGCTTGGCTCGTCTTTCAAGCGACAAAGGAGCTGGGAATTGCCCGGATTGGCTACTATGCACTCTATACCCTTGGCATCCGCAGCGGGGTTGTCGAACGCCTCAGTAGGCGGGCGCTCAAGAAAGCCTTACGAGGGGCAGGTGGATTGGAATTTCGGCCGCTGTTTGAACCGCCTGTCTCGAGTCGGCTGCTCTCTGTGCTGGGAGACCAAGCTCAGTGTGTTCTCGAAGAGGCTGGGGAAATCTGTCATGGTAGGATTCGCGTCTTTGGTCATCAGGTAGTTAGGTTAGAGTATGACTTGGGAAAGTCACAGGATTGGTTTACCAGGGTGGAGCAGGAGCTGCGCCGGGATCAAGGTGGTGAGACCGATCTCAAGTTGGTCTGGGAGCCAGCTCGGTTCGGGTGGGTCTATACCTTGGCAAGAGCCTATTGTATTCAACCCGAGGAGAGGTTTGCTGAAACATTTTGGGAGGCAATCGAGGCATTTCTCGCACATCATCCCCCCTACTATGGCATTCACTGGCTTTCTGCTCAGGAGGTAGCTCTGCGTCTGATTGCCTGGGTGTTTGGCTATCATGTTTTTGCGAAAGCCTCTGCCAGTACTCCACAGCGCAAAAAACGGTTGTTTGAAGCTCTGGCCGTCCACGCAGCCCGGATTCCATGCACCCTTTATTACGCTTTAGCCCAAAACAATAATCACTTGTTGAGCGAAGCCGTAGGGTTGATGACCGCAGCCTCGGTGCTGGTGGGGCATCCGGAGTGTCGCTCCTGGTGGAAACGGGGATCTCAATGGTTTCTATGGGGCATTCGCAACCAGATTGCTGAGGATGGAACGTATATTCAGCATAGCACGAACTATCACCGACTTGTGCTCCAACTGGCGCTCTGGGCGAGGATGCTTTTCGCGAAACAAGGGTTGTCTTTGCCTTCAGACGTTTCCCAACGCTTACTCAAAGCTACGGAGTGGTTGGTCGAATGCTGTGAGGTGAGCAACGGCTGCGTGCCCAATTTGGGACCCAATGACGGAGCTTATATCCAACCTCTATCTCAAGCCCCTTTTCAAGACTACCGTCCCGTACTTCAGGCTGCTCATCGGGCGTTTGTCGGTGGTGCGGTCTTCGGTAAAGGTATCTGGGATGAGATGAGCTTGTGGTATGGAGTTTGGGAGGGAGAGAAGGCCAATCAACAAAGCCCTAGAGAGGAGGAGACTTCCGGGAAGGAAAGGCTCTCCATCCGGCCGCATTCGTGGGTCATGCTGCGTTCGAGTGAGAAGAGAACTTGGGCCACGGTGCGTTGTCCGCGTTTCTCCTCAAGGCCTACCCATGCAGATTTGTTGCATCTTGATTTGTGGTGGGAGGGGATTAATCTCGCTTGTGATGCCGGTTCTTATCGATATACTGCACCGCCCCCTTGGAGCAATGTGCTGGCCGAGGCCTTTTATCACAACACCGTTACAGTAAATGGGCACAATCCAATGAGCAGGATGGGAAAGTTCTTGTGGTTGAGTTGGCCGAAAACACGCCTAATTTTTGCCAGCTCGGAAGGGGCACCGCGTGTTGAACTGGAGCATGACGGGTATCGAGGTCTAGGCGTTGTGGTCAAAAGGTGCGTTACCCTTCGGGCAAATCGTATCTGGCATGTTCAGGATCGAATCGAGCCGGCGCCGCTTTGCAAATCTCGAGTTCATCGGATTCGATTGCATTGGTTAATCTGTCCTTGCAACTGGCAGATTGTGCCTGAGGATAGGGGATATCGCTTGGATCTAAGGGTCAACTCTCAGACGAGCTATCTAAGACTAAGAGCTTCGGCGCAACTTAGTTTACAGGTTGTGGAGGCGGGA
The DNA here is from genome assembly GCA_025057645.1 of Anaerolineales bacterium. Taxonomy (GTDB): domain Bacteria; phylum Chloroflexota; class Anaerolineae; order Anaerolineales; family UBA4823; genus NAK19. The sequence continues at coordinate 370,813 of JANXBJ010000001.1, forward strand.
AAAGTGGTTTTTGGAGCAGGGGAAAACCTTTGCACTTTTGGCTTCTGCTCACCAAGCTATAACCTGCTTGTGCCGGCACTCTCCGTCATCGCAGAGATGCACGAGGAGCTTCCGGTGACTTTAGAGACAATTTGGGAGTTGCCGGAAAGGCCATGAAGATTCTGCTGATCCATCAGGTGTTTGCGGCCTTGGATGAACCCGGGGGCACGCGTCATTATGAATTGGCTCATTTTTTTGCCGCTTGCGGGCACTGTGTCGAAATCGTTACAAGCCCCATTAACTACATGACCGGAAGCGGGAGCGGTGCTCAAAAAGTAAGGGTCACCCAGGTCGGGGAAGGGGAAATGGTGATTTGGAGGGTACCGGTCTATTGCGCCTTTCATCGCAGCTTTGTGCATCGCACGCTGAGTTTCTTGAGTTTTATGATCACCGCTTTTTGGAAATCCCTCAATGTCAAAGAGATAAGCGTTGTGTGGGGAACTTCTCCACCGCTCTTTCAAGGGCTCACTGCCTGGTGCGTAGCCAGGCTGAAGAGAAAGCCTTTCTTGTTTGAAGTTCGGGATCTCTGGCCTGCCTTTGCCGTACAGGTTGGGGTTTTGAAGAATCCGCTTTTGATCGCTGCTTCAGAGTGGCTGGAGCGCTTTTTGCTTCGTCGGGCCGATCTTGTGGTGGTCAATTCCCCGGGGTTTGTCGAGCATGTTCAGAAACGAGGGGCAAAGCGGGTGGAGGTAATCCCCAATGGGTCTGACCTTGAGCTCTTCGCCCAGGGAGAGGACGGAAGCGAGTTTCGCCGCCGCCACGGTTTGGAAGGAAAATTTGTGGTTCTGTATGCCGGCGCTCACGGGCTCTCCAACGACTTAGACCAAGTTCTGAAGGCGGCGGAATACCTTCGGACGCATTCCGAGATCGTGTTTGTGCTGGTAGGAGATGGGAAAGAGAAACTTCGCCTCCTTGAGGAGGCCTCTCGTAAAGGGTTATCTAACGTGCGCTTCCTTCCGCCGGTGCCTAAAAACGAGATGGCCGGCATTTTACGAGGGGCGGATGTGTGCTTGGCTATCCTAAAGCCTATCCCGCTTTACGGAACGGTTTTCCCAAACAAAGTGTTTGACTACATGGCGGCCGGAAAAGCGGTATTGTTAGCTATACCCGGGGTTATTCGCAGGGTGGTTGAAGAGCACCGCGCCGGCCTGGCCGTTCCGCCCGGAGACCCTAGGGCGCTAGCAGAGGCTGTGCTTTATCTAGCTCAGAACCGGGAACTAGTAAGAGAAATGGGAAGAAATGGACAAAGAGCTATCCAAACCCAGTTCGATCGGAAAAAGCTGGCTGAAGCCTTTTTAGGTCTTTTCGTAGAGCTTGCACAGAGAGATTCTTCCTAGGTTGGTTTTGCTTTTTTGCCGGAGGGGCATGTTCTGACGGCCTGTTCCGAGGCCGAGTTTGCTGCAACTTCGAGGATGGCAAGAACTCGCACCGACGCTTGGCTAGGATGCGAAATGGGTCTGAAACTTCAGAAAAACTTTGCACTGCGGTAAAGTCAAGGTTATGGGGTATGTTTTCATCTGTCCGACAGGGTAACCTTGAAGTATGATTGGGGTTGTATTCGGAGGAGAACTGGAGGCGAATTCTATGAAGCGAGCAGTTAGCATCAGTATAGGCTCATCGAAGCGCAACAAGAGTGTCCAGGTGCAGCTTTTGGGGGAAACCGTACTCATCGAGCGTATCGGCACGGACGGCGATATGGAAAGAGCAGCGCAACTCTATCGGGAATTGGACGGCAAAGTGGATGCATTTGGCGTCGGCGGGGCTGATTTGGGTGTCATGGTTGACCGAAAGTGGTATCCGTTATACACAGTGCAATCGATGGTGCGCTTTGTTGAGAAGACCCCGATCGTAGACGGTGCTGGCTTGAAAAACACCTTAGAATATCGCTTGGCGCCGTTTATCAATGAGCGGCTCGGAGAGTATGTGAGGGAGCGTAAGGCTTTTATCACTCTAGGCGTTGACCGCTGGGGGATGGCTTGTTCGTTTGCCGATCATGGCTATGAATGCATCTTCGGGGACATGATGTTTGCTTTAGGCCTGCCAATTCCGATTCGGAAGACCTCTACGCTGAAAATCTTGGCAGCGGTCCTGATGCCGATTGTGGGACGGCTACCTTTCGAGTGGCTCTATCCCACGGGCGAAAAGCAGGAGGAAAGGCTGCCTAAATGGGAGAAGTATTATCTCTGGGCGACAGTGATTGCCGGGGATTGTCATTACGTCAAGCGGCACATGCCTGAGCGATTAGATGGGAAGGTGATAGCTACGAACACTACTACATCCTCGGATGTAGAGCTGTTTCGCCGGGCAGGGGTAAAGTATTTGGTCACTTCAACCCCTGTAATTGAGGGTCGTTCTTTTGGCACCAATATGATCGAGGCAGCCTTAATTGCAGCTAGTGGGAAGGGAAGAAAGCTGACCCTCGAAGAATTGAGCGAGCTTATTGACCAAATCGGGTTGCAACCTCACCTTCAGGAGTTAAATTGATGCTTCCCGCAATCGTGATCGCTGGAGGGATTCCTAAGGAGGGAGAGCCCTTATATCCCCTATCTCAAGGGAAACCTAAAGCCTTGCTTCCGATTGCCGGCAAGCCCATGATTCAGTGGGTTTTGGAAGCCCTGGAGAGCGCCTCCAAAATCGGAGCAATAGTTGTGGTCGGTGCTCCTTTACCCGCGAGCGCCCAGGTCACCAAAGTGAGGGAAGTTATCCCAAATCAAGGCGAAATGTTGTCAAACGTTCTACAAGGTATGAGGAAGGTATTGGAGTTAGAACCCGCAGCCCATCATGTGGTTTTGGTCTCTTCTGATATTCCAGCGATCACTGCAGAGATGGTAGACTGGCTGGTTGACACCACTATGCAATCGGATGAAGATGTGTACTATACCGTGATTGATCGCCGGGTGATGGAGGCGAAGTATCCTCACTCCCGACGTTCCTATACCCGTTTGAAGGATATCGAGGTGTGTGGTGGGGATATGAACGTGGTGCGAGCAACGCTCACCGTTGGGACGAATGAGGAACTGTGGAGAAGGATTCTTGCCGCACGAAAGAATGTCCTAAAGCAAGCAGCGCTTCTCGGTCTCGATACCTTGATCCTTCTCCTCTTGAGACGGCTCACGCTCGAACAAGCTGTGCGTATAGTGGCGTCGAGGATGAAGCTTAGCGGAAGAGCGATCGTTTCCCCCTACGCAGAAGTAGGGATGGATGTGGACAAGCCGCACCAGCTTGAGATTGTCGAGGCCGATCTGCTGCAGCGCCAAAAGGAGAGGAAAGCAGGATGACCAGACTAAAGGAATGGGATCAAAGATTAAGCGATAGCTTGCGCATAGACAAATCGCAGACACGTCTAAAGCGCTTCGTCGCCCTTCTTGCCCATTCAGGTGACTCTTGGTTTTGGTTGCTTGGCCTCGGGATAATAAGCGTGTTCTTTCCGGCCCTGAGGCCTACGGCATTTCAATACGCAACCTCGATTTTTGCCCTCGCTCTTCTGGTTTTTGCTATCAAGCTCTTAGTAAAGCGCCGGAGGCCTCGGGGGGAATGGGGGGCAGTTTATCGCCGCACCGATCCCCATTCTTTTCCATCTGGACACGCCGCTCGGGCGGTCCTTCTTGCGGTCTTAGGACTGGGTTTGGGACCTTTGCCTTGGGGGTTGAGTTTGGCAATTTGGGCACCCATGGCTAGCTTATCCCGCGTTGCGCTTGGTCTCCATTATGTATCAGATGTCATTGCGGGTGGCATCTTGGGCGCGCTCATCGGTCTTGTGGTCTTGTGGTGGACCGGGTAGAAGAGAAGGGAATTTTTGCCAGATCGCGCTTAAAGTTTTCTAGGATGTCGATCGGAGTCGGGTCGACTCCATAGGCAATGGCTAAATAGTAAGCGATGTAATCCCCTATGAGCAGGCAGGTCCACAAGTGGGCGAGGGGAGTCTCACCTTCGGCATCGATAAAGTCCGTGCCTAATCCCTGGATCATGAATTCGCGCTGGGTCATTTCCAGTCTTTGCTGATGACGGGGATGGAGGAACCGAGAGCGGAGGAAAAGAGCAACAATTTGAGGCATTAGGGCTTCCGGGTTTTGGGTGCCTGTAAGGGTATTATGGTTGGCTTCTGGGATCTCTTCGAATTGTGCCCACGCCTTAGCTAGCTCGTTAATCTGGGTTTTCCAGCGGCGGGCGACTGGTGCGAGAAAGCCGGCTCCATAGATACTGACCCATCTGCCGATTAGCTGCCCAGCCATCCTTTTGGCAAGATTTTGAACCGTGGGGACCTGTGGGGAGAGCTTGGGTTGCAATGCAGAGATGGCCTGAACGGCGCTTTGGAGTTCTGCGCTCGGATTGGGTATGACTTTTAGGCGATACAATAAGGCAAGGAGGAGGCTAAATGAATACCCCACAGCAGCGCGGGGTTGTCCTTGGTATTCGTATCTCCAATGAGGAAAGTTCAGCCTGCGTGCTAAGTCGGCCAGTTTTCCGCCTGTTGAGATCCCGATTAGAGAGCACTTACGTCGATGACTCAATTCCAAGGCGTATAACACTTCCTCGGTGTTCCCGGAATGGGAAGAGCCCACGACAAAGACTGAAGGCCCGCTTGCCCAAGCTGGCAGTTCGTAGTCTCGAACTAGGATTAGGGGGATCGATAATTGAGGTGCAGCGTAATGGAGAACCAGGTCTGCGCCAATTGCTGACCCCCCAACTCCCACGATCACGATTTGTTGGGGAGGGTTGCTCGTGGGCAGGTCATGACCCATACCCAGCTCCCATCCTTGCCACAACTGGTCGGCTACATGCTGAATATGCCAGAGCATGTCTTGCTGATCGTAGCGGGGATAGATTGACAGGTCGTCCAGATTCATGGCCTTCTCCCGATCCATGAGGTAGGAATCGATGCCATCGGAATTTGGTCTGTTGACTTGACTATCGGCGTGGTGGCTAACTGCAAGCCGGCGTGACCTAAAATTGGCGTGGCTTCAGGCTCAGGGCCTTTTGGTAAATTTCTTTACTCTGCCATCCAGAAACTTTGGCTAGTTCTTGAGCGAGTTCTTTGGTCCCTAGACCTTTTTCGAGGGCTTCCTGAATTGCTTGGAGGAGGTGGTCTTCGCTCCATTTTTGAGGGGGTTGAGAGGCTCCTTCGATGACTAGAGTGATCTCCCCGCGCTGTTCGGAGCTTGAGAAGACCGCCACAGCTTGTGAAAGAGTCCCGCGCCAGAACTCTTCGTGGAGTTTTGTCATTTCTCGAGCGATGACGATTTGTCGGTCGCCTAAAACCTGGCTGAGAAGCTCAAGGCTCTTTGCTAGGCGATGGGGGGTCTCTAAGGCAAGCAGGGTATAGGGCAGGGAGGAAATTGCTTCCAAGACTTGTTTAAGCTCTGTCGACTTGCGGGGTAAGAAGCCTAAGTATAGGAAGCGATCTGTAGGTAACCCAGAGGCCACCAGAGCAGCGATAGGTGCGCAGGGGCCTGGAATCGGGCTTACCCTATGTCCGGCCCGGATTGCAGCGTTCACCAGTTTGAAACCAGGGTCATTCAGCGCAGGAGTGCCACTGTCGGAGACCAGTGCGACATCTCCCTGTTGCAATGCCTCTAACACGAGGGGGATACGCCGGGCTTCGTTCTGGTCGTATAAGCTGATCATCCGATTGTGAATCTGGTAGTGGGTGAGCAATTTTTGGGTGATGCGCGTGTCTTCCGCTGCGATCAGGGTGACGCTTTTGAGAGTCTCTATAGCCCGTAGAGTAATATCGGCTAGATTCCCGATGGGGGTTGCTACGAGGTAGAGCGTGCTCATACTTGGGAAGCAGGATATACCAGAGGTTTTGAAGGCAAGCGTTCAAAAAGGATGCGTGCAATGTCCATGGCCGCAGTGGGGCGGGCGATTCTCTTGCAGGCTTCGACAGCCCTTTGATAGCTTTCCGGGTTATCGAGCCAAGTGTGGAGGGCTTGTGTAAGGCTTTCGTCGGTTGGTGTCCAGAATCCGGCCCCACGTGAGACAACATAGGAAACATTGCCATCTTCCTGGCCGGGAAGACGAGAGTATAACAGCATGGGTAAGCCGGCATTGATGGCTTCGGTGATTGTGCTCGGCCCGGCCTTGGTGACGAGAATGTCTGCGCCTTGCATGAATTCGGGCATCTCGTGCACGAAGCCGTAAATCTTAGTCATTTGATTCCATGCCTTAGCTTCCAGAGCGTTCTTCAGTTTTTGATTTCTCCCACACACGATGACTAAGCATAGAGGCAGTGGAAAGCGGTCAATGGCGCGCGCCACTCTCTCCATAGGTCCCATCCCTTCACCACCGCCAACCAGCATCACAATCGGACGATCCTGAGGCCAGCCCAACTTTTCTCGAAGGAGGCGCTTATCTCCTGGCGGTTGGCAAAAACGTTGGGAAACCGGCAGCCCGACTACCATAACTTGATCTTCTCTTAACCCACAGAGAAAAGCCCTTTGGCGCGCTTCTTCAGTAGGTACGATACACAAGTCTACGCGACGGTGATACCAAAATGCATGCGTAGTTACCAAATCCGTGACTACGGTGATGAAAGGGGGTCTCCGTTCACCTAGGGCGCGCAGCAGGGGCGCATTGGCTATCGGGTGGACCGAAACGATGAGATCGCTCGGGTGGGACTTGACGAGCTTGCGAATATTTTTACGGATTAGCGGCCATGCGCTGTCGGCAATCAGCTTAGCCCGACGCGAGTCATTACTGATGTAGTATCCCCAACCCCAGGCTTGGGGGATACGCACCATGATCGGATAAAGTTCAGGCAATAGGTCGAAGGGCTTAGGAGCATATTGCTTGAAGATATCCACCATTTCGGTTTGAATGGCCTCCCCATATTGAAGCTTGAGCGCTTCAATAATGGCCTCGGCAGCACTGCGGTGTCCTCCACCGGTGTCGGAAAACAGGAAGAGGATACGAGCAGGCTCAGGATGGACTGGTTGAGCTGCCATGGGAAAGGATTACCTTTTTGAGTCGATAGGCAAGTTTGCGTCGTGGAAGGAGTACGCGCCGGCCACAAACTAAACATTCCAGGCCGATATCTGCTCCTAGGCGGACGATTCGCCACTCATAGCCGCCACAAGGGTGAGGCTTGCGTAAACGCACGATGTCGTTAAGGTGGATATCGGGTAACATTCTCCGGTTATCCGCAGTCGATATGCTTCCTTGCTCCTTCAGAAAAGCCGCTCTAGATTATATCATGGGGTTTCCCGTCAAATTTGCTAAAACCCTCTGCTAGTGGTAAGGATGGTATAATCGGGTTTGGAACGAGGACCGATTTTTATGCTGTCAAATCTTGACCTTTCTACCCTGATTGCTCACTTGTTTGTCTTGCTTACCGCCTTTTCGGTGCATGAGTTTGCACATGCCTGGATGGCAAATTATTTTGGCGATCCAACGCCTAGAATGAACGGCCGCCTGACCTTAAACCCGCTGGCTCACCTCGATCCGATTGGCTCTCTTCTGCTTCTTATAGCGGGGTTTGGTTGGGCAAAACCGGTGCCGGTTAACCCCTACGCATTGCGGCGCAGATCTTCTTCGGCGATGATGTTGGTAGCCCTGGCCGGTCCTCTCTCGAATTTTGTCATGGCACTGATTGCCGCTATTCCATTCCGCATAGGGTGGATTTCTCTCGAAGAAGCGATCCTTGCCATTCAAACGCGCTCAAATCATCTGCTGCCTACCCTTCCGCAGTTGTTGTTTGTGTTTATCCAAATCAATCTGTTGTTGATGCTGTTTAACTTATTGCCGGTTGCCCCCTTGGACGGAGAGAAGATTGCAGAGTATTTCTTCCCCCCTCGTTGGGTTCAATTCTTAGAGGCGATCCGGCCCTATGGGCCGCTCATTCTAATGGCGATCGTCTTTTTTGGCGTGTTAGGATATCTCATTAGCCCGCCTCTCTGGTTTCTCATTCGCATTTTAGTTGGGTAGTCTGTGGGTTGGAGGTATCGCCTCTGGCAGTTTTGGGCTACTTGTTGGTCGGCTCCAAGTGCGGAAGATAGAGAGCTGTTGGCACAGATTCTCTCCGCCGAGCAAATCCGGTTGTTTGCCGAACTCGATCGATCGGAACAGGCTCATGCATTAAGGGTATGTCGTAAGCTGCTCAGCGAAGGCGAAAGCGACCCTGTTTTACTCGCTGCGGCTCTGTTGCACGACATCGGAAAGATTCGCTATCGCTTGCGCCTGTGGGAGAGAGCATGGATTGTCCTTTTTCGCTGGATAGGCAGAAAGTTTAGAATAAGGCTTGAGCTGAACGGTCGGGGTTTAGAGGAAGCGCAGTGGTGGAAACGTGCTCTGTTGGTAGGAGAGTGCCATCCTTTGTGGGGAGCAGAATTGTTGCGCCATCAAGGTGTGGATGAACAGGTTATCTGGTTGGTTGAGCACCATCAAGATTGGGAAATAGCAGAGAGGAGGGATATTAAGGGGGTTTTGTTGAAGAAGTTGTTGCAAGCGGATCAGGCGTGTTAGGGTGAGAAGCATGATCGTGACAATCGTTGGTTTGGGTAGGACCGGGTGCTCTTTGGGGTTAGCTCTAGGCGGAGAAGGAAAAGGACTGCGACGTGTTGGACACGATCGAGAGTTTAGTAAAACAAAAGAAGCTCGGAAGGTTGGAGCGATTGATGATTGGGCTCTCAATATTCACCAAGCCGTCCGAGAGGCGGATGTGGTCTTTCTAACAATTCCATTTGATCAGATGCGGACAACGTTGCAGGAGATCGCCGAAGACTTGAAAGAGGGTGCTGTTCTAATTGAGCTGAGTCCAGCAAAGCAGCAAGTCTCCGGATGGGCGAGTGAGGTTCTTCCTGCGGGACGGTACTACGTTGGGTGGAATCCGGCGATCAATCCGGCATACCTTCAAATTCGAGAGAGGGATCACAGGGCGGCGCGCAAGGATTATTTTCATCGAGGTGTTGTTGCCATAACAGCAGCGCAAGGGACACCCCGTTGGGTGATCGATCGAGTGAGCAGCTTAGCTAGGAAGATCGGGGCAGAGCCGTTGTTTGCCGATAAGACTGAGATGGATGGAGTGCTGGCTGAAGCGCAAACCATCCCCCAGTTGCTTTCGGCTCTGATGGTCTACACCCTAACCCGTCAGTCCGGTTGGCGAGAGGCACGGAAATTTGCTGCCCAAGAATTCTGGGAAATGGGTCTTCCCACTGTGTACTCTATCTCTCCAACGGAGCTCTCGCATTTGCTACTTGCCAACCGGGCGTTGGTTGGGCGGCTGCTCGATGAGTTATTGAACGTGCTGGTCGAGTGGCGGCAGAAGATTGAAGATGGAGCCATTGAAGAGCTGAGGCAATGCCTCTCGGAGTCTCAGCGTTGCTTCGAGCAATGGCAAGAAGAACGCATGGCAGCGGATTGGCTGGCGGGGGAAAGTGGCTTGCCTTATAAGGATTTGCCCACATCCAAGGATGTTTTAGGACAAATCGTGGGATTGAGGAACTGGCCGTGGCATCGAAAGCGGTGAGAGAAGAGAAGGGAGGTCGCACATGACGCTGCCTCTATCTTGGATTCAAGAAGAGATTGAAAACTTAAGAGCATCGGGTTTGTACAATTCCATCCGTACCCTCAGCTCTCCTCAGGGGGCCTGGTTGATCGTGGACGGCAAGAAGGTGCTCAATTTTTGCTCAAATAATTACCTGGGGTTGGCCAACCACCCAAAAGTTGTGCAGGCAGCTCAACTGGCGATGGAGAAATACGGAGTCGGGCCTGCGGCTGTGCGGACGATTGCCGGGACTATGGACTTACATGTCGAGCTGGAACGACGCCTAGCTGCTTTCAAAGGGGTGGAAGCGGTGATCACCTTCCAATCCGGCTTTAATGCCAATCTGGCGACAATTCCGGCTCTTGTCGGAAAGGAAGATGTGATCTTTTCAGATGAACTTAACCATGCCAGCATCATCGATGGTTGCCGTCTCTCGGGTGCAAAAATTGTGCGTTACAGTCACTGCGACCCACAGGACCTGCAAAGAGCTTTGGCTGAAGAGCGACGCAACTATCGCCGTGCTCTGGTGGTCACGGATGGCGTTTTTAGTATGGATGGAGATATTGCCCCGTTGGATCAGATCTACGAAATAACGAAGAACCACAAAGCGATCCTGATGGTGGACGATGCACATGGCGAAGGGGTTCTCGGCAGGGGTGGGCGAGGGATTGTCGACCACTATGACTTGCATGGAAAAGTAGACATTGAGGTCGGGACTCTTTCCAAGGCGTTTGGTGTGGTCGGAGGCGTAGTAGCGGGGAATAGTTTGGTCGTAGAATGGCTAAGGCAGCGCGGTCGACCGTTTTTGTTCTCTTCGGCCATGACGGTTCCGGATACGGCGGCCTGCTTAGCCAGCTTGGAGATCCTCGAGAATTCGACGGAATTGGTCGATCGGCTTTGGGAGAATACGCAATACTTTAAGGCAGAAATGCGCAGAGCCGGATTCGACTTGGGAAGAAGCGTAACGCCCATCACGCCGGTGATGTTAGGCGATGCTTCCTTGGCTCAAGAATTCAGTAGACACCTATTTGAAGAGGGGGTGTTTGCGATGGCTATTGGCTATCCCACGGTGCCGCGCGGAAAAGCCCGCATTCGCGTAATGATCTCAGCGACTCACCAAAAGGAAGATTTGGAACGGGGTATGGAGATCTTCGCCCGAGTCGGGAAAAGACTGGGGGTGATTTAGCCTAGCCGTGCTCTGCAAATGGGTCGACTAGGGGGTTTGTTCCGGACCAGAAGCATCCGACGCGGTCTAGGGCATTACAAAAGATTCCATGGGAACAGCGGTGGGCCACGATCCGCGGGGGTGTCTCGGGAAGCCATTCGGCTGGATACACCACTTCAGCTTCAAGACGCACATCACAGCCGATGTGTTGACAGAAACGGGTTTTATAGGTCTCCCAAACGCGAATCGCCATGCTTTACCTCCGTAATAGGTAGTAGATAGTATACTCACTATATCCCATTAGGCAGGCACTGCAAAGTGTCGTGTGTCATCTTAAAATCTTGACAAATTACGTCTGTTTCGTTCGCTTAATGAAGCGAGAAATCCGAGACATAGTTTTTGGACGTCTGGAGTTCAGTTTATGATTTATAATAGAGAATTGTGAAAGGTGTGGAGGTGGGATCCTCTCGAGAATAGGTATAAACTCGACCGGGTCAGATTTCTCCCCTTCACGGCCGTGAACTAGACCGAAAATCTTAAGGAGGTGGAAGAGAAAAATATGCACTCTAAAAAAAGTGAACCTTCTATTACCCAAAGATTCTTACGGAGGAGAAAGGATGAACCGGAAATTGCTAGCTCTTTTAGCGACCAGTCTGTTGGTGCTTAGCCTTGTCCTGGCTGCGTGTGCCCAACCGACAGCTACTCCCACACCCGAACAACCCGCCGCTACAGAGATTCCCGAAACGCCTGAACCACCCGCTGTGACCGAGATGCCGACCCCCACCCAAGCCCCAGCCGAGGAGACGCCACCTCCAAAAGTGCCAATAGCGACTTACGATGGGAGGTCACTCTCTGTGCCGGATTGTGATTACGGTGGTTACATCAAGTCGATCGAGGCTACTGATGATTACACTGTGACATTTACTCTGTGTAAACCGGATCCGGCTTTTGAAGTTAAGTTGGCCTTCGGTGTTTTTTCAATCTATCCTAAAGAGTGGATTGAGGCAACGACCGGTCCGACGACCCGTACCAGCGAAGGTTTGGAGAAGCCGGTCGGGACTGGGCCCTATATACTGCAAGAGTGGCGTCGGGGTGAAAGTGTCGTTTTGGTCAAGAATCCAAATTATTGGAATCAGGAGCTGATCAAAAACGCCCCAGAGACGCTGGTGTTCCGCTGGTCTACCGAGTCGGCCGCTCGTCTGCTTGAGTTGCAGGCTGGGACGATCGATGGCTTCGATAATGTAGGACCAGAGGACTTCGAAGTGGTTAAGAACGACCCCAATCTCCAATTGGTTATCCGCCCGGCTTTGAACGTCTTCTATATCGGCATGACCAATACCTACCCGCCCTTTGATAACATCAAAGTGCGTCAGGCCATTGCGATGGGGATTGACCGCCAGAGAATCGTGGATACGTTTTATCCACCCGGGTCTGAAGTGGCTTCCCATTTCACTCCTTGCGCTATTCCTAATGGCTGCGCAGGGGAGCCCTGGTATGAGTTCAATCCCGAGGCGGCGCGTGCTTTGCTCGCCGAGGCCGGTTATCCTAATGGGTTCAAGACAAAGCTTTACTATCGTGATGTTGTGCGTGGGTATTTGCCGCAAGTTGCCAACGTAGCCCAGGATATTCAGGCGCAACTGAAAGAGAACTTAAACATCGAGGCTGAAATCGTAGTCATGGAGTCGGGTGCCTTCCTCGAGGCTTCGGCCTCCGGGAAACTCGACGGCTTCCATCTCCTAGGTTGGACCGGCGATTACCCCCATATTACGAACTTCCTGGATTACCACTTTGGAAAGGAGACTCAGCAGTTTGGCAAGATACCGCCCGAAATCTATGAGCCTTTGATCGAGGGTGGGCAAATCGCAGATGTTGAGAAGGCTGCACCAGTATACGAGAGGGCTAACAATGCGATTCGAGAATTCGTGCCCATGGTGCCCGTTGCTCATGGAGCCTCAGCGGCTGCCTATCGGGCAGATGTGGTCAATCCTCAGGCAAGTCCTTTAGGAAACGAGCGCTTCGTCTTTTCGAAGGGTGGTGACCGGGACACCTTTATCTTTATGCAAAACGCAGAGCCGATCAGTCTTTTCTGTGCAGATGAAACTGATGGTGAAACGCTGCGCGTGTGCGAGCAGATCACCGAAGCTTTGTTTGCATTCAAAATTAACAGCACAGAGTTAGAACCCGCTTTAGCGGAGAGTTGCGAGCCCAATGCCAATCTGACCCAATGGGTCTGCACGCTGCGTCGGGGCGTCAAGTTCCACGATGGAAGCGACTTTACCGCTGAAGATGTGGTGGCGACGTTTAACATGGGGTTGAATCCCGGTTCACCAACTCATGTTGGAAATACCAATCTTTGGGAATACTACGACTATCTGTGGGGACTGATGTGGAAGTAGGACTGAGAAGTTGAACAGTACGGGATGGCGCAGACCGCCATCCCGTCTCCTATCGGTGGCAATAGACCATGTTGGCTCAATATATTTTTCGTCGGCTCCTCTCCGCTATTCCTGTCCTGTTTGGAATTCTTTTGGTCACTTTTACCTTAGCTAGGGTTATCCCGGGAGATCCCTGCCGGGCAATCTTGGGGGAAAAGGCAACTCAGGAGGTGTGTGAGCGTTTCATCCGTGAAAAAGGGCTGGACAAGCCTATTCCGGTTCAATTTTGGGTTTACCTAAAGGAAATCGCCCGTGGTGATTTCGGACAATCCTTCCGTTATGGCATGCCGGTGACCCGTCTTTTGGTTGAACGATTGCCGACCACTGTCGAATTGAGCTTTGCTGCGTTAGCCATCAGTGTCGTCATTGGCATCCCATTGGGTCTCATTTCTGCGATCAAGCATAATTCGTGGATTGATGTGCTTACGATGATCTGGGCGAATATCGGCGTTTCAATGCCGGTTTTTTGGTTGGGTTTGATGCTAGCTTATGTGTTCTCGTTGACTCTGAAAGGCACACCGTTTTGGTTGCCTCCCTCCGGCCGGCTGAGTGCGGGCATGAGCGCAGATCCCTTCTACGTGGTGTGGGGATTGGCTCTGCCGGAGTCAGGTCTTCTACTCGCCTTAGCGCAGTTTATCAGTCGTCTCAACATTTTGAATGCGATTTTGACGGCAAATTGGCCTTTGCTTAAGGACGCAGTTACTCATCTCATTCTCCCCTCTGTTGCGCTGGCGACAATCCCAATGGCTCTGATTGCGCGGATTACCCGTTCAAGCATGTTGGAGGTATTGGGGCAAGACTATATCCGCACAGCTCGCGCTAAGGGGTTGCCTTTCTTGAAAATTGTCTTGAAACACGCTTTTCGTAATTCCCTTTTACCCCTAGTCACGGTCATCGGGCTATCCCTAGGAAGTTTGTTAGGCGGAGCTGTGTTAACTGAGACGATCTTCGGGCTTTCTGGAGTGGGACGCACGCTTTATGATGCAATCACGGCTCGGGATTATGGCATTGTCCAAGCGTTCACTGTCGTTATTGCAATTTTCTTTGTGATTCTAAATTTGATGGTTGACATTTCGTATGCCTACTTGGACCCACGGATTCGCCTGGAGTAGAGTGGAATGAAAGAGCGACACGGCAGGGCACGGATTTCCTCTTTGGATGTCGAAGGGCTTACTTACCGATCGGCAAGCCTGTGGCAGATTACGTGGCGGAGGTTTTTCCGCCGCAAGTCCGCTCTTGTAGGCTTAGGGATTCTAGCGGTCTTGGTCTTTATCGCTCTTACAGCCCACTGGATTGCTCCGTATGATCCCTACAAACCGCTGATCGGGATTGAGAATGTCCAACGGCGCGAAAAACCCTGCATCCATCTCCTTGGATGTCCCAAGGATCGGCCTCAGCACATTATGGGAATTGATGGGAATGTGCGTGATCAATTCAGTCGTTTGCTATATGGGGCTCGCTTGAGCTTGGTGATTGGGATTTCAACGGTTAGCTTTGCGATTATCATTGGCACAATTTTGGGGGCTGTTAGCGGATATTTTGGGGGTTGGGTCGACAATGTGATTATGCGATTTATGGATGTGCTTCTGGCTTTCCCTTCTTTGCTGTTGGCTATCACAATCGTGACGGTTCTAGGGCCAGGGCTGATCAATGCCTTGATTGCGATCAGTATTGTGTCCATTCCTGCCTATGCGCGTGTAGTCCGTGCGGGTGTTCTCTCGGTGCGGGAGATGGATTATGTTGCAGCTTCGCGCGCTCTAGGGGGCTCGCATTTCCACTTGATTTTTCAGCGCATTCTTCCCAACGCTCTTACGCCGCTAGTAGTGCAAGGGACTCTGGGGATTGCTACGGCAATTTTGGAGTCTGCTGCGTTGTCTTTTCTAGGTTTGGGAGCTCAACCCCCTACACCTGAATGGGGTTCAATGCTCGGCGCTGAGCGCAATCAGGTTTTTACGGCACCCCACTTGGTTTTCTTTCCAGGCTTTGCTATCATGCTTACAGTCCTGGCCTTTAACCTCCTAGGTGATGGGCTAAGGGATGCGTTAGATCCGAGATTAGCCCACATTAGCGAATGAGGAGAATCTCTCTTGGAGTTAAGTTGTGGAAGAGAGTTCGAAGCCGCTTTTGAAGATTAAGGGACTCTCCACCTACTTCTATACCGAGGACGGGGTTGTCCGAGCCGTAGATGGGGTTGACTTAGAGGTGTACTCGGGCGAGGTTCTGGGGATTGTTGGCGAGTCCGGGTGTGGCAAAAGTGTCACTTCGCTCTCAATTATGCGCCTCATCGCTCCGCCCGGGAGGATTGTCAAAGGGGAAATTTGGTTTGAGGGCGAGAATTTAGTGCAGCTCCCTGAAAGCCGGATGAGGAAGATTCGGGGCGACCGGATCTCGATGATCTTTCAACAGCCCCAGACGAGTCTCAATCCGGTGCTTATGACTGGTGTCCAAGTCGGAGAGGTGTTCACGATTCATGAAAAGCTGAAAGAGAACGAGGCTTGGAAGAGGGCAGTGGAACTTTTTCGTTTGGTGGGGATTCCCGATCCCGAACGGAGGGCTAAGTCCTATCCCCATGAAATGTCTGGCGGGATGGCTCAGCGAGTGATGATCGCTATGGCTTTAGCTCTAAGACCGGCGTTACTTATCGCCGATGAGCCTACAACGGCTTTGGATGTTACTATACAAGCACAGATCTTGGATCTCATGCGAGAGCTGCGCTCGAAGTTCGGTGCTTCCGTGATCCTGATCACCCATGACTTGGGGGTGATAGCGGAAATGGCAGAGCGGGTGGCCGTGATGTATGCAGGGCAAATTGTCGAACAAACCGATGTAGTGAGGTTGTTTGAGCGCCCTCTTCACCCCTACACGGTAGGCTTATTGAATTCCATTCCCATTTTGGGGAGGTATCGGGAGCGATTAGAGGTAATACCGGGGTCGGTGCCAAACTTGGTTGATTTGCCTCCGGGTTGTCGCTTTGCACCGCGGTGTAGTGCAAGGGTGAAATACAAGCTGGAAATCTGCGAGTTTCAAAACCCGGAGCTCATTGAGGTGGAAAAAGGGCACGCAGTCCGCTGCTGGCTCTACCACCCCACCGGCGATTTAGTTTGACAATCTCTGACCACGGGGCTAAAATGGGGGGAGAGGGCATAAGCGATGAGCGCTTGGACCGGAAAAACGGTAATCGGCCTGACTGGTAATATTGCCACCGGAAAAAGCGTGGTGCGCAAGATGCTCGAGCACTTGGGTGCCTACGGAATTGACGCGGATGCGCTCAGCCATCGGGCGATTGCCATTGGTGCGCCGGGCTATCAGCCGGTAGTGGAGACCTTCGGGAAGTGGATTCTCGCTCCAGATGGCCAGATTGATCGCAGTAAGCTGGCGAAGATTGTTTTCTCTGACCCAGTGGCGCTGAAGAAGTTGGAAAATATCATCCATCCCTTAGTCCGTCAGGCGGAAGACCTTCTCATCCGGCGCACGGACAAGCCGGTGGTGGTGGTTGAGGCGATTAAGTTGATCGAATCGGGGTTTGACCGCCTTTGCGATCAGGTTTGGGTGACTTATGCTCCAGAGGACGTTCAGCTCCGCCGCTTGATGACCAAACGGGGGATGAGCCGGGAGGCTGCCTTGCAACGCATCCTCGCCCAGCCCCCTCAAGAGGAAAAATTGCAACGCGCCGATGTGGTCATTCGTAATGATCGAGCGCTCAGCGAGACGTGGCAACAGGTCCTAAGCGCATGGAAGAATCTGCTTCTTGCCAAGGGAGTGGAATGGGAAGAGGAGAAAGCCGCCCCGGGCGGAATTTTAGTGGAGCGGGCCAAACCGAGCCAGGCCGGTGAGATCGCTGCATTCCTACAAGCTGTACTAGGGAAAAATCTATCCCCTAATGAAGTCATGGAAGCCTTTGGAGAGAAAGCTTTTCTGCTCCTTCGCAGGGATGGTGTGTTGCGAGGTATTTTGGGATGGAGGGTTGAGAACCTGATCGCTCGAGTAGATGATGTCTTCATCTCTGATCATACACCGCTTGAAGAAGCTGTGACGCTGTTGATTCGAGAAGTAGAGCGCGCTTCCAAGGAACTTCAATGCGAAGCGGCACTCTTGTTTCTGGCAGAGGAGTTGAAATCGCAGCAAGAGCTGTGGCGTAAACTCGGCTATCAGGAGATAAAAGCCGGAAATATCGGCGTGCGGGCTTGGCAAGAGGCTGCGCTGGAAGTGGTCCAAGCAGAAGATACGTTGTGGCTTAAGCGCTTGCGAGAAGACCTGGTATTGAAACCGGTGTGAATTGCCTGTGGCTGATTTGCTTTCTAACTTTATCGATAATATCCTTTTCGTCCTGCAACGTATCACATGGCTAAGCATCATCGATCTTCTGTTGGTGACAATCATCTTCTTTCTGGTGCTGAGATTGATCCAAGATACGCAAGGGATTATTCTGATTCGTGGGGCTATTTTCCTGATTGTGATCGTTGCACTATTGAGTAGTCTGGAGGTTCTGCCGGCTTTCTCGTGGATGGTCAGAAACACATTGCCTGCAATGCTCATTGCCATCCCGGTGATTTTTGCCCCGGAGATCCGGCGCACACTGGAGAGGTTGGGGAGGGCTAGCACTCTGATTGCTGCGAGTCAGGCTAAATCCGGCACGTCCCAAGTGATCAAATCGGTCGTCAATGCTTGCGCACGCTTGTCGGAACGGAGGCACGGAGCGCTGATTGTGTTTCAACGTTTGGATCGGTTAGATGAGTATATTGAAAGCGGGGTTCGTTTGAACGCTAAGGTGAGTCCGGAATTGCTTTTACAGATTTTCTATCCTAACACCCCTCTTCACGACGGGGCAGTCATCATCACAAACGAAACATTGCTAGCGGCGGCGTGTGTTTTGCCCTTGTCTTCCAGCGGTGTGTTGAGTGAATCCCCGGAGCGACAAATGGGTTTGCGCCATCGAGCTGCGCTGGGGGTTAGCGAGATTTCGGATGCGGTGGCAGTGGTGGTCTCTGAGGAGACGGGATCGATCTCGATTGCCGACAGCGGGCGTATGATCCGAAGGATCAACCCGAATCGCCTTGAGTTGATTCTCAAGGCTCTGCTTTATATCCCCAGCACCGAAAATCGTCTCATAGCTTTGCTGAGGCGATTCACTGGTGTTGGGCAGTCAGAGGAAAGACTATAGTGATCCGAGGCCTTTTGCGTTGGCTGAGAGAATCTTTTAGCTCTCTAAGCTTAGCCTTTTTTCTCTCATTGATTGTCTGGGTCTCGGCCGTTCTCTCCAGCGATCCCACGGTAACACGCCCGCTGCCTCAACCTGTGACCCTTGAATTAGAAGGCCTAAGCAGCGAAGTGACCTTCCTAGAGCCTCTTCCTAGTTCGGTAAATGTAACACTGCGTGCACCGCAGTCGGTTTGGGAGCGCATTCTAATCCAGCCAAATCTGGTTCATGCTTGGCTTGACCTTACGAACTTGTCCGAAGGAGAACATGAGTTGGAAGTGAAAGTACGAGTAGGGGTGACCCCTTATCATGTGGTCAAAGTCATCCCGGAAGAAGTTAGCGTTCGATTGGAGAGGGTAGAGACCAAGTGGTTTCCTGTTAGCATCAGCATCCTTGGAGAGCCCGCCCTGGGCTACCAAAAAGGGCAGCTTTCTATTTCACCCGGTCTGGTTCAAGTGAGTGGGGCTAGGTCAATTGTCGAGCGAGTCAAAAGCGTTCAGGGTGAGCTAGATATTAACGGAGCTGCGGAGACTCAACGGCGCCCGGTCAGAGTTAGGGCACTGGATCAGAACGGAGCAGTTGTGGATGGGGTGAGATTAGTCCCGGATACTGTCTCGGTCAATCAAGTGATCACTCTGTTAGGGGGCTATCGCAATGTCGTTATTAAGGTGGTGACGATAGGGGAGCCTGCCGAGGGTTATTGGCTTACCAACATTTCGGTCTCTCCACCCAACGTGGTGGTTTTTTCCGCCGATCCTCAGATTGTGGATGCTCTTCCGGGATATGTCGAAACCGAAGCGGTTGACTTGACAGGTCTCAGCGATGATGTGGATTTGCGCGTTCCCCTCAACTTGCCCTCAGGAGTAGAGCTGGCTGGGGAGGAGAGTGTATTGGTGCGCTTGAATATCGCTGCTCTCGAGGGTAGTTTACCGATGACGTTACCGCTTGATATTGTTGGATTATCGCCCGGGTTGGGGGCAACCCTTTCCCCTGATCAAGTCGATGTGTTACTTAGCGGCCCAATCCCGGTTTTGAAGAACCTCAAAGCCAGCAATCTGCGAGTGATTGTGGACCTAAGCGGCCTAGGTGCCGGCGAGTATCAGATTTCTCCCAGGGTGGATTTGGTGCCCGAGTCAGTGAAAGTGGCCTCGATCCTTCCGGAGAATGTTTCGGTGGTCCTTGCTCCTGTTCCCAGCGGCACAGCCACCCCTTCTCCGACTCCGGGGTTGCCACCCACTCTTACGCCCGGTCCGACGCCGACAAGAGCGATCTTTCCGGTGGCGACACCCACCCCCTAGCCTCGTGGGAGTAGGTAATGAAAAAACCGCTCGTGGCCTTGGTCGGTCGTCCAAACGTCGGCAAGAGCACCCTGTTTAACCGCTTGGTTGCAAAGCGGTTGGCGGTTGTGGATGATGTGCCGGGGACTACTCGCGACCGATTGATCGCCGAGGCGGAGTGGGCAGGGCAGTTCTTCGATGTGGTGGACACCGGAGGGATTGATCCGAGTGGGCCCGGTTCAGAGCTCCGAGGTCAACCGCTATCTATAGGTTCGGCTGAATACGTGGAGCAAATTCGTCAGCAAGCGGAAATGGCAATTCGAGAGGCCGATGCGGTTTTGTTCCTCACAGATGCCGAGAGCGGTGTCACCCCGGCTGACCGGGAAGTGGCACAGATTTTGCGCAGACTTCAACGGCAGGAAAACGGGGTGCTCGTGCCGCCGGTCTTTCTTGTCGTTAATAAAGCGGACAATCCCGAAAGAAGAGCCGCAGCAGTAGAGTTTTATGAGTTGGGGCTGGGTGAGCCGTATCCGATCTCTGCCCTTCATGGGACGGGTACCGGGGATTTATTGGATGCTCTTGTGGCTGTCTTGCCTAAATTCACCGAAGAGGAGCCGGAAGAGTCGGTAAAGGTGGCGATTGTTGGCAGACCCAACGTAGGAAAATCTTCCCTCTTGAATCGCTTGCTCGGTCAAGAAAGGGTGATCGTCAGTCCGATCCCGGGGACAACTCGTGATGCAGTTGACACTTACCTTACCTACGGGGAGATCCCTGTGACACTGATCGATACGGCCGGGATTCGCCGCCGCGGGCGCATCGAGGTTGGGGTCGAAAAGTATAGTGTGCTGCGTACTTTGAAGGCGATCGAGCGCAGCGATGTTGCTCTATTAGTTTTGGATGCCACTAGCGGGATCACGGCTCAAGATGCTCATATTGCCGGGTATATTCTGGATGCTTGGAAGAGTGTTGTAATCGTGGTCAACAAATGGGATACGGTCGAAAAAAAGCGCTCGACGATGCAAGAGTACACTCAAAATATTCGCCAAGCTCTGCAATTTCTGGACTATGCGCCGATTTTATTTGTCTCGGCGAGGACGGGTTTCCAGGTGGAGCAGGTTCTGCCGACCGCAATTCGTGTTCAAGAGGAGCGGTTAGTGCGTCTGCAGACCTCAAAGCTGAACCAGATTTTGCAGGATGCGATAGAGCGTCATGCACCACCGACTCATGCAGGAAAGGCGCTGAAGATATATTACGCAACTCAAGTGCGGAGTGATCCACCGACTTTTTTGCTTTACGTAAATGACTATCGATTGGCGCATTTTACTTACTTAAGATACCTGGAGAATTGCCTGAGGGAAGAGTATCCCTATGAAGGCACTCCGATCCGCTTTGTGCTAAAAAACCGGCGGCCTAAGTGACTTGTCGGTATTCGCCGGGGAGCGTATAATTGCATCAGGAAAGAGTATATGAGCGATATTCAGGAAATTTTACACCGCGCAAGGGCCTACCTTGAGAGACTCCCCGATGTCCCTCCTCCTTCCATCGTGCCGAACGGAGCAGTTCTCTCTCAATGGATCGACCATACTTTGCTTAAGCCTGAAACAACAGCTCAGCAGATTAGGGCCCTTTGTGAGGAAGCTGTCGAATACGGATTTTATTCCGTTTGTGTCAATCCGGTCTATGTACCTCTGGCAAAGGGGTTGCTCTATCATCACCCAGTAAAAGTATGTAGTGTGGTCGGGTTTCCGCTAGGGGCTTCCTCCGCCACTATTAAGGCCATTGAGACATTGGACTGCATCGAGAAGGGCGCTGAAGAAATTGATATGGTGATGAACATTGGGGCTCTGAAGGGACAAGCATATGGACAGGTTTTGAATGACATCTGGATGGTGAGAGAAATTACCAAGCAGCATCGGGTGGTCTTAAAAGTAATTCTGGAAATGGGGCTGCTGAGCAAAGAGGAAAAGATTATCGCTTGTTTGCTGGCAGAGGCTGCCGGAGTGGATTTTGTAAAAACTTCTACCGGTTTTTTCGGAAGTGGCGCTACCGTAGAAGATGTTGAGCTAATGTACCGTCTGATAGGGGAACGGGTTAAGATCAAAGCTGCCGGAGGAATCCGCACTTACTCAGAAGCCATACGAATGATCGAAGCAGGAGCTTCGCGTCTTGGCACAAGTGCGGGTGTTAGCATCATGCGGAGTATACAGCCGGAGGGACTGCAACGATGAATGGAAGGAAGCCATCTGAAGGACGCGAGGTTCAAGTCGCTCATTGCCCCGAGTGTATTTCGGGCATCCTTCGTCTGAAATACATTACATATTTTACTTGGCTTAATGATGAATTGATCACCGTTCCGAATTTCCCGGCTTGGGTTTGCGACCTATGTGGGCGAAGAGAATATGATCAGCGTGCAATAAGTTGGCTCAACACGCTCTTAAACCCCGAAGCCGGAAAGCGGGTGAGGCGGAAGAGACGGGTTGCCTCGGAAAAAGACTCTCAAATGCCTAAAAAGCCCTTTATTCAGGAATGAGAGGCCATCTTAATTAGGGTAGGTTTGGCGAGCAGGAGAGCTGCGAGGGTTTTTGCGTCTCGGATTTTTTTCTCGGGTACCCACTGAAATACTTGGTTAATTGGGACTTTGACTATTTGCAGCATTTCATCTTCATCTTGGGGGAGAGGGGCAGGGGTCAGACCTTCTGCGAGGTAAACGTGAAGGTATTCGGTAGAGTAACCAGGGGCAATATAGAATTCCCCCAAGTGAATTAGTCTGGAAGCGGCCATTCCAGTTTCTTCCCGCAGTTCCCTCTGTGCGCTAGAGAGCGGGTCTTCCGCAGCCTCAAGCGTGCCGGCGGGCAGCTCTAGTAAAGTTTCGCCCGCTGCGTGACGATATTGCTCCACGAACCAAACGTTGCCCTCGGAGTCGACAGGGACCATCACGATAGCCCCGTTATGCTGAACGATATCGAGCTTAGTTATCTTTCCTGGGGCAAGCTCTACCTGGTCAATACGCACATTGAAAACTTTTCCGCGGTAAATAACTTCGGAATGAAGCGTGCGGGGCATAGTTTTTCACCCTAGCGCTTAGAAGAGCAAAAGAAGTAATCTCGTCTGGACTACTTGCTTTTGGCGATTACAGAAAAAGCTAACTATATCCTCTTGTTTAGGGGATATAGAGTTCTTGTCCTACCTTGAGGTTTGCATTTAGTTTGAGCCCATTGGCTTCTGCAATGTCTTCAGGCCAGACATCCCCAAATTGACATGCGATAGTGAAGATTGTGTCTCCAGATTGGACAGTGTAGGTGGTGGGGTGCTTTTTCAGTGAACGCTCCCCTGGGAACGAACCGGACCGCGGGATGGTTAGCACAGTGCCGGTGGGGTAGGTCCCGCTTGTTGAAAGCCCGCTCAATTGAAGCATCGTGATTGGGTTGACATCAAATCTTCGGGCTATACAATAGGGATGTTCCCCTTTACGCAGGGTGTAAGTTTTGGGGATCGGACGTTCCTTACGGGTGAACTGAGGTGTGGGCTGCGGTTCCGGCGAGGAGGGCACCACAACAGGTTCAGAAGGGGGTTGGGTAGGTTGCGGTGAGGGAGACTCCAGGGGAGGTTCAATCGGCTCCGGGGTTGCAGCCGAACTGTTCAGGGCAATTGCCGTCTGGGTGGCGAATGCAGAAAGTTGGCCCAAGATATCTTCAGTAGAACCCGGAAGGGGAAATTCCGTAGTCGGGGTTGCTTCAGGGGCTCTTGACGCAGAACGGACGCAGGCCGATAGACTCAGGAGCGCCAGCGGCACAATCATAGCAAAAACGAGAGGTTTCCTCAGCATTCCAGATCTCCTTCTGGCATTGCCATAACAAAAGTTGCTTGCATTAGCTACATGTAGTTACATACTAGCACATTCTATACGAGGCGTCAAGCGGAATGCATAAAATAATGCGAGTAAAGGTAGAAATTTCTGTCGTTTTTGTTTTGCCTATAATCCCCCTGACCGCAACCGAGCAAAATCGGGTTGATTATCGATCTAATTTTCACAAAGGTTCTTTTTGTACCCCGAAGAATAGGAGTTTTGTCGCTTTCTTTTCTGGCGATGAGTTCTAAAATAGAGAAGAATTGTCTAATAATAGATTGAGAGGTGGTATGGATACCGACCAGAAAGCCATTCTCGAGCGTTGGGCCACTAAGCAAGGTCAAAATCGCCCGCGTGGGCGAGTAATTATCTTTGCAAAGTGGTGCAAGGGATGTCGGCTTTGCGTTGAGTTCTGCCCAAGAGGGGTTTTGGCAATTGGTGAAGATGAAATACCCTACGTTGCCCTTCCGGAGAATTGTAGCGCATGCCGGTGGTGTGAAACTCACTGTCCGGATTTGGCTATTGTTGTAAAGTCGAGTGCAGATTAGGCTTAGGAGGGGAAAGAGGGGGGATGGTTGTACGTTTAATGCAGGGTAATGAAGCTGTCGGTTGGGGAGCCATTGCTGCTGGCTGCCGCTTCTATGCTGGATATCCTATTACTCCCTCCACAGAAATTGCCGAGATGCTCGCTCGCGAGCTACCTAAATTGGGGGGGATTTTTATTCAGATGGAGGATGAAATTGCCAGTCTAGCCGCTTGTATTGGAGCCTCGGTGGGTGGGATGAAAGCGATGACTGCAACCAGCGGCCCTGGATTCTCCCTGATGCAAGAACATATCGGTTACGCAGCTATGGCCGAAATCCCCTGTGTTATTGTTAATGTGCAACGCCTCGGACCGAGCACCGGGCAGCCAACCAGTCCGTCGCAGGGGGATATAATGCAGGCCCGCTGGGGAACTCATGGAGACCATCCGATCATCGTGTTGTACCCTACCTCGGTCCCGGAAGCCTTTGACCTGACCGTGACCGCGTTTAACATGGCGGAGAAATACCGCACGCCAGTGATCCTGCTGATGGACGAAGTGGTTGCTCATATGCGAGAGCGCTTCGAAACTCCACCAAGCGAGGCAATTCGAGTTATTGATCGGATGGGGACAAGCGTTCCTCCGGAGTGGTATAAACCGTTTGGAGATACTGTTGGGGATGTGCCTCCGATGCCCAGTTTTGGTTCAGGGTATCGCTACCATATCACTGGCCTATACCATGATCTAATGGGCTATCCCACTCAAAGATTGGACGAAATCAACCCATGGATTGAACGAGTCCACCGTAAGATTAGTGCTCACTTAGAGGATATTCTTCTCTACCGGGAAGAGAATACGGAAGATGCCAAGGTTGTGATTGTTGCCTACGGGATCACTGCGCGCAGCGCACGTCATGCAATGAAGATAGCGCGCCAGCATCGTCATCGGGTCGGTTTGGTGACGCTCTACACGATTTGGCCGTTTCCCGAGGAGGTGATTCTACGCGTAGGGCGGACGGCGCGTCGGGTCGTTGTGCCCGAGATGAATCTGGGACAGTTAGCCTTGGAAGTAGAGCGAGTAGTTGGTCGGCATAAAGTCGTTCGAGTCAACCGTGCTGATGGGACGATGATCGCTCCTCAGATGATTTTGGATGCTATAGAAGGGAGATAAGCATGGCAAAGGACGATCATACTGCCTATGCATACCTGAGGACGACAAAAAAGTTTCCCAATATTTGGTGTGCGGGGTGTGGCATTGGGATTGTGATGGGGGCTTTGATTCGGGCCATCGACCGGATCGGTCTGGACAAAGACGAAGTGGCCGTGGTTTCCGGCATCGGTTGTTCGGGGAGAATGCCGGTTTATTTGGATTTCAACACGATGCATACCACTCATGGGCGCGCCTTAGCGTTCGCAACAGGCCTGAAGCTGGCTCAGCCTAACCTGAAAGTCATCGTGGTCATGGGAGATGGCGATGCACTGGCCATCGGCGGCAACCATTTTATTCATGCTGCGCGGCGGAATATTGATCTCACGGCAATTATCATTAATAACTTGATTTACGGCATGACAGGAGGACAATACAGCCCTACAACCCCTCTAGATATGCGCGCTTCCACGGCCCCTTATGGCCATGTTGAGCCGCCTTTCCCGATCTGTGAGCTCTCTATCGCTGCCGGCGCAACTTTCGTAGCCCGTAGTACGGTCTACCACGCTGTCGAGCTGGATAGGCTGATTGAGAAAGCGATTCGCAAAGTGGGGTTTAGTGTGGTTGAGGCAGTCAGTTACTGCCATACTACTTATGGACGGTTGAATAGGATGGGAAGTTCAGTAGAGATGATGCGCATGTTGAAAGAGAATAGCATTTCCCTAGCAGCAGCGGAAAACCTGAAGCCGGAAGAGCGGGCGACGAAGATCATCCGCGGTGTCTTACATGAGGTGGAGAAGCCGGATTACCTAACGCTTTACCAAAAGGTGATCGAGCACGCGAAAGCTGCAGTCGATGGAAAAGAGTTTTTGCGCGCCGGCCCGGGGGGACTAGAATGAAGGGAAAGGAACAGAGTAAGCGATTTGAAATTCGGCTGGCCGGTGAAGGGGGACAAGGGATGATCCTGGCAGGGGTGATTTTGGCAGAGGCGGCAGCGATCTATGAGGGGAAGTATGTGGTCCAGACCCAAAGTTATGGCCCTGAAGCACGAGGCGGGGCAAGTAAAGCCGAAGTCGTAATCAGTGACGAGCCAATTGATTACCCGGAAGTCCTCTCTGCAGATGTTCTTGTAGCAATGAGCCAAGAGGCTTGCGATAGGTATGCTTCAAACCTGAAGAAAGAGGGCTTATTAATTGTGGATGTGGATAAAGTAAAGCGAGTCCCCTTGACTACAGCGGTGAAGATCCCCATTACGCGGGCAGCGATTGAGGCCTCGGGGAAAGCGATTACCGCCAATGTGGTTGCTTTGGGAGTTTTAGTTGGGCTCATCGGCGTGGTTAGTCGAGAAGCAATCGAGAAGGCTATTCTGGCGCGCGCCCCTAAGGGCAGTGAAGAGATGAACTGCAAAGCCTTAGCGCGCGGGTTTGCAGAAGCAGAGGCCTTACTGGCAGTGAAGCAAAAGGCCCAAAAAGGGCTCGCCATCGGTACTTGGGACACCGGCTAACTCATCGTACTGGACGTCAGGAATGGGGTGGCGATAAGTCAATGTCCCCGGAGTTTTAGGGGGTAGGAATGGAGAAAAATTTTCGAGTGCAAAAGCAGATCTTTTGCACTCGAAAGGGAGAAAGCTGCGCTTCTGTTACTATACGGTCTCACTAAGAAACTTAGCTTTTTTGGAGTACCGGTCGAAACTTGTAGCCGTAGATAATCATTCCTCGTTCGTCGCCATCTGTGCGGATCTTGCGTGTTACCATTTCCACCGGCATACCGATTTTCACATCCTTGCTATTGACATCGGTCAACTGAGCAGTCACCATCGGCCCTTCTTCGAGTTTCACAAGCGCAACAGTGTAGGGTGCGTACTCCTCGAAGCCAGTCGGAGGCTCATAAACGGTGGTAAATGAATACACTTCGCCACGTCCGCTGAATTGATAGGGCTCGCGTGCATCTTTTCCGCACTCGGGGCAAACGTCACGAGGTGGGAAGAGTTTCGACTCGCAGTGTGGACATGCTTCTCCAACCAGCCCATATCTTTGTTTGCGCAATCTCCAATGGCGTGGAACTTCCATATCTGATTCTCCTAAAATTCGCTAGCAGCACTTTGTTCGCTTTTTCACGGAATATAGCGAAAATGAACTATCAAGAACTATCATCTTCATTTCATGGTTAACTTGCCCCGTTGTCGTACATATTGAGCATAGTCGATTGGCACGCGTCGAGCGATATAGTCCTTGGTTTTTGGGGCAAGATTGCGTCTTTCGCGAATAGCTTCGGTGACTACGATGGAAAAAGCATCCGAACCTGCGCCGGACCCGAAGGAGACCACCAGAATCCGATCGCCGGGTTCAGCAATGTCCAGAATAGCCGTAAGCCCAATAATGGCAGCTCCTGCGTAGGTGTTCCCGATCTCCCCGACCAGCAAGCCGGGTGCAATTTGTTCTCTAGTGAAGCCAAGTT
Organism: Anaerolineales bacterium; assembly: GCA_025057645.1. GTDB lineage: Bacteria > Chloroflexota > Anaerolineae > Anaerolineales > UBA4823 > NAK19. The sequence goes on from JANXBJ010000001.1 coordinate 398,380, forward strand.
GAGCAGCTACCTTTTGGGGGAACTTGAGGTTAGGCTGGTGAAAGACTGCATAGCGATAGTCGGAAGGTTTAGTCTCTGAAGCTTCCATAAGCGTCTGAGCGGCGTGGGTAATATGTTTGAAGTAAGCTGGGTCGCCGGTGAACCTCTGGGCGTGTTCCGGGTACTTTTGATATTGACGACGGAAGAAATCCGGGGTATCGGTTACGTAAGAGTAAGTGTACTCCACAATAGCTAGAGAGAATTGCGCTGGACCGAAGATGAATGCTGCACCTCCTGCCCCGGCAGTGTATTCAAGAGCGTCCCCAGGCCGTCCTTGAGCCGTGTCCATCCCGATTGCCATGGCATAATCTGCCATGCCCGAACCCACAAAGGCTACGGCAGCGACCATCGCCTCGGTGCCCGCTTTGCAGGCGAATTCCCAGTCTCCAGCCTGGATGTGAGGAGCGGCTCCGATGGCTTCGGCAACGATGGTTGAGGTGGGCTTAACGGCATAGGGATGGGACTCGGAACCGACCCAAATGGCACGCAATTGCTCTGGAGAGATTTGTGCTCTCTTCATCGCATTGCGCGCCGCTTCAATGGACATTGTGGCTACATCTTCATCAAGCCCTGGGACGGATTTTTCCTTGACCGGCAAAGCCGCCTGGCCATTTGTCCAAATTCGGGCCACTTCGGCGGCAGGCAAGCGGTACTGAGGCACATAGGCGCCGTAGCCAACGATGCCGACAGCGCGATTCGGCTTCAGAAGCAAATTGTTGTGTTCCTCATTCATTGGACTCATGTTTGTTTCTCCACGACTGCAGGATGTTTTGGGCGTGATCGATGCGGATGGTCTGAGAAGCAACCAGCTCGTTGGCGAGTCGTTCAATCTCCTCTCCTCGAGCACCGGCTGCAAGCGCAACCTGGCGAGCATGAAGTGCCATGTGGCCTCGTTGGATGCCTTCCGTAGCCAGGGCGCGCAGCGCAGCTAGGTTTTGAGCTAGTCCAACGCAGACGATGATCTCTGCTAATTCGCGGGCAGTTTGGACGCCCATGATCCTGAGGGCCAGCTTGGCGAGAGGATGCACTCTTGTCGCTCCACCGACAACGCCAACGGCTAGGGGAAGCTCGAGTGTGCCCACTAGGTTGCCTTGTTCGTCCTTTCCCCATTGACTTAGGGGGGAGTATCGTCCCGATCGTGCTGCGTAGGCGTGCGCCCCGGCCTCAACAGCGCGCCAATCGTTTCCTGTGGCGATCAGGACAGCATCGATGCCGTTCATGATGCCTTTATTGTGAGTGGCTGCCCGGTAGGGATCGCTGGCGGCAAAGGCCCAGGCAGCAATAATGCCATCCCGGACTTCTTCACCGCGCAAGTTGCCCTGCTGGAGTTGTTCGACCGGGATCACGCAAGCGGCGCGCGCTAGGCGTTTGTCTGCTAAATTGCTCAGGATGCGTAGGTGAACTTTCCCACCGCTGATCGACTCAACTAGGGGAGCAATTCTTTCCACAGTGGTGTTTACGACGTTTGCGCCCATAGCATCGCAGACATCGATGATGAGATGTAACACTAAGTATGCTCCGATCGGAGAGTTTTCGATAATGCGCACTTCGATGTCTTTTGGCCCTCCGCCGAGGCTGTTGAGCACGGGGTCAACCTTGGCAGCTTCTGCAAGGAGAGCTTGTTTTTCGGCGAGCAAGCGATGGCGGGCGAAATAAGGGTTCTTTAATTCGATGATTTGCATTTGCCCGATCATTAAGGGCGGATCGGCTTGGGCTTGGAATCCGCCTGTGCTGCGGGCAAGCTTTGCCATATACGAGGCACCAGCCACGACCGAAGGTTCTTCAATCGCCATGGGCACAAGCACTTCTCTTCCGTTGATGATGAAATTTGTGGCAATGCCCAACGGCAGCGGATGCACCCCGACCACGTTTTCGATCATATGGTCAGCAAGCTCTAGCGACAAGCCGGCATGATCGGTGAGAATACCTAGATCATCTTCCTCTAGCCAGCCTTGTTGAAACAATTGTTGCTGCCGTTCGGGTACTGATAAGTTATAGAATCCAACCAACCGAGAGGACCTTAGGGTATCCATGCCCTTTATTTTCCCTGTCCTCTCTTGCAAAAACTATCAGGATGCCTACCTGTGCTTGACTAACGGCTCGCTGCGAAACTCGAATGGGACTGAACCACGGACTTCTCGGTTTCTTAATTCACAAGGGCTTGGGGAAGAGGAGGTGCAAATACTAACTTTGAATTCGAGTGGCGAGCGGTAGAGGTTATGACCGGTTTTGGGTCTGGAGGCTACATTTCGAGGAGCAAGCGAATTGCTCATGATAATCGAATCGGGCAGGCTACGGGCTGTCTACGGGGGGACTTTTCTTTCTGCCACCGGTTTAGATGGTTGGGAAAGCCCTAAAAAATAGTGTAAAATTACGTTAAGGAACAGAAGGATATGTCCTTGTTAACGCGTGAGCAACTTGAAGAAAGGTTGAGTTCTTTACATCGTGCCAGCTTGGAGCTAGTGAGTGAGTTATCCTTGGCAACACTCTTAGAGAGAATCGTAAAGCTGGCGAAGCAGGAAGTCGGAGCAAAATACGCAGCTCTGGGGGTTTTTGACGAATCGGGAAGTTTGGTGCAGTTTATTCCGGTTGGCATGAGCGAAGATGAGATTAAGAAAGTGCCTCATTACCCAAAGGGATTGGGGCTATTGGGCGCCTTGAAACAGGAGCGCAAGACCCTGCGGATAGCAGATATTCAAAAAGACCCGCGCAGCGTAGGGTTCCCTTCTGGGCATCCAGTCATGCGCACTTTCTTGGGAGTGCCGATTCTGTTGGGCGAGCAACTTCTCGGACAGATCTACTTGACCGATAAGGTGGAGGCAGAAGAGTTCACAGAACAGGATGAACGGGTGATTGAAACGCTCGCTGCTTACGCAGCGGTGGCGATTCACAATGCGCGACTCATCCAGGCTCTAACCGAGCGCGACCGGATCCTAACCCAGAAAAATCAGGATTTGACCTTAATTAATACCATAGCAAGCGCACTCACCCGTTCCCTCGATCTCAACGAGATTCTTCAGAAAACCCTTACCAGTGTGATGGAGTACTTGAAGGTTGAGAACGGGGAAATCTACTTGAAAGACGAAAATGGAATGGATTTTCGCCTTGTGCTCCACCAAGGGAAGTTTGATGAGAGTTTATTCACTCGAGATGTTTTCCGCCTTGGAGAGGGTATTGTCGGAGAGGTTGCTGAAAGCGGCCGCCCTTATGTAAGCAAGAACGTCGGCAAAGAAGTACATTACTTACGTCAAAAGGTGTTCGAGGAAGGGTGCCGCTGGGTTGCGGCATTTCCTCTTGTAGCTCGGGGTTCGGTTATTGGGGTGATGGTTGTTGCCCATAATCGGGAAATGAATATTGAGATGCCTCAAATGGAGTTGCTCGAGGCGATAACCTCTTGGGCAGGGATTACGATTGAAAATGTGGTGTTGCAACAACAGGCACAAAGGTTAGCCGTTTTGGAAGAGCGTGAGCGGATCGGTATGGATCTTCATGACGGCATTATTCAGTCCATTTATGCTGTCGGCCTTGCGTTAGATTACGCACGAGTTGCCCTTGAGGAAGACCCTCAGCAAGCCAAATACAAGATCGAACAGGCTATCGATGGACTCAATAAGACGATCCGGGATATTCGTGCTTATATCCTCGATCTGAGACCCCGGGAACTTTATGGGAACAACTTGATTCAAAACCTGAACCGTTTGGTCGATGAATATCGCGTTAACACTCTCTCGGAAGCGACGCTGATTGCTCCTGAGGATGGTATCGTCGGTTTACCGGTTTCTCATGCCACCGCTCTATTTCACATTTGTCAAGAAGCGCTGGCGAACGTTGCCAAGCATGCCCATGCCCGCCGCGTCGAGGTGCGGTTGTGGTCTACGCGGGATCGAGTTTTGTTAGAAGTCAGCGATGACGGAAAAGGTTTTGACCTGCGGAAAATGAGTGTGACTTTGGGGCACGGTTTATCCAACATGCATATACGTGCTCGAAAGGTCGGGGGAGACGTGGAGATTACTTCTGCGCCCGGTGAGGGAACGACGGTGCTAGCGTGGGTTCCAAAGCGGAAATAAGCTAAGGATGGAGTTTATTTCCAGCCGCAATAATCCCAAGATTAAAGAGGTGCGTTTGCTCAAGCAATCTAAAATCCGCCGCCGCGGTGGATTTTGTATCGTTGAAGGGATTTGGCATTTTATTGAGGCGGTCGAGTCCTGGAAGCAAGGGGGATATGCTTCCTTGGTTCGTGTGTTCTATGCTCCAAAGCTCCTAAAGAGCGAAATTGCGCTCCAGACCATCGAAGAGGTGAGTCGGAGAGGCGTCCCTTGCTTCAGTGTTGAGGAAGTTGTGTTTCGCTCCATTGCGGAGAAAGAGAATCCTCAGGGTGTGCTAGCGATCGTGCGACTGCGTCAGCCCTCGTTGGAAGAGTTGAATTTACAAGAAAGCGGGTGGTTGGTCGGTCTTGTTGAACCTCAGGATCCAGGTAATGTTGGCACCATTCTGCGCACTATGGACGCAGTGGGTGCCTGTGGTTTATTCCTTCTTGACGGCGGTGTCGACCCATTCCATCCTGAAGTTATTCGTGCGAGCATGGGAGCCATATTTTGGATCCCCGTTTGGCGGCTCTCGTTTCAGGAAATGGTGGAGTGGGCAGCGTATAACGATGTAAGGATTTATGGAACTTCTGCTCATGCAACCAAGCTCTATACGGAGATCGAATCCTACGAGAGGCCTTGTTTGCTATTATTGGGTAGTGAGCGAGAGGGACTAACTACACCCCAACGCCAGGCCTGTCATGAACTCCTAAGGCTACCTATGTGCGGGCGAGTGTCTTCTCTAAACCTAGCCGTAGCTGCGGGGGTCATGCTTTACCACATGCACCGGAAAATAGGTTAAGGAAGTGCTAAGGAAATGAATCTGTTCGATCAAGTGATGCAGAAGGCTTTGAGTTCAGAAGCTCCGCTGGCGGCGCGAATGCGACCGCGCACGCTAGATGAGTTTGTCGGTCAAGAGGAGATTGTTGGGCCGGGGCGATTGCTGCGGCGCTTAATTGAAACCGATCGACTCTTTTCCTCGATTATCCTCTGGGGACCGCCGGGAAGCGGTAAAACCTCTCTTGCCATGGTAATTGCTAATCGGACCGAATCCTACTTTCAAACTCTATCAGCGGTTTTGGCGGGGAAAACCGAACTGAAAGAAGTGATCGATCAGGCGATCGAGCGGCGCAAGCTTTATCGTCGACGCACAATCTTATTCGTTGACGAAGTTCACCGCTGGAACAAAGCGCAACAAGATGCTCTTTTACCCCACGTTGAAAACGGAACTATTGTTTTCATCGGGGCGACTACTGAGAACCCCTACTTTGAGGTAATCAGCCCCTTGGTTTCGCGCTCGCGCATCTTTCAATTGCTTCCCCTCGAAGATCACCACATCCGAATGATCCTTGAGCGGGCGCTAAAAGACCCAGAACGCGGCTACGGTAAGCGTAACATCGTGCTCACTGAAGAGGCTCTCGATCACCTTGTCCGGTTTGCTGGAGGGGATGCCCGGAATGCACTGAATGCCTTAGAATTGGCCGTGGAAAGCACTCCACCGGATGAGGAGGGAAAGGCAGTGATTGATCTCGCCATTGCCCAAGAGTCTATCCAGCGACGGGCAGTGCTTTATGATCAAGAAGGAGATGCACACTACGATACCATTTCCGCTTTTATCAAGTCGGTGCGGGGTTCGGACCCAGATGCAGCGTTATATTGGTTGGCTAAGATGCTCTATGCCGGGGAGGATCCGCGCTTCATCTTGCGTCGTCTGATCATCCTGGCTGGCGAAGACATCGGCTTGGCAGATCCACTTGGCCTTGTCATTGCCACAGCAGCAGCTCAGGCTTTTGACTACGTTGGTTTACCCGAGGGAATCTACCCATTGGTTGAGGCGACCTTGTATCTGGCAACGGCGCCAAAGTCTAACAGCGCAACGGCGTATTTTAAGGCTTTTGAGCTCCTCGAGCGCGAAGGGGCTGGGCCTGTTCCACGCCATTTACAAGATAGTAACCGCGACCGGAGGGCCTTAGGGCATGGGGTAGATTATCTTTACCCTCATGAACATCCTGATCACTTCCTTCCCCAGCAGTACTTGCCACAGCCGCTGCTTGGAATGGTTTTTTACTCCCCTTCCGAGCAAGGGTATGAAGCAGTGGTTAAGGAACGTCTGGAGCGCTGGAGGAAGGCCCAACGGGAGGCATTAGGAATAACAGAGTCCAAAGAAGTGCCCCCGCTTTCCCCTGAGCAGATGCAGGAAATCAAGCGCAAGCACCATAGTGCGCGAGGCATCTAATCTAAAGATGCCCTTCCTTTTGCTAATTCGTCATGCTGAGAACGACTACACCCGAAAAGGGCGTTTGGCGGGTCGACTGCCTCGCATTCACCTAAACCGGCAGGGGCGTGAGCAGGCAGAGATGTTAGCTAAACTTCTGGAAAGAGTGCCTCTCAAAGCTGTTTATAGCAGCCCGCTCGAGCGCGCATTGGAAACGGCCGAGCCCCTCGCCAAAATGCATCACTTGGAGGTAGTGCGCGAGGAAGGGTTGATCGAACTGGATTATGGAGAATGGCAAGGGAAATCCCTAAGGGGATTGCGCCGCTTAAAAAGCTGGAGAACCGTGCAGTCCTCCCCATCTCTGACGCAGTTTCCTCAAGGTGAGAGAATCTCGGAGGCGCAGCATCGGGTCGTGCAAGCCCTATATCGAATAGCGGAGAAGCATGCAGATGAAGATTGGATAGCGTGTATCTCTCACGCAGACCCGATCAAGCTAGCAGTTGCCTATTTTTTGGGTATACCTCTGGACCTCTATCAACGTATTAGTATCAGTTTGGCCTCAATTACTGCTCTCTATCTCGGCCGTGAGAGTGTGCGCTTGGTTGCTGTGAATTATGCCTCAGGTTTATTCGAGGGCTTAGAGAAAAAGTGAGCTTTCCTAAATGTCGATCCCAAAAGCTTGGCGGACGACTAAGCCCAGCAAGAAGGAAACCGTTGCTACTCCGAGGCTGATAGCAGTCATTTCTAGGAAGCGTTTTGAGAAAGGAAAGTCCTTTGCAACCGAGAGATAGTAGTTGAAAACCGCTATGATAGAGATTGCGATTAACAGAGCAACCCCTAAGGCTACGATGTAGTTCGGAAAGAGCAGATATGGAAGCACCAGCAAAACCACGGTTAGAATGTAAGCAAAGCCTGTGTAGAGGGCAGACCTCCTAGGGTCCTGTTCGCCAGCTTCGGCTTTGGTAGACAAGTATTCTGAGGCTGCCATAGAGAAGGAGGCGGAAATACCTGTGATGAGTGCCGCCAAAGCAATAAGTGAGGTGTTTTGAAAGGCAAAGGTAAACCCTGCTAGTGCACCGGTTAGTTCAACCAGAGCGTCGTTTAGGCCCAGCACAACGGAGCCGGCATATCTTAAGCTTTCCTCGTTGATCATGTTGAGTAGTTGGTTTTCGTGGACTTCTTCCTCCTCAAGAACCTTTTCGATCTCTGGGATTTGGTTAAGATGATGCCGGTAGTCATCCTGGGCTTTCTCTTCGCTTTTTTCCATGAGCTTAACGCCAAATGTTAGCCCGAAGAGCCGGGCAATCCAATAGTAGAAGTGAACTTTCAGCCAGTTGGGCTGGACATCCACTAGGGTGTACCGTTTCCAGGTGTTGTAGTGCACAATCTCCTGGTGAGCGATCTTTTGGAGCAACTTGCGGTTGTTTTCGTCCGGAGTAATTGAGGCTAGGCGAAGGTATGTGTGATAACTGTCGATTTCGTCCTGCTGGAGAATTTGCAAGTCTTTGATTAGCTGTGGACTCAGGCTGATTGTCTCCATAATCTGTTCCTTATAACTGCTTTCTGCATGATAGTGTGTCAAATTATACAACAATGAGGGTGTTTATCCGAAATTTATAGGGATTCAATTTAGTGTGTTCGATCTGGTATACTAAAAACTTAGAAAGTAAAAAGAGTTTTGCTCCTTTTGAGGAGAACTTCATGCCTGCGAAAGAAATTGATTTGCGTCCCGTAACTCATATTACGACCGATGCCATCGGCAAGCCCGGTCAGCGGGTGTTCTACATTCAAGCCACTCAAGGCGAAAAGCGAATTACCCTGATTGTGGAAAAAATTCAAATCCAAAGTCTGGCAATTGGGTTCGAGCAGTTCCTAGAGGAAATTTATCGCAAGTTTCCCCATTTACCCCAGACCCCGGCGGAGTATGACGAGAGTCAAATGCACATTCAACCGCCAGTAGACCCTTTGTTTCGCGTAGGCGAAATGGGATTAGGCTATGACGCCGAGAATGACCTCGTAGTTCTGGTTGTGCGTGAGTTAGTCCCTGAAGATGCTGGGGACGTTGAGCCGACAGTGGTCCGGTTTTGGTGCACGCGCGCTCAGATGAGAGCAATGTGTCGATGGGGCATCGAAGTGGCCTCTCGGGGGAGGCCGATCTGTCCTCAATGTGGTCAACCGATAGACCCTGAGGGACACTTCTGCCCAAAGAAGAATGGGCACCAGCATTAAGGAGCATGGGCTTCTCTCTCGATCATGCGCATTTATTGCATGTTCTCCAGGTGGGCGAGATCCGGTTAGAAGGGGAATTTTTGTGGGGCTCGAATTCCACCTTTTACGTCAGTGTGTATATGGGGGGAAAGGTTTGGAAAGCGGTGTATAAACCGGTACGTGGTGAACGTCCTCTGTGGGATTTTCCACCTCGGACTCTCGCCAAGCGGGAAACCGCTGCTTATATTGTCAGCCAAGCTTTGGGGTGGGAATTGGTGCCTCCAACCGTTTTCCGTAGCGGTGCACCTTTTGGCGCCGGCTCGGTTCAACTCTATATTGAACATGACCCGGAATACCATTATTTTACCTTTACGCAACGCGATCGAGAACGCCTGCGTCCAGTTGTGACCTTTGATCTAGTTGTGAATAATGCGGATCGGAAGGGCAGCCACGTCTTAGTCGATAGGCATGGACACATTTGGTGTATTGACCATGGTATCTGCTTTCACGAGCAGGAGAAACTTCGCACTGTGCTGTGGGATTTTGCAGGGGAGCCGATCCCAGAGGAGCTGGTGGAGGACTTGAGACGCGTCAGTGAGGACTTGAAGAGAGGGACGGAATGGGTTGCTCAGCTAGGAACGTACTTGTCATTGGCCGAGATCTCGGCCTTCCAACGGCGCGTGGAGGCCCTAATTCGCAAGCCGGTCTTCCCATCGCCCCCTGAGGAGCGCCGACCTTACCCTTGGCCGCCCATTTAGAGGACGAGGTTATGGAAGCACGAATTGTCAAAGTTGCCTTCGTTGGGTTCGGAAATGTGGGACAGGCCCTGGCGCGACTCTTGCTCAGCAAAGAGGAGGAATTGCAGCAACAGTATGGTGTATGGGTTAGGGTTACAGGGATCGCTACTGGGCGACACGGAATCGCTCTAGATTTGGATGGGATTGATCTGAAGCAAGCGATCCGGGTTGTTCAACAAGGGAGGTCGCTAGAGGGGCTTTCTGCGCAGCGTTGCTCGGAAACGGACGAGTTTTTGAAAAGCTCTCAGGCCGAAGTGTTGTTTGAGAGTATACCGGTCAATTATCAGAATGGCCAGCCTGCATTAGATATCCTAAGGCAAGCGCTTTTCTATGGCATGCATGCGATCACGGCCAATAAGGGCCCTGTGGTTCACGGGTATACCGAGCTGGTGCAAATAGCCGAAAAGAACAATCGCCGATTTCTGTTTGAGGCCACTGTGATGGACGGCGCTCCCGTTTTTTCGTTATTTCGTCATTGTTTGCCGGCGATAAGACTCCAGAGGGTCTCGGGCATTCTCAATTCCACCACCAACTTCATCCTAACGCGTATGGAGCAGGGTGAACGATTTGAGCAAGCCGTGAGAGCGGCTCAGGCGATCGGAATTGCGGAAACTGATCCCAGCGGCGATATCGATGGATGGGACTCTGCGATCAAACTTGCCGCCCTAGCAACTGTACTTATGGGTTTTCCCTTGAAGCCGCAGGAGGTAGAGCGCGTTGGGATAAGAGGCTTGACCGAGGACGAAGTTCAAGGAGCGTTCAACCGAGGTCAACGTTGGAAGCTGGTTTGCCGAGCTTGGCGAGATGGTCCTAGGGTTTATGCAAAGGTTGCCCCTGAACTCGTCGGACCTGACTCGCCGATGTATAATGTCGAGGGGACATCCAGCATAGTCCAATTTGAAACAGATACGCTAGGACAGTTGACTCTCCTTGAGCATAACCCTTCGCCAAATACCACCGCTTACGGACTATTTGCCGATTTTATTCAAGCTATCTGTTCTGGATAAGATTCCGTCCTTATGGCAGCGAAAGTAATCGATCCTGCCGGTGGCGATTGATTAGGAGAAACTGCGTTGCCCGAGGGGGAGAGGAAGACTATTGAGTGAGATCAGAATATCTGCAAAGAAAGCGATTAGTGAGTGGACTTCCTCAGTGCGGGGTTGATGCTAAAAAGGGGTGTATAGCTCCGTGGATAAGGGCGCGCAGCCGAGAAAGGATCACAACTCCAGCAGAACTCCCAAACCCATTTCTTTTGCCCGTTGGTAGATTGTGGGCGCAACGGCCATATCGTCCAAGGCTAGTCCCAAGTTCATTGCCATGGTTCGCTCTGTTGGAGATTGGCGACCTGGTTTTCGCCCAGTGACGATCTCTCCGAGGTCTGCGTAGGGCCAGGGGGTTTCCTTGAAATAACCGAGTGTGCGATAGTATTCCATTTGGGCTAGATCGTCGGTTGCCAGTTTGTCAATCTGTTGTAGGGCTTCGCCTTTCCAATAGGAATCGAAGTCGACTGCACTTGCGAATGCCCCGGGCTGAAGCCAATCCTTTTCGATTGTCGGGTTGGGATTTTTGAGGATTGGCCCTGCGGTGATGACAATTTCGCTTTGGGTTACGACCTCTTTCGGACCGGCTGCCCCCTTGAACTTGATGCTGGGGAATTTCCTTTGCATTTCCGCAAGGAATTTCTCTTGAGCCGAGAGCAGAATGTCATAGGCATAAACGCATTGAATTGGGAATAGGGTGGTCATGGCTTCGGTGTGCGTGCGCCCCTGCACACCGCATCCAATAATTCCAAGGGTGTAAGAGTCGGGGCGGGCGAGGTATTTTGCCGACAGGGCCGAAGCCGCTCCGGTGCGGTAGGCTGTAATCCAAGTGCAGTCCATCACTGCATAGGGTATCCCGGTTTCTTCGTCATTGAGAATGATCAAGCCCGAGATATAGGGAAGACCTCTTTTAGGGTTCTCAGGATATCCGCTTACCCATTTGATTCCTGCGGCGTGGAGCAGGGGGATGTAGGCAGGCATAGCGTGGATAAAAGCGTTTGGCAGGGTATGAATGCCCGGCTTTGGGGGGAGTTCTACTCTACCTTCCCCTTTCTCACGGAAAGCTTTTTCTAGCAACTCGATGATCGTAGGTAAATCTAGAGCCACCCTTTCCACGTCCTGACGGGATAGGTAAAGAAGGGAGAGAGTTCTCATGGTTTCTTCTCCAAAACAGTCATTCATAGAGCCATTCTATGATTGTCGCTTCGCCTTGTCCAACCCCCACGCACAACGTTGCCAATCCATAGAAAGGTTTCTTGACGTAAGGGGCACGACGGCGCATCTCATGGAGTAAGGTGGTCATAATTCGGGCTCCGGAACAGCCAAGAGGATGACCCAGGGCGATGGCTCCTCCATTGACGTTCGTAATCTCGTGGGACAAGCCTAGCTCCTGCATGACCACAAGGGCCTGGATTGCGAAGGCTTCGTTGAGTTCGACAAGTTGGATGTCCGGGAGGGATAGTCCGGCACGCGCGAGCGCCTTTTGGGTAGCGGGAACCGGGCCAATACCCATAATACGCGGTGGGACGCCAACGGCTGCGGAAGCGACAACACGAGCCATCGGTCTTAGTCCTAGCTTGGCCGCCCTTTCGCGGCTCGTGATCAAGAGCGCCGCTGCTCCATCATTCAAGCCGGAAGAGTTCCCTGCGGTGACCGTTCCCCCCGGCCGGAAGGCCGGCTTGAGTCGGGCAAGAGACTCCATGGAGGCGTCTCTGCGAGGGCGTTCATCGGTGTCGGCCCAGACCAGGTCTCCTTTGGGCTGGGGGATCGGGACGGGCGCAATCTCCTCGGCGAACTTCCCGCTGTCGATCGCAGCTATGGCGCGCTGGTGGCTGGCCAAGGCGAAGGCATCTTGCTTCTCCCGAGTGATATGGGGGTAAAGCTCGGCCAGATTCTCGGCAGTTTCACCCATGGACTCGATGCCATAGAGCTCTTGCATCTTGGGGTTCGGATACCGCCATCCCAGTGCTGTGTCCCAAGCGGTCAGGTTACCGAAGGCGAAGGGCTTTTCGGCTTTGGGGAGAGAGTAGGGTGCGCGGGACATACTTTCTACCCCGCCAGCGATGAAGACTTCCCCTTCACCGCTCTTGATGGCTCGGGCAGCGAGGTTGATTGCGGTTAAGCCGCTTGCGCAAAGCCGGTTTACCGTTACACCGGCTACCTCGACCGGAAAGCCGGCCAGCAAAAGGGCCATACGAGCCACATTGCGATTATCCTCCCCGGCTTGGTTAGCACAGCCGAAATAAACTTCGTCAATAAAAGCGGGGTCGATGCCGGTTCGTTCGAGGAGCGCTTTTAGGATATGGGCTGCAAGGTCGTCGGGGCGCACGGAAGCCAAGATTCCGCCCAGTGCACCGATCGGCGTCCGTACGGCATCAACGATGACAGCTTCCGGCATGGGAGAATTCTCCTTCCTGCTAAATGAGCGTCAGACCTTCGAGCCTGAGCAAGCGCGCTTTGGTCTCAATTCCGCCGGGAGCGCTATAGCCCCGCAGTGAGCCTCTGCTACTGATCACCCGGTGGCAGGGAATCACGATGGGAAGGGGATTATGTGCTTCTGCTCGCCCGACTGCCCGAGTCGCACGAGGGTTTCCAATCTCTTGAGCTATCTCCGCATAGGTCTTTACCTGGCCATACGGGATGGCGAGCGTTGCCCGAAGCACTCGCTCCTGAAAAGGTGTAAACCTTTGCCAGTCGATGGGTAAGTCGAAAATCTTTCGTGAACGGCTAAAGTAAGCTTGGAGTTGCTCCATTGCTTGGAGTAAGATGAAAGATTCTCCTCTTTGGAGCGTGAAACCCTGCGCATGGAGCTTAGCTTCAAATTCTTTGGGATCGGCATGGAGGTCGAGAAAGGCCAGATCGGTTTCGGAGGCTGCGAGGCCGATCGTTCCAAAAGGTGTTTGGGGTAGATAGGCAACAAAGAGAGCCTTGCGGCGATTCTCGGTTTTTGAACTCGTCATCCGGAGCTCCTAGTAGTTTGTGACCGTGTCAATTAGACCGAGTTCTCTGGCTCGGTTTTCACAGGCTCGGAAAGTGAGAATTGAGAACGCTGCAAAGAAAACCGTTAGGACAACGAGGATGAAATAGAGTTGCACGTTTGTCAAAGTCTGTAAGGTCGGGAAGCTGGAGGCAACATCGCCGACGAGGAGGCGCCGAAGCAACTCGAGCCAGTAGGTGATGGGCATTAGGAAACCAATCGGGCGCAGAAAGGAGGGCAAGACTTCCAAGGGGAAGATTGCGCCGCTGAAAAGGTATAGCGCTCCCGCCACGGCTTCGCCAACGCCGAACATGTGATGGACCAGTAAGAGCATTACCCCTGCTAGAGTCAAGCCCATCAGGGCGAGCATCACCACCCCGGTGAAAAGGGTGATCAAGAAGAAGGCCCAGTTGACCTGAGTCACTTCAATGTTGATTTCAAGGAAGAGCACCCCGAAGACAATGGTAACAAGGACCGAGATAGAGGCGATGATAAAACGAGCTACACCCCGGCCCAGTAAGTATGCAGGAAAGTGGACGGGTGCAGTATAAATGTACTTCATGGTCTTGTAGTGCTCTCGGTCATCAATCACTGCCCATGAAATGCCCGTCATCACTTGGCCAACATACATGTAAAAAGCATTGCCAAGGTAGATGTAAGGGAAAATCGGAGCTGTAAAGTCAGCTCGGGTGATCACGCTATACATAACTACCAGGATCGCTGCACTGGAGATGGGCTTGATAAGTGAATAGACGGTAAAAAGAAAAGGATCGGCCCAGTTGGATTCGATTTGCCAGCCAAGCCAGGTTGCCAGGCGAAACGAACGCCAAAAGGCCAAGAAAGGACTTATTTGGGAGGTGTGCATTGGCGATCCTTTTCTCACTCTCTAGCGGCGAGACTCGGTCAAACGTCCTTCCTGAATGGCAAGCCTTTCCATATAGTCAAGCAAAAAATGAGCCCCCACTAAGAAAAGGATGCATAGGAGGAACAAGCCTATAGCCTCAACCCGCACGTCCAAGAAGCCAAACTGAATGGCTGAGGGGAAAGCCAGTTGGCGCATGGCGTCTAGTCCCAATGTTAAGGGGATTAGCGAGGCAACGAGAGCAACCCAGAATCCGAGATTCTTAACCGGAAAGTAGAACCCGGAGAGCAGGTAGACAGGCTCTTGGGCGAGGTTGGCTAGATGCCAAGCTTCCCGCCCTAGGAGGAGAAACAGAGAAGCGGACATCATTCCCAAACCGTAGAGTGCTGTCATAGTGAGCAAAAAGACCAAAATCAATAAGCCGAGGTTGGTGATCAGAAATCGAGCTTGGAAAACCCATCCCCCGATAACCAGAATGGCCACTGCGCGCAGGAGTGTCGCAACCATTCCACCTAGGGCCATGCCTAGCAAAATTGCCATCATGGAGTTTGGAGCCATAATGTAAAGAGCTAAGTTTCCTTGTTCTTTCTCCCAGTATAACTGGCTAGACATGCTCCATAGGACGTTTAGCCAAAATGCGGTCATAGCCCCGCCGAGGACTACGAACCCAGTATACTCCTCAGGTGCGCCGATGGCACGATAGACATAGACGTAGGCGGCAATTCCCAAAATGGGAAGGAAGATATCGAAAAACACCCAAGATTTTTCGCGTTGCTGACCGATTACGCGTGGATATGCGCGAGCGATAACCGTCTTGAGGAACAATTTCCATCCACTAGCTTTCGGAATGGCCGGAGCCGTTTCTTCCACTTTCCACCTCCTCGATGCTTTTGCCTACTAGATCGATGAAGACTTCTTCAAGAGAAGGCTCGCGCTTTTGCAGGTTGATAATCCGCACTTGGTGAGCCGTTAGGGTGTTAACCACGGCGGCCAGGGTTTCGTCTTGGTCGAGAATCAGATCGAGCACTGCGTAACCATCGCGAGGCCGAAAGGAAAATTTACGCACCCCTTGAATTTCTTTGAAGTGCTCCGAATAGAGAATAGACGAAGAAGTGACTTCAAGATGATAGATCGCTTCGCGTTGCAGTTTGTGTTTTAGCGAGGCTGGCGTATCGCAAGCTAATACACGGCCTTGGTTGATGATCGCTACGCGGTCGCATAGTTCTTCAGCTTCTGCCATGTAGTGAGTGGTGAGCAGAATGGTGCGTTCGGGGTGCTGGTTGAGCCAGTTGCGAATAAATCTTCGCACATCCCGTGCAGCCCCGACATCAAGTCCGAGGGTGGGTTCATCGAGGAAGAGGACCTGAGGGTCGGTCAAAAAGCCACGGACGATGTTCATCTTTTGGCGCAATCCAGTGGAAAGGTCGGAAGATTTGGTGTTAATTCGGTCGGAGAGGCCAACAACTTCAAGAAGTTCGGCAATGCGTCGGTTGGCTTCCTTTGAGCTTAGCCCGTAAAATTGAGCAAACATCCATAGGTTCTCACGCACGGTGAGCAAACCGTATCCTGAGGACTCTCCACCGGAGACCATGTTGATAATTGGGCGGATTTTGGAGGCTTCTTTGACCACATCGTAGCCGCAAACTAATGCCTTTCCAGAGGTTGGAGCAAGGAGGGTGGTCAGGATCTTGATCAGCGTAGTCTTACCGGCGCCATTCGGGCCGAGCAGTCCGAAGAGTTCCCCGGGGTGCACTTCTAGGCAAACATCCTGAAGGGCAACCAATTCTTTAGTCCGGCTGTTTTTAGCGTTGCGAAGCTTGTAGGTGCGAGAGAGATGTTGGGTTTGAATGGCGAGATTCATCGTTTTCCTATACAAACCTGCAAAATTGTTGGGTTTGCGTAGGGTAATCGTAGGGGATCCGTCGAGTATATTTTCCCGTCTTCTGGTAAACTGAGCATCGAAGGGCGATTTCTCTTCTTCTCCTCCTTATAGAGAGCCGGAAGTGGTGTATCCGGCTCTCAATGATTTAAGAGGGGCATATCGAATTATACCCCTAATGCTAAGCTAACGTAGAAGCAGTTCTTGAGACTCTAGAGATTCAGGGGGCTTTTCTTTGGGCCTGCTGGGGTAAACCAATGTTGTCTTTTATAATTTGGGGTAGTGAATAAACTACTCCCTTCGAGTTCAGCATCTCTGGCGAGGGCGGCCGCTACAGTGACGGCGGCCTTCTTGTTGAGCAATTTGAGCGGCTTGGTGCGCCAGATTCTTGTGGCGCAGGCGTTTGGCACCGGGGCGGAGATAGAGGCCTTCAATGCTGCCAATCGGGTATCAGAGACGCTGTTTAATCTAGTAGCCGGGGGAGCTCTGGCCAGTGCTTTTATCCCCACTTTCAGCGGTCTTCTGGCGAGAGACGACCAAGAAAAAGCCTGGCGTCTTGCTTCGACAATTGCTAACCTAGTCCTGTTGGTGTTGATTTTCTTGAGCTTGGCAACCTACTTGCTAGCGCCGGAGGTGGTGCGGTATCTGCTGGCTCCCGGGTTTCGCAGCGATCCGGCTAAGGAGAACCTGACTATTTTTCTCTTGAGACTGATGTTACCCTCGGCAATCCTCTTTGCCCTTAGTGGTTTGGTGATGGGAATTTTGAACTCTCACCAGGTTTTCTTCATCCCTGCGCTTACGCCTTCGATGTATCACCTGGGAATGATCTTCGGGGTATTAGTCTTGGCGCCCACCTTAGGCATTGCGGGATTGGGGTGGGGGGTGCTTATCGGAGCGGGGCTGCACTTAGGGGTACAAATTCCCTCCCTCCTGCGCCTAAGGGGAAAGTATTTTCCTGGGTTTGCATGGGGCTTGCCAGAGGTTTATGAAGTGGTTCGCCTGTTTGCTCCGCGTTTGATTGGCGTAGCTGTGGTGCAATTAAATTTTTGGGTTAATACTCGCTTAGCTTCAAGAATGCCAGAAGGAAGCGTAACTGGGGTTGTCTTGGCCTTTGCACTTATGCTGATGCCTCAGGCTGCAATTGCCCAATCGGTTGCAATTGTGACTTTACCTACTCTCTCCACTCATTTTGCGCTAGCTCGTACGGGCGAGTTGCGTGTCACTCTAGTTAATGCTTTGAGGGGGGTACTCTTCCTTGCCGTTCCGGCTAGTGTTGGCCTGATCCTGCTCAGAAAGCCGATTGTTGCGACGCTCTACCAACGCGGTGCTTTTGACGAGCGGTCGACCGAGTTTGTGGCGTGGGCGTTGCTGTGGTACGCTAGCGGTCTCGTTGGTCATAGTTTAGTGGAGGTTTTGGCTCGCTCCTTCTACGCCATGCACGATACTCGCACACCGGTCCTTATCGGATCCATAGCAATGGGCTTAAACGTAGCGCTAAGTTATCTCTTTTCAGCGATTTTTCAGCGTGTGGGATGGTTGCCTCATGGAGGGTTGGCGTTGGCCAACACCCTAGCTACTTATCTCGAAGCGCTGGGGTTATATGGGATGATGCGCAGGAAGCTGGGTGAGTTGCGAGAGAGAGAGATTTTCTTGCTGGCCTTGCAGACGGCACTGGCAAGTTTGCTCATGGCAGGGGGGATTCAGTTGTGGATGAAGTTTCTCGCCGGAGCTCCTGTTGCTCTGATAAGCTTGGGAGGGGTTCTGGTGGGAGGTGGGTTGTTCCTGAGTTTGGCATTGCTGTTTCGGATCGAGGAGGTACGTGTTCTGTGGGGAGTGATTTTGGGGCAGGGGTTAGGAAGCCACCAACCACACCAATTGGGCAACAACGACTCCTAGTGCCACTCCGGCAAAGGCCTCTATAGGGGTGTGTCCCAACACCTCGCGGAGCTGTTCTTCCTTCAGCGGATGGCCGCTGGCGAGATCGTTAATGATGGCATTGATGAGTTCTGCATGCTTGCCGGCCTGGCGGCGAATTCCGGTTGCATCGTAAACCACAACCATGGCGAGCGTCAATCCGATGGCAAAGAGAGGGGAGTCAAAACCATAGAAGAGTCCTATGGCATGGGCGATGGCGGTAACTAGGGCGGAATGTGAGCTGGGCATGCCGCCTGCGCGAAAGAGGAGCGCCCAATTCCACTGCTGAGTTCTAAGGTATTCGATAGGGACTTTGACCGTCTGGGCGATCAGCCAGGCAATTGCCCCTGCGATCAGGACATGGTTTCGAAAAATCTCCATTGCACCACTGGCAGAAGCTGGGTTAGATTATGGCTTTCCATCGGAGAGCTTGCGCACGGTTAGCTCCGCTTGTTCAAGTAGTCGGAGGCAATATTGAACTAACGCTTGCCCTTTCTGATAAAGGAAGAGCGTTTCTTGAAGGGTTTGCTCGCCGCTTTCCAACTGAGTGACAATTTGTTCCAATTGCTGCATTGCTTCTTCAAAGGAGAGTGACTCGAGGGTGTGGCTATCGTTCTGCATGGCTAATTCGTGCTTTCTGTCCATTCTTTCATAATATACAATGCATCCAGTAAAGGCGCTTCGCTCGGGAGAATTTCCCTTGCTTTGTTTTCAAAGGCTTCGAAATCGATCAAGTGAGTCGCTTGATAGGCCCGAATCTGAGGGATGATTCTTTCTCGGATAGCCCGTTGAAGGGCGTTGCGCCGAGCTGTACTAGCTAAGATGGAAGTAGTGGCGGTGAAGACAAGAAAGAGGAGGATCACAAGGAAGAAGGCTACGATAATGGTGATAAGCCTGAGTATAAGGAGCAGTGCCACTCCGGCAAGAAGTGGCAACGTTCCCAGCCAAACCGCCAGTCCAAAAGATTGTTCTGCACTCGAAGCTCCAATCGAGAGCAGTTCCTCATTAAGTTGGAAAATGAAATGGTCTAAAGGCAGTTCTTGGCTGACGGGAGGGTTATTCATAGTGAGACTTCTTGAGAAATCCCTTCCACACGGGTATAAAACTGGCCGTCTCGAAGGCGAGCTTGGATTGACTCCCCCAGACGTGCCTGCCGGATTGAGCGGATGAGTTCGCCGTCCTCTTTGGTAAGGATAGCATAGCCGCGTGATAGAAGGGTTAAGGGGTCTAGGGCCTCTAGGCGATGCAGGAAGATTTCGGTTTTTGCGTGTCGCTCTCTTATGTCGTGTATTACATTGATTTCAAGGCGCCGAGACCATTCGTCTAGACGTTGGCGAGCAACGTTTAGACGATTGAGAGGTGAACTCAGCTTTAGCCGGTGAGTTAGTTGATTGAAATGGGCGCGATAAGTATCGAGTCGCCGGAAGGCAGCATTTTGCAGCCGCTGAGATTGGTTGAGGAGATTGGCTTGGAGATCGGCGAGATTGGGGGTAACGAGTTCGGCAGCCGCTGTGGGGGTCGGGGCGCGCAGGTCGCTCGCAAAGTCCGCTAAGGTAAAATCGGTTTCATGGCCGATGCCGGTGACGACAGGGGTGTTTAATTCGGCAATTGCCCGCACTAGGGCTTCGTCATTGAAGGCCCACAGGTCCTCAATCGAGCCACCCCCGCGCGCAAGTAGGATGACATCGGGCTTGATTTCCCGATCGAGCAGTCTTAATGCACGGATGAGAGTAGGCACAGCATCTTCACCCTGGACCGAGGCCGGGGCGATAATTACTTCTGCTAGGGGATAGCGCCGTTTGAGAGTGTTAAGCATGTCTTGCAGTGCCGCCGCTTTCTCGCTGGTCACGATCCCGATCTTTCTCGGAAAGGTCGGAATGGGCTTTTTACGTTGGGGATCAAACAACCCCTCTTGCTCCAGCTTGGCTTTGCGTTGTAAAAATTCCTGGTATAAAGCTCCAGCACCGAGGGAGATCAGATTGTCAGCGTAGAGCTGATATGCTCCTGCCGGAGGGTAGAGGTCGAGATATCCGTGAGCGACAATCAAGTCCCCATTTTGGGGGAGAAATAATTGGTAGGCCACTTGTTGCCGCCACATTACGCAACGCAGGGAAGCATTAGCGTCTTTGAGGGTAAAATAAAAGTGGCCTGAAGTAGAGCGACTGGCGTTGGACACTTCGCCAACTACCCAAAGATTGCGAAGAGGATCTTCCTCAGCAATCAATTGCTGAAGATATGTGGTCAACCGGGAGACGGTCCAGTAGGTAGGAGACTCAAAAAGGGAGAACATGCTCGAGCCGGCTTCGGGATTGATTATAAATCATTCAGCTATCTTCGGGTAGAATCAGAAATAACCTACGGAGCGCTCGAAGGCCCTAAGCAGAAGCCGGTGAGTGGTCTTTCGGGTGCGGGTAGCAGCCGGCTACAAGTTTTTATGTTGGATGGAATGGCCTTGAAACACTTGTGGTCACCCTGGAGAATGAAGTATATCCAAAACCACCGCCGTAATGCGGCGTGCATTTTTTGTCTGGCCGCAGCCCAGGAGGATGGCGCGGAGAACTTGATTGTTAGGAGAGGGCACTCCGTCTTTGTTATTCTCAATCGATTCCCATATACGAGTGGTCATCTTATGGTGGTTCCCTATCAGCACACTGCGGAGCTTGGTGAGCTAACCCCCGCTTGCAGAGGGGAAATCATGGAAGTGGTCACAGAATGCATCGAGGTTCTTAAGCAAGTCTATCGACCGCAGGGGTTCAATTTGGGGATGAATTTGGGAGAACCGGCCGGAGCAGGCATTGCTGATCATTTGCATATGCACATTGTTCCGCGATGGAGTGGAGATACGAATTTTATGTCTACTGTGGGGCATGTAAGGGTTTTGCCGGAAGAACTAGAACAGACCTATCGGCGCTTGAGGGAGGCGTGGGAACGGATAGCGGTCGATAAGCGCTGAAAAATGTGCCGAGACTTGGAAAGCGTAATGTCTCCTAAGAAGAGCTTTTTCTGTTTGGGCAAAGGCAGAAGGGGGGTCTGAATGGAGAGCCAAGGCTGTGAGGCGTTGATCCTCAGCGCAGTGCGCACACCAAGCGGCAAGTTTCAGGGAAGTCTGAGTGGTTTTACCGCACCCGAATTAGGGGCGATGGTTGTCAAAGAAGCGGTTAGGAGAGCCGGGATTAATGAGCCGGGAGAAATTGACGAAGTTCTGATGGGAAATGTCGTTTCGGCCGGTTTGGGACAAAATCCTGCGCGGCAGGCGGCAATTTTCGGAGGATTGCCCGAAACCGTCGGCGCAACCACTGTCAACAAGGTCTGTGGCTCCGGATTGAAGGCAGTTATGTTGGCAGCCCAAGCAATCCGTGCCGGGGATGGCGCTCTTTATGTCTGCGGCGGGATGGAGAGCATGAGTCGCGCCCCATTTCTGGTGAGGGGGCGGAGTGGAGAATTACGCTTTGGACACGTGCAATTGGTGGACGCTCTGTTGCACGATGGCTTATGGGATGCCTTTGAGAATTGGAGCATGGGTGATGCAGCGGAGTTTATTGCCCAAGAATGGGGAATTTCGCGCGAGGAAATGGATGAGTTCGCTCTCCAAAGTCACCAAAAGGCTTTCTGGGCTATTGACCAGGGGAAGTTCAAAGCGGAGATTGTGCCGATCGAAATTAGGTCTCCAAGGGGTGAAACTTGGCTCTTCGACACCGATGAAACGCCGCGTCGGGATACTTCATTAGAGGCCTTAGCAGCGCTCAAGCCGGCCTTCCAGCCCCATGGCAGGGTCACGGCAGGCAATTCACCAGGTCTCAATGATGGAGCTGCAGCATTGGTGGTGGCTTCCCGGGAGAAAGCTGAGCAGCTAGGAGTCAAGGGGATGGCACGGATTGTTGGCTATGCTCAGGCTGCGGTGGATCCAAAGCACTTGTTCATTGCACCTGCTAAGGCTATTCCCAAGCTCTTAGCTAGGGTGGGATGGAGCTTGGCCGAAGTGGATTTGATTGAGCTCAACGAAGCTTTTGCTGCTCAAGTCTTGGCGGATGGGAAGGCATTGGCTAGCATGGGCTGGGATTGGAAAAAGGTAAATGTGCATGGCGGTGCCATCGCCTTGGGTCATCCTATCGGAGCAAGCGGTGCCAGGATTCTAACAACCCTGCTCTATGCCCTGAAGGATCGCGGCCTCAGACGAGGGATTGCTTGTCTTTGTTTGGGCGGTGCGGAGGCGGTAGCCATGGCCGTCGAGTTGCTCGAGTGAGAGGAGGTCCGAGGTGGAAATCCGCAAGGTGTATGTAATTGGAGCCGGAACGATGGGCAGCGGCATTGCGCAAGTTGCTGCTGTAGCTGGTTATCAGACAACGATTATGGATGTGGTGCCGGAACAATTGGATAAAGCCAAAGAGAATATTCAGCGTTCGATCGAAAAACTGGTGAGCAAAGGTCAATTGAGCGCCGAGGAAGCGAAGCATGTCGATAGAATCCGCTATGAAAAAGAGATGAAGTCCATTGGATGCGCCGATTTAGTGATCGAAGCGGTGGTGGAGGACCCGAGTGTAAAACAAGAAGTCTTTCGCCAGGCCGATGGATTGTGTCCAGAACGTACTATCCTCGCCTCGAATACGTCTTCGATTTCGATCACCAAGATCGCATCCTCGACGCGCCGGCCGCATAAGGTAATCGGAATGCACTTTATGAATCCTGTGCCCTTGATGCGCTTGGTGGAAGTGGTTCGTGGGCTTTCTACCTCTGAAGAGACGACTCGGACGGCTCTTGAAGTGTGTTATCGCATGGGTAAAGAGCCAATTGAAGTTAACGACTCACCCGGCTTCATCTCGAATCGCATTTTATGTCCGATGATCAACGAGGCTATCTTCGCTGTTCAGGAGGGGGTCGGGACGCCGGAAGCTATTGATGCTGTGATGAAGCTGGGCATGAATCACCCTATGGGTCCTTTAGCGTTGGCTGACTTAATTGGGTTGGATGTTGTGTTAGCGGTCATGGAAACGCTTCATCGTGACCTTGGGGAGGACAAGTACCGCCCAGCGTATTTATTGCGTAAAATGGTGGCTGCCGGTCATTTGGGTCGGAAGACAGGAAGAGGGTTCTATCAGTATGTTTCCTAGCGACGAAGTATATGATTTTGTGGTGATTGGCTCCGGGTTTGGTGGAAGCGTTTCGGCAATGCGTTTGGCGGAGAAGGGCTACCGCGTTTTAGTAATCGAACGGGGTAAGCGGTATGAAGATCAGGATTTTGCCAACACGAATTGGAAGTTTTGGAAGTATCTTTGGTTACCGGCTTTACGTTGCTTCGGGATTCTGCAGCTCAGCTTCTTCAAGGATGTTTTTGTTCTGCACGGAAGCGGGGTAGGGGGCGGAAGCCTTGGGTATGCCAATGTGCTGATGGAGCCCGATGACCGACTGTTCGAGAATCCGGCTTGGCGGGAGTTGGCCGATTGGAAAACTGTTCTCAAGCCCTACTACCAAGTGGCTAAGCGGATGCTGGGAGTCAGCCCAAATCCCAAACTTTGGCATGCCGATCAGATTCTTAAAGAAATTGCGATGGAACTCGGCAGGGAAACTACGTTTCGTCCTACGGAAGTAGGGGTCCTGTTCGGGGAGAGCATTGGTGTTGCGGAAGATCAGGAGGTGGAGGATCCCTATTTCGGGGGGGAGGGCCCGAAACGGCGCACCTGTAAGCACTGTGGAGCCTGTATGGTGGGATGTCGCCATAACGCCAAGAACACCCTAGTCAAGAACTATCTCTGGTTTGCTGAGAAGTATGGAGCTAAGGTCCTTCCAGAGAGTCAAGTTGTCGATATTCGCCCCGTGAGTGGACCGGAGCCAGCGCGATATCGCCTAACGGTGAAGTCTTCGACGCGCTTTTGGAAGCCTCCTTGGCAGCTTCTATGCACAAACGTGGTTGTCTCGGCGGGGACGATAGGTACACTGGAGCTGCTCTTGCGGTGTCGCGAGCGCCCCAACTCCCTGCCAAACCTCTCCCCCCGACTAGGCGAGAACGTGCGCACGAATAGCGAGTCCTTGCTCGGAGCGGTGAGCCGCACTCGAGAGTTCGATTACTCACAAGGCATTGCGATCACTTCGGTCTTTCAAGCAGACGCAGTGACAGCTATCGAACCCGTACGTTATCCGGCGGGCTCTTCTCTAATGCGTTTTCTCAGCGCTCCACTGGTGAGCGGTCAGAAATCGTTGGCCTTTCGTCTCTTGGAGAGCATCTGGCTTCTTCTTGCTCATCCGGTCGAGACTTTGCGATCCTATGTTCTGCCGGGTTGGGCGAGACGAACTACGATTCTCCTCATTATGCAAACCGAAGATACTCGCTTGCGCCTAAAGCTGGGCAGACACCTCTTCACGGGTTTTCGCAAAGGACTTGTTTCGGACACTGCCGGAGAAAAGGTGCGAGGGGTGAGCCCCATAGGAGAATGGGTCACCCGCCGTTTTGCCGAAAAGGCAAACGCTGCGCCGGCCGGAGCCATCAACGAGAGTCTGCTCGATACTCCGATGACGGCCCACCTCTTAGGGGGAGTGCCTTTTGGCAGGGATAGCGAAGAGGGGGTAATTGGGCTGGACTTTCAGGTTCATGGATACCCGGGGTTATACGTGGTCGATGGCTCTGTCGTACCAGCAAATCCGGGTGTGAACCCCAGCCTGACGATCGCAGCCTTAGCAGAGTACGCTATGGCACAAATTCCTCCGAAGGAAGAAGCTCATTGATAGGGGTAGTGTGGTAGGTGGGCGTGCTCATCGACCAATCTCGGCCGTTAGAAACACGTAAGGCTTCCAAAAGAGCCTAGTCGGAGATGCCTCCGGCTGCGTGATAAGCAGGATGGCAGACGTCCCATCGGTCCTGCCAGAAGAGGGAGATGTCAGCGCCCTTTAGTAGCCTAGCCTTGGAAACCGCTGCTAAGAATGTAATTCTCCAACCCGCGAATTTCACTTTCTCGGCTGCGTATTGCGGCTTCCATCACATCCCTCAATGAGATGAGCCCCACCATTTGGTTGTTTTCGACCACGGGTAGATGGCGAATGTGAAACTGTTTCATCAGCGCCATGCACTGGTCAACAGTTGTTTCCGGCGTAACGGTGACCATTTTCTGGACCATGACCTCGCGAATTGGGGTGTCTTTGGCGCATCGGCCTTGGAGTTCTCCCTTGCGGGCGTAATCGCGCTCAGTGAAGATACCCACCACTCTGTCGTCTTCCATGACCATGACTGCACCAACGTTGGCCTCTGCCATTACCCTGAGCGCATCGAGGACTGTGGCGTTGGATGCGACGCTGTGATGAGGACGCTTTCCAATTGACTCGAGCAGGGCTTTTACAGTGTTCATGGGCACATCTCCTGGCTTGCGTTTTGAAATTCACTTTTGGTTTAGGTATTTCTCCAAAATCGAACGCGTCAGTTGTGCGTCTGCTTTGCCCTGAGTTTGTTTCATCACTTGGCCGACGAACCAGCCCAACAAACCGCTTTTCCCCTTGCGATAGCTTTCTACTTGGACGGGATTCTCCACAAGGAGTTGCTGAATGAGTGTCTCTAGCATGTCGGCATCGTTCATTTTGGCCAAGCCCTCTTCGGACACAATAGCTGCCGGTTCTTTTCCGCAGTTCTGTACTTTATCTAGCAGGGCTTTCCCGGTAGAAATGTTTATGACGCTCTCATCAACCATGCGGATAATCTGGGCCAAATAGGGGGGTGTGATCTTTAGTTCTGCTGCAGAGACGCCGAGCTCGTTGATTATGCGCAGCACGTCATTGATGATCCAATTGGAGACGCGCTTCGGGTCTCCTTGATATGCTTGAAGTGTTGCTTCGTAGTATTCAGATAGCGAACGCTCGGAGGTGAGGATATCTGCATCGTAGATCGGCAATCCGTATTCCTTGACGAAGCGAGCGCGTCGCTGAAGGGGGAGTTCTGGCAGGGTGCTCAACACAGCCGCTTTCCACGCCTCATCGATCTGGAGTGAGAGCAGGTCGGGTTCACGAAAATAACGATAATCGGCCTCGGTTTCTTTCGAGCGCATTTTGCGCAAGATGCTGCGGTCTTCGTCCCATTCTAGAGTCCAGGCTTCGATAGGGTTGCCTGCCTCGACCTCGCGGATTTGGCGTTGAATTTCCGTTTGGATGGCCTCGCGAATGGCGACAATCGAATTTAGGTTTTTGATTTCGGTCTTGGGATTCAGCACCTCGGCACCTTTGGGCCGAATCGAGACGTTTGCATCGCAGCGCAGGTGACCCTTTTCCATGTCTGCTTCGGAGATGCCGATCCAGCGCAGCAATTGGCGCAGGCGGATGATGTACTGGGCGGCTTCGTCTGCGGAGTGCAGGTCGGGTCCGGTGACCATTTCCACTAGAGGGACGCCACAGCGGTTAAAGTCGATGAGCCGCCGCCCAAAGTCGTGTTTGGTTTTCCCAGCGTCTTCCTCCAGATGAAGTTTCTGAATGGTGACCTTGCGCTCCGAACCGTCCGGCATAGGAAAGACAAGATAGCCACCGCGAGCAATCGGCATGTTGTACTGACTGATTTGGTAACCTTTGGGGAGATCGGGGTAGAAGTAGTTCTTCCGATCGAAATAGGAAATCGGCTGAATTTCGGCATTCATAGCTGCAGCGAGGAGCATGGCTTTTTCCACGGCGGCCTTATTTAGAACGGGTAGGACTCCGGGCATACCGGTACAGACCGGGCAAATGTTGGTATTCGGCGGGTCGTTCCACGAATCCGCTTTGCAGGGACAAAAGATTTTGGTCTGTGTGTTGAGTTGGATGTGCGTTTCCAGTCCGATTACCGCTTCGTATTCTGGAGACATTCTTCTTCCCTCTCTATTGGGAAGACTTGCTCACGTACTCCGAAGGATAGGTGGAATGCGCTTGCGCCACTGATCGGTTTCGGTGGCAATTTCGTAGTTACGTGCCAAACGCAAGAGCAAGGCCTCGGAAAAGTCCGACCCGATTAGTTGCGCGCCGTAGGGCAATCCCTCGGGGTCAAAGCCACAAGGGAAAGAGATTGCAGGGATGCCGGCATGGTTGGCAGCGACCGTGAGCTGATCGGCAAATTGCATTAAGACCGAGTCGCCGTAAACTTGGGCGATGGGAAAGGCGGTGGTGGGTGTGGTTGGGGTTAGGAGGGCGTGGAGCCTATATCTGCCCTCGGGGTTGAAAATTGTCTCGAAATCGCGGCGGATCAGACTGCGCACGCGCAGCGCCCTCATGTAATATTGCTCGCTATATTGAGCGGCGCTGACATACATCCCCATCAGAATGCGCAGTTTGGGCTGCAAGCCAAACCCTTCGCCGCGCGTCTTGCGATACATCTCATGCAGGTCATGCACCGGTTGCTGAGTGCGATAGCCATATTTGACACCGTCATAGCGGTGCAGGTTGGAGGCTGCTTCCACCCGTGAGATGACAAAATAGGCCGGTATGCCATATTTGGTATGGGGCATCGGGACGTCTTCAATGATATCGGCGCCCATTTCCGCCAATCTGCCGGCAACGCGGTAGATGGCTTGCTTGTAATCCTCTGGGATTGGCTGTTGCTCTAACTCGCCGCTTTCGGCAGCGACATAGGTGAGGCGAAAATAATCCGGCGATAAGCCAACGCGCAAACCTTTGATGGGCTTTTCCAAATCGGCGACATAGTCGGGGACGGGGAGGTTAGCTGCGGTTGAGTCATGGGGGTCGGCGCCGCTCATCACTTGCAACAATAGCGCAGCATCGCTGACGTTGCGCGCTAGGGGTCCGGGGCAATCCAGGGAGGAGCCAAAGGCGATCAAGCCATAGCGTGAGACGCGCCCGTAGGTCGGTTTGACACCGACCACGCCACAGAAGGCGGCTGGCTGGCGGATTGATCCAGCCGTGTCAGTGCCGATCGAGAGACAGCCTTCGCCGGCGGCGACTGCGGCTGCGCTGCCGCCCGAAGAACCGCCCGGCACTCTGGATGTGTTCCACGGGTTGCGCGGGCTGGGTTGGTAGGCACTGGATTCGTTGGATGAGCCAAAGGTAAACTCATCGAGATTGACTTTCCCTAACATGATTCCGCCAGCCTGCTCTGCGCGTGCCACCGGCGTGGCAGTATAGGGGGCGACAAAGTTGGAGAGGATTTTGGAGCCCGCCGTCGAGAGAGTGCCTTCGACACAAAAAATGTCTTTGACGGTGAAGGGAACACCAGCTAAGGGTCCGACTTCTTCACCGGCTTGGATAGCTCGGTCGATCTGTTGGGCTTGGCGGCGGGCGCGTTCAGCAGTTAGGGTGATAAAGGCGTGCACTTTATTGGGTTCGGCGTCTCTGTCGCCGTCTAATTGCCCGGGGAGACCATCCACGGCAGCAATGCGCTTCAGCGTGCTTTCTAGGACCTCGCAAGCGGAAACCTGCTTGCACTTAATCATCCGCACGAGTTGATAAGCAGCGTAGTCGCACAAGTCCATAACTCATTCCAAGTCTTGATGGGGAATCTCGGGCACCACCACGTATCGCTCTTCGAGTTCCGGTGCTTGTTTGAGGATTGTTTCGACATGGGAGCTGGGAATCCACTCATCGTTGCGGAGGGGAGGGCGGATTTCGCGTGGGTAATTGATGCCATGGAGTGCAGGTGGAATGTCCGGGTCTAGTGGCACGGCTACCAATTCCTGCAAGGCTCTAAGTTGGTTGTTGAGTTCCCGGCGCAGGTACTCGGCTTCGTGAGGGGAAAGCTCCAGAGCAGCCAATTCGACAAGGTGGTCGAACAATTCGGGCGTGATCATGCGCAGGGCCTCTCCTTTCCTGAGAAGAGTATATCCTAGTTTTTAATCCTGTCAATGCATAGGGTCTGTATCATCAGCAATCGAGCTCAATATGGGTTCTATAGACCGCTTCTTGGGTGACTTGCCTTATCCAAGCCGATCGAAGTATCCGTGCTATAATCCTTTCCATGGGAATTGCCTCTAGCTGTTCGAGGAGGACGAGATGTTGGAGAGTTTGCTTTTCCCATTTACAGAGGAACACGAAATGATTCGTCAGACGGCGCGCGATTTCGCTCAAAACGAGATTGCTCCCATCGCTTCCGAGTTTGATGAAAGCGGCGAATTTCCTATGGAGACAATTCGTAAGATGGGGGAATTAGGATTCATGGGGATCGAAGTACCTGAAGAATACGGCGGGGCGGGGATGGACACTCTGGCTTACGTATTAGCTCTGGAAGAAATCTGTAAAGTCGACGCAGCCCACGGGACAATTATGTCGGTCAATAACTCCTTGTTCTGTTATGGGATTCTCAGGTACGGCACCGAAGAACAAAAGCAGCGCTTTGTGAAACCGGTTGCCTCAGGCAAGGCGATCGGAGCCTATGCACTTACCGAGCCGACTTCTGGGTCGGATGCTAGCAACATGCGTACTCGCGCCGTCCGCCGAGGAGATAGATATTTTCTTAATGGGCGCAAATCGTGGGTGACTAGTGGGCCGGTAGCGGATTATGTTGTGGTATTTGCAATGACCGATCCTGAGAAAAAGCACCACGGCATTACTGCTTTCTTAGTCGATGCGAAGGCGCCGGGCTTGATTCGAGGCAAGAAGGAACCTAAATTGGGCATCCGCGCTTCGGCCACCAGCGAGCTGCTGTTTGAGAACTGTGAAGTGCCTGTCGAGAACCGCCTCGGAGAAGAGGGCGAAGGCTTTAAGATTGCTATGTCTGTTTTGGATGCCGGGCGTATTGGCATCGCAGCACAAGCCTTGGGGATCGCTGAGGCGGCTTATGAAGCGAGCTTGAAGTATGCTACGGAGCGTGAAGCCTTTGGACAGAAAATCGCTGCCTTTCAAGGGATTTCCTTCAAACTGGCGGACATGAAGACGCGTATTGAGGCTTCACGCCTGTTGACCTATCATGCTGCGCTAGCCAAAGAGCGCTCGAAGAGCACTGGGGAACGTTTTACCCTAGAGGCTTCAATGGCCAAGTTGTTTTCTTCGGAAACTGCTATGTTTGTCACCCATGCGGCGGTGCAGATTCACGGCGGCATGGGCTATAGTCGCGAGCTGCCCATCGAACGCTATTTTCGAGATGCAAAGATTACCGAAATCTATGAAGGGACTAGCGAAATCCAACGGCTGGTGATCGCTCGATTGGAGAGTGGCTTACACTAAGCAACCGATCTCATTGCATTCGGCAGGGGAGATGGCTTCTGTTGTTAATGTATGGCTCTTAACCCTCTTGGCGCTTGTTCTGGCGATCGGAATTGACCTATACCTGATGAAAGTCTTGGGGGCTTGGATTCAAAAAAGGCTCAAGGAGAGTGGAGCACCCAAGGAGGCTGTATATATCTTCGGCGCTTATTCGCCACTCTTGACCTGGTTGAAGTCCTTTTGGAGTCTTTCTGCTCGGACAGAGATCGTTTCTTCTCCTCGGGAAGAGATCGAAAAGCAACCTAGTGCTGGGGAGTCTCCACCCGTGGCAGCAGAGCATGCTCTTAGCTGGAGTCCTTTGTCCTGGTTGGAACAGCGTGGAGAGGGATTCCAAGTGTTTCTGTTGCTACTCGGAGTGCTTCTCTTTTGTCGGGGGATTTTGAGCTTTCGTACCGACCTGCAGTTGCCTGGCAATGAGAGTGAATACTTTCAATACATAGTCCAATTTTTCATCCAAAGCCTTCTTTGGGATCACCAGTTTCCGGTATGGAATCCGTACCTGCACACCGGATTACCTTATTTGGCGGATCCGTTTCTGCATATCTACAATCCGGTCGTAACCATTCCTTGCTTGTTGTTAGGCGTGCGGGTGGGTTATCGCATCGCACTCGTGTTGAGTTATTTCCTTGCTGCAGTTGGAATGATGAAGCTGGGGAGGGCTTTTGGGTTTGGCAAAGTGGTCAGCCTTTGGTTGGGATTCATGTATGCCTTTGCCGGGCAACCGACAGCCCATTTTTTTCAGGGGCAATACGTTTTTATCTTCAGTTTTGCTTGGATCCCGTGGGTATTTTATTACCTAGTGCGATTTACACAAACAAGAAGGATTGAGAAGTTAGTCTATTTTGCCTTAGCGTATGCATTGCTTTACTACAGCGGGAATGCCTACTATACTTTCTTGATTTCCTGGTTGATCTTGATCTTCTTCCTTTTCTTCCTTTTTGGTGTCTCTCTTCGGCCTCTTAGAATTAAGGTGGATGGTAAGTTTGCCGTTGCGCTCCTAGCGGCGTTGGCTTTATGGGGGGGGTTGATTGCGGTTCATTTTTTGCCAATGCTTCAATTTCGTCCCTATATTAGTAAAGGACTAGATGTCTTGGGTTCCCACACCCCTCTCCAGATTTGGTTGGATTACACCTCAAAGGATACTTTTCGTCAGGACGCTTATTCGGTTTTGCCTGCGAGGGAGGAATATTATGCCTATATAGGATATGTACCCTTTGCAGCGCTGCTATTGCTCCCCTTCGGTTGGAAAAGAGGGAGACGCCGTTGGATTTTTTACTGGGTGATGGTGCTTATTTTTGTGGTTCTGTGGATCGATCTCGATCGGATGCCCTGGCGTGATGCCTACTACAGAACTTATCTCTGGAGTCAGTTCCGTTACGTTATCCGTCCGTTAATTTTTGGGAGTCTGGCAATCTTGCTGCTCGGTGCATTTGGTATCGATGCGGTTTGGAAGGGGTTTGTCTATGAGATGCAATGTGATGGAGCACAGGGCAGTAATAAGCTAAAAAGGCTGATAAGTTCCTTCGGGGTTTTGGGACTGAGCGCTTTGATGTTCCTTGGAGTTTTCGACACTCTTTGGACAAATAGCAAGCATCTCCTTTTACAGGAAGATAACCTCACTGCCTATCGGATCGTCAGATGGATGCGCGAGCACGACTCTTCTGAGTATTACGTGCGCCATAATCCTGTTGGTAGTTGGCATTTGGCGATGCTCAGCTCACAAGTGAGGTTTATCGATGCTTGGTATCACTGGATGGATATCCGGCGGATCGATGCTGCTGAACGACTAAACCGGAGACCGGTTCAAGCAAGGCCGCATTACGTGATCCAGTCCGTTGATGCCCCCCCTCCAGAGGGGAGACTTCAGTTAATCTATCAGATGGACGGAACGGTCATCTATAAAGTTCTCGACAGCCTGCCTATAGCCTTTAAGGTTAATGAACAGACTCTTCTGGCGAATTCAGATGCGGAATTGAGCAAGGAGGAGGTTGAGCCCCTGACGCCCCTTTTTGTGAAAACCGATGCTGTCGAAATCATCGCTCACGGCAGCGCAAAGGATGTCCTCGTTGTTCTGGTCACTCATTATCCCGGGTGGCAAGTCCAGGTTGATGGGCGGAAGGCTAAATTGGAGAGCGTAAGCGGTTACTTGGCAGTGAGAATGCGAGAGGGCATTCATAAGTACCGCTTTGAGTTTCGGCCCACCGTATTCTACTTAGGGCTTTTAATCAGCCTGATGAGTTTTGGAATCGGTTTGTTTGTCATCCGCTCCGAGGTTGCGGCGTGGCTGTGGAAGGTAAAGAGCCTAATGTTTGAACTGCGAGACTTCTGGGGTAGGATCAAGGATCAGGCTAACCGGTGGGGACAAACCCAATCCGTTTTCAATCCTGCGGTTTTTCACCGAGGGGCGTTCTTGCTGAGAAGCAATGCGACCTTTGAGGAGGGATACGAAGCGGACTTGGTGGTCCTGCCAAAGCGGGATAACAAGACTCAGGTTCCTGTGTTATGGGCTGCTTGGAAGCAGGTGACCTGGCTGTTGATCCGTAGCTCACTTAGCGAGGTCTCCTTACCCTCGATCCTTTTTGCCTTCGCTCTTCTAATTTACTTAGGCATGCGGACAGTTCGCTTGGCAGACTTTCCCATCTACTTTTTCACCGACGAAGCGATCCAAACTGCCTCTGCAGCAGAACTGGTTCGAGATGGATTTTACGGGCCTGGGAGAGTCTTCTTGCCCACTTATTTTCCCAATGGTTCATACTGGAATCTCAGTGTGAGTGTCTATGTGCAAGTTATCCCCTATCTGTTGTTTGGGAAATCGGTGTTTGTAACGCGATTCACCTCGCTGTTGTTGTCGGGATTATTGATTTTGATTTTAGTTAGTGCTTTACGACAAACGATCTGCCCAAGGGCTTGGTGGAGCTTGCTCTTGTTCCTCGCGGTGACTCCAACTTGGTTCTTGCATTCGCGCACTGCGTTTGAGACGGTTTTGTTTTGCGGGTTTTACGCTGGGTTCTTAGGTGCATATTTGCTCTACATACAACGATCTCCGAAATATCTCTACCTGGCTATTCTCATGGCCGCCTTAGGGTTTTACACCTACAGCCCGGGTCAAGTGATCCTCGCTGTAACTGCAGTTGCTTTATTTGCTCTTGATTTTCGTTACCATTGGCAAAACCGCTCTTACTTGGGAAAAGGTTTTTGGCTGATTCTTCTTCTGGCGATCCCCTATTTCCGCTTTTTATCCTACCATCAAGAAGCTCCATTCCAACATCTGCGCAATCTGGATTCCTACTGGTTCTATGATCTCCCTCTAGTAGCCAAAATTTGGCGCTATGTTAGAGAGTATTTGATGGGCTTAAACCCCTATTATTGGTTCTGGCCGCATTCGATTGACCTGAATCGCCATACTATGAAGGGCTACGGACACCTAGGGCTGTGGAACTTGCCTCTTATTGTGTTAGGTTTGACTGTGGTGCTTCGCCAGCGGCGCAACCCACCCTATCGGGTCTTTCTGGTGGCTCTGCTTGCAGTCCCTAGCGGGGCCGCTCTGGTAGGGGTGGGGGTAACCCGCTTATTAGCAATGGCTATTCCTGCAGCGGTTCTGGCTGCTTTGGGCTGGGAGTGGGTACTTTCCGCTATTCAAGTGACGCGTTGGCAAAAACTGGCGCAGACGGTGTTGTTCGTTCTCCTGAGTGGTGTTTCCTTGACCATGACAGTGGACAGTTTGCGCAACGGGCCGACTTGGTATCAGGATTATGGGTTGTATGGGATGCAGTATGGGGCTCGCCAGATTTTTGAGCAAAAAGTTCCTCAACTCTTGGAGCAAGACCCGCAGGCGCGTCTCTTTGTGTCTTCCCTATGGGCCAATGGGGCGGATGTCTTTGTGCGTTATTTCCTAACCCCCGAACAAGCGCGCCGGGTGGAGTTAGGCTCGATTGACACCTACTTGTCGCGCAAGCAGTCCCTGGATGAAAACACGGTGTTTTTCCTGACGCCCGAAGAGTTCCGCGATGCCCTTGGCAGCCCCAAAATGCGTTTGGTCGGGATAGAAGGTGAGATTCCCTACCCGAATGGAAAGACGGGGTTCTACATTGTGCGTCTGGCATACGTAGACAATGTGGATGAAATTTTTGCGCGCGAGATGGAACTGCGCCGACAGCTAGTGACTGCACATGTAGTTGTAGACGGAATTTCGGCCAAAGTGCGTTATTCCCAAATCGACGATGGGGAAATCGGAAACCTCTTTGATCAAAAGCCTGAGACGCTTATCCGGGGACGGGAAGCGAATCCGTTTATTTTGGAGTTTGAGTTTGTATCCTCCCAGCCCCTGAAAGGCCTTCAAGCCCAGTTCGGTTCAATGGATTTTGAGTTGTCGGTGTTTCTTTTCGCAGAAGAGCAAGCAGAATCGGTGCAACTGCGCCGGGAGTACCGCGGTCTGCCGCCCGATCCGTCTATTGAATTGATGTTTCCACAGAAGACGAGCCTGAAAAAGATGAGGATTGAAATTCGCGATCTTCGATACGGGGAGATCGCCAACATTCATATTCGGGAGCTTAGATTCTTGAAGTAAGGTTGGGAGGTCCCGGTGAAAGCAGTCTTTTTCACTCAGCACGGCAATCTTGAGGTACTTCAGTATGGAGATTTACCTACCCCTGTGCCCAAAACAGGGGAAGTCCTCGTTCGATTGAAGGTAGCGGCTCTAAACCCGCTTGACCTTTGGGTTCGGAGAGGATGGCCTGGCCTGAGGCTGGACTTGCCTCATATCCCCGGTGCTGATGGCGCGGGCTGGGTAGAAGCGATTGGCAATGGGGTGACAGCAGTGAAAGAAGGAATGGCGGTCGTCATTAATCCCAACATTGGCTGTGGCAACTGTTTAGAATGCCTTGCCGGCCAGGATAATCGCTGTCGCAATTGGCACCTGCTGGGCGAAACACTTCCTGGCACATACGCTGAATATGTTGTTGTTCCTGAAAGAAATGTCTTACCGCTGCCTGACGCTTTTCCGATGGCAGAGGCGGCTGCTGCGGCTTTGGTTTTTCAGACTGCTTGGCATTCGCTGATCACGCGTGGGCAGCTCAGAGCCGGGGAAAGCGTTCTGATTGTCGGCGCCTCGGGTGGCGTGAATACGGCCTCCATTCAGATTGCAAAACTTGCAGGTGCTGTTGTGTTCGTAGTTGGTTCGAGTTCAGAAAAGTTGGAGTTGGCGAAATCCCTTGGCGCAGATTTTCTGATCGACCGTTCCCAGGAGGAGAATTGGGCAAAGGTAGTTTACCAATTGACTGATCGAGAGGGGGTTGACGTGGTGGTCGATAATGTGGGAATAACTTTTTCGATGAGTTTCCGTGCAGCTCGCAAGGGAGGGCGGATCCTCACGGTGGGTAACACCGGAGGAGCGGTTTTTGAAATCGACAACCGATATGTCTTTGGGAAGCATTTAAGCCTGATAGGTTCGACTATGGGCAATCAGCGAGACTTTAGGCAAGTGATGAAGCTGATCTTTGAAGGAAAACTGCGAGCCGTGATCGATCGCATTTATCCTCTTCAGGAGGCTAGAATGGCACAAGAGCGTCTGGAAAGTGGTCGTCAAAAGGGAAAAATTCTCTTGGAAGTGTGAGGCTTGAGACCCCCTCTTTTCGTAACTTTTGCTCTCTTTGGCGGGTTAATTACAGGGGTTGTTCATTTTATTGGTGTTGTCGAGGCCTTGCGCCGATGGGATACCCTTCAAGAGTTGGTAGGACGAGTTATCTACTATATACTCTTTTCAAATTTTCTTCTGTGGCTGGCTGCGCTTAGTGTTCTGGTTGCGATTTGGCGGCGCCTTCGTGCGGCAAGATGGGTGATTACGGGATACGTGCTTTTGTTCGTCTTGATTTATTGGCTCGACCGATTGGTTTTCTTTCAGAGCATAGACTCCTATCGTTGGCCGTTCGGAGTTGCGTCTCAGATCGTGATTGGACTTTTATTGTGGATCGGGTTAACTCGAAAATCCGTACGAGCATACTTTGGAGAAGGCGATGACTGACGGGAAAACACTCAATCCGAAAATTCAGAAGTTACGCGAACTGCGTGCCCAAAGTTGTTTGGGGGGAGGAGAAGAGCGCATTCGCGCTCAACATGAACGCGGTAAACTCACCGCTCGCGAGCGCATCGATCTATTGCTTGATAAGGGGACTTTCCGTGAACTTGACGCATTTGTTGTCCATCGCACCTACGACTTCGATTTGGATAAACAGCGTTACCTTGGGGATAGTGTGGTCACGGGATGGGGAAAGATCGATGGGCGCTTGGTCTATGTATTTTCGCAAGACTTTACCGTTTTCGGCGGCAGTTTGGGGGAGGTACACGCTGAAAAAATTTGTAAGATCATGGATATGGCCATGAAGAACGGTGCGCCAGTCATTGGCTTGAATGACTCGGGAGGGGCGCGCATCCAAGAAGGGGTGGTCTCGTTGGGGGGGTATGCCAATATTTTTTTACGAAATACTTTAGCATCGGGGGTGATCCCACAAATTAGTGTCATTATGGGCCCCTGCGCCGGGGGTGCGGTGTATTCTCCGGCACTGACCGATTTTATCATTATGGTGCGCAATTCTTCCTTTATGTTTATCACCGGTCCTGAAGTGGTTAAGGCGGTGACTCACGAAGACGTGACCTTCGAGGAATTAGGAGGCGCAGCGGTCCACTCGGAGATTTCGGGAGTATGTCACTTGGCGGCAGACAGTGAGGCGGATGCCCTTTACCTCGTGCGCAAGCTGCTCAGCTACATCCCTCAGAATAATCTGGAAGACCCGCCTTTTGTGCCTACCCCTGACGATCCCTTGCGGATGGAGGAGGA
Source organism: Anaerolineales bacterium (assembly GCA_025057645.1). Taxonomy (GTDB): domain Bacteria; phylum Chloroflexota; class Anaerolineae; order Anaerolineales; family UBA4823; genus NAK19. The sequence goes on from JANXBJ010000001.1 coordinate 435,378, forward strand.
ACTGGACGAGATCGTCCCCGACGATCCTCAAAAGCCTTATGACATGCGCGAGATCATCCGCTTAATTGTGGACGAAGGTATCTTTTTTGAGATCCAGGAGAACTACGCCCAAAATATTGTGATCGGCTTTGCACGGCTCGGTGGCCATAGTGTGGGAATTGTTGCTAACCAACCTGCAGTGTTAGCCGGGGTTTTGGATATCAAGTCTTCGGAGAAGGCAGCTCGATTTGTGCGCTTCTGTGACGCCTTCAATATTCCTCTGGTTACTTTTGTAGACGTACCGGGGTTTATGCCCGGGGTGAGTCAGGAGCATGGGGGGATCATTCGCGCTGGTGCGAAACTCCTGTATGCCTACTGTGAGGCAACCGTGCCGAAGCTCACGGTTGTTACTCGCAAAGCCTATGGAGGGGCGTACGACGTGATGAGCAGCAAGCACATTCGTGGGGATTTGAACTTGGCCTGGCCCTCGGCAGAAATTGCAGTGATGGGACCGGAGGGCGCCGTCAATATCATCTTTCGCAAAGAGATCGCTAAGGCGGAGGACCCGCAAAAGCGCAGGGAGGAGTTGGTCAGAGAATACCGAGAGAAGTTTGCCAATCCTTATATTGCCGCAGGTAGAGGATATATCGATGACGTGATTGAACCACACGAAACTCGACCGCGGCTGATTAATGCTTTGGAAATGCTCGGTAACAAACGAGATACCAATCCGCCTAAGAAGCATGGCTGTATCCCCCTATAGAGGGAAAGAATTTGGAGGACGATAAGTTGATAGGTTTTGATACCTATTTCGCTACAACTTGGACCATGTCAGACTCCACGGAGGACTAGGTAAGGCTCGTATGTTCAACAAAGTCTTGATAGCTAACCGAGGAGAGATCGCAGTTCGGATTATCCGTGCCTGTCGCGAACTCGGCATCCAAACTGTAGCCGTATTTTCCGATGCCGATCGCCATGCTCTGCACGTTCGCTATGCTGACGAAGCCTACCACATCGGTGCGTCTCCTTCCCGAGAATCCTATCTGAGGGGGGATAAGATCATTGAAGTAGCTTTGAAATCCGGAGCCGGTGCGATCCACCCGGGCTATGGGTTTTTGGCAGAGCGGGCCGACTTTGCACAGGCTGTTTTGGATGCAGGCTTGGCGTTCATCGGGCCGAAACCTTCCTCAATAGCCGCAATGGGTGACAAGGCGGTTGCTCGGGCGACAGTCTCTAAGGCTGGTGTGCCGGTTGTGCCCGGCACCGAGGGCGAAGGCTCTTTGAGCGATGAAGAGCTGCTAGCAATTGCTCCTCAAATCGGATTCCCCTTGTTGATTAAAGCCACTGCAGGAGGCGGGGGCAAAGGAATGCGCGAAGTGAAAAGTCTGGAGGAGATGCCCGCTTTGCTCAGAGTTGCTCGCCGTGAAGCCGAAGCCGCCTTCGGCGATGGCAACGTTTACCTCGAAAAGCTGATTGACGGCGCCAGACATATCGAGTTCCAAATTCTAGCTGATACCCACGGAAACGTCATTCACTTGGGGGAAAGAGAGTGCTCCTTGCAGAGAAGACATCAAAAGCTCTTGGAAGAAAGTCCCTCTCCTTTTATTGACGACGATGAGGAGCTGCGCCGCGCAATGGGCGAAGTAGCCGTGAGAGCGGCACAGGCTGTGGGATACGTCAATGCGGGGACGATTGAGTTTTTAGTGGACAAGGATAAAAAGTTTTACTTTTTGGAGATGAATACTCGTCTTCAGGTAGAACATCCTATCACCGAGCTGGTGACAGGGGTGGATATTGTCAAAGAACAGATCCGAATCGCCCGAGGTCGGCAACTCCGTTACAGACAAGAGGATATCCGCATGAAAGGTTGGGCGATTGAGTGTCGCATTAACGCCGAAGACCCGTATAACGACTTTATGCCGTCCACCGGGGTCCTGACTCATATTACTCCACCAACGGGCCCAGGGGTTCGCGTGGACACCGGAGTTTATCCGGGATTCGAGATCACGCCCTATTACGATTCGCTCATTTCGAAGCTGATCGTGTGGGGAGAAACTCGGGCTGAAGCAATCCTGAGAATGCGACGTGCCCTCGAAGAATATCGTATTCTTGGTGTCCATACGAACATTCCGTTTCACCAGCGACTGATGGACTCGCATCGCTTCATGGCTGGTCAATTCGATACCCGTTTTGTCGAGGAGCGCTTTTCGTTGGGGAGTGCTCAAGAGAGTGTTGAGACTCATCCCGATGTGGCGGCGATCATCGCTGCGCTCGTTGCTCACCGTCAAACCCAACGGGCGGCTCAGTTCGTCCATCATAACGAGCGGGATGTTAGCAACTGGAAGTGGGTGGGGCGCTGGGAAAGGATGAGAAGATGAACGTAAGGTATGTAGCTACTATCAACGGCACGGATTATCTCATAGAAATCGTTGATGATCGGCGCGTCCTTCTTAATGGGCAAATCTGTGAGGTTGATTTTGCAGCGGTCGGCGATCAACCGATCTACTCCCTACTGCTCGACGGGAAATCCTACGAAGCATACGTCTATTCTCAGGAGGACGAGTGGCAAGTCTTGTTGTTAGGGAACTTATATTCGGTTCGCGTGGAAGATGAGCGCGAGAAACGGTTAAGGGCTGCTGCTGGGGGGAGAGTCATGCTGCGCAGTGAGTTTCATCTCAAGGCGCCTATGCCTGGGTTGGTCATTGCTGTGCCTGTCATAGAGGGTCAACGGGTGCAGAAAGGTGATGTTTTGGTGATCCTCGAGTCGATGAAGATGCAGAATGAACTCAAGTCTCCGCGTGAAGGGGTTGTCACCCGTATAAGAGTGGCTGCTGGGGATAGTGTAGAACAGTCCCAAACGATGCTCAGCATCGTCTGATTTCTCCCAAGGATAGCTGAAGATGAAGGATCGGGAAATCGAAGCAAAATTTCTGGTTGCGGATTTGCACTCTGTTGAAAGAAAGCTTCAAGAAGTTGGGGCAGTGCTCTTGCAGCCAAGGACATTCGAACAAAATCTGCGCTTTGACACTCCGGACCGGAGATTATCGCAAAGTGGAGAAGTGTTGCGTCTGCGAAGGGATGTTCACAATGTTTTGACCTATAAGGGGGTGAGCGTTGATGATCGCGGAGCTCGTTCACGGCAAGAAATTCAAACTCAGGTGAGTGATTTCGAGGCGACTCGTAGGCTGCTAGAAGCTTTGGGCTTTTCCGTGATCATGACCTATGAGAAATATCGCAGTGAATACGAACTAAATGGAGGCAAAATTTCTTTAGATGAAATGCCCTATGGACATTTCGTTGAGATCGAAGCAGAGAGTTCAGAACGAGTCCAAGAGCTTTGCCGGTTTCTAAATTTAGATTGGAACCGAAGGGTGTTCTATAGCTATGCTGAACTTTTTTCCTTAGTAAAGGACCTGGACAAGCTTGAGACCGATGACCTATCCTTTGAAACTTTTAGGAATTGGAAAGGGAATCTTGCTCGCCTCGGTGTTCTTCCGGCGGAGGAGGGCACTAAGTAGTAGGGAGACTAGACACAAGGGGCGTCCGTTAGTCGCTTCCCACTCCAAGAGAGGCAAAAGACCGAATTGCTAGGGAGGTTTACGCGCTTAAGAAAATTTCTCAGGTGGCCGGGATCGCCGCTGGTTGCGAATCGCAATTGACCCGAAGTTGGGGAGGAGTTAAGCAGCTGCCTTTGCTCAAGCAGGCGGAAAGTCTGGCGTGCTACCGCTGGGGCTGGATCGATCACAGTCACTCTCTCGCCCACGATGGATTGGATTAGGGGGATGACAAACGGGTAGTGGGTGCAACCCAATACCACGGTATCAACTTTGGCGGAAAGCATAGGCGACAAGGCGTCTTCAAGGATGCGTCGTGTTACGGAGCTGTCTAAATCTCCCTGTTCGATCTGCTGGACTAGGCCCGGACAAGTATGTTGGTAGATGGTCACCCCCTGTCCGAAGCGTTCAACGAGTGAGTGATAAAGTGCGCCTTGAAAGGTGGCTGGAGTCGCAAGAACTCCGATTGCACCGCTCTTGGTCATTTCGACAGCCGGCTTAACTGCCGGTTCCATTCCAACAAAAGGCACATGGGGGTAGGATTGACGGAGGTACTTTAGCGCAGCTGCTGAAGCTGTATTACACGCCAAGACGATGATTTTGGCTCGTTTTGAAAGCAAATATTCGGTGATTGCTACCGAATAGTTGCGAACCTCTTCGAGGGATCGAAGCCCATACGGAACATGGGCTTGATCTGCAATGTAGAGGACATCCTCATGAGGAAGTTGGCGGGTGATTTCCATTAGAACACTTAGCCCACCTACTCCTGAGTCAAAGATGCCTATGGGATCGGCGGGGGTTGCGTGGTGGCTTGGGTTATTATGGCCAGTGGACAACCCTAAGCAGTGAACTTCGTCTTGAGCCGAGAACGTTTACCCGTTCTGCCACGCAGATAATACAAGCGTGCTCGGCGCACGTGAGCGTGGCGTTCTACAATCACCTTTTCGATACGAGGGGATTTGAACAGAAACGTTCTCTCGACACCGATACCGTTGCTGGCAATCCGACGAACGGTAAAATTAGCGTTGTTACCGCCCTTGCCTACTCGGATAACCGTGCCGCGGAATTCCTGCGTTCTCTCGGAGTTGCCTTCTTTTATTCGGATAAAAACCCTTACCGAATCCCCAGGGCGGAGTTCGGGGATATTGGGGTTGGCGGGTGCTTCGACGGCTTGGAACAACTCGCTCATAAGTCAATCCTTCAACGAAGAATATAAATCTTCAACGCGATTTTTGATTATATCATGGTTAAGATGGATTTTGGGAGAATCTTCGGCGTTCTGGGATTAGGTCAGCGATGGTCGGCTTGGGGGCGAAGAAGTTAGTGCCCGCAAGGATTGCTAGGTGCATAAGCGCTGACTGATCTGAAAAAGACTGAATTTTCTCGAGAAATCTTAGGGAAAACGCTCGCAAAGCCGCACTCTGTGGTAAAATACCCTCGTTTGCCCCCATCGTCTAGGGGACTAGGACGCAGCCCTTTCAAGGCTAAAACGGGGGTTCGAATCCCCCTGGGGGCACTAGCCTGGTCTGCAACCTCGTGGTTGCAGTTTTTTTATTGCCTTACAAAAGTATTAGGAAGACTCCCGCAGATCAAAACGAGCTTACCGTTAGAATAAGGAGAGTATGGATAGAGAAGATCGTCTTAATGCTCTAGCCGAGCAGTTTGAACAATGCTCTCCCCAAGAGATCCTCGCCTGGGCGGTGTCTGAATACTCTCCGGACATTGCTATGTCAACCGGCTTTGGCCCGAGTGGGATTGTTCTTATGCACATTATGAGACAAATGGGTCTTGACATACCGGTTTTCTACATCGACACTGGATTCCTGTTTCCGGAGGTGCATCAATTGCGTGCCCTCTTGGAACAGACCCTCGGTGTGCGATTCGAGCGGGTTGTCCCTACCTTGGATTTGGAAGAGCAGGCCCAGCAGTTCGGTGAAAAATTATGGGAGCGCGACCCGGATACGTGCTGCTGGCTGAGAAAAGTGCTACCACTTCAGGCTTACCTGCGCGGTAAGCGGGCATGGGTCAGCGCAATTCGAGCAGATCAGACTCCCTATCGTTCTAGAGCAAAACTCATCGAGTGGGATGAGCGAAATCAGGTGGTCAAGATCAACCCCCTGCTTAGGTGGAGCAAAGATCGAATTTGGGAGTATATTCGTCATCATCGCCTCCCCTATAATCCATTACACGACCAGGGGTATCCCAGTGTTGGATGTATCCCTTGTACCACTCCCATTTGTGAGGGTGAAGATTTACGGGCCGGTCGATGGCGTGGCAAGGCAAAGTTTGAGTGCGGGATTCACTTTCAAAAGGGGTAGCTCTGGAAATTGCTTCTTAGGGGGCTTAATCTTGTTCTCATCAAAAATTTACAAATTTCTAAACAGAATACGTTTATACTAGCTCCAAGTGGTTCGGGAGCTATGCTAGCTTCACAAAAGAGCAGCGAGTCTGTAAGGAATGGTGAGATGAAAACGCAGAGGATCAATCGGGTTCTTGTTGCTTGGATAGCGTTGGTTGTGTTCACAATTGGTTGTACGGTTTCGCTTCCGCTGAGCTTTTCGGTCCCTGAGGTTGCGCCGGCTGCTCGAACGCCCGAGCTCTCCCAGAGTGACCAGAGTGAGCGCCAGGTTGTCGTTCAGTCCCCAGTTCAACCGACCCCTACCCCTTTCCAGTTGCCGCCCCAGATTGAGGATGAGCAAGCGCTTTTGGTTGCTCTTTATGCTCGAGCCAATCCAGCAGTGGTAAATGTTACGGAATACGCTAGACAAGGGGGGCGGGTAATGCCTATTGGTCAAGGTTCGGGTTTTGTTTACGATACTCTTGGACATATCGTTACGAATGCCCATGTCATTCACGGCTCCGATCAAATCGAGGTAACTTTTTGGGATGGGACTATCGAATTAGCCGAGCTCGTAGGGGAAGACCTGCACAGTGATCTGGCAGTTATAAAAGTGGAGAGAATGCCCGAAGGGATTATCCCTCTTCCTTTAGGGGATATGGAAAAGCTTGCGGTTGGTCAAACCGTGGTGGCAATCGGGAATCCATTCGGCTTGGAGGGGACTCTGACAAAAGGTGTCATTAGTGCTTTGGGGCGATCGATCCCGGCCTTAACCTCGTTTAGCATCCCTCAGGCGATTCAGACCGATGCAGCGATTAATCCCGGTAACTCCGGCGGTCCGCTGTTGAACTTGCAAGGGGAGGTGATCGGGGTAAACGCTCAAATTGAGACCGGCGGGACAAGCCGGACGAATAGCGGTGTAGGTTTTGCAATTCCGGTGAGCATCATCAAAGTGGTCGTGCCGGACTTAATCGAAAAAGGCAAACACGAGTGGGCTTGGCTGGGCGTGCGCGGGGGAAGCTTGTCTCCGCTGATGCGCGAAGCAATGAAGCTAGAAGTTGATAAAGGCGCCTATATTTCAGAAGTGGTCGCCGGTGGACCCGCTGCAAAGGCCGGTCTGCGTGGTTCTAGCAACACGGTTATTGTTCGAGGGCGTGAGGTAGAGATCGGCGGTGATGTGGTCACTGCCATCAATGGTGAGCCAGTGCGTTCTTTCGATGATTTGCTAATTTACGTTAGCCTAAAAGGAAAACCCGGAGACACTGTCGAACTCACGGTTGTAAGGGAGAACAGGGAAATCCCCATTCGGGTTAAGCTGGAAACCCGCCCGGCAACCCTCGAGCCGTAAGACGCTTGTCGTACGATATTATGCTTAGCTCTGGCAACATTCCTTGCCAGAGCTTTTTATCTATAGCTCTGCGGCTTTAGTGTCGAAAGTGGCGCACCCCAGTGTAGACCATTGCCATGCCGGCCGCATCTACCACAGCCAATGACTCAGCGTCGCGCACTGAACCGCCGGGATGGATGATCGCTGTGATGCCCGCCTGAGCAGCGAGTTCAACAGAGTCGGGGAAAGGAAAAAAGGCATCTGAAGCGAGGACAGCGCCGCGGGAGCGCTCTCCGGCCCGCTGGAGAGCGATGCGAACTGCATCCACGCGGTTCGGTTGACCACTGCCGATGCCCACCGTGGCCGTCCCTTTTGCTAGAACGATGGCGTTGGACTTCACGTGTTGTACGGCTTTCCATGCGAAGCGCAGGGATTGCCATTCGGTTGAGGTAGGATCACGTTGCGAAACGACTTTCCAAGTTGCATAGGGTGGATCACCCCGATCAGCGGTTTGACGTAAAAAACCTCCGGCACAAGAACGATACTCATAAGTGCTCTCGAGTTGAGGCGGAGCCTCGATGACCCGACACTTCTTTTTGGCCTTGAACACCTCGATGGCTGCTGCGGAAAAGCTAGGAGCAATTATGCATTCAATAAACAAATCCTGCATCGCTGAGGCGGCTGCGCCGGAAACGGGGCGATTACAGGCGATCACGCCGCCAAAGGCCGAGATCGGGTCGGAAGCCAGCGCGCCTTGATAGGCCTCTTCGAGGCTCTCAGCACAGGCGATTCCGCAGGGAGATAGGTGCTTAACAATTACAACACAGGGATCAAGATAGCTCAACACGGCTCGCCAAGCGGCATCCAGATCGAGAAGATTATTGTAAGAGAGCTCTTCGCCTTGTAATAGTCTGCCGTTGAAGGGGTGGAAAAAGGGATCTTCAGCTAAGAAGTCGGCCGCCTGATGAGGATTTTCGCCATAGCGCAGCTTTTGAATGGGAAAAAGGCGAAGCGTTAAGGATTGTTGCTTGCTCAGGAAGGCTGCAATAAGGGAATCGTAGCGAGCGGTCAGGGCAAACGTTTTAGCAGCCATCTCGCGTCTTAGTAGAGCCGAGGTGCCCCCTTGAAGCAGCTCATCGAGGACGCGAGGGTAATCCTGAGGGTCACAACACACTGTCACCCTTTCCCAATTCTTGGCGGCAGCCCGCAACAGGGCCACTCCGCCGATATCAATGTTCTCAATTGCCTCTTCGAGAGTCACATTGGGTTGGGCAACACTTTGTTCAAAGGGATAGAGATTGACAACTACCAAGTCGATAGGCATCCATCCAAATTGGGATAATTCCCGGAGGTCCTCTTGGGTTGGCCTAGCGAGAATGCCGGCATGGATGGCAGGGTGGAGGGTTTTCACCCTTCCTCTTAGCACTTCGGGGGTGGCTGTGTATTGAGAGATTTCTAGGTGTGGAAGGTGGTGCTGAGATAGAAACTGCGCCGTACCTCCACTAGCTAGGAGGGTCCAGTTCAGGTCTACAAGCGCTCGAGCGAACTCGGCTAAACCGCTCTTATCCCAGACAGACACCAAAGCTATAGGCATAGAGGTGCCTCCTCTTGGGCAAAGGTGGGTAATTCCATTGGGGAATGAGAGCACTTTCGGCACATTGATGGCTCAATTACTTCTCCGAGGGAGGGTTAATTGGCTGAGAGCATCCGGCTTGTCCTTCAATTTCGGTTTTTACCCGGAGCTTAGCGTCGGCTAAGAATCCCAACTCAAACAACCGTTCGATTAGCTTCGTTTCTTCTCCCCTTTTGACCACTGCTGTTGTAGGATTGAGGATTTGCTGGAGGTGCTTTGCACAGGGGCTTTTTTGGATTCTTTTTAGGATGTCTGCTGAACGAACGCGTAGGATGGGCAGTTCGATCACTTCAATCTCAGTCGCATGGAGCACCCATCGTCGGACGGCCTGAACGACGGAGGGAGGAAGCAAAGCATTGTCTCTTTGAAGGAGGCGGATCAACTGCTGTGGTTTGAGATTTTGTTGTTGGGCCTGTCGGAGTGACTCAGGCGTGATACGATAAAGATAATGGGGAGCACGATAGTCCTCCCACTCGCAAAAGCGAGCGATCTGATACCGAACAGTTGGAGCGAAAAGGCGTGGAATTGCAATGGTTCCACCGCTGAGTACCCGAACTTGCTCATCTGAGGGCGCTGCTAAGGGTTTAGCTTGCTTTTGGAGCAGCGAATTGCCTTGTTGGGTGATCCGAAAAGCATAGGAGGCAGGCTTTCCTTTTTTGACCCCAACTTCGACAAGGCCGAACCAGAGCAACGGCCCGAGGATTAGGTAGCGTAAAAGCTGTCCCTCAACTTCGAACCAGCTTTCAAACCCTCGAAGGAATTGCTGATCGCTCCGGCGGCGGATCAGCCAGACTTCGTAATTCCCTCCCGGGCGTTGAAAGTCAGGGTAATGGTCGTGAATGTATTGAGCAAAGGGGGAGAGTTCATACCACTGCTCGATTTGCAAACTGCGGAGTTGGTTAGTTATAAAGAGACGGGGTATACGAGGGTCGTTTTCCCATTCGCCTAGCGGCTCAATATGTTCCAATTGTCTGAGCTCATTTAGAGAGGTGGACTTAAGCCACGCTTCATAAAGCCAAGCCAATCTCTGCCATCTCTCTAGAGACAAGAAGCGGCGCGCTGGCTCAGGTAAGGGCATGGAGGAGTTAATATCGAGGACCCCTGCATCCGACAGAATCGCTTGGAGAAATTCTGTCCGGAGCGGGATAGGAATTCCGGGGAGGTGTTCTTTGGAGAGCAAGAGATGTTTTTTAAGCTTAGTGTCGCTCGAGGAGGGGCGTTGGGTTTTGCGCAGCCACGCGAGGAAAGTACAAGTGTCGTCTACCAGGTAATCTTGCGTCGCACAGGCTAAGGAAACCTGTTCCGCAGAAAGCACAGCCTCGAATTGGGGCGGTTGCGTGTTTACCGGAAAAGGCAGGTGGGGGAAGAGGTCGGGAGGTAGATAGACAAATTCTTCAATTCCGGTTTCCCCCTCGAAAAAATCCAGGAAGATCAAACCGTAAAACCATAAACTTTCTGCTGCATTCTGGGGGGATCGCCAGATAGCTTCTCGGTCCCTTTTGCCTGCTCCTACCCGGCGGAGCTCTCCATACTTACGCGCGAAAGCAGCCAGCGGAAGACGTCCTTGGTGGGCAGTTAGGTCTTCAAGAATCAGGCGGGCCTCGGGAGACAAGCGCTGGAGCATCGGCTGATTGTATTGAGGGTCGAGGATTCTGGCAGTGAGTTGCTCGATAATTGTTGTCTTCTTTTCGCCGGGGAGCTCAAGTCCCCATAAGCGGGCGAGATTGCGCAAAAAACTAAGGTCATACTTGTGTAGGCTTTGCGAGAGCGTTGGCATACCTCTCTCAGCAGACGACTTGAATAGCAGCAGGGATGAGATTAATCTTGAGGGAATGTACGTTGGTGTTAAAGCCGGCGAAAATTTCTCCGTCAGTATGGACAACCAGATTCTGGTCTGCTTCGATTTCCATTTCGGTAAATGTGCCGTGGCGGGTTAGATGAAAATTGAGGTGAGAACCACGCATCACTTCGATTAACAGACGTAGCATCGTGAAGCGGGAAACCTGGGGAATCCCTATGTAGTTGAAGATGCCATCGTTCACTTTTGCAGAGGGATAAACATGAAATCCGCCGCCTTCACGATTGCCGTTGCACAGAATGAACAGGAGAAGTCGGTCGGTCCACGAGCGATGATCGGTTCGGATGCGATAGGAGGGGGCTTTGCTATTGAAGAGGATCGTTTGTAGCACCGCCAATAAGTAAATCAGGAAACCCCTAAACGCCGTAAAGCGGCGCGAACGAATGGTAACAATGGCATCGAACCCGATTCCAAGAGCATTGTTCCAATATTCCACTCTGCCATTGTTATCCACTACTCTGCCAACGTCGACCAGCTTGGGGCTGCCGGTGAAGATTTGGCGCAGAGCGTATTCGGGTTCAGGATGCATTCCCACAGCAAAGGCGAAATCGTTGCCGGAGCCCAATGGGATAACACCGAGCTTGGGGCGTCGTTCCGGAGCAACTTGCATTAGGCCATTGACCACTTCGTGAGTGGTGCCGTCCCCGCCGGCTGCGATGACCAGCTCGTATCCGTCCGTGGCGGCCTGTTGGGCTAGTTCTGTAGCATGTGTGGGGTAGGCAGTTTTCACCCAGTCTACGCCACCGAATTCTTGGGTAATGGATTTGAGGCTTGAGGCTTTGTGCTCTGCACGACCTAGATCCGCGTTGGGATTAACGATCAGTTTTACTTTTCGCTCATGCATGCCTTTGATCACCGTGAATGGATTAGATTTGGTTAATAAAGAGGTTTCATTTTCCCTGTAGGAATGAGAATTTGACCCTCGACCGGATCGCCGATCAGCGAGACGGAGGAGGGCTCATATCTGGCGAGCCAGGCGCAATAGGCAGCAATCGTGGCATCTAATTCCGAGGGTAATAACACAAGATGGAGAGGAAAGTTTCCCTGCAGAACCCTATAACGGGTAATTTCCTCAAAGAAGCCCATAGGGTCAGGAAGCTGAACCTCTTTCTCATGGAGGGCGAGCTGCCTTTGTAATCGTCCTTCGAGGGTGTGTTTTGGGAGCGGAGAATAGCCAAGCAAAGCAGTGAAGGCTGAGTGGGGATGGACTTCTAGGAACTGATGTGTGGCCTGATCGGTTGGAAAGCGCTGAAATCCCAGGTGAACCAATTGGCGATAGAGTCGGAAGCCCTCTCGTATCCGGTGGGGACAGTCTCGTTCGCTCGCTGGGGTTGGCGTGACCCTAATCCGGTGATTTCTGAGAATGAATTCGCATAGACGGCAGTCTGCCCACTTTCTCGCTTTCCTACCGGGGGTGGGTGTGCTCTGTAAGTTTCCCTCCCTAACGATCCCTTGATTTGGCTGGTAAGGTGAACAAATGGCTATGATACAACTGGCCTGGTTTAACACTAAGCTCAAGATATCAGACAAACTTCCCGTTCCTTTGTTTACTAGCGAAAGTCTGCGGTCTAAGGCGATGTAAACGAACGGCCTTCTGCCGGAGGTTAGATTCACTCCAAGGTAAAGTTCGTCTTCGAGCATTCTTGCCTTCTAAGTCTGCAGAACGGGATACGAAGCTTGATAGACAGAGTTTAGCTGAAAAAATCGAAAAATGCAACTCTCCGCTTAGGCTTACGAGGGTCTGCCGGGTTTTGACGGATTAGGTAGGATGATTTATACTTAGAACTGGGATACCGGATTGGGGAGATGTCGAATGCTCGGGAAGTCGGGGTAGAAGCGGTGGGAGGAAAGCAAAGCCTTTGGGCATTGGTAAAAATTTTTTTCAAATTCTACAGGAGGACTCAAAATGACAGAACAATTTAAGCTAACCTATGCCACCATGTTTAACCCTCCGGAAGAGTTACACACTCGTTTTGATGAGGCTCTGCAAAGGGTGAGAGCTAACTTGGGCAAAGAATATGGCTTGTTGATCGACAATCAAGACCGTTTCACCGGTGAGAAGGTTGAGGACCGCTCTCCAATTAACACCGAAATCGTCCTGGGGATTTTTCAGAAGGGGGGAATCGAGGAAGCAAAGGCAGCACTCGAAGCCGCCCGCAGAGCTTTTCCGAAATGGAGTCGGCTAAGATGGCAGGAGCGAGTAAATTACCTTCGCAAGGTTGCGGATTTGATCGATCAGAGGATTTTCGATATTGCGGCAGCGCTCTGTCTTGAGGTCGGCAAGAATCGCATGGAGGCTCTGGGGGATGTGGCCGAAACGGCTGACCTGATCCGCTATGCGTGTGAGCAGATGGAGAAGAACAACGGATATGTAGCGCAGATGGGCAGTGATCCCCTAGCAGGCTATAAGGTGACCAACATTTCTGTCTTGCGCCCATACGGTGTTTGGCTTGTGATCAGCCCCTTCAATTTTCCCAGTGCACTCAGCGGCGGTCCTATGGGGGCAGCACTTGTCACGGGGAATACTGTGGTCATCAAGCCCGCAACGGACACTCCCTGGACGGTTCGCCTCTTGGTGGAATGCTTTCGTGATGCTGGGCTGCCTGAGGGTGTATGTAATTACGTTACTGGGCCGGGCAGCACGTTGGGGCAAGCGTTGATTGAAAGTGAGTTGGTGGATGGAGTAACTTTTACCGGCTCCTATGATGTAGGGATGAGAATCTATCGCAGCTTTGCACAGGGGCGATATGTGCGCCCGATTATTTTGGAGCTAGGTGGAAAGAATCCGGCCATCGTCAGTCGCAATGCAGATTTGGAGCGGGCAGCCATCGGTATTATCCGCTCGGCGTTCGGATTGCAAGGACAGAAATGTTCAGCTTGCTCTCGAGTGTATATCGAGGAACCCCTCTATGAGGCTTTAGTCAATCGGCTGGTTGAACTCACGCAGAAGCTGACTATCGGGGATCCAACTGATCGGAATGTTTATCTAGGTCCAGTGATCAATCAAAAAGCCTATCAGGATTACCAGCATTACGCAGAAGAGCTTTCCCAAGCAGGCACGATCCTGACGGGTGGAAAGATCTTGACCGAGGGCGATTACGGAAAGGGCTATTTTTGCGCGCCTACTCTGGTAGCCGATCTCCCTCTGGAGCATCGACTTTGGAAACACGAGATGTTCTTGCCTATCACCACCCTTGCCAAAGTGGCCGATTTGGAGCAAGCGATGCAATTGGCTAATGATGTCGACTATGGCCTGACGGCTGGGTTTTATGGTACTAAGGAGGAAGCCCAGTGGTTCTTTGAGAACATTCAGGCCGGTGTGACTTATGCCAACCGTCCTCAAGGTGCAACTACCGGCGCTTGGCCGGGCTATCAGCCGTTTGGAGGTTGGAAAGCCAGCGGTTCGACCGGGAAGAATGCCGGTGGGCTCTATTATCTGCCTCTTTACCTTCATGAACAGAGTCAGACTCTCGTAGAGTAAGCCTGAAAGGTTGGCACCTCTTTGCTGAGATCGGATTTGTAGGAGTGACCAACAGGTAAACCTTATGGAAGAGGAGCCATTAGGGTATCGCGTCGGGGTCTATCTCATTCTAGTCGGCCTCATGGCGCTGATACCCTTTTTGGCTTCGGAGCAGCTCAATCGACCAGATTATCGATATTTTTTTACGGCTCTCTTTCTAATGATAATCGGGGCGGCGTTGATGTGGAGAAACCGTCCGCCCAAGCGGCAGGACGTTCAACGTTTCCGGATTCTGAAACGGAAGTCTAAGGAGAAGAAGGAAGGGTGACTGATGAGTAAACTGATGCCCCTCTCCGAGGCGATTCGAAAATATGTGCACGACGGGGACTTAGTCTACGCGGCGGGGTTTACTCACCTGATTCCTTTTGCTGCTGGCCACGAGATCATTCGTCAGCACAAGAGAAATCTAGTCCTTGCGCGCGCCACCCCAGATCTGATTTACGATCAAATGGTGGCAGCCGGTTGCGTAAGAAAGGTAATATTCTCCTATATGGGCAACCCGGGAGTGGGATCGTTACGAGTTATGCGCGCCGAGATTGAGGCAGGGAGATTGGAGTGGGAGGAATATTCTCACTTCAGTATGATCTCTCGCTTACAGGCTGGGGCTAGTGGCTTACCGTTTATGCCGATGAATCCCACTGCGGCTGGTGACCTAGAGCGAGTGAACCCCAACTATCGTCAGGTGATCGACCCGTTTTCGGGGAGTCCTGTGGTGGTTGTGCCGCCGCTCAAGCCTGATGTTGCCATTGTGCACGTGCAACGCTGCGACGCAGAAGGGAATGCGCAGATTTGGGGCATCATCGGCGAGCAGAAAGAAGCGGCTTTTGCTGCTGAACGGGTCATTGTCACCGCAGAGGAGATCGTGGATGAAAGCATCATTCGATCCGATCCAAACCGCACTTTGATCCCTGCATTTATTGTGGATGCCGTGTGCCATGTGCCCTACTGTGCTCACCCCTCCTATACTCAGGGCTACTACGATCGGGACAATGAATTTTATCTGAGCTGGGATGAAATCAGCAAGAGCCGTCAGAAGGTGCAGGAATACTTAGATGAGTGGGTTTTTGGAGTTCCTGACCGTAGCGCCTATTGGGAGAAGCTCGGCCCAGAGGTGCACCGGCGACTTCGGGTGGGGGAGCGTCTCAGTGTCCCGGTGAACTTTGGCTCGTACTGAAGGGAGACAGCCAATGGCAGACTATACTTCCGCTGAGCTGTTGACCATCAATGCCGCCCGGCTTCTAAGGGATGGCGATGTTGTTTTTGTTGGTGTAGGCTTACCAAATTTAGCTTGTAATTTGGCACGCCGCACTCATGCACCGAATTTAGTGATGATCTATGAGGCCGGAGTGATCGGAGCACAACCGACCAGATTGCCGCTTTCTATCGGCGACCCCACTCTGGTTTCCGGGGCGATTTCGGTTTGTAGCATGTACGATATTTTTGCTCTCTACTTACAGCGGGGTAACATCGATGTGGGATTTTTGGGCGGGGCTCAGATCGATCGGTATGGGAACATTAATGCCACGGTGATCGGCGACTATCTTCACCCCAAGGTCCGGCTGCCGGGCTCGGGTGGATCGATGGAAATTGCAGCTTGGGCAAATCGGTGCTACATCATCACGCCTCACCAGAAACGGCGTTTCCCCGAAAAAGTGGACTTTCGCACTTCTGCGGGTTTTTTGGGCCATCGAAGGGAGCGGGAGGCAGCCCGCCTAAGAGGAGGGGGGCCGCAGGCGGTGGTGACAGATATTGGTATCCTAGAGCCGGATGAAAGTGGGGAGTTGATCCTAAGCGCACTCCATCCCGGCCGGACGATTGATGAGGCGAAGGAAAACACCGGGTGGGATTTGAGAGTCTCGGCTTCTCTACGCTTTACCGACCCTCCGACAGAGACAGAGCTCAACATCCTTCGCAATGAACTGGACCCTGGTCGCATTTATTTGAGAGGCGGGGAGTAAAAGGGTTTATAATCAGTCGGAAGTTCGGGGCGGGAGCTCAAAATACAGAATGGGTAAGCGTTCCTAATGACTTTGACTTTGTCTATTCTCCCTATGCTGCTGGTGCTGGTTCTGATGGCCGGTTTTAGGATGAGCGCCGAGAAGGCAGGGCTTTTTGGCTACTTGGCTTGCCTCATTGTCGGGACGACGTTTTTTGGTGTGAACCTGCCCATTCTGTATTACGGGCACTTGAGGGGGGCATGGTTTGCTCTCGATGTTTTGCTGATTATTTGGGCTTCCTATCTCTTCTACTTGGTACTTGAGGAGGCCGAGATCGTGACGATCTTGGAGACAAAATTGCCCCTTATCGCTCCGGATCAAGGGATGCAAGCCCTTACCTTAGGGTGGATTTTTGCGTCTTTCCTACAGGGCATTGGGGGGTTCGGAGTGCCGGTGGCCGTGATTGCTCCAATGTTGATTAAGCTGGGCTTTACGCCGTTACAGGCGGTGCTCATTCCCTCGGTAGGTCATGGGTGGGGTGTAACTTTTGGCTCCTTGGGTTCTTCATTCCGAGCCCTATTAGCAATGAGTGGTCACCCGATATACCCCTTGAATGTCAGTGCGGCGTTTCTGCTCTTTTTCTCTTGTCTTCTGGGTGGGGGGATTTGTCTAATTTTGGTCGGCGGCTTGAGAGAATTGTTTCGCTATTTGGGATGGGTAATAAGTGGCGGGATAGTGATGGGCGGAGGCATGTTTTTGAGTGTGTGGTTCGGGGTGTGGAATTTGGGGACTTTTTTAGGTGCGATTGCCGGATTCGTTTGGTTTTTGGTCTCGGCGCGGTTTGCTTACGGTCACCTTCGGATCGATCGGGAGACCTTGCGCGAGCTCGGGATTGCTTTTTCGGGTTTTGGGGTTCTGACCGGAGTGATCTTGGCGGCGAACTTTGTCCCTTGTCTTAGAGCACTGCTCCATCAAGCGGAATTGAGCCTGATAATCCCCACGTTAAGAACTGCTCCAGCGCGTTTGAGTGGGATCACTCACACCGTGACCGGTGCTCAGATTGGACCGATTGCAATTTTTGGTCATCCGGGTATGGTGCTATTCTATGGGATTTTTTTGGTGGCTGCTTGGTTTTGGTCTTTGGGGCGTCTGAAACGGGATTCCGTGTGGCGAATTACTCGAAAGCTGATCGGGGGAGTAAAATCGACTACGGTTGGGGTGTGGGCAATGGTCACTCTCTCGGTCTTGATGGAGATGAGTGGGATGACGGATGCCGTGGCCCGTGGGCTGGGCGAGGTCTTCTCGGGGATCTACCCGGTGGTTTCCTTGGGAATAGGGGCCATTGGAGCCTTTTTGAGTGGCAGCAACACCAATTCGAATGTCTTGTTCGCACCTTTACAGATGCAGATTGCGCGACTCCTAGGTTATCCCACGGCAGTGATTTTGGCAGCACAGACCGCTGCAGCATCAATCGCTTCAACCTTGGCCCCGGCAAAGATTATCGTCGGCACGAGCACAACTGGGCTAAAGGGGCAGGAGGGTTTAGTGCTTAGGAAGTTAATTCCTCTTGTATCGCTCCAACTGCTTATGCTGGCTGCTCTGGTCTACTTTCTCCTGTGGATCGAAAGGGTGTGGCAGTGACTTCGGCGATCGAGCTAACCCAGCGGTTTGTTGAACACTTTCAGGCTCGTCCTCAAATCCTTGCCCGCGCACCCGGGAGGGTGAATGTATTAGGCGAGCATGTGGACTATAACGAGGGAGTGGTCTTGCCCATGGCGATCGATCGCGAAGTTGGGGTTGTTGCCAGGGAAACTGCTTTGGGCGAGTTCCATATAGTCGCCCTGGACTTGGGTGAGGAGGTGGTATTTACTGAACAAAGTATTTTAGAGAAAAGGGACAAGATGGGGAATCCATTGCCTCGCTGGGCTCTATACCCTGCAGGTGTGGCTTGGATTCTCTCCCAACAGCAATTGAGGGTGAGCAGTATTCAGGCGGTCTTCTCCTCAAGCGTTCCCATAGGGGCTGGCTTGAGCTCCTCTGCGGCTGTCGAAGTAGCCTTCGCAATGGTGTGGAGCGGCTTAGGTGAATGGAAATTACCCCCTTTGGATCTAGCTCAGTTCTGCCAGCGAGCGGAAAACGAGTATGTTGGGGTTGCTTGTGGCTTGCTGGATCAGTTTTCAAGCGTTTGTGGGGTGGAGAAACATCTGTTGTTCTTCGACACGAGGAGTTTGGAATGGCAACCTCTGCAGTTCTTCGAGGACTGCGTGATCGTCATTGCCGACTCTGGCATTAGAAGATCGTTGGCTTCTTCTGAATACAATCGACGCCGGGAGACTTGTGAGGAGGCCGTGCGCTATTTGCAGAGGTATTTGCCTAATTTGAAGTCGCTCAGGGATATTTCCCCGGTTGAATTTGCTGCCTATCGAGAATTCTTACCCCTTGAAGCACAGCGTAGGGCAGAGCATGTGGTCAAGGAAATCGCACGGGTCTTCTCTGCCGTCAACGCGCTCAAAAACCGAGATCGACGCGCTTTCGGAGCCTTGATGTATGCAAGTCACTACAGCTTACGCGATGATTATGAAGTGAGCCACCCAAATCTGGATGCTCTGGTGGAAATTGCTAAGCAACTCCCCGGTTGCTACGGGGCGCGGTTGACCGGGGCTGGCTTTGGCGGTTGTACGGTGAACATGGTTGCGGTTGACGCAGTTGAGCAATTTGTGGAGCAGCTTGATCGCCTGTACTTTGAACACACAGGGATTCGCGGCAAGTTCTTTGCGGTTAAGGCGAGTCAAGGGGCAAGCTTTGCTCGGATCACCGGGTGACTCTACTGTCAAAGCCACAGAGTTAGGATGAGGTTTATTCTCGGTACCCCAATTTCTTCCTGGCTCTAGTTGGGGGGCAAGCAGCGAGAGAGCATCGTTTGAAAGGCAGAATCTGTCTCTTCTCCCTGTAGGTGACTCAAGGGCGGATGCCCCATAGTCGAATCGTACCGTCATAGGATGCAGAAGCAAGGAGCTGCCCATTGGCTGCAAATGCTAGAAAGTTGACTCCGCGGGGATGCCCCTCCAGGTCGCGCAGTCTCTCGCCGCTTTCAACAGACCAAATTTGGATCAGAGCAGATTGATAGGTGGTCCCCGAAGCCAAGGTTTGTCCATCGGGATGAAAGGCTAGGCTTCCTATTGCACCCTTAGCCTCCATTGACCGAAGGCGTTCCCCTCGGGCTAAGTCCCATAGGATAACGGAACGGTCGTAATGACCAGTGACGAACAAAGAACCATCGGGGGAGATTGCCAAACAATTCGCAGCCCCGCTAAAGGAGGTGGGCAAAGTATAGCGCACTTCTTTTTTCTCTAAGTCCCAAACCTTGATGGAGTAGCGGTCTGGAATGGTGATCAAGGTTGTTGCATCAGGAGAAATTCCCATCGAAACCAAATTGCCTGTTTTGATCGAGGAAAGGAGTTCCCAGGTGATTGCATCTCGGAATTGAATTGTGCTTTCTGAGTCAGAAATGTTGCTATAGGCAATTGCCAACGTCTTTCCATCTCGGCTGAATTGGACATCCGTCACTGCTCGATTATCCCCAAAGAAGGCAGCGCGGAGATAGTCGGGTGCAACCCAGAGCTGCACCTTCCCGTAGAAGCTCTCTAAGTTATTCCCAAGGCGATGCCCTGTGACCAACCAGCGACCATCGGGGCTGAAATCGAAGGAGGTTATTCCCTCATCGAGGGAGATGACGGAGATGTTTTGGGCTTGGAATGGATCAATCAAATACATCGAATCGGTGGTTGCAGCCGCAAGGAGAAAGCGTGTAGGATGCCACTTGAAGTCCACTAACGGAGGGGTTTTATACTCAGCGATTCCTGATAAGAGGTCTGCACTCGAAGGGGCAATGGCCGGAAAAGCCGACGGGATCGGTGTCCCCTCACTCACGAGAAGTGATGAGGTCGGGGTTGGAGTGGGCAGTTCGGTTGAGGTAGGTGTGCGAGTGAGGGTAGGAAATAGGGTAGGCGTTGCTGAGGGGGAGAAGACGGTTGTTATGGTGGGCGTTGAGGAGAGCGGAGCGGTGGAGGAACGACAGCAGGTTGGAGTCCATCCGAGCGCGGTCATAAGGAGAAGAAGCCGAGGCACCCGGGAAAGAAGGCCCTGACGAGTCTTCACCTTCCCCTCCCTATTGCACAACCAACGATGTTCCTCGATAGGGGAGGACGCTCACAGGCTGCTGTTGGGTCAAGGCGACCTGCTGTAGAGTCGGGAGTGAGCTGAAGCGGTTTGATCCTTCTCATTGAGACATAAAACGCAGGCAAAAGCAGGGTAAGTTCAGAGAAATCTTGTTTTGAGGCCTATTCAGCTCAGCTTGACAATAGTCACTCCTTCGCCGCCTTCCTGCTCTTCGCCAGCCTCGAAGGAAAGAATATGGGGATGGTTACGTAAGTGAGCGCGGATGGCTTGACGTAGGCGTCCACTTCCCTTGCCATGGATGAGACGTACGAAGGGTAAACCGGCGAACAGAGCAGAATCCAAGTATCGATCGATAGTTTCGAGAGCTTCTTCTACCCGCAAGCCGCGTAAGTCGAGTTCCCAGGAAGGAGTCTCTTTAGGTTTGGGGAAGTGAGTTGAGGGTAATTCTTCTCGAGACAATTGGGTCTCTTTTTCTTCATCTGAGAGAAGATCGTAGAGGTTGGATTGTATTCTAAGGGCACCGACCTGAACCTCAACTTGTTCGCCGTTAATGCGTGTGAGAGTCCCTCTAACTCCTAAGGAACGCAACCGAACTCTGTCACCCGGCTTCAGCAGTTGAGCTTTGGGAATCACCCGCTTTTTTCTCTTCTCTTCGAGGGTCTGTTTTTTGACCCACTGGTCGAGTTCTTCAAGCCTATCGGCTACCCTCTGAAGAGTTTCGCTCGGTTGATCTGAGCGTATATACTCTTTGCGCAATTTGCGAATCTCATCCTTGACCTCACTTAGGAGCTGCTCGGCTTCCTTTTGGGTGTTTTCTAGGATCTGCATTCGTTGGCTTTCGATCTTTTCTAGATGGGCATTGAGTTCTTGGTGTAGCTTTTCAGCTTCCTGGCGGTGCAGCTCTGCTTGCTGATATGCCTGTCGAGTGAGCTCTCGATAGCGTTGAATCTCTTCTAGGAGATCTTGGCTTTCCAATTCGTTGGCAGTGAGATTGTTCCGCGCTTTCTGGATGATCTCTTCGGGCAGCCCCAGGCGCTGGGCAATAGCAATAGCGTTTGACCGTCCCGGTAGCCCAATTAGCAAATGATAGGTGGGCTGCAATGTTTCGATGTCGAACTCCACGCTGGCATTCATTGTGCCAGGGGTCACGTGAGCAAACACCTTGAGTTCTGGATGATGGGTAGTAATAAGACAAGGGATTCTCCTTTCCACCAGATAAGAAAGAATCGCCCGAGCTAGAGCTGAGCCTTCTTGGGGGTCGGTGCCGGCTCCGAGTTCGTCCAAAAGAACTAAGGACTTGGGGGTAGCACATTGTAAAATCCGGATGATGTTGCGAATATGTCCTGAGAATGTCGATAAGGACTGTTCGATCGATTGCTCGTCTCCAATGTCGGCGAAGATATTTTCGAAGATCGAAAGCGTTGCAGATTTGACCGGGATTGGCAAGCCGGTCTGTGCCATTAGGCAAAGGAGACCTACGGTCTTGAGGGTGACTGTCTTGCCCCCCGTATTTGGTCCGGTGATGACCAGTGCAAAAGCTTCATGGGTTAACTCGACATCGATGGGCACCACTTTTTGAGGATCTAATAGGGGGTGACGGGCTTGGATTAACTGGAAAATATAAGGAGAGCGGTTGGGTTGTTCGTTGGAACTAAAGGGGAGCATCCGGGGTTGAACGGCGTTTAACTTAAGGGCGTATTTAGCACAGGACAATACTAAGTCGAATTGAGCTAAAACTGAGAGACAATTTTTGAGGATCGGAGCATTAGCGGCTATCATTTTAGATAACCTGAATAGCACACGTCGCTCCTCGTCTCTTTCTTCTAGCTGTAGCTGGCGGTGTTGATTGTTTAGCTCGACCACGTTTAGAGGTTCGACAAATAAGGTGGCTCCGGAGGCGGACTGGTCGTGAACAATGGCGGGGATACGGCCCTTGCATTCTGTCCGAATAGGTATGACATACCGGCCTTCTCTTTGGGTAATGAGCGGTTCTTGCAGAAGAGAAAGGATAGCCGGATCGGAGATCATTTGTTGTAATCTGGAGAGCAAACGCTCGCGAACCATCCTGAGCTCGCTGCGGATGGCCCCTAGGGCGGGCGAGGCGCTGTCCAGAATTTCCCCATGATCGGAAAGGGCGAGCGAAATGGTTTCGATTAAGTCGGTAGGGACTTCAATGGTTGAGACTAATTCACTGAGGTTGGGATAATCGAGATGGAGGCGGCCGAAGGCTCGCAAGAGTGACCGTGCGGCAACGAGGGTTTTCTTGACGTCCAAAAGTTCTAAGGGGGTAGCTGTTCCTTCGTGTTCGGCCAAGTCGATGACCGAGTAAATGTCGTGCGCTTCGCCAATCCCTGCCTGGGGAACTTTGCTCAAATAGCGCATTCCCTCCTGAATTAGAGCGTGGCGACGAAGGATTTCGGCGGAGTCGGTCAGAGGCCTAAGCGAGAGAGCTAACTCAGCGGCGGGTCGGAAGGTGGTAAAACTCGCAATCTGCTCTAAAATCTTGGGAAAATCGAGCGTCTTAAGCGTTTTCTCATCCATAGTTTTCTTGTCCAGCTTGCAGTTTACCATAGACGAACTCCGGAGGGGAAGAGGAGAAGACGAGACCTTGTAAATGTGGTAATATTTTCGGAAAGAGTAAGACCTGCTCTTTGGCCGGGTGTGAGTTGTTATGGAGGGATGTTCGGATGATTTCCTCGAGCTCTTTTGAAAAGGGTCAGGGTTTTGTTGAGTACGGCATGATCTTGATTTTAGTGGCTGTGATTGTGATTGTAGTTGCGTTTCTCTTAGGGCCGGCAATCGGAAATATGTATAGCCAGATTGCCTCAGGAATTTAGGCAGTCACCTCTTGTCTAACTGATTAGTATTGAGTATAATTAGAGAAGTGGGCGCATAGCTCAGTCGGTCAGAGCGCACGGTTCACATCCGTGAGGTTCGGGGGTTCGAGGCCCTCTGCGCCCATGTTTTCGTTAAGATTGAGAAGGTCGGGGTAAAGCTTGATCTGAAGAGTCCCGTTAGTGGGCTCGCGTTTTTTGTGAGTTTGGCGCTTTAAGGGGGAAAGCCCGGTTAGGCATCCATCAAGCAGAACACAATCACGCGTTTGGGTCCGTGAACACCGATAGTCAGACTCATTTCGATATCGGCTGTGCGCGAAGGGCCGCTGATTAATACCGTGACAGGGGTTTTGAGTCTTTCTTGTCGGTGCAGCGCTTCGGGCAAGCGGGGGAGGATATCCGATTTTCTTAGTATAGCTAGGTGAATGTCGGGTAACAGGGAAGTGGTCAGAGGACGTTTTAGATCGCCCGGAATGACCAGAGTTCCGCTTTCGGCAATGGCACATTCCGCTGAGGTGATACCTGCCAGCAAATCCGGATGTGGCTGAGAGGTAACCTGAATGCCGCTCTCTTGGAGCAAGGCTAATAGCCCGGCGGGTAAAAACTCCTGGCTCCAAGCCTGGACAGCGGAGATGTTTTCCTCTTTTAGAAAACTTAGCACCTTCACCGTAACATCTGTAGAGCTGCAAGGAACAAATTTCCCCCCTAAACTGGTCAATTCACTTTCAAACTGCTCAACAAAACTTTGGGGAGAGGAGGGCTGCTTTGAGTGAAGGGGGGGCTTGGTGTTTGGGTAAACGGAGTGAAGGTCGATAGGGCTAGAAGTCACTTCCTGCCGAATCTCCCGCCAGGTGGCGCGGAATGGTTTGTGGGCCGGGGTAGGAAAGTCCTTCGAATATCCCCAACCGGTCAGAGAGGGCAAGCGCAGCCATCTTCTCGAGGGTGAGATGATTCGGCTGAGAATTCCGGCTGTTTGTTGAGCGAAGCGAAAGAGAGTTGGGGAGGTGGCAATCAGGGTGAAGAAATTGATTCCCCATTTCAAGAGAGAAGGTGTGTTGGGCTTTCTTGGAGAGAATTTTGAAGCAGTGGATAAGTTTCCCGATCGAACCCGCAGAAGCAATTTTGGTAAATCGATGTCCACGGGGCAGGCCTCCCGGCAGGCTCCGCATAGACTAGAAGCACGCGCAAGATGACCAAACTCTCGGTAGCCGAATAGGGCAGGGGAGATCACCGAACCGATCGGCCCACCGTACGGAGTATGTTTGCCCGAACTTCCTATATAGCTGTGACCCCCAATTTCACGAAAAACCGGACAAGCGTTGAAACAAGCGCCGCAGCGGATACAATACAGTGCCTCTTCGAGGGGCGAACCCCGGAGTGCCGAACGTCCGTTATCCACTAGGATTAAGTGCCTTTCACGGCATCCATCTCCTCCCTCTCGAAAGGGAGAGCGGATAAGGCTGGTATAGACAGTCAGCTTTTGTCCGGTGGCTGAACGGGGTAGTAGATAGAGCATAAGGGCAAGGTCATCTACTGTTGGGACCAGACGCTCGATGCCCATCAAGGCAATGTGAACCGGAGGCAACGTAGTGACCATGCGTCCATTGCCTTCGTTAGTGACGATACAGATTACCCCATTCTCTACGACGCCAAAATTAACCCCAGACAAGCCGATCTCTGCGGTCAGAAAAACTTCACGCAAAGCTCGACGGACAGTTTCGGTCATGGTCGGCACATCATCGGTTAAAGGAGCCCCAAGTTTTTCGTGAAAGAGTTGCCCCACTTGTTGACGGGTTAAGTGGACGGCAGGAGTGATGATATGAGCGGGTGGTTCTTGGCGCAATTGGACAATATATTCTCCTAGATCAGTCTCCACGACCTCGATTCCCGCTTTTTGGAGCGCAGAGTTTAGCTCGATTTCTTCGCTGACCATGCTCTTGGATTTAGCAATGCGTTTAGCATGGTGGCTTTGAGCGATTCTAAGGATGGTTTCAACCGCTTGATGAGCGGTGTCGGCGCGATGCACCATCCATCCGTTGTGTTGGACGTTTGTGATAAATTCTGCTAAGTAGCGGTCTAGATGCCTGATAACTTCTGCTCTTACTGCATGCGCCCTTTGACGCAGGGTCTGGAGGTCTTGGGGCAGAGACTGGTATATAGTCCGCCGAGCGGTGTTGCGTCGTTCAGCGTTGTTATCGAGTGCGGCTTGGAGGATCGGGTCTGCTAGGGCGTGGCGAATTCTTTGGTGAAAGTTTGAGGGCATGATGCGTAACTTCAGACTAAGTGCCTGCTAAAACTTGGGCAATGTGCAACGCACGTTGGGGCTTCTTCTGCCGCCGAAGCCCACCGTTGATGTTAGTCATGCAGCCGGCATCACAAGTGATTACGTAGGGCGCACCGGACGCTTCAATGTTAGTGATTTTCCGTTCTAACATGGCTGCCGAGATTTCGGGGTGTTCAATCGAGAACACTCCACCGAACCCGCAACACTCGGCCGTATTAGGCAGTTCAACAAGTTCGGCACCGCGCACTTGAGCGAGCAAAGCCCGTGGTTGGCGGTCAACCCCCAACTCGCGCAAGAGGTGGCATGAGCTATGGTAGGTGATTTTCTGAGGAAAGCGAGCGCCAACATCGGTAATTCCGAGTCGATCGACCAAGTACTCAGAAAGCTCATAAACTCGATTGGCGAAGGCCCTGGCTCTTTTTAGCCAGGCGGGGTCGTTTGCGAATAATTCGGGGTAATGATAACGTATCATCGAGGTGCAAGACCCCGAAGGGATAACGATATCGCCTCGGGTCTTCTCAAAGGTCTTAAGGGTATGGATGGCAATTGAGCGGGCTTGATCCCACAGGCCGGCATTGAAGGCGGGTTGACCACAACAAGTTTGCTCAGGAGGGAACTCGACAATTCTACCCACCCGATTAAGGACTTGAACAACCGCTCTGCCAATTTCAGGGTAGAAGGTGTCAATAATGCAGGTAACGAAGAGTTGAACAGTTTGGGGCATGTGAAACACCTGAATCGCTCTTATAATTCACCCCTCATGAAAGCCAGTCGGGGCGGGCGGATTTGAACCGCCGACCTCACGGTCCCGAACCGTGTGCTCTAACCGGGCTGAGCCACGCCCCGGTGCCTTGCTTTATTGTTGGATTATAACCTCATTGGACACCTTTGACAAGGAAAGCGGCTAATCGTATAATCACACGGATCATAAACCTAGTTTTCTTCGAGGAGCGAGAAATGAGTGCAGATCATAAAGTGCGCGTAGCCATCATTGGGGTAGGAAACTGCGCTTCTTCGCTTGTGCAGGGGGTTTTCTACTACCGGAATGCATCGGAGGAGGATTTTGTTCCGGGATTGATGCATGTCAACTTGGGTGGGTATCATGTGCGGGATATCGAGTTTACGGCTGCTTTTGATGTGGTGGATACCAAGGTCGGAAAGGACCTCTCCGAGGCGATCTTCGCTTACCCCAACAACACGATTAAGTTCGCCGAGGTTCCCTACCTCAATGTCCCTGTCTCGCGCGGGATGACCCATGATGGGCTGGGAAAATATCTCGCTCAGATCGTCAAGAAGGCCCCAGGGCCAACAGCGGATATTGTGGGAATTCTGAAACAGACAAAAACAGACGTGGTGGTTAATTTCTTGCCCGTCGGCTCTGAGATGGCTACAAAATGGTATGTGGAGCAAGTGCTCGATGCAGGGTGTGCTTTTGTCAACGGAATACCGGTCTTTATCGCCAGTCAAGAATACTGGGCTCGCCGCTTTCGCGAGCGCAATTTACCAGTCATCGGGGATGATATAAAAAGTCAGGTCGGTGCCACTATCTTGCATCGTGTGCTCACACGCCTGTTTGTCGATCGCGGCGTTCGTGTTGATCGCACATATCAACTGAACTTTGGCGGTAATACTGACTTCCTAAATATGCTCGAGCGTGAACGGCTTGAGTCGAAGAAAATTTCTAAAACGGGTGCTGTGACCAGCATGTTGCCATATTCTCTGGATGAAGAGAACATCCATGTCGGTCCAAGCGATTACGTGCCGTGGCTGACCGACCGTAAGTGGTGTTATGTGCGCATAGAGGGCACGACCTTCGGAGATGTGCCTTTGAGCCTCGAAGCCAAGCTCGAGGTCTGGGACTCTCCAAATTCGGCGGGCGTAATGATTGATGCGATTCGCTGTGCGAAGATCGCTTTAGATCGTGGATTAAGCGGTCCGCTTATTGGGCCTTCGGCATATTTTATGAAAACGCCGCCGAAGCAGTTTCGCGATGAAGTGGCGCGAGAAATGACGGAGGCGTTTATCCGCGGCGAGATTTGAGAGAGTAATGGTATAATGACAATTAGATCAAAGTCTTGGAAGCGCACGGGTTCAGGCTCGATCTTATTCGTGGTGTCGATCTGTTCTTTTTGAGGAGTAGGGTATGTCTGGGCATTCGCATTGGGCAACCATACGGAGGAAGAAGGGTGCGGCTGATGCCAAGAAGGGGCAATTGTTTACCCGTTTGACGAGGGAAATTGTCTTGGCTGCTCGGGATGGGGGCGGTGACCCAAGTGCCAATGCGCGCCTTCAGCTAGCTATCGAGCGAGCTCGGGCAAACAACATGCCCAAAGAGAATATCGAGAGAGCGATCAAGCGTGGCACCGGTGAGCTCAAAGAAGGAGGGGCTCTAGAGGAGATCTACTATGAGGGATATGCCCCCAATGGCATTGCCTTGTTGATTTTGGCCGTGACAGATAATCGCAACCGCGCTGTAGCTGAGATCCGCCATGTGTTGAATCGTCATGGGGGCAGCATGGCGGAGGCCGGTTCGGTGGCATGGCAGTTTAAAAAATCGGCTTATTTCTCGATGCCTCGAGCCGGGGTGGATGCTGAAAAGGTGTTTGAGGTTGCCGTTGAAGCCGGTGCTAGTGACGTGAACATCGAGGACGAGCTGATTGAGGTGATCGGGCCGGTGGAGGCGTTTAACGAGATCAGCACTGCCCTCAGGCAAGCGGGTTTCCACCCTGAAGAGGCGGAATTGCGGATGATCCCTAATAATGAAGTTGAACTTCCACCCGATGAGACTATTCAGGTTCTCAAAGTGATTGAGGCCCTTGAAGATTTGGATGACGTCCAAACTGTTTACTCGACCTTGGCTATTAGCGACGAAGCGATGGCGCAGTTGGAGGCAGCGTAAATTAGCACATGGTTGTCATCGGCCTCGACCCTGGCCTTGCGATCACCGGGTACGGGATCATCTGCCAAGAGGAAAGCGGTCAGTTATCTGTTATAGATTGCGGTGCTATTACTACTACAGGCTCTAAGTCCGGTGAGAGTGAAAGGCTCTTGCTAATTTATCGGCGTATAGTTGAGCTCCTAGCTCTCCACCAGCCAGAAGCCGGGGCGGTGGAGAGATTGTTTTTCCATA
This sequence comes from Anaerolineales bacterium, assembly GCA_025057645.1. Lineage (GTDB taxonomy): Bacteria > Chloroflexota > Anaerolineae > Anaerolineales > UBA4823 > NAK19. Next base: position 463,951 of record JANXBJ010000001.1, read on the forward strand.
AAAATTCTCGCAGTGCTATGGCTGTAGGACAGGCGCGAGGGGTAATTCTGCTGGCCTTGGCTCAACAGGCAATCCCGGTCTACGAATACGCTCCGGTCGAGGTCAAGCAAGCTCTCACGGGTTATGGGGACTCGGATAAGCGCCAGATGCAAGAGATGATCAGGCTGCGTTTAGGGTTGGACGACCTCCCCAGGCCGGATGACGTGGCCGATGCATTAGCAGTTGCGATTTGTCATTTTCAATCCTATCGCATCCGAGGGTTGGCAAGACGTCCATGATCGCTTCGTTGAGTGGAGTGATCCGTGAAGTGAATGAAGATAGTGTAGTCGTGGAAAATCAGGGAGTTGGGTATCTTGTCTATGTGCCCAAACCACTTTGCAATCGCCTCACGGTCGGGGATCAAGCGTTTTTCTACACCCAGCTCCTCGTTCGAGAAGATTCGTTAACTCTCGTGGGCTTTGAGACCGCTGAGGCGCGCCGGCTGTTTAACCTACTGATCGGCGTGAACGGAATAGGTTTTCGGTTGGCCTTGTCGATCTTATCCAGTCTAGATGTCGGTACGTTGCGCAGAGCGATTGTTCACAGTCAAGCAGAGGTTCTAGAACGGGTTCCCGGTTTGGGCAGGAAAACAGCCCAAAAGATTCTCCTCTCTCTGCAGGACAAAATCCAAGATGAGATGGAGTGGGGACAGCTTGTTCCTTTCAGCGACGTAGACGAAGAAGTGTTATCGGCACTGACCTCCCTTGGTTATAGTGTTGTGGAAGCTCAAGCGGCGATCCAGGCGATCCCAAAAGACACCCCCAAAGAACTAGAAATCCGCTTGCGGGTCGCTTTGGGCTACTTTAGCAGGAATCTGTGAACAACAGGCTCGGAGGAAGGAGTTCGATGAGTGCAAAAATTGCCTTTATCGGCCCCGGTGTGATGGCGGAAGCGATGATCGGTGGGCTAATCCGCCAAAAATTAGAAGAACCCCAAAACCTGATTGCAGCCGGTCCTCGTCAGGAGCGCTTGAGCGAGCTGCAGAAAAAATACGGTATTCAGGTGGAAACGGACAACGCCAAGGCCGCCAAGTGCGCCGATATCGTAGTTTTGTCCGTTAAGCCGCAGAAACTTGACCAAGTGTTGTCCGGTCTGCGTGGTTCGATTAATCCCGAGGCACTGGTGGTATCCATCGTAGCCGGCGCCCCGATTGAAAAATTGGTTCGGGGGCTTGCCCATCCCTATGTCGTCCGGTCGATGCCTAACACTCCCGCCCAGATCGGGGAAGGGATTACGGTTTGGACTGTTTCCTCTGCTGTCTCCGAAGAGCAGAAGGAGGCTGCCAGGCGCCTGCTTTCTGCTTTAGGAGATGAAATTTTTGTCGAAGAGGAAAATTACTTGGACATGGCCACCGCTCTATCTGGTACGGGGCCAGCCTATGTATTCCTGTTCATGGAGGCCATGGTAGATGCCGGTGTGCATTTGGGTTTTCCGAGACGAATTGCCGAGCGGTTAGTTGCCAAGACGGTTAGAGGCTCTGTTGACTACTACCTGAGGCGCGAGGATCAGGTCCATCTGGCGCGCTTGCGTAATGAAGTGACCTCACCGGGGGGTACCAGTGCGGCTGCCTTGTATTACCTCGAGAAGGCGGGCTTCCGCACTGCCCTTTCGAGAGCGATATGGGCGGCGTACGAGAGATCGCGGGAGTTGGGGAGGGACGCAAAAGCAAGGCCGCCTGAGAACGGTGTGCGAGAGGAGTGAGTAGTGGTTGGTGCGATTATGTTTTCTTCAAACCTTGCTGCAGCCTTTTTGAACTGTTCTCGACAAAGAGCTGGAGCTGCTGAGCGACTTGGGATTGGCTTTACAAGTGGAGTGGTTTCGAGTATGATTTAGCCGTTTTGAGACAGTTGAGTTGCCGATCGACCCCGAAGGGTAAGGAAGGGTAGAAAGAAGCGATGGATGAAACGGCCAAGTTGCTCAAAGACTTAACCGAGGCGCATGGAGTACCGGGCTTCGAAAGCCCGGTACGGTCAGTTATTAGAGGATATTTTCAGGGGCTAGGGGAGCTTAGCCAGGATAAACTGGGTAGCGTTATATGTAGAAAGCAGGGGACAGCCGAAGAGCCTCGTGTGATGATTGCCGGCCACATGGATGAAATTGGCTTTTTGGTTAAGTACGTCACCGATGAAGGTTTCATTAAGTTCTTGCCCTTGGGGGGGTGGTTTGATCAAGTCTTACTGGGTCAGCGGGTCATTATTAAAACCCATAAAGGAGATGTTGTCGGAGTGATCGGGGCAAAACCACCCCACTTGCTCAGTCCCGAAGATCGGAAGAAGGTGATCGAAAAGCAGGATATGTATATCGACATTGGGGCAACCAGCAAAGCGGAAGTGGAGGAAGCTGGTGTAAGGACCGGGGATCCGGTTGTCCCCAGAGCTGACTTTGTTGAACTTGCGAACGGCAGAACCTATTTGTCTAAGGCCTTCGATGACCGGGTGGGGGTTGCCCTGGCTGTTTCGGTTCTGAAGCAACTTCAGGAGAGACAACACCCGAACACGGTATACGGAGTGGCGACCGTCCAGGAAGAAGTGGGGGTGCGGGGAGCGACGACCAGTGTCCGAGCTGTCGATCCTCATGTAGCAATTGTGCTGGAGTCTGACATTGCCGGCGATGTACCTGGCATTAAGCCTGAGGAGTCAGGGATCAAATTGGGCAAGGGTCCGACCATAGTGATTTTTGATGCCCGCATGATCCCGAATCAACGATTGCGCGATCTTGCCCTAAAGGTTGCGGAGGAAAAATCGATTCCGGTTCAGCTTTCATATATCGAAGGGGGAGCGACAGACGGCGCCGCAATTCATCTCCATCATACCGGTGTTCCCACTTTGGTCATCGGTGTTCCTGCCCGACATATTCATTCCCACAGCTCGATCATCCATCGCGGCGATTATGATCACGCTGTGTCTTTGGTGAGCGAGTTGATCCTACGCTTGGATGCTCAAACGGTAACTGACCTAACTGCATAAATTGAACATTGAGGACGGAAGGACTATGGCGGATTACATAAACATAAAACAGATCTCCGAGGAATTGCTCAAGCAGATTGAGGTTTTTCAACCCGAATATCAATTTAAGGATATCGGTACGGTAATCGAAGCTGGAGACGGAATCGCTCGTGTCAGTGGCTTGAGCAACGTTCGTTCTCAGGAGTTGGTCGAATTTGCTAATGGGGTGATGGGAATAGCCTTCAACCTCGAGAAGGATAATGTGGGGATTATTGTGATCGGTGACTACTCTGGTATTGAGGAAGGGATGCAGGTTCGCTCGACAGGGCGGATTGCGTCTGTTCCGGTCGGGGATGGCTTGATTGGGCGGGTGGTCAATGCTCTGGGGCAACCTATTGACGGTAAAGGGCCGATCCGTTTCAATCGCTACCGCCCAATTGAGCGCATTGCACCAGGGGTTGTCTTGAGGAAAGACGTGGACACACCCGTCCAAACTGGCATAAAGGCAATTGACTCGATGATCCCGATTGGTCGGGGGCAGCGGGAACTGATCATTGGCGATCGCCAAACCGGAAAGACTGCTTTGGCCATCGACACAATCATCAACCAAAAAGGTAAGGACCTATACTGCATCTACGTAGCAATCGGCCAGAAGAAGGCGGCCATTGCCCGAACTGTGGCAACGCTTGAAAAATACGGGGCGATGGACTACACCATTGTGGTAGTGGCATCAGCAGATGATCCGGCTGCGATGCAGTATATCGCTCCATATGCGGGGTGTGCCATGGGGGAAGAATTTATGGAGAGCGGCAGAGATGCTTTGATCGTATATGATGACCTGTCGAAACATGCTTGGGCCTATCGTCAGGTCAGTTTATTGCTGCGTCGTCCGCCGGGCCGTGAGGCTTACCCGGGAGATGTGTTTTATCTTCACTCGCGCTTACTCGAACGAGCAGCCCGCCTGGCCGACGAGTACGTCATAGTGCCTCAAAGCTTCGAGGGTGCGCTAGCGGAGCCCGAAGACAGCGTCGATGGGAAAGTTTATGGTGGCCCTCGCGCGCTACACGAGGCTCGAGAGGCTTTGAAGGCTATGCCGAATGCTCACGAGTATAAAGTGGTGAAGCGGCGCGGATCAGGGGGGTCGTTGACAGCTTTACCCATTATCGAGACCTTACTTGGAGATGTCTCGGCTTACATTCCAACAAACGTGATTTCGATCACCGATGGTCAGATTTATTTGGAGAATAACCTGTTTTATGCTGGCATTCGTCCGGCAGTTAACGTGGGAATTTCGGTGTCCCGGGTAGGGGGCGATGCCCAAACTAAGGCTATGAAACAGGTTGCGGGCCGCTTGCGGCTGGAGATGGCAGCTTTTCGGGAACTGGCAGCCTTCGCTCAGTTTGGTTCGGATTTAGATAAAGCAACTCAGGCCCAGTTGAATCGAGGATTGCATTTGCAAGAAATTCTCAAACAGCCGCAATATGAACCGATGCCGCTCGAACAGCAGGTGATCGTCCTGTTTGCCGGAACTCAAGGATATGCCGATAAAGTCCCTCTTGAGGATATGCGCCGCTGGGAAACCTCTCTGCTCCGCTACATCGAAACTTCCTATCCGGAGATCGGAAAGGATATCGCCGAAAAGAAAGAAATTACAGAGGAAACGCGTGAGAAGCTGATCGCGGCCTTAGAGAGCTTTATGGCCTCTTGGCAGTGATCCTTGGCGAGCAAAGGATAGAGGGACCATGCCTAACACCCGAGAGGTTCGTCTTCGTATACGCAGTATCAAAAATATTGCTCAGGTTACGAGAGCTTTACAAGCGGTGAGTACTAGTAAAGTGAGAAGGTCGGTCACGGCCCTAATGCATACTCAGCCCTATGCAACAAAGGCTTGGGAGGTGCTCACACACATAGCCAGTCAGCCCGGGCGGGACGACTTGCATCCTTTGCTTAGTCAGCGTGAAAAAGTGTCTGCTGCCTTGCTCATCGTCATTACCAGTGATCGAGGGTTGGCTGGGGCTTACAACACCAACGTGATCCGCTTTACTTTACAACAGTTCTCCCAATACCCATATCCTCTTCGCTATATCGCCGTGGGACGCAAGGGGCGCGACTTGCTCCTCCGTCTGCGAAAGGAGATTATTGCTGAGTTTAGCAATCTCCCTACCCCGCCAACCTTCAAGGATGTCTCTGCAATTGGAATGTTGGCAATCGAGGAATTCCTATCCCGGCGGGTGGACGAGGTGTTCCTGATTTACACCGACTTCGTGAACATGGTCAGGCAGACTCCAACTATGAAAAAACTTCTCCCGCTTGAGTATCGTCATGAGAAGGAGAGGGTTGGCACCTTCGACACCGTGACTCATCAAGGGTCAAGAGCGGTGTACATTTATGAACCTGACATGAATACAATTCTCAATCGAATTGTTCCTCGGTTCACTGAACTCCAGGTTTACCAGGCCATTCTCGAAGCGCAGGCCAGTGAGCACGCTGCGCGCATGATCGCAATGAAAAATGCAACCGATGCTGCCACAGAATTGGCCGCGTCGCTGCAGCTAGAATATAACAAAGCCCGACAGCAAGCGATTACTAGTGAGATGCTGGATATAGCTGGCGGTGCAGAGGCATTATCAATTCAGGAGAAAGTCGCCTAGGTGGAGGTAAAATGGTTCAAGTAAGAGGAAGAGTGGTTCAAGTCTTGGGTGGTGTGGTTGACGTCGAATTTCCGCCCGATCAGCTGCCGGAAATCTATGATGCGATTGAGATCCCTCGAGACAATGCCGAGCCGTTGGTTTTAGAGGTCCAGAAACACCTTGGGAATAACTGGGTTCGTTGTGTAGCCATGGACTCAACAGATGGTTTGCAGCGGGGGGCGCCAGCCTTTGCGACCGGTAAACCAATCATGGTCCCGGTAGGACCTGAAACCTTAGGAAGAGTTTTTAACGTGTTGGGTCGCCCGATCGATCAAAAGGGAGAAGTTAAGGCCAAACTTTATTATCCAATTCATCGCCCGGCGCCGCCCTTTGCCGAACAGTCCACTCGGGTCGAGGTGTTTGAGACAGGTATTAAGGTCATAGACCTCATTGCCCCGTTCACGCGCGGGGGAAAAACGGGCATCTTTGGTGGGGCTGGTGTAGGTAAAACAGTGATCATTATGGAACTTATTCGCTCGATCGCCACAGTTCACCAAGGGAATTCCGTGTTTGCCGGGGTTGGTGAGCGCACCCGAGAAGGGACCCAGCTCTATCGGGAGATGCTGGAATCCGGGGTTATCAAGGATACCGTGATGGTGTTCGGGCAGATGAACGAGCCCGCCGGAGCGCGCCTAAGGGTGGCCTTGTCGGCGCTTTCGATGGCAGAATACTTCCGAGATCAGGGTCGGGATGTGCTCCTCTTTATTGACAACATTTTCCGTTTTAGTATGTCGGGCTCTGAGGTCTCGGCTCTGTTGGGAAGAATGCCCTCGGCGGTGGGGTACCAGCCAACCTTAGCAACAGAAATGGGAGAATTACAAGAGCGGATTACTTCCACTCGGACCGGCTCGATTACTTCGATGCAAGCGGTCTATGTCCCCGCCGACGACTATTCCGACCCGGCACCGGTTGCGACCTTCACTCACTTGGATGCCACGATTGCGCTTGAACGATCTATTGCAGAGAAAGGGATTTACCCGGCGGTGGATCCACTGGCTTCAACCTCGCGCATTCTCGATCCCAACATCGTGGGCATTGAACATTATACGACCGCTCGCGAGGTGCAGCGCGTTTTACAACGCTATAAGGACTTACAGGATATTATTGCAATCTTAGGCATTGATGAACTCAGTGAAGATGACAAATTGATCGTTTCTAGAGCGCGAAAGATCGAACGGTTCTTCTCACAGCCCTTTTTCGTGGCGCAGCAATTCACGGGTCAAGAGGGCCGGTATGTTCCTTTACGGGAGACTATTCGCGGTTTTCGAGAAATTCTTGATGGCAAACATGATGACCTGCCGGAGCAAGCTTTTATGATGGTGGGCACAATTGACGAGGCGGTGGAGAAGGCCAAAAGGCTTCAGCAGTAGGAGCGGAAATGCCAATTTGGTGTGAGATTATTTCTCAGGATCGAGTTGTGTTTGAAGGGGAAGCGGATATTGTGATTCTGCCGGGCAGCGAGGGAGAAATGGGTATCCTCCCCAATCACGCTCCGTTGCTTTCAACGTTGAATTACGGGGTAATGAAAGTGCGCCGACACGGGAAAGAACAGTTTTTCACCGTTGCGGGAGGGATTGTCGAGGTCCGGCCAGATCGAGTGGTGGTGCTGACGGATGCCGCTGAAAACATTGAAGAGATCGATGTTCAGCGGGCAGAAGAAGCGAAGCGACGTGCTGAGGAATATCTCAAGGCTGGACCTCCGCCGGATACCGATGAGTATCTCGCCATGGAAGCAGCTCTCAGGCGTTCGAATTTGCGGTTAGAAGCGGCTAGAAAATATCGCGGTCCCTCCATGCCATCCTACCGCAGGGAGGGGTCTTGAGAGAGTATGGCCTTATTCTCCCGTGAACTAGGCATTGACCTAGGGACAATGTACATTCGGGTGGTTGAAGGGCGCCAGCTCCTATTTGAAGAACCTACCATTGCTGCAATTGTCGTGGACGAGCAGAAAATGGTGGCGTGGGGGCAGGAAGCGCTGGATATGTTCGGTAAGGTGCCGGACACGATCGAAGTGACCCGACCTTTACAAAACGGGGTAGTGGCTGATTATGAAGTCACTGAGAATATGCTCCGCTGGCTGCTAAGAAAACTGAGTGGCCCGTTTCGAATTGTTCCACCTAAGGTGATGATTACCATTCCCTACGGGATCACCAGTGTTGAGAGCCGGGCAGTACATGAGGCAATTCTCGAGGCTGGAACGCGAGAAGCTTACCTGATTCACCAACCTTTGGCGGCGGCGATTGGAGCGGATATGCCGATTGGGACTCCCAGTGGCAACATGGTCTTGTGTCTTGGAGGAGGTGTGACTCAAGCTGCGGTCATTGCCATGTACGGAATTGTGGCCGCAGAAACCACTCGAATGGGGGGCATGGCGCTGGATGAAGCGATTATCTCCTACGTGCGGAAAAAGTACGGCTTGATTATCGGTCCTCTTACTGCAGAACAGCTTAAGATCAACATCGGGGCGGCGATTCCTCTCCCCCAGGAAGACCGGATGGATGTTCAGGGGCAGGATCAAGTGAGCGGGCTTCCGCGCGGAGTCACTTTGACGACAGGAGAAATCGTAGAAGCTATTCAAGCACCCCTCAAGGAAGTCATCGAGACTGCGCGACGCGTGTTGGAGAAAACTCCTCCAGAGTTGGTAGCCGATATCCTCGATCGAGGAATCGCAATGACCGGAGGGCTGGCTCTTTTGCGGGGCTTGGACCGGTTGTTGACAAAAGAATTGGGGGTGCCGACATATCTAGTGGATAACCCAAAGACAGCGGTGGCTGAGGGCGCTGCTCGAGGGATTAAAATGGTGCCCGTCTTGCGAAGAAGCCTTCCCTCTCTCATCTAGCTGTTCTAGTCTAGGTAATAGGTCATTCGCTGCAGGTGAATTACCGGATCGATGTATTGCACGCGTACGTAAGGAGGTACGTTCAGGCTAATTGGTGCATAATTTAGAATGGCTCTGACACCCCCCTTTATCAGCTGTTCGGCTACCGATTGAGCCTCTGAAGAGGGAACAGTGATCATCCCGATTTTGATCCCCGCTCGCTGCACAGCCTCAACGAGGTTGCGGCTGTCTTGGACGATGAAATTGCCGACCTGAGTGCCGATTTTAACCGGATCCTTGTCGAAAAGCATGGCTACTCGAAAGCCGCGATTGGTAAACCCTTGATATCGAGCTATCGCACTTCCGATGTCCCCTACACCAACGACTACGATATCCCATACTCGATCGACCTTCAGGATGGAACGCAACTTTTCGATCAAAAAGTGGATATCATAGCCGGTGCCCTGTTTGCCGAATTCTCCAAACAGTGAAAGGTCTTTGCGAATTTGGGCAGCAGAGATGCCTAAGCGTTCTGCCAGCTCCTGAGAGGAAGTGATGATTCGATTCTCATCGGCCATCCTTTGTAGGGTGCGGAGATATTGAGGCAAACGTCCGATAACAATGTCGGGAACGGTTCGGCTCGACATGTTTTCTCTCTCCTCCGAAATAAATTTTTGATAAATTCTATCATAGAAATTCACTTTGTGCTTTTTCACACAATGATTTCACGAGAATAGTGCAATCAAAATTTCCACTTGAACGCAATGGTATAATCGACTTGCAGGAATGAATGCGCAATAAAAGAGCAGTCGAGTGCTGATGTTCGTTGACGAGGCGATCATCCATGTAAAAGCCGGAAAAGGTGGTGATGGCATCGTCCACTTTCGCCGTGAGAAATTTGTGCCTTTTGGGGGCCCGGATGGCGGGGACGGAGGCAAAGGAGGAGACGTCATTTTAGAAGTTAACCCCTCGCTCAACACCTTGTATCATTTACATCGGAAGAGAAACTACAAAGCCCAGGACGGAGCACCGGGGGGCAAGCAAAACATGACAGGGAAATCGGGAGAAGATTTGATCATCCAGGTCCCGCCGGGGACACTGGTCTATAACGCAGAGAGCGGAGAGCTTCTAGGCGATCTGACGGAGAAGGGACAAAGGTTGGTCGTCGCGAGAGGCGGCCGCGGTGGACGCGGGAACGCTCGTTTTGCCACACCCGTGCATCAGTCGCCTCGAGTGGCCGAGAAGGGCGAACCGGCTGAGGAGGTGCGTCTGAGACTGGAGCTAAGGCTGATCGCCGATGTAGGAATTATAGGGGTTCCTAATGCCGGCAAGTCTACTCTGCTTGCCAAAGTGACCAATGCGAAGCCGAAAATTGCTCCTTACCCTTTTACAACCTTGGAGCCAAATTTGGGCGTTGCTGTCCTAGACGATGAGCTGACAATAACCATCGCTGATGTCCCGGGGTTGATCGAGGGAGCTCACCGAGGAGTGGGGTTGGGTATTGAATTTCTTAAGCATGTCCAGAGGACAAAGGTTCTTATCCATCTTCTAGATGGGACTTCAGAGGACCCTGTTGCTGACTTTCATCAGATCAACGCCGAGATGGCGCTTTTCGATCTAAACCTAAGAAAAAAGCCCCAGGTCGTAGCACTCAACAAGATCGATCTTCCAGAAGTACGACGTAAGGCGGAGGAAATTTGTCGAGTCCTGTATGATCAGAGTGAGATCGAAAAAGTATGGCTGATTTCAGCGCTCACGGGTGAAAATGTGCAGGAGCTTTTATACCAAGTGGTGAAGCTGCTGCAATCGCTACCCCGAGAAGAGACCTTGTGTGAGGAGCTTCCCGTTTACCGGGTGCCGAAGGATCCGCGTGAGTTTGAAATCATAGAAACTCCCGAGGGCTGGCGGGTGAAAGGAGAGGCGATCGAGCGAGCCGCTGCCATGACCTACTGGGAGTATCCGCAGTCCGTAAGGAGGTTTCAAAAAATTCTTCAAGCCTTAGGAGTTGAAGAAGCGTTGAGGAAGGCTGGGGTTCAGGAAGGGGATACGGTTTTTATCGGGGAATATGAGCTAGAATGGGTGGAGTGAGAACCACACATAGACGAGTTGGCGTGCTAGGGGGCACTTTTGATCCTATTCACTTCGGACATCTCATTCTAGCTGAAGAAGCGCTTTTTCAATTCGAGTTAGACTGCGTTTTGTTTCTGCTAACGCCATTTCCTCCTCATAAAGCTGAGCAAACCTTGACCTCCCCTGCACACCGGCTGAAAATGGTAGAGCTTGCAGTTCAGGATCACCCCTCTTTTGAGATTTCTCGTGTGGATTTAGACCGACCTCCCCCGCACTATGCGGTTGACTCTGTTCGGATAATAAGAGAATCGCTTTGCCCGGCTGAGGTCTTCTACTTAATGGGCGGCGATTCTTTGCGCGATTTACCCAAGTGGCATGAACCCCAGAAGTTTCTTCAAGAGTGTGATGGCCTTGCGGTAATGCACCGCTCAATTGAAGATGAGTCGGTTCTAGATTTAGAGGCCCAGTTACCCGGGATCGCTGGGAAAGTGAATTTCCTTACCGCCCCTCGGTTTGACATTTCTTCGCGCGAGATTCGTCACCGAGTTGCTTATGGACTGCCCTTTCGATATTTTTTGCCGACCCCCGTGTATCGCTATATCCTCGATAACGGTTTATATCGCCGGGTAGTTGAACGGTGAAATGCCCCCACCGCGACTCGAACGCGGGTCTCTGCCTCCGGAGGGCAACGCTCTATCCACTGAGCTATGGGGGCTCGCCTCAAGATTTTACCACTTTTTCATTGAATAACAAGCGGGAAATCTGAGAGAGTTCGGCGCGATAAGCTTTGATCTGTGGCTCTGCGTTCTCGCGGAGTCGAGCTGCTTGAGCCTTTTTGTGGGCTAGTTCTCCACAAAGTTGATAAAAACGAGAAGTGAGGAAGTATTGGCCGCGAAATAGGTTCAAGAGCGGGTCAAATGTGCGATGGTAAAATGAAAGTGTGCGGTAGTACTGTGCAGCAGTTATTGTCTTCAGGGCCACTTCGTCTTGCAAATACGTCTCCAGCAAGCGACGTTCTCTGGTTATCGTGTAGATCACAAAGAAGAAGAGAGCAATCCAACCAGACCAGTCTATGAGAGTCCCTAGAAGACAAGTTTGGATACTAGGACTAATAGAGGCAAGCGCGTTGTGGAACGCGTGGGTAAGGACAGCTGCCAGAAAACCCAGGACTGGGGCGATGACCCCCTTGTACGATCGGGATAGGCGAAAGATTGCTAAACCTATTCCAAAGAAGGAAGTGTAAAAAGGATGCTGCCATCCGACTAGGAAAACGCGGACCAAGGTTACGAAGAACAAACCTTCATAACCTCCAACTAAGTATCCTTTATCGTAAATGTAAAGAGTGTTTTCGGCAGCAGCAAATCCTAACGCAACCACTGTTGCGTAGACGATGCCATCTAAGATGGAGTCAAATTCTTGTCGATAAAATCGAAAAACGATCAAAACCGCTAGGCCTTTTAGGGTTTCTTCGACAAGCGGTGCTGCAAGGATGGATGTTGAAAGGGCTGAGAAGCTTTCTGAGTTGGTCAGGAGATAAAATCCGGTCTGCCAAAGGGTGTTGAAGATAAGTGCCCCGCCTGCAGCAATAAATGCTCCCCAGAAGAACACGAATCCAAGTAGACGCTTTGGCTCTTGTTCGTACCGGTCGAGCCAATAGACCCAGCCAGCGTTGACTAACATAGGAAAGAAGCCAAAGAGGAGGGCGAGTAGGAAGGGCATCTTTCTGGAATTCGCTGCCTTACGGCGTCGGACCGAAGTGTAACTTCATGCGATGAAAGAGGGCTTTTTCGGGCGGGATTCCAAGAGCGCGCATAAGCTCATCGGGGCGGGCGTAGAGCGAGGGCTCGGTCCTGAGAAGGGCGTAAATGCGTTGTAAGCCGCTCGAGTTTGGTGGCAGTAGCTCGATGGAAAGAAGAAGAGGCCGAAGGTTATAAGGCTTCCCTCTGCGTTCCAATAGTATTTCTGGCCGTTGACTTAACTCTTGAATACGATTAGCTAGATCGGGAACTGTTTCTAGGAGCGTGATCTGATATTCGGAGGCTCTGAGCAGGGATTGAAGGGCAGGTTGGCCTAGAGGGACTTGAGCGATCGAGTTTATGCGCAACCCGGGGGGTAAGGCTGGTTGAAGACGGGCTTGAATCTCAGACAAAGGGAGTGGTTCTTCTAACCAGATGTCGATCAAGTCGTTGGAGCTGGTGAAGCCCAGCGGCAGGGCTGCTGCGATCTGAATGCGGGGGTGCGGTTTAAACCCCTGGGAATAAGCGAGGGGCAAGCTGGCCCGGCGAAAAGTTCGCTCCCAAGTTCTGTAGAGATCAAGGTGACCCGTGAAGCGCATTGCTTCCGTTTTGTCGAAGTTGATTCGAACGCGCATCATTAGCCTAAGCGGATACATGCACCTTGAGAGGAGGGCATTTCCACGTGATCCCTTTCTCCCTAAGAGCTTTGTATTTTGGCATAATGCCGCAAGCGTAGCACCCTTGACGGCAATCCGCACGAGTTTGTTGCCTTAGACTCAATAAGTAGTCCTGAAGTAAGAATTCTTTGCGCACTCCGGTGTCAATGTGATCCCACGGAAAAGCCTCGTCTATCGGACGAGGCCGATGAGTGTAGAATTCGGGAGATAGTCCGCAGTCCCTGAAGGCCCTGAGCCATGCATCTATTCTGCGCTGATCGTTCCATGCGTCAAATTTTGCTCCATACTTCCAAGCTAGATAAATTACCTGTGCAAGCCTTCGATCCCCACGGGAGAGCCACGCTTCTAGAAAGGTTGCTTCGGGCGGATTCCAAGTTAATTTGAGATTTTTTCCGCGCAAACTATTCTGCAAGAGACTTAGCTTTTGTTGTATATTTTCCGGAGTATCACAGGGAACCCATTGGAAGGGCGTGTGAGGCTTAGGAATGAAGGTTGAAACGCTGACATGAATTTGGGCGCGATGCCCTATGATTTTCTTGCCAAGGCTGAGGATTTGCTTCGATAAATCCACGATTGCTTGGACATCCTCCAAGGTCTCTTGAGGATGGCCGATCATGAAGTAAAGCTTAATTGTCGACCAACCGTTCTCAAAGATGGCCCGGGCAGTTTCCAGAAGACTCTGGGTAGAGATGGGCTTGTTGATGATGTTGCGCATTCGCTCTGTGGCAGCTTCGGGAGCAAGAGTAAAACCATCGCGTCGTGTTATCCCCAACTCCTGCATCAACTGGACGGAGAAAGTCTCAATGCGTAGAGAGGGTAAAGAGATCGAGAGGTGGGAGGTGGAAAAGTTTTTCCGAACTTCCCGGACCAATTCTGAGATGTGAGTATAGTCCGAGGAGGAAAGGGAGAGTAAACCCACCTCATTGTACCCGGTGGCTTGAACGGCCTTTCGGATGGTTTCAATGATTTCAGAAACAGGGCGCTCGCGAATGGGACGTGTGACCATCCCGGCCTGGCAGAAACGACAACCCCGGGTGCAGCCACGCATGATTTCGATCGGGATTCTTTCGTGGACTGTTTCGACATAGGGGACGATAAAGCGATGGGGAGGGGGAGGTAAGTGAGCTACTAGACGCTTAGACACAGTTGATGAAGCAGCAGCCTCGCTCTTTTCTAGATGGGAGAAAGTTCCATCTGGCTTGTAGTGGTCTATATAAAACGAAGGCACGTATACCCCCTCAATCTTGGCTAGGTTTTTCAGTAAGCTTGTTCGATCCGTTGAGGTGCTGCGCCATGCTTTGTAAGCTTCGAGGATTTCGTGAATAACCTCTTCGCCTTCTCCAATTACAAAGGCGTCAATGAACGCAGCCATTGGCTCCGGATTAAAGGCTGCGTGCCCGCCGGCAAGAATTAGGGGATGCTGGGGTGTGCGCTTTTCGGCCCAAATCTCTAGTCCTGCTAAGTCGAGAATATTTAGGAGGTTTGTATAGAGGGACTCGTAGGGAAGAGAAAAGCCGAGGATATCAAAAGCAGCTAATGGATGCTTGGTTTCAAGTGAATACAGAGGGATCTGGTTTTCTCGGAGCTTGTTCTCCATGTCTACCCATGGAGCAAAAGCCCGCTCGGCTAATGCATCCTCACGCTGATTAATCAGGTCGTAAAGAATGGCTAGCCCTAAATTGGACATCCCGATGTCGTAGATGTCGGGAAAGATCAGGCAAACTCGCACTGCTATCCTTTGCCAGTCTTTTACGATCTGGTTTAGTTCTCCCCCGGTATAGCGGGCAGGTTTTTGGACCAGAGGCAAAATGGAGAGCAGTTTTTCCTGTATCGTTTGAGGCAGAGTGAGGTTACCCTGGTTCATGGCTTTGCAGTTCGGTGGAGCAGTAATAGACAAATCTGCTAAATTATATCAAGATTTAGCAGAAAACCTCTACGAGAGAACAAAATTATGGCTGCCGGAAACCTGACAGCCACTCTTGCCGAACTCTTCAAGGTGATCGAAGGTTACTCGAAGATCCAGCGGTCGAGGTCTCTATCCCAGGAGAGAATTTCTTCCGGTTTGAACCAAAGACGAATCTCAGCTTCCGCATTTTCGGCTGAGTCAGAGGCATGGGTGAGATTGCGGCCGACATCTAGCCCGAAGTCATGCCTTATCGACCCAGGGGCGGCTTCGCGAGGGCGGGTTGCACCCATCGTTTGGCGCACGGCTGCTACCGCCTCAGGCCCTTCCCAAACCATGGCCAGGACCGGGGAAGAAGTGATGTAATCGATCAGTTTGGGATAGAAGGGTTGATTCTTATGCACTGCGTAATGGGCTTCTGCTAGTTCTCTGCTCACCCACATAAGTTTTGCTGCAACCAGCTTAAGCCCACGATCTTCTAGACGAGAGAGAATGCGGCCGATCAACCCGCGTTGAACACCGTCTGGCTTGATCATGACGAAAGTCCGCTGCACAAAAACCTCCAACAAGCGAGTTCGATTTTATCGGAGGAGTTCTTCGGCTTTATTATAAGCGTCTAGGGCTTCAGCAAGAAGGTCTTTTCGAAGGTAGGCATCGCCAAGAAGCATCCACACCTTGACTTCCATAGGGTATTGGTAGAGAGCATTCGAAAGATCTTGAATGATGCGGTCAAGCTCCACCCTTTCCCGGATAAGCGCTTGATATTTGTCCACCGCTTGATCAATATAGCCTCTGGATAAAGCAAGCCAAGCTTCCTCTATTATCTGGGTGCGGGACTGGGGAAGCTCCTTGGTTTCAAGCAATGTTTCCTCAGACCGAAATGCCCCAAGTTGTGGCTCTGGAGGCGAGACCTCAGTTGGTCGATGTTCTACATCGGTTACAAAAGGTTGAGCGAAAGTTCGAGCGGCGGGGACAGTGAGATCTGGTGTGTCGGTGGCTTCCTGAAGTGGGGCAGGAGTCTCAGACGGAGCGGGTTCAGAGACAGACACTTCTTGGGACGGCGTCTGTTCGATGGTTGCTGGTGAGTACTCCTGAAACCATTCTGTGGCTTCTGTTGCCGAGGTTGCTCTCAGCCATTCGGGAATTTCTGGTTCAGGATGAACTGTAGCCTCGGGTTGCTCCTCTTTTTCTAGTTCCACTCGCAACCACTCAGGAAGCTCTTCTTGGGCGGAGGGGGCTGGAGCAGAGGTGGAATCCGCTGAGGGGCTTTTGGCTTTTTCGAATAGCTCTAGGGGTTGTTCAGCAAGCGGAGACTCTTTTGCGGTTTCAACATCTTGGTGGGCTTCGAGGTACTCGCGGATCCAGTTGGGTGGTTCTTCTTTACGTTGGTCTGGCGAGAGCAACAGAGCTTCCTCAACGCCCTGTTTGGCGGCGAGGCTCTCTAGCCATGCGAAAGCTTCATCCTCGGCTGTGGGCGAGGGGGGTTTTTCCGGTGGAGGTGAGGGGAATTCTGACGCTGGTTCGTTTTGAGGTTGGACTTGGACGGGTTTTGTATCTTCCTCGGCCGGGGGTGGCTCGGTTGAAAAGGCGAATTTCTCGCCTTCAAGGTCTGAAGGGGCTTGTAGCCAATCTGGAAGCGGTTCGAAGTCAGAGGAAGAGGTTTCCTGCCTGAGCCATTCGGGCAAATCTAAATCGGGTGCTGTCTCTGAGGGGGGGGCGTGGGGAGAAGAAGGCTCAGGAGGAATTGACTCTGCAGCGAATGGTTCGGACGTGCTCGTTTCATCCCATAGAGTTTGTTCAATGAAACCCTCTGTGGTTAGGGTGGACTTACGATCTAATTCCCTTAGCCAATCCGGAATTTCCTCTTGCTCAAGCGATAAACTTTCCTCGGCTTGTGGTTGCTCTCTCTCAAGCTCGGCGAGCCAAGAGGGAATGCCCTCTGTGCCTTCTGCATCGGGTATGCTTTCGTAGAGGATCGGAGTAGCTTTCGCAAATCCTGCGTCGGTGGAAGTAAGGTCGGCTTCTGCAGGTGAGATCTCTCTTAGCCAGTCGGGGATTTCACCTGCCTCCAGTTCTTCCAGTGTGGTTTCCTCGCTGAACAGAGGCATAGAAAGTGTTTCCTCGGAATCGGGTTGCTCCCTTAGTTCACTTTCTTGCCAACCGAGTTCTCTCATCCAATCGGGTATGTCATGGGTTGGAGTTTCCTGAGGCAAGGCTTTCGATGACTGGAGAGTCTCTGAAGGTTGTTCCTGAATTTGTGGTCTCCCTTGCTGCTCAGGGAGAATCGCTTCGGTAATCCAATCGGGAGCAGAGATTTCGGGCTGCGTCTTCTCTTGGATTTGCACCCCTAGCGAAGCTGCCCATTCAGGTTGTTGGGAAAGAGGTGAAGAGGGGATAGATGGGGTAGCTTCCTCTGGCTTGGCTAAGATCACTGCTGTATCCGGCACCAACTCAACGAGGGGTTGGTCTATACTCAGGAAAGCGGCATAGGGGTCTAACTCTATCAGTTTCGCCAAGTAGCGCTGGGCTTCTTTTTCTCTGTTTTCAAGAAGAGAGATTTGCCAAAGGATAAAGAGGGCTTCGTAACAGTAGGGCAATTTTGCGAGCAATTGGTGGGCACTTGCCTTCGCTTCGGGGTACTGTCGGGTTTCATAATATGCCTTGGCAAGCAAGGCCTCTAAATCGGGACGTTGTGGATCTTCGGCTAGGGCCATACGGATTTCGGCAATGGCTTGTGAGTGAAGATTGCCTTTCAAATACATTCGGGCTAGTGCGCCACGATTTAGGTTAACCTTCAGCGGCTCAAAGCCATCCCTCCTCCCATATAGCCGCCGTAATTCACCTTGAATGGCATTGTTTGAAGGCTGCACCTCAAAAGCTCTTTCCATGTGCCAGATGGCTGCGTTCAAATTGCCTTCGTCTTCTCGGATAATGCTTAGACCGACATGAGAGATGAAATCATCCGGTAGGCTGGAAAGCACACGTTGAAAGATATCACTGGCATCTCCAAATCTGCGGTTCTCGAGCAGCGCCTTGCCGAGCAGGCGATAAGTGCTGACGCACTTGGGGTAAATAGTAAGGATATGACGACAATGGAAGATTGCCCGATCGTAAAGCGCTTGGTCGATCTGTTCTTCGATTTGACGGTGATAGGCCCTTAGAGGTATAGAAGCCATGAAAAGAACTCCCTTCCTATCCTAAAAAGTCCATTTCTTGCCTGGGGACGGAGATAGGTCGATGAGCTGCCCGATCAAGCTTAGCATAATGGAAACACCTTCGACTGTCAAGTACTTGTTAAGTTAGGCGAACCGAAGTAAAAATTCTCCCGGCCAGAGCAGTGCCGGGAGAAAAACGCGAGAGAGTAAGAATAGAGTAGTTAGGGCTAGGCTGGGATGATTTCCTTCTGGGTGGAAGCCGCCTTAGCTTTTGAGCGCAAGATAGCCCACCCGACAAACGCTAAGAGAACCAAAGAGATGAGCCAAATTCCGATGAGAGTGCCACCTGTGGCACCGGAGTATTTGACAATGATCGGAGCGGCAATCAAGGATACCAAGTTGACTACTTTAATCATGGGGTTTAAGGCCGGCCCTGCAGTGTCTTTGAGGGGATCGCCCACCGTGTCTCCAACAACGCTCGCTTTGTGGCGCTCCGATCCCTTGCCAGTATTCGCTAGGACGTTGCGCGGTTCATCTTCGATCGCTTTCTTTGCGTTGTCCCAGGCTCCTCCGGCGTTGGCCATAAAGACGGCAAGGAGTTGTCCGCTGAGAATAATTCCGGCACAGAAACTGGCCAAGGCCTCGACCCCAAGCATTAGCCCGAGGGCGATTGGGGTGAGGACCGAGATGACTGCTAGGGGGATTAGTTCTTTCTGAGCAGCTTGGGTAGAGATGCCGACCACACGAGCGTAATCAGGCTTTACGGTCCCCTCCATAATCCCCGGGATCCTAAATTGACGCCGCACTTCGATGACGATCAAGCTCGCTGCTCGGCTAACAGCTTTTATGGAAAGGGAGCTGAACAACCAGGGCAAGGCGCCGCCCAGTAACAATCCAATAAATACACTGACCTCGGACACGCGGATCCCGGTCTCGCTCAAGAGCTGTGGGAAGGGAATCGGTTGACCGGCGGCCCGTGCAGCTTGGTTAGCTGCTTCCTGGACGCGGCCGACATCAATAAAGAAGGAGGCGAATAGACTGACTGCAGCGATCACTGCCGAGGCTATAGCAATGCCCTTGGTAATAGCTTTAGTGGTGTTGCCTACAGCATCTAGGTCAGCCATGATTTGGCGGGCTTTTTTGGTCTCTTCGTCGTCCAAGCCATGCCAGGCCATTTCGCCGATTCCATTGGCGTTGTCGGAAATCGGACCATAGGAGTCCATAGCAACATTATTGCCTGTATGGCTCAGCATCCCGATGCCGATCATAGAAACGGCATATAATACATAAGCCGGACCGTCGCTGCTATAGAGCAAAATAGCGAAAATAAAGCTAATGACAATGACGACTAGTGCCCACACACTGGACTCCATTCCTACGGAAAGGCCCGATAAGATAGTGGTGGCGGGGCCAGCATTGGTCGCTTCGACAATCTCCTTTACCGGAGCTCGCTTGGTTGAAGTAAAGTAAGACGTTAGCGGATTGAAAGCAACTGCCAAGCCGACCCCGATGGTCGTCAGCATTGCCATTCGCCAGTCATGGGCGTAGAAAATGGCCAGCAAAAAGGCCCACAGAATTGTGTTTATGCTGGAGACCTCGTAGGAACGGAACATCGCTTCTTCAGCGTCCTCGGCGTGAAGAAAGCCAAAAATGCCGCTCTTCGGTATTCTTTGCCAGATGGGTACAGCGAAAGTTCCGAGGATAGACGAGATCACACCAATGGCGCGGATAGCCAAGGGGTAGACGATCCACATTAAGTCGCCGGTTATGGCCACTAAGGCCAGGCCTAGGATGAGCGCAGAGACAATGGTCACCTCGTAAGATTCGAAGATATCTGCGGCCATTCCTGCGCAGTCGCCCACATTATCCCCCACGAGGTCTGCGACAACAGCAGCGTTGCGGGGGTCGTCCTCAGGGATATCCTTTTCGACCTTACCGACTAGGTCCGCTCCGACATCGGCTGCTTTGGTGTAGATTCCTCCACCAACCCGCATGAATAAGGCAATTAGCGTACCCCCGAAGCCGAAACCCAAGAGGGCGTCTGGAGCAGCCTTGCCAAACACGATAAAAATCAGCGTGCCTCCGAGCAAGCCCAAACCATCGGTCAGCATCCCGGTAATGGTGCCGGCATAATACGCTATGGTTAGAGCTTCGTTCAGACTGCGTCTGGAGGCAGAGGCTACTCGAACACTGGCTTGGATTGCCATTCGCATGCCTAACTGACCTACAAGGAGAGAAAAAGTCGCCCCCATGATAAAGGCGACCGTCCGTCCAACCGAAATGGCGATCTGGGCTTGGTCCCCAAACTCTTCAACAGCCTCGGGAGTTGGTGGTACGATATAAACGCTCAAAAATAGGGCAATGGTTAGGAGGGCGATGAGGGGAAGGATCGTCTTGAGCTGACGATTTAGGTAGCTATCGGCACCAATTCGGATTGCCTCCCATACCTCTTGCATGAGTGGAGAGCCTTTGTCCTTGTTGAGGACGTTGCCGCGCAATAACCATGCGTAGATTAGACTAACGAAAGCAGTAACTAAAACTCCGAGCACCACGATTTGTTCAAAGGGATCTAGCCCATGGCGACTGCCTAGCCAGAGAATATCCATACTCTTGCCTCCGGGAAGTTAGGATGATCTGCCCTTGGGGCGAGTTTGACGGCGAACGGGTGGATTATACTCAACCCCCTATCAAGTGTCAATGAGAGTATCGTTTGCGAAGGAATAACTTCAGTTTATCAGACGCGCTTTGGGTGTTCCAAGCTGGCTGGAGAATTTTTTAGCAGAGAATATTAGTTTTTTATTAATTTCTCGTCAAATACTTGACTTTGCCCCTGCTTTTAATGTATAAACTTTTGGAGCGAAAAAATAGCTGGTAGCGGTGGTTAGCGCAACTTGGCTATAAAAGGGGCACTGCTTCCGGTTGGATGCCGTGCTTTTTATATTATCCTGATAAGGCGTACGAACTTTAGGTCAAAATCGTTTAGCTTTAGTGAAAGGCTTGTTAGGTGAGATATGGGCGCTATGCTAGATGAAAACCTGTTGAACCAACTCAGCGAAAGAGAAGATGAAGAGAGCAGTCCTATCGCGCGCTTAATCGAGTTGGGTCGACAGAAATCCTATGTCACGTTTGATGACATTCTCAGCTTCTTCCCAGAAGCCGAACAGGATGTCGATCAACTCGAGGAAGCGTTCGCTGCGCTTTTGAGCGCAGGCATCCCCTACGTGGATGATGTCAGTTCAGTCGGGCCGACTGACGAAGAACTGGCCGAAGAAGAGAGCGCAGGGGATCTTAACTCGCACCTTGCACTCGAGGACGACTACCTAGCGAATATTGACACTGACGATACGATCGGTCTTTACCTAAAGGAGGTCGGTCGTGTGCCCTTGTTGACCGCCGAAGAGGAAGTAGAGTTGTCGCAGCGGATCGAGCGCGGTCGGCTTGCTCGTGAGGAGTTAGCGCGTGGAAATGTAAGCCCGAAGCGAAAAAAGGAATTGCAAGCCCTAATTGAGGATGGATGGGCTGCACGTGAGCACTTAATCACGGCAAATTCTCGCCTGGTAATTAGCGTGGCAAAGAAGTATATGGGGCGCGGAGTGCCGTTCCTCGACTTGATCCAGGAAGGGAACATCGGCTTGATCCGTGCTGCAAAGAAGTTCGACTACCGCCGTGGACATAAATTCAGCACCTATGCGACTTGGTGGATCCGTCAAGCTGTTACGCGGGCAATTGCCGACCAAGGGCGTACGATCCGTGTGCCGGTTCATATGGGCGATCAGATCAACAAACTGTTGCGGGTGCAACACCAGTTAACTCAGCGCTTAGGGCGCGAACCGACGGTGGAGGAATTAGCCGAAGCGCTTGACGTTCCACCGCAAAAGGTCGAAAATATGATCCAGGTAGCCCGGAGGCCGTTATCCTTGGAGACGCCGACTGACGATGAAGAGGACTCAGTTCTAGGCGATTTTATCCAGGATGAGGAAGTCTCGGCACCCGATGAGACAGCCACCCATAACCTTTTGCGGGAGCACTTAGAGGAAATCTTGAACACACTCCCACCGCGCGAGGTGCGCATCCTACAATTGCGCTACGGCTTGTTGGATGGTCAAGCCTATACTCTAGAAGAGGTGGGCAGAAAAATGGGGGTTACCCGGGAACGGGTGCGTCAGATCGAGGCTCAAGCTCTGAGCCGCCTGCGTCATCCTTCGATCCGGCGGAAATTAAGAGAGTACTTGAGCTAAGTGGAGGGCCGGCGAATCAAGCCGGCCTTTTCATGGGGAGCTTTTCGCAAAGATCATCAAGCCATTGCTGCCGTAGATATCTGTGTCGATTGTCCGTAGTAGGTGATAGCGTTCGTGAAAATCTCTACTCTGAAGCAAGGTTTTTCTGCCATATACCTCAAGGATAACCACATAGTCGGGCAGGTAATCCAAGATAAGCTGGGTTGGAACAGCGTAATTGATCACATAGCTTTCCCTTTCCAATGGAAGGTAGCGCAAAGTGACTGGGGAATTCAGGCCAACGGTATCCAGGATGTTTGCGCCTGTTAGGTAGCCCAGCACGCCTACATCTCCGGCAGCAACCCAAAGTTCTGAAGATGGTCTCTTGAAGTGAGACCTTAAGAACAGCGCTGCTTCTTCGTAGTGGAGCTCGAGCTGGATGTAAGCCATCTCTGGGGCCGGTCGGTCAGGGCCGTGGGAAGGATGGAGTTTCCAAGCCGGGAGTATGAGCAGTGAAGGGATCACTAACGTGGGTAGGAATAAGGAGTGCGAAAGGTGTTGGGAGAAGTGGGGGAATTTTGAGCGGATCGAATAGGAAAGCCGCTGCCAAAGCGTAATGATCCCCATGAAAATGCACAGAAAGTAAAATGGGATTGGCGGTGTGAGATACCAGCGGAAAATCAAAGGATTCGCTACAGCAAACGCAATAAAGTAGAGCCAGGGAAACAGCGCTAATCCCAGAGCTCTTTTTGTGAGCCGTATCAATTGAATGCCTCCGAACAGGGCTAGAGAAGGGTAGAGAAATAATCCCACCCCGATTCCCCATTTGTCGAAGGTTCTATCCTCATGAAATGGGGTTGCGTAGTGTTGTAGCAGGCGAATTAGGGCGCTGTTGGGAGGTAAATGGTAGGCAAGTGCCTTCGCAGCAATGGAGTTCGGCAAGAAAGTGCCGAAGTAGAAGTGTGCGAAGGTCAACCATGCTATGGAGGGAAGAGCGAAGGTAAGCGCCGTGCGCGCAAAGCTCCCAAGAACTCTCGGTTGATTGTCACTTGCTTTGAGTGCATTCCAAGTGTTAAGGGCAAAATCGAGCATCAACGGAAGGAGGAGCAGCAAAGCATCGGGGCGGGTAAGGAAGGCCAGCGCCGCCAAAAGAGCAGCCACTTCAAACCATTCATTAACATAAGTGTAGCAGGTGGAGAGCAACAGAAGGACGTAGAGGCTGGTCTCCAAGCCGCCGATGGAAAATGTAACGCTAAAGGGTGCAAGAGCGAAGGCTAGAGCAGAAGAGAGCCCTAGAGTGTTGCAACCGAGCTTCTTCCCAAGCTGGTATAAAATGCCACAGCTAAGACTATCGAGAAGCGCGTTCAAACTATATGAAAGGAGAGGAAAATCTGCGTTGAGGCCACCGAAGGGCAAGGAGAGGAGGACAAGCAATAAAGTATAGAGAGGCGTGGTGGTCCCCAACACGCGTTCACCAGGGTTGAACACAAAGCCATTCCCCGCTAAAATATTCCTCGAGTAACGGTAGGTAATGTAGGCGTCGTCAATGATCCTCGGGCCGGCATTAATTCTTAAGAAAAATGCTAGCAGCGCAATTGCTAATGGCAAGGTCTTCAACGCTAATCTACGCATGGCGGAGTCATTCCCAGTGTTGTTCGTCTCTCATTATAAGCTAAGTGGATTGGGGTTCCTGGAAACAAGATCACAGGCTATTACCCAAACGGGGGTGGGATGAGTTACAAGCGGATGGTTGCGTGGGTAAGTATACTGCTTGTTTACATGATGGCGGCTCGGAACGCTCTCGATGCAGACACGTGGTGGCACTTGAGAGCCGGCCGTTGGATGATCGAAAACCGAGCGATCTTGACCAAAGACCTTTTCTCGTACACCCGATATGGAGCCGAGTGGCGCTACCCTGGCTGGTTGATTGAAATCCCAATGGCCTTGGTTGAAGCAAAGACCGGCTTGGGGGGAGTAAACCTTTTTAGTGGGTTGATTATTACAATTACTTTTGCCTTCGTCTATGCGACCATTCGCGGTACTAGTTTGGGGCGAGCTTTTCTAACCATTCTTGCTGCCATAGTAAGCGCAATCTACTGGTCGGCGCGCCCTCATTTGGTCACGCTTCTTTTTACTGCAGTGTTTTTATATGTGTTTGAAAGGGCTGTCGAAAAAAGCTTTTTTGGAGTTAGAAAGTTCCTTTGGGGGATTTTGCCGGTCTTGATGTTCTGTTGGGTCAATATGCATGGTGGCTTTATTGTAGGGTTTCTTCTCTGGGGCATTTATTTCCTTGAGGCATTCATCAACCGTCTCGTTAGGCTATGGAGGAACTCCTGGCAGGAGACAGGGATGCGCCGTGACGCAGATTTGTTGAGCCTCTTCGTTTGCGGAATGTTCATGGGGCTAGTTGCTCTCTTTAGCCCATTGGGTTGGCGAGTCTTTCTTTACCCCTTCCAAACCGTTTCAATTCGGATACTCGGAGAGTATATCCAAGAATGGCAATCTCCAGATTTTCATTCTCTCTCTGCGCAACCCTTCATTTGGTTATTAGTGCTGGTGATCGGCTCCGCTGCGTTTTCGCGTAAGCCGTGGCTGTTCCGGCATACTGTAATGATAGTAGTGTTTCTTTACATGGCATTGTTGGCTGGCAGGAATTTGGCGCTATTCGCTCTGGTAGCTCCTTTGCCGATTGCAAGGGCATTTGAAGGACTTCATATTAGGGAAACTCTTGCAGCGTATTTTCCCAAGAGCTTAGGGAAACCACTCGAAAAACCTGCCCAAGATCGTCCGGTGCTCAATTGGTTAATAGTGAGCTTGGTTTTTTTAGGGTGTACTTATCGATCCTTTCTGGCTTGGTCTCCGCAAACTGTGGCAACGGACATGAAGGGGTTTTACCCCTTAGGTGCTGTAGAGCACCTAAAGGAAACTCGGCCTCAAGGGCGGTTGTTTAACAGTTACAATTGGGGAGCTTATCTATTGTGGGCGCTTCCGGAATATCCGGTTTTCGTAGATGGGCGGACGGATTTGTATGGAGATCAGATTCTTGAGCAGTGGCTGCAGCTGGTTCAATTGAGAGAGGGATGGGAGCAGGTTATAGAACGATGGCAAATTCGTGTTATCCTAATGGAGAGAGAGTGGGTGGCGGCAAAGTATCTGACGCAAACCGGCTGGTGTCTGAGTTATCAAGATGAGGTGGCGTTAGTCTTGGAAAAATGTCCATAGCCGCACCTGTTCTTTACCCCAATGCTAATCCCAGGCGCATCTTGATCACGGGAGGGGCAGGGTTCATTGGCTCCCACTTAGCTGAAGCGCTTCTGGATCGGGGTCACTCCGTGGTTGTCATCGATGACCTCTCGACAGGAAAGTTTGAAAATATCGCTCACCTCTGCCAACACCCACGGTTTCGCTTTACGATGGACTCGATCATGAACGAAATGGTGTTGGATCGGTTGGTCAGCGAATGCGATGTGATCTTTCATCTAGCTGCGGCTGTCGGTGTGAAGTTAATTGTCGATCAGCCGGTGAGGACTATTGAGACGAATGTGAACGGCACTATTGCGGTTTTGCGAGCCGCCGTGCGCTATCGGGCGAAAGTGCTAATTGCCTCAACCTCTGAGGTTTATGGCAAAGGAAACCGGGTGCCGTTTTCGGAGGAGGACGAGTTAGTGCTTGGCCCTACCTCTCGCAGCCGCTGGTCTTACGCCGCATCGAAAATAATTGCCGAGTTTTTGGCCCTAGCTTACCATCGAGAGAAGGGTTTGCCGGTTGTTGTTATGCGACTATTCAATACCATAGGACCACGCCAGAGCGGCGAGTACGGAATGGTGGTTCCTCGATTTATTCGGCAGGCTTTAGCCGGCGAGCCTATTACAGTGTATGGGAATGGTAACCAGACGCGCTGTTTTTTACACGTCAAGGATGCAATCGGCGCTATGATTGCTCTGGCGGATTCCTCCGAAGCCTTGGGAAACGTTTATAATATCGGCTCCCAGGAGGAAATCTCCATCAAGGGGCTAGCCGAATTAATCTTAAGCGTCATTGATGAACTGAGAGAGCAGGGCAGACTTGCACCTCCCTCTACGAAGCAGGAACAAAGGATAATTTTTATCCCTTATGACCAAGCATATGCTCTGGGTTTTGAAGACTTGATGCGTCGAGTGCCGGATATCACTAGGATTCAGAAGACCATTGGCTGGTCTCCACAGACCTGTCTGAGAGATACGATCCTAGATATTGTTACCCAAGAGTTCCTTTCTCAGCGCTAAGCGGAGAAGAACGTCAACTTGAAGCGACACACACGGTTACTCTTTGAGATTCTAATCCTTGGCTTTGTTTTAGCTGCAATTGGGGGACTGTATTGGATCAATTTAGTATATTCTCGACAGCAACCTGGAGGAAATGATTTCCTAGCGCGGTGGATGGGGGCAAGGTATTGGTTGATTGAGGGGATTAGTCCCTATGACGAACAAGTCAGTCTGGCTACGCAAATTGCCATTTACGGCAGACCAGCAGATAGGACAAAGGGAGAGGACATTGCTCATTTCGTCTACCCCCTGCCGGTGATGATTTTTATTGCTCCATTTGCTTTCTTCGAATATACTGTCGCCCGTGCCTTGTGGATGACTTTTCTCGAGCTATGCGTTATTGGGTTAGCCTTTCTCAGCTTCCGTTTATCAGCGTGGCAACCGTCTCCTCTGAAGTTAGGTCTGTTTGTTTTGGTTTTCACACTTGGCTACTACAGCGTGCGGGCGATTATTCTTGGGCAATATGCTGTTGTCAACGCACTTCTGATCCTTTTTTCCTTACTCGCTATTAGGCGGAAAAGCGACTTCGTAGCCGGCTTCTTGATTGCCCTAAGTCTGTGCAAACCCCAGATGGTCTTTCTCTTCGTGCCCTTTGTCCTCATCTGGGCGTGGTCGCAGAGAAGATGGGACATCTTTGGGGGGTTTTTTGGCGGAGGGGGTCTTATTCTAGCAATCTCATTGATGTTTCTTCCTGATTGGCCTATTCAAATGTTGCGTCAGGTTATGGACTACCCAGCCTATACACGAGAGAGCTCTCCAATTTCGATCTTGGCCAGCTTGACCCCGGGCGTAAAACGTCAGATTGAATGGATTCTCTATAGTGGACTCTTGGGCTATTTATTGCTTGAGTGGGGGCTGGCGTGGAAGAAGGAGTATGCTCATTTTCTATGGGTTGCTTTGCTAACACTGCTCGTTAGCAACCTTGTTGCATATCGCACAGCAACAACCCACTATCTTGTGCTTTACCCAGCCCTAGCACTCATCTTTCGTGTGCTCGAAGAAAGGTGGCGTGATCTGGGTCGAGGGTTAGTTTGGATCGTGATGCTAGTGTGGTTCATTGGTTCTTGGCTTTTGTTCTTTAGTACGGTGCAGGGCAATCAGGAGAGCGATGTAATGTTTTTACCTTTTCCCTTTTTGACTTTACTTGGGCTGTGGTGGATCCGCTGGTGGCAAGTGCGCCCGCCAGTTACAGAGTTGCAGGTGATTCGCAATAAAGTGGATTAAACCTCGGGAAAGGCTTGCGTAGTAGATGGCGAGATACCCGATAAAGAGCTCCCTAGTGGTGATTGCGTTACTGGCCTGGATAGCATTTGTTCTCGGGGGCTACTACCTATACCACAAACCGTTTGCCCTTGAGCAATTATTGGTCTGGACTAGAGCTGCTTACCAAACGGTTGTTTGTGCGGCGATCCTCCTCAGCGCCGGAGGGCTTGGAGTAGAAATTCTCTCTCGCCTCGGTTTCGGGGAAAAGCTTTCAATCACCAAATCCACAGGGCTTGGCTTGGGAGTACTAGCCACAGTTTTTCTGGGTCTTGGCTCGATCTTAGGAGTGCGCTGGTTCTTCTCAATTTTTCTGCTTGGAGCTGTGTGGATTGCGTGCCGGCGTTCAATTCGACGTTGGTTAGAAGGACTTGGCCAAGTGATCTTAGAGATCGCTCCTCAAAATCGTTATGCGTCTATTCTCGCTGCCTTGCTTCTCCTCCTCTTGCTGTGCAGTTGGCTAGTGGCTCTCTCTCCGCCGATTGCATTTGATGCCCTTGTTTATCATCTTTCTTTGCCGCTCCAATATTTGGAACAGAGTAGGTTTCACTATATCCCTTCAAATGTCTTTTGGGGGATGCCTCAACTCGGGGAGATGCTCTACACTTTTGCGATGAGCCTGGCCGGACTAGAAGCTGGAGCTGCGTTGGGATGGTTTTTGGGATGTTTTGCGCTCTTGGGGCTTGCCGAGATATTGCGAAGTCATCTTTCTCGTCCGGAGCTTTGGGTCACATTATCGACATCCCTTAGTGGATTTACCTTTGTTGAGAGTTTAGCCTGGGCTTATGTGGATTGGATCACCTTCTTCTGGGGGGTGTGTGTCCTTTTTGCTTTGAAAGAGGCCTTTGTAGAAAGGCCGCATCAAAATGTTCTTCTCGCCGGGGTATTTTCTGGGTTTGCGCTGGGAACGAAGTATACCGCAGGGGTAATCGCAGTCGCTGCAGCGTTTGCCATTGTATTTTTGCTTCCTCAAACAGTGAAGCCGACTGGCGAAGCGCAACAACCTTTGAGCGCAACCTGGTCTTCTAAGGTAGGAACTCTACTTCTATTCATTTTTGCCCTACTCACCGTTTCTTTTCCGTGGTGGCTCAAGAATCTTCTGGCTGTTGGGCAGCCTTTTTATCCTCTTTTGTTCCCCGCAGGGGAGATGAGTGCCCTGCGGATCGGTTTCTATGCCGGGCTACAACCTTGGGGAAGCTGGTGGACTTCTCTCCTGTTGCCGTTTTCCGCCACTTTTTTAGGCGTGGAGGGCAAAGAGGGATTTAGTGCGAGCATTGGGCCGTTGTTTTTATTACTGGTGCCGTTCTCCTTTCTTCCTGCCGAGGCGGGAGATCTCGACCGGAAATTGATTCGTTTGAGCGCCCTCTTTGGGTTGGTGGGTTGGTTATTTTGGGGAATTGGGGCACGTCTTGCAGGATATCTGATCCAGACGCGGTTGTATTGGTCGATCATGCCCAGTTTAGCCATCCTCTCCGGCTTTGGGTATCGGAAGCTTCATGCGCTTGACTTTAAGCCTGTGCGTATCTGGTTTGTGGCGAACGGCGTTGTGCTAATGGTTATAGTCTTGACCACTGTCGAAGTTTTGACCTCAACAGTGCAGAAAAGGGTCCTTGAATACATTGCTGGCCGAATTGATGCTCAAGCCTACCTAACTCACAACCTAGGGTGGCACATTGTCGCCGCCCAGTGGGTCAGGCAATTGGGAGGAGCGGGCTCGACCCTGCTCCTTTTCGAGCCACGCAGTCTCTATTGCTTGCCAAATTGTGAAAGTGATGAGCTTCTCGATGAGTGGTTTGTTGTCGCTCAAGATCCCTCCAATGCTCCTGAAAAGGTTATTCGAGCTTGGAAAGAACGTGGGTTTCAGCGCGTTTTGATCTTTCGCCAAGGCGCAGAGTTTTTGCAAAAGAGCGATCAGCGTTATCCGGCCGCTCAGTGGAAGCTTTTTGAGCGAGTGGTTGCACAACTCCCTAAGGAACAAGATTTTGGTGGCGCCTATTCGTTGTATACACTCCCATGATTAAGCTCAAGGAACTGTTGTGGGTTTGGCTCGGATGCTTGACAGTTGTAGGGTTGGCAGCTGCTTTTCAGTCTTCGCCGGGCTATATGGACGCAGAATATTATTACGCCGGGGGAAAGCTCTTGTGGCAGGGGCATGGGTTTGAAGAGCCATATCTATGGAATTACCTTACCGACCCGCGCGAATTACCTGTTCCTTCCCATACTTACTGGATGCCCCTCGCGTCGCTATGGGCTTGGTTGGGGATGTCGCTTGTGGGTTCTGATGCTTTTCAAGCCGCGCGTTGGCCTTTTATCCTGCTCGGTTCGTTGGTTTCTCCTCTGACTTATTGGTTGGGTTGGAAAATTTCTCAACAGCGCTTTACCTCTCTGTTGGCTGCACTCTTCGCCTGGTTTCCGATGTTCTATTTAGCCTATCTGCCGACAACCGATACTTTTGCGATGTACATGATCCTAGGCACTCTCTGGTTGGTCTTGGCAGCAAGAGTGGCTCAGCTAAAGGACAAAAGTGTCTTTCTGGCGGGTTTAATTTGCGGTGCGATGCATTTGGCTAGGGCAGATGGGTTCTTCTGGATGCTTGTGTTTCTGTTGCTTATCGTTAGGGAAGGGTTTATCGAGCCTCGGCACCCCTTTTGGTTGCAGCAGCTAAGAAAGATCACGATTTTTATTACCGGCTACGCTCTTTTGATGGGCGGCTGGTATGGGCGGAATTTATTGGAATATCGTTCGCCTTTCCCTCCAGGCAATGAACGCGCTTTGTTCTTGCGCAACTACAATGATCTGTATCGGTATCCTGCTAGCGATCTCAGTCTCGAGTACTTGCTTGGATATGGACTGGTGCCCCTGGTCTACGATCGTTTGCATGCTGCCGGTCAAAATCTTTTGAGCCTCATTGCCGTCCAAGCGCAGATTTTGCTCGCTCCCTTGTTTATTCTTGGGTTTTGGAAACGCAAACGAGAGCCAATTGTCGCTCGGGCTGCCGCCGTTTGGCTAGTGATGTTTGCGCTTATGAGTTTTGTTTTCCCTTATGCTGGTTGGCGGGGGGGATATTTTCATGTTGCGGCTGCATTTCAGCCATTGGTTTGGTCCCTTGCGAGTGAGGGTTTTGGGGTTTTTGTGCAATGGGGGGTTCGCAAAAGGGGTTGGTCTCCGATAAGCGCAACGCAGGTTTTTGCCTTCTTTGTTTTGGGAATGCTGATGATCCTAACAGTTTACCTCTATTGCACAAGAGTGATTGGCAAAGACGTTCGGAATCCGGTGTGGGACGAGGCTCACCAAAGACAAGTTAAGATTTGTGCAAAGCTCCGTGGGATTACCAACGCTGAAGGTATAGAGGACTGGAGTGTGATGATCAACAATCCAGTTGGGTTTTACCTTGCCTGCGAAAAGCGGGCTGTCTCTGTACCCGTGGGAGGGTTGACTGTCGTCCAGCTCGTCGCACGGCAATACGGGATCGAATTCCTAGTCTTAGAGAGGGATCATCCTGCGGAAATCTCGCCCTATTTTTATCGTCCCGCCGACACTTCGTTTCTCACCCTCTTGGATAACCAAAAAGAGTGGAAGGTTTACCGTTTTCATGCGAGTCGATAAATCGGATATAGCCTTAGCCGCCTTAGCGGTGCTTTCAAGCACAGCATACCTCTTTTATAGCGCAGCTTTCTATCGAGTCGGTTTTCCGCTTGACGATGCTTGGATTCATCAGACCTATGCGCGAAGCCTCGCTCAAGGGGAGGGTTGGTCCTTTGAGCCTGGCGTCGTTTCAGGAGGAACTACATCCCCGTTTTGGGTGTTGCTGCTGAGTTTAGGCTACCTGCTGCAAATACCCCCGTTTGCCTGGTCGTTCTTTCTCGGGATTGGTTGCTTAGTGGGAATAGGAATTTGTGGGATGAGGTACTTCCGGCAAATTCATCCCTCGTTGGGGTGGTTAGGGTTGTTTTTGATCCTAGAGTGGCACTTTACTTGGGCCTCGGTTTCAGGGATGGAGACCCTCTTGGCCACCCTAATTGTCTTTATAGTGTTTTCTTTTCTGAGCTTGGAGAAGGTGGATTGGGGTCTCTCCCTGCTCATGGCGGTCAGTATCTGGGTGCGTCCGGATTTGATCACGCTTCTCTTGCCTTTGGTAGCCCATATATTTGTTCGACTCAGGAATGAAGCGAGAATTCTCAGGTCGTATTTGCCCGTTTTTATTGCGATGGGAGCGTCATTGGCTGGATATATAGCCTTTAATATCGGAGTGAGCGGGACTTGGTTTCCCACAACCTTTTATGCAAAGCAAGCCGAGTATGCTGAATTGCGCCAAAGCCCTTTTCTTTATCGCTTTGGACAGCAGTTTTTTGTAGCCCTGATTGGGGGAGGAATTTTTCTTCTGCCCGGGGTTCTTTATGAGGCATATCGTAGCTGGAGAGAGAAGGATTGGAACGCAAGCGCATGGCTCTTGTGGTATTTGGGGGTCTTAGGGCTTTATGCAGTGCGCTTGCCGGTAACTTACCAACATGGCCGGTATATCATGCCGGCGTTAGCAGTTTTCTACACCCTGGGCTTGAAGGGCTCGGTTTTCGCTTATCGCTGGTTGGCAGGCCGGCAGAAGATTGGGTGGATTCTCTCTAGAGCTGGTGTTTTTTCTTGGATAGTCGTCACTCTTGGGTTTTGGGGAATGGGTGGCAGCGCATATGCGCGTGATGTGGCGGTGATTGAAACTCAGATGGTCAATACCGCAAAATGGGCAGCGCTCAGCCTCCCAACACGTGCACGCATTGCAGTCCATGATATTGGTGCAATAGGGTACTACACCGAGCATCAAATTCTGGACTTGGCCGGTTTGATTAATCCCGAGGTGATCCCATTTCTAAGAGATGAGGAAAGATTGGCCCGCTATTTAGATGAGCAAGGGGTCGATTTCCTGATTTGCTTCCCCAATTGGTATCCGCACCTTACTCAAGATCTCGAAGCGGTGTATATTGCCGAGGATTGGGTGCTGAAGGAATATAATGAAAGGCCCATGACCGTTTATCGGTGGGGACTTAACGACTTTATTAGCTTACCTGACCCTAGTCCTTTAATGCTATACTATAGGTAAATTTTTTTAAGGCGCTTTATGGAGACGAAGGCGAGAATATCCCTGGCCATTATTGAAGATCACCCGATTTTCCGACAGGGGATTGAGGATGTTTTGCGCTTAGAAAGAGATTTCGAGGTGGTCGGGAGGGCATCAACCGGCGAAGAAGGACTGGCATTGATACGCGCTTTTCGTCCCCAACTTGCACTTACTGATCTCAGCTTGCCTGATCTCGACGGGGTGAAGTTGGTGAAACAGGTAGTTTGGGAACGCTTTCGGACGCGGGTGGTTATATTGAGTGCTTACGATGATCCCGGTCAAATGCTTCAGGCTTTCTGTTCTGGGGTATGGGGTTACTTTATAAAGGATATTCAGCCAACTGAACTTGTTGCGCGCTTGCGATGGGTTGCGCAAGGCTATTACGTTGTGGGTGATCGAACTCTAACCCCGGCAGAATTCAAGAGATGGCTTATTGAGTACTCAGAGATTGAGGGGAAATCGAGGCAAGAGTTGACTGCAATTTCTCTACCTTCACCGCGTGAAATGGAAGTCCTATCGCACCTACTTCTTGGTCGAAGCAATAAACAAATTGCGGTTGCGATGGGGATCAGCCCTCAAACTGTGAAGAACCATCTAGCCTCCTTATTTCGCAAGCTCGGTGTAAAGGACCGCACTCAAGCGGTGGTCTATGCTTTGCAGCTTGGTTGGGTGTCAGCGCAAAGTCTCAAAGTAAATAAAAATTTGGAAGGACTCTTATGAGCGGCCGGCAGGAACAAAACCCCTTGGATCTAACTGAACGACTTCTTGAACAGGTAGAACAGCTTCTCTCAAGCCTGCGTCGGGAGTTATATGAGCAGGAACGTCTCCTGCAGCAGAGCCAACAGGAAGTTGAAAAGCTTAGTAGGAAAAATGCCTCAATTACGGCTGAACTTCAGAAGATGCAGTCTCACACGGACGAGTTTTCTCGGCATGAATTAAGAATGGGCTATGAAGCTGCGCTGGAGGCGCAGCAGCGTTTGTACCTAATGTCGGGGAAGGTGGAGAAAATCCAAAGCCAGATCCAACAACTCAAAATGCAAAGCGAATGGTTGGAGAATTTCCGACTCCATTTGGATACTCTCCAAGAGAGCCTTGCGAGCTCCGGTAGAGGCCTCAGGCCGGGCGAAGGCATTGAAATGATTATCCAAGCCCAGGAGGCCGAGCGACAGAGATTATCCCGGCAGATGCACGATGGCCCCGCCCAGGCGCTTTCCAACTTTATTTTACAGACCGAAATAGCCATGCGTCTTTTCGAGATCGACCCTGCAAAAGCGAAAGAGGAACTTGAGAGTCTCAAACTTTCCGCCACTCAGGCTTTTCAAAAGGTGAGAGACTTCATCTTCGAACTCAGACCGATGATGTTGGACGATTTGGGGCTAGTCCCGACAGTTAGGCGATACGTAGAGGCGCTCCAGAACGTGCCCGGTGTCTCTATTCAACTTACCTTGGGCGGGGTGGAAAGGAGACTCGAACCTTACCTTGAGGTCATGGTCTTTCGAGCAATTCAGGAACTTTTAGGGAACGCCGTCCGCCATAGTCAAGCTAGTGAGGTGCGTCTCCATTTAGATCTCGGGGATAATCACTTAAGGGTCGTTGTGGACGATAACGGTAAGGGGTTTGACCCGGAGATCTTGCGAGAGCGCACCAATATGGGATTGAAAGTGATCCGCGATCGAGTAGAGATGGTTGGAGGGGAGTTCCAACTCAATACGAGGATTGGAGAAGGAACTCGCGTTTCGTTTAGCATCCCGCTCCAAGAAATAGCCCAACTTACATAATTGCAAGGAAAATTTCACAAAAAGGATATTGCATAAAATTAAAAGATTCCATATAATGCAGTTAACTGCTCTTTGCAGAGTAGAATCTCTGAGGAAAGGAGGTAAGGCGCAATGCTATTTGCCCCGAAAGAAAAAGGTCAGGGTCTGGTGGAATATGCGCTGATCTTGGTCCTAGTGGCGATTGTGGTCATCGTAATCCTTGCGCTGTTAGGGCCCGCCATCGGTAACGTGTTCAGCCGAATCGTTAGCGCAATCTAATTCATTCACAAGCGTAAATATCCTATTATTTCGGGAAAACCCTGGTCAAAAGACCAGGGTTTTTCTTGGCCTCTAACTTGCAAACTTGATCTTTGTGCAGAAAAACAGCAAAGAATCCAGTTTTGGAAGTTGGGCAAGTTTACCTTGATTTTGGCCCGAGACTCTCCGAGGCGACTTACAAAATTGTATAGGGTTGTGATATCCGAAAAGGATGGATGTATAATACTAACATGAAAGACCGCCCGGCGACGCCAAAAAGTCTAATTTCTGGAGGCGCTCATGCGACGAGGAAGAGTTTTCTTTTTATTGGCCCTGATCGTCCTTCTGTGTTTGGTGGCGGTTGTGTTGGTTGTTCTACGGCTGCGGCCTGCAATTACCCCGCAACCTTCCCCGGTGGGCGAACCCACCCCACAAGTGGTCGATACGGTCAATGTTTTGGTAGCAACTCAGAAGATTCCCCGTGGTGGCGTGATTAGCCGCGATGTAGTAAGTTTGATTCCAATCCAGCGCCAGTTTTACTTGCAGGGGATGTTTTCTGAAATTAAGGACGTTGAGGGAAGGTTGGCGAAGATCGATATAGAAGCAGGGTTGATTATCCTGGAAAGCATGCTCGCTGGGAGCGCTGAAGAGTTGTCGGCCACGGGTTCGGATATTGCGCTATATATCCCGCGCGGGAGTGTTGCGGTCGCAATCCCTATAGAGCGCCTCACAAAAGCCAGCTTTCCGGTGCAGGCTGGAGACCGAGTTAACGTAGCTGTGGTTCATTCGTTTGTCGATATCGATACGGAGTATCAAACGAAGCTGCCCAACGTTGCGGGCGAGGCGATTGCTCCGGGAACGCGCGACCCGGCTGTGTATCTTACGGCGGGAGTGTCGGCGCCTGTGGGTGAGGGGAGTGGAAACGCCGGCCGCGCTGAGACAGTTCCCGGGCTAGGTCAGCCGATTGTTGTGGTTCCGGCAGAACCTCAGCGGCCTCGTCTGGTTGCTCAGGTGATCTTACAGGATGTGACGGTTCTA
The DNA here is from genome assembly GCA_025057645.1 of Anaerolineales bacterium. Lineage (GTDB taxonomy): Bacteria > Chloroflexota > Anaerolineae > Anaerolineales > UBA4823 > NAK19. The sequence continues at coordinate 499,928 of JANXBJ010000001.1, forward strand.
AGCGTTGGGACCTATGAGGCTGGCTTTCGGAGCGAAGCGGTTTCTACTCCAGCTCAACAGCCTCCGGAGCAAGGCCCTCAGCCCCCGACGCAACCAACGCCACAGGCCCCCAAACCCGCTCCGGAGTTTGTGAGTTTGATCGTTACGCCCCAAGATGCCCTCATGTTGACCTATCTGATGGCCAACGGGGCACAATTCACCTTGCACTTAAGGGCCGCGGGGGATAACTCTAGGGTTCAGATTGAGGCTCAGACTCTTCAATATTACTTGAATAGGTATAACGTGCCCGTGCCTGTCAAATTGCCCTATGGTATTGAGCCTAGAGTCGATTCGCCAAATATGCCCAATATTACTTTTCAACCTACTCCAACGCCAATCCCATGAAGGCGGCTATCTTGCCGAGGCATAGGGACAATAGGGACAATGGAAGCAACGGAGAAAATTCGAGTAGTTATTGTGGATGATATTGCGGAGACGCGCGAGAACATTCGCAAGCTTCTCCAGTTTGAGAAGGATATTGAAGTTGTCGGTGCAGCTAAAAATGGCAGGGAGGGAATCGAGATCACCCGTCAAACGAAACCGGATGTGGTGATTATGGATATAAACATGCCGGACATGGACGGGATCACAGCGACAGAGGCCATCCGCCGAGCCAATCCCTATACCCAAATTGTCATTCTCTCCGTGCAAGGGGATCCGAATTACATGCGCCGAGCGATGTTGGCCGGAGCGCGTGACTTCTTGACTAAGCCGCCAAGTGTAGACGAGTTGACTGCTGCAGTAAGGCGTGCCGGGAAAATGGCCTACGAAGAACGAGAGAAAATCCCCCCTCCAATTCACTCTGGTGTAGGAGGCTCGCTAACTGGAGTAAACATCTACGATGGCAAAGTCGTTGTGGTCTACAGTCCCAAAGGCGGAGTGGGCACCACCACGGTAGCGACCAACCTCGCTGTTGCTTTGCATAGCTCGGAGACACCAGTGGTTATCGTAGATGGCAATCTTCAGTTTGGGGACGTGGCGGTGTTTCTGAATGAACAGGGAAAGAACAGTGTGGTTGATTTAGCTCCCCGGGTGGACGAGTTAGACCTTGAAGTCGTAGAGAGTGTCCTTTTGGTGCATAAACCTTCGGGAGTCAAAGTCTTAGCAGCTCCTCTGCGCCCAGAATACGCTGAGAGTGTTACCGGTGAACAATTTGCAAAAGTGCTGCAGTTCTTACGCAAGATGTTTGCCTACGTGGTTGTCGACTCCTCGGCCTACTTGTCAGATGTCGTTCTATCGGCATTTGACGTGACGGATGTGATCTTGCTGCTGACCACACAGGATATTCCTGCAATTAAGAATGCGCGTATGGCATTAGAAGTTCTAGATGCGTTGAGTATTAATCGAAAAAGAGTGCTTTTCGTGCTCAACCGCTACGATAAGCGCATCGGGATCACTCCGGAGAAGATCGCCGAAAGCATTAAGCAGGAGATGGTGGCTACGATCCCGTTTGACGAGCGGACTGTGATTCCCTCTGTGAATCGAGGTATTCCGTTTATGTTGGAGGACCGGACGAGACCCATCGCTAAAGCCTACTTGGGTTTGGCGGAGCTCGTCCGGCAGCGTATCACTCAAGTAGCGGATTTGGAGATTGAGACAAAGAAAACCTATAGTGGTATACTGGGTAGAGTTAGTCGTTAGGAGAGGTTGAGAATGTCACTCCTGAAGCGAATCGAACAAGGACAAAGTAACGCCCCTGGGGGCGGAGACTTAGATGCTAAGGCGCGCCTGCTTGCCGTGCAGGCTCGGCGTCCTACGCCGGCTGCTGCTCCCCAGCGTGATACCTATTTGGATTTGAAGACCCGCGTTCAGAATCGATTGCTGGCTGAGCTAGACCCGGCTATGGATGTTACACGCGTGAGCGAAGTGCGCCAGACTATCCAGGAACTCTTCGATCAGGTGCTTAGTGAGGAAAACATTGTCCTCTCTCGACCTGAACGGCATCGCTTATTTGAACAGATTGTCGCTGAGATTTTAGGTTTCGGCCCACTCCAACCCCTATTAGAAGATGAGACGATCACCGAGATTATGGTCAATGGGGCCAAGAATATTTACATCGAAAGGAATGGCAAGATTCAACGGGTGCCGCTCACCTTTGAGAGCGATGAACACGTGATGCGGATCATCGACCGGATTGTGGCGCCCCTTGGAAGGCGCATTGATGAATCAAGCCCCTATGTCGATGCGCGCTTGCCAGACGGATCGCGGGTCAATGCGGTGATTCCACCCATCTCATTGGTCGGCCCCACTATTACGATCCGGAAATTCTTTAAGAATCCCATAACTATAGAACAACTTATTCAATATGGGACGATTACTCCTGAGGCCCTGCAATTTCTCAAAGCATGTGTGGAGGCTCGATTGAATATCGTGATCTCTGGGGGAACGGGTTCGGGCAAGACTACTCTGTTGAATATCCTTTCCCAGTTTATTCCAAACGATGAGCGCATTATCACGATCGAAAATGCTGCCGAGTTGCAACTGCGTCAAGAACACGTAGTCACCTTGGAATCCAGGCCACCAAACATCGAAGGCAAAGGAGAAGTGACCATTCGTCAACTGGTCATCAATGCGTTGCGGATGAGGCCCGATCGGATTATCGTGGGTGAGATTCGGGATGAAGCGGCACTGGATATGCTGCAAGCGATGAACACCGGTCATGATGGCTCGATGACTACGGCGCACTCCAACTCTCCGCGTGACACTTTAGCGCGAATTGAAACCATGGCTCTCATGGCCGGTATGGATTTGCCTGTTCGAGCAATTCGAGAACAAATTGCTTCGGCGATTGACTTAATCATTCATGCTGAAAGGATGAGGGATGGATCTCGAAAGGTTGTGAATATCACCGAAGTAAGCGGAATGGAAGGGGATGTGATTACCTTGACCGACATCTTCGTTTTTGAACAAAGTGGTTATGAGAACGGAAAGGTCTTAGGACGGCTGCGTGCCACAGGGCTGCGCCCGAAATTCATGGACAAGATTGAAGCTGCAGGCATTCACCTGCCTGCTTCGATTTTCGGGTTGGGTGAGCGGCGACGTTACTAGACGCTTGAGGGGAAGATGGATCCACTGATTATTATCCTCTTCGTTGGTGGAGCTATTGTCGTTGCACTGGTGATTATGGGTTTTGTTGTCACCCTGACGAGTGAACAAGCTCTCGTTGAAGAGAGGCTCGGGCGATACATTGTCGATCGCGTCGAGGAAAGACAAACGAAACGGGAAGAACGGGCAACCCCGATCGGGGATTGGGTCAATGAGCGGGTGACAAGGTCGAAGTGGGGGGCCGGAATTGCGCGCGAATTGGCGCGCGCTGATATCAAGATGAAGCCCGGGGAGTATATCGCTTTGGTTGTTATTATGGTGGTTTTTGTTGGAGGTTTGGCTTACTTCTTCGGAGGACGAAATCTGATTTTTACCTTGCTAGGGTGTCTGGGCGGATATTGGCTCCCCCGGCTTTATATCAAGCGCTTGCAGAGTCAGCGCCTGCACCAATTCAATAACCAGCTTGCGGATATGCTTAACCTAATGGTCAATGGTCTGAGGGCGGGGTATTCAGTAGTACAGGCGATGGAGGCGGTGAGTAAGGAGATGCCCTCTCCGATTTCGGATGAGTTTCGGCGCGTTGTCCAAGAGATGCAGTTAGGTATTCCAATGCAAGTGGCTTTGGATAATCTTCACCGACGCGTACCAAGCGATGACCTCGACCTCATTATTGCTGCGATCAACGTGCAACGCGAGGTAGGAGGGAATTTGGCTGAAATTCTGGATACGATCTCCCATACGATTCGGGAACGCGTCCGCATTAAGGGTGAAATCAGAGTGCTAACTGCACAAGTGGTCTATTCGGGCCGATTTCTTGCGTCAATGCCATTATTGATTCTGGTTATCCTCTGGCTGGTTAATCGCGCCTATATGATGCAATTCTTCAATCCTAGCACCCGAATTTTTGGCATTACTATGTTGGTGATCGGCGCTTTGATGATCGTTGCTGGGTATTACGTGATGATGCGCATAGCCAATATCGAGGTGTAACACGGAGGATGGAGGCAGTTTATGGAAGGGATGCTTCTCTGGATTATTGTGGGCTTGGTCGTTTTTGTCTTGTTCGGGGCTTTGATCCTAGTTCTTGTCGGTTTGCGCGACGCCGGTCGAGAGGATCCCTTGCAACGGAGACTGACAGAATTTGCTGCACGAGGGGAAATTGCTACCCTAGAGGAAATCGAGCTCTCGCAGCCTTTTTCCGAGCGGGTGTTGATTCCCTTGGCGAGGCGGTTTGGGGATTTTGTTGCGCGTTTTACCCCTCAAAACGCCTTGCAAAACACAGCCCGTCGCCTTGAGCTGGCGGGGAATCCCAGAGGGTTAGATCCAACTGTCTTTTGGGCTTCGAGATTTCTGCTGGCCTTCCTAATGGGAGGGTTGTTTCTCTTTCTTTTTTCTGTAGGCCTGAGGGACTGGAGTTGGGTTTGGAAGTTTATTGTGATTTTGGTCTTTATGGTGATTGGTTTCTACATTCCCGAAATGCTTTTGACGAGCAGGATTAGTCGCCGACAGAAAGAGATCCGCAAGGCAATGCCCGATGCATTAGATCTATTGACTATCTGTGTTGAAGCCGGTTTGGGCTTTGATGGGGCTATGGCTAAGGTGGCCGAGAAGTGGGACAATGAGTTAAGTTTGGCCTTTGCGCGTGCCTTGAAGGAGATTCAGTTAGGTAAGTTGCGCCGTGAGGCCCTTCGAGACATGGCAGATAGAATTGGTATTCCTGAGATGACCAGTTTTGTTGCTGCTGTGATCCAGAGCGAGCAGCTGGGCGTCAGCATGGCGAAGGTTTTGCGGATTCAATCCGACCAGATGCGGATTCGCCGACGCCAACGGGCTGAGGAAGAAGCACACAAGGCGCCAATTAAGATGCTGATTCCGCTCGCCTTATTGATATTTCCCTCCATATGTATCGTGTTGATGACCCCAGCCTTTATCATGCTTATGCAATCTGCGCTCAGGAACCTCCTGTTCGGCGACTGAGAACTCAGAAGTGAGTATTTTCGATCGCTCCTCTGTCTATCCGTATACCCTTTATCGGGGCTTCTGGAAATTTCTTGATTGGGTTTATCCTCCGAGTTGTGCAGGGTGCGGTAGAACTGGGGTGCGTTGGTGCTCAGATTGTCAGGGCAGTGTTCAGAGGATCACGGGAGAGCTATGTGACCGGTGCGGGCTTCCGCTCCCTACCTCTGCAGCTTGCCCGACCTGTGCAGATAGAGCCTTTATTCTCGATGGACTGCGAGGGTACGGGCGCTATTCTGGACCGTTACGTAACGTCATTCACCGGCTGAAGTATCATAGGGATGTCTCATTAGCGGAAACCCTTTCCCTCCGCCTGATTGAATTGTTTCTCGAAACCAATTGGGTGTGCGACTTGGTCGTTCCGGTTCCATTAGGCGTTGTTCGAAGAAGGGAACGTGGATATAATCAAGCTGCACTAATTGCCTATCCCCTTGCCTTGGCGGTGCGGATTCCATATAGTGGGCGAGCTCTGCAAAGAGTGCGTGAAACGTCCTCTCAAGTTGATCTGGGACTCTCGCAACGTCTCGAGAACGTGCGGGATGCTTTTTGGGCAGAGGCGTCTTCTGTTAAGGGAAAGTCGGTCCTAGTAGTGGATGATGTGATGACAACCGGTGCCACAATCAATGAATGCGCAAAAGCACTAAAGGAGGCTGGGGCGAGGGCCGTTTTTGGATTAGTAGTTGCGAGAACTATCCTTACCTAAAGGAGGCGAAGATGGCAATACCCGTAGAGGTAGTGAGTCGGAACATGGAGATTAGTGAGAGATTGCAGGATTACATCGATAAAAAGGTGGCCAAGTTAGATCGCTACTTGCCCGGGATTGAGGAGGCGCGGGTGGATGTCACATACGAGAAGTCCGCGCGCAATGCCGCAGACCGTCAAATTGCGCAGATCACAATCCGTGGGAAAGGTTTTATCCTCCGTTCTGAGGAACGTGCGGACGATATTTTTGCCGCTCTGGATACGGCTTTGGATAAGATCCAACGTCGTATCGAACGCTTTAAGGGCAAGCGTTACCGCGGACGTGGCGATGGCAAGAGTGTCGCCGAAGCTATCGTTTCTGAGACCGAAGGGGAGTCCGTGGAAGAGCAACCCGTTATTGCAAAGCGCAAGAGATTTCTCGTTACCCCGATGGATGAGCTTGAAGCCATTGAGCAAATGAATTTGCTAGGACACGATAGCTTTTTTGTGTTCTACAACACAAATTCTGGAGCTATTAACATCCTCTACAAACGGCGTGATGGCACGTATGGGATCATCGAACCTGAAGTTCGCTAGGAGCTTATATGGAAGGGCGGGGGAGCAACTCCGCTCTTTTTACATCTGTTCAAAGATTATAGATGGCCTCTGTAAAAGCGAGTGACTTTGCATAAATTTGATGCCTTGGTGCATGTCGCTTAATCGAACTATATCCATCGAGCTTTCCATAGTTTGGTCATGATGTAAAGGTGCGGAATGAGCGGAAAGTGGTTTTACTTTCTCCTTGCTTTGCTGGTTACCAGCTCGGGATGCTCGAGCGGATCTGTAGAAACTCTCGAGGGTGGGGCAGGGCCTTCAGCTTATCCTTCAGTCCCGGCTGTGTCAAACATCGAGTCGAGGTCCATGTTCCCATCTCCATATCCTCCCTCTAACGAACAAGGAGAGGAGATTAAGACTCCAAAAACCGCCCCGTATCCGGGAATTGAATCTGTGAGAGAGAATGTAACGCCTCAGTCAACCGCTGAAACTCCGTTCCTCCTGGTCGATATTACGATACAACCAACTAACCCAGACGAGTTCGTGATGGCCTCGGGCGGATACCAATTGGTTGAGTTTTTTGCTTTTTGGTGTCCGACATGCAAGAGCATGACACCTGTTCTGAGGAAGCTAGAGAGTAAGTATGCAGGGAAAATCCGATTTACTTACTTGGATATCGATGACCCGAAGACAAATCCTATCAAGCAAGCTCTGGGATATCAATTCCAGCCCCATCTTTTTCTTGTTGACCCCGAAGGAAACGTGATCAAACAATGGATTGGGTACGTCGCCGAAGAGGAGTTGGATGCTGTGCTGGGCTCTTTGCCTTAGAGAATCCGGGGTGGGCCTTGGTATCGGAATTCCGACTTATTTGGTGGGGAAAATTAGACAAATATTGCCCATTGAGGGTAATAAATGTCACTTGTCTAAACCACATGCTTTTGTTATATAAACGTAAGATTAGCCCATACCCAACTCTCGAGTGTTCGGATTTCGAACGTTCATACGCTACAAGGAAGGAAGGAAGCCGTGGAAAAGGTCATTATCGAGATTCCAACCATGTATGGGGACCATCATGTCCTCGAGGTGAGGAAAATTCTTCTATCGATTCCCGGGGTCCAGGATGTCTACGCAAGCAGTGCGTTCGGATTCGTCGAAGTCTCTTATGATCCGAGCAAAGTTAACGACCTCGAGATCAAAATGAAACTGGATGAAGCGGGGTATTTGGGGGAATGGAATCTGCCTAGAGAGTTGAGTATCCCGGCGACAGAGAAGTCTGAACTGGCTAAATATTTTCGACACTCCGAGGTGTTCGAGGCAACCAAAGAGGTGATTAGTTTTACCCAGAACTTGCCCTATTACGGGAGACCCTTATGGCCCTGTCCGGGGATGGGTGTGATTAGAGCAGAAATAGAGGAGTAGGTAAGATGGCAAGAGAGAAACGAACTCACGAAGATCGGACAGTAGATCCAGCCGCTCAGGAGATGCTTTACCGCGCAGACGAGCTGGGGTTGAGTACTGCGTTTACCCGTGTGGATGAGCTCGTGCCTTGCAATATCGGTAGTGCGGGGATGTGTTGCAAACTGTGTGGCATGGGGCCATGCCGCTTGACCAAGGATGGGATGACTGGTATTTGCGGAGCTACGATTGACACTATCCAGGCGCGGAACTTCGTACGCGCAGTTGCTGCGGGCGCTGCGGCCCACTCCGATCATGGACGAGATATGGCCTTTATCTTGAAAGCGGTTGCGAACCGCCAGGCCGAGGGCTACTCTATCAAAGACGTGGCTAAGTTGCGCATGGTGGCTTCCTACTATGATATTCCAATCCAAGGGAGATCTCCAGAAGAAATCGCCAATGACTTGGCCGACTTGTATATTGCCCAGTTTGGTCAGCAAACCGGGGAAGTAGTGCCGGCGCGTCGGGCCCCGGCGAAGAGGCAGCAGTTGTGGAGAGACCTCTGTGTGATGCCGCGTGGAATCGACCGCGAGGTCGTAGAGGCATTGCATCGGACGCATATCGGCGATGACCAAGACCCGGTTCACCTGCTTCAACATGCGGTTCGTACGGCGCTCTCTGACGGGTGGGGCGGGAGCATGATCGCTACAGATATTTCAGATATTCTCTTCGGAACCCCAGCTCCGCTGCTAGGACAGGCCAATTTGGGTGTCCTGAGGGAGGACATGGTCAACGTGATCGTACATGGGCACGAACCTACCCTCTCCGAAATGATTGTCGCTGCCTCTCAAGACCCTGGAATCATCGAGTATGCACGCGCTGCCGGAGCCAAGGGGGTCAATTTATCGGGGATTTGCTGTACTGCCAATGAAATTCTGATGCGCCAGGGCATCCCGGCTGCGGGCAACTTTCTCCATCAAGAACTGGCTATCCTCACTGGCGCAGTTGAGGCAATGGTTGTTGACGTGCAGTGCATCATGCAGGCCCTGACCGATTTGGCTGCTAATTTCCACACCAAGATTATCACGACTTCCCCTAAGGTGCGCATCAAGGGTGCATTACATATTGAATTCGATGAACATAAGGCCTTAACTATCGCCAAGGAAATTCTCCGAGTAGCGATTGATAACTATAAGCATCGCGGAGAGACTCACATTCCAAAGGTTAAAGAGAACTTAGTGCCCGGTTTCTCCCACGAGTATATTAACTACATGCTAGGTGGGTCTTACCGGGCCTCTTTCCGGCCCCTCAACGACGCAATCATGGCGGGCCGGATTCGCGGGGTGGCTGCAATTGTTGGATGTAATAACCCGCGCAGTAAGCAAGATTACCTCCACACCTATGTAACTCAAGAATTACTCAAGCAAGATGTGTTAGTCGTAGAGACTGGCTGTGGGGCTATTGCCAGTGCCAAACTGGGGCTACTGTTAGGAGATGTAGGCCTGAAGAAAGTCGGCCCGGGCTTGCGAGAGGTATGTGAAGCAATTGGGATCCCGCCTGTGCTCCACATGGGTTCGTGCGTGGACAACACTCGCATTCTTACGGTCTTGACGCAAATGGTCAGAGAAGGAGGATTGGGGGATGACATTGATCAGATTCCAGCGGTGGGTTTAGCCCCGGAATGGATGAGCGAGAAAGCGCTTTCCATTGGTGTTTATTGTATGGCCTCTGGCGCTTACGTGATTTTCGGTGGTTCTTCTCCTGTCAGCGGTATGCCCGATCGAGTATCGGACAGCGATCTGATCCTGCGGTACCTCAGTGAGGGGTGGGAGAAGTTATACGGCGGCAAGATGGAGTTTGTCGCCGATCCGGATGAGATGGTACGCAGGGCGCTTGAGCATATTGACAAAAAGCGGGCTGCCCTCGGGCTACCAGAGTACGATCCGCAACGATTTGGAAAAAGCGGCGATCAACGAATGCTTGAGTTAGAGAACTTGCCTCTCACCGAACGTGTCAAGGCGATTTACGGAGCACCAGTAGCAGCTGATTAGGAGGTCTATTTATGTCTCGCTACATAGCAACTCGTGCGATTCGTGGTGCAAATGCGTTAGTTCGTGAAGCAGAATTGATGCTCAAGCGGGCCATCCAAGAAAAAGGTGGGAACCAGAAAGTTGCTTTTCCCAACACGGCCTATTACTTGCCATTGATTTATGGGATGACGGGCATCGCTGTAGAAAAACTTGAAGATTTGGTCCCTGTGATTGAGCATGCCAAAAGGTTGTTGCACCCGATTCCTGCCGAAAGCCAGTGGACACCTTACTTGGGAGAAGCTCTCGATTGTGGAATGGCGACCTTGCTAGCGGCAGAGGCCATTGAGGCGATTCGCTTTGTATATGGATTGCAGCCGGAACGCATGCCAGGTTTCACCCTTGCTGGAGGTACTTCCTATCCTGAGCTGGACTCGCCGAGTAATGGCCGGGTAGGGCATCTTAACGGTCCAATTGATGACATTCAGCTCCGGGCATGGGGGATTCAGCTCGTTGATGGAAGAATGCCCGGCTTTGCAGCCATTATCGGTGCTGCAAAATCTAATGAAGTGGCGGTGAAGATCGTCCGTGAATTACAGAAGCGCAACATTCTTTGCTTCCTCTCTGGAAATGTGAATGGGCGGAGCATTATCCATCAGTTGATTGAAGAGGGGGTGGAGCTTGGTTACGATACCTATACAGTGCCGTTCGGAACGGATACCCTCAGCGCCATATATGCCCTTGGCTTTGCGACCCGTTCGGCGCTGACCTTTGGAGGCCTAAAGGCAGGGCAAGCACGTGAGATCTTACTATACAACCGAGAGCGTGTCTTTGCATTTGTGTTAGCTCTGGGAGAGGTGGATGATCTCAAGTATGCAGCCGCTGCTGGAGCGATCAATTTCGGCTTCCCGGTGATTGCGGACACTGTCATCCCTCAAATTCTACCCACGGGGATCACGAAGTATGAACACGTCGTCAGCATGCCCTTCAACGAAATTGAGGGGGCAGATGATCTAGAAAGAGCAGAACGATTAGTTCAAAAATGTATTGAGGTCAGAGGGGTAAAGGTCAAAATCACCGAAGTGGATGTACCTGTGCCATATGGCTCTGCATTTGAGGGCGAGGTTGTCCGTAAAAGCGATATGCGGGTGGAGTTTGGCGGTAAGTACTCACGGTGCTTCGAATATCTTTTCATGGCACCGTTAGAGGAAGTGGTGGATGGTAAGATAGAAGTGATTGGTCCCTCTTATGAACATGTTGAGCCCCAAGGTCATATGGACATGGGAATCGTTGTCCGGGTTGCAGGGCGAAACATGCAGGAGGACTTTGAGCCAGTGCTGGAGCGACAAATTCACTACTTTATCAATGGTGCATCGGGGATTCAGCATATCGGCCAGAGAGACATTGCGTGGATTCGGATCTCCAAGAATGCTGCTGACAAGGGGTTCAAGTTAGAGCACTTCGGTAAGATCCTTCACGCCCGCTATCACTCCGACTTCGGTGCGATTGTGGATAAAGTTCAGGTCACAATTATCACCGAGCCAGAACTGCTTCAGCAATGGCTTGCCAAAGCTCGGGCGGCTTATGACTACCGCAATAAACGGCTGGCTGATCTAACGGATGACAAAGTGGATGAATTTTACTCTTGTACACTTTGTCAATCGTTTGCGCCGAACCACGTATGTATTATCAGCCCCGAACGACTTGGATTGTGCGGGGCCTACAATTGGCTGGACTGCAAAGCCTCCTATAACATCAACCCAACCGGACCCAACCAACCGATCAAGCTCGGGAAGGTGATTGATCCCGTGAAAGGTTATTGGACCGGCACGAATGAGTACGCAAAGATCGGATCGCACGGTGTCGTTCAAGAGGTAGCGATGTATTCCATTATGGAAAACCCCATGACCGCCTGCGGTTGCTTTGAGTGTATTGTCATGCTGATCCCTGAAGCAAATGGCGTCATGGTCGTCAGTCGGGAGGACCCGAGCATGACGCCGGCAGGGATGACGTTTAGTACTTTAGCGGGCCTCGCCGGGGGTGGTCTACAGACTCCTGGGGTCATGGGGGTGGGCAAATATTTCCTATTGAGCCCAAAGTTCATTTCAGCGGACGGAGGCTTCAAGCGTGTTGTGTGGATGAGCAGTATCCTCAAAGAGACGATGGCCGAAGAACTAAAGAAGGTTGCGGAGCGGGAAGGCGATCCAGACTTAATTGAGAAAATCGCTGACGAGCGGTACGTGACCACCGTGGAAGAACTGTTGACTTGGTTGCAGGAGCACAATCATCCTGTGCTGACCATGGAGCCGATGTTCTAGTTTCTCGGGGAAGCTAGGGTAGAATCGCAAATAGATCGAACGCCTTTCCATTCTTTTCTTTTGCGCACAACATGCTTTCCTGAGCAAAAGCTGAAAACGGAAGGAGAAAGCGATGCCCGTAGAAATTCCAAAAGAGAAGTGGCCCGGATCGGTGCTCACAGTCACTCTCGGTGCGTTACCATCGGAAGGGGGTACGCGTAAGCGGGTTGTCACTGTGGGGGGTGAAACCACGTTGCCATTTTTACACTTTGAGGGGGAGATTCCCAATCCTCCTGTCGTTGCAATTGAGATAAAGGACCGCAAACCTGACGACTGGTCTCCCTTGCTGCTTGAAGCCTGGAAAGACGTTATCGATGACCCTGCCCAATGGGCAGCAGCCGCTGAGGCGGCTGGCGCTGACTTGATCGTGCTAGCTCTTAGCCTAACAAATCGCAACGGAGAACCAACAACCCCAGAGGAGGCCGTAGCAAACGTCAAAGCGGTTCTTGGTGCGACAGGACTGCCATTGATCGTGTTAGGCCCCGGTCAAGCCGAAGTTGATAACACCCTGCTGGTTGCTGTATCCGAGGCGACTAAAGGCGAGCGTCTTGCCTTAGGAATATGTGAAGATAAAAATTATCGTACGATTGTTGCCACAGCAATGGCAAACGGACATCTGGTCATAGCGCGAACGCCGATGGATGTGAATCTGGCAAAGCAGTTGAATATCCTGATTAGTGATATGGGGTTGCCCTTGAATTGCATTCTCATGGACCCAACTACTGGGGCGCTGGGCTATGGGATCGAGTACGGGTATTCTGTGATGGAGCGACTCCGGCTTGCTGCTTTGCAAGGGGATAAAATGACCCAGCTTCCGATGATTGTAACACCCGGCTTTGAAGCGTGGAAGGCCAAGGAATCTAAAGTGGGCGAGGGTGTACCTAAAGCGTGGGGAGATTGGTTAAGCCGGGCCATTAACTGGGAGACGTTGACCGCATTGACACTTATCGAGGCAGGAGCAGATATTGTTGTCCTCAGACATCCCGAGAGTGTAAAGCGCGTCAAAGCGGCCATTGAAGAGCTAATGGCAGCTAAGACTCTGGTTTCTTGAGGATTACCCCATAGTCGTGGAGGTAACCAATGGCCTTGACAGGAATTCAGATTTACAAATTGCTACCGCAAACCAATTGTAAAGAGTGTGGGTTTCCCACCTGTTTGGCATTTGCCATGAAGCTTGCGGCCAAACAAGTGGAGCTCTCGGCTTGCCCCTATGTTTCCGAAGAGGCAAAAGCTCAGCTGGAGGAGTCTGCCGCTCCACCAATCCGCTTGATTACTTTGAAATCTAATGGTTACGAGGTAAAGGCCGGCAATGAGGTAGTGATGTTTCGCCATGAGAAGACTTTTTACAATAAGCCCGGCCTCTTCGTCAAGCTTCAAAGCTCTGCATTGGAAGAGGAAGTCAAAAGCTTGGCGAAACGAATTCATGATTACTGCGTCAACTATGTTGGGATTGAGCTGCAAGTCGATGGTTTTGCCGTGGAGGACGACACACACCAACCGGATAAGCTCAAAGCTACGCTGGCAGCGATTCGTTCGGTGAGTAACAAGCCTGTCATGATCTTTTCCGATTATCCTGAGAACTTAGGGCCGGCTTTGGAGCAACTCGATAACGAAGTACCCCTTATTGGGTGCGCCACCTCGGATAACTGGGAAAAATTCGCTGACCTCGCTAAACGCTTCAAGGCAGCCCTCGCCGTAAAGGCCGATCAGATTGAAACCCTCGCCGAGCTCACAGAGAAGATCAAGGGCAAGGGAGTCGAGGATTTGGTTCTCGTGCCCATGGGCAAGAATCTAGGGCATGAGTTAATGCTTCAAACTCAGCTTCGACGCCTGGCCCTCAAGGCGAATTATCGCCCTGTTGGCTACCCTACTCTGGCTTTCTGCAGCAGCCAGGCGCAAATGGTTCAAGCGATTGCCAAATATGCGGGTTTCCTCGTCCTCGATGCTTTTGCAGAGGACCTACTATACCCTCTGTTAGTCCTGAGACAGAACATTTACACTGACCCGCAAAAGCCGATTCAGGTTCAACCCGGCTTGTATGAGATTAACAATCCTCAGCCCACCGACCCTGTCCTGGTCACCACGAATTTTAGCATCACCTATTTCAGTGTGGCCAATGAAGTGGAGAGTTCAGGCTATCCAGCTCATCTTCTGGTGACGGATGCTGAGGGAATGAGTGTGCTAACTGCTTGGGCTGCCGGCAAATTCGATGCCGAACGCATTGCGAAGGCAGTACGAGCTGCGAATCTCGAAGAGAAGATCACCCGCAAACGCTTAGTTTTGCCGGGCGCAGTTGCTGTGCTTTCCGGGGAGGTCGAGGCTGAATTGCCGGGTTGGGAGGTTCGAGTCGGCCCTCGCGAGGCTGTCGATATTCCAAAGTTTTATAAACAGGTCTTACAGGTAAATTAAGGGCTTGTCAACGGTATCCTCTTCTTTATGACCGTTCACAGAGTGACCTTTAACCACCGGGCTGAGCCAGTCACGGTCAAGAGCGGAACGCTTATCACTGAGGCCGCAAAACTAGCGGGGATTGACATCCATCAGCCCTGCGGCGGACAAGGACGCTGCGGACGCTGCATCGTGCAAGTGACCGAAGGCAAGGTTCGCCTACGCAGTTCCCTGCGCCTTTCGGCAGAGGACTTAAGTTTGGGTTACTGTCTGGCCTGTCAAGCTGTTATTGAGGGGGACATCTCTGTTTTGATTCCAGAGCAAGAAAGAATCGAGAGGCGGTTAGTGACCGATCGAACTGCAGTGGAAGTCGAGCCGCCACCAACTTACGCTCCAAATCAGCAAACCCTGAAACGATACTTTCTCACCCTTGAGCCGCCAGATTATGAGGACCAGACAGATGACTTAAGCCGTTTACTAACCCAGCTACGCGTCGATCTGGGTTTCGAGGAGGTTGAAATCCCGATCACTTTGCTGAAGAAGATCGGCACAGTCTTGAGAGAAGGCAACTGGCGGGTGACCATTTTTTTGGATGTTGTGCCTTGCAGAAACGGCGTACCTCACGTCCGAATGGTTGAAATCTTCCCCGAACATTGTGAGGATGATAGCCCGATATGGGGAGCAGCAATTGATATTGGGACAACCACAGTTACCTTATGGTTGGTGGACTTATGGACGGGAGTGATTCATGCGCAGGTGGCGGAGTACAATGCGCAGATTCGTCGTGGTGAGGATGTGATTTCGCGGATAATCTATGCCGATAAAGACGGGGGCCTGCAAGAGCTTCAGGAGTTAGTGGTTGGCACCATTAATCAACTGGTCGAAGTAGCCTGTAAACGGGTAAAGCATTACGAGGTAAAACCAAATGATATTCTCAAGGTAACAGTTGCCGCCAATACGACAATGATGCACTTGTTCCTGGGTGTTCCGCCCAGTTACATTCGATTAGCGCCTTTCATTCCCACTTTTAGCCAAGCTCCCATACTGCGTGCGCAGGAAATTGGACTCAAGATTAACCCCCATGCGATTGTGGATTGTCTGCCGGGGGTAGCTAGCTATGTCGGCGCAGATATTACCGCGGGCGTACTCTCGGCAGGAATGGACGACACCGATAAGTTAACTCTGTTTCTGGATGTTGGTACGAACGGTGAGATGGTCTTGGGGTCCAAAGAATGGCTGGTTACTTGCGCGTGTTCAGCAGGACCAGCTTTTGAAGGTGCTGGTGTGCGAGATGGGATGCGGGCAACCGACGGAGCCATCGAGGAGGTGTGGATTAACTCGGAAACTTATGAACCCGACTACCGCGTGATCGGTGGAGGAAAACCGCGTGGTATCTGTGGAAGTGGGCTGATCTCCTTGCTTGCTGAAATGTTTATGACCGGGGTCATTGACAAGGCAGGTAATCTGAATGCAAATCTTCCAACCCCTCGAATTCGGGAAGGTGAGCATGGAATGGAGTATGTAGTTGCCTGGGGCAGTGAGACTCAGCATGGCAGGGATATTGTGGTAACTAGGGTAGACATCGATAACCTGTTGCGAGCCAAGGCAGCTATTTATGCCGGTTTTTTAGTCCTCGCTCAGAGCGTCGGAGTGCCCTTGGAAGAGACGGAACAAGTATTGATCGGTGGTTCATTTGGAAAGTACCTAAACATTGAGAAATCCATCCAAATCGGGCTGCTACCTGATCTGCCCTGGGAGAAATTCCATTTTCTCGGCAATACCGCCGTGAAAGGAGCGTATTATGCCTTGTTAACTCATGAGAGCCGAGAGCGGATCCGCGAAATCGCCGCTAAAATGACCTATATTGAGCTCTCGGCAGATAATGCGTTTTATGAAGCTTTTATGTCGGCTATGTTTTTGCCTCACACGGAAATCTTGCGTTTCCCGTCAGTGATGGAGGCGATCAGGAGTCTGAGGACACCTCAATAATCTCGTTTTAGGGAGGGGTACCCCATGTATATCATAGGAGAAAACATCCATATCATTTCCGAACGGGTCAAAGAAGCGCTCAAGGAGAAAAACAAGAAGTTTTTTCAAGAATTAGCCGTCAAACAGGTGGAAGCGGGGGCAAAGGCTCTGGATTTGAATTTAGGGCCGAGGAAAGCTGATGGCGAAGAAGTGTTCCCCTGGATGGTCGAGACTATTGAGGCAGTGGTCGATGTGCCTTTGAGTTTTGATACAACCAATCTGGCGGCGATCGAGGCAGGTCTTAAGAAGGTAACGAAGGCGCAGCCGATCATTAACTCGACTTCAGCTGAGCCAGAGCGGCTTGAAAAGGTTCCTCTTTTGGCTAAAAAATACAACACAAAGCTAATTGCCCTGACTATGGGAAAGAGTGGGATACCGGTGGCGGCGGATGAGCGAGTTAATATCGCCCTTGAATACCTAATCCCTAGGGCTTTGGAAGTAGGGTTGCCTATCGAAGACTTAATTATCGATCCCTTGGTGCTCACCGTGTCCGGTTGTCAGGAATATTGTCCCGAGTTAATCGAAGCCATACGGACACTCCAGTATGCTTGGGATCCGCCGCCGATGATTTCCGTCGGGCTGTCCAACGTTTCTAACGGCGTACCGAGAGAGAATCGGCCGCTGATCAATCGTGTATACTGTGCGATGTTGATGGGGGTTGGCTTAAGGATGATGATTGCCGATCCACTGGATGCCAAGCTAAGAGAGACTGTTCGAATTATTGAAGAGCGAGATGCTTCTACCCCGATTGGTCGCCTTTATTTGCGAATCGCTGATAAAATAAGAGAGATGCAAGAGGTCACCATAGAGGATATAGATTTTGATGATCCTGAGCAAGTGGCTGTTTGGAAGACCACCCAGATTTTACTGAATAAAGTCATTTATGCGGATGGTTATCTTGAACAGTAGGACTGTCAAAGCGTCCAATTCTTAGGAGGTTCTCATGCCGATATTTACTCCGGGACGACGGTGGCAACCGCCTTTTTACCCTTTCAAGAAACAAGCCTTCGGGGCACGCTTATTGGCCGAAATCGAGAGAATGGTAAAGGGGCCGCTGTTTGGCTGCCGTATGTGTGGAAATTGCTTGTTGCAGGAGACTGCTTTCATTTGCCCCATGGAATGCCCGAAAGGGATTCGTAATGGGCCTTGCGGCGGCTCGACAGCGGAGCATTGCTATGTTGACGAGACGCGACCATGCATTTGGTATAAAATCTACGACCGAGCCTTCAAGATGGGGCGTGAGGAGTATCTTTTAGAGGTATTACCGCCTTTAGATTGGGACAAGGTTGGGACGGAGACTTGGGGGGACGTGATCCGCCAAGTCCGCAGGATTGGTACGAAAAGGGTAGTTGCTGGGTTGTTATCCAAGGATGCGGCTCAGCGCGCAGTAACGTGGGACTCAATCTTTCGTCCCATTCGCCAACCGGATTGGTGGCAGGGAGATGCCGAGTATCATCCGCCGAGGTATACAGAGCCGATCTCGGAACTCGAGCGTAGATTAAGAGCGGGGGAATTTGTGGTCACCGCTGAGGTAGCTCCCCCGATGACCGTTTCGACAAACAAACTGCTGAGCAATATTGAGTTGGTCAAGCCTTACGTCACTGCGATCAATTTCACAGACTCGCCCTCGGCAACGCCGCGCATGTCTAGCTGGGCGTGTAGTGTGATGGCAGTTCAGGCAGGGGCAGAGCCGGTCATGCAGATCGCTGCTCGTGACCGCACGCGGGTAGGATTACAGGCCGAAGTTCTAGGCGCTAATGCTTTGGGTGTGAAGAACATTTTGTGTTTGTCTGGCGATAGCATGCGCATGTCTCCTAATCCCCGCGGCAGAATGGACGTGGTCGATATCGACTCAATTCAAATGATCTGGATTTTGCGCCGAATGAGGGACGAGGGGAAGTACTTGGATGGCCGAGCACTCAAGTTTCCACCCAAGATTTTCATTGGCGCTGCCGCGTCCCCGTTTGCCTCGGAGCCGCGTTTTCAGGCGATTCGCGAGCATAAAAAGGTGAATGCAGGAGCTCAATTTTTGCAAACCAATTTGGTATACGATCCGGAAAGATTCGAAATTTGGCTAAACGAATTGGCTAAGCGGAACATTCTCGACAAAGTTTACATCTTGGTGGGCATTACGCCGCTGAAGAGCTACAAGACGGCTTTATATATGAACAATGAAGTGCCCGGGGTTTTTATCCCTGAAAAGATCATGAAACGGATGGAGAAAGCCGGCGAAGGTGCTGCTGAGGAGGGTGTTCAGATTGCTTTGGAGCTGATCGAAGCCGTACGTAAATTGCAGGGAGTTCATGGAATCCATCTGATGGCTGTCGGTTGGGAAGAAATCGTCCCCCGAATTGTCACCGAGGCTGGCCTACTGCCCAAGCAGTTTCTATCTAGCGAGCCAAAGACTACGGAAGTGGTCATAAGCTCGGAAGTCTAGGTGAGGGTGAACAGTTCAATCGCTCCTGCTAACCCGGAAGCAGGAGCGGTTTCTTCTTTTTTGCCTATTGCCTAACTTAAGCTGGATAAGTATGATTATACTTAGAAAACTAGTGCTTATTTGAAACAAGGATTCTCTGTTGGGCAAAGTAGGAGAATTATGCGCATAGACACATTGATGTCTATCCTACCCGGAACCTACAGCCAGCTCGACCGAGAAATGATCCTGAAAGCTTACCAAGTTGCAGAGGAAGCCCATCGGGGGCAGAAGCGCGCTTCAGGTGAGCCCTACATCAATCACTGTGTGGCTGTGGCAGGAATTTTAGCAGAGATGCATGTGCCCCCGGAAGTGGTTATCGCAGCCTTGTTGCATGACACCGTAGAGGATACGGAGGTTACTCTTGAGCAGATTCGCCGTCTCTTCGGTGATCGAGTTGCCATGCTCGTTGATGGGGTTACGAAGTTGACTAATTTGCCCAGGGTCTCGCGTGGGGACCAACAGGCAGATGCGGTCGAGCAAGAAGAGTTTGCGCGCGAACTGGCAGAAAAGCGCGGTCTACCAGATCCCGATATGGAAGCTGAGCAGATCAAACGCAGCCGACGGTACGATGCTGCTTCGGAGACGCTGCGGAAGACCTTTTTAGCAATGGGTGAGGACGTCAATGTGGTGCTGATAAAACTGGCGGATCGTCTTCACAACATGCGCACGCTCAGCTATATGCCGGAGCATAAGCGAAAACGGATTGCCCAACAGACGCTGGATATTTTTGCTCCGCTGGCGAATCGGTTGGGTATTTGGAACATGAAGTGGGAACTGGAAGATTTGAGTTTTCGCTACGTAGAGCCCCAGAAATACAAAGAGATCGCTGACCTGCTCGCTGCACGCCGCTCCCAGCGCGAAGCCGAAATGGAAGTGATAAAGAGCAGACTAAGTGAGTGCTTGAGCAAAGCCGGAATCCAAGCCGAGATCACAGCTCGGCCGAAGCATATTTACTCTATTTACATGAAAATGAAGCGGAAGGGTATTCCTTTCGATATGGTGTATGACGTGAGGGGCGTACGGATTATCGTCCCAGACATTCCGACATGTTATGCAGCTTTGGGTGTGATCCATACAACTTGGCGGCCTATTCCGGGTACTTTTGACGATTATATTGCTGCGCCGAAGGATAACTTTTATCGCTCACTTCACACCGCAGTGATCTTTGACGATGGCAAGACGCTCGAGTGCCAGATTCGGACGCCAGAGATGCACCAGAATGCTGAGTATGGGATTGCTGCTCACTGGCGCTATAAGGAAGGTGTTTCTAGAGATAGTGAGTATGAGAAACGCCTCCTTTGGTTGCGCTCCCTGATGGAATGGCGTCAAGATGTAGCTGACGCAAAAGAGTTTCTCGATAGCATGAAAACAGATGTTTTTCAAGACCGTGTCTACGTTTTTACTCCTAAAGGCGACATCATCGACTTGCCTGCAAAGTCTACGCCCATTGATTTCGCCTATCATGTCCACACCGATATTGGTCACCGCTGTCGCGGAGCAAAGGTAAATGGAAAGCTGGTGCCTTTGGACTATATTCTGAAGACCGGTGACCAGGTTGAAATCCTAACCGCAAAACGCGGCGGTCCTAGCAGGGACTGGCTCAATCCCCACCTTGGTTTGGTTCGAACGCAGAGGGCAAAGGCTAAAATCCGGCAGTGGTTCAAGAAGCAAGCCCGCGAACAAAATATCGCTCAGGGCAAGTTGATTATCGAGAAAGAGTTACGCCGTTTGGGTTTGCTGGACCTGAATATAGAGCGGCTGGCTAAGGAATTTGACTATAAATCTACTGATGACTTGTACGAAGCAGTGGGTTGCGGGGACATCAATATCAGCAAGATCGTCAATCATCTGACTCTGGGGGAGAAAGAGACGATCCCGGTGGATGTTCATCAAGCACGTCCCATCGTTGAGACGGGCCGGACGGAGGAGACGGTGACCGTTTTGGGCCTCAAGGGATTGCTAACAAACATGGCGCGTTGCTGTAATCCAGCGCCCGGGGATGAGATCATCGGCTATATCACGCGAGGACGGGGGGCCACCATCCACCGTCAAGATTGCCCCAATATCATGCGTATTCGCGAGCGTGAACGCTTGGTAAAGGTTTCATGGGGAGAACCAAAGAGCACCTATCCCGTTCCGATTCGGATCAAGGCCTACGACCGCAATGGTCTAATGAAGGATATTTCCACTTTGGTTGCCGATGAAGGGGTAAATATGGCTTCTATCTCTGTGGAAACCAACCGCAATTTGGCGGTTATCAACATCACTTTGGAAGTACACGACATTGCGGAGTTAAGCCGTTTGCTCGACCGCATCGAAAACCTGCCCAACGTTACTGAGGCGATTCGGGTTAGACCCGGGTAAGAGTTCTTGACTTCTCAATAACTTTGGTATAATTCCGCACCGCCATTCGCAAGTAGGCGGCCTGGTTGACGTTTTACAGGAGGTTTTATTATGCCACGGATTCGATGTCATTACTTGGACTGTGTGTTTTTGGATGACGGTTATTGTGGTGCGGCGGCTATTGAGCTCGATCCCGATGCGGGTTGCATGACCTTCAAGCGCGCCGACGAAATCGATGAGGAGGAAGAATGGGAAGACGAAGATGAAGAGCTTATTGATGAGGACGAGTGGGACGAGTTAGAGGACGAAGAGGACCTCTGGCTAGATGAAGACGAGGAAGATTACTAGCTAGCAGGGTATATGATTGAAGCGATCGTCTTCGGAAACGTAACCCTAGACGTGATCTGTCAAACTGTCGATGAGGTGCCGCGCTATGAGTCGGTCTCGTTTGACCGAGTAGTGCTTTCGCCGGGCGGATGTGCATCAAACGTCGCCATAGGTCTAGCGGCCTTGGGAGTAAGTCCCGCTCTGGTATGTAAGATCGGTCAAGACCCGGCTGCAGAGATTCTCAAGAAGACATGGGAGAAATTTGGTTTGTCTCTGGATTATGTGCGGGTAGACCCAAGTGTCCATACTGCAGTCAGCGTTGGGCTGGTTGATCATGATGCTCAGCCCCGCTTTGTTCACACTCCGGGAGCCAATGGACGTCTCACCCTCGAAGACTTCCCTGAAACTTTGTTCCATCAGGATGGGATAAAAAGTCTACACATAGCTGGTTTTTTTGTGCTACCCGGGTTGTTGGATGAGAGGCTGCTTGATTTCCTCAAGAGAGCTCATGAGAAGGGATGGTTTGTCTCGTTAGATGTAGTGAACTCTAAGCGCTACTGGAGGCCGGAGTATCTGTTCCGCTGCCTTGAGGAGATAGATGTCTTTTTATGCAATAAAGCGGAGGCAATAAAGCTTAGCGGTGCTAACAGTGTGGAAGAAAGTGCCCAGCGATTGCGTGAGTTAGGGGCGAAGTGCGTGGTGATAAAGGTTGGAGCTGAAGGTTGTTATCTGCATAGCGATGAGGTCGTCCGGCGGGTTCCGACCCGACCCGTAACGGTGATTGATACGACCGGAGCGGGGGATGCATTTGCGGCGGGGTTCATCTCAGCTTTAGTGCGGGGAAAAGGTCTTGAGGAGGCTTGTTTGCTGGCGAACGAATGCGGTGCAGGGGTGGTGCAAGAGTTGGGCACGATCACTTACTGGGAGCGACGGAGAGGGGCTGAGCAGTAGCACGGTTTTAGGTTAGCTTAAGCGAAGCGCGGAGCGGAGGTGTGTCTGTTGGGTTCACCTTAATGCGTATAGCCACCTAGCACAACAACAAGCAGAACACCACAACAAACCTCAAAAAACCAACCCCACAAGAACCAAACCAATCCAAGCCAGAGAACTCGAACTCAACCAATGCGCTTCAGGTTCGATCACTTCGATTGGATCGCTCCAATATACGACAGAATTATCCCCCGTGCGCAGATTGAAACCCTGATTCAATATGGCAAGTTCCCCACGGAGGGGAGAGTGCTCGAGGTCGGTGGTGGAACAGGGAGGATCGTCCAGGAGATGAATCAGATCCAAACCCAAATCTTCGTCCTCGATAGCAGCCTAGGGATGTTGCGGGTCGCTCAAAGTAAGCTGGCCGTAAATTTGGTTCTGGGTATGGCCGAGCACTTGCCGTTCGCAGAAGAGAGCTTTGAGCGAGTGATTCTTATCGACACTTTACATCACGTTGTAGACGCTCACCAAACCTTGTCGGAGTGCTTGCGAGTCTTGAGAAAGGATGGGCTTTTGCTCATTCAAGAGCCAGATATCCACCAGTGGGGCGGCAAGCTAATCTGTGCCCTTGAAAAACTGCTTTTGATGCGGAGTCGTTTGTTATCTACGGACGAGATTAATTCCATGCTCTCCCCCTTGGCAAGCGAGGTTACGGTTTACCTAGGACAGCACCAATATTGGATTATCTGCAGAAAATAATGCATTCACTAGCATATTCTCGGCAACATCTCGCCGGAGAGCATTTCGAGCAGCCGAGTACTCCCCATCGAAGTGCGAAGCAGGACTTTTCGAGCGGGTTGTGGAATTACTTCACCGATAATGGCTGCCTCAACACCGTAAGGATGAGAGCGAATGGCTTTCAGAATGTCCCCTGCCTTGCTTGGATCGACAAAAAACAAACATTTCCCTTCGTTCGCCATATAGAGGGGGTCGAAGCCTAACATCTCGCATACTGAGAGGACAGCTTCACGGATCGGAATGGCCGTTTCATCGATCTGAATACCGACGTTCGACTGCCGGGCGATCTCAATCAGGGCAGTTGCTATCCCACCCCGGGTCGGGTCGCGCATCGCGTGAATGGCATTGCCCTTCTCCTGCCTCCCGGCCTCTAAGGCAACAGCGATCAGTTGGTTTAGCGGGGCGACATCACTTCTAAGGTCAGCAGTGAGCCCCAACTCGCCACGAGCAAGTAAGACGGCCACCCCGTGCTCCCCTATTGTACCGGATAGGATAACCTGATCTCCGACCTGCACTCTACAGCCGCCAATTTGAAGCGATTTATGGCGAATCCCGATGCCTGTAGTATTGATGAAGATTCCATCTCCTTTTCCTTTTTCGACCACTTTTGTGTCACCAGCGACAACTTGGACGCCGGCTTCCTCAGCGGCCTCGACCATGGAGGATACGACGTGCTTCAAGACTTCAACCTGTAGTCCTTCTTCTAGAATAAAGCCCGCCGATAGGTACAACGGCTTGGCACCCATAACTGAAATATCGTTAACTGTGCCGCATATAGCCAGCCTGCCGATATCCCCACCGGGGAAGAAAATCGGAGAAATCACATGGGAGTCTGTGCTTAGCACAATTTCAAATTCGGAATCAACTTCTGGAAGGACAGCTCCATCGTCCCGCTGTTCGAGAAAAGGATTTTTGAACTGAGCTGCAAAAACTTCTTCGATGAGATTATGAGTCAGTCTCCCTCCACTACCGTGGCCAATGACGATTTGCTCGGAGTGAGATAGCGGAACTGGGCAATAGGCGCCTAGGAAGTCGAGTGCCCGGCTTTGATCAGACATGGCTCCTCTCCGATGAGCCGGCATGACGAGAGTATTGATAATAGGCCGCACAAGCACCCTCTGAAGAGACCATCGTCGCCCCAAGGGGATTCTGCGGGGTGCAAAGTGTTCCGAATGCAGCACATTCGTAGGGCTTCTTGAGGCCCTGCAGAATCAGGCCTGAAATACACAGCGGAGACTCTTGGCCCTCAACGGACTGTGTTTCAAACCGCCGCTCCGCATCAAATCTAGCATATGTGTCCCTGAGCTTCCAGCCACTTCTGGGGATTACCCCAATGCCACGCCACGTTCGATCGCAGACTTCAAAAACTTGAGAGATCACTTTTTGTGCGGGGATATTCCCTTCATAAGTGACAACCCTTGAATATGCGTTTTCTACCTCATGCGTTCCCCTTTCCAACTGAAGCACAACTCGATAAATTCCCTCTAGGATGTCCAGTGGCTCAAAACCGGTTACGACAATAGGGACGCGAAATTGCGAGGCAATCGGTACATATTCCCAGTAACCCATCACAGTGCATACATGTCCGGCTGCTAAGAAACCCTGCACTCGATTATGGGGGGAGGAAAGAATTGCCCTTATAGCAGGCGGAACACACACATGAGAAACCAGCATGCTAAAGTTCTCAATCTTCAGGGCTTCCGCCTGCAGAACACACATTGCGTTGGCGGGCGCAGTGGTCTCGAAGCCGATAGCGAAAAACACAACTTGTTTTGTGGGATTTTCCTGAGCGATTTTGAGGCTATCCAGCGGCGAGTAAACTACCCGAACATCTCCTCCCCTCGCCTTCACGCTGAACAAGTCTCCTGAAGAACCCGGCACGCGGAGCATATCTCCGTAAGAGGTAAAAATCACGTCCGGCAAGGAGGCTATTTGCAAGGCTTTATCTACAAGCTCAAGCGAAGTCACGCATACTGGGCAACCCGGGCCGTGGATTAGCTCGATCTCCTCGGGCAGGAGCTGATCCAACCCAAACTTTTTGATTGCATGGGTCTGACCACCGCAGATTTCCATGATCGACCACGGCCGCGTCAGCACCTTTCTGATCTGGCGCACCTTGGCTTGAACTAATTTGGTGTCCCGAAAACCATATCGAAGCCTGAGGTCCATCAGAACAACACCTCTACGAGGCGTCTTCTAGGTCTGCAAGCTCACTCAGCAAAGCGAGAGTCTGGTTTGCCTCTTCCTCACTGATTACATTAAGTGCAAAACCGACATGAACTAATACATAGTCGCCTACTTTCGCTTCAGGGACGTAGGTGAGACAAGCTTCACGGAACACACCACCAAAATCGACTTTGCCCATAACTAAACCGTTCGATTCATAAACTTCGATAATTTTACCCGGTATGCCTAAACACATCGCTTGCTCTCCACAAAACCATCCTGAATGATTGACTAGGTTATTGCCGTTTGGATGCAATCGCCACTTGGCCTAGAGAGATCCCGCCGTCGTTTGGGGGGATCTCACGGTGAGTCAGAACGGTAAAGCCTTCCTGTCGCAAGCGCCTACAGGTTCTTTGCAGCAACTTTATGTTCTGCCAAACGCCTCCGCTAAGGGCAACCTGAAGGATTCCGGTTTCCCTATACAGAAGTTTGCAAACCTCCAACACGAGTATAGAAAGCGTGTCATGAAACCGTGTCGCAATATCAACCGGAGACACGCCACTTAAGTATTCATCGACGATGGCATGAACCATTCGGCGGACATCGATCTGAATCAACGAATGCCCCTGCGTTGGTGCAGAAATTAACTCGTAAGGGTATGCATGACCACTGCCCTCAGAGGCCAGGGCCTCCAATTCAATGGCCGCTTGGGCCTCGTAGTTGATGGCTTGGCGCACGCCGATCAGCGAGGCCACCAGATCGAACAACCTTCCGATGCTCGAGGTGGGGGTAAGATTGATCTGGCGTTCCAACTGCAAGGTAAGCAATTGACGTTCTTCAGCAGGCAGCGCCTGAACGGGCGGCAAATCGGGGTGCCATTCTATTCCAGCATGAAATAAGTAGGCGAGAGCAACCCGTGCCGGAACCCGAACTGCGCGGTCTCCCCCGGGTAAAGGAAAATATTGGAGATGGGCCGCTCTCCGATAAGCTTGGTAGGAGACGATTAAAAATTCTCCGCCCCAAATACATCCATCTTCACCGTAGCCTGTCCCATCAAAAGAAACCCCGATAACAGGCTCATTGCTACTCCAACCGTTTTCTGCCATACAGCTCGCAATGTGGGCGTGATGATGCTGAATCGCTAGCAGCGGGAGTTTATCCTGCTTCGCTTTCTGCAATGCGTAATGGGTGGATAAATAGTTGGGGTGTTTGTCGCAAGCGAGCAACTCCGGACGGACGCGAAATAGTCTTTGGTAGTGCTCGATGCCTTCCTCTAGGGAGCGATAAGTCTCATAGGTCTCCAAATCACCGATATGATGACTGACAAAGGCGTATTCCTCGCGAGTAAGGCAAAAGGTGTTTTTCAGCTCGGCACCAACCCCAAGGATCGGGTTTGTTTTCCACGGCAGACGAATTGGGTTTGGCGCATAGCCTCGCGAGCGCCGAGTGGAGTATAGCCTACGGCGGCCTTCTCCATCTTCAACCGTCCGCACAACTGAGTCATCGCAGCGGATATGGATTGGCCGATTGTGGAGCAGAAAAACGTCCGCCAGCGTTGCCAGTTGAGAAAGCGCTTGGTCGTTCTCAGTAGCAATCGGCTCTTCCGATCGGTTTCCGCTGGTGAGGACGATCGCTTCAAGAGGATAGTTACGGTAGGTCCGTTGATCAAAGTCATAAAATAACAGATAGTGTAGCGGGCTATAGGGCAACATCACTCCCAGCGTATTCTGGTTTGGAGCCACGCTGGGGACAATCGAAGAAGAAGGGCGTTTTGGTAAGAGAACAATCGGTCGTTCCCTAGAGGTTAGCAAATCGATGTCCGCTTGTGTCGTCAAGCAGTGCCGTTGGATGGTTTCAAGGTCAGGCATCATCAGGGCGAAGGGTTTGTCCACTCGTTTCTTCCGCTCTCGGAGGGCTGTCACTGCGCGCGTATTGAGAGCGTCACAGGCAAGGTGAAAACCCCCAATCCCCTTAACCGCTACAATTAGTCCTTCTTGGAGGCTCTTTTGGACTTGTTGAATAACTTCTATATCACTCAAACCGGGAACTAATTTCCCCGCAAACACCAAGCTCAAGTGGGGGCCACACTCAGCACAAGCCACAGGCTGAGCATGAAAGCGCCTATCCATTGGATCATGATACTCTTTGCTGCATTGTGAACACAGGGGAAACGATGCCATGGTAGTGTTGGGCCGGTCATAAGGGATAGCCTTGGTGATCGTAAAACGCGGCCCGCAATTCGTGCAGTTAATGAAGGGATACAGGAAACGCCGGTTTTGAGGGTCGAATAACTCGCTAAGGCACTCTCCGCAAATCGAGATATCTGGAGATATCGGAAGGAAAGCGGTATCAATATCTTGCGATTCGATGATCTCAAATGCGGTGAAATGATTGCTCTGAGCAGGGTGGGATTCTATATAGTCAATCCGGGCAAGGGGAGGAGTCTCGCTTTTGAGCCTCTCGAGGAAGCGGACAATCGCTCCCTCCTCGCCCTCAACCAAGATTTCTACTCCAGCACTCGTATTTTTTACCCAACCTAGCAGGCCTTCCTGGTTTGCCAAACGGTAGACAAAAGGGCGAAAACCAACTCCTTGAACGATACCACCAATGCGGATATACCTACCAACCATTTCGCCACGCACCTAATTTTTAATCTAGAGAACGGTGGTATTCGATCTTGCTTTCTAGCCACTGATACCAATCCGATAATCCTTCACCGGTACGGCAGGAAATCAAGCGGAGTTCCACGTTCGGGTTTAGGGCTTCTAAGCCTTTGCGAAAGAAATCAAGGTCAAAGTCCACGTAAGGCAGCAAGTCGATTTTATTCAGAAGGACGTAATCCACTCCGCGATACATCGAAGGGTACTTGTGTGGTTTGTCGTGGCCCTCCGGCACGGAGGCGACCAGTACGTTTGCAGACGTACCCAGATCAAAACTGGCGGGACAGACCAGATTGCCTACATTTTCTACGATCAAAAGGTCGAAATAACCCGGGTCGATTTGCGTTAGAGCCCTATTAAGCATGACCGCATCCAGGTGGCAATTTCCTCCAGTATTGATTTGGATTGCCGTGGCACCTGCTGCAACCGCACGCTCTGCGTCCAGAGTGGTTGCAATATCTCCCTCGATTACCAAAATGCGATAGCGCGGCGATAATCCCCTGACGGTCCGCTCGATGAGCGTGGTTTTCCCTGCCCCGGGTGAGGCCATTAGATTGATTGAAAATAGCCGAGCTTTCGCTAAGATCTGCCGATTGGTTTCTGCAATCGCTTCATTGGCGCTGAGGATATTCTGAACGACTTGAAGACGTTGTTGGCTCATGTTTCGACATCGATCGCCCTAACGTAGAACTCTTCACCAGTAAGGATTTTAACGCGCGAACTTGCACAATTTGGACAGAAAATCGTCTCTTTATTTAAGTGGTAGACGGTTCGGCATTCTTGACATTCAAAAGACGCAGCAACGCGCTGAAAATCCAATTGGGCGTGTTCTGCTATGGTGTCTTTGGCTATAATATCCCAGTAGAACTGAATCGACTCATCAACGAATGAAGAAAGCTCTCCGATAACCAAATAAATCCGAGAGATTTTTGTAGCCTTAGCCCTTCTGGCATGCTCTAGGACGATGTCCAGAATGTTTTGGGTAACTGCAAGTTCATGCATGCACAGGACTTGCCCATTTGGCGCTCTCTCGCTAAGGGCTAGGCTTTGCTGCCGCTCTTTCCTTCTCCCGTGCTTTCAGCCTTTTGCTCGGTTGCCTCCTCAGTAGAGGACTGAAGCCCTTCTTTGAAAGCCCGAATGGCCTTGCCGAATTCGCCTGCCACTCTACTAATTCGACCAACACCGAAGAGCAAGATCACGATAAATAGAATGATCAGTAATTCTGCACCCTGAGGTAAATTAAGCATAAAAAAGCCTCCTTGTCCTTTGAAGGTCGAACTTTTTCAATTATACTACGAAACCATGACGGGCCGAGAGTTGATTATAGTTGGCGGAGGTCTTGCGGGTTGCGAAGCGGCGTGGCAAGCAGCTCAGAGGGGGATTCGCGTTCGTCTGCTCGAGATGCGACCGCTGGTGAGCACAGGCGCTCATGTTTCTGACCGCCTAGCGGAGCTTGTTTGTTCTAATTCGCTGGGTTCGAACCAGATTGACCGAGCAACGGGGCTTTTGCTTCATGAACTACGAATGCTGGGTTCACTGCTCATCCGTTGCGCCGATCAGACTGCACTGCCGGCGGGTCAAGCGCTGGCTGTTGATCGGGAGCGATTCTCCCAAGAGGTCACGCAAGCCATTCTTTCCCATCCCAACATCGAGGTGTGTCGCGAAGAAGTAAAGCACATCCCAGAAACTTGTTGCATCCTTGCTTCAGGACCTCTTACTTCTGAGAGCCTTGCAGCTTCAATTGCTCACTTCTTAGGCCATGCTAATCTATTTTTCTATGACGCCATTTCCCCAATTGTCGAAGCGAGCACTATTAACATGGAAATTGCCTTTCGGGGTAACCGCCATGGCCAAGAGGAAGACGGAGATTACATCAACTGCCCGATGACTCGAGAGGAGTATGAGAGGTTCGTAGAAGAACTCATCAGAGCCGAGAGGATTCAGCTCCGCCCCTTTGAAGAACAGATTGAACACGGTGTGAGGGGTGGCAAGGGTCAGTTCTTTGAAGCTTGCTTACCGATTGAGGTCTTGGCACAACGAGGGAAAGAAGCATTGGCTTTCGGCCCTCTAAGGCCTATTGGTCTGAAGGACCCGAGGACAGGCCGCCGTCCTTATGCAGTGGTTCAGCTTCGGCAAGACAACCTTGCCGGCACGTTATACAATATGGTGGGATTTCAAACCAATCTGACTTTCTCTGAACAAAAAAGGGTCTTCCGCCTGATCCCGGGTCTTGAGAATGCTGAGTTCACGCGCTTTGGCCAGATGCATCGGAACACTTATATTTTCTCCCCTCAGGCCCTCAAGCCAACGCTACAAACGATGCGCCGCCCCGATCTCTTTATGGCCGGGCAATTGGTTGGTGTAGAGGGTTATGCCGGAAACATTGCCACAGGTTGGTTGGCCGGGGTTAATGCCTCTCGCTACCTGATGGGCAGGCCTCTAGTGCAACTTCCCAGGGAAACCATGATCGGCAGCTTGATCTACTACGTCACCCATGCCAGTGAGAAAGACTTTCAGCCGATGAAGGCAAACTTTGGCTTGCTCCCTTGCCGTGAAGACGAATGGGTAAAGAATAAAAAACAACGTCACCAATACTTTGCCCAACGGTCTATTCTCGTCTTGCAGAAATGGATCAGAGAGCACGGTGGGCTCTAAGACAACACATAGGTGTCTGTATCATCCTGCTCGGTTTTGTTCCACTTGCGTTGATGGGATGCGAAAACCAGCAGACTGTCTTGTCATCCTCTTCGCCGGAAGATCGACATGCCTTAATCCAACAGGATTTGTCCTTTCAGACGGAATGTGGACCACGCTTTCCCGGTTCAACGTGCCATCAAAAGGTGCGCGAATGGATTATTGAGGAGATGCGGGAAAATCACTGGATAGTCGAGACACAAATTTTCACGTATAAAGACATCACTGGCGTGAATATTGTCGGCAGATATGGGTCGGGGCGAGATTTGGTTATCCTCGCCACCCACTATGACACCCGCTTCACCGCCGATCGAGACCCCCAAGTTGAACTTCGCAACCAACCGGTGCCCGGTGCCAATGATGGTGCATCAGGTGTTGCGCTTCTTCTCCACCTTGCAAGGGAGATTCCCAAGCTCTCTTTTTCCGAGGAAAAGGAAATTTGGCTGGTCTACTTTGATCTGGAGGATAACGGAGGTTACCCGGGATGGGACTGGATATTAGGGTCAACTGCCTTTGTGAATTCCCTGACTGAAACGCCTCAGGCGGTTGTGGTTGTGGACATGATCGGCGACCGAGACTTGAACCTTTTCTACGAGCATCATTCGACTCTAGAACTCAGCCAAGAGATCTGGCAGACCGCCCGACAGCTCGGCTACGAACAATATTTCCGGCCGCAATTGAAGCATCGTTTGATTGACGATCATCTCCCCTTTATCGAGCGAGGCTTTCCTGCTTCGTTGCTGATCGATTTTGATTACCCCTACTGGCATACCACGCTGGATACCCTGGACAAGGTCTCTGCTGAGAGCCTACTAATAGTGTCCCACACTTTATTGCAGTGGTTAGGCCAATGAACTTGTTTGAGGCTCTCAATTGACGTTGTGGAATACTCATGGACTAAGCGATGAAGATAGAACTGGCAAATTTTGTTTCCGAGATCGCCGAAAAGCTGACGAGCACCTCAGCCATCCGGCCTTCCTTAGAGAAGGAAGTCGGTGCGCTTCTTGATGCGCTTTCTGCCTCAGCACAAACCGGTGATCCTTCTAGTCTAGACAACTTACTGGAGTCGTGGATCTCTCAATACACACAAGCCGAGCTACCCCAAATTGCTTCCGATTTGGCCAGTTTTCTTCATTCAATCGAACATGCGCTTATTGCTACTATCCGCTGTCACCTCACTCGAGCGCCTCAATCGGACGAAGCTTCGCCAGAGGAGCAGCTAATTCGGGAAATCTCTGAGGATTTCTTCCGAGCACAGAAGAGACTCTACGACCTCGCCTTCAAAAGGTATGCCGAACAGCATTCAAAGACTGCTACTGAAGCACGGGTGATGCTGGAGAAGCTTGAACAGAGCAAATCGAACTTTATCTCGATTGCTGCTCATGAGCTAAAGACCCCTCTCACGATTATAGAAGGATACTCAACAATGCTTGCAGATGCGCTCTTGCAAGAAGGGTCATCGACCTACCGCATCTACCTAGAAGGAATGCGAAAAGGAGTTGAGCGACTCAAGCAGATTGTGCAAGATATGATCGATGTCTCCTTGATTGATTCTAGAATGCTCTTACTCAACTTTCAGCCGTGCTTGATCAACCGCTTGATCGAAACGGTTGTTGAAGATATGAAAAAAAAGGCCTCCGATCGGGATTTATTGATTCAGTGGCGCCCTATTCCGAGATGTGAGGAGCAAATTTATCTTGATGAAGTTCGTCTTTCCCAAGCTCTGCGCAACGTGATCGAGAATGCTATCAAGTATACCCCAGACGGGGGAAGGGTGAGCGTTTACGGGAGAAGGCTCAGTGGATTCATTGAAATAGTTGTCGAGGATACCGGGATTGGAGTAGACCCAGAGAATCAAACACGCATCTTCGAGAAATTTTCCCAGCTGGGCCAAGTGTCTTTGCACTCGTCAAGCAAATCCAAGTTCAAGGGAGGTGGAGCCGGGCTGGGCTTACCAATTGCAAAAGGCATACTGGAGGCCCATGGTGGTACAATATGGGTGGAATCCCCGGGTTACGATGAAGTCCGGTGCCCGGGTTCAACCTTTCATCTAATGGTGCCAGTCAATCTTCGGCCTCCTAGGCCGTCGCTTAACTTCCTAAGGAGTGATAAGCCCAAAGGGTAGGTGGATATCGGAATGGCAAAGAAAGTTCTTCCTGTTCTAGAGCCTTATCGAGAGAGAGCCATCGCCGTGGGTGTTGAAGTTGGTCGACCTACCGCAGAATTTACCCTAGAAGACTCTCTCAACGAGCTCTGCCTTCTCGCACGAACAGCGGGAATTGAAGTCATTGCGATGGTTACTCAGAAGTTGGATAGACCCAATCCACAAACATACATCGGTTCAGGAAAACTCGAGGAAATAAAGGCATTGGTTAATGAGCTGGATGCAAATATCATTTTGTTCGATGAGGAGCTTTCTCCGCGTCACTTGAGGGAGCTTGAAAAGCATTTTGACGAGAATGTGCGCATTATCGATCGCACAGCGCTGATTCTAGATATCTTTGCCCAACACGCCCATACCCACGAGGGGGCACTCCAAGTGGAACTCGCCCAATATGAGTATCGCTTGCCACGTTTGACGCGTGCCTGGACACACTTAGCTCGTCAAGCCGGGGGAGGTGGAGGAAGGGCCGGGGGTGTTGGTGGAGTAGGCCTGCGTGGACCTGGCGAAACCCAGTTAGAGGCTGATCGACGCGATATTCGTCGAAGAATTGCCCACCTGAAGGAAGAGTTAGAGAAAGTTCGGGCACATCGTCGTCAATATCGAAGAAGGCGGAAGAAATCCGGGATTCCGGTGGCCGCTCTTGTTGGTTATACCAATGCCGGAAAGTCTACTCTGCTGAACACGCTCAGCAGAGCAAATGTCTACGTAGCGGACCAACTGTTTGCCACGTTAGACCCTACTACGCGGAGGGTCGTTCTGCCCAGCCACAACGAAATCTTGCTCACGGATACCGTCGGGTTTATTCAAAAGTTGCCCGCTCATCTCATTGCTGCGTTTAGAGCCACCTTAGAAGAAATTGCAGAAGCGGATATCTTGCTTCACGTTCTAGATATCTCTCAGCCTATTGCTCGCCAGCAAGCCCAAGCGGTATTTCAGACCCTTCAGGAAATCGGTGCCGATCACCTGCCTATCTTTACGGTTCTGAATAAAATTGACCTACTCAGTGATCCAGAGCAAGTTGTTAGGATGATGGGTCAATATCCGAATTCCGTGGCGATCTCAGCTCTTACCGGGTTAGGCATTGAAGAACTGACTCACAAGCTGGATGAGTTTCTCTTTCGACGTAGACACCCAATAGCCGTGGAGATTCCCCCGAGAGAGTCGCACCTTGTCAACCTGATTTCTGACGAGGGCTGCATTGAGCGAATTGCCTATGTTGGAAATAAGGTAAGGATCGAAGGATGGATTGTTGGAAGGCATCTGGCGAAATATACTCCCTACCTTTGCCAAACGGGTCACGAAGAGATGGAGTTTGTCGGGAGAGCACCTGATGAGAGAGTTTCTGAATAGCCTGCTCGATCGGCTGTCGGACTTTCTAGCCCACCGAAAGGGATTGCTGCCTCTACTAGGGCTTTTCCTGATCATTCTCAATGGAGTTCTCCAGTTCCTCCCCTTCGAGAGTGTCTGGATCGAAGCCAATCTGCTGTTGCACGTCGGCCTGATCCTTGCCATTTTCGGTTTTCTCCTCGCCTGGTCTTTGTAGCTAGCCGAATGAGTACCTCTGCCAAGCAGTGCGATTTATTCCCTTTTATGGCACCGTAGAGCGGACTTGGAGCGAATAAGCTCCTCTTTGCATATTGCGCACCAAGCCGGCAATACAATCACCTGCAACGAGCAAAAGCTAAAGAAGGCCTAGCTCTGCTCGAAAATCTCATGGTAGTGACGATCGAGTTCTTCATCGGAAAGGTGAGCATATCGTTGAGTGACGCCGATCGATTTGTGCCGTGCCAGCTCTTGGGCTAGCTTCAGATTACCGCCTGAGCCTCGTAGGACGGTTGTCACGAAATAGTGGCGGAAGGAATGGGGAGTGATCAGTTGAGCAGCTTCTCTGCCCAAAGCAAGGGCAACATGGTGCTCGATAATTTGGCGCCCGGTAGTGGTGGAAATGGGCTTAATCTCCTTTCCAACCCGGCGGTCATGTCGGGCGAAAAGCGGCAAAGAGGCAATCGGTCTTCCTAAAGCTCCGTCCAAAGGGGAACGCTCAGCCAAGTATTCCTTGATAGCCTTTAAGGAGCGAGTGGAGAAGCGGATAACCGCCTGTTGATTTCCCTTGCCGAGAACGATAGCTTTATGCTCCATCCAGTCAACGTCGCCGCGCCGTAGGCTGCAAGCCTCGTGGATCCGGAGTCCTGTATCTGCAAGTGTCAGAATTAGGGCTCGATCGCGCAAGACTCGCAATCGATCCCTATACCTGCGGGGTAAATTATCTACAAGCTTAATTGCATAAGTAACTATTTCTTCTATTTCTTTTTGCGCAAATTGAGGTAAGCGCTGCCCTGGGCGGCGGGTTCGCTGGCGAATGAGCAGGCGAAGTTTCGACAAATTCACCGAGATAATTTCCGAAGCAGAAAGATATTCGAAGAAGCGGTAGATTGCCGTCAGGTAGAGGTGCTCCGTGGCAGGGGCGAGGTGGTGAAGTCGGTCGATGCACTTTAGAATGGAACTTTCTCTTAGGGTGCTTATAGGTTGGCGACCAACCTCTTGCGGGTCTCCAAGCGATTGAAGGAAAAAAGATAGGGCACTGGCGTAACTACGGTGGGTGTTTTGGCTGCGCGAGCTTTGGATTAGAGAGAGAAATCCATCAAATGCTTGCGAAATTGTAAATTTTTCGGTCATTTCGAACCTTAGCGCCTTTGAATTATACTTACGATAATAATAGTTATCGTAAGTATAATTGAGAAAGCATATTTTGTCAACTCTCTGAACAAGGCACATGCCCTGGCCAGCATCTAAAAGCCAAACGCGTCCGAAAAGCGCTTCAAGGCATCAGAGTAATCTATCCCCCTCTTCGCCTTTACTCCTTCTTTGGAAAGACGCACGTGCCGAGCAAGTTCTCGGAGGACGCAATCGATCTCCGAGAGATCTGATTGACGAACGGCGTTGATTAGCCTTCGCTTAGCCTCCCCTACCCAGCTCCATTCTTGATAGAAGTGATCAGCCTTGACCCAGTACCCCTTCTTCTCCCAGGCGGCCGAGGTCTGTTGGACGCTGTTTTCAATTTCATCGAGCGATAGAGCAATAAATGATGCTATATTTAATAATTTTTCATCTTTTCGTTCAAAATAGTCCTGAACAGCTTGTTCGATCAGCCTCAAAGCCTTTCCTCTCAGTTGCCGACCGCTTTGTGTTTGAACAATTCTACCCACTAACAGACTTCCCTTTATCAACTACGTTATTGACGGATGGTCAACCTGTGCTTATAATATAACAAGAATCTGTCCCATGGGGAAGTGCTGGAATTGGCAGACAGGCATGACTTAGGATCATGTGCCGCAAGGCGTGCGGGTTCAACTCCCGCCTTCCCCATATCCCTCTCGACTTAATCCGATATTTTGGGGAACACGGATACGAACCCTAAAATAAGCTCCCGTCGTTTCCTACATTCCTTCTAACTTCTAGTTTGAATAAGCCCTTTGAATAAGCCCTAAGTTTATCCCAAACCGATCAACCTTCCAATGGGGCTACTTTTTGAATGTAGCAGGCCGCTTTTTTACCAATCGTTAACGGGGGCATGATATAATCCAACTCGACCAAAAGCCTAATGCCAACTCAGAGGATGGTTGAGCCTTGAAAGTAGAAAAAACGCCCTTGCAGAATCGGACATTGAAACTGGTGGTTGAGGCTTCGCCAGAAGAAACCGAAAACGCTCGCCGCTCAGCAGTCCAAAAGCTGGGGAAACGTGTTCGCGTCCCGGGTTTTCGGCCGGGAAAAGCTCCCTATTCTATGGTACTCAAGTCTCTGGACCCGGGCTTGCTCCAAGAAGAAACCCTTGCGGTTTTTCTAGACAGATATTATCCTGAAATCTTAGAGCAAGAGGGAATCGAACCCTATGACGTCGGGAGATTGAAGTCGGTTCTAAACCTCGACCCTCTAAAGGTGGAAATCCATGTTCCCCTGAAACCCCTAGTTCAACTTGGGGATTACCACTCTATTCGCATTCCGTATGAGCCCCCTGTCATCAGCGAGGAGCAAGTCGAGCGGGCGCTCGATCTCCTCCGCCAACGTCATGCGATTCTCGAACCCGCTGAGCGAGAGATTCAAAAGGGCGATGTGGTCTACATCGATCTGATCGCCTTGCGCAAAGCCCATGACGCTCCAGGTCAAGTTATCGCTACAAAGGATGATTTTCCCGTCCTAGTGCTTGAGGATCGAGAGGATCTAAAAGAATTCGAGGAGTATCCTTTTGAAGGGTTCAGCCGGGCACTCCTTGGTAGGCAAGCAGGGGAACGGTTTTCTGTAGAGCATAGCTATCCGCACAACTCTCGAATTGCAGAGTTTGCAGGAATGGATATCCGCTTCGAAGTTAGGGTTAGGGAAGTCAAAGCTCGAATCTTACCCGAATTAAACGACGAATTTGCCCAGTCCCTCGGCGAATATTCTTCTTTGGAGGAGTTAAGAAATTCTGTGCGCTCGATGCTAGAGAGAGAGGCATTAGAGGAATATCTAAAAGAATACGACTCTAAGGCTTTGGAGGAGGTGATCAAGATCTCAACAATAGAATATCCTCCGGAGCTCATAGAGCGGGAGCGGGAAGCCTACCTCGCAGGGCTAGAACGAAGGCTGAGGCAACATAATCTCGATCTCGAACTTTACAAGAAAATTCGCGGTGAGCAGGAGTTTGAGAAGGAAGTTCAAGAAGCCGTTGAGTACCGCCTGAAAGCCACCTTAACCCTGCTCGAAGTCGCCAAGAGGGAGCAAATCCGGGTTGACCCCGAAAAGCTGCGCCAGAGCGCAGACCAGGCTGTCCGAAAGGCTCTCGAAAAGTCTCAAGAACTCCGCATCCCCAAGCAAGTGGGTAGAAACATTGCTTTGCGCGCACTGGAAAACCAGGTAACCCGTGATCTGTTTGAGGTTGTCTATAAAAGGCTGCGCCAAATCGCAAAGGGCGAAGGCGGGACTAGGGCTTCTATCCTCGAAGGTGAGGCGATTCCGGACTACATTGCCCTTGCCGAGGGTTCTGGAGCGGCGGAAAGTAACGCACCCTTGTCGGGCGACGAGGGCTCAGGAGAACTCCCTACTAGAGACGATCTACCCCATAGCCTAAAAAATTCTGATAAAAGCTCTCAAGAACTTGAAAATTTGTAAAGGTAAGGAAGAAGACATATGAGCAAGAAACTTTCTCCATCCTCACTGATCCCAATGGTGATCGAAACCTCTGGACACGGCGAGAGAGCCTATGACATTTACTCATTACTGCTCAAGAACCGGATTGTCTTCCTAGGTACACCGATCACCGACCAGATCTCTAATTTGATTGTTGCCCAATTGCTCTACTTGAGCAGCGAGGACCCGGAAAGCCCCATTCAAATGTATATCAACTCGCCGGGTGGTCATGTCTACGCAGGCATGGCGATATACGATACCATGCAGATGATCCCGAATCCGATCAGCACCCTAGCGCTGGGGATGACAGCCTCCTTCGGGACGGTCCTCCTCACCGCCGGCACGAAGGGGCAACGATATGCCCTGCCCCATGCGACCATCCACATGCATCAGCCTCTAGGGGGTGCTCAAGGTCAGGCCACGGATATCGAGATTCAGGCCAAGGAGATCCTGCGCCTAAAGACTCGGCTGAACGAGATTTTGGCTTTACACACAGGTCAGAGTGTTGAAACCATTGAAAGGGACACAGAAAGAGACTTTTACCTGACCGCTCAACAAGCGGTTGAATATGGAATTGTCGACCAGGTCATGGAGATACCGGAGTCGAAACGCATCGTTCGCCAAACTGCATAGGCTTGGAGATCGTTAAGCGGCGTATAGAAAGGAGAGCTTCGGTGCGGGCCACTCGCCTACTCTCCTTTCCGGCTTTATTTAGGGATAAGGGAGTAATGAATCTGGATAGAAACAACCCGATTAAAGCGCTCATCGTAGATATGGATGGCGTCTTGTGGCGCCAATCTCAGCCGATCGGCGATTTGCCCCGCATTTTCGAGAAGATTCGCCAAAAAAACCTCAAAATCACTCTGGCCACCAACAATGCTACTCTCACCGTAAGCCAATATCTCCAAAAGTTAGCTTCATTTGGGGTTAATTTATCCCCCGAGCAAATCGTCAATTCTCCCCAAGCTGCAGCGGCCTATATGGTCGAGCACTTTCCGCGGGGAAGTTTGGTCTTCGTCATCGGCAAAGATGGTCTTCGTCAAGAATTGCAAAGTCAAGGCTTTGTTCTTTCGGATGGCCAAGCCCAAGACGTTTGCGCAGTTGTGGTTGGCATGGATTGGGATTTGCGGTTTGAACAACTCTGCCAAGCCACGCTTCTGCTGAGAGCTGGTGCTGAATTCATCGCTACCAATAGCGACCGCACCTTTCCAACCCCGCAGGGCTTGATCCCGGGAGTGGGTGCAATCCTAGCCCTCTTGGAAACAGCCACTGATAGAAAGCCCATAGTTGTAGGGAAACCTGACCCATTAATGTATCAGATCGCCTTGCAGCGGATGGAGGTTTCCCCTGCTGAATGCTTAGTCGTGGGTGACCGTCTGGAGACCGATATTCTCGGTGGTCAAAACCTGGGGTGCAAAACCGCTTTAGTGCTCTCCGGAGTGACCACCCTAGACCAAGCTCAAAAATGGGCCCCCCTGCCGAATATGATCTGTCAAAACCTCGAGGAAGTCGTGGATCGGCTTTGAGCTTGTATGGATGACCGCCCTTTTATTTACGATTGGTCAAAAGAGGAACTAGCTCAAATTCTCCAACATTGGGGCGAACCATCCTATCGCGCCGGGCAGCTTTGGCAAGGCTTATACCGGAGTTTGTGGAGCCGAGCCGACCAATTCACGGTGTTTCCGAAAAGCTTGCGACAAAAGCTGAATGAGCATTTTGTGTTCGAGTCACTTTCTGTCGTCAACGAATCCTTTGCCGACCAAGGAATGACTCATAAAGTCCTATTTCACACCCCAGAGGGCAATCCGGTTGAGACCGTACTGATGCGAAGCGATGATGGCCGTATTACCCTGTGTATCTCCTCTCAATCCGGCTGCGGGATGGGGTGTGTCTTTTGCGCAACCGGCCATATGGGTTTTTTAGCCAATTTGACTGCCGGGCAAATCGTGGAGCAGGTCCTCTATTTTGCCCGCCTTCTGAAGCAAGAGAACAAAACCTTATCCAACATTGTTGTGATGGGTATGGGGGAACCATTCCATAATTTTGCCCAGACACTTCAGGCTATTGACCGCCTGAATGACCCGTCCGGCTTTCGCTTCGGGGAGCGTCGCTTCACGATTTCAACTGTAGGCATAGCCCCGATGATCCGCAAATTCACTGCTCTAAAAAGGCAAATCAACTTAGCCATCTCTCTTCATGCAGCAGATGATGAATTGCGCTCGCAACTCGTGCCCATCAATCGCAAATATCCGCTAGAAGTCCTTTTAGAGGCTTGCCGAGAATATGTAGAGCAAACGCATCGTAGGATTAGCTTTGAGTGGGTCCTAATCCATCAGGTCAACGACTCACGAGAGCAAGCCTACCGTCTGGCAAGACTTCTCAAGGGCCTACTTTGCCATGTCAACTTGATTCCTCTAAATCCCACTCCTGGATATCGCAGGAGAGCTCCGCCACAAGAGACGATCGAAGAGTTCAAAGCCGTTCTACAATCTCATCGCATCCCGTGCACCGTGCGCGCTCCACGAGGGCTCTCGATTTGGGCTGGATGCGGGCAACTGGCTGCGCTACAGCAAGAGCGCGGTTTGGGAGGTTACGCTAGAATGTCTCTAGTGTAGGGTTTCCTTTCTCTCTTTTGGGTCTTGGGCGAGTTTTCGGCACCGGAGGTACTATGAGCGCGCAGCAATTGATCAGACTTACCTACCCCTCTAGTCTGCTTCGCGTTCCGGTCATCAATCAGTTGATCAAGAACTTCGACGTTACGGTTAATATCCTGAGAGCTCAAATCGACATCCAAGACGGTTGGATTGAGATAGAACTCAGTGGCAATATGCATGTGATCGAAGAAGCTGTCCAGTGGCTGCAACAGCAGGGGATTCGGGTAGAATTCCTTCCGGAGCGCTAGCACAGGGTCTATGGAAGTTCAGATAGCGGTCGCAAAGATTCCCAAATTCGGCGCTTCAGAGAGCGGGGACACTGTAGAGGTCATTGAGCGACCGCAAGGTGGGATTTCCGTAGTGCTTTCGGACGGTCAGACCTCCGGGAGGGGGGCGAAGTCGATCTCCAACTTAGTTGTGCGCAAGGTGATCTCCTTGCTAGCAGAGGGGGTCAGGGATGGAGCTGCGGCAAGGGCAGCCTCGGATTACCTCTACACTCACCGCAGCGGCAAGGTTTCGGCAACATTAAACATCTGTTCGGTTGACTTGGTCACCAAAACGTTGGTAATTACTCGGAACAACCCTACGCCTGTGGTCCTATTCGAGCACTGCGAAATGAGAGTGCTTGACGAAGAGAGCAAACCCGTAGGTGTATATCGCGGGACGCGGCCGGTGATTGTCGAAGTTCGTCTAGCCAACGGCTTGTGCGCAGTCGTGTTTTCTGATGGTCTGACCCATGCCGGCTCAAGAACAGGGAACCCTATTGATCTATACGGCGTTCTTAGCCGATACGGAAATCTCCCCGATGCTCCGCCTCAAGTGATTGCCGACTCGCTCTTGCGCCAAGCCGTCGAATTAGATGGGGGGAGACCTTCGGACGACATTAGCATTGTGGTTGTCAAAGTCCTTCCTCACCAAGGCGATCAAGCGCGGCGAATGGTGGTGCGTCTTCCAATTGATGCCTGATCGGAGCAACCGCTCGCACGAGAAGATGAGCCTTTGCATTGGTGTTGTGGGACCTTGTGCCGCCGGTAAGACCACCCTTGTCAAAAGATTGCGCAGTCAGGGCTACATAGTACGGCACATCGCTCAAGAGCATTCCTATGTGCCCACAATGTGGAGGAGAATCGCAAATCCGGACATTCTGATCTATCTTGATGTCAATTACCAAAACACCCGCACCCGTAAGTGCCTCGATTGGACGTTTGAAGAATATCAGGAACAACTGAGACGACTATCGCATGCCCGCGCTCATGCCGACTTGATCGTTGATACCAACCCTCTATCAGAAGAGGAAGTTTTTCAGTCAGTCCTAAGGTTCATAGAGAATTCCGAGAAACTCTCGAGGCAAAGGAAAAGCTCAGACTCTGAGTCTTAGAAACGGGTAAAATTTTCCCAATTTTTGTGGTTCAGGTGAAGACATGGCATCGCATACTTTTACCGTTCACTTACAGCCTATTGGCAGGCGAGTCCAAGTTCGCTCTGATCAGAGTTTGCTTGATGCTGCCCAGCTTGCTGGGGTAGAGCTCACTTCACTCTGTGGGGGTGTTGGGGTCTGTGAGGCCTGTCGTATCCGCCTAGTGAAGGGTCAGCTAACCCCCTTGACCGCCGACGAGAGCCACGCCTTTTCTGCAACACAAATCCAACAAGGCTTTCGGCTTGCCTGTCAAGCGCGTCCCCTCTCGGACGCCGTTATTGAAATTCCTCCCGAGTCCCTATCTACCCCACAAAGGCTGCAGTTAGAGGGACTTCAAAAAGTTGAGGATCTCGATCCTGCGGTGCGGCGATATTTCGTGGAAATCCCTCCTCCTTCCATTGAGGACCTCCGAGCCGATCTGACACGCCTGCGCGATGCGCTCGAGCCCATTTGCCCCAACTTTGAGTGCGATTATAAAGTTAGTCAGAAAATCCCCTCCGTATG
The DNA here is from genome assembly GCA_025057645.1 of Anaerolineales bacterium. Lineage (GTDB taxonomy): Bacteria > Chloroflexota > Anaerolineae > Anaerolineales > UBA4823 > NAK19. Next base: position 542,758 of record JANXBJ010000001.1, read on the forward strand.
TCGTTCGTCGCAGTGGAAGGTGCAGGCTGTATTCCATAACTCTCGGCTGATTCAGGTCTTGCCGGCATACCCCAAAACCAAATTGCTCGGTTTAGCGGTCGATATCGGCACAACGAAAGTGGCAGCTTACTTGGTTGATCTCGAGACCGGTGAAGTGTTCGCCCAAGCGGGAAGCATGAATCCACAGATCGCATTCGGTGAGGATGTGATCAGCCGTATTTCCTATCTTATAAACCACCCCGATCAACGCGCAAATCCTGAAGGGAATGTGCTACATCGGCGGATCATCGAAAGCCTGAATACACTGATCGAGCAGATGCTAGCAGAAGCCAATGAACCCTCGCTGACTAATGAGGCCATCGTGGATGCGGTGGTGGTGGGTAACACAGCAATGCATCATCTTTTTGCAGGATTGCCCGTGGAACAACTGGGAGTCTCTCCCTACGTCCCGGCAGTGTCTGAGCCCCTCTACATTCCAGCAAGAGACTTGGGACTGTTCATTGCCCCCTCGGCGCTCGTTTATCTCCCTCCAAACATCGCCGGTTACGTGGGTTCAGATCATGTGGCCATGTTGCTTCCCACCATCTATCCATACTATGCAGCTCCAAGCCAGGGTCTGTCTAATGTGATGGCAATCGACATTGGCACCAACACCGAAATTTCTCTACTCCACCGCCGAGAGATTGTTTCTTGTTCTTGTGCCTCAGGGCCAGCATTTGAAGGGGCGCACATTCAGTATGGGATGCGAGCCGCACCGGGAGCCATCGAGAGAGTGCAAATTACCCCCGAGAAAAAAATCCTGCTTAAGACCATCGCAGATCAAGAGCCGGTCGGAATCTGTGGTTCTGGGATTCTGGATGCCATCGCTGAAATGTACTTTGCTGACTTGCTAGACTCCAAAGGGATGTTCTTAAACAACCACCCAAACATTCGCATCCAGAATCGGAGGATGGAATTTCTCCTTGTCCCTGCAGAGCAAAGTGGCCATCATCAAGAGATCGTTATCACTCGTCGCGATGTCAATGAGATCCAACTGGCTAAAGGTGCGATTCGGGCCGGAATCAACATCCTGCTCGGCGAAGCTGGCCTAAGAGCCGAGGACTTGGATGCGCTGATCATTGCAGGAGCTTTCGGCAGCTATATTGACGTTCGGAGTGCTATGAGGATCGGGATGTTGCCCCCCATCCCCCTTGAAAGGTGTCACCAAGTGGGAAATGCAGCCGGAACAGGTGCAAAGCAAATGTTGCTTTCCAAACGCTATCGGCAGGTCGCCTCCGAATTAGCGCAGCGGATACGCTATATCGAGCTTTCTAATCACCCCAAATTTGCGGATGAGTTTTCAAAGTCTTTGTTTTTCCCGCCAAAGGATTTGTCAAATTAAGGCTCTATTTGGTATCATAGTGTGCAAATTGAGAGGCCACTCACCACCCTAAGGAGAAGGAAATGTCCCAAGAAATCTTTGCAAAATTGACTAATAGTCTTGTCGAAGGAGACCCAGATGCCACCTACGAAGCGACTAAAGAAGCTTTGGCTGCGGGTATTGAGCCAATGGTCATCATAAAGGAGGGCCTAATTCCCGGAATGAACATTGTGGGAGAGAAGTTTTCTTGTGGGGAATACTTCCTGCCCGACCTGATTATTGCGGCAGATGGAATGCAGAAAGCTATGACCCTCCTTGAACCGGAGTTGCTGAAGCGTCAACAGGCCATTGAGTCGGCAGGGACTGTCTTGTTGGGAACGGTCAAGGGCGACATCCATGAGATTGGCAAATCACTGGTGGCCACTATGCTGACTGCAAACGGCTTCAAGGTCCATGATTTGGGTGTGGATGTGCCAACCGAGACATTTGTCGCGAAAGTAAAAGAGATGAAGCCGGATATCCTGGGGTTGTCTGCATTACTCACGACAACTATGGTAATGCAACGCGAGGTCATTAGGGCCCTTCAAGAGGCTGGGATTCGGGATCAGGTTAAGGTAATGGTGGGTGGAGCACCAGTAACCCGTAGCTGGGCGGAGGAAATCGGTGCTGATGGTTATGCCGAAGATGCGATGGGCGCCGTTCAGGTTGCGCGTCAGCTGCTCGGCAAATGAGTTCCTCGAGACCGATGCTCAGGATGCTCAGTATTAATCTTAGCTTCGAGAAAGCAAAAACGCCCTTGTTATATCTTGACGTGCCAAGGCAAGTATAGTAAACTTTCTGGGCGAAAGGTCCCGTGGTGTAGTCTGGTTTAACATACGGCCCTGTCAAGGCTGAGATCGCGGGTTCAAATCCCGTCGGGACCGCAGCTTGAATAAGTGTCTGGACTCGTATATCCAGACACTTATTTTGCTTTTATAATACTGCTGATGGGTATCCTGCCTCTACCTTCACCCACAGCCATCCTTTTCGAGGCCGATGCAAGGCGTTGGGCGTGTTTTTCTAATCCGTTGACCACCCTGGACACTCGCCAAATCCACGAAGTCTTGCCGATCCTTCAGCAGGTCGAGCGCAAGGTATCGCAGGAAAAGTTGTATGCGGTGGGTTTCCTGAGCTATGAAGCTGCTCCGGCCTTCGACTCTGCTTTCTCGACCCACAGGCCTTGCAACGATTTCCCTCTAATCTGGTTCGGATTATTTAAGGATTTTGGGACTGTCCATCTAACCCAACTCTCCCCGAACGGGTACAAACTCTCCAATTGGAAACCCTCGGTCACCCGCAAAGAATACGATCAAGCAATTGGCGAGATCAAGAACGCCATTGCACGCGGTGACACTTACCAAGTAAACTACACGCTGCGCCTTACGGCTGAGTTCTCAGGGGACCCTTTGGGATTCTTTCTTCAGCTAGCCTCTGCTCAGAGAGCAAAGTACCTTGCCTATCTTGATATCGGAAACTTTGTGATTTGTTCTGCCTCACCCGAACTATTCTTTGAGTATAGCAAGGGGCACGTAGTTTGTCGTCCTATGAAAGGGACTGCCAAACGGGGGTTGTGGTACGAGGATGATCAAAAGAAAGCAGAAGAACTGTTCTATTCGGTCAAGAACCGCGCCGAAAATGTGATGATTGTGGATATGATCCGCAATGACCTAGGCCGCATCGCCAGAATCGGCAGTGTAAAAACCACACGTCTTTTTGAAGTCGAACGCTATCCCACCGTGTGGCAAATGACTTCTACCGTTGAGGCAGACACTAGCGCAAGTATCTCTGAGGTTCTTGGGGCTCTCTTTCCCTGTGCCTCGATCACGGGAGCGCCCAAGGTGAGTACGATGGAGATTATCTCGCGGCTGGAAACCCGTCCGAGGCAAATCTACACCGGGGCAATTGGCCTGATCACTCCCCAAAATTGCGCTCGATTCAACGTGGCTATTCGAACGGTCTTAATTGACCGCCGTAGCGGCACCGCAGAATACGGCGTTGGCGGCGGCATCGTCTGGGACTCCACCCCGGAAGGGGAGTACGAGGAATGCCAAATCAAAGCTCAATTCCTCACCTACAGAAACCCCGACTTCGATTTATTAGAAACCTTGCGGTGGACACCCCAGGAGGGCTACTTCTTGCTCGACCAGCACCTAGAGCGCCTCAGACAATCTGCAGCCTATTTTGATTTCGCCTACGACGGTCTGGCAATAAAGGAAGCCCTCCTGAATTACGCTCGATCGCTTTCATCCCCTCAACGCGTTCGGTTGACCCTGAAGAGCGATGGAGCTTTGGCGATTCAATCGGCTCCTCTGTCCAATCCGATCCAGACGGTTAGGTTGGTTCTTGCCAAGAAGCCGATTTCATCCCAGAATCCCTTTCTCTACCACAAAACAACTTATCGCCAGGTCTACGAAACAGCCCGACGCGAGGCCCAAGTTCTGGATCCAAACTGCGAGGTCCTACTTTGGAACGAACGCGGCGAAATCACCGAAAGCGAAATTTCCAATATCGTCGTCCGAATCGAAGGACGGCTATGGACTCCGCCGATCTCATGTGGACTGCTCCCGGGTGTATTCCGAAGATGCCTAATAGAAAGAAACGAAATTCAAGAGAAAGTTATTCGCATCGAGGATTTACCCCGTTGTGAGGAAATCTTCCTGATCAATTCGGTCCGCCAGTGGCGGAGAGGAATGATTGAACCGGGCGGATGGAGGCCACTATGAGCACCAGCATTTTTGAAAGCGAAATTTACGAGCAACCCGATGTCTTGTCTCGGTTCCTCAAGGAGAGTCTTGACCGCGTCAGAGAGATAGCAAAACACCTGCAGAAGCACGAGCCAAAGTTTGTTTTGGTTGCTGCGCGAGGAACCTCAGATAACGCAGCCATTTACGCCAAATATCTTATCAGTGCCTACCTAAGAATTCCCGTGGGACTGGCTATCCCCTCTTTATATACGCTCTATCACCAACCACCTCTGATGCGCCAGACGTTGGTTATCGGGATTTCCCAATCAGGAGCCTCTCCGGATGTGCTTGCCGTAATGGAAGAAGCCAGAAACCAAAAGAGTCCGACCTTGGCGATTCTAAATCGTCTCGATGCACCGATGGCGAAGCATGCCGATCTGATCATCCCTCTTGGCTGCGGGGAGGAGCGTGCAGTTGCTGCAAGCAAGACCCACACTGCTCAGTTGCTTTCCATTGCGTCTCTGGTAGCTCTCTGGGCAGAATCTCCAACGATGATCGAAGAACTCAACCCGGTGCCGGATTACCTGCGCTTTGTCCTAAGCTCTCCAGATCAAGTCAGAGCTATCGCCGAGCAAATCAAAGACCATAATCGCATTCTGGTCGTCGGACGAGGCTTTACCCATTGCACTACTCACGAGATTGCGCTCAAGATTAAGGAGCTTTCCTACGTCAGTGCCGATCCATATTCGGCGGCCGATTTCATGCATGGCCCGATTGCCCTGGTCGAGGAGGGATTTCCCCTCATTGCTATTGCCCCTAAAGGCAAAACTGTCAACTCCATGAAAGAATTGGTTAATGAAGTTGATCGAATAGGAGCAGAAACGATCGTAATTAGCAATGATGAAGAGCTTATAAACACCCACTCTAAAGCGATTCCCCTGCCGAGAGATCTCCCCGAGTGGCTGGCACCGATTGTGGCTGTTGTCCCCGGTCAATTGCTTGCGCTATTTCTCACCCTTGCCCGCGGCAACGATCCTGACCAGCCGAGGCGACTGAAAAAGGTCACCAAGACACTTTGACAATTTATCGACAAAAACATAATAAATTATTGACAAAGGGGAGCGGCTCTGGTAGAATTTGAAAAAGCATTTACCGAAGGAGAATTTCTCAATGAGAATTACTATTGCAGGAGGCACTGGGTTTATCGGAACGGTTCTGACCAGAGAATTGATCCAAGAGGGTCATCAGGTGGTTATTCTGACTCGCTCCGACCCTCAGCGCTTGCAGAATCGGGACGCCGGTGGAAATCCTTCCTTTGTTCAGTGGGATGGTGAAAATCAGGGTGACTGGGTTTCCGAAATCGGCCGCTCTCATGCCGTGATCAACCTGGCGGGAGAGAACATTGGCGGCAAAAGCCTCGCCGAGCTGATCACCCGCCGTTGGACACCGGAACGTAAACAAACTCTGCGCAGAAGCCGCATTACCAGCACGAAGGCCCTGGTGGAGGCGGTTAAGAACTCTCCCACGAAGCCTCACACATATATTCAAGCTTCTGCAGTGGGCTACTACGGAAGCCATCCAGAACGAGAGATGGATGAAAACGCTCCCGCAGGGAGCGATTTCCTCGCCGATCTTTGTGTGGAGTGGGAAAATGCAAGCGCAGAACTCGACCGCTTAGGAGTACGACGTGTAATTGTTCGCATTGCGGGTATTGTAATGTCCCTCGAAGGCGGGTCACTTCCCTTCATCTTGCTGCCTTATCGCTTCTTCTTGGGTGGACCTTTGGGAAATGGAAAGCAGTGGGTCTCCTGGATTCACATTCACGATCTGGTTCGCGCAATCAAGTTTCTGCTCGAGCACCCCAGCGCCCAGGGGGTGTTCAATCTTTGTGCTCCAGAAGCAGTGACCAATTCTCAATTCAGCCAAATTCTCGGCCGGGTTCTGAGAAAGCCCTCCTTTTTCCCTACTCCTACATTCCTCTTTCGCATCCTCTTCGGAGAGAAGGCAGACCTGCTGTTAGCATCTCAAAAGCAGATACCGAAGAGGTTACTAGACTTAGGTTTTGAGTATCATTATCCAACTGTCGAAAGCGCTCTGCGAAACTTATTAACTGCCTCATAGGAACTGTCGATCCGGGCTTGAGAGATGAAAGACTATACGAATTTAGGGACGATCTCGCAAAAGATATCTTGGCTTGGCATTGGAACTTGGGCATGGGGCGACCGCCGCTTCTGGGGATATGGGACAGACTACTCCCTCAAGGACGTCGAAGAGGCCTTTTTCACCACAGTTTCAAGTGGAATTAATTTCATCGACACCGCAGAAGTTTATGGTGGTGGGCTTTCAGAAAAAATTATCGCCTCGCTTATGGAAAAGGTACAAACTCCGCTCGTTATTGCTACCAAGTTTTTTCCGTTTCCATGGCGAGTGCGGGCCAAAGACTTCCGCAAAGCCCTCCTCAACAGTCTCAAGCGCTTAAGGTTAGAGCGAGTTCACCTCTATCAGATTCACTGGCCTTTCCCTCCTGTACCGATAGAAAAATGGGTCAGTTGCTTGGCGGATGCTTACGAAGAGGGATTGGTCGAGGCTGTCGGGGTTTCTAACTATAATGCCGACCAGCTTCAAAGAGCCCATGATGTTCTGGTCAGGCGCAATATCCCTCTAACCTCCAATCAAGTGCCCTACAGCCTAATTAATCGTAAGATTGAACAGAATGGCGTATTTCGGGTTTGTCAGGAACGCAAAATACAAATTATCGCCTACAGCCCAATTGGACAGGGGCTGCTCACGGGGAAATATTCTGAGCAACGTCCACCTTCAGGGGTGCGTCGCTTTCTATACTCTAAGCAGCTACTGCGCAAAATCCAACCACTCCAAGAAAAGCTGAAAGAGATTGGTGAGGCTCACGGCGGCAAGACTCCAGCTCAAGTTGCCCTCAACTGGGTAATTTGCAAGGGCGCCATTCCCATCCCGGGTGCCAAAAATGCCCGGCAGGCTGAAGAGAATGCCGGAGCCCTAAATTGGCGTCTTACCCCGGAAGAAGTGTCGGCACTAGACCAACTAAGCAGTCACCTGACTTCATCTTGACTTAGACTCATTCGGAGGACCCGCCTAAATCTTTGTCTCGTCCCGGCAAGATAGAAGTAAAATAAAGGACATATCCTCACTTTCTTTTTAGGATAAGCGATGGTTCAAGTCGACCGTGTTGACCTTTCAAATCCTAAAGATGTGCACCGTTTCATTACGCTCCCCTTTCGTCTTTACCAAAACACTCCTCAATGGGTCCCTCCTTTTTTGAACGACTCGAAGCTTTATCTGAATCCAAAGAAACACCCCTTCTATCGCCATTCAGCTGCAGAATTCTATATCGCCCGAAAGGAGGGGGAAGATGTCGGCAGAATCGCCGTGCTCGAAAATCGGCGATTTAACGAGTATCACCAACGTCGTGACGCACAATTCTACTTTTTCGACTCGGTAAACGATTTAGAAGTTGCCAAAGCCCTGTTCGCTTGCGCTGCAGAGTGGGCGAAGGCCCGGGGCCTAGACCGCATAGTGGGCCCTAAAGGAATGGGCCCCTTGGATGGATATGGCATATTGGTCGAGGGGTTTGAGCATCGTCAAATGATGATGATGATGAACTATAACCATCCGTACTACAAAGACCTCTTGGAGTCCCTAGGCTTTACCAAAGAAGTTGATTTTGTTTCTTGTTATCTATCTGCAGAGGCCTTCCGAATGCCGGAGCGGATTCACCATATTGCTCAGCGTGTTCAAGAGCGAGGCACCTTGAAGGTGCTCTCCTTCGAGAATCGCGCTCAACTCAGACAGTGGGCGAAAAAAATCGGGCAAGCGTATAATCGCGCCTTCGTTGAGAACTGGGAATATTACCCTCTGACTGACGAAGAAATCCAGTTTGTGCTGGACAGTATCGTTCCTTATGCGGACCCCAAGTTAATCAAAGTCATCACCCACAGGGATGAGGCGGTGGGCTTTTTATTTGGCTTTCCCGATATTTCAGCCGCTATGCAGCGAGCCAGAGGGAAGCTCAACCCGATTACGATCCTGGATATTCTGCTTGAAATGCGTCGTACGGAGTGGGTCTCTATGAACGGAGCCGGGATTCTCCCACAATTTCACGGGCGCGGCGGTAACGCACTGTTATACTCGGAAATGGAAAAGACCGCCCGTCACTATCGTTTCAAACATGCCGAACTGACCCAGGTCGCCGAGACCGCTGTCCAAATGCGCCGCGATCTGGAGAATTTGGGAGGTAAACCCTATAAGAATCACCGCGTATTCTCAAAAAATATATAACTAGGCTATTGCAGCAGCTTCTGCATCATTGATGAGCGAAGGTCAAGTCACTCTAAAAGAACTTCTCGCCGAACCGAGTCGAGTCGAAGACCTGAAGATTCCCCAGAGCATTGTTTTGGACATCATCTTTCGCCTTTTGTTCAACGAAGGCAACGTTGCCCTCGCTCGATTTGTCGAAGTGCTCAAAATCTCCAACCGCATTATTGACGAGATCCTGGCGTGGATGCAAAAGGAACATTTGGTAGAGGTCGCCAAAGCAATCGGAGATTTAGGCCGGCTGGGTTATGTCTACACCCTCACGGAGGCTGGTGAGGAGCGAGCTCGCGCAGCTTTTGAACGCAGTCAATATATTGGCCCTGTACCTGTATGCATCCCGGATTACAACTTGGGGATTGAAATGCAGACGAACCGACGGCGTTATGTTCAGGCCGCCCAAGTAAAAGAAGCCCTAAGGGGGCTAATCCTCCCTGAGGATTTTCACCGCAGGATCGGACCAGCAATCAACTCCGGTTCTTCCCTTTTTCTTTACGGACCTCCCGGCAACGGGAAAACCACGGTTGCGCAAGCCATCTCACGCCTCATCTCAGGCACTGATCCGATCTGGCTGCCCTATGCAATCACAGCTGGAGGGCATATTATCCAAATTCACGATCGGCTGATCCACCATCCGGCTAAGCCTGACGCCCAAAGCAGAGCTGAGCTCGGGCGTATCGATGGGCGCTGGGCGCTATTCCACCGCCCTACGGTAATGGTCGGCGGAGAACTGAAAATGGAGTCCCTCGACCTCCGCTACGACCCGGTCGCTAAAATCTACGAAGCCCCGCTACAGCTCAAGGCCAACGGTGGAATGTTCCTTATCGACGATTTTGGCAGACAACAGGTTCGACCGAATGACCTACTCAATCGCTGGATCGTCCCCCTCGAAAATCAAGTGGATTTTCTGCGGCTGGTTAGTGGTCAAACCTTGGTTGTGCCGTTTCGATTGCTACTGGTTTTTAGCACCAACTTAGACCCCCATGCCTTAATGGATGACGCCTTCTTGCGTCGGATTCAAATCAAGGTAGAACTTCCCTCTCCAGATGAAAAAATGTTTGCTCAAATTTTTCTTCTAGAGTGTAAAAATCAAAACATCCCCTTCAACAAAGAAGCTTTTGTCTACCTGTTGAATAAATGGTATAAACAATCCGAGCGTGTCATGCAAGCCGTTCATCCCAGAGACCTGCTCCGCACCATCAAAGCGATTTGCGATTATGAAGGCATTCCCCCTGCGATGACGCCGGAGCTGCTTGACCAAGCTTGCAAGAGCTACTTCGTTAGTTAATAGCACACTTGAGCAAAAGTATCCCTCAAATAGGTTCTGCTGCCTCGATCGCCATCGGGGGGAGTTGTGAATTGATAGCAATTGATAGTCATTAAGATACAAAATCCCTTACGACAAATCTCTACATAGATGAGTCGAGGCAAAGATGCGTGAGGTAGCGATTGTTGGCATTGGTATGACCCCTGTGGACGAACACTGGGATAAATCCATCCGAGAGTTGGCCGCAGAGGCAGTGCTTTTAGCCTTAGAAGACGCACAGCGCGAGAGCGTTGATGCGCTATTTGTCGGCAATATGCTCTCGGGTCTGATCAGCCAGCAGGAAAACTTAGGTGCTCTTGTGGCCGACTGGACCGGGCTGCGCTACACCGAAGCGATAAAGGTCGAAGCCGCATGTAGTTCGGGAGCAGCAGCAGTGCGCCAAGCTCTCATTGCAGTGGCCTCGGGTTATATTGACTCAGCCATCGCTGTCGGGGTGGAAAAAATGACTGAAGCCAGAGGAAGCGAGGTCACTGCCGCTTTGGCGACTGCCGCCGATGCCGATTATGAAGTAGCCCATGGCGTCAGTTTTGTCGCCCTAAATGCTCTGATCATGCAGCGATACATGCATGAATATGGCTGGCAACACGCTCACTTCGCACCTTTCTCGATCAACGCGCACGCAAACGCCCTCACAAATCCCTATGCTCGGCTACGGGAGAAAATCGACGAGCAGGACTATGCAAAGGCGAAGATGATCGCCTACCCAATTAACTTGCTTGATGCCTCTCCAATCGGCGACGGTGCAGCTGCGGTTCTCCTGGTGCCCCGGGAAACGCTGCGGAAGAACGGTAAGCCGATCATTAAGATCGCCGGCTCAGCCGCAGCAACGGACAGCATTGCCATCCACGACCGCAAAGACCCGCTATGGCTGAGAGCAGCGGAAATCTCTGCCAAGAAAGCCTTTTCTCAAGCCGGCGTCGGGCCCAAGGAGATCGACTTTTTTGAACTTCATGATGCTTTCTCAATTATGTCTGCTTTATCTCTGGAAGCATGCGGATTTGCACAGCGCGGCCAAGGACCGCGCCTTGCTCTCGAAGGCCAAATCACCCTCAAGGGTAAGCTTCCGATCACCACCATGGGGGGACTAAAGGCACGCGGACATCCAGTAGGCGCCACAGGAGTATATCAAATCGTTGAAGCGGTTTTACAATTGCGTGGTGCTGCCGGGGAGAACCAAGTGCCCGACGCAAAAATCGGGATGACCCAAAACATCGGCGGAAGCGGCTCAAATATCATTACCCATATTTTAGTTAGGGAATAGGAAATCAACACATCTAACGAACCGAGTTTTTTCCATGTTTCCGCAAATTCAGCTTACTCCTACGCCCGTTTTAGAGTATACTCCCCCCAATCCGGCCCTTATCAATGGAATCATTGGGCTGGCAGCACTAATAGTCATTGTGATTCTGACTGGGATTTGGATCAATAAGGCTAACCTCTAAGCAATCCTATACTAAAGCAATCAGCTCCATGATCTCCTATCTCCCTATCCTGCAATTGCGCACGACCATCTCCACCCGACTTTAGACCGCAAACAAAAGAATAGGTTATATTAAAGTTAAAGCCGCTTCAAAGAGGCTCTTTTCGCAGGGAGCTTTAGCAAGGAACCGCTGCGGAAAGGCCTAAGATTCTTCAGAGGGCCTTCCTCGCTGCTGAGTCTATCCCATTCGTTTCAGTGGATTTGCGCGCATGCTTTAAAGGAGTCGCCTATGACCGAAGACCTTCGCTCGTTTCTAAAAATCTCCCTCTCAAAACTCGAGGAGATCAATGCAGTCTTTCTTGATCCCGAGATCCAGATTGTGCAGCAATTCTTAGATGTAGTCCAGAAATACGGGACGCCAGAGGAAATCAACCGTAAGGCTAGAAAAGCTTCAGATTTATCGTATCGGCTTGATTGGATTCGCCAAAAATGTCCTCAGTACCTCGAGGACTTAAAATGGCTCGAGGAACAGCGGGATCAGAAAAAGTTTATCAGTGTGAAGCAGTATCGACGCAAAATCTTGGGAGAGAAGGCTGAGCACCTCCCTTTTAGGGAGGATCACGCAGTGACTCTAGAGATCAGTGCTGCTCAATACTTTCCGTGGGTTATCGTAATTGCGCATAAAGCGATCGCAGAACAGATGCTAATGCCCTCGCGCTTCATTCGAGTGCGTAAGATGCGAGAACAGAAAGAGGACGGCGAGTTAGTAGCTTTTGCGGCTGCAATGCAGATCATCGGCGCCAGTTACGTTGAGTCTCTGGATACCAAAGGCACCGATGGTTCCAATATCCATCTCGGGGGGCCGGAGACAATCACAGGCTATTTCGGCGGCGTGGGACAGCCCAACGAGCATGCACTCCAATGGGTAGATGAATACCTTTACTACTACACCAACTACGGCGTTCGTCAAGTGTTAAACTTGAATTCCGGAACCATCCTCCTTGGCTACCTACTGCATCGGATAGGTATCGATATTGAATTTAAGATTTCGGTTTTCGTAGGCAACGACAATCCTTATGCTGCACTTTGGACTCTCATCGGCGCAAAGTTATTCTCTCGTCCTGACGGAAGCACTCCGCTGGTAGGCCTCAACTGGAGTAATTCTGTCAGCAACCAAACCATCGAACTAACTGCTCAAGTTCGCAAGAAGCTCAATTTTGAGGAGCGGGTGCGCTTCGAGCACCACATCACCGAAGCATGGAAGAGCATCGTGTGTCAGCCCTACAACCGCCGAATAGAGCTTATCGATTTAGCTCAAAAAGTGAAGAACCTCAGCGCAAAACACGAAGGGGGCGACCCAGAGGTGGAGATGACCCGAGAGCACCCTTCGGATATCTTGGACTACTTCCGTGAGAAGTCGGAAATTATCGCCTCAGGCGATTGGGATCACCTTCTTCAGAACTTTCTGGACAAGTTTGAAGCTACGAATCGAACAGCCCGAGCTTTAACGGAAAACGGATTGTCTTTCGTTGCGGCACAAAACCTTCACTATTACGAGTAGAACCTGCAATTACGAGTAGGAATCTGCAGGAATAGCCGCCGGTTTACCCGCATAGCCAACGTGCACTCAGCGGCGGCTATTCAATTGATCCATCATCTGAGCCACCTGAAGATAGATGGGTGTGTCCTCGCCGAGCTCGATAATCGGCTTTCCGGAAGCGTCAAACTCGCTCAATCGACCTTCCTCTCGGAAGACCCCTATTAGCGGGATGTCTAACTCCTCGTGGATAAACTTTCGTAGCTCGGAGGCGATCTCCTCACGCACCCGATTCAGAACTAGGTAGACGTTATGAATGCTAATGTCCAATTCACGGCAAAGGTTGGCGATGCGTTGAGCAGCAATCAAGCCGCGCAAGCTCGGATCGGAAACAATAATCAGATGATCGACATTGCGAGTGGTCCTTCGACTCAAGTGCTCCATGCCGGCCTCATTGTCGATCACAACATAGCGATAGTTCTTGCTGATCGTGTCGATCACCATGCGCAGATTATGGTTCACGGCGCAGTAGCAACCGGGCCCCTCGGGACGTCCCATAGCAATTAGGTCAAACTCTTGGCCCTCGACTATGGCCGAGCGAATCTGGTAATCCAAATACTCGCGCTTAGCAATGCCACCGGGTAGCGAGCCCATAGCCGCTCCGCCGGCGGCAAGCGACTCCTTGACCTGCTCTAAAAGGTCCTCGCGAATATCCCCGACAGTCGACTCTAATTCAACCCCTAATGCCAGATTCAGATTGCTGCTCGGGTCGGCGTCAATGGCGAGAATTGGGATCATCTTGTTTCGGACCAACCACTTGATGATTAGGGCCGCAATTGTGGTTTTCCCTACCCCACCCTTTCCTGCCAGTGCAATGGTAGTGGACATTTTGAGCTCCTTGACCAACCTGTAAAGATTAACGGGATTGAACCAACTCTAGAAGTTTATCAGCCATCTCATGTGCTTTCTCTCTAAGTTTGGGCACGTAATCATAGACCGCTATGCCTAAGCGATCGGCTTCCTGCACCGCTAAATCGGCATACAGAGTCCCCAAGAAAGGTAGCTGCGGCGAGTTTTGTTTCAGGAATAGCTCCTCTTCCTCGTTACGCACTTTGTTTCCAACCAACCATAGCCGGAAGAGCCCGATGTCATTGGCTAGCTTTTTGATCTGAGCTGCTGTAGCAAGGCTCCTCCGTGTTGGCTCTGTCACAATCAGCATGGCATCGACAAAATCAACAGTTGCTCTGCCCAAGTGTTCGACACCCGCATACATGTCTAGAATAAGCATTTCATCTTTTCGGAACAAGAGGTGGGTGAAAAGCGTTTTGAGCAAAGCACTTTCTGGGCAGATACATCCGCTTCCACCGGTGTCGACTGCGCCCATCTCGAGCAAGCGGACGCCCCGATGAGTCACACTGAACCGTTCCGGGATGTCATCTACACGTGGATTGAGCGTAAAGAAACCGCCAATACTACCCGGTTTTGCGCCGGTGCGTTCCTCGATCAGCTCGTCCATCTCGCTGATCGGGCGCAGCTTCGCCCGTAGCTCTGCCGGGAATCCCAGTGCCCCTGCCAAGCAAGGCGCTGGATCGGCATCGACGGCCAACACCTGGATTCCTTTATCTGCATAGGCTTGGGCAAGTAAGGCAGCTAAAGTGGTTTTGCCTACTCCTCCTTTGCCAGTAATTGCGAGCTTCATGGACGCACCTGCACTTTCTTTCTCTTGACCCTTGGCCCTTGAGGGGTGTCCTCAATTTCGTATCCCATTTCGCTTGCTTTTGCGCGCAGGGCATCTGCTTCGGCCCAATTTCGCGCCAGACGGGCCTGCTGACGCTTCTCCACCAGCTCCATCACCTCTTGCGGGATTTGCTCCTCAGCCGGCCTCCATTCTGCTAACCCTAACCCGAGGACCTGATCAAAGATGAGGATTGTGGCCTTTTTCTCAGCGGCTGGTAAATCCGATTTGGTGAGCTCCCAGGTGAGTGCAACTGCGCGCGGCATATTCAAGTCATCATTGACTTCATTACGGAACCGTTCGACCCACTCCTGATTCGGTGCCCCGGGCTCGCCCCATTCGTAGACAAGATTGCGCAGCCGATCCAAGCTGTAAGCCGCTGCATCTAAGCTCTCCCAGGTAAAGTTCAACTTCGCTCGGTAATGGGCGCTCATACAGAAGAAGCGATAGGCCAAAGGGTCATACCCGTGGTCGATCAGGGTCTGCAACCGCAAAAATTCCCCTGCCGACTTTGACATTTTCTCGGCCTCTAACTGCAGAAAGTGCCCGTGCAACCAGAAATTTGCCAGGCGAGTCCCATAGCATGCTTGGGTCTGAGCGATCTCGTTGGTGTGATGCACGTTGATGTGATCCTCCCCACCGCAATGAATATCAAAAAACTCACCTAGGTAATGCACAGACATAGCCGAGCATTCGATATGCCATCCCGGGAATCCAACGCCCCAAGGGCTGTCCCATTCCATCTGTCGCTTCCTATCCTTGGGACTAAATTTCCACAAGGCGAAATCCGTGGGGGATCTCTTCTCGCCGATTTCGACCCGGGCGCCCGCTTGTAAGCCTTCTTTATCCAGCCGCGCTAGGTAGCCGTAATCGGGCAATTTCGAAGTATCAAAATAGACTCCATCCGAGGTGATATAGGTGAATCCCTTCCGTTCGATGCACTTAATAAACTCAATCTGCTCTTGAATATGGTCAGTCGCTCTACACCAGATAGTTGGCTCCTTAATGTTCAAACGCCGGATGTCCTCTTTGAAGGCTTGGGTGAAGATCTCGGCAATTTCCCAAGCGCTTTTTCCGGCTTTTCGCGCTCCCTTTTCCATCTTATCTTCACCCGTGTCTGCATCGGAAGTGAGATGACCCACATCGGTTATATTCACAACGTGTTTGACAGTATACCCGTTGAACTCCAGAGTTCTTCGCAGGAAATCTTCAAACAAGTAAGTGCGAAGGTTGCCGATATGGGCATAATCGTATACGGTCGGCCCACAGGCATACATACCAACGTAATCTTTGCGCAGAGGCTCGAATTCTCGCAGGGAGCGAGTGTAAGTGTCAAATAATCTCAGCTTCATGCCGGTCGCACTCCTCGCCAATCGACTCTATGTAGTGGGTAGTCCGCTTTCTTGCAAAAAGGACCCTGGTTCTATTATATCGTGAAGTTGAAAGACTAGCTTGATCGAGCAAGCGCATCGAGAGGGTTGCGAAAGGAGTGTGTTATACTGTTAACAAACCCGAAGGCTGGCCGACATGAAGCTAAACCGTCTGTTATCTCTCTCGATATCAGAAAAGATCATTATCGGCAATTCCGTTATCATTATCTGCGGGGCCATTGCGGGTACCCTTATTACCCGCAATCTCACTTTTCAGGCGGCAGACCCGATCCTAATTCTCTTCTTTTCCTCTGCGGGTGTCTTAATTAGCGTTAGCCTAAACGCCCTGATCCTCAAGTCGGCTTTGAAGCCCTTGTACGACTTGAGAAACCTGGTGCGCAAGCTGCAGAGCAACCCAAGTGAGCTTGAAGTCCGCTTCGAGCATTCTGACCCCGACATTGCCCAGTTGGTTAGCGTGCTCCAAATGCTCGTGTCCCAGATTCAACAACGCAACACGGAATTACAAGCTTTGTCACGGCAAGCCATTCGTGCCCAGGAGGACGAAAGGAAGAGAATTGCCCAATCGCTCCACGACGATACGGGGCAAGCGCTCTCCTCTCTAGTTTTTAATCTAGAAAGGATCGAGGGTCGCCTTCCAGACCAACTCTCAGAGATAAGGCTTAGGGTTGCATCTTGTCGCATATTAGCAGCGAATACGCTGAAGGAGCTGCGCAAGATTATCCTGGACTTACGGCCCTCTATCCTAGACGATTTAGGTCTAATTCCAGCAATCCGCTGGTATGGGCGAACCCGTTTAGAAGAGGCGCAAATTCAATTCAATTTCGATGCCCCCGCAGATTTCCCCAAGTTACCCGATTGGATCAGCACTTCTCTTTTCCGCATTGCCCAGGAGGCCATCAACAATATCGTAAAGCATTCGAAAGCAACGGAGGCACGGATTGCACTCCAATGGGATGAGAGCGGGGTTTCGCTGATCATCCAGGATAATGGAGTGGGGTTTGACAGCGGAGGTTACCAACACCAAGCCCTTGTGCAGAGAAGATGGGGGCTATTGGGAATGAAGGAGCGCGCTGAGGCAATTCAGGCCAAGTTTGAAATTTGCTCAATAGACCAACAAGGCACAAAAATCAGTGTCCGTGTTCCTTCTCACATCTTGCAAAAGGTTGACTAGATGAAAATCCGCGTCCTGATTGCCGATGATCACACCATTTTACGCGATGGAATTCGCTCGCTAATAGAGGACGAGCCGGATATGGAGGTTGTTGGCGAAGCAGAAGACGGTCTAACGGTTGTGAGGCTGGCCGAAAAACTCAAGCCCGATGTGATCCTGATGGACTTAGCGATGCCTTTGCTGAACGGGCTAGAGGCGACGCGACAAATCTGTAAGCATAATCCGCGTGCCAAAGTCTTGGTCCTCACGATGCATGAAAATGAGGAGTATATCCGGCAGATCCTTGCAGCCGGTGCAATGGGCTACATCCTCAAAGATGCTGCCGCCCGTGAATTGCTGGGAGCTATTCGAAACGTTTATAAGGGCGAAGTCGTACTGTCTCCGGCTATCACTCGGCTTATTGTGAACAACTATCTTCGCTGGGGAGACCTTGCCCTAAAGGACTCCTCGGACAGCCTAACCGACCGGGAACGCCAAATTTTGCAGTTGATTGCCGAAGGGTATACCAACAAACAGATTGCCGACATTCTTTCCATTTCTGTCAAAACGGTTCAGGCCCATCGCCTCAACCTGATGAAAAAGTTAGACCTGCACGACCGAGGCGAGTTAATCAAGTACGCGATCCAGAAGAAAATCATCGAAATCTAGGCCGTCTCCAGCCAAGTCCCTCCAGAAACAGCCGCCCCTGAGAAAAGTCAACGGGAAAGGAACACCATAGTCGGCATCTTTTGTCAGGGGGCCCTCTTTGCGCGCAATGCCCCACGCAAAACCCAACCAGAGTCATAGCGAGCTTGTTGAGAGCAAGGAGGTCTTCTTCCCCAACCCGCCCTTTCTCCGCAGGAGCTCACTCTTAATACCCGAACCCCCCAAAGTTAAGGCGTTCGCCCGAGAGGATCTAGGTTCTTCGATGGATGGCAGAAGGCTTACAAGTTGATATTCTTACTTTGGAGGTCGATTGAATTTGCTCTCTGAGGTGACCACATGAGACGAAAAATAACTCTAGGCCCTATCACAAGAGCACTTCACAGATTTTTTCTGATTGGCTCCCTCCTGGTCGTGATCTTATTGGCCTTTGTTGTCGTCCATGCACTCGCTGAATCAAATACACCGCCGAGCGAATTGAGCTCTTCCTCTTCTGCCAAGGCGCCCTCTCTAGAGAGAGTCGAAAGAATTCTCAAGTACTCTACTCCACCTCGCCCTTTGATCACCGCTGAGCTACCGCCGCCAAAGCAAGATCCATGCCTCCACTGTCATATTACGGGTGAAGACAAAAACCTTTGGACGCCTTTGGCACGTTGGGCGGTTTTCGGTACGATGGGCCTGATTTTTGCCTTCGGGATGTATCGGACCGGCAGCGTTATCCTTCAACGCAAAAGGTGGAAGCCTCTCACCAATCGCACCGTGGAATGGGTTGACGAGCGCTATGAAATTTCCGAACCGCTTTCTAAAATCCTTAGAAAGCCGGTTCCTAAATACGCAATGCGATGGTTTTATTGTCTAGGAGGAATCACGGCTTTTCTTTTTGTGGTTCAAGGCATTACCGGTATCATGCTGGCGTTTTACTACAAGCCTACCCCCGAAGCAGCCTATGCTAGCATCCAATTCATTGAAACTCAGGTGCGCTTCGGGGCGGCAATTCGGGCTATTCATCACTGGGCGGCCAACGGGATGATCCTGATGTGCACAGCCCACATGTTGCGGGTTTTCATTATGGGAGCCTACAAAAACCCCCGCGAACTAAACTGGGTCAGTGGAGTGCTTTTGCTTGTGTTGACTTTGGCTTTTGGCTTTACTGGATACCTACTCCCTTGGGATCAACGGGCTTTCTGGGCAACGACGGTCGGCACCGAGATCGCAGGCTCAATCCCGGTGATCGGCAACCTTGCTCTGGTCTTTCTACGGGTGGGTTGGAACGTCTCTGGCGAAACCCTGAGCCGTTTTTATGCTTTACATGTTATTGGCCTGCCCCTCCTGACCGTAGTGACCATGCTAGCCCATTTTGCTATGGTTCGTCGTCAAGGTGTAATGAGACCTCTTTAAGGAGCGATCTATGCCTAACCAGAAACCCGACCATAACGAAGAAAGCGTTCCCTTCTTCCCCGATCAATTTATGCGGGAATTCCGGGTCGTAATTGGGATCGTTGTCCTCGCTATCATAATCGGGGCAATTGGGATGGTAAAACCGGTTGGGCTGGAAGAACCTGCAGACCCTTTCAATACACCTGCCCACGTAAAACCGGAGTGGTACTTCCTAGGGCTATACCAGCTCCTCAAGTTCGTGCCCAAAACTGCAGGGGTGTTAATTCCGATCGTAGGGGTGATCCTCCTAGCCATCTTGCCCTTTATAGACCGCAGGAGGGAAACCGACCTCAAGCCTACCAAGATTCGGGCGATTTTAGCTGCTATTGGAATGCTGATCCTGATTGCCCTGACAATTTGGGGAGGAGTTAGCTAGCTTATGGACACCAACCTCACACGTCGTGAATTTCTCAAATTCCTAAAGCGCCTTCTGGCCGTTACAGGTCTGGCTGCCCTAACTGCCCCCATCGTCGCCTATTTCTACCCGCCCAAACTCGAGGAGGAACCTTCAGAACCGGTTTATGTAGGGAAGCAAGAGGAAATCCCGCTCAATGGGAGCAAAACTGTCGGGTTTGGACGTTACCCGGCCTTGGTCGTAAATACTCCCCAAGGCTTCCGCGCTTATTCAGCAGTTTGCACCCACTTTGCCTGTTTGGTAAAGTGGGATGAGGAGCGCAAGGCGTTTCTGTGCCCCTGTCATGACGCAGCTTTTGATCCGGTCGATGGACATGTTCTCCACGGCCCAACTTCTGTTCCGCTCAAGTCCTATGCAGTCACAATCACTAATGGTGAAATCTATATCGGAGGCAATCAGGAATGACAACCGAGAGCTGGTCACCTACACACTCCGGAACAACCTCAGGTTGGCTGAGACGCCTTATTCGTTGGATACCAAATCTGCGTGATCTTTTCATCCACGCCATTGTTCAAATCCGAATATACAAGAAACCCTACGCCGGAGTTATGCATGGACTGATATTCTGGGGAGTCCTTATCCAAACAATCGGCACAGCAATTAACCTGATGCAGATGAGGTTATTTACCCCGTTTGAACTAACCAACTTTCCGCGTGGTCAGGCCTATCTAATTTATGAGTTAGTCATGGACTCTGCCGGCTTCTTTATTCTGCTCGGCGTGGGCATGGCAGCTCTGAGGCGCCTGATCTGGAAACCCCAGAGCCTCGATACCCGGTGGGACGATGTTTATGCCCTCGTGATTCTCACCCTGATTCCTCTGGCCGGTTTCACTACCGAGGCGTTTCGGTTTATTGCTAATCCTGTGGAATGGGCCAACTGGTCTCCCTTCGGGCACTTATGGTCTAAGCTTTTGATTTCTGTAGGAGTCACACCAGCACTTGCCGCTAGCCTGCACGATGCCCTTTTCTGGGTGCACGTAAGCCTAGCGCTAACCTTCGGGGCCACCATTCCGTTTACAAAATTACGCCATCTTGTCCTTGCACCAGCAAATATCCTTTTCCGACCCCACAAGAAAGCGGGCGAACTAACGAAAATCGAAAACATCGAAGAGGCAGAAGTCTTAGGGGTTGGTGCGATCGATCAGTTCTCATCGGCTCAGCTCTTATCGTTTGAAACCTGTGTGCGCTGTGGGCGCTGCGAGGAAGCGTGCCCGGCGACTCTGTCTGGGATGCCATACTCACCCAAACAGCTAATCCAGAGCCTCAGATCGGCCATGGTTTATTCCCTCATTTATGGGAACGGGAACGGAAGACGAGAACTTTTAGGTGAGGTTTTGCCCAAAGATTTCCCTTGGTATTGCACAACCTGCGGCGCTTGCCTAAAGCGATGTCCTACTTTCGCTAACCCCGTTGAACAGGTTGTCGACCTGCGTCGCTATCAGGTCCTGACAACCGGAGAGGTGAAGAAGTCTGTCGGTGATGTGCTGCGCAACTTGGAGAGACAAGGGAATCCATGGGGAATGCCCGCTGCGGACCGTGTGGCCTGGGCAAAGGATTTGGCAATCCGTCAACTATCGCCCGGTGAGGAAACGGACGTGCTCCTCTTTCTCGGGTGCGCCTTTGCCTATGACGACCGGAACAAAAAGGTGGCTCAATCGTTAGTAGGCCTTCTCCAAAAAGCAGGCGTAGACTTTGCTATCCTAGGCCTGGATGAGACATGTTGTGGAGAAACGGCCCGTCGTATGGGAAACGAGTATCTATTCCAACTCCTTGCTCAGCAAAATATCGAAACATTTAGCAAAGTAAAGTTCAATCGGATCGTAACTCCATGTCCTCATTGCTTCAATACGCTCAAAAATGAATATCCCCAGTTGGGTGGGGATTACCAAGTCCTCCATTACACCGAATTTCTGATGCACTTAGACCTCCCCTGGGAAAAGATTGCGCCAAACAGTAAAGGGGTCTCTAAAAAAGTGGCTTACCACGACTCCTGTTACCTCGGTCGCTACAATGATATCTATAAGCAACCCCGCCAGCTTCTCCGAAACGCTAGGGTTGAGACGGTGGAACTTGCACGCAACTACGAAAACAGTTTTTGCTGCGGCGGAGGCGGAGGCCAAATGTGGCTGGAGAGCGACGCAGAAACTCGAATTAATCATCGCCGCCTTGAGGAAGTGCTCAATACCCATGCAAGTTGTATTGCCACTGCTTGTCCCTATTGTTTGATTATGTTCGACGACGCAGTGCGCTCGAAAGGTCTTAGTGAAATCCAGGTAATGGATATTTCCGAAATTGTCGCCCAAAGAATATCGGCCTAAAGAGCTCGGGACATGAATCTTCTATTGAACGCTTCGGGTGCAACTTCTCAAATTCTATTCGGAGGCCCAAGATGGATGAAAGAGTGTTAACGGTGGAAACCCACGGCGATCCCTTAGGGACGATTCGTCGAATTCTCAAAACAATTTGGAAGAATGCTCAACTGGATGCCTTACTCGTGCCGACCAATGGCTCCGGGGAGATCAAGGCAAAACCCTTGCTCCTTCACTCCCCAGAAGAACTCGACTCCTTCAACCCCTTTAGGCCTGTGATGACTTCCAACGCAGCACGCTTCCTCCCAGAGCTGCAAACAAGGGAAGTATCCAAAGCTCTTGGAGCAGTTTTACGCCCTTGCGAGATGCGTGCTCTCAAGGGATTAGAAAAGAACTCCCGCCTAAGTACAGCAGGCCTTCTCACTATTTCTTTTGATTGCCTGGGAACTTATCCTCTGGAGGATTATCATTGGCGAGCGGCGCAGAAGGGGCCTGACCAACTTACTCTGGAGGCTATCCAATTTGCAAGACAGGGGGGGATTGTTCCCTATCGCTTTCGCTCGGCTTGCCAAGTATGCCAGTCCCCCGCCAGCGGAGAAGCGCAGTTCAATATCGGCGTGATCGGTCTCCCCATTCGGCAGTACCTCCTACTGACACTTTCGCATAAAGAGCTTGAAAAACTGATATCCGGCAGTGACTTGGGACTCCGAGAGGCTACTCAAGACTCTATCACTGCACACCGAATGATGGTCGCAAAGGTGATCGAGCGAAACCATCGGGTGAACGAGAGGATTCGCCAGGGTATGGCTGACATCTTCCCAATGAGCGTTGAGCAATTGGTGGACTCTTTCTCACAATGTGGAGAGTGCCAAAAGTGCATGTCCATCTGTCCTCTTTGTGCAATAGACAAGCCAACTCGATCGGAAGATGGAAAATATCCGCTGGAAGAGGTTGTTCGGTGGGTAGAATCCTGTGCTGGTTGTGGGATGTGTGATCAAGTCTGCCCACTTCATCGCCCGCTCTCCGCTTTCTTTTCCTTCGTGCGCAACCGGCTACATCAGGAGTTGACTCCAGCTCTCTCCTCCTCAGGGTCAGCTCTGCTCCACTAAAAACACACTTCGCTTAGTTGCCTAAGACAAGGTTGATCCTTCGAGATTGACCTTGTTTTTTTTCCGCTTTACCTTCGGCTTTTTACCCACCGGTCTAAAGCTATCAGAAAGAGCCAAGTTATCGCCAAGGGCAACAAGCCAACGGCGATGCAAATTGCCCCACCAATCGCTGCCTCATATCCGTAAAAGAGGGCAATCAAAAATTCTGCTAAAATTACGATCAACAGCAAACCTCCCACGATTAGTCGGGTCATTGTCTGTTGAGCATACTTTCTTAGATCGCGCATAGCCGCTTGAGAACTGGCAAAATGAATTGGAAAACCACCTTCGAGCAAGAGGTCGCGAACGCAAAGAAAGCCCGTCTTGAGGGGAATGAAGCAAGAGCACGCGTCTGTGCTCGTCGAGCAGCTAACGTGATTGTCCAGGAATACTTACGCAGCCTTGGGTTGCAGCCATTTCGTAGTTCCATTCAAAACTTCCGCTGGCTACAAGCTCACTTAGAGAAGGGCCACCCCGCCCAAGAGTTGCTGAGTCATCTATTGCAGAAAGTCGATTTCGACTTCACCTTCCCTGCCGACATCGATTTGATCGAAGACGCACATGCTTTGAAAGAAAGTCTCCTCTCAGAAGCGTCATCCCAAGACCTAATGCGCACTCGAAGCACGGATGAATTTCCAGCTAGTGATAATCACCATTAGAGCTCTAACTGCCAGCACTACAAGCACGAATACTGCTATAACTTGAATGAAGAATTCAATCACAACTGAGAGGGGAATAACTTTTCTTCTTGGTGTAAGCAAAATATCTTCCTCAAGCTTGTCCCGTAGTGTGCTCACGAATTCATAACGTGGCGTGACGGGCCGCAGGACTTGGCGCAGGGTGTTTTCTACCGAGTGTTCCATAAATACCATTCTCCCCTTTTTGGGCAGAAGTCATAGATCGTTACTCTTCAAGGTATTTCTCATATTCCTTTCGCAGGGCTAACAGTGTACGGTGGTATAAACTCTTTATTGCGCCCTCACTTTTACCCATAATCTGGCCGATCTCCATATTGGACAACCCTTCAACAAACTTGAGAATGATTAGCTGTTGCCGCTCGGGAGGTAGTTTACGGATGATCCGAAGCAGTTTCTCCGCTTCTTCACGTTTTAGGATTTCGCTTTCCGGATGCTTAACGGAAGAGGGCGGCAAAAACACGTTATCCAGAGGAATCTCTCGCCTGCGTCCATTATCGCGATGCCAATTCGCTACTAAGTTGTGGGCAATCCGGTACAGCCAAGCGGAGAATGGCAACCCGAGATCACGGTAGTTGCGAATGTGACGCATCGCACGCATAAACACTCTTGCAGTCAGATCTTCTGCATCGGCTTGGCTGCCTGTCCGAAAATACACATAGTTATAGATGCGGCCGACATATTTCTGGTAAAGCCGACCGAAAGCCTCTTTGTCTCCAGAAGCTGCTAAACTAAGAAGCTGCTCCTCGGTTTCTTCCACGCGAAACACCCGCTTCCTTGCGGGGTTTCTAATATCGAAAACCCCGCAGAAATTCAATCGATGCGCAGAGTATATCATGACAAAAATCAAAAAATGCATTATAATTTGGCTGGGTTTCGGGGATGATAGGTATCGACGAAAGAGGCTGGCCCCCGAACTGCGAGCCGAGAGGCGCCGATCTCGTTAAATCAGCGCAAACAAAAAGTGCCAACCGCACAACCTATGCCGCTCTCCCGCTCGCTGCATAATCGAGTGGGAAGCAAATGGCCTTCGGAGTAAGGCCACGTCCACCTACCCCGTTCTCCAGCCGGAGGTAGAGTGGGCGTAACAAAGCTGGAGTGCCGCACAGGAGGCAACTAACTGTGCGAAAGAGAAGCTTTCGGGCTTCAGTTGCTGGTTGGTCTATCCTTTGTCCCTTGAGGGTAGGCCGACGAGAGAATCAAGGGTCTACGCTCGTAGACGTTCGAGGGACGAATCTTTCGGACGCGGGTTCGATTCCCGCCATCTCCACTTATCTAAAGTCATCTTCCCTATTTCACGCCTCACTCCACTACCAGAACAAGCCCTTTCAAGTACTCCCCCTCCGGAAAATACAAACTAACCGGGTGATCGGGAGCTTGGTGGAGGTGTTCCAGAATCCTAACCTCGCGGCCTGCGTCCAAAGCAGCTGCGAGGACGATCTTTTTGAAGAGCGCGAGGTCTACCCCTCCCGAACAGGAGAAGGTCACCAAGATTCCACCCTTACATAGCAACTTCAAAGCCATCAAGTTGATATCCTTGTATCCCCGACTAGCCTTTCCAACGTGTGCTACTGTCGGAGCAAATTTGGGAGGGTCAAGGATAATCATCTCAAATCGCACTCCTCGATCCCGGAACTGGCGCAAGACCTGAAATACATCCCCGCGTTGAATTTGAACTTTTTCCTCCGCAATTTGATTGAGCCGGAGATTGGCCTTTAGGAGCTCGAGCGCTTCAGACGATTCGTCAATGCAGGTGACGTGACGTGCCCCACCCACTAAGGCAGGGATCGCCATGCCGCCGCTGTAAGAAAAACAATCCAAAACCACCCTGCCTGAGGCATAGTGCCTGACTCGCAGGCGGTTCAGGCGCTGATCTAGGTAAAATCCGGTCTTTTGTCCTCTGCGTAAATCAACTTGGTAGTGGATACCATTCTCTAGAATGTGAAGAGTTCGAGGAGGATCTGTGCCGGCTAGAACGCCCTTCCGTTCTTCCAGGCCTTCCAGTTTGCGAGGCTCATCCTCTGAGCGTTCAAACACATTCGGGATATGCGTAAGATGAATTAGCTCCTGAACCAAAGCCTCTTTGAGCGTTTCAATCCCCCAATGGAGCATTTGAATGACGAGATAGTCGTCATATCGGTCCACGATCAGCCCAGGAATTCCATCCGACTCACCATGCACTAAGCGAACGCAGTTGGTCTCTTGGGAAAGCATCAAGGACTGTCGCAAACAAATGGCTTTCTCCAATCTCTGTCGAAGTAGCTCCAGACCAATCGGTTCATCCTCGTTCCAGCTCCATAGCCGAACGCAAATTTGGGAGTAAGGATTATATGTCCCCCAAGCTAACCACTCTCCCTGATGAGAATAAACTGCGACCGCTTCCCCGGGTTGGACTTCGCCCTGAACCTCTCTGATTGCGCCAGCAAAAACCCATGGGTGACGGCGCAAGACCGATTTCTCCTTACCTGCCTTGAGTACGACCTTCGGGACCAATTTCACATCCCAAGGATTCCCACTTCTCTTCCGGCTTCCTCTAAGAGGTCCATTGCCATCTCGATTTCATCTGGCTCATGAGCTGCTGTCACGGTGGCCCTCAAACGCGCAAGA
Source organism: Anaerolineales bacterium (assembly GCA_025057645.1). GTDB lineage: Bacteria > Chloroflexota > Anaerolineae > Anaerolineales > UBA4823 > NAK19. The sequence continues at coordinate 569,022 of JANXBJ010000001.1, forward strand.
CCAGATGGAACTGCAGGAGAGACGACAGGCAGGACAAAAATATCTCTCCGCTGAGCTGCGCGTGTCATTCTGAACGCCGCCTCATCTGAGCCGCATAATATCGGGACAATAGCCGTTTCGGTAGACATGGTGTCGAATCCCCGCTTCTTAAGCCCCTGAATGAACAATTGGGTATTCTCCCTCAATTTCCTCACCCGCCATGGTTCCTCGAGAATCACCTCCAATGCAGCTTTAGCGGCAGCCGCCTGCGCGGGCGGTAAGGCTGCAGAAAAAATATACGCCCGGCTAGCATGACGCAGGTAGCGGATCAGTGCCTTGCTCCCGGCGACATAGCCGCCCACAGAGGGAATAGTTTTACTGAGAGTCCCCATCTTGATATCAATCGTGTTCGGCATTCCGAAATGCTCTTCAATGCCCGTTCCGCGTTCCCCAAGCACGCCAACTGAGTGAGCTTCATCAACCATCAGCCATGCACGATACTTCTTGCAGAGCTCAACGAGCTTGGGGAAATTGATCACATCGCCGTCCATGCTAAACACAGCATCGGTGATAACCAGTTTCGTGCCACTTTCGGGTACTTGACGCAAACGATTTTCCAGAGCAGCCATGTCGTTGTGCGGAAAACGAAGGAACTTTGCTCCCGACATCAAGCACCCGTCAACGATGCTGGCATGATTCAGCTTGTCGGAAATTACGTAATCTCCTCTGCCTACCAGCGTGGAGACGACAGTAAGGTTGGTTACATAACCGGAAGAATAGGTGATGGCATCTTCGGTGTGTTTGAAAGCAGCTATAGTTTCCTCCAATTCGCGATGGAGAGTAAGTGTGCCAGCCAAGGTTCTCACTCCATGAGTTCCGGTGCCGAATCGGTCAATGGCTTGCTTGGCCGCCTGGTTGATTTTGGGGTGTCCCACCAAGCCCAGATACGAATAGGAGGCATACATCGCCATCTCGCGTCCATTGACCAAAACTCGCGCTCCGCCGCGCAATTCTTGAATGGGTTGATTATAGAAATACAAATCTTGCTGCTGAATGCTTTCCACGCGGCGGTTCATCGCCGCAATGCGCTTTTGTATTGCATCCATGGCTTGTTCGGACATTTCTTCTCCTCCGGGCTAGTGGCTGGAGTTGATAAGCGCATCTTCCCCTTCCGCCATCTCAAGGAATTTCGCCTCGTCAAGAATCGGCACCCCTAGGGCTTGCGCCTTCGCTAGCTTCGAGCCGGGATTCTCACCAACTATGACAAAATTCGTCCTCTTGCTCACCGAATCAGTGACTTTTCCCCCATGTCTCTCGATAAACTCCTTCACTTGTTCCCGAGTAAATCGTTGCAAAGTCCCAGTGACCACAAATGTCATTCCCGCAAAGATGGACTTTGCTTTTTCCGAAGGCCCTCCTCCCTCAACCGGCCACACTCCGACAGCGCGCAACTTCTCCAAGAGCTCTTGGTTGCGGGGCTGACGAAACCAGTCAACAATGGCCTGAGCGGTATTCGGCCCAATCCCTTCAATGGACTGGAGCTGCTCTACTGTAGCAGACATTAGGGAATCCATAGACTTGAACTGCCTGGCCAGTTCGTTCGCTACCACCTCTCCGACCCCTCGAATTCCTAGGCCAACAATCAGACGCGCTAGAGGTCGATTTTTGGAATTGGCAATGGCTTGCAGAACATTCTCAGCTTTTTTCTCTGCAAATCCCTCCAGCCTCAACAAATCCTCTTTTCTCAGGCGATACAGGTCTGCAGCATCGTTCACCAAACCGGCCTGAACAAACTGTTCAACCAAATTGACCCCAACCCCTACAATATCCATTGCCGATCGAGAGACAAAATGCTCGAGATTTCGCACTACTTGAGCAGGGCAGGCTGCATTAACACAATACCAGGCCACTTCCCCTTCGATGTGTTCAACCGGTTGGTCGCACACTGGACATCGAGTTGGAGGAACGAAAACTTGCTCATCCCCGTCACGCAAGTCAACGATGGGACCAATCACATAAGGAATTACGTCACCCGCCCTTTTCACCATCACAACATCGCCGATTCGAATGTCTTTTTCGGCGATAAAGTCAAAATTATGCAAGGTAGCTTGCTTTACAATCACTCCGCCAATTTCAACGGGGGATAGAATGGCGTAAGGGGTCAACACACCGGTTCGCCCGACGTTGACTCCGATGTCCAGTAGCCGAGTCGAAACCTCTCGAGCGGGGTACTTAAAGGCAATTGCCCCACGCGGATCTTTTCCTACCACACCCAATTGCTCAAAGAGGGAAAGGTCGTTAATTTTGATTACAATGCCATCTGCTTCGTAACCCAATTCGTCCCGGCGACGTAAGTATTCCTCGTAAGCCTCGAAAACCTCATCGAGATTGGCACAATAGCGGCTCTCGACAACTGGAAATCCTAGATCATAGAGCCGTTCCAACAACTCGCTCTGGGTCTTCGGGGGATCGTCGTCCGTCTGAACGATATCATAAGTGAGTAATGTTAAGGGGCGCATTGCGGTAACGCGCGGGTCTAATTGGCGTAAGCTCCCCGATGCCGTGTTGCGCGGGTTAAGGTAAGTCTTCTCGCCCCTCTCCTCTAAGCGGCGGTTGAGTTCTTCGAAATCTTTGATCGTGATAAAGACTTCACCACGAACCACCAGAGACCTTGGCGCTTTGACCCTCGATAAAGGGGAAATAGGGATCCTGAGGGGCAAGGCCTTGATAGTCCTCAAGTTCGCCGTAACGTCCTCACCTACGCTTCCGTCCCCGCGGGTGGCACCTTGGACAAAGACCCCCTCATGGTAGTGCAGAACGACCGTAAGTCCATCGATTTTCGGTTCAACAATGAAATCGGCATTTCTGACCCGCTCATCTAGCTTAGCGATTCGTTCGAACCACTCCAGAACCTCTTCTTTCGAAAATGCGTTAGAAAGACTCAAAATGGGAACGGGGTGCTGCACTTTTTCAAACTTTTCTGCGACAACCCCCCCTACCCGTTGCGTGGGCGAGTCCGGTGTGATCCACTCCGGATGCTCCCTTTCAATCTTGACCAGCTCGGCATACAGTTGGTCATACTCATAGTCGCTGATAACCGGCTCGTTGAGGACATAATAGCGGTAGTTATGATACTGAATCTGCTTGCGCAGCTCCTGAAGTCGGGCAAACAACTGAGCTTGGTTTGTGTCCATGTAGAGCAAACTGCTCAAAGATAGGAATTTCGTTTTGTGTCTATGAAAAGAACAAACACAATCCAGAGTAGGTCTGCGAAAAACAAATGGAACATTTGTAACCAAGTTGGTGCCAGAAGAATAAGGGTGAAGAAGCCGCCTACCAACTGCACAGCTCCTAAGACGATAACCCCCCAACCCAATTTGCGAACCAAGGGTCGGGTATCGGCTTCCAGTGCCCGGTAAATGATTGATAAGACCAGCCCCGCTCCTACTAAGCCAAAAATTGGGTGAAAAACCCGTAAGCGGATGAGAAAGTGAGCTGTCGGGTTAAGATCCTGCCGAAGCCCCTCTACCAAGGTAGAGGATGGAAACAGAGTATTTCCGAGCGCAGCAATTGCTCCGCTGGAACCGATCAGGAGTATAGCAATGGCAAAAACAAACACGTTCCTTCTGGAGGGAAAGGTTTTCTGCGAAATTTCACTCTTGGCTTGAGGGAATCGAGAACGCCACCACGTAAGAGCTAGGAATCCCAATAAAACCAAAGTATTTAGTAAGTGGAGACTAATCACCACTGCTCTGGTTGCCGAAGCGTTCCTGCCGACCAGTTCAAATAAAACCAATACCGCTCCAATGAGGGACTCTATAACCATAAAAACTAACGCGAGAAAGGCAAAACGCCGCACCGCATGGTTAGGTCCAAACGTACGCCTAGCAAGCGCGAAAAGCGCAACTACTCCGAGGAGGGCCAAGCCGCTCGACAAGCGATGAGAAAACTCAATGAGGGTTTCGACTTTGGGGTCTAATGGGATGACCTCTCCGTTACACAGTGGCCAATGACTGCCACACCCTGCTCCAGAGCCGGTAGCACGCACCACTACCCCCCAAAGGATTACCAAGATATTGAGGATAAGGATAGCCAGCGCAAAATTCGAAAACCTCTTAAACGCATCTTGCCGCACAAAACTTCCTACAAGACTTCCTGTACTCACTTCGTCCTGCTCCGAAAAGCACACTTAACTTAGCCCGAATTATATCCTTGTTTGCTCATGACTCGGTCATCAATCTGGGGCATCCAAAGGCAATTGTCAACTTTCCTTAACCTTGTTTCCATGATTTAATGGTGAAGATGTGGAAGACTTTGTATAATCTAAAAGGTTAACAAAAGCCTCACGCTGTTTTCTCGACCGATTCCTAACACTACGGTGTGGTTTTGACGACATGGAGAAAAGAAAAATGAGTGACAAGATCCTTGTAGTTGAGGACGAGGTTGCCCTGCGGGATACGCTAGCCTATAACTTGTCCAAGCAAGGCTACCAGGTGGAAACGGCTGACGACGGTCAAAGGGCGATCGAGATAGCACGCAAAACCAAGCCCGACTTAATCATTCTGGATATCATGCTCCCGATCTTGGATGGTTTCGAAGTGTGCCGGATCATCCGCCAAGAGATGAACATACCGATCATTATGCTCACGGCAAAAGATGAGGAGATTGATCGGGTTATTGGGCTTGAGATGGGTGCCGATGATTATGTAACCAAACCCTTTTCAATGCGAGAACTAATGGCTCGGGTGAAAGCTCACCTGAGAAGGGTGCGCTTGATCCGCGCCGAAATCGACACTGAAGCCCAGATTCCCAAGGAGATCATCAATTTCGGCGACTTAACCATCGACATGACCCGACGCGAAGCATACAAGAACAACCAACCCCTAAACCTCAAACCAAAGGAGTTCGATCTCCTGCTTTTCCTTGTCCGACATAAAGGTCAGATGCTGTCTCGAGAATTGATTCTCGAGCGCGTTTGGGGATGGGACTTTAGCGGTGGCAGCCGCACAGTTGACGTTCATATCCGGTGGCTGAGAGAAAAAATCGAAGATGATCCAGCGCAGCCGAGACGTATTCTCACCGTGCGTGGTTCGGGCTACCGATTTGAGGGGTAGGATTGGTCTATGAGTCAAAGCTTACGTTCGCGTATTGCCATTCCACTTATTCTGGTCATCTTGGGCATCCTAATCCCAGCGGGGGTAGCGGTTACGATTTACTTCAATCGCCTCTACACGGACTCCATTTACAAGAATTTGCTTTCGGACGCAAGGTTGATTGCTTCGCTACTAGCGGACCAAAAAGTGGCTCTCGAGCAAGTAGAGGTCCATGCCTGGTCGGACATTCTGGGGGAAAGAATCACAATCATTGATCTAGAGGGAACTGTGATTCACGACTCCCACAAAGACCCCACTCAGATGGAAAACCATCTTCAACGCCCTGAGATTCAGCAAGCAATCAAACAGGGCGTCGGATTTGCCCAAAGGTATAGCGAAACTTTAGGGATTGAGATGGTCTACGTGGCTGTCCCGATCCGCGACGAGAACCAGCAGCCGAGAGGATATGTGAGGGTGGCTTTGCCCCTCAGTCAGCTGCGTGCGGAGCAAAGAAGCTTGCAGGGCACTATTTTAGGCTCATTGCTTTTGATGCTGTTCCTGATTTCTATTGTGGTCATTAACGTGGCTAGGCACGCCACGCGCCCCATAGAGGAGATCACCCGATCGATAGCAAAACTCTCTTCAGGTGGCTTCACTTCTGATTGGAAGCCCAAACTCTCTCCAGCCGAGCACTCCACCGAAGTTGACCGCCTTATCGCCGCCTTTGATTACTTGACCGCAAAAATCCACGACCAGATCCAAGCCCTTGAACAAGAGCGAAACAAGATCTCAGCCGTGCTTCAAGAGATGACAGATGGAGTGCTGATCATCGACCCTGACGGGGTGATACAGTTAGCCAATCCGGCTGTGGCCAGAATGCTCAACTTGGCCGAGCCCAACTTGGTCGGAAAAACCGTTTCACAGGTGCTATTTCATCCCCAGTTTTATGAAAGCTGGCAGAAGGCGCGAGGCAGCAAAGAAACCCAAACATCGCTCATCGAAGTCCAGCCCAGGAAGCTGTATATCCAATGCACAACTACTCCTCTAGAAACCATAGCCCCGGGCACAGTCCTGATGCTGCTCCAGAACCTCACCCGTCAACGCTACCTCGAGACCGTGCGGCGGGACTTCATCAGCAATATTTCCCATGAGCTTCGGACGCCGCTGGCTTCCTTGAAAGCTCTCACGGAAACCCTTCAGGAGGGCGCTTTAGAGGACCCTCCGGCAGCGCGTAAGTTTCTCATGCAGATCGAAACTGAAGTCGACTCACTAAGCCATATGGTCTCCGAGCTGTTAGAACTCTCGCGCATCGAGTCCGGACAAGTGCCTCTAAGGCTGAAACCTTCTTCGCCGTATGAGATTCTCCAGAAAGCGGTTGAACGCCTAGGTATCCAAGCCGAGAGGGCAGGGTTGAAGGTAATCATTGATTGCGATCCTAACGTCCCTCCCGTGCTCGCTGATCCTTCAAGACTGGAGCAGGTGGTTGGCAACCTGTTTCACAATGCAATCAAATTCACCCCGGCTGGAGGGCAGATCGTTCTCTCGGCGAAACCCCAAAATGGCAAAATCCTGTTTTGCGTAGCCGATACCGGCATTGGCATCCCTGCTGAAGACCTACCCCGGATTTTCGAGCGCTTTTACAAAACCGATCGAGCACGGGCGAGTGGAGGTACTGGGCTAGGGCTAGCTATAGCCAAGCACGTTGTGGAAGCCCATGGTGGAACCATATGGGCGGAGTCGATCGAGTCCCAAGGAAGCAAGTTTTACTTTTGGATTCCGACCGCGTAAGTGGACTTAAGAACCTTAACGATTTTTTACTCGAGATGAAAAAATCTTAACCCCTTTTTTGACACCCGTTAATCTTTAGTTGTTATATTGGGGGCGCAATTCCCTAATACTCACAAAGGAAAGGAGAAGAAATATGTCACGAGTGCGGTTTGTCCTATTTCTGGTGGTCGCCTTCAGCCTAGTGCTTGCGGCCTGCGCGCCCGCCGCAACGCCAACCCCTGAGAGGGTGGTTGAGACAGTAACGGTAGTAGAAACCCAAATTGTTGAAAAAGTGGTTGAAACCATTATCACCCCCACTCCGGGCCCTGTCGAAGGCACTATCTTGGTGGACGGTTCGAGCACAGTTGCCCCGATCACCGTCGCAGTAGCCGAAGAGTTCCAGAAGCAGTACCCTGAAGTCCGTGTGCCCGTAGGCATTTCCGGGACAGGCGGTGGCTTCAAGAAGTTCTGCGCTGGTGAGACTGACATCAGCAATGCCTCTCGTCCAATTAAGGAATCCGAGGTAGAACTTTGTAAGAAGAACGGGGTCGAATACATCGAGTTGCCTGTAGCCTTTGACGGTTTGGCAGTGATGGTTAATCCGGCAAACGAGTTCGTCTCCTGCCTCACTGTCGAGGAGCTCAAGAAGATCTGGGAGCCGGCGGCTGAAGGTAAGATTACTAGGTGGAATCAAGTTCGCCCCGATTTCCCCAATCAACCGCTTAACCTCTATGGCCCTGGCGTCGACTCCGGTACCTATGACTACTTCACCCAAGCCATTGTCGGCAAAGAGGGCGAGAGCCGGGGCGACTTTCTCCCCAGCGAGGACGATAATGTCCTAGTCCAAGGGATCGCTGGCGATGTTAATGCACTGGGCTTCTTTGGCCTCGCTTACTATGAGGAGAATAAGGATAAACTTAAACTAGTGGCTATCGATGCCGGGGACGGCAACTGTGTTCTTCCTTCGGCGGAGACGGTTCTAAACGGCACCTACCAGCCTCTCTCTCGTCCTCTCTTTATCTACGTCAACCGCCAGCGGGTTGATCAGAAGGACGAGATCAGCGCTTTCATCTCCTTCTACCTCCAGAAGGCTGGTGAGCTGGTTTCGGACGTGGGTTATATCCCTCTTAGCCCGGAAATTTACCAGCTAGCCCAACAGCGCTACGATAAGCGCATCACCGGCTCGGTCTTCGAAGGGGTTGGCTCGACAGTTGGCGTATCCTTGGCGGATCTGCTAGCGAAAGAAGGGCAATAGCCTTCACGCCTCGACACATAAGCAGTGGGGCAGGGAGAATATCTGCCCCACTGCTTGAATTGTGATAGGAGAGGATGCTCATATGACCAACCGAAGGATTTTAGAGCAAAAGACGGTTCTGGTAATTATCTTTTTGTTTGCCTTAGTCTCTGTCTTCACTACTTTTGGAATTATCGGTGTGCTTCTCCAAGAGACGATCTTGTTCTTTGAGCAAGTATCAATCGTGGAATTCCTGACTGGCACACGTTGGACCCCGCTGTTTGCCTCGAAAAAATTTGGGGTTTTGCCTTTAGTCAATGGCACAGTTCTGGTTGCTGCTGGAGCGATGGTGGTTGCCCTCCCCCTCGGTCTATTGGCAGCCATCTATATGAGTGAATATGCATCGACAAGAGCTCGGTCGGTGCTCAAGCCATTTCTAGAGATTCTGGCGGGTATACCTACGGTAGTCTATGGGTACTTTGCTTTGCTTTTTGTGACGCCAATTCTAAAGTCGATATTTCCTCAAACCCAAGCCTTTAATGCACTCAGCGCCTCGATTGTAATGGGATTTATGATCCTGCCAACCGTCGCTTCGGTCTCTGAAGATGCTCTATCGGCAGTACCGCGCTCCTTACGCGAAGCCGCTTATGCCTTGGGCGCCACAAAGGCCGAGGTTGCAACTCAAGTGGTCGTCCCGGCAGCGCTTTCAGGCATTGCTGCGGCTTTTATCCTGGCCATTTCTCGGGCTATTGGAGAGACAATGATCGTTGCCATCGCAGCCGGCCAACAACCCAAGATGACTCTTAATCCTCTCGAATCGATCGAAACCATGACAGCTTACATTGTTCAGGTGAGCCTTGGCGACACCCCTCACCAGAGCATTGCTTATCAGACGATTTTTGCGGTCGGAATGTTGCTCTTCCTTATGACCTTGGTGATGAACATCATAAGCTACTTCTTTACCAAGCGTTTCCGGGAGGTGTACGAATGACCGCAATCACGAGCAGTTTACGGGATATCACGTTCGAACAACAGCTTGCCCAACGGCAGCGCAGAGGAAAAATTTTAGAGATCGCCGCTCTGATCGCAATTTTGCTGGGCATTGCCATGTTACTCACACTCCTTGTCGATGTAGTGATCGACGGTTTACCGTGGCTACGCCCGCAGTTGTTCACCGAGTTCCCTTCGCGCTTTCCAGAAAAGTCCGGTTTGCGCTCTGCTATTCAAGGGTCGATTTGGCTAATGGTATTCACCTCTATTATGGTGATCCCAATCGGTGTAGGAGCTGGAATATATCTGGAAGAGTTTGCTCCGAGGAATCGCTTGACGGAATTTATTGAGATTAATATCGCCAACCTCGCTGGGGTACCCTCCATAATTTACGGTCTACTCGGTTTGGGGTTATTTGTGCGCGGCTTGGGGCTTGGAAGGAGCTTAATAGCTGGGGCCCTGACAATGACCTTATTGGTTTTGCCGATTATCATTGTGACCACTCGAGAAGCCATTCGAGCAGTACCTCGCTCTATCCGCCTTGCTGCACTTGCCCTTGGTGCCAGCCAGTGGGAAACTGCACGTGATCACGTGTTAGTATATTCTATGCCGGCAATTCTGACGGGTGTCATTCTCGCTATGTCACGTGCGATTGGTGAGACTGCGCCTTTGATCACCATCGGTGCTCTAACCTACATCGCTTTCGATCTGCGAGGACCCCTCGACATATTCACCGTACTACCCATCCAGATTTTCAACTGGGTGTCCTTACCGCAGAAGGGCTTTCACGACCTCGCAGCAGCGGGAATTATCGTTTTGCTCGTGTTGCTCCTCTCGATGAACGCCCTGGCTATTTGGCTGCGAAACCGCCTATTTATCCGCTGGTAGAGTAGAGGGAGGAATAATGAACGAGAACAGTGAATATATCCTCGAAACACGCAACCTTAACCTATACTACGGAAACTTCTTAGCTGTGGCAGACGTGAACATCAAGATTCGTCGTCACCAAATTACCGCAATCATCGGCCCTTCGGGTTGCGGGAAGTCCACACTCCTCCGCGCCTTTAACCGAATGAACGAACTTGTCCCCACTGCACGCACCGAGGGCGAAATCCTATTCAACAACGAAAACATATACGATCCATCGATTGACCCGGTGGAAGTAAGACGTCGGATTGGAATGGTATTTCAAAAACCTAATCCGTTTCCTAAGTCCATTTATGAGAACATTGCATGGGGCCTGCGCATTAACGGCTTCAGGGGTTCAAAGTCAGAGTTGGATGACCTAGTTGAAAAAGCCCTGCGAGACGCAGCTCTATGGGACGAAGTCAAAGACAAGCTCGACCAAAGCGGCCTGTCGCTGTCCGGTGGTCAGCAGCAACGTCTTTGCATCGCTCGCACAATCGCTGTCCGCCCCGAAGTAATTCTGATGGATGAACCGGCTTCTGCTCTTGATCCAATTGCTACGCTGCGCATCGAAGAATTAATGCAGGAGCTCAAGAAAAACTACACTATTATCATCGTGACTCACAACATGCAACAGGCCGCAAGAGTTTCGGACTACACGGCCATGATGATGCTGCGCAACCATGAAGATCGCTCGGGCACGGTTATTGAGTTCGATCGCACCGAAGTGATCTTTACCAACCCAAGAGATAAACGAACCCAAGATTACGTGACTGGACGCTTTGGATAGTAGCCTCCTCTTATAATTTTAACAACTGTTATCAATGTTATAATCTCATAAAAAATATACAAAGTGAGGCAATTCATGCTAAGAAAAACCTTTGCTCAGGAACTACAACAGCTAAAGGATGCAATCGTTGAGCTCGGTGAGATTGTACAGAAAATGATTATGCAGTCGGTCACTGCCCTGAGGAATCGGGATATCCAGTCTTCCAAAGAAATTCTAGAGCTGGACAAGGAAGTCAACAAAAGGCGCTATGAGATCGAGAATCAAGTGCTAGTTCTTATTGCTACTCAGCAACCTATGGCTTATGACTTGCGTCTGCTTGCCTCTATCCTTGAAATTGCGGGTGAGCTGGAACGCATGGGCGACTATGCCAAGGGGATAGCACATATCAATATTCGGATGGGGGATACCCCCCTGGTCAAGCCCCTTATTGATATCCCGCGCATGGCAGAGAAAAGCTGTGATATGCTTAGCCGCGCTCTCCAGGCTTTTCTACACGAGGATGAGCAGGCTGCAAAGGCGATCCCAAGAGAAGACGATGAAGTAGACGCTCTCTACTTGCAAGTTTACCGTGAGCTGATGACCTTCCTTATCCAAGACCCCACTACGATCGAAAGAGCTAATTGGCTTCTGTGGGCAGCACACAACCTCGAAAGGGTCGCCGATCGAGTGACCAACATCTGTGAGCGCACCATCTATGTCGTCAATGGGGTGCTGAGAGAAATCGACAGTTCGGATGATGAATTCAGGGCGCTGTAGCGGGGGTTGGGGCTGGCTTTTTGAGTTTGTGTGGAGATGGTGGGTTTGTTTTGGGCTTGTTTGTTGTAAATGGCTATACGCAATCCATGGAGATCACTGACGCTATCAGCTTTCACTATCTCCAGAATCCCCATAAGCCAGCAAATTTGAGGCTCAGGTTGTGGAGGACAACGTTCCAAGCCGGAGAATCACACTTAGCTTGAACAACAAGCTAACTCGTTATTGACAAGTTTGGACTCATCGTCAAAAAATGGCCCAAACCAAAGGCTTTGCTGAGCTCCACCGACAATACACTTATCAGTCGCTCTGGACAGCTCAAATGCGTGACTACCTATTGGAGCTAGCAGGAGCAAACCCAAACTCTCGCATTCTCGAAGTTGGATGTGGCACTGGCTTAATCATAGGGGATATTCAGCGAAAAGGCAAGAAATTTTGCTATGGCATTGATATCGATTACATGAGCGTCCTCTTCGCCAAAACAAACGTCCTTACCAACCTCCTCTCAGCAGCAGATGCTCAAGCTTTGCCTTTTCCCAGCGATGTCTTCGATGTTACCGTATGCCATTACTTCCTTATGTGGGTTCAAGACAAAAACCGCGCCCTGCAGGAAATGATTCGCGTAACCCGCAAAGGAGGAGCGATCATCGCTTTTGCCGAACCCGACCATCGCTCACGCATCGATTACCCCGCCAACTTAGAGGAAATCGGACGCTTTCAGAATTTGAGCTTGATTCACCAAGGGGCCGACATTTCTGCCGGAAGAAAATTATTCCAACTCTTTACCTCAAACGGCTTGATTAGAACTATTTACGGGGTTTACGGCAACGAGATCAGAGAAGAGAACAGCCCGGATGAAGCCTATCTGTTTGAATGGAATTGCCTCAAAGATGACCTTAATCCCTGGCTCGATTCCAACCAGGTCTCAAAGCTAATAGAAGCCGACCGCCAAGCATGGCGTTCTCGCCAGCGAGTTCTTTTCATTCCGACATTTTGGGCAATTGGTTGGGTGCCCGGCTGATCAATCACGCCCCATTGGGAATCCCAACCTGGACCATGCCGTCTTTCACCCGCACGGGATAGGTTGGGATGTCCTGTATGGCAGGAAGTGTGAGTGCCTTGCCGGTTCGAACATCGAACTGAGCTCCATGTCGCGGACAAGAGATTTTCCATCCATCCAGCTCCCCATCGCCTAACGGCCCATCATCGTGGGAGCAGACATCGGCAATAGCGAAGTACTCCCCCTCGATGTTAAGGACGACTATCGACAAACGCCCGATTTGCACGAAGGCTCTTTCGCCGCTCTTCAATTCCTCTTGAGAGATCACATCATAAAAACGACATGTAGTTGGATCGCTCGTCCGGTAATTAAACATTCCTATTCCTCCACAAGGTCGTCTGTGGCTTCGCCTAGGCCGTAAACGCCTGCTTTGAGAACCTTGAGAGACAATAGAGCACACTTGAGCCGCACCGGGCCAAGTTCGATTCCGAGCATCTCTAGGATATCTTGCTTTGACAAACGCTTTACTTGATCCACGTGCATCCCATGCACTTTTTCCATGAGCAAGTCTGCCGAAGCCTGTGAGATCGCACATCCCCGACCCTCAAAGAGAGCCTCACGGATGACTCCCTCATCGTCAACGCGTAGGTCAATGTGAATATGATCGCCACAGAGAGGATTCTCATCCTCAAAACTAATGTCCGCCGGGTTGAGTGACCCACGGTATTGCGGATTTTTGTAGCGATCGATAATGAGCTCTCGATAGAAATCATCCATGAATTACACTCCAAAAATATCCTTGACCCGGTAAATCGCCTCAACCAACCGGTCAATTTCCTCAAAAGTAGTGTACAAGTAAAAACTGGCCCGAGCCGTGGCAGGAACTTGGAATTTCTCATGCAAGGGCATTGCGCAATGATGCCCGGCGCGAATAGCAATGCCGTATTGATCTAAGATCTGCGAGATATCATGTGCGTGAACTCCATCTACTAAGAAAGACACTACACCACCTTTTTTCTCCGCACTCGGTCCAAAAATCCTCAGCCCTTCAACCTCTCTTAGCCGTTCCAGAGCATAGCGTACCAAACCTTGCTCGTGTTGACAAATTACATCCATCCCGATCTTGTTGAGGTAGTCAATTGCTGCACCCAAGCCAACGGCTTCGGCAATTGCCGGTGTTCCCGCCTCAAATTTATAAGGCAGCTCATTTGGTTTGAACGCCCCTAAGGTCACCTTCTTGATCATATCCCCACCGCCGAGGAAGGGCGGCATGTTCTCGAGCAACTCTCGCTTGCCATACAAGACCCCGATTCCTGTTGGCCCACACATTTTATGTCCCGAAAAGGCGAGGAAGTCTACATCTAGCTCCTGAACATCAACCCGGAAGTGAGGTACCGACTGAGCACCGTCTAATAGGGTGACCGCCCCAGCTTGGTGAGCCTTAGCAATCATTGTTTTTGCCGGGTTGATCGTGCCAACCACATTCGACATATGGGTAAAGGCAAATAGCCTAGGTCCCATTGCGAGCTTGCGATCAAAATCGTTTTCGTCTAACACCCCTTCTGCGGTAACCGCGACATGCTCGACACGCAGGTCCATGCGTTCGGCTAAAAGATACCAAGGAACTAGATTTGAGTGGTGTTCCATTTCGGTGAGCAAAATCAGATCGCCACGCCTAAGCTGACTGAGCCCCCATGAATAGGCAACGAGATTGATGGCTTCGGTGGTATTTCGAGTAAAGATGATTTGACGGCTGGAGGCAGCTCCAATAAAGTTCTTGACCTTCTCCCTTGCCTCTTCGTACATCGCTGTGGCCTCTTCGGCCAGAACGTGAATACCGCGATGAATGTTGGCATTGTGTTGTCGATAATAGGCATTCATAGCCTCGATAACCGAGGCAGGCTTCTGACTTGTGGCTGTTGAGTCTAAATAGACAAGTGGGACGCCAGGTCGCACCTGGCGCCCTAAGACCGGAAAATCTTCTCGGATTTTATAGACATCCAGCGCTACTTTAGGATGCAACTCGGCCATAGCTTCTGCCATCCACGCTTATGATCCGCTCACCTTGGCACGCTTCCGCTTACGTGGTATGCGGATATTCGGGGAGTCTTTCGGACACCACAGAACGCGGTCGGGTACCATCCAGCCATCGGTAAGGTAGACATTTTGCTGGAATTGGACGGCAACCATTTTTGGGTCGACCTGAACTACTGTGCCCAAAAGCCATCCTCGAACGCGGCTACCGTTCTTTTCGTGATCACAGAGAACTTCCACCTGACTACCAACCTCAAAAATCTCCTCTGAGTCCGGTGCTCTAGTAAAGGGCAACTCTGCCAATTTCCACCTCCTGACCAATCTCTTGTTGGGAATGCCGCTCTTGCAAATGAATCAAACAGTTATTTTACTCGATTTTCTGCTTGATTGCAGTGCGGAATCGCTGTCGTACTCCTCCGTAGGGAACTCTTTCCATGATCGGCTCGAAGAAGCCCTCGACGATCAGGCGGATAGCTTCATTGCGAGAGATTCCGCGACTCAGGAGGTAGAACAGCTGCTCTTCATCAATTTTTCCAACTGTGGCGCCATGAGTGCAGCGCACATCGTTAGCCATAATCTCCAAACCCGGGATCGAATCTGCCCTTGCATACGGACTGAGGGTCAGATTGCGATTGGCCTGATACCCATCCGTCTTCTGCGCGCCGGGTGCCACATAGATCATCCCTTGCCAGACGGAACGACTGCGATCCTGCAATGCGCCCTTGAAAAGCAGATCGCTCGTCGTATGAGGGGCTAAGTGATTTTGCTGAGTGTCGTGGTCGAGATGCTGATCCCCGTCTGTAAAATAAAACCCGGACATTTTTCCGGTGGCACCTTCACCGATCAAGTCGATCTCCATAAAGGTCTTTGTCAGCTGACTGCCCACAGAGCCAAAGATCCAGTCTAAAGTGCCATCTCGTTCAACCCGCGCACGCTCGTGGGTAAAATTCCACACATCCCGACCCCAAGACTGCATCTCGACAAAGGTCAAGTGGGCACCCTTACCGACGTGAATTTCAACGATGCCGGCATGGAAACTCTGGCCTTCCCCTTGATCAGGCGATGCCATCTCGTGAACAAAGGTCAACTCGGAGTCATCGTCCAACCAAATCAACAAGCGAGTAAACCGAGCAAGCCGCACCCCCGGTGACCAAATAACACTATGTAAAGGTGCTTTCAACCTCACTCCCGAGGGGATGTAGAGCACAACACCATCCTCGGCAAAGGCAGCAGCAAGTGCCGCAAATTTTCCCTCTTCGGGTCGCACAATTTGGCCTAGAGTACTAAGTAAAAATTCAGCGTGGTGTTTTCGAGCAGTCTTGAGATCGGTGAAGATCACACCCTTCTTCTGCCATTCCTCATCAACGCTAACCGTGGCCGCATGAGCGGGCACAAGCACAACCTGCCCACCATGTTTCTTCCCTACTAAAGGCTTGAGCAAATCTCGAGGAGGACGAAGGCTTCTCTTTTGCAAGACGGGGTACAGGGTTAGTTCAGAAGCCTTCAGTCCTCGAATGTCTGTGCGCCGCCAAGCCTCATCGGTCAGGGAGGGCATTGGAATGGTCTGAAACAGACCCCAAGCCCTGAGGTGATATTCCTTGAGAGCTTCGGGGATATCGCCGTCCTGAGCCCAAATCGGCAAATCCCGCTCGGTAAACGGAAACTGAGGTGACTCTAGAAGTTCTTCACGACGTTTTTTGGTTACGACAACCGGTGTTGCCATAGCTATCCTATTGACCCTTCCATCTGAAGTTGAATTAGCCGATTCATTTCGATAGCGTATTCCATGGGAAGCTCTTTGACTAAAGGCTCAATAAAGCCCGAAACCACCATCGAGGTTGCCTCGTCCTCGCTCAGACCTCGGCTCATCAGATAGAAAAGTTGCTCCTCACCCACCTTTGAAACCGTGGCTTCATGACCGATGGTCACATCTTCCTCGTCGATTTCGATATAAGGATAGGTGTCTGAACGAGAGGTTTCATCCAAGAGCAGCGCATCACAGACCACATTCGATTTCACACCCTTCGCACCCTTATACACCTTCAACAACCCTCGATAGGAAGAGCGGCCACCGCTCTTGCTAATCGATTTGGAAACGATCTTGCTGCTTGTATAGGGCGCAAAGTGGATCACTTTACCACCCGCATCCTGATGCTGACCCTTTCCCGCAAACGCCATGGAAAGAATCTCCCCGCGAGCGCCGGGTTCCTTTAGGTAGCAGGACGGATACTTCATCGTGATTTTAGAACCCAAGTTTGCATCCACCCACTCCATCGTTGCATCTTCGTAAACAATAGCCCGTTGGGTGACTAGATTGTAGACATTTGGAGACCAGTTCTGAATTGTCGTATATCGCACGCGCGCGCCGCGCTTGACGACAATTTCAATCACACCACTGTGAAACGAGTCGGTCGTATAGATGGGAGCCGTGCACCCTTCTACATAATGAACCTGGGAACCCTCGTCGGCAATGATGAGCGTGCGTTCAAACTGACCGATGTTGGCCACATTAAGGCGGAAATAGGCCTGCAAAGGAAGCTCCACCTTTACTCCCTTGGGAACGTACACAAACGACCCCCCAGACCAAACTGCGCTATTCAAAGCGGCAAACTTATTGTCCTCGATCGGAACCACTGTGCCGAAGTACTCCCGAAAGAGATCAGGGTGTTGCTTCAATCCATCTTCAATTGAGAGAAAGATCACGCCCTGCTTCGCCAGATGCTCCTGAATGCTGTGATATACCATCTCCGACTCGTATTGAGCTCCGACGCCAGCGAGGAATTTTCGCTCCGCCTCTGGAATCCCTAGGCGGTCGAAAGTTTGCTTGATCGTCTCGGGAACTTCATCCCAGGAACGACCTTCTTTCTCGGTGGGTTTTACGTAGTAATAAATATCATCCAGATTTAGGTTCGAGAGATCGGCTCCCCAGGTTGGCATGGGACGCTTAAGAAAATGCTCCAATGCCCTGAGTCGAAACTCAAGCATCCACTTTGGCTCTTCTTTCATATAGGATATTTGCTCGACAACTTCTCGGTCGAGACCCTTGCGCGTCTTGAATACGTAGGTTTCCGGATCGCGGAAACCATAGCGATACTCACCCAGTCCTTCTAGGATCGCAGTGTCGCTTGCCATAGTACACCTCCAAAACTGCCATGCACTTAGAACGTCATTTCTATTTTGTTCTTCAGCCAATCATAGCCATGTTCTTCCAGGTGGAGTGCCAAATCCGGACCACCTGACTCAACAATTCGCCCATCCATCATAATATGGACGTAATCGGGCTTAATGTAGTTAAGGATTCGCTGATAGTGAGTGATAATCAAAACACCGAGATTCGGACCCCGCAGGGCATTTACCCCTTCGGAAACGATGCGCAGAGCGTCAATGTCTAGGCCAGAGTCGGTCTCATCCATAATGGCGATCTCAGGTTTTAGCATCGCCATCTGAATAATCTCAGCGCGCTTTTTCTCCCCGCCAGAAAACCCATCGTTGAGATAACGACTGGCGAAGGAGTG
The DNA here is from genome assembly GCA_025057645.1 of Anaerolineales bacterium. Taxonomy (GTDB): domain Bacteria; phylum Chloroflexota; class Anaerolineae; order Anaerolineales; family UBA4823; genus NAK19. The sequence goes on from JANXBJ010000001.1 coordinate 587,083, forward strand.
ATCCACTTTTAACAAGTCCATCACTTTCTTTAACTCTTTTCTGAACTCCGGAATCGGAATGCCTTTATCCTCGGGGTTCGCTATCCTTCTGCGCGCATTAATCGCCGCCCGTAAGAAATTGGCAACCGACACCCCCGGAATCGCAACCGGATATTGGAAGGCTAAGAAAAGGCCCAGGTGCGCCCTTTGATCGGCCTCCAGTTCAAGGATATTTTGACCTTTATACCATACTTCTCCCTCGGTCACTTCGTAGGAGGGGTGCCCCATTAGCGTGTAAGCCAGCGTGGACTTTCCTGTCCCATTGGGCCCCATTAGTGCGTGAATCTCTCCTTTGTGGATCGTTAGATTCACGCCCTTTAGGATTTCACGCCCGTTGACGTTGACGTGTAAGTTAACGATGCGCAGTTCACTCATAGAGTCTCTCCTTTATCTTCCACTAAGATCATCAAGAATACCATCTTATCGGCAGTATTATAGCCTAAACCAACACTTCTGTCAATATTTACGATAAAAATCTTAATATTGACAAAAATACTGAGGTGTGCTATACTGCGAGCAATCCTAGGAGAGCTGGCTTTTATTCCGCAATGCATGGGTGATTGAACCATGGACACAATCACGAATCTAGACGAACAAAATCAGACCACTCGACAACGGGTTCTGAAAACCCTTTTGCTTCGTCAGCAGTGTACGGTTAACGAACTGGCTGAAGCAGTGCAAATCAACCCTATTTCGGTGCGACATCACCTTAATAAGCTAGAAGCAGAAGGGTTAGTCAGATCGTTTGAAGAGCGGCACGGCGTTGGGCGACCCCGTCGCCTTTACCGCTTGACCGAAGCCGGCAAGGAACTTTTTCCCACCCGCTACTTGCGCCTGACGACTCGCTTACTAAGTCAACTCAAAGATCAACTTCCCCATTCCATGATCATTCAACTTTTTGCCCAAATGGCCAAAGACATCGCATCCGAATATGAAGAGTCCCTGAAGGACTTGCCGATCGAGGAACGCCTTGACCTTATAAAACGTCTACTCAGCCAAGAAGGCTTCTCGGTGGAATGGGAAAAACAAGGCAACGAGTACTTTATCCGTGAAATCAGTTGCCCTTATTTACAGGTCAGTCAAGCGCACCCAGAGGTCTGTGCAATTGACCAGACCCTCATCTCCACCTTACTTTCCCTGCCGGCTAAAAAAGTTCGCTGCGTTCTCAATGGAGATACAAATTGCACATATGTAGTATCCCAAAGAGCTAAGGAGTAGAACAATGACCAACGAGACCCCCTCCAAGGTGACTTGGCAAGCAGACAGCACTCACCCAGAACTAGCGGAGACCCTGCGTGAAAAACTACGAGATATCGTCGACCCAGAAATTGGCCTAAATATCATTCAACTCGGTCTGGTGCGAGACCTGATTATTGAAGAGGACCGTGCTCATGTAAAAATGATTCTAACAACACCCTTCTGCCCTTATGGGCCAGCCCTTCTAGAAATGAGCCGCAAAAAAGTTGAAGAAGTGCTAGGAAAACCGACCACAATCGAAATGGGGATGGAAATGTGGGATTTTTCAATGATGGAAGAAGGGGCTGGAGGAGATTGGGGGCTATTTTAGCTCCTTTTCGCATACCGTTCCTAGGCTTGAAGTGACCCGTCACGCTTGTGCCTCGGTGCAACTTAGGGCGCCCAAGGTCTTGATTGTCCAATACTGGATGGGGGTTCTAAGCCAATCTCGGTTAAAATTAGATCGAGAGCGTATCTCAAACTAGCCAAATTCTTTCAGCGTTCTATGCTTCAAAAATACCCATCTGAGTCAAGTTTATTGCTACTTTACACACCTGTGATCCTTCTCGTAGCCGGATTAGTCGCAACGCTGTTCACGGCCTGGACCGAACCCTCTATCCCCTTTGCTGCTGGCACTCTTGACCCTCAGCAATTGATCCTAACCCCAATCCCTCAGCCAGAATTCACTCCTACGCTACCTTATGCGCCGGAAGTGGGCCTCGTGGCCGGACATTACGGGAACGACTCTGGCGCAGTCTGTCCTGATGGCCTGAGAGAGGTTGACATCAATCTGAACATTGCAACTCTAGTACAGAAAATGCTTACCCAGCGAGGAGTAAAATCGGAGATTCTTCAAGAGTTTGATCCCAAGCTCAACGGTTATCGTGCCACCCTCCTTCTCTCAATCCACGCCGACTCCTGCGCCTATATCAATGACGAAGCAAGCGGCTACAAGGTGGCTGCGGCCTTGATGAATTCGCAACCGGAAAAGTCAGCACGCTTAGTTAACTGTTTGCGTTCCCATTACGCAATCACCACAGGCCTGAAACACCACAAAAGCGTTACTCTAGACATGACTTATTATCACGCGTTCAACGAAATCCACCCTGAGACGGTTGCAGCTATTATCGAAGTAGGCTTTATGAATTTAGACCGTGTGCTTCTCACCCAGAAACCCGAATTGGTCGCTTCAGGAATTACAAACGGCATTCTCTGCTACCTAAATAACGAGCCTATCCCCACAGTGCCTTCCCCATGATCACGCTAGATGAGGAACTAAGAGCCGCCCGCATTGCCCTCCGACAAGGACAGAAAAAGCAAGCTCGATTTCATGCTCTGCGGGCTGCCGCACTTGATCCATCCTCCGAAGAACCATGGCTAATTCTCGGAGCAACCAGCTCTTCGCAAGCTGCAATCCGCCATTTGCAACGAGCCCTTCGGCTGAATCCCCAAAACCCGATCGCCCAAAGAGGATTAGACTGGGTATTATCTAACCAAGCCGCTTCGACACCCTCCTCGATCGCTCAAACCCAACCAATTCGCATCGGAAAGCCGTCCACACGAGTCCCCCCGAAAGCAAAGAAACATTCGGTGGCTTTCTGGCTTATTTTTCTTGTTTTTTTCACCTGTGCTCTATCCATGCCCGTCCTCCCCTTTCCAATTCTGGCACTCGTGTACTCCTCAAATCTCGGGAGGTTTTCCCTTCACCTCCAGAATTGGAATAGCACCGCACCAGCGTCGTATTTATCGCCCCAAGAAAGCCCAACACCCAACTCTGCCGAGTCGCTCTCGTCTACTCTCGCCGAGCTGCCTTCTCCCACACCTACACCTAGTCCAAGTGATACCCCTCCGCCCCCTCCCACCTCAACCCCCACCCCAAGCCCTACACCCGAGCCAACTGCCACCGAAACCCCGACGACAGCTCCATCTCCCACCGCAAAGGCCAACAAGAAAAAAAAGAAAAAACCAACACCCGCCTCCCATCAATTCAAGCATACAGGATCTGAAATAGCCTCCTTCTTGCCGAAGGGAGTGGATGAAGATGAACCCTGGATCGAAGTGGACCTCAGCTCCCAGCGATCTTATGCCTACATCGGTCGTTCCCTAGTTCGTTCTTTTATCGTTTCAACGGGAACGGCTCAAAATCCAACGGTCAAAGGAACTTTTCGCATCTATGTGAAATACCGCTACGCGAATATGTCTGGGCCGGATTACTTCTTGCGTAATGTCCCTTACGTGATGTATTTTTACAAAGGGTATGGACTCCACGGCACCTATTGGCACAACAACTTTGGCGTCCCGATGAGCCATGGTTGCGTAAATTACACTATTGCCGATGCAGCGTGGCTATTCGAATTTGCAGACGTAGGAACGGTAGTATATATCCATGAATGAACCTACTCTCCCTCTCCAGAAGCATCTATTTGCTGGGCTGATCTTTGATGAACAAGGGCAGCCTGTGGAGGCAGTTTATGTAGGACGAGAACCATGTTACGTGGTCAACGATCGAGGTTTTCGCAGGCACATTCCAGCGATCGAGGTTGACCGCCAAGTCTTCGAGGCGATTGTTAAGCAAATTCAAGGCCACGAAGACTTCATAAGCGAACAAGCCGCAAAAATGCTCGGCCAAGATGACCCCTTTTCCAAAGCGATGATCGCAACCCAACTCCGAAATATCTCCCAGCAATTTCCCTTGCTGCTTATCACCGGAATTCCGGAGGAAACCCGCGCTTATCTTGGCATGACGGGCTTTAAGATTATAATTAACGTGCATGGCGAAGTAATCCAGATTGCTCAACCCGGAATGATTAATCCAGACGAGGAACAATAGCGATACGATGAGCGATCATATCCTTGATGTAAACGAGCTTGACTTTCACTACAATGTGCTGGAATATTCTTTCCAGCACCCGGTTGTGATCGATTTCTGGGCAGAATGGTGTCACCCTTGTAAGATGCTAACACCTATTCTCGAAAAGATCGCCATTGAAGCGGATGGTGCTTTCCGTCTGGCGAAGATCAACATAGACAAAAACTCCAATTTAGCCATCCGTATGGGGGTGCACAGTATTCCTCATGTAAAAGGTGTCAGGAATGGCAAAGTGGTCGGCGAGTTCGTCGGCCTTCAGCCAGAAGCTAAAGTTCGGGAATTTATCCAAAAGTTGATCCCGCATCCTAGCGAGCTATGGATTGAGAAAGGCAATCACCTTTACCAACAAGGTGATTGGGAGGGGGCTGCTGAAGCTTTTCGCCAGGCGCTTCAGATCAACAACGACAACACTACAGCCCGCTTAGGATTGGCAAAAAGTCTCTTTCGTCTTCAAGCGCTCCAAGAGGCGCTATCCTGGCTAGAAGATTTTCCAACCAGCAGAGAATACCCCGAAGCCGAACGGCTGCGCTATCTGATCACCGAAACGTTACAGGCCACCCGTGCCGGCACTCCCGAAGATGAGTTGGAGGCCGCCTATCAAAATAGCCTACGTCTCCTCTACCGCCAAAATTACCTTGCGGCTTTGGATGGCCTACTAGACGTCCTAAGACAAAACAAATCGTTCCACAACGGTAAACTTAAGGAAATCATCGTTGAAATTCTCGATTTGCTGGGCGACGCAGAACCGGAGACCCGTTCTTACCGGCAAGAACTGGCTTCGATCCTCTGGTAATACTCTGAACTGTTCTTGACACAATTCACGTTCCTACCGTATAATCACAGGGCCTGCCCTTGCTGGGCAGGCATTCGTGTGAATGAAACCCCTGTAGAGAGGAGCAGGTCAAATGCCTCCACATCCGAAGCGAAAACTTTCCAAGGGCCGTCGCGATCGACGCCGGGCGCACGATGCTCTGAGGGCTTACCAACTCGTCCAATGTACCAACTGTGGCGAAATGCGCTTGCCCCATACGGTTTGCCCATCCTGCGGCCATTATAAGGGGAGAGAAGTAGTTAGCATCGAGGAAAAGAAGAAGTAGGCAACCGGGCTGCGGCTTTGCGGCCTTGCCTCCCTTATCACAGCTCAAGCGATGATACCTCCAGAGCAAACCGCCTTTCTCTTCCCGGGACAAGGGTCTCAGCAGGTTGGGATGGGCCACCAGCTCGCCCTGCATCATCCAGTTGCCAGAGAAATCTTTGAACGAGCTGATCAATTACTGGGTTTCTCCATTAGTGAGATTTGCTGGCAAGGCCCGCCCGAAAGGCTTAATGATACTTACTACACGCAGCCAGCCCTGTTTACCCATTCTATTGCGGTTTTGCAGGTCTTTCGAACTCTCTACCCGGGATTCGAACCCCAGTTTGTCGCAGGCCACTCGATGGGTGAAATCACAGCCCTCGTGGCCTCTTCGGCCATCTCTTTTGAAGAGGGCCTCTTTCTAGTCCACCACCGTGGACGTCTGATGAAGGAATGTGGGGAGCAGCAACCGGGAGGTATGGCGGCTGTTCTCGGGCTAGACCTGCCTGCGCTTTCCCAAATCTGCAAAGAAGTTAGTGAACAAGGCGAAATCGTTCAAGTGGCCAACGACAATTGTCCCGGGCAAATTGTGATTTCGGGTTCTCATCAAGGAGTCGCAAGAGCCAGCGAACTTGCCCTGGCTAGAGGGGCTAAGAAAGCCATCAAACTGGCCGTTAGTATTGCAGCCCACTCGATCCTAATGGCTCCAGCCCAGCAAGAATTCTCAACCCTGGTCGATCAAATTAATTTCAATGATCCGAAAATTCCGGTGGTCGGTAATGTTTGTCACACTGCCATTTTCACCAAAGAGCAACTGAGGGAAGACGTCAAAGCTCAATTGACTTCCCCGGTGTATTGGACTGACTCAATTCGCTACATGACCGAAAGAGGGGTAAGGCACTTTATCGAACTGGGAAGCGGCTCGGTGTTATCCGGGCTCACTAAGCGCATCTTCCCCGATGCCTACACTTATTCCCTAGGATCGGCGGATGATTTTGCTCACTTTCCTGCGGTATAATCAAAACCGGGCAAGGTGCTGATATGACGTGGTCAGATTCGCTCGCATTAACCGACCGAGTCGCCGTTGTTACCGGCGCTTCGCGCGGGATTGGCAGAGCTATTGCGTTGGAACTTGCCAAACGCGGTGCTAAAGTCGCCATTAACTACCGGGATCAAGAAAAAGCTGCCAGCGAGGTTCTAGCCCAAATTCGTGAGCTGGGAAGTGAAGGGATTACAGTTCAAGCAGATGTATCCCGGTTTGAGCAAGCTCAACTGCTGGTCCGGAGCTGTGTGGACCGCTTCGGAAAGATCGACATTCTCGTCAATAACGCAGGTATCACCCGGGACAACCTAATCCTGATGATGAGCGAAGGGGATTGGGATACCGTCCTGGCCACTAATCTTAAAGGCACCTTCAATTGCTCAAAGGCCGCCTTGCGATACATGATGCGCCAAAAATATGGTCGGATCATTAACATAACCTCAGTCTCGGGCCAGATGGGCAATGCAGGGCAATGTAACTACTCTGCTTCAAAGGCTGGTCAAATTGGCTTCACCAAAGCACTCGCTCGGGAAGTTGCTTCCCGAAATATCACTGTAAACGCTGTGGCCGCCGGCTACATTGAGACAGAGATTTGGGGAAATGTCCCTCAGGAAATGAAAGACTCCCTGCTGAAGCTGATCCCTCTTGGACGCAAAGGACAGCCAGAGGAGGTCGCATACCTAGTCGCCTTTTTGGCTTCAGAGCAAGCAGCTTACATTACCGGACAAGTTCTCGGCGTGGATGGTGGTCTAGCCATGATGTAGAAGAGGAGTATAGATGTGCAGCGACGGTAAGACGACAATCGCTCCTGAAGTTCTCAAATCCATTGCGCGGATGAGCTGCCTCTCCGTCGAAGGAGTTAGCCGGATGGCAACTTCACCCGCGTTTCTCGGCCGCCTGATCAGCAAGAAAACCCAAGAAGGTGTCGAAGTAGAAGTCGAGGACGATAAGGTCTACATCAACTTATACGTTGTCCTAAAACCCAGTGTAAACATTCGCGAGGTGAGTCGCAATATTCAACAGCAAGTTTATCGAGCCATTACCGATCTAGTCGGAATGAACGTCGGAAAAATTAACGTTCACGTAGAGGATATCGACTACAGCCATCCAGAGGGATAAACATGAAACCCCGGACAAAAGCGCGAAGCATTGCCTTGCAAGCGCTTTACGAAATCGACCTCACGGAGCATCCTTTCGAGTGGGTGTGGACTAATCGTCTGCAAGAAGAAAATTTAGATAAAAACCAAGCCGATTTCGCCTATCAAATTATCAGTGGCGTTGCGCCAATTCGTCATGTTTTAGACTCATTCCTTGCCGAGCATGCCCCTGAATGGCCCCTCGATCAGATCGCAACGATCGACCGCAATATCCTGCGCATTGCTCTATGGGAATTTGCAGTCTACGGGAAAACTCCCGTCAAGGTCGCAATTAACGAAGCAGTTGAGTTGGCAAAAGAGTTTGGTTCCGAAAGTTCACCCCGGTTCGTAAACGGCGTTCTGGGCAGCTTAGCCTCGCGCAAGAACGAGATTCAACAAGCTCTAAGAAAAGCGATTGCGTCACAGACAACACCCCATTCAACATAACCGAAGACATGGAAATTTTCAGCATCGGTCCGCTCGAGCTCTTTTTCATCCTGCTAATTGCTCTTATTGTTCTCGGACCAAGGGATATGGTCAAAGCCGGTCGCACCATCGGCCGCTTCCTCAACCGAGCGGTCCGATCCTCCACGTGGAAAGCAATCCAACGAACAACTCAGGAACTGAGACGATTGCCCTCTTATCTAATGCGCGAAGCCAATCTCGAAGAAGCACTGAAAGAATTGCCTACATCCGAAACAATCAAAAAGCAAAGCGGATTTTCGGAATTGAATGCCACACTTTCTCAGGCCGGCCACGATCTCTCTGATTGGCTAAGACCTCCAACCACCGCCCCCGTCGCTGTCGAAGAGAAGGGAAGACAAGAAGAAGGAGAAAAGCAAAAAGAGACCGAGAATCAAACCCACCTGCCCCAAACGCCCACCTAAATCAAGTTTATGCGCAAATTGCTCAAAAATCTTTGGTCCTTGGTTACTTTCCCTATGTTGGTTTTCCGTTGGACCGCGCGTCAACTGATTCGATGGGCACAACACACCTATGAGACTATTCACTTTTTACTCACCGAAGAGGAAGAAGATGTACCAATAGAAGAAACTCTCTCTAAGACCATTCAAAACCCCAGCGGGATATTCGAACATATTGACGCCCTCCGCAGGCATCTGTTTCGAGCTTTAGTCGCTCTGGTAATCACTACCTCGGTTTCCTTCGTTTACACACCCCAAATCGTGGATTTTCTAGCCAAACCGATCGGCGGCCTGCAGGAACTCGTCGCCATTGACGTTACAGAACCGATTGGTGTTTTTATGCGTGTGGCTCTACTTACCGGATTCACAGCAGCTCTGCCTTATATCGTCTTTGAACTGTGGCTGTTCGTTGCCCCCGGGCTCAAAAAGCGCACCCGTCTGGGCAGTTTACTCACCATACCCATTGCAACCGCTCTGTTCTTTGCAGGAATGGCTTTTGCCTACTTTGTTCTTCTTCCTGTCGGCATCCCTTGGCTGACCCAAGTGATGGGCATTCGAACCGAAGTACGCCCCTCTAGTTATATCCACTTTGTAACCACCGTCTTATTCTGGATTGGAATGGCCTTTGAATTCCCTTTACTCATTTACTTTTTTGCCTTGGTTGGCCTGGTGCGAGCGCAAACCCTGTTAGATCAGTGGCGCTTTGCAGTGGTAGTCATCTCCATTTTGGCCGCTACCATCACTCCGACTATTGATCCGATCAATATGGGATTAGTTATGCTGCCGATGGTAATTCTATACTTTATCAGCATAGGGCTAGCCTATCTCGCCGAACGCAGCCGGCGAGGGCAGGTCACCCCCGGCTGAAACCGGTCGGAGATGGACTAAGGAGTATTCGCAAAACGAAATCCTGTTTAGGAATAATTCCGGTGATGCATCTCAGAGGCTGCCTGCGTGTGCTTTATTGCTGCTTGGCTTTGCTATTTCTGATCTCGCTCGGTGGATGTGCTCTCCCAAACTTCGGCCTTTCAAACCCAATCCCCGCCACGCCCACTTCGTCCTCCCTACCTCTCGTAAGCAGCACTAACTCTGCGAACATCGCAAGGGTAACCCTTCGAGTCCAAGTTCCGCCAAATACCCCACCCGACCAAACAATTCTTCTCAAAGTTATGGAAGAGGTGACTGGCCTGGCTTTTCATCCTCGCTTATTCCCAATGCAAGTAGAGAGCCCCCGGTATTTGTCCACTCTTCTCGAAGTACCCGTTGGGAGTGTGCTGAAATACCGATACGTCCGCTCAACCCCCACGGCCGAAATCCAAGAGCATATCTCGGATGGGCGTCAAGTTCGTTATCGGATGCTCTATGTAAACAGCGATTTAGTGGTCGAAGACGTCGTCAGCCGCTGGACTGATACGCCTTTCGAAGGAGCGACCGGACGGATCAGCGGGGTAGTCCTGAGCGCAAAAGATCAAACCCCCCTTCCAAACATCCTAATTGCCTGTGGTGGGGTACAAACCCTTACCTCTTCAGATGGTTCCTTTCTGATCGAAGGGCTCCTGCCCGGTGTTCACAATTTAGTCGCCTATTCTCTCGATGGCCAGTATAAAACCTTTCAACAGGGCGCTCGGGTGGCTGCGGACTCAACGACCCCGGCCACCATCCAGATGGAGCCGGCAAAGCTTGTCGGGGTAGTTTTTACGGTCAAAACACCCGCAAACACTATTCCAGCTGTTCCTCTCCGACTAGCGGGCAATCTTTATCAGTTGGGCAATACTTTCGCAGACTTACAGGGCGGGGTCAGCACAATCGCCTCAAGAATGCCTGCTTTCTCTCCATTAGCTGACGGTCGTTACTCCCTAACCGTTGCTCTTCCTGCCGGCGCCGACGTTCATTACGTATACACTCTGGGAGACGGCTTCTGGAACACAGAGGTTGACGAGCAGGGCATTCCGGTGGTGCGCCAATTCATCGTTCCCGAGAAAGATACTTTGATCGAAGACACCATTTCAAACTGGAGAGTGAAGAACGCCGCTCCGATCGCCTTTGACATCACGGTGCCGGAAAACACGCCTCAGGTTGATTTTGTCTCGATTCAACTCAAGCCGGTCTATGGCTGGACAGAACCTATTCCGATGTGGAGACTTGGAAACAAACGCTGGGGCTTTATCCTCAACAGCCCTCTGACATTTACTGATCGACTCCATTATCGGTTCTGCCGCAACGATCAGTGCGGACAAGCCGATTCGGTCGAAACACCGGGGCCTGAGAACAGCGGATTACCTCTCTCCTCGAGTCTTTTTTCACAAACCATCAAGGAGACCGTGCCGGCCTGGGCCTGGCTCGATCCGCTGACAAACCCCCAAGAAATTGCCACGGCAGAAGTCCAGCCCCGTCAGGACGGCTTCTTCGCTGGCATAGAATACCAACCTATCTATCACCCCTCTTACAATGCTCACTACGATTATCTGCTAGACGAGGTCCAGCAGCTAAACGCAAATTGGTTAATCCTCACTCCCACATGGACCTTCACACGGCTTTCCCCTCCTATCCTTGAGTTGGTGCCGGGAAACGACCCCCTATGGCTCGATCTTTTCCCTTTGATTCGCCAGACGGCGGAGCGCGGTCTCAACGTGGCTCTTTTCCCCCAACCAAGGTTTCGAATTGACCAATCCGAATGGTGGCAAACCGCCCCGAGGGACTTCTCGTGGTGGCAGGTTTGGTTCGAACGCTATCGCAATTTTGCCCTCTACCATGCAGACCTTGCCTCTAGAGCTGGTGCTAACGCTCTGATCCTCGGGGGGGAATGGCTCACCCCTGCCTATCCTGAGGGGATTCTGCCCGATTATTCTCCCTCGCTTGTCCCCAAGGATTCCGAAATCCGCTGGCGAGTGTTGATCCAGGAACTACGCAGTCGCTTCAACGGCCCGATCATTTGGGCGATCTCCGTGCGCCAAGCCGAACAAAATTCTCCGCCGTTCTTAGGCGATGTGGATGCAATTTACCTGCTCTGGTCTGAACCGTTAGCTAACCCAGGTGCTCCTATCCCTAGCATAGAAGAGATGACGCAAAGCGCTGGGTCCCGCCTGGACACGGTGAGTGGACTTCTTCGCAACCGCTACCAAAAGGCGATCCTCCTAGGCATCTCCTACCCCTCCAGCCCGGATGCCCTTTTTGGATGCATTGCTCCCCCAAGCGACAATTGTCAAGCCTGGGATCAACTTGCACAGCCGCTCGCCGCAAACCTAGCTCCTCCTGTAGACTTACAAGCTCAGGTAACCTCATATAACGTCATGCTCGGTGCCATAAACAATCGAACTTGGATTCATGGATTCGTTTCGCGTGGTTTCTATCCTCCCGCAGCCTTAATGGACGCATCCACCTCGATTCACGGCAAACCAACCGCCACCCTCCTCACGTATTGGTTTGAGAAATTACTCTACGAGTCAGAAGAATGATAAAAAAGCCCCCGAGAGCTTCGGGGGCTTTTTTATCCGCCCGCAATAGCTGGAATCAGATGAATGATATCGCCGGCCTTGGGCCGATAGTCCAGATCGACATTACGCCGGTTGACCACGATCAAGGTTTCGTCGGGGTCGACCGACAGGCCAAGGGCTGCCAGTGCCTCCTTGAGCGTCTCCCCAGCTCTCATCCGGTGACGGAGAGAAGTGACTGTACCGCTCGGCGTTTGAATCTGTAAAACGGTATGGAGCTGGAAAGTGACTTCGAGCTCGTTCACCCTTAGAGTCTCGCTTCAGATTCCGTCGAAAATATGGTCCAAATCCTCGTCGGCCACGTCAAAAACTGAGTTATTGGGCGGCAAGGGCTCGTACTTCATAAATTCCGGCAGACGGTCATCCGCGGCGGTGAATCCTGCCCGACGGTTGAACTCGCGCTCCAACCTAATTGCCGTCTTACCCAATTCCTGTAGGAAATTCTCGGCTACCTCCCAACCGTACCGGGCTTCGATAAGCTGCTTGATCGTTTCAGGTACTCCGGCGAATCCGTTTCCGGCAAACACGCATGCTCCAAGCGAGTCGTAGCCCGCCATATTGATCTGAACGGTGCGCGAAACCTCAGCCTGAATTTTCGGATCGAGATGATCCACCTTTGCCCGAATTGTCAATCCCGCCGTGTGATCTGCTCCCTGAGGCGAAGTGGCATATGTGACGCCCGTGCCCTTGATAGCACGTGGCTCATATGCACTCATAGCCTGCCCCTTGACCGCCGGCACTCTGCGCACGTTCAAGGCTCTACCCGTCACCGCCGCGCCATTGCCCAGTACTCTACCTAGAACCGTTCCGCGGCGGATCTCCTGAATCAGCTCCATTGCTCGTTTGCTATCTCCGAACTCCATCAATCCAGCTTCGGCCGCAACCCCCAAGGCAGCACCGACATCAATGGTATCTAGGCCGAGATCGTTGATCTCGTAATTCATGCGCGCAATCGCATCGAGGTTATCGATGCCCAAATTCGGACCCAAAAGCCCAACAGTTTCGTATTCCAAAGGAGAAACAATGGCCTTGCCTTGCTCGTCAGCATAAACATTAGAGCAACGAATTGTGCAGCCCGGCATACAGGCATGAGTCGTCTCTGCCTCGCCGCCGCGGCGGAGGAGCAACTCTCGCATGTATTCGCCGCGGATCTTATCCAATCCTTCAAAATGACCTGCAGAGAAATTGCGCGTTGGCAGTCCGCCAAACCCATCAGACATTCCGGGCATGGCATTCGTTCCGTAATCGGCGTAAATTTTGGTCTGGGGGTGCTCCATCAAAGACTTGGTAAATCTCTTTTGCGCAGCCTTATAACTCTCTAAATCCTTAATTTCAGGCTTGCTTCCATCCTTTGCGTCGATGACGATCGCTTTGATCTGCTTTGACCCCATCAAGGCCCCCAGCCCGCCTCGAGCCGCAATCCGCGAGGGCACCCGATCTTTATCCAAGTTCTGGATTCCGGCCGCCAGCTGGCAGCGTTCCCCTGCCGGACCAATCAAAGCAATGGCTACATCCTTACCATAGCGCCCAAGCAGCTTCTCCGCTGTAGCGTATACACCCAGTCCAAGAAGGTCTTGCGCTGGCTCAAAAATCGCCCCATCTTTATCCAAATAAATGACCCACCATCGATCATCCTGAGGTGCCCCCTCCAGTATTAGGGCTTTGATCCCTAAATATACCAATTTTAAGCCCGTAGTTCCTCCTGCATTGGACTCCTTAACTCCCCTAGTGAGAGGACTTTTGCCACCATACGAGATTCGGTCACAACTGGAAAGCATGTGACCAACCAGCAACCCGGGAGCTAGAACCAGCTTGTTGTACGGTCCGAGCGGGTCACACAGAGGGTTAACCTCGTCAAGCAAAATTCGAGCGATCAACGCCCGACCGCCCAGTTGCCGCCAAGCGGACGGAATGGGTTCCTTGGAGAGTCTTCGGCTGTTGACATCAATTCTCCAAACATCCATCGGAGCAACCTCCTCTTTATCACCTGCCCAATTTTACCTCCTAAGACCGGAATAGATCAGGGTGAGTTTAGACAAGAAGTCGCTACATTTACGAGTTATCCGAGTACCACAAGTCGACAGCGCACTGCTTTCTTGCAAAGAGAGAAGGCAGTGAAAAGAAGCTGCGTTCACTTATATCGGCATACCGACTAGTTCTTCCCTACCACCTCCCTAAGGGCGTCATAGAAGATCGAGAGCGCTAAATCGATCTCTGCTTGGGTCACAATAAGCGGCGGAATCCAGCGAATCGTATTATCCCAAGTGCCGCAGGTCAGCAGCATCAGCTTGCGGTCTAAGCAGGCGTGAACAACATCCTTTGCCGTCTTTTTGTCCGGCTTGCGCTCCGCTGTCCGAAATTCAGAGCCGATCATTAAGCCGAGTCCGCGCACATCCCCAATAACCGGGAATTCCTCCTGAAGATGCTGCAGACCACGCTTTAGCTGTGCCCCTCGCTCGATCGCATTTTCCAGCAGATTTTCCTCCTTCATCACCCGAATGGTAGCCACGGCTGCCGCAGCAGCTACCGCGTTGCCCCCGTAGGTCCCGCCGTGAGAGCCCGGAACCCACTTTTCCATCAACTCTCTGCGGCTGAAGACACCTGCCAGGGGCATCCCGGAGGCCAGCCCCTTGGCTACGGTCACGATATCCGGAATAATATCAAAGTGTTGAAAGGAGAACCACTTGCCCGTCCGTCCGAAGCCTGCTTGGATCTCATCGCAAATCAGCAGAATCTCATACTCATCACAAATTCTCCTTAGCCCCTGCATAAAACTCTTCGGGGGCACTACGTAACCGCCCTCCCCGAGCACCGGCTCGATCAGGATCGCAGCGGTTTCCTCAGGGGCGGTCTGGCTGTGCAGCAGGAATTCCAACTCCCCTAAGCACCAGCGACTGGTCTCCTCTTCATCCCACCCGTAGCGGTAAGCATACGGGTAAGGAGCGACAAAAACACCCGGCATCAGAGGTTGGTAGCCAACTCGGTAGACCGTCTTAGAGGTAGTCAAAGCCATCGTTCCAACGGTTCGACCGTGAAAACTGCCCTGAAACACGATGAGATTGGTGCGTTTGGTGGCATGACGCGCAAGCTTAATCGCTCCCTCGATCGCCTCGGCGCCGGAATTGGTAAAAAAGAAGCAATCGATCGGCTCGGGGACAATTGTACGCAGCTCTTCGATCAGCTCAATAATGGGTTTGTGCTTAACGATGTTCATCTGAGCATGAATAAGCTTTGCAGCTTGCTCTTGAATGGCCCTAACAACAACGGGATGACAGTGCCCCGTGTTCGTTACCCCGATGCCACAAGTGAAATCTAGATACTTTTCCCCGCTGATATCATAGACCCAACATCCTTCTGCTTTTTCTGAGACAATCTGGGTATATGAGACCCAGACCGGAGAGAGATAAGCCAAGACTTCTTCGTAGCGATTCATCAGGCTCTCCCTATAGTCCGACTAGGTCGGCAATCCATTCTACGCCGAGGTCTGCCAATTTGGCCCGGGTTGGCAGCCCCTCGTTTGTCCAGCCCATGAATTGGTAATACAGGTCCAAAGCCCTTTCAAATTCCTCTAGGTTCAGTGCAACTCCAGCCGTCGGACCCGTGCCAGCCAGCGGTTTGAAGAATTTCTTCGGAAGGGTATCGTCTTTACGGCTGAACCCCTCACGCATGTTGAAGGCACGCATCATATTGATTCGCCGCTCGCCAACTTTCATCAGCTCATACAGCGAGACATCCCAACCGGTCACTGCCCGGACCATTTCAACCAACTCGGTCGGTCCATAAAGTGTCCAAGCAGGTCCCCAGACAAATTGACAAAGTTCTAGGGTATCTAAGATGCTGTAGAAGATTTGGCTATACGCAGCAAAACGCACTTTCTCAGCGTTCAGGCTGCGTTCTGGCGGCGGATCCTTCAAGTCTAGCTCCGCAAGTCTCCTCAGATAAAGCTCACTCGTCCCTGCTTCATACATCGGATCGTGCTCACTCGACTGATGATCAGCGCCAAAGGGATTGACAGCATAGATCACCGCAAGTGAGCGCTTCGCTTGCGGCATATGAGCCGGCGCTTCCTGATTCTTGACCGTGATCAAGCATTCCTCAGCCGCGGGCCCCCAAATCTTTGCTGCCCTTGCAGAGCCCTGAGACAAAATCGGACCAAGAGCCCCACTTACGGTGACAATCTGTTTTAGCACTTCTAACATAGCTTGGGCATTCCCGAACCGCAATTCGATCCCCCCGGTTTGCTCTAGCCCAATGATGCCCTTCTCAAAGCATTCCATGGCAAAAGCTATGGTAGCACCACAAGTAATGGTATCCACCCCATACTGATTGCAAATCTCGTTGGCTTTGCTGATCGCCACCAGATCACCGATCCCGCAGTAGGAGCCAAACGTGCTCAAGGTCTCATATTCCGGCCCGCCATAAAGAGGGTCAACTGTCAACGGCCCTTCCTTGACTTCGACCACGCGTTTGCATCGCACAACGCAAGCGTAACAAGTATCACGCTCCTTGAGGATCGTGTCATACATCGTCTCACCGCTAATCTGCTCGCACAGCTCGAATTGCCCTTCGTTGTAGTTACGTGTTGGCAGAGTTCCCCAAGCGTTCTGGGGCATAACCACACTGGCGGTTCCGTATTTCCCTAAAGCATCCACATCCGGGTTCTCAGGCATCCACTTAGGTCCCAGTTTGCTAAGCTCTGCCAACTTTTTCGGGTCAAAAATTGCCGGCTTTTGCGTCCCGCGCACGGCAATTGCCCTTAAGTTTTTGCTCGCCATCACTAGGCCCATACCGGTGCGACCGTTGTTTCGGTTACTCATGCTCACCACACTGGCAAACCGCACACCTTTCTCAGCAGCCGGCCCAACCTGCAGCACTTCAGCCTTCGGCTCACCGAGTTCCTGACGAATAATGGACTCAGCCTCACCGGTTAACTTTCCAACCAAATGTGAGGCATCGTGCAACTCTGCTTTTCCGTTGAGGATCGAGAGATACACCGGCTTCTCAGACTTTCCCCGCACCACGATTCCATCGAAACCTGCAAACTTGAGTTCTGCCGGGAAAAACCCTCCCCCCTGGCTATCCCCAATGGCACCGCTCATCGGCGACTTGGCATTGATGTTGACCCGACTTTGGCCCGAGATCGCAGCTCCAGTGGTCACACTCAACATAATTGTCAACATGTTCTCCGGACCTAGGGGATCAGCCTTAGGCGGCACCCCCCTCAAGAGATAGTACATCCCCATCGCCGAGCCACCCATATACTTACGGTAAAAGGCTTCGGGTGGCTCCTCCACCTCAAGCTTATGGTTGCTCAGGTCAACATGCAGGATCTTTCCAGTATATCCGTATGCCATTTCTGCCTCCTTTCCTAAAATTCAAACTCCGATCCAAAATCACACTCAAGCGCACCGTCTTTATTTTCGCTCTCAAGACTCACTCAACGTCTGATAACCCCTTGAAGCCAATAGTGTGGGTCATGTCCACCGGATTACCGTTAATATCTGTGAGCACCTTTGGCGGGTCAATCCTCTGGGTCAATAGCGACACTCCGATAAATACAAGCACTGAAAGGACAAACGCCGGTGTCGAAGCGATGTAAATTGCATCCCAAGTGGCACATTCGACATCTAGCTCACAAACTTCTAAGGTTCGAGGGTAATAATAGAATGTAAGCACAATCCACGAAATTACCCCCGAAAAGAATGAGGCTAAAGCCCCTGTATGATTAGCCTTTTTCCAGTGCATCCCGATAATGTATGGCGCAGCCATGCCGACAAGAATACTCGTGTTGCTCAAGACGGCCAAGCGGTAAATCGTTGAAGCAAAGAGAGCAATCAGCAGACTTAACACACCACTGACCAGCAGGGAAACTCTTGTCAGAAGTAATTCGGCTTTATCGCTTAGGTCCGGCTTGAAAACTTTAATGATATTCTGTGTGAACATGGTTGCGCCAGCTAATAGCGAACTATCCGAGGTACTCATCAAGGCTGAGGCAAGGGCGGCAATAAACGCCGCTGCCAGAACCGGGGGCAAGAACTTCATCGCCATCGTAACTAAGATAAATTCCGACTCCTCAGCCCCAACGTCAGGTCCGATAGCTCCATAAGCAGCCATCCCGATTAGGGGAGAGAGGATCCCAAACCCTAGATAGAGCGCAGCGGCTAAATACGTAGATTGAACAGCCACCTTCTCGTTTTTAGCAGCACAGGTGCGTTGGAGATAATCCTGGGCTGGGATTGCACCTAAGCCGAGCGCAATCCAAGCAGCAACGTAGTATAGAGCCCCTAGCCCCCCAGTGTAGCCGAGGTAGCCCTCACCTTCGATCGGCCAAATCGCAAAGGGTTCAGACACGTACTGCGCACCGGCTAAGCCGAAGAACTGCCGAATTCCCCCTACGTGGCTGATAACTCCAAAGGTGATCATCAATAGGCCGAAGCAGGTCAAGAACATCTGCATAAAGTCCAAGGCCGTGTCAGCCCACAAGCCCCCGAGAAGTGTATAAAAGGTAACGACTCCAGCTACCATAATCATACCTGCGGAGAGCGGCCATCCCAACAGCGCAGCTAAGATAGCTCCCCCGGCTACAATTTGCGCAGCGGTCCAGCCAAAGTAGGTGATGATCTGTGTCACGGTCCCGACAACCGACATCGCAGTGCCATAGCGATGCTGGAAAAAGTCCATAATGGTGATATACTGCGCACGGCGGGCGACGCGCACGATTAGAAACCCCGCAATAACCAAACAGAGCGTAGCTCCAAAGGGGTCAAACACCACGCCTTGAAAACCGTATTGATAGGCAAAGGAACTCGAACCCATTAGAGTTTCTGCTGCAAACCAAGTTGCCATAATTGATGGAGCCGCCATCCAGACCGGCAACCTTCGTCCCGCAAGGACATAATCCACATTGGTCTCAATTCTTTTCGACGCCCAGTAGCCAATGACCATGCGGACAATCAAAATGATGACAATTCCCCCGATCACGACTCCCGCATATTCATACTCTCCATTCATAGGGGTTACTCCTCGAGTTAGTTCACGCGGCTAGTAGTCTACCACTCTTTGATCTTATAGGGGAATCCATAGCTTTCCATCCGCTCCATAAAAGGAACCGGATCAAAAGCCTCGGGTCCTAAGACACCAACTCCTTTCCAAACCCCGTGCTCAAGCAGCTCCCAACCAATTACGGGATTGAAGGCAGTCTGGGCGACCACCGCTTGACAACCCAGACGACGCATACACTCCTCGTTGTCGGCAACCTGATAGAGATATACTTGTCGAGGCTTCCCATCCTTAATGCCTTTGACCCAAGTGCCGGCGCAGGTCTTGCCCACCATTTTGTCTCCCAAGTGCGCCGGGTCGGGCAAGCAAGCAGCCACTACATCCCGAGGTGCAACCCAAACGTCCTTCACCTTAATAGGCTCTTTTTTATCCAACCCTAGCATTTTCAAGGTTTTGAGCACATTGATGAACTTATCCCCTAGGCCATACTTAAAGGTGACGCGCTTACACTTTATCCACCGGGGAATCAACAATACCTCTTCATGTTCCACATTGACACATTCGATCTGTCCTATCCCCTCCGGGAAGTCAAAGATTTCCGGTTCTGAAAAAGGCTCGGTTGTATACCATCCCTTGTCTGCCTCCCAAATCACCGGAGGATTGAGGCATTCCTCAATGGTCGTCCAGATGGAAAAGTTTGGGGCAAACTCATACCCCCGCACCTCAAGGTTTGCACCATCGCGAACCCCGATCTCCTCAATCTCATCGAAGAGATAATCATAGGCATAGCGGGCAAAAACATCTGACATCCCCGGCTCAACCCCCAACCCTAAAATTGCCAGTAGACCTTTCTTCTCCCAGAGTTCGGCGCGTTCAAACTGGTAGTCCCCCAACTTGACTCCGCATTGGTGATAGGGGTCCGTGGGGTGGGGCTCAGAAAGCGACATCGCCATATCCATGTAAGTACAACCGTAGTTGTATGCTGCCTCAAAAATTGGGACATTTAAGGAGGGGTCGCAGGCGTTCATAATTAGGTCCACCTTATACTTTTTAGCCAATTCTTCGACCCGATCCTGATGACTTGCATCGACCCACTCTGCCGGGAACCGCAGGGTATCTCCGAGCTTTTCTTGAACTTCTTTCAATCGCTCCCGGTTATAGTCCGAAAGAACTACCTGCTGAACCCAAGGCTGAGACTTAGCAATTACAGCGATCGCTTCGCCTACACCGCCGACGCCAACTAATAGGACTTTCATAGCTCTCTCTCCTCAGTCTGGCAAAACGATTCTCGCAAAGACGCTGCCCTAAGTGGCTCAAAACTCTATTCCACTGGAAGGCCCTCACCAAATTCTTCAGTGAACAGTCTTAGCAACTTCCACTAAAGTGTCTTCGAGACGATTCAGAACCTCATCGATTTGCTCGTAGGTGATCACTAAAGGCGGCTCAATCCGGATAGTATGGGCGCTGGTCAGCGTGCCGGCTACTAATACCCCGCGTTTGAAGAGGCCAGCAGCAACCTTATAGCCTACTTCTGCGTTGTGAAAATGCTGGCCGATAAGCAAACCTTTTCCGGTAACGCTGTGATAAATCTGAGGATATCTAGCAGCTAATTCCTGCAACTTCGGCATGATATACTCACCCTTAGCCGCAGCCTGCTCCCATAAACGATCGCGCAAGGTGACATGGATCGCAGCAATTGCGGCACTGCACGCTAGCGCGCCACCCCCGGTCGTAGTCGTATGGATGAACGGGTTGGGATACATCATACACTGCCAAATTTCCTCGGTCGAGCAGAATGCGCTGACCGGCATCACTCCACCTCCGAGTGATTTAGCCACTGCCAGGATATCCGGAACCACATCCCAATGCTCTACCCCCCACAACTTGCCGGTACGTCCCATCCCGGTCTGAACCTCATCAGCAATTAGCAAGACTCCATAATGCCTGGTCAGCTCCCGCACGCGGGGCCAAAAATCATCCGGCGGGACAATAGCCCCAGCTTCACCTTGGATAGGCTCAAACATTACCGCCGCAATGTCAATTCCTACTTTCTTACAGATGTCCAGTTGTCGTTCAACAGCGTCCGCATCTCCGAAGGGCACGTGGTACACCGGCCCACCGTAGAGAATCCCAGGAGGCTGCCGGTAGTCTGCTTTGCCCATCATGCTCAGAGACCCCATGGTCTTGCCATGGAAAGCCTTTACGGCAACAATGAACCCGCTCCTTTTCGTATACATCTTTGCCAGTTTGATCGCTCCTTCAACTGCCTCAGTGCCACTGGCGCAGAAGAAGCTATACTTGATGTCGCCCGGAGTAATCATTGCCATCAGGCGCGCCAACACGCCGCGCAGGGGGTCGATCAACTCTTGGCTTGGCATCGGCGTACGGTTCAACTGGGCACGAACCGCGGCGATCACCTCAGGGTGGGACCAACCTAAGTCGAATAGCCCGTAGCCCCCAAGACAGTCGATATATTCCCGCCCCAACACGTCTCGGAACACCGCTCCACTGCCGGTCCATTCTGTTGCTGCCCAGTCCCCCGCTTCGGTAACCGATTTCCGATAGTCCAGCCAGCCTTTATTGAAATGTTCGGCGAAGTTATACAAGCTCTCTTCAATGATCTGCTTCCCCTCCTCTTCGGTAACCTCGCTTTTGGCAATAATATTCAGCCATTTGCTTGCATACTCTTGGGCTTGATCCAACGTCTGAGGCATACAAACCTCCTTTCTTAGGCCTAACTTAGTCCGCAGTTGCTCTCCGAAGCTCTGCTTCCTCCTCGGGTTTACCCCAAATCGCCTCTTTCAAGGACAACAGACCAAGTTGTAGCTTCAATTCCAACGGATTGCCGTCCACATCGGTCAACTGCATCGGCATGTCTATTTTTTGGGTGGCTAAAGAAACGACAACTTGCAGGAAAACCGAGATCAGGAAGGCCGGGAACGAGCTGATATACACTGCATCCCAGAAGGCACACTCAAAGTCAGCCTCACACACCGCATACGTTGAACTCTGATAGTAATACACCCCTAGAATGACCCAGGAGACAAAGCCCCCGATCAAGGCCGCAATGGCACCGCTTTTATTCGCCTTTTTCCAATACATTCCGAAGGCAAAAGGTGCAAATAATCCAACCAACAGGATCGACCACGCAACCATAGCCAACTTGTAAATTGTCCCAGCCCACAGAGCGATGATAATGCTAATTAAGCCGATCACCAAAACCATAATTCGGGTGAGGAGCAATTTCTGCTTCTCACCAAAGTTCTTCACGAAGAGGGGAACGATGTTTTCGGTGACTACAGAAGCGCCCGCCAGAACCGAAGAGTCCGAAGTGCTCATCAAGGCCGAAGCCAGCGCAGCGATAAACAAAGCCGTCAGTACGGGGTGCAAATGCTCCATCGCCGCCGTAATCAGCAGAAACTCGGTCTGTTCAGGGGCGATATTGGGATTCAACTTGAACATCATGATCCCGATCAAGGGAGACATCACGCCAAATGTCAGGTACAAAGCGCCGGCAATGTAGGAACCCCACACGGAAGTTGCCTCGTTCTTGGCTGCCATAGAGCGTTGCATCAGGTCTTGGGTAGGCACACTGCCGAACCCAATGGCTAGCCAGGCGGCGATCCAGTAGAAGATTCCGATATAGCCTGTATAGCCCAAATATCCCTCGCCTTTAATCGGCAATAGCGTAAAAGGATTGGATACATAGAGTGAGCCGGCATCCTCAACCATTCCCCGAAAGCCACCCACAGCACTGAGGACACCGATGAAAATCAACGTAACGCCCCCGGCAGTCAGGAACATTTGCATGAAATCCAGCAAGGTGTCTGCCCACATCCCCCCCATAAAGGTATAAAAGGTGACGATGCTCGCTACGAGGATCATCCCAGCCGAAACAGGCCACCCCAGCAAGGCATGGATAATGTTCCCTCCGGCGACAATTTGCGCTCCAGTCCAAGCAAAGTAAGTCAACAACTGAGCTAGCGAGGTCAGAAAGCTCATCGCTTTGCCGTAACGACGCTCGAAAAAGTCAACGACCGTCAAGTATCGAGCTCGGCGCATCAAGCGAATAAAAAAGACCCCGGAGATGAACAAACAGGCTGCGGCGCCAAAGGGGTCAAACACCACGCCCTGTAAGCCATACTGGTAAGCTGTAGAGCTTGCCCCCATCATGGTTTCTGCAGCAAACCAGGTGGCCATTATGGAAGCTGCGGCAAGATAAATTGGCAGCCTTCGTCCGGCAACAATATAATCAGCCGCATTAGCCACCCTGCGAGACGCATAATACCCTACTGCCAAGCGGATCATAAACAGGACAACAATGCCCCCAATCACTAACCCAGCGTACTCATAGCCCTCGAATTCCATCTCACTCCTCCTAGCCCAGAATGCTTCGCCCATTCCTCCAAAATGCGCATCTCTCAAAAATCTGTCGACCAATATCCTGCTTGCCACCTCCTGCTCAGAATTTGCGCGACCATTCCTTCGGCCAGCGTTCGATCACCACCTTCTTTTGGGTGAAGAACTCCACTGCATCCATCCCTTGACCGTGCAAATCGCCAAAGAAGCTCTCTTTCCAACCGCTAAAGGGAAAATAAGCCATCGGCGCGGCTACACCGATGTTAATTCCCACATTTCCTGCTTGGACGTGATAACGGAACTTCCGCGCCGCTTCACCGCTCTTAGTAAATAGACAGGCCATGTTACCGTACTCCCCCATATTCACCAGCTCAATCGCCTCTTCGATAGTATTGACGGGCATGATGCTCAGCACCGGCCCAAAGATCTCAGTGCGGAACAATTCCCCCTGCGGGGGGATGTTGAGGATCACCGTGGGGCGAACAAAGTTCCCTTTTTCGTAACCCTTAATCACAGCCCCTCTGCCATCAACTAGGATTGTCGCATCCTCTTCCAGCGCTTTACCGATCAACCCTTCGATGCGCGCTTTGCTTTGAGGGGTAATTACCGGCCCCATTTCCACCCCTTCGTCCAGTCCATATCCCACAACGCGGTTGCGTGCAATCTCACAGATCGCTTCCACAAAATCGCGTTGTATCTCACCTACCGGTGCAACGATCGAGGTCGCTAAACACCGCTGACCTGCGCTGCCAAACGCACTGTCGGCCAATACTTTGGTCGAAGTCTCAAGATCAGCGTCTGGCAGCACAACTGAAATGTTTTTGGCCCCCCCTTGACACTGAGCGCGTTTTCCATTGGCTGCGGCGCGGGCATAAATATAACGTGCCACCGGTGTCGATCCCACCATGCTGATCGCTCGGATCAAGGGATGATCTAGGATCGCATCCACGGTTTCCTTGGCTCCGTTGACCAGATTGACGACCCCCTGTGGGAACCCGCACTGCTCCATCAGGGCAAAGATCTTCTGCATTGTCAACGGAACTTTTTCCGAAGGCTTGACTATCACAGTGTTCCCGCAAGCAAGAGCGTAGGGCATGAACCAAAAGGGAATCATGCCCGGAAAGTTGAACGGGCAGATAATCGCTACGACCCCTACCGGCTGACGAATAAAATATTCATCGATCCCCGGTGCAATATCCTCAGAAAATTTCCCTTGAATGAGAGAGGGAATACCACTAGCAACCTCTACGTTTTCAATCGCACGGCGCATCTCCCCCCGAGATTCGACAATTGTCTTGCCACACTCCATTGTAATCGTTCTGGAAAGATCCTCAAAATTCTCTTCCAGCAAGTACTTCAGCCGAAACAGATACTGAATCCGATCCCCCGCAGGGGTCTCCCGCCACCCTTTTAGGGCCCTCTGAGCAGCCTGAGCTGCTTCGTCAACCTCTTCGGGAGGAGAGAGTGGAACTTCCCCGAGTTTCTCCGCCGTAGCCGGATTATATACTCCTAAATATTCACCTGCCCGAGAGGCCTTCCAATGGCCATCTATGTAGTTTTGCACTCGCACTACCATCCTGATCCTCCGTAGAAAGCACTTGTCTCAAGCCGGGAAAGCACCCAAAACCTCACGGATAATCTCCAACCCTTCATCCAACTGCTCTTTGGTGATCACTAAGGGTGGGATCACAAAGATCATCGATCCCGTAGGAGAAGCCATGGTGTAGGTAAACAGGCCTCGCTCTTTCAACGCTGCGCCAATCTTCTGCATCACTGGGATGGGCAAGGGCTTTTTGGTCACTCGGTCCTCAACCAGCTCAATGGTGGAGAACAGGCCGATGTAACGCACGTCTCCGACAAGAGGATAACGCGCCTTGACCTCCTCTAATTGTTCTCCAAGATACTTGCCGAGATCATAAGCGTTTTCGATCAAGCGTTCTTCCTGATAAACCCGAATGGTTGCCAGGCCCGCCGCACAAGCAAGAGGGTGGCCGCTGTAAGTTAGGCCACACCAAAGCATTTGGTCTTCAAAGAAATCGGCGATCTTCTGGCGCACAACGACTACCCCCAGAGGGACATAACCGGAGGTGACTCCTTTGGCACTAGTCAGAATATCCGGAACGACATTCCAGTTGTCCACAGCAAACCACTTCCCTGTTCTCCCCCACCCACTCATCACCTCATCGGAGATCAACAAAATATCATATCGATCGCAGATTTCCCGAATGCGGGGCCAATAGTCATCCGGTGGGACAATCAAGCCATTCGATCCGGTTACACCCTCCATAATGATCGCTGCGATCCGATCTGCGCCCTCATAGCGAATGATCTCCTCAACATGGGAGATACACTCTCGGTGACAGGTCTCTCTTGTCCATCCAAAGGGACAGCGATAGCAATAGGGGTCGAGAAAATGAACTACTCCCGGGATGCCTGGTTCGGCGGCCAAGCGGCGTGGATCGCCGGTAAGGGTAATAGCACCGTGCGTTGCCCCATGATAAGAGCGATAGCGAGAGAGAATCTTCTGCCTGCCTGTGAAGTGACGAGCGATCTTGATCGCATTCTCATTAGCCTCGGCACCCCCGAGGCAGAAAAAAGTCTTCTTCAAGTCTCCTGGCGTTACCTCGGCGATCTTCTCGCCGAGTTCTCCGCGCGGCTTGGTTGCCAGTCCCGGATGGGCAAAACACAGCGTCTCTGCTTGTTGTTTGATTGCCTCGACCACTTTAGGATGTTGATGGCCGATGTTTAGATTCATCAGCTGAGAGGAAAAGTCCAGATACCGTTTTCCATCCGCATCCCAAAAATACACCCCCTGCCCGCGCACGATTGGGATCGGCTGCACTGCGCTTTGAACTGACCAGGAAAATAGGGTGAATTCGCGATTCTTCGCTACGATAGTTTCAGCTTCAGAGAGTTGGGTTGTCACGTTGCCTCCATTCAAAATATCGGCTTTCTAGCGTGTCGTTTTGATCACTTCCTCCATCACCTCGAGAGTTCGGTCGATCACCTCGTCAGTGTGGGAATAGCACAAAAACCATGGCTCACGGGGATCGTGATCGGGCATCACCCCTCGCTCAATCGCTGCTTCAACAATGCGGAGGTAGTATTCTTGATCGCTCTGGCTGAAGCTGCGTTGGTCGGTGACCTGCTCAACCCCGATCACGTAAGAGAACATTGCGCCATAGCCATTAACGCAAACCGGAATCCCCTGTCTGGCGAAGATGTCTTGAATGCCCTTTTTCAATCGCTTACCGCGTCGCTCAATTTCTTTTAGGATCGGCCGCTCCCTAAGAATTCGCAGCGTCGCGTGAGCCGCTGCAACACCGCATTTGTTATTGTTGAACGTTCCTCCTTGCGCCACCCCCTTTCCGATTATCGACATGATTTCTCGCTTTCCCCCAAACGCAGCTAACGGATAACCGTTGGCAATGGACTTGGCATAAGTGGCCAAATCGGGCATAACTCCATAAAATTCCTGAGCACCCCCGTTAGCGATCCGAAAACCGGTTTTCACTTCGTCCAGGATCATCACACAACCGTATTCGTCGCACCTCCTCCGGATATGGTTGAGGAAACCGGGCAAGGGTTCGATCGCTGCGCAGTTCCCCATGCACGGTTCCACAATCACGGCCGCAATTTGCTCTCCGTAGCTGCGCATCACCTTGTCAAAAATTTCAAAGTCGTTAAATGGCACAGTGAGGATAAGCTCCCCTAGTGCGCGTGGGATTCCCGAGCTTGCCGGAACGGGAATTGGACTGTTCCGGTTTCCGTACACCTCAGCAGGGCTGTAGGTTGACCAGAGCGTATAATCCTGAAACCCATGATACATCCCTTCAAACTTCAAAATCTTTTCCCGCCCGGTATAGGCCCGCGCCACACGAATAGCATGCATTGTCGCTTCAGTTCCTGAACAGGCAAAGCGCACCATCTCCACCGCCGGACACATCTCTACCATCATTTCGGCGATTTCGATTTCCAATTCAACTGTCATCGCAGCCATCGTGCCGCGACTAATTTCACTCTTGACGAACTCATCCACTTCTGGATAGGAGTGTCCCAAAATGATCGGGCCAAACCCGAGGCGGTAATCTATATATTGGTTTCCATCCACATCCCAAAGGTAACATCCCTGAGCCTTTTCCATATACGGTGTAATCCCCTCCCCCCAGTAACGAAAGTTGGAATTCACCCCTAAGGGCAGATAGCGTTTGGCACGCTCCTGCAAGGCTTTGCTCTTCGGCAAGTGGATCATCTCACACCCTCCGAATGTCAAGAATTGCTTATTCTCTGGGTTCGCACACTTCTAAGGGAATAGACCACTGATAAACGTCTTTCAAAACTGCCGGCACAATTGAGGTAACTGTCTTACGCACACCGGGGGTTTTTCCAATCACTTCGGTGACAAACTGATACACTTCCTCATTGCTTCGAGCGATGATCTGAACACTTACGTCCGTTTCTCCGATCGCATACGCGACATAACTGATACAACTGTATTCAGTCATTTTCCGAGCCACTTCTTGGATACAATCAGCCTCGACCTCCACCATAACGTCTGCCACCACCCCGAATCCCAAACTCTTCGGATTAACAATGGCTCGGACGCGGATAATCTCCCGCTCAAATAATTTTTCTAACCGATAGCGCACTGAACGTTCGGAGATGCCTAATCGCCGCGCAATTTCACTGCAACTTAACCGCCCATCCTCGATCAGTAGATCGACTATTTTTTTGTCGATGATGTCTACTTTCGACATGAATTTCAAAAAATTACGTCAGATTCTAACAAGAATTATATAACAGAATTCTCCATAACTCAAGTGACGAAAGTCATGGTAGCTGAAAACCCAAACCCGTTTCCCTATCCCCCATCTATTTGCACCCTTATGCTGATAAAGAGCAATAAATAAAAAAACCGCTTTGGCCTCCTTAGACCAAAGCGGACGTTAAACCTACACCTTATTGTTCAAAACGCTCGATAACCAGCTTTCCGGACAAGATCTCTCCCTGAACCTGATTGACATATTCTCCGACTTCTGCGGGAACATTCTCCCGAAGCGGTGCTAGAGCCACCGCCCCGCTCTCCAGCCCATACAGGTAGGCTTTCCCCTCAAACTTACCCTCTTTTATTGCCTTTGCTACCTCAAAGATGGCTTTTGAAATGTCTTGGATTGCACTCGTGAGAATCAAATCCGGCGCAATCCGATATTGATCGAAAATGCAACCGATTAACTTGACTTGCGACTCCCTAGCAGCTTGGTGAATCCCCGTCATTGCCTGGTCCACGTAGTAGTAAATTACATCTACACCTTGCGCAGCCATATCCTCGGTGGATTGTCTACCTAAGTTGGCGTCATTGAAATCACCTAGATAAGTAGCCAGAACTTCAATATTCGGGTTCACATACCTAGCTCCCTGCTCGAAACCCTTGCCGTTACGGATGACCGGCAAGATTTCTAAACCTCCAATGTAGCCCACCTTACCTGTTTTTGACACCTTTGCCGCCACAACGCCGGCAAGAAAAGAGACCTGCTCATCAAACAAGGCTACCGAAGCAAGATTCGAAGCGGTATATGCTCCATTGACTACCACGAACTTACTCTGGGGGAATTCCGGAGCTACCCGCTTCGAGGGCTCAGAGAACTGGTCACCATGAGCTATGATTAGCGAGTATCCTTGACTTGCAAAGCTACGCAAAGCTTCTTCCCAATCTGAAGAGGGAACACGTTGGAGATAAGCCGTTTCTACATCGAGTTCGCTTTCGATTCGCTGCAGACCAGCGAATCCAGCCTCATTCCAAGACTTGTCGTTAACTGAACCAGGGAATACCATGGCTACCCGAAAGGAAACTTGCCCCGCTGCGCTTCCAGGAAGATCATCAGCAGCTTGCGGTGAGCTACAAGAAGCTAGGATCAGGCCAAGGAGAGTTGCAAGCATGATCAAGGTTTTCCGAAGCATCGATTCTTTCTCCTGCTAGGACAGTTGGGATTCTTTACGGTCAGTCATCACTGCCGACTCGATGAACACCAAAAAGCAGAGGTTTGCGAAGATTATAACACATTAAGAAGTTCCAGCGAAAGCCGACTTTAGCACCGCCCAGGCCAGTGATTTTGAGTCCTTCCCGGCAAACACCTCACCAAACCCTTGATCACGCTCCGTAAAGTTTTCGGAACGACAAAAAATCATGTTCGTCAGAACAACGCCTGTAACGGGGATTATATGGTAAAATTCCAGCCGAATAAGATCCTATAGCCAAATTCATCAGGATCATATAAGGCTACCAGTGCAAAAGAAAACCTCCCCTCGCTCCTATGTATATGCTTTTTCTATAGCCGGTTTGCTTATCTTACTTGTGCTCGTTTTTTCAACCTATTGGCTGATTACCAACGAGGAGAAAACCGCTCTTATTCGAGACATATTGATTATCCTAATCGGATTTGAATTCTTACTCCTGGGCGTTGCGTTAATTCTCCTCGTCATCCAACTAGCACGCCTGATCAACTTACTCCAGAACGAAATAAAGCCAATTCTTGACTCGACCAACGAAACGGTGAATACCCTCAAGGGAACGACTGCGTTCTTAAGCGAAAACCTTGTAGAACCCGTGATCAAGCTCAATGAATATGTTGCTGGCCTGCAGCGGCTATTACAAATCACCGGTATAACAAAGAAGAAATAAACCACCCTAGGAGAGTGAACAATGTCTGATCGCGAGAGTGACTTCAGCGCATTCCTTGCCGGGTTCGTTCTCGGCGGATTAATCGGGGCGGCGATTGCTCTGCTCTATGCCCCTCAATCGGGCGAGGAGACCCGAACTCTGATTCGGGAGAAGAGCATTGAACTTAAAGACAAGGCCCTCGAATCCGCTGAGGAGGCACGCATCCGAGCCGAAAAAGCCCTTGAAGAAGCCCGCGTCAAGGCCGAGAAAGCTCTGGCCGAAACCCGACAACGCGCCGAAGAGTTGGCCGAACTCACCCGTCAACGGGCTATCGAACTCCAACAACGGGGTCAAGAGCTTCTCGAGGAGCAGAAGGCAAAACTGGAGCAAACTTTAGAAGCAGGGAAAAAGGCTTTCAAAAAGACATCTGACGAAGGGGAGACTCCTGCTCCTTCTGCCTAATCCCTTCTAGAGTCGGACGAGGCAAGACGAAACAGGACGGCTAAGAATCCGTTCTATCTTGTCTTGTCTCTAGGTCTCAACTCTCGCTCTTTGTGAAAACTTACCTGCTCAAGCGACTGAAGATTTCGGGAATCGCTTCGAGCACATCCGAAGCCAGGACGCAGCGGGAAGTCCCCAACTTCTGGGCCGCCAATAAACCAGCCTGGCCATGAATCCACACACCACTCGCAGCGGCTTCAAAGGCATTCATCCCTTGCGCCCTAAGCCCACCGATCAAACCCGCCAGCACATCCCCGGTTCCTGCTCGAGCCAATGCCGAAGTAGCGATCGGGCTAACCGCCGTCCGGCCGCCGGGCTCGGCGATCACACTAAAAGCCCCCTTGAGGACGACAACCTGCCCCCATTGTTGGGCAAACTGCTCTGCCACCCGAATGCGTTCGGCTTGGATCTCAGCCACCTTCAACCCCGTTAGCACACCCATCTCTCCCGGATGAGGGGTCAAGACGGTCTCCCGGGGCAGCTTTTGATACCAGTATTGATCCTGAACCAGCAGTTTCAGGCCGTCGGCATCGATAACAAGACGGGTGAGGTTCTGCTGACCAAGCTCAAGTAAACCCTTTATCAATCCGGATGGCCCGGAATGCAAGCCAAAGCCAGGCCCAACCACTGAGGCCTCCGCTGTCTTCAACCGCTCTGCGAGAAACGGCAGGGAAGCCTCAGAAAGAAACCCTCCTTGCTCTGGAAGGACCAACCAAGTTGCTTCTGGAAGATGCCCGGCTAGGGATTGATATACCGAGCGCACCACTCCCAAGGTCACCAAACCGGCTCCGGATAGGTAAGCAGCTTTGGCAGCCAAGTAGGCAGCTCCGGTAAAATTTTCGCTGCCGGCTATGATCAGCACCGTTCCAAAAGTTCCCTTGTGGGAGTCATCCGGGCGCCTTGGCAGCCTTTCTTGCACCCACCGATCGTCGATGACAAAGCGAGAGATGCTTTCCCACTTTGGGAATCGATGATCCAAGCCAATATCAGCGATTTCGATCCGCCCACAAAAAGAATAAGCCGGGAACTTTAACAAGCCTGCCTTTACCGCAGCCATGGTCACCGTTAGATGCGCAGGGAGCGTCTCTTCACTCGCCTGACCCCGATCACAATCTACCCCCGAAGGACAGTCCACAGCCACGACATATGTCGGAGAAGACTTGGCTTCAAGGCATCGCTTGGCAGCTTTCAACACTTTCGCCAGGGACTCTTTTAGCGGCAGTTGAAAACCCGTACCTAAAACGCCGTCCAACAGGACATCGCTTTGGCCGATAGCAGCCTGCAACTGCCGATATTCTGCGTCATCCTTCTCTACGCAGATCACCATTCCGCCTCGGTCGAGCACCCTTCCCACCAGAGGATCATCAGCGGGTCTCTCCTTGACTAGATAGGCCACCACTTTCCAGCCCAGCTTGGCCAGGTAAGCCAGCGCCACCAGGGTATCTCCGCCGTTATTTCCCGAGCCAACCAAGCCAACGACAGTGCGATTGGTTTGACTCCCAAATTCCTGCGCTACAATTTGCCCTAAACTGACGCCAGCATTCTCCATCATTTGGGCATAGGTCAGGCCCAATTGATCGGCTTCTTGCTCGATCGCCCGCATCTCCGAGACGGTAACGTACTTCCTCACTGCTATACTCCCTCCTCACTCCAGAGGTCCGGAATAAGCCATCCCAAGTTCAATTCTCGCAATTTCTCCCTCGAAGGCTTGCCCGAAGTGAGGTCCCACCCTCTTACGCAATAGTATGCCTGTCGCATTTCCTCAAATGGAACGACATAGCTTTCCAGTTCCCCTTGACCGTCCTCATAGGGCTGCCGAAATGCCTTGGGCATCCTTTCGTTTTCCGGACTCAAGCCCAAGCGTACGTTAATGGCGCGCTTTAGATTCCACCCTCGCTCACCGCTCCTCATCAGCGCACCAACATCGAGGTCCAATCCGCAGGCAGCATTGACAAGCGCAACAATACTTTCCGGAGGGATATTGGTAAAAATACACATCACAAGACTGTTGAACACCGTGCGCCAGTCTTGATGCAGAGAGACATTTTTAGCCTTCTCAGCCCCCCCTAACCGTGAATGAGGCTCTAATCCAATACTGGATTCGACTTGACCGATCTCGACAAAAAAGTAATCTGACTGATTATGACTAGCCCCGATCGGAGAGGTAGCGTAGACCAAAGCCATCCCAGAAGCCCCTCTCGGGTCATGGTAAGCCACTTCCAAACCGTTCACCTGCACGGCTTCCTCTGCCACTCCATAATGCTCGGCTAAACCTTTACTTCCCAGGGCTAACAACGCTCCAAAGCCCTCTCGCTCGGCGATCCTCGGGATAAGCTTACGCACTGCATGTGCATCTCCCCACTGCAACTCCAATCCGTCGGTATCAGAAATAGGGATCAGCCCCTTTTCATAGAGGCTAAAAGCTAATCCGATTGTATTGCTTGTGCTAATCGTGTCCAGCCCTAGCCGGTCACACAGCTCACCGAGTTCGGTAATCGCAATGGGATCAGAGATCAACAGATTCGGGCCAAACCCGACGATTGTCTCATACTCAGGCCCCTTCTTTTTGGGCGAATCCTCGTACTGCACAACCCGTCCGCAAGCGATCACACAAGCATGGCATGCACTCACCCCTTTGAGCAAATTCTCGGCAAAATATGCCCCAGAAACCTTCTCCACCCCTTCGAAGCGGCTTTGCCGGTAGTAGCGCTTAGGCATCAGTCCCAGGTAATCAAAATATTCCGCACCCCCAGCCGTCCCAAGCTCCCTCAGAACCACAGACTGGTTCTCATTGCGCAAGTTCCGGTTCGCCTCGGCTCGTAGGGCATGATACTGTTCTGGTTGAGCCACAGGAATTGACCTAGAGCCACGCACGGCAATCGCTTTGAGATTCTTTGAACCCATCACAGCCCCCATTCCTGTTCGGCCGGCCACCCGTCCGTGGTCAGTCAGAATGAGGGAATAGGGCACCCTGTTTTCTCCGGCAGGCCCGATGACCGCAACCCGGAAGCCCCTTTCCCCTAGCTCCTCGACAACCATTTGCTGAGCCCTGTAGGTCTCTTTTCCCCAGAGCCTCTTCGCATCACGAATGTACACCTTGCTGTCGTCAATAACCAAATACACCGGAGCTGCCGCCTTCCCCCGCAACAAGAGCCCGTCAAAACCGGCTTTGCGCAGCTCCGCGCCCCAAAACCCGCCGAAATTGGATTCCCCCCAAAGGGAGGTGGCCGGTGACTTTCCACAGGCTACAAAGCGACCCACCGCAGGCCCAGCCGTGCCACTGAGAGGCCCACCGATGAATAGTAGAGGGGCACTTTCAGAAAAAGGGTCTAACCCCGCGGTCAATTCCGAATATAGCAGCCGGGCTCCAAGCGAGGCACCGCCGAGAAAATCCACTTCCCACTGCCTAGGAACCTCGAGCAAGCGGCTTTGACCGCTGGACAAATCCAATTCCAGAATATTCTGCACTGAACACCCCAAATCGTCCAAGAAGTCAGCTAACCTAACAAAATTGTACGGTATAGAGCAGCGATTTCCGGGTATTATTTTACTGCAGATGTTAGCGATTGAAAGCAATAAGGGAGCAGAGGGATGCACTGGAGGAGACCCGAGGAGTGCGCAGTAACTTCCTTGACACCACGCTCAACAATGGCTATAATATACACGAGGTTGAGCGGGTGTCGCCAAGCGGTAAGGCAGCAGCTTCCCAAGCTGCCATTCGTGGGTTCGAATCCCATCACCCGCTCTTTCTCCTTTAACTCCCTAAAGATTTGCATAGCAAACCAGTTTATCAAATCAACGGGCAGATCCCATGGACACCAAGGAGTCACCCCTTATTCTTTACGTTGAAGACAATTTAGATAATCGCACCCTTGTGAGGAGAATCCTTGAGGCTGAAGGCTTTTCAGTGATCGAAGCTGCCTCGGGAAAAGAGATGTTTGAAAAGCTCGAAACTGTCACCCCCGATCTGATTCTCATGGACATCAACCTGCCCGAAATCGACGGATATACCCTCACGACTACTCTCAAATCCCAACTCAAACCCGAAATCCCGATCGTCGCCTTGACCGCCAACGTGATGAAAGGCGATCGAGAGAAAACCCTTGCGGCAGGGTGTGACGGTTACATTCAAAAACCGATTGACGTTGATGCGCTACCTCAACAGGTGCGATCCTTCTTAGGCTCTAAAGCAAAGGGATGAACATGGACGGAGTTTCCCGACAAAGAGGAAACCACAGCCTCGGATCGCAGGATATCACCGTACTGGTAGTCGAAGACAACGTTGCTAACTTTGTTTTGATTGCCCGCCTGTTGGGTTATCTCGGCATCCATTGTGAGTGGAAAACCTCCGGTTACGAGGTGGTCGAGTATGCTGATCTGCTTCCGAAATTGGATCTAATCCTGATGGACATCCGCTTGCCCTATGAAGATGGGTACGAAGCACTAAAGAAAATCCGTTCTTCTCCAAAATTAGCTTCTATTCCGGTGATCGCCATCACTGCTGAGGCCTCCCTAGAGCAGATGCAAAAAGCCCATGCTGCGGGCTTTGATGGATTTATTGGGAAACCGATCGACCCCGATCGCTTCCCCGAGCAAATCAAGGAAATTCTGAACGGACAGCCGGTTTGGGAACTCTAGAATTTCTTCAAGAAAGCGAGAAAGCTCCATGACATTGCCAAACCTCTTATCTGACACTCCCCTTCCAGATGAGGATAAGACCGGTCTTCAGGACACTGCTCAGGACAGTCGCCCAGAAGAGCAAGCCAGCTTTATTAGAGATGCGCTTGTGCTTGTCGATAGCTTCTCTCGCATGATAACGGGCATACCTGATCTACGTACATACATAACCATCTTCCATGATAAAGAATCCTCGATTTTTCTCCTAAAAGACCAGAAACTAACCACTACCACCTCCACCCCAATCATCAATCATCTGATCGCAGAGATGATGAAAAGCGGCTCTGCCACCTTGTTCACGGATACCTCGCTAAGAACCCCGGATTTCCTGGGAAAGCCGAGTGGCTCTTCTTGGCTGGTCATTCCCCTAAAAAGCGAACACCAAATTATCGGGGCGATCGTCTTTCAAGGACCAAAGAACGGACCGTATTTCGCAGAAAGTGATAAGCAAATCTTAAACTCGCTAATTGAACCTATCTCCGGCCTCTTTCAAGGCGTTTTACTTTTGCAGTCAACACGCCAGGTCTTGGAGCTTCAGTCCCAAAATGTTCGCGCAATATCTCGCGTTCAGGAAGACCTCACCAGACTGACGGACAAGCTCCTCGAAACGCTAGATGTAGATTTAGTGTTAGAGACCGGTGTAATAGAATTGCGCCAAATGTTCGATCTCGCTGAAGTGGAAATCCAGCTCCATGCAACATAACTTTCATATCTAGTCCGTATGAATCCACAAGGGTAAACACACGATGAAACCACCCCGACTCTCACGAAGACTTTCTATTCACACCCTCTTACTTGGAATTCTAACGTTCTTGTCGTTCCTTGCCATCCTAGGAAATGTGGCAAGCTCCATTTATACTACCAATAACATCGGGGACGTAACTCAAGAGCAAAGCGCCGAGATTATCAAAGAAAGGTTGTTGTCCTCATTGGTCTCGATTAACCGAGGCATCGCTCTCGATGTTGGAAGATCTTTGGAGAAAACGGCCGAAATGGCTACCATTCTTGCAGAATATACCCTGGACGCTTGGACAAGTCCGGATCGGGTCTCTATGGGGTGGGCTGAGGAGGAGACTCTCACTAGAGGCGATCAGGGTCAATGGACAAACGGGAAGGAGGACACCTCCAGCCTATTTATTCCCAATTTTGTAAGCATAACTCCACAAGTCCTCGCAGAGGTCGAAAAAAGCCGACGTCTCGACCTAGTGTTCGAGTCGATCCAGAAAAGCAATCCCGAGATTGCTGCGATTTATTTCACTTCGAAAAATGAGGTCACCCGCTATTACCCAAACATTGGGCTTGGCGGAGTGATTCCTCCGAACTTCAAAGCCACACAACGACCTTGGTATCTGGCTGCTATTCAAACATCAATCCCTCGAAGCGAGGTAGTTTGGACGACAAGCCTCGACACTACCGGACTAGGGATGGTCGGCACGGTCTCGAAGGCCATCTATGATCGCGGGAGTCTGATCGGGGTTGTCGGGATAGACGTTTTAGTTGAAGACATCCTTGCCAATGTTGAAAAACCTCTAGAGCTTCGGGGTGGATATAACTTTCTCATTGACTATCAAGGCTATGCACTCGTGCTGCCTGAGCAGGCCTACTTAGATATCCTTGAACGTCAGCCGGCCGAAGGGGAGTTCCTAACCAACCTGAGAGACGCTAGAAACGAGTTTCTAACAACGATAAGCGAAATGAGAAAAGGCAATAGTGGCGTTCAAGAAATTGATCTTGGCGAAAGAACCCTATTAGTAGCCTATCAACCCGTCGCCTATGCCGATTGGAGTCTTGCGAGTGTTGTAGACGCAGCGTATTATCTTGCCCCCATCACAGGTCTTCAACGGGAGTTACGCTCAACTACCCAACGTTTTATTGTAACGCAAGTTCTACCCTTGTCTGCTGCCGTATTCACGCTGATTGTATTTATCGGCTTGGTTTTATCGAATCTAATTACAGTCCCTGTGCGCCAGCTCGCCCTTGCTGCTGAGAAACTCGGTCGCAACGAATGGAATGTCGATATCCCCGAAGACGCCCCGGGCGAGATCGGCTTGTTCGCCCGCACCTTTCGCAACATGGCAGACCACCTGAAAGACCTGATTAGTAACCTTGAACAAAAGGTAGCCGAGCGAACAGAAGCCTTACACCGTAGGGCTACTCAACTTCAAGCCTCGATCGAAGTCGGACGGGCCGTCGCTTCGGAGCGTAACCTCGAGAAATTGCTTTCCATGGTAACCCATCTAATCAGCGAACGATTTGGGTTTTACCATGTAGGGGTGTTTCTGATCGATGCCAAAGGGGAATATGCTTGGCTAAAGGCCGCCAACAGCGAGGGAGGCCAGCGGATGTTGCAGCGCCAACATCGCCTGAAGGTCAACGAGCAAGGTATTGTCGGCTATGTGACTGGCACAGGAAAAGCCCGCATCGCTCTGGACGTTGGCGAAGATGCTGTTTTTTTCAATAACCCAGACCTGCCGTTCACTCGCTCCGAAATGGCTCTTCCCCTGATCGCTCAGGGGCGAATCTTGGGCGCCCTAGACATCCAGAGCGAAAAAGGCGGTGCTTTCACCGAAGAAGATATCGAGGTGCTCAGCGGCATGGCTAACCTGGTCGCAATAGCTATTCAAAACGCAGAGCTGTTCGCTGAAACGCAAGCAGCCCTTGAGGCGACACGGCGCGCTTACCAAGAAATGAGCCTAAAAGGCTGGATTGACCTTATCAGGCGCACTCCCTATCCCACCTACCTTAGCACACACTTAAAGAAAGTCACCCGTCTGCCACGATCCTCCTCTCCGCTCGTGGAACGGGTTCTCCAAACCAACGATATTCAAAGAGGAGACGAGCACGAGATCGCACTTCCAATCTTTGTCAAGGGCAATCGCATAGGCGTGCTCCGCCTGCGTCGGCATGTTCACCAGCCGCCGTTTAGCGATACAGATATCGATCTCTTTCAAGATATCGCTCTCCGCATCGGGACAGCTCTAGAAGCTGCGCGACTTTATCAAGAATCACAGAAACGGGCCTTACGCGAAAAACTTGTCGGCGAAATTACCTCCAAAATCCGGTCCTCCAATGAGCCGACCGAAATTCTTCGGATCGCTGTTCAAGAGCTGCAAAAGGCCTTGCAAGCCACCAAAGCCCAAGTCACCTTCTTCCCGCCCAAATCTGCGAAAGGTGAAAACGGTCATCATGAGGGAGTGGAATGAGCTATATTCTTGCCATTGCTAATCAAAAAGGCGGTGTAGCAAAAACCACTACCGCTGCTGGACTCAGCGGCGCTTTGGTTCAGGAAGGATACGAGGTTCTGGCCATCGATTTAGACCCGCAGGCTAACCTGACCATTGCTCTAGGCCTCAACCCTCGTGAAGTGCGTCATTCAGCCGCCGATCTCTTTATCCATACCGAGAAGCTCGCCTCCCTAACCCAGGCAACTTCGATCCCGGGCCTAGATATCGTGCCGGCAAACCGGGAGATGGAACTCTCCGAGCGCTTTATCCCTCTTAGGAAAAACCATGAGCTCATTTTACGACAGCAATTGCTGGCTTCCGAAATTACATCGGCCTATGATTTTGTCGTCTTAGACTGTCCCGCTTTTCTCGGAGCGATTACCACCAACGCTATGGTAGCAGCAAACCTCTTGATCATCCCGACTCAGCCTGAGTATTTCTCGCTCCACGCCTTGAGAAACACGCTGACTCAGGTAAGAACTGTTCGTCAAACTTTCAACCCTTCTTTAGCCTATCGCATCTTGATTACCCTGCGCGACCTGCGCAATCGCGTGCATCGCACCATGAGCGAGCATTTGCTCAACACATTCCCGGATGGGGTGTTGAAGACCTCAATTGATTTAGATACCAAACTGCGAGAAAGTGCTGCGACCGGCATGCCAGTCAACTTTTGCTATCCAAAGAGCAGAGGAGCGGAACAATATCGGGCGCTTGCAACGGAGATTTTAGAGTATGTGCGCGAAAAGAACTCTATCCCGGCTTGAGAATATCCTCTTGGAGCTTCAGCAAGAAGTAAAGCAGACGGCCCCGGAGAGCGGCCCAGACTTGCTTTTCGGGCTCGGGGCAACAGCCCCTGCATTGGATACGGAAGAGACTCAAGAGACCCTACCCCTTTATGAGTCCAAACCCATCCCCCTTACCTCTTCTTTCCCTGGTCTGGAGTCTCAAACAATCGTTGTCCAAGCCAACGGCGACATTCGGTTCCTGCCCTCGCTCGAAGAGACCTCTTCCATCCCCGAAGTTTTCCTAACTGAACTTGGCAAGCGAGCTTATCATCAAAACCAACTCCTCTACCAAGACGCCCAAGACCATCAACCCGCTGTTCTCTCCCTCGCCAAGTCGGTCGACGAACGCGAATTTCTGTTTGAATTCATCAAAGAGGACCCTCAGCGCAAATGGGACCCTGACGAAATTCTGCTCCTCGAACAAGTCGCCGAACAGCTTCGGTTAGCACTCGAAGATGCCAACTTGTTCCAGCAGACCAAGCAAGCGCTCAGCAAAACTGAGGAGCGCGCAAGAGAACTGAGCGTCCTCAACGACCTCAGTCGCGCTTTGACATCTGCCACAAATCTCGACCAGATTTTTCACGCCGTTTACGAACACGTCTCGCAGCTCATGGAAGCCTATAACTTCTATATCGCAATTTATGACGAGGCCAGAGACCGAATACGATTTCCATTTGTCGTGCTCGATGGCGCTCCCCTCACCGAACAGCACCCCGAAGCCGGCTTCTGGATGGGCGAAATTCCCCCTATAGAAGGCCTGACAGGGTATGTCCTCCGCACCAAACAGCCCCTTCTGCTCAGCGGGGATATCGAGAGCCAACTCAAGGAGAGAGGCATTAGTTTTATTCAGGTCGGAGATGTCTCGGCCAAGTCCTGGCTGGGCACACCGATCTTCCTCGGCGACAAGGTCATCGGAGTGATTGCCGTTCAACACGAGTACCTCCCGAATCTATACGATCAGCACCACGCTGACCTACTCATGGCCATCGGCAACGGAATGGCCATTGCGATCCAAAACGTTCGCCTGCTCGAGACCTTGCGCCGGCGGGCTGAGGAGCTTCAGATCGCTTCCGAAATCGCCCGCGATGTTTCCGGCACCTTGGCTCTCGACTTATTGCTTAAGAACGTGGTCAACCTGGTCAGGGATCGCTTCGGCTTCTATCACTCCTCCGTCTTCCTCCTCGATGAAGAAGGCCAATATGCTGTGGTTCGCGAGTCCACCGGCTTAGCTGGTGAGGAAATGAAACGCAGGGGACACAAACTAGCCGTGGGGTCGCGCTCAATTATCGGTTATGTTACCCAACATGGTGAGCCCCTGATTGTCAATGATGTATCCCAGAGCGACATCCACCGCTTCAATCCCCTGCTCCCCGAAACGAAATCCGAACTGGGCATCCCGCTCAAAATCGGTGACAAGGTGATCGGCGCCCTTGACGTTCAATCCACCCAGGTAAACGCCTTTTCGCCAGATAATGTCTCGATTCTCCAGCTCCTCGCAGATCAAATCGCCATTGCCATCAGCAACGCTCAGGCCTACGAACTTTCCCAGAAGGCTGTAGAAGAAATGCGCAAGGCCGATCAACTGAAAAGCCAGTTCCTGGCTAACATGAGCCACGAGCTGCGCACCCCGTTGAACTCGATTATCGGCTTCTCGCGCGTGATTCTAAAAGGGATCGACGGGCCAATCACCGACTTACAACGCCAAGACCTAAATGCTATCTATCATTCTGGTCAACACTTGTTGAGCCTAATTAATGACATCCTCGACCTGTCGAAGATCGAAGCGGGGAAGATGGAGTTATTCTTCGAAGACGAAGTCAACCTTGTCGAGGTTATCCAAGGAGTGTTGCCTACCGTCCGAGGCTTGATCAAAGATAAGCCGATCGAGTTGGTGGTCGAACTGCCGCCTGAGCTACCCCCCGTGCGGGCCGACCCGACCAAAATCCGCCAAGTTTTGCTCAACCTTTTCTCGAACGCGGCCAAGTTCACCGAGAAAGGGTTTATCAAGGTCGAAGCCCAAGTAGAGCAAGTCAATTCTCACAAGGAGGTCCTAATCAAAGTAACCGACACCGGAATCGGCATTGCCCTAGAAGATCAAGGAAAACTGTTCGAGCCTTTCTCCCAAGTGGATCCTTCACCTACTCGAAAGACCGGAGGCAGCGGCCTTGGGCTTTCGATCTCTCGTCACTTGGTCGAAATGCACGGTGGGAGGATCGGTGTTCAAAGCGAATTGGGCAAGGGTTCTATGTTTTACTTTACCATTCCCGTGCCCTCTAGGGAGCTACCCGAAGCCGATGCCCAACCCGATC
Source organism: Anaerolineales bacterium (assembly GCA_025057645.1). GTDB lineage: Bacteria > Chloroflexota > Anaerolineae > Anaerolineales > UBA4823 > NAK19. The sequence continues at coordinate 628,406 of JANXBJ010000001.1, forward strand.
TCTCTCCAGAAGCTTCAACCCAAACGACAGTCCTAGCGATCGACAGCGAAGAATTCGTGCTAAATCTATATCAACGTTATCTTGAAGATCACAACATCAAGGTGTTCAAATGTTCAGCACCTGAGGAAGCGATTCAACTAACCCAAACTCTCTCCCCTTCGGTGATTGTGATCGATCCGGCCCTCCAACTTAACTCCGATCCTCCTAAAGATGGATGGCATCTCATCCAGGAGCTAAAATCTAACCCCGAAACTGAAAAAATCCCGATCGTGGTGTGTTCATTAGTCGAAGACCCGGAGCGGGCCGAACGATTCGGAGTGGCTCGGTATCTGCTCAAGCCTCTCATAGAAGAAGACCTAATTACTGCGATCAAGAAAGTTCTGCACAAGGCATAAGGCCGTAATGTCCGGGGTAAGCTACGCTGTCCACTGCATAGATTGCGGCCACACTGAACCATTTCGTCTGGTTCAAACCACTTGCTCACAGTGCGGGAGCAACTGGCGTGAAGTGCACTACGACCTGGAGAAAGTCAAGCCGATCTTTGAGCATCAGCTCTCAGAACGTCCCTTCGATCTCTGGCGGTATCGCGAACTATTACCTATTGCAGAATATATCCCTTATCTATCGATGGGCGAAGGGGGAACACCTCTAATCCATGCGAACAACCTCGGAATGATGCTGGGGTGTCCTAACTTGTTTATCAAGGACGAGCGCCAAGGGCCAACCAACTCCTTCAAAGACCGGCAGGCAGCCATTGCCATTGCGGCGATGAAAGAAGCCGAGATTACCGAAGCAGTTCTAGCTTCGACGGGTAACGTTGCCATTGCTTACTCAGCGTATGCCGCGCGCGCTGGGATCAAGCTCTGGGCCTTCTTGACCAGCCTCGTGCCGCTCGAAAAAATGCGCGAGGTGGCGATCTACGGGACAAAGGTCATTAAGGTTACCGGCACCTACGACCAAGCGAAGCGTCTAGCAGCCGAGTTTGCTCGCCAGCGTAACCTGCACCTTGAACGGGGAGCCTGCTCCATCCCTTCAGTTGAATCGATGAAAACGCTGGCCTTTGAGATCGCTGAGCAGTTGACCTATTATCTGCGAACAAATTCAGATGCCCTCGCTAACCTGCCCACCAAGTGGAAGGCTCCGGACTGGTACGTCCAATCTGTCAGTGGCGGAATAGGCCCTCTGGGCGTCCTCAAAGGTTTCACGGAACTCTACCAGATGGGGCTTATCGATCGCATTCCCTCTATCGCCTGCATCCAAGCCGAGGGTTGTGCTCCGATGGTCCATGCCTGGAAAGCTAACAAAGCGGTAGCCGACCCTGTTCTCAACCCCAAGACTCACATCACCACTCTCTCCACGGGTGACCCAGGTCGCACCTACACTTTGCTTCGCGAGCGAATGCTTCGACTTGGCGGAGGAGCCTTCGAAAGCGTGAGCGACGAGGAAACTTTTCGCACCATTCATATTCTCGCTAAGCTAGAAGGCCTCTCCACCGAATCGGCTGCAGCAGTAGCCTTTGCTGGAACAATCAAACTCTTGCGCCAAGGGATCATCAAACCAAACGAGATCATTGTCGTCAATTGTACCGGTCATACGATGCCGGTCGAAACCCTAGTACTCGGGGATGGTTGGGCAACAGACATTTCTATTTCTCGTCTCGAAATGGAGGCCAAACCCCAAGAAGGACTGTATGGCGCTCTGAGCAACCTGACGCCGGAGAAGGTGCGTAAAATCGTGATCATTGACGACATCGAAGACGCTCGCCGCCTGCTACGACGCATCCTCCAATCCCAAGGAGACTTCTTGATCCGCGAAGCGGCGAGTGGGATGGAAGGCATCCAAATGATTCAAGAGGATCCGCCGGATGTCATCATCCTCGACTTGATGATGCCGGAGATGGATGGGTTCGCTGTACTGAGCCATCTACAACAATTTCCCGATTTGGCTTCCATCCCGGTCATTGTTGTCACCGCCAAAGAGCTGACAAAAGAGGAGCAAGCTCTCCTGCGCGGAAAAGTCAAAGCTCTGATGCACAAAGGCAAATTTATGAGCGATGATTTGGCTGATGAGATTCTAGAAGCCATTCATTAGGCCACCTTTCTTATGCTCGAAAAAACGGTCGTCCGCCCGGCGGCTCGTTCCCCCGTCCTGAATCTTACCGGTATTCTCTCGGCGGTCTTTTCCGCTACCCTGCTGGGTTTCACCCCAATTCTAGGAAAACTTGCCATCCTATATGGAGTGGCCCCTTTCCTAGTAGTAACTTTGCGGACCGTTTTAGCCGCATTTTTTATGGGGCTGACGCTGCTCGCAACAAATCGAGCCAGTTTTTTTATCTATCCCGCTGGTCTTCTAGGGTGTGCACTCGCAGGCATCTTAAATGGAGTGGGTTCGCTTTTCTACTATCAAGCTTTAGCCCTGATTAACGCCAACGTGGGGCAGTTGATCTTTCTGACCTACCCGGTTTTCGTCACCCTCTGGCTCATCTTAGATCGTTACACGCCATCGGCTGTTTCCTTTATTCGGGTAGGCCTGATTGTTTTCGGGATCGGATTCCTCATTATCGGCGCTCACACTCCGCTTAATCTCAGAGGAGTGTTCTTTATGCTGGTCGCAGCTGCAGGATATGGATTGCACTTGCTCGTCAACCAGCGCGTGCTGCTCGAAATGCCTGCCCCAACCGTAACCTTCTACACTCTGCTGTTCATGTCTCTCGTGGTCCTCCCCTTTGGCGTCTTCAGCGGCCAAGTTTTTCATACCGCTAGCTCCCTTTCTTTGGTTCTCCTCTCCTTTGTGCCCGTTCTTGCCCTAGCGGGGGTCACTTTTCTGTCTAGGCTCGCCCTCTTTCTGGGCGTCAAGCGGATTGGGGGTCTGCAGACCGCCCTTTTAGGGGTAACCGAGCTGTTGGTGACGCTCACCTTCGCAAAGCTATGGTTGCAGGAAACCCTCAACCTTTTTCAGTGGATCGGGGTGGCGTTGATTGTGCTCAGCATCGTGCTGCTCAGTCAGGAAAAGCCGCTCCAGCGGAAACCGGGCAAAAGCACTTGGTTGCACTGGCTCCAGCCTCACACCTTCCCGAACCGCCAAAACCCTCCGTTATTAGACTAAAACTCTTCGGCCATACGCTCCTCTGCCCTGTCTTATCTAAAGGCGATCGTGCGGGGACTTGTCCGAACCGAAGGTTCCTAGGGCTCTTCTTTTTTCACAGTGCGAATCCTGCCCTGTGTTATACTTTTTGATGAGAGCTATTCTACCTGTGGAGCTTACGAAATGAAGCATTTCCTAGATGTCCTCGATTATTCCTCCGAAGAACTACAAGAGATGCTCGATCTAGCCGTGAAGCTAAAGTCGCAATGGAAAAAAGGCGGCAATCCCCCTCTATTGCGGGGCAAAGTTTTGGGGATGATCTTTCAGAAGCCCAGCCTGCGCACCCGTGTTTCCTTTGATATGGCGATGCGTCACTTAGGCGGAGATGCCCTTTACCTCTCACCTGCCGAGATCGGCTTGGGAAAGCGGGAGGCTATCAAGGATGTGGCTCAGGTGCTCTCGGGATACGTCGATGCAATCATGGCTCGTGTTTTTGACCACGAGCACGTACTGGAACTCGCCCGGTGGTCGAGCGTTCCTGTGTTGAACGGATTGAGTGACTACAACCATCCCTGCCAGGCCATGGCCGATGCCCTGACCATTTACGAAAAGTTTGGAACCCTGAAAGACATCCGAGTTACCTTCGTTGGCGATGGAAATAACGTCGCTGTTTCACTGATGCACATTTGTGTAAAGCTCGGTGCGCACTTCACTATCGCCAACCCAGAAGGCTACGACATGCCTTCCCGAGCGATCGAGCTGGCAAGGGAGGTTGCCGAAAAAACTGGCAGTCAATTGAACTTTTTGCGCGATCCTCACCAGGCTGTGAAAGGGGCTCAAGTAATCTACACCGATACATGGACGAGTATGGGGCAGGAGGAGGAAGCAGCGATCCGAGAGCAAGTCTTTCCCCCTTATCAGGTTAATGAAGCCCTCGTGCGGGAAGCGGACAAGGATGTCATCGTAATGCATTGCTTACCTGCCCATAGAGGCCAGGAAATCACCGATGAAGTCGCCGATGGTCCACACTCGGTATTGTTCCCCCAAGCCCATAACCGCCTCCACGCCCAAAAGGCAATTCTTGTCAAGCTGTTAGTTTAGGTTTTTTATAAAGGGGCTAGACCATGAATATCGGCATCCCTAAAGAGCGACGTCCGTTTGAATTTCGCGTTGGGTTAACCCCCGCAGGTGTCCAAATGTTGGTCGACCATGGGCACGTCTGCTATGTCGAACACGAAGCGGGGTTGGCTGCGGGTTTCACCGATCAGGAATACGAAAGCGCCGGAGCTAGGATCGCCTACTCCCCGCAAGAGGTCTTTGGCCGAGCGGATCTGCTGCTGAAAGTAGCTAGGCCCACCCTCGAGGAAATCGGTTGGATGCGCCCCGGCACTGCAGTGGCCGGCCTGCTCCACCTGACCTCCGCAAGGCAGGAAAAGATCGAAGCACTACTGAGGTCAAAAATCACGGCCATTGCGTTTGAGCAAGTCTCTCTCCCCGACGGCACCATGCCGATTCGGCGTCCTCTCGCAGCCATCGGAGGAGTGATGGTGCCTCAAATTGCCGCTCGTCTCTTACAGATCGACTTCGGTGGCAAGGGAATGTTGCTGGGCGGGATCGTGGGCGTTCCGCCGGCTGAAGTGGTTATCGTGGGCGCAGGGGTAACCGGCACCGCAGCCACTAAGGGGTTCGTCGGCATGGGAGCGCATGTCACTGTTTTGGACACCAACATCAATGCACTGCAAAGACTATACGATCGCTTTCCGAATATCCTCACTCTCATAAGCAACCCAGTAAACCTCAAACGCGTGCTATCCTATGCGGATGTGCTGGTTGGTGCCGTTCTAATCCCCCATCAGCGTGCCCCCATTGTCATTACTCGAGAGATGGTCAGACTGATGAAACCGCGGTCGATCATCATCGACATGAGCATTGATGAAGGAGGCTGCGTTGAGACTTCAAGGCCAACCACTCACGACCGGCCTACATATATCGAAGAGGGCGTAATCCATTACTGCGTACCTAACATCCCAAGCGTCATTGCCCGTACCTCTACCTATGCTTACGTCAACGCAGCCTTTCCTTACATTCAAGAGTTAGCTAACAAGGGAATCGAGCGCGCTATTCAGGAGGACCCATCGCTGGGAATCGCAGTTGCAACCCATCAAGGGCGTGCGGTTAACCTTAGCCGACTCACTCCTGCCGAATAGGAAGGCCTCCATGGACTGGATCAAGCAATATCAATCAAGGGTCGTTACAGCAGAAGAGGCTGTACGCCAAATCAAATCCAATCAGCGTGTCTTCCTCACGGGCAACTGTTCAGTGCCCCAAAAGCTACTGGCCGCACTGGTTGAGTACGCTCCCCATCTCGAAAACGTCGAGATTTGCCATGCCCTCACTGTTGGGCCTGCAGACTACGTTAAGCCAGAACTGCAAGGACATCTCCGCGTCAATACGATGTTCATCAGTAGCAATGTTCGCAAAGCCGTCCATGAAGGACGGGCAGACTTCACCCCGGTTTTGCTATCCGAATTCCCTCTTCTGTTCAAGCGCAAAATCTTGCCTGTGGATGTTGCCCTAGTTCATGTTTCCCCACCCGATGAACACGGGTTCTGCAGCTTCGGGATTGAAGTGGGATTGACTAAGAGCGTCGCCGAGTCGGCTTCTATAATTATCGCTGAGGTCAATCAGCAAATGCCACGCACTTTAGGGGACTCGTTCATTCACGTCAGTCGTTTACACTACATCGTGCCGACCGACTATGAGCTCCCGGAGCTGCCGATGGCCGATGAAGGCAACAGGGAAATCTACGAAAAAATTGCCTCCTACGTAGCCGAATTGATTCCTGACGGTGCCACAATGCAAATGGGTATCGGAGCGATCCCAGATGCAGTGCTAAAACACTTGTTCAACAAGAAAGACCTCGGTATTCACACCGAAATGTTCTCGGATGGCGTAATCGATCTGGTGGAAGCAGGGGTTCTGACCAACAGCCGTAAGACCCTGCATCCCGGGAAAATCATCGCCGGCTTTATTCTAGGCACTCGAAGGCTATATAGATGGGTCGATGACAATCCGCTCATCGAGCTGCATCCCACCGAATATGTAAATGACCCCTTCATTATTGCGCAAAACGAACGGATGGTCGCCATCAACTCCGCAATTGAAGTGGACTTGACCGGTCAGGTATGTGCGGATAGCATTGGCCACCGGCTCTATAGCGGGGTGGGCGGGCAGCTGGACTTCATCTACGGCGCCTCCCGCTCCAAAGGAGGTGTGCCAATTATTGCTCTTCCTAGCACGGCCAAAGATTTTAGCCGCATCGTTGCCACGCTAAAACCCGGAGCCGGTGTTGTGACCACCCGCAATCATGTCCACTACGTGATCACCGAGTATGGAATCGCCGACCTTTACGGGAAAACCATCCGCCAACGGGCACAAGCCCTAATCAACATCGCCCACCCTAAATTTCGAGAGGAGCTAACCCGCCAGGCTAAAGAGCTAAACTATATCTAGACAAGGAAGACAACACAACCTAAGTCCGTCCTTACCACCTGCGCTTAATGTAGAATTGAGTTCGAACCTTTCGAACAGACTTTATGGTATTCTCCCCAAGTCTCCCTTTTTTCAGTGGCACTCCTTTGAGTTCGCCTCTTCCTCTGGCTCGGTTTTTACCTCCTTATTACCTCCGCACCCTTTCTTCTTATCTGGAACAGTCCCCAAAAGAGAGCCCCGAACGGGGGCTAATTTTAGACCCTTTTGGTAGCTCTCCGATCCTGCCCGTTGAGCTCGCCAATGCCGGAGCAGCCGTGATCGTCTGTTGCAATAACCCTGTCCTCAGATACATGCTCCAACTCATCGCCTGTTCCCCCTCTGTTGCGGAGTTTCAAGCTCTACTCGCCGAATTTTCAGCGCTTAGGAAATTCGAGTTCCGCATCGAAACCTACCTGCGTTCTTTGTATCAATCTACATGTAACACTTGCGAGGCTGAAGTAGAAGTCGACTCCTTTATCTGGGAAAGAGAACCAGAAGCAGATTCCTCCCGTATGGTCCTAAAACAGTATCGCTGCCCCAACTGCGGCTCTGAAGGACAGTTCCCGGTCACAGCCCAAGATCAGCAAAGGTTGGAGAAGTTCCCCTCACGGTCTTATCTTGAGGCTCAAGCAGCTAGTAAAGTTGTTCTCCTCAACGAACGCTGCTATCCATCCGTAATTGAAGCACTGGGAGTGTATCCGACCCGCTCTCTCTATGCAATTCTCACCGTGATCAACAAATTAGATGAACTAAAGCTCAGTCAACGCCAATGGCAAATTGCGTATGGCTTGCTCATCGGAGCCTTTGACTTATGCAACTCCCTCTGGGCATACCCCCTAAGACGCCACCGCCCCAAACAACTCGCTTTGCCTACCCATTACTTGGAAAACAACTTCTGGCAATGTCTAGAAAAATCCAGAGACCTATGGACGCGTTTTCTAACCGCCACTTCTCTATCCCCGGTGAAGATTTTCGATTACCCTAAACTCCCCCACCATGGGGAAATCTCGGTCTTCGAGGGCAAGTTGAAAGAGCTCTTACATCGGATCCCAGCCCAGGAATTTTCTGCTGTAGTCACCGTCCTTCCAAGACCAAACCAGGCCTTCTGGACACTTTGTGCGGTCTGGAGTGGATGGCTAGAAGGGAGGCAGAAGGCCTCCCCTCTCAAACCTGTGCTTTTGCGCAAGAGATACGACTGGGGTTGGTACTGTCGCGCATTAGCCACGACCTTCCAATGGCTCAACACTTTCTTGCCGGCCGGTACGAAGTGCTTCGCTCTTATAGAAGAGTATGAGGTCAACTTTCTTGCTGCCGCCCTTCTTGCTGCCGATTCTGCCGGCCTTTTGCTGGAGAGCCTGACTCTCAGAAGCACCCAGCAAAGGGCGCAAATCCACTGGCAAACCTTCCCTTCATCCCTTCGGCGAGCTCCTCTAGAGAGAACCGACCGAGACAATTTGCTTGCGAAAATCGAAGCCCAGATCGATTGCGCCTGCCAAAATTATGTCCGCCATCACCTCGAACCCCTCTCCTATGCCCAAGCCCATGCCATCTCCCTCGCCCACATTGTCCGTTCTGCCCGCCATAAAAGTTCAACAGCATCCGAGCCTTTGCTGTCGGAGGCTGTACCCCTCCAAACGGTTTCAGACTATCCCAATTTTTTCCTCCAACTCTTCGAAAGGGCCATTCAATCCTCCTCTATGCTCACTGCCCTAGAGGAGAACGAAAAGAGCCTAGAAAGTCGCCTTTGGTGGGTCAAACACCTCGATCTTGTGCGTCCTCCACTCTCGGATTACATCGAAAATATCGTCCTCGACTACCTGCTCAACCACAGCGCAGTCACTTATATAGAAGTCGAGCAGGAAGTGTTGGCCAGAACTCATTCGATTATCGCTCCGCCTCCAGCGCTCATTCATGAATGCATTGCATCCTATGCCTCTCTTGATCCTGAAACGCAAAAGTGGAGCTTGCGATTAGAGGAGCTGCCCCAGAATCGAGCCGCAGATCTCTCAGAAGTGCGTCAGCACATTCTTAACCTCGCCCAAAGGCTGCAATTTGAGGCAAGAGAAGGCCCACCTCTGACTTGGTATGACAATCAGCAGACAAAAAAGCTAGTCTGGGAGATACAAACCCACGCCGGAATTTACAACCTCCTTCGCTCTCTCTCTACAGATGCGCCGATCATCTTAGTCATCCCGGGCAGCCGCATCAATTTGCTCCTCCATAAGCTACAGCTCTATCCCTTCTTGCACGCACAACTCGGAAAGCGAATTCAAGTGCTTCGCTTTCGCCAGATGCGCTGGATAAGCGTGCAACCTAACATCGGGCTAACCCTTCTTGAGCGCTGGCTCTCGATTGAGCCCCCAAAATACCAGAATCCCCAATTACCTCTTTGGTAGTAAACCCGATTTCAGCAGAAAAATCCCTTTAAGCAAAACCCCGCTGTGCCGTGTGCAGCGAAGTTTTGAACCTGCTTTCGCAGGTGGGTTCCTCCCCAAATGCTCCGCCTTGGCTTCCGCCTATCGCGTCACATTTGCAAGATTGGAACCCTTCTTGTGAGTGTTGGCCCAAAACCCAAGCGCCGCATCACGCACACAGCAGGGCACTTAAACTTATACCACAAAAAATATCAGATGAGTAGAGCTCTTTTAGACTCACGATTTTTGAACTGTGGCAGGCAGCTCGACCCGAATGTGCAGTTCTTCTAGCTGTTTTGGCTCCACCGGCGAAGGCGCACCAGCCATCACGTCCCTTGCAGCCTGATTCTTGGGGAAAGCGATTACCTCACGAATATTCGGCTCGCCAGCTAAGATCATGCAAATGCGGTCAATGCCCGGAGCAATGCCACCGTGAGGGGGTGTCCCGTATTCAAAGGCCTCCAACATGTGGCCAAAGCGTTCCCGAGCAACTTCGAGATCCAAACCGATGAGTTTGAAGACTTTCTCCTGAAGAGCACGATCGTGGATACGGATCGATCCACCACCAATTTCATAATTGTTCAGCACCAGATCGTACTGTTGACCGCGCGCCCTTCCCGGGTCTGTATCCAGCAAGGGGATATCTTCCGGCATTGGCGCCGTAAAAAGGTGGTGACTCGGGTCCCATCTTTGCTCCTCTTCATTCCACACCACAAAGGGAAAATCAATAATCCAACAGAAAGCCAATACGTTCTCATCGATCAAGCCTAATTTTTCAGCCAAGTGCACTCTCAATCGCCCTAGGGCTTCAAAGACAATCTTATCTTTGTCAGCAATAAAAACCAGCAGATCGCCTGCTTCAGCCCGCATCCGCTCAAACAAAGCCGCTTGCACTTCGGGGGAGAGGAATTTTGCGAAAGTCGATCGCACTTCCCCCTCGTGTGGCAGAGCAATATATGCCAGGCCCTTCGCTCCGAATTGCTTGACAAACTCGGTCAACTCATCGATTTGCTTCCGGCTATATTCCCCACATCCTTTCACATTGATCCCCCTTACACTCCCGCCACTTCGAATTGCTTGTTCAAAAACGGCGAAACCACAGTTGTGCATCAGATCTGTGACATTCACCAGCTCCAAGCCATAGCGCAAATCAGGATTGTCCTTCCCGAAGCGCTCCAGCGCCTCTCGGTAAGAGAGCCTAGGAAAAGGCGAGGCAAGAATGCGCTTTTCAGGGACCACAGCCGCAACAAGTTTAGTGAACAAATCTTCCACAAGCTGCATCACATCCTCGCGGTCAACGAAGGACATTTCTATATCCAACTGGGTGAATTCCGGCTGGCGATCGCCGCGTTGATCCTCATCCCGAAAGCAACGCGCAATCTGAAAATAACGCTCCACTCCGGCGACCATCAATAGCTGCTTGAGCTGTTGAGGAGATTGGGGCAACGCATAGAATTCACCCGGGTGCAGCCGTGAGGGCACTAAATAATTGCGAGCTCCCTCGGGGGTGGTCTTAAACAAGATCGGCGTCTCAATTTCCCAAAAACCTCGTTCGTCCAAATAATCGCGGATAAACTTAACCACCCGATGTCTCAATTCCAAATTACGACGCATCCTCTCTCGACGTAGGTCAAGATAGCGATACTTGAGACGAGTGTGCTCATCAATTTCCTCATCTTTGTAGATTAAGAAAGGAGGCGTCTTTGCGGAATTTAGTACACGCAACTCTTGAGCAGCCACTTCGATTTCACCTGTGGCCAATGCGGGGTTCTCAGAGCCGGGCGGGCGTTTGCGGACAATGCCTTCCACCTGAATAACCCATTCCATCCTCAAGGCATCCGCAGCCTGATGAGCTTGGGGGGCAGTTTGTGAGTCAAAGACGACTTGGGTAATTCCAAATCGGTCGCGCAGGTCAATAAACGTCACCCCTCCGTGATCGCGTCGGCGGTGAACCCAGCCCGCTAGCTTAACAGTTTTTCCAACATCCTCTGTTCTCAACTCGCCACAAGTATGTGTTTTATACATAAAAAACCCACTCCCGGCAAAATTTTTATTTCTAGGTTCCTCTTCTCTCAAGCGCTCTCAACAAATTGGATCTCTCTCCTCCGCAATGAATGCGGCAGATCGAACAATACGACCAAGGCTCGGCTACGCTCCTTCGCCGCATTGCGCCAGCGGTGCTTCCGATGGGCGAGAAACATTAGGCAATCGCCCGGTTCAAGGAGGTAGCGCTCTCTTTCCACTTCGTACTCAATCGCCCCTTCCAAACAATAAACAAATTCATCCGCAGAATGGACCATATGAAATCGTCCACTTCCCCCACCAGCCTCCAAAGTGAGCAAGAAAGGTTCGATCCCGCCTGCAAAAGGCTCAGTTCCAAAGCCTTCCCATACTCCTCTGAGGAAAGGCAATTTAACCCCCTGATCTTTCTTGCAAAAAACAATGGACTTGTTCTGAGCGCGCTCCTGAAAGAAATAGATCATCGGAACATCCAAGGCTTCGGCAATTTTATAAAGCGTGCTGACCGAAGGCGAGCTCAGGTCTTTTTCGATTTTGCTCAGCGCATTCACCGAGAGCCCACTCAGTCGAGCAAGGGAACGCAGAGAGAGCCGCCTCTCAACACGCAACTCCTTGATGCGCTCGCCGATCCTGAACAAATTCCCTTTCATGAGCTTACAGAAAAGGGTAGAGGACTTAACCTAGCAAAAGGCTCAAACTTCGATTATAACCCTAAATCGAAAAAGTCTTTGCTGTGTATATGCAGCGCTACTCATGACTTTTGTAATTGGGTTTTGAGAAAGATTATCCTTGTGAAATCTGTAACGTGTCCTATACTTGATTGTGGGATAGAATAATCGAACTTTCAAAGGGAAGAGGACGATGGACCGAAGCACCTTACCGAATTTCGATCCTGTTCACGATGTTCTGCATTATGAAAAGAAGCCCCTAGATGTGTTATTCGCACCCAAGAATGTGGCGCTCGTTGGCGCAACGGAAGCCCCAAATACGGTCGGGCGCACTGTGCTTTGGAATCTGATCAGCAGCCCATTCGGCGGAACGGTCTTCCCAGTGAATCCTAAGCGCTCCAGCGTCCTGGGGATCAAGGCTTACCCCTCCGTTGCTGACGTTCCCGAACCGATTGATGTCGTGGTCATCACCACACCTGCGCCAACCGTCCCAGAGATTATCCGTCAATCCGTTGAAGTGGGCGTCAAAGGAGCGATCATCATCTCCGCTGGCTTCAAAGAGATCGGACCTGAAGGAGCTAAGTTGGAGCAGCAGATTTTAGAATACGCCCGCAGAGGAAACATGCGCATTATTGGCCCGAACTGTTTGGGGGTGATGTGCCCGATCTCTGGTTTCAACGCCACCTTTGCCTCAACCATGGCCCACAAGGGTTCGGTAGGCTTCATCAGCCAAAGCGGGGCTTTGTGCACAGCGGTTCTAGACTGGAGCCTAAAGGTAAATGTTGGCTTTAGTGCCTTTGTCTCCGTCGGCTCGATGATTGACGTCGGATGGGGAGACCTCATCTATTACCTAGGTGACGATCCGAACACTCAAAGCATTGTCATCTATATGGAAACCATAGGCGACGCTCGAGCCTTTCTCTCCGCTGCTCGTGAAGTAGCCTATATCAAACCCATTATCGTGATCAAACCGGGACGCACAGCAGGAGCGGCAAAGGCTGCGGCCTCCCACACCGGTTCGCTGACCGGGAGCGACGAAGTCCTCGAAGCAGCTTTTAGGCGTAGCGGCGTGCTGCGTGTCAATACCATCGCTGAGCTCTTCTATATGGCAGACGTGCTCGCCAAGCAACCTCGCCCAAGGGGCCCCCGTTTGACGATCCTCACCAATGCCGGTGGACCGGGTGTGATCGCCACCGATGCCCTGATCCTAAACGGTGGCCAACTGGCCGAGCTAAGCGCTGAAACCATGGAAGCATTGGACCAAATCCTCCCTCCCGTTTGGAGCAAAAACAATCCAATTGACATTATTGGAGATGCGAGTCCTGAACGGTATGCGAAAGCCTTAGAAGTGGCAGCTAAGGACCCTAATAGCGACGGCCTATTGGTTATCCTAACCCCTCAGGCTATGACCGATCCAACCAGAACGGCCGAGAAACTTGTGCCCTACGCACAGAATTTGGGAAAGCCGATCTTAGCCAGCTGGATGGGAGGCGAGGAGGTAGAGGAAGGCTCACGAATTCTGAGTCAAGCGAAAATTCCTAATTTCCCCTACCCCGACACAGCAGCGCGAATGTTTACCTACATGGCCCAATATTCCGAAAACCTGGCTAGCTTGTATGAAACTCCCGCAGCAAATCACACCGACATCACAGCAACCTTGAACAAAGAGGAAGCAACTCGGATCATAGAGCAGGCTCGCAAGGAGGGTCGCACTCTACTAACCGAATATGAGTCCAAACAAATCCTCCAGTGCTACCACATCCCAATAGTCCAGACCCTGATCGCCGAAAACGAAGAGCAAGCCGTGGAATTCGCCAATCAGATCGGCTATCCGGTTGTGGTGAAGCTCCATTCCGAAACCATTACGCACAAAACTGATGTCGGCGGGGTCAAGCTTAATCTTCAATCCGATGCCGAAGTGCGAGCAGCGTTCCAAGCGATTAGGACTTCCGTATACAACAAAGTCGGGGAAAAATCGCCTGACGGCAAGCCCCATTTTCTAGGGGTCACCGTCCAGCCGATGATTGCCTCAGAAGGCTATGAACTGATTCTCGGCAGCAGTGTTGATCCCCAATTTGGGCCGGTATTGCTCTTCGGCTTAGGGGGTCAACTAGTAGAGGTCTTTCGCGACCGCGCTCTAGGCTTACCTCCCCTCAATGCTACTCTAGCGCGAAGGATGATGGAGCAGACCAAAATTTATACTGCTCTCAAGGGGGTACGCGGTCGAAAACCGGTCGATCTTTCGGCACTTGAGCAGCTTTTAGTGCGATTCAGCCGCTTGGTCACCGACAATCTCTGGATCAAGGAAATAGACATCAATCCTCTTTTGGTTTCTCCAGATCAGATTGTCGCCCTAGATGCGCGCATCGTAATCCACGATCCTTCTTTGGGCGAAGATCAGTTGCCAAGGTTGGCAATTCGTCCTTACCCAACCCAATACGTGTCCACGTGGACAGACAAGCTGAACTGCACCTACACCATCCGCCCCACTCTACCCGAAGATGAGCCTCTGCTCGTCAAGTTCCACGAGAACCTTTCGGATCGAACAGTATACCTCCGCTTTCTACACCCCATGCTCCTGAGTCAGCGTGTCGCCCACGAAAGACTGGCACGGATCTGCCACGGAGACTATGACCGCGAAATCACCCTAGTTGCAGAACAAGAAAACTGCGAAAGCGGTGAAAGGCGGATTGTCGGTGCTGGCCGTTTGAGTAAGATCCATTCGCTTGACGAAGCGAGGTTTAGCCTCTTAATCAGTGACTTATACCAAGGGAGAGGAATTGGCAGCGAACTGCTCAAGCGCATCCTCCACGTTGCACGAGAAGAGAAACTGAGGCGCATCGAAGCCCTCTTAACCCCCGATAACGAAGTCATGATCCATTTGCTTACGAAAATGGGCTTCACCCTTCGCCCGATCAATCAAAATCAACTCCTTTTAGCCGAGAAAACGATTCAACCGTAAACCCACCCGAAGCCTTCAGCAGAAGAGCAGCGCTCGATTCCACATCGGGCGCTGCATAATCTTTTTGTAAGCTCCTAAAAGGCCCTAGATTCCGGGGAAAGAATAGCGCCTCTGAAAACGAATTTTGGATTAGAATTAATCTGTTACTTTAGCGCGTAAGCCGTTCGGAGGTTCGATTGGCGTCTACGAAGCAGGGCAGTAAGACACTCGGTGTGTTCTTTATAAATGCGCTTGTTTTCATTGTTTTGGGCATCGCAGTTTACCTGGGTTGGCTCAGATACCAGAACCGAACTCACTCAGCACACATAGGGGGGTTCGATGTATCTGTAGAGTCCAATTCACTCGCACAGCAAACACCAGAGCCAACCCCCATCTCCCTGCCCGATTTGCCTAAAGCGAATCCTTCGCCCAGCATTGTTCGTCACGCTGTCTATCTAACGATTATCCCAGAGCGCTCCCCCACCAAAGTCATCACCTACACGGTCAAGTCCGGTGACACCCTGTTCACGATCGCCGAGAAATTCAACCTAAAGCCAGCCACCTTACTATGGGGAAACTACGAAGTTCTCCAAGATAACCCACACTTCCTAAAGCCAGGGCAAGTTCTCAATATCCTCCCCGTGGATGGAACTTACTATCAATGGCAGGAAGGGGATACTATCGAGAAAGTTGCTCAGTTTTTCAAGACAGAACCTCAGAAGATTATCGAATTCAGTGGCAACAACATCGACCTTACAAAGATCGGCGAGCCCAATTCGGGGATCGAACCCGGCACGTGGATCGTGGTTCCGGGAGGCAAGCGAGCAATCAAGGACTGGGGTCCTCCCCCTATTACGCGCAAGAATCCTGCCTCGGCCCGATATTACGGCTCCGGCTCTTGTGGAGAAGTCTATGAGGGAGCCGTTGGCACAGGAAGCTTTGTCTGGCCGACAACCGAACGCACAATTTCAGGCTATCACTATGATCCAGTTGTGCATCCCGCCATTGATATAGCCGGACAGATCGGTAATCCGGTTTTTGCAGCGGATACGGGAGTGGTGGTTTACTCCGGGTGGAGCGACTTCGGCTATGGTTATCTTCTCGTAATTGACCATGGCAATGGATGGCAATCAGCTTATGCGCACCTAAACTCTATTGCGGCGACTTGTGGGATGAGCGTCTTTCGCGGCGGAGCAATCGCCACCTTAGGAAACTCCGGCAATTCCACTGGTCCTCATCTTCACTTTGAGCTAATCTACAACGGAGTAAAAGTTAACCCTTTAGACTTCCTCAATTAGCACTACTTTCTAAGCCGCCGCCCCCTACAAAATAGAGCTCCATAATCCTCAAAAATCATGTAAAATCGTACCAAATCCCTCAGGAGGTTCCCAGCATGTCTACCCAATTTTCAGCCGAGATCACCAGCGATGATAAGCTGTGGGCAGCTCTCAGCTATATCTTCTCGCCTATCGTTCCGATCATTCTCCTGCTAATGGAGGACAAGAAGAGCCGCCCCTTCATTAAGTACCATGCAGTTCAAGCGATCGCTGCCTTTATAGTGATTTTTGTGATAGCCACCGTGACCTTGGGTTGCGGCTCGATTGTGGTGCTCGTCATGTTCTACTGGGCCTACAAGGCTTATCAAGGGGAGTACGTTGAAATCCCGATTATCACTAACTTCATCAAAAATCAGGGTTGGGTTTAAGCCGGCTTTTCTTGCCCTGCTCACCCTTTGTCTGCGACAACACTGCAACCTCAAGTTGAGCTCTCTGCACCGATCTCCTGTACACCATTAGGCCAAACCTAAAATTACCACCCGACGTTTATCGAACAACACATCGCAGGACCCTAACATTGAAAGAGCAAACTGATGTTTTACGAAGCTGCGCAGTTTGTGTATAATAGTTAGTGCCAATTGAACACGACTGCAGGGGAGAGGCTCGTTACCGAGCGCCGAAGGGGCAAGTTCAACGAGAGAGGCGAGTTGAACGAAACTCTCAGGCAAAAGGACCCTGCAGTTGCTACCTCTGGAAAGTCTGCTCGTGGGCAGCACCGACGGGGCAAGCGGGAAGTTATCCCTGCGAATCTCTCAGGTCAAAGACAGAGGCGCATGAATCTCGTCGTGCGCCTTTTTCCATTTCTAAATCTCGTGCATGTGTGGAGGTAGCGATGAACATTCCATCCGATCTTAAATATACAAAGAATGATGAATGGCTGCGTGTCGAGGGGAATCAAGGCACAATTGGGATCACCGACTACGCTCAGAGCCAACTCTCCGATATAGTCTTTGTCGAAATCACCGTCAGCGAAGGAGATGTGGTCAAACAAGGGGAGACTTGCGCAACGGTGGAGAGCGTCAAAGCTGCTGCGGATGTCTATATGCCGGTTAGCGGCAAGGTGATTGCGATTAATCACTCCCTCCCTGAAAAGCCCGAAGTAATCAATCGCGATCCCTATGGCGAAGCCTGGATGGTGAAAATCGAGTTTACCAACCCTTCTGAACTCGACCAACTGCTAGACGCCGCAGCTTACGAAGAGCATCTTGCCCAAAAAGAATAGGAGGAAGCTATGTTCCTTCCCCACACGGATAAAGAACGCCAACAAATGCTGGAAACAATTGGCGTAAAAACTATCGAAGAACTGTTTGCCGCCATTCCCCAAAAGTATCGCTTTCCGGAGTTGAAGCTTCCCTCTGCGCTTACTGAGATGGAAGCCCAAGCGGTCATTTCCGACCTCGCTTCTACGAACGATAACCTCCAAGAGATGATTTGCTTTTTGGGAGCAGGTGCCTACAACCATTATATCCCTGCTGTCGTTGATGCTATCATCCGCCGCGGGGAATTTCTCACTGCCTACACCCCTTATCAAGCGGAGGTCTCCCAAGGAACCCTGCAGTCGATCTTCGATTTCCAGAGCCTGATGACCGCCTTGACAGGGATGGAAGTTTCAAACGCTTCCCACTATGACGGAGCAACCGCAGTAGCCGAGGCGGTTACGATGGCTAATGCCCATTTTCGGGGTAAGAGGAATCGGGTCATCCTTTCCCCTGCTCTCCATCCCCACTATCGCCAGACAGTGCGCACCTACCATGCGAATACCGGCATCGAATTCGTAGGGGATGAACCCTCTGCGGACCTCCGGGCGAGTCCCGAGTCTCTTGCCGAATTACTAAACGAAAACACGGCCTTGGTAATCGTACAGTATCCTGATTTCTTTGGCCGCATCTACGACTACACCCAGCTAGCCGCCAAAGCCCATCAGGCCGGAGCTCTGTTCGCAGTTTCGGTTAATCCAATCGCTCTGGGTTTGCTCAAGCCACCGTCTGAGTTCGGAGCCGACATTGTAACCGGCGAAGGACAACCTTTGGGAATCCCGCTCTCCTTCGGTGGTCCCTACCTAGGCATCTTTACCACAAGAAAAGAATACGTCAGAAGAATGGCTGGACGCTTGGTCGGGGAGACCGTAGATAACCGCGGTCAAAAGGCGTATGTGCTTACTCTCACCGCTCGCGAGCAGCATATTCGACGCGAAAAAGCCACTTCGAATATTTGCACTAACCAAGGGCTGATGGCACTTGCTGCCACTGTCTACCTCAGCTTAGTTGGGAAGCACGGCCTCCGTCAAGTGGCCGAGCTTTGTTACCATAAAGCTCACTACGCAGCCGATCAGATCAAAGCTATAGAAGGCTTTTCGTTATGGTCTGACGAGCCGTTCTTTAACGAATTTGTCGTCAAATCCCCCACCCCGCCCCAAGAGCTGAACCAGAAACTGCTCGAATATGGGATCATTGGTGGATACGACCTCGAACAAGACTATCCATCCTTGAAAGGCTATGTTATGTTCGCCGTCACCGAAATGAATACCAAAGAGGAAATCGACTATCTGGTCTCTACCCTTGCGGAGGTCAGCCATGCCTGAGCCGGATTTGTGTGAACTCTCTGTACCAAATCGAATCGGGTTTCGTTTCCCGGAGGTCGATGTTCCGTGCGCCGAGCTCCCCAAAGGGCTAGTCAGAGAGCACTTGCCCTTACCGGAACTCTACGAACTGGACGTCATCCGTCGTTACACTCGCCTCTCTCAACTCAACCACGCCATTGACACGGGCTACTACCCATTAGGCTCATGCACCATGAAATACAACCCGAAAATCAATGAGGAAATGGCCAGATTAGCGGGTTTTGCCGCAGTGCACCCTCTACAGCCTGTTCAATCTGTGCAGGGTTGTCTGGCCCTAATGTACGAGCTTCAGGAGTGGCTAAAGGAAATCGGCGGCTTTGCTGGTGTTACATTGCAGCCAGCCGCTGGCGCACAAGGAGAACTCACGGGGATCCTTATCATCCGCGCCTACCATAAAGATCGTGGTGAGCTACAGCGAACCAAAATCCTTATCCCCGACTCAGCTCACGGCACCAACCCTGCTACCTCTGCTATGAGCGGGATGACCGTTGTGGAAATTAAGTCTGACGAACGAGGGAATACCGACCTGGACTCTCTTCGCAAGCAATGCGACGAGACTCTGGCCGGGATTATGATCACAAACCCGAACACCCTTGGTCTCTTCGATGAAAACATCGAAGAAGTAATCCGCTTAGTGCACGAAGCAGGAGGATTGGTCTACGGAGACGGGGCCAATATGAATGCCTTGCTTGGGATCGTTCGCCCCGGGGACCTTGGTATCGACGTTTTACACTTCAACCTCCACAAAACCTTCTCCACACCCCATGGAGGCGGTGGCCCAGGTTCAGGGCCGGTGGGTGTGTGCGACAAGCTAGTCGATTATCTGCCGAGCCCCATTGTCACCATCACCCAGGAAGGAGACGAGGAAACGCCTCCTGTTTACGGTTTTTACACCCCTCCCAAATCCATAGGGCGCGTAAAGTCCTTCCATGGGCATTTTGGCATGATGGTCCGCGCCTATACATATATGCTGATGCATGGAAAGGAGGGGCTGCGAAAAGTCTCAGAACACGCTGTGCTCAACGCAAACTATCTCCGCGCTCGCCTAAGAAACGTATATCATATCCCCTATGATCGCATCTGCATGCATGAGTTCGTTGCTGAAGGGCGTTGGGAAGACGCACCGGAAGTTCGCGCCTTAGATATTTCCAAGCGCCTTATGGACTTTGGCTTCCATCCACCGACCAACTACTTTCCTTTGATTGTGCACGAGGCCCTAATGATCGAGCCAACCGAAACAGAAAGCAAGCAGACGCTAGATGCCTTTGCCGATGCCCTTATTCGCATTGCCGAAGAGGCTCGCACCAATCCCGATCTGCTTAAGTCAGCTCCCCATCACACCCCGGTTGGAAGAGTTGACGAGGTTAAAGCCGCTCGGGATTTGATCCTTGCTTGCGGAGTGAGCGTGGAGGAGGACACATAACCCGGTGACCTCTCACTATGGCGCAGTCTCCCGCAGATCAAAGTCTCTGCGGGAGACTCTTTATGCGCAGCCCTTGGAGCGCAAGCCTCTCCCCTGCGAGCTCAGCTCGGCAATACACCTAGAATCACCGCGCACAGATAATGTGCCGAGAGTGACCCCGGCAAGTCACCAAGGATCAAAACAGAATCCCCTCAAACTGATGTAAAATTATAAGCCGTTTGAGAGAGCGAATCCATGAACTGCAAAGGCTTCTCGTTTGTCAAGCCACGTAAAACAGTCGAAGTCACCCTTCCAGATGGACGCACCATCCGAGGCCCCCGCAATGCACCGATCAAAGATTTCTTTACGCTCCTCGAAGGGGAGGGGCTTCCACCGATCGTGGGAGCAATCGTCAACGACGAACTGCGCGAACTCACCTACCCAATTAAGACGGATTGCAGCGCTCGGCCGGTAACCATGGGCGAAGCTGATGGAATGCGTATCTACCGTCGTTCGCTAACCATGTTGCTCGAAACCGCTTTTCACAAACTCTATCCGAATGCTTACTTGACTATTGACCATTCGGTCTCCTCGGGGGGCTACTTCTGTCAAGTTCTTAACCGTCCTCCGCTAACCGACGCA
Organism: Anaerolineales bacterium; assembly: GCA_025057645.1. Classification (GTDB taxonomy): domain Bacteria; phylum Chloroflexota; class Anaerolineae; order Anaerolineales; family UBA4823; genus NAK19. Next base: position 649,064 of record JANXBJ010000001.1, read on the forward strand.
GAACTAAAAGAACTAGAGGCAACCATGCGGAGCATGGTCGAAGCAGACTTACCTCTAATCCGCACCGAAGTCCCTTTGCATGAAGCAATTCAATATTTTGTTTCGATAAATGCGGATGACATGGTGCGCCTTCTGAAGTGGAGGCGAAAACCTTACGTGACGCTTTATGAGCTCGATGGCTTTCGAGATTACCACCACGGTTACATGGTTCCGACCACAGGCTATCTTAAGTGGTTTGCGCTTAGCCAAGCAAACGGCGGCTTCACGTTACGGTTTCCCCGGCGACATGCCCCTACCCAGCTATTGCCCCTTCCAAGTTATTCCAAACTTCTCGAAGCCTTCCGCCAGTATGGTGACTGGCTGGAGCGGCTAGGGATCGGGAATGTAGGAGCTTTGAACGATGCTATCGAAGCCAATCGTGCGGCTGAGATCATCCTTGTCTCTGAAGCTCTGCATGAGCAAATGGTTTCCAACATCGCCTCCATGATCGTAGAGCGGCAAGACCAAGTTCGCGTAATCCTAGTCGCCGGTCCCTCTTCCTCGGGTAAAACCACTTTCTCTAAACGCCTCGCTATTCAGCTCCTAGCTCGCGGCTTATCGCCCTTTCCATTAGAAATGGATAACTACTTCGTCAACCGGGAGGATACCCCAAAGGATGATAATGGAAACTATGACTTTGAGTCCGTAGAGGCCCTGAAGTGGCAACAGCTCGACACTGACCTCTCCAATCTAATCGCCGGACGCAGGGTGCAGTTACCTCGTTATGATTTCATTAGCGGGAAGAGTCAACCGGGCGACATCGTTCAACTCTCCCAAAACCATATCATCATCCTCGAAGGGATTCACGGACTCAATCCCAAACTGTTTCAATCTGTGCGTGAAAATCAAATTTTTCGAATCTACGTCTCGGCCCTAACCCAACTAAACTTGGACCGCCACAATCGGGTTTCGACAACCGACACTCGCCTAATTCGCCGCATTGTGCGCGACTCCCGCGAACGGGGTTACACCGCCCAGCAGACCATCCGGATTTGGGAGTCGGTGCGCCGCGGCGAAAAGCGGTATATTTTCCCCTATCAAAACAACGCAGATGTGATGTTCAATTCTGCCCTAGTCTATGAACTCTCAGCACTAAAACCCTTTGCCGAACCGCTTTTGCGTCAAGTGCCTCATGGAACACCTGAATACATTGAGGCCAAAAGGTTGCTCGCTTTCTTGGAATGGTTTCTTCCCATAGACAGCAACTTAATCCCGGATAACTCAATCCTCCGCGAATTTATCGGGGACTCGATTCTCAAGGAATTCAAGCTTTGGAAGAACGACCTAAAAGACCCACCGAAGGGCACCAACGAAAACCATGTTTGAATTCCGCATCGAAGCCACAGATGGGGACGCTCGCGCCGGATGTCTCTCCACCCCCCACGGAGAAATTCCAACCCCGGTCTTTGCTCCGGTCGGCACCCAAGCAACTGTAAAATCGCTCACGCCTAGGCAACTTGAAGAAATCGGCACCACTCTCGTGCTCGCTAACACCTATCACCTCTATCTCCGCCCTGGCGATGAGCGCATTGCCCGGCTGGGCGGCTTACACAAATTTATGAATTGGAACAAACCTCTTCTGACTGACTCTGGGGGATTTCAGGTATTTTCGTTAGCCCAGATTAGCCAAATCGATGAAGAGGGCGTCACTTTCAAAAGCCACGTTGACGGCTCGCTGCAACGATTAACCCCAGAGAAATCCATTGCGATTCAGGAAAACCTCGGCGCTGATATTATCATGGCGTTTGACCAGTGCCCTCCACCCTATGACCGAGAGATTAATGAACGAGCCGTAATCCGAACTCACGCTTGGGCCGAGCGATGCCTACGAGCAAAAAAGCGTTCCGATCAAGCCTTATTCGGCATCGTTCAAGGGGGGATTTTCGAAGACTTGCGCACCAAGTCGGCCGAGTTCATCGCTTCGCTCGATTTTCCCGGCAATGCTATTGGAGGACTATCGGTTGGCGAAACGAAAGAAGAAATGCTGCGGATTCTTGACCTGACCAACCAGCTTTTGCCAAGGAACAAGCCACGTTATTTAATGGGTGTCGGTACGCCCTTTGATATTGTGCAAGGGGTGGCTCGAGGGATAGACATTTTTGACTGCGTCCTGCCTACTCGTTTGGCGCGCCACACCACAGCTTTGCGGAGAAAGGACCGCCTCAACCTCACCAACGCAATTTACGCTGAAGACCCCCTGCCGATCGCTGAAGATTGTCAGTGTTATACTTGCCAGAACTTCTCGAGAGCCTATTTGCGTCATCTCATTCTAGCCAAGGAAATGCTTGCCGCAACCTTGCTCTCAATCCACAATCTCTACACCCTAATCAAGCTCACCCAGGAGATCCGCCAAGCAATCCTCGAAAAAACGTTCCATTCTTTACTGGAGGAATTTGCCGAACCATGACTCCACTTCAATCCATCCTGCTTGGTATCCTTCAAGGGCTAACCGAGTTCATTCCCATTTCTTCCTCTGCACACCTAGCCCTTCTGCCCTATTTTGTTAATTGGCGGGTGTCTTCAGAAATCGAGTTTATCTTTGACATCTTAGTCCAATTTGCAACGCTCGGTGCCGTCCTCGTGTATTACTGGAGCGACCTCAAGCAGATGTTTTGCTCACTTCTCAGGAATCTTTTGGGCAACCGAGACTGGAGTCATCCGGATAGCCGGTTGGCGTTTGCTGTCCTTGTTGGCACCCTGCCAGTTGTTGTGCTCGGTTACCCCCTCAAAGGCCTCGTTCAAGAAGCGTTCAAGCAGCCCTTGTGGATTGGCTGTGCCTTATTGTTTACCTCGATGCTTCTATATACCTCTGAGAAACGACACCGAGCTGGTATCTCCACTCGCCCGCTGACTCTACTCGATGCATTGTTGATCGGTCTCTGGCAAACTTTAGCGGTCTTCCCGGGGATATCTCGCTCGGGAGCAACTATTGCTGGAGGGTTATTCCGCAATCTCGATCGGCAGCAGGCCACCCGATTCTCCTTTCTCCTTTCGATCCCAGCTCTTGCAGGAGCAGGGATAGTCTCGCTAGTCGATTTTATTCAGTTACCCAATTCCCTTCAATATTTACCTATCATTCTCCCAGGACTCCTGACCGCATTTGTCGTCGGCTACCTTTCCATCTTCTGGTTGGTCAGGTACGTTCAAAATCATTCCCTCTCTCTGTTTGCGTATTATTGCTTCGTCCTCGGCGTTGTCGTACTCCTCAGTGTAGCCCTTCGGTGACGACAAGCCTTCCCCAACTGCGCCCAAGCTTCCGCTGATTCTCGGAAAGGCTGCCAAATAAATGGTAGTTTCGCAATGGTTTCGCAATCGCTCAATAACGGTGCATCAAGCCGGCGCTTGTATTACTCGAGAGGCAGTTGAAATCAAGAGCTTTGCCCCTATCCCTCTCCCACCCGTAGTTCACAACTCACCCGAAAAGGTGTATCATTGGAGTACACAAATCGGCTCTATGTCAGGAGAGTCGGGAGTGATTTACCAGTCCATGCGGATGGAGAAATCTTCTGCACGCAAGGTAAATCCGTTTATCTCCCAAACCTACCCCTCGTCTGGCAAGTGATCAGTGTCAAATGATCCCCCAGGTAATTGCTCTTCCCCTCGCTCGTTTCTTGAACTTTGTTATAAAGCAAATTAGCGCCGTGCTCCTAGATCTCGAGGCCGATGAGCTGCGTAAAGTTCCACCGAAAGGACCCTTGATCCTTGCCGCTAATCATATTAACTTCATCGAGGTCCCGGTAGTCTATACGCACCTCCAACCCAGACCTATCACCGGGTTAGCCAAAGCCGAGATTTGGAACACCCCCTTGATGGCGTTGCTCTTCAATCTATGGGGAGGGATTCCCGTGCGGCGCGGTGAAGCGGACATTCTCGCCGTAAAGAGGTGCCTCCAAGCCCTACGCGAGGAAAAAATTGTGGCCATTGCCCCCGAAGGTACGCGGAGCGGGGATGGCCGTCTCCGTAAAGGACACTCCGGGATCGTGTGGTTAGCAATGAAGTCTAAAGCTCCGATTCTACCGCTAGCCTTTTACGGCGCAGAAAATTACTGGCGAAAACTCCGCAATTTACGCAAAATCCCCTTTAGGGTTCGCGTAGGTGAACCTTTCATTATTGAGCCTCCTTCAGAGCCCCTAAACCAAAGGCTTCGCGCTCAAATCACGGACGAGATCATGGTGCGAATCGCTGCGCTCCTCCCCCCCGCTTATCGGGGTATCTACGCTCATCGAGTGAACGAGAGGCCGCGCTACCTCAAGCCTTTTACCTTCGATCCTCCTGCGGACCCAATATCCGCATAAGATGCGAGAAAACCTACACAATCTAAACCTTCATGATTTGTGTAATATCGAGTATACTACGACAACATGGACAAAGAAACTCCGACTTCTGTAACCCTTTCCGACTTCACCAGCAAGAAACGGCGTCTGACGGCGGGACAACCCTTGCTTGTCCTTGCGATTTACAGCTGGAGCCTCCCTATTATCCTCTTCGTTGTTTTCCTTATTGGTTTCCTTATTGGGTATTTCCTCCGCCCGGTAACCCATTCCACCCAAGCAGCCCGCCCGACCTCGGCAGCTAACCAGGCCACAGCCGGATCAAGCGAACAATCCCGTCAGCAGATTATGGCCTTAATTGCTGCCCAAACCTCAAATTACATTGGCAATGAACGGGCGCCGGTGCGAATGTACGAATTCAGCGATTTTCGCTGCCCTTACTGCGCCAAATACAACCTAGAGACCGGCAAAAAGATTTTCGCAAACTACATCAACACAGGAAAAGTATACTTGGGCTTTATCCACCTTGCTATCTTAGGAGAGGATTCTGTCCGGGCCGCATTAGCTAGCGAGTGCGCCGCTGAACAGCAGAAATTTTGGGAATACCACGAATTGCTTTTCGCTCAACGCCAGAAGAGCAATACCCCAGACTATAGTAGCGAAAACTTAAAGGCATTGGCTCGACAGCTTGGCCTCGATCTCCGCTCTTTCTCCGAATGTCTAGATAGCGGCCGGCACACCTCCACAGTTTTACAGCAGACTCAATTTGCCCGACAAATCGGGTTGAGCAGCACTCCTTCTTTTATCATCAATGGCAAGGCAATCATCGGTGCACAGCCCTATGAGGTCTTTGAGAGCATCATTGAAGCAGCCCTTGAAGAAAGTGCTCAATGAGCCCGGGCGGGTCTCTAATATTGGGGCTACCTGTAAAACCTTTGCCCCTCTGATCCTGCGATTCTTCAAATCCAAGAGTGCTTGGTTTGCGTGTTCAAACGGGTAGAGCTGGTACTCGGGCCGAATTCCCTCCTGAACCACCAAGCGAAAGCAAGCTTCAACATCTTGTCGGGTCACGTTAGCCACGCTTTTGATCTCTTTCTCCATCCATAGCTGCGTGGCATAATCCAACCCCGCTAGGAGATGTCGATCATGGTCCTCTTTGCGGATGGCGTTGATCACCAACCTCCCCCCAGGAGAGAGGTGACGGAGAGCTTCAAGAACGGGCTTCCATACCGGGGTTGTATCGATCACGGCATCAAGAAGTTGGGGAGGATGATCCTCGATCGCACCTGCCCAGGCCGCTCCGAGCCGCAACGCAAACTCCCTTTCTTCTGGGCTGCGAGAGAAAACAAAAATCTCACTGTGGGGGTATAGAGCTCTGGAGATCAGAAGCACCAAATGATTAGAGGCTCCAAAACCACATAGCCCCAACCGACTTCCATTCTCGATCCCACTCAAGCGTAAAGAACGATACCCGATCGCTCCAGCGCACAGCAAAGGCGCAGCGGTATATGGGTCAAGTTGCTCGGGAATAGCGTAAGCAAAGCTTTCCCTGACCACCATATACTCAGCGTATCCCCCGTGAGCATCTCGCCCCGTTCCCTTAAATTCTGCGCAGAGGTTTTCTTCCCCGCGTGAACAATACTTACATCGCCCACAGGCCTCATAAATCCATGCTACCCCGACTCGCTCACCAATCTGAAATCTCTTTGCCTCCTTTCCCTTTTCCACTACTCTCCCCACCACTTGATGACCTGGCACCATTGGCAACCTTGAAGGAGGGGTTCTTCCTTCTATCTCATCAAGCTCAGTATGGCATACCCCACAGGCCTCTACTTGGATTAGAACCTCGTCTTGTTTGGGAACAGGCAGAGGCAACTCCACCAGTCTCAAGGGCGCCGAACCCTCTCCGATCGTCTGAATGTGATCGATAACCCAGGCCTTCATGCCAACCCTCCTATGCCAGATATGCCTATTTCACCGGTCGCAAAAACTAACTTACAGAGCTCGCTGGTAATTGCGGTGACGCTTATACCAAGTGACTCCAATTGCCTCCATGTCGGACTTACTGGCGAGATTCCTCTCGTCGACCTGAACCACCTCTACGTGCTCAAAAGGATATTGCCGCACCGTCTTCTCCAATTCGGTATACAAAAGGACATTTGCGCCCGACCCCCAGTATTCAGGCAGCAGCCCAGCACCGTTGACATTGAGCCATTTCGTGCGTCGTTTCTCCAGCAACAGCCAAAACCAACCCAGAGGAAAGATTTTTCCCCTAGCTCTTTGAAGACCGCGCGAAATATCCCGATACGCAATCAGGAACCCAATGAGATTTTCGCCCTTCATTACCACCTTAACCAAGGGCGGATCAACAATACTGAGGATTGAATGAGCGATCATAGCCAATTCTTTTTCGGTTGGTGGGACAAAACTATAATTTCGGGCAAATGCTTCGGCATATACCCTAGCCACGGTGGGAATCCATCGTCGCATCTCCCTCTTTGAAGTAAAATTTTTGACCCAAAAGCGTCTTTTCTGACGGACCCTTTCTGCAAGCCTTAGAATTCGTTCCGGCAGCTGATGGTTCACGTGCAAATAGCCAGAGAGATGATCGGTCTCCTTTTCAAACCCAGCAGCGGTGATCAGCCGATGATAATACGAATAGTTATAAGGGATAGACAACGCCGGCAGATGATCAAAGCCCTCCACCAACACTCCGCCCGCCTGTGAACCTAACAGCCCTTTGGGCCCGATAACTCTTTCGAGCCCCCGTCTCCTCGACCAGTCAAATACGGCTTCAAACAACGCTTGGGACACACTTTCGTCTTCGACCGAATCGAAAAAGCAAAATATCGCATCCTTGGTACGACGAAAGTGGTTGTGGCGGCGATTCTCTTGCACACCGACCCGTCCTACGACCTCATTACCGTCCAAAGCTAAAAAATACTCTGCCTGCGAATGCTCATAAAACGGATGGCGATGGGGGTCCAAATTCTTTTCCATTTCCTCCCAGAGCGGAGGCACCCAATAAGGACAAGATCGATACAATCTGAACGGGAAAGCAATAAAACGTCTCACCCACTCACGATTGTCGAGATCGATTTTTACGATTTTCATCTATAACTCCTGGTACAGAAGCTAAGGAGAGGGAGTCAGAGTCGGGGTTACGGTGCTGGTAGGCAGAGGAGTCTCTGTAGATGTAGGAGTAGGAGTGAACGTCGGGGTCAAGGTCTGGGTTGGGGTTGGTGTAGAAGTAGGGGTGGGAGTTGGCACTTGAAGGATCACCCGAATGCTCTTTTCAGCGTAGGTCTCTTCAGTACTAAAAACAGTAAGACGCAAGGTGACCAACCCGTTTGGCAGGTTGCTCACATCCCAAGCCGCAATTGCATCGTTCGCTCGGGCAGGCTCATTTCGCTTAATAATAGTAGTCCACTCGGTCGGCTCGGTCCCCAAACCATAATCAACTTGAAAAGACTGAAACCATTCAGTTGCATCGGCCACCAGATACAAATTTACGCTAGGAGCGGTGATCGTGTCCCCATCTCTAGGTGAAATAAACTCCAGTTTCGGACGCGGGTCGTCCGGCCGACATTCTCGCTCTGGGACAAAGCGAATCTTTTTGTCAAAACCGTTCTGCTTCGCCCACCTCCTCCCCTCGGGGTCCTCTCGAATCCACTCGATCGCAAAGGGGTCGGTCACGTTGAGCACGAATTCTTCTTTCACAAAATCCGAACAAGCTGCCGAAGCTCTCAAGCCCGTCCAAGTATCGACCTGCGCCATGTGCCACAAATCCTGTTCCTTTGGCAAAGGAGGCTGATCGGCCGCAAACATCTCCGTTGTTTGCTTCGGACACCACTGAGAAGGCTCAGTGCCCGAAACGGCACAAATCACTCGATCCACTATCCCCGCAGGACGGATAAACGGCGAGGGCTTTCCTCCGGTGATCCTTGGCACAGCTTCTCTCATAAAGGCCGACCAAATTGGGGCTGCACCACTAATTCCACTCACCTCACTCATAGGCGTATAGTCCGCATTTCCCACCCAAACGCCTACAGCTAACTCAGGCGTATACCCAATCGTCCAATTATCGCGAAAATCATTGGTCGTCCCAGTTTTTACCGCCGCCGGAAAGGGCAAGTTGAGGGGGGAATTGCGACCAAACATCGGTGCCCGCGCTTCATTATCCGACAATATAGAAGTGATCAGAAAGACATGTTCAGGTCGCAAGACTTGTTGGACGGGGCCTCGAGGGGCCTCGTAAACCAAATTGCCCTGATGATCTAAAATTTTGGTGATCGAGATCAGCGGAGTTTTGCGGCCCATATTAGCCAGAATAGCATAGACATTCGTCAGTTCTAGCAAGCTTACCTCTCCCCCACCCAGCGTCAAAGAGAGCCCATAATCCTCCCGTGTTAAGGTAGTAATGCCCAATCGCTTGGCCATCGCCAGAAAACCGTCCTCGCCCGGCACGAGCGGGTCGTCATAAATGCCTACAAATTGCAGGGCCTTCACTGCAGGCACGTTATAGGAGTTAGCTAGCGCAGCTCGCACAGTTACCGGACCGTGAAACTTTCCGTCGTAATTCACGGGCTTAAACGGAGGGCGTCTGTCCTCCGGGCGTCCCGAGGGAGGAAATTCCGAAGGTACATCCCAGATCAGCGTTGCCGGTGTCCATCCTTTCTCGAACGCAGCCAGATAGGTGATAGGCTTGATCGAAGAACCCGGCTGGCGTGGACTGAGAGCCATATTTACTTGTCCATCGATGGCCTCGTCATAGAAGTCAGCCGAGCCAACCATGGCTAAAATCTCGCCGCTCGGGGGGTGAATAGCTACCAAGGCTCCTGTTTTGACGTTCTTCTCCCGCAACCCAGAGACATGTTCTTTGACCAAACGTTCTGCGAGTTGTTGTAATTCACTATCGAGCGTGGTATAGACAGTGAAGCCGGAACGATAGATTGTCTGCACATCGAACAAGTCTTCTAGTTGCTGTCGGATATAATTGACCCAATGGGGATGCCTCATGGGCACATTAGGGGACGGAAAGGTGTAATTTAAGATCTCCTCACGTGCCCGTGTAGCTGCAACAGCATCCACACAAACCGGCTGCGGAGAATTACTGACGTAGATGCACCCCTGTTCTTGACTGACGCGATACATCAGCACCAACACATCGCTAAACCGCTTCAGTGTGACCTCCCGGTTGGTATGGATATCGTAGATGGCCGGAGCCTGAGGCAGTCCGGCGAGAAAAGCAGCCTGAGCTAGGGTTAATTTATCCGCTGTCGTGCGGAAGTAAGTTTCTGCCGCCGCCTCAACTCCATAGGCGAGATTGCCATAGTAGTTTTCATTGAGGTAAATTTCTAAGATTTCATCTTTGGAATAGCGGCGCGTTAGCTCAGCAGCGAGAATTGCCTCGCGCACCTTGCGTTGATAGGAGCGGTTGCTGCGCTCTTCGGGGCTGAACAGCAAATTGCGCGCCAGTTGTTGGGTAATCGTAGAAGCACCCGATACTGTATCCTGACTCACTAAGTTCTGATAGAAAGCGCGAAAAATTGCAAAGACATCATAGCCGGGGTGGTTGTAGTATTCTTTATCTTCTGTCGCAATCGTTGCGGCAACCATATAAGGCGAGATTTTCTCTAGGGGGACATAGGTTCGCCGGCCTGCGTTGGGATCCAGAATTTCGTAGAGAACATTCCCATCTCGATCCAAGATGCGCGTAGTTTCGAACTGGGATGCCCTCTGTCTAAGATTTTCGATATCGGGCAATTCTTGCAATATGCGGAAGTACTGCACAAGAACAAACGAGACCGAACAGATAAAGAGCAATACGGTGGCAAAAAGCGCTAAGACCAGACTGCGCAGCAAACAACCGCGGATCAGCCCCCAATTGATTTGAGTCCCCTTTCCCACCGCCTCGACAGGGCCTCGTCGGAGCTCTTGAACACGACCTCTTCCCAAAAGGTTTGAGGCCGGCTGGGGAGGCACATTCGGGGGCATCCTCAGAGGGTCGCCAGCAAAAGTCCGAGGGCTTTCCCGAGGCCTTGGGCGGATCTGTGTGACTTCGGAGGAACTCATACGGGGGGTCAAGCGAGTGGCATCAGCATCCACCTCGGTTAGCCGGCGCGGCAAAGGCAAACCATGTGTCCCTATTTCCGGTGGAGAGTGGGGGGGTGTATCTCCTAACTCAGGGAATGAGGGTTCACGCTCGGAGGTCTCAGGGGAGGGTGCTTGAACGCCGACTCCTCCGCTCTGTTCAGCTTCTGAAGGCAAATCCCCATCCCGTGTAGCCCGAATCTCCTCATACCACCCGCCGGTGAGATCGGGTAAGCCGGTAGGGTGCCGCCCAAGCTCCTTTGTATCTTGATCCGCTTCAGAACTCTCCGGCGATACTCCATCTCCTTCTGAGAGAATACGCCGAAAGCGCTTTGCTGCGTCTTCTCCGGGGGAAGGCTCAGCAGCCTCGCTCATCGAGCTCTCCTCACCGAACTGGGTTAGGACTTAGAGGCAACCAACACCGACCACCTACCCCTCATAACTGCTTCCGAGTGTTGATTAAGGACTTCAACTCGTATAGTTACCATCCCCCCTCCCAACCGAGGCAGGGGCTTCAAGTCAACTACCTCTAACCTCACACGGATTGTGTCGCCGATGAAAATCGGTTTGGTAAATTTCCACTCTTCAATCTCACGAAATGCAAGAACCGTGCCTTCCAGGATGCCTGTGCGCATTGCCAGACCACTAGCCACTGACAGTCCCAACAATCCATGGGCAATCCTCTGTCCGAACGGGGTGGTCTTTGCAAACTCAACATCGGTGTGGATTTGATTATAATCGCCCGAGAGTCCAGCGAAGGCAAGGATATCGTGTTCGGTGATTGTTCTGCCCACGCTGACAAAGGATTGTCCAAGTTCAAACTCTTCAAAGTACTGCCCACGACGCTCAATCGAGTTTACCAACGTGTACTCCTTGAACCAGTTGGATTCTAGCACAACCTGAGAAAAATCCTAATCAGAGAACACCCTTTTTACAAATTCGTTCCGCAATCCAAAGCAAACTCTTTACCACATCCACACCTCTACCCACCCAAATCTTGGGGTTACGGTAAAATTGCGGTCAAATCCCCCGGTCGAATTTCTGAAGTCCTGCTCATGAATTCATCGAACTCACCACTTTACTTAGCTATCGCAATCGTCCAGAGCCAGGATGAAAAAGCGGTTTCCGATGCTCTTCAGAGAGCGGGTTTCGAAGGAGCCAGCATTGCCACCTATGGCGCATGGCTTGGCAGGCGAAATAGCACCCTACTGATTCGGGTTCCAGCACCCCAAATTCAAGCTTTCCTCGAGATCATGCATGCCCACTGCCACCAGCGCACTGAGTATATCGCCACTCCTATAGAAGGAACCGCCGCACTCCCTGTCCCGCTCTCAACCCCAATTACCATCGGAGGTGCAACGATCTTTCTGATCCCGATTGAGTTCTACGAGGAGCTATAGACCAATGAAGCTGATCATCGCAATCATCCGTGATGTAGACAACGAAGCAGTATGTCAATCCCTCATAGGGGCCAACTTTCGCGTCACCCAGGTTGCCTCAACCGGAGGCTTTCTCCGCAAAGGCTCTACGACCTTGATGATTGGTGTCGAGGAGGATCGAGTCCAGGAGGCCATAGGGATTATTCGTCAAAGTACGTCTTCCCCTCAAGAAGCCAACATCAAACGAGCCACCATTTTTGTCCTCAACGTGACTCAGTTCACTCAGATTTGAGAAATTCTCCCTCCCGAAATTCAATGACCTGATAGACGGAAGCTTCCATTTTTTCTTTGCGCCAGAGGCCCGGGTCAACTCCCATCTTCATGCAGAGATGGTCCAAAAAATCCTCAGGGTCGGGAATTTTATCCCACACTTGGGGCAAAAAGGTCGCCCGTCTCCCCATCCAGTATAGAACAACCCCATCTTGATAAGCCCTTATCCGCTTGGGAAGCTCCCCAGGGCTCTCATAAATTAACTTTTCAGGCTTGGTTAGCACCGAAATTTCAATCTCGATCTCAGAGAGCTCCTCCTTTGAAAGGGGAGGAAAACGAAAGTCCCGAAACGCCGCAGCTAAGGCATGTTCTTTCACATCCTCAATCAAAGGCTGATAAGCCTCTAGCGTTCCCACACACCCCCTGAGCTCCCCATTGATCGTAAGAGTTACAAACGTAGCCGCCGGTTGAAGCAACCTTTCGGACGGGGGCGGCAACTCTTCCTTCGATTTGATCCCAAAATGTTGTTCTAAGGTGCGCCGCGCAACCTTAAGCAAGTACTTTTTCTCCTCGTCACTCAAAGCTTGGATTTCCATCCTCTCTCCTTGCACCTCTCTACTAATCATACAGTTCAAAAATCTCCAAGTCAAGCGGTCAGAATCCCCTCCCTTTCAATAAGCCCTCACTTATAATACCGTTGCGACTAAGCACTCCGAAACCGGAGCGCCACATGAGAGACGAAGCATGAGAAAACCGAATGGAGTTTGGGGCCTTGAATAGCGCCGAAGTCTGTACGACTTCAAAAAGGCCTACTCAAAAAGGGTGTCTTGAGATAAAATAAGAATAAGCCACGCGTTTGCGTGGCTTACTTTCCGCCTTCGGCAGAGATGAACAGTCCGAGGGCAATCCCGTGGAAAGGAGACTCTTATGCGAAATTACGAACTCATGTTTATTGCGCATCCCGACCTTGACGAAAGCGCACTCAATGATCTAATTCAAAAGGTCTCTTCTTGGATTCAGGAGAACAACGGTCAAATCGAGAGAGTTGAGCAGTGGGGCAAGCGCAAGCTAGCTTACCCGATACGTAAACAGAGTGAAGGGCATTATGTTCTCATGAACTTAGCCCTTCCCCCGGTTTTTGTCCCACAACTCGAGCGCAATTTGCGCTATTTGGAACAGGTAATGCGCTTCCTAATTACGTTGCAATAGAACAGATGTCTCGTCTTGCTTTCAAGCCATTAGGAAGCCCTTTGCTTTGCTTCCCATGGAGGTACCCAGAATGACCCGAGGATTAAACAAAGTCTTTTTGATCGGACGCGTTGGACGTGACCCGGAGATGCGTTACACCCCATCTGGGCGTCCTGTAACCACCTTTTGTATCGGCACCAGTCGCTCATGGAACACGGCAGATGGTGATAAGAGAACCGAAACCGAATGGTTCAACGTGGTTGCATGGGGAAATCTAGCAGAAATTTGCAAGCAGTACCTCACCAAAAAGAGCTTGGTTTATATAGAAGGAAGACTGCAGAATCGCCATTGGGAAGATTCGGAAGGCGTTAAGCACGTCACAACCGAAATCGTCGCCAACGAGATGATCATGTTGGACGATAAACGAGAAAGTAACAACCAGTCGGGTGCTGAGGACACCGGTGATGAAGAATATCCCTTCTAGAGAGGAGAGTCAACTGTGAGCACAGACCAGACCACAACCGAAGAAGTTCAAGCAACGCCTCGGCGCTTTTACACACCACCCAGAATCTGCTTCTTTTGCACTGACCATACCGCAGTAATCGACTACAAAAATGTGGAACTGCTGCGCCGCTTCATCAGCGAAGATGGCAAAATTCGACCCCGTCGTCAAACCGGAACGTGCGCAAAGCACCAACGCCGACTTGCCGTTGCGATCAAGCGAGCGCGTCATCTAGCGCTTCTCCAATTTACTGGAGAGATTGTCGAATAAATCCTCAACTCAAGTGACCTAGCCGAAAGAGAATGTGGCCTTCGAAGCCCAAAGCTGGTCGCCTAAGAGGCATCCTATGGCACGCAATCCAAAACTCTACACCCAAAGCAAGAAACACCAGGCTCGCTTGGAGCGCGAAAGACGGCTGAACCGATTGATCATCACGGGGAGCCTGATTGCCATCGCTCTAGTCATCCTTATCGTAGGATATGGTCTCCTAGACCAATTCGTATTGAGTAATCTTCGCCCGGTTGCGGTGGTTAATGGAGAAAGGATCACTAACCGAGAATGGCAGACGTTTGTTCGTTTTAGTCGTCAACACCTTATCAATCAAATGATCGCCACTGTGCAGGATTATCAGTTATTTGCTCAGGTTTATGGGGATGATCCTTCATTTGCCTCTTTCTATTCTTCCCGGCTGACCCAACTCGAGCAACAGCTCTCTCCTTCGTCTGTCGGACAACAAGCCCTTGACACCCTTATCGAGGCTAAGTTATTGGAACAGGAAGCGAGAAAACGCAACCTCACGATTAGTGAAGAAGAAGTTGACCGATTGATCGAAGAAACGTTTGGTTATTATCGCAACGGAACCCCCACCCCCAGTCCAACCCTGCCACAAATAGCAACCTCTACACTCTCGCCTACCCAACTGGCGTTAATCTCCCCCACTCCAACGTCCACGCAAACCCCCACTCCTTCTCTTACTCCTACTCCATTGTCAACAGCGACTCCGATCGCAACCTTAACCCAAGCCAACACCACCCCTTCACCAACCTCTACCCCCACTTTACCCCTCGAACCAACTCCAACCCCCTACACCTACGAATCGTTCCTCGCCGATTACCGAGAGGTGCTGAAAAGCTACGAAGCGATCCAGGTTAGCGAAGAAGATATCCGAAGGATCGTCCGCAATCAGCTGCTCAGCCAAAAAATGGAGGAAGTTGTTCTTGCAGAGCTTGGAGTTGCTCCAGAGCAAGAAATGATCTGGGCGAGGCATATCTTGGTGGAGGACGAAGCGAAAGCACAAGAGGTGCTGGCTAAACTTAAGGCTGGAGAGGATTGGACCAAATTGGCTGCAGAATATTCTACAGATACCAGCAACAAGGACAGCGGCGGCGATCTGGGATGGTTCTATCGTGGAGTGATGGTGCCCGAATTTGAGAACGCCGCCTTTGCCCTGAAAGAAATTGGCGAAGTCAGCCAGCCCATCAAAACACAATTTGGTTTTCATGTTATTCAGTTGTTGGGTCGGGAAACGCGCCGCCTTTCCGAGGTCGAATGGGAACGCTACCGAGAAGAACAATTCCAAAAGTGGCTTTCCGAGCTTAGAGCCACAGCGAAAATCGAGATCGATGAGAGTTGGCCAAATCGTGTCCCCTCTATCCCTGCGATCCCTCAGGAAGTTCGGCGGGCAATTGACGCATTGAGTTCCACACAATTTCAACCCGTGCCTCAACCTACCATTGCGGAAACCACACCTTTGGTTACCGCCACGCCATAAAGGCGTTCGTCGGTTGAGAATAGAACGCAGGCCGAGCGGTCGGGCCTGCGTTCTTATCCCGGACTCATGACTCGGTCTAACTCATCGAGCTTCAGGCTAATGACCTGACTGGTCGAATCTCGCCCTAAAGTCACCCCGTAAATAATCTCGGCAACTTGAACAGTATGACGGTTATGAGTCACGAGGATAAACTGAGTAGTCTCACTCAGTTCCTTGAGCAGCTCCTGAAATCGAGCGATATTCGCCTCGTCCAGCATTGCATCCACCTCATCCAGAACGCAAAATGGAGCAGGTGAGACCTTCAACAAGGCGAAAATCAAAGCCACAGCCGCTAGGCTGCGCTCCCCACCCGAAAGCAAAGACAACCCTTGAGCCCTCTTACCGGGCAGACGCACTTCAATCTCAATGCCGGCATTCAGGAGCTCATCGCCATCCGTCAGGAACAATCTCGCACTTCCGCCCCTAAACAGCCGGGCAAAGATGCTCCTGAACTCCTCAGCAACGGCCTCATAGGTTTGCAAGAAATCTTGCTCGATCGTTTCGTCTAAGTGATGCAAGATTTCTAGAACGTCTTCTTCGGCCTTGAGCAAGTCGGCTATCTGCTCCTGCATAAATTGATAACGCTGTTTGACTTGCTCGTATTCCACTCTTGCTTCCGGGCTAACCGCACCCAGCCGGCGCAATTGCCCGCGATAACGCCTGATCTGCTCTTCCAAGTCAGGATGAATCTCAGAGACTCTAGGCAAGGTTTCCACCATTCCATCGATCGGCAAAGGACGAGGCCCGCTGATCTCTTCGCCGTAATCGAAGGCAACCAATCCGAAATCTTCCTCAATCTTTTGGCGCCAAGCCTCCAACCGTTCTTGTTGGCGAGCGAGGGTGACGCGAAGTTGGGCAAGGTTGTGCTCCTGTTGCTGGAGCGTTCGTTGTAAATCTTGGACCTCCCCCCTAAGCGCTTCCATTTGGCTCTCTAATTCCTCAATTTCCATCCTTAAGGGCTCTATCTTTGCGATTAAGTCGCTTTGAGCCTGCTCTATCTGATTCTCCCTGTTTCGTAACTGGGCAAGGGCGGCTTCAAGTTCAACCAGCTGCTCCTCGGTTTCCCTGTGTTTCGCCCCAACATGATTCAGAGCTTGTTTTGCCATTTCACGTTGCTGCACGCGCTCCTTGATCTTAGACACGGTGCCGTCCAGTGCTCGTTCCATGGCTTCAAGGTAGGCTTCCCATTGTGCAACCCGGCGCTGGAATTGATCTAGCGCAATCTCGGAAAGTCGTTGGCTTTGCTCGCGAATTTGGGTCTCTAGAAGAGGAACCTGTCGACCCAACTCCTCCTGTTTTAGCTCCGCAACGCAGATTTCTTGATCTAGAACTCTGCCTTCCTCCTCCAATTCTTCAAGATGTTTTTTCAGAATCTCCTGGCGGACTCGGTCTTTCTCGATCTCTTGAGTAAGCTGAGTTAGCCTTTGTTCAACAACGGCAACGCTCTCACGCACCCTCGCTTGTTCCTTCCGCATAGCTTGACAGGATGTGCCCACTTCGACAATTTGTTGATCCAAAGCCGCTAATTCTCGGTCTAGTGCCTCAATTTCCAAGTCCAAAAGAGCAATTTGACGCCGAATCTCTCTTTTCTCGCGCGGTCGGCGCAGCTTCCCTGCTTCGATCTTGCCGGCACTAGCGATAAGCCCCTGGGGGAAATACAGTTCTCCGTTTAGGGTAACAAGGATCGGTGGGTCACTCAACGTTTGGTGCAGTACTTTCGCAACCTCTGTGTTCTCTACCAACAACACACGATAAAAAATCCTTTCGAGTACGTCCCGGTAACGAGGTTCAATGCTCACCAAATCTTTTAGCCATCCGATAACCCCCTCTTGAGAAAAAGCGGGAAGTTCCGGTAAGTTGCGCCTCTCGTGCAGCGGCAAGAAAACACCCCGTAGATTCTCCTGGGCTAAAAGCTTGGCGAGCGACTCTGCAGTGGAGAGATCAGGGGTTAAGATGGTATCCACCATCTCACCCAGATAGGCAGCGACAGCCACTTCGAACTTGGCCGGAACATCAAGCATTGACCCAAGAACGCCTAAAATGGCTAACCCCTGATCCTTTCGACGAAAAAGATACTGAACGGCTTGACTGTAATCGGTTAGGGCCTGATCCGCTTGCTCTAGTACAGAAAGTCGAGCAAACAGTTTCATCCGCTCGGATTCTAATTTGGTTCGATGCTCCTGCTTTCTCTTTCTAAGCTCTAGATCACGCTGCTCGTCCGCCTGCAGCTCCTCTAGCCTCTGCTGATAAAATGCCAATTCCTCACGAAGCTCGTTCAGAGAGGAACGAAGGTCCTCCAATGTTCCGCTTCTAGCTCGAAGCGTCGTCTCCACCCTGACCAACTCCTCGCGCTTTGCCCTTGCAAGCTCCGCTCGTTGTTTTTGCTGACGAATTACTTGCTGAAGGCGCGCCTCTAATTCAGCTCGCTGACGCACCAGTAGGTTTAATTGGGAACTCAAGTCGTCCAGAAGGACTTTTTCATCCTCGTATTCCTTTTGCTTGTGAGCCAATTCTCGCCGGGCTGCTTCCACTTTTGCAACAGTCTCCCGGTACTCCTCTTGGAGCACCGCTTGTTCTGCTTGTGCCTCACGCACCTTCTCACTAAGCTCCTCCTCCTCCTCCATAAGACGAGTGCGCTGCGCCTCCAGATCGACTTGAATCAAGCGCAAGGCATCTTTGCGCTCACCCAGAACCGCCAGCTGACGATTGACGGAATGGCGTGTCTCCGCAAGATGATTCAGCTCCTGGCGCAACTGTTCGAGAAGTCTTCGCCGGGCAAGAAGATGCTCTCGTAGAGAAGTTAATTCACGCTCTTTTCTCAGCAGCTGCTGCTGTGATTCCTCAACTGCGTTTTCGCGTTGCTCAACGAATTCCTTCTGCAAGGCGAATTGCTTCTGTTCTTGATGCCAATGAAAACCATACCACTCTAGGAGCAATTTTTTGAGCTCGCTCCGAATCTGCTCGTACTCTTCAAGGCGTTTCACTTGTTTCTCCAAGCTTCTCAACCGAGGCTCGATCTCTGACAAAAGATCGTACACTCTTTCCAAGTTCCTTCTTGTCGATTCGAGACGGCGCAAAGCCTCTTCACGGCGACTACGGTAAACGCCAACTCCGGCTGCTTCCTCGAACAACTGGCGGCGGTCTTCGGCCTTCAACGCTAAAACTCCATCAACCAATCCCTGCCCGATCACAGTATACGTCCGCCCCGACAACCCTGAACGGGCAAGCAACTCATTCACATCCTTCAAGCGCACACGTTGACCGTTGATTAGGTATTCGTTTTGCCCGTCGCGATACGCCCGACGAGTAATCGCAACCTCGCTAAACTCGATCGGCATCCATTGATCGAGGTTGTCGAAGACCATTGTCGCTTGAGCCATACCTGCTCTTGCCCGCAAATCTGAGCCGGAGAAAATCATATCCTCAGTCCTCCGCCCGCGCAGTAGGGCGTAAGACTGTTCCCCCAACACCCAGCGAATAGCATCCGCAATATTTGATTTACCCGAGCCATTCGGCCCTACGATTGCAGTAACCGAACCGCTAAAGACAAACAATGTCTTACTTGCAAAGGTTTTATACCCTTGCAATTCCAACGATTTTAGACGTAGAGCCATGGTCACTGGTCCAGATTCAAAGTCTTGAGTGCTGACCGAGCAGCATTCTTGGAAGCAATTCGCTTGTTCGGACCCTCTCCCTTACCGTAACAGCGGTTGCCGATATAGACTTCAACTTCGAAAATTTTTGCATGCTCTGGCCCGCGGACCGAGACTGTGCGGTAAACCGGTGGTCCATATCCATTCGATTGCGACCATTCCTGTAAAATGCTTTTGGGTTCCTTTTCCTTGTTTTGAGCGATGATATCCTCAGCAGCCTTTTGAACAATCGGCCTTAAAAACTGTTGTACAGTGTCCATTCCGCCATCAAGATAGATCGCCCCTACCACAGCTTCGAATGTTGCGCAGAGCAAATTGGCCCGTTCTCGTCCTCCCGACTCTTCCTCACCCTTCCCTAAACGCATCATCTGGCCCAAGCCCAATTGCTTGGCGAATTCCGCTAATTGTTCCGTTTTGACCAACGCTGAGCGAAGTTTAGTTAAGTCCCCCTCACTCATTTCGGGAAAATGGTGATAAATCCACTCGGCGACAAAAAAGTCCAAAACCGCATCACCCAAGAATTCCAAGCGCTCGTTATCCTCAATAACCTCATCGTGTTCGTTCAAGTAAGAACGATGGGTCAATGCCCTTTGGAGTAAGTATTCGTCCTTAATGGGAAGATTGTGCTTCATATTGCTCCAAGGCCTTGTATCCCGATCCGGATAAGATCACAACTACCGGCTGTCGCATAATTTCAACGTAGTTGAGTAAAACTGGAAAAACCACAGCCGAGGTTGGTTCGACCAAAAAACCCATTTGGGTAGCAGTTTTCATCCCTTCGATGATCTCTTCTTCGTCTACAGCAAAAAATGAACCCCCGCTCTTCTCAACCGCTTCCAAAACCGCATCTCCCCTTATGGGGTATTTGATGCGAATTCCTTCCGCAAGAGTCTCGCCTTCCACAACCCACGATAGGCCTGCCCTTCCGTAGGAATAGACAGCCCATAGGGGTGCGCAAGCCCGAGCCTGCACACCGTAAATTTGGGGCATCACTTCGATCTTTCCACGCATCCTCAGCCACTCAAACCCCGAAGCAACCCCCAGTAACAAACCACCCTGGCCTACCGGTAACAGAATACTTCCCGGCGCGCCCCCAAGCTGATCGAACAGTTCGAGAGCTAGGGTTGCATACCCAATCAGATGAAAAGGCATCCAAGCATGACTGGCATAAACAATCGAGGCTATACTCTTTCCTCGCAGGTCACGGTAGAGCGCTTCGGTGACTCTAGAGCGCGGCCCTTCAACCAAATGGAGTTGAGCGCCAAACTGTGAAATCTGTGCCCGTTTGGCCCCCGAGACACTGCTCGGCACGTAGATGTGAGCCTCCAATCCAGCCCTCGAAGCGTAAGCCGCCAGCGAGGCCCCGGCGTTCCCCGAAGAATCCTCGTAGACGGTGTCAATCCCCCGGTTCACCAAGAACTGCACACAAGCAGCGCTGCCCCGGTCCTTGAACGATCCAGTTGGGTTGAAATGTTCACACTTGAAGCACACTTCGACCGGGCGCCGATCTTTGTCCCCCACTGAACTCCAAACTAGAGGGGTTAAGCCCTCCCCTAGACTAATCACCTCGGCAGAAGCCCCGAAGGCCTCAGGGTGTAAATAGTTCCAAATCCCCATTGACGGGTTAATGCGTTCTGGCGCCTCTCTCAGAGGCCACTCGAGGATCTCGTAGAAGCCACCACATATAGGGCACTTTTCCGCCGCACCCACTTCCGGATAGGAGCGCTTACAGTTTGCGCATCGGATAGACATCATACGACCGTGTCACTCTTGCGGGGAAAGTATTCTCCCTCCACCCAAACTTCTCCCGCCGGGCCCACCTCCTTCTTCCACACCGGAACGATCTCCTTAACCCGATCGATGCCATACCTTGCGGCTTCAAAGATGCCCCGATCGCGATGGGCAGCCGTACACGCAACCAAAACTGTCGGCGTTCCCGGATCGAGGTGCCCTAACCGTTGGATGATGGCTACTCCCTCGACCTCAGGCCAGCGGGTACGAATCTCGCGCACCACCTGCAGCATTTTTTGCTTGGCCATCTCTTCGTAGGCTTCGTACTCAAGGTAGCTCGTTTGCCTGACCAACTCCCCCGTCGTCACCTCACGCACAAAACCGACAAACACACAGCTCCCGCCAGTGGTTGGGCGGACTAACTGTCGCAAAATTGCATCGATATCAAAGTCTTTCTCGGTCAGCTCAAGGATGGTAGGAAGCACACTTTCCCCGCCACTCACAGGCGGAAAGATCGCCACTTCGGCGCCATCAGGGATCAGATCGTCATCAAAGGCATACTCCTTATTCACCGCAACCAAGATGCGAGAAAAATCCAAGCCCGAATCGGGATACCGTTCACGGAGAAAATGTTTAAGCTCCTCTACCTTCAGAGGGGCCTCAAAAGAAAAATTTTCTTCACCTTTTCCGATCTTCTGCTTATATGTGGCAAAGTAAAGCACGCGGATGTTCACACAACCTCCGTTTCACTTCACTTATTCGTTGATAATGTCTCCGCTTCTTCCCCCATGTTTCTCCACCAAACGGATATTCTGAATGCGCATCGTCTTCTCCACAGACTTCACCATATCGTAAACGGTTAGCGCTGCAACACTTACAGCAGTCAGCGCTTCCATCTCCACCCCGGTTTTACCACTCGTGCGAACTCGAGCTTGAATTTGCACCCCCGGCAGCTCCTCATCAACCCACACATCGACTTCGACAAAATCAAGGCTCAAGGGATGACACAGGGGGATTAACTCAGAGGTCTTCTTCGCCCCCAGCACACCGGCAATTCGAGCCACGTTCAAAAGATCACCTTTACGGGTCACTCCTGCTCGAATGGCCTCGAGGGTTTCCGGGCGCATGAGCACTTCGCCCCTGGCAACTGCCCAACGCTCGGTGACCTCCTTATCCCCAACATCAACCATCCGAGCCTTTCCTTGGGAGTCAAAATGGGAGAGCTTTTGTTCCACACTGGAAATTATAGCATCATCTCTCCAACCTCACCTCGTGATATAATTCACCTTTGTGATCAACATTTTTAGTAAATGGAAAGCTGGACTTACAAAAACCAGCCAAGCGGCCTTCACCCAAATTAAGTCCATCCTTGCTGGTGGAGATATTGATCCTTCCACCTACGAGGATATAGAAGCGCTCTTAATACAGGCCGACCTGGGTGTTGAGACCACACAGGAAGTCATCCAAGCCTTGAAACAAGCCCAAATTAACCCGAACATCATCAAGAGTATCGATTTGGAGAAACTGCTTCGCCAAGAATTGAGCAAGCGCCTTATTGAACCACCCCCTCTTTCCCTAGAACACCGCCCCACGGTAATCCTCATTGTGGGGGTAAACGGATCGGGAAAAACAACCACGATCGCCAAGCTCGCTCACTATTTTCGTCAGCAAGGCAAAACCGTGCTCCTCGGAGCGGCCGACACCTTTCGTGCGGCTGCAATTGATCAACTCCAAATTTGGGCCGAGCGTTTGGACCTTCCTGTTATTAGCGGCTCACCCGGGGCCGACTCAGGCGCAGTGGCTTACGACACAGTCCAAGCCTCCATTGCCCGCAAAATTGACGTAACAATCATCGACACTGCCGGGCGTTTACATACCCGTTATAATCTCATGGAAGAACTCAAAAAGGTGCACCGTGTGATCGGAAAAGCCTTACCCGGTGCTCCTCATTATGTCTGGCTTGTGCTCGATGCCACTACCGGCCAGAACGCACTGCAGCAGGCCCGTGCGTTTCAACAGGCCGTCCAAGTCAACGGTGTGATCCTTGCTAAGCTCGACTCCTCGGCTAAAGGAGGAATGGCATTTGCTATCCAAAAAGAGCTTGGAGTACCTATATACTTCGCTGGCTTGGGAGAAACCTACCAAGATTTAGAACCCTTTAACCCCCAAGCCTTCCTAGATGGAATTCTTCCTGTCTCATCTTCATAAATGGGAGAAAAAGCGAGCTATGGAAGACCTGATCGAACACTTGAAGGGCCAATCTGAACGAATCCAAAACCTATTGGTGCGTCTTTGACATCCCTGAAAAAGAAAAGCAACTAAACGAGCTGAGAAAACAATCCGAGTCGGAGAATTTCTGGCAAGACCCAGACCAAGCCCAAAGGGTCATGAGGACGATTGCTCTGCTGGGCGACGAGGTGCAACCTTGGCTGGAACTTCAGCAAAGGGTTAAGGACGCGCTGGACTTGGCTGCTCTGGATGACGAATCATTGCGCGAAGAGCTACAAGCCGAAATCGCTTCCATCGAGAAGGCGATTCAAAAGCGCGAGTTCTATGCCATGTTTTCGGGCAAATACGACCGCAACGATGCCCTTTTGGCGATCCATGCCGGGGCAGGCGGGACTGACTCGCAGGATTGGGCAGAGATGCTCGAACGGATGTACTTGCGCTGGGCAGAACGGAACGGTTTCAAGACAGAGATCCTCGATCGCAGCATTGGCGAAGAGGCAGGGATCAAGAGCGTAACGATTTCGGTAGAAGGTAAGTATGCATATGGATACTTGCGTTCCGAAAAAGGAGTACACCGCCTCGTGCGCCTGTCCCCCTTCGATGCCTCCCACCGTCGCCACACTTCTTTCGCGTTAGTAGAAGTCTTGCCGCAGGTAGAAGATGACAAAGAAATCGAAATCAACCCTAACGATCTGCGGATTGACACCTTCCGCGCAGCCGGCGCCGGAGGACAAAACGTTCAGAAAAACGATACTGCAGTGCGCATCACCCACCTTCCCACCGGGATTGTAGTCACCTGCCAGAACGAACGCTCTCAGTTGCAAAATCGCGAAAACGCCTTACGAGTCCTGCGCTCGCGCCTATTGGAGCTCAAGCAAAGGGAGCAGGAAGAACAAATGGCACAATTACGCGGCGAATTTCAAAAAGTGGAATGGGGAAACCAAATCCGCTCTTACGTACTCCATCCCTACCAGCTTGTTAAGGACCACCGCACAGGCTACGAAACCAGCAACACCACGGCCGTGTTAGACGGGGAACTGAATGGCTTTATGGAAGCCTACTTGCGCCACCAAATTGGGGAAATGGAGTCTTCCCGGTAGCTTCTTAGGGTACCTGATTTTGGGGCTTTTTCTTGGGGGGTGTGTCAATCTATACGACCCCGAATCATCTCACGAGTGGCATACCGATCTGGTTCACGTCCTCCAAGACAACGAACTTGCCTCCCAGACGCTCTTCTTGAAAGAAGCTTCTCTGAGCAAGCTTGTCCTCTGGGCTTCCCCGGCAACGCCGCCACCCCCGGGCGCAAGACTCACCTTAACCCTATTCGATCTCAACCAAACCCCTAGGTACCTGCTTTCTCTTTCCCAACCTCTTAGCGATTGTCGAGAACAAAGGTGCATCTTTACCTTCCCAGAAAACCAATATATCCCCGGCGGGAAGTATGCTATTGTGCTCGAGTCAGACGCCCCGGTCTATTTGTGGGGCAGTTTGCTGGATAGCTATTCCCAAGGCAGCTTTTCGCTTAATAATCAGCCTCGGTCTGCCGATTTGGGTTTCTCGCTCGAGTATCGATATACATTTCAAAGTTTTTGGCTCGATTCCCTGAATTTCATCCGGAATCTTGACCTGTTGGTCCCAACGGTGGCATTGCTCCTCACCCCGGGCACTCTACTCCTCAAGCTCATTCGCTTCCCTTTCCCCCACGACCGCTCCCTGAGTGTCTACTTGATTCTCAGTACCAGCCTAGCTGCAATCCCTCTCTGGATGGCCTGGACCGGCTTTCTCCAAATCCGATGGCAGGGAGATTTGGCTCGTTTTCTTACTTACGTGATTTTCTCTCTGCTTGTGTTAGTGTCTATACGAAATCGAAGGAGTTGGTTAGCGAAAATCCATCTCGTCGACCTACTCCTTCTGCTGATCTTCTTCCTTGCGTTAGCCGTCCGCCTGCTTATGTCACGCAATTTGGTTGCCCCAGCCTGGGTAGACTCAGTGCACCATGCCCTGATTACTCGATTAATCCTCGAAAACGGCACTTATCCTGCCTCATACGAGCCCTACTTTTCCTCGACAACTACCTCCTATCACTCGGGCTTCCATGCAAATCTTGCGCTTTTCACTTGGCTTTCTGCTTTACCGCTACCGCTTGCTATGCTAGTCTTCGGACAAATTCTCAACGCCCTAAGTGTCTATAGTGCCTACGCTTTTACCCTGGCCTTCTATCCCAACCGCTACGCCGGGCTATTCTCAGCCACCCTAGTCGCTTTCCTCTCGCCCATGCCGGCCTACTATACCAGTTGGGGCCGCTACACGCATCTCTGTGGGCTGTTGGTTCTCCCCGCCTCGATCTATCTCTTCAGGAGAAACCTGCCCTCAGACTATCCTCTAAGCCCACGTCCCAGCATTCCCACACTTGTAGTCATTTCACTCGTTTTTGCAGGGCTGGTCATCATCCATTATCGAGTAAGTTATTTTGCGCTCCTTCTGCTCGGGTTGTCCGCCCTCGAAAAGCTCCTCCGTCCCTCCTCTCAAAGCCGCAAGATCCGTTTCCTCCGTCTCCTTGTTGAGGTTGGCCTAACCGGACTGACGGTTTTGGTGTTCTCCTTACCCTGGTTACCTAAGGCCTGGACAACCCTGATTCTCCCCAAAATTAGCGCCTGGAATCGACCGCCACCTGTCCTTGAAACCCTCCCCATTAACCTTCTCACTCCCGCACTGGGGAAGATTGTCCTAGGCTTAGCCGGACTCGGGCTTGCGCTCGAAACGATCCGTCGTTCTCGAGGCGGGCTAACCCTTGCGCTCTGGGTCGTACTCTGCTATGCAACGGTCTACCTAAGCCACTTCCTTTCCATAGGAGTCGGCTTCCTCAACATGACCGCCGTGACCATCAGCCTCTACCTCCCGCTCGCCGCTCTAGGCGGACACGGCCTACACCGGCTGTGCTTCTGGGTTTACCACCTTCCGGCAAAGCTCAAAAGACCATGGGTTCTCACCGCTTCCCTGTTGACATTTATCCTACTAGCCGCTTTTTTAGGGGGGCGTTCTCTTTTGCCGTTGCTCAACCCTCGCACCTTTCTAGTACGCGGTGACGATTTGACTGCAATGGAGTTCATCGTTTCGACAACATCCCCCCATCAAAAATTTCTCATCCAACCTTTCCTATGGGGTTACGGACTATACGCCGGAAGCGACGGTGGAGCTTGGATTCCTGCCATGGCTCAGCGCACTACGATTCCTCCGCCCGTGATTTTCGCTTTATCTGAAGACAATGCTCAGGTTCAAAGACTCAATCAGATTTCTCAAAAAGTTCTAGAAAGGCCCAGGGATGCCTCTGCAATAGCCCAGATCATGCGTGAAAACGGGCTACAATACCTTTATCTCGGCGCAAAGGGAGGGTCCATTTCTCCGTGGGAAATCTCTCAATCCCCTCACTTTCGATTGATCTACCACAAGGAACGGGTCTTCATTTTTGAGCTGCGATCCCTACAAACCCATCCGTGATCTCTCGGCAGCAACGCACAAAATCCAGCACGGTCGGCACGTTCCTCATCATGATGGCCATGTTCCCCCGAACGCGCAACTTTCGGGTGAGCATCGCCTGCATTGGATCTAGCTTCCCAGATAGCAAGGCAACATAATTTTGATAAGGAGCAGAGAGCACAAATGTGGCTTGGGTTTGCCTCTCATCTTCAACGATTTTGACATCCCGGCAAGTTCCATGCCACAGGTCGAGATAGACCGAGAGCGTCTCTTTCAGGACTTCGTCCGCCTCAATGACAAATAGCAAATCCCATTCCCAATTGCGAGCGATTTCTGCGTAACGCTCATCTGAGTTCAGCTTTTCCTTTAGCTTAAAAAACCAGTCCTTTTCGGGAAAGATTGCCATCTTTTCACCTCGTGAATTGGTAAAATAGAGTTTACATTATAAGCCAAAAGGGTTGTAAAATCGAGCAGCCGGGCTGCACTTCTCTTTGCTGGCTTGCAACCCAAGTATCTTCATCAATTCTAGTTTCAGAAACGGCATAGATAATTATGGAGAGAGAAACTTGGACTAAGGAGAGAGAGCTATGAAAAAGTCCCATATCCTTGCCCTATTCTTTTTCCTATTTTTGAGCATTCTTGTCGGTGCATGCGCTCCAAACGTCACCCCCTCGCCGGTTTCGACCGAACCGGTCACACCTGCAGAAACCCAAGCGCCGCCCGCAGCAGAGACCGAAGCCCCTCCAACCGAGCCGGCGGGGGCGGCAAAGCTGCCCGATCTAGGGGGCAGAGTCATCACGGTTGCGGTCGAGAATGCTTATCCTCCCTTTAACATGATTGATCAGACTATGGGAGAAGCCGTTGGCTGGGACTACGATGCGGTGCGCGAGATCTGCAGACGCATTAACTGTGTCCCAGAATTCAAACAAGCCGCTTGGGATGGAATCTTCCTCGCAATGCAGGCGGGTGAATATGACATGCTAGCAGACGGAGTCACGATCACGGCCGAACGAGAGGAAATTGTTGACTTTTCAATCCCCTATGTAACGGTCGGACAAGTCCTACTCGTTAGGGAGGACGAGACAGCCACTATTGACGAGATCAAAGCCGACGCTAACCGTTTGATCGGCACTCAACTGGGGACCACAAATGAAATTGTGGCCAAGGAACATTTCCCTGCAGAAAGGGTGAAATCGTTTGAGGACTTCGGAGCAGCAGTGCTCGCCTTGCTTTCAAAGGATATCGATGGGGTTGTGATTGACAACGTCAGCGCGCTCAGCTTTATCAAGGAGAATCCGGGCAAACTCAAAGTGGCCGGCCAGCTGACCTCCGATGAACAACTCGGCTTCGTCTTTCCGCCCGGCAGCGACCTGCGTGAAGCCGTGAACGCTGCGTTGCAATCTATGATCGAGGACGGAACCCTAGAGGCCCTTAACAAAAAGTGGGGGCTGACCCAGTAAGCTTACCCACAAGCCGTTTCTGAACCCCAGCCGGGAGAGTTCCCTCCTCCCGGCTGTTCTCCCCATACGAGGGCAAAGATGCAAGCTGTCCACCCCCAGAAACCTCCTCACCTTCAACAGCAAGGCTTCAAGCTCTCTTCTCTTCCGTGGTGGGCAATCATTTTGCTCATTGCAGGATTAGTTATTATTTACTTTATCCTCACCGATAAGAACTACTCCGAGACTTTTCAATACTTGCTGTCAGGTGTAGTCACGACACTGAGAATCACTTTGCTCGCCTTTCCAATTGCCACAATCATCGGTTTATTTGTTGGGCTCGCCCGCCTTTCCCGAAATGTGATCCTCAACACCATAGCTACGATTTACATTGAGGTGGTCCGAGGGATCCCCTTAGTCGTCTTGATCTTGGTTATCGCTTTCGGCCTTGTGCCTATTCTAGTCGATCTGACGAATAGGATCGGGCAATGGGGGGTTGCCGTTTTTCCTAAGGGTGGGATTGGCGCCCTCTTCAACTCGCTAGCCAACTACAGCATCCGCAACATCTCCATGGAGCTGCGCGCCATTATTGCCCTAGCCATCGGCTACGGGGCCTTTGAGGCCGAGGTGTTTCGAGCGGGGATTCAGTCGATCGGCAAAGGTCAAATGGAAGCAGCTCGTTCCTTAGGCATGAACTACTTTCTGGCTATGCGCTTGATTATTCTACCGCAAGCCGTTCGACGCATCCTTCCGCCCTTGGGAAACGACTTTATTGCCCTCTTGAAAGACTCTTCACTTGCAACCGTACTCGCCGTCAACGAGCTAACCCAGCTAACGCGTCTACGTCGCTCCAGCACCTTCCGGGTCATGGAGGCCTTTAATGTGGCGGCTTTCCTATACCTGACGATGACCCTCCTCCTTTCGGGTTTCGTTCGGTTTCTCGAGCGCAAAATGCGGATAGGAGAATAGTTAGACTCCAGAGGGAAACGGAGGTATAATCGCTACGTTAGCCAGCCGGTTAGAATTTGAGGCCATGGCTGGCGTTTGTTTGCATCGGAGGTGCTAACATCATGACGAGGAACATGATCCTTTCGCTCGTTGCCATATTTATAATCCTTGCGCTTTCGATTTACCTTGTTCTGCCCACTACCACTTCATTTTTAGGACGACCCATCGTGACCAAATTGGGGTTAGACCTGGTCGGTGGACAACAGGTCGTTCTCCAGGTCGATTTGCCCGAGAACGCTGTTCCCGACCGAGATTTGCTGGTAAAAGCAAGCCAGATTGTCGAGAACCGCGTCAATGGTTTAGGAGTTGCGGAAGCCGTTGTGCAACTTGCCGGCAATCGCTACATTAATGTCGAGCTCCCGGCTGTCAAGGATGTCACAGAGAGCATCGACACGCTCAAACAAACTGGAGTGCTTGAATTTGTCGACATGTCGCACCTGAGCGACGAAGAAGCTTTTGCGCTGATCGATCAAACGATCCGCACTGATCTAGAGGAAACCCTCGGTAGTGAAACCACCTCTCCGATTACGACAACCGGCGTAGTAACCGAGACGGTATTTCACACCATTATGACCGGTGCAATGTTGGAAAGTGTGGAGACGACAACAAACCAACTTGGCGAACCGGTCGTCTCTTTCCGTCTGACACCGGAAGGAACAAAAATCTTCGCCGAGCACACACGTCAGCATCAGGGAAAAATCCTCGCCATCGTCCTCGATAAAAAAGTGATCTCTACTCCTCGCATCCGCGAGCCAATCGAAACCGGGGAAGGAGTCATTGAAGGAAACTTCACTCTCGAAAGCGCCAACGCCTTAACCGTCCAATTGCGTTACGGGTCTCTCCCTGTACCTCTAAAAGTAGCCGAGACCCGCACAATCGGTCCCACCCTAGGAGAAGACTCACTGCGTAAGAGTCTGGTTGCCGGCGCTATCGGTTTTACAATCGTAATTCTCTTTATGATCCTTTACTACCGTTTACCGGGAGTGGTCGCCATTTCTGCAATCCTCACGTATGCCCTGATCACTTTCGCAATCTTTCGCACTATTCCGGTCACCCTGACTCTCCCCGGCATTGCCGGATTCTTGCTCAGCACCGGGTCCGCACTCGATGCAAACATCCTCATTTTCGAACGCTTTAAGGAGGAATTACGAAGCGGACGGCCCTTGGGCTTGGCAGTTGACATCGGCTGGAAAAGAGCCTGGCCCTCAATCCGAGACTCCAATATCGCTACCATCCTCACCAGTCTGATCCTCTTTTGGTTTGGCAGCACTTTCGGCGCCACAATTGTCAAGGGATTTTCACTGACCTTGCTCATCGGTGTGCTCGTGAGCTTATTCTCTGCAATCGTGGTCACACGCACCTTCCTCAACCTCGTTTTCCTCTACTTTCAACCTTCAAACTATGCCAAATGGTTTGGCCTATAAGGTGAAATATGATTAACATTCTCGGAAAGCGCTACTACTTTTTCCTGCTCTCCCTGCTAATTATTGTGCCGGGGATGATCACACTGGGGATTTGGAGACTTCCTCTGGCAATTGATTTCACCGGGGGCTCTTTTTTAGAATTCAAGTTCAACAACCGTCAACCTCCTCCTCCAGCAGAGATCGTCCTCCTTTTCAACGACTTGGGGATCAGAGACGCTCAAGTGGTAACCACGGAGCAACAAACCATTATCGCCAAGTCGAGCTTTCTGGATGAAACCTCCCAAGCGAAATTGCTAAAATCGATGGAAGAGACCTTCCAGGATTCGATCACTGTTTTGCGCTTCGATAGCGTTGGACCAACCATCGGACAGCAAGTCACCCAACGAGCGGTGATCGCCTTGGCCATTGCAGCACTCGCGGTCATCCTCTACATAACCTTCGCCTTCCGTGGAGTAGAACATGCCTTTCGATATGGGTTATGTGCAATCATTGCCATGATCCATGATGTGGCCGTCGTAATCAGCATTGTCGCCATCGGTGGAAGGTTCTTCGGCTGGCAGTTCGACTCCCTAACCCTGACGGCCCTGCTAACTGTTATCGGCTTCTCGGTGCAAGACAAAATCGTTGTTTTCGATCGTATTCGCGAGAACAGCGCCTTTCTCAAGAGGCTGCCCTTTGAAACCCTGGTCAACCACTCGATTGTCCAGACCCTCCAACGCTCGATCAACACTCAATTGATGACCGTTGAGTTTATGTTACTCGCCCTGGCTTTGTTTGGCGGCGTTACCTTGCGTGAATTCTCCACTATCTTGTTGATCGGGCTGTTCATGGGCACCTATTCTTCCATCTTCATTGCCGCTCCAATTCTGGTTGTTTGGGAAAATCGCGAATGGGAGAAATGGTTCAAACCGCGGGCCAGCAAGGAGGCTGCGTAGCTCTAGGGACGGACCAAGTAGAGTAGGGCGAAGGCCCCAAATATCAGGAAAGGAGCATAGGGGATCGCCATGTCCGTTCGATAGTTTCGAGATAACCACATGCGTACTACGACCCCACCACTGAAAACGCCGGCAGCAGCGATAGCAATCCACAGGGCAACGAGAACGGCAGGCATCCCCAACAAAAGCCCTAGGATGGTAAACAAGTTGACGTCCCCAAAGCCTAAAGCCTCCTCGCCAGGCGAGGAGGCTCTCTTTCGCACCTTCAAGAGGAGTTTGCCCAACCAGTATAAGCCAAACATCGACAAAAAACCCACGCTCCCACCGAGGAGAGTGGATAACACCCCATGTCGGGCAACCCCGATCGCCAAAAAAACCACCCCCCCAGCAATTACCGTCTCAAACAAAACTACTCGGTATTCGATGTCGATCACGGTAATGACCCCGAAGACAACAAGAACTAACCAAGAAAGCCAAAAATCGAGTCGCACCGGATAGACTTGGATCCAATACACCAGTCCAACGCCCCCAAGTGCCACCAGCCCATATCGCAATCGGCGGCGTTGTCCGCAGTGGCCACATTGGCGGAGAGCGAGGTATCTCACTATGGAGAGACGCTTGCCGCAGTGATTACAAATGGGCATAGAAGGCCTTCGCTTGTGGGGCAAGCAATCGGCGAGATAGTTTACTAGTAATGCACCCAACAAGCCGAAGAAGATACTCTTCAGATAGAGCAGCATACTCCCATTATAATTAGCATGACCCGGCCTCACTTCACTTCTTGTCAAAAACTCACAGAACCTTTAGGAAAGAATAGAAAACCCATGGAAAAGTTCATCATTCATGGCGGCGTACCCCTCTCTGGAACAGTAAAGCCCTCCGGAAACAAGAACGCAGCCCTCCCACTCTTGGCTGCTGCCACCCTTACCGACGAGCCGGTTATCCTTCACAACGTTCCTCAAATCCGAGATGTAGAATCCATGCGCAAATTGCTCGAAAGCCTTGGTGTCTCTATCACCCAAATTGACCACCACTCTTGGAAAATCCACGCCAAGGATATCCAGATTCAAGATTTAGACCCAGAAATTTGTCGCAGCATTCGCGCCTCAATCTTGCTGGCTGGCCCACTTCTTGCCAGATGCGGCGAGATTTACCTGCCTCCCCCGGGTGGAGATGTCATCGGCAGGCGTCGGGTGGATACCCACCTGTTAGCGCTCAGTGCCCTAGGGGCAGTTACGGACTATGACCGAGTCCAAAAGCGATTCACCTTCAAAGCAAATAAACTGCGTGGCAACAACATCCTTCTGGACGAAGCTAGCGTAACGGCAACAGAGAACGCAATTATGGCAGCGGTGACCGCCTCTGGAACGACAACTATTCGCAACGCTGCTTCAGAACCCCATGTCCAGGAACTGTGCCACTTTCTGAATCGCCTCGGCGCAAAAATATCCAACATCGGCTCAAACACCCTGTTTATCGAGGGGGTGGAGAAGTTAGGGGGAGGGGAGTTCACCATCGGCCCCGACTACCTTGAGGTGGTTAGCTTTATCGGTGCGGCGGTCGTGACTCGAGGCTCAATTCAGATTCTCGATGCTGGTCCACAATACTTGGACATGATCGAAATCGTTTTCCGGCGTCTGGGGGTGGAGTGGATCGTAGAAGGCGATGTGATTACAGTCCCCTCCGAGCAGCGGCTTGAAATTCAACCCGACTTAGGCGATGCTATTCCCGAAATCAGTGTCATGCCCTGGCCCGCTTTTCCCACCGACTTGATGAGCATAGCCATTGTTGTCGCCACGCAAGCGAAAGGAAGCGTGCTTTTCCATGATTGGATGTACCCTTCAAGGATGTTTTTCATCGATAAACTGGTGAGCATGGGAGCCCAGATTGTGCTCTGTGACCCCCATCGGTGCATTGTCCAAGGGCCTACCCAGCTTTTCGGAGAGAACTTGGAAAGCCCTGATATCCGAGCCGGGATGGCACTGGTGCTGGCTGCTTTGGCTGCAGAGGGAAAGTCTGTGATCCGAAACGTTGGCCAAATTGACCGGGGCTACGAGAGGGTGGATGAAAAACTCCGCGCCTTAGGGGCGCGGATTGAAAGAGTCTGTTCATCACCCTAAATAACGCCGGAACTTACGCAGTCTTCACAACGTCCAAGAACTCATTTACCATATCCCTGAGCATTGGCTCCGGCAAGGCTCCAACTTGTCGATGGACAACCTTGCCATTATAGATAAACAGCATTGTGGGGATGCCTTGAATGCCGAATTTCATCGCCCACTCTGGGTTTTCATCTGTATTCACTTTGGCTATCAACACCTTTCCGGCTAATTCCTTGGCCAATTTATCGAGAATAGGGGCCACCATCTTGCAAGGCCCGCACCACGGAGCCCAAAAATCGACAATCACCGGAAGGGGAGACTGCATCACTGTCTTCTCAAACGCTGCATCAGTTACGTGGATGGGTTCATCGATCATATCTCTTCTCCTGGGAAGATTTCAGGAAAGTATAGCACGATCGTCAAAAAATGTCAGGTATAATTTCGCCAATGTCCATCGGAATTCCCTTGCCGAGCACCTTTCGTTACCAAGTGAGCACCCCGATCTACCAGGGTCCTCTCGATTTATTGCTCCACTTAATAGAGAAAGCCGAGTTAGATATTACTCAACTCGCCCTGGCACAGGTCACCGACCAATTCTTGGCTTATCTACAGAGCCTGAGCGAATTAGGAAAGGAAGAGGTCTCCTATTTTTTGATAGTTGCCACAAAGCTTTTATATATCAAGTCACAAATGCTCCTGCCCAGACCTGCTTTAGAGCTGGGGAACGAAGAAGAGGATAACGGCGAGGACCTGCTCAGCCAACTGAGAGAATACAAAAAATTCCGCCAAATAGCTACGCACCTTCGAGAGCGAGAACGCCAAGGTTTGAGAACTTACATTCGCTTGGCCGCTCCTCCAAAACCTCAACGCACTTTTGAGATAAGCCAGCTCGATCTACAAGCTTTCCTGTTAGCCGCTCGCAACGTATTCCAAGACTCGTTGATTTCTTCAGCTCCCCCAACGGTCATCAAGCCCAAGTATTCGATTAAGGAACAAATCTCTCGGATCATTGATATCCTCAAAAATCATGCCAGAACTACTTTCCGCCAGCTAATCGCTTCGGCTCAAAATCGGAACGAGCTGATTATCGTCTTTCTGGCCTTGCTGGAACTAGTCAAGCAGCATCAAGTCGAAGTTCATCAGCCAAATCTCTTTGATGAGATCGAAATTTATCCCACTCCCCAATTGTTCGTCAACACCGACGTAGAAACGGAATTCGAGGACTAACATGGTAAATCGGCTAGTAGAATCCAACTCACCCTATCTGCTTCAGCATGCCCACAATCCCGTGGACTGGTATCCGTGGGGCGAGGAAGCCTTCGAAAAGGCCAAACGCGAAGACAAGCCGATATTCTTAAGCATCGGATATGCCTCTTGCCACTGGTGTCATGTCATGGCTCACGAATCCTTCGAGGATGAAAAAGTTGCCGAATATCTAAATCAACATTTCGTCTCAATTAAAGTGGATCGCGAGGAAAGGCCGGACGTCGACTCTATCTACATGAACGCAGTAGTCGCCCTGACGGGGCATGGGGGTTGGCCGCTGTCGGTTTTCCTCACCCCTGAGGGGAAACCATTCTTTGGAGGAACTTACTATCCACCCACCCCCAGATATCGCCTCCCTTCCTTTATGGATGTACTGCGCGCGGTCCAAGAAGTGTGGACGAACAAGCGTCAACAAGTTGAAGAAGCCACCGAGCAAATCTTCTCCGCCCTCCAGCTGCAATACCAAAAGCGCAATCAGCCTCGCACCTTCGACTCAAGAGACCTCGAAAACGCTACCGATCAGATGCTCCGCTCCTACGATTGGCAATATGGCGGGTGGGGGAAAGCCCCAAAATTCCCCCAGTCGATTGCGCTTGAATTCCTGCTCCATCACTATGCAAAGAACCCTGGCCGAGACCAACTCCGAGAGCTAATCGAACATGCCCTAGAAAGGATGTCTCGAGGGGGAAT
Source organism: Anaerolineales bacterium (assembly GCA_025057645.1). Lineage (GTDB taxonomy): Bacteria > Chloroflexota > Anaerolineae > Anaerolineales > UBA4823 > NAK19. The sequence goes on from JANXBJ010000001.1 coordinate 684,567, forward strand.
GTACGATCTCATCGAGGGAGGCTTTTGCCGCTATAGCACAGACGCTCGATGGATGGTGCCCCACTTCGAAAAAATGCTCTACGACAATGCTCAGTTGGGACTTGTCTATTTATATGGCTATGTAACCACCCAAAACGAGAATTTCAAAGAAGTGGTGCAACAGACTGTAGACTTCCTCTTCCAAAATCTACTAGACTCCTCGGGACTTTTCTATTCGAGTCTCGATGCTGACTCAGAGGGGGAGGAGGGAAAGTACTACACCTTCACATTACAGGAGTTGCGTGAGACATTGGACGCCGCAGAATACGAGCTTTTTTCGATGACCCACCACCTCTCGCCTCTCGAGTCCAATCCCCAGCAAATGGTTTTCCAGCCCATTGAAAAGCTCTCGGCAGACAACGATCAGTATGCCCTAATCAAGTCCATTTATGACAAACTTCGCAAGCTGCGTTCGACCAAAGTTCGTCCGAATGTTGACGATAAGTGCATCCTTAGCTGGAATAGCCTTGTGCTGCGCTTCTTTGCAGAAGCCAGCAAATACCTGCAGTCCGAGCACTTTTTATCTGCATCTTTGTCCTTGGCATCAGCGATCAAGGAATGGTACCTCAAGGATCACACTCTTTATCGCATCAAGCGAGGGAGCACCGTTTCTACCCCGGCGCTCCTAGAGGACTACGCCACGACGATCGATGCCCTCCTCTCGCTTTACGAAGTGAGCGGAGAAACGGCATGGTTCACTCTTAGCAAATCTCTTGCGGAACTCATGGTAGCAAAGTTTACCGATCCTAACGGCGGTTTTTATGATGTCTCCTCCGAGCATGACCATCTGATCCTCAAACCGAAAGAGCTCCAAGATACCGCCACCCCCTCGGCCAATGCTTTGGCTCTGAGAGCATTAATGAGATTGTCTGTTATGGAGGGCAAATACTTAGATTGGTACGATCAGTTCATCTCATTCATCCAATCAAATGTAGAAAATGCCTTGCGCTACCCCTTATCGTTTTCTTCATGGTTGATGCTAATGGACATGATCCTAGCCGAGCCAAGAGAAGCGGTCTTAATTGGGTCGAGAAACGAACTCGCTCCTTTCTTCAAGGCCCTGTGGTCTAAACTGAGGGGCAATTTTACCGTTTGCTATGCCGATCCGCCTACTCCTGTTGAAGCACCACCAATTCTTAAAAATCGAACGAAAATAAACCACCGACCTACAGCTTATATTTGCCACTTGGGAGTATGTAAAAACCCCACAACAGACCCCCAAGAGTTTGATAAAATGCTCTCTGATGAGCGCTATTTCTCATAAATCTGAGGAGAAGCCGCAAAAGTCCTATGAAACAGATTATATCTCCTATCAAAGGGACGCGGGACTTCTATCCCGAAAATATGGCCGTCAGGAGTTGGCTATACGAAAATATTAAGCAAATTTCGCAGCGCTATGGGTACCAGGAGTATGACGGCCCTTTCCTAGAACCGATTGAGCTATACGCAGCCAAATCCGGAGAGGAACTCGTCAAAGAACAGTCCTTTGTTTTTCCTGACCGCAGCGGAGACCTCATTACGCTGCGCCCGGAACTCACCCCTACTCTCGCTCGGATGGTCGCTCAAAAACAAAAACAACTCGTCTTCCCTTTGCGGTGGTGGTCCTTTGGCCCGTTTTGGCGATATGAAAAACCGCAAAAGGGGCGCTCGCGAGAGTTCTTTCAATGGAACATCGATTTGATCGGCATCGATACTCCTGAAGCGGATGCAGAGTTACTTTCCATTATCGTTTCTTTCTTCAAGGCCATCGGCTTATCCGCTGCTCAGGTAAAAATCTTCATTAATGACCGAAAGCTTATGGAGGAACAGCTATGCCTTCTGGACATTCCCCCAGAGAGACACACTAAGGTCTTTCGCTTGATCGATCGTAAAGAGAAAATGGAATTCCAAGAATGGGAAAGCTACGCTAAAGGGGAGGGTCTATCCTCCTCCCAAATTAACGGTCTCATCAACCTATTGCACGATACCGAGTTATGGAAAAACTCTCCAAATCTGATTCGCATCTTTCAAATCCTAGAAACCGAAGCGGTCAGCGAATACATCGAGTTTGATCCCAACATCATCCGCGGCCTGGACTACTACACTTCTACTGTCTTTGAAGCAAAAGATGTGGGAGGGAGCGTACGCCGTTCCATATTGGGAGGAGGACGCTATGATGACCTACTTGCTGCAGTAGGAGGAGACCCTCTGCCCGCAGTAGGATTTGCCATGGGAGACGTGGTTCTCTCTTTGATTCTGCAAGAATATGGATGCATTCCCTCGGACATCTTTGCCCATCCTGCCCGGGTTCTTGTGACAACATTCTCGCAAGAAATGTTCCCTTACTCTCTAAAGCTTGCCCACCAGTTGCGGGAAAAGGGCATCAACGTAGTCACCTACCCTGAGGCCGCAAACTTAAACAAGCAGTTAAAGTACGCAGACCGAATGCAAATTCCTTACGTTATTCTTTTGGGTCCGGACGAGATCGCCCAGAATTCTCTCTCGTTGAAATCCCTGAAAAGCGGGGAACAAATCCGCATTAGTTTCCTCGAACTGGATGAGAAATTGCTTCCCATCCTTGCCGGTTAGGGGCACTCGTGATAAAATAAAAACACTTCGAGGACGGTGCCAGTAGCTCAATAGGCAGAGCATCGCACTGTGGATGCGAGGGTTGTGGGTTCGAGACCCATCTGGCACCCCTAAACTTTCCTCAATTTTCCCCTTGCGCCGTTTACTGCAGTAGGTCCAAATCAAAGAAAAGTGCTTGGCGCATTTCACGAATGTGCTCGGGTGAGCTTCCACAACAGGCGCCAATCAATTTTGCACCGCTCCGCCGCACGGCCTGAGCATGTTCGGCCATAATCTGTGGCGAGCCGTCGTAGATCACCTTTCCTTCAACCAGCTTGGGGATTCCTGCATTCGCTTTCGCAATGATGGGAACTCGACAACCTGCCTGGCTTATTCGCTCGATGACCCGTTCTAGTTCTTGGGGCCCCTTCCCGCAATTCGCTCCTACTGCGCTCAGCTCCAGCTCATGGGCCAATTGAACCAGTTGCTCTGGGGTAACTCCCATCATTGTCCTCCCTCGACTCTCAAAGGTCATCGTCACCACCACAGGCAGACGCGTCACCGACCGTGCCCCCTCAACCGCAGCTCGGACTTCTTGCAAATCCGCCATCGTTTCGATCCAAATCACATCGACCCCCCCACTGGCTAGCCCGGCGGCTTGTTCCGCAAAGGCTCGGACTGCATCTTCAAACATCAATTTCCCAAATGGGACCATTAACTCGCCCGTAGGTCCAATCGAGCCTGCCACGACAACTTCAGGATATTCATCGGCTACTTCTCTCGCCAATCTCGCCGCCGCTTGGTTGACATCACGCACGCGATCCTCCAGACCGTGCCTTTGCAGACGGTATCGATTGGCACCAAAGGAGTTGGTCAGGATCAGCATTGAACCGGCTTCAATATAAGCCTTATGGATCTCCTTGACAATCTCTGGACGTTCGAGGTTCATTCTCTCCGGAGCTTGCCCTGCCTCCAGACCTTTTGACATCAGCATTGTGCCCATTGCACCGTCAAGGAGGATCGTCTTGGATTGGGAGAGGAGTTGCTCGAACCTATTCACTTGTCCATCACCTTTCACTGCAAGAAGAAGCCAAGGGAGCGAGAGCTGAAGTGTCCCTTAAACAAATAATGGCGAGGGTGGGATTTGAACCCACAACCAAGGGCTTATGAGTCCCCTGCTCTGCCATTGAGCTACCTCGCCTTTTTTGTATCTTACTATGAGCACTTTATTTTGTCAACCGGCCTTTTCATTCTTCGACACAATGAGCTCGTGGATTGCCCGCACCGCTCTTTGCTCATCTGCTTTATCGATCACAATGGAAATGGAGACCTCTGAAGAACCTTGCGCAATAGCGATCACATTGATTCCCTGTGAGCCCAGCTTTCCAAAGATCCGTCCGGCGATTCCCGGAGTACTGCGCATGGCTGCGCCAACAATCGTTACAATGACCACCTCATCCGTTGCCCAGATCCGATCGATATCCCTCGTTGCCAGTTCACGGCTGAAAGCCTCGTTCAGCGAGCGCAGGACGGTCTCGACCGAGCTTAGCGGAACAGCAAAGCAGATCGATTGTTCAGAGGAAGCTTGAGTGATTAAGGGGACACTCGTTCCTGTAGCAGCCACAGCGCCAAAGGCCCTCGCCGCTACCCCCGGCACTCCCAGCATTCCTCTTCCTTCAATAGTCACCAAAGCTTGGCCCTTGATCGAGGTCACTGCTTTGATCTCACCGTCAAGTTGCCGGTCTGTTTCCAAAGTCAAAAGTGTTCCTGGGTGGGTGGGATTAAAAGTGTTCCGTACTCGGATAATGATGCCCGCATCGATAAGGGGTTGCATCGTCTTAGGATGCACCACCTTCGCGCCATAATAAGCCAACTCACCGATCTCCCGAAAAGTCAACACGTCAATTGTCGTTGCATCCGGCACAATTCGAGGGTCGGCGGTCATCACCCCGTCAACGTCCGTCCAAATCCACACTTCTGCTGCCGGTAAATATGCGCCGAGCAGGGCTGCCGAGTAATCGCTCCCTCCTCGCCCGAGGGTGGTGGTCGTTCCATCTTCGGTAGCTGCAATAAATCCTGTCACGACAGGGACAATGTTGGATTGGAGGATGGGCAAAAGAGTTTCTTTTACTTTTCTCTCGCTCTTTTCCCGAATCGGATGGGCTGCCTGATACGAGTGATCGGTTACGATAAGCTTTGTAGCATCGATGGAGCGTGCAGGGATACCGCTGGAGTTTAGATATTCTGCAAAAATGCGCACACACAGCATCTCTCCGATCCCTGCAATTGCGTCTAGAACCCGCGGAGTAGCCTCACCGATAATATCAATAGCCCGACAATATTCCGCAAACATGCTAATCAACTGATCGATCTGTTGCTTTAGGAAGACCTTCCTTTCGGTCTCCGGAATCAACTCATCGACAACTTGGTAATGTCGGGTGGTGAGTGCTCCAGCCGCTTGCAACACCTGGTCGTAACGACGATTTTTCGCCATCTCTGTCGAACGAAGTAGCTCATCCGTTACTCCAGCCATTGCCGAGAGAACCACTACGGGCATCCACCCCTCATGCAAAACATCCTTCACAATCTCTTTCACTCTTTTCATAGCGTCACTGTTTCCGACAGATGTCCCCCCAAACTTCATCACTAGGAGTGGTTTTTCGTTCATCCTTCGCTCTCCTTGACCAAGAGAATGGGATGCGCCTCAAGCCGTTTTGCAAAAGCACTTAGAATGTCATAGTAAGGCCGGATACTTGGGATGTAGTGTCTTTCCTGAGCTCCGTGGGGATCCATCCCACTTTGACCCCAGACCACCCCCTGTCCTTGGGGCGCAAAGCGAGCGCTCGTGGCCGGCAACTTTCTTCCGATCTTCGGAGCCTCCTGAACAACCTCCTTGTATGCCTCGAACAATAACTGCAAATAAGGGTTCTCCAAATCACAGCGGATTCCCCTTTCACAAACCTTAAGGTTCAGCTCCAACCCATTACGCTGACAAAGCTCCTGAAGCTCGCTAACCAACTGATCGACGTTCTCCTCAGGGATTGGCCGCACTTCGACTCCCATAATGGCAAACTCTGGAGAAACGTTATACACGCCCTCCTCGCCGATGCGCACAAAAGGAACTTGAAATTGAGAATTCCAACGATCCGGACTTGAAAGGGTGAGGCTGCGTTGAAACAATTCGATCATTTGCTGACGGAAGTCCAATAATTTTGTTGTCAGGTCTACCTTTACCTGCCCTCCAACCGAAGTCTGGCTTGTGTGAGCCTTGACCCCTCTGGCGAGGACATCGAACCGCATAATTCCTCGGTTTGAAGTGCAAATCTCACCCACAAGCTCGTCACCCCTCTCGCCAGTTCGCTCTCCGGCGATAAACAGGCTTGGCAGCCGATGACCCTCGCTGGCTAATTGATTCAGAACATGGGGCGTGCCCATGGGCTCATACTCCCCGTTCTCTTCATTGCCGACCAACAGCAAGTTGATCGGTGGATAGGGTTCACCCTGGAGAAGGCGATCCTTGAGCCACACCAAATAGGTGGCAACCACCGTTTTCATATCCGCCGCTCCTCGGCCCACCAAGTAATCCCCCTCAATCCGAGGCTGAAATTGGGAGTCATCCGGCGCAGGTGGCACTACATCAAAATGGCCACTCAGGGTAACCGCAGTGTAGAGATTTCCAGGAAAGCCGATCAACAAAGCAGGATATTTGTGTTTATTGAAATAGCGAACTTCCAGCCCATTGCGTTCAGCATAGTTACAAATAAAGGAAGCTGCGAAAGCAACATCCTCTAAACGCTCATGAGCACAAGCGGTGACAGAAGGAATCTGGATTAGTTGCATCGCCAGATCGACGATTTCGCTGGGCTTGTCGCTATACACCTTTAGAACATGCAGAGGCCGAACCGGTTTGAACGAAATCGGGACTTCAGGATGTTGACGATATTCATCTCTACCCCGCTGGATCAGACTTTCTAATTTTACGGCTTCGTTGCCTAAGCGGTATAACTCTGCCTGAATCGTAGCCAAGTCTTTTTTGACAGTCTCCTCGCGCTCCTCGGCCAATTTGCGCAAGAACTCAACCGGAATCTCCTCTACCTCGCCCAGCTCTTCTAAAACCCGCCGCCGCAGCTTTTGGGAGGTGTTCGGAGCCCCGCGAGACATCTCAACCAAGGGCCGCAAGAAGGGAACCACCTCTAGCCCTTCGGCCAAAGGCGCAAGTTCTTCTAGGGTCCAGCCCAAGAACTCTCGCACTCGAATCGGCTTCCCGGTGAGCGGGTTCTCGATTTCGGCATCCAGCCCATAGCGGGCAGCCTTTTCCTCGTTGCGGCGCGCCCGCTCAATGTCCTCGGCATCGTATCGAAAGCTGACCGCAAAGGAGGGGTCGCTATAGAAACGCAACAGCAAAAGATACTTAAACGTCAAGTTTGCGAGATCGGTCTCCAAATCATGTCCACCTTCGTCACACCGCACCTCAACCCTTGACATCGGGATATTAATGCGCGCTAGGAGATTTTGTATCTCGATTTGCCGAGCCATCTCTTCAGCTTGATCCTCTCGGCTTGCGGTATACAGACCCCGAGCGTATAACTGGCGCAATTGGTCGCTGGTGATAGCAATCAGCCGCTCGACCGGCTCGGAAAAAGAACGCGCCCGTACTGGCGTCCAGTTGTTGTTCCCAAAGCGGATGCCCTTGCGCACTAACTCGTATGAAATGCGCAAATAATCTTCATGGGAGCGGTAAAGGCCGGGTAAATCCAGCAGGATCGGATTGGGAAAAGTTAAGTTGCGGACCGAGTCTGCCTGGGCCAAAACGATTACCTGCTTGCCATTGCGATACTGGCTGACGAAAGGAGTCGAAGCAGAAGTGGCAATAAAAACTGCGGCAAAAGCCCGCATTAGTCGCGTGATACGGATATAGACATGATTCTTATACTCATCTAGGTGTTGAAAGGGCTGACTGATGTGATTGGGAAGGTTCTGGTCTTGATGAACAAAGTCCCACGAAAGCAGCGTCTCGGGTAGGGAAAGATTGGTATGGATTCCAGCGGTAGCCAACGCAGCCCCATAAAGATCGACACATCGTTCCAAGTAGCGCCGCTTAGCTAAGTTCCATGAACCTGGAATACAATCCTTTCCGAACTGGGGCTGAAAGAGCAAATTCCCATGCCAGTAATAGAAGCGTTCCCCAAATTTCTCGCTGGCTTGGTATAAAGCATTGATCAGAACCGCCTCGAGAACCCGGGCTTCATAGACAGCGCCCAGTAAGTGATAATAGGGCCGGGTGGCCCACTCGATCATCCAATGATAGACTTCCAACTGCGACAGCGGGCGCAAGGAAGGCGGGATCATCTGGTCGCGAAGATAGTCCACAAACGAAATCCTCTCCGGACCGGAGCCAACCGTGAGGAGCGGCCAGAGGTTAGAGTCGAGCATATTCCACTCCAACTCATAGCCACAGATTCCTCCTTGTGGATTGGTCTGTTCAGCAACCTCTAGCGCATGACGAAATTTCTCAACGAACAATTCAGGACTATACCCGCTCATGAGACCTCCAAACTCTTCAAACCCTGAACCAAGCGTTCCAACGCACCCATAGTCCTCTCGACCGGTGTGGCATAGGAAAAGCGAATCCATTCCCCTCCATAAGCTGAAAAGAACGCCCCAGGGACAATCGCTAAACCAAACTCCTCGGCGAAATACTGACCCATCGGCTCGGTATCTTTCCAACCTTTCGCTCTCAGCCAATCGCCGACGTGGATGAAGGCATAGTAGCCTTTACCGAGAATATAAGTGAAGTGGTGCTCGTCCAAAAACTTTTGCAGGACTTTACGGCTAGCGTTGGTCGGTTCAACGATCGGTCTTGTCGCTTTATCGTACCCCATCTTATAGGCCGCCATCGCCACTGCTAGGGAGAAATAAGAGGGCATTACTGTATGAGAGGCTCGAGAGACAATAAACTTAATCACATCCTCCGAAGCAATCAGATGACTATTGCGAATGTTTGACCCCCCCAAACTTTTCGTTATCCCATCGAGGAAGATCAGCCGCTTGCGCTCCTCCTTGGAAAAGTTCTGCAAGAAGGAGTTGAGGTCCATCGGCTGCTCGTCAGTCACATAATGATACATCCAGTCGAACAACACAAAAGCAACCCCCAATTCCAATGCTCGCTTCGCTAGGCTTACTTGTCTTTCGACCGATAAGGTCAAGCCAGTTGGATTGTCGGGATTGGTAATTACTAGGCAGGCGACTTTTCTTCCTGACTTGGACACAAACTCTACACACTCCTTGATACTATCCTCCGAGTAAGCCCAACCTTCTTCGGGTCTTCCCGGGGCATAAAGGACATTTGCTCCAATTCCATAGGGCCCCCAGTTGTAAGAAATCCAAGGGACACGCGAGACGATAATAACATCTCCGATCCTTCCATAGCCCAAAGACAACATCGCCTGATAAGCCTTAACCAGGGCATCCCGTCCCCCCGCTGTGCCTACGACATTGGCAGGGGTGATCCCTGAGGAGGCATCCAGCTTCCAATAGTCTTCAATAACCGAACGGCGAAAGTCATCTGTCCCATAGGGCATATCGTAAGAAGTTCCGTGCTTGATTTGCATTTCGGCTGCTTTCTCCAGAATTTCCGGTAACACCCCGGGCAAACTTGCGCCGCCGTCCCCCTGCGAAGCGTCATAAATCGGCTGGTTAGGATTTCTGTCCTGAAACACTTTCAAGGATTTGTTGATCAAAAACATCCTTGAGGGAGGAATATCCATCATCCTGCCAAGGTAATCATTCACCGGGATTAAGTTCTCCTGTGGCACGGCGAAGACAGGCTGGTCAAGGGGGGCGAGATTTTGCATGTTTTCTATAACTCCTTCTCTCGGCTTATAATAAAAACGCCCCGGGCGGGGCGTTTGAGATCATAACTAAGACAGTTTGGACAAGTTACGCGCAAACGCCCCACCGCTCCGGGTTAACCGTAGTGGTCATCCGAGGGGTGGTTGTTGCGCAATCTATACTGCTTCTCATTAAGGCGATAATATATCACCGGTGAGATATTCCGTCAAGAGCAGAATTCACAATCAAATATGGCGCATAATAACGTATTCCGACAATTCGATCAGTGCTCTTCGCTCAACGCAAGCTGGTCGTCCCTCTAGGATGCTCACCGCCTCCCGGACGTAATCGCGCGCAATCTGAAAGGCGTCTTGAACAGCCCCGCTTGCTCGAATCTCGCTCACTAATTTGTCAATATTTGCCTTTTCACCGGAGAGAACCGCCTGCACCTCCTCATCTTCCGGATGTTTCTCTAGGTAGCAAATGAAAGGAAGGGTTATTAAACCTTGCCGCAAGTCATTCGCCACAGGTTTGCCCATGGTCTCTTGCACACCGGTGAAGTCGAGGATATCATCGACAATCTGAAACGCCATGCCCAGTGCATACCCAAACCGTCGCATACACTCCACCTCGTCCTCGGATACGCCACTCAGATGAGCTGCCGCACTAGAGGCCAGCTCAAATAGAGAGGCTGTCTTTGCGTAGATCCTCTGAAAATATTCCTCACGAGTGGAGTAGCGATGGGTAGAAAACAACTGATCGATCTCTCCGTTCACGATGATCCCCAGAGTCTTCGCAAACTGCTTCATTAGGTAAACCGAGTCGGTCTCGGCAGCACAAAGAGCAGCTTGGGCAAAGATGTAATCCCCTGTCAGCACTGTCGCTGCCGGAGACCACTTGGCATTCAGCGTCGCAATCCCCCGCCTGAGCAGAGCCCCATCAATAAGGTCATCGTGGACCAAGGTTGCGGTATGCAAAAGCTCAATGGCGGCGCTCAGCGAGATCAATCGCTGAATATCCCCACGATACATTTTCCCAGTCAGCAAAGCCACTGCGGGACGAATGCGCTTTCCACCCGAAGATAAGAGGTGCTCTAAGGCATTCGCCAACTCTCGATGATGCCGCGTATCCAAGGCACGCATTCGGCTTTCGACTTTCGATAAGTCAGATAGGATAGGAGTGAGAAAAGTCTGAGGAGGGTTCACATCAACCTATTCCAAAAAGAGACTTTGCGTTTTGGGATGTTATCTCGGCAACGCGATCGGTCGAAACTCCGAGCAAAGCAGCCATCTCTTGGGCAATGTAATTCAAATGGGCAGGTTCATTGCGCTTACCGCGGCAGGGTTGTGGACAGAGATAGGGTGCATCGGTTTCAAGAAGAAGGCGCGTTAGGGGAGTCGACCGTACTACCTCTTTCGTTTTATGGGCATTGGGAAAAGTAACCACCCCGCTGATCCCCAAAAGAAAACCCAGTTGAGTGAGCTCTCGGGCCCATTCCCGATCCTCGGAAAACGAATGGAACACCCCGTAAGCCACTTTGGCCTCCTGAGGGATCCGGTTCTTATCCCGCACCCATTCAGCAACCAGTGGATGAAGATCATGGATGGCATTGCGATTGTGCACAATGATCGGCAGGTTAGCCTCATCGGCAAACTCGAGTTGTCGCACGAAGCGCTCCCTTTGCTCAACGATCGGCACGGAGGCACGATGGTAGTCCAAACCAATTTCGCCTACGGCAATGATCTTGGGGTGCGAAAGCCAAGATCGAATGGCATTCAATTCTTTCTTTGTGTCTAGCACCTCACTGTTGGGGTGAATCCCTACTGCCGCATAGACTTCTTCGTATTTCTCAGCCAACTTAATGCACTGCAGGCTCGTCTGGGCGTCGATTCCGGCTACGACGACTATGTTAACGTGGTTTTGGTGCGCTCGTGTTAGCACGTCCTCTAAATCTGCAGCGAACTCTGGAAGATATAAATGACAATGAGTATCAACGAGCATCATTTCGATTCCCAAACACCGGCGATCTTCAATCCATCTTGCAGTATTGAGTCAACTCGGTCAGCATGCATTGTCTCAGTATAGACTCGGATAATCGGCTCCGTGCCCGAAAAGCGGATAAGCAGCCAACCACCGTCCTCAAGCCAAAACTTATAGCCGTCCGTGGTATCCAAACCGGTCACAGCCAGTCCCGCAATTGCGGTCGGATTGGCAGCTAGAATCTTTGCCTCATATTCTTGGCGGTTGCCTTCGAACGGAGTATCGACTCGAGCATAGTAATGCGGGCCTACAATGCTAAATAGCAAGTCCACTAATCCCGAAGGCTTTCTTCGCAGTTCCACCATCATATCTAAGAGATACAGAGCGGCCAAAATTCCATCTCTCTCGGGCACGTGCCCGTGAAAGGCAAACCCGCCCGACTCTTCCCCGCCGATCATTGCGTGGGTTTCAAGCATCTTCGGCGCCACATACTTAAAGCCAACGCCAGTCTCGTAAACAGGCACACCATAAATTTTCCCCAGTTTATTCAATATGGTGGTAGTAGAAAGGGTCTTTACAATGGGGCCGCGGAGACCTCTGACCTCCAAGAGATAATAGGCCAGCAAACCAAACACTCGCAATTGGTCAACAAAGTTCCCTTTCTCATCCCCCAACCCAACCCGATCGGCGTCTCCGTCAGTGACAATTAATACGTCAGACTGGGTTTCCAGAACCGCCCTGAGACCTTCATTGATGTTTGGAGGGATAGGCTCCGGGCGCTTCATCCCGGGAAAAATCGGATTGCGTTGATTGTGAATCTCGATGATTTGCGTTTCACCTCCACTTAACAAACGCGGGAACCACCCGCTACCGTTACCCCACATTGGGTCAACACAAACCCGTAAACCCGCTCGGCGGATTTTCTCGAAGTCAACCAGACTCTGAAGTTGCTGAATGTAGGGTGGAGCGGGGTCAAAGAAACGAACTTTCCCCGTCCTTTGGGCTTCATCCAAGGGGATACGCCGAATCTCTCTCTCGTTATCCGGGATTCGTTTCTCAATTTCAACTAATCCCACGGGGTCAATGGCACCGCCAAACTCATTGCGCACCTTGAATCCATTATCGGTCGGGGGGTTATGGGACGCAGTAATGTTTATTCCTCCCGCAGCACCCTTATTAACGATAGAATAGGCAATGACCGGCGTTGGAGTCGCATCCTGCGTAAGCCAAACCCCGAAACCGTTCCCGGCCATAACTTCCGCTGCCGCCGCAGCAAAATTCTCCGAATGAAACCGGCGATCGTAGCCAATAACGACTTCTCTTCCCCCATAACCATAATCCTCCAAAAAATTGGCAAAACCTTGGGCGCAACGGCGTACGTTCAGAAAGGTGTAATCCTCAGCGATAACCCCTCTCCAGCCATCCGTCCCAAACTTGATCTGCAACATAGAGCCCTCCAAAACAACCTTGCCATGTATGCGTGTATTATATCAGGGGAAGATTCGTTCCTAACCTCACAATCACTTGATAATACCATATTCCAAGGTTTTTCGTATAGGTGCACATCTGCGAACTTCTAAACATAACAGTTTTCCGACTCCAAGAAGGGAGCTTTCCTCCTTCTACTGGAGACCCAAACGTCTATTCCAAACTATTGCTCTACAAAAGCCTCTTCTCCAGGATAGGATATAATTGCTTATATGGCAAACAAAGTCAACCAAGTTTATCTGGATTATGCTGCTACTACGCCGATGGCAGAAGAAGCCTTCGAGGCAATGCTTCCTTACTTCCGAGAGGAGTTCGGCAATCCCTCGTCGCTCCATCGGTTCGGCCAGCGAGCCGAAGCTGCTCTTGAGGAAGCTCGAGAGACGGTCGCTCGCCATCTTAACTGCGATGTTGAGGAAGTGATTTTCACCTCCGGCGGCACCGAAAGCGATAACTTGGCTTTGCGTGGGTGTGCGCTTGCGCGTCAAAGGCAAAACGGCGCTAACCATATCCTGATCAGCGCTGTTGAACATCACGCAGTCTCCCACACCGCAGAACAGCTAGCCCATCACTTCGGTTTTGAGGTGGAAACTCTACCCGTTGACTCACAGGGCATGGTTTCCCCGGAGGAGGTTAGAAAGCGAATCCGCCCCGAGACTGCGTTAGTTTCAATTATCTACGCCAACAACGAGATCGGAACGATAAACCGAATTGATGAAATTGGAAAAATTTGTCGTGAGGAAGGGATTCCTTTTCATACCGATGCCGTTCAGGCAACTGCCTACCTCCCTCTCGACGTTAACCGTTTGAATATCGATCTTCTCTCCCTGGGCGCGCATAAGTTTTACGGGCCTAAAGGCATTGGCGTCTTATACCTCCGCAAAGATACCCCCTTTATCTCCTTGCAAACAGGAGGTGGACAAGAGTGGGGTCGCAGATCGGGAACCCCCAATGTCCCTTACATTGTGGGGATGAGCGCAGCACTAAAGTTTGTGAAGGCACATCAAGACCTATGGAAAAACACCCTAGTGCGCCTGCGTGATAGACTTATCGAAGAAGTGCTAGCAGAAATACCGAACAGCCAGTTAACCGGGCATCGAACTCAGCGGCTCCCCAATCATGCCAGTTTCGTCTTCGAAGGTGTCGAAAGCCAAAGGCTAGTAGCGTTATTGGACAACGAAGGTTTTGCATGCTCTTCCGCTTCAGCATGCAAAACCGGCAATCCATCTCCCTCTGCGGTGCTTCTTGCACTGGGACTACCCAGAGAGCTGGCCATGGGATCCCTGCGAGTCACCCTAGGCAAAGACACCTCGGAAGAAGATCTGGACGGCTTTATCCGTTGTCTCAAGAGCGTGATAGCGCGCTTGCGAAGGTAACGCAGAGCTTTGATTTATGAACCCAAGCAGCAAAATCGTTGTTGTTGGAATGAGCGGAGGGGTAGACAGCTCTGTAGCCGCTGCGCTACTCAAAGAGGAGGGGTATCGCGTTATTGGGGTGATGATGAATTTGTGGAGCGAGAGCGGCAAAGAGAATGCAAACCGCTGCTGCACCCCTGACTCGATGCGCGTTGCCAAGAGGGTGGCAGCCGTATTAGATATCCCCTTCTACACCCTAGACGTGCGCGAACAATTTTATAACCGGGTTGTCAGCTTCTTCATTGAAGGTTACCAGCAGGGGATCACCCCGAATCCGTGTATTCAGTGTAACCGTTATATTCGGTGGGGCGCTTTGCTGGACTTTGCGCTCTCATTAGGTGCGGCGTATCTCGCCACCGGACATTACGCTCGTAAAGTACTTGATGAGCACGGCAAATACCAGTTGTTGCGCGCAAAAGACCAAAAGAAAGATCAATCCTATGTTCTGCACCTGCTAACCCAAGCCGATTTAGCCAGAACTCTGTTTCCTTTGGGCGAGTTGACCAAGGAAGAAGTGCGACAACTGGCAATAAAATTTCGCCTTCCCGTAGCCCACCGCAATGAAAGTCAAGATCTCTGCTTCTTGGCAGGAGAGGATTACCGCGATTTCCTCAGAAGACATCTGGAAGAACTACCCCCTCCAGGCCCGATCTTAGACACCCAAGGGAACTACCTCGGCCAACACGGCGGGTTGCCCTTCTATACCATTGGCCAACGTAAAGGGCTGGGGATTTCAACCGGAAAGCCAACTTATGTGGTCTCAAAGGATGTAGCTCGTCAAGCCCTTATTGTTGGCTCGAAAGAGGAAACCCGGAAGAGCGCCTTCATTGTGGCTCGGGTCAACTGGATCAGCGGCTTTCCACCCCCGCTTCCTGCAGAGGCAACCGTTAAGGTGCGCTATCTCTCGCCCTTGTTGCCTGCACGCATCCACCCGGCCGAGAACGATTGCTACCAAGTAACCCTAGCCGAACCTTATTCGGACATCACTCCGGGTCAAGCTGCTGTTTTTTACCAAGGCGAGCTTTGCCTTGGCGGAGGCACGATCCATCGGGTTCTGTCTTAGGAGGAGCTGGCAGCGGAAAGATGTTTCTGCAAAACTACCTCCTTGGCTTGATTCTCTCCACACTCTACGGAAGCTTGTTTCACCTTTGGCGGGGAGGAAACCTTGCCCGGCTGCTCTTTTATTGGGCCCTAAGTGGAATTGGATTTTGGATTGGGCATTGGGCAGGCAACGCCCTTGATCTCAGCTTCGGCAAAGTCGGTCCTTTGCAGGTCGCTTCGGCTACCCTTGTCTCAATCCTGTGCCTGTTCATTGGCCACTGGCTGAGCCTTGTCCGCTCTCACTCCCTTGACGAGAGGTCGAGTTGATGAGCTTTGCAGAGTCGGTCTCCTCGGTAACCCAAGCAGGCGATCTAGTCCAACTGGTTAGCCCTACCAATCAAAAATTCTTCCTGCGGCTAACGCCCGGGACGAAAATGCACACCCATCACGGAGTCATCGCTCATGACGACCTGATCGGTGTCCCCTGGGGAAGCGAAGTGCAAAGTCACACCGGTCACAGATATCTCCTTCTCAAACCCACCCTACATGATCTATTGCTCGAGACAAAACGAAACACTCAGATTGTCTACCCCAAGGACATCGGCTATATCCTTTTAAGGATGGGGATCGGAGAAGGACAGACGATTCTAGAAGCCGGGACAGGCTCAGGCGCACTGACCTCCGCTTTTGCGTGGTTCGTGGGCAAGAGTGGAAAAGTGATCTCCTATGACGTTCGTTCTGATGTTCAAAACCTCGCCCGAAAAAACCTTGAACGGTTGGGCTTGGAAGAGCGAGTGGTTCTCAAGACAAAGGACATCGGCTTCGGTTTCGATGAGAAAGATGCGGATGCTCTCTTTTTGGACTTACCGAATCCCTTTGATTATGTGGAGCAAGTTAGCCATGCATTGAAGCCGGGTGGAAACTTTGGAGCGATTTTGCCAACCACCAATCAAGTTCAAAAACTTCTTGCGGCGCTGCAAGCCCATCATTTCGGGTTTTTGGAGGTTTGTGAAATCCTGATCCGTTACTACCGTCCCTTTGCCGAGAAATTACGCCCAGTCGATCGCATGGTTGCCCACACGGGCTTTCTTGTCTTCGCCAGGCCGGTGTTCATGAGTTCTGAGTTTATTCGGGATGAGACCCCAAGCCTTGAGGAAGCTGCGGAAGCAGATTAGTTAGTTTATTACTGAAAAGCGGTGCACCATGGCTCTGGCTGGGGATTGCCGACCGATATTGAGGGTGCTGAACACCTACCCAAAAGAGGCTCTGGGCAACTACCTGCGACAAGTTCTTCGCTCTCCCCTGCCGAGTTCATTTATGCGCGCCAGAGCTTTCACCTTTCCGACACCCCCGACCCAAGCAGCCATCCTAGTGCCCATTCTAAGATCCATGGATCAATGGGGCTTGCTCTTCATCCGGCGAGCCCAATCCGCCGATCCTCACGGCGGTCAGGTCGCCTTTCCAGGCGGCAGGGTGGAGCGGGATGACCCCTCTATTGAAGCCGCTTCGCTAAGGGAAGCCCACGAAGAGATTGGCTTGTCACCTGAAGACGTCGAAATTCTAGGCAAGCTCCCCCCTATCCTTACAGTTACCAATTACCAAATTCACCCAGTGATTGGGATGATTCCGTATCCCTATCCGTTCCGCCTATCCCCAAAAGAAGTGCAAAAGGTGTTTACCCTCTCGCTGGAATGGCTGGCAACCCCCTCAAACTACCGTGTTGAAGAACGTCAGCTACCCTACCCCGTTGGAAAAATTGCCACTATCTACTACCACCCCTATCAGGACGAAGTGCTTTGGGGAGCTTCTGCTCAAATTGTCCATATGTTACTTTTCCAAATCAGCCGTCAAGCCTCCTCACCTCAGGAAGAGGCTTGACGGCCTTTTTGAGTAACCCTGCTCAGAATTCCTCTTTCTCTTTCTTGCCTTTCTCGATTACTTCGGGCTCAAACTCTTCGCCAGGCTCACCTTCGACTTCCTCCCCTTCAGGCGCAGCGATAAGCACTACGAGCTCATCACCGTCGTTGAGCACCTCCACACCCTCAGGCAAGGCCAAGTCTTTGACATGAATCGCCTCTCCAATCCTTTCGAGCTTGCTCAAATCTACCACAATCTTTTCGGGCAGGTCCTTGGGGAGACACTCCACCTCAATCTCCTCTAACCCGGTAACCAACACTCCACCAAAATTCTTGACCGCAGGTGCTTCACCTTCAAGCTCGACCGGGACAAGGGCCCGAATGGCCTCCGTCATCGAGACAGCGAGAAAGTCCACGTGGAGCAAATTCCCAGTAATCGGGTGGTATTGCCGCTCCCTCACCAGCACCGGAATCCTCTGGCCATCGACATTGAGCTGAATCAACTGAGAACTTGAGATACCAGCGAGAGAACGAACCGCATGCCGATAATCCAACACAATCGCAAGCGGTGAGAAGTGATGACCGTACACCACAGCCGGCAACTTCCCCGCCCGACGCAGGGCCTTTACCTTCTTGCCAACCACTTCTCTCTTCGCAGCTTCTAGAACCACATTTTCCATGATTATTCTTCCTCCGGGCGCCTTTCACCCAAGTAGATTTGAATCAGCCTTGCTGTTATGAACTCGCTAATTCTGAATTGCAGGATGCGATTGTATCCGCTCAATCCTAATTCGTCAATCCCAACCCTATTCCGAGGTGGTTAGAGGATAGCATGAGGGCTACCAGCTAGTCCTCTCACACAAGTTTAAGCTTCCAAGCAAAAACCTATTTGCTCTCTCAGCGAAGCCCTGTCGAAAGGAGTCTACATGGCCCTTTGTAAAATGGCAACCATTTCCTCCTTTGTTAGCGCAACCGGATTCCCCTTCATGCTGCTTGCGCGAGAGGACTTCTCCACAATGAGGTCAAAATCTTCGCGCCTGACTCCCAGTTGAGATAAGGAAGGAATGCCCAACTGCTCATTGAGTTTAGCAGCCCATTCAACTAGCTGCTCTTCGCTTTGAAGACCAAGGATTTGGGCAATCTCCCGATAGCGCATGAGGTGTTGGCTACGCAGACCCCGCTCTTTCAGGGCCATCAGGTTCCTCTCAATTACGGCCGGAAGCAAGGCTGCGCAGATCGCTCCATGCGGCGCGCCATACATACCCCCCAATACGCCCGCAAAGCCATGCACAGCTCCCAACTTTGCATTGGCTAGAGCAATGCCGCTAAACAAGCTGGCAACAGCCATATCTCTCCGAGCCTCACCATCCTTCCCATTCTGATACGCCTTGAGCAATGCCCGAGAAATGCGTCGGATTCCATCGCGGCAAAGAGCATCGACCAACTCATTCGGTTGATTGCTCACAAAGGGTTCGATGAGTTGAGTAAGGGCATCCATTCCGCTGCGAGCGGTCACTTCGGGAGGATTGTCGTAAGTGAGTTGGGGATCAACAATTGCAACCTTAGCACAGAGCAAGGGGCTACGCAAGCTAACCTTCACTTTCTGAGTAGGATCTCCAATCACGGCATTTTTCGTCACTTCACTCCCTGTGCCGGCCGTGGTAGGGAGGGCAATAAAAGGCAATGCAGGCTTCGACAAGCTCAATCCCCTTCCAATTACCTCTAAGTAATCATAGAGGTCGCCTTCGTTGGCAATTAGCCCAGCAACCGCTTTAGCTGTGTCCAGTACACTCCCGCCGCCGATTCCCACAATGACCTCAACTTGGTGATTCTTGCCCAATGCAGCAGCGTTCTGGACGGATTCAACAGTGGGCTCGCCGGAGACGGGATGATACAGATATGCAATATCCTGAGCGGACAATTGGGCATCCAAAGTCGCTCTAAATCGTTCGGAAGGGCTGCCAAAGACCATGGCTTTTTTGCCATAGCTTCCAACGGTCTCACCCAGTGTCTGCACCGCTCCTTCCCCCAGAACAATCCTCGTTGGCACAAGGAATTCAGTTACCATAGCCTAGCCCTCAAAAGCAAATTTTGTTGTATGATTAATCCGTTAAGTCCATCAGATTTTGGCCAAAATTATAACCTGAACCGGATACAAACAAAGTTTATGAAACCTATTCGAACTTCGGACCCATATCGTTCTCCTGCTCTTTACCAGAGAAGTCCCAGGCGAAGCCTGTCCGCATTTCTCTCCTGCTCGTTGCTGCTTCTCCTGAGCCTTTGCTCTCTCTCAATCCTTGCCCTCTACGCCACGATTCCGGTCAAAACCACCGTGCTGTTTCTGGGCATCGATTACGCACCGCGGAAAAGCTTTGCAGGGCGGAGTGACACCATTGTGCTGCTCCACTTTAACACCCTCCGTCCATATGTGGGTTTCTTGTCGATCCCTAGAGACCTTTGGGTGACCATTCCCGGCTACGGTGAAAACCGGATCAACACCGCCCACTTTTTCGCCGAAAGCCAACAGAAGGGCAGCGGTCCTTTTGCAACCATTCGCACTATCGAAGCTAACTTTGGGATCCGTCCGGACTATTATCTGCGAATTCGCTTCGATGGCGTCAAAGAAATCGTCAATGCTATGGGTGGAGTGACAATCAGGCTTGAAAAACCCATGGCGGGTTACCCTCCCGGAACTCACCATCTGACAGGGGAGAAAGCCCTCGGGTTCGCCCGTAGACGTCAGGGGGCAGATGATTTTTTCCGTATGGAGCAGGGCCAGGTTCTGATCAAGTCGATTCTGTTCGACTTGATCAAGCCCTCCAATTGGTATAAAATCCCCCTGGTTGTGACCACAGCCTCTAAGGTTATTGACACTAACCTTCCTTTCTGGCAGTATCCTCGCTTGGCTCTTTTAGTCCTACGGGTGGGTGTTGAAAACATCGACTCACGCCTCATCGACAGAAGTATGACCCTCCCTTACACCACAGACCAGGGCGCAAGCGTACTGTTGCCGAGATGGGAGCTAATCCGTCCATTGATTGCAGAAATTTTTAACTCTATTGAGTAACATAAGGCAATGAGCATAAAGGTTGTCGCAAGAAATCGAAAGGCCAATTTTGAATATTTTTTGCTCGAACGCTATGAGGCAGGGATCGAGTTACGTGGAAGTGAGATCAAGTCGGTGCGCAACGGGCAGGTCAGTATCAATGAGGCTTATGTCGAAACAGATGGCAGAGAAGCTTGGTTGGTCGAGTCCCACATCGCTCCCTACGACCGTGCTAGTCACTTCCAACATGATCCCAAACGGCGCAGGAGGTTGCTCTTACATAAGCGGGAAATCCTAGAACTGTGGAATGAATCGCGCAAAAAGGGTATGACCATTATTCCGGTCTCAGTCTATCTCAAAGACGGACGAGCAAAAGTTGAAATCGCTCTAGCCAAAGGGAAGAAACTCTACGATAAACGTCAGGCCATCGCTAAAAGAGATGCTCAACGAGAGATAGAACGAGAAGAGCGGCTGCGATGAACTTCCGGGCTTACAGCATCTATTCTGTAAACCAGCTCCCCGAACCAGATAAACGGGCGATCTACCTCCGCCTGATTCCGAGGGAGCTTTTGGCGCGATTCAACCTTTCGGAAACCCTCTATGACGAACAGGGCAACGATCTAGTCAAGTTGGTCTGCCCATCTGGTTCTAGCTCAGCCGAAATGGAGGTGCGGCATCAGATCGATTTTATTGATCCAGTTCTCTACGGACACATCACCGATACAACCAATGGTCACATCCACGTTTTGCTTTACACCTTGATCGACCCGACATCTCCAAGATTTGACGTAGATCGCCTGCCCGATGGAACGAAAACCGTATTCGGCATCAAATGCCGCAACCTCGAAGCCGAAAAAGCGGCAATGGAATATGGTCTTGCCCCAGGGCAGATTCGCCGCGGACTTAGACTGCTAGGCGCCGCAATCCAAGGATTTGAGATTTTCGTCAAGAGCTTGGGGCAAGAGATATACTTCGCCGAGCCTCTCTTTTACCACAATGCCGTGATCTTCGAGCGCTACGGCTTCAATTACGCCAAGGGTCGGAAGCTTATGGAGAGAATTCAACAGGGATTTTCACCGGGTGGCGATTTGCTTCAAAAGCTTGATCTCTCAACCCCTTTCCGCAGGCCCGAAGCGGCCCAAAGTATCCGCCTTCGATCCTGGGCAATTCATGATGGCATCCTCGGAGAACCGTTCAACAACGTTACCATGTATAAGTATGTGGGGAAGTCGGCGGGAGTGAACACTTGTGGGGAATGTCCTTGGTAACCTCAAGATCGCTTACCGCCCCCTGAGCAAACTCAGCAGAGTACCGAATAACCCCAGAATTCCGAAACCTAGAATGGCAAAAGCCACCGGAAAGCGCGCTTCTCCCCCTCCCACCGGCGGCCTAGAGAAAGTCGGATAAACCATAGGGGGCGGAGGAGTAAACGTGGGCAATCGTGTTGGCGGCACTTCAATCAAAAACTGAGCTGCGAGGGTTGGATCAACCGTTGGAGTTGTCCTAGGTGTGGGGGTCGGAGGCGGCTCCACTAAGGGGAGCGACCCTTCGATCGTTACCAACGGAGCATATACCCAAGCTGTTCCACCCGCCACGCCGGGATAAACAATCTGAACCCAATCTCCTCCTACCGTTCTTCCCAACGCGGGCACTCTTTGGCCTGCAATCAAGACCCCAACAATCGGGTAATCCATGCCCGGGCCTGCGCGCACGTTGATTTGCTCCTGATCTAGAGTAACTACGATCGTAGCAATACTAGGTGAGCTGGTTACGGTTGGAATCGCTACTGTCGGAATCTGCGCCGCTGTGCCCGCTTGGACATAGAGAAGCTGCCCCGGCTTCCAGACCATCAGGAGGACCAAGACACAGATAAGCAACCAAGGAAGAGAGCGTTTCAACGTCGGGCCATCTCCGGTCATTCCTCGTTTTTGCAACCAACGGATACCATCTCTATTATAATCAGCCTAACAACTCTTCTCCCAAATCTCAGAAAAAAGCCTCAGGTTCTGGCATTGGAAACAAAGTATTATTACGGCCGGATCACTCCCAAGCAACTTGCGGCTACCCTAGTCTCTGTTTTTAACCGCGGCAACCTTCGAGCACAAGTGGTCGGTGGCAAAGACCACCTGATCGTTCAGATCGCCACACACCCGAGACCTTCTTCGGGGGGCTATACCGCCGTTGCAGTTCGCATCGATGCTATCCCAGACGGCATTGCCGTCAGCATTGGACAACAAGACTGGCTAGGCATTGCGGCGAGTCTAGGAAAAACCCTCTTTCTGGCTTGGAAAAACCCCCTTTCCCTGCTTGGAAGATTAGACGACCTAGCTCAAGATTTGGAAAATATCCAACTAGCAGAGAAGATCTGGAAAACGGTTGAAGACGCCGTACGAAAAGCGGACGCCTCTTTCGAGCTCAGCGAGAGATTGCGCCGATTGCAATGTCCCTATTGTCGCACTGCCAACCCTGTCGGCGAGCCCAGTTGTATCGCCTGCGGTGCACCTCTAGGAGATGTCCAACCGAGAACTTGCTCTGGCTGTGGCTTTGTAATTACTGTGGAAACCTTCTGCCCTAACTGCAAACAACCGGTTCGAGAGGAGTCCTAAACGGGTTTCTTTCCACTGACTCCAAACCAGAGGCAAGCAGTTTCACGGGATGCGCCACTTCCGTCCATCTCGCTGAATGAATTCGTCAACACCGCTTGGGCCCCAAGTGCCGGCCTCATAAACTGGCAAGTTGGCTACCCCAGCCTGCTCCCAAGCTTCGAGGATATCCGTGGTAAACTTCCACGCCGCTTTGACCTCATCTGCGCGCGTGAACAACGTTGCATCCCCCATCATCACGTCCAAGAGCAACCGCTCGTAGGCTTCAGGCGGTTCTGTGCCAAAAGTCGAAACGTAATCGAAATGCATGTTAACGGGGGCAATCTGATTGATCGGCCCGGGGGCCTTGGCCCCAAAGGTTAAGGTGATGCCTTCGTCGGGTTGAATGCGCAGAATCAGCCGATTTGGAGCCTCACCCGCCATGTTGCGCCATCCGAACAGAGAAAGAGGCACTTGTTTGTATTGAATCGCGATTTCCGTGACGTTTTTTGGCAGCCTTTTCCCGGAACGAATGTAAAATGGCACTCCGGCCCAGCGCCAATTATCGATAAAAAGACGCACAGCCAAAAACGTTTCCGTGGTCGAATTCAGAGCAACCCCTTTTTCATCTTTATAGCCTACCACTCGTTCTCCATCAATCACACCCGAGACATACTGACCGCGAAAGGTGTCTCGGATTGCATCCCGGCCCTTTAACGGGCGCAGGGCTTGCAGCACTTTGATCTTTTCATCGCGCACAGCATCGGCTGTAAAAGACACCGGTGCTTCCATTGCGGTGAGCGTCAGTAGCTGCATTAGGTGATTTTGAAAGATATCCCGGATTACTCCAGCTTGTTCATAATATCCTGCGCGACTGCCTACCCCGCTCGTTTCGGCCATCAGGATTTGGACGTGATCTACATAACGGCGATCCCACAGAGGCTCAAAAATCCCGTTAGCGAAGCGAAAGACCAAAATATTCTGAACCGTCTCCTTGCCTAGGTAGTGATCGATGCGAAAGACCTGCTCCTCAACAAACACTTCATGCACCTTCTCATCGAGAACCATGGCTGACTGGAGATCTCTTCCATAAGGTTTTTCGATCACAACTCGAATCCAACCGGGGAACCCCCGATTCAATCCCGCCACCCTAATTCCTTCCAGAATGTCTATATAGGCATCGGGCGGAGCCGCAAAGTAGTAAAGGACATTGACCATCTCATAGCGGAGAAGCTCTTGCTTCAGGCGATGGTAACCTTCACGATCGCGGAAGTCCGACTGGATGTAAAAACAACGCTCCAACAAGGATGGGATTGCTCCCTCACCATCCTTCTTTCTTCCTCGGATTGACTGAGTCAAGTGCTGGCGCAAAACCTGGTCGTTCCAGTCTCGCCGGGCAAAACCAAAGATATAGAACGGCAGAGGCAATCGCTCAATCGAATAAAGATGCTGCAACGCAGGAATTAATTTGCGAGAAGTTAAGTCCCCTGTAACTCCGAATATAACTATTGCGGTCGAAGCTTCCATGGGTTATTTTTGGCCTCTTTATGTTATGGATGTCAAAATAGCTTTATGCTATTTGTAACTTTTCATTTCGGGGGTTCTTTTCTATACTAACCTTGTGTTTATTGAGCGGTATTATCGTATTTTATCACTATGACCTGCATTGTCCAGCGTTTTTACCCGAAACCCCATATCCTAAGCAAGCAATATAGACTTGCTCCCACTTCCAGAAGCCAACAAGGAGGTGCTCGTTGTTACCCGCACACGCTTCCCCAACTCAACAAAGCCTGCGACAGAAATCCTTCCTTGAGGAGGTGATCCAGAACACCCCCGGAGACTGCCGCCTATTAAGTTGCATTCAGTGCGGAACCTGTGGTGGTTCCTGTCCCTCAGGTCAAGACATGGATCATACGCCGCGGGCGATCTTTGCTATGATCTCAGCCGGGCTTAGACAAGAGGTTCTGAAGAGTAACACCCCGTGGTATTGTGTCTCGTGTTATTACTGCATGGTACGGTGTCCCCAATCAGTTCATATCACGGACATCATGTACACCCTCAAGCGCTTGGCGATCAAGGAAAAAGTCTATGACGACTCAAAAGCTCCTGACTTCTCCAAGTCCTTTATTGAATGGGTTGAGAATTACGGACGAGCGTTTGAACTCGGACTGATGTCCATGCATCTGATCAAGCATAATCCCTTTGGGGTCTTCAAAATGGCTGGAATGGGGATGGGAATGCTCACCAAAGGACGTCTTGCATTTACTCCCACCCGCATCCGAGGGATCGATAGCCTAAAGGCCATTCTAAACAAAGCCAAAGAATTGGAGGCAGCGGCATGAAATATAGCTACTTTCCTGGATGCTCATTGGAACGCAATGCATTAGCATACCATATTTCGGCAATGGCGATCGCTGAACCTTTGGGTTTGGAATTCATTGAAGTAGAAGATTGGAATTGCTGCGGAGCGACAGAGTATGTCTCTGTAAACTTGCTAGCCTCCTACGCTTTGGTAGCGCGCAACCTCGCTCAAGCCGCAAAGGAAACCCGCACGAGACAATTGGTTGCTCCGTGTAGTGCCTGCTACCTTAACCTCAAGAAATGCGACATATACATGCAGGAGAGTCCGTCCCTCGAAGAAAAGATCAACATTGCCCTAGCAGCTGGGGGTCTCTCTTATAAATCAGGAACGCTCAAAGTGCGCCATCTACTGGATGTGATCGTCAACGATGTGGGCTATGAAGCCATTGCTCAAAAAGTGACCAACCCTCTAAAGGGCTTAAGGGTCGCTCCTTATTACGGGTGTATGATTGTGCGCCCAAAGCTGGGGAAGAACGGGTCCTTTGACAACCCCGAATACCCCACCTCTCTGGATAAGCTGCTCAAGGTGCTAGGGGCGACCGTGATCGATTTTCCTCTCAAGACCCACTGTTGCGGCGGACACATGACTCAAATCAGTGAGAGTACGGGATTTGAGTTAATTCGGCGGTTGGTCAAGGGAGCTTCAGACTACAAAGCGGACTTAATTGTAACCTTGTGCCCTATGTGTCAGCTTAACTTAGATGCATTCCAAGGGGCAATGAACGCTCACTTCAACACCGAATACCACATGCCGGTGCTCTATTTCACCCAAATGATCGGCCTAGCCTTTGGGATGGATCCGGTTAGCCTAGGGATCGGAACTGAGCTCGTTGACGCCCGTCCGGCCCTCTCAAAAATCGGGGTGGAGGTGCCGCAGCCAGAGGTTGTCGTCAAGAGACCGCCTAAAGAGGCACTCCCCATGCCATCGATGCCAGAGGAGAAATAAGCTATGTCGAAGGAAAGGATCGGTGTCTACATCTGTCACTGCGGAAGTAACATTGCCGGGACCGTCGACGTTGTCGAGGTGGCGCGCTGGGCAGGTGAAACGCTTAAGGAACGCGGCGTTGTGGTCTCACGCGATTACAAATTCATGTGCTCCAGCCTCGGACAGGAGCTAATCCAGAAAGACATCAAAGAACAGGGTCTCACCCGAGTGGTGGTTGCAGCTTGCTCCCCGCACCTCCACGAACAGACCTTCCGTAACGCCTGTAAAGAAGGGGGACTGAATCCCTACCTATGTGAATTGGTCTCGATTCGCGAGCAGTGCTCATGGATTCACTCAGACAAGGCTGTCGGCACAGAGAAAGCGAAGGCCATTGTCTCAGGCGGCGTTGAAAAAGTGATTTGGAACGAGCCGCTTGAACCCCTCCGGGTTCCAATCAACCCGGTCACCCTGGTGGTAGGAGGGGGCATAGCCGGGATTCAAGCCGCTCTAGAGATCGCTAATTCGGGCTATCCGGTAATCATGGTGGAAAGGGAGCCATCCATTGGGGGACATATGGCTCAGTTTGACAAAACTTTTCCAACCCTCGACTGTGCAGCATGTATCTTGACCCCACGCATGGTCGAAGTTGGATCCCATCCTAATGTCAAACTCTTCAGCTATGCCGAGGTAACCAACGTTAGCGGCTACGTAGGCAACTTCCAAGTGACGATCAAGCAGAAAGCTCGCTCGGTCAACACTGAACTCTGCACAGGCTGTGGCATTTGCCAGGAGAAATGCCCCAAGAAAGTTGTCGATCCCGTTTTTGAGGCGGGCTTGGGATATCGCAAGGCCATCTATACCCCCTTCCCTCAAGCTGTTCCCAAGTACCCTGTGATCGATCGCGAAAACTGCACCTACTTTCTCAAAGGCACGTGTCGGGCTTGCGAAAAATTCTGTCCTACAGGGGCGATTGATTTCACGCAGCAGGACGAATACTTTACCTTTGACGTAGGGCAGATCATCATCGCCACAGGATGGGACCTCTTTGACGCTCGGCGCATCCCTCAATATGGCTACGGGCGGTTGGCTAATGTGTTTACTAGCCTCGAGTTCGAGCGTCTCTCCAACGCAGCCGGTCCGACAGGGGGCAAGATTGTCTTACGAGACGGGGTAACAGTACCGAAGTCTGTGGCGATTATCCATTGTGTCGGAAGCCGGGATCGGAACTACAACCCGTATTGTTCGGCCATTTGCTGTATGCAAAGTCTAAAGTTCGCTCACATCGTCCGTGAACGCACAGGAGCAGAGGTCTACAACTTCTATCTCGAAATGCGCACTCCGGCTAAAGGGTATGAAGAGTTCTATCAAAGAGTTCTAGAAGAGGGGACTCACTTTATTCGAGGCAAGGTTGCCGAAATCACCGATGCTGCCCGCTATCCCGGAGAAGAGGGAAAGATAATCATACAAGTAGAAAACACGCTGATCGGCAAACAAATGCGGGTTCCGGTGGACATGGTCATTCTTTCCGCAGCGCTCGAACCTCGCCGCGACTTCAAAGAGGTAGCCCGTCTGTTCGGTATCTCTTGCAGCGAGGAAGGGTGGCTGATTGAGCGCCATCCTAAACTGGACCCCGTTGCCACGATGACTGAAGGAATTTATATCGCCGGCTGTGCTCAGGGACCAAAGGATATCCCCGCTAGCGTCGCTCAGGGGGCCGCAGCGGCAGCAAGAGTGGTAGGCAAAATCCAGCAAAAAGAAATCCTGATGGAGCCCATTCGCGCTTCGATCGATCAGGACAAATGCTCCGGTTGCCGCATTTGCAACAACCTATGTCCATTCAACGCCATTTCGTTCATCGAAGAGCGTATGGTCTCCGAAGTCAACCCGGCCCTTTGCCAGGGGTGTGGAACCTGCGTCGCTGCTTGTCCGGCGGGCGCTATTTCGGGCACTGTCTTCAGCGATCAAGCTATCTTAGCTCAGTTGGATGGTCTCCTGCTCAAGAATGTCAAAGTCCTCGACTTTACCCCCGCATAACTCTCCAGGAGGAAAGGAATGAGCGAACGATTCGAACCGGTTATCATCGGCTTCACCTGCAATTGGTGCAGTTATCGCGCTGCAGACATGGCAGGCATGGGCCGAATTCAGTATGCTCCTAACGTCCGTTTGATCCGACTGATGTGTTCTGGGAGGCTTGACCCTACTTTTGTGATCAAGGCCTTTGCCGGTGGAGCTGATGGGGTTCTGGTGTCTGGTTGTCACCCGGGGGACTGCCATTATATTGAGCAGAATTACAAAGCCATGCGTCGCTTCTATTTGCTAAGAAAACTCCTTGCGCAAATGGGTATCGAGCCCGCCCGTCTTAAGCTGCTCTGGGCGAGCGCAGCAGAAGGTCAGCTCTTTGCCGAGGAAGTAACAAAATTCACCGAAGAAGTGCGCGCCTTGGGTCCGCTGAATTGGAACCCCGAGGCTGCCCTTTTGTCAGAACAAGTGTTGTATCGACAACCGGCGGAGGTGGCAGCATGACCTCGAATGGCAAGCCGAAATTTGCAATGTATTGGGCCGCTTCGTGTGGGGGCTGTGAAATCGCAGTCCTGAACATTCACGAAAAGATTTTAGACGTAGACGCAAATTTCGAGGTGGTCTTCTGGCCGGTCGCAATGGATGCCAAATATAAGGATGTCGAAGCGATGGAGGATGGTTCAATCCTGCTTACTTTATTCAACGGCGCCATCCGCAACGAAGAGAATGAACACCTCGCCAAACTGCTTCGTCAGAAATCCCAAATCCTTGTCGCTTTCGGTTCTTGTGCCACCGAAGGTTGTATGCCAGCCCTGGCAAACCTCTCGCCGCTTGAGGAACTCGTTTCTACCGTCTATTCAACAGTCTCGACCGACAACCCGGAGAACATTCATCCCCAACCAACCTACAAGGCACCGGAGGGTGAAATCCATATCCCCAAGCTCTACCCGATCGTACGCACCCTTGACCAAGTAGTGGATGTAGACTACTACATGCCGGGCTGTCCGCCTGAGTCGCACCAGATCGCTGCCGTCCTTGACCTTGTGATCGACGCAATTCACGGAAAGGCGACTTTGCCTCCGAAAGGTTCTGTAATTGGTGCGGGAGGCTCGACCGTCTGCGACGAATGCCCACGTAAGCGCGACGTAAAGACCATTCGTGAATTCAAGCGCATTCAGAACATCATGCTTGATCCCGAGATTTGCATCCTTGAGCAAGGGGTTATCTGTAGCGGGCCCGCAACGCGTAGCGGGTGCGGTGCCCTCTGTCCTCAGGCCGGCTCACCCTGTATCGGGTGTTACGGCCCTGCCGAAGGCGTTTTAGACTACGGGGCAAGACTCTTAACCGCTGTTGCCTCTGTGATCGAGAGTAAAGACCCCCAAGAAATTGAGCGCATCCTCGAAGGTATTCCCGATCCGGCTGGGATGTTCTATCGCTTCAATCTGGGCGCTTCTTTGTTACGAGCCAGCAAAGCCGCCTGGGCAAGGTAAGGAGGGTACTTATGCGACGAATTACCATTGATCCAATTACCCGCTTGGAGGGCCACGGAAAAATCGAGATCTTCCTTGACGAGGAAGGCAATGTTGCCAATTCATACTTCCAGATCCCGGAACTGCGCGGCTTTGAACGGTTCTGCGTTGGCCGCCAAGTGGAGGAAATTCCCCTTCTCACCAACCGAATTTGCGGCGTTTGCCCCGAGGCCCATCACATGGCCGGAGCAAAGGCCGTAGATGCGGTCTATCATGTCGATCCACCGCGGACAGCCAAGATGCTCCGCGAGTTACTCTACAGCGCCTTCTATGTCGCTGACCATACGACCCACTTTTACGCCCTAGGAGGCCCGGATTTTGTGATGGGCCCTGATGCCCCGGTATCGGAACGCAATATCCTCGGCGTAATCCGTAAGGTGGGCTTGGAGGTCGGCAGTAAAGTCATCCAGGCTCGAAAATATGGACACGCAGTCGTCGAAATGATCGGTGGCCGGAAAGTGCATCCTTGCACTTCCATCCCCGGAGGGTTGACCAAGGGGATCACTGAAGAACAACAGAAGCAGATCGAAGAGATGGGTCGCTGGGCGGTTGATTTTGCCCTCTTCTCACTGAAACTCTTCGAGGACATCGTTCTGAGGAACTCTGCTTACCTTGACCTTATTTTAGGCGACATCTACGCTCATCGCACCTATTACATTGGATTGGTCGATGAAAATAATAAGGTAAACTTTTATGACGGTAAGGTAAGCGTTGTCGATCCCGAAGGCAACCGCATCGGAAAGTATGCCCCTCATGAATACACCGAATGGATTGCAGAACATGTTGAGCCCTGGACTTACCTCAAGTTCCCCTATCTCAAAAAGATAGGGTGGAAAGGCTTCGTTGATGGCAAAGACTCAGGGGTCTACATAGCAACACCCCTTTCCCGTCTTAACGCCTCAGACGGGATGGCTACCCCACGCGCTCAGGAGGAATACGAGAAGTTCTACCAGACCTTGGGAGGAAAACCCGTTCACCAACGTCTGGCTACCCATTGGGCTCGTCTCATTGAGTTGCTCTACGCAGCCGAACGGTGGGTCGAGCTGGCGACTGATCCGGAAATCACCAGCGACAATTTCCGCACTTTGCCGACCGAGAAACCTACAGAAGGGGTTGGAATCGTAGAGGCTCCACGCGGCACCCTAACGCATCACTACTGGACAGACGAGCGTGGAATCGCAACGCGAGTGAACCTCATTGTCGGCACCACCAACAACTATGCTGCAATTCAAATGTCAACAAACAAAGCAGCCCGCCACCTCATCAAGGGTGGTAACGTCAACGAAGCCCTCCTCAATATGATTGAGATGGCTTTCCGAGCTTATGATCCTTGCTTTGGCTGCGCCACTCATTCACTGCCGGGGCAAATGCCGCTTGAAGTGATCATCCGAGACGCCAACGGCGAGCCCATTCGCCACCTGAAACAGAACCTATAGCCAGTAGGCAGGGTGGAGAGCATTTTGGGTTCTCCACCCTGTTCCTTACAGTTCACTTGCTATGGAAGACCGCATCCGAACCAGGATCATTGGGCTTGGGAATCCGATCTTAGGAGATGACGGAGTTGGCTGGAGGGTAGCTGAACAGCTTGAGAGAGAAATCGAGAGCAAGCAACATCTATACCCACATCTCCTTATTGACATCCAGAAGCTCAGTCTTGGGGGCCTATCTCTAATGGAACAAATGATCGATATGGATGCTGTAATACTGATCGATGCCATCCGGACGGGTTCCGCACCCGTTGGAAGTGTGTATAAACTAAGTATTGAAGAGCTCCCTGATTTCTCCGCCGGTCATACTACTTCACCGCACGACACGAGTCTTCAAAATGCCCTTCAGGCCGGAAGATTGATTGGCGCAAACCTGCCTGAGAGAGTCTGGATCGTAGCGATCGAGGCCGAAAGCGTCCATGAATTTTCCGAAGAACTGTCCCCGCCTGTTGAGCAAGCGATCCCTACAGCTTGTCAAGCAGTCTGGGATTATCTTCTCGAACTGGAGGAAAAAAAGATGATCTCCCCGGAATTGTTACGTCGCTTTCCCTTCTTTGCCTACCTCTCTGAGGAACAGCTTACTGCCTTGGCGATGATCGGCGAAGAGGTGGAATTCTCACCCGGTCAACTGATTGTTGAGGAATGCGCAGAGACCGACGCACTCTATTTGATCACCGAGGGCACTGCAGATATCTACTTCTCCATTCAAGACGACAAAACAAATACCATCCGCCATTTCGCTGTGGGAGAACTTACCACAGGAGACCCCTTCGGGATCACCGCTCTCATTGAACCTTACCAGCACTCATCGAGTGTAAAAGCACAGACTCATTGCAAGACGATTAAGCTGAATGCCGCCCAACTCAGGGAATTAGTCGAGCAAGATCCCATCTTGGCCAAAGTACTCCTAAAACAAATCCTCAAAGCAGCCCTCGAGCGATTGAACAACACACGTATCCAATTAGCAGCAGCTTGGGCGTGAAGCCCTGAGACCTCAGAGGATTGCCAAGAGAGGTTCTCGGTCTCGATTGGGAGGAGTGGGTCAATGGTTACAAAAGAAGATTTGCTCTACCGCATGGTCTTCACCTTAAAGGATGGCGCTCGAGTGCTAATCAGACCTCTGGTCAAGGAAGATAAACAAGCTCTCCTCGATCTTTTCCTCAACGTCTCCTACGAGGACCGCCGTTTTATGCGCCACAATGTCAACGACCCAGAAGTGGTCTCTTCCTTTGTCGATAACCTAGATTACGACCGCATCTTTCCTATGGTTGCCATTGTGAACGACCGCATCGTTGGAGATGCAACTCTCCACTTCAACACGGGGACTGCGAGGCATCGCGGCGAAATGCGCATCTTTCTTGCCAAGGACTTCCGCGGCCGGGGTCTAGGTAACAAATTGGTTCAAGCGATTACCGAAATCGCCAAAAGACGCAACCTCTACATGCTTGAGGTACAAATTGTGCGTGACTTGACCAACGATATCAAAGCTCTCGAGCGGCTGGGCTTCGAGATCGTGTGCATCTTTGAAGATTACTTTATCCTACCGGATGGAGAACTAAAAGATATCGTCCACATGATCCATCGCATTCGTCCTCCGGCGAGCGAATTCTAGGCAGCAATTAGTGTGGGTAAAAATCCCAACCATAGCGGCTGGGATTTCTCTTTAGCAGGGGTTCTAGCGGTTATAAAACCAGTTATAGGAAAAATACCCGCTTCCAGAAGTGGATTGAATACGTACCGCTATAGCCGAGAGCCCCTTCAGGCTCTTGGGGATTTTCACTTTGATGGTCTGCGTGCCGCCGTCGCCGGTGGAAAAAGAATCAACTTCGACCCCTTTCACACCCCTAGTACCAAGCTTCCCCATCAACACCTTAAACTGATCGTTCTTAGGCAAATTGCTCATCTTCAACAGGATGTATTTGTCCTTAACCACTTTAGTCACCGTGATGATCGGGAAGCCCTTGTAGCCCGTGGACGAGTCTCCGGTTCCGGATTTCGCCGGCGCGTTATAGAACCAATTATAGGCAAAGTAGCCCGAACCGGTCGTGCTCTGGAGGCGAATTGCGATCCGGCGTTGTCCCTTTAGGGCATCGGGAATTGAGAACGTGGCCGTAAAAGTTCCTCCTGCACCGGTAGAAATCGTATCCACCACAATGCCGTTCACGCCTTTTGTGCCCATTTTGTTCATCATGACTTTGAAAGTATCATTAGGGGGGAAATTATGGGCACGAATCGTGACCGTTTCATCGGGAGAGACGCTAAGGATAAAAAAATACGGGTGGCCTGAGTAGGCCAGCACAACCCGCGGATTGATCAGCTCCATCCCCAAAAAAGAAAGTATACTTATCCCAACAAAAAAGAATAGCGAGATCAAGCGTTTTGATTTCATAGGGCCACTCCTTTCACAAAGACCACCGAAGTTGACAACTAGAGCATTTGTAGGATCATCGGAAAAGCTACTTTCATTATAACTTACGAATTCGCAAGGTTTTTAGCATTTATCCTTCCGAGATAAAGGAGAGTTTGGCGATGAGTACCCTGACCCAATATCAGATTTTCGATTTGCTCAACCGCCCTCGTCCCCTATGGTTGGTCAAGGCGGACTTATCCGACTTAACTCTGATTTCCGTGGACCTAAGTAACAGCAACTTAAGCCTAGCAAACCTATCCAGAACCGACCTAAACTATGCCATTTTGATCAGTTGCAACCTAACCAAGGCAAACCTAACCCTCGCCAATCTGTTCGAAGCAGACTTAACTTTTGCGATTCTAAGCGGAGCCAACCTCACCCGAGCGAATCTCACCCGCGCTAACTTGACGAAATGCGAACTATCGGAGGCCATTCTGGTCGAGGCCAACCTTTCGCGCGCAAATCTCTCGAAGTCCAACCTTCAAAGAGCCAACATGAACACTGCTGTGCTCACCCGAGCAGACCTGAGCAAATCCAATTGCTCAGGGGCAAACTTGAACCATACCAACCTCCAGCGAGCCAATCTTTTCGAGGCGGATTTATCCAATGCCTCCTTGCGTGAGGCCGACTTGCGCTGGGCAGACCTCACTGCAGCAAACCTCCGAGGGGCAGACCTAACCAACGCCAACCTCGAAGGGGCAGACCTCACCGATACAATTTTGCCCGAATTCGTGATAAAATGACTAAAATACTCTAGTTTATCTTCTCACAGGGTAGCGAAGCGAGGGACTCAGTCAAGCCTAGCTGCTGTGGATGCGGTTTATGGCCCTTACAGTCTCACCTTACCGTTCTTTCCCTATTCTTCTGGTTCAAGGGACACAACGAAATTGGCAGGAAATTCCTGTAGTTGCAGAAACCTCCCTCACCTTAACTGTCAACGGTGAAGAATGGCTTACTTTTCTTTGCACGCCTCTACACCAGATTGAACTGGCCATCGGCTTTCTCTACAACGAGAACATTATTTCCGGCCTTGATGATATTGTAGATTATCGTTTATGTGAATCGGGTAACAACGTAGATATTTGGCTAAAGTTTAGTCCACCTAAACCCCGTGCCTGGACGCGCACCTCAGGCTGTTCGGGAGGCTCTACTCTCCAACACTCCCCAAAACACTCCTCCCAAAATTATGAACGCACCTATCCCATACAAAGTATTTACGCCCTGATCGATCAACTCTATCACCAACAATCGCTTTACAAGATGACTGGGGGAATTCACACTTCGGCTTTATGCAATACCGACCAAATCGTGGTATCTGTTGAAGACATCGGCCGCCACAATACCCTAGACAAGTTAGCCGGGATCGTACTATTGCATCACCTGCAACTCGATCATAGAATTATAATTACAACAGGCCGGGTGAGCTCAGAGATGATGCAGAAAGCGATCCGTTTGGGCTGTGAGGTTGTCATCTCACGCACCTCGCCGAGTGCTCTAGCCGTCCAATTAGCTCAGGAAAGCGGCATAACCCTGATTGGATACGCCAAAAGGTCGCAATTCAATCTCTATACCCACCCTCAACGCTTGACCTTGTAATCCTAACCTCTCGGAGGCATCCATGAAAAAATTCATTGCTGCCATTGATCAGGGGACTACTAGCACCCGCTGCATTCTTTTCGATCCGGAAGGAAGGATTGAGTCAGTCGACCAGAAGGAACACGAGCAAATCTACCCTCAGCCGGGTTGGGTTGAACATAACCCCCTCGAAATTTGGCAACGCACTCGGGAGGTTATCCAAGGAGCACTCCAAAAAGCTAACATTGCAGCTCCACAAATCGCCGCAGTAGGGGTGACGAATCAGCGCGAAACAACCATCCTGTGGAATCCTAAAACAGGGCAGCCATACGGAAACGCGATCGTTTGGCAGGATACGCGCACAAAACAAATTTGCGATCAACTTTCCGCAGAGGGTGGCCAAGACCGCTTTCGCGAAAAGGTCGGACTTCCTCTCGCCACGTATTTTTCTGGTCCGAAGATTAAATGGATGCTAGATCATATCTCTACCTTGCGTGAGGAAGCTCAAAAGGGAAACGTCCTATTTGGCAACATCGATACTTGGATTATCTGGCAACTCTCAGGAGGAGTGAATGGGGGAGTTCACATCACGGACGTGACCAATGCTAGCCGCACTATGCTTATGAACCTCAAGACGCTCGACTGGGACGACGAGATTCTTTGCGCCCTGGACATTCCACGTCAGATTCTCCCTCAGATCGTTCCCTCAAGCCCGATTGAACCCTATGCATATACCCGCACTGACGGACCTTTTGGCGGCGCAATTCCGATCTGCGGCGACGTGGGCGACCAACAAGCAGCACTGATCGGCCAAACCTGTTTTGACACGGGGGAAGCAAAGAACACCTACGGCACCGGCTGCTTTATGTTGATGAACACCGGAACCCAGATCGTGCACTCAACAAAGGGGCTGCTTACGACTCTTGCCTACCAAGTAGGTAACTCATCTCCAACCTACGCTTTAGAAGGTTCCGTTGCCATTACCGGTGCCCTCGTCCAATGGATGCGCGATAACCTAGGGCTTATCTCCTCCTCACAGGAAATCGAGTCGCTCGCTCGCACCGTAGAAGATAATGGAGGGATTTACTTCGTGCCTGCTTTCTCAGGCCTTTTCGCTCCCTATTGGCGATCGGATGCCCGCGGGGTGATTGTCGGCTTGACCCGATACGTCAACAAAGGCCACCTTGCCCGTGCTGTGCTGGAGGCAACAGCTTTCCAGACCAAAGAGATCCTCGAAGCAATGCGTCAGGACTCCGGGGTTGAACTCAAATCGCTAAAAGTGGACGGCGGTATGGTGCGCAACGAACTGCTCATGCAATTCCAAGCGGATATTCTCAATGTCCCGGTGATCCGTCCTAAGGTCACCGAAACAACAGCCTTGGGAGCAGCCTTCGCTGCCGGGCTTTGTGTTCGCTTTTGGTCGAGCCTAGAAGAGTTGCGCCAACACTGGCAAGCGGATAAAGTCTGGTATCCAAAGATGAACGAAGAAGAGCGCCAGCGCCAGTACCGCTACTGGTTGAAAGCGGTCGAGCGTAGCTTCAATTGGATTGAAGAGTGAGGGGCATGATTCAAATCATTACCGACACGACTGCGGTTCTCTCAAAAGAGCAGATCGAGAAACATAACCTGATCGTGATCCCTCAGATTATTCACATCGACGATGAAACATACCTCGAAGGCGTTGACATTGACACGCCCCAATTCCTTGCCAAATTGAAAACAACTAAGACTCTTCCCAAGACCGCAGCGCCTCCGCCGGAACTGTTCGCAAAAGAGTTTGCCCGGTTTGCTCATCAAGACGTGACAATCCTCTGCATCCATCCTTCAGCAGAGGTGAGCGGCACCGTTCGCTCGGCAACCCTTGCCGCACAGGACTTTCCTCATTTGGATATCCGTATTATCGACACTCGATTGATCGCCAGTCCGCTAGCCACTTTGGTTACACTCGCTGCTCAATGGGCAGAAAGCGGTGTGGAGGCTGACGAAATCGTCTCTAGAATTTACGGGCTGATCCCCCGTTGCCGCATTTACTTTATGGTGGACACGCTGGAATACTTAGCAAAGGGTGGCCGCATCGGTGGGGCTTCAGCCCTCCTAGGATCTGTCTTGCAAATCAAACCCATATTAACTTTCAAGGAGGGTCGCGTAGAGGTTTTCGAAAAAGAGCGCACTCACAGAAGAGCTTTCGAACGCTTGATCGAGATCGCAGTCGAAGGAATAGAGAGAAACAGAGAATGTTACCCCACCGTAATGCACGCAGGTGCGGAAGACCAAGCTCGGGAGTTAGCCAAGCGGGTGTCTACACAGCTTCTCATCCCCGAGATTCCCATCTACACGATGCCCCCTGCCATTATCACTCACGGCGGGCCGGGAATTCTGGGGATCGCGTTCTTTACCCAAGCTTCCAATACCTCACTGTGATCAAAAGAGCGGTCGAAAACCAGCTCGGCGAACTCCCTAATCGCAAATGGCTCTGTTTTACACCGGCGCTTTTCCAAAACCCAGAGACCGAAGCCCGAGTTTTTGGACGGATCGAAATGCCCGATCGTTCCACATGCGGTCAAAGTAGAAAGCAGAGTTTGCGCGCCGTTTGGACAGGATTAACTGGAGTTCCCTACCTCACGAGGAGTATACAATGGGCGATTCCTATCTGCAACGTCTCTTAGGCGAAAACGAAAAAATCATCTTTACCACCCGCCAACATTGGTTCATCCTCGCTCGAAACATCTTGCTCGAAGCCTTGCTTATCCTCGGCATCTTTATTGCCTCCGTATTGTTAATCGTTCTGCTGGGCATCGCTGCCGCACTGGTCATTCCGATCGGTTTTCTGATTATGCTCCTTCCGGTCATCTCTCTGGCATTGGACGTAGCAAAATGGAGCAGCAGTCAGTACGTCATCACCAATCGCAGGGTGATCCAAATTGCGGGTATCTTCAACAAAAGCACCGAAGATAGTTCCCTAGAAAAGGTGAACGACGTGAGGATGGTTCAGTCTTTCTTAGGTCGGCTGTTCAACTACGGGGATATTGAGATCATGACCGCCAGTGAACTGGGGGTGAATAAGTTTCGCCGAATTGCCAAGCCGATAGAATTCAAGACCGCTATGCTTAATGCCAAAGAGAAGCTTGAGCGCGGGTGGGAACCTCGAGCGGATGAAATTCAGAAAGAGGACATTCCCGCTCTGATAGCCAACCTCGACCTGCTTCGAAAACAGGGCATCATCACCGAGGAGGAGTTCAGCCAAAAGAAAAGAGAGCTTCTATCGAGATTATAAGTTCTTCAGCCTTAAGAGCTACTTAGGAAACGGGGGCAGGATGTCCACTTAGCCCCCTTCTCAACCTCAATTCGGTCCTTCAAGCTGGCCGCTCGGAGAGTGCTCAGCTCCCTAAGTACTGATCGTAGTCCACAACGCTTAGGGTGATCACCCTGACCCAGCAAGGACGACTTCGGACAGATATGTCCAGAATCTGTCTGAGTTTAGGCTGACTTGCTTTTCCTTCCTCCACGATAACTCCTTGAATGCGGTGGTTGCGTATGAGATCGCCCAACTGCTCAATTTTGCCTAAGACTCGCAGGTTATAAATCCTCTTACCAATCCAAGCCTCCTGATCGGTTATAAGTCCCACCAATTGGAC
The DNA here is from genome assembly GCA_025057645.1 of Anaerolineales bacterium. Taxonomy (GTDB): domain Bacteria; phylum Chloroflexota; class Anaerolineae; order Anaerolineales; family UBA4823; genus NAK19. Next base: position 723,330 of record JANXBJ010000001.1, read on the forward strand.
GGTTCCATTTTTCTCAGACATCAAATAGGGTAACAAATATCTCAAAGAGTCTGCCGAAGCGTAAAGCAGCACTCGTTCTGCCTTCGAGGTTCTCGAACGAGTGGAAAGTGTATCCAAAGCTTGAAAGGAAAATTTCGTGATCATCAACCCCCCAAAAAGGGTGACCCCGAAAATCAGAACCGCCGCCGGAGTTATGCCTTGATCGGCCGCCACGAAAAATCGCAAGAGCCAGAGGAAGAACCCCGCCCACAAGGCCGCTTGAACGTAACGGTAAATGTTCTCGACCTGCAGATAACTCCGAACGTCGCGGTAAATTTGGGTGAAGAAGAAAGCAACATAGCCGCTGATCAAGGCTAAAGGCAAAGTCTGGATAAAGAACCGGATTTGATCTGCCTGCGAAATGGGAACACCAAATATCACCGCTAAATAAAAGCTAAAAGAAATCAACACACTATCTAGAAAGACCTCGAGCAAACTGCGACCGGAGATCCAATGAATGAGAACCTTCCGAACATTGCCCTTTTGGGTTTCACCCTCATCCCCGGTGATTTTGACACCCGCCAGATAGGTTGTGAAGATCAACAGGGAAACCACGATGATCGGTAACAGAATCAGACTGAGAGTGTAGTTTAGCGACTCGACAACAATTGCGGTGATTCCACCGGCTAACGCAATCGAATAGAGCACCCACAAGGCCTGCCTCTCGGTTAGCCCAAAAGCGATCAAGCGATGAGAAGTGTGATCGCGTCCGCCTTTGAAAGGTGACTCGCCACGAGACCATCGGGTGATTGTCACAAAAATTGCCTCTGCCAAGGGAAGAGTGAAGACCAAAGTCGGGACAGCTATAATCGCAAACACATTCGAAGCCTGGGGTTGGCGAGCAACCGCCAATAACGCCAAAGTGAAGCCGAGAAATTGACTGCCGCTATCGCCCATGAAAATCTTTGCCGGGGGAAAGTTGAAAAAGAGAAACCCGAGGAGCGCTCCTCCAAAAGCCAAACATAGTAACAGCAGCACAACTTCGCCGGACTCCCAGAAAAAATACCCTAATACTGAGCAGGCAATCAAGGAAATCCCTCCCGCCAAACCGTCCATGTTATCTAGCAGGTTCATGGCGTTCGTTATCGAAACCAACCAGACGATTGTAACCCCGCTATTGAGCAACCGAGCGACCGGGGTATCCCCAAAGCGAGGTAAGAAAAAATCGGTTGTGTAACCGAAGAAAACGGCCACACTGGCGGCTACCAACTGAGCGATCAGCTTACCCATTGGGGTCATAGGCTTGACATCATCGAGCAATCCAAACCCGAAGATCAAAACCACGCCCGCAAAAAGCGTCAAGGGTAGCGGCTCTCGCTGCTCGGGGTACGAAAAGTAGGCCACCAGAAAACCTAAAGCGGTGGCAGCAAAAATCCCTACGCCTCCAAATTTAGGGGTTGGAATGCGATGCCAGCGATCCTCTCTGGGTTGGACAGCTATCTTTAGACGGTGCAGCAGGCGGATAAGCAAGGCCAGCGCCAGGATCGATGCTGACAGAGCGGTGAAAAACGAGGCTAGGTAGCTCATTCCGACCGACGGACAATCCGGTCAACCAAGTCCCGAATCGAGTTTTGTTGCTCCGGAGGAGCCCACTTCAATGCTTCCTGAGCGTAAAATAACGCCTGATCCTTCTGCCCCCCCTGCCAGTAAAGCTGAGCTAGCACCTGGGCATACTTCCAGTTCTCCGGGTCAGTCGGATTGGCGAGAAGGACCCTCTCTAACGCACGAATGGCCTCACTGGTCATCCCTTCATCCAAGGCTACTTGAGCGGCCATTAGAGCATAAGTGCGCTTGCTACTCGGCTCATTGGCCAAAGCTTCTGCCTTGAGATAATTTGAAAGCGCCATTTGAAGGGCTTTTGCGCGCTCTTCCGCTTCCTGCACTCGCAAGGACTTTATCCGGTAGTACTCGCCAAACAGGTAAGCGATCCAATCGTAGTTTGGATCGAGTCGATAAGCCCTGGTGAGCTTCGGCCAAGCCTTCTCGTGGGTTTGCTCATTGGACATCAGGAGAACCGCCCATTCCCCCCAAATCCGAGCGTTGTTCGGACTAAGAGAGGTGGCTATTGCAAAATATCGGTCGGACTCTAAAAACCTCTCCTCCTTCTGTTTCTCGTCTGAGGTGCTGAGATACCACTGACTATAGAGACGAGCCAGATTCGCCGTGTGGTCGGTATTCAGCGGGTTTAGGGACTGTGCAAGGGTGAGGTCCGCCTTGGCTCGGGAGAACAAGGCCTCTCTTTGCGTTACATCCTCGATTTGGCGCGCATACTCGAGGTAAGAACGCGCTAGGAACAAATAGTAGTAGTCCTCTCGCGGGGCTAACTCAATTGCGTGTTGGTAAACCTGAATTGACACCGGCCAAGAACCGGGCTTGGCAAAGGACTCCCCCAGCTTGAACGCAATATCCGCCTGAATCACGCGCAGGTTTCGCTGGTAAATCAGCGTCAGGCTAAGAACCAAACAGAGCAAACCAAGAACAACCGAGCGCCGCCTTGCGAACCATGGGCTAGATGCAGTAGCTGCGAATGAAAGAGTTGCTGCATAAATCCCCATCAGCCCAAGCACACACAGGTAAAACCCGGTCAACACTCCTTCGTACTGGCGAATGCGAGCAAGAATGTCCTGCACATCGCTGATCGGAGTGGCAACGATCGAGGCCAGCAGACTCGCATGGAGCAGCCAGTAAGCCAGCGCAAGCCCAAGACCTATGCCCAACACCCTCAACCAAAGCACAAAAAACTCCGGATCGGCCTCGGAGGAGATATCCTCTCCGACAAGGAGAAAAGCCGAGCCAAGCCAAGAGAGGAGGATGAGGATCAAAATGCCGTTGGAATGGAAACTGGTCTCTTTCCGAACCTCTGTAAACGACTTCCATAACACTTGAAGTGCGGAGTCCCCTAGTCCTGTGGCGTTCATAAAGTTATAGCCAAGGACGACTAAAATCAATGCGACAATTATCCCTAGTGAAACGTCGGCCATCCGAATGCCCGGCACGGGCCGCGGCGCACGCTTGAGCTCAGAGCCTTCTGCACGTCTTTTGCGCTTGAAGTCTTTCTCCTGTGGGTCAGAAACCTCTTCTTCTCGCAAGTGGATCTCGGCGCCCTTACCCCAAGCCAACGAGACCAAAATCGCCGCCATGACCCAAAAGTACGTTCTGGTTGCGGCGATTGCAATCCCAAAATTGATCTCCACAAAATGAGCTAAAAAAGCGGCCAGCAAGGAAACTACGAGAAGGGCCTCGGAAAAATCTTTTTCTTCTATCGGTTGCGCGGCACCGAAGAGAAGCTTGATGCCCAGAAAGCCCAGCACCCCTAAAATCATCCCCAGCGGAAAAGCAACGCCAAAATAGGCAACCCCTCTCCACAAAATTAGTACAGCCGAGAAGACGACCCCCATAAGAACGACCCACACCCAGAACCGCCTCTTCTGGATTTCGTCCCGAATTAGCCCCAGTCTTTGAAATCCATAGGTAAACAAACCAAGGAACAAGCCAACGTACACCACAAAACCGATTGCTCCCGTAATAATCAGTGCGTCCCAACTCTCGTTATGAGAACGATCTGGGGAGGCATTCCTTCTTTCCACCTGAGTTAGCTCGGGGACATAGAATCGGTTGTAAGCCACATACATCGTTTCGGGGCCGTAGCCGAAGAGGGGTCTGATCCAATTGAAGGGGTCCTTGCGACCATCCGGGTACTCTAAGGGAGGATGAAAACCGTACAATTTCACCGCTCCCTGCCAGATATAGGTACGAACTCGGGCATTATTGCTCTGGGGGTCCAACAGTTGCCCGAAGCGACCGATCGAAGGGTGAGACTTTAGGCTTTCAAACGGGCTTCGGGGCAAGTTAAACACCCCAAGGAAAACGGCCATTGCGAGTGAAAGGACGAGGATTCCTAACCCGTAGCTCCGCTTTCCCGCAACCAGAGAGAGGGCTAAAGCAAAGAAAGCTAGACTGGCAAGCCATCCTAGTGCCGGGCCGCGACTGCCGCTAAAATATAAGGCGATCACTTGGAGCAGGCCGATGAACACATATCCGGTTGCGAGGAGAAAACTTCTGAACTCGAATGCCTCGCTCTGTAACATTCTCCGGAAACTTTCCACTGCTCTTCCCAAGGTTAGCGGGAAAACCATAATCAAATAGGCGGCCACGAAGATTGAATTGCCCAGAGTCGAAGCAATGCGCACAGAAACATCCCCGCCCCAAGGGATCGGATCGATCTTGTACCTTTGGAGTAACCCATAAACGGCTACCGGCAAACTGCCAACGACCATCACCGTCACCAAACGGCGAATTTGCTCTCGAGTCGGAGGGTTAAAGACGATAGACAAAAAAAGGATCACGTAGGAATAGGTAGTAAAAGTTCCCTGCAACCGTTGGTAAGATCCCCACAGACTGGTAAACGGGGCCACAGAAAGCAAAGTGGAGATCAGATAATTGAGAATCAATGCCGCAACCGGGATCATCAGCGGCACTTGAAGAACCCGCCGCAGTGCAACCCGAGATTGGCCTCTATTCCAAGCGGTTTCCAGAGCTTTGACAATCCAGCCAACCAACACGAGCAGAGCGATGGAACGTAACAGAGCAATCTTATCCGGTTCGAAAATCCGACTGGAGAATACGTTAAAGAACAAGGGGGTGGTGATGGTTGCGGCAATCCACCCCATTTCCATCATTCGCTCGGCAAAAAGAGCTAACCTTGTCATAATAACTCCTAGTTTCAAGGATATTATAAACGGGTTGGGGCTTTTCCCCACAGCGCTGGTATATCGGCTGTGCTTTCGCCAGCGATCAACGCAGCTTTTTTATGACCTTCGTTTTCACTTCGAGCGATCCCTTGTCGCCAAGAGAGTATGATCACGGTATGTTGTCGAGCGACATCGTTAGAAAGCCTAATTGCGCACCTGGGCATTGCTCTGAAGGTTTTAGTGTTATCATAGGTTCGATCAACTTCAATGTCTGAAGCCGTAGGGTCAAGTCTTTCTATGAGTTTATCCTTGTCGGTCATCCTCTGTACTAAAGACCGCCCCGCTGACCTACACCAATGCATTATGTCAATTCTGAACGGGAGAAGGCTCCCCCAAGAAATTGTAGTTATCGACGATGGGACTCTCGACCCTAGGCCGATTCAAACCCTCCTGGAGAGGTTTTCAATCGAGTTTCATTACCGTAGAAAGTCACCCCCAAACACCAATGCTTCTCGCAACCTGGCAGTGTCGATCGCCGGCGGTGATATCCTCAGTTTTCTTGACGACGACGTTGTTCTCGACTCGAATTATTATGCCTCGGTCATGCGCACCTTTGAAGAGGACAGCGAACAACAAATTGCCGGCATTACCGGTGCGATCAAGGTGCATACCCATCCACTCAAACGTGCCTTTCTCCGCTTCTTCGGGCTAGAAAGCAGTCAACCGGGAAAAGTACAACCCTGCGGCGCAGCAACGCTGGTCAGAGCCGGCGAGATCTGCCGGCCGACCAGAGTGGATTGGCTTTCGGGTTGCAACATGAACCTCCGGCGCTGGGTGTTTAAGAAATACCGCTTCAACGAGCAGGACTCAGGCTACAGTTGGGGGGACGATCGTGACTTTTCTTACCCAATTGGCCGGGAATATTTGCTGATTGCCCTACCGGAGGCGACTTTAGTGCACAAGAAATCGCCAACCGGCCGGGCTTCTGCAGAGGAGATGGGGCGGATGGAGATTTTCCACCTAGGACGTTTTTTTGTAACCTCTTTACACCCTCAAAAGAGGAACTGGATCGCACTCGGTTGGGCTTTCTTGGGAATTTTCCTCAAAAATCTCCTCAACTGCTGCGCAGCCCATAAGCGCTCGAGACATTTCAAACAGTTGCGAGGTAATTTCGAGGGTCTTCGTCAATTTCTGGCCTTTTTGAGAGAGCACAATGGAAAGAAGGAAACCCGGCCTAGATTGGCTGATTACCCAAATGAGAATCATCGGCGGAGTTGAGAAATATGCCTCCGAGCTAGCTCTAGAGTTAAGCAGGAGAGGTTGGGAGATTCGCCTGATCACCCTTGTCGAGGACAGCTACCTTTCTCGCCGCCTAGAACAACAAGGAGTGCCGGTCATTTCGCTTGGGGTGAAATCTAAAACCGATCTTTCGGCATGGAAGAGGCTAGAAGCCCTGTGGCAGGAGAAAAAACCTGTCATTCTCCACACGCACTTGTTTCATGCCGGTATCCTCGGACGACTTGTTGGCCGAAAGGTCGGCATTCCGATCATCCTATGCCACCAAGGCGGACCGGAACACCATCGCTCTCTGTTCCGCACCCTTCTCGATGCCTGCACAAGCCACCTCGTTACGCGCTACATTGTCCCTTGTGGCGCTGTGGCATCTATCTTAAACCACAGGGAGAGGATCCCGCCATGCAAAATCGATCGCATCCCCAACGCCATTCAACCCCCTCCATTAGAGCTTGTGCGGGATAGCAGAAAGGAAAGCACATCCCCGGTTCGTCTGGTCACTGTGGGACGTCTAGTAGCCGAGAAGGCGCAGTGGGTTATGGTTAGGGCAGTTTATATGATGGCTATGCGAAATTTACGACCTTCGCTGTGGATCCTCGGCGAAGGACCGCTCCGCCCCAAGCTCCAGGCTCAGATCCAGCAACTCAATCTTACCCAGCTTGTCTCTCTCCTCGGTTTCCAAGATGACCCCTACCCCTGGCTGTGCCAAGCCCATTTCTTTCTTCTAGCCTCTCTGTGGGAGTCCCTCTCACTCGCCCTCATGGAGGCGATGGCCATGGCTCTCCCGGTCATCACTACCGCAACCGGCGGAACACCCGAACTCGTCTCCCACCTCGAAACAGGCTATCTTATCCCGCCCAATTCCCCTCAAGCGCTCGCAGAAGGAATAGAATTTCTGCTTGCCCGGCCCGAGCTGGCCCAGCAAATGGGAGAAAAAGCCCGAAGAATGATCCTCGATCACTACACCATTCCCAAAGTGGCCGACCAACTCGAACAATACTACCAAAACCTGCTCGAAGGTCTCCCGCTGCGGTGACTCGTAAATCCCCCATAAAGGTCTTACACTTGATCACTCGGCTCATTGTAGGAGGCGCCCAAGAAAACACCCTCTATACCGCTCGCTTCCTAAATCCCCAACTCTTCGATGTAGAAGTCGTCTGTGGCCCTCAGACCGGCAGCGAAGGCAGCCTGATCGAAGAAGCTATTCGACATGGCGTTCGGCTATCTATCCTTCCTGAGTTGGTCCGAGAACTAAATCCAATCAAGGATCTTCTTGCCCTAATGAAAATCTTTTTCCTCTTGCGCAAAAACAAATACGCAATCGTCCATACCCACTCCTCCAAAGCAGGCATTTTGGGCAGACTGGCCGCCAAGCTTGCCGGCACTCCGATGATCCTTCACACTGTTCACGGGTGGAGTTTCCACGACTATATGCCGGCCTGGCGCAAACACTTGTTTATCGCCCTCGAAAGGATTACTGCGCGTTTCACCCATCGCTTAATTGTCGTCACCCAAAAAGACATTCTTAAAGGACGGGCACATGGGATCGGCAAGCCCGAGCAATACCTCCTTATCCGTAGCGCCATCCCTTTAGATGAGTTCCTAAGACCCCTCAGTAAACTTGCCATCCGCGAAGAGTTAGGTCTACCTCAAGGTGCACCGGTTATCGGCACGGTGGGTCGCCTCTCTCCCCAGAAAAATCCTTTGGAATGGATAGCCATTGCCGCTCGGGTTGCAGCCCAAAAGCCGGATTGCCTTTTTCTCATCGTTGGCGATGGTCCTCTAAGAGCACAAGTGGAAAAACGCCTTCGGGAGCTTGACCTCGATGGGCGCGTGATCCTCACCGGACTACGACGCGATGTGCCCAGATTGCTCGCTGCGATGGACGTCTTCCTGCTCACCTCCCTTTGGGAAGGCTTGCCGCGGGTTCTCCCTCAAGCCATGTGTCGAGAGATCCCGATCGTCGCCTACGCTTCGGACGGCGTGGCCGAGATCATCGAACACGAGCGAACCGGGCTTCTCTGCCGCCCCGGCGAGGTGGAATTGGCAGCCTATCACTGCCTGCGACTGCTCGAGTCACCAGAGCTACGCCAAAGACTTGTTCACGAGGCAAAAAAGGTTGCAACAGAACATTTTGACCTGCGTATAATGATCAATCGGCTGGAAGAATTGTACTTAAGCTACTTTGGAGGCCTCGATGGCTGACCTAATTCGACGTCCGAAAATCGGTTTAGCACTGGGCGGTGGGGGAGCCCGAGGTTTAGCTCATATCGGCGTGTTGGAAGTCTTTGAGAGAGAGGGCGTTCCGATTGACATCATGGCCGGAACAAGCATGGGAGGGATCATCACCGCACTCTATGCCTGTGGATACTCGCCGGAAAGAATGCAAGAGATCGCCCTTGAACTAGGAGATATCCGCAACTTACTTCGATTTCTTGAGTTAGCCCCGCCGGAACGAGGCATTATCCGCACCGACCGCATCCGCGCATATCTGGCCGAGCTGATCGGCAAAGACCGCTGCATCGAAGATCTGACTCTGCCGATTGCTCTGACTTGTGTCGATCTCTACAGCAAGAAAACCGTTTACCTCACCAAAGGCAATCTTGTCGAAGCCTGTATGGCCACCTCGGCGGTTCCCGGCTTATTCCCACCTGTGCCCTTCAACGGGTACCTCCTTGTGGATGGTGGCGTGTTGGATAATGTGCCTGCCAAGGCCTTGCGACTTCTCGGTGCAGAATACCTTATTGCCGTTGATGTTAATCACCTTTTGAGCGAGAAACACAGTCAATGGTCCGACCTGCCTAAAGAGGCAACTATCCGTAAGTTCTTGCCGGCGTTTGCGCTCGATTTTTATCAAGCAGAGATCATCATGATCTCCACCCTGACCAACCTCAATCTAAAAGAGGCGAAGACGAACCTCGTCATCCGTCCTGCCATCCCTTCGGATGTCAATATCTTTTTTGGCTTTACTCATGCCTTGGATACGATCCAACACGGGGTTCACGCAGCCGAACAAGTTATTGGTAAAATAAAGACAGAAACTAGGCCTAAATTGCGCTTCTTCGGATAATTGCGCAATCCTTTAGAGTTGAGTGTGAGGTAGCTATGCCAATCTACGAGTACGTTTGCGAGACCTGTCACCAGAAATTCGAGAGTCTACGCTCGATTCACGAGGCTGATGCCCCGATTCCCTGCCATTTCTGCAGCAGCCAAGCTACGCGACGGGTCATCTCCGTCTTCTCCGCTCGAAGCGATGGAAAAATGATTGCAGGCTCAAGCGGCGGCTGTAGCTCTTGCTCGGGCTGCAGTTGCGGCGCTTGCAGCGTGCGCTGAGAAGCCCATCGCCTTCTGAAGAAAGGGGGGAGAAGCTCGCAAAATGGCCAAAGCGCTCCGGCATATTCCTGCTGTGAAAATCTTAGGGCTACTTGGGGGGGTGGGGGCTCTGCTCGTGTTTACCTTCGCTGTTTTCCTCTTCTCCCTTTCGCGCGACCTCCCCAAGCCGGAGTCGGTCCAAGATAGGCTTCAACTTCCCAGCATTCAGATCCTTGATCGCAACGGCCTACTCCTTTATGAGGACCTCGGAGGGGCTTCGGTCCGTCATCGCCCTCTCTCCTACAAAGACTTTCCTCCTTGCATTATCCAGGCGACCGTTGCTACAGAAGACCGCTCTTTCTTCACCAACCCCGGCTTCGACCTCAAAGCCTTGCTTCGCGCAGCGTGGATCAATCTGCGCGGCGGCCGGGTTCTTGTCGGAGGCTCGACCATCACCCAACAGGTAGTTCGTAACCTCCTGATGAACGAGGAGGAGAGCACGGAACGTACCCTCAGGCGCAAGGTCCGGGAAATCATCCTAGCCTGGAGGCTATCTAGGTACCTTTCTAAGCAGGAAATTCTGGCGCTCTATCTCAATCAAACTTACTATGGCAGTTTTGCTTACGGCGTCGAAGCAGCCGCGCAAACGTATTTTGGCAAGTCGGTCTCGGAGCTGAGTTTGGCCGAATGCGCCCTAATCGCCGGTTTGCCCCAAGCGCCTGCGCTCTACAACCCCTTCATCAACCCCGAAAAAGCGCTAGAGAGACAAAAAGTAGTTCTAGAACGGCTATACCGCAGCGGGTTCATTTCACTGGAGCAGAAGCAGCAAGCCGAAGCAGAAAAGCTGCTTTTTGCCGAACAGCCGTTTCCTATGGAAGCTCCTCACTTTGTAATGTTGGTGCGTAATACCTTTGACCGGCTGGAAAGCCAGGGGCTGATCCCCAAAGAGGCAAGAAGCAAAAACCTGATTATTAGGACAACCCTAGACCTGCATTGGCAAAAAATCGCTGAGAAGTCCGTTGGCGATCACCTCCAACGTCTCGCTCGGGGCAGGGATGGCTTAGGACACAACGTCAGAAACGCAGCGCTGGTCGCCATTGACCCGTGGAGCGGCGCCGTCTTAGCTATGGTCGGCAGTCCAGACTACCACGATCAGAGAAACTTCGGCGCAATCAACATGGCACTGGTGCCCCGTCAACCTGGCTCCGCCTTAAAGCCGTTTATCTATGCCTTAGCCATGGACCCCAGCTCACCCAACCCCCTCTCTGCTGCTTCCGTGATTAACGACGTGCGCACGGCGTTTCTGACTAGGGACGGCAAAACATACATTCCCGTCAACTACGATGGGAAGGAACATGGAAGGGTTACCGTACGCGAAGCTCTGGCTTCTTCGCTCAATATTCCAGCGGTGATCGTACTCGAACGAGTCGGGCTAGAGCGATTTGCAGCCTTTATGAGGACCTTAGGCATCCAGTCTTTAGATTCCCCGGAGCACTATGACCTGACCATTGCTTTGGGCGGCGGTGGCGTGCGCTTGTTGGAATTAACCTCTGCCTATGGGGTCTTTGCAACCAACGGTCTCTTAGCTTCGCCCTATTGGATTGACAGTATTACCGATGCAGAGGGCGGCGTATATTACCAGGCTTCGCCCCACATCCAAAAGGTACTTGATGAACGAGTGGCATGGTTGATCTCCGACATCCTCAGCGATGACCGAGCGCGCTACCTCGGATTTGGAAAAAACAGCATTCTCAATCTCGACCGTCCTGCAGCGGTTAAAACAGGGACAACAACCGACTTTCATGACAACTGGACTGTGGGCTACACGCCCTCTCTGGTAGTTGGTGTCTGGGTAGGCAATGCGAACTACGAACCCATGATTGAAGTCACCGGCCTGAGTGGCGCTGCGCCTATCTGGCATCAGTTTCTGCGCGCAGTCTTGGCCAATCAACCGATCGAGAACTTCGTCCAGCCGCCCGGCCTTGTGCGCCAAACCCTGTGTAAGACAAACGCAGCCTTCGGCCAACCCTGTCTTGAATGGGTAACCGAATGGTTCATCCCCAACACTGCCCCCCAACCAACTCTTCCCTTGACCTCTTCTGCGCACGCCACCTCCTCTCAAGTGCACTTTATGGTGCTCTCTCCGCTTCAGAACGGGGTTTACCTCTTGCCTCCACATGCGATCCAAACTCCCCCGAAACTTCTGATCGAAGTGAGCAGTCGATCTTCTCTGACACACTTTCAAGTGTTTGTGAATGGCGAATATCTCGCCACCCTTGAGGCAAGCTCCCCAACCACTTGGTGGACCATGCGAGAGGGAGAGCATCTCTTGCGCATTGAAGGGTGGCGAGACCAGCGCTTAGTCGAACAACATACTATAAAATTTTCTGTCAGAGCACCCCTAAGGTAACACCCGGAAGCTCATCCCTTCCCCTCGACCGAAGACCTCGGGGAAGTAAAACTCATAGGCTATAGGCGGTAGAGTTTGAAACTCCCCGACATGCACAACACGCAAGGGATAAGTGTAAATATAGGTCCCGGCCGGCAAGAATGAGGCGGCTAGAACGATCTTTTCATCTCTTAGCTCGATATGATCGAAATTCCACCACCAACCCCATCCTCGATACAGCAAATCTTCCCAGGTCACTTTCGCCGGCGGCTCGCTTTGAGCGGCGGTCAACAAGCTCTGGTCGATCGCTTCGAGACCCGCCGGCAAGGGATCTTCAACGACCAAGTGGCGAGTGTCGTTTGGAACCACTATCGTCAGCCGGCCATAAATGACATCCCCAACATGGGCCTCGGTAATAGCAGACTGCGGATTTTCGGGACGGAAATACTCCCGGTAAACCACCAACCCCTGACTTAGAGAGCGAATCTCCGCAACAGGTTGAGGCACACTCAGATGGATTGTATAGTAGAGGGAGCCAGTATCGTTGCTCTTGGTCAAGACTATGCGGTTGAGTGCATCAGCTATCAGCTCTTTTGTGGCTATGCGCAGCTCCTTCGCTTGTTCTAAGTTTTCCCGCCCCACCTTCCACCGTTCGACTTGTCGGTAATTGATCGCCAAGCTCACCTCATACTCCCCTTCTAGCTCTCCCTGGGTCTCCAGCCAGCGCGCAAGCGCCATGATCGTCCATGCAGTTTCCTGCGTTCCTTCCCACGCTTTTTGCAAACGATTCTGCACCAACCAACGCACGACGCCCTCTAAGAGCGGGTCGTCTGGGTTAATCGTTTCCAGGACGCCTAGAACGATCGCCGTTGTGCGCACGTCGGTGTTCCAGTTGTACTCATCCGCTTCCTTTTCCTGCCAGTGAACGCCGGTGGCAGACTGGATGGCGCTCTTCCGAAGATCGGAGACAAGGGTCTGAATCCGTTGATCCTGCGGATTGAGGCGGAATAAGGTTTCGGCCAGGAAGGCTTGGGCGTAGTTTGCCAAGACCTGGCGCTTCTCGTATAGCGCAGTCACTCGAGCTTCATTGGCCGCCCCTGCTCTTGCCATGACGTAGAGTACAAAGGCTTGGCTGTTGAACTCGTGCGGGTATTTGAGTGTCGAAACGCTTTTGAGATTCAAGCGCAGGAATTGCATTCCGCGCCGGAAGACCTCTTCATCAACCGAGTAGCCAGCTCGTTTTGCCTCGATCAGCCCTAGCATCGCATAGGCGCTGGTCTGCAGATCGCTTTTTTCCCGACTCCACCACCCCCAACCGCCGTCAGGGTTCTGGTAGCGGTAAACTCTTTGCAATCCACTCCTGACCAATTCGTCCAGCTTAGCTGCGGTTCTCGAGTCTTGGATGCCGGCCATTCGATAAGCCTGAGCGACCATGAGGTTAGGCAAAAACCTCGAGACCGTCTGTTCCAAACAAGCGTGCGGGAAGTATTCCAGATAGGACAATCCGTCCAGGATTCCTGCGCCGAGAGAGGGTTGAAGGCGAATCGTCAGCTCTCCACCCTCCAGCTCCTCCGCCCGTGGCAGCCGTAGAGTCTCTTGACGACTGCCCGCCTCTTTCAGACGACCAGCAGTGGCCACCACTTCCCGGCTTTCGTAACGGTAGACCGCTAGGCCCTGTTCGGGCAAAGTGGCCAAGGTCGGTTTGGAGGCATCTTGCCATTCTCCCCCAACGGCAGCAAAGATCAGGTCCACCCGTTCTACATCCAAGGGGCGAACTTTCCACTTAAGGAAGACTTGCTGACCGCTCTCCACGCCTACAACTTGGGTTAGCGGGTCGAGCACTTCAACCCCTTGTGCCTTCAGCTCCACCTGTACCTGCAGAGCCTGACCGGTCTGATTGCGGACGGTAGCTCCCACCTCAACCAGGTCTCCCACGACAAAAAAGCGCGGTGTCTTGGGCAGAACCATTAGGGGTTTGCTCACGGGCAAGTCGTCCGTGGTTTGACCGACCCTAGTATCCTCCGTGACCGCTCGCGCGTCCAAGCGCCAGATGGTCAAGTTATCCGGCAACTGCACCGAAAAGCGTGCGATCCCTCTCTCATCGGTAAAGAGACGGGCTTCCCAGAAGGCTGTGTCCGGAAATTCTTGTCTGACCTCGACCACTCCTAGGATGCCTTCGCCTTTGCCGCCGCCGCTTCCCATGGCCGGGCCCGCCACAAGCTCTTCCTCCGCAAGGGCATTATAGTCTTCCATGCTCAGGAGCAATGGAGTGGAAGTACGCACCCCCAACGCACGGCGATTGTAAAAGAAATCCTCAATCGCCGAACTATTCGGCGGCACGAGTGAGAGAGTTGCCAAATCGCTCAAAGCGACCGAAAGTTCAGCTCGAACCGGGTTGCCTTCGGAATCCCGAACCGACAAGGTGTAAGTGACCTCCTCGCCGGGCCGGGCAGACGCTTTATCCTTTTCGACCTCGATGAGCAACCTTTGAGACTGGGTCTCAACCTTCAGTTCCGCTAAACCAACCCGGAAAGAGGGCCGTGGGTTCGTCTCATCTACCCCCTTCACCACCATCACGGAAACGTAGATGTTCGGCGCCATGGAGTCATCGATAGGCAGGGAGTAAACCACACTGTTCGAGTTCAGGCGCACTAGCTCATACGAACGGATATGGCCTCGCTCAACCGTAACCAAGGCGTTCGCTTTGCCCTGAAACGGCGAGGCGATCAGAATCTGCGCCACGTCTCCTGCTTGGTACTCCTTTTTGTCGGCAACGATCTGCATCGAGCGATCGCTGGTCTGGCGCCAGGGAACGAAATCCCCGCTGTAAACCCAGAGATAAGTCGAGGCACAATGCTCTCTATCACCGGCGTCCCGCGCGCAGGCACGGGCGCGGAAAACCCCTCCGTTCGGCGGCACAAAGGAAACCTGCACCTTTCCATCCTCTCCAGTGGTCACTCGCTCGGATTCCACCAGAGGGATTTCCTCTACCTTGCTCTCCCAAACGATCGAACCATCGGGCCGTTGAACCTGGACGCTGTGCCATCTTTGTTCTGCGATGCTTACCTCGATGGATTGATTGTTTATCGGCTTGCTTTGCCAATCCAAAGCAATGAGGGAGAGGGACTGCTCACGCCCGGCCTCTCCGATATACCAATCAGGCTTGATTCCCACATAGACTTGGCTCTGATGGACAGTAACTTGCTGGCGGCCGCTGACCACATTCCCGGCAATATCGGTTACGTCTGCTTCGATCGTCCAGCTTTGGCTTTCGGCCCCTTCCTCAAGCTCGGCAAGATACTCAATCTCGGCCTGACCGTTGGCATCGAGGACACCCTCCCCCTCTGAGACCACGCGGAGAGGACGGTCTTGAGCATCCTCCTCGAACTGGTCGATCGCCGTGTCGGCAAAGGAATAATCGTGATAATCCGCTTCGGGGACGAAGACAAAGGGTTGGGAGGTGATCGACCACTTAAGCTTCCCGCCTGTCACCGCACCACCGGAGTAGTATTCTGCCCTAACCAAAGCCCGGCCGCGCTCCCCACGAACTAGGTTCAAAGGCTCGGCAGAGACCTTGACGCGGAACTCCGGCCGGCGGTACTCCGCCACACTGAAGCTGACTTCGCCCAGGATAGTTTCGTCTTTGGGGTCGAGAACCGAAAGGAAGTATGTGCCCAGAGCAGCGTCCTCGGCGAGGACGAACCTTCCATTGATCGTCCCACCCTTGCTGGGCAAAAACTCCTCTTCCCAGACCACCTTGTCAAAACTTTGGATGCGAACCTTGACGCGCTCCAGTTGGGGTAGTTGATACTTAAGATCATCATCGGTGCGGAGGATCGCCTTGAAGTATACCGGTTGCCCGGGCCGGTAGATCGGCCTCTCGGTATAGACATAAGCCCGCGTTAGGCCCGGAACGGAGTAGTAACCTTCCCAAAGGGCGTAATCGACAGCCGCTGCCCCACTGCCCCACTGGGTGGTTGCGTAAGAGACAACCTCGTTCCCCAGAGTATAGGCTACGGCGATATTCTCAGGGGAGGCTTCGAAGTACTCGATCCTCGCTACCCCGTTCTGGTCAGTGACACCGCTGCCCAGCTCCTTCTGACCGCTTCCGATTACCCGTACTGCTACGTTCGGCAGAGGTTCGCCGCTTTCAAGATCGGTGATCCAGGCCAACGCCTCTGTAGGCGTAGTCTTCAGCGTCAGGTTGGCATTGGCGACAATGACAATACGCTGATCTAAAAAAGGCGAGTAAGGATGAGCAATCTCGGGGGTGTCGAGGGCAAGAAAGTACAACCCGGGCGAGAGAGCCCCTTCCTCTGTAGCCAACTCCACCTTGACCGTTTTTGTTTCGTTCAAGCCCGCCGCACCGGTCACTTCCTTGACCCATATTGGGCTCTCGGTCGGAGAGTACTCCCAATAGTTCTTCTCATAGAAGACCATCCCACTGAAATCTTCGAGGCTCAGGGGGAAAAGCTTTACTATAGCTTGGCGGACGTTGGTCAGGGTGAGGTAAAAGTATTGGGTCTTTGGATCGGAACGATAGAACACCGTCTCGCCGGGCATGCGCAGATAGGCCGAGGGAGGCAACGGGGCAGTAGTGAAAGAGAAGGTTTTGCCTTCTAAGAGTCGGTTGCCGTAAATATCCTCTATTCCCGGTTGGATTTCGATCTCATACTGCGTAGAAGGCTCTAAGTTGTAAAACGAAAAGCCATATTCCCATTCGTCGTACCACCATTCAACGGGCTGCTTCGGCTGAGGACGAATGATGACTCTCTCTTTGAAGCTGTCGATTTTCATCGGCGAAGAGAACTTGATGAATAGCCAGGGCGAAAAATCGCTTTGGACTTCTCCTTCTCTTGGTGAGACTTGGACCACCGTGGGCATCGGAAGGGTGCGAAAGTCCCAACGGAATTCCTCGCTCAAGGGGCTGCCGCTTTGGGTCAGGGCCTCCTTTCGCACTACCAACTGATAGGGTGAGTCAACCCGGTAAAGCCGCTTCGGCCGGATGGTCAACTGGGTGAAATCCTCGCTCCACTGGTAGTCTAAAGGCATCGACTCGGCTTTCTCATCCAGCACCGACGTCGCCCGCTCGGTAGATTGGCGATCCATCGGCTGCGAAAACCGCAAGGTGATCGCTTCGTCTAAAAGAATCCCCTCCTTGCCACTGGGGGGATCGATCTCGCCTTTTTGAAGCTGAATTCCCTCCACCCTTGCCGGCCGAGTGCTAAACGACCAGACGAAATCCTCTTCGAGCTTTGCGCCGAATGTGCCCCAATCCTGCCGAACTGTTACCTGATAGGTCTGGCCGCTGAGCATTGGCTTGCTGGGTTGAAACACTAAAACAGAGGTGGTCAGCCAGCGGGCTTTGCCGGCCAGCTCGGGCACAAACTGCAGCGGGTTGGGCAGAGAGTCCTGCTGTTCGAGAGTTGTCAAAGGCACCGCCGGACGATTAAAGACCACGGTGATCGCGCTCGCCGGGTCGATCTCACGACTTCCCATAGCAGGGAAGACTTGCGACACCCGCAGAGGTACCTCCTCCAGAAGGGGGGCTTCTTCCGAAGGGGTGGGCGTCGCCTCGCTGAGGAGCGGTGCCTGGGGCTTCGAACTGCGAGCGAAGGTCAAATAGGTCAAGCCTAGACTAAACAACAAGATGACCAAGAGGAACAGAAAACCGACCCCCAACGGTTCAGGCGTTTCTCCTTGTGCAGGTTTCCGGGAAGTGCTGTACAGACGTCCCATGGGCTCTCTCGCTCCGACAACCAGAAGTGGCAGGGTCTCTACCCTATCCTAATTATAGACGAACTTGAGTGGAGATCGTTCCCAATCCTAAACGAGAGGCGCAACTGCCCGGCGGCAAAAAGCCATCCAATGCAGACAGGGCGCTTGCCCCCACGGACCTAGTGTCGGCAGGCAGGCTGCGGGCTGCACTGCGCTTGCCGAGGGTCGACTTGCGCACAGCCGCCCACAGAGGCAGCCGGTGTCAGCTTATCGCCCGGGAAAGAAGCGAGGTTAAGCGGATGACAAGGCTTCGACAGCGCTGGGATAGGACGCAGGCTCTTGCGTCCTGGGCCATGCGAGGCAGGGATAAGCCCGAGCGAGAGGGACGCCCTTGTGGCAAACCCGCCCCTCGAGGAGGAGAGTTCGGGCTTGGGCAGACGCAGGTCAGAGGCGCAGAGGGTCTTAATTGCCCTTGCGGGCGGAAGGGGATTCGGACCGCAAGGAAATGGAAAAAGTGCGGCGCGGCGACGTCGGTGTCTTAATGCCCTTGCGGGCGGAAGGGGATTCGGACCCATACTGCTGTCTGGTCTGCACTGCTGTCTGGTCCGGTCTTAATGCCCTTGCGGGCGGAAGGGGATTCGGACCGCCAGGAAGGTGGGGGTGATCACGATGAACATTCCAGTCTTAATGCCCTTGCGGGCGGAAGGGGATTCGGACCCGATTGTTCTAAATTTCACAAGCCCCACTTTTCCCCCTTCTTGCGCCTTCTGGGCGCTTTCGGCGCCCCACTTTGCCCTCGCTTTTGGGCTGCCGGCGCCGGTTTTCTCCCATTTGTTAAGGCGCTGCCTCATTTTGCGTATCCCCCTCCCTTTTTTGCCCATTTTGCGCCTTTTTTCAAGGGGGGGTGCGCAAAACCGATTTGCGCCGCGCATTATAACCCATTTTTCAGATTTGACAAGGGAAATTGAGTGATCAGGAAGCTGTTATGGATGTCGGCTAAGAAAGTATGGATCATTGGTAAGCGAAAAAGATGCCTCACGCTCCCAAGGGGGTAACGCATCCTTCGAGACGCCTACACAATCACCACCCCTGGAGGCGCTGTCACCTTCCCTAATCCCACATAGCGGATTTTTGTGCGACAATCGGCACAAATCAGATAAATCCGCAACGAGTCTTCTTCCATCTCCATCACCCGTTCCACCCGCTTGAGCAGTTTGGTCAATTCTGCTTCAGTTAGATAGGCTTCAAAGACCGAATCTTGCACCCGTTCGCCGATCGCCTCCATGATCTTTGCAATCTTGACCAGGCGTTTCGGGTCAGCAAAAAAGGTAAAACAGACGCTCGCTCACTCTCGAGATGGCTGCGGGATCAGTGGAAACCCATTGCCCGATAATTGGGTCCTCCGCTCTGGATGCATTGGGCGATCTGACGGGCTTGTTCGATGAGGCACTGACGGAGGGGAAACTGCATCTGACGTAGTGGATGGGTATATTTGGTCTCCATGCGCTGCTCGTAGGCCTGTAAGAAGCGCCGTCTGCCTCCCTCCCTGAGCAGGACAGGGCGTTCGGCATCGCCCGCCTCAAAGTCAGCTGGTGTAATCTGTCCGCTGTTCAAGCACCAGAGAACCACCCCGTCCACCACCGGACGAAATTCTTCCATCAGATCCAATCCCAAGGCGGGGCGGTTATAGGCAACCTCGTGCAAGAACCCCGCATACGGGTCTAACCCAACCACTTGTACAGCACTGGCAGCAGCTTCGGCAAGCAGAGTATAACCGAAGGAAAGTAACACATTGACCGGGTCACGCGGGGGACGGCGATTGCGCTCTTCAAAGCCCCACTGCGGATCGAACAAACAACGCAAGCCACGGAAATAAGATTGGGTCGCCGAACCCTCCACGCCTAATAGAGAAGAAAGCGCGGTTTTATGAGCCACCATTTCAATTGCTTGCTCAAGTTGGTTGCAGACGACCTGTAACTCACCGCTGGGATGTTGACGTTGATGGCGCAAGAGCAAAGTGCGCTGATGTTGCAGTTTTGCCCGCACAAAGTTTTTTGCCATCTCCAAAACAAAATCTGGCTCGTTTAAGCGGGTGTATTGAAGGCGGCGCAAAGGGACATGGGGGGTGATATGCCCTATCAGACGACCGCGGAATTCCCCGCGCACGCTGAGAAAAACGACTTCGGTATTTTGTTCGAGGAAGGCGTTAATTGCCGGAGTGGTCAAGCCGACATTACCGAAGATGACCACTTGCTCTACTTGAGAAAGGGGGATGCTGACCAACGTTTGCGGTGGGTCGCTCTCCTCGTCTTCCACCACCACACGGCGGTTGCGGATGCGAATTTTTGTATTCTGTTGAACGAGGTAGAGCGCAGGCATAGCATTCCCCTCAAAGACTTTTAGGATATTCTCACACTAAAACACAAAGACCACAAAGAAATTGTATTTTTCTTTGTGTCCTTGGTGTCTTTGTGTGAGAAACCCACATTCTTACTTATTCGCTATCCACCCACCGGCACTGCCCCATGCCATAGCTCACCCCAGCACCGACGCCGCAGAACAGGGCAAAGCGCGCCAATGTCGCCACCAGGCTCATCCAGTAGCGATCGTAATTCAGGGTGCTGAATTCCGCCCAGCCGACCATGCCCACCCGCAAAACATTTTCCTTGATGGGAATGGTCTTGGTGCGCAATTCGTAGCGGCGCAGGGTTAGGCATTCTTCGATATACCGATGCAGCTCGTTCGGGAAGGCAATCGGAGCATAGGCGTTCCAACGCTCCAGCAGGCTGCCGAACACCCACTTGGGGAAGGGCAAAGGCTGATGTTGTCCTTCGCTCTTGAACGTGGTGGGGCTGGCAAACTGGAGGCGGATGCGCCTCGGCGGCACCTGCATTGCGAGCAGGTAGGGGCTGCTCAGCTCCGCATAGGTGTTCAGCGCTTGCCACTCTGCGAAAGGCAGAGGGTTGCTTTGCGGGTCAACCACTTCAAAGGGAATGTAGTCCATCTCCACCCTCATGCCGAGCGAGAGCGGAGCGCCGGGTTGTAAGGCATCCAGCAAAGCTCGGCTGACTTCGGGACGATATGTGGTAAAGCGCAAAGCATAGACCTGATCGCCCCTCAGCGCACCGTTTTCGTCAAACCGTCCCAGGAGGTTTGAGACGGTAAAGGGACGCAGTCCATCTTCGTCGTGCAGAGTTTGGGCAAGGTCGGGGTGGAGCTGGTGGATGGCACGCAGGAGCAGGGCATGGGCGGCCCTTCCCCACCAATCCACGGCTCTTGGCGAGGGCTGGAGGAGGGGCTTCAGGGGGAGGATCAGTGAGATCAGTTCACTCATCGGTTCGCCTCGTAGCGATGCTTGCGAGCCGATTCACGCACTTGCTGCAAGTTTAGGATTTCTGCCACCTCATAGCGAGGTGGCAGGGCGCCCTCGACCGGGCGCAAGCGGAGGATGGGCGGAAAGTAACCCATCCTGCCGTGAAGCTCGGCTAGGAGAAGAGCAGTTATGAAATTTAGCGAGGGAGGGTTTACCAGAATTGAAAGATTCTGCCATTCGTCCCCTTGGAAGGGGATATTCGCCATCAACGCTTCGAGTTGGGGCAAAAAAGGTTGCCCGTTGTCGAAGTGAACAGGGAGGAAGATAACTTGCTCGATCGGCTCGCCGACCATTTGGCGAATCTGGTCAAGCTGCTGCTCGGTGAGTGGATGAGAGAAGTTCAAGATCATCATGCTTTCTTACCTCAGTGAAGATATGCCCACACAAAGGCACAAAGAACACAAAGATTTTTCTCAGTGCTTTTCGTGTCTTGGTGTAAGATACTCTCCTACAATTGTCCATTGATAATCCGATGAATGCCATTTTTCATCACCGCTTCGCCAAAATTAAGCAGAAAGCCCAATTTCAATCCACTCAATTTTAGATAAGTGAGAAGTTGTTTATAGTGAGCATGATTCAAACTTTCAACCGACTTAAGCTCCAAAATCACCTTGTCTTCTATAATCATGTCCGCACGGAAACCTTGATCAAAAGTTATCCCATCGAAACAGAACGCGATTGGGACTTGACATTCCACTCTTAAGCCCGCCATTTGCAAACGGTGAGCCAGCAGGGTTTCGTACACACTTTCCAATAATCCCGGACCAAGTTCCTTGTGCAAGCGAATGGCTTGATCGACAACAATTTTCCCAATTTCATTCTCATGCATTTTATATCCTAGTAGTTTATCTCACACAAAGGCACAAAGGACACGAAGATTTCTCATTTTCTTTCTTGGTGATCTTCGTGTCTTGGTGTGAGCTTTTTACTTATCTCACACAAAGACACAAAGAACACAAAGATTCTTCATTCTAGTCTCTTGGTATGCCTCCTCCTCATTTTCCAACAGCGTTGAGGACATGGGCGACCACGTTTTCGAGTTCGGTGCCGTATACCAGCTTGATGCCGCTCTCTGCAGCGCGGTCACGCAGAGCCTGAGGCAATTCGGGCTGGCTGCTGACCAACACCTTGCCGCAATAAATGCCGGCTGCTTCGCGCCGGGAAATCGCTGCCAGCTCGTATAGCGCCTGCTGATAGGCACGGCGTCCGGTCTCACTCTCGACCGTGCCGCTCTTGCACGAGATCACTGCCATGCGCCCGTTGCGGGTGACCACAACATCGAGCTCGTTACGCACTTGCTTTTTGCCGTTGCGCTTGCGAATATGCAGGTTGCGGCGCACATCGTCAAATAAACCGCTGTTCTTCAAGAGGTTATACACTTGCTCTTCCAGTTCATCCCCCTCTCTGGGCGGCGGAGCGGCAAAGGGATTCACGGGGACGGTCTCAACTTCCAAGCCGTGAGCGTTCAGGTATTGCCAGACATCGACATGCACTTGGATTGGGTCGCGGCTCTGCTCGCTGCCATCCGAAGCCAGCCAGATGATCTGCTTCTCCTCGGTCGAGACGTAGATCAAAGTCACCCCGGAACCGTAGGCAGCCTGAAGGGCGGCCAAGCTCATCAGCTTTGTACCCCCGGTCAGGTTGATATGGACGGTTTTTCCCTGCGATTGATGCTGGAGCAGGGTCGCAACGATCTTTGCGCGAGCATCGCCGATGTGATAGGGGGCACTTCGAGCGTTTTTAGGGCTTGCAGGTGCTGCAGGGCTTCATCCTGCTGGATGGCCTTCTTGAGCTGCTTGGCCACGCTGCGGGTGGTGGCCGAAGCGATAAACTGCACCTCGGTATAGTGCGTGAACTGCCACAGAGGCAACAGGTTCGGGATCGGCTGCTCGCCGACCAAGGAAAGCAAGACTAGTTGAGGTTGACCCATATTCGTTCTACTGTCGAGAGCGATCTATCCCTTGCTCCTCTCCTAGACGGCGAGGGAACATTCTCCCTTCTTGACCAATAAGGAAGCCAACCGTCTTTCTTAATTACTAGGGAAGAGACCAGAGAGTATGTGCTCCTTTCACTCATCATCACTCGACAAACCCCATGCCTGCGCAAGCTTTTCCAATACGGGCAGCACATCCTTATGTGCTTTCTTCTGCAACGTGTTAAGGGGTATCGGCTCCTTCTGATGTTCGGCATGGTCGAGACCGTTTCGAATTCCCTCTAAATCCCCCCACGCCTTTATAATTAAGTCCCTTTCGTTCCAGTTACCGTTATCGTTGAGGTAAATTTTCCTACCATACTCGTTTAAGTGATCCTCGGCAAACTTCCCAGTCCCTTGTGGACTCGGCCCGCCTACCTTTGGCAACCCCGAAACGGCTTGCTCGAATTCACTCCGCAGGCCACGAGCAAAAGAACCGCGATCAAGTTTTCCCGTAAACTTGTATTGTATTCCGTCTATTATAAATTCACGGGCTAGGCTCATTGCCTGAATCAATTGATTCTTCTCGATATACCAACGAATTAGCCGATATTCCGCTCGCAGAACCCGGCGAGGCTCTGCGGGAAAATCGGCCTTAAACGAGTCAAATTCCCCTGTGATTTCTTTACTCAAAAGATGGAACGGGGGAGCGACCTGGCTCAGCGTTTCCTCGGCCTTATCGAGGGTAGGACCTAAATCCTCGATCGCCTTCATTAGGGTAAAGGGCTGACACAGAAACGCAGCCTGGGAGACTCGCTCCAATGTTTTAGCCACTGGAGTGAGTCGCTTGTCTTTATGCTGCTCAGCTTCCTGGAGCAACCCGACTAATTGGCGCGCATTTCCGGTTTGGATAAACTGTTCGGTGGCTGTCAGCCAATCGAGCATTTGGACGAATTCGCTCAGATCGATCACCGGTGCGACTCCATCTCGCTGCATATCTAATGCACCATAATAGACAGCCTCAATTGTGACCCGCTTGGCTGCTTTCAAGTAAGCAATGAAGAGAAAAGATAAAAAGGGAATAGAACGCAAACCATGAGTCACATCGAAGATCACCGTCTCTCCTTCTTGCACCTGCTCGGTGACCTTGCGAAAAATTTCCCACATCTCTTCGGTATTTTCGCCTTCCTTTATCGGAACACATTCAATCCGCGCGTCTCTCAACCCCTCAAGAACATAAAAGGAGCCTGCCTGCGCCTTTTCGGTAGCAAAAACGAGCATTTGATCAAACTCAACAAATTGACGCAATGCCTCGGCAAAAACTCGACCGCGGTAGTCCTTGCCCTTCCATCGATAAACGGCCTCTTTTGGGCTGATCCCCAAAAAGGTGATGACTTTGCGCGCCATTTTTCTCCTCCTATGCGCCAAGAACCTCTACAAGCATCCATCCAAGCGGGAGCGCAGGAACCTCCCGAACGATCTCTCCCTGAGCGTTGCGCTGGTAAGCCATGGCAACTCTGCGGCTGGTGGGGAAATCCTCCACATTTTTCGGGATATGTCCTCGGCCCACATCCCATCCTTTCTGACTACGTGGTTTCAAGAGAGTTTGCATAAAACCAGTATCCCTCTTAAGTTGCTCTCCAAAGGTCTTCTGTTCCCATCCCCCTCCCCAGCCGACCTGTAAGAAGAACGCACTTTCGGGTAATTGAAAAGCTAACATGTTTTGGTAAAAATCAACGATATGTTTCCCGTTTGGGAGTTTTTTCGCCCATGCCAATTCCCGCTGAATGACTCTCAAACTGCGCTGACGCGTGATTGCGACAAATTGGAACAGCGCATCCCGATTAGGCAGTTGAAAGCCGAGCGACTTCGCCCATTGGGAAAACAAAGCCGTATCCAGCTTGATCTCGCTCCTAATTTCTGTATCCCGCCGAATCGCTTCCAATTCCACCGGTGAACCTAACTTGCCTGAAGCGTTGATCACGCGCGCATTGACCAGCATTAGCACAGTAGGGCTTAGGGGAGCACTATCCCTTACTTGAAAAGCACGCAATAAGTCATGGTTTGGATTCTTTCCAAACAATTCCCGTTCGTACTCCTCTGCAGCAAACTTTGGTGACGGATTGAGTCGTGCTATCTCCGGCTGCATCTTTTTTACTTGCCAAAGGTGGACGGCCAGAGCAGTGCGCAAAGCACCCTTTAGAGAACTACCCGGGATATACGGCCGGTCGAACGCATCTTTGAGGCACTCTCGCACCACTGCTCCCTCTGCCTGCGATTTTGGCGTCCCCTTGAGAACATAACGAAAGAGAGGACTGCCCTCTTGGAAATCCTCGGCTTTGATCAATTGCGCTGGCTTTGCACTGACAAGCATCTCAGCAATTCGAGTATCCTCTATTTGCTGAAGATCGAGCAGAGCGTTTTCATCAATCCGCCAAGTGCGCCCGTTATAAACCGCATAGTCATAATCCTTGAGCATTTCTCGGCCGTTCCCGATGTGCAGCGGAGAAAGAACCGTCATTTTCAAGTGATACATCCTGTAATCAGGCCTCTCCATCGCTTATCCTCCGTTTCCATGCCACAGCCACAGCAAAACCGGCGCGGTAGACCGGATGGGGCAGATTTCGCCAATAGATACCCGGTTTGTCTTGGTCCTCATATTCCGGAGCAACATCAACAGCGTCTCCCCGGGGACATCCCTCGATCAAGCTTCCTTCGGCTATCATCCACACCTGCTTGCGCCTTTGCGCCGCAACCGGTTGCGAAGATCGTAGCCATCCCCCTACCGATACTAGTTTATAAGCAGAGTACTTCTGTCCGAGAAACTCGATCTCATCCGCAGTAGGATGCCACCGACTAAGCAGATAGGCAAAATCTGAAGACTCCGGTAGGCTGAGGCTGTCTTTCTGTGTCCAGAGAAAGTGTCCGTAACCCGCTGTGCGTTCACCACCTAAACCACATTCCCCCAGAGCCGTCAAGAGAGATGGAAAATCCGGAATTGGATTTTCTACGCCAAACCACAGACCGCAACCCTCATTAAAGACAATGCGTTCAGATTGAAATAGATTTGGGGCAGCATTGATACGGTCAACCGTAACCCGAGGGATAGTTTGAGAGCTATAAATCGACCGGCGACGGAGTGTCCATCGAGCGCTCTCGGGCATCTGCCACGCAGCGGGCAAGCTTTTCTCCTCCTCTTTTAGCAGCCAAAATACGCCTCCCTGCAAGCAGTTCCCTTCTTTAGGGTCCTCGAATTCATCCTCCGGAAAAAGGTAGGCGTCTAAATCTTCTCCAGCAGCAGCCTTTAGAAATAGCTTCTCTGAAATATAGCGGATCTTCTTGAGGCGCTTTCCGCCGCCCTCTCTTTGCAATGTTGATTGGGAAAACAACACCCGCAGGTCCACAGGTCTAGGGAAAAATCTCACTTCCCCGGCATAGGGGAATGCCGAGGTAATCTTCATGATCGGAGGACCCTTTTCAGGTAGAAGCTCAGAGGCATCTTTGCCAAGATAGACCCAAGTATCGATCAAGGCAGCAAATAACGTATCGGACGGCACGTACTCAAATGAGTCTTCCAGGCTTTCTACACCCCCTCGTCCGACGTGAAGCCCATGCGGGAACTTCAGGTGATAAAGGCTCAGCTTAGGCATTATTCCTCCTTAGAGTGCCAAAGACCACCGTAAGGTACCTCTCTGCACGAGCTTCCTCAAACACCAAAAAGAAGCTTGCGTTGGTGGATAAGGCTGTCAAAACCCGATGAGAAGCGATCTCTATTCAGCTAACCTCCAACCCGCCCACGCACTATATCTTGCCTCGTACCTTCTGCACAATGGCATCGAGGCCTTGAGCGAGGTCCCTTACCGTGGCCGCTTCGTGTATCAATTCCTTCTCCATTGTGGCCTCTTTGCGAAAATTCACTTGGATATTCTTGAAAGCCACTTTGCCGCTGCCTCGAGACCCGAGCCCTCCCAGATAATCATCTTCGAGCAGTTGCATTCCCTCAAGCAACACTCTCAAGCGCGCTAAATCTTGTTGGGCAGAACATTCTGCGCCCTCGTATAAACTATAGACCATTTCACCGCGGCTGAAAACTGCACCGGCGGGAACGCGCTCCATCTGACGCGGATTCGCCGCGCTGGTCACGCGGTCAATAGAAACCTCGGTTTTGACCTCGGTGTAAGGCAAGTCGGTCTGTGCTGCTTCAAGTTTCTCTTTGCTCGCTTTGTCAAGGAAGATGTCTCGAACGATCAGTCGAGTGGGAGTGGCAAAGGTGCGCTCACCGGGCACGCCAAATACCTGACATACATCGCAATTTCGATACTCTTTTTCCCCATTTGGATCGTTATTTGCGCCACAGGAATGAATAAAGCCTTGTCCGATTCTTTGATTCTGTTTCAATCCCTTGTATTTTTCCAAGAGGCTGCGTATCTTTCCTTTCAGGGCTGATCCGGGGATATAGGGTTGATTAGTCAGTTTATCGCGGATTACCGTTTTATCCACACCGCCGATTTCAACACCGGTGTCAGAGCCGCCGATGTGCAATCCAGTCACGGCTTCAAGGTCAAAGGTCAAGAAGACACGTCCTTTCAATTCGATTTTGCGTTCTGACATGGGGCAACCTCCTTCAGGTTCTTTCAAGCTATAAGCTTTCTAGGTTGCTAATTTCCACCGTAATATTTATGGTAGGCCAAAATCGCTTCGAAGAATTCGACAAAACGTTGGAAGGATTTCTTTTGGCTACCTTCATCTTTAGCCTTCAACACCTCGTCTACGGCAGGATCAAGGACTTTCACCAAATCGCGCACACCAGTGCCGGGAGCGCGCTTCACACGGTAGGCCATTTTGGGTTTGAGCAGGTGTAATCGCCGCCAAGCTTTTTTGTGGTCGATCCTCATTTGGCCCTGGATTTGACGTACCTCACCAAAGAGAGCACGTATCTGAGAAGTGTTTAAGGATCTGCTCAGTTCGCATCCTAATGCGTCAGCGTGTTTCACGATCAGATCCGCTCGCTCGTCATTGTTGATGATTTGCTGGATATCTTGCGTAGGAATCTCTGCCATTTAGTACCTCCTCAAGAAGAAAGAATGTCTGGTAGGGATTTGCCGCTTAAGTCCTCGTAAAAGAACACGACTTAGGTCATGCAATTCTTGGTAAGCCTCCTCCGGAGGAGGACTCATTGTGTTTCTCCAAGTCAGCAATATCCGCTCTTGCACCGCAGCGAAGTACCTTATCCCAAGCCGAGGGAAGGACACAGGGCACTTCCGCATAACAATAGCACAATCTATTATCCTCCGGATCTAGCTGCTGAAGGCTAATTTCATCCTTGCTCTCGCCAGAACGTATCCAACATTGCCCTTTATAAAGGTGTGTATTTCCACCTTCTCTAAATTCACGTGCGCGAAAGGGTCTCCCAGTCAAGGGTTGGATCATGATGTATCCAACCACCTTTTTACCTACTTGATCAAACCTGATCTCAAAAATTGGCCGCGGTTCTACATACCTTCGGACAATCTGTGAAAGTTCCCTGCGAATGACCTCAAACGCAATCGTCCTGTTCCTTCCCCTTTGTAACTGACGCTCGTACATCTCATCGATCGCGCAAATATCCTGTGCTGATTCATCCAGGGAATCACGGATCCCTAACAGAAGGTAGGCAGGCTTACCCAACATACGGGCTGTATTTGCTAAGATGATAAAGTTGCGAATAAATTCGGCCTTGCCCTGAGACGTCCAATACCTCACCTCGGACTTGCGCTCTCTTAGTATGCCTTCCTCATAATTGGTTGGGCTTGTGAACAGTTCATGATTAAATTCATCCATGCCTTACCCCCTTTTACGAGTGCATAACTCCACCCATCTCGCAGCCACGCCAACCCAGTCTAGACGGGCGTAATCGGGCTTTCCTTGCACGTTGGGAGTGACATGGAACTCGCGCACAAGTTGCTGTTCCAAAGTGTTTTGATTCTGGTTCGTCTCTTTCCCAAAAGCTCTTCTCAACAAATACACAATCCGCCAATTCCACGGGCCATACAGGGCTTGGGGTTTGCCGGCTGGTTTCCGATCTCTACCGGCTTGCCTTCTTCGCTCCTCAGCTTCGGCATAGAGTGCGTAATTCATCAAAATTTTGCGCACAATAGCCATTTGCTTGCTTTCTTCTAACCTCTCTAACTTCGCTTTCAACTCGCGCACCGCCCCGAAACGCTCCCACGGCAAAGGTTGGCCTAAAAAGGAAAAAACATTTTTCCGCCGTTGGTTGCCCTGCTCATCCCACCAGAGCATGCTTTTTGCAGCTTCTTCTGCCCTAGCGGCATCTTGCGCCGCCTTTGCCAAGGGGTATTTGCTGGCAACTAGACTCATTCCGCCGCTGATGTGGATGCCGGGATGTCCCACATACCGTTTTAGGTCCTCATTGAGCACCCAAGCGAACTCGACCACTTCATCCCATGAGCCCACAAAGAACAAGTCATCCCCTCCGGAGTAGATAGCATAGAGCCGCTCTCCGTGTGCTCGATTCCAATCCTCCGCAACCTTTCCGACCCACCCTTCAAAGAACAGGCTGATCAGGAAACTCAAAGAGGCGATCCGCGAGAGGGTTGCCTCGTTTCCCAAACCTTCCGAAAAAAGCCTGCCTAAATTGTCAACGTCGGCGCGAAAGACTCCTAAGCGAGGAATGCCTTGTGAATCCTTGGCTAGCTTCTCAAAGGGCTTGATCTCCCCTGCTTCAAAACGTTGCCCGTCTTCCGTGACATAGGGCTCGGAGAGCTTTGGGTTTGCGTTGACCAATAGGCGCCGCATGATGACACAATTGATCCCTGCATTCTGAGCTTCCTCTAGCGCTCGATCTTTAAGCACCCAAAGCAGCGAAAGGTCTTTAGGCAAAGAAGAGAGTTCCTCGCAAATAGACACTTCAAAGCCCAGGTGGTTGAGCACTTTCTGCCATTCTCCGCCTCGAGAATGAGGACGGATTTTAGCTATCTGGTTTGGATGATTCCCAAACTTCCACCCGATATACTGAGCATTGCGCAATTTCCGTCCTAAATCTTCATAAGAAAGGCAAGCGGGACACTTTCCTAAGTCCCTCTCGCTCACCTGATTTCCCGCAACGAACTCCCTTCCGCAAACGATGCATTGATCCTCTAGGTTTCCACCGTGGCCCTGGGGCTCAAAAAGCACCCCTAACTCTTGTAAGTCCAACTCTGCAAAGCGTTGATTCTTGACCACCGTCAGCAAACGGGCTAGCTCTCCCCACTTTTCACTAAGAGGATGCTTTAGAGAGGAATTGGCTGGACGTATAAAGTCTTTCGCTCTAAGTGGAAGCCTCTCAACGGCAACGTAAATGTCCCCTTGATGGTGTGTATAGAGAACGCGGCTTAGCTTTTGACGCAATGTATGAAGTCTGTCCGCATCGCAAACCCTGGCCAAAAGGTAAAAATTTCCCCCTCCTCCGTATATAAGGTTGGTGTATGGCAACTCCAACTCACGTAATGCAAAACGAGCCACTGCTTCAGTCAACAATTGCAAGTAGAACGAACGTCCACGCAGCGCAGAAGTTGCCCCTTTACTAGTAATCGTGTAGATAAAATCCTGCACGCCGGAGATGTCGCCGCCGACCAGAAGGGCAACGTTCTCCTCGCACTGTTCAGGGTTCTGAGCGATGCGCGCTAAAGCCTCATCATCAAGTTCCACTAAACAAGCAGCCAACGCAGCCGTCATGCGACTGTGGTCGTACAATGAGACATCGGGAACTGTCTTGAAATAGGCTGCCGGGATGCACCAGGTGTAGCGCTGCATCAGGGAGAGCATACTCTCCAAATAAACTTCCCAATTCTGGGCTTGCTCAGCAGCCGTTCTTATTTGCTCGGCTTCTTTGCGAAATCCTTCCCATAGTGATTGATACTGCACCCAAGCTTGTTGCTCAGGCAAAGGGTCTTGAGCCGCAAAGATCACCTCTTCTTCAAGGGCAAGAGGTCGAAGTGGGAAATAAAATTTATTTTGCCCCTTATGGGGGTGGTCTTGACCATCGGCGTGAATGCCGATGAAGACGGGGTGCAATTGGCGGGGGTGGGTCTCGCGGTCGCTGTCGTCACCCTCTTCCTTGCGTCTTTCTCCGGCTGCCAAGTGATCTGCCAGTTGGATGACAATTCCTCGTCCCTTGGGGCGGTGATGGTATGCCGCCATTACTTTGATTTCCTCTCGGATCGGGGAAGGAAGATACTTCTCGGCAAACCGGTAGGTATGTAAGGCGTGTTGATAGCCAAAATCGGCTTTGGTTTGCGACTCTCGCCACTCGCTACTCACCTCCTCCCCTGCCCGTTGGGCGAACTTGCCGATATCATGCAATAATCCTGCCAGTGCGGCCTTCCAGACCTCTTCTCGGATCATCTGTCCTCCTTTCCGGCGATCGGGCGCTCTCCCAAGCTTCTCTCCCCCTGCCCCCTCTCTTGCTCAGGAGAAGCGCTCCCTTCGCTATACCTGATTCTCCACAACTTTGTTCCGCCGTCTTGCGGATTTTCCCCTAATTTTGGGAGACACTCCCACGAGATTTTCGGACTTTTAGTCTCGGCCAAACGATTTTTCCCTATCTTTTACCCCCTTTCCTCTCGAAGAGTGTAGTAGATTTTCAGCAGAGCAATCAAATGCACACGACCGACTTCGCCAACCTGATAGTAATCCCTCGCCTTGCGATAAGCCGTGCGCAACTGTTGCTCAATCGTGCGTTTCGATTTGTGTAGACGTCGGGCGATCTCCTCGTCACTAAGCATCTCCTGCACGAGCAAAGCTACGGCTTGGCGCTCACTGTGCGTCAGTTCCCCCTCAACAAACCTTTTTGCCCGTTGATATTCCTCGTGCAACTTGCTCGAGCGTTGGCGCTCATAGGCTTGGTAGGGATCATCCACCTGGGCAACGTCGAGCAAGATCGGAGAGACCGAAGACCATAAGGCTACCGGGATGCGCAATAAGTGGACCTCATCGCCCGGCTGAGGATGCAAGCGCTTGCTTTCCAAAAACTCTCCACTGGAGTAGAGGTGCCACAGGCAATCTTCTTCGTCAAAGAGCAATTGCGCCACCGCCATGCCGAAGATCGAGGTCACCTTGCGCCCGCCGGCGATGCACAGATGCACTTTCTCGCGGTTTAGCTTCGCCTGGCGCACCAAGCGATAAAGCAGGGTAAAGGCAGCCCGGCTTGCCGGCTCGCTTTCCACATCCCCGTAAGGCCGTCCATCCGGCGCCGTAATGGGGTGAAAAGCAAAGTGCAACGAAGGGTAGGTTCCATCTTGGGCGACCTGTTTCAGAGTCTGAACTGCGCTTTGGATGAGCGGATTCGACGGTGCAACCGTGTGGACTACTGCTACCGAACGGATCAATTCCCCCTGATTGCAGAGTAAGTCAAGAGTTGCGGTTACCACTTGGGGTTCGGTCCCAAGCGTGGCGATCAGTGTGCTCGTTTTAGTTACGGTCACCTCCACTGGAGCTCTCCCCATATTTGCTCGAGGGCAATTTTAACCGATTTTTCATCAATTCGAGCAATCTCATCTAGAACTCCCCCAGCCCAACTTGCCGTTTCCCACCCCTGTCTTAGAGCCACTCCACTATAGGGGCGTTACTACCGCCCTTATTAGCAATCTCCTCGCAGCGATAGCCGAACAGATAGAGGATCAAGAGGCCCGTATCTCTTCTCGCCTCAAAAAGGTTCTGGATGTTGACTATGCGAAAACCGGTGGTCTAACACCACCCCTTAGCAGACCTAACTCCCAAAAGGCAACCTGCCCGCAGCGTGCGCCGGCCTACGAAGGACGCAGCTCGAGAGGGCAAAACAAATGGGGATCAAAAAACTTCAACCCCTGCGGGCCTAGCTTCCGCACCTCTGCCTCTACTTTGTCTAAGTCTGCGCGCAGCTTCGCAACGTGCACTCCCCCACACCATTCCGGCAACTGATTAAGCCAGCGGCGCGAGCGGGCAATCACCTTAAGCGCACCCCGGTAATTGTTCTGCTGAATGTGATAGTACGCCACGCCTGCTTGCAGAATCCCGATGTAAAGATAGCGCCTCGGAGAGGCTTCGGCCCTCCACGCAAGCTCCAAGTGTTCGTGTGCTTCATAGAATCTGCCTTCGTTGAAGAGGCGAATCCCAATCTGCGCCTCTTCAGGGAGGACATCCGGACACCTTTGCAAGTATGCTTGTTCCTCTCCGTTCCCTTTGATCAATTTCTCCACCACACCTTACTTTACTTTAAGTCTACCAGCTTTTGTCCTTCTCGCTAGGGCAACGTCATTGCCGGGTCACCGAATAATGTGTAGGTGGCAACCACCTCGCGCACCCCTTTATTCTGAAGCCGGACTCGAGATAGAGCAGAGACCCACACATCTCCAATGCGCCCTCCTGCCCCCGATCGGTAGCTCTCGACCCAGGCTTTCCATAGAAAACTTTGATCACTGGCCAACGTGAGACTCGTTGGAGCAATCACCAAAATCGCTCCCCCCTCAGAATTCCACAACAGGGCTTCGGAGACCGACATCACCTCGGGATGGATGTAATACCCTGTCAAACAAGTAAAGCTTAAGACAAGCGGATAGCTTGCCTGCCCTGCAAGGGTCGCTGCTTCCCGAGCGCTAAAGATCTCGTCCTTTCCCCACAGATCGATTGCGCCGTGACCGAAATAGGCGATCATTTGGAACTCTTGCCCGAAGTAGCGCTGAATGGCTTGAGATGTCCCCAGTTCGCCGGGAGTAGGGGAAAACAGTTCTCCTCTCACCTCTGAGTCCCAAAGCCGAATAAACTCAGATGCCTCCTGCGCAAAATACGCTTCATAAGGATCGGCAACGGCAAGGAGTGTGTTCGCCTTAGGTCTCTTTTCGCCCCTTTCATACTCGATGACCTTAGAAACCCATCGCCGCACCTGCTCCGGCGAACTGGCTGGCAATCGTCCCACGGCTAAGTTCAGCTCAAAGCGAGCTTCGGTGTCGAGAAACTCTAGATTCTCTTGAGTCAAGAGGGCGAAGGGAAGTTCGGTCGAAGTTTGTCCCCCGAACGTCGTCTCGATAAAGAAGGTAGGCAGGCGGTTGAGGGCGGCCGAAGTGACATTTTGCTTCGGATCATACGTGGCATCTCCAACCAGTAATCCATACCTCAACGAGGGATAGCTCCGAGCGGCCCTCGCCAAGTAAGCACGGGCGGATTGAGGCTCAGAAAAACCGTAGAACTGCGCATAGATTTCCTCCACTTCAACGGTCTTGACAACCAGACCTTCGTTGCGACGCAAATCTAGCAGGGGTCTCAAGGGCCTAAGGAGATCCTCGGCTCCAATGATAATGTACTCGGTATCGGATTCCCCTTGGGTCGGCTCAGTCTCCCTTCGGATCGGGCGTAGGTCGGACGGAGCTTGGAAACCCCTTCGGCTCACATAGAGATAGCCTCTATATTCAACGGCCGCAGAGGCTCGCTCTTCTCTCTCAAGCTTTTCGGGTTGCAACGGATTGTCGAGCCTCCAAATCCAATAATCTCGACCGAAGTTTTCCATGGCAACCAATTCGCTCTCATCCTTCGCAAGGAATTTCGATTGATCGGCTTGAACAGGAAAATTCTGCCAAGAGTAGATTTCGATTTTGTCAAGGTATACCATTTGAGCGGGAACTTCCTCCAGTTCAGGGACCGATAGCTCGAGCCGGTTCTCCCCCTTCCTAAAAAGGCCCGCTGGAGCCGCGAGGTCTTCCTTTCGGTAACCCCTTCCATCCCAAAAGAGCTTACGGAGAGGTGTGCCGTTGACCGTCACCTGCAGGACATGGTCAGGTCGCTGCGGGGCTTCACTCGCCGAATACAGCGAGAGACGCACCAACACTTCTCCTAGCGGGGGACTTTCGAAGTTTACCACCCACTCCTGCATCTGTCCATTGACCAACCTTTGCCAAAACCAATGCTCCCCTTCAGCCGCGGGCTGATAAATCCGATCTTGTTCAAAGAACAGGTAGCCCAAAACTGCGCCGGTGGTAGGCTTTGCCTGACCGAAGTTTATCGCTGACCATTCAGGCTGCTGTAGCCAATCTGACAGCCCGGGGTCAGCGGTGAGGTCAAAAGAGGAGCGGGGCTGAAGCAGCAAGACATTTTCCCCCCAATACAGGCTGCGTGTTGGAGGAGAATAAAAGATCAGCTTGGGCTGGTCGTCACCGAGAATCCAGAAGGGAAGCACATGTCCGCGGAAGCTCAATACCCATTCAGCAGGAGAAGAGGGGTCAAAACCAAAAGGCTCGAGCCGTCCGATCGGGATGGCCACCATGGCATCCGGAAGCGCAGTGATCTTCAAACTTTGGGCGGACGGAAAATACCGGAGATTGGGCGTCCTAGCCGGCAGCGAGGAGCACCCGATCAAAAGCACGACAAACCAATGAAAAAAGCATTTCCTCAGGCGGAAAAGGCCTAGCCCCCTCATTGAATCTTGCGTAAAGTGAAGAGAAACCAACCCCCTAAGACCACCCATGCCATCACGACCAATCCTAGGGCGAGCAAGCGGGAAAGGGCAAACCGAACTGCACTTTGTGAAACCGAGCCAACCTGCGGCGTCTCGGTTGAGAAGGCAAACGGCAAAGTGGGTGTATTGGGGAAGATGAGGGTAATGTCCGGCAGAGGCAACGTTGGAATGGCGAATTCACTTTCCGCCTCAGTTGGGGTCGGCTCAGTTATTATAGGTAAGGGTTGTGGAGTAACAGAAGGCAGCGGCGAAGGACTCGGAAGAACGGGGCGCAACGTCGGCGTGGGGGATAGTGTAGGGGTTGGTGTACGGCGCACGTTAGAGCCACCCGAGCGTGAGGGAGAAGTCGGAGGGACACCCGTCGGAGTTATCGAGGCAGTGGGAGAGAGAGTCAAACCTCCGGTAGGAGAACCGGTTGGTATCTCGGGATTGGATGTAAAAACGGTTTTTTCGCCCGCAATTTCCTCTCTTTGAGCAGTATCGACAGCGATAAGCTGGTAGATGTAACTCACCCCCTTTTGTACTTCGTTATCGTAATAGTCTCCATAAGAGCGCCCTATGGCCTCACCGCCGGCAAAGATGAAGTCCAGCTTTTCGCTTCCCGTACAACCGCTCGCTTTCTCGCATAGTCTTACTGTGACGAACCCTTCTGGACTACCGCTGGCCTTGCGACGCACCTGAAAACCAAGGTTGTCTAACTCGGTGGCAGTCTCCCAACGCAACTTCACTTGCTGGCTGTTTGCGTCCCACTCAATGGTAAAAGATTTCAATCTAACTGCGCTCCATACGCGCTGAAGCGGCCAGAGGGAGAGTAGAAGTGGCAAGATTAGGAGAAGAACCAAACGTCCTTTCATGGCTTATTCCGAAGACGGCTCCTCCCTAAGCGTGATTACGCCCTTGGCCGCTAGTTGCTCAAGAAAAGCGACAACATCCTCTTCGATTTGCTCCAACGGAGCTGCATATGCGCTATAGACCGACTCGATAATCTGACGCACTGTGTGTTGGCCGTCAATCAAGCGCAAGATGAAAGCACCGACCTCATTGACTACCTTGACCTGGTTCTTGCTTGGCAATATCACCAGTGCCTCTTTGCTCTCGGCATCAGAGCCGTTCACCTCCTGGACAAGAACTCCGGCCAGGAGGGTCGGAACAGAATCTAAGCGGTTATTCGACACGGATTAAGGCCCTTTCTAGGAATTTCACAGGTGTTAGAAATCCTCTGCTAATCCAAAACAGAATCCCCTTTAGCTTCCCTTGAGTTAGCCGTTCAATTCCCCACAAACTCTGCCCAACCACGCTAATCCCGGCATGTAAATAGCCTAGTAACGTGTTGATAAAAATACGCCTCCCTGCCAGAGGGCAGCTCATGCCGTCTCTCTCAAAGGCACTCACCCTTCCGAGAACTTTCTCGGGCGCAAGCAAAGGATCGGGGAAGAGAGTATTATCCCCCTTAGTTATCAAGAAGGGAAATGACTTCCAGATCAAACGGTGTGTAAATACTCTACGGCCCCGCTCGAAAACGATAAGGTCGCCTATGCGCAGGCTGCTCCATTGCGCCTTTCGAACCCAAACTCGATCCCCGGCCTTGAGGTAGGGCAGCATGCTCGTTCCCGAAATGACTAAGAGAACAGGCTGGTCAGCAAGAAGAAGGTTACGGAGCGTTTTTAGGATCAAGGGAGAAAAGTCTCTCATAAAGTCACCTGGGAGAAGGAGAGAGAAGAGCGGGGTCTCCAAATACGGTATAAGTATGGATTAAGTCAACACACTCCTGACATGAATAAACATCCAGCTTTGCTACTGTCGATGCTGAACCGATACGCCAAGCATCCCCAGCAAAGATGAAGTCGTAAAACTTCCGCTGTAGGGCGTCATGAGCAGTTGCCAGCCCTAATCCAGTAGGAGAGAAAGCCGCCACTGCACCCCTACCGGGAGAGCGAAGCATGACTTCGATAAGAGAGGGCCCGACCTGAGGCGTGCTTAGGATACGCGGGTAAAACCAATATCCATCGAGGCAATTCAAGGTCAGGACGATCGGCAAGCGGTTGCCATTCGCCAGGCGATCGACATCGGGAACAGAAAACACCACAGCTTTGCTCCAACCACCGATAAATCCGTGTCCCGAATAGACCAGGTGGCCTGCGCCCTCGGCATTCAACCGGGCGATCAGAGCCTGAGTCAGGTCAGGGCATTGATTACCACCGCTCGCTACCCCGCAGGGCAAGTCGGGCCGGCTTTCGGAGGCATAAGAACCATATCCGGGGTTTAGGTAGAATTTTCGCACGTCGTTTGCAGAGGACAGGTAGTCTTGGATAATCCTGTCGCTTAGGGTGGGAAAATCACCCGCCGAGTCCTTGGCATCCGCAACAAAGACAAAGTGCTTCTGCCAAGCCTCGGTTGTCGTGCTCTCGTGAATTTGAACCTTGTTGAGATAAGCTAGAATTTCCTCACCGCTGTTGACGGGCAACCGCCCCACCAAGAGATCGGGCAGAGGGTCCGGAACGCCATCGCTATCCACTGCCACCAAGTCATTGGCCGAATCAACCTCCCCTTGCCAAGGGTCAACCCACTGCAGATTAGGAGGCATGTAAATGGGCGCACGATCGTAGTTCGGAGACCCGAGGAAGTTCCAATGTCCATCTCCGACCAACAAAACAAATTTCGGCTTGACCAACCACCGACTATAAGCCGTGCGCAAGTAATTCTTTATCGCAATTGGATGATAGATGCCGAAGTTAAACTGATCGACAAGCTCCTCCAAGGCTATGACCTTGGTCGTCAACCCGTCCTTAGTCTGACGATAGGCCGCTAGGGACTGTGTCGCCGGAATGAATTCTCGCGGGGCGATGTAGAGGTATTCGGCCTCGCTTGTAAGGATATCCTCAAAAAGCCGCCTTTCGATCTGGGCGGATGTTATTGTCTTCGGCACTTGGATGAAATAGGCAATCCCGCTTCCAAGGCTTGCCTGAAACTCCAGCACGCCGTCTCGAAAGCTTCCTCCTCGAAGCAGGGAGGGTTGGAGAGGATTCCGGACATCTAAAATCACAGGCGGCTCTGCAGACCGGAAGCCCTCCACCCGGATTCGGTAAGCGCCGAGTTCTCCGGAGAAGCTCACCCGATCTTCAAAGCTCGAGTCGCCCTTGCTCCAAAACTCATCCGAGCCTGCGCTATCCCATGAGGTGTTCTCAATTTGGGGCTGAAATGCATGCGAGTCCTGCTCGTCTTCCGCCGAATTCCCTCCCTGCGTCGCACTTCTTAAAACGAGGGGCAAGAAAATACTCTCTTCGGTTTGGGTCACAGTCAGAGGACGGTTAATGGTAAGGGTATTCCGATAAGCGACAAACCGCCTCGGATACTCAACTTCAAACCAATTGACGAAAATCTCATCCGCTCTCAAACCTTCCACGAGTTGAAACTCCACTACGAGAGTGTTTCTTCCATCGACCAGGTAAGAAGCCGGGAAGGAGAGTTCAAAGCGATGCCTCTCTAATCCGTCCCATGTGATCGTTCCGATCTGAGTCTGGTTTATGAAGATCACCGCCCGATGGTCAGGCCTCACACTACGACTGTGCGATCTTGCGATCAACTCTCCGCGAAGGACCGCCATTCCATGTGGAGCCGGACTAGGGATGCTCAGAGAGTATCTTCCCTGCTTCGGACCGCTGATCTGAAACCTTTGCCAGAAAAACGTGTCCTCACTGGTGAAGTGTGTAGTCCACCAAGTATTCTGCTCTTCGAAGCGGAGACGCTGTTGGAAAGGATCACTGAAAATAGGTGCCGACCCGGGTGAGGCATCGACCTCATTCATAAACGGCCCGCCATCTCCGTTGTAACTCAACCAGTAGACATTTCGGTTGGTATACTTCTCAACCATATGACGATTGAAACGCGGCTCAAAGGGAGTGGCGTTGTATTCCTGAGGACGGTAAAAGCTTTTGCGCCAAGAGTACCCCTCATAGAAAGGCAGACCGGAATAGAGAGAAGCCAAATAATTTCCGTCAAACCTTTCACCAAAGAACAAAAGGTATTCCCCGGGGCTGAATTTGCCCTCGTCTCCATCCTGATCATGCACGTAAATCGCTACCGGACGCCCTTGATTGACCATGGCAAACGCTCGAGGGTCTAGAGTATCCACAGGCATCCCGGCAGCTCGGAGTGATTCGTAGGTGACCTTGTAAATGCCA
Source organism: Anaerolineales bacterium (assembly GCA_025057645.1). Taxonomy (GTDB): domain Bacteria; phylum Chloroflexota; class Anaerolineae; order Anaerolineales; family UBA4823; genus NAK19. The sequence continues at coordinate 762,701 of JANXBJ010000001.1, forward strand.
TCCTCGGTCACCACGATTTTGTACCACTCATGGTCTGTAGCTTGGGTGAGCAGTTGGAGTTCTGGCTGCTTAGGCTCTCCAAAGGTGCGATACCGCTTGGCCTCCTGGTAATTCAACAAACTTTGCCGGTAAACCGGATCGAAAGGGTTCTCCTCCTCAGCCAATGCAGAAGAGGATTCCAGCGTCGGCTGACCAGCGGGGTAACGAAATTCAACAACAAAGCGGACAAAAGCTACGACCTCCAGTTTCCCCGCAGCAGGAGTGAACTGGAAAGGGTAAATGCGGATAGGTAGGATACGCTGGCTGCGCAGTTTAGCCGCCTCGCCTAACTCCACCACTGTGCCGGGGTAAGGGTTCAAACTGCCGTAGGTTTCCTCATTGCGAAAGTAAAACGGCATGCCGGCCGCCAGTTCCTCACCTTCCATATAGTAGCCCGGTGCCGGCTCGATCATGTATTGCCCCTCGAGAACTTGTGTCTGCAGTTCTTCAATGCGTAAGAAGACTTCAGCTTCGGGCGGAATCCCAATTGCGGTGGTGACTAGAGGCAGACTCGGTTTCCCCGGCTCTCCGACGTTCGAAGCACTCCCAAGGGTAATGCGATCGTAAATTTCTCCCTCTAACTCGACTCTCTCAAAAGCATACTCTCCAAGGTGGAACTGAATTGCAACCCCCGTTTCATCCGCCCGAATAAGGCGAAAGCCCTCCCTCTCGGGTCGGCCTGTGGCGACAGTTGCCCGAAAGCCGAAGAAACCAACGAAAAGGCCGACCGCCAAGCTCAATTGCATCAATTTTTTCATGACTTGTTCCTTCTCAACAGAAGCGCAAAACGGTGGAGACCACTCTAAAGAGGTCAACCGTCTGCCCCATTCTAGACCATTCTTATCCGAATGTAAATAGGAAGTTTATACTACGTTCCTCGATGGTACTGCGTTGGTTCGGTTCACCTTTCTAAAACCACTTCCCAATACGAGGCATCCGGTAAAAGGTGCAGACGATAGTATGGGACAGAGCGCAGAATATCCTGACACCGCTCCAAAAAACTTTTGGCGTAGAACGGTTCGAGAGTCAGGATGGGGATACAGGCGAGCATTTCCGCTAAAGCATGAGCCGGTGAGGTCGGCTCAAGGTACACCCGAACATCCTTGACCAGGTAGAGAAGTACAGCCAACGGAGCACACCCCTGCCGCGGACGGTTCTGAGTGGGATTGTGAAAGGGCGTGGCAGCAGCAAACCATCTCTCACCCGAGCGGTAGAGCACAATCAAGTCGTCATTGAGCACAGACCCCGGAGGTGAATTGCGCGCCGTTGTGGTCTTTCCTGCGCCAGAATGTCCCAGAAATAAATAGGCCTTACCCTCTCGTTCGACCCCTGCGGCATGGACCATGAGTCCGCCGATCGACTCTGCAGCCAAAGCACCGACCAACCGCAAAAAGTAATCCACACCAAACAGGGGGTTCTTAACCCCCAGAGACAAATACGCCGTTCTAGCCCGCCAATCTACGACGCCTTGATAGCCCGATTGATCGAACTCGATCCGGTGAGGGCTTACCTTGGGCATCAGCGGCACTTCGGCATCACCCTCTAGGAGCGACACACGCAGAGAGAGAATCGGAGCCTCATCCGTGAGGAACTGACAATAATATGCGGCTAGGCGTTCGGTGAACTTACGCTCGTTCGTGGCAAGCCCGACCGAAAACGGACCGAGGCTGACGCAAAACTCATCCTTTTCTTTCTCCCAAACCATCTTATCTCTCCCTTATCTCTCTCCACTTCCCCCTAACCATCCCCGAATCCCCAAAGTCAAGCCTAGGGCTAGAATTGCAGCTCCTGTGACGATCTCAACCAGACCTTGCACTTTGACCTCAGCCGGGATGGGCGGATGCAGTGTTGTCCTGCCCTGCTCATCTATATCTTCGAGTTGATAGTAGTAAACCCGACCTGGCATAACATTTGCATCGATGTAATGGTACGAGCCGCCTTCTAGCGCCGCACTTGATGAGGGAATGATCGAAGGATTGAGCTTTTGATAAGGTCCTTCGGGCTGCGCTGCGCGATAAAGGTTAAAGCCAACGGTGTCCACTTCGGTGGCCGTTTCCCACTCGATCACCACCTGCGGATTACGGTAGCGGCTCATCCCGTAGAGAGCTATGAATACACCTGCGACTGCTACTGCGAAGTGGAAAATTTTTGCCACCGAGTTTAGCACACAAGCATTATACCGTAAGTGATGATAAAATCCCCGTGCTAGAATGACCCTCCGAATCCTCTCTGCTCTCTCCGTAGCTTTCATTTCCCTCTTTGTGCTGGGTTTCCACTTTTCAACTGTGAATAGCGCACCGCCACAGCCGACCTACCAACCCTCGCCCCCTCCCCCCACTGTTGAGGAGCAAATTCGAACAGCGATCCTTGCCGCTCTATCCCGCATGAAAGCAGTTCAGCCTGTTTATGAATTGTTCAACACCGCAGTCGAGGGAATTCGTCTCACCCCTGCGAAGGATCGCGCAACAGCCTACTTATTCCCGGTTGATCCTCAAACCGGAGAGATCATCCCCACAGAACCCGGCCTAGCAATCCTAAAGCAAGTTGACGATCGGTGGGAAGTCGTCTTTCCCGGTGACCCGGAATGGCTGCTCCAGTTAAAAACGCTCCCCAGCGAGCTGATCCCGCTGGAGGAAAAGAACCTCTGGCTCACCCGCGAAGCCCAAATGAAGGCCTTAGCAGAACTAGGCCCGTTCCACGGCTACCGTCTCCCCTGGGCACCTGGAGTGACGATGCGTCTCACCCAGAGTCTCGCTCATGATCGCTACACCCCCAGCGGGAATGCCCATTTCGCTTTCGACTTTGCTACTCCCGGCCCTGCGCAGATGTTCAACGTCTACGCCGCTAAAGGCGGGTATGTTTGGAGCATAAACGACAATTGCCCTAACGGCTCAGAGACTTGCTCGAATTGGGTCGTGTTGCGCGATCCTAGCACTACCCCCACTACCTACCAACTCTACCTCCACCTCGCCCAAAATAGCATCCCCGCCTCAATCCGTGCTATCGGCACATTTGTTGAACGGGGTCAACTGATCGGCGTCGCTGACGATACAGGGGTGAGCACTGCCCACCATCTGCACTTTATGGTGCACACGAATCCCTCTTCCTACTGGGGTACCTCCGTTGATATCACTTTTGAAGACGTGGATATCAACGGAGGTCGACCGCGAGCCTTGGTCGACAGGCCGTACTGTCGGAGCACGGATATCTGTCAACAGTTCCGCAGCGAGTATGTTTCGCGCAACTACTATCTAGGCGATCAAACGCCCCCTTACGGGGACATTCTGAGCCCATCTCTGGGGGATACGGTCTTTTCACCCAAATTAAGATTGGAGGGATGGGCAAGAGACGATTTGAGTGGACTTTACGGAGCAAGGTTCATCGTCAATATAGGCGATAGGTGGCAAGAGATCGGCGAGACTTTTTCCACGAATTATTTTTCCTACGAGTGGGATCTCTGCGCTTTTGGGGTTCCCGACGGCCCAATATCCGTTGCCCTGCGCATCTTCGATAAAGCTGGTAATCAATCAATAGGGTTGCCCGGGCTGAGGCACTTTTTCAAGCGGTATGATTGCCCTCAAAGCCCAGTTCCCCGGTGCGAGCCCTCTGCAGATCAAGTAGCCCTGTTCTCGGAGCAAGACTACCAAGGTACTTGCAGCCTGTTTTCTGGGGGCAGTCACACCAATCTGGGCGCAGTGGGCGAAGGAAATGCCTCTTCGATCCAAGTCGGCTCTAACGTCATGGCAACCCTCTATCTAAGCGACAACTTTCGTGGCCGGGGTGAAACCTTTTTCTCTTCAGATGCCAATCTAAACGATAACTGGATCGGCGAGAATTCGGTATCCTCTTTGCTTGTTTCTCCACGCAGCTCACCTCCCGCAACTCCTCTGCCGGTCTCGCCGCCGCACAATTCCATCCTGCCTGCTACCAGCTCGATCACCTTACACTGGGAAAACCTCGCCCGTGCGAGTGAATTTCAGGTCGAGCTAACTCGGTCTGGTTCGCCGGTCAACTTGTCACCGTGGCTTTCTGTTCCCCATTGGCATGTAGGCTCTCTGCCTCCGGGCAGTTACGCCTGGCGGGTGCGCAGCAGAAACCCCAATGGGGTTAGCAATTGGTCGAGCTCCTTCTCCTTTTCAATAGCCAACCCCTCGAATACGAATCTTCCGAGTGCTCTCCCTGCTCCCTTCAGCGATGATTTCGAAACCGAGAAGGGCTGGAACGCCTCGGCCTATTTCGACAAGACCGAGCAGCTCAACCATACCCCCAATGGAAGAATTAGCTGGAAGTATGACACAAACAGCAAACCTTCGGAGGGTTACGACACCGGAGGCCCCAATTTTGGATTCTTGACTTCACCCCCGATCCAACTTCCTCAGTCTCCGTTCTATGTTCTCCGGTTCTGGTCTTACTATCAAACTGAGAGCGCGCACCCTCATTGGGATCAACGGTGGGTGCAAATCTCGGTGGAAGGAGGAGCTTTTCAGAACCTATACCAGCTCAGCGACGATCCAATGGAACTCTGGGTGCGCAGCCCGCAACTCTCACTGGCGCCGTTTGCCGGAAAGACCATCCAAATTCGCTTCTACTTCAACACGCTAGACCAGTACCGCAACCGGTATAAAGGATGGTTTATCGATGATGTGAGTATCGGCCTGCCTGAGACAACAGCCTGCCCAGCAACCAATGAGCCTAACGATTTTTCCTCGACCGCTACTGCGCTTGCCATAAATCCAAACGGCCGCAGCGACATCCAAGCGGAAATCTGCCCCGGTGGCGATATTGATTTCTATAAATTTTTCGCTAACTCAGGGGAGCGCCTTGGTGTTCAAGTGCTCGCTGACCGTTCGAATCCGAATCTCTTCCTCGATCCATACCTGTATTTACTCGACTCGGACGGCAGGTCGGTCCTCGCCGAAAACGACGACAAAGTTCATGCTCGTATAACCGATTCTAGTCTTTTCTATAGAGTCTTACGAACGGGTGAATACTACCTCAAGGTCAAGGCCTTTGACCATCCCTCTGCCGGGGATATTGCACTGAAATACACCCTGACCTTAGTCAAGGACTCTCAGGACCCGGTGGGTGCCTTTTTGATCCCCAAGAACAATCAAACTGTGGTTGGGGATTCCTTCCCAGTAAGGGTGATTGCTTACGATGGGAACGGGGAAATCAGCCACGTTCGCTTCTACCGACACACGGCAAACTGGGAGTCGGGCAAGTGGGAGTTGATAGGCGAAGATTGGGACGGGAGCGATGGTTGGGGGATTGACCTGACAGAGCATGCCCTCGGGTTTTCCATCTGGGCGCGAGTCTTCGATCTGGCCGGCAACTATATCGATTTAGGGGCCTGGAATCTCTCCTTAGCCCGCTCGGCGCTCTTCTTCCCAATCATCTCCCGCTGAGCTATAATAACCCTATATGACCAAGTTGATCATCCAAATTCCTTGTTACAACGAGGAATCAACACTCCCCGAGACTTTACACTCCCTGCCCAAGCACATCCCCGGGATTGATCAAATCGAAGTTTTGGTTATTGACGACGGCAGCACCGATCGCACGGCTGCGGTTGCTTTAGACCATGGTGTCAATCATCTTGTGCGTTTCCCTCAGCACGTGGGCTTGGCCACAGCCTTTGCCGCAGGGCTAAACGCCAGTCTTGAACACGGTGCCGATATTATCGTTAACACGGATGCGGATAATCAATACAATGCCGCCGACATCCCCAAAATTATCCAACCCATCCTAGAGCAAAGGGCCGACATTGTCATTGGCGATCGCGGGGTTGCAAACCATCCCGAGTTCTCACCGCTCAAGCGCTTCCTCCAGAAATGGGGGAGCAAAGTGCTTGCCTTGACCTCGGGCTTGGAAATTCCGGATGCCACCAGCGGCTTCCGTGCCTATAGCCGCGAAGCGGCTCTAAAAACCATTGTGCTCTCGGGGTATACCTACACCTTAGAGACTCTGATCCAAGCGGGATCGAAGGGCTTAGCCGTCCAATACGTGCCCGTGCGCACCAACCCTAAGAAGCGCCCCTCGCGCCTGATCCGCAGTGTGCCGGAATACTTGGCCTTGTCGGCTGTCACTATTGTTCGTTCCTATGCGATGTATCGTGCGCTGCGCTTTTTCACCCTTATCGGTGGACTATTTATCCTAGGCGGTTTGATCCTCGGCGTTCGATTTTTGATTATCCACTACATATTACGCACCGGAGGAGGCAACCTGCAATCCCTTCTACTAATGACCATCCTTTTGATTATCGGCTTCCAAATTCTCCTCATCGGCTTGCTGGCAGACTTGATCAGCTTCAATAGAAAAATCCTCGAGGAAATCCTCTTTCGATTGAGAAAGTCCGATTATTCGCAAAAAAACTCACTTAATTCGTAAGACCCAGACTCTTCCTTTGTGATATGCAAGTTCATAAAGCCCACTTGCGAGCATCAACTTAGGTTTCATAACCACCGGGCCATCATAGTTCACCCTCCCCTGCTTCTCTCCAATATATGCGTATTCATATCCTCTGGCCTTCAACTCGGCGACCACGTCCGGGTGAACATAGCCTTTTTCTTCGATCATTCGGCGAAGGGAATTCACATATTCAACGTAATTCGGAAATGGGCCTTCCTCTGCCGTGTAAGGCATCGGAGGCACACTGATCTTCCTTTTGGTCAAAAAAGGTATCCACCATCCACCATCCGAGCCGACAACGGTCGAGCCACCATAAGCAAAAAACGAATTCACCAAAATTCGCGTCTGCTGCGGAGTATTCGCTTGAATCCACTCCATAGCCCGCAGGTCCTGTCCGGTAGCCATGGCATGCAGATCGGGCTGAATATCTTGAATGCGGCTTCGCCAAGTGAGGAGCAAAGTTACAACCACTGCCCCCAAACCGAGAATTTGCGCTATAGAGCGAATTTGCGCCTGGATCGTCTCCATCAGCCACGCCAAAACTGTCCCAAGAATCAACGCAGCCGGGAGGTAGATGGCGATAAACACGGCAAAATTGCTCAGTAGACCTGCACCCGGCAACCCAATCCAGTCCGGGTTAGCCATCAACAAGACCACTCCCCACCAAGCTGCAACAAAGAAAATGCGCTTGTCCTGCCGCCAAATTCCCCAGACGATAGACACAACAAGCAAAACCCAAACCGGAACAGGCAAATATGTACCGAGGTTCCCGATCGCATTGTACTCCCATGCGTAGTCGCTTAGGGCGGATGGAGAAGTAGTGATGCCGCGCACAAAGCCCTGATAGAGCTTTCCCCCATAGACTTTTGTAAACCACGGTAAGTAAAACAAAAAGCCTATTACCCCTCCGAGGACTAAATCGGTAAATTGCTCTCGCCCATGTTGCCGGGAATAGGTCAAAACGAGAAGAGCCGGAATGCACCCGAGCATAAAGAGAAAAACTCGGTAATGAATTAGAGCCAGACCGCTGGTAACCACCGCAACAAGGAGGATTTCCCTCCAAGGTCTTTCTCGAACCCACTTGACCCCCCATTTTTTAGAACCCTCGTAATACCCCTTTTCCATCAACTCCCAAAGCAGTAACACCACGATAGGTAGAAGCACCTGTCCACATAACTGAGTGTACCTTCCCCAGTTAGTGTAATACATGGGCATGAAGAACACAAAGCCGGCTAGAACCCAACTGAACAGAGTAGCCCATCGATTCCCTTTAGAGATTTTCCAAGAAAGGGCAGACAAGGAGGTCACGGCGAACACGTTCAGAATCTGACCGACCACAAGCGTTGCCTTGGCCGCACTCAAGCCGCCGAGCAGAGCATAAACAGCCACTGCAGCGTGGAAGCCGAAGTGGTAGGTAAGGCTCTGCAGCTCGGCGTAGGGCTCCCAAGACTCGAACAGACCGCCGTTCTCGATCAGCAACTGAACAATCAGGGTATGGTGGACCGAATCTCCCCACATAGGTAGAGGTAGTGAACGAATCGCCCAAAACCGAACGAACCATAGAGCAGCGAAAACAATAAGCAACCCAACAGAGACGGCTGATTGCCTATGAAGTGCATGTTCGAGCTCAACCCGAAAATACTCATAAACTTCCCGCCGTTCTTTCAACACAGAGTAGAACAGCCAAACCCCTAGGAGTATTAGAGTTACCCCTAGTGTAGAGGTCCGTAGCGGTAACCCGACCAGTCTCGAAAAGAGAAAAAGCAGGGGGTAAAATGCAAGACTTGCACCAATCGCAATCGACAAGTAAACTTCGATTGGGAATTGCTTCCACTTTGGGGAAAGCCCGTGAACAAGGGCAAGCCCCGGCATCAGGAAAACCGGAACGATTAGCGCCCCTAACTCAATCAACTTGACCAAGAGCGAGTAGTCCATAGGAGGTTTCTTTTCGTTATCCTTTCCGACATAGAGAATTTTCAAGTCAGTCGCTCAAGTTAGATCAGCCAAAGAAAGATACCTTCAAACTCGTTCACCCGGCGCCTTGAAAGCATTCTGCTTCGTTTTTTTCTAAGCCATCTGAAATTTACCACCAAAACCTCAGAAATGGAACTCGCCGCAGTAAGTAGACAAAACAGAGTGTGATACAATCACCGAGGATGGACCACAAACCCTCGGGTAGGTCCCTTAATCTTCTTCAATATGGGAAGATCACATGAAACACCATTCCGGCTCTGTCGAAGTGATCACAGGCTCGATGTTTAGCGGAAAGACCGATGAGCTAATCCGCCGCTTACGTCGCGCAACCATTGCCCGCCAAAAGGTCCAAGTTTTCAAACCCGCTATCGACACTCGCTACGCTGCTGAAAAAGTAACCTCTCACGCTGGGACCGAATTTGTTGCCACGCCCGTGCAATGTGCTGGCCAAATTTGGGAGTTCCTCGAACAGGACGTCACAGTTGTGGCCATCGATGAAGCCCAATTTTTTGATAACGACATCATCCCTCTGGTACAAGAATTGGCCGACCGCGGCATCCGAGTGATTATTGCCGGGCTGGATACCGATTTTCGCGGCGAACCTTTTGGACCCATGCCCATCCTTATGGCACAAGCGGAGCGCGTGGATAAGCTCCAGGCAATCTGTATGGTCTGCGGCGAGCCGGCCACACGAACCCAGCGGTTGGTCAATGGAGAACCAGCACACTACAACGACCCTGTAGTGATTGTTGGAGCCGCTGAATTATATGAAGCCCGTTGCCGCAAGCACCATATTGTGCGGAGAGATTAGATCATGCAAGATTATCGTGAATTTTTAGACGAGATCTTGATCGACTCCGAAACCCTGCAAAAGCGAATCGCCGAGCTAGGTGCTGAGATCAGCCGCGACTATGCGGGTGGCGAGGTGCACCTCATCTGTATTCTGCGGGGCGGAGTACTCTTTCTTGCCGACCTGATGCGCTGCATCACCGTGCCTCTGACAGTGGATTTCATGGCAGTTTCGTCTTACGGAGCAGGGGCTCGACAGTCAACCGGACAGGTGCGCATCACCCTCGACCTAAAGAGTGTGATCGCCGGCAGAGACGTGCTTCTTGTTGAGGACATCGTTGACAGTGGCTACACGATTGCTTCAGTGCTGAAGATGCTCGAAACTCGTCACCCCAAGAGCTTGCGTGTGTGCGCGCTGCTGGATAAGTACGAAAGACGGGAAGTGGATGTCCCGATTCACTATTGCGGCTTCCGTATCCCGAACAAATTTGTCTTCGGCTATGGCCTAGACCTAGACGAGTATTACCGCAATCTGCCCTTTATCGGCACGGTAAATCTCGCGCTATACCAACCGTCCCAATAATGCTTTGCGCCAATGGCAACATTATTACAACACCCCGTTTTGGAAGTCGTCCGGACGGCTATCCCTCAGGGAATCTCAGTATACCTTGTGGGCGGTGCTGTTCGAGATGAACTGCTCGGGAAATCGACTCACGACTTTGACTTTGTCGTCTCCGCAGAAGCTCTCCAAATTGCGCGCAAAGTTGCTAATAAACTCCGAGGCGCTTTCTACCCTTTAGACAACAGACGACAGTATGGGAGAGTGATCTGGAACACCCCCGCCGGCGAGCGGCTGAAATTGGATTTTGCACTTCAGGCCGGAGACTCGATTGAGGAGGACCTTGTCCAACGCGATTTTACGATCAACGCCCTAGCCATTGACTTGCGAAACACGGAACGTTGGATCGACCCATTGCGCGGCGCCCAAGACCTTCTAGCCAAGTCCCTACGGGCTTGTTCGGAGCAAGCCTTTCAAAATGACCCCCTGCGTGTGGTGAGAGGAGTCCGCTTTGCGCTAAGCCTAAGATTTAGGATCGAACCAGCTACATGGCACAGAATGCTTGCGGCAAGCCCGGGCCTGAGCAGCGTCTCAGGCGAACGTCTAGCAGAGGAACTATTTCGCTTACTCTCCGGTTACTCCGTCGCCAGTGCCATCCGCTTGCTCGACCGTGTAGGTGCGCTTCCCTACACCTTTCCCGAACTGATTCCGCTAAAGGAAGTCGAACAGTCTCCTCCTCATTATCAAGATGCTTACCAACACACTCTTGAGGTCGTCAGCCGGCTAGAGGAAATTCTGGAGTTGCTTTCCTTACCGTTCGAGGAAGAACGTCATGCTAACCTTGCCATGGGTTTAGCTTCGCTGCATTTGGGAAGATATCGTTCGAAGATTGGTAGCTATCTAGAGGAGCGCTTCACCCCTGAGCGGAATAAGCGCGCCCTGCTATTTCTGGCGGCTCTCTATCACGACAGCGGAAAAGCCCTGACCGGAAGCAAAGATGAAAACAACCTGTGGCATTTCTTCGGCCATGAACAAGTGAGCGCCAAACTCTGCGAGCGGCGTGGGCGAGAACTTGCCTTAGCCAACGACGAGATCGAGTGGATGAGAAAAGTGGTTTTACATCATATGCGTCCAATTTTTCTCACCCAAACCGGAGAAGCACCTAGTCGGCGGGCAGTGTATCGCTTTTTCCGCCAAACAGGTGAGACCGGAATAGGGGTGTGTTTACTCTCTCTCGCCGATGTTCTAGGCATTTATGGCTATACCCTACCAACCTCACTCTGGTCGAGACACCTAGACGTAGTGCGAAAGCTGCTCCAAGCCTGGTGGGAAGAGAAAGAAGAGCAAATTTCCCCCCCTCCCCTGCTAGATGGCCACGAAGTGATGCAGCGATTCGGCATCACCCCAGGGCCCTTGATTGGGAAGATTCTGGAGGGGATTCGAGAAGCTCAGGCTGCGGGTGAAATTCACTCCAAAGAAGAAGCGCTTGCTTTAGCGGAAAAAGTGATTGCCGCCGAAAGGAGCCACCGTCTGAGCGGCTAAAGCGTTCCTTTAGGGAAAGAGCACCTCGATTACGGGCACATAATGGCAGCGGCATCCCAAAGGATGGGAGCACCCTTCGATAGGTAAGCGCGGAACTTCGTTCTTGGGGTATGCGCCTTCCATTTCCCGACAGGCCGGGCAACAATCTTGGGAAACGCTGATGCGGATCAGAGAGATACGCTGATTGGCAAGCATTCTCTTGAGGGCTTGTGCACTTTCGGAATATTCTCTCAAATCCGCTTGACAGTTTTCGCAATAGACGGCTGTATCCGGTGAGGAGGCGTGACAGAGGGAACAGATTTGCACACCTAGTCTCCTTTCGAGCGAGATTATCTTTGTATTTTACTCGGATTTGCTAGAAAAGGAAGCCAAAACCCAATTCCCTTCGATGAGTGCGACCGCTGCCCTGACTTTTTAAAGTCCTGCCCCCCTTCGGTTTCCGTCGGGGGGCAGTCGGGAGAGGGGGAGGCGAATTGGCACCAGAGGAGGAGAAGCACCCAATTGCTAGCCTGTATCCCGGAAGTAGCTAAGCTCAGGCTTGAAACGAAAGACCTGCCGCGCTTTCTGACGATCTAGACGTGGTTTGTCCAATAACTCCTGACAGATGGCAGCGATCCGCTGCGCCGACTTTCCACCGTTTTGCACGGGCAAAAGGCGTTTGAGCTCTTCAATATTGAGATACGAATGCACTTCTTTTTCAAGCAATAACCCAATAAAGGTAACCGTAGAATACTGAGTAATGAGCACCTCGCAATTGGCGACCATTGCATTCGTATTTCCTTCGGTCAGGATCAACGCATCCGGAAGGACACGGCTGATCTCGTAAACAGCCCGTTTCTGATTTTCGTTCGGATGAAGCTTGACAATAACCGGGCGACCTTTCGCGATTTGCTTCACCTGCTTGAGAAAATAGATGCGGTCGTCCGGTTTAAAAGTCTCCCTAGCGCTTGAGGTCGCCACCAGCACGTAGCCTCGAAAGGGGAAATCATTGTCAAGGTAGGCTCTCACGTTATCAAAATTTGGAATCCCAGTAACTACAATCTTATGAGGCTTCACGCCCCTGCGAATAAATTGATCCCGATAGCCCTCGGAAGCCACGCAAAAGACTTCATACTGGTCGGACAGACCCGTGGCCGCCGTATTTGCTAGGTAGCGAGGCAACCTCAGGTGTTTGACAAGTGGGAGAACCCATGTTTCCGGTTCCATAAGACCTTCTTGCACCAATACGGTCGGAGTCTCTTTTACGATCCTCTGAGTGATTAAGTCGGTGCAAGTGACCACAAGATCGTACTTGTTTCTTTTTCCGCCAATATCCAGCGGAAGCTGGTTGGCACTCAAGTAGCGCAACGTATTGGCTCGGTGCGGTCCACCCAAAATCGTAAAGTTCAACAAGCCCATTTTCCCCAAGAGCGACAGAGGACCGTCGGCGAAGAAGGGTGTGAAATAGACATTGCACCCTTCCAAGCGCTGGGCAATTTGGTGCATCATTGTCGTCTGATTGAGCGAACCACAGATAAACAAAACGTTGCGACTCATCCAAGCTCCCTAGCTAAATCACCATTTTGGCCCGACCCAGGCGCATCGGCTGCAAAGGATGAGGGTTCCAGCGCACCCACCCGAACTTCTTGAGCAGGAAAAACTCCAACCAAATCGGGATGACCAACCACGGGGTAGCGTGGCGGGTGCAAACTGCTCGTGTTTGTCGCGCCTCAAGCGCTTTTCTCAGCTCCAACGCCGTCCTTCCTTCAAATTCCGTTTTCCCAAAGCCGATCGTTTGGAGAATATGCGAGTCGCTGTTTGCAACAGCGGCTACCGGCAAAGAAGCTGCCAAGGCGGTAGCGAGAAAGTTGCTCCTTTGATGGAAAAGGCCTCCGTTGATAGCTTCAATCCCAACCAGGATCTCTGCTACATCCGGATATTGCAAAGCGTTGCGAATAGACTCGGCAGATAAGCTAGGCGACCCTGCGGCCATAGGATGAGCGGCTACGCACAGACCGCCCAACTTGCCAACATAGCGCACGGTATCCACCAAGGACATCCCTGCCGGAATCTTCTCGCGCACGAATAGGGCCAAAAGGTGCCCTTCTGCTGTCGAGACTTCACTGCCTGTAATAACCTCTATCCCATAATGGCGGGCAATTTGCTCAGCCCGCAAGGCACCAATAACTTCATCATGATCGGTAATTGCAATAACGTCTAGATCGGTTCTTTCAACTACATACTTCAGAATCGCTGAGATTGTGGCTGTGCCGTCCCAGCTGTATATTGAGTGAATGTGCAGATCGGCAAAGCCCATACCTTTATCGCTCCTTTCGGAGCAGAATCTACCAGACGAACTTTAAGAATGTGTCAATGGCCGTTTAATTTTTGTTCGCACTCTGGATAGGATTTCTTAATAAAGTGAGCGGGATATTAAGAAGTTTAAGAGAGGAGGAAAAGCAAACCCATGCCAGCCTCTGGGCTCTAGGGCTGAAAGGAACTGAGCTGCCCTTGGCACATCGAGTGCCGGCCAGATCAACCTTCCCTCTTCGTAAGCAGCAACGACAAACCCCTCAGAGGCAGCTCTCTGCAGTTAGAACCCTCGCTCACCGATTAGAGGGTGCTTGCGTCCGCCGCGTAAGCCGTTTCACGTGGGCTGCCAAAACGGCGTTCGGTACGGGCTTGATCAGATACTCGTCAATACCCTCGTTAAGGGCCTTCGCAACCAACTCGGGCCTACTTACTGCCGACAACACGATAATCGGAACATTGCTAAAAGACCGAATGCGAGCAGCAAGTTCCCACCCATCTATCCCGGGCATTAGCAGGTCGAGGACGACGACATCCGGTTGCCATTCCTGACAAAGTCGAACCCCCTCGACTCCACTCAGGGCGTTGGCCAAAATAAACTCGTCCGGATCAAGAATGAACTTAAGCGACTCGCATAGGGAAAGGTCCTCATCGATAATCAACACTTTTTTGGGTCTGCCGTTCTCCACCTGGGCCTTCTCTCCTTGACGCAACGAATTCTCGACGCTTCTTATCCTTGGCATTAGGAGCGCAGTCCTGCCTTTTATTATGCATTCAACTTTTCACCTCGAACCTTACAAAAACTTTACAGCGAATCCATAGGATTCTTACAATCAACAGATTGCAGCACATAGACAAGCGAATCAACCACCCCCTCAAAGCATTGTTGCCATAAGACATTCGCAACCCTCCTCGCGCTTGCAAAGAATATCACTTGAAGATATGATTAACCGCAATGATGGTTGATGCTTTTGTTTGTCCACAATGCCACCAACCACTTCGAACTGAGACGCGTTATTGTCAGAGTTGCGGGGCAGATTTGGCAGTTGAGACAACCCTTGGCGACATACTCGCTATCGAAACCCTGCTATCGAGGGAGAAAATGCCCCTTGAACCCGAGGTTCTCGTCCCGCGGTTTGGAGAGAGCTTGGTGGCGCAAGGGAAAATCAGCCCTGAGCAACTTGAAAGCGCCCTTCGCTACCAGAAAGCGCAGCTTGAATTAGGCAGACATCTGCGCTTAGGTCGTGCGTTGATCGAACTAGGGTATGTAGACGAGAGAGGTCTGGACGAGGCAATCACTCTTCAGATTCTTCAACTCCAAGAGGCGCTGCACCGATCGAATCGGGAATTAGAAAAGCGCGTGGAACAACGCACCCAAGAGCTCAGAAACGCATTGCTTCAGATCAGCCGATTGAACCAGATCAAAGCCAATTTTATAGCCAATGTCTCCCATGAACTCCGCACTCCTCTCACACTGCTTATGGGTTACCTCGATATGATGAAAGAAGGAGCCTTTGGGGAGGTAAGTAGGGAGCAGGCACAAGCGTTGGACACCCTTTGGCGTGCGGCCGTGCGCCTTCAGAAATTGATTGAGGATTTGATCTTATTTGCATACGCCGAGCGCGGCGAACTGACCCTAGTGCCAGGGCCTCAGCACCTGGACAAAATTGTCCTTCAAGTCCTTCAAAGACACCAGCATGCAGCAAAAACGAAAGAAATTTCGCTCCAAACAAAAATTACTACGCCATTGCCTAGAGTGTATTGCGACGGTGAACGAGTGGCCTGGGCTATTGACGAGCTGATCACTAATGCATTGAAATTCAATGTTCCCGGTGGATGGGTCAGCCTCGAGGTCACTCACCAAAAGGGAATAGTGACAGTGCGCGTACGCGATAGTGGTGTTGGAATACCTGCTCAACGTTTGGCCGAAATCTTTGAACCGTTTCACCAACTGGACAGCTCCTCCAGACGTCGCTATGGTGGAACCGGATTAGGCTTGGCCCTAGTCAAGCGAATCCTAGAAGCTCACAGCTCGCACTTGAGGGTAGAATCAGAAGTGGGTAAAGGTTCATCATTCGAGTTTTCCCTTCCCACCGCTGACGAGGATACCGAGCATGGAACAAGCTGAGGCCGAAAGCATCCCCCCCTCGACCTTACGCCCCGAGGAATTAGAAGCCGTCTACGCAATAAGCCGTGCGGTAGCTCTGGCAGAGAACATTGACTCCGCCCTCGATGAGATTATCCGCCTCGCTCGTCCGGTGTTCATCTTCGACAACATGGTCCTCTACCTAAGAGGGAAGGACACGGTAGAGCCTGCTTATGCCCGCGCGATCGGCAGGGGCAGGTATAAGGAAGCCGAGTTATCCTGGGGAGAAACCACCGCCCACGAAGTGCTGCATACGGGAAAGCTATCTTCTCGGATCGAAGAAAGCAGTGAAAAGGTTGCCGACCGAACCAGAGTTCGTCACTTGTTGGGGTTACCTCTATTCTTAGAAAGCCAACTCGAGGGGGCTCTGGTTTTCATCCGCTTCGGAGGCCCTCCCTACACCCCCGATCAAGTTCGCCTGGCCGAATTTATTGCTGGCCTCGTTGCGCAGCTCATTGGACACGATCGCCTAGTTAAACGCATCGCCCATCTCGAGGCTGAGCGAAAACTAAACCAGCTACAAGAAGACTTCATCGCCACCATCTCCCACGAACTACTCACCCCGTTAGGCTTCATTAAAGGCTATGCCACAACGCTACTCAGAGACGACATCACATGGGACGAGGAAACTCGACGAGAATTCCTGACAATCATTGACGAGGAATCGGATCGCTTGCGGGAGTTAATCGAAAACCTGATGGACTCTTCCCGGTTACAAGCCGGAACTCTAAAGATGAGCTTTCAACCCTTGCGTCTCGATGCGTTTCTGCGTGATATCGTTTTGCGCGCCCTCTCGTTGCACGACAACATTCGCATTGAGCTGCAGAAAGAGTTGCCTGAACTCCGGATCGTAGCAGACGCTACACGCCTAGCGCAGGTTTTCGACAATCTCCTCACCAATGCAAGCAAGTATGCTCCTCAGTCCACGGTCACGATTTCCGTGAGAGAGGAGCCCCAAGCAGTTCACATCTGCGTCAGCGATAACGGTCCTGGAATTGCCCCGCAACATTTAGGATCGCTGTTTAAGCGTTTTTTTCGCGTCCCAACTCCAGACCGCAACATACGAGGCACAGGTCTTGGATTGTTCATCTGTCGCCAAATTGTTCAGGCACATCGTGGCGAAATTTGGGCCGAATCCCAACTCGGACACGGCACAACTTTCCACATTCGTTTGCCTTATAGCCAACCAAAGCTGGACCACGACTTGTCCTTACGGGAGAGTAGTTCATGACAACTAAAATTCTCATTGTCGATGACGAGCCCCGGTATCTGCGTCTAATGGAGGCAAATCTGATTACCGAAGGCTATACAGTGCTCAAAGCAATGAACGGTCAAGAAGCGGTGGATAAAGTCGCCAAGGAGCAACCCGACTTAGTGTTACTGGATATTATGATGCCCATTTTGGATGGCTTTGCAGCGACAGAGCGGATTCGAGAATTTTCCAACGTGCCGATTATTGTGGTAACAGCGCGCGGAGAAGAGAGCGCCCGAGTGCGCGGCTTGGATCTGGGAGCTGACGATTACATTGTCAAACCCTTCTCAGCGACCGAACTGGTCGCTCGGGTGCGCGCCGTGCTGCGCAGGGCAAAACCCACTAGTACGACTCAGCAAGCAGTGTTTTATCACGGAAACCTCAAGATCGACTTCGCCAAGGCCGAGGTTTATCGGAATGACCGCCTAGTCTTCTTATCCGCCACAGAGTATCGTCTGCTGCTACAGTTCGCCCATAATGTTGGGCAGGTGCTCACCTCAGAAGAGCTATTGACCAGTGTTTGGGGACCGGAGTACCGCGAGGATAAAGAAATCCTTTGGGTAAGTATCTCTCGCTTGCGCCAGAAACTAGAGGATGACCCCAAAAACCCAGTCCACATTGTAACTCGCTCCGGAATGGGGTATTTGATGCCGGTCTTGGAGGAAAGCCAATGAATGCGGGCTGCGGCGAGAAAAGAAAACCCTTTATGACTCACCTCGATCTAGTCATCGGTGTGAGATGGCTGGACTCAACCGGGGCTGGAGGTCTTCGGCACAAATCCCGTAACACTTTTTATTAAGCGGTTGGCTACTAAACTCACTGCGGGTAATTTCTCACAAATCCAGGCCATAGGGCCTGATCAGCAAAGGCATCGAACACAGATCGCAAGCCATGTGCATGAATCAATCTCAGCTAGAAATGAAGATGCAAATTCACAAAATGACCGGGTGCTTTGTAGCCTTGCAATGACCGGAATTTGGTTAGGCAATTAGAGTGAAATCGAAAAAGAGGTGAGAAATGAAGATCGACTCTCGATCGATCGCACTGCGAGGCCGGAAACTGGGTGTGCTGCTCAGAAACGCCCGCCAAGTCGCTCAAAAGAGTCTCGAGGAAACAGCCGAGTTTCTAGGAATTCCTCAACAGAGCCTAGAAGCCTACGAATTTGGTGAGACCTCTCCTTCTCTACCACAGCTAGAATCTTTAGCCGAGTTCTACCGCGTGCCGCTTCACCACTTTTGGAGCAACGAGCTCCTACCTAGCCCTCAGGAAGATCGCCTTCGTGAAACGGAAAAGATGATCCATGCCGTCCGTCAACGGATCATCGGGGCGATCATCCGCCGTTGCCGTCAAGATCGAGGAATCTCGCTGGAGAACCTTGCGGAACAGGTTGGAATTGAGCCATCGCAGCTCGAACGTTATGAGATGGGAGAAGAAGCTATTCCACTCCCGTTTCTAGAGGCAATCGCCCTCGCCTTAGACCTAAAGATTGAAACATTTTACGACAGAAGGAGACTCAAAAGAAGCACCAACTTCCCAGATCCAATTTGGCAAGAATTTCAAGCTTTGCCCGAAGAGCTGAAAGAGTTTGTCTGCAAGCCGATCAATCGGCCTTATCTCGAAGTAGCTCAACGCCTAAGTGAAATGTCCGTGGAAAAACTGCGCGCTGTTGCCGAGGGACTCCTGGAGATCACCCTATGAACCAAAGTCTATCGCCAAGAATGTCTGACACCTTCGCCAAGAGAGCGGAGCTCGCATATCAAGAAGGAAACTTGGAAGAAGCTGCAGCAGCCTATGAAGAAGCTGCCAAAGCCTACGCTGCTCAGGGGGATTCCATTCTTGCGGCGGAAATGTGGAATAACTGTGGCGTAGTGCTAATAAAACTTGAGCGAGGAAAAGAAGCTCTCAGCATGATTACACCCACACTCCAGACCTTCCAAGAGCACGGCGACTGCGAACGCCTCGGAATAGCTTACGGGAATTTAGCAGCAGCTCTAGAAATCTGCGGCAACGCTCAAGAGGCTGAAGAAGCCTACCTCAAGGCTGCAGAGCTTTTGCGGGAGTGCGACAAGGCTGAGTTGCGCCTATACGCCCTAAAGGCCTTGTCCCATCTACAGCTCAAGCAGGGGAAACAGCTTCAAGCCCTAGCCACTTTCCGATCTGCACTGGAAGAGACACCCCGTCCGAGCTTGCAACATCGAGCCTTGAAAAAACTGTTGGAAATCCCCTGGAAGCTGCTCTCTAAGTAACAAGCCGTGATTGTCCGCCCCGCCCTCCCCGAGGATCGACCCTATCTGGCAAGTTTCCTATACTACGAACAGGTTGTGCATCGCCATCTGGATTGGCGCTCGCTGTTAGATTGGATCGGTTACTCTCCCTTCGGGGTGTTGGAAGAAAAAGGCAGGATTCGAGCAGCCTTGGCCTGCCCTATCGATCCTCCGGAGATTGCTTGGATCCGGATTTTTGCTGTGGGTGCGCAAATCTCCCCCAGGACAGCGTGGCAAAAGCTGTGGCGGTTTGCCTTGGAACAATTTTCCGCTTATTTCGGTCCAATAATCGTAGGAGCAATCGTGCTCAACCGCTGGTTTGAGCATTTGTTAGTCGAGAGCGGTTTCGAGCAGCGCAACGAAATTGTAGTCCTCATTTGGAGGGTCACCGAACCTAAGCCAGATCGGAAAATGCCCTCCTTGAAGGTTCGTCAGATGACTCGAAAGGACCTTCCTCAGGTAGAACAAGTGGATCATCTTGCCTTTTCCCCCCCTTGGCGGATCTCATCGAAGGGACTTCTAGCCGGTTACGAACAAGCAGCCATCGCCACGGTGGCAGAACACCCTGAGGGCTTCGTAATCGGATACCAAATGAGCACCGTGATGAACGATAGCGCCCATTTAGCTCGGTTAGCGGTGCTCCCTGCCTATCAAAATTGCGGGGTTGGAACCGCACTCGTCCACGCCCTGCAAACCTACTGCTTCCGGATAGGTCTTCGCTCGCTGACGGTGAACACGCAAGGGGATAACTTGGTCTCCTTACATTTGTACTCAAAGCTAGATTTCCACCCTACGGGTGAAAAGTACCCATTGTTCCTTTTCGAGAGACGAAATTGAACGAA
Organism: Anaerolineales bacterium; assembly: GCA_025057645.1. GTDB lineage: Bacteria > Chloroflexota > Anaerolineae > Anaerolineales > UBA4823 > NAK19. The sequence goes on from JANXBJ010000001.1 coordinate 782,805, forward strand.
ATCACATTCAACTTTCAAACCTTTGACGGACAGACACTTTTCGGCAGAGAATGGCACCCTACCGAGCCTCCGAAAGCGGTTGCAGGCCTAATTCACGGTTTAGGAGAGCACAGTGGCCGTTACGCTCACCTAGCTGAAAGACTTAACCGAGAGAGGATCGCCCTGATCGCCTTCGATTTGCGCGGTCATGGCCGCTCGGAAGGCAAGCGGGGCGATTCCCCTTCGTTTGAAGCCTATATGCAGGATCTAGACGCCTTCCAGCGGCAGATCGAGGAACGCCTTGAGAAAGTGCCACGCTTTTTCTATGGTCACAGCATGGGCGGCCTATTGGTGCTTAACTATCTGATTCGCCGGAAACCACAAATCACCGGTGCGATTTGCTCGGCTGCAGGCCTCCACACCCCCTTAACGCAACAAAAGCTTAAGATGGCTCTAGTGAACACCCTTAGCCGTTGGCTGCCTCAGCTCGCACTCCCGAGCGGTTTGGACGCCAGCGCAATCTCACGAGACCCAGAAGTAGTGCGGCGATACAAAGCCGATCCTCTAATCCATAGCTGGGTCACTCTTAGAATGGCGCAGGCAACCATTCCCGCAATTGAATTCGTATTCCGCAACGCAGGCGAAATTCGCGTTCCTTTACTTATCTTACACGGCACGGCCGATCGCTTGACCTTGCCCAGTGGAAGCGAGGAGTTAGCGCGCAAAGTCCCTCAATCGAAGCTCGTTCTCTTCGAAGGTTTGGCACACGAACTGCACAACGAACCCGAGAAGGAAGAGGTTTTTCACACCGTTTTGCAATGGATGAACAACTTGCTGGCGAATGAAAAGCTCCATAACCGTTCGTAACTTGGCTACTCTGAGTTTGGCTCTGTCGATACTCTGCCTGCTGCCTTCGATTTGCCTCCTAACTCCGCTTACTTACTTCCAAGTGTTCGATGTTTTGCTGCCCAATGTCAAAGTGGGCTCAGTTGCAGTTGGGGGACTGTCTCTAGACGAAGCTACACGACGTGTCGATCACTTTTACAATCAACGACGCCGCATTCAAATCACAGATGGAGCAAGGATATGGTATCTCGCGCCGGTCGAACTCGGCCTGCTAGTAGACGCCTCTCGCTCCGTCCAACGTGCATTCAAATACGGGCATGAAACAAACCTCATAACAAACATTTTTGCGTTCCTCCGCAGCCTAAACTCTCCCTTCACAGTGTCACCGGTGACCATTTTGGACACAAACCAAGCTGCCCATCGGCTGCAACAACTCAACGAAGAAGTGCGCCAGCCCCCCCAACCACCTACCGTAGTGATCAACAACGGTCAGCTCGAGTGGATCGAAGGAAAAATCGGCTTCGAGATTAACCTCGAAGCAACACTTCAGCAAATGATCGCCGATCCCCAGGGCATCATCGAAAAAGGGAAGCTCACACTAGCCCTCAAGCCCATTCCTCCCCCTAAGATTGATCCGAACGAAGCGGTGGAACAGTTCGAAGCCTTCTTCCGAAGAGCAGAAAGCCTTTCCCTATACGACCCTATCACAGACGAATGGCTGAAACTTCCGATTTCCAAGGAGAGGCTCGGCAACTGGGTGTGGGTAGAGACTCACAACCAGAAAGCATACTTAAGATTGAACGAAGACAAAGTTAAGAGCGACCTAAAGGTCTTAAGCGAACAACTGGGTAGCACCCGCTACCTAGATGAAAAAGTGGCTCCGCTGGTGATTCGCCAGATAGAAACGGGGGAAAGCGTTGTAATTCGAGTAAATCACAAGCCGACCACTTATACTGTGCAACCCGGAGATACCCTGCTGAAGATCGCTTGGAAGCTCGGCTTTCCCATGTGGAAAATCCTCGAGGCAAATCCGGGACTAGATCCTGATCGCTTGCCGGTCGGTCAGATTTTGACCATCCCCTCGAAAGACGAGATGCTACCACTAGAGGTTATACCAAACAAGCGGATCGTAATCAGCATCAGCAAGCAGCGCTTGATGGTCTACGAGAACGGCAAACAAATCAAGAAATTCGCAATCAGCACCGGGATAGACCGCTCACCAACCCAGCCAGGTGTCTTCCAAGTTCTAACTCATAAGGCCAATGCCTATGCCTCGCTGTGGGATTTGTATATGCCGAACTTTCTCGGGATATATGAAGCTTGGCCGGGATTTATGAACGGGATTCATGGGCTACCTACCCGCTCAGACGGAACGCGTCTATGGGCAAATGTGCTGGGCAGACCGGCCTCTTATGGCTGTATTATCTTAGATTTGCCCGACTCAAAATTCCTATACGAATGGGCAGAAAACGGTGTCGTAGTCGAGATTCGGCCCTAAGGTCCTTGGACAAAGTTCTCCGGTATCAGCACTGCGACCACTTTGCCTCTCGCACAAATTTCACCATCAGCAAAGAGGGTTGTGTGGACGATAACTTTTCTCTCTTTGAGCTCTGCAATCTGCGAGCGCAGCTCCAGAGTAGGCCCTAAAGGAGTAGGGCGGAGATAATCGACCTGCAGGGAAGCAGTGACAAAGCGAGGTGCGGACTCAACCTCTAAATCTAGATTCTTCGATCGAGCAAAAGCGGCTGCAGCGCTGCCTGTGCTATGGCAGTCAATCAAGGAAGCAATTAACCCCCCATACACGTATCCCGGAATGGCTATGTGGTAGGGCTCTGGAGTAAAGTGACAGACCATCTCATTGCCCTGCCAGTAGCTTTTGATTTGATACCCATGCTTATTTAGGCGGCCACAGCCATAACAAAAGCTGAGCTGATCGGGGTAATAGTCTTGAATCGCCCTTTCGCTCATCCCATCTCCCTTGGAGGCTCATCAACTTCCTTCACGTAAAGACGAATGCCTTGCTTGCCGATAACCTCCACCCGACTGCCGACCGGAATCGGTTTTTGTCCGGGCTGTAGCTCGGCCGTCCACAGCTCTCCTCCGACCTGCACGCTGCCAACAGGATTGATCTCTGCTTTGACCTCACCCTGCTTCCCAATAACGCTCTCAATCCCCATCCGGATCGGCGTTCGCTGAGTACGCAGAGCAAAAAGCAGAACGCCAACGAAGAGAATCCCTAGCGCCGACGAAGTGAGAATAACTAGAGGGACAGAAACACGCTGGAAAGAGGGAACACCGGGTGAATTGAACAATACCAAAGCACCGACAATCAAAGAGATAATCCCCGCGACCGTTAGTCCACCGAAAGTTGGAGTGTTTAGTTCAAGAATAAACAAGATAAAGGCAATAATGATAAAAACGAGGCCGAACCAGTTGACCGGCAACACCCCTAAACCATAGAGAGCCAAGGCAACGCAAACTACCCCAATCAAACCTGCAACCCAACCGCCCGGACTATAGAGTTCGATGATAATCGCCTGAACCCCAATGGTCAGCAACAAAAACACTATATTGGGATTGGTCAGAATGGAGAGAACCTGCTCAATTAGAGAGGGCGCAATCCTCTCGGTCATGGCACCGGTGGTTTGAAGGGTGCGAGGCCCATCGGCCATCTGGACTGTAAAACCATCCATTTGCCGAATCAAGTCCACCAGATCATCGGCGACAAAATCGATCAGACCGGCTTGAAGTGCCTCGTTAGCCGAGACGGCTGTCGCCGATTCAATGGTCTCTTCGGCCAACCTAACCGCTTCCTCGCCACGACGTTCAGCTAGGGATCGCACAGTGGCTTTGAGCATATTCTTGACTTTAGCTTCCATGGTCTGCCCTAGCTCCTGTCCCTCCGCACCGACGGGGCTAGCCGCACCGATGGTCGTTTCAGGCGCCATGGCGGCAATATGACCAGCCAAGGTAATGAGGGTCCCGGCAGACCCTGCCATTGCCCCTCGCGGCTGAACGTAAACCACAACCGGGACTCGGCTTTCACGAATATCTTGAATCATGGTCGTTGTCGTATCCACACTCCCCCCTGGGGTATTGAGTTGAAAGATCAGCGCAAGAGCGTTGCGCCTCTCGGCAATTTGAATGCCGCGGCGCAGATACTCGCGCATGGCGGGAGTAACCGGGCCCTCTGCGGTCAGAACATAAATTAGCGGGAGGTTAGCCTGTGCAAAAACCACCCCGGTTTGGACCACATAGGCCAACCAAATCAGCCATACAACCAGCCAAAGAAACCTTCTCATGTCAAAACCCTTTCATCTACAGCCTTATTATAACGGGCAATGGTTAGAAACATGTAAAACCAACCCCCTGTCCTGCGCTGTGGGTAATTTTTCAATTTCCCGGACTATTCTTACCCAAACCACCGATAATCCGGTCCTTACAGCTTTCGTTGTGCCGTGTCTTGTCTCAAGACTGGCAACCTTTGTCCCTGACTCGCTGCAAATTAGAATTCACCCGAAAGGTAAGCGCGAGTGCGTTCATGCTGCGGGTGATTCAACACCTGTTGGGCAGGGCCAGCTTCGACTACCTTTCCCATGTACATAAAAACCACGTAATCTGCAAGACGCCGCGCTTGGCGCAGAATATGGGAGACAAGCACCACGGTATATTGTTGCTTAAGCTCGATCAGGCGTTGTTCGATATGTTGAGCTGAGATCGGGTCAAGAGCCGAAGTGGGTTCATCCCCCAAAATGATCTCCGGCTCAACGGCCAACCCTCGGGCTAAACAAAGTCGTTGCTGCTGTCCGATTGACAATTGAGAGGCTGGGGCATGAAGGCGGTCCTTTACTTCCTCCCATAACCCAGCGACTTGGAGATAATACTGAACTTTCTGCGCAAGTTCCCTCCGAGAACACAGGCCATGAATACGCATGCCATAGGCAACGTTATCGAAGATCGACATGGGTAAAGGGTAGGGCCGCTGAGCGAGCAGGCCGCTCTTTTTGCGCACTTCGGTCACGTCGATCAAGGGCGAGTAGATATCCTCGCCATTGAGGAGCACTTTGCCCTCCACCCGGGCATGCTCCTCAAGCTCGATAAAGCGATTGAGACACTTAAGTAAAGTAGTCTTCCCACACCCTGAAGGTCCGATAATCACGGTGATCTGGTTGCGGGGGATGATGATGGAAACATCCTCTATGGCTTTGGTTGCACCGTAGTACGCGCTCAGGTTCTGAGTTTCAAGGTGGGGAATCAGTCTGCTCATAGCTTCTCCACGAATCATTCAGCGAATTGAGTGCCGACCGAGAAAATAGGATATCCCACGCGAGAAAATGCTGATCCCTAGAACGGTGAGAGTTAGGATCAGAGCAGCCGCATAAGCGCGTTGCTGGACTTCGGGGAAAGGTGTGCCGAGTTGGAAAAACACAGCCAACGGCAAAGAGGCCACCGGGCTGAACAACGAATCTGGAATACGATCGGTGTATCCGGCTGTAAACAGCACGGAGGCTGCATCCCCAATCCCACGGCCAAAGGCCAGCAGAACAGCTGTCGCAAGCCCTGGCAGAACCTGTCGGGTAATGACAAAAAAAGCTGTTTCCGAGTTTGTTGAGCCTAGGGCATACGCTGCGCGAGGTAACTCGGGAGGGACTCGGCGGATCACTTCGTCCATCGCTCTTGTCATAATCGGAAGTTCTAGCAGGGCAAGAGTGAGGATTCCACCGAGCAGGGAAGCTTTCCAACCAAGGAAAATCATTACTGTAAAACCGAAAGCTCCATATACAATGGAGGGAACGCCCCAAAGGATGTCTAGGGAGAGCCTGACTAGATCTGCCCACGCCGTTTTCGACGAATAGATATTTAGTAGCAGCGCTAGAGGAAAACCGAAAAGAAAAGCTATAAAGGTGCCCCCTAGGGCGAGGTAAAGAGAACCGACAATGGCATTCAAGATACCTCCCTCTTTGCCAAAATAGAAGCCGCCTTTAGGGGTCTGAGAGATCATTTCCCAACTCAGAGCAGGCAACCCCTTAGAAAGTATTGTGAACAGAATGAGAAGCAAGCTCATCACAATAAGCCCAAAGGACAGGAGCATTAGGACTTGCATCACCTTTTCTTCCGTATTCTGCCATTTCCATTTTGCCATCTCTTCCTTCCATTCCTCCCACTAGAACTTCACTCACTCTCTCTCAATACATGGCGTAAAGCGAGGATGGAGAAAATGTTGAGAGCCAGAACAATCAAAAAGAGAATCAATGAGGCAGTCATTAGCGCTGCATCATAAAGGGGGATCGACATCATTTCGCCATAATTGTTGGCGATCAGCGCAGGTAAAGGATAAGCCGCATCGAAAATGGAGCGCGGGACTTGAGCCACATTACCGGCAACCATTAGAACAGCCATCGTCTCACCGAGAGCACGGGAGCAACCTAAGATAACACTGGCAAAGATGCCGGTGGAGGCTCTAGGCAGAACCGCATACTTAACGGTCTGCCAGCGAGTCGCTCCGAGGGCTAGAGAGGCTTGCCGCAATCCGGCAGGAACTGTTTGAAGCACTTCGTAAGCAATGGCAACGATAAAAGGGGCAATCATGACCGCCAACACAACTCCTCCTGCAAGCACGCTGTAGCCGGTTGGGTTCGCGGAGGCAAAAATCGGACAAATATCGCCCCAGCGCCCAAGCGCCGGGGCAACAGACTCTTCTACCCAAGGGACAATAGTAAGAACACCCCACACGCCATAAACTACCGAAGGAATGGCGGCGAGCAAATCTAGAAGGGGTTTGACGAGACGTTGCACCCGCCCGGAAGCGTACTCGCTCAAGTAGACAGCGGTCAAGATGCAGATCGGAACGGCAAAAAATAACGCAACTCCTGTGACCCAGATCGTTCCGCTGATAAAGGGCAGGAAACCGAATTCCCCCTTCTGTGGTCTCCACGCCTCGCCAAGCAAGAGTTTTGAAAGAGGATGTGCGAGGAGAAGAGGTTGCGCTTTCAACCACAGGGCAGTCAAAATCGTTAGCACCAGCAAGAACGGAAGCGCAGAAAACATCCAAAATATCCGGCGAACCCATGAGTCGAGTTTAGCACGGCGAGACCGCAAAATGCGCAGATTGTTCATCAGCAACCCGTATTCTCCCATTCTCCCGAAGCACTCCCTCTTTTCCCGAAGGACACCCTCTCTCAGTCTAAACAGTTCAAAGATGATCTAATCCTTCAACTTTTGCAGGTTCTCTTCGATTTGCTTCTGGGGTAGTTGAATATAGCCGGCCTCCTCGACAAATTGCTGTCCATCGGTCAGAATCCACTGTATAAAGTCCAGGACGACACCACTCGGCTTGCCCAGGGTGACCAAATATAGCTCCCGCGCCGGCGGAGATGGGTAACGGTGAGTTGCTACCGCTTCGATTGCTTTATCTTTTGTATCCAAGATCTCCTCCGGGTCAGCAAGGTTGTTTTCGTTGGCATCGATCGGGATGATCCAAATACCTGCCACCGGCTGCCCAGTAGACTGGTCGTAGGCATACCCTAGGTTGTTAAAACCAATGCCCAGAGGATCCCTTGCAACAGCCTCAATTAAGCCGGGATCGCCGAAAACCCCTACACCCAACAAATCCTCCTGTTTCTTCCCTAAGTACTTTGCCCAGGTTTCTGGCGCACCAGCTGCATCTGAGCGGGTGTAGACATGAATCGGATCCTGAACTTGGGCATCACCAACTGCCTGCCCCCAGGTAGTGATTTCCCCACTGATGAAGATGCCGTAGAAAATTTGCCTCGTGAGTCCCTTCTGCAGAATACGATCCTTGACCGGGTTATTGACGTTCATGGTTGGAAAGACAGCATCCTTTGCGACCGCAACCCAGAAGGCGCCCTTTGCCTCTTCTTCGGGGGTAATAGCCCGAGAAACCATACCGATATCCACAACCCCCGCCAAAGCATCCGCCATCCCCTTTCCTGCTCCGCCGGCAGAGATATCGAAAACGATCTCTGGGTGAAGCCGTTGGTATTCCTCCGCCCACCGTGTCATCATGGGATAAAGCGCAAAGGCACCGGACACAGAGACAGACTGTTTGTTCTCCGCAGCCCGAGGGAACGGCGAACAAGCAACAACAAGCAGGACAAACAGAACAACCCATACACGAGAAATTTGGAAGGAAGGTCTCATGTTCACGATCCTTTCTATAGTTTAGGTTTAGTAAATAAACTTTTTGAGGCCAGAACGGATATCGAAAAACGTGAACAACCTTCTCACCCGTGATCGAACTGCCGTTTCGCTTGGCGAGCAGACTCAAGCCGCTGAACAACCTGAGCTAAAGTCGTGCGATCGAGAATACTAGAGACAGCAGCGCGCACCTCAAACATTACCAAGCGCAATCCACAGGTCTCCTCATTAGGACACCCGCAGGGTTCGTAAGCCATTTGACTGACACAGCGGACCGGCGCTAGAGGCCCATCCAAAACCCGGATAATCTGTCCCAGGGTGATCTCTGAGGCCGGCTTAGATAAGTAGTATCCCCCATTAGCTCCCATGCGGCTATTGACAAGGCCAGCGTTCTTCAATGCGAGCAGGATCTGCTCGAGAAATTTGACTGGAATCTTCTCTCTCTGGGCGATATCCCGAATCTGAATCAGCCTGGATCCACCCTGAGCCTCCCAATAGGCCATGTCAATCATCGCCCTCAGGCCATACTCACTACGTTTCGTCAATTTCATAAAATGTATAGTAAGTAAGTAGAGTTTATAGACTATATAAACTTATATACTAAGATCTTCTTCATGTCAAGTAGCTTAAGGCCTCCCAGAAAAACTCTTATCCGTTCTTAATCCTACCCCTGAAACGGACCTAGAGAAAACTGCAAAGGTCGTCTGCGCAAACCTAGACAAAAAAATGGGCTTGTGGGAAAATATCGCCCGTACTTGTCTTGTGAGAGGAGGACCATGAGCAAAAAGGTCGAAGAGAAATCGAAGAGACAACAACTGAGGGAGGAGCGATTGCGTCGTCAGCGCCAGCAAAGGATCGTCACCCTGCTCATTGTAGTTGGTGCCGTTTTGATTGTCGTGGCTTTGTTGATCTACCCCACCTTACAGCAATCGCTGGCCCCTACAGGAGAGATTGTGCGCATTACGCCGAAACCGCGTCCAAACGCAAACTTCAACGCCATGGGGGATCCAAATGCCCCGGTCAAGATTTACGAATTTTCGGACTATCAATGCCCATTCTGCAAGCGGTTCTCAGACCAAACCGAGCCCTTGATTGTTGAGAATTACGTCGCTACGGGCAAAGTTTACTTCGAGTACATCCCCTACGGGCCAGGAGGCATTCCCATAGGACAAGAGTCCATTGATGCCGCAATGGCCTCTTTTTGCGCTGGCGAGCAAGGCAAGTTTTGGGAGTATCATGATATCCTATTCGCTAACCACACCGGAGAAAATGTCGGTGACTACACACCCAAACGTCTAGAAGCTTTTGCGAAAGCCCTTGACTTAAATATCGAGCAGTTCAACCAGTGCATGAAGGAAAAGCGCTATCAAGACAAACTCAACGAAGGCGTAGCCTTCGGCAGGCAAAACAACATCGGTGGCACACCTTCTTTCTTGATTAACGGCAAGCTCATCGAAGGCGCTGTTCCTTACCAGGTTTTCCAACAGGAGATTGAAGCTGCGCTTGCAGCGGCGGGTGGCCAATAACGAAGTTAACGATCTGAGCAGCATCCCACTTCGCTGTCAGCATCGCAATTGTAGTCATTGCGCTGCCTCACTCGCAAATGCAACGGCCGGTTCTGGACAACCCAGTCAAGTCTCTGCCGCCGGGTCATCGCTAGTTTGAAAGCCCAAGGGCAGCAAGGATAGCAACGATAAAGGGGGTAACCAGCAGAGCAGGCAAGAAGTTGCCTACTCGAATCGGCTTAATTTCCAAGAGGGAACTTAGGGCCAGACCCACAATCAGCACCCCTCCTGTTGCAGTCATTTCACCCATCATCGCCTCAGTGATCACTGCGCTAAGCTGAGCGGCGAGGAGACTGATTCCTCCTTGGTAAACCAAGATAACGATTGTCGAGAAGAGCACCCCTATGCCCAGTGTAGATGCAAACGCCAAAGCCGCAAAACCATCTAAAACCGATTTGATCGCCAGAAGTTGATAGTTACCGCTCAACCCGTCTTGGATTGAACCCAGAATCGTCATCGGGCCGATGCAGAAGAGAAGGGAAGCCGTCATAAAACCCCGAATAAAGTCACTTCTGCTCTGTGCGCCAAGCGATTGAGGAGCGAATCGCTTTTCGAGCCACGCCCCGAAAGCTTGCAGACTTTCTTCGATTTTCCACCACTCACCAAGCAATCCACCCAGTAGAACCCCTCCTAAAACGATCATTGCATTTTTCGACTGCAAGAACATTTGGAGCCCGATGCCGGCCGTAAACAAGCCCAAGCCGGCCAGTATGGTCTGGCGGGTGCGTTCCGGCAATTTTGCTCCGAAAAGCAATCCCACGCTTCCCCCCACCAGCACGGTTGCGACATTCAGGATCGTCCCGGTCATGGAATCGCTCCTCGTCTAAACTATGAGCTAATTCTAATTCATTTCTAAGACCGGGTTAGGGTTATTGAACGATCCTCTCGCTTTCAATCGTCTATTGCAGAGTAACACTCAATGGATGAGCTTGCATTGACCGCAGCAAGACCCCGGCTTATAGTCCCCAATGCTAATTACCTCGACCTCCGAAAGACCCCAAAGAGCTGCAAAGACATCCTCCAACTAAGGCGCAGATGATTTCTTTTCCACTTTTCGCTTAGCGAGGAATGTTATATACTACAAAAAGCAGAAGGAGGCACGAGATAATGCAAATCCGGTGTTCTCGTTGTCAAAGACCTTTCGCCTTAGGAAAACAAGCGCTCCTTGAGGCTCTAGAAGAGCTTGAACACCATAAGTTGCATCACTACAATCTCGTCTGTCCCCACTGCGGTCGCCTCAATCGCATCTCCCAAGAACAATTACAGCGCGCTATCCCGCAGTGGAAAGCTTCAATCCCAAAGCCAGCGGAGGCCACCAACCCTAACTCGGAGGATCTGAGGTAACCAATTGCGCTTTCAAGCTCTTGTCCCTCACATGTCCTCTGGCAAACTACTACGGCAAGAGTCCCGCACGCAGGGGGTTTTTCCATGCCGGGAAACCTGTGCGCGTTGAGGAAATAGGGCTAGACTATTCTCCGAAATGCGGCTGCCGGTTATACCGCTCGTTCAGTTCCCGAATACGGTCGCAGAGTTCGCCATTCAGTGCCTCTTGACTCACACGCCAGCCCCAGTATGAGCCTACCTTACCGGGGTGATTCATGCGTGCTTCACTGCCCAAGCGGAGAAAATCCTGTAGCGGAGCGACTGCAAACGTAGCTACCGAAGCCCAGGCATACTGGATCATTTGCCAGGCGGGGTCTTGATCGACCAGAGGAAGGTAGCGCCGAACCGTGACACGAACCTCCTCGGGGAGACTCTGATACCAGCCAAAGGTCGTGTCGTTGTCATGCGTCCCAGTATATACAACGCAGTTGGGGACGAAGTTATGAGGCAGAAAAGGATTGCGCGGGTTGTGATCGTCGAAGGCAAACTGAAGCACTTTCATACCGGGCAACCCAAATTTATCCCTTAAGTCAATCACATCTGAGGTGATTACGCCTAAATCCTCGGCAATGAAAGGGAGCTCTCCGCCCAACTCAGCGCTCAACTGGCTAAACAGCCGCTTTCCCGGGGATTTCACCCAGCGACCGACCTCTGCAGTAGGAGAGCGCGCCGGGATTTCCCAATACGCACAGAAGCCACGGAAATGATCAATCCGAACCAAATCCACCAAGCTGAGGGTATGTTTGATCCTTCTCTTCCACCAAATGAAGTTCGAGTGGGAATGAGCTTTCCAATCATAAATCGGGTTTCCCCAGCGTTGGCCTGTGGGTGAAAAATAATCCGGCGGCACACCAGCAACGACTCGCGGATATCCTCTGGAGTCGAGCTTGAACAGATGGGGTTCGCACCAGACATCACAACTATCCTGGGCGACAAAAATGGGCACATCACCAATGATCCGAATTCCCGAGCGGTTGGCCGCACTGCGCACTGCGGCCCACTGTCGAAAGAACAAAAACTGCTGAAACCGTACCGCATCGATCAGGGCGCGATTTTGGGTTGCAAACTCTCCAAGCGCTTGAGGCAGACGCTTGCGGTAGGGTTCATCCCACTCCATCCAAACACGCCCATCGTGGGCTTGCTTTAGAGCCATGAAGAGTGCGAAATCGTCTAGCCAATCCGCATGAGAAGCACAAAACTCTTCAAACTCGAGACGTAAATCCGGAAGCTTGCGCTGACAAAAGTTTGCATAGGCTCGACCGAGAAGGTGTGCTTTCCACGGAATCAGTTCCCCGTAATCAACCCTTCGAGTTGAAAACTGAGGCATTGTTTGCAGGTCGCTTTGGTCGAGCAAATGCTCCTGATAAAGGAGCTCCACGCTGATCAAGTTCGGATTTCCGGCAAAGGAGGAAAAGCACTGATAAGGCGAGTCGCCGTAGCCGGTCGGCCCGAGCGGCAGAATCTGCCATAGCCCACAACCGCTCTGCTTGAGGAAATCAACCCACTCTAAAGCTTGAGGGCCGAGTTCTCCGATCCCGAAATTGCCGGGTAAGCTGGTGGGGTGGAGGAGGATGCCACCGCTGCGGTTATATTTCGAAAGGCTCGCGCTTGTTCTCAATGATGGCATCGCTTGGAACGTGGTGCGAAGGATAATCGATGGCTTCTACGTCAGGATAAATCAGCGCACCTGCTTCGATAATGTAGTTTTCGGGCACCACGCTGTTCTTACCCACCATGGCAAACTGAGTTAGGTCGGGCTGCATTGATCCGATGTGCGCGTTTTTGCCCACTCGAACCCGCTTATCGAGGATCGACCGCTCAACGAGAGCCCCACTTTCGATGACCGTGTCGGTGAACACAATCGACTCACGTAGGATTGCGTTTTCGTGAACGCGCACTCCCGGAGATAGAACACTCCTTTCGATAACAGCACCGGGAGCAATGACACAACCGTCCGAAATCAAGCTATCTTGTATTAGCGCTCCGCGCGCAATGCGCGCAGGCGGGCGCTCCTCGGTGCGAGTGTGAATCACCCACGAACGGTCGTTGAGATCTATAGAAGGCCTTTCGCCAAGCAAATCCATGTGGGCTTTCCAATAGGTATAAGTCGTGCCGACATCTACCCAATAACCGCTGTACGGGAAACCCAACACGCGCGCACCCTCGCGCACCATCTTCGGCAAAATATCCTTTCCAAAGTCGTGAGATGAATTTGGATTCTTGTGGTCCTCCCACAGAACTCGATCTAGGACATCCAAGCGGAACACGTAAACCCCCATATTAGCAAGGTTGGAGGGCGGCTTGGCCGGTTTCTCGACGAAAGAGGTGACGCGATAATCCTCATCGACCTCGACAATGCCGAAACGAGAGGCCTCCTCCCACGGGACACGGATTGTCGCCATCGTTAGATCGGCATCATGGTCGCGATGAAAGGTGATTAATATATCATAGTCCATGCAGTAGACATGATCGCCAGAAAGGATCAGAACGGTGTCGGGGTGGCCATGCTTGATGAAACTAAAATTCTGCTGAACTGCATCGGCCGTCCCTAAGTACCAATCGGCGCTCCGCCTGCCGCGAAAGGGAGTAAAAAGACGGACGCCTCCGGTAAAATCTCGGTCGAGATCCCATGGACCACCGGCACCGATGTGCTCAATAAGGGAATGCGGACGATACTGAAGCAAGATCATCACGTCGAAGATGCCCGAATTGACGCAATTTGACAGGGTGAAATCAATAATTCGATACTTCCCGGCAAAAGGCACTGCCGGCTTAGTTCGCTTGGCCGTCAAAACGCTCAGCCGGCACCCTTCTCCGCCTGCCAAGATTACAGCTCGAGTTTTCATCTGCCAACCCCTCCGGAGAGTGGACCAAAAACCTTTTGTCGCTCCAGCTCCTGAGTCTTTTGTTCTATCACTTCACGGTAAACCTCGAGGTAGCGCCTTGCAGAGCGAGCCCAAGAAAAATCCTGTGCCATTCCATTGCGTTGCATTGCTCGCCAAGCCCGCCGGCGCGGAAATAGCTTGAATGCCCTAGCTAGTGCCTCACCCAAGGCTTCACTCTGGGGGGCCTCGAATAAAAACCCGGTCGAAGTAGAGGGGTTATCGGTATCGAGAATCGTATCCCGCAGACCACCGGTAGCCCTGCCAACCGGGACAGTGCCGTACCTCATAGCTATCATTTGGGCCAAGCCACATGGCTCGTAACGAGAAGGAATTAGCAGAAGGTCTGCTGCGGCATACACGCGATGGCTAAGGTGAGGATCGAAGCGGAGCACCGCATACAAACGGTCCGGAATCTCAAGCTGAAGCTGACGCACCGATTGCTCGATTGCCGGACTACCGGTGCCGAGGATCACTGCTTGCCAAGCTTGCTCTCGCATCGACCTCAGAGCGCCGAGTGCGATATCGATCCCCTTTTGGTAATCTAATCGCGTGATCATTGCGAGGAGGGGAGCATCAGCGACCGGCTGCCATCCCAGTTCTTCAAAAAGCTTTTGCTTATTCCGCTCTTTCCTTTCGATCCGCTCTGCATCATAGGGATACGGAATATATGGGTCTGTAGAGGGATTCCAAGTCTCGAGGTCGATTCCATTTAAAATCCCTATGATGTCCTTTTGCCGAGAGGAGAGATACTCCTCTAAGCCGGCACCAAAATCAGGGGTTTGAATCTCCTGAGCGTATGTGGGCGAAACAGCGACAATACGGTCTGCCGCATAGATCCCCAACGGTAGGGGTAACTGCTGTGCCCAAGCGGGTAAGCCCGACTCGGTTGCGGGAGGCAATCCGAATTCCGTTAGGACTTCACCTGCCCCGTGGCCTAGGTAGGGCAAGTTATGGATGGTAATCACCTTTGCAGTTCTATGGAAGAACTCCTCCTCATGCACCTTTATCGCATAGAGCGCCGGGGCGGTGTGCCAGTCGTTCGCATGCACCACATCCGGACGCCATTCGATCGCCTGAACCAATTCGAGGCAAGCAAGAGAGAAAAACGTATACTTCAACGCATCTGTGCTTGCATCAGGAGAGTAAACCGGCGAGTCTTTGGCAAAAAGGGGCCCGCCGATAAAATACGTCTTGACCTTCGAATGCTCCAACTCGTAGACTTGAGCCTGAAGCGGTTGAGGATAGTGAGGGATTTGAAGCGCAGTTAGGAACTTGAGCGGCAGAGGCTGTTGCTGAATTGCGCCATGGAATGGAATTGCCACTCGGATTTCGAGCTCACCGGGGTTGCTCACCTCTTGTAGAGCGCCGGGCAAGGAACCGGCTACATCACCTAACCCTCCCACCTTAATGAAGGGCTCTGCTTCTGCTGCTAAATAGAACACTTTCACTGCGAAAAACTCTTTCCGAGGTTTTTCCCTATTTTACCCCACCTGTACACGAATAGAAAAATTCCTACCCACATGTCGCCCGGAAATTTTGCTCCCCAATGCGATGAAGTATAATCAGAGGCAACGTAATCGAGAGCAACCCCACAATCATTGCCCAAATCCAACACTCACGATAACAATGACGAAACATTACCTGTGCATCCATGCCCACTTCTATCAACCGCCTCGAGAGGACCCACGCACTGGCCAAATTCCCATCGAACCCGGCGCAGCCCCCTACCCCAACTGGAACGAACGAATCTACCAAGAGTGTTATCGGACGAATGCCGAGCTAGGCAATTACGATCGGATCAGTTTCAACATTGGACCAACCCTGCTCGAGTGGATGGCCGCAGCCCATCCGGAAACAGCTTTAGAAATCATCAATGCCGATCGGCGCCAAGTAGCCAAAGAGGGGGTAGGCAATGCTATGGCTATGCCTTACCATCATACGATTCTCCCCTTGGCAACTGGCCTAGACAAAGTAACTCAGGTGCGCTGGGGAATCCAAGAGTTTGAGGCACGATACGAACGCAAACCCCAAGGCATGTGGCTGCCTGAGACAGCCGCAGATGATGAGACTCTCCTTGTGTTAGCCGAGCACGGGATCGAATTCACCATCTTGGCGCCCTGGCAGGCCCGCAAAGTGAACCTAGATGTAACCCAACCCTACCGGGTCGAACTGCCCCAAGGCAGGTCACTCGTTGTCTTCTTTTATCACGCTGGGCTTAGTGGGGGAATCAGCTTTAACCCTCAAATGACTCTCAACGCCGATCAATTTACTGTCGAGCACCTATTGCCCACTTATCAACGCGAAGGAAAAAAACGCGCCAAGGCAAAGCTTCTCCTTCTGGCCTCCGACGGAGAATTATACGGTCATCATCAACCCCTGCGTCAATACTTTCTTCACAGACTTCTCAGCGAATCCTTGCGTATGAACCGGATCGAAGTCATCCATCCGGCAAAGTGGCTCAAGCTCTTCCCGCCTCAAAAGAGGATCCAAATTCAGCAACGCACCTCATGGAGTTGTCATCATGGGGTCGCACGTTGGTCTACCGGCTGTGCTTGTACTCCTGGGGATTCGAGCTGGAAGAAAATGCTACGCTTCGCACTAGATCAGATCGCTGCCACGATCGATCAAGTCTACTATGAGCACGTATCCAAACTCGTTGAGGATCCCTGGGAACTACGCCATGGATACGCAAAGGTTTTCCTTGGTCAAACTTCACTTGGGGATTACCTGCGAGAAATGACGGGAAGGAGGGAATTGGGCCTTTCAGAGCAACAGCAACTGTTTCAATTCCTCGAAGCCCAATACGAACGGCAAAGGATGTTCGCTTCTTGTGCATGGTTTTTTGAGGACTTTGATCGCATCGAACCACGTAACGCAATTGCTTACGCTGCCCACGCAGTTCGCCTTACCGAACTGGCAAGCGGAGTTGATCTATCCACCCTAGCGGCGCAATGGCTAAAAGAGGTGGTCAGCCCTGCAACTGGCCTGCGCGGTGATCAAGTCTTCTATAGCTTTCTTGTCTCCCAAAGGCTCCCTAGCTGAGGCAGGCCTATAGGTCCTTAACCGAGGCGGTGTGCTCACACTATCCCATATAGATGCAAGAATTCTCTAAGTTGGTATCGACTTAGTTGCGCTTTTTGCTTAAGGTCGGCGAGGAACATCCTTAGGTGAGTAAGCTGCCTTTCAAACCCGTTCTGATCATGGCTACAACGGTAATAGATCTCACCGATCACCCCTAACAAGTCCAGCCACTCCTCGAAAGCCTCTTTGATAAACCAATCTACCCCTTGATAGTGATTCACGCCGACGTACTGACGAAACAGCCCATCACTAAACCAAAGAGCGATGGAGTCCACCGGATCGCTATTGCCTTCAATATTGAGTTGCGGGAAGTACTTCAAAGCCAAATGAACGCCGAGCGAGGCGTGTTGCGACTCTGCCTCTGTAAGCATCATTCCCTGGAAAGCATCTGCCAAAAGCTGTTCAAGGGCCCATTCCTCAGTCCAGTGCCAGCTAAGTTGTAATGCTTGCCGAGGGTGAGCCTCCAACAGAACTCCAAGGGGAGCGAGAAAAGCCCAACCCAAAAGCATTGACCATGCGTAACTATCTCCTCGGCATAACTTCTCAACAATGGGATTCGGAACAAAAGATCGAAACCCGGTGAGAAGAGTGCGACAAAAACAAACCAAGCTGGCTTTATACCGCTCTCTTGCGAGAGAATGCGAGAGATAACTTTCGATTTTCCAGGAAAGGACATCTGCCTTGGAGCGAATCTCTTCGAGAACCGCTTCTATCCTCTCCGGGGACTCGCCCTCACCTTCACAAACACAATTTTGGATAATCCAATTCCATTGCCCAGAATTGATCAACTGCTGCAGCGAAGAACGCACCGCCCGGAGGCGGAGGCCTGCCAAAGCTTCTCGCACACTGGGCACTCCTCTGCCTCCAAGCTCCCTGCAAAGCGTTTGGTAAACTCCTTCTGGAGTGTCCCGAACTGTCTCAAACTCAAGGAAGACATAGAACTGATAGGCTCTCAAGTGGAGGTAAAGCCCTCTTTGACAGAGCTCATGATTATTACGCAGAAATTCCAACCCGCTAATTGTGTCCCGAAAGATGGTATAACCCTGCTCATCATCCTGAATCGATAAAGCTTCTGCCAAGGTTTTCCGAACCAGACTCTTGCTCCCACTTGAATCCTTACAGAGATAGGCACATGAGTTGCGAAGGAAGCCCTCGGTCTCTGCGTAGCGATTGTGATAGACCACCAATGCCTTCTCTTCCCCTGCACGATTGGAGAAAGCAAAAACATCCTCGTTGACATACCCTTGCAGCGCCTCAAAGTCATAGAGCAGAAAATGATCGACCTCTGCAAAGAGATACCGCTTGCGCAGCAAGGGGAAGATCCATTGCTCATGGCGAGCAATCAGCTCAAAGTCAGGTTGCTCGTCCCAGTAGGCCCGGCGGTATTCCATGCCGTATTTCTCGGCAAAGCCTTCGATCTGTCCATGTCCAAACATCGGCAACCCCGGTAGAGTCGCCAGCAGAACACAAATACCAAAGTACTTATCACCCTTTCCAAACTGGTCAACCGCGGTCCGTTCATCCGGGTTGTTCATGAAATTGACATAGCGCTTAAGAATTTGGGGGTCAAACTCTAAGGTGTTCTTCATTAGCAGGCGGTATTCTTGGTTTCTCTCATCGCGCAGCATATTCATAAAAGCGCTATTATAGACTCGGTGCATGCCTAAAGTCCGCACAAAATAGCCCTCCATCAACCAGAATGCCTCGGCTAGAAGGAGGGTATCGGGTACCTCTTGCGTTACGCGGTCTACGACCTCGCGCCAAAACTCAGTGGGAAAGGCAGCATTGAACTGCTCCTTAGTCATACCATGTTCGGCACGCGAGGGAATATCCCCGCCGCTGCCCGGCTCGGGGAACCACAAGCGTTGGTAATGACGTTTGGTCAATGTCATCGCTGCATCAAAGCGAATGATCGGAAAAAGACGAGCAACATGGAGAATAGTCTGGATGACAACCTCCCGCACCTCTGGAAGCAAATAGTTGAGTTGGGCAGTATCATTCCAAGGCATAGAAGTGCCATCGTTGCCATGATAAATATATAGCTCTTTCCCTCTCCAAAAGTCTACCCACTTGAAGACAACCGCTGCGTCAGTGTTGTCGTAGTAGTGATCCTCCAGAAAAATGCCCACCCTCTGATCCCAGGAGAGGTTAGGGCCATTGAAGGTATACGAGGGAAATGGACTGTAATCGAGGGAGATAAACCATTCAGGATGATTGATCACCCAGGGAGAGTCGAGCCCCATGTGATTCGGCACCATGTCCGAAGCCAAGCGGATGCCTCTCCGCCAAGCTCGATGGCGCAAGTTAAAAAAAGCTTCTTCTCCTCCCAGATCGGCGGCGATCTTATAGTCAAACAGGGAGTAAGCTGAAGCAACCGCTTCAGGATTGCCTCGAATCTGCTTGATGCGCTGCGAAGCGGGGCTGCGCTCCCATAGACCAATAAGCCAAAGAGCAGTGAATCCCCAGCGCGCAAGCTGATCTAACTCTTCGTCGGGAATCTGATCTAAACGGGTGATCGGCCGCTGATATTTCTTAGAGAGTTGATCGAGCCAGACGTAGGTATTCTTAGCCATCATCACCACCCGCGGCATCCACTCTCGATCGGGGCTGAATCGTTCAAGCTCTGCCTCCAAGTCTGCGAAGCGCAAAACTGGCGCAATTCCAGCGCCCGGAAAAACAGCCTTTTCCTCTTCTTTGACCAAATCCAAGCTGCTAAGTAATCGCTTGAGGAGATCGCCTAACAGATAACCCCAGTGCTTGAGAATAAACTCAAGCTGCCCGGGAAGGGAGTGAGGGACGGCTATAGCCGGACTGCGCAACATGGCGATCAGGTTTTGATCTTGGGGTCCGAAGGAAGGCTGAGTATCAAAGAAAAGGGTCAAATAATGAATGACTTGAGAATAAGCGGTATTCTGTTGTAAATTTCGGTCATCAAAGAGCTCCTGGAAGGGCGCACAAGCCGGATTCATGTTGGCCAGCCAGAGCATTAGAAGCTCCTCTAGAGCAACAGCCCGATTGCTCCACGTCCCGCTCGGGTAGGGAGTAGTTTGGGATAGGTAGTCGCTGATAGAGACCTCTTGGCGATAGACAGCCCTCGGAGGGAACTCGGCAACAAACTGGGTCAAACATGCGTCCAAGGCCTCTTTGCCGAGGCTATGCTCTAGAAAGGCAAGCGCTTGTTCCATCACGTCTGCGCGGCGTTGTTGACGATATTTCTCGACCACGATGTGGAAAATCTCATCGATCAACCCGAGAGCATTCAGTTGCCCGGCTCGGACCGCCAGCTCAGGGAATCGAGCAAGGTCTCGTTTGGCATTTATCCTTTGGGCAAACTCCCGAGCGGCACGAAAGTTCGCAAAGATCACTTGCCCATTTGTGGTAAAGAAGTGTTGGTCAAAACCGTATTTTTGCCGAGCCCACCGGGAAACATGAAATTCCATGCCAAGCTCCTGGTCAACGAGAATTGCTCAGATTAAGGTCACAATAAAGCAAAGCCGGTTCACATTCCTTACATTCAAGCTGCAGAGTGGCATGGGAAATGGCATACCGTTGGCGTAGAAGTTGGGCAATCCTTTGTTGGATTAGAGCACCTTCGCTCAAAGAGATGTCGCCGGTAACAATATGGGCGGAGAGAGAACGCACTTCTGCAGTAATACTCCAGACGTGCACATCATGAACATCGTCAACGCCCGGGACTCGGCGCAGCTCCTCAACCAACTGCTCCACATTGATATCCCGAGGAGCACCTTCGAGAAGAATCTGCACGGTTTCTGCCACAATTTTCAGCGCATTCCACAAGATCAAAGCTACGATAACCAGGCTCACTAGAGGGTCGAGCCACACGTAGCCCGTGAAATAAATGAGAACACCAGCCAGAAAAGCCCCCAAGGTCGAGAAAACGTCCCCCATCAGATGCAAATAGGCACTGCGTAAATTGAGGTCGGTCTGGCTACCGTGGCGGATCAATAAAGCCGTGACAATGTTAACAAGAAAGGCTATTCCGCTTGTAACACTCATCAAGAGAGAGTGGACTTGTTGAGGCTCTTGAAACCGCTGGTAGGCCTCCAAACCCACAAACCCGGAGACTCCAATCAAGGTTACTGAGTTCACCAGAGCGATGAGAATCCCGGCGCGGTGGAATCCGTAGGTGTGATTGGAGGTGGCGGGCTTCAGGGCCAAACGAACAGCGAGCCAGCTCAATCCCAAAGTTAGTACATCGGTGAAGTTGTGAGCTGCATCGGTGAGTAGAGCCAGACTGTTCGCTAAATAGCCACCAACCAGCTCAAAAAGCACAAACACAAGGGTGATCCCTAAAGAAAGGATCAAGCGGTTAGATCGCTGTCTTACGGAGTAAGAGGTAGAGAAATGATTGTTCGTCATGGCGGCGATTTTATCATGAGCTCATTTAGAAAAAGGAGAGGTATTGGAACGAAGGAGTCGAATCAGCTCTTGAGGATTCTCAACCAGAAAATCGGGTTGGGCTTGCCGTAATTTTTCTAGGTCTTGGTGGCCCCAAGCCACTGCAACGCTGACTGCGCCGGCTTCCTTTGCGGCCAAAACATCGCTGGCCGCGTCCCCAACCATAAAGGTCGGCAGTGAAAGAGGAATCTGCTGCCGGATCTTTAGAATCTTCTCCTGTTTACTGCCTATCTGATCAATGCCCTCAATACGCCAAAAGTATTGAGCCAGATGGTACTTCTCTAAGAATCTCCGGATCACTTGTCGGAGGTTGCCGCTGACAATCGCAAGCACGGAGTCGGCCGAAAGTTCTCGAATCACTTCCTCCATCCCCTTGATCGGTGAAAAAGTAATCGGACTCTCCTCAAAGCGTTGAAGGATCTTCTGCACATATTGAGGCACAAGCGCCTCTGCAATCCCAAGCCGGCGAGCGAGCTGATCAAAGCTCATATGAGACAAACCCCGAATATCTTCGGGGGTTGTCGTCAGTTGGTACCCCAATTCAGCACATACCTGGTCCGAAAAACGCAACATCTCAGGCAGGGTATCTGTCAGTACTCCGTCAAAGTCAAAGATAACCGTTCTGCGCAGCGGAGAGGGCAAGCAACCGAATTCCATTAGCTCTCTGAGATTTTGCCGGTCTGGCTTCGCTTCTCCAAAGGTCGTAAACCAGTGAGCATGCCCTTGCTGAACCCTCAAAAATCCCCCCTGCGCCGCATCTCTAGACAACAAACTGCCCACGATATCATCTCGGATTCGGCACGAGCCAACCTAGAGGGGTCTTCCCCACAGAAACCAATACGGTGCAGGGGGAAACTGAGCCGCTTGCTCCTTTTCCCAAAGGAACTCTCCTTGAATCCAACGCTCTCGCAAGCGCTGATCCAGTTGAGCAAGCCTATCCCATATCTCAAGCGTCTCTTGAGTTTCTTCTTTGAGCAATTCCAGAATGACGCGGTTGCGCGCCTCATAAGCATAACGATCGATTTGGTCAGCAGGCTTCTGCCAGTACTCTCGAAGGAAATCCTCCCACCGCCGCAAGCGAGAAGAAGCATCGAGCTTGGCTTTGTCCAGCCAAGCTCGATGCCACCGCCTGCGTAAATCCTCAACTTCAAGTGCAGCCTTTTGCCAGCGGGAATGCTCCGCTGCGGATTGGGCAAAGCCCCGGGCACGCTTCAGAGCGAGCAAAAACGTGCCAAGAGTCAACGAAGGGTAGGGAGGCTCCTCTTCTTGCCTCGATACGAAAACCAAGCGGTATAGCTCGCGCAAATGAAGATACTTCTCCATTTGCGGAAGCACGGCCTCGATATAGCGCATCTCGTAATTAAAGTCAACCATGCCCAATGAGGAGTCCATTGCTCAGAGGAGCAGTTGTAGAGGGCTTTCTAGATACTGGGCTAACCTTTGCAAAAATTGAGCCGCCTCTGCACCATCCGAGATACGATGATCGACGGAGAGAGTCAGGTTCATTCGCCAACCAACTTGGAGTGAACTCTCTTTGACCACAGGCATCTGACGCGCAGAACCAACCGCTAAAATTGCCGCCTCGGGCGGGTTGATAATGGCCGTAAATTGCGCCACATCAAACATCCCTAAGTTGCTGATCGAAAAAGTAGAGCCCTCAATGTCCTCAGGGCGCACTTTGCCATCCCGAGCCCGGCTCACCAACGCTTTGATTTCTTGCGAAATCATGCGCACGCTTTTGTGGTCGGCGTTCTTACACACAACCGTTATCAACCCGTTTTCAAGAGCTACAGCAACACCAATGTTGATCGAGCCGTGTTGGATAATTTCCCCTTTCTTCTCGTCGATCGAAGCGTTCAAGTTCGGGTAGGCGCGTAATGCCAGTGCCGTAGCACGCACGACAAAGTCATTAACCGAGATCTTTTCCCCTTCTGGGAGAAGTTCGTTCACCGCATGGCGCAAATTGAGCAAAGCTTCGACGTCTACCTCATGAGTCACGAAGAAGTGCGGCGCCGTTTGTACCGATTGGGTCATGCGCTTGCCGATAATCGAGCGCAACTTAGTGAGCGGGATTCGCCTCTCCTCGCCCGCCGGAAAAACTGAGACAGGCAAGAGTTCAGGCCCGGGTAGGGGTTGAGCCGGAGGCACTACCTCACTTACTTGCAGCCTTTGTTGATCTAGGTAAGCTTCCACATCGACCTTGCGGATGCGGCCCAAAGGCCCTGAGCCTTGCACGTTACGGATGTCAATGCCCCATTCACTCGCCAACCGTCGCGCTAGAGGTGTCGCTCTCACACCCCCGGGCAATCTCCCCTCCTCAGCCTTCACCTCGATTGGCCTTTCTGAAACAACCCCTGCCACACCCTCCGGGGACGCCGGAGCAGGTTGGCCCACCTTGCCCTCTGCCCGAAGGGAAGACAAGGGGACTTCCTCTCCGGGCTGGCCAATGACCGCAATCGGTGTGTTCACCGGGACGACGCTACCCGGCTCGACCAAATGGCGCAGCAGAGTGCCACTTGTACTGGCTTCCACCTCAACCGTCGCCTTATCCGTTTCAATTTCGGCCAGCACTGCACCTTTGGTCACCGGTTCTCCCTCAGAAATCACCCAACGAACGAGGGTGCCTTCGGCCATATCGAAACCCAGTTTGGGCATCGTAACGATTTCTGCCATTTACAAAACCTCCTTTACAGCGCGCACAATTTCCTCAACCTGTGGTAAAGCCATTTGCTCTAGGGTGCGATTATAAGGCAGAGGGGTTTCTTTCTGCGCAATGCGTCGGATCGGTGCGTCAACATAATCGAAAGCCTCCTCATACAATCGGGCGGCCACCTCGGCACCCACGCCATACGAACGCCACCCTTCTTCGACAATCACGGCGCGATTAGTCTTCTTAAACGATTGTATCACCGGCTCTATATCAAGAGGCCGCAGACTGCGCAAATCCACGATTTCGACCTCAATCCCCTCTTCGGCAAGCTGCTCGGCAGCTTTCATTGAGAGCTCGAGCATTTTGCTATAGGTGACAATGGTTACATCGCGCCCAGGCCGTTGGACCTTCGACTTTCCAATAGGGATCAAGTACTCCTCGTCCGGCACCTCGCCGCGCACGGGGTAGAGCGTAGCATGCTCGATGAACAGAATGGGATCGTTAGAGCGAATGGCTGCCTTGAGCAGTCCCTTTGCATCTTCTGGCGTGCCGGGGGCAACGACTTTGAGCCCGGGGAAATGGGCAAAAACCACATCGGGAGTCTGGGAGTGTGTCGCAGCCAACTGACGCCCTCCCCCACTGACAGTACGAATGACCAAAGGCAAAGTAAACTGGCCTCCAAACATGTAGCGTAACTTCGCCGCTTGGTTGACAATGTGATCCATGGCAGCAAAGGCAAAGTTTATCGTCATCAATTCGGCCACCGGGCGCAAGCCAGTCAAGGCTGCGCCAATCGCTGCGCCGACAATAGTGGCCTCAGCGATCGGGGTATCCAACACACGCTTCGGCCCGAAATGATCGTAGAATCCTCGGGTCACCGCATACGTTCCTCCCCAAACACCTACTTCCTCCCCTAGAATAAACACCGATGGATCGCGCTCCATCTCTTCCCACAGAGCCTTTGAAATCGCTTCTCGATAGGTGATCCGTGCCATTTCTTCTTTCACTCCGCATAAATGTCTTCAAACAGAGCCTCAGGAGGTGGTTCGGGACTCTCTTCAGCGAAGCGCACTGCTTCCGTAACTTCCTGTTCCGCCCGCCGTTCAACCTCATCCAGTTCTTCGGGGGTAGCAATCGATCGAGTCTCCAAATGCCGGCGGTAGATTCCGATGGGATCGTTTTCCTGCCAGCGCTTAACTTCTTCAGCCTGGCGGTAACGCTCCGGGTCTCCCATGGAGTGCCCACGATAGCGATAGGTAACCACTTCCATCAGATGCGGACCACCGCCAGCTCGAATTTGATCTAGCACCTCGAGCGTTGCTTGCCTGACCTCTAACACATCCATCCCATTCACTCGGCTATTGGGCATGTTATAGCCCAAGGCCTTTTGGCGAATTTCTTTTACGGCCGAGGCACGCTCGACAGCCGTGCCCATCCCGTATTGGTTGTTCTCGCAAACCCAAAGCACAGGTAAGTTCCAGACTTTCGAGAGGTTTAGCGCCTCGTGGAAGAAACCGATATTGGTTGCCCCATCTCCAAACATGCAGATCGTCACCGCATCGCTGCCCTGATACTGATCGCCTAGAGCCAAACCGACCGCAATGGGCAAGTGCGCCCCCACAATGGCATGCCCACCCCAAAAATTGCGCTTCACATCCGCCAAGTGCATCGACCCCCCCTTACCTTTGGATACCCCCGTAGCCTTCCCAAGCAGTTCAGCCAGCACTAGCTTGGCCGGAATGCCGACATTGATCGCTACGCCGTGGTCACGGTATGCAGTGATGACCCGATCTTTGGGTTGGCGAGCAGAGATGATCCCTGTGCTGACCGCCTCCTGGCCGATATAGAGATGCAGAAAACCGCCGATTTTACCCTGCTGATAGAGCTGAGCAGAGGCTTCTTCAACCAGACGGATCAACACCATCTGGTAATAAAGATCGAGATAAAGTTGCTTATCCATGCCGATTACTCCAGCAATGAGCTTCAGTTTTAGGCTCGAGATCAAAGCTAACGCTTGGAATATGAGAAAAGGCGTTCCAAGTCTATGCTAAGCCAGAGATTATAACCCACAAGGTGGGGTTTAGATGTCAAAAATCTATAAGAACCCGTAAAGTTAGGACAGAAAAGCACGGTATCTAGCTGCTCTCGGGTTTAGCGCTCGACCCCCTAAGTATACTCCCCGCTCTTGCGCTCTTCTCTTACAGATCCACGGAAGATGCGCCCCCGCTTCTGGAGAGTGCGCTCCTCCACAGCTCAATGAGAATTCACCGCAATCCTACACCCAACCGCAGCGAGCAGAAAGCCGATTCTTTACCGGGCGACAGGATTCTCTGGGTCGGTGATCCATTCGCTCCACGAACCGACATACAAGCGGGCATCTCCTAGGCCAGCATATTTCAGAGCTAGGAGATTGAGGGCTGCGGTCACCCCCGAACCACAATAGAAGATCGCCTTTTGAGGGGGCGTCTCACCTAGAAGGGTAGCGAAGCGTTGACGTAACTCCTCTGGCGAACGAAAAGTCCCCTCAGGCGTTCCGTTCTCCACATAGGGAGCGTTGATTGCAGTGGGGATATGACCAGCTACCGGGTCAATCGTTTCATTTTCCCCCCGAAAGCGATCGGCTGTGCGCGAGTCAAATACTTTCCAAGTTGGATCGAGAAGCGCTGTTTTGACATCTGCCATGCTGGCATAATACTCTAAATGAAGCCTCGGAGTAAATTTGCGCCGAGAACGTCCTTCGACACCACCGGCGGTGGGCATCCTTGCCTCGATCCAAGCCCGCCAACCCCCATCTAGGACGGCTACTTGTTCGTGACCTAGCCAGCGCAACATCCACCATAACCGAGCAGCCACTGCCCCGCTAATAGGGCTCCAGTCATCGTAGGCAACCACTTGGACATTCTCGTCAATGCCTAACCGCGAGAATAACCTCACTGCGTCTTTCAGAGGAAGCAGAGGATGTCGCCCGGTTCGGCCCCGGACAACCGGGCCACACATTTCTTGCTCCAAGTGGACATATACTGCGCCGGGAATGTGAGCAATTAAGTAGTCCTTTCGTCCACGCTCCGGGTCGCCGAGGGTGAAGCGACAATCAAAAACCGCCCAATTTGGATCGCCCAAGTGGGGCCTCAATTCCTGAGGTGTAATCAGGGTTTGGTACTGCATCAGCCTTTTCCCATCTGCTCCCGAATTATGCGTAAAAACACATCCACCACCGCAGGGTCGAACTGTTTGCCGCGCTGCTCGTGAATATATTGTAATGCCTTTTCAGGAGTCCAAGCCGGACGGTAAGGACGGTTGCTGGTCAAGGCATCCCACACATCCACAACCGCAAAAATGCGGGCCGCCAGAGGGATTTCCTCACCCTTCAAGCCGCGCGGGTAGCCACGGCCATCCCACCACTCGTGATGACAGTAAGGGATATCCAACGCCGGCCGCAAATACTCGATGGGCGAAAGCAGCTCGTAAGCGTAGACAGGATGACGGCGCATGATCTCCCACTCCGATTCGCTCAGCGGGCCTGGTTTCTGAAGTATCTGATCTGGAATAGCCATCTTGCCAATGTCATGCAACCGCACACCGCGCCAGATGTGAACCATCTGATCCTGAGGAACTCCCATCTCAGATGCGATCCGCAAGGTAAGTTCTGTAACCCGATTTGAATGTCCTAGTGTCTCTCGGTCACGCTGTTCCAGAGCTTTCGCCCACCCCTCGAGGGTGGCATCGTAAGCGGCTGCTAATTGCACATTGGTCCTCTGCAAGTCCTCAAACAACTGAGCGTTGTCAATTGCTACTGCGGCTTGGTCGGCAAAGGCCTCGAAGAGAGCACGCCATTCCGCAGGGGGATCAAACTCGGTGCGATGGAAAACCTCAAGCACTCCCTTGAGCTGACCTTGAATCACTAACGGGATAACGTGATGAGCGATAAACCTTTCTTCCCTACAGAGTTTCGTCCTCGCGATCGGGGCGTCTGCCAGATGGAGATTGGGCGTATAGATTGCGCGCTTCTCGGAGGCTGCTTTTCCCATCACCCCCTTTCCCAGGCTGAGATCAGTCTCCTTCACATATTCGGTATGAAAGCCATCGCTCGCCACAAAGGACAAACGGTTCGCCTGAGGGTCAAAAAGGTGAATCGCTAACGCATCAACACCCAGTTGCGAGCGCGCCTCTTGAGCTACGGTCTGGAGTATGGTTTTCAGATCATGGCGCTCAGTAATAGCGCGCTCGATCGCATACAGTGAAACCAGATGACGCAGTTGTTTTTCTGCTTGTTCATACAATTTCGCCCGATGAAGGGCACCGGCAGCAATATCTGCGATCGCCTTGAGCAGGTATTGGTCTTGCTCAGAGAATTTCCACTGTCCACAGAGGAACAACTCTCCGATGACTTGATCCTTGGCTACTAAGCTCATCCCTGCAACCGATCGACAGCCAGAAAACCCATTCTCTGCACAAGTCGGTTCGTCAAAGACCAACACAGAAACGCGCTTCTCGCAGAGTAACTGCACTTGTTCCTCCCCAAGAACTCGGAAAAAGTCTGCCAGGGTTTCTGCGGAGCCACGCACGGCCTCTAGCACCGCTTTTTCCCCTCCCGGATCGAAAAGACGGACCCCGATGGAGGATAGATGAAGGCCTCTAAGAACTTTTTCAAGTAGTACCTCGATAACCTCTTTCTGGCTGTTAGCCATCCGTAGGGAGAAGCTCAGGTCTGCGATCAACTCCAACTCCCTAACGCAGTTGCGTGCCTCATCGAGCAAGCGCACGTTCTCCACCACCAGCGCAGCCGTAGAAGCAATGCTGCTGAGGAAATGCAAATCCTCTGCAGTGAAAGCGTTTCGCCGCTCACAATTATCGAGAGCAATTACCCCAATAGCCCGATCGTGAATCATAAGCGGAGCAACAATGGCGCTTTGCACAGCTCTCATTTCCTCTACTTCGCCGTCAAACCGAATCGTCGGATCACCCCGAGCATCACCGATAATTAGCGGTTGACGCAATCGAAAAGCCTTTGCTGAGTATCCCCTTTCCAAAGGAAAGCTGATTTGAAGGATGCGTGGGTCTCGATAACCATACAAAGCTCGAATCGAAAGTCCCCCACCGCTTTCGTCTTGCAACAAGACACTTCCCTTCTGGGCACCCGGCACGGCATGAATCACCGCTTCAAGCAACCTCTCGAGCAGAGTGTCAAGCTTGTCGTTTCCTTGAAGAGCCCAGTGGACCAACTGAATGGCCTGTTGCTCACGCTGACGGCGCTTGTTCAAGCTAATATCTTGAATGAGTCCTTGGGCGACCAGAAGATTCCGCCGTGAATCGTACAGGGGGATGGCCTGATCTCTCACCCATACGGTCTCTCCGTCTTTTCGGATAAGGCGGTATTCTTGATCCCAAGGCCTTCTCTCGGACAGATGGCGTCGATAGACCTCGAGAGCTTCCGGGCGGTCCTCGGGGTGAATGCGTTGAATCCAAAGATAAGGGTCGCTAAGGATCTCCTGAGAAGTATAGCCGCAAAGCTGTTCAATATTTGGACTGACGTATTCCGCTTGGAGCGCCCCCTGCTCGTTTGCAACAGCTACATAGACCACCACCGGCAATCGTTCGACAAGGTCTCGATAACGCCTTTCGGTCTGCTGGATTTTTTGGCTCATTTCTTGACGGTGAATGGCGCTGCCGATTAGGTTTACCGCAATGCACAAGGCTTCAATCTCCGACTGACTCCAAAAGCGGCTCGAATGACAATCGTCGAACTTCATCACCCCCCACCACCGCTCTCCAACAAAGACCGGAAACACTGCAAGAGAGAGCATCCCCTGCGACCGAAGAAACTCTTGCTCTAGCTCGGGAAACTCTTCTACCCGGCCGTATAGAGGCTCACCGCTCCTTAGTTTCTCAACCCAACGGGCAAAACCACCTCCACGCAGGAGTCGCAGCTGAGAAGCGAGATGATCATTCTGTGGCAAACTGCCCTTGGCCACCCACTCACAAACCGGAGCGAGGGATACCCCTCCCTCATCCAGACCACCCAAATTCTTGAAAAGAGAGACCCGATCAACCCCAGTGGCAGTCCCCAAGGCCTCGAGGATGTTCTGAATCACCTCTTGCCAATCCTCTGTTTGCAACAAGCGTTCAGCAGCAAAGCTTATCCCTGTAAGAACTGCATCTCGCCGTTCAATCGCCCTTTCAGCTTGGCATCGCTCCGAAATATCGCGGATCACAGCAACCCCCAGCCACCGTTCCTCAACGGTAGCCAGGGATAACGAGACTTCAACAGGCACTCGAACACCGCTCTTGGTGAGGCATTCAAACTCAAAGGTCATCCCTTCAGAGCCTAATTTTGCGCTCTCGACAAATCGCTTCCAATTCCCATCCGCCCAGGCTTGCCACTCTGGGGGAATGATCAGCTCATCCACCACTCTCCCTAAGGCTTCTTTCGAAGAGTAGCCAAAGATTCGCTCGGCGGCCTTGTTCCAGAATTGAATTCGGCCTTGTAGGTCAACCACCACAATTCCATCTCGGACAGTCTGGACAAGCGTCTGAAAGACTGGAATACTCTGTCCGAGAGCTGTTCCCGCACTTTTATAGGGAGTGAGATCATTAAAAACCGCAAAGAACCTATCGCTATCCAAAGCAAAAGCGGTGATCTCAAGATAGCGCTGCCAAGGCCAGAAATAGGTCTCAAAGTGAACTCTGGACTCACCCTGATCGAGCTTGATTAATTGATCGAGAAAAGCAGACGTACTTCCGCCAAAAACTTCACGGCTGCGTTTGTGAAGGAGCTGGGCTACCTCATGCCCGGCCATCTTTCCGAAACCCGAATTCGCTGCGACAATAACGAACTCCAGGGGCACTCCTTGCTCACCCCGAACCCATTGATTGAGAGTAACACCCCCCTCAAAGTTTTCAAAGAACAATTCCAGCACCTCTTGACTTCGGAGGCCCTGCGGCTCAAGAACCGAGGGTCTCGTCCTCTCCTCGATCATTAGCACTGCTCCCCGATGATTTGTCTCTTCGAAAGGTAAGAGCGAGAGGGACACTTCGGACTTTTTTCCATCCCCCAACTTGAGGAGAGCACAGTCCAGCTTCTCAATCCGCTGGTTTTGTTCGATAAAATCCCGAATCGGGAAAGGTACTCGTCCGTCCTCTGAGAACTCGGTGGAGAGAAAGATCAGTTCATCGAGAGACTTGCCTCGGGCAACTGCATCTTGATAGCCCAGCAAGCGTTTAGCAACCCCATTCAGCGCCCGGACTCTGCCCTCACTATCTAGGAGGAGAATCGCTGCGGGGTGAAGGTCAAGGATGCAGTCCAGAAGCCCCCGAGGAATCTGCGAAAATTCCGGAGTGTCTAGCGCGGCCACTTTGTCCTCGATCGCCTACCCAAACTTCTTCACCTGTAGATTTTACTTTTAGCGCGGGTGCGATCTGCAAACAAAACTGAAAGGTTAAAGACTGTTAATAATCCAGAAGAGGCTCTCTACCTCAAGGTAGAGAGCCTTGCTGACACAAGATCGGGTTTTGGGCCCATGAGAAGAGTCATAAAAACCGTAGAACATCAGTCGTGGGGGTAGGGATAAATGTCTCTGCCCAAGATGATGTTTATCTAATCCTTTTGGCTGCGATCCGCTATACAATGGGAGTGAACAACTGCCTAAAATGAACACGGCAGTCAGAGGAAGGTACTATCAAGTAGGCTCGGGTTGGGGATTTAGAAGTAACAAAGGACACCAGTTTTCCCGGCTTTCTTTATCGAGAGCAGAACACTTTCCAGCTACCCTATAGATGTCCCCCACTAGCTAGATCAATTGCTCAGGAGGCAAAGGATGAACAACAGCACGAAAGAGATCAGTGTCGAGGAATTATTAGCGAAGGCCAGAAAACCCTCAGAGGATGCGCTGATCTTGCATCCCTTCTATCGAGGAAAAATCGAAACAGCCCTGAAATGCTGCGTACGCTCGTTTGACGACTTTGCTATCTGGTACACACCTGGCGTAGCTGCACCCTGCCGCGCCATCGCCGAAAACCCAGAGCTGGTTTACGAGTATACCAACAAATGGAATACTGTGGCAATCGTCAGCGATGGATCACGAGTACTGGGGCTAGGAGACATTGGTCCGAAAGCCGGCCTGCCAGTTATGGAAGGTAAAGCGTTGCTTTACAAAT
Organism: Anaerolineales bacterium; assembly: GCA_025057645.1. Taxonomy (GTDB): domain Bacteria; phylum Chloroflexota; class Anaerolineae; order Anaerolineales; family UBA4823; genus NAK19. The sequence continues at coordinate 814,925 of JANXBJ010000001.1, forward strand.
ACCTCGGCGGGGTAGACGGCATCCCAATCATGATCGACAGCAAAGACCCCGAAGTCATTATCAATACCGTTCTAATGCTTCAACCCGGTTGGGGTGGAGTAAACTTGGAGGACATTGCCCAACCCAAGTGCTTCCGCATTCTGGACACTTTGCGCGAAAAAGCCGAGATCCCTATCTGGCACGATGACCAACAAGGCACAGCAACCGTTACCCTAGCCGGTCTCATCAATGCCCTGAAAATTGTGGGTAAGAAAATTAGTGAGATCAGCATCGCCTTTATCGGCAGCGGCGCTTCTAATGTGGCTTGCTCCCGCTTAATCTTTGGCTGGGGAGCCGATCCAGCGCGCTGCTACATGGTTGATAGCAAAGGAATTCTCGGAAAGCACCGCAAGGACATTGAAATGCGCAAAGCCGAGTTTGTGGATAAATGGCGACTGTGCCAGATCACCAATGCGCTCGGCCGTGAAGGCGGCATTCCCGAAGCTATGAAGGGCGTAGATGTTGTGATCGGCCTTTCCCAATCCGGCCCGGGAGTGATTTTGCCGGAATGGGTTTCCACCATGGCCAAGGATGCCATCGTATTCGCCTGCGCCAACCCTGTGCCGGAGATCTGGCCCTGGGAGGCAAAGGCCGCCGGAGCCCGCATTGTTGCTACTGGCCGCTCAGACTTTCCCAACCAGATCAACAATTCCCTTGGCTTCCCCGGCATTTTCCGCGGTGCCCTAGATGTGCGCGCCCGCACGATCACCGACGAAATGTGCTTTGCCGCGGCCCAAGCCTTGGCAGAACACATCGGCGACCGATTAGACGAAGAACACATTATTCCCACCATGGACGATTGGGAGGTCTTCCCGCGCGAAGCAGCGGCAGTGGCGGTCAAAGCCGTCGAACAAGGGGTCGCCAGGATAACCAAAACTTATGACGAGGTCTATGAACACGCTCATAAAATTATTAAGCGCTCACGCGAGCTGACCCACATAATGATGAAAGAAGGCTTTATCGCCGAGGCGCCGGTATAGTGAACAAACTACTCAGAATAGCCTAACTACCACTCGGAGGGAAGAGCATGTACGATCTGATCATCATCGGAGGAGGACCGGCGGGCCTAACCGCTATGATCTACGCCATTCGCAAGCGCCTCAACGCGCTCTTAGTGTCTAGGGATTTGGGCGGCAAGACCATGTGGCGGCTAGAGTTGCCTTGGGTCGAGGAATATCAGGTCATCAAAGGCTTGGAAGTGGTCAACAAGTTCAAGAGTGAATTGGAATACCTGAGTTTTGCCCGTCACATGGAAGCAGTTGAAAAAGTAGAAAAACGCGACCAAGGATTTTGTACGATCACCAAAGGGGGCGGAGAATTGATGTCCAAAGCGGTTATTGTCGCCACCGGCGCACAACAAAAACGCCTCGGAGTCCCCGGCGAAAGAGAATTCCTGATGCGCGGCCTTTGCTATTCCGCGCTGAGTTATGCGCCCCTCTTTATCGAGCGCAAAACGGCGGTTATCGGCGACGGTGATTTGGCTTTGCGCTCCACTGCAGAGTTAGCCACGGTCGCCAGTCAGGTGACACTTGTCGGAGTTTCCCCAGAGACCCTAAAATCTCCCTTAGGGGAAAAGGTGAAAAATTCCTCCAACGTCATCATTCTGGAAGAATACCAAGTGCTGGAAGTGAAAGGAGAACGGTTTGCAGAGCGACTGGTAGTCAAAAGCCCTCAAGGGGAAATCCGAGAGGTCGAAGCGGAAGGCACCTTTATCGAGCTCGGGCTCATTCCCAACTCGCAAATTGTCGCTGATCTGGTAAAACTCGATACCCAAGGGAGAATCTGTATCGATTGCTTCTGCCGCACCAGCGTCCCAGGCCTCTTTGCTGCCGGCGACGTCACCGATATCTACTCCGAGCAAATCCTAGTTGCTGTCGGGGAAGGTGCCAAGGCTGCGCTGAGCGCTTACGAGTATTTGCTCCCAACGCTCTAAAAGCTCTACGAGAGACTGACCCCCCCAAGATCGAGTGCCAAAGGCCGCAAGTTCCATATGCCCTTTCGTTTGAGCGAATTGAAACTTGCGGCCTCCCAAGAGACTCTAGGTTGGCCTCAGTATCCAGCTGGCTTCAGAGATACGCTACTCAAGTTTTTTCGTTCTCGACAAGCGAATTTCTCGAAATCCGTATAAAAAACCCGGCACAACCTGCTTGGGGAACTTCGGCCAGGTGATCACGATCACAGTCCCTAGATAAGCAACCAGCCACCACCCTAGTGCCGGATACCAACTCAAGGAGATCCAAAGCAGGTAACCATAAACCGGAGCTTGGTAAAGCATCCCCAGAGAAGAAGGAATCCCTAGCCACAAGAAGAGAACACCCCAAAGAACCAAATAGAGCCATCCCCTCCAAGGTGAAAGGATGCGTGAGGAGATAAAGTAGAGCAGTAAACCGGTTGCCACCGACATGTCCACATGCAAATCATGTTCCCCAATCCAGGATTTGTATTGAACACGACTGCAGCGAGCTAAATTGCCATCCAAAAAATCGCCCACCCAATCGGCTAACATCAACCAGATGACCAGAGGAAGGGCCTCTGCTCCCCGGGTGATCCCCAAAAAGACTAAGAAAACCCCGATCCCAAATCGGGCAAAAGTGATCCAATCTGCAACTTGCTTGGCAACGATCATGGCTGCACCTCCCGGCCTAGGGCAATCTCACCGTCAAGACCGAGCATTTGCCATAGTGGATTAGCTTGCGTGAGACGCTGCCTAGCAACCAAGCGCTCACGGGGCTAAGGCCGCGCGAGCCGGCTACAATCAGGTCAACCTGCTTCTCTTTAGCGAATTGCAGGATTTCCGTTGCCGCATCTCCGCGACGCAGAAAGGACTCTGCCTTATAGCCGCCCTGCTTCAGCAATTCCAGAGTCTGCACCAGGACCCTTTCTCCTGCCTCCTCTTCTTCGCTCTTTTGAAGAGTCGTAGCAGTTCGAGCAGCGGAAATCACTGGCAGGGGACCTTTCCCCATGCCCCAGGCTGCGGTGGCGTAATCCTCCGGGTAGAGCGGTGGGAGCACGTGAAGAGCAGAGAGCCTCACACCTTGAGGTAGAGGAAAACTACAAAGGTAGTCCACAGCCTTCCACCCATACTCCGAACCGTCATTGGCGAGCAGAACATGATGAAGTCCCTGATACGGGGCACGTACGACTAAGACAGGGCAGTGACCATATTCCACTACTTTTTGGGCAACACCTCCTAAGAAGATTCCTAACGTAGCGCGCAAACCTACTGCACCAACCACAACTAGGTTTGCTTTCCGCCGAACTGCCATATCCAAAATCGTTTCGGCCGGGTCTCCAGCTTTGACTTCGGATTGAATTGAAATCCCGCGATCGCGCAAGTGCTCACAGGTGGCCTCGAGCTGTTCTTTGATTGTCGGATAGTGGTCAATGCGGGTAGGGGGAAACACCGCAAGGGCGATGACTTCGCTGCCGCTTGGGAGCGGTAGGTCGCAAATCAATTTAGCAGCGGCATAGGCGTGCTCTGACCCATCGTCTCCAAAGATGATCCGCAAGGGCTGACTCGCTGCTCTGACCTTCATGACAACCTCCTTTCTGCTTACCATACGACCACCCCGCGGAGGCGACAAGGGAACACAGAGCAGGGTGCAGAAAAGCGATTTCTCAATTTCAGTATAGCAAGGAATCAGACGCGATTCAATAACCTTACCTAACGGGTTGACCAAGCCAGGCCTGTTCGATCAACGGCAAAGTCGACTGGTCATCTGCGGCTTCCATAACCAAAGCCCAAGCCGGACAACGGGTCGCCATCGCCGGTCCTATGAGAGCCGGCAAGAGCACACCAGCTAGACTATCAATGCGTTTTTACGGCGTAAAGCAAGGGGCATCCTGATCGAGAGAAGGGATCAGCTCAGTATTCGCGCCATAGTCTGCGGTGTCTGATCGGAATAACATCCGGGACGCCCGGTTTGTTCAACAGAGAATTGTGGAAAATATTCGCCATAGATATCCATCCCAGTCAGAACCAGCTAATCTAGAGTTATTCTATCCAATTGGAAAAATTGGCAAGGAATTGTGTGACAAAACTCACTATTCATTCTTACTGCGCTTGAGTATATTAGGTGGGAAGATAGGTAATCGCCAATCCCATTTAGAGGAGCTTGACGTGAGCCTCGCAATCCTTTCCAAACCAGCCTTTCGAGACTTTGTTGCCCGCCTATTAGCGGATTACCGGGTTGCGGGACCCGTTGCCCATAACGGCAGCTTCATTTTTGACGAAATCCGTGACCCGTCTGAACTGCATATGGATTATCCTACCACCCTCTTGCCGCCGAAGAAATTTCTCCTGCCAATTCGAGAGGTGCTGTTCAGGTTTAAGCGCCAAGACGGTGGCGTACTCCAGGCCCCGCCAGAAACACCGCCTACAGTGCTTCTGGGCGTGCATACGTGTGACTTGCATGCCATTCAACTCTTGGACACTGTTTTCTCCAGCGGCCACTATGATATTCACTATGTAAACAGACGCAAGAAAACCCTGATTGTCAGCATCGAATGCCTCGGCCCTTGTGACGAACATTCCTTCTGTAAAAGCATGGGCACGCTGACGGCTGATGAAGGTTACGATCTCCACCTTACCGACCTCGGGGACCAGTACGCCGTAGACGTTGGCACCCAGGCGGGTAAGGAGCTCCTGGAGAAATACGCTTCAGCTAAGCCGGCAGACAAAGAGGACGTCCAGCGGCTAAACGCAGTGATCAGCGCCAAGTGGCCGAGATTCTCATACCGCTTGGATTTCGATGTCAGCGAGCTGCCCTCGGTGCTCGAGTTAGGCATGAAAAGCCCGCTATGGGAAGAACTGGGGCAGCGGTGCCTAGCGTGCGCCGCCTGTACGAACGTTTGTCCCACCTGCTTTTGCTTTGACGTCAAGGACGAAGTTGAACTGAATCTGGTGGATGGCCAACGGGTGCGCCAATGGGACTCTTGCCAATTGGATGAATTTGCCACCGTGGCAGGTGGGCATAATTTCCGCGCAAGCCGTGCTCTGCGGCAGCGTCATCGGTTCATGCGAAAGGGGAAATACATTCTCGATGCCCACAAACATCTTGGCTGCGTGGGTTGCGGACGTTGTGCGCGAGCATGCATTGTTGACATCACACCGGTCGGCGTCTTCAATGAGCTGTATCGACAACAGCAAGCTGGGAGTTAGATATGGTCGCTATTGCCAGTTACCCTCAAACACAACTCTACCCTGACATCGCAAAAGATATCTATCTGCCCTTCTTGGCTGAAATCGTTGAGATTCGCCCAATGACTGCGCTAGAGAAGGTCTTTACCATTGAACTCCCCAAGGGGATGTCCTTAGGTCATCGCCCCGGGCAGTTTATGGAGGTTTCCGTCTTCGGCGTTGGAGAAGCGCCGATCAGTATCAGCAGTTCTCCGAGCCGCAGCAACGGCACCTTCGAGCTATGCGTGCGCAAGGTCGGCGATGTAACTACAGCGCTGCACAGCCTAAAACCGGGAGATAAAGTGGGTTTGCGAGGGCCTTTTGGACGTGGCTTCCCCTACGAGAACTTCCGGGGTAAAGACCTGCTCTTCGTCCCCGGTGGACTCGGTTTGGCCCCGTTGCGCTCACTGATCAATCAAGTTCTGGATGAGCGGGCTCATTACGGCCGCGTGATTATCCTGTATGGAGCGCGCAATCCTGGGGAGCTGCTCTTCAAAGAGGAACTAAAGGCCTGGGGCGAGCGTGATGATGTCGAACTCTACGTGACTGTCGATCGCGCAGATGAAACTTGGACAGGGAACGTAGGAGTTGTAACCACTTTGTTCAAATACATTTCGATCTATCCGCGCAACACGGTTGGGATCACCTGCGGTCCCCCGGTGATGTACCGTTTTGTGCTGATGGAATTCTTCGCCAAGGGAATTTCTGAAGGAAACATTTACCTCTCCCTTGAACGTCGAATGAAATGCGGTGTGGGCAAGTGTGGACACTGCCAAATCAATAACGTTTACGCATGTCAATCAGGCCCGGTGTTTAGCTACCGCGAGATCAAAGGCCTAGAGGAGGCATTATGAGCGCCAACGGCAAACCCAAAATCGCCTTCTTTGACTTCACCAGTTGCGAAGGTTGTCAGTTGACTGTTATCGACTCATTGCAAGACCACCCGGAATTGCTCAATGCAGTGGAAATCGTGCAATTCCGCGAGGCAATGAGTGAAAAAGGCGAAGACTATCAAATCGCGTTTATCGAGGGTTCGTGCACACGCCAGAGCGACGAAGCACGGCTGAAAGCTATCCGTGAGCAAGCTGATATTGTCGTTGCGCTCGGGGCCTGCGCTCACCTTGCGGGCGTCAACGCGCTGAAATCGCTCCATCCCCTAGAAGAAGTGCGGAAATATGTATACGGTGATAAGTGGGATTGGTATGAAACGTACGATGCCCGTCCGATTGAGGCGGTCATTCCGGTCGACTTCGCCATCCCAGGCTGTCCAATTGATCGCAATGAATTTATCGCCGTAGTCAAGGCGCTCCTACTAGGCAAAAAGCCTCCTATCCCCGACTATCCTGTCTGTGTGGAGTGCCGCCTGAAAGAGAACATCTGCATGTATACCAAAGGCAAAGTCTGTTTGGGCCCGGTCACCCGCGCAGGCTGCGGCGCAATCTGCCCGACTTATGGCTCCTCCTGCGAGGCCTGTCGTGGCTTTATCAGCAATCCTAACCAAGACTCAATAAAAGACGTGCTCGCCGAAGCCGGCCTGAGTGTGGAAGAGATCATCAACATCTACACGATGTTCACCACTTACCAGGTACGTGAGAAACTACTGCAGAAAGGGTAGTCCTATGAATAAGCGAATTGATGTGCATCACGTCACCCGGGTAGAAGGCCACGGGAATATCGTTGTCGAAATCGAAAACGGTGAGCTTAAGACCTGTCGCTTCGAAGTAGTAGAAACCCCTCGCTTCTTCGAAGCCATGCTGCTCGGGCGTCCGTATCAGGAAGCCTCTCATATTACCAGTCGAATCTGCGGTATCTGCGCAACCGGGCATGCCACTGCTTCCTTGCGCGCTTCGGAGAAAGCTCTTGGAGTTGAACTAAGCGAACAAAGCTGGCTTTTGCGCAAACTTACTTTCCACGGAGAAATTCTAGATAGCCACGTTTTACACGTCTATATGTTGGTAGCACCGGACTTCTTAGGGGTGGGGAGCGTAATCCCCTTGGCACAAACTCACCCCGAGATCGTGATGCGGGCGCTGCGCATGAAGAAACTGGCCGGAGACCTCTGCGCAATGGTCACAGGGCGGCACACCCATCCAATCGCTATGGTTGTGGGTGGCTTCACCCACTTCCCGAAAATGTCCGAACTCGAGGCAATGCACCGACGACTCATCGACTCGCGCAGGGATGTCGAGGCCACAGTAGAACTCTTCTCAAAGTTGCCCTGGCCAGAATTCGAACGCGACACCGAATACGTCTCTCTGAGCAAACCCGATGAATATGCTTTTATCGATGGAGAAATTGTCACCAGCGATGGCGTGCGAGTGCCTCCTGAACGATATAAAGAAGTGACCAATGAATTCATGGTGCCATACTCTACAGCCAAGTTTACGCGCAATAAGCGCGAGTCACTCATGGTTGGCGCCTTGGCACGTTTCAACAACAATTACGATTTGCTGCACCCTAAAGCGAAAGAAGCCGCAGCCGTCTTGGGCATGAAGCCGAAAGTCACGAACACCTTCCTCAACTCCGCAGCTCAAGTGGTCGAGATCGTCCACAGCATCGAGGACTCAATCCGTATTGTCGAGGAGCTCCTCAGTCGAGGCATTCAACCTGAAGAGCCAGCACCGGTCAAACACATGCCCGGCGAAGGGGTAGGTGTGGCCGAAGTCCCCCGCGGCTTGTTGATCCATCACTACGCAATCGGCGAAGACGGACGTATCACCGCCGCCAATTGCATTATCCCAACCAACCAGAACATTAACAATCTGGAACACGACATGCGCGCTTGGGTGCCCAAAGTAATGCACAAACCCGAACAGGAAATGCGCTTGGATCTAGAGATGCTGGTGCGAGCCTATGACCCTTGCATTTCGTGCAGCGTGCATGTCCTGAAAATCCAACGTTGATAAGGTCGTTTCTTCCAAGCCTGTGCCCCAAGATTCATCCGTCCCCGAGCTGAGATCACACACCCTCATTCTCGGAATAGGCAATCCCCTCTACGGGGACGATGGTCTTGGGGTACGGGTAGCAGAGATCTTGGCCAAAGAAAAATTGCCTGCTGGGGTTGTGGTTGAAGTCGCTGCCCTAGATGGGGTGGACCTCATTTTGAGAATGGAGGGTTGGAAGCGCGTTATTCTCATCGACGCCGTACAAATGGGCAAGCGACCCGGTACCTGGCATTGTTTTAAACCTGAGGAGGTTCGGCTGATTGCTGAGGGGCAAGGGTTTTCTCTCCATGAAATTGGTCTTGCAAGCGCCCTAGAACTGGCACAAGCGCTTGGGAGGTTACCACAGGAAGTGATCATTTATGGGGTGGAACCGCAAACCCTTGAGGTGCGAGAAGGCCTAAGCCCCTCCGTGCAGTCTGCTATACCGGAAATTATTCAACATATCCTAGAGGAGCTATGGAAGAGAGAGAAATGACCAAAAAGCACATCCTCATTATTGACGATGACGCCGATCAAAGACTCACCGTTCGTCTCCCCCTTGAAGCTGCCGGTTATCAAGTCAGCGAAGCGAAGAGCTCTGAGGAGGGACTCGAACTGGTCAAGCAACTCAAGCCCGATCTCATCGTCCTAGACGTGATGATGGACACGGCAACCGCGGGATTTCAGGTTGCGTTAGCTTTGCATAGCCCCGACCCTAAGTCCGAATACAAAGAGTATCGCAACATTCCGATCATTATGCTAACCGCAATCCATACCACCACACCCTTACGGTTCGCACCGGATGCCGACTATCTACCAGTTGAAGTGTTCCTAGAAAAGCCGGTAGACCCCGAAGTTCTGGTTGCAAAAGTCAAAGAGCTACTCCCCAACTAATCGAGGGAAGAATGGGACTCCCCAAGCCCGGCGGAGAGACAATTGACCATCCATACCTCACGGTTACCCAAACGGAGATCTCTCATAACCTGGTTGAAGCAGAACTGGTTGCCAGCGTTTCTTGGCTGATCAAGCTGCGCTGGATTGCCGGCGCAGGAGTCCTGCTCGCCACGTGGATAGTACGCTCTCTATTTCAGGTCGGCGCACCGTTTGCCATTCTCTCGGGCATCGGCATCGCTATTCTGGTTTATAACACCATTTTTTTCCTCTACGAACGGCGTGCCAAGCAACGGGGGGCTACGACAAAAGAATTCCGTTCTTTAGCGATCTGGCAAACCGCCCTTGACTGGATAGCAATGACTCTACTCTTCCACTACTCCGGAGGTGTAGAAAGTCCAGCAATTTGGTACTTCATTTTCCACATTATCATTGCAGCCATTTTCTTCTCTCGAGGAGTGGCTTTCTTGCTTTCCCTCTTGTCTATCCTTTTGGTCGGAGGAACCGTTCTCTTCGAATATTTAGGGTGGTTGCCTCACCGCCCCTTGCAGAATTACTTGCCGGTTTCTCTCTACCGCAGCCCTATATATATCCTAGGTGTGCTAAGTTTCTTTTCTACAACAGCGATCTTTGTGGCTTTCCTCGTTGGGAGTATTCAGGAGAGGCTGCGACGGCGCGAAGCGGAAGTGATCCAACTGAGCGAGAATCTACAACGCGCCACGCTCCGTCTCCAGGCTATCAATGAGATTTTCAAGGTAATCAGCTCCACCCTCGATCTTAAGCAGGTGCTAGAACGCTTAGTAGGAACGACTGCCCAGGCTATGGGAGCACGGGCTTGCTCAATCCATATGTTGGATAAAAGCGGCCTCTACCTAGAGCCAGTAGCTACTTACGGGCCGAGCGACGTCAATATCCACAAGGGCGCCATTGACGCATTGACACATCCGCTGGCAAAGGAGGCATTATCCGGAAAAGTTGTGAACATCCCTAGTGCACCTCAAAGCTCTCTTTTCCAATCCCCTTTGGAATCCAGCCGAGAAGGTATTCAGTCCATCCTTTGCGCTCCCCTAATAGGCAAAGGGAGACCGATAGGAATACTACTCGCCTATCATGAAGAACCCAGTTACTTCAACAAAGAAGACGAAGAATTCATCAGCGCCATCGCTGCACAAGGAAGCATAGCCATCGAAAACGCCATGGCCTACCAAGCGATGAGCGAATTAGATCAGATGAAAAGCCAATTTATCCACACCGCTACTCATGAACTGCGCTCTCCAGTAAGTGTTACCCGCAGCCTTTTGCGCACAATCACAGCAGGCTACGCTGGAGAGATCACTGCACAACAGAAAGAGATCCTCGAGCGAGCTACGCGCCGGATCGAATTCCTTCAAAAGCTTATTGATGACCTGCTTGACTTGGCGGCCGGAAAGGTTGGCGGTTTTATGGCTCAAGGCACACAACCGGTCTCAGTTAAGGAGGCGATTGAAAAGGTAGTCGATCGCTTCAAGATTCCCGCCCAGGAGAAGTCAATCGAGCTTCGTTTTGAGTGGAATTGTCTGTCTAATGGACTCTACGTCAAAGCAACGGTCGAGGCTTTAGATCGGATTTTCAACAACCTGATCTCTAATGCCATCAAGTATACTCCCAACGGTGGGCAAGTAGTGGTGACAATCGAGTCCTTGGATAGAGAAGTCCACATTGCAATCAAAGACTCCGGGATCGGAATCCCGCCCGAATCGCTCCCCCACCTCTTCAAGGAATTCTATCGCGCACCCAACGCAAAAGAAATCGTGGCGGAGGGAACCGGACTAGGGTTAGCGATTACCAAAGACCTGATTCAACAGCTTAACGGACGGATCACTGTCGAAAGCCAACTTGGGTTAGGCACAACTTTTCACGTCTTTTTACCGCTAGCAGCGGTAGAAGCCCCTACTCTCTCGCCGATGGAGGAGCTACGATGAACCGAACCCTCGATGACGACCCGGCCATTGACCTCAAGCCCTTATTAGAGATCATTGACGAATACAAAAACCAGAGGGGGGCTGTGATCCCGGTCTTGCAGCGCACTCAAGAGACTTACGGGTATCTTCCCAAACCGGCCCTGAAAGAAATCTCGAAGCGATTGCGCATCCCCCTCAGCCGCCTCCAAGGGGTAGCAACCTTCTATGCTCAGTTCCACCTCAAGCGGCGCGGGCGACATTTGATTCGCGTTTGCGATGGCACAGCCTGTCACGTCAAGGGAGCAACTAAACTTGTTAATGTCATTGAAGAAAATCTGGAGCTAAAAGCGGGCGGAAGCTCACCGGACTACAAATACTCCCTAGAAATCGTATATTGTGTCGGTTCATGCGGGCTAGCTCCGGTAGTCATTGTTGACGACCGGGTCGTGGGACAAGCCGAGCCGGACAAGTTGGTCCGACAACTGAAGCGGATTGAGGACTGATCGGAGCATTGGAGGTAGAAAATTATGGGTAAGGTGGCCAATTTGGAAAGCCTGCAGCAAGTATACTTCGAGGCTATCCCTCTCCTCGCTAACCGTAGGGCACAAGGAGGGCCAGCCGAGAAGCCGCTAAACGGCAAGTGCGATGTGTTGATCTGCGGCGGCACTGGATGTGTAGCCTCAAGCTCACGAGATGTTCGCGAAGCTCTCCTTGTCGAAATTGAAAGACGAGGCCTAAAAGAGGATATTCGGGTCATCACGACCGGCTGCCATGGGTTTTGCGCAAAAGGCCCTTTGGTAGTTGTCTATCCTCAAGAGGTCTTATACTGCCAAGTGAAAGCTTCGGATGCACCTCGAATCGTTTCTGAGACTCTCATCGGCAAGCAAATCCTTGAAGATCTTGTGTATCAGCACCCTCAAAGCAAAGAGAGGTTTCCCGTCTATCATGAAATCCCTTTTTACCGTCACCAGCTACGTTTATCCTTGCGAAACTGCGGCCTGATTAACCCTGAAGATATTCGCGAGTACATAGCTAGACAAGGTTATTTTGCTCTAGGCAAAGCCCTAACCCAGATGAGCCCTCGCGAGGTCATCGAGGTGGTTAAGGACTCTGGGCTGAGAGGTCGCGGTGGCGCAGGGTTCGTCACAGGCATCAAGTGGGAGATCACTCAACGTTCTCCAATAAGACCGAAATATCTGGTTTGCAATGCTGACGAAGGAGACCCGGGCGCCTTTATGGATCGCTCGATTCTGGAGGGTGACCCGCACAGTGTTCTGGAAGGAATGATCATTGCAGGTTATGCAATCGGTGCCGAAGCCGGGTACATTTACTGTCGTGCCGAGTATCCCCTGGCCATACAGCGTATCAAAATTGCCCTAGCTCAAGCATATGAGTATGGCTTCTTGGGTGAGAACATCCTGGGCAGTGGTTTCTCTTTCGACATCTACCTGCGCGAGGGAGCCGGAGCCTTTGTCTGCGGCGAGGAAACAGCCCTGCTAGCCTCGATTGAAGGGCGAAGAGGCGAACCTCGTCCGAGGCCACCTTTCCCCTCCGTATCAGGACTATGGTCCAAGCCGACCAATGTCAATAATGTTAAGACTTACGGGCTGGTGCCGCAGATCATCCTGAACGGTGCCGAGTGGTTTCGTGGGTTCGGCACGCCCAACTCGCCGGGTACGGCAACTTTTGCGCTAACGGGCAAAATCAACAACATCGGCCTGATCGAAGTCCCAATGGGAATCACCCTGAGGGAAATCATCTATGACCTTGGCGGCGGAATCCCTAAAGGCAAGGCCTTCAAGGCCGTACAAACGGGCGGCCCGTTAGGAGGGTGCCTACCCGCCGAAGCCTTAGACACCCCGGTAGATTTTGACTCATTAGTGCAAGCCGGTGCCACTATGGGTTCCGGAGGGATGATTGTTGTCGATGAAGACACTTGCATGGTTGAGTTCGCTAAGTACTTTTTGACCTTCGCCTCTGCCGAATCGTGTGGCAAGTGTGTTCCGTGCCGCATCGGCGGCCGCCGCCTCCTTGAAGTACTTAACCGCATCAGCAATGGCGAAGGAAAACCCGAAGACTTGGATGAAATTGAATATATATCGAGGAATATGAAAGAGGCCTCCCTGTGTGCCCTGGGTCAGCTAACCCCCGGCCCGGTTGTGGCTTCCCTGCGCTTCTTCCGTCCGGAATATGAAGCGCATATCTACGAGAGAAAGTGCCCTGCGAAAGTGTGTAAGGGGCTGATCACCTATCGAGTTATCGAAGAGAATTGCACCGGGTGTATGGTCTGCAAGCGAAATTGCCCCGCCGGAGCTATCAGCGGAGAAAAGCGTCAAGTCCACTATATCGACCCGAATATTTGTGAGCGCTGCGGAATTTGCATCGAAGTGTGTAAGTTTGACGCAATTATGATTGAGTAACCCATTGGTGAATCCAATCGGAGATAGGAAGCCTATGATGGAGAAAGCCACGATCACGATTGACGGAAGGAAAATCCAAGCCCGCTATGGTCAGACAATCCTCCAAGCTGCTCGCGAGCACGGGATTTACATCCCGGTGCTTTGCGACCACCCGGCACTCCCTCCCGAGGGTGCCTGCCGGATCTGCTTAGTGGAGATCGAACGACAGAGAACCTTGCAGCCGGCTTGTACTTTCCCCGTATCCGAAGGGTTGGTGATCTATACCCACTCGCCAAAGGTGATCGAAGCCCGCAAGTTCTCGCTTGAACTGCTGCTCTCCGATCACCCCTTGGACTGTATGACGTGCGAAGCAACCGGGAATTGTCTCCTGCAAGACTTGGCTTATGAGTATGGGGTGACCGGCGACCGCTATCAGGGCGAGAAGCATCAATACCCCATTGATGCCAGCAATCCCTTCATCGTTGTCGACCGCAACAAGTGCATTTTATGCCGTAGATGTGTCCGTGCCTGCGCGTATATTAACGGGGTGGAGGCGATTAGCGTTTTCTATCGCGGCTTCAACGCTTATATTGGCTTTGGAGCGGATAGCACTATGCAAGATAGCCCTTGCGAATTCTGCGGCAGCTGTGTTGAGGTTTGCCCTACAGGAGCCCTATGGCCGAAGATGGCGATCGGCAAAGGGCGACCTTATCAACTGCAGAAGGTTCAGACCGTTTGCGCATACTGCGGAGTGGGCTGCCAGATCGAATTACAAGTGCGCAACAACCGGATTGTCAACGTTGTTGGAGTAGAGAATGCGCCCGTCAACCAGGGCTTCACCTGCGTCAAGGGGCGTTTCGGCAATGATTTTGTCCACCATCCGGATCGCCTAACCAGGCCCCGAGTGCGGAAATACCTGCTGGAAGGCGGTAAAAGAGAGGGAAAAGAGCGCGGTGAATGGGTGGAGGTAGACTGGGATACCGCTCTAGACCTCGTCAGCCGGAAATTGGTGGAGATTCGCGACACCTACGGGAGCGACTCGATCGGCGTGTTGACCTCAGCCAAGTGCACCAACGAAGAAAACTACCTGATGAACAAGCTGGCCCGTCAGCTTATCGGCACGAACAACATCGATCACTGCGCGCGTCTCTGACACTCCAGCACCGTGGCCGGTCTGGCCACTGCCTTCGGTAGCGGAGCCATGTCCAACTCCATCGAGGATGTGACCCAGAAGGCGAAGGTTTTCTTCGTCATCGGGTCAAATACGACCGAACAACATCCCATTATTGGGATGAAGATCCGGCAAGCGGTCAGGCAACGGAATGCCCTCTTAATTGTGGCCGATCCGCGCCAAATCCCATTGGTAGACTTCGCAACGTTGCACCTGCAGCACAAGCCGGGCACAGACCTGGCTCTGCTCAATGGATTAATGCACATTATCCTCAAGAATGGATGGGAAGATAAAGAGTTTATCGCCGAACGGACGGAGGGCTTTGAGGAGTTTAAGGCCGTACTCGAGCACTATCCCCCTCACGTGGCGAGCGAAATTACTGGCGTGTCTGAGGACCTCCTTTATGAAGCAGCCCAACTCATGGCAACGAACAAACCCATGGCAGCAATTTGGGCAATGGGTATTACCCAGCATATCAAGGGGGTTCACAATGTGCTGGCGTTAGCCAACCTGCAAATGCTCTTAGGAAATATCGGCATACCGGGCGGCGGGGTTAACCCGCTGCGGGGACAAAATAACGTTCAAGGGGCGTGCGACATGGGCGGCTTGCCGAACGTTTACCCCGCCTATCAACCCGTGACGAGCGAAGAGGCAGCCAAGAAGTTTTCTCAAGCTTGGGGTGCACCGATGTCAACCAAAGTGGGCATGACGGTGACTGAAATGATCCCTGCAGCGAAGGCGGGGCACATCAAAGCCCTCTATATCATGGCAGAAGACCCCATCATGAGTGATGCCGACACCAACCACGTGCGCACATGCCTGGAAGCTTGTGAATTTATTGTCTTGCAGGAAATCTTTTACACCGAGACAGCGCCTTACGCGGATGTGCTTCTCCCCGGTGTCAGTTTTGCAGAAAAGTGCGGCACTTTCACGAACACTGAACGCCGAATTCAACTGGTTCGCCAAGCCTTGCAACCTTTAGGAGAGGCGCGTCCAGACTGGCAAATCCTCACCGAGGTGGCGAATCGGATTCTAACGAACCCATCTGGCCAGCGAAAAGTGGACACCCAAGCGCCTTATGCGCGCTGGGACTACCAACATCCCTCCCAGATCATGGAGGAGATCAATGCCCTTGCTCCCAGTTACGCTGGGGTGAAATACACTCGTTTAGAACGGGGCGAAACCTTCCAGTGGCCCGTCCTTGACGAGAACCACCCGGGCACTCCGATCTTGCATGTGGGAAAATTTGCACGGGGTCTGGGAAAATTCTCAGCGGTGGAATATATTCCCCCGGCGGAACTTCCCGATGAGAACTATCCCTTCATCTTGTCCACCGGGCGAGTGCTATACCACTGGCATGGCGGAGAACTCACCCGTCGTTCTCAGGGTCTGTTGGAAATCTACCCCAAACCCCTGATCGAAATCCACCCTGAAGACGCCGAACGAATAGGACTGAACGGTCGGCGGCGCGTGCGAGTCACCTCAAGGCGAGGAAGCATCGAGGCGGAAGCCTGGATCACTGATCGAGTTCTTCCGGGCATGATCTATGCTAACTTCCACTTCCCCGAGGCTTCAGCAAACGTCTTGACTCACGCAGCCTTAGATCCAATCTCTAAGATTCCGGAGTTTAAGGTCTGTGCGGTGCGGGTGGAAGCGGTAGAATCATAAGGACCGGGAGTAAGTATCTCAAAAGGGAGCATCCGATGGATATACGAAAAATCTATGAATATGCGCTCCAGCGTGAAATCGAAGGCAAACGGTTTTTTGAAGAAAACGCCGAGCGATTGCAGCATGCCGCTGCAAGAGAGGCCTTCAAGGTCCTTGCCCAAGAAGAACAAAAGCACATCTTCTTCATCGAGAAACAACTTACCGCTCTCGCAGAGGGGCAATCTGCTCCGATAACCGAGGAGAGTTTGCAGCCTACAAGTTTCTTTACTCAGCGCGCTGAAATAGAAAAAGTGGAGCAAAGTGTAGCTCAGGCAATGGTAGCCGACCTGCCTGTGCTTCGCATGGCTTATCTGATCGAACGAGATTTTGCCGAGTTCTACCAAATGGCGGCCGCAAAAGCCGAAGGCGCAGCAAAGCAGGTTTTGCATTCCTTGGCAGAATGGGAACGTACCCATGAGGCACTGTTCAAGGCCATGCACGATACGTTGTTCGAACGATATGCTCAAATGCCTTGGGGTGGCTAGGGATATATGCATGTCGAAAACCTCTCATAGCTGCTCCTCCCAAAGCCCTGATTCGGCTACTTGAGCGGCTGGGGCTAGTGGTTGCACGTGAACCAAGCTGGTATGACGAGAAAGCTCATCCTTGCGCGGATTCTCCTGATCGAGGAGCGCCCAAATTTTTACGCAGCTAATCGTACAGCTTTGGAAACGGCCGGATATGAAGTAATCCTCGCTCGCAACCCCCGTGAGGCAATGGAACGCATTGAGGGAGACTGGCCTGATCTGCTTCTCGTGGAGTTGGCAGAAAATCGGAAGAACGAGATTCTTGAGTTCGGCAAACGACTCCACCGCGATCCTATCCTCCGTCACTTGCCCATCGTTTTCTTCGCCTCTCCCGAGGGCGGTTTTTCCGGCAATCTTCCCAAAGAAGAGATCCACTATGCCGCCGCATTGCTACCCAAACCCTGTTCCACCCAAACCCTTCTTAGGACTCTGGGAAGCGTTTTAGAGCAAAGGAAGTAAGTTTAGATATGGAAGCCTTGCTTACAAATCCATCTGGTGCAAAAGTCACCTCTATCCGAGACGCTCGCAAGCGAGCCATGTTACTGGCTGCGTTATACATAGCCCAGGAACAGTTTGGCTGGCTCAGCGAGGAAGCGATTTGTCGGGTTGCCGAACGCTTAGACTTGACCGTTGGTCAGGTGAAAAGCACTGCCAGCTTTTATACCCTGTTCAAGCTTCAGCCTCAAGGGCGATATCGGATTCAGGTGTGTGAAGGGCTCTCCTGTTATCTGGTTGGCGGCGCCGAACCGATTATTGACTACATTGCCCAAAAGCTGGGTATTCAGCCGGGGCAGACGACCGCAGACGGTAAATTCACTCTTGAAGTCGTCCAGTGTTTAGCTGCCTGCGGCACGGCTCCGGTGGTCAGGGTCAATGACGACCTATATGAAAACATGAGCTACGAAGCCATCGACAAACTCCTCGATCGCCTCCGAAGCGAGGATCGAGGATAAGAGACCTCATTGAGAAAGCATGTTCGAACCCGTCCTGACTCGAAATATCCACCGCCCGAACTCTGAGAAGATCTACACCTACCTTGCTCATGGGGGTTACGAAGCGGTGCGCTTAGCTTTGAAGAAATCCCCCGAAGAGCTGATCGATATGGTCAAACGTTCGGGGTTGCGTGGCCGAGGAGGTGCTGGGTTTCCTGCGGGGAAAAAGTGGGAATATATGCCCAAAGACCCGCGCATCCCCAAGATCGTTGCAGTAAATACAGACGAAGGAGAGCCCGGAACCTTCAAGGACCGTGAGCTTGTCGAACGCGATCCCCACCAAGTGATCGAAGGTGTGATTATCGCCAGCTACACAGTCGGAGCCAGACGCGCTTATGTGTATATCCGGGGAGAGTTCTTCTTAGGGGTTAAGCGTTGGATCAAGGCGATCGCTGACGCCTATGAACATGGATTCCTAGGTAAGAACATCCTCGGTTCCGGGTTTGACCTAGAGATGTCCGTGCACCGTGGAGCGGGGGCATATATCTGCGGAGAAGAGACAGCGATGTTAGAGTCACTTGAAGGCAAACCGGGCAATCCCCGGCTAAAGCCCCCTTATCCGGCCCAAGTGGGGTTATTCGGCCTTCCGACGCTCGTGCACAACATTGAGACCTTAGCCTGCATTCCACATATTATCCTGCGTGGACCAGAATGGTTTGCCAGCATCGGCACGGCAGAAAGCAAGGGCCCAAAGATTTTTTCCGTCAGCGGACATGTGAACAAACCCGGCAACTATGAGTTACCTCTCGGCACGACGTTGAGAGAAATCATCTATGAGCACGCCGGAGGCATCCGAGGCGGAAAAAAGCTTAAGGCGGTGATCCCGGGCGGTGCTTCCACTCCCGTCCTAACCGCCGAACACCTCGATGTGCCTATGGCTTTTGAAACCTTGGCCGCAGTGGGGAGCCAGTTGGGAACGGGGGCAATTATCGTCATGGATGAGACAACCTGCATGGTGGAAGTTGCACGAAGATTGACCAAGTTCTTTGCTCACGAGTCCTGCGGGAGATGCGTACCATGCCGCTTGGGCTCGCGCCGCCTATACGAAATCCTAGAGCGCATTGAGTGCGGCCAAGGTAAGCCGGCCGACCTCAATCTAGCTCTTGAACTAGCTCAAGGGATCGACGGGACAACCTTTTGTCCGATGGGGTCAGCATTGGTCAATCCGGCGCGCTCGACCATTAAGCAGTTTCGCGAGGAATACGAATACCACTTGACCTACAAAAGATGCCTGGCGGGGAATACACATTCGGGATAAGGAGTGAAAAATGGCTAAAATTCTAGTCGTCGATGATGACCCGGACTTTGTCGAGGCAACCAGAATGATTCTGGAAAAGGCCGGACATTCTACGATCAGCGCAGCCAGCGGCAACGAATGTTACCAGAAAATGAAATCGGAAAAGCCCGACTTGGTGATCCTAGATGTGATTATGGACACCGTGCTAGATGGGCTTACCATTACCCAGCGCATTCATGAGGACGAAGAAATCAACCACATTCCGATCATCATGGTGACTTCGATCGCTAACACCGACTATGCAGCCCTATTTCCAACCGATGAATACATTCACATCAACGCCTTCATGAGCAAGCCGGTCGAGCCAGCCGAATTGATTCGGCAGATCAACAAGCTGCTCAAAAAATAAGCGCTTGGTGGAAAAGATTCGCATCGGGGGCCTCCTATGTCACAAAAACCTGGCAATGTTGCAGGTCCAGGGGATATCGAAGGGTGAGATGGATGGCGGGGCAGCTCTATTGCTGGAGTTTGGAAATCACAGCCTGAACATCCAGTTCATCACTCATCTCCTCGACCAACACCAACACAGTTACCTCACTTTGGCAATCGACCGAGAGGACATCCGCCCCGCCTTTGATCTCCTAACAAGGCTTCAAAAACAACTCGGAGCCCTCTCCATAAAGCTTAAGACCCCGGTTGCAACCATCGGCATTTATGGGCCGGACTTTCGCCACCGCCCCGGAATAGCCGGAATCTTTCTCCACAGTCTCAAGCAGCAAAACATTCCAATCTTCGCTATCTCCACCTCCATCTCTACCTGCTCTGCCCTCATTCCCGAAAGAGAGGCTTCCAAAGCGCAAAGTGCTATAGGGAACATGTTCCTCTTACCGTAAGTTCTAACAGAAAGGTTCGCCTGTGATTCGCCCCTCCAATTTGCGCCTAGCCCGTTGGGCAAATCATATGCTCAATCAACTTTTCCCCGCCCCCTTCCAATTCGCCCTGATTGTAGCCTTCACGCTGGTTGCAGCGCTTTCCATCGGCGTCGGAGCTTGGGGCATCTCGAAAACGATCGATCAATACCTCATCGCCTCAATGACCGAGCGTGTCTCGCGCGATATGCGTTTGGCACAGGCATTTTACAGCGCTCACTTGAAATGGATTGAAGATACCGCTATGCGCCTTGCAAACGATGCCCTTGTCGTTAACTTCATGCATCGCCATCCGGACTTGAACCAGCAGGGAGAACCTGACCTTAGGGCCCATCTCTTATCTCAGACAAGAGGGCTTTTAGACCAAGGGAATCACGCCATTGTGATTATCGATAGAACCGGCAAGGTCAAAGCCGGCTATCTGGTAGAGGGTGGAGAGATTCTGGTCTTAGAACATGATGAGCAATACTCCTTCCTGCCCGCAGTGGTCCAGAAGGCTCTCCAGGATGGGGAAGTGATTTCCAGCACAGAAGTGCTTGGCGCAGAAGTGTTGCAAAGCGTTAGTCTAGCTGAGAAAGCCCGCATTCCCTTGCTCGAAACCCCCCGTGCCGCTCCACAGCTCTACGATCCTCGCGAAGGGAGCGCTGGCCTAGTGCTTATATCAGTAGCCCCTGTAAGCCGAAAAGGCGAGACCCTCGGGGCAATTGCCGTTTTCCACTTAGTCAACAACGATTTCACTCTGGTTGACCGCATCAAGAGCGTCGCCGGCGTGGACACGGTCACCATCTTCCTGGGCGATCAAAGAATATCCACAAACGTTCTGACCGAGGACGGCAAGCGAGCCATCGGTACTCGCCTCTCTGCAGAAGTGGGTGAAGTCGTACTCTACAAGGGCGAGAGCTTTGCAGGGCCGGCCTTTGTTGTGAACCAAAACTATATTACACGCTACGATCCCCTCTTCGATCACCAAGGCAACATCGTGGGCATTTTGTATGTAGGAGCTAGCCAGGAGCGATTCCTGCGCCTGCTCACCGCCTTCAATCGACAAGTGGTGTTCATTGCTCTGATCAGCATCTTAGTGACCTTTGCCTTGGCTATTCCCGTTTCCGGATACATGACCCGCCCATTAGGACAGTTGCGCAGATTGGTTCAGACCAGCCAGAAGGTCTCAGCCGGGGACTTATCTGCCCGTGCGCCGGTCAGTGTAGGCGGTGAGGTCGGGCTTGTGGCTCGCTCCTTCAATGCTATGTTAGATGCCCTACAAAATACTCAAGATAAGCTCATCCAATCCGAAAAGCTGGCTTCCCTCGGACAATTGGCGGCCGGGGTTGCTCACGAACTCAACAACCCCCTTGCAACCATTCTCCTTTACGCCGATATCCTCCGGCGAGAGGTCACCCTAGACGAGCAACACCGAGCCGACCTAGAGACGGTAATTAGCGAAACCCAACGCTGTAAGCAGATTGTATCGGCCCTGCTGAATTTCGCCCGTCAGACTCGAGTTGACGCCCGGCCCATTTCGCTCAATGACCTCATCCTTGAACTGATTGAGATAGAAAAACGCCATCCTAGATATGAGAAAATTACGTTTGAATTAAACCTCGATCCCGAACTCCCCTTGGCTGAACTAGACCCGGCCCAAATGCGGGAAGTCTTTCTAAACCTAATCCACAACGCAGCCGACGCCATGCCCGAAGGAGGCAAGATTCTCATTCGCACCGCTGCAAGGCCGGATGGCATGGTCACATTTGAAGTAGAAGATGAGGGGAGAGGGATACCACCGGAGCACTTGAGTAAGTTGTTTACCCCCTTTTTTACCACTAAACCGGTGGGGAAAGGCACTGGTCTGGGCTTGGCGATCACCTACGGAATTGTCAAAATGCATCGCGGGCAGATTAGCGTTATGAGCGAGGTCGGGAAAGGAACGACTTTCACCGTCAGCTTGCCGCTCAAACTAAGTGTGCCCAAGGAGAGAGTCGAAGAGGAAGGATTGATTGGCTAACCGGATTCTGGTCATTGACGACGAGCAAGGCATCCGAGAAGGGGTCAAGCGCGCATTGGCTCCGCAGGGCTACATGGTTGAGACCGCAGAAAACGGCGAACAGGGCCTTGCCCTCTTTCGCAAAGAACCCTTTGATCTAGTCTTGATCGATGTGATGATGCCCGGCATCAGCGGCATCGACTTAATTCGTGAAATCCATCAAGTCGATCCTGATGCGATTTGCATCATTATCACCGGGTACGCCACTGTCGAAATGGCAGTACGGGCAATCAAAGAAGGCGCCTATGATTTCTTGACCAAACCCTTCACGATAGACGACCTGCTCTTAGTAGTGCGCCAAGGACTAGAGCGCCGACAGCTCTCTTTGGAGACCCAACGTCTGCGAAGGATCGAAGAGCAGGCGCGCAAGCTCGAAGAGGAAAAGGCCCGCCTAGAAGAGCTTGACCGAGCAAAAATGCAGTTTGTCCGCCTAGTCACTCATGAACTGCAAGCTCCCATTGCCGCCATTCACACTTATCTCCGACTAATCCTAGATGGCTATGTCTCTCCTGAAGAGCAGAGACGCGTCCTAGAAAAATGTCTGGCCCGGGCACAGGAACAGATGAAGCTGATCAGCGATTTGCTGATGCTCGGCTGTATCCAAGCACAAATTCAAGAAGGCAAGGTCGAAGAACTCAACATGGACGAAGTCCTTCAATCGGTAGTCGAAAGGATGGAGCCCCAGGCCAAAGAAAAAGGGTTAGAGTTTCGGGTATGGGTCCAGCCTGCTTCCAAAATCGTCTTAGGCAACCGTGATCACTTTCTGAGTGTTTGGACCAATCTGATCAGCAATGCGATCAAGTATACCGAGCGGGGATTTGTAGAAGTCACTTTGAGAACCGAGGACGGCAAAGTAATCGGGGAAGTGAAGGATAGCGGCATAGGCATTCCGGAAGACGAGCAACCCCATCTCTTTGAGGAATTCTTCCGCGCCTCCAACGCTAAGAAAGGCTCTCAACAAGGAACGGGACTAGGGTTGTCGATTGTCAAGCGGGTGATCGAGGCCTCTGGCGGCGAAGTTTGGGTGAGGTCCAAAGAAGGCGAGGGTTCGTTATTCGGATTTTGGGTTCCGCTGGCAAAAGAGGAAACCTCAAATAGCTGATTCCTTATGTACATCGGCGAGCAAGGCACTTTTGGAGACTATGGCCCGAAGTAAGGCGTGGGAGCCGGGGCAGTGGGTTGGTTGGGGCCCGGGTAGGGGGTTGGCAAAGTCGGCAGAGGAGCGCTGGTAGGAGTAAAAGGACCCACGGTCGGGGTGGGCAACCCCGTAGGGGAGGGGGTGAGGAACAGCGGGGGAGTTTTGGTGGGCGAAGGCGTTTGCGACGGTGTCTGGGTAAAGGTCGGCGTGGGCGTGAAAGTTGGCGTACTGAGCGAGCGCAGTTTCAAGCGTGCCATAGTCGCAAAAGGTGACTTACCGTAGTCCATCCACAGACGATAGTAAGCGGCCACGGCGGCTTTCTGATCCCCACTCAGTTCGGCTGCCAAGCCGAGGAGATAGTAATAGCGATCACAACTCCAGGTTGCACGGCACAATAAGCCGGGCAACTTTTGCAGATCAACGAGCCGGCGGTATGTCTGCTCGGGCGAAGCACCCTGAAAAAGCTCTTCCTCAATGCGGTCAAGAGCTTCCTTAAACTTATCAGGGTAATAGCGAGGAACCTCAACGTCCCGAATATAGGGGTGACGATCAACCAAAGAACTCAAAACCTGGAACGCTTGATTCTGATTAAGCAAGATGACCGGTGGAACGGCATTAGGATCGTAGTAACTGAAAGTTGGGTTGAGGTTTTCAATTTGTCGGACTTGAAGAGCGACCAAACGGTTGCCTCGAGGGAACAGGGCCCAAACCTCCAGCTTCTCTCCTAGGCGGTGTTGCACTGCAAACCAGAATTCTTTACTTCCATCGCCGTCAAAATCGAAATAGCCGGTCGAGCGACGAATAACACTGATGCGGTCAAGGTAACCGAGCAGCTCCTCAGCGCGCTGGGTATCCTGGTGTTCTATTATGGAAGCCAGGACACTATCTGCGCGACAGAAGGTTGTAGTGATGCAAGCGCGATAGAGATCGTCTGGCGTTTGATACGTTTGGCGAAACCTCCGTGCCACCTCCAGCCACCGGCTCGAAGGCGTCGAAGGATTGCTCAGCAAGTCCTCTAGGGTAGCATGGGCTGCAGCAAAGTCGCCCATCTCGGCCAAATAAACCGCTTTGCGAAAGCGCCACTCATCCTTTGCATCAGGGGGATAGGGTTTGCCCTCGGGGTCGGCGGCCGGAGGCCAGAGCGGGAGTAAGGCATCGATAAGCTGGACGGCAACCGCCCTGTCCCAAACGCTAGCTGCGTGCTCGACTAGCCAACCGCAGTAGCTCAGCGTATCTTCATAAGGGTAGACCCTAGCCCTTGTCGCCAGGGGAAGGAAAGCTCCTCTCTCCCATATGTAGTCGCGCTCTAGGTCAAGCGGACAGGCAGGGAAAAGACGAGTTGAAAAGGACAATCTCTTGCCTCCCTCATCTGAGCGCACATCCCACAGGTTAAGATAACTCATCCCGATTTGAAATGGAGCACGAATCGGATCAAAGGGGAGTTCAACCGGGGGCAAGGCCGAAAGGTCATACACCTTAGGAAAGCTCAACCAACGCATCTCCCTTGGGTTGGTGCGATAGATCACCAGTTCCTCGACCCGGTCGCCGGTCAGTTCAACCCGAAAGGCCTGATACCGTGGAGCCTCCCTCGCAGGGAGCGTGGCCGTTAAGGCAGAAGAGGTTTGCAGCGGGGAAAAGTCAAAATCGAGCAGCAAGGGATAAACCTTGAATGCCGCCGGGGTCTCAACGATCAGGAAGAAGGCACTGCCGCGGCCGCTTAGTTCTAAAAGAGAGGCAGAGAGGATCCCACTAGGCGGCCTCAGCGGTGTAAGAATGGTCTTCATCGGAAGAGGGAATCGGCCGATCCATTCAGACAAGCCGGCTAAAGTGGTTTGATGACCATTAAGGCTGCGCTCAAGAAGCGAAGCCAACAAGTCGCCCGCTTTCGGGTCGCCTAGGCGCGCATAATTCAATGCTTGCTGCCAGCGCCATTGAGCGGCGTAGCGACTGTCGGGAAAGCGCAGCAGGGCTTCACTTTGGGCAAAAGCGGCGTAAGCAAAAGCACTATTGTAGTTGCGGTCGTCTTCGCCACGGGCGCTATGCGGAAGAGTGTTCGGATAGTCCTGAATCAGCTCAACCAGAGCTGCAGCAAGCTCTTCTGTCCAGGCGTTCAAAGCGTAGTTCGCCTCGCCCCCGAAAGGTGATGCCGGGGTCAAGGTCGGCGGACCGGGAGGAGTGGGCGTAGCGCTAGGTATCGGTGTGCGGCTTGGCGTAAGCGTGACTGAAGGAGTTGAGGTAGGTCGTGGCGTTAGGGTGCGTGTTGGAGTTAGGGTTATTGTCGGCGTTTGGGTGATAGTTGGGGTTATGGTAGGTGTTAGAGTGATTGTTGACGTTGCGGTCGGTGGTGGCGCAAGAACGACAGGATAGGCGAAGACCAAAAAAATCAGCGTCAGAATAAATAGGCTGAGAAACACCAAGCTGGTGAGCAGAACGCGGATCGGGTCGGAAGGGCTAGACGAGGAGGTCGGCACAAGCTTGAACCAAGATTTGGCACGCCTGGTCGAGGGTGTCTTCCGGAAGAGGAAGGAGGGGCAAGCGCATTTGCCAATAAGGGAAGCCGAAAATACGAGGAAGCAGCCCCTTAACCAACGCACTAGCAGGCGGAAATTGATCAACTACCAGTCGTGCTTGTTGTAGGACTTTGGCTAAGTGGTTGAAGGTTGGTTCATCACCCTGTTGATAGGCATCCCACGTCTGCCGCAGAAGAGTAGGGAACAGATTCGCCCCCGCAGTAATACTGCCCGCAGCATGGTTCTGTAAAGCTAGAGGCAACAGGTTATCCTTGCCGGTAAAAACGGTGAGCTCTTTACCGAAATGCTCACCGAGTTCTCGACAAAAGACCTCATCCCCCGAGGAATCCTTTAGGCCACAAAAGTTAGTAGGGTATTTGTCTTTCAGTTTTTCGATAAAAGAGATAGAAAGCGAAATGCCGCTCATCGAGGGGATATGATAAAGCAATAGTTTTCCATCCCTAGGAACGGCGCGTCGAAAAATTTGTTCAAACCACTTATGTAAGCCCTCTTCCCCTGCGTTGCGAAAATAGTAAGGCGGCAGAACCACCACTGCATCGTAGCCTAGAGAGAAAGCCCTTTTGGTCAAGAGAATGCTCTCCTCCAAGCTTGGCGTCCCCGTCCCGGCTAGAAGCAGAAATTCGGGATATTCTTGGCGGATAAGCAAGGCAGCCTGGAGTATCTGTTCCCGTTCTTCCCGAGAGAAGGACGGCCCTTCGCCGGTAGTTCCAAGCATCAAAGCTCCATGGCAACCTTGCTTGGCCAAGAACCTCAAATAAACTAATAACCCCTCCACATCAAGGTTGCCGTTGGGAAGGATGGGTGTTATCGCAGCAGCGATAATTCCCCGTAAGGGGCTAATCTCAATCATGCTTTAGATTATACCCGATCCCAATGGGGACAGAAGTTGCTAAGGCCTTTCTCCACACTGCCCCTCTCTCGGATGCGACGCAGGCAAATTCAAGAAATCACCTATAAACATCGGGCTTCCATCGCTACCAATTTTTAGCTAAAGACCGAATGCTAAAACTCCCCAATTTATTGCCGTCTAGGCCTTGTATTCCTCTCAAAACCTTCTATAATACCCTCTATGTTCCGGCCTCTTCGATGCACTCTCACCGATGCCCTTTCACTTAGAGCCCTCCTTTTCTTGCTTGTCGCCTTTCTAGGAGGAGGTTTTCTAGCTTTCACCCCGCCGGGTGTGCTTGGCAAAGCCGATGCGATCGGCTATGCCGTCTGCCATCGGATCGATCTGCGCTCCTACCATATCGGTGCCCGACAACTGCCGCTCTGTGTCCGCTGTACCGGGATGTATATGGGTGCGATGCTAGGACTAGCCTACCAGTTCTGGAAAAGTAGGCGCTGTGGAGGCGTGCCTCCACTCAGTGTCAACGTGCTTCTGGCGCTCTTTGCAGCGGCCTTTGCTCTAGACGGGCTGAATTCCTATCTAACTTTCTTCCCCAACTTTCCTCACTTGTATCAACCTCATAACACTTTGCGACTCATCACTGGCACCGGAATGGGATTAGTGATCTCCGTTCTTCTTTACCCTTCATTTCAACAGACAATCTGGCGAGAAGTGTCTCGCGAGCCGGCGATTAAGAATCTGCGGGAATTTGCTTTCCTTGTTCTCCTCGCAGCGGTAGTGGTCAGCTTAGCCCTAACCCAGAACCCCTTGGTTTTATATCCGCTTGCTCTGCTTTCTGCAACGGGAGTGCTTACGATTCTGACCCTGATCTACACGATGCTCTGGGTGATCGTTTTACGCCGAGAAAACCTCTTCATGCACTGGCGTGAGCTTTCGACCTTTGTGCTGGCCGGCTTTGGATTTGGCTTACTCCAAATTGTGCTCATCGACCTCGGGCGTTACCTGCTGACCGGAACTTGGGACGGATTCCGGATTGGATAGCTTACAACTTTTGAAGCCGGATGACGTATAATACAACAAATGGACGCTCTTGGTGGGATCCTCTCGGCTTTTGGTTTGTCGGCTAGCGCAGGGCTGAATGCATACATCCCACTCCTCGTTGTGGCGATCCTGGGCCGATTTACCAACTTAATCGAACTTGCTCCCCCATGGGACACGCTGACAAGCGGGTGGATCATTGCGCTGTTGCTCGTTCTCATCGGGATTGAGTTTTTCGCCGATAAGGTGCCGGCAATCAACCACGTGAACGATCTCCTCCAAACTTTCGTGCGGCCGACAGCAGGTGCAATCCTCTTTGCTGCCAGTGCCCAAGTTATCACCGAGATCCATCCGGTTTTAGCTCTCGCTTGTGGCCTTTTGGTGGCGGGGACGGTGCACGCAGTCAAATCCGTTGCCGTCAGGCCGGCGGTTACAGCGACCACAGGCGGCAGCGGGAACGTGTTGGTGAGCATTGCAGAGGATATCATCTCCACTTTGCTCTCCATTCTTTCAGTGGTGATCCCTTTGTTCGTGGCGATGATCGTGATCCTCTTCACCTCTTGGGTGATTTGGAAGCTGTGGCGCCGCGCTAACCAAGAGCGTCTGAGAAACCAACTTCGATAAGGAGGCATATGAATAGCTCTTCTTACCCTCCGAGTTACTCACCCCCAACCAGCAGCATGGCTGTGGTCAGCCTAGTAGCCGGAATTCTCGGACTATCGCTTTTCCCTTTTATAGGCAGCATTGTCGCCGTCATCACCGGCAACATGGCGAAGGGCGAGATTCGCAACAGTCGTGGTGCTCTGGGTGGAGAAGGTCTAGCCAAGGCAGGGGTCATCCTAGGTTGGATCGGCATCGGCTTAGGAGTCCTTGGAATCTGCGGTGCAATCATTGCCTTTCTAATTCCCCTCCTCCTTGTCGCCCTAGGGCTGGCTGCAGGAGACTCGAGTTGGTTACCCTTGGTTATCATGGCGCTCTCCTAAAGCTAAAAATTCCTACTCACTATTCTTATTCGGAGAAGGATTCATGGAACAGACTCCGTTTCCCCCCGTGGAAGAAAAGAAAAAAAGGAACACCACACTGATCATCATCATCGTGATTCTTGCACTCTTATGTTGTTGTTGCGTGGTGCTTGGGGTGCTTGCGTATCAGTTTGGAGATCAAATTATTCAGGCACTGAGTTCTATGGGGGAGTTTACCCCTTAACACGCCTATCAAACCATTAGACAATCCCCTGCGACATTTGCCCTCTCGGAGGGCAAATGTCTTTATGTTACTCCTTTGCAAAGCCGTGATTGAAGAAGCGGAGTGCTCCCGCCATAGCGCAATCGGACTTGAGCATGGGCAGAGCCAACTCCCAAGGCTATCCTACTTCAAGTGAAGCTATGAGAAGTGTG
This sequence comes from Anaerolineales bacterium, assembly GCA_025057645.1. Classification (GTDB taxonomy): domain Bacteria; phylum Chloroflexota; class Anaerolineae; order Anaerolineales; family UBA4823; genus NAK19. The sequence continues at coordinate 843,852 of JANXBJ010000001.1, forward strand.
ATTGCGAAAGAAGATCACCGATCGAGGAGATAGGCTCAAGCAAAGGGTATCGCCTTCATTGGGTGTCTTTTGGGAACAAGGGAGGAGGAATGAGAATCGCTTCTCACCCCACTGAAGTTCAATCTGACAGTGGTCACCGCGGAACAACTTCTGCGTAACCCTTCCCATAAGCTGCAATCCTTCGTGTACATCAACTGTTGCTCCCTCCGGGCGAATGAGAGCAATTCCCTTTCCAGCCGGCTGATTGGGAAAACGTATCCTTCCTAGGGGTGTAACCAACCAACTTTCTCCATCTTCATAAATGACTTCACCTTCAACGAAATTCTTCATCCCCAAGAACTCGGCAACGAAAGGGGTAGATGGGGAGCAAAAAATCTCCTGCGGAGTGCCGATTTGCTCGACTTTGCCCTGGTTCATCAGGATTACCCGATCGGCGACCATAAAAGCTTCCTCTTGATCGTGCGTTACATAGATAGCCGTCTGGTTCATCTGGCGTAAAAGCTGACGCAACTCCACAGCCAAACGGTCTTTCAAGATGCGGTCCAAGGAAGCGAGCGGTTCATCCAGCATAAGCAGCTGAGGTTGAGGCGCAATGGCGCGCGCTAGGGCCACGCGCTGCATCTCACCCCCGGAAAGAGTGGCTACATCTCGATCTTCAAAGCCCGTTAAGTTAACCAGTTGCAAAACTTCCTTAACCCGCTTCCGCACCTCGGTTTGAGGTTGCCGACGCAACCTCAAACCGAAGGCCACATTTTCAAAGACGTTGAGGTGAGGGAAGAGCGCTAAATCTTGAAACATCAGACCAAAATGCCTCTGATGAGGAGGAATCCCTCTCAAGGAGTTACCTCTCCAATAAATCTCACCCGAGTCAGGTTCAATCAGGCCAGCAATTAGTCCCAGAGTGGTTGATTTTCCACAACCACTCGGACCGAGCAAGGCCACAATCTCACCAAGCCCGACCTCAAAGGAGACTTCCTCCAGAACTTTCTTGGCTTCAAAAGACTTGCTCACCCTCTGCAAAACTAAGCCATCCATCCTAAGCCCTTCTCTAAAATTCTCCTACTTCTCCGCTGCGGAAACGCTCGATGAGGATCATGCCCAAGCCTGTGGTTGCCATCAAGAAGACGCTCAACGCCATCGCCTGCCCATAATTCATCTCACCCGGCTGGCCTAGGAAACGATAGATCGCAACCGGCAAAGTCGGGAATTCGGGTCGGGTCAGGAGCGCAGTAGCCCCAAACTCCCCCATCGAGATACCAAAGGCAAACACTCCTGCGACAAGCGCTGCCCGTCCAACGATTGGCAAATCGATCCGACGCACAATTTGCGATGGACTGGCACCTAGGACTGCTGCAGCTTGATGATACCGCGGGCGAATGCTGCGCAGCGCCGGCAATAAACTGCGCACAACAAACGGAAAAGCCACCAACGTGTGCGCGATAGGAATTAGAAGTGGAGAGGCACGTAAGTCAAACGGCGGTTGACTGAAGGCTAGGATGAAGCCCAGCCCTAAGGTCACGGAAGATGTACCTAACGGCAGGAGAACCGTCGGCTCTAACCAACGTCGCAAACGCTCTAACTTACCGGAGCCTTGCTGGCGAGCAAGAAACCAGGCTGTCGGAAAACCGATCAAAAGGCTGAACAGCAAAGTCGCCAGAGCGTAACCTAGGGAAATGGCTATGGCCTGGATCGGAGGAATGTAAAACAATGAAGCTCTTCGATTGATAAAAATCTCCTGATACGCAGCAAGGCTCAGCGTAGGTACCCCAAAACCTCGTTCCCCTCTTTCCCAACCAGCGTAGGTCAGCGAACGACCGACTAGGGCTACCAGAGGCATGACCTGAAAGACAACCAAAAATGCGACAACAAGGAAAGCAAACACTTTTTGATGGGGTTTTAAAAGCCTAGAGACGACTCTTCTTTGGGCAGCAAGCGGCAAAGGACGAGTTACCTTTTCAGAGAGGCGATTGTAGGCTATGGTCAGCACCCATGTGCAACCCAATTGAAGCAAAGACAGGGTAACTGCAACGGGGATGTTCAGCAAGCCCGACATCTGATAGTAAATCTCCACTTCGAGAGTGGCATAGCGCGGCCCACCGAGAATAAGAATCACGCCAAAGGAGGTAAAGTCAAAAATAAACACCAGCAGGGAGGCCGAAAGGATCGCCGGCAAGAGCAGCGGAAAAGTGATCTTCCAGAAAGCTTGCCAAGGAGTTGCGCCCAAGCTGCGTCCGGCTTGGGATAAGCGCGGATCAAGACGAGACCAATAATCCCCTACCAGGCGGATGACAATGGTGAGATTGTAAAAGACGTGGGCGACAAGGATCGCTATTAGACTGTTGGTCAGGGTAAAAGGCGGTTCTTCAAAACCCAACAGATTCACCGCAACTAAGTTTGCCCAACCGCGTGGCCCATACAAAGCGTTGAACGCGGCTGCAACCACCAAAGTGGGGAGAACAAAGGGAATAGTGCTGAGCGCACGAAGGAGAGTTTTTCCTCGAAACTCATATCGGGCGAAAAGATATGCCGCAGGCATGCCCAAAAGCACCGTTAGCAGAGTGGACAGGAAAGCCTGATAAACGGTAAAGCGAAGGACTCTCCAGAGGTAAGCCAAATTTAGGGCACGCAGGGACTCTCCGCCCTCCTCAACCAGCCTTTCAAAGGCAAAGAAGAGGATACTCCCTAGAGGGTAGAAATAGAAGAGCGCAAGAAAAAGAACAGGTAGCACCCAAGCAAGAGCGCTACCTTTCTTCCAGCTAGAAGCAAGAGAAGCCGTTCTCATCGCAGGACGGTCTCAGTCCAGGCCTGAATCCATGCCTCCCGATTCTGGTCAATAGCTTCGGGGGAGACTTGAGCCGTCTCGGTCGGCATGACCACAAAGCGGACAAACTCCTCGGGCAACTTCGCCATAGGATTAACGGGAAAGACAAACATCTGAAGAGGGATATCTTCCTGGAAAGTTCGATCGAGCATAAAATCGATCCACTTTTCGGCTAGATTGCGGTTCTTCGTCCCCTTCAACACGCCGACAAATTCGATCTGGCGAAAGCAAGACCTCCCCTCCGTGATTACCCCAGTCGGCGGCTCATCTACCGGTGTCTCGGCAAAAATCACCTCGGCGGGAGGGCTTGAGCTATAGGAGACTACGATGGGTCGTGTGCCCCCGTGCACGCTAAACTCCGTGTAGTAAGCAGTCTCCCAATCATTAACCACCTTGACGTCGTTTTCCACCAGTTTCTTCCAGTAATCCAAATAACCGTCCTCTCCATAAACACCGATGGTTGTGAGGAGAAACGCCAATCCCGGTGAAGAAAGGGCCGGATTTTGGACCACGAGAAGACCTTTATACTCCGGCGCAACGAGATCATCCAAATTCCGAGGAGGTTGAAGGCCTCTTTCGGCAAAGTAAGCGCGATCGTAGTTGAGACAGACATCTCCATAATCAACAGGCAATGCTCGCTTTTGAGGGTCTAACAGAAAATCAGCCGGAATTTCCTTTAGGAGCAGGGAGTCGTAAGGCTCAAATATTTCCTCTCTGAGAGCCCGGCTCAGGAAAGTATTATCGACCCCGTAAAAGACATCTCCCAACGGATTGCCCTTGGCTAAGATCGCTTTATTCAAGGCGCTGCCCACATCGCCGGCTTTGAGAAACTGAACCTTTACCCCATACTGGGACTCGAAAGCGGCAATGACACCCTCGCTGGCTGCAAAAGAGTCGTGGGTCATGACAGTGAGCGTGCTCGGCTGAGCGGGTGTCGGCGAAGGTGCCGGTTGAGCACAGGCTACGACTAGAAGCATCACAGCAACAAGAAGGACGATCCTCTTTGCCATGTCCCGAACTAATTGCGAAAATTTTCCCATTTTAGGCCTCCGTATTCGAAGTAGAATGGCTCACCACTACGAGCAATGAGCCTTCTTGAATTTCAATTTCAGCGACATTTTCTGCAAAGACGTTACTCAACCCCCGCGTCATGCCAAAGAGCAAATCCTCCCTGCGTAAAGGATACTCCAGTCCCTGAAGTGTCACGCCCTTCGCATCCCCTCCCAGGGGGATTAGGGAAAGTGTCTCTCCAATCTCTCCCTGGACTCGGAGCTTCTTTGGAGGAGGGGCGTTCAGCACATACAATTCGTACTCCCCATCGACCAGAACCATCGACACCTTGCGAAAACGCCAGGCAGCAGGTAAGAGAACATTCGCAAAGGTTTGATCCCAACGGGCTCCCAGCCCACCGAGGATCACAATTTCTTCCACAGATTGGTCTAGAGCCAGCAAGAGAGCTAACTCCAAATCGGTTTCATCCTTTTGTGCCGGATAGCGCACTATCTTCACCCCCCGGTTCTCCATCTCGAGGATTTCTTCCTCGCTAAGTGAATCAAAATCCCCGACCAGAAAATGCGGAGTAAGGCTTAGGGCTCGGCAGAGGCGCAAACCTCCATCGGCAGCGATGAGCACTCCCCCATCGGCAAGCCACCTCCTCACCCACGGAGAGGGTGTAAATACACCGTTAGCAAAGATAATCGCACGCAATAAAAAACCCTCCTCATGCCGGAGGAGGGTAGAGAACGACAGACTAGCAATCCCTCCGCCGGCATTACCCGGATCAGGTTCGCGGGTCGAGAGCTTCCGGCTCTCCTCTCAGCCCGGCAACACCGAGCTCCCCGTGCTAATGATTTTTACGTTGGCAAGTATACCCGGAAAACTGCGCTTGTCAAGAGCGTGTTAAGGGACAAAAGGCTTGGAGTGCGAAAGCCATGCCCTCGCACTCCAAATACACCTGTCAGCCTATTTATAGGCTGTTAGTCAAGCCAACTCTTAAAGCGGCGAATGTACCACATTTTGACAATCTGGGCTAGAGTAGCGTAAGCGAGCAAAGTGGCTACTAACCATGGAAAATAGGTTGCAGGTAACGGCACCATACCTACCGATGCGCCCAGCGGAGTAAAGGGAATGATGATGCCGATTGCCATGATCGTTCCGGTAAGCAACAAGACAGGTGGCGCAGCAATGCTTTGGAAGAACGGAATCTTGCGCGTTCGGATCATGTGCACAATCAGGGTTTGAGACAACAATCCTTCAACGAACCAACCTGATTGAAAGAGGGCTTGCTCCTCAATGGTGTTTGCGCCGAAAACAAACCACATCAATAAGTAGGTCGTGATGTCAAAAATTGAACTCACCGGACCGATGAAGATCATGAAGCGAGCAATTCCAGTCGCTTGCCACTTGCGTGGTACTTTCAGGAAATCTTCATCCACGTTGTCCCACGGGATTGAGATTTGCGAGATATCATAGAGTAGATTTTGAATAAGCAGATGTAGCGGCATCATCGGCTGGAAAGGCAGGAAAGCGGAGGCAACCAGCACACTGAACACATTGCCAAAGTTTGAGCTTGCTGCCATCTTAATATACTTCATGATGTTGCCGAACACCTTGCGGCCGCGCACAACACCTTCCTCAAGCACCAGCAGGCTTTTTTCAAGCAGAATAATATCGGCGGCTTCTTTGGCGATATCTACCGCCGTATCAACCGAGATTCCAATGTCAGCGTCACGTAGGGCAGCCGCATCATTAATGCCATCGCCTAGATAGCCGACAGTGTGTCCTTTCTGCTTGAGAATGCGGATCACCCGCGACTTGTGGAGAGGGGTCATTTTAGCAAACACATTGACCCGATCCACTGCTTCACTCAGTTCATCATCCGTCATAGCATCCAACTGATGCCCTAGCAGCACACCATTGATCTCCAGATTCACCTCTCGGCAGATACGACGAGTAACGACTTCGTTATCGCCGGTTAGGATTTTGATGTTAATCCCGTGCTCTCGTAATTTGAGGAGGGCATCGCTCGCTGTCTCCTTGGGCGGGTCGAGAAAACCAATATATCCTACTATAACCATGTCCTTCTCATCTGCAACTGAATAAGCTTGATGGACCGGGGTCACCACCTTGTAAGCAACAACAAGGACACGTAAGCCATCCTCATTCAAGTCTCGTGTCATTTCCCGGATTTGCTTCCGCATCTGCGGGGTTAGTTCCACCTGCTGCCCTGAGAGTTCCACAAACGAGCAGATGCCAAGCATTTCTTCTACTGCCCCTTTGGTTATAATCCGATGTTTTCCATCACCATTTTGGACAACAACCGACATGCGCCGTCTGACGAAATCAAAGGGGATTTCATCTACCTTAACGAAACTCTTCTCAACCTCACCCAGCTTAGCCACGTCTTCGTGTTCCAGTACGGCTACATCCAACAAGTTACGCAAGCCGGTTTGGTAGTAGCTGTTTAGGTATGCTTCTCTCAGGACTTCTAGATTTTCTTTCCCTTCAACATCCAAATAACGCACAAGGACGACGTTGTCTTGGGTCAGCGTGCCGGTTTTATCCGTGCAAAGCACATCCATTGCGCCAAAATTTTGAATTGAATTGAGGCGCTTTACGATAGTCTTGTGCTGCGCCATTTCAATAGCGCCTTTGGCAAGGTTGGCAGTGACCACCATGGGTAGCATCTCTGGTGTCAGGCCTACCGCAACCGCAAGACCGAATAAGAGCGCTTCGAACCAATCGCCCTTGGTCAGCCCATTGATGAGGAAAATAACCGGCACCATGGTCAGCATAAACCGAATCAAAACCCAACTGACTTGATTTACACCGCGATCGAAGCTGGTTGTGGCGCGCTGACCTATTAGCCCTCGCGACATGGAACCGAAGTAAGTTTTTGAACCAGTGGCAACAACTACAGCCGTTGCCGATCCGCTTACAACGCTTGTGCCCATAAAGCAGATGTTGGGCAGTTCTAGAGGGTTTTCGGTTTTGAAGACTTGATTAAGCGCTCTCTTTTCCACTACGTCCGCAAGGATGTCGTATTTTTCTACTGGTAGCGATTCGCCCGTCAAAACGGCTTGGCTTACGAAGAGGTCCTTGGTTCGGAGAAGTAACAGATCAGCCGGGATCATATCGCCTGCCGAAAGATGGACAATGTCTCCGGGCACTATCTCCTCCAAGGGAATCTCAATTTTTCCTGCGCCTTGGCGCTCAACTGTTGCGGTTGTTCTCACCATCGCTCGAAGTTGCTCGGCAGCCCGATTGGAACGGAACTCCTGCCAAAAGCGCAGTAGCCCACTTACCGTGACCATTGTAGAGATAATGATCACAGCAGTAAAATCTCGCTCCTCGGGTGCGGCAAGCACCACATCCAAAAAGAATGACACGACAGCCAAGATCATCAACACCATATTGAAAGGATTGATGAAGGCGCGCACCATTTGGACATACCAAGCAGGTGCTTTCTCATGGGCTACCTCGTTTTTTCCATATACCTTAAGTCGCTCCACCGCTTCTTCTGCGCTTAATCCTTGCATCTTGGTATCGAGCATGTGCAAGGCCTTTTCGGGTGAAACCTGTGAATACTCGATCAACCGTCGCGAAGCTTTAGCGACTGCAATTTCCACGCTGTCTGCGCGAGGTCCAATTTTGTTGTTCATGATAGTTCCTCCGAAATTTAGAATTTGATCTCGGTTTTGCAGCCATTGCCTTTGAGGAACTTGTTTCGTTTCTATAAGGATAGATGTTCCTGGACAATGGCTAACTTCTTAGGCAATGTCCTTGTTTAGGATGATTGGGTGGTTTATCACTCATACTTCCATCGTCTGTTTTCATTCGGCATCACCTCCTTTCGGGCCAGTGTAAGGAAGGATCGATTTGCCCATCTGCTTCTGGCTCGTTTAAGTCAATAAGGAGTTTGTCATCGTCTAACTTTAGCTCCCCGATTTGCGGGTTTGAGTTCTCCTTTTGACTTTGATTACCATTTTGGCTAGCTAGTGAATCCACATCTTCTACCTCCAGCGCAGCGATATTCACCCGAGTGATGGCATTGACGGTCAGCAACCGTTGAACGACCCGTTGCATCTGATCGTTTCTCAACGGGCGATTGAGTTCTACGCGCATGACGGCTGTTTCACCTTCACCCGGCAGCACGGTTGCCTTTTTGACCGGAATCCCTAAGCGATCTAAGGCTGTCAACGCTTTTCCCACTGCGCGATGGTCATCTCTGAGGTGAATCTGAAGATCTTTTGCAGTCTCGCCTCTGCCTAGACGAGCTTCCAGACGCTCCAGTACGATCAAGGTAAACAAGATCAAAAGAGTCGTTGCGATCGCTAACCACCCCATACCGGCTCCCACGGCGATACCAAGTCCGGCAGAACCCCACAAGCTGGATGCGGTTGTCAACCCACGCACAGTTGTGCCATGACGTAAGATCGCTCCAGCACCCAAGAATCCAACTCCCGAAACAACATAGCTGGCAACCCGCATCGGATCGCGCTCGCCGCCCCCAGGAAAAACAGCATAAGCTCCAGCGAGGGTCATCATGCAGGCTCCTAATCCGACCAAGATATGTGGACGAAATCCGCTGGCGCGATCGTGTTCTGACCGCTCTAGTCCAATAAGCCCACAGAGGAAGACGACCAAGAGCAATCGACCAAGATGGGCAATGTCGATAAATCCAAAAACGGGGGCTAAGGCTATCCCCACTCGCTCGACAAACGGGACAACTGTGTGCAATAAGTACTCAAAGAAAATCTGTGGGTTCATCTGACTGCTCCTTTCTGTTGAAAAGTTTGCTGTATAGGCGCGATAAGACCTACGCATGATACCGATCGATAGAAGCATTGATGCCGCAAGTTGCGGTTTTATGCGTCCAGATGAAACGGCTGCTACTCCCCCATGGGATGGGGGGATAAGATTAAGCCAAACAAGGCTAAGAGGAGAAAAGGGGCTCGCCCCGACCATGCTCGTCTGATCGGGGCAAGAAAAAGAGAGGAAATTAGCCCTAGATCAGACTTTGTTTAGGGTTGTGCAGCGGAGATTTGGCTTGCAACGAGAGAGATTCGCCTAATTGTTCCCCCATTTAGATTTCCATCGTTCGAGAAGATCTTGATATACCGTTTCTAGCAGCTTTGCCCACTCAACAAGCTTCTGGACACGTTGACGAGCTGGATGACCCTCAGGCAGAGCCGACAGCCCACTTTCAGCAACTTCGCACAAATTTTCCACTTTTTTAAGGCGCATATCCAGTAATTTTTCCAATATGTCCTCAGAGAGCACAAAGGCATCACTCCGTTCTCCCACCACAGAAACCCGCTCTACTAAGCCAGCCATTAGGAGTGAGCGCAAATTGGTCGAGATGCTACTGCGACTCACATCGAGCACCTCCATCATTTCGTCTTGCGAAAGCGGTCGGTGGGCGATCGATAACAGCCCTAAGATCTCTCCACCAATGGTCGGGACGTTGTATTCCTCTAAGTATAGTCCTAGGTTTTTAATGTACTGCAGCAAAGCCGGTTGCTCGCCTATTAAGGGGGGGTCACTATGGTCATTTTCTTCCGCAGCCATATCTTCCAACCTTTTTAGAAATAACATAATTGTTTGACATATCTGTATTACAAGCAATATTTTACATCATTTACTTTGTATTGTCAATAGTGAAATAAGTGAATCGATAAGTTTATTCAAAACATGCATTGAATTCACCGATGCGAATCTTCCCTCCCTTTGACTCAAGTTATATCTTTGCCGCATTGCAGTTTATAAAATTTTAGTGAACTGGGGGGCCTGACTTCCCCATTCTATGGTAAACTTTTCGTTCGATTTGCACTTATTTTATCTTTTCCTCGGAGGTCAAGCATGTCAACGAAGAAGTGGGTTTACTTGTTCAACGAAGTAGACGAAGTAGAGCGCCTCTGTGGCGGCGATTGGGATAAAGTGCGTGGCTTGTTGGGCGGAAAGGGAGCAGGGCTGGCGGATATGACCCGTGCCGATGTTCCGGTTCCCCCCGGCTTTACGGTGACTACCGAAGCCTGCAACGCTTACTACGCTGCGGGCGGAACGTTCCCTGAAGGGATGTGGGAACAAGAACTAGAAGCACTCCATAAAATAGAGGAGCAGACCGGCAAGAAGTTCGGTGATCCCAGCCGGCCCTTGTTTGTCTCCTGTCGCTCTGGCGCTAAGTTCTCCATGCCCGGGATGATGGATACCGTGCTCAACATCGGCCTGAACGATGAAACAGCCGAGGGCTTGGTCAAACTCAGCGGAGACGAACGATTTGTTTACGATGCTTACCGGCGTCTGATTCAAGGCTTCGGCTCGGTGGTGCTGGGAATTCCCGATGAGGCATTTGAGGACGTTCTCGAAGAATATAAGCACCAAAAAGGATATAAGCTGGACACCGATCTAACTGCAGAAGACTGGAAAGTGATCACTCAGAAATTCAAAGAGATCGTCTGTCAGCACAAAGGCTTTGAGTTCCCACAAGACCCCCTTGAACAATTACGTTTGGCCACCGAAGCTGTCTTCAAATCGTGGAACGGAAAACGCGCCGTCGACTATCGCAATGCCGCAGGCATCCCTCACGATTTAGGCACTGCGGTGAATATTGTCACCATGGTCTTCGGCAATATGGGATGGAATTCTGGAACGGGGGTGGCCTTTACGCGCGATCCAGCCACCGGTGAAAAGAAGCTATATGGCGAATACTTGCTCAACGCTCAAGGCGAAGATGTTGTCGCAGGAATTCGCAATACGGAGAAGATCGAGAAACTTGCCACGGAGATGCCCGAGGTTTATCAACAGTTCTTAGAGATCTGCGATAAGCTCGAAAGACATTATAAAGAAATGCAGGATGTCGAGTTTACCATTGAGAATGGGAAACTCTGGATGCTGCAAACGCGCAGTGGAAAGCGAACCGCTCGAGCTGCGGTCAAAATCGCCGTAGATATGGCCAACGAGGGCTTGATTTCCAAAGAGGAAGCCGTCTTGCGCGTCACTCCTGAAAACGTAGACACTCTTCTCCACCCCCAGTTTGACGAAAAAGCCAAAGAAGAAGCGAAAAAAGAGGGCCGATTATATGCTACAGGGGTCAATGCTTCTCCCGGTGCCGCAGTGGGTCGAGTTTACTTTGATGCCGACACTGCTGAACAAAAAGCAAAAGAAGAGGGCCAGGATGTGATCATGGTGCGTCCTTTCACTAAGCCGGACGACGTGCACGGAATGCTCGCCGCCAAAGGGATCCTGACCAGCGAAGGTGGAGCTACCTCCCACGCTGCCGTAGTCGCCCGCCAATTCGGCGTCCCGTGTGTCGTCGGGGCAGCCGCCATCCGGATCAATCTTGAAAAACGCTATATGGAAGCGGGCGGGGTGCGTGTCAACGAGGGAGAGTGGATCTCGGTGGACGGCTCAACCGGCGAAGTTTTCGTAGGTCAAATCCCCACGAGCACTCCCAGCCTTGAGGAGCAAACCGATCTGATGACCCTGCTCCAATGGGCCGATGAAATCTGCGCCAGGCCCGGCATCCGCAAAGGCCCAGAAGGCTGGCCGACAACCGGACTGCAAGTTTGGGCCAATGCAGATTATCCAAAGGATGCCCGCCGTGCTCGCCAGTATGGTGCAGTGGGCATTGGACTTTGCCGCACCGAGCATATGTTCTTCGAACCCGAGCGACTGCCCATCGTGCAACGCATGATCCTTGCTGAAACCCCCGAAGAGCGCAAAGCCGCGTTGGACCAACTCCTTCCTGCCCAGCGCTCCGACTTTGAAGGCTTGTTCGAGGCGATGGACGGCTATCCGGTCATCATCCGCTTAATTGACCCGCCTTTGCACGAATTTCTACCCTCGGAAGAGAGCCTGCTGGAAGAGGTGATTACTATGCGGGCAAAAGGCGAAACCGAGGGTCTCGCTGAGAAAGAAAAGCTCCTTGCCAGCGTCCGAGCCATGCATGAAAGCAATCCGATGATGGGCCTGCGCGGCGTGCGCCTGAGCATTTATATGCCCGAAATTGTGGAGATGCAAGTGCGGGCTATCTTCGAAGCCGCGGCAAATATGGCCAAGAAAGGCGTGGTCGTCAAACCGGAGGTCATGATCCCGCTCACCGGAACCGTGAAGGAACTGGAATGGATTCAGCCAAGATTGGAACGGATTGCCAAACAGGTGATGGAAGAAAAAGGGATTACTTTTGACTACAAGTTTGGCACAATGATCGAGATTCCGCGCGCAGCGCTCACCGCCGGAGAAATCGCCAAACTTGCCCAATTCTTCTCCTTTGGCACAAACGATCTCACTCAGATGACCTTCGGCTATAGCCGCGATGATGCCGAGCGGAACTTCCTCATCAAATACATCGAAGAGGGCATCCTGCCCAAGAACCCCTTCCAAACCCTCGATCGCGAAGGCGTTGGGCGGCTGATGAAGATGTGCATTGAGGAAGGCCGGGCTACTCGGCCGGATTTGGAAGTGGGCATCTGCGGTGAGCACGGTGGCGATCCCAGCTCGATCGAATTTTGCCACATCGTAGGAAATAACTACGTTTCCTGTTCACCTTTCCGCGTTCCGGTTGCTCGTCTGGCTGCAGCCCATGCTGCTCTCAAACATCAAGGCATCCAGATCGCGGAAGATAAGTAGTTCTCACAAATGCAAGCCGAACGGTAGAGCGATTTCACGCTCTACCGTTCTCCCCTCTCTCTTCGTGGACAGACATTTCTCCTCGCCCGCTCTGCGGGCGAGGGCGTCCTATGCTTAGGATATCTTATCCACGCCTTATTCAGGGGAGGTGGCAGACAGACCGAGGGGCGTGAAAGAGAACGTGGCGGAAGGCCGCATTTGTGCTTGCGAAAACCGAGCACAGTTGAGCCGGATGAAGCCAACGCTTGCGAACTTGCCTGCAAAGCCCCTACAAGAGGCTAACCCGCAACCCTCAAATTTTGGATCTTTGCCCGAGCTCCTGCTACTGAAGGAAGTTCTTGATTCCCACCCCATTGAGATTAAACTTCACCGTTCCCAGCCCTGGGAATTGGCGTACTGTAGCAACAAGCATGGCATAAACGCGGTTGGGATCGCACGGATCGTCCGACAAATTCAGCTCGCCACTTAGATCGATCTCTACTGCACCATCGGCAAAACTGACCCCAACAACATTCAGCTTCGACTTGTAAAGCGGATTATATACGCCGCCAAACTCTGCGGTTTTGTAAAAGAAGAGATTCTGTAGAGCCGTCTTGATATCCGCTCCTACATCATTGGTGCGGTATTTACCCGTGAAATAATATACTAAGCTGTCTCCACAAGCCACCGAGCCACCCCCACCCTTTTGGATAAAGTAGATCAAAATCGGCTTTGTGCCGGGCAGTACTGTTGGGGTTGGAGGGGCTTCAGTGGGCAACGGAGGCAGAGGCGGCAAGGTGGGCAGAGGAGTACTAGTGGGAACCTCGGTGGGGGTTGCTGTCGGAAGAGGAGTCGGGGTATCGGTCGGCAAGGGGGTAGCCGTGGGTTGCGGGGTTGCGGTGGGGGTAGAAGTCGGCTCAGGAAGCACCACACTACAAGCGCTCAATAGGAACGCAAGCGCCGCAAAGATGCAAGGTAAAGCAAGCGAATTTATCAAGCTACGCCTCAACCACATGCACTCAATTATACCCGACAAACCCAGCTTGGGCAGGTTTGCTATGTTCTCCTCTAGAGCAAATCCCTCAGGCGGGAAGCCAACTAGATAAGACAAAACTTCCGATGTCTCCCCTTTGTAGGCACAAAGCCCACAATCAGCTCGGCTCAGGAGGCGATGGATTGAGTCAGACGCCGACCCGGCTTACGCTCAGGGCAAAGCTTGCCCCGGCATCCAGCGCCTGCAAGTTGGCTTGCAGAAATTGCTTATGCCGCTCCGGAAGATGGTCCTCAAGCGCTCTCTTGACCTGGTCTAAAGACAACACCGGTAGCTTGGCTACTAACGCACCCAAGGCCACCATGTTGAGTAAGCGACGGTTACCCAAACTTTCGGCAATTTCACTGGCCGGGATGAATACACTTTCGATATCCTCTCGTCTTGAGCCCCGGTTCACCAAGGAGGAGTTGACGACCAGCACTCCGCCCGGTTTGACTAGGGGCTCGTACTTGTCCAAAGAAGGCAAATTCAAGGCGATCACCCCTCTGGGGTTCAGCACTAAGGGTGAGCCAATCTCTTCATCGGAAATAATGACCGTACAGTTAGCCGTGCCACCGCGCATCTCCGGGCCATACGATGGGATCCAAGTCACCTCACACCCAGCATCCATCGCAGCGTAAGCGAGAACTTGCCCGGCAAAAAGTACCCCTTGACCGCCAAACCCAGCAATCAAAATTTCCGTCTGCATTTGCACTTCCCTCCCTACACCTTGATCGCTTGTAGCGCTTCAGCAACCTTGAAATCCCCAATAGGGTAATAGGGAATCATGTGTTCTTCCAACCACCTCAGAGACTCTAGCGGCGAAAGGCCCCAATTGGTGCTGCAGGTCGAGAGCAATTCCACCATGGCAAACCCCAACCCGCGCAGCTGGGTCTCAAACGCCAAGCGAATAGCCTTCTTGGCCATGCGGATGTTTTTAGGATCGTGCAGACTACGCCGAACGACATAACCGGCCCCGTCCAGATTTGCGAGCAGCTCGGCCATTCTCAACGGATAGCCCATTGTTTCCACATCTCGGCCTTGGGGAGAGGAGGTTGTCTTTTGGCCCGGCAGGGTAGTCGGCGCCATCTGTCCGCTCGTCATGCCGTAAATTGCGTTGTTGATAAAAAAGACGGTGATGTTTTCTCCGCGGCCGGCCGCATGGATGATTTCGCCCATCCCAATCGAAGCTAAATCGCCATCCCCCTGGTAGGTGAAGACAACCCGATCGGGCAGAAGTCGCTTTATGCCAGTAGCCATGGCCGGAGCACGCCCGTGGGCTGCCTCGACAAAATCGCAATCGAAGTAATTATAGGCAAAAACCGAGCAACCGACCGGCGCAACCCCGATTGTGCGCTCGCGAATGCCCAATTCATCTATCACCTCGGCAATCAGACGATGGGCAATCCCATGAGTACAGCCCGGACAATAGTGCATTGGCACAGCAGTCAAAGACCGAGGACGTTGGTAAACAATTTGGACCGAAAGTGTGGTTTCCACGCTTCTCCTCCTAGTCATGCCAACGGATGATCGGTGCAAATCTTTTCATCCATCGCTGGCGCGGGTCTCCGTCAGGGGGAATCCCCTCGCGGCACATCCGTCGGATCTCAGCTAGGATTTCGTCCGGAAATGGCACCATTCCGCCCAACCGCCCGTAGAACTCGACAGGCACCCGCCCCCTGACCGCCTTTTGGACATCTTCTAGCATTTGGCCGCTGTTCATCTCCACAACCAAAATGCCTTCCACTTGGGGGATTAAGTTTTCGATTTGCGGATGAGGGAAGGGACTAAGCGTAATTGGACGTAGCAGACCTACCCTCATTCCTTCCGCCCGTGCCATACGGACTGCGGACAGCGCAATTCTGCCTGCCGTGCCAAACCCAATTACCACATAATCGGCATCTTCTAGGAAGTACTCTCGGTAGCGAATCTCGGCAGCTTGAATACGATTCCAAACTTGCAGGAGACGGTAATTGGTGACTTCCTCGTCTTTTGGATCTATGTAAATGGAGCTAAGGATGCGGCGTTCGCGTCCCATAGCACCGCGCACAGCCCAATCGGGGTACTCGGTCCGAATAGGACGCATGGGGGGCAGTTCTGCCGGCTCCATCATCTGGCCAATATTCCCATCCGCCATAATGAAGACAATAGTGCGATACTTCTCAGCCAGATCGAAGGCCAACACCACAAGGTCGACGGCCTCTTGAACACTAGCCGGGGCAAGGACAATCGGGTGGTAATCGCCGTGTCCGCCGCCGTGTACGATTTGGTTGTAATCACCTTGTGAGGGAGCAATGTTCCCAAGCCCCGGCCCTCCGCGCACCACATCGATAATGACCGCCGGCACCTCTGTACCCGCTATATAAGATAGACCCTCCATCATCAGGGAGATGCCTGGGCTAGAGGAAGAAGTCATGACTCGCGCTCCGGTGCAGGCTGCGCCGTAAAGCATATTAATGGCAGCCACTTCGCTCTCCGCCTGGAGGAAAGCACGACCCAGAGCTGGCATTCGTTCGGCCATCCATTCCAAAAGTTCCGTCTGGGGCGTGATGGGATAACCAAAATATCCCTCCAGACCTGCTCGAATAGCGGCCTCTGCCATGGCGATATTGCCTTTGAGAAGCTCTTTGGCCATCTTTCTCCTCCTCAGGCCGTTACCTTTTGGGGCAGTTCACGGTATACGGTGAGGGCCGCCTCCGGGCACATGAGAGCACACATAGCACACCCCGTACATCCCTCGCCGATCAGGGTGACCGGATGATAGCCTTTAGGCGTCAGACGCTCCATATCTAAGGCCAACACATGTTGGGGACACTCGCTAACGCAAAGTTCACATCCTTTGCAATAGAGCTCGTTAACTTCTATCCATCCCTTTATGGGCATGCCCGGCCTCCTTTTGTCTATCTTGCACAATTTTTTACGACAATTATTATCACATTTCAACAATTCAACGGGTAGTGTAAACTGTCACATTCCAAAGCTACAAACTTCCTTACCTGAACTAAGCTGGACCAGAGCGTCCCCGACTCTTGGGTGCGGAAAGAAACAGGCGACTCCCTCGGAGAATCGGAGAGGCTTGCCGAAAATCGCCTAGGGGGAGGGGAGTGATTCGATGGGTTGGGTTTGGATTTCAGCCAGAATGCGGTCGTAGGCTTGCTGAAGCGCAGTACGGTGGCTCATCCCTTGGAAGAACACGGCACGCAGGATGTCATCCATATGGTTCTGAACGATCTCCATTTCCGGAGAGGAGGGGTAGGCAACGCCGCCTTGCAATGCAAGGATCGATTGGCCGATAAAGGGATCGCCAACACTGACCGAGCCACCGCGTTCCGCCAACTGGTCGGCCCGAATAGCAGGAATCAACCCGACAGTCCCTACAGCAGAAAGGGCCTCTGGGGTAAAAAGACTGCGAAGAAATAACCAAGAGACCTGACTTTGTTCGTTGAGGGCAAGGCGGGTCAAAAACACTCCTTCACTTTGAACAAAGCCGGCTAGAGCACCGTTTTTGTAAGTCGGCCAGGGGTCGATCGCCAGATTCAGCGGCCCGACCTCTCCGGCGAGTAGATAGCGATTCCAACTCCCTTCAACGATCCAGCCGACTCGCCCCTCTTGAAAGAGACGATAGTCGTTGTCCGAGTTAAACTCGGTCATCCCCACCTGCTCAAAGGCTTTCAGTAAGTCCAACCATTGCAACGCATAGCGGTAATCCTCTTGATGAAAGGCAGGGCGGCCATCTGGGGTAAGGAGTAATCCCCCCAGCCCGAGGAGATGCCCTCCGGAAAAGAAAAAACTACGCTCTATGTCGGCACCGACTATGCCGGCTTGGGTGGCCGTGGTCGCCAAAGCGCGCATTTGCTCGAAGGTTTGGGCAGGGGTTGGCAAAATGCTTTGATTGCGATACAAGACCACACCGTTCATGGTGATCGGCAAGCTGAGGCGCTTGCGCCGATAAATTCCGGTCTCGAGCGCAGCTTGGTTGAGGAGAGGAAGGATGGAGGCTATATCTTGCCCGGTGAGATCCACAACGTAGCCTTGTTCATATAATTGCGGCCCCCATTGCGCAGGGGCAATCAGGATTGTCGGTCCAGCCCCCTGGCTCATCGCTTCCTCAAAGCGAGCCTTCAAGTCCAGAGCGGGAATATAGAGGACATCAAACTGCACTTGCGGATAGGAGGATTGAAACACCGAAATTATTCGGAATAGGGCCGAACGCTGGATTTCGTCCCAGGAGTGCCAGATCGAAACCGTTCCCTCAACAGGTTTTGGAGTGGGCGAGAGCGTTGGAGAAGGGAGCGGTGTGGGAGTAAGGGTCGGGACAAGAGCACCGTTTTCTCCCCGACCCACAGGTCGGCATCCTATAGCGCAGCCCAGGCACAAAGGAAGAATCCAGGGCAGCAAAAAAGGAAAAGCCGCAGGTTTTTGTCTCTCCCAAGGCAAAAGCCGACGCCATCGTCTCAGCATGGTGTTCCAATTATAGGCCGCTTTTTTCGATGGGGAGCTATAAAGAGCCGCAATTCTTTGGATGGCCAGCGCCACGACTCAGTTCGGCTCTGCCTAATTACCCCGGTGAGGTAAAGCCCCAAAAGCCAATCTAAAAAGGGGTAGCCCGGGGAGAAAAAGTACTTGAGCGTTAGCGCACGGAGAGAAAGGCCCTGAAAACCTGAAAAGGGGCGAAGCAGTGGTGGCATCGCAGATAGCTCTCCAAAGAGTGCAGAGCGGACCTCAATTTGCCTTAGGCAAGGGCTGCCTTGACCTAGGTGCAAACTTTGAGGGGTACTCCTCACTTCTGACGGGGCAGTTTTTAGAAGGTGATGGAATGCAAGTTTGCGCAGGCAACACAAAACATAGGCAATTGCTAAGAACCCTCAGCGAACTAAGTATCTGAAGATCAATCCAACGGTCATATAGTGGGCTTCTACTAAAATCCACACAAAGAAAGCCAGCTTTGTAAGGAGCAGGCGGAGTGGAGTTCGCAAATCACTCGACCCACTGAGTACATAACTCATGAGTATCACGGGAATCGCAAAATAACGACCCTGTACTCCAAATATAAGCTTTGTTGGGAATGGACTCCAGAAGACCAATAGGCCGGCAAGGGAAATCAACAATATAGCAATCGAGATCAAGAAAAACACCAACCGCAATTTGTAGTCCTGCCTTACATTCCGAACAGAAAAAGAAAGCCCGAAGAATAGCAAGAGAAAAAAGAACGCCAGCCTGTAAAGCGGAGAGGGGAGCAAAGTGTCGAGCCACCCCAATCTGCCTATAAAGGAGTGGTAATAGAAACTTATCCTCTCCTCTTTGGTGAGAGTGTTCCAAAATATTCCTAGAGTCTCTGCGGGACGAGACAAGTAGTATGAGAGAATTGCCTCGGTAGGCAACTCCCTTACAACACGAGCATCCACATACCTATCGAGAGTATAAAAAATCCAAAAAACCGAAGATAGTGCTATCAGAAAGGCCAGAAAATCCAGTTTTCTTTTCCGTTTCAGCCAAATCAACAGGGGCAGAAAAATCATAGGGGCTAATTGCCACCTCCCACTCACAAGTGCAAATAGAGAAACGCCGAGAAGTATGGCTAAGAATGGGCTGTACTTTTTCTCTGCATCCAAACCGACTACGCCCACGCTGGAGATCAGCAGTGTCAGAGCATAGGAAATCGCATCGGCACTGACAGAGACGAACTGAAAAACACTCATGGGTAACGTCAGGATAAAGAGAGAAAGAGGATTAGAAGGATGGATGGTGAGGGCAAGCATAATTATTCCAACACTGGTGGAGGTAGTTAGAAAGCGTGCTAACCGATAGGAATGTTCCACAGATAACCCACACCCTCTGCCCACCAAAAGACCAATCGAAGCGGGGAAATAGACAAGCGGAAAATTTGGCGAAGCCGTTATCGGAACAAACCTCTCTTCCTCGCTCCAGAAGATTGTTCTTGCCTCATCCACCATCCTTTCAGAATACTTCCGGTTTGGGCGGAAGGGAATAGAAGAGTGGACATCAATGAACTCAAGCAAAGCTGTGGCCACATAGCCTCCGGAAGGGCCAGAGGCGGGGGTATAAAATGTCAAAACACCTCTAGATAGCAAATACGCCCTTTTCAGATGCTCGGCCTCGTCGGGCGATTGGATTGGCGGAATAATCGCCGAGTAAATCACTCCGAGCACAAGGGCGAAGAAGCCGAGAGCGAGTCTAGGTGCGCCAACGGCATGATTTAGGGAGCGAAACAGGGATCTCGCAGCTCTCACGACAGCGCACTCCTTTTGTGCTCCCGTAGAGAGACTAGGGCAATATTATCCACGAGAGAACTCGGACATAAGTCATTTATGCCTTCACTTGTCCTCAATAGACATCCACTGCCCGATATAGCGGCGGCTGCCCGTAATGTCACTGCGTCACCAATGCTGGCTCAGGAGTGAATAGCTCGACTAGCGCTATGACAGAGCGCAAACGATCTTTAGTAAAACTTCTAAGTAGGTTCTCATAAGTCTTTAGAAAGCTGAAAACGGCAATGGATAATTCGGATTATTCTGATTGCTCAAGCCACATTCAATGGCAGTCACCAGATGCTCCAAACTGGCTTCCAGCTTGTTCGCACACGCCAGGTCTTTCAGATGTCGCCAAAATCGCTCGATCCGGTTGAGATGCGCACAGTAAGCTGGCAACCAGACCACCCTGAGGCGATGCTCGAACAGACGGAGTGCTGCCAAGGTCGCCGCACTCCGAGGATAAGCCGCATTGTCCATGACCAGAACCATCCGCCCCACAGGATAAACGCTCACCAAGAGATGCTCCAGAAAGGCGATGAAGGACTCACTGTTCTTCCACGGCACGGCTTTGTAGGCAACCCTATCGCTACGCCAGTTATAGGCTCCAATCAGGTGATGACGTTGCTTCGCGGAAGCCGCCGCAGCCGGGATCGCTTTTGCTGTCCGACGTTCATCCAGCAGGCTCGCAGAGGGGGCTCAAGCGTCAAGGTCGTTTCGTCCCCAGAGAGCAGCTCGAAATCGTCTCCGAGCGCTTTTTTCAACGCTTCGAGTCATTCCGCGGCTTTTTCCTTGGCTTCGCCCTCCTGCAAGTGGGTCAACTTATCCTTCGGTCGGTGATATCGATACCCGAGTTTACGCAGCAAGACCCGCAAGCGGTTGGCGCTCATGCGCTTGCCGGTCGCCTGCTCCAGATGGGCTTTCAACCGCTCCACCGTCCAGGGCGCAAATTCGTATCCCAGCTCGGCAGGCTCTTTTCCCAAGGTGTCTTCCCATACCCGGCAGTATGCTTCGTCTGCAACGCTGGGTCTGCCACTTTTCGGACGGTTGGCTAAGGCCTCCAGCCCTCCTGACCGCGAGCGTGCTCTCCAGTTGTACACCGTGGGCAGACTGACGGCTAAGACTTCCGCCACTTCCCGTGGGCTTTTCCCCAGAAGGAGCAGGCCAAGCGCCGTTGCTCGCTGCCTGACTTCAGGCCGCTTATCTGAACGTGTGGCACGTTCAAGTTGTGAAAGTTCGGTATCATTCAGTTCGAGTTTGGTTGTGGTCATGCCTTGAGTCTATCATGAGACGACCACTTTATAAATACTTTCGGTTAACTACTTAGACGCTTAGGCTTTACCTAATTGAGATAGACATTCACCGCCACCTTTGGACGCAAACTCACTTCCACAATACAGCACGGCGAATAGGCTTCGATCCAGACGATGGAAGGATTCTTCGCAAGAGTCTGGTTTTGGGAATGCTATAGGCATCCCTACAAGATTTCAGACAATTCCTCTACCTAGCTCGCTAGAGAGACTTACAGATGACGTATCTTTTTTCTGAAGCATATTAATCTCTGAACGAATGGAAGTGGATAAACTGCGAGACTTACTCCAATATAACAAAGGTGGCACAAAATTTCCGGAGCATATTTTCTCTAAGTAACTAATTGCATGAATTCAAAAAACGGGCAAAATAGGATACAGTTATGGCATGCCCAAAAAACTCGACTTTCAACTAACCGAAACCGAACTTTTACAACTCACACAAGCAATCCGCAAGGACAAGCGTCCCGAAGTGCGTCAACGAGCAACTGCGATCCGGTTGCTGGCGTTGGGACAGAAACCGGCAGAAGT
>JANXBJ010000020.1 GCA_025057645.1 Anaerolineales bacterium
TCGAAGCTTTCCAACGCCTGCGTCCCCCAGCTCACCTTCCTCATCCTCAGATTGGCATCGTCTTTGTCGCCATGCGACGCAATCTCTCCGATCTGCCCGAACTTTACCGCTGGCGCAAACGGCTGGGTGTTCAACACGTTTTGGTCACCAACGTCTTACCTTACACGGTTGAGATGGTGCGCGAATCGCTTTATGCGCGGGCATTGCATGAACCCCTGTATATTGCCTCCCATTGGGTGCCGTTGCTCGATTTCCCACGCATCCAATTCGACGCCTTGACCGTCGAACCGTTTATCGAGACGCTGCGCAGTGGCTTCAACGCCAGTTGGGGTGGGGTAAATCTGAGCAGTGCCAACGATTGCTGCCCGTTTATCCAGCGCGGCTCGGTTTCGATCGCTTGGCATGGCGGCGTCAGCCCTTGCTTGCCCTTGTTGCATGACCACACCAGCTACCTCGCTGAAGACCGTCCACGCTACTCCAAAGCCTATTTTGTCGGCAGCCTGAAAGAACGTCCTTTGTTGGCGCTATGGGATGATACTAACTATACTGCTTTCAGGGAAAAAGTACAACGCTTTGACTTTGCTCCCTGTGCAGTGTGTGGTGGTTGTGACCTCTCTCTGGAAAATCGGGAAGACTGTTACGGCAACACATTTCCCACCTGTGGAGGGTGTCTGTATGCGCAAGGAATTGTGCGTTGCCCTTGATAGCCTCTGCCCTGCACTCCGAAGGAAAGCGGAGAGTGCTCTATTCCATGATAAGATGCGACAGACTCGATGGAAACGGCAATCACCCTAGATGAACTGCGCCAAGCGCGCAAAAACCTGCCTGCCCCGCTCGGACTTGTGCCTACCATGGGCTATCTGCATGAGGGGCATCTTTCGCTGGTGCGGGCGGCACGGCGCGAGTGCGCTTCGGTGGTGGTGAGCATTTTTGTCAATCCGACGCAATTCGGCCCGCAGGAGGACTTCGACCGCTATCCCCGCGATCTACCCCGCGATCTTGCTCTGCTGGAAGCCGAGGGGGTCGACCTGGTCTGGACACCCACCCCTCAGGGGATGTATCCCGAAGGATACCAAACTTGGGTGACGGTCGAAAAGGTGGCGGCGCCGCTGGAGGGCGCAATGCGCCCCGGTCATTTCCGCGGAGTAGCTACAGTAGTAGTCAAGTTGTTCAACGCTGTCCAGCCGGACCGAGCCTATTTCGGTCAGAAAGATGCCCAGCAAGCTTTGGTCATTCGCCGTCTGGTTGCCGACCTCAATTTCCCTTTGGAGGTGGTTGTCTGCCCCACGGTCCGGGAGCCGGACGGGCTGGCTATGTCCAGCCGCAATATCTACCTCAACCCTCAAGAGCGCCGGGCGGCCACGGTGCTCTATTGCGCCCTCACCGCAGCCCAAGCCGCTTATCAAGCCGGAGAGCGCAATGCAGACCGTCTGCGCCAAGCAATGGAAGCCGTGCTTGCAAGGGAACCGCTAGCCCGGCCCCAATATGTCTCCTGCGCAAGGCTGGATGACCTGCAAGAGTGGCAGGGAGAAGTGAGCGGTCCAGCGCTGCTCTCCTTGGCGGTTTTCATCGGCGGAACGCGCTTGATCGATAACCTGGTCTTGGGCGGCGAGCTCTAGAGAGACCGGTAAGGAAAGATGCTTCTGGCGATCGATATCGGCAATACAAACATTACCTTGGGAGTGTATAAAGAGGAGCGCTTGGGCCCACGCTGGCGCTTGGCTACTGATCACGAGCGGATGCCGGATGAATATGGGTTGCAATTTGTTTTGCTTTTACAACATGCCGGAGTGCCCCCTGAAGCCCTCATCGGCGTATGCTTGGCTTCTGTCGTGCCACCGGTGACCGGGCGAATCGTCGAGGCTTGCCGCCGCTATCTGGGCCAGGAGCCTCTAGTGGTGGATGCCGGAGTCAAGACCGGGGTGCGCATCCGCTACGATGACCCGCGCGCTGTCGGGGCCGACCGCATTGTCGACGCGGCCGCAGTCCAGAAGCTTTACGGCGGGCCCGCCTGTGTGGTCGATTTTGGCACGGCCACCACCTTTGATGCCATTTCCGCAGAAGGGGATTACCTGGGTGGAGCCATTGCTCCAGGGATCGGCATCGCCGCCGAGGCGCTCTTTCTGCGCACCGCTAAACTCCCTAGGGTTGACCTGCAACGCCCGCCCGGTGTGATCGGCAAAAATACCGTCCATTCGATTCAGTCCGGCCTGTTCTTCGGCTATATAGCCTTAGTAGAGGGGATGGTGGCGCGCTTTCGGGCTGAGTTGGGGGAAAACATGAAGGTGATCGCCACTGGAGGTTTTGCCGAGCTGATTGCTCGCGAGACCTCGGTCTTGCAGATTATCGCCCCCTGGCTCACTTTAGACGGCTTGAATATCATTTGGAAGCTTAACCGCTCCTGAGCTCGGCTCCCTGCAGGTTGCCTCAAGCAAAGTGGTGAAGTTCATCCTACGCTATTGGGAAGCAGCTTTGCCTGACACAGGAGGGAGAGACTCAAAGGAGCTCTCTTAGCGCAAGGCTCATTCCTTCTCATACGGCTTTCCGCCCGCTGCAGGCGGTTGGGCGCGACCGATCACACCGGCCAAGACAATGATGGTAACTAGGTATGGAGCCATCTCCAAAAACTTGTTGTGGATCGGCACCCGCAGGATGGTCAGCTTTCCGGCCAGCGAGTCGGAGAAGCCAAACAGCAACCCAGCTCCAAAGGCGCCGAACGGATTCCAGTTGCCGAAGATCATCGCCGCCAAGGCGATAAAGCCGCGGCCTGCAGTCAAGACCTCGTCAAAACGCCCCACAGAACCCAAAGTGAAGTAAGTGCCGGCAAAGCCGGCCACTAACCCACCTAGCAGGACAGCCATATAGCGGGTGCGATTGACCGGGATGCCTAAAGTATCGGCGGCTTTGGGATGCTCACCTACCGAGCGCAGGCGCAGCCCCCAACGAGTATAGAACAGAGCCACCGTTAGCACCACCACCAACACATACATGGCATATACATAGAGATTGTGGCTGAAGAAGATCGGACCAATAAAGGGAATCTGCGATAAGCCGGGGAAGTCCCAGTTGGGGAAGCGACCCGGGTCGTTAAGGTGCTGGTATTTTTGCAAGAACTTAGCCGAGAGGAAGGAGGTCAGCCCGGTGGAAAAAATATTGATCACTGTGCCGGCGATAATCTGATTGACCTTATACTTGATCGCCAGCACCGCCAGCACCCCTCCCAAAAGCAAGCCGCTGAGCATTCCGGTCACCAAGCCGATCCAAAGGTTATGGGTAACGCTGCCGAACAGCGTGGCAGTAAACGCCGCAGTGAGCATCATCCCTTCGATGGCGATATTGAAGACCCCCGAGCGCTCGCAAAGGATGCCCGAAAGCGCCCCGAGGGTCAACGGCACCGAGCGGATCACCATCACACGCAGCAATCCGGCCAAGTTCAGGGAAACCCCTGAGGTGCCCCAAGCAAGGAAGGCAAAAATAAAGAAGCCGCTCACAATGCCCAGCACAAGGTTTGTATACTGCTTAAAACCGCGGGCAAGCTGATAGACACCCAGAAAGGCGGTGAGAAAGATCAAAACCTGCAGAGCCAAGGCAGTTTCGAACACCCAATCGGGCGCTTTCACCTTAGAGCCACCGGGGGTCATCCCAAAGGTGGTCATTACGCCGGGTTCGGTGGTGCGCAGGAAGAAAAACCACATCGCTGCGGCGACAATCAAAAAGAACACTCCCATTGCCCGTTCGCGAGCAGGGGAGATATACTGACCCGAATTGCGTGAGGTCGCTTGAGCGGTCATGCCGTTTCTCCCTCCGAACGGACGGTTAGTTCAACCTCTTTGGGCGGCTTCAGGCGATAGAGGGTGCGGATGATCGCCGGAGCTGCAATAAAGGCAAGGATCATAGCTTGGATGATCGAAATGATGTCAATGGGAATTCCTGCTGTGAGCTGCATTTGAATGGCTCCGTTGCGCAAAAAGCCAAAAAGCAAAGCCGCCAACACGACCCCAAGTGGGTGACTGTTGCCGAGCAGCGCAAGGGCGATGCTGTCGAAACCATACCCAGAAGAAAAGGCAACCCCCAAATTGCGATTGACACCCAGCACCTCGTTAGCGCCGGCAAAACCGGCCAACATGCCCGAAAGCGACATGGTGATCACCGTGCTGCGCACAATATTCATGCCGGCGTAATGGGCGGCGTGGGGATTAGCACCCACAGTGCGCAGCTCAAATCCCCAAGTGGTCTTGAATAGGAGGAGGTAGACCAAGTAAGCGATGCCGAGTGCGATGAAGAATCCCCAATGAAACCGATTGGGATCGGGAAAGAGGCGCGGAATCCAGGCTGTAGTTTCAATCGGCGCGCTGATCGGGGTGGTTTTATTGGGGTCACGCAGGTAGCCCGTCAGGAGGTACTCGCTCAAACGGAAGGCGACGTAGTTCATCATAATCGTGATGATCACCTCATGCGCACCGGTCTTGGCTTTCAACCAACCGGGCACAAACCCCCATAGGGCGCCTCCCAGGCCTCCGATCAGGAAGGCCAGAGGAGCATGGACGAGCGCCGGCAAGCCCTTGATAAATACCCCTGCCCATACTGCCGCCAGCGCCCCGACAAAAATTTGTCCCTCCGCGCCAATGTTGAACAACCCGACTCGAAAACCAAACGCAACGGCTAGGCCAGCGAAGATATAGGGCGTGGCCTGCACTAAGCTCTCGAAGAAAGGACTAAGAGCGCGGTTGATCTGCAGCCAATCACCGCTCGCAAAGGCAGCAGAAATCTTTACCGGGTCTCCAAAGGCGCCGAGGAACAAGGCACGATAGGTGTTCCACGCCGCCTGCGCCCCCGCTTTTAGGCCTTCCCCCACGGAGAGACGAAATGCCTCGTACATCGGCTCGGAGCTCAAGGCAGCAATAATGCCGCCCAGGAATAACCCGGTGAAGATGGCTAAAAAGGTCACCGTTAGAGGACTGCGACGAACTTCCTCTAGGAAAATAAAGAACCCCCTTAGGCTTTGAGCTGGTTGCTGTCCTAGATTCCTCATCTTTCCACAACCTGGGCTAGGCTAAGGGTTTCAGGTTGCATCCCGGCCATGTAAAGGCCGAGCTCTTCTTTGGTGGTCTCGGCAGCATTGACTGTGGCAACGATCCGCCCGCGGTACATCACCGCAATCCGGTCCGAGAGTTGTAGGATTTCGTCTAGCTCAGTCGAGATCAATAAGACGGCACACCCTTCATCCCGCTTTTCGAGCAAACGGTGATGGATATACTCGATTGAGCCGACATCTAAGCCTCGGGTCGGTTGAGCCGCAATCAGCAGCTTGAGCGGACGGGAAAACTCGCGTGCCACGATTACTTTTTGTTGATTGCCGCCGCTCAGTGCGCTGAGTTCGGTAAAGATGCTCGGCGTACGGATGTCAAATCTGCGCACCAACTCCTCGGCATGGGCAGCAATGGCCGGTTGCTGTAAGACGATCCCTCGGGCGTAGGGCGGTTTATAAAACGTATTCAGAATGAAGTTATCTTTGACAGGATAGGTGAGCACCAAGCCATCGCGCTGGCGATCCTCGGGAATATGGGCTGCGCCCATCTCAAAGAACTCTCTAGGGCTGGCATGAGTCATCACTTTACCGAAAATACGGATTTCGCCTTCGACCGGGTGCTGCATTCCGGTCAGAGCGCGCACTAATTCGGTCTGCCCGTTTCCCTGTACTCCCGCGATTCCCAGCACTTCGCCGGCGTGCACCTCAAACGAGACCCCATTGACCGCCACCAGTTGGCGCGCATCTAGCACTTTGAGATTGCGCACCTCGAGCACTACCTCTTTCGGTTCGGCGGGCTTTTTTTCAATAGCAAACTCAATTTGGCGGCCGACCATCATTGAGGCCAATTTACTCTGATCGGCTTCCTGCGGCGTTGTCGTCCCCACCACTCTCCCATTGCGGATCACCGTGATACGGTCGGAAAACTCCAGTACTTCACGCAATTTGTGGGTGATGAAGATGATCGACTTGCCCCCGGCAACTAACGACTTCATGATCTTGAACAACTCGTCTACCTCTTGGGGCGTCAAGACTGCGGTAGGCTCATCCAAGATCAAGATGTTAGCCTCGCGAAACAGCAGCTTGATGATTTCGACTCGCTGTTGAGCTCCTACCGGAAGGTCCTTGATATAGGCAAAGGGGTCAACTTGGAGGTTGTACTGCTTGGAGATCTCGAGGATACGATTAGCAGCGCGGCGGCGGTCAAGAAAACCCCCCCCGCGCACGTATTCATCGCCCAACATTACGTTGTCCACCACGGTAAAGACTGGCACCAGCATAAAATGTTGGTGCACCATGCCGATCCCGTGGGCGATCGCATCGCGCGGGGAATGGATTTCAGCTTTCTTCCCGTTGACGTAGATTTCCCCCTCATCCGGCTTGTATAACCCATAGAGGATATTCATTAGGGTTGTTTTCCCCGCGCCGTTTTCACCTAAGAGAGCGTGGATCTCTCCTTCGCGTAAGTCGAGGTCAATATGGTCGTTGGCAAGCACCCCCGGAAAACGTTTGGTAATCCCGTGCAGTTCAAGGATAACACCCATACAGGCCTCTCAGCGCTGGAGTGATTAAGTTGATTTTATCACAGGATAACAAAGCTCAAGGCCTGCTTGCCCTTCTACATATGCCTGACAAGATATCTTAGGGCTTGGACGGATAACTTGGAACATGGGTGCGCGAAAAGCCCCTCCCATCCCAAGAGGAGAAGCAATGTTCGAAGAGGGCAGTGCATCGCTCAGAGGATTTTGGGAACGGAGAGGCGATGATCCGGGCCCTATACACGTGTGCTCTGGGTAGCTATCACTTCGCTCGCAAAAGCGCTTTCTTGAGGAATGAAAGCGCCTTTTTCGACCATTCAGCCAGAGCGTTAGCGGGCTTGGGAGAGGTGAGGCGTTGTTCAGGTGGCCAGGGGTCCAAATCCAACATCTTCCGCACCACATAAGTCGCAACTAATTTCAAGGTAGCCACCACGGGGGCGGCAAAAACCAAACCGATAAGACCGATCAAGTTCGCAAAAACAATGGCTGCCACCAAGACCGCTGCAGGGTGCACGCCGAGCGTTTCGCCCATAAAGCGCGGCGACACGATATGATCGAAAACCTGATCGGTCAGAAAGGCCAGAACCAAGACCAAAGCGGAATACTGGATGGGTTGTAAGCCGAAATAGTTGCCGGTTTGGAAGTACGTGACCAGAAAGGTGGTGATCCACAAGGCCCAAGGACCGATATAGGGCACCAAGCGACCCACGCCGGCTAACACAGCAATCCCTACTGCGTAGCGCACGCCCAAGACGGTAAGCAAGACAAAGTAGGCCAAAACAGCGAGCGAGATGACGATCAACTGACCGCGCAGAAAGTCGTTCCAAATGCGGCGCAGTTCTGTGCCAAAGCGCTCCAAGTCTGCCTGATAACCTGGGATTTCGATATGAACAAATTCGTGGCGCACCCGCTTGCCGGCATCCGCAAGCAGGAAGTATGAGACAATCAGAACGAACAGCCCCCACAAGAGAGTGGTTGCCGCAGAAGCAGCGATGCTGCCGATCAAGCTGCCGGCTCGACCCAGCAGGGGTTGGATGATCGCCAGAGCTTGATTGGCGAGAGCGGGTAGATCGTATTGGGCCAAACTAAATTGAAAGGGTCCGAAGACAAAGGTCTGGCGCGAAATTTGTTCCAAAAACTGCGGAAAGTTTTTCAAACTGTTCTGAAGAAAACTGAACAAACTTTGCAATTGTTGAACTATTGCTAGGCCGGAAAGAGTGATCAGCCCGATCAGTATCAAGGAGAGCACGGTGTAGATCAGCACCACTGCTGTTTGCCAGGGAATCTTAAGAGCGTAGCTGAGCCGCTCGGCAACCGGGTAAAGGAGATAGGCAAGCATAAAGGCTAGGATGAGCGGGCCGACCAAGTGACGGAATTGGATTACCAGCAGCACCAAGAGTCCTACAAAGGACAACCCTACGATCAACTTGGTGGTAGGCCCCCACTTGGGCGAAGCGGAGGGACCAGGCTCAGACAGAGGGCTCACTGCTCTTCTCCTTTCCCTGCCCAGTCCAATCCGAGGTATCCGACCGAAGAGAGACCGACAATTCCTGCCCTCCCGCTCCTTGCTGCGCTTGAAGAGATTAGCCGCTCTCCTGCTGACTTCCTCTAGTGCAGCGGCGGAAAGAGTTCACCATGGCGTTGTAAGTAGTCATCCAAAATCCGCTTTGCGACCTCGAAACCGGGGACGAGCGGGTGAAGGGTCAAGGCCGTTAGGGCTTTGGCATACGATCCCTCCACTGCAGCAGCGATCGTCAACCGCTCGAACGCTTTCACCTGAAGCATTAACCCCAAACAGTGCTGAGGGATACCCTCCACACTTACAGGAGAAATCATCCCCTTGCTTACCCAGGCCGGGATTTCCACGACCTCTTCGGCTTCCATTCCCCGAATGGCGTTGCAATTAGGAATGTTGAGGATCATTTGACGCGGCGTGCTCCCGCTCAACGCCTCGATCAGGTCCAGTGCCACACCAGCATAGCCTTCGGAGGAAAGGGAGTCCGCCAACATAGGATCGAGCTGCTCTAGGTTATGCGCTTGCCCGCTTTCGTTAACCATGTAAGTCTGACCGCGCTTCTTGAGGTAACTATGATAGGCGCGTTGCATTCCGGCGTAGTCTCCCCTGGCCCGGAGCTCGCTCAGCTCAGCATAGAGGCCCTCGTTCCAAGCCGCTAGTTGCTCGCCGCGGGAGCTCCCGGCTTGGAGGATGTTGTCCACTGCCTTGCGGGCGTGGTAATAGTAAAACAGGTATTCATTTGGGATCAGGCCAAGGGTGACGATCAGGGTAGAACTGAAGGGGAAGCCGGGGATGTGATCCGTCTGTCGGATTAGCTCTAAAAAGCGGGGCAAATGGTCCTCTCCTTGAAAGATCACACGGCGAACCCAACCGAGGTGATTAAGTCCGAAGTAGTCGAGGAAGACTTGCTCGGCAGGGGCATTGAGCAACGCTGCCAAGGCACGGCGCAGAGTATGAGGGGCATCGCAGATGCCCACGCTGCGCTGCCAGCCACTCACTCGAACTAATCCCTCGGTTAGTAACCCCGCCGGATTGGCGAAATTGATCAACCACGCCTGTGGACAGAGGGTTCGCATTTTATCAACTACAGCCAACAGGACCGGAAGCGTACGCAGAGCCATGGCAAAGCCGCCCGGACCGGTGGTCTCCTGCCCCAGAACGCCGTAGTTGAGGGGAACACGTTCGTCCACAGCGCGAGCGGCCATGCCACCAACCCGAAATGTGGTAATGACGTAATCCGCCTTTTGCAAAGCGAGGTCTAACTCGGTAGTACGTCGGATGCGAAAGCGCGGTGGATTAGCAGCCTCCAGTGGCGCTGTAAGTGCCGCAATCAGCTCCAAGCGTTCCCCATTGACGTCCATCAGGGCCAGCTCGTCAATCTCTAAGCGCGCTTGACGGAGAAGGATTGCTTGGAGAATGAGCGGTGTGCGCAAGCCGGCGGCGCCTAGAATAGCGATTTTAATCCCCATAGGCCTTATCCCTGAGTGGCTAGAAGGTTCTCAACCAAG
Source organism: Anaerolineales bacterium (assembly GCA_025057645.1). GTDB lineage: Bacteria > Chloroflexota > Anaerolineae > Anaerolineales > UBA4823 > NAK19. The sequence goes on from JANXBJ010000020.1 coordinate 9,592, forward strand.
GGATGAAAACGCACATAGCGGTAAGCCTCCGCATAAGCCACGCCAATCCGCTGACCGATAGCTGCAGCTTGAGCTCGGATCGCCCACGCAATCGCTTGCAAAGGATCGTCGAGCGCTTCACCGAGCACAGCGCGTAAATCTAAGCCGGCCAGCCGAGCCTGACGCAGGACATCTTCCACCAGAAATTGCACTTGACTGCGATGTTCTCCCAAGGCAGCAATTTTTCGTTCGATCGAGTGGCTGATATCCACGATTCTGTTGGCTAGAGGCAGTTCCTCGCCGTAAAAGTATTTTTCGACCACAAAGTGGGGTTCGAGCCCCTGCTCGATGTGCTCGGGGTGCATTCGAGGTAAATGGGCAAAGTGAATTGCATCTGAGGCAGCCCAGGCCACCGCCCGGTGGTCGGGATGGACCTCGTAACGGGCGAATGCGTCTCCGGCGACCACAATCTCAGGCCGGTATTGGCGGATCAGACGGATGAACCGTTCACGCAAGACTCCCGGAGGCAAGGTGTCCAGTTCCAAATCAGGATAACCGAGAAAAATGGGAGGTTCAGCGCCGAGAACCGCAGCGGCGCGCTGTGCCTCCTGGCGACGGATCTCTGCCAAGGCTTGCGAAGAATGCTCAAAGGAACCGCGTGCGCCGTCACTGACGATCACAAGATAGACCTTTGCTCCCTCGGCAAGCAAGTTGGCCAGCAATCCGCCGGCGAAGAACTCGGCATCGTCAGGATGAGGGGCAAAGGCCAGAACGGTTTTGCTCATACACACTCCTTTTTATGGATTATATCCCTTTAGGACGAAAGTGCAGACCTCCCTGATGAACTCTGTGGGCTCAAACCGGTTGAAGCCGGTAGCCGTCGACAACCCTCACTCTGGGCCCTCTCAGGCAAGGGGAATAACCCTCACCCCAGACCCAGCAACCTGCCGGGCTAAGAGAAATGGTGCACCGAGATGCCCCCTTCTCAATCAAAGGCTCAGGCGCGCAGGCATCCCCGACCTCACCGGTCATCTCACGGTTCGCTCAGGCTCTGCTTGAGCATCTCCACATAGCGCCGATGATCCACCTCCAATACGATCTCGGCGTTAGGCTCTTTGCCTAAAATGTCATTCCAGTCCACGATGCTCTGCCCCCGCGTAAGCGAACCAAAACACTCCACCGTCACGGCTTTTTTTGCGCTGCGTAGGACCAAGGACTCATCGATAGCCACCGCCATCGCCAAAGGGTCAGGCTCATTCACTGCATTATACAAGGGAAGTTGCTGTTCCAACCGCTGGCGAATCGTGCGCCGAAAGAATTCTGCCTTCTTCCCTTCAATCGCAAAAAGCTCCTCCAGCTCCGCAGCTTTCAGGCGATGCCTCTCGACTGTCTCCCACGGGACCAGCAAGAGATTTCTCCAGTGCTCCAAAACTACCAAAGCTGCTTCGGGATCGACATAAAAATTAAACTCGGCTGCGGGCAGCCAAGCATTCCCGCGCCCGCTGATCACCCCGCCTAGGACCACCAAGCGGCGGGCTCGATCGGGCAAAGAAGGATCGAGGCGTGTGGCCAGAGCGAGGTTGGTCAGCGGTCCGAGAGCAACTAGGGTGCATTCCCCGGGCATGCACCGAGTCAGATGGATAAGCGCTAGGGCGGCTGCTTCGGCTTCCGGAAACCGCCGAGGAGGGGGAAAATTAGCATCGCCCAAGCCATTGCTGCCGTGTGAGACGGCTCTGCGGGGCGGCGATCGCACCAGAGAATCGGCGCATCCTGCATATACGGGGACATTTTTCCCCAGGATTTCCACCACCGTCAATGCATTGCGAGTGGTTTGCTCGAGACCGACATTTCCCGCAACTGTAGTAATCGCTTCCACATGAACAGCAGGGTGAGAGAGGGCTAAGATCAAGGCATGGGCATCATCTACGCCGGGATCGGTGTCGATAATCAAGCGCTTGGAAGCCGAAAGGTCCGCCATATCTCCTCGTTATAGGGAAAAAGCTCGACACTACAAGCACGGGCGAGAAAAATTGCCTCTGTGGGGATTATAAAGGATGATACAATGGGACAGGATAAAGACTCTGTAACGTTTAAACTCAGCGCTCATCTAAGTGATTAAGGCAGATCTTCCTCTTTCCCTTGAGGCGCTCAAGCGTGGCGACCGGGCTGAGTTTGCCCGCATGGTTGAGCGGTACGGCGCCTATATCTACCGCTTGGCACTGCGCATCCTCGGCAATCCCCAAGACGCTGAAGACGTCCTCCAGGAGACCTTTCTCAAAGCCTTTAGGCACCTGCCCAGTTTTGACGGTCGTTCGAGCCTCGCCACATGGTTATACCGCATCGCTACCAACGAAGCGCTGATGCTCTTGCGCAAGGAGAAAGAGGGCTTTGTCTCCTTAGACGAACCCAACTCCGACAATGAAGAAGACCAAGAGCCCCTTCAGATTGTCGATTGGTGTTGTTTGCCCGAAGAGATGCTCATGAACGCTGAAAGCAAAAAGATGCTTGAGCAGGCAATTGCGCGCCTATCCCCGGCTCTGCGTGTGGTGGTGATCCTGCGCGATCTCCAAGGCCTATCCACGCGCGAAACCAGCCAAATCCTCCAGATCAGTGAGGAAGCGGTGAAAACCCGCCTCTCGCGTGCCCGCTTGCAATTGCGTCAGTGGCTCTCGGAGTACTTTCAAAAGCAATACGGCCTGGAGAATCTGACCCAATGACTGCTCACCGTCCCTCCTGCCGGGAAATGCTTAGTGCTCTCTCGGAGTATCTCGATGGCGAGCTGGCTTCGGAACTCTGCGCTGCCATCGAAGTCCACTTGGCCGAGTGCAAGAACTGTCGCATTGTGGTCGACACCCTGCGCAAGACGATCACGCTCTACCATCAATACGCCGAAGAAGAAGCTTCGCTGCCGCAGGAAGTGCGCTACCGCCTTTTCAAGCGTCTCAATCTCGAAGATTTCCTCGAGGGCGCCGGGTAAAGTAACTTCCTTGAGGGAATCTGCATCTATAGAGTTGTGGAAGAAGGAAAGACCCCTTTTTCCCTCAGCCTAGAGCTGCTTGAGGACGAGGCACAACCGTCGAGACCCCTGCGCGCAGGCGACTTATGCCCAAAATGCCGGGTCGAGCGGCTGAATTACGATGGGGCCTTGAATCTGGTTTGCCCTAAGTGCGGTGTGGTAGAAGGCGGTTGTTTTACCTGATAAAAGGGCCATACCCTCCGGGAGAGGGAAGCGGTTGCCGAGCAGAGCACCTGGACAAGGCAAGTTTCACCCGATCTCGATGCGGGCTATTGCTCCGCTCGGGCTTTACACTCTAAAACCATCAGACAACCTCTGCGCAGTGGAGTGCGAGGTTGCCCAAAGATTAACAAAAAAGGAAGGAAAAAATGGATCAAACCTTACTCAACGAAGAAATCCGCAATCAAGTACGTGAGTTTTTTAAGGACCTCAACCAGGAGATTGCCGTGTTATTCTTCGGTAAGGAACAAGGCTGCGAAACTTGCGCCGACACCTACCAACTGCTAAAAGAGGTGAGCGAGCTTTCGGACAAAATCGTTCTGGAGAAATACGATCTTGAGAAGGACGCAGCCGTTGCACGCCGTTACCATGTGGATAAAGCGCCGGGGATTGTCATCGCCGCCAAAGACGGCGACCAGATCACCGACTATGGCGTGCGCTACGCCGGCATCCCCGCAGGGCACGAATTTAGCTCGCTGATCCACGATTTCTTGCTGGTTTCCAGCCGTGACTCGGGCCTCTCACAACGCACGCGCGAGCTGCTCAAGAAGGTCAATCAACCGGTGTTGTTGCAGGTTTTCGTCACCCCCTCCTGCCCTTATTGCCCACGCGCAGTGGTCCTCGCCCATCAAATGGCCATGGAACATCCGCTGATCGAGTCGGAGATGGTGGAAGCCATCGAGTTTCCCGAGCTCTCCGAGCGCTTTGGGGTAAGCGGCGTGCCCCAGACTACCATCAACGAAGGGGCGGGCACAATCATAGGCGCTGTGCCCGAAGAACATCTCTTGGCAGAAATCCTGCGCGTGGCCGGAAAGAAAGCCGAAGTATAAACTTTACGGGTTACGAGCACCTGCTCCGCTGCCAACCTTTACCCTGAGGAAACACTGGGGAGGAAGGTCTCCTTCTTCCTCCCCTCCTCGTCAGGGATAAGGAGCTTCTCGATCGGCAGTGGAAATTCAACGTAGTTCGATCGGTTTCTGCTCGCTCTCAACTTACTCGCAATGAACGCAAGCAAAATGAAACCCAAGCGATCCTCGAGACTCTCGAGCCCAAATTCCAGCCGCAAACCTCTAGGCCTAACCCTCATCGGCGCAGGGTTAATCCTGATCGGCGTGACAATCCCATTCTTGTTCTCGAAGTCTGAGGCCCTCTCCGGCCTGGGCGATCAATCCCTGAGGCCGGTGCCAATGAATCAACCGGCACCCGAGCTCACCCTCCAGGATTTAGAGGGCAGGACGGTTTCCCTAGCGGACTACCGCGGTCAGGTGGTATTGGTGAACAACTGGGCCACTTGGTGCCCGCCTTGCCGCGCTGAAATGCCTGTGCTTGAGGCCTACTATCAGGCGCATCGCCGGAAGGGCTTTGTCATCCTCGCTGTCGAAGCCGGCGATCCCCCTGAGGAAGTGAGCGCATTCGTAGCTCAGTATGGGTTGAGTTTTCCTGTCCTCCTCGATCCCGAGGGGCGTTCATTGGTCGCGTTTGGGAATCCCGCGTTGCCCAACACCTATGTCATCGATCGCCAAGGGAGGATTCGGCTGGCTTGGACCGGGCCTGTTGACCGGAAAGCCCTCGAAACCTATCTAACCCCGTTGCTGGAGGAATGAGCCGCAATGCAAGTTGAGGTGACTTGGAAAGGACGATTATCCTTCAATGGCAACGCCGAAAGCGGTTTCACGCTCCCGCTCGGCACCACCCCCGACGTGGGCGGAGATAACGATGGCTTCCGTCCAATGGAGCTGATGGCGCTCAGCCTTGCCGGATGTACAGCAATGGATGTGATCTCAATCTTGAGCAAAAAGCGTCAGGAGGTACACGAGTTTCGCGTTGCGGTCAAAGCCGAACGGGCGACCGATCACCCTAAAGTCTTCACCCGGGCCGTCATCGAGTACCATGTCGCCGGGAAAGGCGTCCAAGAGGAGGCCGTGGTGCGCGCTATCGAACTCTCTGCAACCCGCTACTGCCCGGCACAAGCCATGCTAAGGCCCGTCTTGCCGATTGAGTTGGCCTATTTCATTTACGAGATCCAAGACGACGGCTCGAAACGAGTGGTTGTGGAAGGGACCTACCACCCTTCCGCTACTTAATCGCCAACACGCCAAAGGCTTGGGGCTTGCGAATCACCTGACGAAACCCGGCTTCGAGCAGGCGGCGGGTAACACCGCGTAGAATACCGGCGCCCAGCTTGCTTTGCGGATCGCCAACGTAATGAAACATCCGCCCATTGGGCCGCAGCACCCGGAAGCACTCGCGATAGAACTCTGCTGAGTAGAGCTCTCCAGCCAGTTGAAACGTTGGAGGATCATGGAGAATGAGGCTGAACTGACCATCGGGAAGTTTGCGAATGACTTCCAAGCTATCCCCGAGGAGTGAGCGAATCCTGGGGTTCGTAAACAACTCCATCGACCAAGGGTTTTGGCGGGCGATTTTGAGTACTGCTGCTTCGATCTCAACGGTCAGCACCTCTTGAGCAGTTCTTGCGGCCAAGATGGCTGTGTAGCCTAAGCCGGTTGCGGTATCCAGCACCAGCCCCTGAGCTCCGCCGGCAGCCCTAAGTTTGCGGCGCGTGTCCTCCCAGGGCTCGATATCCTTGATGCGATGCATAGGCAAGCCGTTGACCAAAAGGGTTGGGGCGCCGGAGGTTGGCATCAGGCTGAGAATCCAATTCGAGTGCTGCCCCATGGCCCGGATCGGATGCGGTCGGTTCTGTTCGACACGGTAGCAAACCTTTTCGCTTTCGGCGATCTGCTTTACACAATCCCAATCTAAGTTTTGTCCGTCCGGCAGGATAACCCCTTCCGGGCGAAGCAGGACACGCGCAGTGCTTAGACCTAAGTCCAGTGAAACTTCAGCCTCACTCTTCCCCTGCCGGAATTGCTCCAGTAGAGAGCGCGCCTGCACGTAAGAAAGGAGAGGAGGTTCCCCCAAGGGTGCTACTGGAGGGCCATCTAACCGCTTGGGAAGGTCACTTCCGAAAACTTCTCGCACTGGCATAGAGTGTTGCCTGCTCTTGCGACAGTGGGCGACTGCTCGATACAGATTTCGATGGGTGCTTTGCCCTCCCCGTCCTGGAATCGCAAAGGCGGCTTTGCGCACAAACCTGGGCTAAGCGTGTCCAAAACCTTCAGACGAGATATCCGCCCTCCGGGGCTACATGCCGGCAAGGATCATGCCCCTACTCATACCCGCGGGGATTCTTGCTTTGCCACCGCCAGGCATCAAGACACATCTCCTCAATCCCGCGTTCGGCGTGCCAGCCCAGCTCCAGTTGGGCAAGGCTAGGATCGGCATAAGCGATGGGCACATCGCCCGGACGACGATCTACAATCTGATAAGGAATTGTTTTCCCGGTCGCTTTCTCAAAGGCGCGCACGACCTCTAGGACGCTGTAGCCTCTGCCTGTGCCGAGGTTATAAACGTATAAACCGGGTTGGGTCAACTTCTCCAGCGCTCGCAGATGGCCAATAGCCAAGTCCACCACATGAATGTAGTCGCGCACCCCCGTTCCATCAGGCGTGGGATAGTCATTCCCGAAGACCCGCAAATAGGGCAAACGCCCTACGGCCACTTGGGTGATATAGGGGAACAAATTGTTAGGAATGCCGTTGGGATCTTCACCGATCAACCCGCTGGGGTGCGCTCCTACGGGGTTAAAGTAGCGCAGGAGGGTCACTTGCCAATCGGGTTCGGCAGCCACCAAATCGCGCAGGATTTGTTCGATCATCGCTTTGGTGTGGCCGTATGGGCTTAGGGGAGCAATGGGGTAATCCTCGCGCAGGGGCATTTCTTGATTGGCGCCATACACAGTGCAGGATGAACTGAATACCAGCCGATGAACACCGAACTCCTGCATCGTCTGCAGGAGAATCAAAGTGCCGGTGAGATTGTTGTGATAATAACGCAAGGGGACCTCCACCGACTCGCCCACCGCTTTCAGGCCGGCAAAATGCAAAACGGCGTCAAACGAATGCGCCTGAAAGATACGCCGCATCTCTTCCTCATCGCGCAGATCCGCTTTGTAGAACGTGGGGGCTTTACCCGTAATTTCTTCGATGCGTTCCAAAACCTGAATCTTGCTGTTGCTCAGGTTATCTACGATCACCGTCCGGTAGCCAGCTTGCAACAGTTCCACAACCGTATGGCTGCCGATGTATCCTGTTCCCCCGGTAACCAATACTTCCATGTCATAGACCTCCGCTTCTGAGAATCATCCAAACAGCCGCTAAGGCGAGAAAGAAACCGCCCACGCCCAGGGCTGCAAGTACCGTGGTGCTGAGGTGGCGCCGATCGGTGAGGTTCAACTCTGGGTAGACTCCTTCAACGGCAAGGAGCGGCCCTCCAAACCAGCTGAATAGCGAGCCGCCGATAAGGCCACCGATGTGCCCCCAATTGTCGATTCCCGGCGAGAGCCCGATTAATAAATTGATCCCCGCTACCGTAAGCACATTGATCAGGAGGCGCCGCGCATCGCTGCCCAGCAAGGCCCGATTGCGGTAGAAAAAGATCATTTCTGCACCTAGGAGACCAAAAATCGCCGTGGAAGAACCCAGGGAAGGAGAGGGGGAGAAAATGAAAGAGATGACGTTGCCCACGAAACCGCTGAGCAGAAAAAGCACCAAAAAGCGCCCCCGACCAAAGCGCGCCTCAAGCGAAGGCCCGAATACATAAAGTGCATACAGATTAAAGCCAAGGTGTAGAAGGGAGCCGTGTAAGAAGACGGGGGTGAAAAAACGCCAAATCTGGCCGTTGATGATCGCCTCACTGATTTTCATCCCGAGGAGGGCAGGGAGATCGGCGCCTAAAAGAGTTTCGCTTGCCATCTGAGCCAAGAACACGAGCAAGCAGAACCCCATTAGAAAATAACTGATTAGCGGTTGGTCCTGAGGGTAGTGGACTCGCACGACTGACGACAAGGGCGGGAGATCGTTCTCGGCGTGTTCGGGGGATATTCGGCGTGGGACGAATGGGGACAAATTCACGGCAAACTCCGTTGGCGACAGATGCGATGGTGTTCAGCTTGGATGATGGCTATTATGGTATCCACGGTTTGGTCTAATTGCCCGCGGCGGTTGACCACCCAATAATCGAACTCCCAAAGGTGTTCCAGCTCCCACTTGGCAGTATCTAGGCGGCGCCGGAGCTCTTCTTCCTCCTCGGTGGAGCGGCTCTCCAAACGCTGCGCTGTCTCATCGAGGTCCTCGGCGCTGAGGAAAATCAGCACCGCTTGAGGGAACTGTTTGCGCAAAGCGAGCGCCCCTTGCACATCGACGCGCAGGACGACGTCCTTACCACTGGCGAGAGCCTCCACCACCTGCCGGCGCGGCACCCCTTTATATTCCCCGTATACCATCGCATATTCGATCAATTCATCTTGAGCAATCATTTCCTCAAATCGCTGGCGGGTAACGAAGAAGTAATCTACTCCCTCCACTTCATTGGATCGCTTGGCACGAGTGGTCGCCGTCACCACAAAATGAATAGGCAGACCACGCGCTTGGAGGGCTTTGATTACGCTGTCTTTGCCTGCCCCAGAAGGACCAGAAATCACGATCAGCAGGGGTTGGCTTGAGGGGTGCATTGGCAAACTTCTCCTGACCCGATTATAATTTCAAAATCAGGTTGTGCGCCATGGAGGTGAGAAAATGCCCTATTACCCCTATCGGTGCTTGGATTGTCATAAGCGTTTCGAAGTCTTCCTGAGCTACACTGAGTATGGCACACGCGCAGTGCTCTGTCCCTCTTGCAACAGCCAAAACGTGCAACGGCGTATCACCCGGGTGCGCATTGCCAAATCCGAAGAAAGTCGCTTAGAAGAGCTGGCCGATCCCAGTTTGCTGGCCGGCTTGGAGGATGATCCCAAGGCACTAGGACGAATGATGCGGCGCATGGGGGAGGAATTGGGCGAGGAATTGCCTCCCGAGTTTGACGAGGTAGTGGACCGCCTTGAGGCAGGCCAGACCCCCGAAGAAATTGAAAAGGCTATGCCCGATCTCGCCGGGCCCGAGGGAGGAGACAGCGAGGGTGAGAGTGCGGATTCAGATGACTTCTAAGCCCCCGGTAAGCGGGCCAGCACAACCCGCCGCAACTCCGCTTGAACTTGGTCAAAGTCCGGTGTGGCATCTACTACCACCCAGCGCTTGGGTTGTTGGTGCGCCAGCTCCAAGTAGCCAGCGCGGATGCGCCGGTAAAAGTCTAATTCATAGGTGTCAAGGCGGTTAATCGCCCCATCTTGCGCCCGACGGCGTAAGCCGATCTCGACCTCTAGATCGAGCAAAAAGGTCAGGTCAGGTTCCAAGCCACCCGTGGCGAATTCCACTAAGGCGCGAATTTGCTCGATAGGGATTTGGCGATAGCCGTAGCCTTGATAAGCCAAAGTCGAGTCAGCGTAACGGTCACAGACCACGATCCCCTTGCGCGCTAAATGGGGGCGGATCACTTCTTCGACCAACTGGGCGCGCGAGGCTTGAAAGAGCAGAATCTCCGTGCGCAACTGCATGGCCGTGTTATGGGGATTGGCAAGGATGGCGCGAATCTGCTCACCAATTGCCGTCCCGCCGGGTTCGCGCGTTAGAAGGACATCGTAACCCTTCTGCCTGAGAAACTCAGCTAGGGCTTGGCTTTGTGTGGTTTTGCCGCACCCCTCAGAGCCTTCGAGGGTGATAAACATCCATCATCCTTAGGAAGTTCCTTGCTCTCGAAATCCGAGTCGAAGAAAAGATCGGGGTGCAGGAGGCCTTTGCCTGCACCCACAGGTATCCTCAGGCTCTTTGAGAAAACCCATCCGCTTTTTCCAAGATCGAAGCGCACGGCGGCAGAGACGGCCGACACGATCTATCCCTGACGTCTCTACCGAGCAGCCGCTTACGCTCAGCGATCGGAAACACAGCAACCGGCCTCTTCCTCACCCATCCCGAAAAATCCGCACGCGACGGTTTGGTTCCTTGCCGTAGGAATGGGAAAGCAGATTGGCTTGGCGAGCCATTTGATGCTGGATGCGGCGGATAGCCGCATTGGCAGGCGAAAGTTCCACCCAGCGCTCACCGTTCAGAACGGCCTCGATCGCTTCCTGCGCCTCGCGTAGGTAGTCCACTTCTCCACTGTTGGGGCCAAATTCGATATTCAAGTTATATAAATCTGACAGAAACTGTTGCATTTGGTTGACTGTATTGGCGCGCAAGACATGGATGGGCGTGTTGCGCCGTTCGGCGTCCACGATGGTCTGTTGGCGTTTGCGGTAATAGGTGCGCAGGGTGACCACCACATCGGCCTGGGAGGGCTCACTAACCAGCACTGCCGGTACCCCGAGGCGGCGCACCGCTTGGGAAAGTCGATTCCGCGCTACCCCGTAGGGATAAATCCGCACGGTAGGCAAAACCCCGCGAGAGGGCTCTTGGCTCTCTGCAGCGACCGGAGCCGGGGCTTCTGGCGAGCGGATGGGTTGGACCTCATAGCCGTTATACTGGCGGCGATAGCCCTGTTGAAAGCTCGGCAGGCCAAACGCAGGGCGCGGAGGCAAAGCGGCCTTTTCGATGTGAATCTCCCCTTGCTCATCGCGATAGCGGATTTCAGGCGGCAGAGGATGGCCGCGCAGGAGTGCATCGACGGCAGCGGCCACGTCCTGATGCACAGCCACCCGATCGCGGGTCTGGATTTCGATAAGCACGTCAAAGGTCGGCGGGGAACGCCGCTCCAAAACCGTCTTCTGCGTCCCGCGTCGCCGAGCCTCCTCGTCGGAGAGGGTTACCGATTCGATCCCGCCCACCAAGTCCGAAAGGGTGGGGTTGAGCAAGAGGTTTTCGAGGGTATTGCCGTGCGCTGTCCCGATTAGCTGCACGCCGCGCTCGGCAATGGTGCGGGCTGCCGCAGCCTCCAACTCGCGCCCGATTTCGTCGATGATAATCGCTTCAGGGTTATGGTTTTCGACCGCCTCGATCATCACTTCATGCTGCAACGAAGGGGTGCTCACCTGCATCCGGCGCGCTCGCCCGACAGCCGGGTGGGGCACATCGCCGTCGCCACCGATTTCATTCGAGGTGTCAACGATGACCACCCGCTTGGTCTCGGCTAAGATGCGCGCTGCTTCGCGGAGCATGGTGGTTTTTCCCACACCGGGACGGCCAAGGATAAGCAGGCTGCGCCCGCTTTCGATCAAATCCTTGATGATGTCCGTCGTGCCATAGACGGCGCGCCCGACCCGACACGTTAGGCCGACAATATGACCGCGCCGATTGCGGATGGCCGAGATACGATGCAAAGTGCGCTCGATGCCGGCGCGGTTATCGGCGTCGAACTCCCCGATGCGCTCAATAACGTAGTCCAAATCTGCGCGCTGGACTTCTTCGGGGCGCAGAATGATCTCGCGGTCGATAAAGCGAGCTGTTGGCACTCGCCCCAAGTCTAGGATCACTTCTAGAAGGTCATCGCTGTGGTTGGCTTCTTCGACCGCCTCGGCGATGGAAGGCGGAAGAACGCTCAAAAGAGCTTGTAAGTCGTCAGTAATCTTCAACTGCGTCATAGGCTACCTAGGATTCTCCATATTGACAAACGGCGCCGAGATTTCAGGCTGACCGCTTTCCAGAAGCGGCAGGGCAAGGGATTGCACTGCGCGTCGGGTTACACTCAAGTGCTTGACCATTACCGCTTGGTGCGGACCAGCCTCGGCGCCCAGTGATTCTAGTATCGTTTCAAGCCACGCTTGATAAGATCGAACACATACATAGATTGGACGAGCAAATCGATAAGGTATCTGACGGGTCAAATCACTCCACACGGCCCTCAAGTTCGGTAGGTCGGGGTGAAAGAGCGGTTGAATCCAAATTCCCCGTTGTCCATAGCGGATTTCGACATAGGCGAGTACGGTATGGTCAGCTCGGTAGACCAGACCTCGCAGGGGCACTGCCGGTGCAGGCTCGACCTGCTGGACCAGAGGCGGGACCACACTATGGTAAAGGCTTCGGATGGCAAGCAGGTCTTCCTCCTCTGCAATACGCCATCCGGTGTGCTGCTTGTTCGTCTCTCGGCCGATGCTTTGTGGCAACCGCCAAATGCGTTGGCGAGCATACGTTACATAGCCCACCTGGCGGAGGACTTCATAGGCATGCGATTGTTCGTCGAGATCAGCCAAAAAGCGCAACGCCCCGCGAGGGGTTACCACATTCGCAAAGTGCTCATGGATGCCAGCCAAGCTGGTGATATTGATCGCCTGTTGCGGGGTCAGGAAGAGCAAATGCGCCCAGGGTGTTCCCTCGAGCTGCATCACCTGCCCGATAAGGGGTAACCCGCCATTTTCGGTCTGATAGACGGCCGTGATCAGACCACCAATAGAGGTGAGACCAGAGAGCATTACTCCTGGCACCGAGAGCGGCCCTCGGGTCAGCGTCCATGCACTATGGAGGTAGAGACATTCCCCGCGCCACCGATGGAAGGTGAACAAGTCGCGCCAGTCGAAAGGACGGATGGCCATCTCTACGAGCTGTTTATGCCGCAGAAGAAACGGCAAGGCACCCTTGCAAACTCATGTTGGATTGTCGACCAGCCTCAAGAAGTACTGATGAAAGCGCGGGTCCCCGGTAAGCTCAGGGTGGAACGAGGTCGCCAACAAGCGTCCTTGTTGAGCCGCAACAATCCGTCCATCCTCTAAACGGGCGAGCACCTCCACGCCTTCGCCAACGCTTTCAATCAGAGGGGCGCGGATAAAGATGGCATGGAAGGGCAAATCCTCATCGCTGACCGCCTTAAGCGCCGGCACGTCCAGGTCAACCTCAAAGCTGGCTACCTGCCGTCCAAAGGCATTGCGCTCAACGGTGATGTCCATCAGCCCCAACAAGGGCTGCGGGCGATGAGCGTCTTTAGAGAGAAAGATTGCTCCGGCGCAAGTGCCCCAGATGGGTTTTTGACGCCCAAACTCCCGTAGAGGCTCGATCAAGCCGAAGTCGGTAGCCAATTTACCAAAGGTGGTCGACTCGCCACCGGGCATGATCAACCCATCTAGGCTGGCTAGTTGCTCAGCCAGACGCACCTCCACCGCTTCGACGCCTAACTGGCGAAGCATGGCGATATGTTCTGCAAAGTCCCCTTGTAGAGCAAGGACACCGATTCTAAGAAGCTTACCAACCACGTCCTGCAATCAACTCCGCTTCTGGAATAGATGAGATTTGCCGCCCAACCATCGGTTCGCCGAGGTTGCGGCTGACCTCGGCAAGGATATAGGGATCGTTATAGTGAGTAACGGCCTTGACGATCGCCGCGGCTCGCTTGGCGGGATTCCCGGATTTGAAAATGCCCGAACCGACAAAGACGCCATCCATACCTAGCTGCATCATGAGCGCAGCATCTGCAGGGGTAGCAATGCCACCGGCAGCAAAGTTAACTACAGGCAAGCGCCCCAAGCTGCGCGTTTCCATAACCAATTCGTAAGGGGCGCCGATCTCTTTGGCAAAGGCCATCACTTCTTCTTCAGGCATGTTCTGCAGACGGCGAATCTCGCCCAACACAGCCCGGGCATGACGCACAGCCTCAACCACATCGCCAGTGCCAGCTTCCCCTTTGGTGCGAATCATCGCTGCACCTTCTCCGATGCGACGCAGCGCTTCACCCAGATTGCGGGCGCCGCATACAAAGGGGACCTTGAAGAGATGTTTATTAATATGATGTTGCTCATCCGCAGGAGTCAGCACTTCTGACTCATCAATATAGTCCACGCCAATAGCCTCAAGGATTTGGGCTTCGACAAAGTGACCAATGCGGCACTTGGCCATGACCGGAATGGTGACAGCATCCATGATCTTCAAGATCAACTCCGGATCACTCATGCGCGCCACACCGCCGTAAGCGCGGATGTCGGCCGGGACGCGCTCCAACGCCATCACCGCTACTGCCCCGGCATCCTCGGCGATGCGAGCATGTTCCGGAGTGACAACATCCATAATTACACCCCCCTTAAGCATTTGGGCGAGACCCTTCTTGACCGTGAAAGTTGCTACTTGCTGTTCCATAACTGATTCTACCTCCCGAGTCAGAGCGACTCGTAATTTTCCTTGAGTCTTTTCTACATTATTCTACCACCACCTGAGAAGGCTGACAATGCTTGTCAGAGTCCTCTCCCGCCAGAGAGGGACCTCTCTATGGCGCAAGCCCTTCGAGGAAAAGGTAGGGGCTAGGGGAGGGCGATCCTGATCATGCTCCCTGCGCGCGGCTAAGCCGGTTGAGGGTACCTAGGAAAGCCACGGCGGCCACGATGTGGAAAAGGATCAAGAGCAGATAATCGCTCCCCTTTCCACCCATCGGCATGGCAGAGGGATTGGCCGCCCCGGCCAGATTCGGCGCCAGCGAGAGGAAAAAGGCTACCACCCCCACAATGTTATACACCCTGAGAGGATTGGAGACAAAGCGACTGACAACCCAAAAGACGACCACTCCAGCCACGGTGAAGAGCACAGTAAAAAACACAATAGCTCCGTAACTGAAAGGCTGAAAGTCCGGGGTGAGCGGGACTACCAAGCCCAAAAGAAAACGCGCCAAGATGTTGGCAAGGACGGCTACAACGACCGCAATGGCGCCGGCCCGCAGCACGGAAGAATTGGAGAGTCGTTGTTGCTCGGCCATGATCCACCTCCTTAGGGTAGGAATCAAATTATTTGCATCGTAATTATAATCAACCGCTATTTCTTATCCCCCAAATTTTCGCTAATGATTGCCGAAATTATACAAATTTTATACGAATCGAGCCGGCCTAGGACGGGGAAACGGCTCGAAAAACAAGGCCTGATTGCGATCGCCCGGCTTGATCTGCTTAGAGAGAAGCGTTGCTTGTGTTCTTGGTCGAAATGCGCAGCCGGCCGTGCACTTGACCGGCGGTGTTACTTGACGCCCTCCACCACGACCGTGTTAGAGCGGGCATAGCGATGACGCAGCTCGCGCGCCGGACGATATTCATCGGAGTTCAACCAAGCTTTGGCGCGTTCCACGTTCTCGAATTCCAAGACGACCAGACGCTTGGGTTGCCAATCGCCTTCTAAGACCTCGATTGCCCCGCCGCGCACCAGATATTTGCCACCGTATTGGGCAACGGTAGGCGTAGCCAATTTTTTGTACTCTTCGTACCCCACGGGATCGGTGACTTCGACCTCGATGATCACATAGGCACTCATGCTACCCTCCGCAACAAGGGATGAGATTGTCGCTTATTCGTAGCGATCTTTGGGTGGGTTCGGGCCCGATTTCGGACAAAGAGAGGGTCTGTCGGGCATCGTCCGTTTCGGTCTTAGCAACTCAAAAAGGCTTCTCCTGACTGATGCATCCATCCAGTGCCTTTCCTTCTAGCGCGTGGGTGCTGCCATCGGCTTGAGTTTAGGGCTGCGGAGTGCTTTAGTGCATCGCCGTCCCGTTCGGATTCGCCGACTCCAACATCCAGCCGCCCGGACAGAATTTCCCTTGCGTGGTCGGAAAGCGTGCGTTCTGCTCATTGTAAACGGACAACACAACCCGCCCGAGCGGTTCGGCAGGAAAGAGATGTGAGGATTATATCACACGCCTTCCCCGCTCTGGGCACAGCGGGATTTAGGCGTCCCCGCCTTGTGGATGCGGCGGACGAGGACGTTCGCCTTCCGCCCTAGGCATCCTCGCTGAGAATACCCCGAAGTCCCGGCATCCCCACCTGTGGGCACGGTGAACGAGGACCTCCCTTCGCCCGCCGGCGCCTCTACCCACAAAAATAGGTGAGCGAACGGGCCACATCTAAACCATCCGGCTGCGTCGCCTGCGGATTTGTTATAATACTCACCAATGGATTCCCCTCGAAAAGGAGCAAGCTATGGCTGACTACGATGTGATTGTCATCGGCGCAGGGCCGGCGGGGTATGTCTGTGCCATCCGTGCCGCTCAGTTGGGACTCAAAACCGCCGTAGTTGACAAGCAATGGCTGGGGGGCGTGTGTCTCAATGTCGGCTGCATTCCTTCTAAAGCTCTCCTGCGCAACGCCGAGATCGCCTACCTGCTGCGTGAGGGCAGCAAAGAGTTCGGTTTCTCCTTCGAGAACCTACAATTGGATTACAGCGCAGCAGTCAAGCGCAGCCGGCAGGTTGCGGCGCGCTTGACCAAAGGGGTGGCCTTCCTGATGAAGAAGAACAACATCGAGGTGATTATGGGGACGGCAAGGCTGACCGCCCGCGATACCGTTGCGGTGACTACCGAGAGCGGCGCAACGCAAAGTTACACCGCCAAGAACATTGTAGTCGCCACGGGCGCCAATGTGGCTATCCCATCAGGCTGGACTGTGGATGGAGAAGTGGTTGTCACCTATCACGAGGCCATTCTGCAGGAGAAACTGCCTCGATCGGTGGTGATCATCGGCGCCGGGGCGATCGGCGTGGAGTTTGCCACCATCTGGAACTCCTACGGCAGCGAGGTGACAATCGTGGAGATGCTGCCGCGCATCCTGCCGCTCGAAGACGAAGAGATCAGTGCCGAGCTAACCAAAGCGCTCAACAAGCGCAAGATCAAAACCCTGCCCGGCCACCGCGTGGAAGGGATTGAGGTCAAGGACAGCAGGGCGGTGGTGAGAGTCTCCAGTTCCGAAGGCGAGAAAACCCTCGAAGCCGAACAAGCCCTGGTGGCGATCGGCTTCAAGCCCAACAGCCGCAATTTGGGGCTGGAGGAGCTGGGGGTCAAAATCGATGAGCGCGGTGCGATTGTGATCGACAACCGTATGGCAACCAACGTGCCCGGTATCTGGGCGATCGGCGATGTCACCGCCAAGCTGATGCTTGCCCACGTCGGCTCGGCGCAAGGCATTGTCTGCGCTGAGAACATCGCCGGCGTGGAGACGGTAAAGTTGAACTACACCAACATGCCCCGCGCCACCTACTGCCAACCGCAGGTGGCCTCGTTTGGCTTGACCGAGGCTCAGGCGAAAGAGCAGGGTTACCAGATCAGAGTGGGGCGCTTCCCCTTCCAAGCCAACGGCAAAGCGCTGGGCTTGGGCGAATCAACCGGCTGGGTGAAGATCATCAGCGATGCCAAATACGGCGAGATCCTCGGTGCGCATCTGATCGGCCCTGAAGTAACCGAATTGCTGCCCGAGCTGACCCTCGCCCAAATGATGGAACTGACTGCAAACGAAATCGCCCGCAACGTCCATGCTCACCCTACCCTCAGCGAAGTGCTGATGGAAGCAGCGCACGGTGTTGAGGGACAACCGATCCATATTTGAGAGATGAACATCGTTTGGCGGCTCTTGATCTTGTTCTTGGTCAGCGGATTGGCTGCTTGTACGGCCTGGCGTTCGGGGGAGAAACCCCCCTCCAGTCCCACGGCAGTCGGCCAACCGCTCGCCACTCCGCTTGGTGGAGAGGAGATCCAATTGCCCCCTCCGCAGTTGGAAGGAAAGATGAGTTTGGAAGAAGCCCTAGCCAAGCGCCGTTCGGTGCGCCAATTTCGCCCCGATCCGCTTAGCATAGACCAAATCAGTCAACTGTGTTGGGCGCTTCAGGGCATTACCCATCCCTCTGGGTTTCGCACGGCGCCCTCGGCAGGCGCGCTCTACCCCCTAGAGGTCTATGTCGTCCTGCCAGAGGGGGTATATCATTATCGTCCTCAAGGGCACACCCTCACCCGATGGCAAGAGGGTGATTTGCGTGCGGCGTTGCACGCCGTAGCCCTGCGCCAAGATGCCGTTCTGCAAGCTGCGGCTGTGTTCGTGATCACTGCCGTCTACGAGCGTACCGAGGCCAAATACGGCAAACAGCGCAGCCCGCGCTATGTGCACATGGAAGCCGGCCATGCGGCGCAGAACCTGCTGTTGCAAGCGGTGGCCTTGGGATTGGGGAGTGTGCCCATCGGCGCCTTTTATGACGATGGGGTGCAAGAGGCACTCAAGCTGCCGGCCGACCACCGCCCGCTCTACCTCCTGCCGGTTGGCCATCCCGCCCCCTAAGCCGGGGTGACGAGCTGACCAACGCCTGATAGAACGCCTGCGCCTGCGGCATCACCTTGGCATAGTCGGCACGTTGGTCGATCAGCTCTTGGTTGATCTCGCATGCTCTCTGCCTGAGTTGTTCATCGGAGAGTGCCCACAGAATTGTCTCGGCTAAGCCTTGGCGGTCGGCGGGGGAGACCAAAGCGCCGTTTACCCCGGGCGTGATCCATTCACGCAAGGGTTCGAGATCGCCAGCGATCGGAAAGCTACCGCAAGCCATCGCTTCGAGCAGGGTGTTGGGGGTGCCGTCGTGTTCAGTGATCGAGACGGTGACCGCTGCCTGCTGAAAGAGGAGAGCCATTTCGGCGCGGCTGAGGCGCGGTAGCAGTTTCACCACGTCCTCCACCCCCTCCCGCTGCACCCAACGTTCTGCTTCTGCCTCCCCCTGCATGGCCGGGCAGAGGAAGCGCACCTCGGGCATAGCACGGCGCACGAGGGGAATGGTGCCGAAGAACGTGTCGTTGCGCACGTAAGCGCGTAACCCGCGCGGATTGACCACGATCGGCTGGCGGTCGACCCCGGCTTGGGGACGGAAAAGCTGGCGTTGTACGCCACCGGCGCCGGGCAAGACAATTGTCGGCTTCTGAGGGTCAAACCCCCAATGCACAGCCAAGCGCTGATCGCGGTGGCAATCGCTGTGCAAGGCGCTGGCTCGGGCGAGTGTCTGGCGTGTCAACTGACGCAGGAGGGGGTTGGCAGTGGCATGCAGGGTCAGATCGTTGCCCCACACCGAGATCAGCAGCGGGCAAGCGGGCTGGACAAGGGCGGCGACCATCCCCTCATAAGGGATGCGCATGGCGTGGATCAGATCGGGTTGGACACGCTCGAGCCAGCGGTGTAGTTCCCGTGCTGCGCGCCCCAGCCCCAGCGGCACGAGATGTTGACGCAATGTGGTGCGCCAACGCGCCGGGAGCAAACGCCGGGCAAACAAGCCCCGAGCGGTTTGGGCGGCCAGTTCGCTGCCCAAAAACGGGATGCGCAACCAATGCACCGAAGCAAACCTCGGATCGGTTGGACAAGGGTAGAGCGAAACCAAATGGACTTCATCGCCCGTTTCAAGGAAGTATGCGATCCAATTCAAGGCAATCGGAGAGCGCCCATCGGCCAGAAAGAGAATGCGCATAGCGTAGCAAGTATAATATAAGACCTTCCCCGCATCTAATGTGCTTCCAGCGCCCAATCAACGATGCGTGTGCACACCCGTTCGAGCAACGGTCGATCGTGACTGATGACCAGCATTCCAAGCCGGCGTTGGGCTGCGACATCGAGGAGAACCTGCCAGAGTTGCGCTTGGGTGTTGGCATCCAGCATGGTGGTTATTTCATCGGCGATCAGATAGCGGGTTCGCGGGTCAAGGACACGGGCAACCGCAATGCGTTGCAACTCACCGTTGCTCAATTCGTGAGGAAAGCGCTCGAACCAATGTGGATCAAGGCTGAGCGCCTCCAACAAACTGGGCGGCGGCTGATAGGCTTCATACAGGGCTTTGCCGATCGTCCAGCGCGGGTTGATCGCCAGCTCGGGGTGTTGAAAGATCATCTGCACAGGACAGTAGCTTTTTTTGGGTAGAGGCTCCCCATCTAGTTCCACGTTACCGCCGAGGGGCTGAAGGTAACCGGCCAAGATGCGCCCAAAAGTGGTCTTGCCACAACCACTGGGGCCGTAAAGTCCAACCCGTTCGCCGGGGGCGATGGCGAGCGAAAAACCCCGTAGGATCCACGGTCGGTTAGGAGAATAACGAAAGGAAATCCGTTCAGCCCTGAGCATGGATACACCTCACTTGGTTTTGGGCGATTGCGCGCATTGTCGGGCGTTCAGCGGTGCATTCCGCCGTGGCAAGGGGACAGCGCGGGGCAAACAGGCAACCTTGGGGTAAGTCTTGCGGCGGGGGTTGCATGCCGGGCAGGGGGATGAACTCGTTTTGGGGCAAGGAACGCCACAGAGCTTGGGTGTAAGGGTGAAGCAATCCCTCTCCCTTGCCGGAAAACGCTGTGACCGGAGCAATCTCCACGGTTGTGCCAGCGTAGAAAACGGCGATCTGATCGGCAACCTGTAAAGCGGCTTGAATGTCGTGCGTGATCAACACCACGCCGCGACCCTCATCGGCAAGTTGGCGCAGGTGGTTGAGCGTCTCTCGCACTACCTCGGGATGCAATCCCGGCGTTGGCTCATCGGCTAAGATCAATTCGGCTTCGCCGACCACCGCCATCGAGACCAAGGTGCGCCGCGCCATGCCTCCCGACAACTGAAAGGGATACCAACGTTCCACTTCGAGGGGAAGCTGGTAACGTTGGAAGATGGCTCGTTGAGCAGCAGCGGAATGCCGATTTTTGCCACTCAATTGCGCCGCGCGTCGCACCTGCGCCCCAACCCGCATCAGCGGATCGAGAAAGCTGACCGATTGAGGGATCAGGGCGATTTGACGGCCGCGCGCTAGCGCTTGCCGTTCAGGGGTCAGCAATTCCCCTTTGAACCATATCTCTCCTTCAACCTTCGCATTCGAGGGCAAGAGCCCCAGAACGGTATGGGCAAGCAGGCTCTTGCCGGAGCCGCTGGAGCCGACCACGGCAACCACCTCGCCGGCACTGACCTTAAGATACAGATCTACCACCGGAGTGAGCACGGTGCGGCGCAAGCCCCGAGTGTAGCGATGAAAATGAATGGACAGACTGCGCACCTCTAGCATATTTCACTCCTGCGCAGTGCGCGGATCGAGCAAGGCGCGCACGTTTTCTCCGAGGATATCGAAGAGCTTCACCATAACCAACAGAGCCATACCGGGCAAAACCGCTAACCACCAATAGCCGGTGGACAGATGGCGCATCGACTCGGCAAGGATAATCCCGATCGCCGGCTGATGGGGAGATAGGCCAATGCCAATGAAGGTAATCCCGGCCTCGTGCAAGATTGCATGGGGAAAGAGCAAAATCAAACCCACCAAAAATTGCGGCCAAAGATGGGGCAGGATGTGATGGCGCGCAATCCAAGAGGGCGAGCGGCCCAGTTTTGCCGAGAGTTGAACATAATCTGCGGAGCGCACTTGGTAGACTTCGGCGCGGATCACACGCGCCAAGGAAGGCCAGTGGGTGAGGGCGACCGAGATCACCACTCCGTTTAATCCCCCGCCGCTGACGAAAGCCAAAAGAATCAGGACGACCATGTGGGGCAGACTGAGAAAGACATCGATCCACCAAGAAAAGAAAGCGTCCACCGCTCCCCCCAAGGTGGCGGCGGTCAGGCCGATCACCAGGCCGATCAACGAACTGAACAGGGCTGCCAGAAAGCCCACCCGCAAGCTCAGGCTCAACCCAGACCAAGTGCGCAGCAACATATCCCGTCCCAGCCAGTCGGTGCCAAACGGATGAGCCCACGAGGGCGCCTGATTTCGCTGGCTCAAATTGGTCTGATTGGCAACCGCCGCTTGTGCAGAGCCGGCGAGGATCACCCCGAGACACAAAACACAGAAGACGATCAAGAACAACGTCTGGCGACGACGGTCAAACACTTTTTGACGCGCTAAACCCACTCGACACCAAAGGGTCGATGATCTTGAGACTTCGAGGTTCACGATTCCACTCCTAGTCGAATGCGCGGGTCGATCAAATGATAGAGAATATCGGCGATGGTGTTGCCGGTAAAAACGAAGAGTGTGGAAAATAAGACAATCCCCAGCAACAGGGGAACGTCGCCGCGCAAGCCGGCTTGCACAGTCGCCTGCCCCAACCCCGGATAGGCAAAAACCTGCTCGGCAAGCACCGAACCCCCAAAGAGCTCGCTGATCGAAGCAAACTGCAAGGTAATTGCTGGCAAAGCAATGTTGCGCAGCCCGTGGTGCCAGATCAGACCGAACAAATTCTCCCCCTGCGCTCTGGCAAAGAGGATATAGTCGCTGTTCAAGATAGTGATCAGCTTCTGACGGGTGTGGAGGGTGATGTTGGCAATGCCGATGATGCTCAGGGTGAGCGCCGGCAGAGCAAGATGATGCAGACGCTGAGCAAAGGTGACTTGCTCGGGCAGAAGACCGGGTGGGGTAGCGCAACAGACAGGCGCCCACTTCAAGAACACGGCAAAAACGATCAACAGCAGAAGCGCAAGCCAAAAAGCGGGGGTCGAAGCCAAGAGATAAGCGTAGAAGCGGATGACCTGATCGATCCACGAACCCGCTCTTGCCCCGCTGAGCACCCCCAAAAGGAAGCCCAAGACCCCAGAAAGCACCCAAGCCGTGCCCATCAGACCTAACGAAGTGAGAAAGCGCTGGCGGATGACCTGGCTCACCGGTTGGTTATAGATCGCCGAGGTGCCCAAATCCCCTCTCATCAAGCTGCTCAACCAACGCATATAACGCACCACGGGCGGATCATTAAGCCCCCAGCGTTCGGCAATGCGTTGGCGTTGTTCGGGACCGATGCGCATCATCTCCGCCCCAACATAAGCCTGCACCGGATCGATGGGGGACAGGCTGACCAAAGTGAAAGACAAAACCGAAATAGTGAATAAGAGCAAAACTAAACGCAATAGCTTCCTGATCAGATACCGCAAAACCTTCATCGGGTCGCCTCTGGATGAGAGTCGGGGGGGTCGCCTCGGAGAGACGACCCGCCAAGGAAGGAAGGGAAGGGATTATTGACAGATCCATCTCCACTCGGTAATGTTGAAGGTGATCGGCCAGCCATGACCATGGGGCTGGATCTGTTGCTTACCGACATCTAGGCAATCGGAGACAAAATAGACATGCTGCAGGTTGACCAACCAGGCCCAGGCAGCGTCTCCTTTTGTCGTAAAGCCAACGCCTTTTTTATCCCACTGGGCAGCCCGCCAGTAAACCAGAGCTTCTTCTTCGGTGGGAGCGCCCATGGCTAAATCGAGATAATTATCTACCTGTTCGTTGGCGTAGAAGCCGGTGTTATACCAACCCTTGCCGCGCATCGAGCTATGATAGAGGTTATACATCTCGGTCTGGTCGTGGCTGCCCCAGCCAAATAGGACTGCGTTGCTGTGCATCAGGGTTTCAATTTCGTCCCAACTGGCGCCGCGCAACTCGATTTGGATGCCGATCGGCCTGACCATATCCGCCACCGCCAAGGCAAGCGACTGACGGGTGCTGTCTGAAGCCGGATACACCAGCGTAAAGCGTGCTTCTAGGTCGCCTTTCTCAAGAACCCCATCTCCATCGGTGTCCTGCCAGCCTCCCTCCCTTAGGATTCTCTGTGCGGTCCGGGGATCGTTATCTCGAATCGCCGACTCCGGCTCCCACCAAGGGACATAGTCGGCAGGTCCGTAGGCGGGAGCGCCGAAACCTTCCAAAACCCCTTCGACCAACGCTTGGCGATCGATGGCATAGTTAATCGCCCGCCGGATGGCGAGGTCCGCAGTCACATTGTTCCCGATGGGGTAGCCCTTTTCGGTCTTCTCGCCCATATCGGGGACGAAGGGGAACATGATGCCGCGGTTATCGATCGAGGGAACGGGGAGGACGCGCATGCCTTCGAGCGTCTGTTTGCCGAGTGCCTGAGGCACAGAAACCACGTGCACTTGCCCGGCTTTCGCGGCGGCAAAGCCGGCATCCTCTGAAGTGAAGAGGAAAACAACGCGATCAAACTGCGGCTTCTCCCCGTAGTAGTGGGGATTCGGTTCGACAATCAGTTGTTGCCCCTCATCCCACTGCACCAGTTGATAGGGCCCGCTGCCGATCGGGTTGCGCCCATACCCCTCTCCATAGGCGTGTTCGGGGACGATGCCTAAAGTGATCAGCCGGTTAACAAAGGTGCTGGTGGGTTGCTTTAGGCGTAACTCCACCGTGTCCTCGTCCACGGCGATGGCTTGATCCAGCATGGATAGATCGGTCAAGCCTGCGCTCTTGGCCGCTTGGTTATAGGTGAAGGCGACATCTCTTGCCGTCAAGGGCCGGCCGTCGGAAAACTTGACGTCGCTGCGGATATCGACCGTCCAGACCAAGCGGTCCTCGCTCACAGTGTAATTGATTGCCAAATCGTTGACGATCTTCAAATCGGCGTTGCGGCGCAGCAGTGTGCTCTGAAAGAGCGGCGAACCATAACGCCCCCAACCCAAGGTTGGGTCGTAGCCTTCACTGCTCTCCCCGCCAATGGCAAGGGTCAAGGTTCGTGAAGGGGTTTCCTGCGGATATCCGGCGGAGGGCATCTGCGCAGTGGGGGAAGGCGTTTGGCTCGGCGCATGGGTCTCAGCCGGCGGAGGAGCTGAAGGGCTTGGCGACTGACAAGCAGACAGAGAAAAGAGGATAATCGGCAAAACGACCAGAGCTTTCAGCGGGGATTTTCGCATGGTGGAACTCCTTTGAGGTAAAATGTGATTGAGAGACAGACAAAAAAGCAGAAAGCAAACAAGCTTTGTTGGCAAGGTCTCTCGTCACCGGAGTGTATTATAAACGCAATTATTTGAAAATGCAAGTATTTGCATCATAATTCGATCAGGGTATTATGAAAACCAGCTCTGTTGAACTGCTCATTTTGGATCTACTCAGCCATGAGCAAGCCCACCTGACTGCCCAGGAGATCTACCAACAGCTTAAACCCCGCCTGCCAGCGGTCAACCCGTCAACCGTGTATCGCGCTTTGGAGCGCATGGCGCACGCCGGCAAAATTTCGGTTTCCGATATGGGCAGGGGAGCGATGGTGTATGAGGCCGTGGGTGGAGAACGGCATCATCATTTAGTCTGCCAAGAGTGCGGCGCGGTGATGACCATCGAGGATCAGCCGGTGAGCGAGCTGTTCCGCTACCTAGAAAAGAAGTATCGCTTTGAAATGATCACCAATCACCTGATCCTCTTTGGGCGGTGCGAGAGCTGTCAACGAGGTGATCAAGACGAACCGTGAGGCCTATGTTGAACACTACAAACTAAAAAATCATTTACACCCCCGCTACTCTAACAACCCCCGTACTAAAGTCGGCGTATCAACTTTCCACTCGGCGGCTAATCAAAGTGCTCACCATAAGCTTTGGGCAGGAGCGCTTTCATTGCTTCGCTGAACACCCCCTCCAATTGGTTCAACCGCTGTGGAGCGGGGCGAGCATAAAGACCCGCATGGCTAAGACTCAAGCGGTGTTCTACTACGGCCTTCAGCAACCGGCAGCCGGCCTCCACCGGATCGATTACCGGCATGGCCACCCGCTTCTGAAAACGCTCGACAAAAGCA
>JANXBJ010000021.1 GCA_025057645.1 Anaerolineales bacterium
ATTACCTCTTTGCCGTGTCTTTGTGCTCTTTCAATCTCACCGATCAGCACATCAACAAAATTTCTCAGAATGCGAGTCTCGAGGTCTTCTCTTTTTCCCCTTAGGTTCAGGGGGACCAACCGAACATCGTAACCCTTGTCTGAGAAATAGTTACCCAAAACACTCGCGCTAAGTTTTGCATTTTCATCTTCGGTATGTAGAAGGACTAATTCATCCCCTTTCTCGAGAAATTTCAACAACGAATTAGTTTCTGCCGATGCTCCTTCAGGATCTTGACGTAAGAATTGCTGCAATTGTATCTCGCTTGGTTGGGTGACACCACGAGACCGCACTACATTGTTCCACAAAGAAATCCCGGTAGTAGTGATTACAACTGCCATCTCAAGCTCCTAAGGTTTTTTCCATAGAGATGATTTTTCTGCTGCCATCTGGGTTAATGCGATAATTGTACTTGACCGAAGTTTTTGCCGGCAAAGCATTCATCCTCAAAGACGCCCAATCAACACGCACAATGATCGTGGGATCTTGCACATCAACGATGAAGGGCTTTCCGTTTTCGTATTTGACTTTACCCATCGAAGTATAAATATCTCCTCCGTCTGCTGCTTGGGATGAAACGCTCTCAACCTTGCTTGACGATGCGGTTTGCGTAGACGGTGGAGAGATTTGGTGAATGAAATACCCATATCCTGCACTAGTTTTTGAACCGGCACCTAATTCGGTGAGCCCTTGGATCAGCCAACTCTCACCAAGAAGGCGGAGAGATTCATTCTGCTCCCCACGCCAACCGACAGCAAACCGGAATTCGGTGTTCGCCGCCACAGTGAGAAAATAAACCGGCACGGGGCTTTGCCAATTGGTGGGGAAATCCTTGCCTTGATAATAGTCGGTATAGTGAGGATTCATGATATCCACATCCAATTGGGGGAGGCGGGTTGGAAACGCATCCAAAAACACCGCGCCGCCGGCTTTCGCAGTGGTTCCGAAAACAGTGCGAAACTGAGTAGCCTGGTTTAGCAATTCCTGTCCGCAAGAGGAAAAGCTTTGCTGAAACTCCTTTAGAAATTTCCCATCCTCATCGATACTGAGAAGATCATCCAACTTACCCAAATCGGAGGCATTCAGCGCCTTTGCCAATTGGTAAAAGCTCCAGGCACGGGCAATGCCCTTCAAGCTGCTGCCGGGTAGGACGGGGAAACCATACCGATTGAAGGTGAAACCCACCTCTAGGGGGCCCTTGCGCCCGAGGCCGCTGATGAGGCGCCATTCAGTCTTAAGCGAAAACGGTTGAGCATGGATGGCTTTAGCGACTTCTTCCCAACGCTGGTTGAGCGCCTCCAATAATTTCTGATCGGCACGCTGGGCAGCCTTTGTGATCTGCATGAGGGCTTCCTTCTTCACATCGGCACTTATCGAAATATCTGGGGCGAAGCGCTCAAAAAGCAAACCCGGATTCTGAGGGAGTTTGTCCTTATGTGCCATGAGAGCCTGAACAGTTCTAGCCGGCAAAGGGTAACTCAGGCCTGACGGTTTCGGTGCATCCCTTGGGGGAATTGGGGCTGGTTTCATCCTCACTTCTCCTCACTCAATTCCGCTTCGGCAAAACGCTTTAACCACAGCAAGAAAGCCATCGCCTCCGCCGTCGCCTGACGGTATTGGTTGGTGGTAGTTCCCTGATCCACGATCCATTCAAGGAGGCCTTTTGCACCAGAGATCTTCATTTGCTTGCTCACCCAAGCAGAAACGTCCTGATAGATCACCTGATGTTCATCTTGGGGATTACCTTTGCCTTTAGCTTTCCAGAAAGCTAAGGTCTGTGCAAGGCCGTTGGCTTGCACTTCAGCGGCTGCGCTACGAGCAAGCTGACCATATTTTTGGGCAAAGTCCTTATTGCGGTTCTTAACTGCCGTAATCTTATCCCAAGCGAACTGGGCACGATTTTGTTCAAGCGAACGTTGATGGCTCATCCCTCACCTCCATCGCTAAAGCGCAAGGCAACAATGCCTTGTCCGGTGGTTTCATCTCCGCCAAGCTGAGTGCGCGTAAGGTTCACTTCTATCACCTTTTGAATTACTTCCTTTGCAGTGAGTGGAGTATTCTTCTCTCTCGTTTTTGTAGCCATGATCGGAGCATATAGCAATGTATCGCTAGGAAGGCTCTCGGTCGTCCAAAGAGCACCGGTTGCCACGGTTTTGGTTTCCGGGTTGATCTTGATATGGGTTTGTACTTCCGTGGCATACTGAACAAAGTCGCGGAAGGCATCTTCGGGCAGGATGCACAGCTTCTGGGGAAGCACTGCTCGCCAATACTGGTATTCAGGAGTTTGGGGCAAAGCATAGTTTGCTAGCCATTGACCAATTGCGTTTACAGCAGTTGCATGAGTTTGGTCAGGCTTAAAACTAAACTCTTCTAACACCACGCTTTCTCCGGCAACCAACACATCACCGTTGACCCAGGCTGTCTCTTTATCAGGCGGCGCAGGTGGAATCATCGCAGCGAGTGACAAACCAACAATTTCGGCTGTGCGCTGAAAGCGTTGCAACGCATCCACACTGGTTGTCCAGGCAAAGACTCCAGCCAGCGAGCGCACTGGAAATAGCAAAAGGCGCGCATCACCAAACGAGATCGCCCCAGCGTAGTCCGAAGCCCCTTCACCGGCTTCGGGACCAAAAATGGCGAGATGTTCCTGCTTGCTAAGCTTAGAGGAAGAATTAAGCTTAGGGTCACAGGCGGCGCGCATTCTACCCTTTATGCTGCTGGCTTGCACAATGGGATAGTTGGTGATTCGTTCGCGCTGAATGGGTAAATCTACCGCACCTAAGCCACGACCCGAACCGGAATGCAGGGGCGTTTCGACATAAAGAAAGAGCATGCGAGTTGCTTCAAACATCTTGAACCTCCTGAATAAAAATTTGACCAAAGCCGATTTGAGCGCCTTTATCGGCAATGGCGTTAGTTTCTAAAACCTGTTTTGTGAGGAACACAGTTCCTTGTGACTCGAAATAATACACGCTCCCGGCTGGGACATATCGCAGGGCAGGTTTGTGTGCATCCTTTGCCCAATCATACCCGCCGAGGCATTCGTAGCGATTGACCGCTGCTGCCACCATCGCAAGGTTGCCATCAAAAAACATCTTCCAACTCTCTGGCAGCCATCCGTTCTTGAAATAGGTGGGGGTAGCAAAATAGACCTTAAACTTAGGGGGCAATTTTCCCGCTGGAAAGTTTTGACTCAAAGAGGGCAGGGGAGGTTGATTGAGGACGGTATAGCCAGCGCCGCGTCCTTCACCACCGATACGCAATACGCCGTGATTACCCCAGCCATCATACCCTTCAACTTCCATATATAGCCCCACATTCGGGTAGGGACGAACAAATTCAGCCTCATAAAAAGCGTGTTCGCGGGTAGTGCGAGTGCTATCCTCCCGCCCAATGCCATAGCGCGCTTCTGGTTCAAACAACGTGCTGCTTTGTACGGCACCAACCGGCTTATTTGCAAGCGCTTCCTGTAGGTTCTCTTCGGTCAGCCATTGCCCGGGCGCTTTCTTGGTCGGTTCCGTTTGAGAATAGAGCAGCTTTTCGGTTGGTGCGCTGGTGATCAACCGCTCAACCTCAGGTTTCCACAATTTCAGAGCGACAAACTTCTCGCCCTGTGAAACCATATCAGCAGGCACAGGGAAATATCGAGTGAGTATTCCATTCTCCCATTTGGCAAGAAAGGGCCCGCGCAAGCGCAAGTTCTTGAAATCTTCACTGGTTCCAACTGCCTCGGCAATGGCAGAGCGGTCATTCAAATCTACCTTTTGCAAAACCAACTGATGGGAGCGGATCACACCCTGTATAACGCTGGGGTATGGTGGGAACAGGCTTACCGCGCGATGATCGGACCCAGCCGTGAACGGACGTCCATCGCGGAACATCCAAACATCAATTGCCGTAAGAAACAGTTGCATCATTCACCACCTCCTTGAGCAACGAAGCGCGCAAAGACCAACCAACGCCCAAGCTCTTCGCTTTTGCCGGGCAATTCCTTCGCCCAACCCAGCAAGCGATCGCTACACTCTGCGACATTCACCAATTCAGGATTCTTCTTGTTACGATGGCGTTTGAGCAATCGCCTTAACTCGCTCTCAAACTTCTCGTCCGATGCGGACAAAATGCGTGAAACTTCCAAGACGTCATAAGCAAAGCGAGAAGCCAGCGGTGAACCTTTCCCTTGGATATCTTGAAAAAGTTGGACGCATTTTTCAAAGTTGGTCTGTCCCCCTGCGTCGCTACCTATACTTTTCCAATAACTGCGTAAGTCAAATTGTTCACCGCTGCGCTTGAGCACGCGCACGCTTACTGCGCTTTTGCCATTCAAATTCTTGGCATTTGTTAGAGCACGGAGAGCTGCTTGACGCACTGCATCCAAGGGATAGAGATGGTGAGCAACCGCAATGCCGGCGGATAAAGAACAAGGAACCTCGAAATTAGGGGGTTGCTTAACCTTCGCAGCAAACAACTCAGCCAATTTTTGGGCAAGAGGTATCGCCTGGGTCAGGGGAGCTAAAACCAGAACATCATCGCCGCCGTTATAGATTAGCTCTCCAAAATGATGAGTGACAATACCGGGAACCAGCTCGGCAAATTTGGCCAACTGTTGGCTGAAATCTTGATGCTGATCTTCTTGCTGACAGGCAGAAATACTCATCCCCATGCTATCGCCATCCAATTCCAGCAGGGCAAAGTAGGGAGAAGGCGCGCCAACCTGACTATACAGTGTTTTCAGCTTCTGTCTTGCCGCTTCGAGAGCGGTATGATCGAGGTTCTCTGCCCGATAACTGTCTTTGAGACGATTCGCCTCTAAGGTCTCCAAGAAAAAGAGATCGCCATCATAGGGCCAATCGGGCTCAGGGCGCACGCGATAGAGGTGACTGCCGAGCAAATGTTCTACCGCCTGACGGTAGTCTTTGAGGGCTTGTGGTGATCTCTTTTGAGCAGTTGCCAAGTATTCTTGGGTAGCAACGCTGCTGACCGAGAGAAAATTTTTCCCGCCGGCTAAATCGCAAAAGCGTTTGACGGCACCTAAGGCATCGAGGCGTTCTTTTCCCTCTGGCCGCACCTGGGCAGCAGGGAAATTTTTTGCCACCTGCTTCCAATATTCGCGCGCATCCTGGTCATTGGTGCGGAGGGCAGAGCGTTTACCACTCAACGTATCCTTCAAGCCATCTTCTTCGCTAGGCAAAAACCATCGCGTGCGTTTGACTGCGTCAAGTGCACGGCTCGCTTCGGAGTAGGTTTGGGCGTAGTTCTTATCCATCCGTTGGGCTACCCAATAAATTTCCCAAATTTGCCCAACTTGTCGCTTCCAAATCTGATCCCAAACAGCATCTGGCTTCGGTTTTGCTTGAGTGAGGACTTTGCGAGCACTCTCTGCAATCTCCTGCCACTCCCTTTCTAGGGCTGCTTGAGCTTGCTCGGCAAGGCTTCGAGCACGATCAAACGGCACCCGCGCAACCAATTTATTTGGCATATCGTTTGAGTTGGGATTAGCAGGGTAGATCATGGTAACCCCGTTGGTTTTGAGTGAGCGGGCTGCAGCATAGGATAAGCGAGAGAGGATCTTACTGCTGGCAAAGAGGTCACTCGCTCGCCGAGCCTCCCCAATAAAGGACTGAACAGGGCTAAAGGTAAAGATCAAGATGGCTTCAGACATACCGCACCTCGATAAGCTCAAGACCTTTCTCCATTAACGAGCTGTGATTTTGTGCGTCTGGGCCTGTGAGAAATGTTTTGATAAGGTGATTGTTTGGCAAACCACCTGTAGCCGAAATGCCTTTGCCGGTTAGTTTGAGTTTTTCACTCTTAGGAAGAAAAACAGAGTGAAACCAGATCAGGATTAAGGCATAGGTGCCGTTTGCCAAACGGCTGACACGGAATAATAGCGGCGAGGATCGTCGGTCGTAGTGCTCACTTTGCAACCCAGCGCTCTTTCCACCCAAGGAACTGTAGTAAAACTGAATTGGAAGACCAAAAGCGGCTCGCTCAACAGGTTTAGCCAAAGTCTTTCCACCAATAGCATCTTTGACCGTCGTATAGTCGGGTTGGCGGCGATGTCGAAAACCCTGAAAGGTTTTACCCAACTCATCAACTGCTTCCTGCCAACTCTTATAGGTTTTCTCGCAAACCCACAGCTTACAAACATCAGGATGCAGGATATCATAAGCAGAGGGTCTCGAAACCGCGTCCGGAAAATAGCTTTCAGACAGCAACTTGCGACATTGAGTGATCCCTACCTCAAGTTCTGTGGCTAATTCTTGGGGCGTTTTTGCGGAAATCTTCAAGGGTAAATTGCCTAAGAGCGGAAAATCACCCTCTACATCCATCACTTGCAAATTTCCACCAGCGCGACGAGCTCGACTTCCTAGTCCACCAAGATGCAACCATAACCAGAGTGCTAGATAGGCTTCTTGGAAGCGTTGATGAGCTTGTTTTACGCCCAAGCGCGACTGAATTTCAAGTCGAAACTCACCCACCAGAGCATAGCGCTCCTTTTCTTTTCTTGTACCCCTTGCTGAAAACCAAAGGTAAGCTATGCCGGGATACTTCGCTGTTTTTTTGATGGTATCTACTCCAGTCAATACGGAGTAGGAAGCAGACCGGAAGGTGGGGTTGCGGAAACGCAGCGTGATCGCAGAAGCCCCAATCTTGTCATCAGCTTTACCGAAAACTTGGTTTTCCAAATCAGAAAGCTTATCTCTATCTTTGTCTCCCACTACTCCACCGATTGCAGCGCGCAACCAATAGCGTAAGGCGCCCCGTATAGCTGGTGGGCGTAGCTCTGGTTCATCGCGCGGATCGAAACCGCCTAAAAATAAAGGGGTAACTGTTTCCAATATCAAAGTTATTTCATTCATTTTTTTCTCCTTTTCCAGAGAGACAAACAAACTTACAACACGCTGCATTGGCTAAGAAAATAACCGATTCCTAAAAGTTTGGCATCCCAATCCACTCCTAATTTTTGCTCAGTTCACCTCCTTTCTGAGTGCAAAATATAAGCCAAGGGTTGCCACCAAGACTGCCCGATCGGGTGGGCGTTCCGGAAAATCTAAAAACTCGTTCAACTTGGCATACGCGCTGGTCAGTTGGTTGGCAACGGTGGCTTCACTCTTCACTAGGTGCGCGGCGATGGCAGCGTTATCCCAGCCCAAGCAAGCCAGGCGCACCACCTCACGCTCGGCGCGGGTTAGCTTGCGTTCGACAAACTCACGCACCCGCCTAAGGTCATCAGCGCGGGCAAGGTGCTCTTGTCTGCGCAGGGCTTCTTCGGGGTCGTCCAATTCGCCCAGAGCAGTCAGCAGTCCCACCGAGTCAGTCCAGCGCAGAACAGGTACAGGCACCAACCAAATCTTATCCTGCGGAGCTGCGTGCATTCGCACCTCGCCGCCTGGCTTCCACCCTTCGCTGATTAGGTGCCACACCCGGTCTTCGGCGCTAAAGAGCAGTTGTGCAACGAGTATGGCAGAAGCACCCATCACCTTCCGTCCCCCTGAAATACAGAGGTGAACCACACGGTTCTGACGGCGACTCTTGCGCACTTCCCGATATAGGGTTTTGCGCAAGGCACGCAAATCATCCTCGGTCGAAAAATCTTGTACAGCGCTGCGCTCACCCATGATTGGCATGGCACGCAAGGCAACTTGCGGATAGGCTGCACCAGCAAAACTCTAACAACTAGACATGCCATTGATTCAAGAATCGGCTCGGCAACGGCATAGACCACAATGGTAAGAAATTGGATAACCGCACTGCAGCAACTGATCGAGGGTCAGCGTGATCACTTGCGGTTCACTGCCTAGCGTGGCGATGAATGCGTGTCGGTTATTCACGCAATCCTCAACTTTGGGTTTGATAGAATAACGGCATTCTTCTGCACTCCTCTTTCTGGGAAAAGCATCCAATGGCCTTTGGACCCATCTCAGGACTACACTTGGGAGATATTTATTCAATTCATCGCCTTAACTTGAGATTGCGACAACCAGTATCCATTATTTTCTCCCGTTCTGACCTGAAACACCCCATTTCCTTTGGCGGTCAATTTGCCCACTTGCACGCCTTGGCCGAGGATCAACCACGGCAGTAGCGGCTGCCAATCCTTCGTCCTGTACACTGCCCAGCCGACAAAACCGCCCATTGGGGTGCTCTGTCCACGCCTCGAGGAAGGCCCCCATAGGTCAACCCAATGCGTCGATTGCTCAACCAGACGCACTTGATCGGCCAGGGTATAAAGAGATGCGAGCTCCTCGGCCGACCTCCGTCCGGCGCCATTGTGTTGGCGGGCAAGGTCATCCATACGTTCCAGCAGGCGGCGGAAGATCACCCCAAAGTCCGGCGCTTTGACCAAGGATTCCGAGTCGATCAACCGTGTGGGGGAGAGAAACTGTAAAGTGATCTCTCCATCCACCGGCAAGCGAGCGGCAAAGTCCTGCGCGTCCTCCCAGCCAATCGGCAAGTGCTGGGGACGAACCACGCGCTCATTCTCGGCTAAGATCACCGCAGTTTCCCCTCTCAACGGGTGAACTGCTTGGATCGAACGAATTTCAAACTTCCCCCTCCCCGGCCCTACACCCACCTCGCCCATCGCCTCGGCAGCTAAGACAAAATAGGGCAAAAAGCGGTAGCCCTCACCGAACAGAGTGAGGGTGAAATGAAACTCCTGACCGGCTTCTAAAAGATCGATCGGTGGTTGCGGCCCAACGAGGCTATACACCCGACGCACAGCACCGGGAGTGGTCTCGGCGGCCAGCAACCAACAAGCCGGACACACCGCTGCGTGTTCTGGGGCGGGTTTTTGGGTACGATAGGTCTCGGGGCAGACAGCGCGCAGCATCACTTGGGCGAGGGCATCGCGCAGACGTTCAGCGCCTTGATATCTGCCCAAACGGATCGGTTGTTTCGCCCGAGCGGCGAAACGGAGATGAACGAAAGTGAGCGTGGTCATCGTTGTATCCTCCCTTGATCAGTCCCATTCGTCATCAATTGAAGGCTCTTCAAAAGATAATCCTAGCTCAGATGTATATGTGGTCATCACGACGGGTGGGAAGCGTTGATCCCCGGCCTTGACCAAACCCCGATTCGCTAACATGTGATATTGTCCCCACCTTAGGGGCACCAAAAGCTCCTCAGCCGTAATCGGCTCGCTTTCTAGGTTCGAGGTATATTCCTCATAAAGGTCAATAGGGAGCACCTCAATACCATCGAAAAGGCGATTAAATTGGTTTTCGATTCGGTTGACTGTATAAAATGGACGCAGAGTATCTACGCAGGCGGTTTCAAACTCCCTTACCGATTGTCGATACTCTCTTTCCCACTGTTCCGCAATCCGATCAGCGTAGATTTCATCCAACCACTCATTAACTTGATTTTCATCCAAAACCCTCCCGTTATGGGAACGCAGGAGCTGCAGGGTTCTTCGGATTAGCTCGGGGTTATAAATTCGTTGCCCATCTGAAGGCTCGCTAAACACATTTACATCTACCTGAACTCCTCTACGTCCGGAACGATTCACTCGCCCAAAGCGTTGGACGAGCGCTTCTAAGGGCGCCGGATCACTAAAAAGGACATCCAAGTCGATATCTAAACTGACTTCGATGACCTGTGTAGAAACTAACACGACCGATTTCCGCTTTGAATTCCCCCTGCCGAACAGGTCTTGGATCGCCTTTTCCTTTTTCATCCGGTCGCGTTGGTGAAAGCGGCCGTGAATGAGGAGAACTTGTGTAGATAGGGGAAGACGAGTGGATAAAATTTGATAGGCTTGTTGAGCGCGAGCTACGGTGTTGCATACCACTAAGACGCTCTTCCCAGCCTCTGCCTCGTTGGCCACGAACGATAGACTGTCCAATAAATCCCCCTCGCGGTAACGCACAATATGGCGCTGGAATTGATGATAAAGAGCTGGCTCTGCGGTAATCGTGTGGACGTCCCCGAGGGCTTCGCAAATCCACCGACGGATTAGAGAAGGAAAGGTGGCGGACATTATAAAAAAGCACGCTTGGTAATTTTCCTTCAAATGCCGAATCGTCCTAAGGATCATCGCCAGACGGTTGACTTCATAAGCATGGATTTCGTCCATGACGAACAAAGCACGGTAATAATCAACCAACTGGGCTTCGTACCCTTTTAGACGATACATCGCCTTGAGCATTTGATAGGGACTAAAGATGCGAATGGGTGGATAATTCAATTCAGCTAAATTTTTCATCCAGCGTGCTACAGAGGCTGCCCGTTCAGGCTCATAGTCCCTCTCCATCAGGTTACGGTAAAGCGCCAACAATCCTCGCCCGTGTTGAAGACCCACAGTAAACTCCCCGAAGAGATGGCTCAAGCGCCGCTTCATGGCATTCATGCTGGCTTGATAGGGCAGGGTATAAAACAAACGTGCAGCTTTCGGTTGCTTTGCTGCCCAGAGCAAGGCAGCCTCGGTTTTCCCACTCCCGGTGGGCGCTATCAGTATCGCCGAACCTTCCACTTGAGCAGCATCGCGCTGATGGGCGTACAGTTGCTGAGGGTCTAATTGACGTTTTCGGAGGATCGTTTGTGCTTGAATTTGTAATGCAGGCAGTTCCTCCACATGAGCAGAGGCGCTGTGGTCAGCCTGAATAACAATACCGCGCAGAATGGTCAGCGCAGTCAAGAGGCTTAACCGTTCCATTCCCCCACTGAGAGCTGTAACCCAGCTCTGATAGCGAGCAAGGCAGAGTCGAGTATATTTTGCACCTTCCAATTGCAGTTGCTTAACGGCTTGATCTGAACTTATGAATTGGACGGGGTGAATATTAGCAAAACCCAGGCCAAGCTGCCCAATCCACGCAGCGCCACAAACATCTAACCACTTCCATAACGACTGTAAAGTTTGCCCAGGAAACTGGCGCATTAACTCATCTAAATCATCTTCCTCATCCTCATCAAAAGTGGGGTAAAGTTCCCTCAGCTCTGTGGGCTCCCGATGATGGGACACGATCGCAGCGATCAGCCACAGCATTTGGTCTTCCTCAAAGCTATCCGCAAACCAACCAAGGAACGGCAAAGACAAAACCTCATGGCGATGGGCAGACCATACCGCTTTGGCTTTCTTATCTTTGCGCAAAACTCCCTGAAAGGCCGGATGGGCTTTGCCGAAATCGTGCAGGAAGATCGACCAATAAAGCAGATGCCACAGATCTGCTCTATCTACCTCAGTCGGCAGAGTAGGACGAAGGCGAACGAGCTCTGCAAAGCGCAACAATACCATCCATGTATGGGCAGCCAGGCTTTCCGGCTCGCCGCCTGCCCCTTTTTCGGGGCTTTTTGCCCACAAATCCTCCAGCCAATCAGGATAGGGATGTGGACGCTTGATCATCACCAACAAACGAATGAAATACCAAGCCTAGGTGCCTACCCCGCACTTCCGGCGATTGGGGATCGACCCAAAAGCGAGGAGCCCGATCTTGGTCAAACAAGAGCAGCTCTTCTGGGCAGTAGATCCGTTCATGAACAATGAAATAGCGCTCAAAAGTTGGTCGCCTTCCGTGCACATAATCGATCCAACGCGGCATCAACACGGCGTAGCCTCGATTGGTAAAACGATTTGCCGAATAGGGCAGAAGGGTGTGCTCGAGATAGGCATGATCTGACTCTTGAAGCTCGATGATGGAAACGGCGCTATAGGTAAACAAATCCTGAGACCGTCCCAAGACCACGGCATACTTTGGGCTGCGAAAGGCATCAATCCAATCTGAGCGGTCAAGATAGAGAACCAGACGCGGTTGGAAAAGAAGGGTGCGCCGAAAAGGATTTACATTTCCCTCAAGCACTCTGGGATGGGAGAAACCGGGTAAGCTCCCTTCAGGAGGCCCTAGGAGGATGATATGCTCTAGGTCATCCGCCTTTGCCGCATAGCTAAAATGGTAGGCAAAGCGCACCTTGCGGGGGTCAAACCATTCTCCCAGAGCCGAGGCAATATGTCCGTAAATGGTTGCCGGAGGAGGCATCTCGTAGGTAGGGTGAATCTGATACATAAAGTGCGGATAGCGGAAGGATGTGGTAATTCCCTCCGCGACCACTTTCAAGACCCGCATAGCGTCCTCCTAATCCAACCAACTTCCCTGCTGCTGTAAATCTTGGATAAACTCCCGAAATGCTAGACGAGGATGATGGATCGTAACCCTACCAGAATAAGCCCGACTGAATTCCTCAAAGCGAGCGCGCTCCTCATCGAGATAACCCTTCGTCCAGCCCACATAGACAGGAGATAGAATTTCGTCTTTGAAAACATCCATTACCTGTTCAAATGCTTCATGGTTGACCCGTGGCTGCCCTTTTGCATCGGCACTAACAATGTGGTTGAAGATATGGTTGCCGCCTTTGGTGACCGCCATGAAGACAATCACTGGTGAAACGTCGGTATAGTGCAATGCCAATTTTGCGCCCCCTTCTAAGAGAGTCAAACCCTCAAACAAAGCACTAATGCGCTGAATGCGCTCCTCCTTGGAAAGGCGGTAGCACTTTTGGTCCTCAAGATGTTCTAGCCCAGCCTCTGCTGCCTGCTTCTTACGCTCTTCATCCAAATTGCGATAACCGGTCTTCTGGACATAAGTGAAAGTGCCGCAAGCAGCTAGATTTAGGGAGAACAATCCCTTCAGGGTTGTGCGGTAGAACTGGTGTTCAAAGGGAACAGGATCTCCCTCTTGGCGTGCCATAACGCCGAAGTCCTGCGTCAAGGACACCGGAGCGAGGGAAACCAGCGTACTAACGCGAAACGGTGATACTCTCGTGACTGTATCCGTCGTAGGAGTCTCGGCCATCCGACTGGTATCCGCTTCGCGAGCAGCTCTGGCAGAGGCTCGGGTGGATTGGGCACGCATATAGCCAAAAAGGTCGTCGTCCCAGTACTTTATCGGATTGCTGTCCGTGTAAGCGACTTTCTCCTCACGATAAACTGGGGCAGCTTTCCAACCAATGCCTGCCTTTTCTAGGGTTGTTCTCAGCCAGTAGCGAAAGGCTTGGGCGGAAACGTAAGGATAATAGCCATCTTTGGCTCTGATTACCTTTACCCCGGTGGTGTTGTCGGTCCGTTCGCCGGGGATACTTCCTAGGTTATTGAGCGCCGAAGCCGGGGCATCGATGAGGAATAAACCGGTTACAAAAGCCATGTTTCGCTCCTCCTTTCCTAAATAACATTCTCCTGATCTTCCACAGGAAGCTCGGTAAGAACTTCCTCGTGAGTCCCGAACCACCCTAACTGATAGAGACGCTCAATCATGCGGATGAGCACCAGATCACGCGCCAACCGCCAATCGCCTGCGGGAATCTCCAAGCCCTCCTCAAAGATTTGAATGTAAGAATCGAAAGAAAGGATTGGTGGCTTCCTCCGACTTACTGCAGCAAGATTTGCCTTCAACAGTGTGTTGCGAAAGTAGTCATATCGATTCTGGGTGAAAAAGTCACGAAAGAAACGAGTGTCATTCTCTGCGTTGACATACTCGGCGAGCACATCGCCTAAGTTGCGAATCTTTTCAATTCTTTCTTTCTCCATATTCAGGATCCTCCTTAAGAATTCGCTGGGAATCTTCCAATTGACAATATCCGCTTCGCTAAGAAACGAATATTCACTCCTGGGATCTTGGGCATCCTTGCTCCTCACTGGTATTCTCAGAAAGTATGTGCGGAGGAAGCGGCTGGCGTTCTCAGGGAGAGAGAACAAATCTTCGAATAGATAATTTTTAGGCGGGACGAATGTCTCGTCAGAGGCCCCCTTCTTGATAGGCGGTTTTTGCCATGCCCGTGTTACGATCTTTGACCACTCGTTGCGGTAGCCAGCCGATTGCACAATGCGTAAAAAGGCGATCGTTTGCATTGGAAGGTGATAAATATCGAGAGAGGGGCCTTGTCCGCTGTTGCTAAAATGATAAGCAGTGATAGAAAAAGGTTGATCTTGGCTTTGAGCTTCTTTTTGAAACT
The DNA here is from genome assembly GCA_025057645.1 of Anaerolineales bacterium. Lineage (GTDB taxonomy): Bacteria > Chloroflexota > Anaerolineae > Anaerolineales > UBA4823 > NAK19. The sequence continues at coordinate 13,984 of JANXBJ010000021.1, forward strand.
CGGTTGCCTCCAACAACAGCTCAACTAACAAAGTGCGCTCAAGACGGTGGACGTCTGGTGAAAACTTCTCACGGTTTTGCCGTGCCAGTTGGATCTCTAGGCGATTTTGTTCTAGAAATTTTCGGGCGAAATAAATCATGATCTCTGGATTATCGGAATGAACTGCAAGCAACTTCCCTGCAATTTTTACACAACCAAGAGGGAGGGCTTGAATAGCTAGCAGCGCCTCACCTGAGACGGGCAGTCCTGCGTCGCCGTAGGGGAAAAAGTTGATTACATCCTCGCCAGTCAAAAGAGGAATGTGTTGGCGATAGGCGCGCCCCTTCGAGCGTTTCTCGGTTTCCTCGACACCGAAAGACTGATCGGCAATCGGCAGACCGAGAAAAACATCAACTTCCACGCGTTTAGGGACTTCGGGGGAAAAAGCTCTGAGCACTTTTTGAGCGTAAGCAGCCTTTTTGTGAGGAGTTTTACTGTACCCCGGTTGTGTATAGCCAGCATTCATTGTAAACGCAATCGAAAGATAGCCTGTCATGCAAGGGTCAACATAGATTTCTGCCAAATAGTCGGCAACGGCCTGTAAATCCGAAGTTTCCAATTCTTCGGGAGAACTTTTGCCACAGAAAGCTGTAATAGTAGCAATCCCGACATCCACGAAAGGATGCCCACAAAACTTGAGCATAAATCACCTCCTAATCTTCGCAGTATAAGTGGTGCAATTTTTCTGTCTCCTCTTTCATCCTCTCCCGCAGCCAATCCGGGGCAAGCACCTCTACATCGGCTCCCCAACCGCGAATCCAGGGCAACATTTCGGTCGGTTCGGCGATCTGCGCCCGCCAGAGCAGGCTTCCGTCCTCTAAGACGGAAACCTGCTCGGTGCGATGCCAGCGCGTTTCCCCTACGCGGCGCGCCACGCGCGGCTGAAACTTCAGCACCACTTCCACCGGTTCTGCATCGGTATACCAAATGCCCCAAGCATGCCTAAGCAACTCCCGCACATCGAAATCCGCCGGAATGGTATAGTATTGCGCAGTCAACTCTATGCGCTCGATGCGCTCCACCTTAAACGTGCGCAACGCCCCCGGCGGCTCGCAGTAACCGATCGTATGCACCGCCTGCCCCACAGCATACGGCTCAATATAGTAGGGAGAGAACAGATATTCGCCGATCTGCCCTCCTTTCTTGCGATACCAAACCCGCACCTCCCGCTGCTCTGCCCAAGCTAGGGTCAAGACCTCCAAGGAACGGATAAAATTGGGGTCCTGATAGCGACGGCTGTCATCCATATCGTCCGCCGAGAGATAGAGATGCGCACTGATGCGCGGCGCCAAGCGCTCTAACGCAGTCGCAAGCTTGCGTAACGCCGAAGCAGCATGAGGGTTCTGACGCTCTAAACGAGTCGCTAACAGGCGGGTAGCCAAGTGCACCGCCATGGCTTCATTCAACGTCAGGCGTAACGAGAGCAGATAAGCCGTACGGTCGACCTTCCACCGGCCTCCATCCTCTTCGTCAATGTAAATATGCTTAGGCAGGTCAGGAAAATAGCGGCCGATGGTCGAACGATGCACTCCCAAACGGCGAGCGATCTCGGCCGCAGTTAGCCCGCGCGGATAGGATAGCAAAAGCTGTTCAATTTGAAGCATCCGCTCGGCTTTCTTAACAATCGAACTCATACCTCCCTCGTTATCCCAACAAACACCTTATAAACTCGCTAAGGCCGGTCAAGCCGACACATACACTTTCCCCTATTATATAAGGGATGGGTTGCAGAACCTGCAACAGTGCCCAAGACTTGCAAGATTGTTAGGAAAAGTTGCCCGAATCCTTCAGGCAGTTCACTCGTTTTGTTGCTCCCCTCTCTCCCTGTTAGATAGCACCGGCGGGCTCTCGCCCCTGATTGAAATGGCCCGCTAAAGTCCGCTAGTTTGGACCAGAAGCGAACAGCCTGATCAAAAAAGGATTTTATGTTAAACTTAGAGCAACCAAACCTTGAATTCCGAACAATGTTTGAAGACCACCACTTTACCATTGCACATATTCTCACCCATTATCACGGGCTTGGTGAGCTGCGCCATTGCGAGCCAAACTTACGCGGTTACTGTAACACCAGCTTTGTCATCCAAACCCTAAAAGAAGGAAAACCGACATGGTATTTTCTCCGCCGCTATAAAGCAAGCATCTGCGAAGAGGAACTCCTGTTTGAACATTCCCTGATTCAGCACCTCTCTCAATTTCCGGAACTGCCAGTAGCCGAGCTAAAGCGCACCCGAGAGGGCAAGACCTACCTCATCGAACCCTGTGACGATCCTCGCCAACCTCCCACGTTCTTTGCTATTTTCGACTACTTACCCGGGGAGGATCGCTACACCTGGATCAACCCCCACTGCTGCGAGGCAGAGTTGCGCAATGCTGCTGCACTCCTCGCCCGCTACCATCAAGCCGTTTGGGATTTTAAGCCCGTGGGAAGACGCACAGAGCCTAGCCTCCAAGAGCTCCTGCCGCTCATTCACACGAATCTGCTTGTATTCCTCGAAAAACCTCTACCCCCCGAGTTGCGAGGCCCGATTCAAGAGCGTTTCCCCTTCCTCCAAGCGAAACTCCAGCAGCTACAGCAGACCCTCGCAGAGCCTCATATCCAAGCCTTTCCGCGCATTATCATTCACCATGATTACCATCCCGGCAACCTTAGGTTTGAGGGCGAAAAAATCGTCGGCCTGGTCGATTTCGACTGGTCCAAAGAAGATTGGCGTATTTTCGACCTTGCCCTCGCTCTATTCTACTTTGCCACCGAATGGGAAGGAGAAGCTGACGGCCAATTGCGCCTAGGCGAAGTGGAGATTTTCCTCTCCGCATATCAACAAGTCATGCAAGCAACGGCGACAGGGCACCCACTGAGCAACCTAGAAAGACGATCCCTGTGGCAATTTATCGAAGCAGCCAATCTCTATGTGCTCAACTGGGCAATCCTAGATATTCTCCACAAAGAGGTGGATACGGCTGAGTATGCTACTTACCTCTGGCACGGCTTACACGCCGCCGAATGGCTGGATCAAAAACAACCGGTTGACTAACGCCCGAATTCCCGAGCATTCAATGGTCTTCCGATAAGGTAAAGCCTACTCCGCCGCTGCGCTGGGCCAAAGAGGCTTTGCATGCGAGCTTTGGACTTAAAGCGCTCTCAGGTCATACTCTAAACTTCGCCAACCCAAAAGCCCAGCAGCCTACGAAATGCGGCTTCCTCATCCCTAAGAGGACAAGGAAGCCCCGCCTACCCTCTCCTCTCGGGGAGGGAAAACTAAATTTTGGAGTTTAGAGCTACCGCTTAGTGTAAGTCGGAGCCTTGCGAGCGCGCTTCAGTCCCGGTTTCTTGCGCTCCTTGACACGCGCATCGACGGTCAGGAAGCCACCCTCTCGCAGAACCTTTCGATACTCGGGGTTCATTAATACCAAGGCGCGAGCTAAACCCAACTGCACTGCCCCTGTCTGCCCGCTCACACCCCCACCCCTGACCTTGACACTTACGTCCAGAGCCGAAGGATTCTCCCCCGTAACTCGTAAGGGCGCAAAAATTGTGTCGATATCCCCAAGACGGGTGAAATACTTTTCGAGCGGTTTATCGTTGACAATAAAGCGCCCGCTCCCGCTCATAATGCGCACCCGAGCGGTAGCTTCTTTACGACGACCGATCCCTTCATAGTACTGACCACTCATCCTTTCATGCTCCTTCCGTCAGCGGTTTGGGTTTCTGAGCCTGGTGGGGATGATCCGGACCGGCATACACCTTTAGGTTCTTAATCAAGCGCCGACCCAACCGGTTCTTGGGCAGCATTCCCCACACAGCCAAGCGAATTACCCGTTCAGGATGCTTGGCAAGCAAATCTCGCAAGCTAATGGCCTTCAGCCCCCCAGGATAGCCGGAATGGCGATAATAAAACTTCTCGGTCATTTTCTTGCCGGTCACCTGAATCCGCTCGGCATTGATCACCACCACGTAATCACCCATTTCCACCCCGGGGGTGAAGTTGGGTTTATGCTTACCCAGCAGCAGATAAGCTATTTGCGAGGCTAAACGCCCCAAATTTTGGCCATTGGCATCCACCAGAATCCACTCCTGCTTGATCTCTTTGGCTTTGGGGTAGTAGGTCTTTTCCACAGTTCCCTCTCCAACATCACAGTTCTCGACAGTCTTTGATTAGCTATAAAGCACTTCCATCAGTGTCAGTCCGTGTGCAGGCGCAAGCTCAGGCTTGAGGTGCACAGCCTCGCCCTGCAAGGCCCGCTGAAACAGCTCCAGAGGTAATCGATCTTGCCCGATGGCGACCATGGCTGCAACCAACCGCCTCACCATATGATATAAAAAGGCATTGGCCTGAATTTCAAACTGCCAAGCACTGACTACGCCCTCCTCCGGCCAAACTCTCCACCGAGCAAAATGCACCTCACGCAGGGTGCTTCCCCGCTCCGACAGGGGCGACCCAAAGGCAGCAAAATCGTGCTTGCCGACCAACTGTTGGGCAGCCGTTTGCATCCTCTCCACTTCAACCTCCGGCCAAACTCGCCAAGCAAACCGCTCCAACAGCGGGTTGCGGTTTTCAGCGCAAAACAGGCGGTAACGATAGCGTCTTCCCACCGCCTGGTAGCGAGGGTGAAAGGTGGGCAAGCACTCGCGCACCTCACGCACAGCAATATCCTGCGGAAGATGGGCATTCAAGGCAGCCTGCAGTGCCTGAGGAGGATGAGCCCACTCCAAGTCGAAAGCCACCACTTGCCCAAAAGCGTGCACTCCACGGTCGGTGCGGCCGGCATAGAGCACTCTCTCGCCTCGCCAACCCAACTTCTGCAAAGCTTGCTCCAGTAGGCCCTGAACAGTAGGCAATTGGTTGGTACGCCTTTGGCGTTGGAAACCGGCAAAGCGAGTGCCATCGTAAGCAAGGATCGCTTGGTAACGTGCCATGCGACAGGTCGAGGAGAACGGTCGCCGAAATTGCGGCAACCCTTCGCCTTCCCTCTCGTTCGCTACTCTTCAACCAACTCCAGCATCACCATTTCGGCCGCGTCCCCTAGACGAGGACCCAATTTGACAATCCGAGTATAACCACCCGGGCGGTTTTCAAAACGCGGCGCAATGTCATCGAAGAGCTTGCGAACCGAAGCAGCATCCGCAAGGCGGGCTGCTGCCAAACGGCGGGCATGTACTTGCTGGATCGCTGACCCCTGAAGGCCATGCTTAGCCAAGGTGATCAAGCGCTCCGCTTGTGCGCGCACCGCTTCCGCTTTAGCTCGTGTGGTGCGGATGCGTCCGTGGTCGAACAGTTCCTTGACCAAATTGCGCCGCAAGGCCTTGCGGTGATCTTTACTGCGTCCAAGTTTATATCCGGCAACTCTATGTCGCATCCTACTCTACTCCGCTGAGACTTCTTCTTTATCCCTCAGGTAGCCCTTCTCCCGCATCTTCTGACGCAGCTCTTCCAGGCTTTTCTCACCAAAATTGCGGATTGCCATTACTGCCTCATCGCCCTTCTCAAGCAGCTCTAGCACCTCGCCCACAGTGGTGATTCCAGTCCGCTTGAGTGAATTGAACACGCGCACGGATAAATCCAGATTCTCGATCGGCGTCTCCATGATCTCGCTGGTCAAGCGCCCGCTTTCGGAGAATTCCTCCCTGCGCAAGGCAAGCGACTCCTCGCTCACCCCAGCCAAATGGCGCAACTGATCGATCAGCAGTTTTGCTGCTGAGCTGAGAGCTTTCTCGGGACTGATCGTGCCATCCGTCCAAATTTCGAGCTTGAGGCTATCGTAATTGGTACTCTGTCCGACGCGAGCACTGCCCACCGTCCAATTGACGCGGCGCACCGGGCTAAAAATAGCATCCACAGGCAACTCCCCGATCGGCAGCTTGCCGATACGATCGTCCGCAGGAGAATAGCCCCGCCCGCGTTCGACTGTCATTTCAATATCCAGATCGGTTTTGCTGTCGTCCACAGTGAAAAGATACAGATCAGGATTAACGATCTCCACTTCGGGAGGTGCAATAATGTCGGCTGCGGTCACGGCTCCAGCGCCACGCACTTCCAGATGCAATCGCGCAGTATCCACATCATGCATCCGCATGCGGAGCTGTTTAATGTTGAGCATAATGCGGATCACGTCTTCTCGCACCCCCGGAATGTCGGTAAACTCATGAGGGATGTCGGAAATTCGGATCGAAGTCACTGCAGCACCCTCGAGGGACGAAAGCAACACCCGACGCAAGGAATTCCCGATGGTGATCCCATAGCCGCGCTCGAGGGGGCTGATAATAAATCGTCCATAGTTGCGCGCTTCCGCATCTCGTTCAATTTTTGGTGTCACTAAACTCAAATAGCCGACCACGCTTCACCTCACCAAATCCTAATAAGGATACGCTTTCCAAACCCACTCAGATCGCTACGATTTTTGGTCGTCCTCGGGTCTCAAAACTTGCTATCGGGAGTAATATTCAACGATGAGTTGCTCATTGAGGTTGCCATCAATTTCCGAGCGCTCCGGCAAGCGAAGAACAGTCCCAGTGAGGTTTTTCAAATCTCGCTCTAGCCAAGGTAAAACGGCGCGCGTCTCGGCAACCGCAGGCAACTCCTTGAAGTAAGTTCGCGAGCGAGAACCCTCGCGCACGGCTACCTTATCGCCCACGTTCAAGATCATCGAGGGGATATCTACCCGCCGACCATTCACGGTAAAGTGCCCGTGAGTGACAAGCAAGCGCGCTTGCGCCCGGCTATCCGCAAACCCCAAGCGGTAGACGATGTTATCCAGGCGAGTCTCCAAGATTTGAAGCAAGTTTAGACCGGTCAAACCCCGCCGCTGAAGTGCCTCTTCGTAGTAGCGACGGAATTGACGCTCTAAAATTCCGTAAATGCGCTTGGCCTTTTGTTTCGCCCGCAACTGACGACTATAGTCCGACTCGCGCTTGCGCTTGAACTGGGCACTCTTCCCGTGTTGGCCAGGGGCATAACCACGACGCTCGAAAGCGCATTTAGGCGTCATACAGCGAGCGCCCTTCAGAAACAACTTCTCCCCTTCGCGACGACATAATTTACAAACTGCATCTCGGTACTTCGCCATATCCTTTCAACCCTTTTCTTCCTCAAGGTCTCTCACAATCCTAAACGCGCCGTTTCTTTGGTGGCCGACAACCGTTGTGCGGTACCGGGGTTTTATCTGAAATGGAAAGGATTTTGAAACCCATCGTTTGGACGGCACGGATCGCCGACTCTCGCCCGGGCCCGGGTCCTTTGACGACCAGGTGAACCTCTTGCATGCCCATATCCTGAGCCGCCTTCAATGCTTGCTCGGTCGCCATACGGGCGGCAAAGGGGGTGCTCTTGCGTGAGCCTTTGAATCCAGCCGATCCTGCGCTTCCCCAAGCGACAACGTTGCCGTTTAGGTCGGTGATCGTCACGATCGTATTATTGAAGGTCGCCAAAATGTGCACCTGCCCAACTGGTAGCGTGCGTTTGATCTTCTTTGCGCCCTTGCGCCGAGTACTCCGTACTGTCTGAGCCATAGCACCTCTCTTCCCAAAAAACTGCGAACTTTGCTCCTAGGGCCAGCGTGGCCAGCTCAGCCACAGGGTGGAAGAAACCCAACTGCTCGGCCAAGCCCCTAGAAAGATTACTTCTTCTTCGCTCCACGGCGGCGGCCACGTCCAGCCACCGTCTTACGCGGACCTTTGCGTGTGCGTGCATTTGTCCGAGTTCGCTGCCCCCGCACCGGCAAGTTACGCCGATGACGCAACCCACGATAGCAGCCAATCTCGATCAGCCGCTTAATATTCATCTGCACTTCACGACGCAAATCGCCCTCTACTTTGTAGTGTTGGGCAATATAATCCCGCAGTAGCGTAACTTCAGCATCGGTCAGGTCTTTTACACGGGTATCGGGATTGATCTGGGTAGCCTGCAAAATCTCCTTTGCTCTCGATCGACCGATCCCGTAAATATACGTCAAGCCGATCTCTACACGCTTATTGCGGGGTAAGTCAACGCCTTCGATACGAGCCATGGTTCACTACCCTTGTCTCTGTTTGTGCTTTGGATTTTGACAAATCACATACAAGATACCCTTGCGTTTGACAATCTTGCACTTTGCGCAACGTTTCTTTATAGAAGACGACACTTTCATTCCGGATCTCCTTGCTTTACTTCATGTCCAAAGCCCAAGCACCGTTCGAAAGTTTAATTATAACCCAAAAACTCTCCTCCGTCTAGACTCAGGGCACGGTAAGGACCACCGGTCCGTCTTCCGTGACTGCTACAGTGTGTTCAACATGGGCTGTCAGGCTGCCATCTGCTGAAGCCACGGTCCACTGATCTGCAAGCACCTTGGTTCTTTCCGTGCCCACCAAGACCATCGGTTCAATTGCAATGACCATCCCTGCCCGAAGGGGTATCCCGCGGCCGGGGACACCGTAATTGGGCACCTGAGGTCCCTCCCACATCGAACGACCGACTCCATGGCCGGTATATTCCTTCGTCAAGAAGAATCCCTCGCCTTCTACGTAACTCTGGATCGCTGCGCCCACATCCCCCACCCGCTTGCCCGGACGCAACTGTTCAATCCCGATCTCCAAGGCCCGGTAGGTCACTTCGATTAACCTCTTCGCAAGAGGCGAAATCTCCCCCACGCCCACTGTAAAAGCTGAGTCTCCCACGAAACCCTCAAAAATCGTCCCGCAATCCACCGAGACAATATCGCCTTCCTGTAGGCGGCGCTTCCCGGGAATCCCGTGCACCAGCTCATCGTTGACGCTCACCGTCAGAGTCGCCGGGTAAGGATAAGCGCCTGGAACGCCCAGAAACGCAGGTTTTCCGCCGTGCTTGCGGATCACCTCGTAGGCAATTTCGTCCAATTCCGCCGTAGTTACCCCAGGACGAATGGCCTCTCGCACTGCCTGCAGGGCCAAGGCGTTAATCCGACCTGCCTCGCGCATAATCTCCAACTCGCTTGGGCTTTTTAGAATAATTGCACGCGCCCAATTCATCGCACTCCTGCCAAAATGGAAAGAATGCTCTGCCTCACTTCCTCAATCGACCTCGCACCGTCCACATTCACCAAAATCCCCTTTTGCCGGTAATACTCGACCAGGGGTTGAGTTCGGGAAAGATAAACCTCGATCCGCTGCCAAACGGTCTCGGGACGGTCATCAAGACGTTGAATTAGCAGCGTGCCATCCCTATCACATACTCCGGAGCGCTGCGGAGGATTGTTTTTTTCGTGGTAAACTCGACCACAATTAGGGCAGCTCCAACGTCCGCTCAGACGTTCCACTAATATCTCTGGCGGCACTTCCAAAGAAATAACCATTTCAACCTGAGCGCCCATTCTAGCCAGCAGATCATCTAATGCTTGCGCCTGAGGGATTGTCCGCGGAAAGCCATCCAATAATGCTCCATTGGCACAATCGGGTTGCTTTAAGCGATCTCCGACCATCCGAACGGTGATCTCATCGGGCACAAGTTGACCGCATCTTATATACCCATCCGCAAGCTTGCCTAATTCGGTCTGTTTGGCCAAATGTTCGCGAAAAAGCTCTCCGGAAGAGATGTGAGGGATCTCCAAGGCCTCACAAATGGTTGCAGCTTGCGTCCCTTTTCCTGCGCCGGGAGGTCCTAGCAAGACGATAAAATGAGCCATTCCGCCCCCTATTACCGCACAAGCAAAGTATCCTCATAGCCGTGCAACTTCAATTCGGCTTCGATATTGAAGAACAAATCGCGCACCACCCCAACCACGATTAGCAATCCGGCAGAAGAGACCAAGAGCGGATTGCCGGTGGTTCCAAACCCGAAAATCATACTGATCAACCAAGGCAGGATAGCCACGATCCCTAAAAACAAAGCGCCGGGAAGGGTGATACGCCGCAACACTTTCATTAGATACTTCTGGGTCGGGGCGCCGCGGCTCACTCCCGGGATTTGAGCACCGATCCGCTTGAGATTTTCACCGTAGTTCTGTTGTGAAAAAAGGACATCCGTATAGAAGAACGTAAAAGCAACCACCATGATGAAGTACAGGATGTAGTACACCGCCGTCTCGCCGCCGAAATTACGCTGGATACTGCGCGCCAAGTCCGCCAGCCATCCCACCTGCGAAGTAGCGAAAAAGCTGGCGACAACGGCGGGAAAGGTAAGAAGGGACTGGGCAAAGATCAACGGGATCATGCCTGCCATATTGACCATCAAGGGCAAGGTCCCCCGTACGGGCATTGACATGCGATTGCCTACCCGACGTCCGGGGTACATTACAGGAATATTGCGCCGCCCCTGTTGAACGATCACAATGGCAAAAACGATCAAACTGGTGATCACCACCAAAAAGATCAGGTTAAACCAACGGCGCTGTTCGTCCGCCATCAAGCGCAAGAAGCTCTGCGGGATTTGAGAGACAATCCCGGAAAAAATGATCAGGGATAAGCCTTGATTGCGGATGCCGTACTCAGAGATCAACTCGCCTAACCAGATAGCCAACATCGTGCCGGCAGTCATGCTAATAATGATGGCCAGAGAGGGCAGCAGGGTTTCGCCTCGAAAACCAAAATTGCGCAGGATTTGCGTGCCGGCAAAGCTGGAAAAGAGGTTGATCTGCCCAATCGCTTGCAGCGCAGCCATTGGCACGGCCAGCAAGTAAGTCCACTTTTCCATCCATTTCTGCCCTTGGCGAGGGTCCTCGGTCATCTTCTTCTGCAAGGAAGGGATGATCGGCACCAAAAGCTGCAAGATAATTTGGGCGGTAATGTAGGGATAAACGCCCATTGCCATCACTGAAAACTGAGATACGGTTCCCCCAGAGAGCAAGTCCAAAAGACTGACCAGATTTCCTCCAGCCGTGCCCCCTGCCATAATCTGGGCGATGGCTTCGCGGTTCACTCCGGGCACTGGTACGTGGGCAACCAAACGGAAGATGCCCAAAATAAACAGAGTGAACAGCAACTTCCGCCGAATGTCATGAGCGGCCCAAATGTAACGCCACGCAGATCGCTTCATTGTTACTGGCTCCTTCTATGAACATCAGAAAAAAACGCTGCCGCTTTATCTTTCGATCAGCTCAACCGTACCGCCTGCGGCCTCGATTTTCGCGCGCGCTCCCCGACTGATGCGGTGCACTCTGACCCTCAGAGGCGCATTTACTTCACCTTCGCCCAAAATGACCACCGGATTGCGTTCGTTGCGCAAAAGCTGCGCTTGGGCGAGCGTCTCCGGAGTAATCTCACTTCCGGCGGGGAATTGGGCTAGCTGATATAGATTCACCTCGTTGTATTCCACTCGGTTAATCGGGTTGAAGCCCTTCCCGCGCATAAACGGCAAGCGGCGATAAAAGGGCAAGTTTCCACCTTGGTGATATAGGCGCGTTCCACCGCCAGAGCGAGCACCTTGTCCTTTAGTTCCGCGTCCGGCAGTCTTTCCTTGGCCAGCGGCAATGCCACGGCCGACTCGTTTGCGCTCCTTCTTGGCACCGGGTGCGGGTTTCAAATCATGGAGTTTCATCCTTCGCTCCCTTCCTCTACATGAACTAAGTGAATCACTTTTGCGATCATCCCCCGGATTGTGGGGCTGTCCTGATGCGTAACGGTCTGGTTTAAGCGCCGCAACCCTAGGGCGCGAACAGTCGCTTTCTGGCGCTTTGAATAACCGATCGGGCTGCGGACGAGTGTGACCCGGATAACCTTTGGAGATTGGCTACTATCAGGCATGTTTCCTCCGATCCCAGAAAGGAGTGACATCCGCAAGGCTCTTCCCCCGCCGAGCTGCTTCCGCTTGCGGGTCCTTCAACTGGTCGAGGGCGATCATCGTTGCTTTGACCACGTTGAGCAGATTACTGCTGCCCAGAGATTTGGTTAGAATATCCGAAATCCCGGCTGCCTCTAGCACAGCTCGCACACCTCCGCCGGCGATCACACCGGTTCCACGGGAGGCCGGTTTCAAAAGCACTTTGGCCCCACCCATCTTGCCCACTACCTCATGAGGAATGGTCGTATCATACAGGTTGATCTTGTGCATATTTTTCCGCCCGCGCTCAATAGCCTTACGCATGGCATCTTGCACTGCGTTTGCCTTTCCGACACCAATGCCGACTTGCCCGCGATTATCCCCTACAACTACAGTCACGCGGAAGGCAAAGCGACGCCCGCCCTTAACCACCTTAGCGACGCGGGAAATTTCCACGATCCGTTCGTCATACTCAGGTTCAAAATCCATGTAATCAGTCATGCTTCACTCCCTAAGAGGGTCGTCCTAAAACTCCAAGCCGCCCTCGCGTGCTCCCTCTGCGAGAGCCTTCACGCGGCCAATATACTTATAGCCACCACGATCAAAGACCACTTTATGCACACCCTTAGCTTTGGCGCGTTGTGCCAAAGCTAAACCCACCAGACGTGCTTGCTCCGACTTCCTCAAGCCTTTCACTTTGTCCCTCAGTTCGTGATCTATGCTCGAAGCAGCCACGAGAGTGTGTCCCTTGGTGTCGTCAATAATTTGAGCATAGATTTGGGACAAGCTGCGAAAGACGTTCAGGCGTGGGCGTTCAGGTGTGCCACTCACACGTTTCCGCACATGAAGGTGTCTACGTTTGCGTGCTTCATTTCGAGTTTTTATCGCCATGTTACTTTCCCTTACCTGTCTTACCAGTTTTACGTCGCACTACTTCATCGATATAGCGGATTCCCTTGCCTTTATAGGGCTCTGGCGGACGAACAGCCCGGATGTCTGCAGCCACCTGTCCAACTAATTGCTTATCAATCCCCATCACCTTGATCTGACGAGTTTTGGCATCAACATCGAACGAAATCCCCTCAGGCGGCTCAACGCGCACTGGGTGAGAATAGCCCACGTATAACACCAGGGTTTTCCCTTCCATCTCTGCGCGGTAACCCACTCCGTTGACCTCGAGCACTTTTTCAAAACCTTGGCTCACCCCGGTCACCATATTTTGGATTAGGGCACGAGTGGTCCCATGAAGTGCACGATGGCGATTAGCATCCGAAGGACGTTGAACCCGGATTTCGTTCTCCGCCAGGATCACGTTCATCTCGCCGGGAAAAACGTAACTCAGCTCACCTTTCGGGCCCTTTACCCTAATCGAGCTACCCTCTAACCGCACTTCAACTCCTGAGGGAATTGCAATGGGCATTCTTCCAATTCGTGACACGCTTCTCTACCTCCTTTGCCGGTGAAATCGAGCTACCCTAAGGCCTCTCACTATCACCCTTGGCTCGCCTCACCAAACTTTACAAATTACTTCACCGCCAACCCCTAGTTGACGAGCGCGCTTCCCGGTCATCACCCCTTTTGGCGTTGATACGATCGCAATACCAATTCCGGACAAGACCCATGGAATCTCCTTCTTGCCGGCATAAACTCGACGGCCAGGACGGCTGACGCGCTCTAACCCGGTAATCACCGGCTGACGATGGCGCCGCTCCCCAACGTATTTCAGATGAATGCGCAAGATTTTCTGTCCGGCACTCTTCCCGTCAACGACTTCGTAACTGCTAATATATCCCTCTTCATGAAGGATCTTGGCGATGGCCACTTTCAACTTGGAACTGGGCATCGCTACCAAGGAATGACCTGCCATCAGGGCATTCCGGATACGGGTTAACATATCAGCAATTGGATCGCTCACACTCATTTCTCACGCTCCATTTCCATTCACCACGAAGCCTTGGCAACGCCGGGAATTTTGCCCTGTAGCGCAATCTCGCGAAAGCAAATACGGCACAACCCAAATCGACGCATATACCCCCGCGGCCGCCCACAAATCCTACACCGGTTGCGCACTCGCGTGGGATATTTTCGCCGCGTTTCTCGAATCATCATGCATTTCTTCGCCATATCCTAACCGTCCTTCTTGAAAGGCATGCCCAAAAGTTTGAGTAACTGCCGACCTTCTTCATCTGTGCGCGCCGTAGTCACAATGCTGATCTCCAAACCGCGTAGCTTATCGATCTTGTCGTAGTCGATTTCCGGAAAGACCAGTTGCTCGCGCAAACCAAGAGTGTAGTTCCCCCGCCCATCAAAAGCATCCGGGGAAACCCCTCGGAAGTCCCGCACTCTGGGCAAGGCAATATTCATCAGACGGTCCAAAAAGTCCCACATGCGCTTGCCCCGCAACGTCACCTTGACTCCGATCGCCCGCCCCTCACGGAGCTTGAAGGCTGCGATACTCTTGCGAGCTTTGGTCACAATCGGTTTTTGGCCGCTAATCCTGGAAATATCCTCGACTGCGGCCTCCAATGCCTTGGGATTGTCCAGAGCCTCACCTACGCCTACGTTGATGACCACCTTAGTAATTCGCGGCACCTGCATCACATTTTTTAGATTAAGACTCTTCATAAGCGCAGGCACCACTTCATTTCGATAGCGCTCTCTCAGGCTACTCATACTGTTCTCCCGCTAGTGGATTAGTCAATCCATTGCTGACACTTCTTACACACCCGGTGCACTTCTTTTCCCTCACGGAATATACCGACCCGGGTTGCTCGATCGCACTTTGGACAAACCAACATCACATTTGAAATATGGATCGGCGCCTCGAACTCGATAATCCCTGGCGTGATATTGCGGCGTCCCTGTGTTTGAACGGCACGTTGATGCTTTTTGCGGATGTTGACTCCTTGCACAACTACGCGCCCTTCATCCACAAGGACTCGAATCACCTCGCCCCGCTTGCCGCGGTCTTCTTCCCTGCCCGAGATCACCTGAACCTTATCACCTTTTCTAATTTTCACCTTCATGGCCACCGCTCCTGTTGCTATAATACTTCCGGTGCCAAAGAGACGATCTTCATAAAGCCCTTCTCGCGCAGTTCGCGGGCAACCGGGCCGAAAATCCGTGTGCCCTTAGGGTTCTTGCCATCGGTATCCAGAATCACTGCAGCATTGTCATCGAAACGAATATACGAACCATCCTCCCGGCGCCACTCTTTAGCGCACCGCACGACAACAGCCTTGACGATTTCACCCTTTTTGACCGCCCCGTGAGGTGCGGCGGACTTTATCGTTCCGATTACCACATCGCCCACCCGTCCATAGCGACGCGTAGAGCCGCCCATAATATGGATGACCAAGATTTCACGTGCGCCAGTGTTATCGGCCACTTTTAGCCTTGACTCCTGTTGAATCACCCTTCACCTCCTTTGGCCTGAGCAGCAAGTTCGGCCCCAACCTGACGGCGAAGGATTTCCTGCACTACCCACCGCTTGCGACGCGAAAGAGGTCTGCTTTCCACGATGCGCACCTGATCCCCTATCTGACACCCCAATTCATCATGAGCCATAAAGCGCTTTCGGGTGCGCACCACCTTTTTATACAACCGGTGAATATAAGTGCGACTGACCTCAACCACCACCGTTTTTTGCATTTTATTGCTTGTCACAACGCCGACCAACCTTCGCCGCGTGTTCATCTAGAAGCCTCCTTCGTCTTTGCAAGCTGACGCTCCCTCTGTATAGTTAACAAGCGCGCTAAATCCCGTCGAGTCCGTCTGAGCGCAGCCGTATCAGTCAGATTCCCCATCGCTAGCTGAAAGCGCAAATTCATTAGGGCTTCACGGGTCTCGTTGATCTTCTTTGCCAACTCTGCGTCGGACAATGCTCGGATTTCACTGGGTTTCATGCCTCACCTCCTGCTCGGTCAACACGCTCCACGATTTTGGTCTTGATCGAAAACTTATACTGGGCCAAGCGGAGAGCTTCTCTAGCTACTTCTTCGGGCAATCCACCACCGACTTCGAACATGATCCGCCCTGGCTTAACCACTGCAACCCAATACTCAACATTTCCTTTTCCCTTCCCCATGCGCGTCTCTGCAGGCTTCCTCGTCACAGGCTTATCCGGGAAGATGCGAATCCAAATTTTTCCCCGGCGTCGTATAGCGCGCACGATTGCGCGACGAGCCGCTTCGATCTGGCGTGCCGTTACCCAACCCGGCTCTAGAGCTTGCAGACCATAATCCCCAAAAGAGACCTCCGCACCCCGGTAAGCCTTTCCCTTCATGCGACCGCGCATTTGCTTTCGCCACTTGACACGCTTCGGCATCAACATAGTCGTACCCTCTGTTCAAAATTCTCGACCTTCTGAATCCAAACCACCTAGAGGCAGCCAAACTCGAGCGATTACTCGCTGACATAAACTCCTTCAGTGGACTCGACCACCTCCTCGACCTCCGGCTTTGCTTCACCACGGTAAATCCAAACCTTGACCCCAATAATGCCATACGTTGTCAAAGCCGTCGCCTTGGCAAAGTCGATGTCCGCCCGCAAGGTCTGGCGAGGAACCTGACCTTCGCGCATGCTGACCGTTCGAGCCATCTCGGCTCCACTCAAACGACCACCGACCTCGATACGAATCCCCTGAGCACCCTGACGCATTGCCTGTTGAATGGCGCGTTTCATCGCCCGCTGATAGGAAATGCGCCGTTCGAGTTGTTCTGCAATCGTGGTGGCCACCAAATAGGCATCTAGGTCGGGGTAAGGAATCTCTTTGATCTCTAAATCGATCTTCTTTCCAACTAGTTGCTCTAATTCGGTGCGCATCTTCTTAACACTTTCCCCTTTACGCCCGATCAAGACCCCAGGCTTAGCCGTGTTGACCACAACCTTAACCTTCCCGGGAAAACGTTCGATCTCGATGCGTGAAACACCCGCCTTTGGCGCTTCCTTCATCACGATCTCTCGGATCTTGAAGTCCTGGTGAAGCTGCTCCAAGTACTCTGTGCCTTCCGCATACCAACGCCCTTCCCAGGTTTTATTGATCTTCAGGCGAAACCCAATCGGATGGACTTTGCGACCCATATACCTCTCCTTCGTGGACTACTCTTTCTCCCGCAGAATGACCGTGATATGTGAAGCACGCCGCAACCAGGGCTTAAATCGTCCTCGCGCTCCGAACTTGCGCCATTTTCGGGTGGGTGCTTCGTTGGCGTAAATTGTATGAATATACAAATTTTCCGCACTAAGACCAAAATTCTCCTCCGCATTTGCGATCGCTGAGTTAATCAGCTTAAGCAACGGGGTGGCCGCCGCCTGAGGAGCAAAGCGGAGAATGTTCTGTGCCTCGGCGACTTGCTTGCCGCGGACTAGGTCAACGAGCAGGCGCACCTTCTGCGGAGAATGAGGAACGTAGTTTGCGTGAGCCCGGACATCGATACTCATTTCTTCTTCCCTCGCTTCATCTTCTTCTCGGATACATGACCGCGAAACGTGCGCGTAGGAGCAAATTCCCCGAGTTTGTGGCCGACCATATTTTCTGTAATATAGATTGGCACATGTCGGCGGCCATCATGAACTGCGATCGTATGGCCGACCATTTGCGGGAAGATTGTGCTGTCGCGGCTCCAAGTGCGGATCACTCGCTTTTCACCTTTCGCATTCATCGCTTCAATACGCATAAGAAGTTTTGGATCGACAAACGGGCCCTTCTTGAGTGACCGTCCCATCTCATCCTCTCCATCGATATTCTAAGCAGTTTGTTCTCACTTCCTTAGCTTACTTCTAGAGTTAGCGCCGCTTCCTACTACGCCGACGCAAAATATATTTGTCCGTCTGCTTATTGCGGCGAGTTTTATAGCCACGTGTTGGTTTGCCCCAGGGGCTTTTCGGGCCGGGCATTCCGATGGGCTGTCGCCCCTCTCCACCTCCGTGGGGGTGATCACGCGGGCTCATCGCCGTACCACGCACCGTAGGGCGAATACCCAAGTGACGCTTTCGCCCTGCCTTGCCCAGCTTAACGTTGCTATGCTCGAGGTTCCCAACCTGACCAATGGTTGCATAGCATTTCTGCAACACCAAGCGAACCTCTCCGGAAGGCAAGCGAATCTGGGCATAGTTGCCTTCCTTTGCCAACAACTGCGCTGCGGCCCCAGCTGCCCGAACCAACTGCCCACCTTTGCCCACCTTAAGTTCGATGTTGTGAATCAAGGTGCCGACCGGAATATTTGCGATCGGAAGGCTATTACCTGGACGAATTTCTGCTTCAGGCCCGGCCATTACCGTATCGCCGACTTTAAGTTCCAGTGGCGCAAGGATATAGCGCTTTTCACCATCCGCATAATGCAGAAGCGCTATTCGTGCAGTGCGGTTCGGGTCGTACTCGATCGCAGCCACACGGGCAGGAATACCTCGCTTGTCGCGCTTAAAATCGATAATTCGGATAAATCGCCGGTGACCCCCACCGCGATGGCGTACTGTAACGCGACCATATGCATTCCGACCGCCTGTTTTCCGCAGCGGGATGATCAGTGAGCGCTCCGGACGCGTTTTGGTAATCTCTTCAAAGGTATACCCGGTCATTCCTCTCTGACCGGGGGTGGTCGGTTTGTAAGTCTTTACACCCATCACTTCACCCCTTCAAAAATGGGTATCGTGTCGCCGGGAGCCAGAGTTACAATGGCCTTTTTGTAGCCGCTGCGGCGTACCCGAAGACGCCGATTACGCCCGCGACGGCTGCGTTTAGCGGGGAGGTTGATCACATTAACCCGCTCTACCTTGACATTGAAAAGCAACTCCACTGCGTCCTTGACTAAGGTCTTACTCGCATCCGGCGCAACCTCAAACACGTACTGATGCAATTCACCATTCAAGTAGTTTGACTTCTCGGTAATGATCGGACGGCGTAAAACATCATAAATGGTGGTCATGACTGCCTCCAAACCTATCCCAAAAACGAAACCAGCACGTCCAGCGCCTTAAGCGGCATAACCACTTTGTCGTAAGTAAACAGATCCCGGATGTTCAAATAGTTGGCTAAGAGCGTTTTTGCATCCGGCAAATTATTGGTCGAGCGAATAACCGGCTCATAGAAGGCATCCTTAGAAGGAAGCAAAATCAGTGCGCTGGCTTCTCCGACCAATCGATCGAGCGCCTCAGCCATAAGACGCGTTTTTGGCTCGGGCAAGGTCAATTCATCCAAGACAACAATCCCTCGTTCGGCAGCCTTGGCAGACAGCGCCGAACGCAGCGCAGCGCGGCGCATCTTCTTGGGCATCCTCTGGCTATAGTCGCGCGGTTTGGGCGTGTGCACCTTTCCACCTCCAACCCACTGAGGAGCACGGATCGAGCCCTGCCTTGCCCGTCCAGTGCCTTTCTGCCGCCACGGCTTACGGCCACCGCCCTCGACTTCGCTCCGCCCTTTGGTGCTATGAGTCCCCAAACGAGCGTTCGCCATTTGGCGTATGTAAGCTTGATGCATCAAGCTGACGTTAACTGGTGCTTCAAAAATTGCCGGCGGTAATTCGATCGTATCGACCTTCTCGCCTTGCATGTTCAGCACATCTACGATCATTCCACACTCCTCACCACCTGCTTGCGAGCTGCTTTGATCATCAGCAAGCCACCTCTTGGCCCGGGCACTGCTCCCCGCACACCCAGCAGATTGCGCTCCCCGTCCACAAGCACAACTTTTAAGTTCTGAACAGTAACCCGGCGATTGCCCATGTGACCCGGCCCGCGCGAACCCTTAAACACCCGTCCCGGGGTCGTCCCGGAACTACGTGCTCCGGGGGCGCGCCAACGGTCCGATTGACCATGGGTCTTTGGGCCCCCGCGGAAGTGATAGCGCTTCACACCACCGGCAAACCCCTTTCCCTTGCTAATGCCGGTCACATCAACCTTCTCGCCGGGAGCGAACACTTGATCCACGGTGATTTTATCGCCCTCGGCAACACCGGGGTCTTCTGCGCGAAACTCGCGCAAAAAGCGCAACGGGGGCAAATTGTTGCGCTTGAGATGCCCAAGTTCGCCACCGGTCAATCGCTTCGGCTTGACTTCCTCAAAGCCTAGTTGCACTGCAGAGTAGCCATCCCGCCCGACGGTGCGGATCTGGGTAACGTAGCATGGCCCGGCCTCGATCAGGGTCACCGGAATAGCTACACCCAACTCGTCAAAAATTTGAGTCATGCCGAGTTTCTTCCCAAGCAGCCCTTTGATCATCTCGATTGTCTCCTAATTCCAAAATTACTTGACGGGACTGTCAGCCTGGGCACGGCTGCACCATCCCCGACCGCAACGCAGTCACACGATCTGCCGCACAACAGCAGAAGTCTTGGGTGCACGTACAGGATCGGTCTTGCGCTGCCTACTTTTTCCGTAGCGAAAGGTCAAGTCCTCTTCCGCCGTTCTCTAGGTTGTTAAATCTTGATCTCGATATCCACTCCCGCAGGAAGATTTAACCTCATCAGCGTATCAATTGTCTTAGAGTCGGGGTCCAGGACATCGATCAAACGATTATGAGTCCGGATTTCAAAATGTTCGTGCGAATCTTTATCGATAAATGTCGAGCGTCGCACGGTAAACCTTTCAATCCGAGTTGGTAAGGGAACCGGGCCGACAACTCGAGCGCCCGTTCTCTCCGCGGTCTCAACGATGCGTTTTGCCGATTGATCGAGAACGCGGTGGTCGTATGCCTTCAAACGAATACGGATCTTCTGCCTAGCCATGTCCCAACCTAATCCAGAATCTTGGTGATCACTCCGGCGCCGACCGTCAAGCCGCCTTCACGGATGGCAAACTTCGAACCCTGCTCCAACGCCACCGGCACAATCAACTCCACCTCCAAGTTCACATTGTCCCCCGGCATCACCATCTCCACCCCCTCCGGCAGCTTGATCGTCCCCGTCACATCCATCGTCCGTATGTAAAACTGCGGCCGATA
>JANXBJ010000022.1 GCA_025057645.1 Anaerolineales bacterium
CCGCCCGCAAGGGCATTAAGACGCCGGCACTGCTGGCTTCACCGGCCAATTCGGAACTGGGTCCGAATCCCCTTCCGCCCGCAAGGGCACTACGATGCAACTCTGCTGATCCGCTCACTCACCAGCGGCCCTCTTTGGGTGGAGTCCATCTCTCAGCCGCTCGCACCGCCAAGTCGCATGTGTTGTGAGTTGTCGCAAACCTTCGCCTGACTTTCACGACCCGCGCCAATTTGGGCGCCTTTAGCCATCGGAGGGCCCAAATGAGATGTTGGGGGAGTTGGGCCCGAAACCCCTCGATCCCCTACTGAACGCGCAAACCTTTTCTCAGCGCCTCAGAGGGCTTCCCCGTCAGCTCAAGCCCTTCGTTGCTCGTCAGCGCTTTCTCGCCGACCCGGATGACATCCATACCGTTGCAGCGTTGCGCTGTGCCGGTTTCCACCCTTGAGGTCATCCGACCAGCTCGCCCTTGCTCCGGCGAAACGTCTATGAGTTTAGACTCGGGAAGCAGTAGGGGAGGAATCCGCCGCAATGGGGCGAGCGTTGATTGATCGGTCTATAGCGGGGGAGATTTCCAGAATGAGCGATGTTTTGCTCACTCGCTCGGGCTTTGCAGCGTCTTTGGCAACGGTGGAAAGCGGTCGCTCGCTCAGATAGACGGCGCCATCCCGATCGGGTAAGTAAGCAGCGCAATCCAGAGGATGAGGGGGTATGGCCCCGACAAAACCCTGTTTCCCTAAAAGCGGGCAAGAAAGATGGCTAGAGCGGTCAGCACCCGTTTTATTCCCGCAGAATTGCGGATTTTTCCGCAAGACATCGCAGCCAACAAAGAGCAAAATTGGCACAAGGAGGTAAACATGAAAGCCTGTCCCTTCTGTGCCGAACAAATTCAAGATGAAGCCATTGTCTGCCGTTATTGTGGCAGAGACCTGACGCCAGGTGTAGCCTCTGCAACAAGTGTTCAAGCTACAGCTCAAACTGCTGTCGAAAAACAGAGCTTGAGCGGGGTTGATGTGTTGATTGCGCTCTTGCTCCCCCTCGCGGGGTTGATCTTGGCTCTGGCTTATCTTCTGAATGCCAAAAGCCGCGAGCGGGGACTTTATTTGATCGTTGCTTCGATTGTCTGCTGGATCATTTGGTGGGCAATTTGTTCATTAGCGGGTGGATTAGGGTATTATTAGAGTCGGTATGGCTGAAGATGGGGCCTGCAAAGCTAGCCAGAGCAACCTCGGTAAAGGCTGTGTCCGCGCAGTATTGGGGTAGCTGGACAGGCCCGATCTTGCCCGGGTGTGAGTGGAATATACGGACTCCGAAGAAGAATTCATGATGTGGATTTTGCCGCAAATCCTGGCGGAGGAGGAGGAACTTCAAAGGAACTCCACGCCTCCCCCACCGCGCCAAAAATCCGATTCGGAACGGTTGCTGGAGAAGATTTTCCTGATCGCTATGGCTCTTTATTTGTTGCTTTGTTTATTGTTAACCTTGGTAAGAAAATAACCCCCCACCCATTCGATGGATTATCTCCCAGATGCTCACGACTAACCGCTGAAGTTGCGAGCTTAAGGATTCAAGCCCCAAATGCGACGCTCGAAGCCTCGGCAGCGGGATCGCCTCGGCGGCCTCCTTCGCCCGGTGCATCGCTCCGGCCTGTCCTTCACCGGCTTGTTTCCTGCGAAGCGAGGGGGTGGGCTGGGGCGCTATTTGGAATGCTGGCAGCGTTCCTGCTTGCGCCGTTGGAGAAGGCAGATCGATGGCTCTCGGGCCTCTTCACGAGAAACGGGTGGAATTGTGCAGGTTTGTGCCAAATCTCTCAAATTTTCGAGTAAAATAGGGCAATTCCTCTAAGGAGCTTCCGGCTTCGTCCCGGCACGCTAAACTAATCATAGGAGCAACAAGATGAAGAGTCACAAACTCCTGATGATCCCCGGACCGATCGAATTCGACCCTGCTGTTCTGGCAGCGATGAGCGTGCCGACCAGCGCTCATGCCGACCCGACTTTCATCCAAACCTTTGGCGAGGCCTTGGAAAAACTGCGCATTGTCTTCCAATCTCCCAGCGGTCAGCCCTTCGTGGTCGCTGCCTCGGGGACGTTCGCCATGGATGTGGCCGTTGCAAATCTGGTTGAGCCGGGCGATCGGGTGTTGCTGCTAAACATCGGTTACTTTAGCCAGCGATTTGGCGAGATTCTGGAGTGCTACGGCGCAAAGGTGACCCAGATTCAGGCGGAGATCGGCAGTCGCCCCGATCCCCAACAGGTGGAGGATGAGCTAAAGAAGGGCGGATATAAGGCGCTCTTCTTCTCTCATGTGGATACCTCCACCGGCGTCCTGAACGATGTGCCCACGCTGGCCCGTCTTGCTCGTCAGTACGGCGCCCTGTGCGTGGTGGACGGGGTTTGTTCGATTGCTGCCGAGGAATTGCGCATGGATGAGTGGGGGGTGGATGTGGCCGTAACCGCCTCGCAAAAGGCGATCGGTGTGCCTCCGGGCTTGGCTTTATGGATGGTCAGCCCACAAGCCTTGGAGGTACGCCGCAAGCGCAAAACCGGCGTCCCCAACTATTACGGCGACTGGCTGCGCTGGCTTCCGGTGATGCAAGCACACGAAGCGCGCCGGTTTGACTACTTTGCCACTCCGGCGATCAACCTGATCGGGGCGCTGAACGTCAGCCTCTCCCAGATCGTTGCCGAGGGGATGGAAAACCGCTATGCCCGACATCGCAAGCTGAGCCGCGCCTTTAAAGCGGCTATGCAAGCCCTGGAACTCGATCAGATTCCGCGCTCGGAAGAGATCGCCGCCCACACCCTGACCGCAGTCCGCTACCCCAAGGGCATCCAGGCCACCGAATTCTTGCCCCGCGTTGCCCAAGAGGGGGTGGTGATCTCCGGCGGCTTGTTGCCTGCGATCAAGCACGAGTATTTCCGCGTCGGGCATATGGGCGTGATCGGCCTGAGCGATCTGATCGGCACGATCAGCGCCATCGAGCATTCGCTCTACAGCTTGGGCTACCGCTTTGCGCTCGGCTCGGGTGTGGCTGCTGCCCAACGGGCCTATCGGGATGGCGAACTGCTGTGATCTGCCCTGGCTCTCCTCTCTTGCCGACCCGGTCTCTTCGCTTTGGAGCGGCAGGGGCCGACCGCTCCGAAACCTCTTTTGCTTCTGAAAGGAGTCCCCGATGATCGAGGAATTGCCCGTTGAAAAACTGTATCATCGCTGCGATCCCGCTGCGATTCCGGTCTCCTCCAGCATAAGCTCCGGCCGTCTAAAGGCGATCATCGGTCAGGAGCGGGCCGTCAAGGCGATGAGATTCGGGCTGGGGATTCAAAGCAAAGGGTTTAACTTGTATGTCTGCGGGTGGCCGGGGACCGGGCGCACCACTGCGATCAAGCAGTTCCTCGAGGAGATCGCTTCCACCCAGCCCACGCCGCCCGACTGGTGTTACGTGAACAATTTCAGCGATCCCAGCCGGCCTAATGCCATCCTGCTCCCTCCGGGCATGGCAGTGGAGTTTCAAAGGGATATGGACCGCTTGGTGCGCGAGGTGGTCAAAGAGGTGCGCAGTGCCTTTGAGAGCGAGCAGTATGCGGCCCTGCGCGAGGAAACGCTGCGTAGTTTTCAGCAACAAAAGCAAACTTTGTTGGAAAACGTTCATCAGTTCGCCCGTCAAGAGGGCTTTGTCATCCAGCCCACTCCGGTGGGGCTGTTGACCATTCCCCTCCTCAACGGCAAACCTTTGGAAGAGAGCGAGTTCTTGAGTTTGCCTGAGGAGCAAAAAGAAGCCATTCTGGCGCGGCAGAAGCGGGTTCAAGAGGCCTTGGAGGCGGCGTTACGCCAAGCGCGCAGCGCCGACCGCGCTGCTGCCGAAGCCTTGCAGCAACTCGATCAGCGCGTCGCCTCCTTTGCGATGCAACGCATGATCGAAGAGATCAAGGAAAAGTATCAGCAAGTGGCGGAGGTGAGCGAGTTTATCGATCAGGTGCAGAAAGATATGCTGGAGAACCTCGCTCTGCTCCGCGGCGAGGTTGAAGAAGAAGAGCCCGGGCCAAAGCCGGTCAGGCGGGTGCGCCAGACTCCGCTGCGCAAGTATTCCGTCAACGTGCTGGTGGATAATTCCGGCCTGAAAGGCGCTCCGGTGGTGGTGGAGATGAACCCCACCCTGCCCAATCTGCTGGGCAAGATCGAACAAGAGGCCCAATTCGGCACTCTGGTGACCGATTTCACCCTCATCCGCCAAGGCGCCCTCCACCGCGCCAACGGCGGTTATCTTGTTCTACCCTTTCAACCCCTGTTGGCTAACCCCTTCGCTTGGGACTCGCTCAAACGGGCCTTGGAGAACGAAGAGATCGTGATCGAGGAGATCGGCGAGCGGATTGGGTTTGCCACACGCAGCCTGCGCCCCGAACCCATCCCCCTTAAGGTCAAGGTGATTCTGATCGGCACGCCTTACCTCTTCTTGCTCGCCCAAGCCTTGGATGACCAGTTCGCCGAGCTTTTCAAGGTCAAGGCGGATTTCGATACCGTGATGGATCGCAACGAACAACGCATCGAGGAATATCTGGCCTTTGTGGGCACCTTATGTGAAAATGAAGGCTTGTTGCACCTTGACCGCGAAGCTCTAGCGCGCTTTGTCGAAATCGGTTCGCGCTTGGCCGCAGACCAGCGTAAGCTTTCGGTGCGCTTTCGTGAGCTTTCTGACATCCTGCGTGAGGCCAATTACTATGCCCATCAGGAAGGGGCGACGCAAATCCAGGTGAATCATTTGGAAAAAGCGCTGGAGGAACAGCGGTTGCGGTCCAACTTGGTTCAAGAGCGCATTTACGAGATGATCCGGCGCGGGGCGCTCAAGATCGATGTGAGCGGTTGGGAGGTAGGCCAGGTGAACGGCCTTTCGGTGGTTTCGCTGGGGGACTACAGTTTCGGACAACCCAACCGCATCACTGCCAGTATCGGTCTGGGCCGGGAAGGGGTGATCGATATCGAGCGTGAAGCCAAGCTCGGCGGGCCGATCCACACCAAGGGGGTTTTGATTCTCAGCGGGTATCTGAGCGAGAAGTTCGCCCAGGACAAGCCCCTCACCCTATCGGCGCGGTTGGTCTTCGAGCAGAGCTACAGCGGGGTTGAGGGGGATAGCGCCTCCAGCGCCGAGTTATACGCCTTGCTCTCGGCGCTTGCCGAGGTTCCCCTGCGCCAAGGCGTTGCGGTGACCGGCTCGGTCAACCAGAAAGGCGAGATTCAGGCCGTCGGCGGGGTCAACGAGAAGATCGAGGGGTTTTTTGACGTCTGCCAAGCCCTTGGCCTAGACGGGGAGCAGGGTGTGATCATCCCCGCCAGCAATGTGGAGAATCTAATGCTCAAGGAGTCCGTGCGCCGGGCGGTTGAAGAGGGAAAATTCCACATTTGGGCGGTGAACACGGTCGAGGAAGGCATTGAAATTCTAAGCGGGCTGCCGGCCGGAAAACGCAATGAAGACGGTCGTTTCGAGGAGAACACCGTTTTTGCTCGCGTCGATGCCCGTCTGCGCCAGATGGCGGAGCGGCTCGAGCGGTTCGGCCGCTCTGCCGACAGCAGACCGCCGCTTCCGGCCGAAGGGGAGGAGCAGCAGCCCGCCGTGCCTAAACCCGGCTAGGCTCTGCCAAGCAAGCTTGTGACCTTTTCTCAGGGAATGCTCTTTTTCGAGTCCAAAATCTGCGCAGCTCGGCTCTTGAGCGCTGGCCGCAGATGAAGTAAACTAAGTAAGAGGACACGGGTGCAGCGCGCAGCGAGCCGGGAGAAAAAGACCCATCCCAACCGCAGAAGAGGCCGAAGCCGTTATGGACGTCAAACCTACAGCCCTGCCCGGAGTTCTGTTGATTCAGCCCCAGCTCTACACGGATGAGCGTGGGTATTTCTTTGAACTCTACCACACTCGCAAATATCAAGCAATTGGTTTACCGGCGCAGTTTGTGCAGGATAATTACTCCCGCTCCCGGCGAGGAACGCTCCGCGGGTTGCATTACCAAATCCGTCACCCGCAGGGCAAACTGGTCCAGGTGACCGTGGGAGAGGTCTTCGATGTGGCGGTCGATCTGCGACGTCGCTCGCCCTATTTCGGCCGATGGGTTGGAGTCCTCCTCTCTGGCGAGAATTGCCACCAATTGTGGATTCCCCCCGGCTTCGCTCATGGATTTTACGTTTTGAGCGAGTGGGCTGAGGTGCTGTATAAAGTCACGGACTATTATGCCCCTGAGTGGGATCGCACCATCCTTTGGAACGATCCTGATTTGGCCATCTCTTGGCCGCTAAGAGAGGGGGAGTTGCCGTTGCTTTCCCCAAAGGATGCTGCCGGGAAAGCCTTTTGCGAGGCGGAGGTGTTCGAGGAGGACTAACAAGGCAAGGAGAGAGGAATGCAGAATGTTCTGGTCACCGGCGGAGCCGGCTTTATCGGCAGCAATTTTGTGCGCTATCTTTTGGCACACGAGCCGCAGGTGCGGGTATATACCTTAGACGCCTTGACCTACGCAGGGAGTCTGGAGAACCTAGCCGATCTGCCCGACCCCAGCCGCCATACCTTTATTCACGGTAACATTTGCGATCAAGCTCTGGTGGAACGAGTCTTTTGCGACTACGCCATCGATACGGTGGTGCACTTTGCTGCCGAGTCGCATGTCGATCGTTCGATTCTTGAGCCGGATGCGTTTATCCAGACTAATGTTTTCGGCACTTTCACCCTCTTGGAGGCGGCCAAGCGGGCTTGGTTAGACCGTTCGCCGCCGAGTTCGCAGGTGCGTTTTCACCACATCTCTACCGATGAGGTTTACGGCTCGCTCGGCCCGGCAGACCCGCCCTTTCGTGAGGACACACCCTACGCACCGAATTCGCCCTACGCTGCCTCAAAGGCAGCCAGCGATCACCTTGTGCGCGCTTACGGGCACACTTACGGACTGCCTTACACTTTGACCAACTGCAGCAACAATTATGGGCCGTACCAGTTTCCGGAGAAGTTAATCCCGCTCATGATCTTGAACGCCTTGGAAGGAAAACCGCTCCCAGTTTACGGCGATGGGCAGCAAGTGCGCGATTGGCTCTACGTGGAGGACCACTGCGAGGCGATTTTGCTGGTGTTGCGCCGGGCGCCGCAGGGCGAGTGCTACAATCTCGGGGGGGGCAATCAGCCCACCAACTTGGAAATTGTGGAAGGCCTGTGTGAGATTCTGGATGAGTTGGTCCCCGAGTCCCCCTATAGGCCACACCGCCAGTTGATCCGTTTTGTGGCCGATCGCCCCGGTCATGACCGCAGGTATGCCATGGACATTTCGAAGATTTCCACCCACCTAGGGTGGAAACCTAAGCACACCTTGGCTGAAGGGCTTCTGGCTACGGTAGAATGGTATCTGGAGCACAGGGATTGGGTTAACGCCATCCGTCAGCGCGGCGATTTTCAGGCTTGGATGCAGAAAAACTACGCTCGAAGAGGAGAGAGCTTATGAAGGGGATCATTTTAGCGGGGGGCAAGGGCACACGATTGTTTCCTTTGACCGTGAGCGTTTCCAAACAGCTCTTGCCGGTCTATAACAAGCCGATGATCTACTATCCGCTTTCTATGTTGATGTTGGCCGGGATTCGTGAGATTTTGGTGATCAGCACGCCCGAGGCCTTGCCGCTGTTCCGCAACTTGCTTGGCGACGGGGAGCAGTGGGGCTTGCGCTTCGATTACGTCGAACAGCCTCACCCGGGGGGGCTGGCGCAGGCTTTCCTGCTCAAGCCCGAATTCTATCTCGGCGCGCCGGTGTGTCTGATCTTGGGTGATAACATCTTTTTTGGACATGGCTTGCCGAAGCAACTGCGCCAAGCGGCTGCACTTACCGAGGGAGCGCTGATCTTCGCCTATGCCGTGCGCGATCCGCAGCGCTATGGCGTGGTCGAGTTTGACGAGGACGGGCGTGCCCTCAGCATCGAAGAAAAGCCGAAAAACCCGCGCTCCCCCTATGCAGTGCCGGGGATCTACTTCTACGACCAGCAGGTCTATGACCTGGCTAGGTCACTTAGACCCTCATCGCGCGGTGAGTTGGAGATCACCGATCTAAACCGTTTGTATTTGGAAAAGGGTCAGCTCCGCGTCGAGGTGCTCGGTCGGGGAGTGGCCTGGCTCGATGCCGGCACCCATGAATCGCTTCTGCAGGCTGCCAATTTCGTCCAGACCATCGAAGAACGCCAAGGGATGATGATCTCTTGTCCCGAAGAGATCGCCTACCGCATGGGGTATATCGATAAAGTTCAATTACTCGACCTCGCAAAGAGGATCAACAACAGCTACGGTGAGTATCTGGAACGGCTGGCTCATGAGCATCGGTAAGGGATGCCCTACTCTGGGGAGGGAACCGGTTAGAAGGAAGCAAGTCGTGCCATGGGCAAGTCTTTGAGAGAATTCCCCTTCCCTCGGCAAGCTCTTGGAGCTGCTTGGTCGTGCCCAAGAGAATCCGATCGGTATGCAGGCGTTTTTGCCCGCCGGGGAGCGGACGGAGGCCTTCGCTTTCCGGCTCGGCTTGGTGCGGGGGAGGGCGACCCGGATGCGCAGAAGGGGAGACTGGCTTGGGCCTGAGAATCCTCTTGCTGGGCAAAAACGGACAATTGGGCTGGGAGTTGCATCGCTGCTTGCAACCTCTGGGTCTGGTCCGGGCGTTTGACTACCCGGAGATCGATCTCCGAGACCCCGCTTCGATCCGACCGCTGATCCGAGAAATTAAGCCGGAGGTTCTGGTCAATGCCACCGCTTACACTGCTGTCGATCGCGCCGAGAGCGAGGACGACCTTGCGCTACAACTCAACGCCGAGGCGCCACGAGTGATGGCAGAGGAATGCACTTTGCTAAATTGCCTCTTGATCCATTATTCCACCGATTATGTCTTTGACGGCACAAAGGGAAGCCCTTACACCGAAGAGGACCTCCCTAATCCGCTCAATCAATATGGACGGAGCAAGTGGATCGGTGAACAGGGCATCCAAGAGGTTGGCGGCACTTACTTGATCTTTCGCACGGCTTGGGTTTACAGCTTGCGAGGAGAGAGTTTTGTGCGCAAGGTTTTGCAGTGGTCACGCCAACAGGAGACACTGCGGGTGGTGGAAGACCAGATCAGCAATCCCACTTGGGCGAGGATGCTAGCGGAAATTACCGCCCTTCTCCTTGCCCGCTATTCCCTCGCCGAGCTTGCCGAGCGCAAAGGGCTTTATCATCTGGCTGGCGATGGATATTGCAGCCGTTACGAGTGGGCAAGGGCGATCTTACCACTTGACCCGGAGCCGGAGGGGCGCCTCACCCGTTGGCTGCTGCCGGCGAAGTCGACGGAGTTCCCGACACCGGCCCGGCGGCCGCTGTTTTCGGCGTTGAATTGCGATCGCTTCGTTGCCACATTCGGCTTGCGCTTGCCCCCTTGGCAGGAAGCCTTAAAGCTGGCCTTGGACGCACTCTGAGCAAGGGATCTTCTTTGAGAGATAGTCAGTCGCCCATCCCCCTTATCCCTGTGCCATGCTAAGACCAAAAACCTTGGTTTACTGAGCGGTGAATAGAGGCTTATAATTAGAGAGCGGACGGTGGAGAGGATGTTAGGCTTACAAAAGAGCGCTGAGGCTATGTCAAAGCGCTGGGTTTACGACACGGCTACCTTGCGCGACCCGGCGCTCGAGGAGTTATTCCAGCTCTGGCGCTATCGAGATTTGCTCCACCTGTTGGTGGTCAATCGCATTAAAACGCGCTATAAACGCTCGGTGTTGGGGGTGGTTTGGACTCTGCTGAATCCCCTGCTCAATACACTGGTTTTGACGATCGTCTTCTCGCAAATTTTCCACTTTGACGTGCCTAACTATCCTATCTATATTCTCAGCGGCTTGCTGTTTTGGAACTTTTTTGCTCAATCCACCCTGGATGCCATGGATACCCTCGTGTGGGGGAGCAGCTTGCTGAAGCGGATCTACATCCCACGCACGATCTTTGCCGTTGCTGTAGTGGGGAACGGACTGGTGAATTACCTGCTAGCGCTCATCCCGCTCGGGGTTATTATGTTAGTCCTACGCCATCCCTTCACGTTGAATTTGGCGGCTCTTCCCTTAGCTATCCTGATCTTAGCCACGTTTACGTTAGGGATGGGGCTGTTGCTTTCCACGTTGGCGGTGTTTTTTGTGGATTTGGTTTATATTTTCAACGTGTTGCTCTTGGTTTGGTTCTACCTGACGCCGATCATTTATCCGCTTAGCATTCTTCCGGAGCGTTTTCTGCCTCTGTTCCGCTTGAATCCACTGCTGCACCTGCTGCAGCTCTTTCGCCGGATTATCTACGAAGGGACGATGCCCTCTCTGAGTCTCTGGGGAGCGGCGTTCTTGCTGGCGCTGGTTGCGCTCGGGATCGGTTGGATTGTTTTTACCCGCAAGGCGGATGAGTTTGCCTACCGCATCTGATCCAGCGCTTATGTCTCGGGGAAAGTCGCCCGTGATTCAACTCGAGGATGTCGGCGTTCGCTACCGCCTGCCGAGCGAGAAGATCCCGACCCTGAAGGAATATGTTATTCGCGCCTTGCGCGGGCAAATCAAGCAGCAAACCTTCTGGGCCCTACAAAATATTAACCTCGAGGTCTATCCCGGCGAGGTGTTTGGCATCGTTGGGCCCAATGGGGCGGGAAAGAGCACTCTGCTGAAGGTGGTCTCCCGGGTGCTGCGCCCGACCAAGGGGCGGGTGCGCGTGGTAGGCAAGGTGGCCCCATTGCTTGAGCTTGGTGCAGGGTTCGACTTTGAACTCACCGGACGGGAGAATATCTTCCTAAACGGGGCTATTTTAGGTTTCTCAAAACGGGAGATGGAGAAGCGGATCGACCGGATCGTTGAGTTCGCCGGCTTAGGGGATTTCATCGATGCCCCCCTGCGCACCTACTCTTCGGGCATGGTGGCTCGGTTGGGCTTTGCCGTAGCCACCGATGAGCGCCCGGAAATCTTGGTCGTGGACGAAATCCTCAGTGTGGGGGATGCGGAGTTCCAAACCCGCTCGTTTGAGCGTATTCAGAGCTTTCAAGCACAGGGGACGACCATCCTACTAGTCACCCACGACATCGCCCGGGTAGAGACAATGTGTCAGCGGGCGATCTTCCTCAGCCACGGACAGATTGTGGCCGCCGGAAGCGCCGCCCAAGTGGTCGATCGCTATTTAGGGCGTATTCGCCAGCAGGAAGAAACGCGCCTTGCAGAAGCACAGACCGCAGAACAACCCTGGCGCTGGGGCAACCGCAAAATTGAAATTACCAAAGTAGAATTCCTGGACGAGCATGGGCAACCGAAGAATATCTTTCAAACGGGCGAGTACTTCGCCTTGCGCATCGAATACCAAGCGCATGAACCGATTGACTCACCGGTGTTTGGCATGGCAATACACCATAACGATGGCACGCACCTCACCGGCCCGAACACGCAGTTTGCCGGCTTAGATCTCGGGCGGGTGGAAGGCAAAGGTTGGGTGCTCTACGAGGTCGATCGCTTGCCTTTGCTAGAAGGATTGTACAAGGTGAGTGTGGCGGTGCACAATGCAAGCGACTCGGAGATGTACGATGATCACGATCGGCAATATCAAGTTAGAGTAATTAGAAGCGAAAACACCAATGAGCGGTATGGCTATCTAACGCTGAACGGTCGCTGGTCACTAACCCGATGTACTCCGATTCAAAACTATCGGGTTTAGGATGCAACGGAGAAACGCTGGAAAAGTGCTTGTAGTTTACACTCTGGAGCCGTGGGATCACGCACTCACTTACCTTCGCTATCGAGCTCCGGCAGAAATGCTGGGCTGGAAAGTTTTGAACGGAAGAACAGGGGAAGTAGTCCATTTTGACTTGATCCGTGAGTCTGACTTGGTCTTGATTCAGCGAGTCTTTCCTCATTGGCGGGCTGCATACCAGAGAGTGGTCGAAGAGGCTCGTTCTCTTCGGAAACCGGTAATCTATGAAATCGATGACCTCTTGATCGCCCTGCCCTCAGATCACCCCTGCGTAGATTGGTATCGACCCGCTTTAGAAGATATTCTGATTGGAAGCATGCAGGCTGATCGAGTGGTGGTTTCCTCAAAATCATTACGACAGATATTCTCGATCTTCAATCAAGATACTCAACTGTGGCCGGCCTACCTCCCCGATAATATGTGGCGGTTGAGGGAAATAAAACCCTCAAACGGGAAAAGCCTTCGCATTGGCTACATGGGGGGGATAACTCATGTGCCCGATTTAGACTCAATCGTGCCGGTTCTTAATAGACTCGTAGAAGAGTGGAACGATAGAATAGAATTGCATTTTTGGGGTTGCAAGCCATCAGGACAACTCAAAGGGAACGTATTCGTCCATTACATCGAGGAAAAAATAGACTATCGAGAGTTCATTGCTACTTTTTCCGAAGCGCAGGCGGATATTTGGATCGCTCCGTTACAGGACTCGATCTTCAACCGTTGTAAAAGCTCGATAAAGTATTGGGAATATGCCGCTGTCGGAGGGGCGGGTGTGTTCAGCAACTTGGAGCCTTACCGAGAAATCGTTGAGAGCGAGCAGAACGGTTTCTTAGCCGCCGATCGGCAAGACTGGTATGCTATTCTAACAAGACTAATTACCGACTCCGCTTTACGTTCTTCAATTGCGAGGAACGCAGGCAAGACTTTGGAACGATACGGCCGCATGAGCCTTCATCTGAAGGAGTGGGAAGAAATTTATACCACCGCCAGAAGCAAAGCGGATCTTATTCATCCACGGAGTCCGATCCAAGAAGCCTTTCTCCGTTTTGCAGAGCAATTGCGCGAACGTTCTGAGGAGAAGGAAGGCGTGATTAGGAGACTAGGCGGGGAGTTGGAAAGCCAAAAACAACATATCCAACAGCTTGAGTTACGTAGCCGATACCTAGATGCCGTTCTTAATAGCCGGTCATGGCGGTTAATCCAATCAGTGGGAAAAATCCGACGTCTCCTCTTTGGCTGGCCTGAAGTTTCTCGAGATTAAGACGTTATTTGAACGGAAAAATCGGTGCCAGCAGGCGGCGCAGAAAAATCCAGATTTCCTGAAGCAAGGTAGTGAGTCCCCGGGTCTTTAGGGTGTACATCCCGCGCTCAAACAGGGTGGGGTGTTTCTCAATCTCTTCGCTGATCCAGAGGTGTTGATATTGGCGAGGGTCAGAGATCGGTTCAAGAGAGATTTCAGGAAACAATTCCCACTTAGGGCGCAAGGTTCGGATGACTGCATTAAGCAGAGGAACAGCTTCTTCAGCCCTTTTCCACGGGGAATATCGCTCCAGCACATCTTGGTAAGCGGCTTCCCCCATCCGAGCGCGCAGAGCTGGGTCTTCGATCAAAGTTCGCAGATGTTCTTCCCATTCCTCAGGAGTGCTTGCCAGAAACCCGTTCTCGCCATGCCGAATAGCAAATTGAAAGGCTTCGGTTGGGCTGGCCACCGTGGGCACTTTGACCAATCCTGCTTCGAGATACTTGATTTCGCTTTTGGATTGAGAAAAGGGGTTATCTAGACGCAAAGGAGCGATATTGATAGAGAGCTGAGCTAACAATCGAGGCAATTTTCGCCAGGGGACAAAGTCAAGGTGGTGGATTTTAGACGCAACATTTCCCCAATCTACTTTTCGGTTGACATGTCCGATCAAATGCAGATACACGTTAGGATATTCTTTAAGTAATTTTCTTAAGATAGGCTGGATGAGTTGAAAATCGCGATCATGAGTAGGAGTGCCGCTGGCATATCCAATAATGACTCTATCGGTCTCGGTTTCTTTTGAGCGCAGTGCTTCCTGAGACCAATAGAGCATTTCGAGGCTAAAAGCGTTGCGATGCACCCAAACCGGTTTATCGAATTGCTTTTGCACCTGCTGAGCTAAGTAGCCTGTGGATACGATCACACCCTCGCACTGCTCAATCGTATAGCGATTTCGTTCGAGGTTTTCTTGGTATAATCGAGCGCGGATGGGATCGGAGAAATCTGGCGAATCGATCCACCGGAAACTATCGCGCAAGAAGATCAGGTCATCTAAATCGCAGAGTATGATTGCGTTGCGGGAACGGGCTTCCTGGAGGATTTGAGCAACTCGACAGTCCCAAGTGACTCGTTGGAGGAGTAGGAGGTCCGCATAGGAAGCGGAGACGGTAGCCACACCGGAAGTGATGTGATGAAATTCACAATCAATCTCGGCGAGGCGCAGTTGCTCGGCTAGATGGGCGCTGCGATACCGCCGCGTGTCACCCTGAACACCGGAGAAAATATGAAACGGGATCTTTCTGTTTTCCATTTAGCAGTTGGATTGATCAATTCTTCATAGTTCAGATATTACCAGAAAATCCTGTCTTAACCGCTCCGAAGAGAAATCTCGCATTTGAGGAGTGTTCCATAGTTGATTAGAGCTGTTTGTTATACATTGTCTTTTTTGGATGAATACCGTGTAGATCCCATGGGGCATTTGCGTCTGGTTTCTCCGTTGAGTAGCGCAGGTATCGAAATTGTTCGAGGAGTATATGCCAACCAGACTGTTCCAGAGCAGGTGCTCAAAGGTGATATAGTTGTTATTCAACGTCACTTTCCTATGCTATACAAATACTACCGCAAAATTATTGGCC
This sequence comes from Anaerolineales bacterium, assembly GCA_025057645.1. Lineage (GTDB taxonomy): Bacteria > Chloroflexota > Anaerolineae > Anaerolineales > UBA4823 > NAK19. The sequence continues at coordinate 14,606 of JANXBJ010000022.1, forward strand.
TTGCTCGTCAAACGAACAGACCAATCGTTTATGAAATCGATGATTGGTTATTAGGATTACCTCCAGAACATCCAGATCGAATGGTGCATTTTTATACACCATCTCTCCTTCCTATCCTTGAAGTTATCTTGGAAGCTGACCTGGTCACTGTGCCGACAGAAGTGTTGCGAGACATAATCCTCCCTCTTAACCCTAATGTGGCTGTTTTAGCAAACTACCTCGATGATTCTCTTTGGCAATTCAGAGACCCCGCTGGAGAAATTTCTCAGAGGAAACACCTGATTATTGGTTACATGGGAACTCATTCACATCAACCGGATTTAGAGTTGATCGTCCCCGTTTTTTTGGAGCTTCTACACGAATTTTCCGGCAAACTTCAGATTCATTTTTGGGGGGTAGAACCTCCTGTTGCCTTGAGGAAATTTCCACATGTAAAGCACTTTCCTTTGTCATTGTATTGTTACAGCGAGTTTGCGCAATACTTTCAGAACCAGACTGCAGACATCCTTGTTGCCCCTCTGGTAGATAACCTCTTTAATCGCTGTAAAAGCCCATTAAAGTACTTCGAATACACGGCTTTAGGCGCCCCGTCGGTGCTTAGCGCTATCGAGCCCTACACAACTGTTATTGAGGATGGAAAAAATGGCTTTTTGGCTGGCTCATTAGAGGACTGGCGAAATGCCCTTAAGAAGCTGATTGAGGATCGAAACACTAGGATACAAATAGCCCGACGTGCTCAAAAAACAATCTTAGAGAAATGGCTTCTATCTCAAAATAGCTACCGTTGGAGAGACGTCTATGAAAAGGTAGTCAGAGGAGAGATTAGAAATTCAAATAGAGTGAATTCTCCTTTTCTTGAGGTGGTTGGCTCGTTGAACGCCCAACTGTTTGATATGTTCCAAAGTCAGAAAAATCTTCTCGAGTCGCAACAGAGAGAGATAGGCTATTACCGGCAAGAGTTGGATCGCTTGGAAACAAAAGTCCAGCAGTATGAAAGCGAAATTGTGCAATATGTCACCAGTCGCTCTTGGAGGTATACTCGCCCCTTTCGAAAAGTCGATCGATTCCTAAGAAAGTTATGGGCTTCAATAAGTGGTTAGAATACTTCACCATTCATAGGAGCGGCTACTTTGACGCTGCTTATTACCTGAGTCAGAACGACGATGTCCGCCTTGCAGATATCGATCCCCTTTGGCACTTCATAGTCAATGGGTGGAAAGAAGGGAGAAATCCCTCTCGAAAATTTGATGTCCAATTCTACCTAGATTTTTATCCAGATGTGAAAGAAGCATCGATAAATCCTCTTTATCATTATCTGAAATTCGGGCGAGAGGAGGGGCGCAAACCCCGTCCTTTACCGGATCATATCTGGGAGAGGGCACCTCGCAGAAGCGAAGTTCCTTCCCCGCTTGCAAGGCTTATAGGAAAATGTTTGCTGACTTCCTTCGACAAATCCAAGGTTCCTATAATTCACCCTGCTTCAATTGCTGTCTCTGTTATTATCCCGAACTACAATGGAAAAAAATACTTAGGGGATTGCATCCTGTCTCTTAGACGCCAGGATTTTCCTCGAGATCAACTCGAGATCATCGTTGTAGATAACGCGTCTTCAGACGGCTCTCAAGAGTATGTGCGTTCTCATTTTCCTGAAGTGAAGCTGGTAGTTTCACCGAGGAATCTCGGCTTTTCTGGTGGCTGCAATCTGGGAATTTCGCATTCGAGAGGCAGGTATATAGTCCTTCTGAACAACGACACAGTTGTGGCTCCGAATTGGTTAAGTGAGCTAGTGAGTGCGGCTGAGGCAGATGAGGAAATAGCCATCGTAGGCTCCAAGCTGCTTTTCAGAAATAGACCCGAATTTATACAAAACGCCGGAAGCTATATAACAGAACTTGGCGATGGAGGGGACATCGGTTTTGCCCAGCAGGACATAGGGCAGTATGACTTCACTAGAGAGGTAATGGCAGCTTGCGGTGCGAGTATGTTGGTGAAAAGGGAGCTGATTGAACAAATTGGGGGGTTTGATGAAGATTTTGGCTCTTATTATGAAGACACAGACCTATGCTACCGTGCCAGGCTGGCTGGGAAGAAAGTTCTTTTCGCTCACAAGTCGGTTGTCTATCATGTTCATGCAGCGACGTTGGGAGAATGGTCTGATCAATTCTCCTTTTTCGTATTTAGGAACAAATTATTTCTACACCTCAAGAACTCTCCTCTCCCTTTCTTTCTGAGGATTCTTCTCTCTTACCTGCGGCAAGTAGTGGATGAGGTGTTTCGGGGATATAACAGACGTACTCACCTCAAAGTGTTATACTCGTTTCTAACTAAACTCCCTAGCTTCATTGTTAAGAGACTTTATGTAAGGAGCTTATTAAAAACCGAGGACGATCAAGACGTATTACTTCGCTTCACGAAAACAAAACCCAAGATTCGGTCTTCAAGTATTAGGAAAATTTGTATCTATAATGCTTACCTACCCACTTTTGGCGGTGGCGAAACTCAGACCGCTTTCCTCGTCAAGTCTCTAAGCAAACTCTTTCCCTCCGCGTCCATTGAGGTTTTGGTACATGAAACCATTGCCTTCCCTGTGATCTCGATTGAGGAGCTCACTAGGACTCTCAGGGGGGAATACAACTTGGAAAACACCAGGGTGAGTTTACGGTATGTTCCCCTCCGCTTATCCCCTCGAGCCCGGTTCTCGCTTGTTGAGAAGGTCTGCAGATTCCTAAGAGAAGAAAAGATCGCCCTGCTCTCGCGCAAATACGATCTCTTTATCAACAACACCTTTGCAAGTGAACTTCCGGCCAGAGGAAAGCTCAATATTTATTACTGCATGTTCCCCACCAAGATTGAGATACCGAAAGGGCTCAGAGGATATCTTTATCGCTTCAAAAAGAGCCGCTTCTTAAGGTCTTATCACTTATTCCTAGCTAACTCGAATTATACCCAGCGATGGATAGATAATTACTGGCGTGTTAATTCTTTTGTCCTTTATCCCCCTATTGGAGAAATAGCTGGTAGCCCTACCCTTGCCAAAGAAAATCTGATCGTTAGTGTAGGACGTTTTTTTTCCGGCAATCATAGTAAAAAACAGGATATTTTGATTAAGGCTTTTATCGAAATGTATGAAAAAGGCTGGGCGAGAGGATGGGAGCTTGCCCTGATCGGTCGGAAGCACACGGACAAAGAGAGCCAGACTTTTCTTCAATCTTTGTACTCATTGTCACACGGCTACCCTATAAGGATACTGCATGATTTACGAAAAGACGAGCTTGTCCTTTATCTTAAAAAAGCAAAAATATATTGGCATGCTACAGGCTACGGGGAGAATTTAAAACTCGCTCCAGAAAAATTTGAACACTTCGGTTTGTCCACTATTGAGGCAATGCAGTATGGGGTTGTTCCGGTCGTATATAATGCGGGTGGACAACCTGAAATTGTGAAGCATGGAACGAATGGCTTTGTGTATACCACTATTGAGGAACTAATTCAACTCACAAAATCTCTTATGCAATCGAACAGCCTCTGGGCGCGTTATAGTCAAGCAGCTAGAGACTCGACAAGAAATTTCCGTGAGGAGGTTATTGAAAGACAGTTGCGCTCTCTCCTCGAGCAGTTCATAGATTGGGTTTAGTAACAAAGAGATAGAAAAGGACTATGGTGCCATTTAGGTGTCGATTCAGCCCATGCTCTGAAGAACTAATGATCGTCAGGCATTTCAAGAGTTGGCAGAAATCTTTAAGAGGCGCAAAAAATTTATGCGAATATTTCTCTCTTATTGCATATTAACTTTATTTTTCTCATCTTACTTTCGTAGTCCCCGTTAATTTTGATGAAGCTTATAACCTACAAGTTCCGATAAGTGTTAGTCGGGGAAAGGGTTACAAAACCATCTACAGGATAGGCAAGTTTGATGGGTTGATAATTATAACCACAGGTCCGACAGTGCTCTTACCAATCAGTGCTTCCTTTGCAACTTTTGGTATAGGAAAAATCCAAGCTAGGATAGTTTCCTTACTTTACCTACTCTTAACCGCGCTTTTCCTAATTACAAAAAGGGAGTTAGGAAGTGGGGTATACGGAATCATTCTGATTTTATTGTTTTATTCAATGCGTCAACTGGAACTCTCTCTTTGGGTGCTGGGTGAGATTCCCTCCTTGGCTTTTCTGGTCTTGGGTTCCGCCCTCTGGCTATACGGTTCGCAGAGATACATGAACATGGCTTTCATAATAATGGGATTGGCAGTGGTTACTAAGTTTTATTTTCTTTTTTCATTGCTTCCAATCCTCTTAACACATATTTGGTATAGTAAACAGATTTTCGGACTCCGAGACTTATCGCTTCGGTTGCTTAAGTCTACGTTTTTCTTTTTGTTACCGCTGTTTGTACTTGAAATTACAAAATTATTTACGTTGGGTATTTATAAATATAAAAACTATTCGTCGGAGTTTGCAAAGTTTGCGAAGAGTCAAAACCTTCCCCTGGGTATTGTTCTTTCTGGCTCGCACAATGGCAAATTTGCCCTCACCAAGATGATTACGTTTTTGGACAGCGTATTTCCAACATTGCCTGTCGAAATCACGGGGACAATTCTTGTAATGACCACAGTCTCATGTATTATTCTCACAATACAAAGAAAAAATCAGCTTATTAGCTTATACTTCTCAATTTTTTGTTGTATCTGATTTGGTTTCTTTTATTTGACGCGACAGGCTGGTGGAGGCGAATCTACCCGTTTAGTATTTTATTCCTCTTTACATTCATCTACTCAGTAAGTACCGTAATATCTCTCATGAGAGGTTTTCTTCCAAAACTAGCGCACGTTGTATTGGGAATTGCTCTCTTAGTCGGTTGGATTATTCCATCTACAGTCTCGCAGTATCACCGAACATTGAGCTATCACCGAGGTTCTATTGCTCAGCAAGAATTTGCCAGTGTTGTGAAGTTCTACTTAGACCATGGCTACAAAATAGGAGTTTACGGATGGTGGCAGGCGCCTGAGATATCCTTCTTGCTTGGTGGATTCAGGTTTCACAGGTTTAGTTGCGAAAAGCGGTATCCAGAAAATGTATTAGTCATCTTTACCAAACTTCAGGAATCTTTATCACCCCTAGAAGCAAAGCATCTAAAACAATGCCTAGATAAATTGATTTATGTAAGCTCTGATCAGCAGTATTTCTTGTATTCCCCGATGAAAACCAGATGACTAAGGGGATTTAATAACGAGGGGCAAGTATATTCGCTGCACCTCGTCTGCAACCAATACCCTAACTACTAGGATGGTTGGCTCTGCTTCGGGACTGGAAAGCATAATTTGGCCCTCGTGCCACCCTTCGGATAATTGTTCTGGAAGAATATAGACAACTAACTTCTCCCCTATTTCACCACTCGTCTCTGAGTTGGCTGGAAACATTCCAAAAGATATCCATCTCTCGGATGTTCGAGCACTCCAGCGAGCATTCACCGGTTTAGTTGCTAGAACCGTAGCGGTGAAAACAACTGGGATGTTCTTGTCAGTGATGCCTACTAACAGGTCAGGTACTACCCTTAATCTCAAGGGAACATACTCATCGGCACCGATATCGCTAACCCCATTGTAGGGTCTATGGTCGCCTTCAAAGTCGGCGTTGAGCAACTCTCCCATGGCTCGATCTACTGCAATTGAGGAAGGTAATAGGTGGTAATCGTAATTTGGTGCACCCGAAGAGACAAATCCTGCTGAGGATGTCTTTATTACTGTGTCTAGGCCTGTAATCATCCCAGCAGGTACGGGCTGAGAATTGGTGTTGATATCATTTGTGTTATTGGCAAATAAAACTCTTTGCATGTTTAGTTTACTGCCTTGGATAACGGTTACTGCCGAGGTTAATTTTGTGAAAGGATGTATGTGATCTGCAACGATACTATTTCTTAAATTTAGCGTTGCCCCAGTGTTGTCGTTCGGCCTTAGGCCAACGATCATGATGGCCTGGCCAAATCTAGCGTCATCTTTTACTTGGTTATTCGCAATTGTGACGTGATCGAGGTTCGCTGTGACTGCCTGAACGACAACACCTGCACCACTACCTCCAACTTTTATCCCTTGACCTTCTATATCGAGAATATTATCAGCTACAATAACATTTGAGAGACTTAGAGTAAACGCATTCGGTCGGGTAAATGCTGTGAGATATAATCCTCCTCCTCCTGCTCCAGTAGGAGTACCACCTCCTACAGTCTCACCTGCAATCGATTGATTTAGGGTGACGACCGCTCTATCCAAGCCTAAGTGGCTGTCATCTGTCATTAAGCCTCCACCCATGGCGTAACCACCTACATTACCTTTCCCACCTTTAGCTATATTGCGACTCAGCTTTGCGGAGGTTGCCAGGAAGGACGAGTCTTCAACATGAACTGCGCCACCGAATCCACCTCCACCCACCCCCTGAGCATTTCCTCCCAGTGCCTCGTTCTCATAAGCTTCGAGATTTCTAAAAATGGCTTGGCTACCATCCTGCAGGCTAATCGCTCCGCCTAAGGCGTCCGCCCTAAGCTGATTCCATTCACCGTAACCGGACGCATCCCCTGCTTTTGCGATATTCCCCTGAAAAACCAAATTTTCACCTTCAATTTTTGACCGGTAGACAAATAGTGCTCCTCCTAACGCCAAACCACCCCGCTGTGAACCGTTGCTCCCTAAGGCTTGATTCGATTGGAAGAGCACATCCTCCAAGGTCGAGGTTAAACCATTGCGTACGCTCTCGATCATAACTGCTCCCCCAGTGGCATCTCCACCTAAGCTATTCGTACTAGCCGCTAAGGCAATGTTATTCTTAAAGACCATTTGTCTCAAGTGAATGCTTCCCCCTTGAGACCACAATCCACCACCGCGCCCGGATGCCCTCCAACCATCTGAACCAGGGATTCCCTGTGCCTTTCCGTTCTGGATAGTAAATCCCTCCATTGATAAGGAAGATGTTGAATTATAAGCAATAACCGCTACTCCCCGATAGGTATTTTTCCCATCAATAATTGTTAGATTACTTAATGGATCTTGATGTTGCCAATTGGAAGGTGTGTAGCCACCCTTTATTGTGAGGGACTTATCTACAAGGCAAACCACAGCACGAGTGACTAGAAATGAGCATTTGTCGGAGTTTGGTTCATAAGTGTAGGTTCCCGAAGCGACTAAAATCGTATCTCCTGATGAGGCTTGATTGACTGCATATTGAATTGTGCGACACGGAGAAGATGGAGAAGCGCAGTTACCATTATCTGAGCCATTCACTGCTACGTACCTTGTTACACCTGCTGTTTTTGGTTGGGTTTCCTGTGCCTTACTAAAACCAGATACTCCCATTCCTATGAACAGAACACTTGCTAGAGCCAATACTCGTATTTGATTCTTGAAAAATAAGCTAGGATATTCCATCGCTTTTCTGTCTCCAATCTGCTTGTTCATTTTCGAAAATAAAATAACCTGGGCATTTCGCCAGGCTTACCTTGAAAACTATCTACTTCTCCTTCGGCAGCCTGGCAGTCATAGTTCTTCACGTTAGACCCATGGCTTTGCGCCGCCGGCTTTCGCCGGTTTTGCCCTTTCGGTTCGTTATCAGGTTAGCACAAACTCCGCTAACCGTCAATGAAGTTTGAAGCCCTTACACAGCAGCAAACAAAACTGTAAGGTCATCTCGAACTCCGCATAAAATCCTAACCCCAACTGCTTTCCCTTCGTGATAAGATAGAGTGAAGATCGGATTAACAACGGCTTAATCCCCCGGCTCCAACCCATGCACCGGCTTAAAACCCTTGACGCCTACCGGGAGAAAAGCCTCCCAAAAGTTATGCTATCCCCTCTAGCTCGTCTCTTCTTTTTACTCCGAATTGCGCTCGAAAAGAGCTTTCTGGCCCTTTGGGGCAAACACCGAAGGTTTGCCCCGTCGCCGAGTCAGAACGTTCTCCGCCCTGTGCCCGCTCCGCAAGAGGTCTTCCCCCTCGGCAGAAGCGAGCATTGCCCCTACATCTCACCCTGGGTTGCTCCGGAGGATTGGAATAAATTTGCTGCCCTGCATGAAAGCGAGGCCGAAATTGTCTATTTCGATCATCTTCTGCGCGGTCGCCCACAGCTCACTTTTCTTAAACCCGCTTGGTCGCCGGAGCTTTGGCTGAGTGTCGATCTGCTCTTTGGCGCAGCCTATAACACGGCCTATCTCAAACACCTTGCGCGCCAGAGCAGCGAAAAGTTGATGGCGCGGGCGATCCTTCAGGCAAAACGGATTGTCCGTTTCCCAAATCTCCTTATAGAAGCCCCTTTCTTTCCTTGGCAGAGTCCGGAACACCTCGAGCGCCATCGCCAAACCGTGCACGACTATCTCACCCTTCTCGGAGTCTCACCCCCGGCCATCGAAATTCGCCCCAACGGAAGCCTTCGCTTCCGTTGGAAGCCCTCGGATGCGAAAGTCTCGATCGTCATTCCGAACCGCAATAACCTCAAGCTTCTCACAAAGTGCATTGCCTCAATTTACACCCTTACCGACTACCCCGCCTACGAGATCGTTGTGGTAGATGATCACAGCACAGATCCGGCTCTGCTGAGGTATTATCGTACTCTGATGCACGAGAGAGACAACTTTCGGGTTCTTGAAGGCGAGATTCCCTTTAACTTCTCCCGCGCTTGCAATCAAGGTGCAAAACAGGCTCGCGGAGACTTTGTTTTATTCCTCAATAACGACACCGAAGTCCTTTACTCCGATTGGTTATCCAACCTTGTCGGCGTGGCCAGCCTTCCGGGGGTTGGAGCAGTCGGCGCCAAGCTGATTTACCCTAACGGCAGAGTGCAACACGCCGGCGTGGTGATCGGCCTAGAGGGTCATGCGGCCCATGTCTTCCAAGGGGTTTCGGATGACCCTTTTACCCCGTATGGCCATGTGGACTGGATGCGCAATGTCTCAGCCGTCACTGCTGCCTGTATGTTGGTTCGCAAAGACGCTTTCTGGGAGATCGGTGGATTCGACGAGCGATTCCAATTAGCATTTGGCGATATCGACTTCTGCCTGCGCCTTCGCGATGCCGGCTATCGCATTGTGTATACCCCGGACGCCTGCTTGATTCACCATGAGGGCAAATCGCGCGGGAAACATATCCCGCCCCAGGACATTCGAGCAAAAGCGGAGTACTTCCTGCAAAAAGTGGCTGAGGGCGACCCCTACTACCACCCCCACCTATCCCGTGCTTGGCGCATCCCTACCTTCCGCTGGCGGTGGGAGCAGCACCCCGCGCAGCGCCTGAAGGAGATTATTCGGCACTATGGCTGAATTTGCCGAGTTGGATGGGCCTGTACTACCCCCACTCTATTCACCTCTTCCGCGATTGATGTAAGCCCTTATGGAACGCACGGCAGAGCTGCTCTCGGTTTGCATCGTCTCCTATCAGACGCGCCAGTTTCTTCACCGCTGTCTGGCTACGATTTACGAGCACCCCCCTGCCCGTCCATTCGAAGTGATCGTCGTCGATAACGGCTCGACCGACGGCACGCCAGAACTAGTGCGCAATGCCTTTCCCCGAGCCAGACTCATTTGCAATAACCACAATCTCGGCTATACTGCAGCCATGAATCAGGCCTTGCGAGAAGCGCAGGGGGAGTATCTTGTCCAGCTCAATCCCGACACCGAGGTGTACGAGGGCGCTTTCGACCTCCTCGCCGACTTCCTCGAGGTCCACCCTGATGTGGGCATTTGTGGGCCGAAGGTGCTAAACCCGGATGGCACACTGCAGCGCTCCTGCAGGCGGGGGGAATCGACGCCTCTGGCAGTGATCGCCCATTTCAGCGGCTTGGATCGGCTCTTCCCCAACAACCCGAGGTTGGCTCAGTATTGGATGAGCTACCGGGGAGAGGACGAAATCCACGAGGTGGCGGGGGTCTCCGGCTCGTGTATGATGATCCGCAGGGCGGTGGTCGATCAGATCGGCTACCTGGATGAGCGCTTCTTTGCCTATCAGGAGGATGCCGATTACTGTTTCCGCGCCCGGCAGGCGGGATGGAAGGTGATGTACGTCCCCACTGCAAAGGTGCTGCACTACGGCGGGGTTGGAGGTTCCCATGTTCAACCCTATCGTTCGATCCTAGAATGGCACCGCTCTTATTGGAATTACTATCGGAAAAACTTAGCCCGGCATTACCCCCCTTGGTTCAATGGTCTCTACTACTTGATGATGGCCGTAAAGCTGGCAAGCTCGTTGCTGCTTCAAGCGCTCCACCTCGGACGCTTTTCGAGACGTAACCTTAGGCGAAGCCGATGAGCGCTCGCTCACCCGAGAGCCCTTCTGCGGGAAAACCCACTGCAGTGAGGGTCACCGGGTTGAACGTAGCGAAGAATAAGCAAAGCGAATTTGCCACACCTTATAGGCTGCCTCTAGCTGGATGCGCAAGGACATCTTCGACTTCCCCTCTTGACGGTCGGCAAAGTAAAAGGGGATTTCACGGATGGCAAAACCCAGACGGTAAGCCAGATAGGCCATCTCGACCTGAAACACGTAGCCCTGGGAGTTGCCCTGTTGAAAGGGGATGGCCAGCAGGGCCTCCCTCCGCCAGAGACGAAAGCCCCCGGTCACGTCGCGAATGGGGATGCCCAGGATCGTGCGCGCATACCAATTGCCGAACGCCGAAAGCCCCTTGCGCCACAGCGGCCAATGGCGATCAACTGCGCCTCCCGGGACGTAGCGAGAACCCATCGCCACGTCACAACCGTGCAAGGCCTGGGCTAGCTCGTCCAGCTTTTCGGGGGGATGCGAGAAATCGGCGTCCATTTGGGCGATGGCATGAGCTCCCCATTCTAGGGCATGGGCAAAGCCCAAGCGGTAGGCGCTTCCCAGGCCGAGCTTGGCCGGGCGGTGAAGGACGGTCAGCCGGCCGGGGATACTTTTTGCCAATTGCTCAGCAATTTCCCCACTACCATCGGGGCTGTTGTCATCAATGATAAAGAGATAAAAGTTTTGCGGCAAATTGAGGATTGCATCGACCAAGGAGGGGAGGTTGTGTGCCTCATTGTAGGTGGGAATTACAACCGCATATTTCATTCTTCCCCCGCGGTGGGGAATCTTGCAAACTCAATCCAGCCAAAGCGGGTTGCGGGCTTAATCACTCGATCGGTTTCTTGGGGATCACAAAATCACAGGTGGGATCGCCCATGGCGATGCATTTGGTCTCGGCCACTCGAAATTCCAACCCGCCAGAGACCCATTTCAGACTTTCTTGGAGTAGCCCCGTGGCGATATAACACACCGGCTTGTCCACTCCGGATCGCCCCCAACACACCGGGCAGCGGTGAATGGTATAGACGAATTCATTCTCGTATTCCTGCACCGTAGTGTGCTGATCGGTGAATTGGGAGAAAATCTTAGCCATTGCCGGCAAGCCGATGCGCAGCTTGATTTCCAGAGGCAAAACTTTGAAGGCTAAATCACCCACCCCGGCTAGTGCGCCAAAGTTGCGCAAAGCGTCGGCAAAGGTCGCCCGGCCGGCCCGCAGGGCTAGACCTCGGCCGCCACGGGGGCCATACATTTCTTCCAAAGCCCAGTTCAGGGCCGAGAAATCGGCAAAGTCGAATTGGCGCTCCAAGTTGTCAGGAGGGTAGTGGTCGATCAGGTGAGAGAGGTGGGCCAAGTTCAGGATGGCGTTAATCCCGTTCTTGCCCATCACTTCTTCAAGGGCTTTTAGGGTGATCAAAGCAAATTTATTGGCATAGTAATAGCCACTCTTGGGTATTGGCTCCATGGCGCTTCCCTTAGATCAGTTTAGAGAGGTCTGCTGCGGCGCGGCGCATATCCAGAAAAATTAACCCCAGCTTGGCTTGTTCGCGCGCCAGGGCGGTGAGCACGGCCTCTTCGCCCACCGACATGAGGATCACATAGCCCTGCTCCCCCTTGATATATACCTGATCAAGCTGCCCACGGCCCAATTCCATAGCAATCCGCTCTCCGAGGGAGAGCATTGCCGCCGACATTGCCGAAACCCGGTCCTCCTCAACCCCCTGAGGCAAGGCCGAGGCGATGATCAGACCGTCTACGCTCACGACCGCAGAGGCTTCGATATCGGGTGAGGAAGCTTGTAGGTCGCGCAGTCGCTCCACCATCAGTTGCGCTCGGGTTTTACTTAACGATTCCATCCCACTCCCTGATCTTGTAAGGTTTTTTTAAATGCGGGCTTAATGTAGCACGTCAAAACGCCCCTGTCAAGCCAGACGAGGTTTACAACTCCGTAAGGATATGCAATTCCCCGAGAACAAAGCCTTCCCAAAAGCGGTGCGAAGACAGGCCCCAGAGGGGGTTGAGAGAATCCCGTTCGGCTTCCCTGTCCTCTTGACACGCAGAGATGAAGGTGTTATACTTTCGAATAGTCAATATTGAATAATTATAATTAGAACATGAACGCTAAGCTCTTACTGCTCGGTATCCTAAAGCAAAGCGAGATGCATGGCTACCAGCTCTATGATTTTATTGAACGCAATCTCGCTGTTTGCACCGACCTCAAGAAAGCCTCTGCCTACTTCTTGCTGAACAAAATGGAGAAAGAAGGCTACATTCAGGCTGTCGAACAGCGGGTGGGCAATCGTCCGCCGCGCAAAGTCTACCGCCTCACCGCTAGCGGCGAACAACTTTTTGAGCAATTGTTGGTGGAAAATCTTGCTCAATACACCCCTCCGGTCTTTTCGGATGATATCGGGATCGCCTTTTTAGACCAACTTCCTGCAGAGCGGGCGCTCGCCCTTCTCCGCAAGCGTTTCCAGACTATGCAGTTGCGTCTCAGGGAGCTTGAAAATATCCCACCCCATCCCGGAGCGACTGCGCTGTTGATCCAACACCAAATCCATCACTTGCAGAGCGAGATTGCATGGTTGGGTAAGTTGATTGCCAGCCTAGAACAAGGGACTTCTCCGGCTCGGACTCCCCGCCGGGAAGGCATCCCGGATTGCGAATCCCCATCTTAACCTTTTGACCCTTACCCTGTCCCCGGAGGTTTAACCGAAATGGAAAGCACAATCGCCACCCTTCCCTCGCAGACCGTTAGCGAGAAACTGGATTTCAGAAGGATTCTGCCCATTTTTGTCATCGTGCTGGTCGACCTGCTCGGATTGACCATTATCATTCCCCTGATGCCCCTCTACGCTACTGCATTCGGCGCTGCCCCCTTGCTGATCGGCCTGTTGGGGGCTTCTTACCCGGTAATGCAATTCATTGGAGCGCCTTTCCTGGGACGGCTTTCCGACCGGGTCGGGCGCAAGCCGGTGCTCTTGGTCAGCCAGATGGGCACGTTCATCGGCTTCCTGATCTTAGGGTTTGCCAATAGCCTCTGGTTGCTTTTCTTGTCTCGCATCCTCGATGGCCTCTCGGGAGCGAACATCTCCACCGCACAAGCAGCCATCAGCGATAGCACCACCGAGAAGACGCGCACCCAAGGGCTTGGCTTGATCGGCGCTGCGTTTGGCATCGGTTTCATCCTAGGCCCGATCATTGCCTTTCTCTCCTTATCTGCCAGCGGTAACAATTATCACGTCCCCGCCTTTGTGGCTGCTGGCTTTTCCTTGATCTCGATCCTCCTGACCTGGTTCTGGTTTGAGGAGACGTTGCCCCAAGAGCTGCGCCATGCCCAAGCGAAAAAGCCGCCCTTCACTATCCGGGCAATGCTGGAAGCGTTGCGTCACCCTGCGGTTGGCTTTTTGCTGCTGCTGATGTTTGCCCAGCAGATTGCTTTCGGCGGCTTTGAACAGTTGCTGGCCCTATTTACCCTGAACCGCTTGGGGTTGAACGCTTCGGGGAATGCGATCCTCTTCGTCTTCGTTGGTTTGCTTGTCGTGGCTGTCCAAGGAGGACTGATCGGACGTTGGAGCCGCAAATACGGCGAGCGCAAGTTAATTCTGGCAGGTTTGGCGGCCTTGGCGATCGGCCTTACCCTGACGGCTCTCACGCCGCGCCAACCCATGCCCTCCTATTCAAAAGCACGCTTAGAGCAAGAACTCCGGGCTTCGGGCACCTTCCGCACCCATGAGAACCCGACCACCCAGAACCTGAAGATCGAGCTTCCGGACGATACCCATAAAGGCTGGTTGGGGCTAGGATGGTTGTTGGTCGCTATGGTGCCGGCCGCGATTGGGGGCGGCATCTTGCAGCCCAGCATCAACAGCCTGATCACTCAGAAAGCGCGCAAAGATGAGGTGGGTGGCTTGCTGGGCATCTCGGCTGCTTTCCTGAGCGGCGCCAACGCAGTCGCACCCCTGATCGGCGGGGTTATCTTTCAGGCGTTGGGTTCTACTGCTCCTTTCCTAGCTGGCGGGATGCTGATGGCAGTGCTGTTAGCGATTGCGATAGCAAGAATTCGACCTTGAGGGTTCTCTCGCAGTCGGTGGCCTTGCGATCGTGGGCGTGCGTGTCTGGGTCAGGGAAGAAATGCGTTGCGGTTCTTCTTCTCGGGGAAGGTTCACGAAGCGCAGTGCCGGGTAGGCAAGCCGAGGAGAAGGCAAGGCCACCCTGTCGAACACCCCTTTGCCCGTAGGAGTGGCCTCGGGCGAACCGATAAAGGGCCTTGGACGGGCTGGCGTTTCCCTCACACCCCTCGGCGCTGGGGATAGAAGCACAGGCCTAGCCCGAGCTTTGGGTAGCTCAAAGAATCTCCTATTCCGCAATGCCGCGCTTTTCGTCCGTCCGAACCAATTGGTTGACAGAGAAAGCGAAGTATAATGGGAAGGAGAGGAGGAATCCATCTGGTTAAGGCCGGGCGCTGAAATCGGTCTGGTTTTCCGTTTTTTCCTAAAGAGAGCGCATCGAAAGAGGATGAGCATTCGGGATGAACAGATAAGTCAATGGAGCCAGAAAATCTGGGCGCAGTTAGCCAAGGTGCTGCCTTCCAAACCTACCGAGGCTG
>JANXBJ010000023.1 GCA_025057645.1 Anaerolineales bacterium
CACACCGGTCCGATAGCAATGCCGGGAGAGGCCGAGAGACCTTGGTAGCGGGGCATGTAAGTTATCCTAACTGCCGGTAGTGACTGCCTCGCCGAAGTTGCTCTGCACCAGCTCTACCAGTGCCTCGATGGCTTCCTGTGCCTGCTCGCCTTCGGCAATAATTTCCACACGATCGCCTTGGTTGACACCAAGTGTCAATATGCTAAGTGGACTCTTAGCATTGGCAGGCGGTTTATCTGAATCTACCTTACGCACACTGATCTTACAGGGAAAGCGGCTGGCCGTTTTGACGAATTGGGCCGCCGGACGAGCGTGCAAGCCGGCCGAGTGCTGAATTGTAACAATAATGTTTATCGTATCGTCCATTTTTTGATATAACCTGTTCTAACATTCCTTAGGATGTTACCCTTAGAAAATGAGATCAGACTATAACCACAAATATTCTTCTAGCAAACGGTTTTACCCTTTGCTGCACCTTGGAACAACTCCAAGATCTGCTGTGCCGAGGTACAATGGTTGATATGATCTAGAAAATCCTCCCTCTCTAAAGTTTTCGCAAGCCAGGCCAAACTCTCTATATGCTTGGATGAATCGGGGGCGCAAAAGGCAATGACCACTTTCACTGGATCATTATCCGGGTTTCCGAAATATACAGGTTTTCTTAAGGTAACTAAAGAGAAGCCTTCCTGGATAGCGCCTTCCTCAGGTCGAGCGTGGGGCATAGCTACGCCGGGCATAAGCACAATGTAAGGGCCGAGCTCTTTTGCTGTCTTGATCATAGCATCGATGTACCGAGGTTCAGCAGCACCGCTTTTCACAAGCAATTGCCCTGCCGTTCGCACAGCTTCTTCCCAGTTCTCGACAGTTACGTTTACGGCGATGGATTCCTCTGTGAACATTTCAAGCGCCCCTAGAAGTGGAGGCGACGGCTTGGAAATCTCTCTTTCCACAGCTGGTTATAACGATCGCCTTCGGGTAAGTTTGCCGACATCCAAATTGGGGGAGGAGTGGCCTGCGTCTGATACCAACGCAAAGCGACTTCGGCAACCAAGCTTTGTAAGATCGCTGCGCCAATAACCGTAGAAAGAGGAGCCACTTTTGGCAACTGTGGTGCAATCTCAATGCACGCATCCCCTGGAGGGATATGGGTGTCAATCACAATATCAGCAAGCTCAAATAGCCTCTTGCCGCTCGAATGGCGGCTGGACTGACTGCGCGACTGTTCGACCGAGGTAATTGCTACAACTTTGAGTCCTTTCTCTTTTCCGTAGAACGCTACTTCGATCGGGCCGGGATTTATACCGGATTGGGAGAAGATAATCAGTACTTCTCCGGCTCTTAGATCGTAATTCTCTACCAGTGTTCGCGCATAGCCCTCCAGACGTTCCAGAGCAGTCGTTCGAGAAGGGGGGTTTGCCATTAATGTATATCCAATGTCTAGAATCGGGTTTACAGGCACTAGCCCCCCTGCTCGATAGGTTATTTCTTCCGCCAGTAAATGAGCATGCCCGGCCCCAAAAATATGCAGGACTCCGCCTTGCAAGATTGAGTTCAGCACTTCCTCTGCAACTTGAAGTAGCCTTTGGCTTTCGTATTGGCGGATCTTTTCTAGGGTTTTGGAGACAGACTCTATATAGCGATCTATCCCTGTCACTTTACTCGCAACGACCTCCGAGCTACAGGAGAAAAGAAGCAGTTGGACATAGGTGCCCAACTGCTTCATCTGGTTATGCCGGCCTTAGCCTCCGAACAGAGGGAGGATCAACGACAGGAGTGGCTTGAACACCCAAATGATGATATACCAATCCGGGTCTGCGAGTTGTGCCAATTGAGGTGCGGTTGTGCTTAGCATAGGCATAGTAATTGCCTGCCCGATGGCTAGGAAGAGCCCATTGATCGCACCGCCGAGGATAGCGCCGCGCACACCGCCGGTAGAGTTACCGAACACCCCGCAGGTGCCGCCGGGGAAGAACAACATGATCATTGGAGGAACGATAACGGCCCAGCCTAGTGCACCAAAGATAAGCATAAAGATGAGAAAGACAACAAACGCGGCTAAGAAGCCAAACAAAACTGCGGTGGGGGCATAGTCAAAGACGATCGGGCAATCCAAAGCAGGTTTTGCATTGGGTACGATACGCAGCGCAATACCGCGAAAGGCAGGAATAATCTCGCCTAGGACCATACGTACACCTACGAGAAGTACTGTGATTCCTACCGCAAAGATTAACCCTTGAAGCACAGCGTAAACGATGTAGTTCAAGCCTCCTGCCTTATCTGCAACAGCTGAAGGACCAGCTGCTACGGCTGCAATGACCACTACCAAGGCGATAACCACGCCCGTGGCCACCGTTACATCTCGGAAGAAGGTCAGCCATTTAGGCAAAGTTAGTTTTTCCGTGCTATTCTCTGGTTTACCAACATACTTCCCCAGAACGGCAGAGAGAAATGCCCCACTTGAAGATGTATGACCTAGCGCTAGATCGTCCGTGCCCGTGACACGGCGCATCCACGGTTGAATGTAGGCAGGCTGGAAAGTCCAGTACAGCGCAATAATGACGGAACCAATAATAACCATCGTTAGCACGGGGATTTGAGGGTTAATCTCAAGCATGATTGCCACGAGCACAAGCGCAATCCAGAACATTAGATGTCCCGTCAGATAGATGTATTTGAATTTTGTGAAACGGGCCAGCAGGACGTGAAGAATGAAACCAAAGGCCATAATCAGGCTGGCTGCGCCGCCGTAAGTGCCAATCAGCTTGTCTAGCCCCATCCCACCAAGTTCTACTTGAGGAAGTCCAAAAGCACTTTGAAGAATGGGGGTAAAGTTATTCAGAGCTTCAACGACAATCCCAGCTCCGCGCGCCATAATCAAGAAGCCAACAGCTGTTTTGATTGTCCCGGTTACAACGTCGCTAAACGATTTTCCCTGGACGATTAAGCCAACCATCGCAATTAACCCGACTAAAATAGCCGGCTGGCTAAAAATGTTGTCTGCAATAAACTTAGCTATTGCTATTAGAGTTTCCATAAATGGCCTCCTCATGAAATAAAGTTTATAGCTTACCCAGTTGTTTGACCTAAGCTATGACTTTCTATGCAAACACCTCCTTTCCTAAAGAAATCAGGTTTACAGAAACTAGAGGCTCAGCGATTCAACAATCCCTTCTCTTGTAAGAACTCAGTGAGCACAGCGCGGATCTCTTCCTTGTTGACAAAAGACTTAATGGCTCGAACAGGAGCGTGCCCCCCTGAACAAACCGAAACTAAAGCGGGCGAAGTTAGAATTAGGTCTACGCGAGCCCCCCGCGCTTGTGTAGCATCTGAAGCTTGTACTTGAGCCTCTACCCCTAGTTCCTTGAGGACGTCTTCGGTGTACATCCTTAGCAGCAAACTGCTTCCCATTCCGACACCACAAACTGTAAGAATCGTAACCATTAGATCAGACTCCTTGCCTACAAGAACTCAGCCTTCAGGAGAGCATGGAATTTGTATCGGTCACCCCGATAAACTGACTCAACATACTCGATTACGTTCTCATTTTGGTCGCGCGTGATCCTCTCAATACGAAGCACGGCTGCAGGGAGATTCAATTTCAACATTTGTGCTTCTTTAGGGGTCGCTAGAGCAGCTTCTACACTTTGGCGAGCGGACATTGGGATCACACCATAGACTCGGCGGAATATCTCGTATAAAGACATCTTCGAGAAGTCGTATTGAAGTAAATTTGCAAATAAATTGTGGGGTATATGCGCTGTTTCCACAGCAATGGGTTCTCCGTTTCCAAGCCTTAGGCGCTTTAGCAAAATAACCCCACTACTGAGAGGAATTTCCAGCTTTTCTGCAATTCGTCCCGCGGCTGCTATAACGGTTGCCTCCAAAACTTTGCTAGAAGCGGTTAGGTTCGCTCTTTTCATTTGCTCTGTGAAACCAGTCAGAGCGTGATCTTGCTCGAAGATTACTTCGCTGACAAAAGTCCCCTTTCCAACCGCCGTGTATAAGATGCCCTCCTGCACGAGCATTTGAAGTGCCTGACGAACTGTCATACGACTGATTCCGTATTGCCTACATAGCTCACGCTCGGAAGGCAGACGGTCGTGGGGCTTTAGTTCCCCCAATCGAATCTTGCGCGCCAGTATTTCCTTTAGCTGGATGTAAAGAGGAACTGAACTGTTTGTGTTAAGGTCTATACTGGTCATGTCTTGTATGTATATAATATAACAGACAAAGTTATTCTGTCAATACTTTTCCTACGAACCTTTTCAGGCTTATGAAGAGACTCGGATTTTCTAGGGGCTGTTGCTCTCTGAAACAACCCCCTCTACCTAAAAATAAAGCGGTGTTTGATTAGTGGCTAGCCTTGGTCACTAGCGAAAGATCAATGGAAAATAGTACCGCAGCTCCGGAAAGCGAGCCACTTGCACAACCTGTGGGCTGTTCGGCGTCCTCTGCGCCAAGCTCCAGAGACTTTCTCCATCCAAACCCCCATTCTGGCGCAGAAAATCTAGATATTCCGTGCTGGCAACCTGATAATACAAGGTGACTACCACCCGCGCTGTCTCAGACGGGACGGTGAAATCCGTGGTGTCCCAATATTGCCCATCAGCGTAAGTTGCGCCTATGGGACGCAAGCCATCCTGATCAAACTTGGCGTTGGTGAAGCCGCGCGGCGGGATGCGGTTGTCCTTTAGGACAGTATTGTTGAGCAGAAAGTGGAAACTGTGCCCTGGTTCTACTCCTAAAAGCGTCGCCAGCTCGGGGGTGACCCCTTGCAGCACTTCGTAGATTTTTGTGTCGTTTGCCACCTCGCCGGTGCCGGGATGATAAGCGCCAAATTCTTGGAGCAGAGTGCCATTCGAGGCGTAAGCGCATACATTGAGCCACATCCGCCGCCCTTCGGGGTAACCAGTGGGGAGCTTATGCCCCGTCTCATTGGTGACCGTCACGCGGGCGATCTTATTGCCGTTTTGCTCCAGCAGCTCTACGCTCAGCGTGGCGGCTTTGCTTAAGAAGGATTGGGTTGCTGTCCGATTCTGCTCGAGGTAGCTTCGATCACTCAGGGCGTTCAGTCGCCACTCCTCATCGAGCAAGAGCTGGGGCAACCAAGTGTTTGCGCCGAGCAAATCGTGGATAGGCAAGCAGCCCGTGGTGCGGCAATCGCGCTGGAAGGGATTGAAGCCAAGGTCAGCCGAGTAGCCCGTTGCTCGCGTGAGATGGCAATCCTGACAGGCGCGCACAATGCCATCCGCTTTCTCCCCGGCAAATTGTGGGGCATAGACGCCTGCCTCTGTTGCATAGTCGCTCTGTAGCCATTCACTGAACGTCGTTTCGATGGGGTAGTAGGGCGCAGCTTTGGTCGTTGCCTGCGAAGTGCCGCTGTTTGGCCAGTACTGGTTGCGGGTGGAGTCCCAACTGAGTAGAGGATTGAAGACATTATGGCAAGAGCCGCACAACCGAGAGCGGGTGACCGCATCGCTGGTTTGACCCAAAAAGTTGGTGCGATAGGCGGTGTGATAACTGAAACTTTGCGCTAGCTCAAACGGCCCGCGTCGATTGTCGTTGGGGTCGACGATCAGCATGGCATTGCCGATGGCATTGACCGGCAAAGGATGGGTCAGGTTCTGACGGATTTGGGCATCGATAATGCTGGCTTGGTCGGAACTTCCTGCGGGAGGGAAGGGATCGACCAGACGGTGGCAAAGTTGGCAAGAGATGCCGTTGCGCGGGTCTTGGGCGGTCATTAGCCCACCGCTGGGATCTTGGCTGTGACCGTCGAACCAACCGTTGGGGATATGGCAGCGCAGGCAAAGCTCCCCCGAATTGGGAACGACGTTGTTGGAAGCAGCCAGGGCTGACCACATCAAGGGATCGCGCCCGGCTTGGCTCATCACACTGCCCCGCCAACGGTCGTAGATCGGCGCCGAGTGGCAAGTATCGCAATCGGTCGAATCCAGCAGAGAAACTTGCAGTTGATTAGGTTGCGTGCCGGGCAGAATGAAATCCACACCGCTGGTATTGAGCTTTGGGCGGGGCACATATACCGAAGCGCCAAGAGAGAGCACAGGTAAGGTGTTCAGGCTTAGGTAAGCTGTGTTATTTTGACTGCCTTTCGCTATAGTCTTAACCTGTGCCCGATAGCGCAAGGTGGTCACGCCGGGCGATAAGGTGCCATTCCATTTGAGCACAGGAGCTTGGGAGGCATCTGCTGTCCCAGTGGAGGCAGTAAAGCTACCGGGGACGTAGGTGAGATTGGCCGGCAGGGTATCCGTCAGGACGGCGTTGGATAGGGGCGCAAGCGTGTTGTTTTTCAGCTCGATGGTGTAGGTGATCACTTCATTTGCATCCGCCCAGGGACTGCTGATCAATTTGCGCGAGCCTTTGAGTGCTTCGGTCAAGTCAACCGGCCCACTGGAAACCCATAGGCATTTTCACCGCGCCACCAGCGGCAAATAGTACCACAGCCTCGCTTGGGTCAGATGGTGGATTTTCCCTTGAAAATAGTTGGCGACGTACAATTCGCCATCTTCGCCTTCGCCAAAAGAACTAATATTGAAACCGGCTTGGATTTCCAAAGTGCGCGCCGACCACGTGAGCGGCGAATCGGAGAGTTTCTTGATGCTCCAAATCTTGCCGTTGACGTAGTCGGCGAAGAAATAGGTGCCGTAAAGGTTGGGGTAACGGCTGCCACGATAAACAAATCCCCCTGTGACCGAACGTCCTTCATCGTGACCGTACTCGGTGAAGGGATCGGTTAGGGTGGCGAGAAAACTAGCACTGTTACAAGGCGGGCTGGAATTGTAGGGGTGAGCCCCCTCGCGGCAGCGCCAGCCATAATTAATCCCGCCTGCGGCGTTGGCCGGCTGAAAGTTGACCTCTTCCCAAGCGTTTTGCCCGACATCGGCGATGTAGAGGTCGCCGGTCAAGCGGTCAAAGCTGAAACGCCACGGGTTGCGCAAGCCCAACGCCCAGATCTCATCTGCGCCGGGTTGATTGACAAAGGGGTTGTTGGCGGGGATGGCATACGGGTTGCCATGATCGACATCGATGCGCAACATCTTGCCCAGCAGAGAGTCTTTGTTCTGGGCGTAATTGTGCGGGTCGCCGCCGCTTCCTCCATCCCCCATGCCGATATAGAGATAGCCATCCGGTCCGAATTTGAGACAGCCGCCGTTGTGGTTAGCATACGGCTGAGGGATGAGCAGAAGGGTTAGAGCGCTAGATGGATCGGCTACATCTGGGTTTTGCGTAGAGACCCGATAGCGCGCCACCACAGTGGCCCCATCAGGCTTGCGGGTGTAGTTGACATAAAAATAGCCATTTTGTTTATAGTTGGGGTGAAATGCTAAACCCAAGAATCCCCGCTCACCGCCATACAAAACCAAAGAAGTGATATCCAAAAACGGCGTGCTGAGCAAAGTCCCTTGCTTGATCACGCGGATGCGCCCCGGCTGCTCGACCACGAATAACCGTCCGCTGCCATCCCCGGCGTGGGTGATGTCCACCGGGGCTTGCAAGCCGCTGGCGATCACCTCGTTCACTGAGATCGAGGCGTTGGCCGCAGCAGCGCTGGGTTGGACAGAGGGACGAAATTGCCAGAGGAGGGGAGGGATTACGAGTAAAAAGAATGAAAAGAAAATAAGCTTGCGCATGGAAGGTCTCGCTTAGAAGGATACCAATCGGGGAGGAATTGTTCGCAATCAGTATAGCAGAGATTGAGCGGCTATTTGCTAGCTGAATGTCAT
Source organism: Anaerolineales bacterium (assembly GCA_025057645.1). GTDB lineage: Bacteria > Chloroflexota > Anaerolineae > Anaerolineales > UBA4823 > NAK19. The sequence continues at coordinate 7,746 of JANXBJ010000023.1, forward strand.
CCCTTGAGGGGGAAAAACGTAACGCGTGATGATTCAATCCAATTTGGAGGCATGATATCCTTTTCTGCGAATAAAATCCCTAGATGAGGTCGATAGCAAAGGTGCCCGAACAATACGCTACTCTAGATTTGGCATGTAGGATCGCTCTCGCCCCACTCCTCGCAGGAGAGAATGCCTGCAATTCCGATGCGTTCTGTTACCCTCTCACCAATTATCGTGTCACCTTGAACCCTAGTCGTCCTTTGCCCTTGCGAAACCTCTTCCTCTTCATTCCCGAAGAGGTGTGAGAGTTCTCTAGTGATTCAAGTCCATTCGGGATGACGGAGGGCGCGTTTCTTCTTTAGAGGCCATCTCGAGCGGGGCAAGAGGTCTTGATCGGCCTTCTCCTGAAGAAGTCTCATTCTGTTCGACATGACACGGGGCGCATTTGACATGACAGAGGGACTCAATCGATGGAGAGGAGAGTAAGTTTAGTATGATCACGTCAATGCGAGATAGGAGCACAGAAACCTCATAAAACGCTGCTCGCCATCTGTCGTTTCGAGCGAGGCGAAAAACCTTTCTAAGGTTTCTCGGTCGCTGTACTCCTGCGAAATGGCACTGAGGTGGGTGTTGTGCGCCCTAGAATAGCCGAACCGAAAGTTTATCCACGACCAAGTCATTGAAAAAGGGAAGCGAGAGGAAATCCGGTATGATTGCCGAAACGATACTTAGCAGAATACCGTTCGGCTCTGGCGGTCTCTACAGGGAATGGACGATTTTTCGCCGTAAGGAGCTGATTCAAACCCACCTACGGGCGCTGATCGACCTTAGCCAAATCTTATTCATCAAAGCAGACTCTCTTGCAGCAAAAGAGACCTTTGAAAAGATATCGGAGATGGACCCGTTTTTAGAAGTAGCTCATGGCGAGCATACGCGTTGCCTAAGCCGTTTGTTGGAGGTGAATTCTCTCAGGACCAACGGGGAGTGAAACGCCCCCAGGGAGGAGGTTGTGACATCGGCGCGTTTGAGTTGCCGCTTCTATACCTGCCGCTGGTCATTCGTTAACGGATAGGGGAAAAGCTAGCTAGGAATGGACAAAGAGTCCTGCCTGTTCGTTTGTTCGTTGACGGTTTGTGGCAACAGGTGGTGAGGCTTGCGATTCTAGTCCGTAAACCCCACGGTAAGAGGGTTAGGGGCGAGGGACGCAGAAAAAGCGGGCTACCTCACCGAGTCGCGGACTTGCGGGCGACATAGAATGTGTAAACCCCCTTCGGAGTGCGGGGATGCGCTTGATAATGTCTTTTCACAATCCATTTGGGCAAGGATAAATTCCACGCCGTTGGGATGAGAATCCAACGCCCGCTCAGCCATTTGACAATCAGCGAGGGCAAGCCGAAATAGTGTCCCCACTCCACCACTGCTAAGGCGCTTGGGGGAAAGTAGTGCCACCATTCCAATAGCTCAAAGCCACTGCGTTCTAGGCGCTCCTGCCAAACTTCAGGCGGGTCACAATGATAATGACGGGAGATGCGGTTGAAAAAAGCGCGGTAGACATCGCCCAGCGGATGTAAACCAACCCGGTCGAAAAATTTTCCCAGCGATAGGCTAGCTAGAAACTGATGGTTGGGCACACAGAAATAAAACGGCGCTCCTTCCTGCAACACTCGGTTAATTTCTAACAAAACTTCATCAACCCGCGGAATGTGTTCCAGCACCGAATTGCTCACCGCGCTGGCGAAAAAACGGTCAGGAAAGGGCAAACTGGCGCCATCTGCTTGCAGGAGCAGACGATAGGCACATCGTTTCTGAGCTTCGCGCAGCGGGGCAAGCCAGGGGTCAATGCCGGCTTCGAGGGGTCGGTCGAAAGTAACGCTGGCGAAATGTCCATCTCCGCAGCCGATGTCCAGAGTGGGTGCCGGAAGCGGCAAGGTTTGATAAAAGCGCGCCTCTACTGCGCGGACGAGGGAGCGGAAGTAAGGCAACTCGCGCAGATGGAGCGTTAGATAATCCTTTTCGGCCCTTGGCGCAAAAGAGTGCATTCTCGATGGATTCCTCAAGCCTGCGAGAGCAGGCGGGTGAAGATTTGTTCGTATTGCTCGGCAACGACTTGAGGGTCGTGGGAGCGGCGGATGCGTTCCGTGTTGACCTGAAAACATTGGGGCTGCTCGAGAATCTCACCAATCGCTTTTGCCAACCCTTCTGCATCATGCACAGGGACAATGCGCCCCATGCCGCTGCTTAGCACCGGTTGGCGCACACCGGGCAGATCGCTTGCCACCACCGGCGTGCCACATAGCATTGACTCAACTTGCACCATGCCGTACGACTCGGTGCTGTTCGTGCTGGGAAGCACCGTCACCTCGGCGACTTTAAGAAAGGCGGCGAATTCCTCGGGCGGCAACACGCCGAGGAATTGCCAATGCTCGCCCAACTGTTGAATGAGCGGGGTGAGCTTTGCCGCATACGCTTCTTCTCCTAAGACGTTCTGATACTGCCCCACAAACAGAACTTTTACGGTTGGGAAGCGAGTCAAGAGGTGAGGCATTGCTGCCACGAGGGTTTCGACCCCCTTCTCGGCGGCGAAACGGGCAGCCATGCCGATCACGCGATCGCCGGGCCGGATGTGGTAGCGTTGCCGAAAGGCAAGAACCTCCGCTTCGCCCACTTCGGCAACCGCAATCGGTGGAGGGATGGCAATGACTTTCTGAAGGTAACGGCGCAGGAATGGGGAATGTTCGGCGTAGTCTCGGCTGTTGGTGACGATTTGCTGAGCAAGCGAAGCCGTGATATGGTTGGCTAGGTTGGAGGCAAGGTTCGCTAGGCTATGGACAAGACCGCGCGGCAGGCGCAGATCGCAGTGATAGGTGAGCACGACAGGTTTGCGCAGAAGTCGCCCGATCAAAGAGAGCAAAGCCGCATCCAATTGGGGCACATGCAGGTTTACCGCATCGACTTGGCGGATCAGACGCCAAGCCCAAATGGGCATAGAGGGCATAATCACGCCCTTGCTGATGCGCAGCTTTACGGGCAAACGCTGCACTTGCACGCCATCCAATCTTTCAAGTTGCGGCAAATTGCGGTTGTATTGAGAGGTGAGAACGGTCACCTGGTGGCCACGCTGCGCCAGTGCTCGGGCAAGCCGCTCGGCGTAAATCGTCAAGCCCGAATAATGAGGACGATAGTAGGTCAGAGCAATCAAGATGCGCATGGAGCTTATCCACCGGCAGCTTGACCGTCTTTTTGCATTCTCCGGGCTTGGCGGTAAAGGTCAAACAGTGACTCTCCATCTTGAGCAAGGGCAAAAGCGCCGATCACCCCGGTGAGCAGCACCTGAACGAGGTGAGCGGTTACGGCGAACGCCAGAGCGGTAGAAGGATTCAGGCCAAATGCACTTAGTGACCCTACTGCAGCCATTTCGGCCACTCCGAGGGAGGCAGGCGAGGAGGGCGCAGCGAGTCCGAGCGAGATGACCCCTAAGCTGAAGACCGACCACAGGGCTTGTGCCTGGGGGAAGAAAGCCTGAATATAGAGATGGTACTGGAGAATTCCCACCCCCCAGTTAAGAATCACTAGGGTGCTGACCCAGAGAAAACGACGCCAGTCGGTCAGTGTACCGAGCCCCTGGGTAAATGCCTCCAGCGAAGCATGACCGAATCGCTCCAGAAAGGGGACGCGTTTTTTGAAAAACTCGAACAGGGATAGGAGCAGAGATGGCTTTCGGGCAATTAGATACAGGCTGCCCAGCAACAGAACAACAAAGAGGGCAACCCCCAGCGAAGCTTGACGCGCCCATTCCACGCCGACCACGAACGGCAGCGTGCTGAGCACCAGGACAATTGCCATCAGCAAGTCAAAGGTTCGTTCTAGGACGATCGTCGAGAGGACGAAGAACAGGCGTATGTTTGCCTTGCGGCTAAGCAGAAAGGCTCGCCCGAATTCTCCGAGGCGAAAGGGCAGGAGATTGTTCAGCAAATACCCCTGATTCACGGCGCGAAAAACAAGCCAAAAAGAGGTCTTTTCCTGAAGCAAACTGCGCCACACAAGACCACGCACTGCGAGCCAGACCAGGGAGAGAAAAACGGCCAAGCCGATCAGCCTGTAGTCGGCGAGTTGAATTGCGAGCCAAAACTGCTCCCAATCGGTAAAGTAGGCGAGAACGCCCAAGCATAGCAAGCTGATCAGGATTCCAAGCCAAAAGCGCCGTTTTTCTCCGTTGGCGAGAGCATTGGAAGGTGTGGATGCGGTGTTAGTAGGGAGGGTGTTTCGGCCGATCTTATTCCTCTCCGTGCCGTAGGACGGCGAAAAAGGCTTCTTGGGGAATTTCGACGTTCCCGATCATCTTGAGGCGCTTTTTCCCTCGTTTTTGCTTCTCAAGCAGTTTTTTCTTGCGCGTAATATCGCCACCGTAGCATTTCGCCAGAACATCCTTGCGCAGGGCCTTTACGTTGGCGCGCGAGATGACTCGGCCGGCGGCAGCGGCTTGAATGGGCACGACGAACAACTGGCGGGGAATCAAATCTTTGAGTTTGGAGATGATCGCTTGGCCTTTGTGATAGGCCTCCTTGCGGTGCACAATCGTAGCGAAGGCATCTACTGGCTCGTTGTTGACCAGAATCTCGAGTTTGACCAGATCATCCGGGCGGTATTCTTTGAAATGATAATCCATCGAGGCATAGCCGCGTGTGCGTGCTTTCAGTTGATCAAAGAAATCGACGATGATTTGGGAGAGGGGAATCTCAAAAATCATCTGCACCCGGTCCGGAGCCGGGTATTCTTGGCGCAGGAAAATCCCTCGGCGTTTGGTGACCAAATCCATCACTGCCCCATAATACTCGGTTGGAGTGATAATCTCGAGCGTCATCCACGGCTCGCGGATTTCTTGAATCTGAGCTTCATCAGGCAGTTCGGCCGGCGAATGGATGCGCAAGGTCTCGCCGTTGCGCAGAACTACCTCGTACTCTACCGAGGGTGCGGTGACAACGATGTCCAAGTCGTATTCGCGTTCCAGGCGCTCTTGTACGATTTCCATGTGGAACATGCCCAGAAACCCGCACCGGAAGCCAAAGTTCAACGCCTGCGAAGTTTCGGGTTCAAAGACCAAGGAGGCATCATTGAGTTGCAGCTTTTCTAGCGCCTCCTTAAGGTCTTCATAGTCCTCGTTTTCGACCGGGTAAATGCCGGCAAAAACCATCGGTTTGACTTTGCGGTAGCCGGGCAGCGGTTCGCTGGCCGGACGCTGGGCATGAGTGAGGGTGTCGCCAACGCGACACTCACGCACGGTTTTTAGGCCGGTGGCTACGTAGCCGACTTCGCCGGCGGTGAGGCGCTCAACCGGGCGCAGGTCTGGAGCGAAAATCCCGATTTCCACCGGCTTGAATTCCGCTCCGCTGGCCATGAGCATTAAGCTATCGTTGGGCGAGATTGTGCCGTCCATCACGCGCAGGTAGGCTACCACGCCTTTATAAGGATCGTAGTGAGAGTCGAAAATTAATGCCCGCAGAGGTGCTTGTTCATCGCCACTGGGCGGAGGGATTTGGCGTACGATGGCCTCGAGAACGCTTTCGACATTGATCCCAGCTTTGGCGGAAATGCGCAGAATCTGGTCGGCCGGTGTGCCTAAGAGTTTGCTGAGATCCTCAGCCACTTGGTCGGGGTGAGCGGAGATCAGGTCGATTTTATTGATGATGGGAATGATTTCCAGGTCGGCTTCCAAGGCCAGGTAGAGGTTGGCGAGCGTTTGCGCTTCGATGCCTTGGCTGGCATCCACCACTAGCAGCGCCCCTTCACATGCCGCTAGGGCGCGGCTGACCTCGTAGCCAAAATCTACGTGCCCGGGGGTGTCGATTAGGTTTAACTCGTACAGTTCGCCATCTTGGGCTTGATAGTTCATGCGCACAGCCGACGCCTTGATCGTCACCCCCTTTTCGCGCTCTAGGTCCATCGAGTCCAAAACTTGCTCAACCATCTCGCGATCCGAGATCGTGCCGGTGAGCTGGAGAAGCCGGTCGGCAAGCGTAGATTTACCGTGATCGATGTGGGCGATAATGCAGAAATTGCGAATGTTTTTGTTCGCCATCGCCCCGTAGTATACCCGATTTTTAGGGGCTTAGGCCTCGCCGGGAAGGCGGCTCCTACGTGAGCCACTTGAGCCTCGAAGGCTCAAGAAGCCCGTTCGAGGAGGCGTTCGCTTTGCCGGACGAAATATTCAGCTTTTTCAATGGCTTGCTGAGCCTCTTCGAGTCTATAGACCTGCCCTGGAGTCAGATCGGGTAAGCCGTTTGGATAACGAGTCGGGATATAGAACTTGTCGAGATAGGCGGCAAATTGCACCCAAAGGTCATATTCTTCAAGGAGTTCCTTGCGCGGGAAATCTTGGATCAGTTTCTGAATCGAATGCCCCCAAGGGTCTTCGCCGAGCATCAGCCAGAGCGCTTTTACCGCCTTTTCTGCACACTGCTGAGTGTAAAAGCAAGCCTGCGCGTAGTGGCCGGACTGAAGGAGAGCTTTGCTGGCTGTAAGGTCTTCGGATGCGGTTTGATGCCACCGTTTCGCTTCATACAGATACTTCTTCTTGCTCATACAGCACAATTCCTTCTGCGAGTGCTTGGCGAATAAACGGGCGATGTTGGATTTGCTCAAATTCCTGCGGAGTATAAATCAAGACCTCGACGGCGTGGCCTTGGATCGCTTGATTTAGCTCAAGCAGGATCGGTTCATAGCGTTGGAGAAAGGGCTGGGAGGTCTCTTGGATTAAGATCAAATCGATGTCACTGCGTGAAGTCTGATCCCCGCGCGCAAACGAGCCAAAGAGGATCGCTTTCTGGATCGAATGGCGATGAAAGATCGGGAGCAAAACTTTTTTTATCTCTAAAACTTCCTCGGAATGGGCTTTCATCATAAGAGTTGGACAGTTAACGGATGAACTGCATCAATAGTATAATCCATCTGATGATGTCCAGAACGATCAGGTGTTGTGTTGTGCTTGTCGAGGGTTTCAATAAATCCTGCATCGGATGGCTCGTGATGTTCTTCGGATTGCTGCTAGCCGGTTGTGTGCGCTCGTCGAGTGAGTCTTCTTTGCCCACCTTGCCAGCCACAACAACCCTGGCGCCAGCAGGGATCCGTGTCACTAAGGTGCCTCAGCCCGACGCAACCGCCCGGCGCTTTCTCGAGGCATGGAAAGAGGATGACTATGTTAGCATGTATCAAATGCTCACTTCTTTGAGCAAGGATGCGATCAGTGAGGAAGAGTTTGTCCAACACTACCGGGGCATAGCTTCGGAGGTTGCCCTCGCAGGTGTGGATTACACGATCCTCTCCTCGTTGGTTTCCAGCCCTCAAAGCGCCCAGGTCAGTTATCGGGTGACCTTGCGCAGTTCCTTAGTAGGTGAGATCACCCGAGATACCCTCATGAACTTGAGCCGGGAGAACGGAGAGTGGCGCATTCAATGGAATGATACCTTGGTCTTACCCGAGTTAGTGGGCGGGAATTATCTGGTGATGGAACGCTACGTGCCCAGTCGGGGCAACATCTATGACCGCAAGGGGAGTGCCTTGGCGGCGCAGAGCGAGGTGACCGCCATCGGCCTCGTGCCTGGGCAAGTTCTCCCCGAGCAGACAGAGCAGTTGTTCTCTATTCTGGTCAGCTTGCTCGGAATCCGAGCCGAGGACCTGCAAGCACGGATGACGGCCTATCCCCCTGGATCCGATTGGTATTTGCCGCTCGGTGAAGTGCCCTCTGCTGAGGTGGGGAGATATTACGAGACTCTAGCTTCCCTAAGCGGAGTGCAGCTTTACCCCTATAAAGCTCGCTACTATTTTGAAGGCGGCGTTGCCCCTCATGTCGTGGGATATGTCGGCACAATCCAGGCCGAAAAAATAGAGGAGTATCTGCGCAAGGGTTATCGTCGTGATGAGCGGGTTGGCCAAACGGGATTGGAAAAATGGGGCGAAGCGATTCTTTCGGGCCGGCGTGGCGGAGCATTATATGTGATCGATGAGCAAGGACAACTCCTTACCCGTCTGGCCGAAGTGCCAGCTGAGCCAGCCCAGTCGATCTATACCACCCTTGATAAGGAGTTCCAAATCGGGGTGCAGCGCGCCATCAGCGGCTTTCGGGGTGCGATTGTGGTCCTCGAGCGTGACACCGGGCGAGTTTTGGCCATGGCCTCCTCGCCTACCTTTGACCCGAATGCCTTCGAGCCTAGCAACTATAACAGCTACACGTTGCTCAACCAAATTTTCAGCGATCCGAACCGGCCATATCTCAACCGCGCCACGCAGGGGCTATATCCGCTGGGATCCACCTTCAAGATCATTACTATGGCAGCCGCTTTGGAGACAGGACAATACTCTGCCGAATCGACCTACAATTGTGGCTATTTCTTCGAAGAAATACCCGGGGTGCGCCTGAACGATTGGACTTACGAGCGCTTCCTTCGCGATGGCAAAACCCAACCTAGCGGTCTTTTGACCCTGCCTGAAGGGCTGATTCGCTCTTGCAATCCTTTCTTCTGGCATATTGGTCTGAGCCTATACCGAGCAGGCTATACCACTGCGGTCACTGATATGGCGCGCAGCTTCGGCTTGGGAAGGGCCACCGGGATCGAGGGGGTGGACGAGGAGAGTGGTCAAGTTCCACCTCCTGCCAGCGAAATCGATGCCACCAATCAGGCCATTGGCCAAGGAAATATGTTGGTCACCCCCTTGCAAGCTGCAGCGTTTGTGGCGGCCGTGGGCAACGGCGGTACACTCTATCAGCCCCAAGTGATCGAAAAAATCGTGGCGCTCGATGGCACAGAGACCCGCACCTTCACTCCAAAAGTCAACGGACAACTGGCGGTGACCCCTGAGAACCTCAAGATCATCCAAGAAGCGATGCGCGGGGTTATAGTGAGCACCCGGCCTTTTGGCACCGCCTGGCACCGCTTTACGGGGTTGGACCTCAATATCGCCGGGAAGACCGGAACGGCCGAATCGGGCTCCGGCAAACCTCATGCGTGGTTTGTCGGCTATACCTTCGAGAACCGCCCGAACAAACCCGACATTGCTGTTGCCGTGGTGGTAGAGAATGTTGGGGAGGGCTCGGAATATGCCGCACCCATTTTCCGCCGCGTAGTCGAACTTTACTTTTACGGTCAACCGGGGAAACTGTATCCCTGGGAATCCACATACTATATCACTAGCACTCCTACCCCTGAGGGGTTTGAAACCCCGACTCCTGAGCCGACGCTGCCCCAGCCACCTTCCCCATGATGGAGCGCAGCCGCGGTCTCGTTGTTCGCATTCAGTCGGGCTTTTATTGGGTGGACCTTCCCCAAGGTCAAATCCTTTGCCGCCTAAGGGGACGCTTGAAAAAGGGGCCCCGCCTCGGTGACCTCGTTGCTATTGGCGATTGGGTCAAGGTCACCCTCCTTTCGGATGGCAGCGGAGTGATCGAGGAAGTTGAACCCCGAGTCCGTTCCCTCTCCCGTAAGGCGCCGACCCCGCACGGCGAGTATGAGCAAATCATCATTGCCAATCCTGATCAAGCGGTGCTGGTCTTTGCTTGTGCCCAGCCAGAGCCGCGCTTGGGAATGCTCGACCGCTATCTGATTATTTGTGAGAAGCAAGCTATTCCTCCACTGATCTTGGTCAACAAGGTAGACTTAACGGGGTTGGAACAAGCCCGGCAAACTTTCGGGCTTTACGGCACGCTCCACTATCCTTTGCTCTATGTCTCGGCCAAGACCGGCTTGGGTTTGGACGATTTGCGGCAGCACTTGCGGGGGAAAGTCTCGGTTTTTACCGGCCCTTCTGGGGTGGGTAAATCTACCATTTTGAAGGCGCTGTTGCCCCATTGGGAGCGGGAGGTTGCAGAAGTGCGGCGGCGGGTGCACAAAGGGCGACATACCACCGTGGTGCGGGAGATGCATCCCCTGCCAGAGGGAGGCTACGTGGCAGACACCCCGGGCCTGAAGGCGCTTGCTCTATGGGACATCCAAGGGGAGGAGCTGGATGGATATTTTGTTGAAATGCGGCCTTTGGTTCAACAGTGTGTGTTCAACAACTGCACTCATCTGCATGAGCCGGGATGTGCGATCCGCAGAGCGGTTGAAAAAGGCAAGATCCACCCTTCTCGATACCAATCCTATCTGCGCCTGAGGTTTGGTGAGGAAGAGGAGTGAGAGGGGATCGCCTACGGTGGCAGGCAGAACGATAGGCGATGTCGGTTCAGCTCCAACGGTTGAGCTGTGGCAAAGGGCTAAAATCCATAGTGCAACTCCATTTTCGTAGTATAATAGGACCGTTACTATCAGCTAACATGAACGGCTTGCTTTTCAAAAGATCTCATTTTAGCTTAAGGAGGTGAGGAGAGAAGACGGTCGGTTCGTGAAATTTTCCCAATGTTTCTTCACTCTCTGAGAACCTGAATGGAGGAGAACGAAAATGCTGAAGACACGCTTATTCCAATTGCTGGCCTTTCTGGTGGTGCTGAGCTTGGTGTTGGCTGCCTGCGCTCCACAGGCCACGCCGACCCCCGAGGCGACTCAACCTCCCGTGGTCGAGACCCAGCCGCCAGGCGAGACGGAAGCTCCCCCTGAGCCAACACCGACCCCCGAGCCAACCCCAACTCCACGGACTACGCGCAGGGGCGGTTGGCTGGACGAGGTTGTCTTTACTGTGGTCGATAGAGAGTCTGCAATCCAGCAAATTCAGGCCGGGGCCATTGACCTTTATTCTTTCGGCCTTGCCTCGAATAAGTTGAGTGACATCAAGAACTCTGGGTTGAAGTATGTGTCCTCCTACTCCGGATATTACGATATTCTCTTCAACCCTGCTGTTTTCAAAGACGAGAATGTGCTCAATCCGTTCTCGAATCGCAAGATTCGCGAGGCAATGAACTGGTTAATCGACCGCGACTATATTAACCAGGAAATTTACGGCGGCGGTTCCTTGCCCAAGTACTTGCCTATTACTACCCAGCTAGTGGACTACACTAACCTGGTAGATGTGGCTCGGAAGTTAGAGGCCTACTATGCCTATAACCCCGAGAAGGCTAAGGAAGTGATCACAGCTGAGATGCAGGCCCTGGGGGCCACCCTAAATGCCGAGGGCAAATGGGAATATAAGGGGAAGCCGGTTACCCTGATCTTCATTATCCGCAATGATGGGGATGGCACGCGTTTGCCCTTGGGTGATTACGTGGCGAACCAACTCGAGTCGATCGGCTTCACGGTAGATCGACAATATAAGAAGTCCTCCGAGGCAGCTCCCATCTGGATTCAGTCAGATCCTAAGGATGGGTTGTGGCACCTCTACACTGCGGGTTGGCTTTCCGCTGGTTTGACCCGCGACGAGAAGGGCATCTTCCAGGAGATGTACCTGCCCTCCAGTCCTCAAGGTCTACCCGTCTTCCTAGCCAATCAGCCGGATCCGGAGTTTCAGGAAGTGGGCGATGCACTCGCCGAAGGGAAGTTCACCACCCTCGAGGAGCGCAGAGAACTCTTTGCCAAGGCGCTTGAGTTGGCACTACAAGATTCGCTGCAGGTATGGGTAATCGATCAGCAGCAATACATGCCGATGAAAGAAACCATTGAAGTGACCTACGACATCGCCTCCGGCATTGAGGCGCCTTTTATGCCACCTTACAACTTGCGCATTGCCGGTCAGGAAGGCGGTCGGGTGAAAATCGGCACGAACGATCTGTTCACTGACCCGTGGAACCCCATTGGCGGTAGCAACTGGGTGTGGGATGGGTTTGTCCAAAGATTCACCCAGAGCTATGGCTTTATGCCCGATCCGTTCACTGGCTTGCAATGGCCGCTGCGCGCCGAAAAGGCCGAGGTGACTGTTCAGGCGGGGCTGCCCGTCCAGAAGAACCTCGATTGGGTTACCCTCAACACCGCTGAGACCATCCAGGTTCCCGAGGATGCTTGGGTGGATTGGGATGCAGCGAATCAGAAATTCATCACCGCCAAGGAGAAATTCCCGGACGGCCTGACGGCGAAAGTTAAGAGTGTGGTTTACTACCCCGCCGACCTCTACAAGACGGTCAAGTGGCATGATGGCAGCCAGTTCTCCATCGCTGACGTGCTTATGGGGATCATCATGTCGTTTGACCCCGCTAAGCCCGAGAGCGCAATCTACGATGAGTCGCAAGTGCCCAGCTTCGAGTCCTTCATCTCCGCTTTTAGGGGAGTGAAGATCGTCTCCACCGATCCGCTGGTGATTGAGACCTACACCGATAACTTCTTCAGCGATGCCGAGTTGAACGTCTCGAGCTGGTGGCCGTATTACCCCTACGGGGAAGCCTCTTGGGCAGCGATTGCGATCGGCAACCTAGCCGAAGCAGCAGGCGAGCTGGCCTATTCGCCCGACAAGTCCACCCAAAAGGAGGTGGAGCAAACCAACTTTGTTGGCGGGCCTAGCCTGGAGATCCTAAAGAAGTATCTGGAGCAGGCAATCAGCGAGCAGATCATTCCTTATGCTCCCACGCTCGGCGAATATCTGACGGCGGAGGAGGCGGTTGCCCGCTACCAGAATCTCAAGGCTTGGTTCGAGGCCCGCGGTCACTTCTGGGTTGGCACAGGTCCGTACTACCTCGACTCGGTTGGCTTGACGGAGAAGACCGCTGTAGTCAAGCACAATCCTGACTTCCCCGACCTGGCCGATCGCTGGGCGGCGTTCAAAGAACCCAAGTTGGCCGAGGCGACCCTCGATGGTCCTGCTCAGGTCAAGATCGGTCAGGAGGCAACCTTTGAGCTAACCGTCACCCTCAAGAACGGTGACCCCTATCGCACCGCCGACATCAAAGAGGTCAAGTTCTTGATCTATAACGACAAGGGTGAGACGCTCTATGTAGGTCAGGGACAGCCCGGCGAGGGTGAGGGAGTCTTTACGCTGACCATCCCGGCGGACGTGACCGCCACTCTGAGCGCCGGTGCAGGCAAGATCGAGGCTGCGGTTGTGCCTATCCCGGTTGCCAGACCCGCCTTTGCCTCCTTAGAGTATGTGGTCATCCCGTAAGGGTCTCTGACGATGCGCTGGGGCGAAGGAAACCCTTCGCCCCTCTTCTTGTCAATCCAAGGATGGGCAATGAGCACGGAAACGCTTTCGGCCTCTTCTCTCTCTGAAAAACGTAGGGTAAGTGCGCTCGGTGATGGCACCTTGGCTCGGGTGGCGAAATACACTGCAGTGAGGTTGGTTACACTTTTTATCACTGTGGTCATCGGGGTTTACTTGACGATCTTGATCGCCAATATGGGGGGCTATGTCGACACCATTATGCGCAACGAAATTAAATACGAGGCGGCTCAAGCCGTTCTCGCTAATCCTGTGAGCCGTAACCTTCCGCCGGAAGTGCGCGAGAAACTCATCCGCGAGCGAATTGCCCTGGAGGAAAAGCGACTTGGGTTAGACCAACCGTTTTTTATCCGCTCTCTGCGCTATTTGCGCAACGCCCTGACCCTGAACCTCGGCTACGCCATTTTCATGAACAGCGATAGTGGGTCGAGACAGGTTCGTCTGATTCTGCTGGAACGCTTACCAGCAACCCTCCTTCTTACCGGCACTTCGGAGCTGATTTTATTCTTTAGCAGCGTGTTTCTGGCCTTGTCGCTTTCCAGAAAATATGGCAGTTTTTGGGATAAACTCACGATTGCCCTCTCTCCGACCTCTTCAGCTCCCCCTTGGTTTTATGGCATCTTTTTTATCTTGATTTTTGCGGCGGTGCTAAAGGTGCTCCCTTTTGGGGGAATTGTGGATGTGCCGCCGCCGCGCAATCCCATTGACTACGGGTTGAGTGTCCTGAAGCACTTGATCTTGCCGGCCTCGTCTGTTATCGTGAGTTCCTTCTTCCTCAGCATTTATAACTGGCGCACTTATTTCTTGATCTACTCCAGCGAAGACTACGTCGAGATGGCTCGGGCAAAGGGGTTACCCTCGCGGGATATCGAGCGTCGCTATATCCTTCGCCCCACTCTTCCAACTATTGTGACTAACTTCGCTCTGTTAGTGATCTCCCTTTGGACGGGCTTTACCATTACCGAGACGGTTTTTCTCTGGCCGGGCTTGGGCAGGACGCTCTATCAAGCTATTGGCCTGTATGATACGCCTGTTATCGTTGGCTCGACGATCATCTACGCTTACCTTCTCGCCATCACGGTGTTCCTGTTGGACTTTATTTACGCCCTGATCGATCCTCGGGTTAAGATCGGTGGAGAGTCGCCTCAATGATGAGATTGCGCGGTTTCCTCAGTGAGTTGTTGCGCTACCCCTCGGCGATCGTTGGTGGCTTAGTCGTTTTTTTGCTGATTGCAGTAGCAATTTATACGCTGATTAAGATCCCCTATCGTGAGGCCATCCGGCTTTGGCGCGGGGGGGAAGAGGTGTGGTATCAGAATCCAAAATATGCTCCGCCGGCTTGGCTCAATCTCTTTTCGGCAAAAAAACAACCTGTCTCCTTCGCAGTGAACAGCGCCGATGGGGAGATGGAAAAAGTCATCACCCCGATCGATCAGACGCTCTCGACTATTGAGTTGAAGTACTCGTTCGATTTCGTTTATGATGAGTTTCCACAGGACCTGATTCTTTACTTCAGGAGCAAGTTCAACGAGAAATCCCCCTTTGTGTCTATCAGTTGGGTCACCCCAGACGAGCGGTCCATCCGCATCGCTGATTTCGGCGTCAGTCGGTCGCAAACCTTTCGCTTCTCTCAGGATCAGAAGTTACAAAAGCGGCTTAAGACCGAAGCGGTGATTCCGGCGCTGTTCCGTGCGCCGGACGCCGAAGACCCTCGTCCCCTGAAGGGCACATACCAGCTCCTCATTACAGCCACAACCTTTGAGCCGGACACCGATCTTGACGCAGAGTTTGTCTTGCACGGGAAGTTATATGGGCTTGCCGGTACGGATCAATACCGGCGTGACCTGAGCCTAGCCCTGTTATGGGGGACGCCTGTGGCTCTAGCCTTTGGACTGTTGGCTGCCCTGGGCACCTCCTTGCTGACCATGGTGATCGCTGCGGTGGGCACATGGTACTCCGGAATCGTGGACGAGTTGATTCAGAGGATCACCGAGATCAATCTGGTGCTGCCTTTCTTAGCCATCCTGATCATGGTGGGGACCTTCTACTCACGCAGCATTTGGGTGATCCTGGGTGTCACCATTTTGCTCAGCATCTTTTCGGGATCGATCAAGACTTACCGGGCGATCTTTCTTCAATTGAGAGAGTCCCCATACATCGAGGCCGCGCGTGCATATGGGGCTTCTAATGCTCGCATCATTTTGGTCTACTTGATTCCGCGCATGATTCCGCTTCTTATCCCTTCGCTGGTCTCTTCGGTTCCCTCCTACGTGTTTCTCGAGGCTTCCCTAGCCGTTTTGGGACTGGGCGATCCCGTGTTGCCAACTTGGGGAAAAGTAATTGAAAGCGCCTTTACCGATGGGGCGCTGTATCGGGGGTTGTACTATTGGGTCTTGGAACCGGCTGCCTTGCTGATGGTCACCGGTTTGGGTTTTGCCATGCTGGGGTTTGCTTTGGACCGCATCTTCAACCCTAGATTGAGGGATATTTCCTAGATGGGGAACGATCACACCCTGCTGCGCGTCGAAAACTTAGTGATGTATTTTGCCACCCTGCGCGGGCCGGTGCAAGCTGTTGATGGAGTCGACTTTGAATTGGGCGTCAATCGCGCGGTGGTTATTTTGGGCGAGTCCGGTTGCGGAAAAAGCTCGCTTGCGAGGGCGATCTTGCGCCTTTTGCCGCGCAATATTGCCAAATACAGCGGTCGGGTTTACCTTCACGGTCGGGACATTATGCAGCTCAGCGATGAGGAGTTTCGGCAAAGCATCCGCTGGGTGGAAATGTCCCTTGTCCCTCAAGCGGCGATGAACGCGCTAAATCCTGTGCTGCGGGTCGGCGATCAGGTGGCGGAGCCGGCTATTCTCCATATGGGCATGAGCAAGGCCGAGGCCCTAGAGGCAACGCGCACGATGTTTCAACGCGTTGGGGTGCCGGAGGACTTCCTAACTCGTTACCCCTTTGAGCTGAGCGGTGGCATGCGCCAACGGGTGGCTCTTGCTATGGCGTTAGTGACCTTGCCCAGCTTGGTAATCCTCGATGAGCCGACCTCGGCATTAGATTTGCTCACCCAGGCCAATATTTTCAACACCCTAAAGCGCATCAAGAAGGAGTTGGGGACCAGCTTTATCTTGATCACGCACGACATTGCCACCTCCAGCGAGCTTGCCGATGACGTGGCGGTTATGTATGCGGGACAAATTGTCGAGATGGGGGAAGCCAAAGACTTCTTTCCCGATCCCTTACACCCTTACTCCAAGATGCTGATGGCCAGCGTGCCTCGCCTGCGCACCGACCACGATCCTCAGTTTATTACGGGTCAGCCACCCAGTCTGATCTCTCCTCCAACCGGCTGTCGCTTTGCCGAGCGTTGCCCGGCGCGCTTTGGGAAATGCGCCGAGGACCCCCCGATGTTCGAGCGGGATGGACGGAGGGTGCGGTGCTGGCTGTATGCGTGAGTACACCGGAGTCCCTATGGTCGTGGAAGCTCCCTCGGTAGCTAAGAGCCAAGTAAGCCTGCGAGAGGTGTTGCTCTCCATCCGTAATTTGCACGTTTGGTATGAATTGCGTCGCTTTGGATTCGGGATTGTCGGATATGTGCGCGCTGTAGACGGGGTCAGCTTTGACTTGCACCGCGGCGAAGCAATTGCGGTGGTCGGAGAGAGTGGTTGTGGCAAGTCGACCCTGATGAAAACCATCCTCGGGCTGGTCAAGCCTCGCCAAGGGAGCGTCATTTTCGAAGGCAGGGATATTGCCCGCGCCGATGCGGCAACCCTGAAGTGGTATCGTGCGCAAGTGGGCTATATTCAACAAGACCCCTATGGCGCACTGCCGCCTTTCATGAATGTGCGCCGCATCTTGGAGGAACCGCTGATCATCGCTGGGATGAGAAACGGAAAAGAGCGCTTAGAACGCATCCATCGGGTGATGGAGGAAGTCAAGCTCTATCCTGTGGAGGATTTTTTGAGCAAGTTCCCGCACATGCTCAGTGGAGGGCAACAACAGCGGGTGGTTATCGCCCGGGCGATGATCCTCAACCCGAAACTGATTGTCGCCGACGAGCCGGTCTCCATGTTAGACGCCTCAGTGCGGGTTGAGATCCTGAAACTTCTGCGCAGCTTGCAGGAGTCCCATCAGCTCTCGTTTATCTATATCACCCACGACCTCTCGACCGTTAAGTATTTCTCCGAACGCATTCTGGTCATGTATGCCGGTAAGTTGGTCGAGCAGAGCCCGATTGCCGAGCTGATCCGTAACCCCCTCCACCCCTACACCCACGCTTTGCTCTCAGCGACTTCAGACCCGGATGCCCGCAACGCCCTTACTTTCCGGGAGGTGCCCCCCGGTGAGCCGCCCAGCTTGGTCAAGCCACCGCCAGGTTGTCGCTTTCATCCTCGCTGTGCGCAGAGGATCAAGGACCTATGCGAGGTCGAAGAGCCGCCGGAGTTCGTTCCGGCCCGCGGACATCGCGTCGCTTGTTGGCTCTATAAGGAAAATGGATAGTTCGATCTGAGAGGCTGGCAAGGGCGACCCTCTCGAAGCGCTTTTTGCTTTGTGCCCGGAGTGGCTGAGCACAACCCCCGCGGATTTCAAGATCATTCGGACACACAATCCCCGGAACATTGGGAGCGGATCGTTTGTTCTCGTAGCCGAAGCTCGGAATTCAAATCTCCGGAGCAGGGTTTGTGCTATAATTTCCACAATGCGGGCTTGGAAGCTGATCTTGATCGGTTTTATCTTATGCTTAAGTGGGGTGATCCTCCCATTTCTGATGGTGATCAAGGTGCTCGAGTCGACTTTCTTGCTCAATTTTCTCTCTTATATAGCCTCTCTGCTGGGCCTGTTCCTAGGAATTATCGGGGCTGCCTATTACGTGCGCGAAAACCGCCCGAAGTAGTTAGTTCAAGGGTTACTGTCGCAGAGTCGACCCCTAACGCACGCGCACCTTCCAGGCGCTGAGGAAGCCCAGCAAGCTGACAGGGATTAACAACAGCCCCGCAACAAACCAGTCCAAGCGCAGGACAAGCTCGCCAAAGACCAAAGGCCCAACCAATTGACCAATATTTTGTCCGAACAAAACAACCGCCAGCCCTAATCCTGCCCATTGGGGTTTTTCCATCACCTCTGGGGCAGCGGCGAACGTGGCGGTCGGTATGGCACCGATGAGCAAACCTTGGATGCCCATGAGGAGGACAATTCCAATTCCATATGAACGCGGCGAATATTTCCTCTCTGCTCTGATCATGGCGGGGGAAATCTTTCGCGAGGTGATGTAGATGATCACTCCGCTGATCAAAGAGCGCTTTCGCGGCAATGAGTCCGGAGTGATCCTGCTGGGAACGGTGGAGGCGGACATTCACGATATTGGCAAGAACAACCTGAGCTTGTTGCTGACCAGTTACGGCTTTACTGTGCACGATCTCGGCGTGGACGTGCCGCCTAGCGAATTTCTGCGCCAAGCCCTCGCCCGCCATCCCGACATCATTGGGTTGTCCGGTCTGCTCACCAGCTCCTATGACAGTATGCGCCGCACTGTTCAACTCTGCGCGGTGCAGGAGATTCTCAAGTGGTTAGCACGCCGATCATCATCGGCGGCAATCAACTCAACGAGCAGGTTTGCCAATATGTTGGCGCGGATGCGTGGGTCAACGATGCTATGAGCGGCGTCCGCTGGTGCCAACGGTTGTTGGGGCATTGAGTCTTAACTAAAGTTTGGGAAAAGCTCATAATCGGATTACATGGTATCTCCGCAATGGCCCTCTCTGCATCGAAGCGAGTAGCTTCAAGAATTTCGGGGGGAAGGAGAACCCTTTCTTACTGTTCCTGTCGGAACGACGTCACAAGTTGTATCCCGAATCGTGTGTGTTTAGAAAATAAGTGTCCGTGGGATCTTCTTTTCGGAAGACTTTGAACGAAAAAGCAAGCGGGGAATAAAAGACACGGGTGGCGAACTGCTCCCATCCTTTACGTTCGCAAGTTTAGGAGACCTGCAAGCTCGCTTACAGGTCTGAATCTATCTTAGCTCGGTTCGATACCTCGTATACGGGGTCTTGATCCTCCCACGCCTCTCAACCTGATAACGTCTTCGGTGTTTTAGCCAAAACGCTCTCTCAGATAGACGTTTTACCTTCCACGCCGATAGAATTCTTTATCGAATGTTATTGCATTTTTGTTAGTAGTTTGAGTTGCATTGTTGTGGAACTTAAGATAAAATTAAAATTGCCTGAGAAGCCATCCTCCGGGTTGAGCTACCCCGATCCAATCCTAAAAGATAAGCAAGAATGGACACTCGTTCCCCTAGGAACCTCCTCAATGCCCTTTCTCTTTTTTTCTTACTCGTATTCTTAACAATCTCCCCGCGTACTGCGCATGCCTCTGCCCCTCACCGTCCGCTCCTAAGTGTGCCTCCTTTGGTCTCGCTGAACGTCCCGGCGACCGCCTTCATCGGCACAAATGTCTCCTTCACTGTCACGTTCGATAATCCTCACTTGACCGGCGTCGGCTATGGTCCTGTCATTGACCTGATCCTCCCGCACAATGGGGCGGATGGCAACCAGAACACCAACCCGCCGCCGGATGGCCTGACCTTCGTCAGCGCCACCTATCTCGGGACACCGGTTGAGCACACCCTGTTGACTTTTCCCGGCTCCGGCGGTGTGACCTGTGTCAATCATCCCTACATGGTGAACGATACCGGTAATCCCATCCAAGTCTGCGGCAATGCAGGGGATACGTTTGTTGCCCTGCGCCTGCCGTTTGGTTCCTTCACGCCCGACCAGCCGCCGCTGACGGTAAACGTCAGCGTTTCGATGAGTAACCTGGCCGATTTGGGCACTCCGCTCCCTATCCAGGCGCGCGGTGGCTATCAGTTTGGTTATGACCCACTCAACAACTATACGACCGACAACCCGGCTGCGACGCTCAGCGCTTGGACAAGCGCTAGCGTGACCCCGACGTTGTTCACCCTCGCTAAATCCTACAACGGTCCCGAAGACGAAACGGCTACCGGGCCGAACTTCCCGCGCCGCTATACGGTCACGGCGACGATTGCCCCCGGGCAAACAATGAGCCCCTTCACTCTGACCGATACCCTCCCCTCGAACATGCAGTTCCTTTCCCTGGTCAGCACCAGCCCGGCGGCCTCCTCGTGCACATTGCCTTCGACAACCACCCCGGGTGGGACCTTGACCTGCAACTTTACCTCGGTCAGCGGCACGGTGACGATGACCTTCGACTATTACATCCCGCTGCGCGATGCCGGTGGCGCTTCGGTGATCAACCCTGCTACTGGCGATGATGCCCTTTCCTGTAACAATGCCAGCGGCGGCGGGACCTGGACGCCGATTGACCCGCGCGATACCGGTAGTACCTTTACCCAGAACTTACCCGGTTGTGAACACACTTTACAGGATAAATCCATTGCTATCCAGAAAACCGTGAGTGTGGTGGGAGGCGGAGGGCCTGCCCCCGGCAGGTATTTAGAGTACACATTGGACTTCCAGATTTCCGATT
>JANXBJ010000024.1 GCA_025057645.1 Anaerolineales bacterium
GGGATAGGGTTGCTCAAGATAGATGGGGAGGTTTTGGCGCCCGTTGCGCTCATTGAACCCTTGGCCCCGAAAAACGACGCCTAGGAACTACTGGTGCAGGTATCCCTAAGTTGCCGTAGCGAAGGGTGAGGAAATTTCGGAGGCAACTGTCAATTTCTCATGAGCCACGGTTCATAAGGTGGGCTGAGACCTCATTCTCCTCCACCCACCGCCGACAGGAGGAAAGATATCTACTTTGTCCTCGGGATTTAAGAGTGTTTTGTAGTCATCCTCTAGATAGTAGACGTCCCGTCCGTTGACAAAGACGTGAATGTGTCCGTGAAGTTTGCCTTGGCGATCGATCAAGTGCTCGTGCAAGGCTGGATACCGCTTCACGATTTCGTAGATCAATTCCTCGACTGTAGCCCTGCGGTTCAGCTCAAGTTCGACCGTCTTGGCGCCAACAACTGCCCGCAAAGTGGCATAAAAGTTGACTTTCATGGACCTTCTCTCCCGCAGATAGTTTTCCCAGTGGAGGGAAAGAGTGCCAAAAAGCGGTGAAGAAACGAGCCTCTAAATCAGTTCCCTCGTTTTGATTATATCAAGGAAGGTAAAGGGGATGGGTGCTGTGCTAATACCGAAGAAGAGAGCAGCGTACCCAAACAAAACTGTTATTGAATCGGGGAACTTTTTCTGCTATAGTGGGGTTAAAGTAAAATGAGTGAAAAATGAGGGTTCGGTTTGTGTGGACGAGGAGAAGAGATGTTCGACCCGGTGATCATAATCCCTGTCTTGCTGGTTGTGCTGATCATGGCAGGATGTGTCTGGGCAGGGTTGGATGCCTCGAACTCATGAGCGATAGCCTCCTGAGAGGAAGATCGCTGGTGTGTTTGTCCTGGCAAGTAGGCTCTAACTGTGCTTGACCGCGCCCGTAAGGTTAAGCTGAAGTACCAGGGACGCATTCTTGGCCAGAAAGTCGGGGGACTCCAAAGGGGGACGTTTACACATTGAAGCGAATATAGAGGATGTCACCGTCTTGGACTACGTAGTCCTTGCCCTCTATGCGCATCAGTCCTGCTGCACGCACAGCGGCAGTGCTGCCGTAGGCGATAAGCGTCTCGTAAGAGATCACTTCGGCACGGATGAAGCCGCGCTCAAAGTCAGTGTGAATTACGCCAGCGGCTTTTGGCGCTGTCCATCCTCGGGGGATCGTCCATTGACGAATCTCTTCTTCGTTGAACGTGAAGAAGCTGATCAGACCGAGTAACTGGTAGCTTTTGTGGATCACCTGTTCCAACCCGCCTTCTTCTACACCGGCAAGGGCTAGGTATTCCCGACGTTCCGTCTCGCTTAGGCCGGCTAATTCCTGCTCTAATTTAGCGCAGATAGGGATGACTTCGATCCGCTGCTCTTTTCCCACCTGCTGCACTTGCTCTAGGTAAGAAGAACCATGGGTCAAGCTCGCCTCGTCTAGATTCGCAACCAGGATCATCGGCTTGGCAGTCAACAGGCGGAGTTCATGGTTCAGAGCTTGAAATAGTTCGCTTTCGCGCCGGGGGAACGTGGCGGCCGGCATACCGCGGGCAAGATGTTCACGCAGGGCTTGGGCAAGCTCCATCATCGGCTGAAGCTTCTTATCGCCCTTTATGGCCCCAACCAGACGTTCTATTTTGCGCTCGACGAGCTGCAGATCGGCGAGTGTCAGCTCAAGCTGGACAACTTCGATATCGGCGCGGGGATTGATCTCCGCCGCAACATGAGCGACGTTCACATCTTCAAAACAGCGCACTACATGAAGGATGGCATGGGTATTGCGGATGTTAGCGAGGAACTGATTGCCCAGCCCTTCCCCTCGGCTAGCCCCTTTCACCAAACCGGCGATGTCCACGAACTCGATGGTCGCTGGAACCTTGCGTGGCACTTTGAGCAGTTCAAAGAGCCGATCAAGGCGCGAGTCCGGAATCGGAACAACTGCTCGATTGGGTTGGATGGTACAGAAAGGGTAATTGGCAACCTGCGCTTGTTGTTCTTTACATAGCGCATTGAAAAGAGTGCTTTTGCCTACATTGGGCAAGCCAACAATGCCGATTTTTAGGCTCATCGAGGCGATTGTACACCAGAGCAAATTAAAAAGCAATGTCCGTAATGATTGTGCGGTCCTTTATCATGACGCTGTTGGGAAAGTCGGCGATGCGCCGTATCCAGAGCTTGCCCGGACACATATCCTAGGAAGTTGCTGAGAGGTAGCGGAGAATGAAAGCAAGAAGAGGCGACGCAGCGCACGCTGCTTCGGCCGTGTTAGTAGCCTTGCGCTGAGAGAGCGAGAGCAAGCCCTCGATGATCCTATGACTTAGGAGCACGCTGGGAGAAGTGGGAAGATCGGCTTGTCGAGCTGTGCAGCCATTCGATGTAGGTATTTCAATAGGCATCAGCCGCATTTTCACTCACTCAGTTCTCGCCTCTCTTCGGAGAGGCGCGATGGTATAATGGAAAAGCCTGACACTTAAGTGCTAAGGAGGTAATATGGCAGAAACAGTGGGTTGTGCCAGAGTGACCGGTACGGTGATGGGGGAGTCGCAACCGCCTTCTTCTCTATCTCCAGCTCAACCGAAGGAGGTGCAAATGATCGCCCGCGTGGGACAAAAAGCACCGGACTTTGTTGCGCCGGCCTACTATCGTGGGGATTTCACCACGGTTAAGCTTTCGGATTTTGCCGGAAAGTGGGTGCTGTTGTGCTTTTATCCGGGGGACTTCACGTTTGTCTGAGCAACCGAATTGTCGGCGGTCGCCGATAAATACGATGTCTTACAGCAAATGGGGGTAGAGGTTATCTCGATCAGTGTTGACAGCCACTTCGTGCATAAAATGTGGAACGATCATGAATTGAGCAAGATGGTGAAGGGCGGGATCCCCTTCCACATGGCGTCCGATCAAGCCGGGAACGTGGGCCGCGCCTATGGGGTGTGGGATGAAAATCAAGGCATTGAGTTGCGCGGCCGATTTATCATCGACCCTGACGGCGTGATCCAGGCCATGGAAGTGCTAACCCCGCCGGTGGGGCGCAAACTCGCTGAAACGATCCGTCAGATACAGGCTTTCCAACATGTCCGCGCCACCGGCGGAAAAGAAGCCACTCCAGCCGGCTGGGAACCGGGGAAGCCGACGCTCAAACCCGGCCCCGGCCTCGTGGGCAAAGTTTGGGAGGTCTGGCAACCCAGTATGGAAGAGGTGTAAGTCGCTCGTCGGTTCTGGTCAAGAGCAGGCCATCGATTGGTGACCTGCTCTTCTGTTTACGGGGTGGCCCTACCGAGGCGACTATCTTTCATCCTTGTCGGATGAAAAGGAAGGGAGGGGCGAGAAAGCGCTTTTGCTTTAGATCAACCATAGATTGTCTCTTCGAGGCTTATTTGTGACGAAGGCGCAGTTGAGTTTGCAGCGAGTGAGAGGGGGTGCTCGGGAGAGAGCTCTTTGCGTCCATCTCTCTCCTAACGGAGGGGTCTGAACCCGCGTGAAAAGCCTTTGGAGGCAGCCGATTTGGAAACGTAGATATTTCTTCTTGCTGCACTTGCCGAGAGTCATTTCCCAATTTTGTCCTGAGACGTTATAAAATACACTCCGCTACGAGTGCCTAGCCGGACTCTCTATGCTTTGAAAAGAGGGTCGAAATAATGCAGATTGAGGAAGAGGAAAGATGCAATACAAGAATCTGGGTCGGACGGGTTTGAAAGTCAGCGAACTCTGTTTAGGAACGATGAATTTTGGCTGGACAGCACCGCGGGAGAACGCAGCTCTGGTCCTAGATGCATTTTTTGATGCCGGAGGCAATTTTATTGACACCGCAGACATCTACTCCCGCTGGGCGCCGGGAAACCCCGGTGGAGTAGCGGAGGAATTGATCGGTGCATGGCTGAAGACCAAGCCGCGCACGCAGGTTATCGTGGCCACCAAGGTCTACGGCCCGATGGGAGAGGGGCCTAATGACCGCGGACTGAGTCGCAAACATATTCTCGAAGCCTGCGAGGCTTCCTTGCGCCGCTTGCAGACTGACTACATTGATCTCTACCAAACCCATGCTTGGGATCCTTCAACGCCTCTTGAGGAGACATTGCGCGCCCTAGATGACCTTGTGCACGCCGGCAAAGTCCGCTATATCGGTTGTTCCAACCTTCCCGCTTGGCACTTGATGGAAGCGTTGTGGATTAGCGATAAGCATAACCTGATGAGATACGAATCCCTTCAGCCTCACTATAACTTAGTGCATCGGGCGGAATACGAACGCGAGTTACAAGCCGTCTGCGCTAAGTATGGCTTGGGCGTAATCCCCTACTCCCCAATTGCGGGTGGACTGCTCAGCGGAAAGTATCACCGTGGATCTCAACCGAAGGAAGGAACGCGTGGCTGGCACTTACGCCATCTTTTCACCGAGCGTAACTTTCGCATCCTCGATCAGCTCAAGGAAATTGCAAAACAGAAAGGCAGGACCGTGCTTCAGATTGCCCTTGCCTGGGTGATGCACCAGCCGACCGTTACTAGCCCAATCGTGGGTGCTAACACCGTTGAGCAGCTAAACGAAATTCTTGGCGCACTGGAGGTCAAGTTCGACTCTGAGGAGCTGCGCCGCCTCGACCAGATCAGCCGCTGGAACGAAGAGGCCTAAAAAATTTGCTTTGCGGGTTATCTTGTCTGCGCACATAGGAAAAAAGCCTCCTGCTGAAAGCTCAACAGGAGGCTAAAGGCGTTAGGGAAAAAAGCTAAGCGCGAATCTCTTGACGTTGGAAGAGAACATAGCTGAGGGCAAAGAGCAAAATCGTGATGGCGATCAAGCCAGTGAACTGCGGCCAGATAATCAAAACACTCTGACTCAATGGCAAGGGGGCTCCGAGCACAGCTCCTTCGAGTTGGAAGGGTAAAAGCAGCCCTGTGCTGCGCACGGTCGGCTGCAATAGCGCAATCATGCTTTCAGCGTAGAGCGTATTAGGCGAGAACCGTGCAAGGGCTAGCTGTACTTGGGTTTGGCGCACCACTTCTGCAAGTGTGCCGATTTGGACTGGGCTCAGGATTTGGGCGAACAGGCTGGCCAAAATGCCCCAGAACACCGTGAAGAACAGCCAGACAGCGATCGAGGCCAGAGCCGCCGTTGCCGGCTGGCGGAAAATGATCGAGAACACCATCGCCACAGCCAGCCAGATTCCACCGTAGAAAATGGTGGTCACCAGAAACAGCAAACTGCGTGCCACCTCTTCGGTGTTTGGAGGTAACCCTAGGCCAACGATGCCCAACCCGTAGATGAGCAGCCAAATTGCTGTAAGCACTAGGGCGAGGGTAAAGAAGGCCCCGAGGAACTTACCCATCAGCAGCGCATCGCGGTAAATCGGCTGAGCGAGCACCCGCGAGAGCGTGCGGCGGTTGAATTCCCCGTTGATCGAGTCAAAAGTGAGTGCGATGCTGATCAAGGGCACTAGGAACACCAGGAAACCGATGAAAGCGGGCAAGGGTTCGCGAGCTGTGGTAAACAACTTCAGGAACAAGAAGGGGTCCTCCCCAACTGTCTCGCGCAGAACCTGCATGGCGGCATAGACTGAACCTGCCGCTGTCAACACGATCAGCACTTCTAAGATGCGCATCCGGGCGCTGGTCATATGGTCGGCCATCTCTTTAGCGACAACCGCCCAAAGCCCGGTCCAAGGTGAACCTTCACGTTCGATCGAAGGAGAAGAAAGCTTACCCCTTCTCGGCATGCTTCACCTCCTCGAAGTAGCGGGCATAAATTTCGTCCAAGCTTTGAGTCTCTACCTCTAGGCCTAATAAGCCGGCTCCGCTTTGCACCACGGCTTTAGCGACCTCGGGACGGATATCGCTTTCTGCCTCAATCTGATAGCGCGTTCCCCCTAAGTGGATCACGCCCACTTGACCCGGTACTTTCTCAAGCGCTGCCAAGATGCTTGGTGGATCTCCTTGAGCCTCGACGAAAACTCGATAGGCACGCCCTAGGACCTTTCGGCCCAACTCGCTAACGGTACCTTCTAATACCATCCGGCCGCGGTGGAACAACCCTACGCGGTCACAGATGATTTGTACTTGGTGGAGCAAGTGTGAGGACAGCAGGATCGTGATCCCTTCTTCTTTCAACGAGCGGATCATCTTTAGAAACTCGCGTGCGCGCTCTGGGTCTAAGCCTTGCGTGGGCTCGTCCATGATGATTAGCTGGGGCTGCTTTAGCAACACGTCGGCAACACCCAAGCGTTGCCGCATACCGCGTGAATAAGTCCCCACTCTTTGGTCGCCGACATCTAATAATCCAACCCGGGCTAGCACTTCGTCGATGCGCTGATAGGCAGCAGGGCCGGACAAGCCGTTCAGCTTGGCAATGTAGATCAGGTTTTCTCGCGCCGTCAGCTCGTCATAGAAACCGACAGTGTCAGGGATATACCCAACTTTGGACTTTACGCTAAGAGTCTGGCGGGTGGGATCCATCCCCAACACGGTGACCTTCCCCGAAGTCGGGTCGGTCAGACCCAAGAGCATCAGGATCGTAGTGGTCTTCCCGGCACCGTTGGGGCCGAGAAGACCGAAGACTTCACCCTTCTGCACGCGCAAGTTAAGGTTATTAACGGCGGTAAATCCGTTGTACTTCTTGGTCAGGTTAACGGTTTCGATCACATACTCGCTCATCCCCTGACCTCCTTTCCGTGCATAACTCTAGAAGTAAGTCTAACAAGCCCCTTAGCGGCGTCCGAATCGCATGACTGCCATGCCGACAACCCCGACTGCCACGGCGATGAGCACAATCCCTACCACACCCCACAGCGTGGAGGTCAACACGGTGATTCGGAACTCGGCAGTTTTGCTAGCCCCTTCACTGGGTCGAGCGGTAATGTTGACAATGTAGTCTCCCGCAACGGCTTTTTCGCTCGGTCGGATGTTGGCAGTGACCTCCACTTGCTCGCCGGCTGGAATTTGTTCAACTGTTTTCGGATCAAAGGAAACCGTCCAGCCGCTCGGCTCGCTGGAGCTTAGCTGCACATTGAGCGCAGGTGCACTTCCGTTGTTGCGCAGGATGATCTTTAGCGAGGAGTCCCGACCGGCGTAAGCCTGTCCTGAGAGCCGACCATCTGGAGCGGTGATCGAGATTTCCGGCTGGCCGGTGACCTCGGCAACCAAACCTAATTCAGCACGAGCTTCTGCGCCCTCAGCGACGATCTTGATCGGGTAGCTGCCGGCAGGCACGTTAGCGATCGGCTGCACCTCTACCGAGAGTCGCTTGGTCTCCTTAGAAGGTAAAGGAAGGTTAATGATCTCCTGGCCGGTCAAGCGGAATTTGACCTGAAAGCGAGGATCGACTTCGGCAGACAAGTTCACCGAGAGCTCATCGCTGCCCTCGTTTCTCAGACTTACGTCATAGCGGAAGGTTTGGGTCGGGGAACCACGTAAAGTGGGCAGATCACAATCCAGAGAAATTGAGGGAGGAGTTTTCTCCTGAATAGTGATCTGGAGCGTCAGTTCGGCCTGTTCCCCTTGCCCCTTTGCGCGAACGGTAAAGGTGTATTCACCCGGTTGAACGTCTTTGGGTTGTTCTAGGCGCAGATCGAAATCAGCATCGGTGTCCGGCTCGACGAAGACGGACTTAACGATCTTGCCACCACCGCGGAAAGTGACCGTCCACCCTTCGGGCACTTTGGTGGCTTCCAACTGCACAATTTGGGGCTTCGTTCCCCCGCGCAGCGTCATCGGGATCGTAATCGTTTCCCCAATGCCGACAACTTGGCTCGGATACTCTGTGAAAAGGGTAAGAGGCCGAGGCGTCGGGTTTGGAGACCCTTCTTGAGCGTACACGGGGTGAGCCAATGGGAGTGCAAGAAAAGCCACAAGAATCAGCACAACAAGTGTGAATGTGCGGCGCATAGGACTTCCTCCTTACTGTTTCGAACTAGTGTAGGATGTTCTGCAATCGATTGTCGGTTGCGTAATTAACTTTGCCGATTATATATCGGTTTTTCTGGTTCAGAGAAGGCTCTTAACTCCAGTCCGCACCTCCTTAAAAAACAACATGAGCGCGGAAGGACTCGAACCTTCAGCCAATGGCTTAAAAGGCCACTGCTCTGCCGTTGAGCTACGCGCCCAGTGGGGTTGATTTTATCATATTCTTCCCCAAGCGTCAACCGAAGAGGGCAGGATTTTCAGATTGGACTCTGACGTGTCTCTGCTGGAGCAAGAAGAGCTATGAGCCTTTGTCCAGCGCAGTCCTGGCCTCAAATTGCAGATATAAAGACCATAGCAATCTTGCTATGGTCTTGAGGAGGTAGCGGGGCCCAGACTCGAACTGGGGACCTTTGGGTTATGAGCCCAACGAGCTGCCACTGCTCCACCCCGCAGTGTTTTCCTTGCAGCCTATTAATATAGCACTTCTTTGCTTCTTGTCAAGTAGGCATTAAGTGAATTTTATCGTTTTTTAATGAAACTCGTGATCATCTCGCCTCATGCTATAATGAATTGGTGCGATTTGACATTTTCACCCTATTTCCTGAGGTTCTCAAGCCCTACCTCCAAACTAGCATTTTGCAGCGCGCCCAACAACGGGGATTGATTGAAGTGCACTTACATAACATTCGCGACTACGCCACGGATAAGCACCGCATTACTGACGATGAACCCTATGGGGGCGGGGGTGGCATGGTGATGAAACCAGAGCCCATCTTTGCTGCTGTGGAGAGTGTGTTAGGCTCACCTCCCGTGTGTCCGGTCATTTTGCTCACCCCCCAGGGGCGTGTGTTCAACCACCAGATCGCTCAGCACTATGCCACATATCCGGCTGTGGCGCTGATCTGCGGTCGCTATGAAGGCATCGACGAGCGGGTGCGCGAGCATTTGGTCACCGATGAGCTGTCGATCGGGGATTATGTGCTGAGCGGGGGAGAGTTGCCGGCGCTAGTCGTCTTGGATGCCGTTAGCCGCTTTTTGCCCGGGGTGCTCGGCGATCCAGAGGGGGCTCTGGATGACTCTTTTGCTTCGGGATTGCTGGAATATCCTCATTATACCCGTCCTGCCGAGTTCCGTGGCTGGAAAGTGCCGGAAGTCCTGCTCAGCGGGGACCATGCTCGTATCGCCCGTTGGCGGCGCGAGCAAGCCCTCTTGCGCACCTGGCAGCGCCGCCCCGATTTGTTAGAGCGGGCGAATCTCTCGCAAGAGGACTTAGCCTTTCTCGAGCGCTTACGCACAATGGAAGCTCGCACCAAGGAAGACCAAGATGAAGTTTAGCTTCGGTAAAACTTTTCTGCTGGGATTTGGGTTTTTTGGAGTCAGTGTTATCTGGGGAGTCTATAATGCCTTTGTGCCCTTGTTTTTGGCAAATAAGTTCAACCTCTCTGCGGCCTTTATCGGCTTCTTTATGACCCTCGATAATATCGCTGCGCTGCTCATTCAGCCCCCGGTGGGCGCTTGGTCGGACCGTTTGCGCACCCCAATCGGGCGACGCATGCCTTTTATCCTGACCGGTGCCCCTGTCGGAGCGATCGCCTTTGGCTTGATCCCCTTAGCGGCGGTTTTGCCGCTCTTTGTGGCCTGCACTACCACGTTGTTGCTCTCTATGGCGTTCTGGCGCACGCCAGTGATTGCGCTGATGCCGGATATCACTCCCTCGCAATATCGCTCGCAAGCGAACGGCATCATCAACTTCATGGGCGGGGTGGGTGCGATTATTGCCTTTCTCGGCGGTTCTGCCCTTTACCGGATTAGCCCGGCATTTCCTTTTTGGCTCGGTTCTGCTCTGGTGGTGTTGGCTGCGATGCTCGTCTTCGTTTTCATCAAGGAACCCAAGACCTACGCAGAGGTCGAAGAGAAACCGAGCATGCTCGCCAGCCTGAGAGAGGTGTTGCGCGATCCCGATCGGAGTGCTTTGCGGATTTTTCTGGCCATTTTTTCTTGGTTTGTTGCCTATACCGCAATTGAAGCCTTCTTTACCCTCTATGCTAACAGACATCTGGGCATGGAAGAAGCCGATGGCGCCCGCTTGTTGGGCCAACTTTCTTTGGTCTTTGTCCTTTTTGCCATTCCCAGTGGCTATCTTGCCAGCCGCATCGGCAGGAGACCCACCATTCTAGTCGGTATTACGCTCCTCATAGTGGGAATGCTTCTCATGTATTTCGTGCCGGCCGGTATCTTGACCATTGTGCTCACCCAATTGCCGGTGCTGGGCAGCGTCCCCGTAATCGGTGTAATTCTGATGGTAGCCGGGTTGGCTTGGGCCTTAATCAACATTAACTCTCTTCCCATGGTGGTCGATATGACCAGTTCCGTGCGGCTCGGCACTTATACCGGCTTATACTATCTCTTTTCAACTCTGGCGGCTATCGTAGGCCCTAACATCAACGGTTGGATCATCCAACTGACCGGCCAAGACTACCGAAATGTAATGCTCGTTGCTCCCTTCTTTATGCTTCTGGCTTGGTTGCTTATGGTCGGCGTGCGCCGTGGTGAGGCACATTCCTAGCCGGAACGTGGGATTAGATTTTTCTCCCGATTGGGTGATCTACGTCGATGAACATCTCTTAGTGTTCAATAAGCCTCCCGGTCTGCGGGTGCTGCCGGACGGCTACCGTCCCGAAATTGAACACGTTCGTTCGCTGCTGCAGCCAAATTACGGACGCCTCTGGATTGTTCACCGTCTGGATAAAGAGACCAGTGGAGTGCTCGTATTGGCTCGTTCGGCTCAAGCCCACCGCGCTCTTAATCTGCAATTTGATCGCCGAAGTGTGGAAAAGCTCTATCATGGATTGGTTCGAGGTTGTCCTCAGTGGGAGGAAATCACGCTGGACTACCCGTTGCGCGTTAATGGCGATCGTCGCCACCGCACCGTGATCGACTTTGAAAAAGGACGCGCTGCGGTGACCGTCTGCACCCGTTTAGCTGCGTTCAGGGGGGCTGCTCTGCTGGCGATTTATCCTAAGACGGGTCGGACTCACCAGATTCGTGCCCACTTGGCCTATCTTGGCTATCCCCTTCTGGGCGACCGGCTCTATGGGTTCTTCCCCTCGGGCGAATTTGACCAGTCTATTGCCTTTGAACGGGTAGCCCTTCACGCCCGTTCGATATCTATCCGGCATCCCCAAACCGGTGTGCCGATGACTTTTGAGGCTCCATACCCGGAGGATTTTCGGACATGGTTGGAGAGGCTTACCCCGCACTGCATAGAGGATTGGAGTGAACTCTCTAACCCTTAGAGCAGTTAGAAGGTGTCTAGCAAACAGTTTTTTGCCTACAGGTTGGAGACACTCTCCTAGGAACTTGTTGAGATGGCCTATAGACGCCTATTGGGGAGGGAATGCATAGAGGAATGCTTCGTGAGGGCGGGTGACCTTCGAAGTCTTGCCCAAGGACTCGACAGACTCGAGAATCCTTGACAGTTCCTTTTTTCAATGATACAGTACATCCCAAAGTGACCTAGCTCGGCAAAGGTGCGCTGGATGCCCGGATGCACAGCGCGCAATGGGGAAAGCCGGTGAAGTGTCTTGAACGCCAGTCCGGCGCTGTCCCGCAGCGGTAACGTCTTTGACGAAGCCCGATCACCCGCCTTTGTCCGGCTCGTAAACTCCCTCGCGGTAAGGGAGGCCGGGCAGCCAAAGCGAGTTTAGTCTTTGGTCTTAGGAGTCCTCCCGCCCATCTGGGCGGTTTCATTTTCCTACGGCTTCTCCACGGCGGGAAGCCGTAAAATCTTAACTACATTCTTCGTTGTGGAGCGATAGCTCAGAAAGGATTGCGTATGTCATCAAAAGGGCGTCGTGGCTTAGTGATCGTTTTCACCGGAAACGGAAAAGGCAAAACGACAGCCGCCCTTGGCACGTTGTTTCGCGCTTGGGGAAGAGGTTTCCGAATTTGTGTGATTCAATTCCTCAAGGCCGAAACCGGGGCATGGGGTGAGGTCAAGGCTGCGCAGCGCTTAGGCATCGAGTGGCATAAGACCGGCGATGGATTTACTTGGACATCACGTGACATCGATGAAACCAAAGCCAAAGCTCTCCATGGTTGGGAGCTTGCTAAGCAAAAGATCGTCAGCGGCGAGTACGACCTGGTCATTTTGGATGAGTTCACCTACCCTCTCGCTTTTGGTTGGATAGACACCGCTGAGGTAATTGAGTGGTTGCGCCTCTATAAGCCCGCTACGATGCATTTGATCATTACAGGGAGGGATGCGCCATCGCAGTTGATCGAATATGCGGATTTGGTCACGGAGATGAAGGAGGTGAAGCACCCTTTTGCTATCGGCGTCAAAGCCCAAGTAGGGATTGAGTACTAGGGCTTTCCTCCAAAGGCTAAGGGGACAAGCCCTGTTCCTAGTCCCCTTTTCTAAGAATTCCATCTAGGGAGCAAGGAGCATGGAACTCGATGAAATTATTCGGCAAATTCAACCACTCGATGAACGGGCGATGGGGCAGGCGCAAATGCGCCAGAATCGGCTGACCAAACCCCCCGGCAGCCTTGGTCGTCTCGAGTCGCTTTCGATTCAGGTAGCTGGCATTACGGGACAAATACCGCCCCGTGTTGACCCGAAGGTAATCTTCGTGATGGCCGGCGATCATGGAGTGACCGAAGAGGGAGTAAGCGCTTACCCTAGCGAAGTAACGGCTCAGATGGTCCTAAACTTCTTGCACGGCGGCGCAGCGATTAATGTCCTAGCACGGCATGTCGGAGCGAAAGTGGTGGTTGTAGACCTCGGTGTCAAAGGCCCGTTGGAGCCTCGGCCGGATCTGGTTTCGGCAAAAATTGCGCCCGGCACCCAGAACATAGCTAGGGGACCGGCAATGAGCCGCGATCAGGCCTTGCAAGCGGTTCTGAAAGGTTATGAACTCGCCTTGGCCGAAATCCGGGCAGGAGCACAAATGCTTGCCACCGGCGACATGGGGATCGGGAACACTACCCCTGCCGCTGCGATTGCTGCTGCGCTGACAGGCAGAGCGCCTTCGCTTTGTGTGGGGCGCGGGACCGGGGTGGATGACTCGGGGCTGCTGCGTAAGATTTCTGCCGTGGAGCGGGCGCTGGTGGTCAACCGTCCGAATCCGCAGGATGGGCTAGATGTGCTGGCCAAAGTGGGCGGCTTTGAAATCGGTGGGCTAGTTGGGGCGATTCTCGCTGGCGCCGCTCACCGGCGTCCTGTGGTTGTGGACGGCTTCATCTCCACAGCGGCAGCTATGATCGCCGTGCGTTTGAGCCCCCTCGTCCGCCCTTATCTGATCGCTGCGCATCGCTCGAAGGAACAGGGGCATAGCCTAATGCTGGAATGGTTGGGCTTAGAGCCGGTCTTTGACTTAGAGATGCGCCTTGGGGAAGGCACCGGTGCCGCTTTGGCAATGTCGGTCGTAGAAGCGTCGTGTAAAATTTTGGCCGAGATGGCAACGTTTGAGGAAGCCGGCGTGTCGGAGAAACTCTGATTCGAACGACGGCAGATGGATGAAAACTCACCCCAAAGGACTCAAGAGGCGAGGAGCCACCTGCGACGTATTTGGTATGCGTTTTGGGCGGCTTGGCAGTTCCTGAGCATCTTGCCCCCTGTGGTCAAGCGCCCGTTCTCGGCCGCAGAAATGGGGGCTTCCTTGGCATTTTACCCTCTAGTGGGTTTGATCTTCGGCGTAGTTTTGGTTGTCTTTCGACAGTTGGCCCTGTCCGTCTTTCCCCCGGCCGTTGGGGCTGTGTTCACCTTAGCGCTGTGGATAGGGTTGAGCGGCGCGTTGCACCTTGACGGCTTTTTGGACGCCTGCGATGGATTACTGGGCGGGTGGACGCCCGAGAAACGCTTGGAGATCTTGCGCGATGAACATCACGGCGCTTATGCCCTTGCCGGAGGTGTTTTGTTGTTGCTCGCTAAGTACAGCTTGCTTTCAATACCAAACCTCCCTGCTTTGGCCTTGCTTTTGGCGCCCGCTTATGGACGGTGGGGGATGGTCTTGGCAGTGCTGGCTTTTCCCTATCAGCGCGCCCAAGGGGCAGGGCGCACACTCAAAGAGGCGGCGACCTGGCGCGAGGGGTTGTTGGCTACCCTCTGGGTGTTGCTTTTTGCCGGCTTGGGTTGCGCTGTGCAAGGTTGGGTAGCGCTGTTAGGAGTGTTGGCAGTGGTATGGGGTGGGGCAAAACTCACCCTGCGCCTGATCCCCGGCCTTACGGGAGATATCTACGGTGCACTCAATGAACTGAGCGAGCTGGCGGTCCTAGTTCTCTTTGCCGCAGCAGGGATGGGATGATCCAACCTTTTCCTTCGATTCGAGTTCATATCCATCCACACAGTGTGACTTTGCTGGCCGACACTGCGTGGTATGCGCTCTCTTCTGCACTTCTCGGCAGCGGCTTCACCGAGTTTCGTTCCCTGTTTATATATCGGGTGGACAAGGAGTACGACCACCCCGAGCCTTGGCGGCATCTCCGGGAAATAGCTTTGGAGAAACAGTTCCCTTCGCCGACGATCGGCTTGTTGACTGCGGTTTCTTTGGAGCGGACTCAGTTGGTCAGGTTAGAGGAGAGCGGCTTATCTGTGTGTGCCATAGTGACCGCTGGAGTGAGTAACGCCACTTGTGCGGGCCTGACCTTGCCGGTCGCTTTGGGCAAAGCCCATACGATCAACATTGTGACCTTGGTCAATTGTGCCTTGAGCCCTGCAGCGATGGTGAACGCTGTCATCACTCTCACCGAAGCGAAAACCGATACCCTGAATCGTCTAGGGGTAAGGACTCCTGGGGGCGAGATCGCCAGTGGCACCTCGACCGATGCGGTCGTGGTTGCGCACAACGGAGTGGGCGAGCCTTTGCCCTATGCTGGTCCGGCAACTACGCTGGGATGGTTAATGGGGAGAGCAGTGCGCTTGGCTCTGACACAGGCTCTGGGATGAAGTGGAAGCGAGTGCTGATTCTTTGGCTAGCTCTAGGGTTGGATGAGTGGTTAGGAGATCCCCCTAACCGTTGGCATCCGGTGGCTTGGTTAGGCTCTCTCATCGCTAGGGTTGAGAGATGGGTGAGATGTGCTCATCCATGGAGGGATTTCTGGGCTGGCTTGGCTGTATGGTTGGGAGGGGCCGCATTGGTGGGGGGTGGATTGAGGCTGCTTTCGGTGGTCCTGAACCAATTCCCTCGTCCCTTGGCGGCGCTTGGGGAAGCGATCTTGCTCAAGCTAAGCCTTGCCCAGCGCGGTTTGCGTCAAGCCGCTTTAGCGGTTGAAGGAGCGTTGCAGCGTGTTGACTTGGCCGAAGCCCGCCGCCAACTGGCCTGGCATTTGGTCAGCCGTGAGACAGGACAGTTGAACGAGGCTCAAGTCGTGGGGGCGACAATTGAGTCGATAGCCGAGAACACCTCGGACGGCATCCTTGCCCCTCTGCTGTATTATGCTCTTGGAGGATTGCCTTTGGCTTGGGTCTATCGTTTTGCCAATACCCTAGACTCAATGTGGGGCTACCGCAATGCGCGCTATGAGTGGTTGGGAAAGGCTGCCGCTCGTTTGGATGACCTGCTGAATTGGCTGCCCGCTCGGATGACGGCCTTAGCGTTGGTGACGGCTGCGGCTTTAGGCGGTGAAGACGCCCGCCGAGCTATGGTGATCCTGCGGCGAGACGCGCGTACCACCGCCAGCCCAAATGCGGGCTACCCGATGAGCGCAATGGCAGGGGCGTTGGGCGTCGAGTTAGAGAAGGTGGGACATTACCGTTTGGGTCAAGGACTGACACCGCCGACAGCTAGGGATATCCGCCGTGCTGTGCGCCTTATGCATCGCGCAGTGCTGCTGGGCGTGGCTTTGCTCGGGCTGGTTTCTTTGCTATGCTCTGCGCACAAAAAGCCCGACAGATAAGTCTCTGCGCCTCTTCGCTCTAGTCAGCTTCTGCCGTTACGCAACGGGTAGGAAAGGTAGTCGGCAAAGTCTTTTAGATCGGTTTGCACCCGCTGCCATACCGAAGCCGAGTCAAATCGGTAATCTGCGTAGGGCAAGTCGACAAATAGCACTTCAAACAGCTTGCGGCGTGCGTCCCCTTCAAGCTCGCCGAACCAAAGGCCGATCTCGTATAGCCCGTTGAGTAAACGCCGCTGGCGGATCACCTTGCGGATGGGAAGGACGATTTGAGGGTGCCGGCTTGTGCCGAAACTCAGCCTGAGCTCGGATGTGGCCGTAGGCAGCTCGGTTTGGCATATGACTTGGGCGCCAGA
The DNA here is from genome assembly GCA_025057645.1 of Anaerolineales bacterium. GTDB lineage: Bacteria > Chloroflexota > Anaerolineae > Anaerolineales > UBA4823 > NAK19. Next base: position 16,152 of record JANXBJ010000024.1, read on the forward strand.
GATAGAGAGGTTAGTTACCTGAGCCCTAAGCGGGTGCGCTAAGGCCGAGCCTTCGATGCAGCCTGAAAAATCGACCTTGAAGCGGTAGTGTTTGCGATGATGCTGCCGCCTCCAAACCTCTAGAACGCCAAAAAGGATGACCAGAGCATTGTAAAGTGACCAGAGAAGCACGAAGAACAGTGCCCACGGTGGAAGGAAGAAGGAGCGGTATAAATACATCTTGAGTAGACAAATTAACATCGAGCCTAGGATCAGGCCGACAATTGCCAAATGGATGCGTACTGCGCGCCGTTCACGAGCCACTGTCGAGGAGTCAACACTTTTCGGGGTTACGTTGAATTTCAACGGCTTCCGGAAGAACAGGACTAGGTAAGATTGTATGAACACAACCATCCGCAGAAAGCTGTAGATTTCACTCTTAAAATAGCGGAAAACGCCGCGTCCGCTAACTTGATTGGCGATCACATTCAACAAGAAATAGGGAGTCCAGTGGAGCAGGAAATCGCCTATCCCGACTCGCATGGGCAAAACGTTGAACAGCATGATCCCTACGGGGATCAGGATGAAAGCTAACTTTTGAAGAGATTCGACATAGGCGAGGAAGCTGGCGAAGTAAGATAGTCGCTGGGATAAGGTCAGGCCCGGGATCCACAGCGGGCTTTCCTTGCTTCGGTAAAGTTGCATCGTGCCTTGAGCCCAGCGCAGTCGCTGGGAAAGATAGGCTTGCACGGTGTGCGGGGCAATCCCGAAGGCCAGAGGCTCGCATAGGAAATAGGAGGACCAACCGCGACTGTGCAGTCTGACTGAGGTGTGGATGTCTTCCGTGATCGTCTCCGTTGCCACTCCGCCTACATCCTCTAGGGCCTTCCTTCGGAGCACAGAAGGGCTGCCACACCAGAAGGCGCTGTTTGAGTGGTTCTTACCCGGTTGGATTACACGGAAGAACAAGGATTGCTCATGCCACAGGGAGGACTTTTGATCGTGCTGAATCGAATCGGTGTTATAGAATTCCTGCGGCAGCTGCACGAAGGCCAGCTTTTTGTCCTCAAAGTAGCCTAAAGTGCGGTCTAGGAACTCCGGCTTGGGAACCATATCTGCGTCTAGCACAGCAATGAACTCTCCATCGCTGTGAGCTAGAGCATGGTTAAGATTACCGGCTTTTGCGTGTTTGTTGTCGGGGCGGGTAATATATTTGCAGCCCATGCGTTCTGCCAATTCTCTGACCGCAGGCCGCTGTCCGTCGTCTAAGACGTAGGTGGTATGCGGATAAGCAATGAGACGACAGCCGGTGAGGGTGGCTTCAAGAATTTCGAGGTCTTCGTTATAAGTGGGGACAAAGATATCTACTTTCAAGCCGGGCTTGGGTGGTCGGTAGAGCCGCGTCGGCTTGATGTTCCAGGTCATCCATGTGAACAGAATCAAATTGAGTACTCCAAAAGCCTCTGCAGCCCACAGAATCCAAGAGAAAACAATTGCATCGGGATTTAGAGTGTGAGCGGCGCGCCACCAGAGGTAATGAAGCATTATTGCGATTGAAATCGATACCCCTAGGTGGAGGAAAAAGGAATTTTTGACAGGGCGTTTTTCCTTCATGTGGGGTGCCTTTGATAGAGTCGCGGCTTAACCTGATCTTAACGATGGATAGCCTTATGGGAGCTAACAGTTTTGTAATTTGGACTAAAAATACTGTTAGGTTTCGGTGGTTCTAAAGTTGGAGAGGCCAGAGGTCGCCTTGCGTTCGTCTATAACCTAAAGTGGGGTAGAATTAAAAGGCACACCAAACCCACGGTGAAGTTCCGGGAATAGGAGATGAGCGAACTGCCCCTATTTCGTCCTGCAAAAACGATCTCAACCACATTCAGTCCAGAGGCTGAAATTATCCTTTTTTCCGGCGATGCAAGGGAATACATCAGCCGGATCCCCGACAATTCGGTTGCACTTGTTGTGACCTCTCCACCCTACAACTTAGGAAAAGAATATGAGAACCGGGTCACAGTTGAAGAGTACTTGAGCGCACAGGCTCAATTGATTGCTCAACTGTATCGAGTCCTGCGGGAGGATGGAAGCATCTGCTGGCAAGTGGGCAACTTTGTCGAAGAGGGAGAAGTTTACCCGCTTGACATTCTTTACTATCCCATTTTCAAAGAATTGGGTATGAAATTGCGCAATCGAATTGTCTGGAAGTTCGGACATGGCTTACACGCTCATAGGCGCTTTTCGGGTCGCTATGAAACCATTCTGTGGTTTACGAAGTCCGAGCACTACGTGTTTAACCTCGATGCGGTTCGTATTCCGGCCAAATACCCGGGTAAGCGTCACTTCAGAGGGCCGAATAAAGGCAAGCCCTCTGGCAATCCCCTGGGCAAAAATCCGTCGGACGTGTGGGAAATCTTGGTTCAAGATTGGGAAGAGCTGGTGTGGGATATTCCAAATGTAAAATCGAATCATCCTGAAAAGACGATTCACCCTTGTCAATTTCCCATCGAGCTGGTGGAGCGCTGCGTGCTTGCGCTGACAAATGAAGGGGATTGGGTATTTGATCCTTACATGGGTGTCGGTTCGGCTCTAATTGCGGCCCTGATGCACAATAGACGTGCGATGGGGTGCGAGAAGGAAGCGGTGTATGTGGAGATAGCCCGGCAACGGATTTTGGATTATTTCAACGGAACGCTTCGATATCGTCCTCTCGGGAAACCAGTTTATCAGCCAACAGGTAAGGAAAAGGTGTCTCGAATTCCTGAAGAGTGGACAGAACCCTCTCAAGCCCGATTACTCGACCAAGGAAGCGAATACCGGTGAACATTGCGGGAGTTTACTCTTTCAATCGTGGTGAAAGTGTCCTCACTTCTCAATACCCGGCGGAACTAGAAGAAGTGAAACAAGTGATCGCCGCTGTCGATGGCACGAAATGCAAAACAAAAACCAGTAGAGAAAGGACTATGCCCGGTAGAACGCTCTACAACCCTCGTGCCTTGAACAAGGCCTTTAAGAGGGAGTTCGGGCTGCGTGGATGGGAAAAACACAAAGTGGAGTGTGATTACTCCACCGAGTACTACATGCCCGGATTTGCTCCCGGTAACTCACCCCGAGGAGCTTTCAGGGAAATGGATTTTGTCAAGAACCGTGTGGGAGTTGAGGTTCAATTCGGCAAATATGCTTTCATGGTCTACAATGTGTGCGCAAAAATGACCATTTTTCATAAGCTGGGGGTAATAGACGCAGGGATCGAGATTGTCCCGATCAAACTCTTTGCAGAAGAAATGTCAACGGGTGTTTCGTACTTTGAACAGTTCGTCTGGGATTTAGAGCATCGAGGAGTTGCGGATATTGACATTCCTGTGCTTGTGCTGGGGGTGACGGTGTAAGGTTTACCCTCACGGCTTGTGGTGTTACATCTCCGCCAACCGTAACGTCTGCACCCACCCATACACCGTTGGCAACTGCGACGGCGACTCCCCCTGCGACTGTGACGCCATCACCAGTTCAGACAGCGGCGATTACATCCGCTCCAACACCCGGGTCACTTGGCACACCGGAGCCTGCTACCTATGCTCAACTTCCCCGTTGGTGTGGGTTCAACCTGCATGAGAAGTTTAGGAATGACCAACCGCATTTGAACACAGCCTATAATGAATGGGACTTGGACTTCATGGCTGAGTGGGGGTTCAATTTCATTCGTCTGCCTACCGATTACCACATCTGGACTGTCTCGCCTGGTGTGTATAGGGAACAACCATTGAAGGAGATTGACCAAGTAATTGCATGGGCACGTGCGCGCGGGATTCACGTGAACCTTTGCCTCCATCGTGCACCCGGTTACTGTGTTAACCCTCCAAAAGAGCCTCTAGACCTCTGGGGACACGATGCCGGCAGCGACAAGGCACGTCGGCAATTCGCAGCGCAATGGCACATGTTTGCGACACGGTATCGCGGTATTCCCTCAGCGGACTTGTCTTTTGATTTAGTGAATGAGCCACCAGACATATCGGGAGAAGAATATGTGCGTGCGATAACCTCTGCCGTAGCGGCAATTAGGGAGGTAGACCCGATCGACTCATTATTGCCGATGGCGCAAACTACAGCAGTCGGCCTGTGCCGGAACTTGTGCCATTCAAAGTGGCTCAAAGTACACGAGGATATGAACCCTTGCTCCTCACTCATTATCAGGCTTCGTGGATTAGTGGCGCTGATCAATGGCCTGTCCCAACCTGGCCTATTCTGGTTGACATTAACCAGTATTTGCATGGCGATGGAAAATCCGAATTCAAAAGCCCGTTGACACTGAAGGGGAGTTTCCCTAATGGAGCACAACTCAGCATCCGTGTCCAACAGGTCTCAGATTATGCAGAACTCTCGGTTAGAGCCAATGGCAGAACAGTCTATCGAAAAGTTTTCAAGCCAGGGCCTGGGCAAGGCGAGTGGAAGAAGTCCATCTATCGTCCCGAGTGGAACAATTACTTAGGAGTATATGACAAGGAATATACCGTTGCACTTCCTAATGGGACGGCCGAAATCCAGTTTGAGGTAGTGAGAGGAGACTGGCTGACGTTTTCAGAAATTTGCATCAAGCCATTCCCTGGCATAGGAAGCAACGAACCCGTCATCCGAGCTACAGACTCAGAATGGGGAATACCACACAACAGGCAGTTTTAGTAGATGCTCAGGGCAATCTTTCACCTGCCAGTGGCGTTCCTCGTTACAGCAAAGAATCCTTGTGGTGAAACGATGTTGAGCCATGGAAAACATTCAGCACTCAGCACGGGATTGGAATCCACGTCGGCGAGCGGGGAGCACACAATCTAACGCCATACACAGTTGTTTTGGCTTGGATGAAAGATTGCCTAGAGAATTGGAAGCAAGCTGGCATAGGATGGGCGCTATGGAATCTTCGCGGCAGCTTTGGCGTCTTGGATAGTGAGCGCACGGATGTCGCATATGAGAACTATCAAGGCCACAAACTTGACCGCAAAATGCTTGAATTACTCAGGCAGGGATGATACAATCCTGCGCATCTGCAAACTACGGTGTCCTCTGCGTTGGTGGGTTTCGCTTTCAAGACGAAAGGCTGCCTTACAGGCGCGTCAAGCTGACCACCTACATGCGCCGCAAACAAAGGCGCTTGGCTGGTATATTGTCGTTCGTAGGTCGGCGTGCCCAGCCTGTGAACAGTGGTGGCTGACGCGCTTGCCGTTAGGTGGGCAGTGCTAGGTAACATTGCGAACAAGGTTGCTTGGTTAGGAGAGATGAATGAGTTGGGATGTTATATTAATGCATGTGCCATCTAATGTTGCGAGCATCCAAGAACTTCCTCGTAATTTCACCTCAGAGCTTGGTCCGCGTCCAGAGATTTTGGCAACCTTGGCAAGAATCTTGCCGGCTCTTGATCTCACCGATCCTTCTTGGGGATATCTGAAAGGCAAAGATTTCTCGATCGAGTTCAACATCGGTGACGAGAGCGTTGTAGATGCCATCATACTCCATGTTCGCGGAAGTGATGACGCGGTAAGCATCATCCAACATCTCTGTGAACAAACAGGGTGGCGCGCCTTTGATACCACAGCAGGGGACTTTATGAATTTTAGTCAACAGCCTGCTACTGGCTTGCAGCAGTGGCGGGCATTTAGAGACCAAGTACGTGCATCCTTGGAAGCAAAGGAAGAAAAAGTACAGCAGGATGAGACACACACAATTCCAACAAAAAAGAAGAAATGGTGGCGGTTTTGGAAGTAGAGTGTAGCCGCTGTAGTTACCCGCCTAACTTGCGCTTACACCTGATGCCGCTGCGCAGGCGGCTGAAACGTGTGCCGTTTGGCAGATGCCTCATGAAGGACATGTGTATATTTGATGGTAATCACCATGAACAAAATTCGTTACATCTGTATCTCGCTTTTGTTGCGTACTGCTCTTATTGCCTGTGCACCAGGGTCAAAACCAGCGCCTACCTTGAACACCCCAACGCCTAACAGTGACTTGCAGACACCTCTGCCTATTTTGGGATCGGCTACAACTTCACGAGAAACAATAAGCGAATATCTGGCAAAAACGTTTGGGATAAGCGCTTACGGAGGCAGGGTATTCTGTTCCTATAACTAATGGGCTATGGGAAGGAAGATGAAGACCGAGCAAGTCTATATCTGTGGGTTCAATGCCAAGAATTTTACATTGACCAAGAGAATGTATTGAAAACAGGGTCAGGGATAAGTTTACCCGTTGTCATCCGTTTGCTAGAGAACAACACAGGGTATCAGATTATTGAAAGCCAACGCCCTGGAGATGGAGAAGTTTATGCAAGTGATGTTCGCAAACTGTTCCCCGAAAATCTATGGGTGACCATTTTTCCCAACCCTGATGAAACCCCCCTCATGGTTCCTATCATAAACGAGCGGAAATGCTCTACGACTTGAATCAACGATCGGCATTACTGTCTTTTCTGCTTTCCGATTTTGGAGAATGGGACATTGCCACCCCTCCCCCTGTACCATAGCATTGATGCCGCCTAACACCGTTTGCAGCGGACAGCGGCTTCGCCGCTCCAGATATATGCTGCAAGCCAGCCGAGTTGAGTTGCAGGCGAAGGCATCTTGCCTGCCCCGCCGCTGCCGCTAAAACCAGCCGTTCGACGACAATGGGCATCTTCCGCACCGGAAAGGGGATGGAAAACGCCTCAAGCATGTCCGTCCAACCGATACAGGCTCGGTTTTCAATCTGGAACTGATGAACATCTGGGAGCTGGGCAATTTGCTCGACCTGACGGAGATTACCACTATCTCGGCGCTGGCGCGGACCGAGAGCCGGGGCGCTCATGCTCGCGAGGATTACCCCGAGCGCGATGACAAGAATTGGCTCAAGCATACGCTGGCTTTTGTAGATGAAATGGGTAACGTGGAGTTGAGGTACAAACCCGTTGTCATCACCAAATATGAGCCGGAGGTGAGAACGTACTGAATTACGAGGGCTGTTGTTTGTCGGATGAGCGATGGTTTTGTCGCCATCTCGCTACGACGGCTAAAAACGAGGTGTTATCATGGAAGTCATGCTGAAAATTTTTCGCTACAACCCCGAAAGGGACAAAAAACCCTCCTACAAGACTTACAAGCTGGAGGCAGAGGAAACCGACCGAGTTCTTGACTTATTGGAAAAGGTGAAAGGGTATCAGGACGGGACCTCTCCTTCCGTCGCTCCTGTGGGCATGGGAACTGCGGTTCGGATGCCATGCGCATCAACGGTGTGAACCGTTTGGCCTGCAAAACATTGGTGCGAGACGTAGGGACGCGGATTACGGTAGAACCTCTACTGGGTTTGCGTGTCATCAAAGATTTGATTGTCGACATGAAACCTTTCTTTGAGAATTATAAGAGGGTCATGCCTTGGTTTATCGACAACGACCCGCCGCCGGAAAAGGAACGCTTGCAAAGTCCACAAGCGCGCCTTGGCTTTGATGATACGACCAAGTGCATTCTGTGCGCTTGTTGTACGACTTCGTGCCCGTCTTTCTGGGGTTCAGATGAGTATCTCGGCCCGGCGGCTTTTGTTGCTGCTCATCGCTTCATTTTCGATGACCGAGACCAGGCGGCCGGTGAACGTTTGAAGGATTGTCAACGAGGTGATGGGGGTTAGCCGGTGTCATACGGCCTTCAACTGCACGATGGCTTGTCCGCGCGAAATCCAGATTACCAAAGCCATTGGCGAATTGAAGATGGCGTTGGTGACTGGACGATTGGACTAGGAGCGGGTTTGTTTGTGAGCACAGGAAGGGGGAGAATGGTGATGGCGACACGAATGGGCGTTTTGGATAGAAAGTTTCAGCCGGTTTAGGTGTTCAGAGAAGCCCCTGGCGGGTGAGGCCTGTCGGGGGCTTATTCGTCCAGAGGGCTTTTGACTTTTAATCCGCTGTGTTGGAGGACATGTGTGTATATCATGGTGGTACGGATGTCTTTGTGGCCGAGAAGTTCTTGGACGGTCCGGATGTCGTAACCGGCTTGGAGGAGGTGGGTGGCGAAGGAATGGCGAAAGGTGTGTGCGGTGACGCGTTTGTGGATTTTGCTTTTTAAGGCGGCCTCTTGGATAGCGCGTTGGAGAGCGGAAGGGTCGACGTGGTGACGACGGAGAGTGGATTGGCCTTGCGGGGGGTGCTGTTCGGTGGAGATTCTTCCTCCTGGTGATGGTGGGCGAGGGTCTTGGGAGAGGCGGGAGGCGGGGAAGAGATATTGCCAGCCGAGTTTGCGAGCGGCGTTGGGGTATTTTTGTGCCAGGGCATAGGGGAGGTAGACTTCGCCATGACCGGCGGCGAGGTCTTCTTCGTGAAGGAGGCGGACGCGTTCGATTTGGCGGCGCAGGTCGGGGATGATGGTTTCGGGCAATGGAACGATGCGGTCTTTTTGTCCTTTCCCATCGCGGACGATGATGGCGCGATGATTGAAGTCGATATCCTGGACGCGTAGGCGGAGGCATTCCATGAGGCGGAGGCCGGAGCCGTAGAGGAGTTGGGTCATGAGTTTGTAGACGCCGGTCATATGGTTGATGATTTGAAGCACTTCTTGGCGGGTGAGGACGGTGGGGATGCGTTCGGGACGTTTGGCCTTGGTGAGCAAAATGGGCTCAAGTTCTTTGTGCAGGACTTCGCGATAGAGGAAGAGGAGAGCGGAGAGCGCCTGGTTTTGGGTGGAGGCAGAGACGTTTAGTTTGTTAGCGAGGTAGAGCAGGAAGGCTTGGATTTCAGGTGAGCCCATTTCGATGGGGTGGCGCTTCTTATGGAAGAGGATGTAGCGGCGCATCCAATGGATGTAGGTTTGTTCGGTGCGGTAGGAGTAGTGCTTGGCACGTAGGATTTCGCGAGCTTGGTCGAGAAGTTTTTTTGCCATTGGTGCTTGACTTTGGGAAGAGTTTGCTATAAGATATTGGAAATTGATGAGGTGAAAAGAGAAAATTTGCTGTTTAGTATGCGAGTGTCTATATTATAGCAGGAAAATGACGTTTGCGGTCTATAGCCTGTTATCAGGCATGTTTCATATTAAGCCATAGTTGGGCAGTTTACTTAAGTGCAGGATGGATGGTTTTATGCCTCAGGAACTAACAGAACGAGAGAAACAAATACTGAAATTAATAGCAGAAGGTCTAAAAAACAAAGCTATTGCTCATACGCTATCAATTTCAGAATCAACAGTTGAAAATCATATTCATAAAATTTACCAGAAGCTAAATGTATCCAGCAGAGTGCAAGCAACCGCTCATGCCTTTCAAATTGGATTAATTCCATCCGAAATACATAATGAGAAATAATAAAGCAATGTAGAGGGAATCCTTCATTGCAATAAGCATGACAACTAATACAATTGCGACAACAATTCAACTTTTCCATAGACAAAAGGAGGTACTTATGAAAAACAAGCCTGCTTATTTTTTCCTTGTAGCTACTTCTGTCTTGCTCATACTTGCTGGGATTATGCAACAAAGAGCATTAGCTCAAGGTATCTCGCTTAGCGAATTGTTATTTCCTACATCATCTTCAGAAACTACAGTAGTTGAAGATATGTCCACATCAGATAATGATTTACAATCCCTGCCTTCAGAAAAAAAATCAACTTCCACTGATACTACACCACAAGAAACAAATAATGATACCGTTGCTTATGCAAAAACACTGATAGAAAAGGCTGACCAAACATATCTTACCCCTGGCTGGTTACATATTTCGTCTCAAACGGAAACTTTTGTTACAGCTTCAAGCACTTTGCCAGATGGAACGCCAATTCCGACCAAGTCATTTAATGATTTATGGGCATTAATTGACACTGATGGTGATGTTATTAGGGCAGTTACTATTGATGATACTGGTGATACATTCACCTCGCAAATAACAGTATTTCAAGATGGATTTTGGACAAATCTGACAATCCCAGAACTGTCATCACAGGAAAAACAAATTTATCAAATTGACACTTTGGACAATGGTTTTCTCGCATCTGTTACAAGGATGAAAGACTCTCTGGAGATTCAAAAAGAAGAAGCAGAATTAAACAGTCAAAAAGTTGTGGTTTTCTCCTTAACAGATAAATTTCCAGCACCGATTGCCATCGGCAAGTCTTCGCTAGTTATTGCTGGCATATATAGCAAGTACTATTTCTCGGTGGACTCTGGTTTGTTGCGCATGGTAGAAGATTATCATGTTTATCCAAGCGGAGAAGTTAATCTTTGGAATCGAATAACCTATCTAACCATCGAAAAAGTTGATATTCCTCCAAAAGAAATTTTGTCTTATTTCACAAAATAGGAGAGAAGCCATGAAACACGTTAAGAATTTTGGTTTTGCATTATGTTTCGCTTCAGCAATTTCATTTGTGCTTGTTATAACTGCTTATGCTGCTAGTAAGAATTACTATGGTCTAACAACTGTTTATTACAATAATTATGTAACAGACCAAGGTGGTTGGAATTGGAATGGCAGTTACAGCGACTATACCAGCCCGTCTCGTTCTATGGACCAATTTGGATTGACTTTTTGGAGTACCTACTGTAGTTGCAATAATAATATTCAATGGGGAAGTTACATTTCATACGATTCGAGTTATCCGTGGATGATGCAATATAATAAAACCTCTATAGCCGATGGCATGGCTCAACTAAAGGTTCGATGTCCTACAGGACAGACCTTACGCGGACACAACTATATTCAACATTGGTGGCAAGATAGCGGAAAACCAGGCGATGGCGGAACAATAGATTACAAAAAAGTACTTGCAAATCCATAAGACTTGCTTATTTCTACAGGAGCGAAATATCGCTCCTGTTTTGTTTTTCTATTCCCAAAGGCACCTATTACCTATAAGCACTGATATAGTTAGGACTTACGCAGTTGGCAACGATTGCTGGCAGATATGGCGGTAGTTGGCGTATATGACCGCCATATATAGGCAAAAACAATTTCAACTGCGTAACTCCTATATAGTGTTGAACGGAAGTGTCAAATTCAAAATCTTCTTGCAAAACCTGCCCAACACCGTTTGCAGCGGACAGCGGCTTTGCCGCTTCAGGGTATGCGCCGCGAGCCAGCCGAGCAGGTTGTAGGCGAAGGTGTCTTGCCTGTCCCGCCGCTGCCGCTAAAACCAACCGTTAGCCCGCCAATCAAAGCGGCTGGTTGCTTGGAAGAAAAAATGTCCAGACCTTTGCGGAAAATCGTGTCCATTTTCGTTATATTTGTCTTCGGCTCTGCTTGCAGAGCCACACCAACGTTTACACCATCGGCAGGTATGTCGCCAACGCCTGCCGTGACGGTCAATACCCCAACAACTCTACCGCCGACTATCCCTGTGCCAACACTCACTTTGTTGCCTGCTAAGACACCAAGCCCAACGCCAACAGAGAGAGAAATGGCTATGCCTACAGACAAACCCTCAACTGGTGAGACCCGGATACGGGTAATTATTGGTGACACGGTCCTGACTGGGCGGTTGTGGGATAATGCCACAGCACGTGATCTGATTGATCAGCTTCCGCTGACGTTGACCTTCCGTGACTTCAACCGAGTAGAGAAGATCACAACACTGCCTCGCAGGTTGTCAACCGAAGGTATGCCACCAGGTGATGATCCACC
>JANXBJ010000025.1 GCA_025057645.1 Anaerolineales bacterium
CACCGAATCGGCAACCGCATACGCCCTTTTAGACAAATATCCTGTGTCGCCTGGTCATTCGCTAGTGATCCCCAAAAAACATCTTTCAGATTACTTTGATCTTTCTACACACACCAAGACAGCCCTGTGGATCGTGGTCGAGCGGGTAAAAGACATCCTAAAAGAGCGGTTTCATCCAGATGGCTTTAATGTGGGGTTCAATGTTGGAGAAGCAGCCGGACAAACTGTACCCCATGTTCATCTCCACATTATTCCGCGCTATCAAGGTGACGTTGAAAATCCTCGCGGGGGCATCCGCCATGTGATTCCCAGTAAAGGTTTTTACCCTAAGCCCTAGGAAGCTTCTCCTATCTAATCAAGCAACTTCAGTTCAGCAATGAGCGGAATGCGTTCATAGTATTGCCTGTTGTGTGTCGTTAGAGGGCTTACGCGTGTCTGCGCAACCCCTAAGGACGACTACTCATTCTGTATGATTCGTTTCTCCGTTGCTCATTCGTTGAAGTAGTACTCCACCCCTCGCCCTTTGGGAGAGGGGCTGGGGGTGAGGGCATAGTTCACAGGCGCGGACGCACGCGATTCCGGTCAAGCCTAGTGAAAAAACGCCTGCAACGCCCATAGGGTTGCCATGCCCACTCCCAAGGTGAGCAGGATGTGCTTGGTGCGCCAGGCGATCAGCGTGGCTGCCAGCGCAGCTAGGATGCGTTCGTTATGGAAAGAAAGGTTGATCCCGCCATTTTGGATGAAAACCTCTTGGGCGATGATGGCGGAAAAGACCGCCGCCGGCACCAAGCGCAAGGCGCGCCCTAACCAAGGGGGAATCTGCCAATGCGTGAAGAGCAAGATCATCGAAAGGCGGGTGAGATAGGTCGCCAAACCTCCCAGCAAGAGGATCAGCCAGATCTTCATTTTTCCTCTCCCAGCCAAGTTCCGCTCAAGATACCGAGCAGAGCTGCCAGCAATAGCCCCAGCTTATAGGGCAAACCTGCGCTGAGGATCGCTACAAGGCTGGCGACCACCGCTGCGGCGAGCAGACCACGGTCTTTCAAAGTGGGAACGATGATCGCAATGAAGGTGAGCGCTAGGGTGAAGTCCAGCGACCAGTTCTGCGGCAAGTTGGCGCCGAGGAAGACACCCACCGCCGTGCTTGCTTGCCAGGTTGCCCACAAAGCCAAGCCGGCGCCGAGGAAAAAGCCCGGCGAGGCGGCTTGCGGATGCTCATTGCGTTGGTAGTCGGCGATGACCACGGCATACGCTTCATCGGTGAGCAGATACGCCAAGAGAAATTTCCACCCTGGGCGCAGCTTTTGAAGATAGGGTGCCAGTGAGGCGCTATACAAGAGATGGCGCAAGTTGACCACAAAAATGGTCAGGACGGTTAGGAGCAGGGGAGTGGCGGTATAGAGTTGGGTCGTGATCAATTGCGCCGAGCCGGCAAAGACGACCGCCGACATGGCCTGCGCAGCGGAGGCGGGGATACCCGCCGCCAGTGCCAGCACGCCGTAGATCATGCCAAACGGGGCAACGCCGATCAACAGCGGGAACTCTGCCCGCACCCCCCTCCAAAATTCAGCCCTCAGGCTGGGCGGGGCGGTTGGCTCTGCCATGCACTGCGCCTGAGGAGCGGCTATTCGATTCTCAAAATTTTTAGGGTGACTTTGCCGCTTGGCGTTTGGGCAGTGACCACGTCCCCCACTTTATGTCCTAATAGCGCACTGCCGATCGGCGACTCATTGGAAATCTTCCCGTTGCGCGGGTCGGCTTCCTTCGCCCCGACAATTGTATAAGTTTCGGGGGGAAAGTTTCCCTCCTGGACGGTTACCGTAGTGCCTACTTGGACCTCCTCGACCGGACCGTGGTTCTCCTCGACAATAATGGCATTCTTAAGCAAGTATTCTAGCTCTTGGATACGTCCTTCGAGGAAAGCCTGGTCCTCCTTGGCTTTATGATAATCGGCGTTCTCCGAGAGATCGCCTTGCGAGACAGCGTGACGCAGGCGTTCGGCGATCTCCTTGCGTGCCACGGTAGTGAGATACTCCAATTCCTCTCTCAATTTGGCTGCACCTTGCGCAGTCAAAATGGGTGGCTCATTCATACTCCTTCACTCCAACCGGGATTGGTCGAATTATACCAGATTCTCTTAGCGGCGCCGGATGCGCATCCAGACCCCCGGATGAGGTTCCAAGGTCGCACCCATGTGGGGGTAGATATGTTCGAGCTGAACGGGTTCGAAGGTGAAGTGTTGCAGCAAATAGGTCAGGACCAAGCGCGCTTCGAGTTGGCCGAAGGCCGCCCCGATGCAAGCGCGCGGTCCGCCGCCGAAAGGGACATACGCAAAGGGCGGTGTTTGCCGTCCGCCCAAGAAGCGCTGTGGACGAAACTCCTCTGCGGCTTCCCAGATGCGCCGATCGCGCTGAGTGAGGTAAATCGAGTAAAACAAGCGCGCTCCAGCAGGGATCGTGCCCTCTTCCAGTTCCAAGGGCTCTGCCACGCGGCGATTACCGATGTGAATCGGTGGGTAGAGGCGCAGTGCCTCTTTGATCACTGCGTCTAGCAACGGCGACTTGCCGTCTCGAGCGATTTCCGCTTGCAGTTCGGCCATCACTTGGCGATGCCTGCCCAGCAGGACGAAGACCCATGCCAAGAGGGCGGTCGAAGTGTCGTGCCCGGCGATGAGCATGGTCAACATTTGATCGCGGATCACCTCATCGGATAGGCCGGCATCGATCAGTGCTTGGAGCATGTCCGGACGCGGCTCCCCGGCGCGGCGTCTGGCGATCAGACTATAAAGATAGGCATCCAGGCGGCGCAGAGGATGGGTAAAAGAAGGGCGCGGGATGCGCCGCCATAAAATCCATGCCCCGGGGGAGATAAACTGAATCGCCTTGAGGATCGGCTGCCAGAGATAGGGCAAGTCCTCCCCGATATCTTCGCTGAACAAGGCTTGGAAGATGATCAGCAGTGCAATTTTGCGGCTCTCGACCAAGAGATCGACTGCCTCGCCTTCCTGCCAGCGATCGGAGACACGCTTGGCTTGGGCCACCATCATCTCAGCGTAGTCCGGCAGCCGGGCGGGGTGTAGGGCAGGTTCCATCAGTTTGCGGTAGTAGTCATGTTCGCTGCCATCCACCACCAGCACACCGCGGCGCAGCAGGTCGGTCACCGGGTCGGTGTTGCGCCAAAGCAGTTTTTCGCGCTGGGTGACCAGCACAGCGCGGTTGGCTTGTGGCCCGAAAACGACGTAGGGGTTGAACCCGGGCAAAGGGATTTGGAAGAGGTATCCGGTCTCATCCGCCATCACCTGCAACGGCCCCAACGGCGAGCCGCTTTGCAGCCAAGCGCGCAATACACGTAGGCCTACGGTCGGGGATGGAGCTGGAGAAGGTTGTTGCCTCATCTGAATAATTTGCATCGGTTGATCGAAAGCCGCAAGCCAATCTTACCCGATTTTCTTGGGTTTGGTGGCTCCAACCGAGGAGACTGAAGGCTCTAGCTCTAGAACAGGCGAGGGCTCACAGTGACCACAGAGGGGATCCGAGGAGCTCAAGCTTTGGGGTGGTGCTATTCTCTGTGGGTGATTTGCTCCAAGTGAAGCGAGTATAATAGCCGGGACTATGGACGGCATAAGCACAACCCTCTTAAGCGTCTTTGTCGGCCTCGGGGGCATGTTGGGCTGGGGGGTCTATGACTTCTTGGGGGGCGTTTTTGCCAAGCAGGTCGGGCCTTTCAAGGCCTTCTTTTGGTCTCAGTTGGTCGGTTTCCTCTCTCTTCTCTTCCTCGCCTTTTTTCTGTTCAGCGGCCTCCAACCCTCGATCCTGATCGGCAGCTTGTGTGCCGTGGCTGCGGTCATCTATGCAGCGGGGTACTTGTTTTTCTTCCGCGGTTTTGAAATCGGGAACGTGTCGATCGTCGCTGCTACCATGAATCTTTGGGCGGTGTTTACCATGCTGTTTGCCTTCCTCTTTATGGGGCAGCGCCTGTCTTCTCTCCAAGCCCTAGGGGTGACCTTGATCATCGGCGGGGCGACGCTGGCCTCTCTCCGCTGGGATGCCCTGAGAAACCAGAACGTACGGCTTTCCGCCGGAGTTCGGGAGGCAGTCATTGGGGCTTTTTTGTTTGGGGTGTTTTGGAATGTGAGTGAGTTCATCTCAGAGCAGATAGGGTGGTTATTTAGCACGCTGGCAATAAAGCTTGGGATCGTTCTCTTTCTATCGAGCTTCTCTCTGCTTGCCAAACGGGGGATTAGAATGTGCGGTGCAAAGGCGCAAACGAGGGCGACAATCCTGCTGATGGGGGTAATCGAGGCAGGGACGGTGGCGTTGGTAAATTATGGCCTGACGATCGGGGAGGCTATTCTGATCACCCCCATCTCTTCGGCATTGTCGATGGTTACGATTGCCCTTGCAATACTCTTCTTGAAGGAAAACGTCACACGCCTGCAAGCGACCGGGATGATCCTCGCCGTTACGGGTATAATTCTGACGGCATTCTGACCTCAGGCCCCGGTCGGGCTTTTATCTTGGTCTTCAACGGAGTAGATCCCATTGGTCTTTAGGAAGCTTTGTGTTTTAGGACTAGGGTACATCGGTCTTCCCACAGCCAGTACCTTTGCTACCCATGGCCTGCAAGTGGTCGGTGTGGATGTCAACCCAGAGGTGGTTCATACTTTGCGCAACGGTGGTGTGCATATCCAAGAGCCCGGTTTGCGCACCCTGGTGCAAGCTGCTTTGCGCTCCGGAAACCTGACCATCCAGAGCCAACCGGCCGAAGCGGATGCCTTTATTATTGCCGTTCCCACTCCTTTTCGGGAAAACAAGTTGGCCGATCTGCGTGCCGTAGAAGCTGCGGCCCAGGCGATCGCCCCTCTTCTGCGAAAGGGCAACTTGGTGGTGTTGGAGTCCACCTCGCCGCCTCTGACCACGGTTGGGAGGGTGGCTCCCCTGTTGGAGCGGTCGGGGCTGAGGAGTGGTGAGGACTTCTACCTGGCTTACGTGCCTGAACGCGTGTTGCCCGGTGCGATCTTGCGCGAGCTGATCGAGAACGACCGCGTGATCGGTGGCGTCAACCGCGCCTCGGCAGAGGCTGCGCGCGACCTGTATAGTCTCTTTGTGCGCGGTGAAATCTTGCTCACCGATGCCACCACGGCCGAGATGGTCAAGTTGATGGAAAACACCTATCGGGATGTTAACATTGCAATTGCCAACGAGTTTGCCCGCCTGGCGGAGCGCTTCGGGGTTAGCGTATGGGAGGCGATCGAGCTGGCCAACCGCCATCCCCGGGTGAACATCTTGCGTCCTGGGCCTGGTGTGGGCGGGCATTGTATCAGCGTGGATCCGTGGTTCTTGGTGGAGGCGGCGCCTGAGCTTGCCCGCCTGATCCGCACAGCGCGCGAGGTCAACGATGGACAGCCGCACCATGTGGTCGAGCTGGCCCGGCTGGCTTTTGGTGAATTGGCCGGTTGGCGCGTAGCCGCTCTGGGTTTAGCTTACAAGGCCGATGTGGACGACCTGCGCGAATCGCCGGCGATCCAAATCTGTCATCTTCTCCAAAAGGCCGGGGCTGAGGTGATCGCTTTTGAGCCCTACCGTCAGGAGGAGCAGGTCGAGGGCATCCGGCTGGCTAGAGAACTGCCTTCGGCCTTGCAAGGGGCAGACCTCCTCGCTGTGCTGGTTGCACACCGCCGCTTTCGCAGCCTATCTCCGAGCTTTGCCGCTCAGGCTATGCGTAGGCGTTGCGCTCTGGATACGGTTAACCTGCTCCAACGCGCTCCTTGGGAGAAAGAGGGGTTCAAGGTGGTGAAGTTGGGCGAGGGGATAGGATAAAAGCGATGCGGATCGGGTCGAGTCCTGCGTTCTTTCCCGATGGGGAAGTTTTTTCTGCTAGGGCGGCCACCCGTGATTACAGGGTCTTGGGGAGGATAAAGACCTTTTACTCGCCGAAGTAGACAACCAAGCGCTGATAGAGCGATTCCGAAAGCTTGGTTCCCTTTTGCGGAAGAACGCGTTTGAGCTGTGCGGCTTTGACGACCGGGATCGGCGTTTCCTCTAGTAATTCCAGCACACAGCGCGGGTGGGTGAAAACCACCACGGCGCTGACCGGAATTTCCTCACCCCCTTCGATCTTTTCCCGCAGTTCACGCTGGAGAAAGGCTTGAGAGGAGAGCGCAGCCTTTATCGGATCGCCCAAGTGCTCTTCGACAATATAGCGGAGGGCGCGCCCGAGCTTCATATACTCCCGCCAGCGGCCGTTGCGGTAGACAAATCGCCCTTCCAGGTTGACCGTTTCCAAAACGGTCACGCCGAAAGGAGAGAGTAAGAGGTGGTCTGCGGCTTTGTGAAGATAATGGTAGAGCCGATAACTGTGGCTCAGGCCCTTTAACTCGGCGTCGAGGACGGCTTCGGGGCGCGGTTTGCGCACCCAGCGGTTGGCGTAGTAGATTCCGACCATCGCTGTGAAAAGCCCAACCAACAGCAGGAGTGAAGCCACAAGCTGAGTGCGCGGTAGGAAGTAGGGAAGTAGGGTTGACGCCAGCAGGGCGAGCAACCCGCTCAGACTGGCCACGTTGGCGAATCGCGCTCGCCGGGCGACTTTCGCCGCGTCGATGATCGACTTCATGGGATGTGATACATCCGTCGATAGATCGGCGCTAGGGCTTGATAGAGTTCGCGGTATTCGTGGTAGAGTTCGGTGTAACGCGCCTGAGTCTGAGGATTCGGTTCTACTACTTTGCTGATCCCGATCAGATCGTCCATATCGTCCACGCTGGAATAGATTCCCATCCCTACGGCGACCACCAGCGCGGCGGCCATGGCTCCGGCTTCTAGAGGATGCTCGACGATGTGGAGGGGATGACCTATGACGTCGCTGATGATCTGCGGCCAGATTTCGCTGCGGCAGCCGCCGCCGATGGCATTAATGACCTCAAACTTAAAGCCGAGCTTATTCAAAGCTTCGCAGATCCAACGGAGGTGGTAGGCAACGCCCTCCATTACGGCACGGGTGAAGTGGCCGCGGTGGTGACCCAACTGAACACCGACAAACCCCCCGCGCGCATAGTGATCGAGGACCGGCGCCCGCTCCCCCGAGAGCCAGGGGAGAAATAGGAGTTTATCCGAGCCCGGCGGGACCTCGGCAGCCAGTCTGCTCAGCAGATTATAGGCGGACTCCCCCTCAGCGCGGGCTTGCTCCGACTCGGCCTGGAAGAAGACATCCCGAAACCACATCAGTGCCCCGCCGCCCGTTTCCATTTCACCGGCGATCACCCACTTTTGAGGATGGTAGTGGCTCAACCCCCAGAACGGTTTTTCGGGATCGTTGCGGAATTGGTCGGTGGAGATGCCTACCCAAGTAGCCGTGCCGATACAAAGATGGGCTTTGCCGACCCGGTTGGCGCCGGCTCCCGATTGCGCTGC
Source organism: Anaerolineales bacterium (assembly GCA_025057645.1). GTDB lineage: Bacteria > Chloroflexota > Anaerolineae > Anaerolineales > UBA4823 > NAK19. The sequence goes on from JANXBJ010000025.1 coordinate 7,410, forward strand.
CGAGACATCGCCGCCGGCATTAACCACCGGTGTCCCGGGGAGCAATCCGGTCAGGCGCGCTGCCTCTTCGGTGACTTCGCCGATGACTTCGGTGCAAGGCAGGGCCGGCGGCAGTTTCTCTAAAGGAATACCCAGCAGTTCGCAGGCTTCCCTAGACCAGGTGCGCTTATGGGGGTCGAAAAGGAAGTAGCAAGATGCACCTACCCAATCGGTCACCACTTTGCCGGTCAGCTTATAGAGAATATATTCCTTGCAATCGAACAGATACGCTGTGCGTTCCCAAATGTCCGGGCGTTCTTCTTTGATCCATAAAATCTTCGGGGGGACATCCTTTGCGGTGGGAATGTTGCCGGTATACTGGAAAAGCTTGCGCGGGGTATCCCCTTCCATCAGACGGTCTGCCTGAGGTACGCTGCGCAAATCCAACCAACTGATCATCGGCATCAGCGGACGACAGTTTTCATCCACCGGCAGGGTGTTGAACATCTGGGCGGAGATGCCCACACCTAAGATTTCGGCGGGATCGACACCCGATTCCTGGATCACCTTCCGTGTGGTTGCGGCAACCGTTTGCCAAAGTTCGTCCGGGTCTTGTTCTACCCAGTCGGGTTTGGGGTACGAGAGGCCGTAATCCTGGTAGGCGGAGTGGATGACCACCCCGCGCAAGTCGGTCAGGACTGCTTTATCGCCGCCGGTGCCGGTATCGTGCGCCAAGATGTACTTTTTTTCTGCCATTTCCTTCACCTGTGCATGAGCTCTTCAACGTCTTTGTACCATTTGATCCGCTCGCCTACGGCTGCGCGCAGCCTCCACTTGCGGGTTTTAGGCTCGTTCTCGATCATTTCCTGCAAGGTGCGAATGCGCTGACGCACGACCTGACGGTCCTCTTCACTGAGACGTTGATACCGATCCAGTTCCTCATCCACCAACTTGAGATTCGCCGTGACCGTGCGCCAGAATCCCCAGTCATTGGCAAGGATTTTGGCGATCAATGCACCGTTAATGGTTTCGTGATCGTGATGACCGACCTCGTGTTCGCGCAAAAGCATAATTGTATCGATGAGGTCTTTCTCGTTGATCTGGACGATCTGCATTTTCTCCAGTAACAGCTCCGCCAGCGGCAAAGTGACCGTCTCTACCTCCAGGCGCCCTGTGAAGTCGATTACGTGGCAGAAATCCAACCTGTTGAAGAAGATGTCGATGTGTCGCCCGTACTTCGGGTCGTGGAAGAGCAGACGCGACTCGCTGAAGAGCCGAGTCACCGTTTTGTCCTCTTCATAGCCCAATTCGGGCATCAGCCGTAGGATGTCCTTGAAGAAGCGCGGATACGAAGCGAAGTCGAAATCGGTAAACTTGCGCCCCAATTCATCCTGGATGTAGCCATATTGGGGGCAATGGGTACGAAAAGCCAAGGCACCGATCAGGCGTAGGATCATGTGCTTGTTTTCCGGCTGGGCAAGAGCCTCCAGAATCCGCGTGCGCTCGGTGTAAAAATCTTCCTGGATTTCTCCGTACTTGCCCATCTTGGTCCTTTCTACCCAGAGATCAGCAGGTGCCCTTTGACCTTGCCATCTTCTAGATTGATGATCGCAGCCTTCATAATCCCTTCGGCATATTCGCTCCCGGCATTGATGCATAATGTGCGCCCGATGCGGGCATGGCCTGGGGATTCGTGGATATGGCCGTGGAGGGTCAGTAAGGGTTGCACTCTTTCGATAAAGTTGCGCACCGCAGTAGAACCGGCGGATTTCATCACCACTTGCCCGCCTTGCGTGACAATTTTCAGGTCTTTGTCTAACTCTGGGCAAGTGTCGATGCCCGAATTGTAGGGCGGTACATGCAGCACACAGATGGCGCGCTCAGGATTGCGCACCATTTCCGCCAGCCGGTCGAGCTTCTTTTGGAGTTCTTCTTCTTCCAAATCTCTGGCACAGGCCCAGGGGGTCATATTGGCGTTGGAATTGCCCAACAGCTCATAGCCGCCTTCGATCTCAAAGCGGCGCATATCTGGGTTATGAATATGTTCGAAGCCTTCAATTTCGGCATCGATCGAGGCCAAATCGTCATTGCCGGGCATAAAATAGAGATGCTTGTTGAGCGGGGCTAGTTTCTCTTCGGCTAAGACCATCCACTCCCGCACTCGCTTGCGCATTTCGGCCTCGAAGCGGGCATCCAGTTTTTGACGGTCTTTCTCCAATTCTTCAGCTTCGTCCTTCTCTAGCACGATCGGATAGAAGCCAACGTTGCTAATGGTGCGTTTGACTTTCTCAAGTTCCTCCGGGGTGCGCGCTTCTTCCCTGCGACCGAAAAGATAGCCAACGTAAACCCCGTTCCCCTCGTTGACGATGGGAATCATCGCCTTTCCGGTGACATCTCCACCGACAATGAGTACTTGAGCCTGATACTGAATGGCGGCGTTCAGAAATTTGCGAAAAACCTGCTCTGAACCGTGAAAATCTGAGCCATACAGAATGCGCGTAACCTTCGAACTACCGAACAAACTGCTTAACTTCATAATCTCCTCCATGCACCCGCTCTCCGTTTCAGAGAGGGGAGGGATGAGCGTCTTCTCAATTTCCGAGGGGAGATGGGCTGATCTCTCAGCTTATGCCTGCAGCCTTAGTGGGCTTTGGCCCGCCTCGACCCTCTCCCGAGGAGAGAGGGGTAAGATCCCCTCTCTCGCCAATTGCAAGAAGTGCCAAATTAAACCGGCGGAATGGATTGGAAGGTCCAGTTGAGGTCGATTCCTTCCTTCTTGAGCCGATAGGCGCGGGCTGCGTAGAAGACGATCAACCCGCTGATGATGAAGGCAGCTAACGTGCCAAGCGTGCCGACCCCGATGCGCCCACCCACGGCGGGGAAGGCGAACGAAGCGATGATCATCCACAACAGGTAAGCTAGGGTGATCGCTCCTACGATGGTAACCACCGGCACGTTGCCAATCTTGCGCCGCACAAAGGCCGAAGCGTTTTCGAAGAGGTCCGGTCTGCGGTAAGGGAAGAGGGTCATTGCTGTGACCGGCACCAATTGCGTACACACGGCGAAGAAGACGAAGTTCAACTGCGCCCCCATCACGCCACCTAAGGCAGCGTCGATCACGCCGATCTCGGCGATAATGGTAATGATCGCAATGGCGACAATCGGGCTGTGCAGCTTGGGGTGGATGTAGCACACTTTTTCGGGGATCAAGCGATCGAAAGACCAAGCAAAGATGATCCGGCTGCAATAGAAGAAGTATGTCTGCGCCAGGTTAATCAAGGTGTAGACCCAGCCGACCAACACAATGAGCAGCAGTGGGAAGCTCGGGCGCAAAATAGCGGCGTAGAAAATGATCCACGGCATGGTCAAGCCTTCGTAATCCGATTGGCTCAAGTAGCTTTCCGCAGCAATCCACTCTAGGGGGACGAGCCGCTGCAACAGAATCGCGCCGACAACAAAGATCGCCCAAGTGACAATCAGAGAAGACCAGCTACCGGCAATCAGGGTGGTGTCGGCTTGCTTGACCTCACCGGCGAAGAAAGTGGGGATGTAGTAACCGTAGAAAATCCAGAACCCCATGATCAAGCCCGCCAAGGTCATCACTGCTACGTTAGGATTGATAACCATGCCGTATTGCTTGGCAAGCTCAATGCGGCCGGCGTAACTTCCATCTCCCATAAACTTGTCCCACGCAGCCGGGAAGGCATCAGCCGGAGCTGTGCCGAGTTGAAAGTAGATCACTGCCCAAGCGAGCAAGCCCAAGAAGAAACCTACTTCCAGGATGCGCAGAATAGTGCGAGTAGGTAGGATCATGGTCAGGAAGGTGATGATGGTGCAGATGGTGCCGATGACAATGATACCGGTCGAGGACTGCGACCAGGTTGCGAAATTCAAGAAGCCTTGGTTGTTCAAGACAATGCCCATGGTCTGCATCAGGGTCGGCAATGCGCTGGAGGGGATCCATGCGATCAATGCCCCGGCGACCATGGCGCTGAAGATCACCAAGGTCCAGCTAGCTGCAAAGGCGAGCGGAGCATTGAGAGTGCGGCTGGCGAGGGTATAGTCCGCAGCAGAACGGGGCATGGTAGCGCCGATGGCAGCATAGGTGTAGGCGTGGAAAAGGCACAGGATCATCGCTACGGTGAGCACGCCGATGATGCTGCTGCCCGGCCAGACGCCCGCCACCCAGGAATAGGGGATCAAGCCGGAGGAGGAGAGGCTAATGCAGTGAACCCCAAACACCATGGCGCCAAAGACACCAATGGTGCGCACCAGCCCTGAGCTTTTGCGGGCATAGAGGCGGCGATCGCCGCTGATTGTGACTTCAGCTTGTGCCATTTTTGCCTCCTAATTAGTTGGGATAGGGTCTTGGGGTTGCAAGGACAAGGCCTGTCCAAAGCTTCGACCCTTTCAAAGAGTAACTTTGGGGTTGATTCCTCTCTTTTTGGGTGTCGTCTCAGCCTCCTTTCTAGTCCAGTTTAGCTTGGTTCGGGGGAGCGGACCTGGGAAAGCGAACGTTCTATCGGCTTGACCTCAGAGGGGGGAACCTCGAGGGTAACCTCCATATGGATGCGGGCAAAATCGCTGCGCAAGAAGTCCTGCGAATACAGGATCGGCTTGGCGCTGGCGGCGTTGTAGAGCACTCGCGAGAGCATCAACAGAGGAAAGCCTTCGTCAACCCGCAATTGCTTGGCAATTACGTCGTTGGCGGCCACAGCTTCCACCGTCTGCGAGATGCGCTGCAGACTTGCCCCATATGCACCCACCAACAAGTCGAAGATAGGCGTTTTTTCTAAATCCCACTCCTCTAGGTTGGGGCAGCGAGAACAGGGAAAAAAAGCGCGTTCCAGGATGACCGGAACGCGATTAGCAAAGCGCAGGATCACCACCCGATAGAGGGGATGCCCGATCTCCACTTCCAACTGCTCGGCAAGACGACGGCTGGCTACCACCTCACTGAATTCGAGCAACTGGCTGGCCGTCGCCAGGTTGCGGTCGCGCATGGCCTTGACGTTGTTGACCAGTTCATGGGATTCGTAGGTGACCCGGGGTTTAGCCACATAAGTACCCGAACCGTGACGACGCACCAAAAGACCCTCGCTGACCAGTTCGGTGAGGGCTTTGCGCACCGTCATGCGGCTGACACCTAGTTCTTCGCTGATCTCGCGCTCGGACTGGAGCTTAGTCTCAGGAGGAAGCTTCCCGGAAAGAATCAACTCGGCGATGTGCTCCTGAATTTGGACGTAGAGTGGTTTATTGAGTCCGCTGGTCAATTATACCACTTCCTGAGGTTTGGCCGGGATTATGCCTGTTTAGAAGCCAAGTGGTATGTGGTATAGCCGAGCCTACTTGAGAACGCTGGTGATAAATTTTTGGTCATTATACAGGAGTTTTTGTGCAAAATCAAGAGGGATTTGCCTGAAGTTGCCGAGTTTTTCGTAGCTTTTTCCCACCAAGCAACCCAAAATCTGACCCAGGGGCAAAGTGGTATGTGGTATACACACGCTTGTGCAGGCAGAGTCCTCGGGAAGCGCACCTACGGTATGGGGCTCGGCGGGGTTACCTAAAGAATAGCGGGAAATACAGTTTATAGTAGGGAATAAAGCCCAGAAATGTGAAATGCGTTGCGTAGGAATAACTATGGGCAGCGAAATTGAGGGTTGCTTCCTCCTCGTTCTGCTTTTGAAACGTCCAGGTGAGGTCGAGCGCATAGGACTCGCCCGGCGACAGGTCGGGGAGCGCTTCGGTGAGCGGCGAGCTGGAAAGAGGAGTGAGATTGGCCGAGGGCAAGATCGAGAGGGAATTGTTAAAGGCTTTGAGGTCGCCGATGTTCTTGACCGTTAGCGTCAGGATGATCACCGCACCGGTCTGGCCATGGAGATCGCCTTGGAGGGAGGCGAAAACGCTTAAGTAAGGTCCGGCGTGAGGGGTGAATCCTTCGGGCACGGCGAGGGCGAACTTCTCGCTCTCAGCCCCCACAATATCTCCCACAGCACGCACAGCTAGAACTGCTTTGCTCTCATTTGCAGGGAACTTCACCTGTTCTACGTTGTCAACTGTGCTGAGGCTGCTGGTGATCAGGGTGTTATCGGCTTCGCGATAGGCAAAGAGGTCCAAATTGCTCAGGGTATAGGCCGTTGTCGGTTCTGTTGTGCCGCTGTAGGGCACGCGGCGGTTCCAGACCAGCGTGGCCGTGTCGCCGCTCAGGGCCGGCCCGGCGTAGAAGCGTACCTCGGGTGCTTCGCCCACTTCGCCGACGTAAACATCCTCCACATGAAAGAGGGCATTATTGAGGTCAATGTAGCCCCAGCCGTAGGCAGAGTCCCATCCTGGGGCGCCCTTATCTTCGGCGGTGTTGATCAGCAAGGCCTTGACCGCCAAGGGATCGCTGACGCCACGGCTGATCAGCAGCGCAGCCGCCCCGGCGACATGCGGTGCAGCCATGCTCGTGCCACTCATCGAGCGCATATCCGGATTGCTGCCCTCCCAGGCATTATTTGCAGAGATAATCGAAGTTCCCGGGGCGGCGAGGTCGGGTTTTTTGCGTCCCCCGAGGGTCGGCCCTCGGCTGGAGGTATGCCAGATGCTGTCGTCTGTGCGCCCGGGTGTGTTCGGCCCGAATGTGTTTCGATCGTCCACATTGGCCACGGTGATGGCATTAGGAGCGATGGCAGGGGAGCAAATAGTGGAAGGGGCAGATCCTTTGTTCCCGGCAGCGATAGTGGCGACGAGATTCATCTGGGCGATCAGTGCGTCCCAGTACCTGGCAAAAGGAGTGTCTTCGAAGAATTCTCCACAACTGCCGAAGCTGAAATTGACCACTTCGGCTTTATAGGGGTTACCGATGGCTGCCCATTCAGCGCAACTCATTGCGTCTGTAAGGTACATGTTACCTACGGTCGAGGCCTTGGCGTTGAGTAGAGTCCGCAATCCGTAGGCAACGCCACGGTGGGTCGGGTCCTGGCTGGCAATGATGCCGCCGATGTGGGTGCCGTGACCGTGGAAGTCATCGGGGTTTGGGTCGCCTTGGGCACAACTGCGCTGGGCGAGCACCTTTCCTGTGAGCGCCGGGTGGCTGGCGTCGATACCTGTGTCAAGCACGGCGACATCCACTCCCTGGCCGGTATATCCGGCATTCCAGAAGGCCGGAGCGCCAAGGGTGGGCACCGAGACGTTCAACAGCGGTTCAAGCGCCTCGTCCTCGTAAATCTCGGCCACCGCTTCCAGAGCACGCAGCTCTGTGAGCCTCTCGGCGGGAATGCGCACCGCTAGGGCGTTCCACAAGGTGTATTGGTAGAGCGTTTCTCCTCCCATCGCCTCAACTTGCTCTACCACTGCTTTCTGACTCTCTTGGAGCAGGCTCAGGCTGCGCTGATAGATTTCCTCCTGTGCCGACTGACGGATAGTCTCCACTTGCTCTGCTTTCTCTTGGAGCAGAGCGAGCGTGGGCTGATCGAGAGTTTGTTGGCTGAACTTCCGGGTGAGGGCGTTCTCCTCTTGGCGGGTAAGCGGCCTCGGGTTACGCTGCCGCCATTGCGAAAGCGGGTGCGCTTGGCGCAGTTCGGCACTGGCAGCTTCCAATTGCTGCTGCTTTTCTGCCCAGATTTGGGCAGCAAGCTCTGCTTGAGGCTGGTCTTTCAGAACGACAATGACCGTCTGGAGCTCCTCGGCCGCCGGAGTCGAAAGCGGGGTAGAAAACATCAGGCCGAGGACGAGAAAACCGATGGTTAGAGAAAGGGGAAATAAGACCTTCACGGGAAGATTTTATCACGATTCGCAGAAAGTGGGCCTGATTTTATGATAAGGCTCCCTTGAGAATAACTTGTGTACCGATTTGAAAGGGATCGAAGAGAGGCTCAAGGAGCGTAATACTGGTCCAGCGAAGCGTAGCCGAGCTGCGCAGGAGGCAAAGGAGAGAATATGCGCAGTATGGGTCGTTGGCAGTCCAGATTTGCGCAGCCCTGTGCGAGGAGCGGTCCTTGGGCAGCAGGTGCATCCGGGCGCAGGAGCGCAAAGCGGTTTCGCTCTCGCATCCGGGGTGCACTCCCGGATTGGCGACCTTCGGGTAAGCCTTGCGTCGGTTGAAGCAGCCGAATTGGAAAGGGCGTTGCAAGGGGTTTTCGGCCAAGAGCGAGAAGCAGCGATAGACGGGAAACCCTTGCGGGGGGCAAGCGGGGAGGAGAAAGTGAGCCATGCAAGGGTTGCGTTTCCTAACTGACCGATGTCGTTTTCTGCGAAAGTAGCGCTCATAATGGTAACGGAATAGGCAATCATTTCGGAAACAATCAACCCGAACTTAACCGGGTGACCTTCGTTGGCAACAGCGCAGTCTATGGGGGTGGCATGTCCAACGATAACAGCACACCAACCTTGACCAACGTCACCTTCTCTGGTAACCTCGCCAACTCACAAGGTGGTGGCATGATCAACTATCAAAGCAGTCCGAATTTGACGAACGTCACTTTTTACGGAAATATAGCCAACGATACAAACGGAGGCGGCGGTCTGTATAACCTCAGCAGCAGCCAGCCGTTTCTGCGCGGTGTGATCTTGGCGGGCAGCACAAACGGAGATTGCGTCAACGGCCCGGGGGGCAACATCGCTGGGGAATATTCCTTGATCCAAAATAGCGGGGCAAATGCCTGCGGCGCAGTGCATGGCAACAATGGGTTTATTGTCGGTCAAAACCCAAAGTTGGGGACGCTTGCCAATAACGGCGGTTTCACTCAAACCCATGCTCTGCTTATTGGCTCGCCCGCCATTGACAAAGTCCTCAACAACCTTTGCCCCGCCGAAGATCAGCGCGGTGTGACGCGGCCACTCGATGGCAATCGAGATGGTTTCGCATATTGCGACATCGGCGCTTTTGAGTTCCCAGATAAGTTCCTCTTTTTGCCTATCCTCGTCCGATAGCCATCTAGGCAAAAAGATTGACTTGTCAAACGGTATGTAGCTTTGCGCCAAGTTGTGAAAAGCTTGGCGCATGTGGCACTTTACTTCTTCGTACAAAGTGATCCTTGGGGAGGTCATACCCTTTCGGAATGGTTAAGAAAATTTAAACATTTCTCCGAAGATCATCCTCGATTTCGGTGCATTTTCGAGTATAATGAGACAAATAAGGGATAATATATCCATATAGTTGTGCTATTCTACCAGATGGGTTTCGACCTCGCTGTGTCGTTTTGTCCGCTGAACAAAACTATGGTTATTCAGCAGGAGCAAGGGCTGGTCACTGGCTAACCCTTTGGGAAGCAGAGCGATCTCGAATTCAACCAAAGGGATTTCGAGAAGCCCCACATCGTCTAGCTCGCGCCACCCTTTGAGGAGCGGCTAACCCCCTATCCCCCGAGAAGCAACAGCCAAGACGAACCTCAAGACAACGGAACAGGCCGAAGAAATTGCGGCCATCGATCGGTGTTTGAGCGATCCCGCGTGGATCGTTTAGGGCGTTGCATGAAAACCAAACTTGACGGTATATAAGGAGATTCACCATGAAAAACCCTATTTTTCGTTTGCTATTAACCCTGCTCATGGTTGCATTGTTGCTTTCTGGGCAGGGCGCACAACCGGCCTCTGCAGCTACTTATACTGTTAATTCTCTGGCAGATACCATCTCAGATAACGACCTCTGCACCCTGCGTGAGGCAATGCACGCTGCAGACAACAATCCTCAAAACAATGACTGTGGACTGGGGAGCAGCGCCGATGACCGCATCAGCTTCAGTGTAACCGGCACAATTGCGCTCACCAGCCCTTTGCCGCCCATTTCATCTGTGCAAGGAAGGCTAGATATTGACGGGGGAGGGAACATTACGATCAGCGGCGATCAGAATAACGATAATACCCCAGATCACCAGATGTTTTATGTGAACCCCGGCGCGTACCTTTCCTTGGCATCTCTAACCCTCACCAAAGGAAATGGCGGAGCGGTCGGCGGTGCTGTCACCAATCAAGGCATCCTCGTTGTCAACCAAACCACTTTCTCGAATCATCTTTCAACCGGCAACGGCGGCGCAATTGCCAACCTGTCGAACGGTGAGGCTTATCTCTATACCAGCACTTTTTCGCTCAACCAAGCTAATAATGTCGGAGGGGCGATCGACAATTCGGGCAAAATGCTTGTGAGCGAAAGCCGCTTCAACGGCAACAGTGCGAACACTGGCGGGGGTGCCATTTTTAACGAGAAGACCTTATTTGTGGATAAAAGTGCTTTTTCTTCGAATCTCTCTAACAACGGGGGCGCCATCGAAAATTCGAATGCGAGCAGCGAGCTGACCATCCATAGAAGCACTTTTGTTGGCAATATCGCTCTAACCGGTGCCGGGGGCGGTATCTTTGTCCCGGTCGGGAAGTTCACCCTCGTGAACAGCACTTTCTCTAACAATAGCGCTGCTACCCAAGGCGGGGGCGTTTACAGCGCCGGCACAACCATCGTCGCCAATTCGACCCTCTCTGGCAACAGCGCAGCGAACGGCGGGGGCGTTTTTGTCTTCGCCGGCTCCACAACGCTCAAAAACACCCTCGTTGCCAATTCGACAGGCGGCGGCGATTGCAAGGGCACCCTGAGTGGCACGACTCAGTACAACTTCATCGAAGACAGCGGCGCCAATGCCTGTGGCTTGATCAATGGTGCAAACTGGAACATTATCGGCCAAGACCCCAACCTCGGCACGATGAGCGGTTCCCCGGCTTACTTTCCACTTTTACCCGGCAGCCCCGCCATTGACGCCGGCGATAACACCACCTGCGCGGATGAGGAGCTAGCCGAAAACGGCTCCCAAAACGGCGTGACCCGCCCGAAAGATGGGGACGGGGATAACGCAGCCATCTGCGACATCGGCGCTTATGAGCGCACGCTCCAAGCGCAGAGTTACCAAGTCAACACGTTAGACGACAATACAAACAACGATAGTTTCTGCACCCTGCGCGAGGCGATTTTGGCTGCCAACGATGCCCCAGCTAATAGCAATTGCGGTGTAGGGGGCGGCGGGGATGACACGATTGAATTTAGCGTCAGCGGGGTCATCCGAATCGCTTCCACCCTGCCGAACATTGTCAGCGGACAAGGCAAATTGAGAATCGACAGCAACCAGAGTATCTCCGTCAACGGCGACTCCAATAGTGACTTCAGCGGTGATGTGCGCGTGTTTTGGGTAGATTCCGGAGCTCATCTGATTCTTGAGGAGTTAACTGTCGAGTACGGTAACGCCAAGTCAAACGAGGAGGCGGCGTAGCAAACTCTGGCACACTGGAGTTAAATAAGGCAAAGTTCCGCTATAACGATGCCGCCGGCGGCGGGGCAGTTGCCAACTTCAGCGGGAGCACCTTGCTCATCGATCGAAGCATCCTGTATGACAACAATGCCAGCAACGGTGGGGGTGGCGTCGCCAATTACAACGGCGGCACGGCCACGGTGAGCAACTCGACCCTCTTTCGCAACAGCACCCTCAACAACGGCGGCGGCATTTGGAACGCTGGCACGTTGAACGTTCTCAACAGCACCTTCTCTGAGAACAGCGCTACTGTGTCAGGCGGTGGGGTTTATGTCTTTACCGGTGGCAGCACAACGCTCAAGAACACTATCCTCGCCAACAGCGTCGGCGGCGACTGCGTGGGCAGCTTGAGCGGCACAAACAAGCACAACCTCATCGAAGACAGCGGCGTCACCGCCTGTGGTCTGGTGAACAACTCCAATGGCAACAAAATTGGGCTGGATCCCAAGCTGGGCACTTGGATCGCCAACTTTTACTTTACGTTGCAAAATGACAGCCCTGCCATAGACGCCGGCGATAACGCCACCTGCGCCGCAGCGCCGGTCAGCAATCAATCGAAGAACGGCGTGACCCGCCCGAAAGACTCCGATGGCAATGGTTCTGTGATCTGCGACATTGGCGCGTATGAAGGGCCGCAGACCGTCTTCAGGCTCTTTTTGCCTCTAATTCGGCGCTAGCCGTAAGCGCAACAACCCAGGGGGTGAGGGCTTCCCCCCTCTCCCCCCGGGAGAGGGGCCGGGGGTGAGGGTCTCCCCTCTCCCTCCGGGAGAGGGGTCGGGGGTGAGGGAGGGAGAGGGGCCAGGGGTGAGGGCTTTCCCCCTCTCCCTCCGAGAGAGAAGAGTCTGCTACGTAGCCTCCCCTTCCTCCTGCGCAGCCCGATCGGGGGAATAGCTCCCTTTCTCGGCAAGCGTCCCCCGCCACAGGAATTCGCTCAGCGCCGCGCCGTAGGCAGGCTCGCGCTGGCTATCGGGGGGACACTGCCAGCCAACCGCCTCATAGAGGCGCAGGCGGTAGAGGTCAAAGGCGCTTTCGATCAGGTCAGCGTAGACCATCGCCACCGGCAGCATCCTCCAGTAGCTCACCCCCATCCAAAGTAGGGCGAAGGGCAGCGCCCACCCCGACCAGACCGTCCAGACGAGGGAGAGCAGCCCCATCCCCCACAGTTCCGCCAAGGTGAGCAGGCGGCTGCGCACGGCGGTCAGGTCCTCCCGCAGGTGGGCAGGCAACAGTTGCCACAGGCGCGGCCAGCAGGCATAGGCCTCCAAGCCGTATTTCTGCGCTGCGGCGGTCTCGCCGGCGCGCAGGATGTTGCCCAAGCGGGTGGGGCGGAGTTCGGCCGGGTCGCCCGGGAAGTAGTGCACAAAGAGTTCCAGCTCGGCGCGCTGCCGAGCAACCCCAGGCGAGGAAGCCTCGAACAGGGCGTTCAAGCGGATTTCCGCCTGCCGCAGACGGCGCGCCTGCCAAGCGATGCAGGGCTTTTCCAACCAGCGCAGCGGCCAAAACCAATACCCCTCCAGCCAGCGCAGAACGGTGGAGCGCCATTGAGCGGTGAGCAAGGCGCTGAGGATTAGCCCAAGCAGCACCCCGAGGAGCAGAGCCACTTGCTCGAGGAGCTGTAAGCCCCGCAGCCAATTCCACAGCGGCTGCCAGCCGTGGCGCAAGGTGTAAAACCCCAAGCCGCTCAGGTAGAACAGGAAAGGCGGGCTGAAGGCACGGCGCAGCCATTCGCCCGCCAGCTCACCGCCCAAGCTTTCCCAAAACTTATCCAGCATGGTCGTCTCCCGGCGCTGCGCTCACCCGCACCAGGGGGCTGCCGTCATAGGGGCAGGGCGGGACGGGTCTCCCTTTGCGCAGCACCCGCCACGGGAAGCCGCACTTGGGGCATTCCCACAGGCTGCGCGCCGGGATGCTGCCCGGGAGACCGGGCAGTCCCTCGTAAGCGCGGGTGGGCTCCGCTGCATAGAGCGCAGCCCGCATCCAAGCCAGCGCTTGGGGAGAGGTGCGCACCAGTTCCAGCACTTGGTGATGGGTGCTTGCGCCGCGGTGTCCCTGCTTGAGGAGCGTCTTCAGCGTTTGCTGCGCCTCCTCGGGCAGCAAGAAGGCGATGCGCCGCGCCGCATAGTAGATTTCTCTCGGGGTGGGAGTGTCGGCATCTCGCTTTCGGGGCATGCGTGCCTCTTTCTTGGAAAGGCTTATAACCCGGTATAGGTGAACGCCGCCCAGAAGAAAGGATGGGCGAAGTCCCGGGTCTGAACCAGGGTGAGGAAATCATCCGCCTGTTCGGCGGACATCCGCCAACCGGCGCGGAGGGTAATAGATTCCAGTTCGGCGCGCACTGCTGCGTCCTGATGGCCATCGCGCAGGCGGATTTGCGCCTCGCGCAGCGCCTGCGGCATCGGCCAGCCTTCTTCGCGCCAGAGGTGATAAGACCAAGCCATCAGCAGCGCCGTGCTCTGATCGTTGACCGCCCATAGGGAGCCGATCACCCCGGGTACGCCAGCCAGCATCAGCCCGCTCGGCAAGGAGAGCACCTCGTCGAGGTTTGTCAGTTGGGGCACGCCGGTCTCACACGCCGAGAGCACTGCCAGGCGGGGGCGCTCGAGGCGCAGGTTGAAGACCTGCGGCAGGGTGAGCACGCCACCGGCTAGGAGGAGCTTCGAATCTTCGATCTTTGTCCAGCCGGCCTGCCCGTGGGTGGAGAAGTGCAGCACACCGCAG
>JANXBJ010000026.1 GCA_025057645.1 Anaerolineales bacterium
CTTTAAACGTTTTGTCCGTCCGAATCCCCTTCCGCCCGCAAGGGCATTAAGACAGATTCGAGGATGATACAACAAAATTTGCCGATTCCGTCCGAATCCCCTTCCGCCCGCAAGGGCATTAAGACGGTCTTGTAGACAGTAAGCCCCCTGCCCCTGATATAGTCCGAATCCCCTTCCGCCCGCAAGGGCATTAAGACCGTCTCGATCTGTCCTGCTCTGGTCCGTCCCGTCTCGGTCCGAATCCCCTTCCGCCCGCAAGGGCATTAAGACTAGACCTGGAGATAATCTCAAATTTAATGCCGGAACTGTCCGAATCCCCTTCCGCCCGCAAGGGCATTAAGACCGCTAGTCAACTTTTGCCAGAGCAAGTCTCTGGCAAAAGTTGTCCGAATCCCTTCCGCCCGCAAGGGCACTGGGAAGAATAGATGAAAAAGAACGAGGCCGCGCTCGCTAAGACGAATGCCCAGTCCGACACAGCACTGCTCCAGCGGGCAAGATCAGCACGACCTCGGTCAGACCCAGTCCGCACTCTAGCGAGGAACTGAAGCTAAGGCGATCTCAGGGTCGGCGCCATCGGGCGCATTCTACGGATACTTAAGCTAATGGCGGGCACATGAAAATCCTTTATCCATTCTCAAAAGAGTACCCGATTACGCAGACTTATCAGCAACATGTCGAGCGTGCCCGAAGAAATAATTGGTGTTGGATGCCGGGGCCTTGCCCTTCAGGCGTTTACTACTTCGGCGGCATCGACTACGGCTGCCCGGAGGGAACGGAGATCATCGGCACGGCCGGCGTTGCAGAAGTGGTGGCCACTCAACAGGGTGGCTATGGAATGCACGTTCGTGTTCGACACAGCGACAGCTTCCTGACGATCTATGCCCACCTCTCCAGGTTCTATGTGGCTCAGGGCGAAAAGATCAAGGACGGACAGGTGATCGCTCTGAGCGGGAACACGGGCAACTCCACCGGACCTCACCTGCACTTGGAAACACGCAATCCCAACGGAATCCCAGTCGACCCCGCCGAACTGCTGCTTCCCTTGAGCGAAACGCTCAAGTACGTTTCTCCCAGCCCTCAGCCGAAGTTTGCTGTCGGTGACCGTGTAACGCTGGGGAGACGGTTCACATACGTGAACGTCAGGTCTTCCCCGAGCCTATCCGGAAACATCATCACCACTCTTCTCCCCGGGGACGTAGTCGAGGTGAAGAAGCTCAGCGGGGAGTGGGTATGTGTGTTCTCGATCAGGAACTTGGAGCTGTGGGTGCATTCTGCGTATTTGGAGCAAGCATAGCCAACGAGCACATGGTCTATCGGATGGGGTGGTGCACGTGCGAGAGAAGAGAGTGCTGTAGTGCGCCGACCGTTTTACTCTGTAAGCTCAGTAGGAGATGTCCCCCGGCTCTCACTGGCGCGTGTGGTAGGGCTCTTCGGGGTAATCGAACCACCCAATCAGGATTGGGGGCACGCCGCTCCAAAGCTCTTCCATTGACATGGTGCCGAAGGCACGACATAGGGCAGGATTCGCCTTCGCGTCATCCAGCCCGAGTCCCCCTGCGCACGTAAGCACACCGAAACCCGCCGTTGCAGCATAGGGCACATGCGGCGTCTCGCCGCACATTCCAATCTCCTGTTCCGCTCACAAAGGGCGCAACACCGCTGGAGGAGACGCTTCCCCGTAAACCGCCGGTGATTGCACTCTTAATCGATTGGGCTTCGCCTGACCTGATCCCCCTAGTACCTTGCCAACTGCCCGGTTGCATTCCAGATCGGCGCGCAGAGAGGCGTCGAGATCGCAGCAGTCTGGGTCGCATCCGATAGCACAATGCACCCGGCTTGGCAAGGCAGCTAAAACAAACCCCCGACTGCAAGAGCGTTGCGCCGGCAGGCTCTTGCGTCGGGGGCGCTGCACTTCAAGATAAAGCACACCGGGCAAAGCCCGAATTCAGCTATCTCCCTACTG
Source organism: Anaerolineales bacterium (assembly GCA_025057645.1). Classification (GTDB taxonomy): domain Bacteria; phylum Chloroflexota; class Anaerolineae; order Anaerolineales; family UBA4823; genus NAK19. The sequence continues at coordinate 1,964 of JANXBJ010000026.1, forward strand.
CGCTAGATAACCTCCATCCACTGCGTAATACGACCCGGTGACGAAGGAGGCTTTCTCAGAACTCAGCCACATCACCAGCTCTGCAACCTCTTCCGGCTGACCCAGACGGCCGATCGGATGCAGGGCAACGATCATGTTCATTAAGTTCGGATCGCTTTCGAGAGGGGCTAAGAGCGGCGTCTTAATAAACGCCGGGCCGATGCTGTTGACGCGGATATTGCTCTTGGCATACTCGATGGCAGCGTTGCGCGTCAGACCGATCAGGCCGTGCTTGGCCGTCACGTAGGCCGGCGCGTTGGCAAAACCGACTTGCCCTAGGATGGAGGCCATGTTGACAATCGAACCGCCGCCGTTCTTAAGCATGGCCGGAATCTCATAGCGCATGCAGTAAAAGACACCGTTAAGGTTGATATCGATCACTTTTTTCCAACCCTCGATGCTGTAACTGCCGGTCGGGTTAGACTCCCCTGCGATGCCGGCGTTGTTACAGGCAAAATCGAGCCTTCCGTAGCGATCGAGGGCAAATTGCACCAGCGCTTCGCACGCCTGCGGGTCGGAGACATCGGCATGGAAGTAGGCGGCTTCACCGCCGGCTTGCTCGATCAGACGCACGGTTTCGGCACCGCCTTCGTCGTTGACATCGGAGACCACCACCTTGGCGCCGTTTTGAGCATACAACTGCGCTACTGCGCGTCCGATTCCCGAGCTTGCTCCGGTAACCAGCGCAACTCTACCCCTGAAGTCGTACATTTTGACACCTCTTTCCACTCAGAATTTATATTTTCGATGATTTTCATCCATTTTATAGGAAAAATTGCCTGACCAAGATAAGAAATCTGTAAAAAACGCTCCTTTCGAGGAGCGGAGACGAGGAGGCCCCTTGGCGAGCGCAGTTCTCCGAGCCGGTCTCTTGGCTCCGGCCCAGGTGGGCTGTTGCAGACTCGGGCCGACAAAGCCGGAAAGCAAAAAGCTGGCAGTGGATTCCGCCTGCCCCACACTGCCAGCCTGCCTAACCAGAGCTTGAGCTTTGGGGCGAGTTAGTGCCGGCTTTGGGCCTCTTCGACGATCTGATCGAGGCGCCTCTGAACGTCAGCCGGCAGAGGCTCGGGGCGATGGGTTTCGAGGATGTGCAGAGCTTTTTCGCGGGCGCGCTGGCGCAGGGTCTTAGAGCCTGCTGCCACCCAGCCCTCGTAGTTATGCCGGTCGAACAGGGTGGGGTACCAGTCCTCTTTGAAGTGCTTGCGCGTGTGTGGGTGGCCGAGGAAGTCCCCGTCTGGGCCGACCTGCTCGATCACCTCCAGAGCCAGCGTTTCCTCGTTGACCTCCAAGCCCTTCATAAAGTGCTTGACATAGGCGATTAACTCGTCGCAAATCACAATCTGCTCGATCGAATTGGTCATGCCGCTGTCTAAGTAGCCGACGTCGTGGGCGAGCTGGGCACCGGCTAAGGTCTCCAGCAGGATCGAAAAAGCAGCTTCAGCGGCGGCCTGTTCATCAGGCAGCTTCGAGTCGCTGCACCCGGTCAGCCCAAAGATCGGCAAGCCGTAGCGGTGCGCCACCTCCACCAGCATCACCCGATTGGTGGGGTCGGCGTAGCAATCGATGGTCGAGCGCATGTCGAACATGTCGTTCACCCCGCCGGTGAGGATCACCGGCGCTCCCTCACGCTGAAGCTGAGCGATCACCAAACCGGCCAACTCCCCCGCGTTGGCCAAAGCGATGGCCCCGGCAGCGGTCACCGGGCCGGTTGCGCCCCGTAGGACTACCGGAGTGTAGGTGGTGGGCAAGCCCTTCTCCGCCATGAAGAGCAACTTCTCCAGGGCTTCCTGATTGTGACGCAAGGGGTGACTCACATTGATATATAAAGCGCAGATCGGTTGCCGTTTGAGCTGTTCTTCTCCTCCAGCCACCACCTCGGCCATGCGCACAGCATCCACGCAGCCGGGGAAATCCAGCGTCACGAAGAGGATCGGCTTAGTGCTGTACATCAACATAGCCCGCATCTGATAGCGGTCGTAGATTTCTGCAGGCAGGTCGCTGGCGATACAAAACGACATCAGGAAATCGATATTGGGCAACGCATCGCAGACGATGACCGCCTCGATAATATCCTGCAGCGTCCCCGGACGGCGTTCCCCGGTGCGCAGGTCGATCACGTTCGGGCAATCGGAGCCTGGCCCGTAAAAGGTGTGGTATCCCTCCAGGGGCACGGCGCGGCGGCCATGGCGGTCGTAAAGCGTGGTGCGCTTTGGCGCTACCGAGAGCGCCCACTCCACCAAGCCGGGTGGGATGCGCACGCGGTTGCCCTCTTCTACCGAGACACCTTTCTTTTTAAGCAGCTCAATTGCGCGCGGCTCATACAGGCGGACGCCCGTGCGCTCGAGGATTTCTAAGCTGGCATAGTGGATTTTTTCGATCTGGTCATCGGAGAGCTTGCGAAACAGCGGGGCTTGGATCACGGTGTAATTGCTTTGCACGGCCATGAAAACACTCCTAGAGGAAGATTAGCAGCGGATTCAGGCTCTGCCACGGAGGGCAAAGTAAACCTTCTCCGGGGTAGCCGGGATAGAGCGAATGCGCTTTCCAATAGCGCGGCTGATAGCATTGATCACCGCCGGAGTGGAAGGCAACATTGCTGCTTCGCCCAGCCCCTTCACCCCGTAGGGGCCGAAACGGCTAGCACGCTCCACAAAGATCACCTCGATCTCCGGCATGCGGTCGATCATGGGTAGCAAGTAGGTGCTGAAACCTTTGGTGAGGTTGGGAATATAGGCTTCCGACAAGGCGGCGCCGATGCCCATGACAACAGCCCCCTCGACCTGCCCGCGCGCATCCAAGGGATTAACCACCTTGCCCACATCATGGGCAGCAACCACTTTCAATACCTGCGTGAAGCCGGTTTCAAGGTCAACTTGAACTTTGGCTACGTGGGCGCCTGTGACAAAGAAGGGTGCATATTCGGCATGCGGATGGCGCGGGAAGGCATCGGTAAGGTCAAATTTACCCACCACGCGGCGGCTCTTCCCGATGCGCTCGAACTCTTGGGCAACTTCGCCCAGTGAGACGCTCCGGCCCGGTTTTGCAGTGTCGAGAACCCAGTGTTCTTGTAAGGCGAGGTTCTCTACTGGGGCGTCCAGCATCTCTGCAGCCACACCGAGGATCTCACGCCGCAGTGCCTGCATCGCCCGGCGCACAGCGCCGCCGACAAAGTACGTTGCCCGAGAGGCGCCTTGAATGTCACTATTGGGCACCAGGGCCGTATCTGCATTAACGAGTTGAATCTGCTCACGGCTGACTCCCATGCTGTCGGCAGCAATTTGGGACATGACCGTGTTAGTGCCTTGACCGTAATCCGGGGCGGAACAATAGACCACGAAGTGCCCATCTGACGCCAGCTCCGCATGTGCCTCGATGCATAGCGTGCCGGCTTTGCCGAAGCGGTACCACATTCCCGCCAGACCAACGCCTTGGCGGAGGGGTGAGTCGGGGTGCGATGCATTAAACGCCTGGACTTCAGAGAGGAGCTGTTGATAGGGAGGACGAATCGCTTCCAAGACCTGCCGGTAGCCAATTGTTTCTGCAGCCGGGTAGCCCAGAAAAGTCATCTCGCCGTCCTCGAGACAATTGCGCAGACGCAGCTCCAGCGGATCGATGCCCAGCGCTTCGGCTACCTCATCCAAGGTGCATTCCAGGCCAAACGTGGCCTGAGAAGTGCCGAAGCCGCGAAACTGCCCGGATTTCGGGCCATTGGTGTAGACTGTCCGGGCCAGCCCCTCGACCGCCTGCCAGCGATAGCAGCCCCCGCCTGCAGTCAGTGCGTAGTTGGGAATATACTGCCCACCACTGTCGTATCCGCCGGTGTCAGCCAGAATGCGCACCCACAAAGCCTTAAGTTCCCCTGCCGCAGTGGCGCCGATGCGATAATGCATTTGATAAGGGTGGCGCTTTGGGGTGGCTTCGAACGACTCGGACCGACTGTAGACCAATCGGACCGGATGGTGCAGGTGGTAAACCGCCAGGGCGGTCGCCACAAAGGGCCAGGGGTCCTGCTTGCCCCCGAACGATCCCCCGGTGGGAGGGGTGATCACGCGCACTCGCTCGAGGGGCAAGCCGAGGACCTGGGCAATATAACGCTGTTGATTGTGCGGCTGGTGATTCCCACCGACTACGGTGATCCGTCCCTCTTCATCCAGATACCCTAACAGGCTTTCGCGCTCTAAGTATGCGTGCTCCAAAAAGACCGTGGTGTAGCGCGCTTCCACGATATGGGTCGAGGCCGCAAGGGCGGCATGGAGATCGCCGTAGTGGATCTCAAAACTCGCCAGAACGTTGCGATCGCCAGCGATGCGGATCGCATCTGGCGCTAACGCCTCGTCAACCGAGAGGAGATGAGGCAGGACCTCGAACTCCAAGTCAACCAGCGGCAGAGCTTGCAGCCCTTGCTCGAGCGTCTCGGCCACTAGAAGAAAGATCGGTGCCCCCTTCATCCGCAACGTTTCCCCAATGCGCGGCAACACGGGTTCTTCGCGGCTATATTCCTCAAAACCGTTGACGCCGGGGATGTCCTTCCAGGTCAAAACCTTGCGCACCCCCGGCGCGCTCTCGGCTTGGCGTGCGTCTAACTTTAGTAGCCGGGCGTGAAAGTAGGGGCTGCGCCCGACAAGAATCGTCCAAATCCCTTCTTGATGGATGTCTTCTGCGTATTTAGCTCGTCCGGTGACTTTCTCAACCGAGTCTGCTCGCAGGGGATTTCCGCCCAGAATACCGTCAAGGATGTCCATCATGAAAACTCCGAGAATGCTCGATATGAAACCAGTGAAATCCATTGTATTATAGTATAATTTTTCACCAGCCCACCCCAGAGCAGGCGCTTCCTACGCGCCAGTCGGCTTAGTCAATTGCGGATATCAAGGGCGCTACGGTTCGTCTTCGGAGGCTCCGTCGAAGCGAAATGAGCAGCAGAGAAAGGGATCCAGGCGGGTGTTTCACAGAGCAAAGCATCTCTAGAGAGATGTTTGCAGCACAAGCAATTTCCAAGGAGGTGAACAGGAGAAGGATGGAATGCTTTTTCGACCGTGCTGAAGTCCCCATGCATTAGTCGATCCGATCGATCAAAAAAGGAGAAGGACCATGTCAAGCCCAAATAAGTTGATCAAAGCTCTATTCACCCTTGTCCTCCTTAGCGCTTTCCTTCTACAGGCATGCGGCGCACAACCCCCAACGCCTCAAGCCACGCAGCCGGTGACACCCACTGAAACGCCTGCGCAGCCCGAGTATCCTGCCCCAACCACACCGCCGCAAGAGCCGACTCCGGCAGCGGTCGGGCGGCGCGGGGTCTTGCGTGTCGCCACGCAACCGCTTGTCCAAGTGGACCCGGCAATGATCTCTTCAGATCCGGAGGTTTTCGCTGCTAATCATATTTACGATTATCTCGTTGACGTAACCCCCGAGAACACCATTGCTCCTCGTTTAGCTAAAAGCTGGACGGTGAGCGAGGACGGGTTGACCTATGTTTTCCAGCTCGAAGAAGGGGTCACCTTCCACGACGGGTCTCCTCTTACGGCGAAGGACGTCGTCTGGACGTTCAACCGCCTGCGCAACCCGGACTCTGGCTATCCAACCGCTGACCTCTACGCCAATATCGAAAGCATTGAAGCCACCGGCGATCTCGAAGTCACTTTTAAACTTAAGCAGTCCAACCCCTTCTTCCTGTTCGACCTCAGCGATAACCACGCTTTGATCCTCAAGGAAAACACCCAAGATGCCACTAAGTTTAATGGCACCGGTCCCTTTAAGGTGGTTGAATACAGCCCCGAGGACCGTCTCATTTTGGAAGCCAACGAAAACTACTTTGTCGAAGGTCAACCTAAATTGGAAGGGGTGGAGATCCTCTTCTTCGCCGATCAGACGGCTATGGTGGATGCCCTGCGCGGCGGGCAGGTTGACCTCGTGATGGCCCTGTCTACCGATCTTTATAGCAGCCTGAAAGGCGAGAGTGGCATCACCCTGTTGGATGCGCCCACCAACCAGTTCGACGTGGTGCGCTTGCGCTCGGATCGGGCGCCCGGGAAGGACCCCCGAGTAATGCAAGCCCTCAAACTTGGGCTAGACCGCGAAGCGATCTACCAACTGGTCATGGCCGGTTTTGGGCGCATCGGCCGCGATAGCCCTATCGGCCCAATGTACACCACCTACTATAGCGAAGAGACGCCCCTCCCAGCTCGGGACATTGAGGCAGCCAAGAAACTGCTCGCCGAAGCCGGCTATCCCGACGGGCTTAAGCTCGACCTCCACACTCCCGACACCGGAGACCGCCCTGAACTGGCGGTTGTCCTGAAGAATCAATGGGCAGACATCGGTGTCGACATTAACGTGATTGTCGAGCCGGAGAGCGTCTACTACGGCGACCAAGGCTGGCTAGAAGTCGATCTCGGGATTACTGGCTGGGGTTCTCGCCCATACCCGCAGTTCTATCTGGACGTGATGCTGAAGTGCAACGCCAAGTGGAACGAATCGCACTTCTGCGACCAGGAATTCGACCGCCTAGCGACCATCGCCGGGACAACCCTTGACGAAGCGGAGCGCATAGCAGCCTATAAGGAGATTCAGAAACTCCTCATCGAACGCGGACCAATTATTGTGCCTTACTTCTACACCCAGTTGGCTGCAATTCGCTCCACCTTCCAAGGCTTCGTGCTCAAGTCCTTCTCGGGGCGCTCCGACCTACGACCTGTTGCGTTGGTAGAGTAAACGGTCTTCGGTCTGGGGTAATGGGTTTCGAAGCCGAGTTACGACATTCCGGTGGCAGTGTTGAGGGGGATCGCCCCTCAACACTTGCCACTTCCTCTCACCCAGTCACCGGTTGGAGAAAAGCAAGCTATTTCCTCCGCGCCTTACTTGCCAAACCTGCTTCTGCGTTGGGTTTCATTATCTTTACCCTCTTCTTGCTCCTCGCCCTCTTTGGCCCGCTGATCGCCCCCTACGGCGTCAACGAGCAGATCGCCGCCGATGCCGGGCAACCCCCCTCTGCCAAGCACTGGTTCGGCACAGACAATCTGGGCCGAGATGTCTTCAGCCGCGTTGTTCTGGGCGCACGTGAAATCCTCGGACTGGCCGGCCTGGGCACCGCCATTGCGGTTTTCTTCGGCACGACCATCGGCCTAGCCACCGGTTACCTCGGCGGTTGGTTCGATGAAATCCTGATGCGCATCTTTGACGGCCTCCTTGCTATGCCCTTACTCCTCTTAGCTCTTCTGCTCCTCGGAACCCTAGGGCCCTCCAAAAACAGCGTATTGCTGGTGATCATCATCGTCTATACCCCAATCGTCTCACGCGTGGTGCGCAGCGCGGTGCTCTCGGTGCGCCAGCGAGGCTTTATCGAGGCAGCGCGACTGAGAGGGGAACACATGCCCTATATCCTTTTCCGCGAGATCTTGCCCTCGGTGCTGCCCGCTTTAGCCGTAGAAGCCGCCCTGCGCTTTTCGTACGCTATCTTCCTAGTGGCCTCGCTGGGGTTTCTGGGAGTTGGGGTTCAACCTCCCAGCCCCGATTGGGGCCTGATGGTGCGCGAGGCGCGCAACAACGTCAACCAAATCCCTTGGGCGATGTATTATCCGGCGGCTGCCATCGCGCTGATCGTCATCGGCGTGAACCTCTTGGCCGACGGAATCAAGCGTGTTTTACTGGAATCGCAGTAGCAGGAAACGAGAGATGAGCCGTGAAGTGCCTATCTTAGAGGTAAAAGACCTGACAGTAGCCTATCGGATCGGAGATCACTGGCTAGAAGCGATCCGCGACGTCAACCTCACCCTTCACGCCGGACAAATTTACGGCTTGGTCGGTGAGAGCGGCTCGGGCAAGACCACCCTAGCAATGGCAATTTTGAATTACTTGGGCGAAAACGGCAAGATACGGAAAGGATCGATTGTCTTTGAGGGGGAAGAGATCAGCTCGCTTTCCAAAGAAGCAATGCGCTCCTACTGGGGGCGCAAAATCGCTCTGGTGCCTCAGAACCCGCTCTCTTCGCTCAACCCTACTTTGCCAGTTGGTGAACAGGTGCAAGAGGTGCTGCGCTACCACCTGAAAATGCCATCAGCAGTGGCTCACCAGCGAGTTCTGGAACTCTTCGAGCGAGTGCGTCTGGCCGATCCCGAGCGGGTCGCCCGTTCCTATCCCCATCAGATCAGCGGCGGCATGCAGCAACGGGTGATGATCGCCATGGCCTTAGCAACCTCGCCGCGCCTGTTACTGTTGGACGAACCCACGACCAGCTTAGATGTCACCACCCAAGCGTCGATTCTTGACCTGATCAAGGAACTCATCCAAGGCCAAGAGATGGCCGTGTTATATGTTACGCACAACTTGGGCGTTGTGGTCGAGCTGTGTCATCGGGTGGCTGTGCTCTATGCCGGGGAATTGGTTGAGGACGCCCCGTTAGAAGACCTGTTCTCTCAACCCCTACATCCCTACACCTATGGCCTGCTGAAGAGTGTGCCAAAACTGGGGCAGAATAAAAGGGAGCAGGTCCTCAGCGCCATCCCGGGCCGCATCCCAGCCCTTGCCCAGCGGGGCAGTGGCTGCATCTTTCGTGCCAGGTGTCCCCTTGCGATCGAAGCCTGCTCCGTGCGCCCTTCTCTAGAGCAAGTCAACGGACAACGCTCAACTCGCTGCCATCGGTGGCAGGAGATCGCCCATCAAGAGATCGAGCTCAGCCATCTCTTTGAGGGGGAGGAGGCCTTCCAGGAGCCCGTGTCGATTCGCAAACAGGCCGAGGCCTCGGCGCTGGACGCTGAAGGCATCGTGGTTGAATTCGATACTCACCAATCCCTGATCGAGTCCATATTCAGCCACCGCAAACGGAAGATCAAGGCGGTAAAGGATGTCAGCATCCACATTCAGCCGGGAGAGACGCTTGGGCTGGTAGGCGAGAGCGGCAGCGGCAAGACCAGTCTGGCTCGGGCGATCAGCGGCCTCAACGAACCTGAGGCGGGTTCGATCCGCATCTATGGGTTGCCGGCATCGCCGAAACTCTCCAAGCGCAACCGAGAGGTTCTGCGTCGCCTGCAGATGGTCTTCCAGAATCCCGAAGAGGCGCTGAACCCTTTTATGACGGTAGGAGAGTCCCTACGCCGACAGCTCTTCGTCTTACAGGGGATCCGCGGCGAGGAGGCCCAGCGTGCAGCCGAGGAGATGGTGCGCGCTGTGCAGCTCCCGGTTGAGGTGCTCAACCGCCGCCCCAATCAACTCAGCGGCGGCGAAAAACAGCGCATCGCCATCGCCCGGGCTTTCATCACCAACCCTGACGTGATCATCGCTGATGAACCGGTCTCCTCGCTAGACGTATCGGTGCAAGCTGCGATCCTGAATCTCATTAACCGCCTTCAGGGCACGTTTAACAACGGCTTATTGTTCATCTCCCATGATTTAGCTGTGGTGGGTTACCTTGCCGATCAGATCGCTGTGATTTATCTGGGTGCGCTCATGCAACTCTGCCGCGCAGCCGATCTGTTCGAACCCCCCTACCATCCCTACACCGAGGCACTGCTCTCGGCTGTGCCCTCCGTAGAGCTGGAAAAGAAGGGCCAAACTATTCGCCTGCAAGGGGACTTGCCCAGCCCGAGCGAACCGATCACCGGCTGTCCTTTTCACTCGCGTTGTCCGCGCAAGATCGGCGCAATCTGCGAACGGGAGGCCCCGCCTTGGCGCGTGGATGAACGAACGCAAAAGCGCATTTACTGCCATTACACCTTGGAAGAGTTAGTCCAACTGCAAGCCCCAATCTAATCGGGACACAGGCCAATGCTGAAATACCTACTGCGTCGACTCGGTTTTCTGATCCTTACCCTGCTGATCACCTCGATGGTCATCTTTATCGTGACCCAGTTTTTGCCCGGAGATGTCGCTCGGGTCATTTTAGGTCGCGAGGCCGGCGAGGCTGCGTTGGAAGCTCTGCGCGAGGAGCTAGGGCTCAAGGACCCCTTACCCGTGCAGTACACCCGATGGCTGGTCAACTTTATCCGAGGCGATTGGGGAAAGTCTTACAGCACCAAGACGGAAATCCGTCCTCTTGTCCTCGGACGCCTGCGCAATTCCTTGATGCTTGCCGCCGTGATTCTGGTTATCTCCGTGCCCCTGGCAATCTTACTGGGGGTTATCGCCGGCTTGAACGAGAACAAATTTGTCGACAACGTGATCAGTATCGCTTCTTTAGCCGTGGTAGGACTGCCCGAATTTGTCACTGGCCTAGTGTTGATCCAAATTTTTTCTTTTCGCCTGAAATTATTCCCGGCTAACTCGTCTATCCGTCCGACGACCTCGTTTATCGAGGCGCTGCCTATGCTCATCTTGCCCGCCATGACAGCCACTTTGGTGCTGCTGGCTTACATCGCCCGCCTAACGCGCGCAGGGGTGATCGAAGAGCTGAAGCAGCAGTATGTCCGCACCGCCGACTTAAAGGGCTTGCCTCGCCGGACGGTGATCTTCAAACATGTGCTCCGCAATGCGCTCATCCCCACCATTACCGTAGTGGCGATCAGTATGGGATGGCTAATCAGCGGGCTGATCGTGATTGAAAACGTCTTTAACTACCCGGGCTTGGGACGGCTCATGGTTTTCGCCATCGATCGCCGCGATTTACCCCTCCTTCAAGCGGTAACCATGGTCGCCGTACTAGGGTTTGCGCTCTCGAATTTGGTTGCCGACATCCTCTATGCTATCCTTGACCCGCGCATTCGCTTGGGGTAGGAGAACGCCCTCTGCCTCATCCAAACAGGTTGCGGCCAGCGAGCAGCTCGGCCTCCAAGGGACAGGCAGCCTGCACTGACCCTTTGGAGTCGCAAAAGCCTTTTTCCATATCTCTCTCCCCAATAACCGGGGGCATCTGCCTTCCTGAGAGGCATTTGGACTGCCGATCTCCCACCTGCAGAGGGAGAGAGAATCGCGCACTACTCCCCCAGAACGGAGACTGAGAGGCCGAGTATAATCCAACGAGGAGGAGTTTCTCGTGCAAGAGGGAGTCGATGGTTTATATCCTGGCCTTTGATGTCGGCACGAGCGGCTGCAAAGCTGCGCTAGTCTGCCCGGATGGAGAGCTACAGGGCACAGCCTTCGAACCCTACCCCACTTACTACCCCCGTGCGCTATGGGCAGAACAAAATCCAGAGGATTGGTGGGAGGCGGTTTGTAAGACAACTCGGAGGATTCTAGCCGAGAACCGGGTTACCCCGAGCGAGATCGCCGGCCTAGCCTTCTCAACTCAAATGGTCAATCTCCTCCCAATCGATCGAGAGGGCCAGCCGCTGCGCCCTTGCATTAGTTGGTTAGACGGACGCGCTGAAGAAGAGGCTGAACAGATCATGCGCAGGGTCGGTGGGCGCGCCATCTTCACCGCCCTAGTCGGGGTGGCTATCACTGGGAAAGATGTCCTGCCAAAATATATTTGGCTCAAGAAGCACGAGCCTGAGATCTATCGTCGGGCAGCGGCTCTGGTGGATTGTAGTGGCTACCTGCTAACCCAAACGACCGGACGCCTAGTGGCTGAGTGGACGGTCTCCAGCGTAACCGGGGTATTCAACCTCAAAACCAAGACGTGGGATACGGCCTTGATGCGTTTTCTGGGCCTGGATCCGAGCAAATTCCCCGAACTCGTCCTTCCTTATGATCAAGTCGGAGGATTGAGGCGCCAAGCGGCCCAAGCCATGGGCTTGTTGGAAGGAACGCCGGTCTTCGGCGGCGCAGGCGACGCCATGACTGCAGCAGTCGGCTCCGGAGCGGTAGGCGAAGGAGAAGGACATCTCTGTTTAGGGACATCGGGCTTTGTCGGCATTGTCACCAGTAAGCGCGTGGTCGGAAAGCGAGGTATTCCCACGATTCAGTCTGCCGACCCCCAGAAGCTGCTCCTGATTGCCGAAACTGAAACCGCCGGAGCCTGCTTAAAGTGGGCAGGGCGCGAGTTCTTTCAGCGCGAACCCGATAGTGAACTCTTTGCGCGCATGGACGAAGAGGTAAGCCGTGTCGAAGCTGGGGCGGGTAAGCTAATTTTTACTCCCTGGATGTATGGGGAACGCACTCCGATTGCCGATGAGCGGTTACGGGCAGCCTTTATCAATCTGGGGGCCAATCATACCTATGCGCACATGTTGCGCGCGGTTTACGAGGGGGTTGGGTATAACGTGCGCTGGATTGTGGAGAACATTGCCGAACTATATGGCTTCAGGCCCGATCCCTTGCGCACCATGGGCGGAGGGGCCAAAGGGCTACCTTGGGTGCAGATCGTTGCGGACATCACCGGACGCACCCTGGAATGTGTTGCGCAACCCCAGCATACCACGGCCCTCGGAGCGGCCTATCTGGCCATGGTGGGACTAAGGCTGTTGCCCTCCATCGAAGCAGTAAGAAGCTTGGTCCGGGTGGTGCATCGCATCCGACCGCAGGAGAATACTCGTCCGATCTATGAAGAGCTGTATCAGGCTTTCAGACAAATTTACCCCCGGCTTAGGGGAATCTACCACCGCTTGAATCGCTGAGAGGGAAATTTTCGAAGAAAGCTCGAGAGTCACTGAGAGCGGATCTGGCGCACCTTCTCCATAAATGCCCGGACGCGGGAACCATCCACTTCGTTCCAAATATACCCATTGCGTTTGAAGGTGGTTCCGACAACGGCGCCGTCGGCTATACGCAATTGGTTTTCGATGTTCTCCAGACGCACCCCCGTATTAGCAAACACCGGCACATCGCCCACGGCCTCTTTCACGCGCTGAAGAAGGGTTGTGGAGGTTTCCTGTCCGGCCGTGAGTCCGGAGACTAAGAGAGCATCCGGTCGGCAGTTGAACACGGTTGAACGGGCAATATCGGCAACATCTCGATGGCCTAGATACGCCGCAGCTTCCGGCACAATGTTGAACAGAAGCTTGATGCCCTTGCCACCGAGGCGATAGAGATGGCGCACGGTTGCCCCAGCGTTTGTGTCCCACAACCCAAAATCAGAACCATAGACGCCGCTGAAAATCTCGCGCACAAACTTGGCCCCGGTAGCGACAGCGAGGTCTACCGAGGCTTCTGCATCCCAGAGGACGTTTACCCCGAAGGGAACACGAATTTGGCTCTTCAGCTCGCCGATCACGCGCGCCATGGCCACGGCTGTAATGCGTTCGGTCCGGGTTTGATAAGGGATACTGGCCTCATTCGAGAACATCACCGCGTCCACACCGCCATCCTGCAACGCTTTCAAGTCCGCTGCTGCGCGCTCAACCACAAATTCCATGCCCTTTTCGGGATCGTAGTCCGGGTCACCGGGCAGAGCGACGAGGTGGCACATCGCGATAATCGGCTTTGCAGTACCAAAAAGCTCAACCAGCCAAGACATGGGGGCTCCTTATCGGGGGAAATTGATGTTTGATTTTGAAATTATTGTATAAAATTAATGTGTAAATGTCAATAACCAAACTTAAAAATAGCTAATTTAACGGTCAGAAAAGTTAATATCGCTTGACAATCAAACAAGAATGATATATTATATAAACAAATCCAAACAAACTGAGCTAGCGATGAGCAGCTACCTCTCGGAAGAGCGACATCAGATCATTCTGGAACTTCTAGAAGCGCGCGGCTCAATCACAGTCAATGAGCTTGTGGAGCGTTTTGGAGTTTCCGAGATGACCATCCGCCGCGACCTTGATGCCCTCGAACGGAAGGGGTTGCTGCGCCGCGTGCACGGTGGAGCGGTGCTCGACCGGGGTCGCAGTTACGAGCCTCCCTTCGTGGTCAGGGCTGTTGAGAACTTAGCCGCCAAGCAACAGATCGCCAAGGCCGCAGCGGCGTTGATCGAAAACGGGGATAGTATTATCCTTGACGTGGGCACAACTACCCTCGAAATTGCCCGCCGACTGGTGGACAAACAAAACCTGACCGTGATCACCCCTTGCCTGCAAATTGCCACGCTGCTAGCCGAAAATTCTAACATCCGTCTGATCCTGACCGGTGGCATCGTGCGTCCTATAGAGCTTTCGATGGTCGGTCACTTAGCGGAGCGCGCTCTGCGCGACTTCTACGTCGATAAGCTCTTTCTCGGCGCAGCGGGGGTCGATTTAGAAGCCGGCTTGACCGAATATAACCTAGAGGACACTTTAGTCAAGCAAGTGATGATCAAGAATGCCAAGCGGGTGATCCTCGTTGCCGACTCCAGCAAGTTCGGCAGGATCGCTTTCACTGCCATCGCCCCGCTTAGCGTGATCAACACCTTGATCACCGACGAGAACCTAGAGCCCGAATGGATCTCGCGCCTGCGCAAGTTGGAGATCGAGGTGATTGTGGCAAAACAAACCACCAATGGATTTGCAAAGGAGGAGGTGGCTATAAGATAACAAAAACATTAGATCACTGTGGTTTTCTAATCCCAGTCTTTACCCTAAACTTACAACAAGGAGTGTAATATGAGAAAAGCCCTCTCTCTTCTCTCGTTTCTACTCATCCTCTCCATGCTGGTCTCCTGTGCCCAACAACCGGCAACCCCAGAAGCCCCAGCAGAGACCGAGGCTCCAGCAGCGGAGCAACCCCCAGCAACTGAAGCACCGGCCGGAGAAGAACTGGTCTTTGCCACTGTAGTTAAGTCAATCGCCTTCAACTGGTTCAAGCGCCTTGAAGAGGGCGT
>JANXBJ010000027.1 GCA_025057645.1 Anaerolineales bacterium
GGTTTGGCCGGAGATCAGAGATTAGGGATTCCCCAGCTTGAATTTGGGGAGATTCAACCCGAGCAATATCGCGGCGCAGGGATGGCGCTTTTGCCAAGCGAGGGTGGATTGAAAGGTCGCTATGTCGTCCATCAGCTCGTCCGGGATCAAGAGAGTTACATGGTCGCCAATACATATACCGACGTCAGCGTCGCAATCCCCCTGCTCGATGGGAATGGCAACATCTTGGATACCTTTCGCTTCACCGCCCCGCATGTGTTGGTGCATCAAGCGCCTTATGGCGGCGGAAATACCTACTCTGTGCGCTCTGGCGGCTTGGAAATGCGCTTAGAATGGGTGATAGCAACTCCGCAGGAAACGCGCGCCAAATTGTGTTATCAACAATCCAGCACCCCAACCCTGAAGCTGAAAGCTTTTTCCGCCCTGCAAAGCGGGCAAATCACCCCGGCGGTGTTCGATGCACCCTCTATATCGCCACAACAAGTGGTTGAAATCGCTGCCGCAGAAGGTTGGCGCTGTGTGGAAGCGGTCTTTCCACCCCTCGCTCAAGATGTGCAATCCGTGGTAGTAGCCGTGGAGTCACTCAGAGATGCCGAGGGGAAAGACATGCCCGGCGCATTGGAGTTCGTCTGGTCCGAACTGCCCTGGCGCAAAACGGTGCCGGGCATCGATCCGCTCCCCTCGCAGGCGATTGGCGAGGTCAAAATCACCCTGCTACAAGCCTATGTGGACGCCCTACGCGCTGTGGTGGTCTATCGAGTTGAGGGATTTCCAACAGAGCAATCCTACGACCTTCAACTAACCGATGTGGACGGCAAACCGTTTTTCAGCGGGAGTGGAAGCATTAGCACCGACGAGAACGACCCCAACATCTTCGTCGCCACCTTCACCTTTGCCAAACCCCACAACCATAAAGCGGACAACGACTTCTTCTCTCCAAAAGACCCGATCAGCAACGGACGTTTCGTGGGCAAACTAAAAATATTCCTTAACCCTTGGGATGCCCAAGGCGGGCAGGTCTTCACCTTTGATCTCGATCTACCGGCTTACCCGGCCCTGGTGCTCACCCCCGCTCAGAGTGTCATCTCCGAAGGCTTGGAGATGCGCTTGGAACGGCTGGAAATCACTCCCTCCTTTACCCGAGCGTATCTGTGCTATCAGAAACCCAGCCTGGCGGACTGGATGCTCGCCGAGAAGGTCACATTAAGGATTGGAGGGGCTCAAGCTGGAATCAGCGACTATTCATTGGCGTTTGACGAAGACTACGGAACGGAAGAGCGCCCTGAATGGGCAACCTTAACGGGCAAAGTGCGCTGTGTGACGGTGGGTTTTGCCGTCGGGCATCACGGACAACCGGAAACACTCACCCTGGCGGTTGACGAATTAGCCCAAAGTGTCCCCGAAGTGATCCCCGACGATCAACTGCAAGCCGCCAAAGAGAAACTGCGCCAGCAAGGGATCGAAATAGATTGGGTGACCTTTTCCGGCAACGATGGCGGTGGTGGCGGTCCGCAGATCAAACAAAAGCCCCAAGGTATGACGGATACGGAGGTGATCCGTCTCTTCTACGAAGCTCTGGGGTATTACTTCCCGGGCAGTTGGACATTTACAGTAGAAATCCAACCCTGATGGCCAAGCGTCTGTCTCCGGATCGGTAGCGAGCCAAGCCAGTGACACCCTATAAGGTGGCTGCCTCTTTTCCATGCCTTGCAGAACGAGACCCGCCCCAAGCTGCACAGAGAATAACACAATCCCCCTAAGCTTGCTTTTCTCCGAGCCAGCTCGGGCGTCCGCGCCTGTGAACTCTGGCCTCACCCCCGACCCCTCTTCCGCTGGAGAGGGGAGGAGGAGGCGCAAACGTCCCCGTCCGCCGCACCTACGGGCGGGGACGTTCACCGCCGAGAGTTGCTCGGCGGGTTACGATAGGCAGATTCCGGGGTTACCTTTTGCGCACCCGATCCCAGACAACAACGAGGCCCAAAAAGACAAATGCCGCAGCTAAGCCTTTCCATCCTTCGGAGAGCATCAGGGAAAAACCACCTTCTTGATACAAGTAGTATAGCCAGACCCCAAAAATAAAGCCAGCAGCCGCAAAAGTGACATCTCTGATCTCTTTACTCATCGTCCTGTTCTCCAAAGTGAAATTGAAATATGGCTATTTCAAGTCAGGTTTTCTGGTTGTTTAGCTTCACCTTGCAAAGGCTAATTGTCTCATCCCTGTCAAGGATAAGACCAGATACACTGCACCGGCCGCCACCAGAAACGAGACCAATCCGAATACGGGATCGAGGGTCTGGATGATAAACAAAGACTCAGTGGGCAGGGCAGTGGTCACGTAATTGGCAAAGATGCCGGTAAAGAAATTGTTGGCGGCGTGAATCCCTAGCGCCAACTCCAACGTTTGGCTGCGCAAGGTGAGCCAGGCTAGGAAGAAGCCCATCGCTGCGTAGAACGCCACCGAGAGCGCCAGCCCCATCACCCCCACTTCGGGATTCATCAGGTGGGGAAAGGCAAAAAGCACACCATTCAGCACCGAGAGAGCAAACGGGTTGCGCATCAAGCGTCCGCTGGCTTGGAGCAGATAACCGCGGAAGAAATACTCTTCGGCGCTGGTCTGCATGGGGATCAAGACCAGACCCAGTAGAAAATAAGGTATGATGCTGACTGGATTGGGGTTGAGGACATAACGACCCGGATGTAGCAAGGCTTCAACCACCGCTACGATTGTCATAGCAACTAGCCAAACCGCAATGCCGAGGAAAACGCGTTTCCAATTCACCCGCCCAAAGGGAGTGGTGAGACTGAGCACCGACCGACCATGCCAGAGGCGATTGACCAGCCAAGTGCCCAAGAGCAGGAAAGCAAAGGTCGAGAGGAAGAAGACAAAACTGACCGGGGTTGCCTCTTCAGGCACCTTCCCCTGATTGGCGGCAATGAGGGGCAGGATCAAGAGAGCGCCCCCGACCTGCCAAACGATCAGGATGATCAGAATACCGACCAGATAACGCCACCAAGCGTTCTTTCCGCTTTGGGCTTGAGCGAGAAACTGATTTTCCATAGCCAAACATTAACTCCTTTCAAAGTATGGATTCCGCAAAATTCTTCCCGTAAGCTTAGGGCGCAAGTTTTATCCGGCAATTAGTCTCTATCCCTAAAGTGCGATAAGAGGACATCCATACCGCATGCAAAAAACAAGCTCAGACTGAGGAACCAACCTTCTCTCCCTTAACCAGACCCAATGTTCGGTTGTGGTCGTCGATGGGCGAGGAACAGCGCAGCCATCGAAAGCACCAACAAGGGCAAGTGCATCACACCCAGCCAGCGGGTTTCCGGCTGTGCCCAATAGCTCAGATTGAATAGACCATAAAGTAGGCCATTGAAAGCCGTCAGGCGAAGGGCAAATTCGCTCACCATGGGATAAGCAAGGATGAGCAAAAACAGCAACATGGGAGTCATAAAACAAAAAGCGAAGCCGTACTCAGGAGAGGTCAAGAGCAGTCCAGGGTTGAAATCAGCTCGCACTAGATTCCCTTCCAAGCGCATCGGTGACCAGAACACCAGGAGCGCAAACGGAAAAAACACCCACCGCCAAGTCGGCACTCTGCTGAAGTCCAAGCGCAACAGATCCTTCCACGCCACCCAGAGCCAAACAGCTCCCAACAAGACCGAAATCACCAAGGCTCCGGTATGTACGGCAAAGCCGTAATTGGGCGTAGACGCATGGGTTTGCGTGGCAGCCACAATCCAATAATTGAACCCGAAATATATGGCGACTGCACGCCCACCCAGAACGGGCTTCCACAGGGCAAGCCCAAGGATCGCCAGGGTGAGAACGTGAAAAATCCAACCCCAGCTCGGCATTGCCAATGTTGCCTGTTGCAGGATTTCAAAGATCACCGTAGAGGTCTGACGGGGATCATACGGCTTTTCCGTATACAGAGGCAGAAACGCTACGACGAGGCTTAGGAAATATACAAATGGATAAAACCACTTTTTCCTTGTCATACAATTTTTTATCCTATTTCCATCTTTACGCAGTTTGTCGCTGCTGCGTCCTTTTTGGGTAACTTTTCTCGCATTTGTGCAAATTATAAAAGCTGCGCATTCATTTTCAGACCTAATGGCGTGTTAAGGTTTAGAAACATCGTTAAGACAGGGTGGCATACACCTACTCTAAACCATCCTTGCAGGCAACCGGGGCAGGCGCAGTTGCGCCCACCCCACAGATCGCCATCGACCTAGACACCTGTAGGGAGAGAACACTCGGATTACCTTGGATTGCGATTCGCTATCCACCAACGTTCTGCCTCTAGTGGTCAACCTGTGGCGAAATCCTTTGTGGCGAAGTCGGTTTGCGCCGCAAGGTCAACCCAACGGCAACGCCTGCGGTTATGAGCATCAAAGCCAACCACACGACGCCCCCCACTTCTCCAAACAACGCATTCATGCCATCTCCTAGGGTGTAAATCAGGTTGGCCAACATGTGCGCCAGCACCGCATACCAGAAGCCCAAGCGAATGCGCAGGTATCCAAACGCTAAGCCACCCACCAGTTGGGGTAAGACCAAAATCGGGCCATACCACCACGGTCCAGCATCGGTGTAGTTGGTCAGATGGACCAAGCCAAAGGCGATCACCGAGAGGTAGAAATAGAAGCCCACGTGGCGATTGAAAAAGTCTGCGTAGCGATGCCCTTTGCGCTCGCGCAGCCAGAAGAAAAGCACGATGGCGGCCCCGAGTAAGAGGTAAAAGCCAATCTTAACCCCCGGCGCAATTGCCTCTAGCCCAGCGTTTTTCAACAAGCTGGCAAAAGGCACTGGCGCAAACTGGATCGTCACCACCGCAAAAGAGATAAAAAGGAAAAGTAGGTTCGGCGCAAGCCATAAGCGAAACCCGACCTCTTCGATAAAAGGGATCACCAAGATGCCGATCGTTCGCATGAAGAACATCAGCTCGCTTTCTAGTTCTGTTTCGGTCACGTGCTCGGGTTGCAGCCCCACCAGCCCCTCAAGGGCAGAGGAGAGCAGATTCCCTACAAAGCCAAAAAGAATGTCGAGCGCGATAATAATCCCGACAACGCCGAGTTTGGAGCGCAGCGAAGCGACAATTCTTTCTGCGCTCGGCCGGCGCAAGAAGGAAAAGAAATCTAAGACCGCATTGGAAGAAGTTGAACCGTTCATCACTCACCTCTAAGTTTGAAATGGTTATTCGGTGCGTTTCGGCAACAAGGGAGCCAGCCAGTCGATGAAGGCTTTTGGAGAGCGGGTCTGGAGGAGGATGCGTCCCGGTCCGGTCAGTTGGATAACGAAGCCTTCGCCGCTCAAAAGCGCCCCTTTCAACCCACCCAGCGCTTTATCCTCAACTGGGATGTGCTCATCGAAGGCAACCAAGTGCGTTGAGTCGACAAGGTATTTTTCGCCCGGGGCTAGCACCTTCTCGTGGATCGCTCCATAAGAAGAGAGCAACAGTTTTCCGCTGCCCGAGACTTCGAGGATGGCGAAGCCTTCTATTACCTCGAACGCCTTTTTGCTCAACTTGGCATTCACTTCAATGCCGATTTCCGAAGCTAGATAAGAGCCGCTCTGCACCAACATGCGGTCGTTGTTCAAGGTTAACACGAAGACATCGCCGGGCAAGTCAGGGGCAAAGGTGATCTCTCCACCCTGCGGCGGCGCCTTATAGATATTCTGGAAAAAGCTCTCCCCGCCAAGAAGAGCCCGCCCCAGCGACTTGAACAACCCCCCTTCAGCTTTGGTTTCCAAAGTGATCCCATCGGACATACTGACCATAGCGCCAGCTTCAGCGCGGATTTGCTCATTGGGCGCGAGCTTGATCACACCTAAAGAGTATGAGGGACGATAAAGCACTTCGACTTCCATGAGAAATGCCTCCTAAGATGTTGAATACGTAAATCAATGGAAATTATGAAGCTTCTGGAGATGCCTTAGTTAGAGCGGGATCGGGTTGGGGTTTTGCCGCCGACTGAGGCCAGAAAAGGATCACTGCACAGGAGAGACTCAAGACCAACGTGGTTACCAAGCCTCCCTCAGGACCGAAGGCGCCGCCGGTAAACCAATCCGGACCGGCTTCCATCAAGTTGAAGAGCGTCCCGGCTGGGCTTTCCTGACCGCTGACCTGAAAGCCAAACAGATTGCCCTGCGCCCAATTCCATACCGAGTGGAAGGCACAAATCCCCCACAGCGACTCCTCGCGCAAGGCATAGAGCGCAGCAAATAGCCCATACAGCGCAAGATTGACCATAGCTAAGACGCTCAAGTTCGGGTTGAAGCCATGCATCACCGCAAAGAACACCGAAGAAATCAAAATTCCCACCCAAGGTCGATAGCGAGCACTTAGGGCAGGGAGCATCCACCCTCGCGTGAGCACCTCTTCGGCTGCGCCTTGGATCAACCAACCGGGGATGAAGATCAGCAGAATACTGCCCAAAGCCGCAAAGCCGGTCTTAGCCGGATCAGAAATTTCGGGGGCGACGTAACCGAACAGTGCCATCAAGCCCACCGTCGCCAAAAACGTCAGCACCCCGATCAGCAAGCCGCGCCCATAAAGAAAGAGCACTTTCGGGCGCTCAAATCCCAGACTGGAAAACGAGCGCTTCTCGTACAGCCGCACCCACAGCCAGACCAAAAGGATTATCGCCCCGAACGAGACTGCCAGCATCATGGATTCCAAAAACGTAGCGAGCAGTGGAAAGTCGGAGGGCCGCAGTAGTGTACCTTCTGGTGAGAAACCGAACAACACAAACTGCACTAATCCGATGGGCAGTGCAAACAAAGCCGAGCCCCAAGTAATTACGGCCCCCACGATGAGGACTGCCCACCAAGGTGTGAGCCGCTTGCCCTGACGGGCTAAGTCATAGAGTCGATTTTGTGTGATCCAAGAAAACATAGCACACCTCACCATTAACAAATTGAGCGTTTCCATACTACCGTAGGACACGAGAACTACAGTCAGTTTCTCGAAATCCCTCTAGCGAATTCACTCCGGCGGCTCCCAAAGCGGGTGCCCCATAATAAACATACGGCGCTTTCTGCGTCCCTCAGCGGGGGGCTGAGCTTCCAAGGCCTGCAGGATTTTGTAAATTGCCTCACGCGCCCGGACGAACTCTTCTTCAGTAGCGTAAAAGACATGATCGCGGGCAGCGATGTTGTTGAGGTCGGGTTCGCCACGCTCCAAGACATACCGTCCTAACTCCTGCGCCACTCCACACCCATACAAGCGCACATGGTCAACAAATTCCTGTAAACCGCCGGGCCTTTCTAGGTCGGCCGGGTCAATCAACCCTCGTTCCGCAATGTAGAAACGCTCCTCAATGCCGTTGACCAAACGAGTGCGTGCAACCCTGATCACACCCGCATCCAGCATTTGATGGATGTGACGGTAGATCGATGGCCTAGGCACGTCCGACAGACGCTGCGCCAGTTGGTTAATAGAAAGTTCGGTTTCGTTCAGCGCCTGAAAGATACGCATTCGTACGGGGTGGTTAATCACCGCAAAGTTCTTAAGGTTCATAGGTGATTTATTAACTCTTGATAACGTGTTAAACTTATTATAACGTTATCAAATATTATAACGTTATCCAGAAAAACTGTCAAGGGTATGCACGGGCAAAATCAATATAAGGAGGCCAACCCGCTTTACTCTAGGACGGAGGTGCGCTCCGCTTTGCGCCAACCCAGAAGACTCCGACGATTAACCCTAAAAACCCCAAGATAAAGGTGTAAATGCGGAATACAAAGCGCAAACTTGGGCTGACAATCAGCAATTGCCCGAGCCAAACCAAGGAAAGATACACTAAAGCATAGCGAGTGATGAAAGACTTCACAAGGCGCATCTCGAGGAGAAATATCAGGGGAATGACCACCATACAAGCCCAATAAGCGAACATCCCAGCTTGATTGGCTTGTGGATTGCCCCACGGTGAATTGCTGATGTGAAACCATTTTACCCTCAAGCCAATCAACCCAAAAACAGCGCTGTAAATCATGATCAGGGTCGGATGTTTGCGCAAGATATTCAGCAGGAGGCGGGTGAAGAGGTAGACGAGTGTCAGGTAGAGAGCATTGAAAGCCAGCGAGCCGATAAAGTTGCCCGGGTCATTGCGCAAGAACACCGAGAACTGCCATTCGCCAACAGCCGCGGTCAGCAAACCAATCGAGAGAAATTGCAAGAACCTTCACAGAGGGAATACGAAGACGTTTCCTCCCTCAGCGTGCGTTCTTCATCACCAGAGGCATGTAAATTGCCTCCCCGTTGACGACAACGGTTGCTGAGCGAACGATTGGGTCTAATCCCGGAACGGTAATGGTTGCGGTGTTCGAGAGAAACCTTATCTGATCCGCCGGCACGTCTGCCCTCACCTGATAGGTCACCGTAACCGCGCGGGTGTCCGTGAGCGTTCCGCTCCACCGCAGGGTGGGCGCGCTGGAGTCATCGACGTTCCCCGACGTTGCCGACAGGCTGCCGGGGACATAGCTCAGCCCCTGGGGTATCGCATCTGTGAGCGTGATCGTTTCAGCCAACAGCTTGCCCGTATTGCGGATGACAATCGTGTACGTGAACACCTCACCACTGCGCGGCACTGGGTTCGATGCCACTTTATAACTGGCGCTGAAGTCCGGTTGTTCCGGCTGGGCATGAATGGTCGCCACGATCTTCTGGATCGAGTAGAGGTCGCCGCGACCCCACGGCCGGTCGAGCCAGGTGCGCAAGGTCTCTTGCGAGTCTCCCAAAATGTAAGCATGAGCCAAAAAGTGCGACCAGGCGGCGTTGGGCGCCACAAAGGAAGTTTCACCGACTTCGGCATGGGCGCCGGCGCGGGTCAGGTACCACCAGCGCAGGCCGTTTTCGAGCGTTGGGTCGCCGATTTCCTTAGAGAGCAGATAGTCGCGCGCTTGGCTACCTAACTGCTCGCGCAGGTACAAGCCCACCTCGGGGGTCAAGCCGAAGAATACGGGAGCATACCAGCCGGTTTCAATCCCAAAGGGGTCCTTGTACATGCTCTCGGCGCGCCGGCGGTAGGTTGCAAAGTTCTGCCGCCCGTCTTCCATAGCGCTAATCGCAGCCTGTAGCCCAGCCTGTTTGGCCTCAGTATCGCCGAGGCGGTCGGCCAGGCGGTAATAGCCGATGGCGCCGGCGATGTCGGCATAAAAGAGCATCCGGTTGCGTCGCTCATTGAACAACGCCTTGATCTCATTCCAATGGGATCGGGCATACGACCAATCGCCCGTGTTCTTTGACCATAACCATAGGGCATAAATTACGGAGAAAGAAGGCGCTGGCGGCGGCCAGGCGTTCAATTGAGCGCGGAAGGGGACGGCATAGCGTTCGCGCGGCACGCCGCGGCTCACCCAGTTCGTTCCTACACCGAAGTCCAAATTCCGCAACGGTGGAAAACGCTGCATCTCGGCCGCCATGTAGGCTTTGACCTGAGCCTGCAGGGGCGGGTCTAAGTACGGATAAGCCATAGCCAGCGTGTAGAGCAACTCGCCCGGGTCGTGCCAGTAGATGTTGCCATCGGCACGGTAGGTTACGCTGGGGGGTGGGGGGTGGTTATCAGCGGCATTATAGGGCCAGAGCGCTGAGTTGGTGAAACCACGCTCCAAATAGAAGGGCATCAGATGATCGTTGGCGCTGACTAAGTCACGCACCCCGGCGCGCAGGCGTTCGACAAGGTCGGCAGGCGGGCGCTGAACCGGGGTGGTGAGGTCGAGGGTGACATACTCGGAGAGCTGGCGCGTGCTGGGCGGCGGGGGTGGCGGCGGGGTGTAGGGTTCCAATCCGCTGACCTCGGTGTGGGTATAAACCAAGGGAGGGGGGCAGGAAGTGCCCGTGCGCTGCGAGATGCCGGCCAATCCGCCCTCGATCACCCGCCAGTAAAGCATGTTGTTGGCGATGACTAGGCCGCCGCGCTGGTGGCCCTCACCGGCACGAGGCTTGGGGAAGGGATAGTCCCGGTCCCTTGGGTTGCCGCTGAGGGGGAAGAAGGGATTAGGGCCGACCGGGCCACAGGTCACGGCGGTTTCCGAGAGGGCGCCAAAGCATTCGGGCCAATAGTTCGAGACCGTGCCGACATGGATGAGTTGGCCTGTGCGCACATTGATGCCGCCCAGCCGCTCCCAGTTATCCACCCAGAGGATGTCGCCTCCCATGGTGAGCAGGCTCGGTTCGTCCGATGTAGCGCGAAATTCCACGTTGTAGGTAGGGTAATTGCTCTGGCGCAAGCCGACGATGTCAAGCGTATTGCGGTCCATGCGCCCAAGCTCAGCGTCATACTTCGTCGTCACGTGCACGGCGCCGCCGTCGGTTTGAATGCCATGGCGGGCGCGATAGAGCAGATAGATTGCTCCATCGCCGCTCACCACCGGTGGAGCGGGGTTATCGTTGTTGCCAAAGGTATAGAGCACCGGCGCCACACTGCGTAAGTTCCCATTGGCAGGGCTGAGCGCAAAAAAGGTTTGTTTGGTAGGCTCATCGGTCAGGTAACGGATGATGTGCGGCTTGACCCTTGCCCAATCGGTTGCCCAGTCAGGATGGGGCGGGGTGCCGGCTCGATCGAGGACGTCATCCCCTTCATGGAGCAGGAGATGGAAGTGGTAAACCGGCTGAGAGCGGTAGAACACGGTGTCGGCGGTCACCACCGGGTAGCGATCCGCCAAGCTTTGCCCTTGCAGTTGGCTCGTCCAGCGCACCTCCCCGGTGGCGGCGTTGAGCGCCACGGCTTGGATGGCTTCTGTGCCAACAAAGACGGTCTGTCCATCGACGCTAAGAGAGGGGGAGGTCAGGATCGGCGCACCAAGATCACGTTGCCATTGAACGGCACCATCGATCAGGCGTAGGGCGGTCAGCTTGCCATTCTCCGAAGCGACATAGACCCAGTTGCGGCCGGCGTCCATCAGCGGAGCGGTCGAGCTTGGGCCAGTGTAGACTTTCCAGCGCAGCGTGCCGGTGGCGGCATCGAGCGCATAGGTGAAGCCGGCATGGGTGCTGAAAACCACGGTGTTGTTCATCACCCCTGCCGAGTGGCGGATGGGGCTGTTGACGGCATAGCTCCACAGCGGCGCACCCGTAGAGGCGTTGCGGGCATACATCACACCGTTCATGCCCCCGATGAACAGTCTTCCATCGACCACCACCGGCTGGGCACGCGAAGCAAAGGGCACTTCATACCATTTCCAAGTGTAACAATAGGGTGGGTTGACCTGCTGCGGGCTGTAATTGGTGCGCTGGGCGTCCCGGCCGAGTTGCGGCCAGTCGCCCGGCGCCAATGGCTCGGCAGCCAGGGCGTGGGCGAGCGTTCCCCTTGCGGGAGTGTATCCGGTGAAGACAAGGATTGTCAGAAACACCCCTATCCCAACCCAAAGGCCTACCCGTGGGAAGTCGGACGTTCGATCGTTCATCTCTTCTCCATCATCGTAAGAGCAACGGCAGATAAAGACGGGGGTTATCCCGTTGGAGCACGATTCCATCGAGCGGCGCTAACGTGATCGAGGTGACCGCTTGCCCATTGTTGTAGCGCGCCGCAGAGCGGATATGCAAGGCATCGGCAACGCAAGGCGCTCCGGAACAGACCAGCCGCACATAGGGAGATTTGGCCGGGTCTAGGGCAACCCGAGCGACCAGATGCCATTCGTCTCCGCCCTGACGTTGGTTCAAGCTGGTTGCAGCCAGCACTTGTCCATCCTGCACCACCTCGAAGCGCGCTTGGGCATTCCAGCCGTTTGCCGCCGGGGCTGCAGGCCACCAGGCGGTAATGGTGTAGACATCGCTTGCCTGGATCGGGAGCGTCCAGCGCACTTCGCCGCTGGAGCTGATCATTTCGTGCAGTTTGGTTTTCCAAGCATGGTAGAAAGGCCCGCTGGCCTTCCATTCCCCGCTGTCGTAGGTCTTTTGGCTCCAATGGCCGCTAAGGACACTGAAGCCCGGCTCGCTATCATCCAGAATGAATTCATACAGGGGCGCCTGTTCTCCTCTTAGACGTCGAAAGCCCGGTCCGAGAGTCACCGTTTGCGGTTGGAGCGTGCCGTTGAGCAAAACTGTGCCATGGGTGTAGTCGCGGCGAAAGACATCGGGAGGATGCAAGCGCAGCCGGACGTGATCCAGCCAAATGGTCCCAGTTGTTGCTCCGGCAAAGAATTGAATGCGGGCGTCGCTGGCGGTTTCGGTGGCTTCAAAGGTCACAGTATATTCGCGCCAAGTGGTGTCCAACTGAACTTTCCTGGACAGTCCATAGGAACTCCAAGGTGGAGCATTCTTGGAGGCGTAAAGCCCCAACGACCTCGGGCGATCGGCTTTGGCCCAGAAGGTGAGGTCGTAAACCTTCCCTTTCTCTAGGCTTAGCGGGCTTTGGTTGAAGTCAATGTGCCAGTCGGTGCCGGAGGTAGCGCTGATGTCAATGCGGGCGGAGGAATTTCCTTCGACAAAGGTCGTACTGTCGCGGCTCACGCTGGCTTGACACCCTGCGCTTGTATTTACATACAATCGCCAAGGTGCAGCGATAGGCGACTCGAAGCCAGGGTTGACGATGCGGTTCGGGCCGCTATCGAAGCCCACGTCGACTCGGTAGGCCGGACCGAGGGGATAGCCCAGGTTAAAATCCAGTTCGTCATACCACCAATCATTGCCGTGCCAGGTATCTCCGTATTCATGGGCGAAATAGCCGTCGTGCATCAGGGTGAGCGCCAGACCGAAGCGCATCCAGGGGTAATAGGTGCGCGCAAACTCCAAGGTGGAAGGCGGGATCTTCTCCCAAGGGGCGTAATCGTAACCATAGGCGATCTGGTCGATCGGTGAGGATTCAAACATCACTACTGGAGGTTGACGAGCATCGCGCATCCACGCTTGATAGAGGTCCCAGACCTCGACAAACGAGCGCTCTCCCTCCAGCACGTCGGCGGTGACAAAGCCGAGACTGATGCCATCGAAGAGTTCGCCAATGCCCGGCTCGTAGATATTCATCGAATGACCGCTGACAATCGCATAGGGCATCAGTTGGCGGAAGGTGCGAATTTCGTGGAAAACGCCGGCCTTCCAAGCCGCTTCCAGCCAATCGGGGTCGTCTTCGACTCCGTCCTCGTTGGCGTCAATTCTCACGGGATTGCCGTAAATATCATATTTCAGCCAACGCTGGGAGGTCATCACATTGTCAAAAAAGACCCCATCCGCCATCATGCCGGAGTCCAACCAGGTCTGATAGGCATAGCGGGCTTGGTATTCGGCGACTTCAGGTTTGGTCAAGTTCAAGCGGTAAGAGCCGGGCCAGACTTCGATGAGATTCCCATTCACGTCCTTGAGATAGTAATCCGGCGAGGGGATGTCGTTGTTCTCAACGGCGTTGATCGAGGTGAGAATGCGGATATGGGGGTTGAGACGGCGCAGTTCACGGATTTCCTCCGCTGTAGCCCCGGCACCCAGCCACAAGTCAACTTTGGCAAGCTCCTCTAAGGAACGCTTGTTCCTATACCGCCATTCCCACCAGCCCCACAAGTTGCCCGTGCGTGGGAAAGGCGGGTTGGAATGGGAAAGGCTGCGGTAACGCAGGCGCAGACGGTAGTCGGGATGGCTGGCGCAGCGCACATAGACATCGTTAATCGTGTTCGGGTCGGGATTCAGCCCGCTCACGGTGGTGGTGTGCCGCAGGGTGTCCTCGGTTTCACCAAAGGGGGTCATCTGCTCATAGGGAAGGTCAGCGTTGACGCTGTAGGCACACCGAGTGGGCGACAGACTTTGCACGGTCAGTTCGAAGGACGTGGCTCCAGGGGGCAAGAGCGTGCTGGGCGGCTGCGGGTCAAAAACCGGGATGCCGGGATAGGTAAGCGGCGCGCTGCGGCAGGACTCGCCTTGCTGTCCACCGCGCGATGCAGGAGTGAACTCATAAACAACCGTGTCTCCTGGCCTGAGCTGCTTTGTCGGCAGCCAGATTTCGTTGGGGCGCGGTGGACCGGAACGTTCGGCGCGGGCGGCAATCTCTTCTTTGGTAGCTGCATGACCTGAGATGCGCACCGCGTCGATCCAGTATTCGGCAACATTCCCCCACCAGGGCGAGCCCCCGATGGCGAACTCCGCTCCATCGGCTCTAGGAGCCCAATAGTGACCTTCATTGGTGTCGGCGGTCAGCACGCCGTCCACGTAAAAGCGCATGCGGTTTTGGCTGGCCGAGTAGGTGAAGGCAAGGTGATGCCATTCGCCGGCCTTCCAGTGGCGCATGGAAGCTTTGTTTCCATAAGCACTCTGCCACCTCCCGTTGACCACACCACCGGCATAGAGGATTTGCGAGTCTTTGCTCTGG
>JANXBJ010000028.1 GCA_025057645.1 Anaerolineales bacterium
CCAAAGCCGGCATGGGGTACATTAGCAAGGAAGACTTCATTCCCGTTGTCCAAGCTTAGTGCCAAGAGTGCTTTTTGGTCGGGGTTGTTTTGTAGGTGTTGACGCATGGCAGCGTTGTTGCTTATAAACCTTGGATCCCAATCCCAGAGCGACTGCCAGTCAAGGCGGAGTTTGATCAAGACTATCCCAGACCGATCGGCAACTACTGGCCAGCCACGGCCGACTTCGGCATAGTCATTGCTCCCACTGATACCGGGATCGCCTGGTTGCAGAGGCGTGTGCTTAACCCGCCAAGCACGGCTGCCATCGCCATTGCGTATGCCATGCACATACAGGTCACGGGAGGCAACAACCACCAAATTGCGGCTGGCAGAATAGGCCGGCGGCGTATCCACCGGCGAGCCGGCATCGTAACGCCAAACTCGTTGCAGACTATGTTTATCCAACGCATAGACCGAATTGCCCATCGAGAAGAACACCCGCTGCCCGGCAATAGCCGGCGGAAGGGGAAGATCGCTGCTGGCACCGCTGGGGAAGCTAGCAAGGGTTTGACCCGTTGCCGCATTCAGCTTATACAGCGTGCCATTGGCGCCGAGGACAAACAGCGCTCCCGTGTCGGGGTCGTAAGCCGGGGTGGAGTTCACCGCCCCGATGTTCGAACGCTTCCAAACGACCGAACCGTTGGCGTTGTTCAGGGCATAGACGCCGCGGCTGCCGGCGGCGAGATACACCCGCCCCCCACCGACCACTGGCTGGCTGTTGCGCGGCAAGCCGAATTTGCCGCTGACGATGCCGCCGCGGTTATCCGGGCCGTTCCAAGCCCATTTCCACCGCCACGGGGTAGGGATGGATTGGGGCATATAGCTGGTACGCTGTGCGTCGGCAGCGTGTTGGTGCCAGTCGGCAGAACTCGGGGGAGGGGGAGAAGGTTGGGTGGGAGTGGAGGTAGATGACGGAGCTGGCGAAGAGCGAAAGACGATGGGCAAATAGGCATAGACGTTGGGTGACTGAGCGAACATCGGCGGAGGTGAGAGAGCTAGGGTCAGGGCGCCTAGAAGAAAAGAGAGCACCAGCGCAAAAAGGATGACTTTAGGGTCTTTCTGTTTCATCCATTTACTCCTTCGGAGCACTAATAGCGCTTGATGCTTGAGTCATAAACAGGCCCAGAGGGTGAACCGCCGTAGTTGCGCACTCCGTGGCTAGGTCCCCCCGCTGCGCCAGAGGAGTCGAATACCGTAGTGCCGCTGCCCTCGTCAAAGTGATAAAGACCGACCGTGTTGTTATCGGGAGTAAAGGGTGCATTGGGTGGGGTGAAGTTGCCGGTATAGCGCACGATGTTGGAAATGCGCACCTCGTCGATCCAACCGCTGAAGGAGGGATAGGTGTTGGGATCATAATCGTGCTTTTCGGCGCCGATGACCAGATAAGGCTCGTTGACGTAGCTGCCGGTGATGCTGCGCCCGAGGCGGTAAGAAATGTTCCCGGTAGGACCGTTGGTGATTTGGCGATCGAGATTTCCATTGACAAAGATACGCATCGTCCCTGTCGTGCTGCGCGTGACGGCAATGTGGTGCCAGGCGTTTGCGCTGAGGGTTGTGTTGCTGCAGATGCTCATCCCTGTCGTCCCGTTATGCACCCCGAAGGCGATGCGGTTGCCGTAGAGCGAAATGCCAAAATCGCCGTAATCTGGTGTGCCGAAGATGTCGCGGTCGAAGAGGATATTGCCATAGATCCAAGTGTCGTTTCCTTCGCCGCAGGGTCCACTCTGGTTCTGGTTAGCAACGAAGCGCAACCAGAATTCGACGGTAAAATCCACCGCCCCAATGTTGACCGGCAAAGAAGTATTCCCGCTCACAACGGGGATTTTGACCCGATCGATGTCGTTCACCCCGTTTCCGTAGAAACGTAAGGAATAGGTTGGAGAAGAGGTCGGAGGAGGTTGAGTAGGGGAAGGAGTGGGTGAGGGTTGTGCAGTCGGCGGAATTGGAACGGAAGTGTTTCCCTTGAGCACTAATGGTAAATAAACAACCGGCGAAGATTGGGGTAGGGCAAAAGAGGGACTAGCAGCAACAACCAACAAAAGGATAGAACAAACGATCAAGCAGATTGTGGAAGACAATCGCAGAATGCGCGCCATAGACCTTCTCTTTCGTGCTCGCAAACCAAAAGTTGCCTTCTTCTTTTCGAGGGCCGAAAAGAAGAAGCCCAAGCAGACAATCGTGATTTCACTTGCCGCTTACACGACAAAAGCAATGTTTATTGAAAAGATTATCCCCCAATTTCGATCAGGATGGGTTAAGAAGACCTTACAGGTTCGTTATCGAAAAGTAAAGGATCGAGCGTCTCTTAGGGATCAAGCGTTAATCTCTTGACTCATTCGCCAAACATGTCAAGGTAGTCTTGGCGAGCTGCCTGAATGACTTGCATCGCTTTCTGAGCCCCGTAGATTTCCTCAATATAGGCAACCGATTCTTTGCCCGGAATGAGTTTATAAGTGCTAAAATAATGACGTAAGCGCTCAACTAGGACCGAAGGGAGGTCATCGATGTCCTCAGCCTTATCCCAAAAGCGGTCTTTGTCCAGCACGGCAAGGATTTTGTCATCGGCTTCGTCATTGTCGATCATCAGCATTCCCCCCACCACACGAGCAGCAAGGATCACTTCCGATTTGGTGATCGGACGTTCGCTGATCACACAAATATCCAACGGGTCGCCATCGCCCTTAGCGGCTTTTGGGGCAAGCGCGCCTACTCGAGGGCCGCAATAGGTGCGCGGGATGAAACCATAGAGAGTTGGCGGTTGGGAGGAGGTATGTTGGGGACGATCGACTTTGAGATAGCCAGTCGTTTTATCAACTTCGTACTTGACCAAATCAAAAGGTGTGAGTTCGATATAGGCAAAGACCAACTTGGGCGGGTTTGGACCCAGCTCCAGCCCATGCCAAGGATGAGGACGCCAGCGATAAAAGGGTGAGGGAAAGGCCATTAGGAAGCTCCCTAAGACGGAATGATTTGCCTTTATTGTAACTGAGATTTATTTCCGGTCGGCCCGCGACGTTCAGATTTTATCCAGCCTTTTTCTTTGAGCTGATTGAATGCTTGTACAAATTCCTCGATGGTCATACTTGGATTATATTAGGAAAAGAAATTTAATTTGATTATATCTTTATCGAAGAGCAAAGGCGAAGTTTCACCGGTTAATGGCTTCACCATTGCCCGTGACAAGCAGAACTGTAGGCGTCTGCGACTACGTGCTCTGGTGGACTAGAACGTGCCTCTCCCGCAAAATACGCTATCAACGAAGGAGGACGGATAGATGAAGGGTGTGATCGATTCGCAACAAACCTGGTATGCAGCCACTCTGCAGAAGGGGATTGGGAGGACTCTATAGAGTTGAATCGGCTTTTTACTGAGCTGGTCTGGAAAGCGGAACGTCTGCTTACCGGTATCTCAACCGCTGCCCACCCATGGGCGAAAGGGGAAAAATCGGGAGCGAGGGTGTTCTCTACCAGGAGAGAAGCTTAGCCGAAACACCCCCGCTATCAAGGGACGACAGAATTTGGGCTTCGATGTTGCTCCGCCTGAGGACCTCTGTTAACCTCGCTTTGAACTCCCGACACTCACTTGAGCATCGGCATCTTGATCCCGTGTTTTTTGGCAAACTCGATGGCAATCTCGTAGCCTGCGTCGGCGTGACGAACCACTCCCATGCCGGGGTCGGTGGTCAGAACGCGCTCAAGGCGCCTGGCTGCCTCGGGAGTGCCATCGGCGACGATCACTT
This sequence comes from Anaerolineales bacterium, assembly GCA_025057645.1. Classification (GTDB taxonomy): domain Bacteria; phylum Chloroflexota; class Anaerolineae; order Anaerolineales; family UBA4823; genus NAK19. The sequence continues at coordinate 3,781 of JANXBJ010000028.1, forward strand.
GCCCGGCATGTTGGCTGAAGCCGATGCCCACACCGCCGCCGTGGTGGAAAGACACCCAAGTGGCTCCGCCGACAGCGTTGATCAGGGCATTCAAGATCGGCCAGTCCGAAACAGCATCTGTGCCGTCTTTCATCCCCTCGGTCTCGCGGTTGGGCGAGGCAACCGAACCGGCGTCCAGATGGTCTCGTCCGATCACAATCGGCGCCTTCAGCTCTCCTTTAGCAACCATCTCGTTGAACTTCAAACCCGCTTTAGCACGCTCCCCATAGCCAAGCCAACAGATGCGCGCCGGCAATCCCTGGAAAGGAACTTTTTCCCTCGCCATTCTTAACCAGCGATGGAGGTGTTCGTCTTCGGGGAAGAGTTTCATCACTGCTTCATCGGTACGATAAATGTCTTCGGGATCACCGGAGAGAGCCACCCAGCGGAAGGGCCCTTTGCCCTCACAGAAAAGCGGACGGATATATGCTGGCACGAAGCCGGGGAACTCAAAGGCATCGCTGACGCCCCAATCGAAGGCGCGTTGACGAATGTTGTTGCCGTAGTCGAATACCTCGGCGCCTTTGCGCTTGAATTCCAACATGGCTTGTACATGGCGAGCCATCGACTCCATGGATCGCTTCTCATACTCTTTCGGGTCTTTGCGCCGCAATTCCTCTGCAGCCGCCACACTCAGTCCGCTGGGCACATACATGAGAACATCGTGAGCAGGGGTTTGATCGGTGACCACGTCAGGGGTGACACCCCGGATGACCAGCTCGTTGTAGACATCCGAGGCATTACCGATCAGCCCCACCGATTTCGGGATCTCCTTGGCGAGACACTCTTCTACAATGGTCATTGCCTCTTCGAGGTCATCCACCACGGTGTCCACATAGCCGATTTCAAGGCGGCGTTTGGCACGCTGAGGATCAACCTCGACAATCAGTCCCACCCCTTCATTCATCGTGATCGCCAGGGGTTGGGCGCCTCCCATGCCGCCAAGCCCAGCAGTTAGGACGAACTTCCCCTTGAGCGAGCGCCAACCGCGCTGCTTGGCGAGGGCAGCTAAGGTCTCATACGTGCCTTGCAAAATCCCTTGAGTGCCGATGTAAATCCAAGACCCGGCTGTCATCTGCCCGAACATCATCAGCCCTTGGGCTACTAAGTGATCAAAATGCTCTTGGGTTGCCCAGTGCGGCACTAGGTTAGAATTGGCGATCAGCACTCGCGGTGCGTCAGGATGGGTCTTAAAAATGGCAACCGGTTTGCCCGACTGTACAAGCAGCGTCTCATCGTTTTCGAGGTTTTTGAGCGATTCTAAAATCGCATCAAAGCATTCCCAATTGCGCGCAGCCTGACCACGCCCGCCGTAGACGACTAAGTCTTCGGGGCGTTCGGCGACTTCGGGATCAAGGTTGTTCTGGATCATGCGATAAGCGGCCTCGGTGAGCCACGACTTACAGGTAAGTTGAGTGCCTCTCGGCGCACGAACGACTCGTTTCATATGCCCTCCGAATGGTGGGATTTTTACTCTGCAAGCAGGTATCCTTAACCTCTAAACGTCTATCACCCTTTCTACCGTATCCCTCCGCCTCAGAGACATGTCTCGTATCTCCTCACCGCATCGCGAAAGCGAAGTCGGCAGATAGACACGAAAGGTTGTTCCCTCACCAACTTTGGAGTCGACCTCGATCGAACCTTCATGATTTTTGACGATCCAATAAGCGATGGAGAGCCCCAAACCAAAGCCCTTCCCATCTTTTGAACGCGTGCGCGATTTCTCCCCGCGGTAAAACCGCTCAAAGATGTAAGGCAAATCTTGGGGAGCAATCCCCGGCCCATTGTCGGATACACTGACCAGAGCCTGATGGCCACTTTTGCGCAAGGAAACCACCACTCTTCCTCCCTTAGGAGTGTAGGAAATGGCATTCTGGACCAGATTGACGAAAACCTGTTTCAGTTTATCCTTATCGGCGCATACTTGCACCTGATCCATTTCACCCAGCTCTAATGAGACCTTATCCTTAGCCAGGACACGCATCTGCCCCAGCACTTCAATAATTAGGGTGTCAAGCTCTACGACTTGCAGATGTAAGGGTAGTTTGCCCGACTCAGCTTGGGAAAGAAGCAGGAGATCGCCAACCAAGCGGGTCATCCGCTCGACTTCGCTCTCGATGCTCTCCATGGCTTCTTTGTCCAGCTCTTTCATCATCCGCATCAGATCGACGTTGCCCTTAATAACAGTAAGCGGAGTGCGCAACTCATGGCCGACATCGGCGAGGAAGCGCCGCTGAGTGTTGAACAAGTTTTCTAGACGGCCAAGAGTTTGGTTGAAAGCATGGATCAGCTGCCCGATCTCATCGTTCGGTGGGCCGGTGTATGGAATACGCCGCGAGAGATCATCGGCGCGGGTGATCTGCAAAGCCGTCTCGGTAATGTCTTCTAGAGGGGCAAGGGCTTGACGAGTGCTGACCCAACTAGCCAAGCCCGCAACGAGCGTGGAGAGCAAAGCACCCACAATCAGGACGAGGATTAGGGATCTCTGAGTAGCATCGACGACTGCCAAGCTAGCTCCGACCTGAATCGCACCAATTGGGCGATCGCCCAGGACGAGCGGCACGGTGAGAACACGAAGGTGGACCTCATCGTTTTCCGTTCTAAGCAATACCTCGGTGGAGAGGGGCTTGCCAGCATAAAGAGAGGCCGAGTCGAGGGGTTGGGTGAGGTTGCGAACATTGGCAGAGTCGGCGCGCAATTGGCCATTGCGGTCCCAAACTTGGATGAAAGTGTCCGTAGCAAATTCAATATCGGGAGTAACGTTGACCGAAAGCTCACCTTCATCGCTAACGTAAATGAGAGGGAGAACCCGAGTAGCCGAATTGCGCAGGTTTTGCTCGATTTCGTTCGTGAGGCTAATGCTGACCGAGAGATAGACCGCTACACCGAAGACAAGCAGAATGCCAACGACAATGGCTGTATATAAAAGTGCCAATCGGGCGCGTAAACTCATGGTCAAACCATGTCTCGTTCCTTTACGGATAAAAGGCCGGCCCAGCTAACTGGGTTCACGCAAGACATACCCCATCCCGCGCACAGTGTGGATCAGACGAGGCTCGCCGCCTTCCTCCAACTTCTGTCTCAAGTAACGCACATAGACTTCAATAATGTTGCTTGCGCCACCGAAGTCGTAGCCCCAAACGCGATCGAATATTGTCTCCCGGTCAAGGACCTGCCGAGGATTGCGCATAAAGAGTTCCAAAAGTTCATACTCTTTCGCCGTTAAGGAAATGACCCGATCGCCCCGCTTAGCTAGGCGTGCACCGGTATCCAGAGTAAGATCGGCAAAGCGCAGAACCTGGGGCTGAGCAGGTTGAGCGCGGCGTAGCAAGGCGCGAATACGGGCAAGCAGCTCATCCAATTCAAAGGGCTTTACCATATAATCATCAGCGCCCATATCAAGGCCCTGAATCCGGTCCGTGACCGTGTCCTTGGCGGTTAGGATCAGGATCGGCACAGGCCCCCCTGCCCTCAATCTTCGACACACTTCCAGACCATCCATGCCGGGCAGCATCAGGTCCAGAATAACCACATCAGGTGGATGATCGCGTGCAATGGCTAGGCCTGTCGGTCCATCCGTTGCCGTTTCCACCTCGTACCCTTCATAGGCTAGGCCACGTCTGAGCAGTTTTAGGATTTGTTCATCGTCCTCGATAACCAGAACCCTGGTGCCCATCTTAACCTCTTTCTATGCCGTCCCTTGAAGGATGGCAAATTCCAACGCCTTAATATTATCAGAAATTGAGGCCTTGGAATTAAACACCGCCGAACCGGCAACCAAGATCGTCGCCCCAGCTTTGGCCACCTCACCGGCGGTGGCCGGAGCAATTCCTCCGTCAACTTCAATTTCTACGTGGGATAAAGCCCGCTCCTCTAGCGTTCGCTTCAACCGCGCAATTTTTGCCGTGCTGCTGGGAATGTATGACTGGCCTCCGAAGCCGGGGTTTACCGACATAACTAGTACTAAGTCGACTTCGGAAAGAATTTCGTCGAGCATGCTAAGGGGAGTAGCAGGGTTTAAGGTAACTCCAGCTTTCACCCCACTTGAGCGAATCTGCTGAATTACACGATGGAGATGGGGGCAGGCTTCCACGTGCACAGTCAGCCAATCGGCGCCAGCTTGGGCAAAACTCTCGATATATCGTTCGGGATGCTCGATCATCAAGTGCACATCGAGTACAAAGCCCATTTCTCGGGCAAGGGGTTTTAGTGCCTCAACCACTAACGGCCCCACGGTGATATTGGGCACAAAGTGACCGTCCATCACGTCAATGTGGATAATCTCAACCCCAGCAGCCACAGCCTCACGGACTTCTTCGCCGAGGCGAGCGAAATTTGCGGAGAGAATCGACGGAGCAATACGCACTTTCATCGGAGTGCCTCAAGCTTGCGGATACCTTCTTTTCCGGCAACGATGACCAAATTGGCCATTCCCAGGAATAGCCCATGCTCCACGATCCCTGGGCGCCAAACTAGCTTTTCGGCCAACTGATGCACATCCTCAATTCCTGCCTCGAACCAACATTTGGCCAAGTAATTGCCGTTATCCGTAGTAGCCGGCGTGCCATCGACTTCAAGCCAAAGCTCCGCTCGACATCCCAGCGTGTTCAGCCACCGAATCTGAGCATTGGCTGCGAAGGGCACAAGCTCTACCGGCAACGGCCCCTTAGTACCCAGCCTGGGTACTAGTTTCGATTCGTCCACGATGACAATAAAACGTCTGGCGTGGCTCTCTACAATCTTCTCTCGCAAAAGCGCCCGTCCGAGGCCTTTGATCAAGTTCAGTTCGGGATCAACTTCATCGGCCCCGTCTACGGCCAAGTCTAGTTCAGGGACTTCGTCTAAGCTGACGAGGGGGATCTTCAAAGCCCGAGCACGAGAGGCAGTGCTTTCAGAAGTGGGCACCCCACGGACATCCTTCAACTCACCCCGTTTAAGCTTTTCACCCAGAAGATCAATAAAGTAGCTCGTAGTCGATCCCGTACCTAACCCTACGGTCATGCCACTTTGAACATAGTCTAGAGCAGCTATGGCGGCCTGAGCTTTCAGATCCATCCTGGGATTCCCTCCGGGGAAAATTTCTACTTTAAAGTGAGCATAAAGGCGACTAGCGCCTCAATCTCTTCTTGTGAAAGATCCTTGCCGTAATTCGAGTACATTACCCCAGCCGGGTAGCCTTCCATCAAGTGCTTATCCGGTTCCAGGATGGCTTGGCGCAAGAAGGCCTCAGCGCTCACTCCTGGCATCGCCGTCTGGGCATAGGTAGCGATGCCCGCCAGACTCGGACCGACCAAGTTCTTGCCTGGCTCAAGCGAGTGACAAACAACGCATCCGGGTGCTTTGCTCTCTCCGATCATGGTCATCTCGAAAATCGCTTTCCCGCGCTGCACCAGATCAGACTGAGTCCGGTCCTGGGTTGACACCGGTGAGGAACAACTGAACAGCCCCGGAACAACCATGAGACATAGGACGAGAGTAATCAGGCGAGGTTTCATAGCTCTGCATCTCTCCGCTTCGGTTAGCAGAATAGATCTCGAGTATTATAATCCAGCCCTATTCCCTTAGAGGGACGCCTCAGGGAATGAAAAGAAGCAGGTTGAAAGGCCTCTCAACCTGCTTCAGATCGGGCGGAAAGCAGCCGAACTCTACTTGATTTCTACAACCGCACCGGCAGCTTCGAGCTTCGCCTTGGCATCGTTAGCCACCTCTTTGCTGACACCCTCAAGAACTTTAGAGCCGGGTGTTTCGGCCACATCCTTGGCCTCTTTGAGGCCAAGGCTCGTCAACTGCCGGATGGTCTTGATGACCTCGATCTTCTTTGGACCGGCATCCTTGATAATCACATCAAACTCGGTCTTCTCCTCTTCTTCCTGGACGGGTGCTGCCGCCGGAGCAGCCGCTCCCACGGCTGCAACCGCCACCGGGGCCGCTGCGGAAACGCCCCACTTCTCTTCCAGCTTCTTTACAAGTTCAGCCGCCTCCAAGACACTTAAGCTACTGAGTTCTTCAACTAACTTATCTAGATCTGCCATTTTTCGTTCTCCTTTTCTAACGAGATTATTGCGTATTTCCAGGGGAAACTTCTCTATGCTGGAGACACCTCCGCTTGTCCCTGACTCTCCTTTTCAGAATAAGCCTTAAGGACCGCAGCAATCTGGCGGCCCGGCTCGGCGAGCAACCTTGCTAGCTGGCTTGCCGGCGCCAAAATAGTGCCCAACAACTGGCTGCGCATAATAGGCAAGGGAGGAAGCTCAGACAAAGCTTGCACCCTCTCCGGCGATAGGAGCTGCTGCCTCAAGTAGCCGCCCTTGACTACCAAAGCGGGGTTGGTGCGATTGAACTCATAAAGCGCTTTGGCCAACGCAGGCGGGTCCTCAAACGCAAAGGCAATTGCCGTAGAACCACTAAACAGGCTTTCCTCTACTGTAAAGCCCGCCTCTTTGAAGGCAATGCGAGCGAGGGTGTTTTTTACCACGTGAAATTCACCGCCAGATTGACGAGCCCGATGGCGCAAATCGTTGAGCTGCTTCATATTGAGACCGGTGAACTGAGCAAAATACATCGCCTCGCTGCGTGCAGCCCACTCCTTCAGGAGCGCAACCACTTCTCTCTTTCGTTCTTTCGATATAGCCAAAGGACTATCACCTCCTTTCAAAAAAAATCTTTGCCTCGCCAAACGACAGGCAAAGATTCTTCCCGCACGAGCAAATTGCGTCGAAGAGGCCTCTTCACCTCGGCAGGGAATTAAGCCCAATTTGGGCACCTGCTGTCTTTGGCGAAGATCAACAGCGTAGCGCTGAAAAAACCGGATTTTCTTTTTGCGTTATTCGCGCACCACCATCGCTTGAGCCTGGATGGGATCCACCTTGATGCCGGGTCCCATGCTCGCGCTGAGCGTTACGCGCTTGATGTAAGTGCCTTTCGTGGTTGCCGGCTTGGCTTTACGAACGGCTTCAATTAGAGCTGCCATGTTGTCGTAGAGCTTCTCAGTTTCAAATGAAACTTTCCCGATGGGAACATGTAAATTGGCGGTTTTGTCCACTCGGAACTCAACCCGCCCGGCCTTTGCCTCTTTGACAATCCGGGGAATATCGGCAGGCATCACTACTGTGCCGGTCTTGGGGCTTGGCATAAGCCCTCGCGGACCGAGGATTTTGCCAAGACGGCCTACCTTTCCCATCATTTCTTGGGTGGCAATCGCAATGTCAAAGTCTGTCCAGCCTGCCTGGATCTTGGCTATGGTCTCATCATCGTCCACGACATAATCAGCACCTGCCTCTCGGGCAAGCGCTGCACCCTCACCTTGGGCGAAAACCAGTACGCGCACCGGCTTTCCAAGCCCATGGGGCAAGACAACAACGTCTCGCACCTGTTGGTCGGCATGGCGCGGATCGACACCCAAACGCAAATGTACTTCGACCGTAGCGTCAAAATTTGCGTAAGAAGTCTCCTTCACCAGCTCGAGGGCTTCGGTAGGAGAATACGCTTTCGAACGGTCAACTTTCTCTAATGCAGCAAGATATTTTTTTCCATGCTTTGCCATGTTGTTCTCCTCTGTGGTTCAAACGGGCAAAGAGACCCTCCCACGTTCACCTTAATCAACGATCTGAATCCCCATATTGCGGGCTGTGCCTTCAATCTGCTTCATTGCGCCCTCGATATCCAAAGCATTGAGATCGGGCATCTTTATCTCGGCAATTTCGCGAATTTGGGCCCGGGTAACCTTGCCCACCTTTTCCCTAGGGGGATTCTTAGCCCCCTTCTCGATTCCTGCGGCCTTCTTGAGCAGCACCGATGTCGGTGGGGTCTTCAACACGAAGGTGAAAGAGCCATCGGTATAGATGCTGATTTCAGCAGGGATAATTTCCCCGGCACGATTAGCGGTACGGGCGTTGTACTCCTTACAAAATGCCATTAAGTTAATCCCATGTCCTGCTAACGCAGGCCCGATAGGCGGCGCCGGGTTTGCTTTACCAGCCACAATCTGCAACCGAACCACAGTTTTGAGTTTCTTGGCCACTTTTCCATTCTCCTCTTGTGGTTTTAGCGGGTGAATAGGGTCACCCTCCCACCCCAGTAATTTCGCTTTTTCTTATGCTTTTTCCACCTGCAGAAAGTCCAGCTCGACAGGGGTCTCCCGTCCAAAAAAGTTGACCAGCACGCGCACTTTGGCGCGTTCCATGTCAATTTCCGCAACCGTGCCCCGAAAATCATGGAAGGGACCGTCAATAATGCGCACTCGCTCTCCGGGACGAAACGTTACCTTGACCCGAGGAGCTTCAGCCTCCATCCGCTTGAGGATTTGAGCCACTTCTTCTGGGCGCAGAGGGGTGGGCTGGTTTCCCATCCCAACGAAACCGGTGACCCCCGGGGTGTTGCGCACCACATACCAAGACTCTTCAGTTAAGATCATATTGACCAAAATATACCCAGGGAAAACGCGTCGCTCGACAGTTCTACGTTTCCCATCGCGCACTTCGATTTCTTCTTCGGTGGGGACAACGACATCGAAGATTTTGTCTTTCATCCCCATGCTTTCAATGCGTTGCTCGAGGTTGTGACGCACCTTATTTTCGTAGCCAGAGTAGCAATGAACTACATACCAGGCGCGCCCATCCGACTCGGTTTGCTCCGCTTCTCCTTCTCCCTTACGGCTCTGGGGTTCTGGCGGGGAAGCAGGCTCCATCCCCGATTCCGAGCTCAAGGTGGACTGCGCTTGAATCTCCTCACTCTCTTGGCCTTCTCGATCGTTAATTTCCAACATTTTCGAACTCGCCGCTGTCTAACCTATTCAACTCTTCGAGTCAAACGCTAACTTCCGATTTGGAAGATCAGTGCAAACAAACGCGAGAAGATAAGGTCCAGAAATCCCATCAGAATACTCATAACAAGGGTCACAACCAACACGATCACAGTTAGGTTGAGCGCCTCACGCCGGGTTGGCCAATTCACTTTCTTGAGTTCGCCGCTCGTCTCCCGAAGGTAGCGCACGATGGCATTCGGTTGACGGCGAACTATGCTCTTCTCTGCTTTTGCCACACTGGCCTCCAGAGTGAAATTTCCTTTACGGACAAAACGCCGCCTCGAGAGACGGCGTTATTGCTAAGCAGGCAGGCCAGGCAGGACTCGAACCCACAACCCCTCGTTTTGGAGACGAGAGCTCTACCACTTGAGCTACTGGCCTGCGTTCTCCTGCTAGGGCGACTTGCACTCAACTCGGCCAGGGCCACCCTAGCTTATTATAACTACTTCGTCTCACGATGTAAAGTATGCCGCCGGCAACGCGGGCAAAACTTTTTCAGTTCCAACCGCCCGGGATCATTGCGGCGGTTCTTCTGAGTTGTGTAGTTCCGCTCCTTGCACTCTGTGCAAGCCATTGTGATAACAAGACGGATGTCTTTCTTGGATGCCATAACTCGCACCACACCCCAATTAGGGTGCCTCCCTCGCCTAATCCAGAATCTTGGTGATCACTCCGGCGCCGACCGTCAAGCCGCCTTCACGGATGGCAAACTTCGAACCCTGC
>JANXBJ010000029.1 GCA_025057645.1 Anaerolineales bacterium
CGAGGCGCAGCGGCGCACTGAGGAGCGATTAGAGGCGCTGGCGAGGCGCGTAGACGAGCTGGCCGAGGCGCAGCGGCATACTATGGCATGGCTGAGGGAGCTGGCTGAAGCGCAACGCAAACTCGGTAAAGCTGTAGGTGCATTGCAAACCGTGATCGGCGCAACGGTCGAAGAAGAAGCTGCTAGCGTGGTGGAAGTGGTTTTACAACGCAAAGGCTATCGGGTCTTGAAGCCCGCTTTCTCTCTGCCATTGGATGGCGAAATTGACGTGGTCTTGCCGCTTGAGGACCCCTCGGGTCGCAAAGTGTGGGCTGTGGTTGAGGCCAAAGCACGCCTGACGCATCGGGACGTTCGCGCTTGGTCGCAGCGAATGCACGAAATAGGTTGGCATCGAAAATTGGCTCAAAAGGGTGTTATTGGGCCGTATTTGGTTTACGCTTATGGCATCCGGATAGACATCGGGGCAGAGGAGGCGGCACAGAGAGGAGGGATAGGGCTGCTCAAGATGGATGGGGAGATCGTGTCACCAGTGGGGTTGATCGAATCCCTTCTTAGCACCGGAAGCGCTCTATAGAAGGGTTTTGGGCCGTATTTTGGAGAACAAAGGCCTCGTTTTTTTGACCTTCTGCGTCTCCCACATTTTTTCTCGCTCCCGCTTTGAATTTGCGGCGTGTACTGAAAAGAGAACAATGAAGCAAATTGCTGCGCAGTTGTTTTCCTAGGGTGTTGCTGCTGATTTGGGATAAAATTGCCTCTTGGAAGGAGGTAAGAATGGTCAAACGAGTTGCACTTTATCTTCAAGACGCCCATGACCTACGCCAGGGGTTGGATTATGTCCGCTATGCCGAACAACGCGGCTTTGAGGCGGTTTGGCAGGCTGAATCGCGCCTGGTGCGGGATGCCATCGTGCCTATGGCAGCCTATGCCGCAGTGACCGAACGTATCAAGGTTGGCTCCGGCGTGATCAACAACTGGACGCGCAATATTGGTTTGCTGGCCGCTACTTTCCTAACCTTAGACGATCTAGCGCCCAACCGCATCATCTGCGGCATTGGAGCTTGGTGGGATCCTCTGGCACGCAATGTGGGCATCGAGCGCAAAAAACCGCTGGTCGCCATGCGCGAGACGGTGACCGTGTTACGCCGCTTACTTAACATGGAGCGAGTCACCTTCCATGGTGAGTTTATTCATGTCGACGGTATTGAGTTAGATGTGGTGCATGGGAGACGGGAACCGCGGAACGTCCCAATTATGATCGGCGCCACCGGTGACCAAATGATGGAGTTGACCGGGGAGATCGCCGATGGGGCGGTTCTGAATTACTGTGTTCCCCCAGAATACAATGACCGCGCTCTGGAGTTATTGGAAAGAGGTGCTCGAAAAGCCGGACGTAGCCTTGACGATCTCGATCGTCCCCAGTTGATTGTGTGCTCGGTTGACCATGATCGCGAGAAAGCGATTGACTCGACACGCATGTTGCTCTGCCAATATCTCGCCCAACAGCCGCACATTGCCAAGGCTTCGGGTGTTTCCCCAGAAGTGGTGGCCGAGATTCAATCCATCCTCGGCTGGCCGGCGACTAGGGAGCAGATTGACAGAGCTAAGCACCTGGTGCCCGAAGAACTGATTTATCGGATAACTGCTTCGGGCACTCCCGAGGAGGCGCGCGCTAAAGTCGAGGAATATCGAAAACACGGTTGCACCTGTCCAATCCTCTACTCAGTCAGCGGTGATGTCAAGCTTTTGATCGATACCTTTGCACAGGCCTAGAGGACTTATGGTAGACGGTCGAAGAATCCTTATTTACGGTGCTGCGGGCGGGATCGGTTCTGCCCTTTGCCGGATGCTCTCTCACCAAGGAGCGCAACTTCATTTGGTTGGCCGAACGGAAAGCAAATTAGCCTCGCTTGCTCGCGAGTTAGGTGCCACTTACACCGTGGGGGATGTGACTGACGAGGCACTTTTTACTCGCGTGGCTCAAGAAGCTGGCAGGCCTCTTGATGGACTGGTCTATGCCGTGGGCACAATCACGATCCGCTCGCTGTTCCGTCTGACTGAAGCTGATTTCCTAAATGATTTCCGCATCAATGCCCTCGGCGCAGCGTTAGCAATACAAGCAGCCTTGCCGGCGCTTAAAGAGAGCGCTGGAGTCGCGTCGGTGGTCCTGTTTTCCAGCGTGGCTGCCTCTCAGGGCTTCGCCAATCATGCCTCGATCGGCATGGCGAAGGGGGCTGTTTCAGCGTTGACCCTTGCGTTAGCAGCCGAATTAGCGCCTAAGGTGCGGGTGAACGCCATTGCTCCATCTTTGACCCGCACGCCATTGGGCGAAAGTCTGCTGGGGAGCGAGCAAATGGCGGCCTCGATCGCCGCACTCCATGCCCTGCAACGTCTTGGCGAGGCAAAGGACATCGCTAGTCTAGCTGCCTTTCTGCTTTCGCCCCAAGCGGATTGGATCACCGGACAGATCATCGGCGTTGACGGCGGGCGCTCGACCTTGCGTACGAAGGGTTAATTGGTTCATCCTATATGAAGACCCTGCGCTTCGTGCTGGGCGATCAACTCAATCGCCAGATTAGCTCACTGCGCGACCTCGACCCGGCTACAGATGTGGTTCTGATGGTAGAGGTGGTGGAGGAAAATACCTACGTCCGCCACCATAAGCAAAAAATCGCCCTCGTCCTATCCGCCATGCGTCACTTTGCCGAGGAATTGCGCGCTGAGCAAATCAACGTGGATTATGTTTATCTTGACAGTGAGGGCAATCGAGGGTCTTTTAGCGGCGAGCTGCAACGGGCGGTCGAACGCCATTGGCCCGATCGGATTGTAGTCGCCGAACCCGGCGAATGGCGTGTTTGGCAAAAAATGCAGCAATGGTCGAGCCAATTTGGCGTGCCGGTTGAGATTCGCGCAAATGATCATTTCCTTACCGACCGAGAAGCGTTTGCGCGGTGGGCAAATGGGCGGAAAAATCTGCGTATGGAGTTCTTCTACCGCAACTTACGGCGCAAGACGGGTTGGCTGATGGACGGTGATCAACCCGTAGGTGGACAATGGAATTATGACCTGCAGAACCGCAAGCCGCTGCCAAAGGGGCTTTCTATTCCTCAGCCGATGCGTTTTGCCCCCGACTCTATCACTCGAGAGGTGATTCGCTTGGTTGGACGGCACTTCGGTGACCATTTTGGCGACCTGAGCGGCTTCGGTTGGGCAGTCAATCGCTCTCAGGCTTTGCTTGCCCTGCAGGATTTCATCCAAAATCGTCTGCCCAACTTTGGCAAGTACCAAGATGCGATGAGCAGCGCCTCGGATGTCCTTTTTCACTCCACCTTATCCCCCTACCTTAACCTGGGTTTGCTTACTCCAAATGAGGTCTGTCGAGCAGCCCTGCGCGCCTATGAGTCAGGCGAGGCTGCCTTGGCGAGTGTGGAGGGATTCTTGCGCCAAATCTTGGGTTGGCGCGAATACGTGCGCGGCGTCTACTGGACCTTTATGCCCGATTATGCCCGAAGCAATTTCTTCGCCGCCCAGCGACCTCTACCGGCTTTCTACTGGACGGGCGAAACCGAGATGAATTGCTTGCGCCATGCCATTCGTGTCACCCAGCGCAACGCCTACGCTCATCACATCCAACGCCTGATGCTGACCGGAAATTTCGCTCTCCTTGCCGGAGTAGCGCCTGCTCTGGTAGAAGAATGGTATCTGGTTGTCTATGCCGATGCTTTCGATTGGGTAGAGCTGCCCAACACGCACGGCATGGCGTTGTTTGCTGACGGTGGTTTGATGGCTTCGAAGCCCTATCTCGCTTCCGGGGCCTACATTAACCGGATGTCGGATTATTGCCATACTTGTGCTTTTGATGTAAAGCAGAAACTGGGCGAAAAGGCTTGTCCCTTCAATTATCTCTACTGGAATTTTTTGCTGCAACATCAACGGCGCTTGTGCAACAACCCACGCATGACTACTGCCTATCAGGTGTTGCGAAAGATGCCTGAAGAGCAAAAGCAGCAAATCTGTCATCAAGCTCAGCATTTCCTAGATGCTCTCATCGCAGAGGGCTGGTGAGCGGGTGCGAGGCATCAGCGAGTGAGTTCGGATTTCTGCAATGAAACCTTCTCCGGCAAAGCTATCCCAATCGGTTGCCTTGGCTGATCTCCTGGTCAGCCGTTTGGAGCGACTGTCGGCCGATTCGTATTGGGCGCATCAAGCCAGCGGCGTGCGCGGCTCGCTGCTGCGCTTGATCGAACGCTATGAGCAAGATTCACATTTGACCGACAGGGAGAGGAAACTTCTGGAACGCTCAATTCAACTAGGCTACCGGTTGCTTGCTTTAGCAGCGAAGGAAGGATATTCGTCTCGTAAGTTTTGCGCTTCTAAAGAGCACACCTAAGGGCTAAAAGGGAGGCTGAGCGTCAATTGCAGACAACGAGTTTCTAGCGAGGAATAATCAGTTCCCTTACCCAGGTTTGGCAAGTTCTTGGGTGCTAAGCATTGCAAAGGTGCTTAGCACCACACTAGTAGCTTTTCACGTCTGTGCAGCCGATACTGCTAATCCCCCAAGGTGAGCGGAGGCTTCTTCGAGGCCTTCCAGAAAGAGTCGATCTGCAATGTTCGGAGCTATGGGCTGTGTCTTCCCCGATGGGGATAGCTTCCTTCTCCTCCGGCTACCTCCCCTCCCTCTTTGTCTCTCCCTAACACGCTGAGCTTGTCAAATTCCGAGTGTAGCCTCGGCTTCGGCTTCCTTGACAAAATACTTTCCTTCTAGTACCATATAGAAAAGGATAATCATTTTCATTTTTTAAGGAGCTGACAATGAGGTATGTCTTACGCTTGATTCTCCTGAGTGCTCTGCTAACTTGGCTTATCGCCTGTGCTCCTCTCACTCCACAGCCCCAACCCGGCCAAGCGAAATTACGCGTGGTCGCCACCACTACCATTGTCGGTGATGTGGTTGCCAATGTTGCGGGAGATGCCATCGAGCTTTCGGTCTTGTTGCCCAGCGGAGCCGATCCCCATTTGTTCAACCCCACCCCTCAAGATGTCGCTAAGGTAAGCCAAGCCGACCTAGTCTTTGCCAACGGTGCCGGCTTGGAGGCGTTTCTCGATGGTTTGCTGGAAAGTGCTGGCGCCAAAGAGAAAACCTTTGCGGTTTCGGAGGGAATCCAACTCTTGGAGAGCGCTTCTCACGCCCATGAGGAGGCACACTCACAGGAGGGCGAACACAGCCACGAGGCCGAGCATGGTCATGAAGGCGAGCATGCTCACCGTCATGGCGAGGGCGACCCCCATGTCTGGCTTGACCCGAACCTGGTCAAGGTTTGGGTGCAGAACATCGCTCGTGTGCTGAGTGAGAAAGACCCGCAAAATGCCTCTCTTTATCAAAGAAACGCCGAAGCCTATACGGCTCAGCTTGACGAGCTTGATCGCTGGATTCGTCAAGAGGTGGAGAAAATTCCCGCCGAAAACCGTCTTCTGGTCACCGATCATCTGATGTTTGGATATTTTGCTCAGCGTTACGGCTTTACTCAGGTCGGAGCGGTCTTGCCCGGGTTTTCTACTCTTGCTGAACCCTCGGCTCAAGAACTTGCTCAACTCGAAGATACTATCCGCCAATACGGGATCAAAGCCGTGTTTGTCAGCAAGGCAGTCAACCCTGATTTAGCCCAGAGGGTGGCTGAAGATACCGGGGTGAAGTTGGTCTTCTTACACGCTCATTCTCTCGACCAAAGTAGCCCTGCAAATACCTACCTGAACTTGATGCGATATAATGTTAGCGCGATCGTGGAAGCGCTAAAGTAAGTTTATCCGGAGTATCTTTGCAGGGGAGGAGGAAGGTAGCTCTCTCCTGTGTGGTCTTGCTTGATGAGAGCACTCGGACTGAGGACTAGAGTGACAAATGAGCCTTTTAGACGAATTAACCCGCACTCACCACTGGGTTGCTTATCGCCATCCCCACCAAGTAGGAAGCCCCTTGTTGCTTCTAGATAAGGTGAGTTTCTGGTATGGCAGAGATGCCGCCTTGCTTGACCTCTCTTTAGAGTTACAAAGCGGAGAACAGTTGGCCGTAGTTGGGCCCAATGGAGCAGGCAAGAGCACCTTATTAAAGATCATTGCCGGCGTGCTCAGACCCACGCAAGGCGAAGTGCACGTTTACGGGCACGCTCCGGATAGGCATATTTGTATCGCTTACGTCCCTCAACGCACTGCGGTGGATTGGAATTTCCCAGTCACGGTTAAGGATGTGGTGATGATGGGACGGGTGGGCAAGATCGGCTTCTTCCGTAGTCCCTCACGCCGAGACTGGGAGAAGGTCAGTCAGGCCTTGGAGATTGTGGGTATTCAAGATCTAGCGAACCGTTCTATTTGCGCCCTTTCCGGTGGACAGCAACAGCGGATGTTTCTAGCCCGTGCCTTAGCTCAGGAGGCCGAGCTAATCCTGATGGATGAACCTCTAAGTGGCTTAGACTCGCCTGCCCAGGAAGAACTCTTAGCTTTGCTACCCGCCTTGCGACAGGAAGGGGTGGCCTTGCTTTTTGCCCTGCACGACTTGACTCTAGCTCGCCGGCATTTTTCTAAGGTCCTTTTGCTCAACCGCCGGCTGATTGCTCTCGGTATGCCTGAGGAAGTCCTACAGCCTCATTATCTGCGCCGTGCTTACGGCGAACAATTGCAAATCATCCCCGAGCAGGGGGAGTGGTTAGGCCTGACGGATACCTGTTGCGAGTCCTAAGGAGGCCTTGAGCGTGTTGGAATGGTTGCTGACCCCGTTTCGCTACCCCTTTATGTGGCGTGGGCTGCTTGCTGTGCTCTTGATGAGTAATGTCTGCGCTGTGGTTGGTACGTTCGTTGTGCTGCGCGGCATGGCCTTTTTTGGGGACGCTCTAGCTCATGCGATTTTGCCTGGGGTAGCCATTGGCTATTTGGTCAGTGGTGGTCGGACGAGCGGTCTGTTTTGGTGGGCTTTGGGCGCGGCCGTGCTTAGCGCACTCGGCATCAGCTTCATCAGTCGAAAGGTAAATCTCAAAGAGGACACGGCTATCGGGATCGTCTTTGCCGGAATGTTCGCTTTGGGGGTCACCTTAATTTCTACAGTGCGCTCCTACTCAGTAGACCTGACTCATTTTCTGTTCGGAGATGTGCTCGGGGTACGTAGTCGTGACCTGTGGTTTTCGGCTGTTTTCGGCGCACTCGTCCTCTTTGCCGTGGCTGGCTTCTACAAGGAGTTCATAACCATTTCCTTTGACCCCGTTTTGGCCACCACCTTGCGGTTACCGGTCAACTTCTTGAATTATTTCCTGATGCTTTTGATGGCTATAGCCATTGTGGTCTCCTTACAAACGGTGGGGGTAGCCCTCATGGTAGCTATGCTGATCACGCCTGCAGCCACGGCTTACCTACTAGTGCCGCGTCTACCGCAGATGATCTGGGTGGCAGCCTCAATTGCTTCGCTGAGCGGCATAGTGGGGCTATATCTTTCTTACTACCTTAGCATCGCCTCTGGCGGTGCTATTGTCCTGACTGCAACTGCGCTTTTCTTGATGGCTTTGGCACTTCAAGACCTTCATAGGCGAATTATGCGTGCTCGGGAGGTATGTTGAGGAGATGGGCAAGGCACAGGAATGGTTGGAATGCTTACAACGCAATGGCTACCGCATTACCGATCCACGGCGCGTGGTTGTGGAAATTATGGCCGAGAGCGACCGCGCCCTCACCCCTCTTCACATTTATCAGAGCGCTCACCAGCGCTATCCTAAGCTGGGATTGGTTACCGTCTATCGCACATTAGAAAAACTGGAAGAATTAAATCTAATTCAACGCGTTCACCAGCCAAGCGGTTGTCAAGCATTTGTCACCGCTTTTGAAGGCCACCAACATTTATTGGTATGCAGCGGTTGCGGTCGAGTGGAATTCTTTGAGGGCAACGAAGAAGGCCTCGAGAGCTTGATCGAGGAGATCGGTCAACGCAGCGGTTACCGGATCGGGGAACACTGGCTCCAGCTTTTTGGGGAATGCCGCGAGTGCCAAGTTCAGAAAGAGGGGTAGTTGTTTCCTGCTCCGGGTTCAGCGAGAGCCGCCCTGCTTAGAGCATGTCCGCAAACCGGCCGACTTTCTTAGAGAAGTCTGCAAAGTTTGGTTGACTTACGGCTGCGCAGCCACCCACCCATTGGGCGGCAGGAGATAGGCTCGCCTGCTTTCTTTGCCCACGCCATCTTGTCGTCTGCCGTCCACCAGCGCGCTGTAGTCCACCCAGGTAGGAGTCCATGGCAGCTCAACCGGCCAATTCTCTGTCGGATGTAGGTTCACCCACACCTGCAATCCGTTGGCGTACTCGACAAAAATCTGCCAAATCGCCTCGGCACCGAGGGCTTGCTCCACTTCGATCAACTCCCCGTTGAGGTGGTAAAGAATCCGCAGCGGATAGGCGAGCGCACAACGCTGATGAATTGGCGCCACTAGGCGCACTTCTCGTTCAATGAACGCCAGAACCTCTTCAAACTCCCCCAATGAGTCAGGGGTGGGAATGTAGCCACCGTGACAATAAGCGATCTCATTTGCCATATAACGATAATGTTCTTCTAGGTTATAGTCCGTCCACTTGAGCTGCTCCCCCTGCGCAAAATACCACGGGTAGAACCCCATCCCGAAGCGCACCATCTTAGGGTGGATTCGGAGCAGATCGAAATGAACCAGTGGTGGCAGAGAAGCTCCGGCTTGCTCTCGCCCCGCGTCCTCGGCCAGAACACCATCTACCTGACCGACATATAGAAAGTGATGCCCACCCTCCCCAAGGACTGGCCCCTGATGCGCCTGACGCTGATAGGCTAAAAGTTGCTGATACGCTCGCCAAGGGGTCGCAAACCGAGCGTTCCCTGCAATAGCAGCGTTGTAATCCACTTTCTCAGCGGGATTGACTGCCGTGGAGACATCTAGATAACTCGCCGTCGTTTGATAGCGACGGTGGATTTCGGGGGCGAACTGCTGCGCCACTTCGAGGCTGCGGGTCGGGCTGAGCAAATAGGATTGAACTCCGGTGGTGCGGTTGAACCAAGCCTCGATTGGAGACCCTTCGGGGCCGAGCGCCAGCCATTCAGGGGAGAAGAACTCTGAGTTAGGGTAGAGATCGACATAGTTTTCGTGCAACGCAAAGCGGTATCCCGCTTGCTGAGCGGCTTGGCTGAGCTCGAGCAAAGCTGCGTCCCCACCCCAGCGGGGATTGGCGGGCAAGACGTTGGGATAGCAATCATCAAAACCGCAGCGCTGCCAATTGTGGCGGATTACGATCAGGTCGGCGATGCCGCGTGCAGAGAGGGCTTGGAGCAGTTGAGCGTCCTCGGCAAAGGGTCTCTCTGCCCATAAGTCGAGCACCACCTTTCCTGCCAACTCGCCTGCGCTGGGCGAAGGCTCAGCGGGCAGGCTGGGCAGAACCTCGTCAAGCCGATCCGAGACTGTTAGATAAATCACTTCATGGAGCGGCTGCCGCTCGCCGGCGGTGTTCGGATGGTAATACGCCGTCTGGCTAAAGGCGAGGGATTGCTCCGAGATTACCTCACCCATTTTCTCCAAAGTCGAAGCGCTGGTGAGTTGCCAATCAAAAAAGGCAGAAAGAAAATGATCCTGAACGCGCAGCAAATGGAAGAACGGCAAATAAGGAACCGCAATCAGCTCCGCATCAGGCGTCGCTTCGGAGCGGTCGAGGGTGAAGGCAGAAATGTCCGTCCCAGGAGCTTCAACCTCGATAATCAAAGTCTTGCCTTGCAGGGTGAAGCGATAGGTATAGGGGATGGTCTGCGCGCTAAAGCGGGCTTGCCACTTCACTTCTAGGGTTATCCCGTCGATGATCCGCGCCTGATAAGCATATTGTTCAGGGTCAGTCTCCCAGATGGGGATATCTTGACCGCTGACGAGAAACCGCGGGCCGCCGTAGTTGCTGGGGTAAAACGGTGCACCTTCGCCAATTTGCACGGTCAAATCGTGCAATGAACCCGTCTGGGGGATGTAATGGTAGCGCAACTTGGTCTGCCCTTGCTGGAACTCGAAAATGTAGGCTTCTCCCTCAACATGAAGCCGGTTTTGAAACGAGGAAGCTGGCAACGGTGGGGCAGGCGAGGCATTCATCTTTGTAATGGGGATCGCAGTTGCGGTCGGCAGAAATGTAGAGGAGAAGAGGCCGTTCTCTGGCTCGGGTGAAACGGGCATTAGCGATTCGGAGGGCGACAGGGTTGAGGGAAGTGTTACGGACGGCGCTACGGACGGCGCGCAGGCAACAACCAACCAAAGTATGAGGCAAGGCAGGAATCGCTTTATATTCACGGTTGCCGACATGGGTGGCAGGGCTATCATACCTAGCTTAAATCTGCTTCGGATGCAGTTCTCGCAAATACTTGACCAGGAACACTGTCCCAATCCCGCTGAGCAGGATGAACGGTAACACATACACCCCTGTTTCGACGAGGGTAACAGTTTCTTCTTGAGCGGCTTGCATCAGCCGCTGACCCAGTACAACCACCCCCACCATGACCATGAAGAAGGTCAGGATCGGGGCAACTACAATAGCAAAGGGACGGCGGCGAAGCAAGGAGATGGCTATCCACAGGAACAGCGGCGCCACGATCCCCCAATCTAAGACAGCCGTTACTTCGGTGGTGTAACTTCCCAACGTAGCGGGTGCTTTCCCCGATAGCAGTGCAGGGACGATCTCGAATAGCCAAACGGAAGTGGAAAGCGCCGCAATCACCAAAAAGATCGCCGTCCCCCGAAGCGGGATAGCGGATGAAAACTGCTTGGACATCTCTTGGAAATCCAATTCCCGAAAGGCAAGGATCAATGCAAAAAGAGCAGCAGAAAAGTAGCCCACATAGACAGGAAAAAGCGGATTGAAAGCGATACCGAAGACTGTCGAGGAGGCATTGTAGAAAAAGACAGCCAACGTGCCAACGAGCAGGAGTCTCGCTCTCAGTGAGCCGCGCTGTGCCAGAAGCAGAAGAGCAAGCAGAAGCGGCACACCAATCAATAAGATCACTGCATCCGTCCCTTGCTGGATAGGCACTTTGAACGCCCAGTCGTAACGATACAAGCCTCTGCCGTAGAGTTCAATCTTCTCCCCAGAAGCGCTTTGAAAGGGGATCGGCTTGCCCGGAGAATGCCAGAAAAGCCCCCATGTTGCACAAGCCGACGCTAGAAGCGCGGTCAAAAGGGAAAGGACAGCAACGGTGCGAGAAAAACGTGGTCGAGGGTAGTTTATTGTGAATTTCCTTTTCTTTTATTGTACCTCTGAATCAAGGCGAAACTGATCTCTCTGATTCTCTCATAAACTCCCCTCAGATCTCCTAAGTACTGTTTAGGGAGCACCTGCAAACAAAAAGATTATAAAGCCGAGGAAAAACAAAACCATCACCCCAAAGACGGTTGCTATCCACACCCAGCGCAACGAGGCTTGCGATTTCGAGGCGCTCAACAGGCTCGGCTCGTAAAATGCGCTCACGAATTGGGCAGTGGTCTCAATCCAACGTTGTACTTGTTCAGGGGTAGGTTGTTTCAGCCCAAAGCCGAGTTGTAGGTAATGGTCAATAGCTGCGTAAATAAAAAATGGCTGCCCGCTTTGCGTCAGGTCGCTGAGTGGACTTTGAACAGCGGGGAGTTGAAGGCGACGTTCCAGCTCGGAAAGGTTTTGAGGTGCGCTGATTACCCGTAACCCGAAAGGTCGCAGGATTTCGGAGGGTTGCGGCCGCCAATCGGGTTCATCGAGTAAATTGTTTTCCGCCTCTTCGAGATTTGGGGTGCGGATCAAAAACCGCCCGCGCAGGGGCATTTGAACCGTAAAGACCAAGAAAGTCAGCAGGTTGCGCGCAGGGTCCAATGGGTCTTCAAATGGCAAATCCCGCAGGGAGACGGTGACGGTATAGTTCTGCTTGGTCAAGATGTATAACGTCTGCTCGATCAGGTATTGATAAATGGAGGCTTTTCTGAAGCCCTGCCGCAGGAAGAGCGGCTCAAGGGAGGCGGTTTCAAGGATGTGTGTTCTTCTGCGGTACCCCAGCCAGATCAACAGTCCAAAGCTGATCAGCGGGAACGCACAAAGCAGAAAGAGAAGAAAATTGATCGCTAAGACATCCAATTTTAGTGCCTAACTCTGTCGAAAGCGAAATTGACCGCCAGCGCGCCTTTGGTGCATACATTGATGCATTCGAGGCAGAAAACACACTCGGTAGAAAGGACACGCTGCCCTTTCTGGAGATAAGCGGGTATATCGATGTCCATCGGGCACATCTTCGTGCAGGCGCCGCAATCAGTGCATTTATTCAGGTCGCCGGCGATCTTGAGCAGGGCAAAGCGCGCCGGGATCTTCTGCAAAGTGGGGATCGGGCAGACATACTTACAGAAGGCGCGGTTATCCTTGAGCAGAAAGGCAAGGGCGATACCGAGGGCGTAATACAGCGCATTGCCGCCCACCAGCCAATACAGTTCGGTGACGCTTTGCTCCTGGACGCGATAGCCAAACCCCCACCATAAGACGGCCACCAAGCCTAAGCTCAGCCCAAAGTGGAGGTAACGCAACGCCCAAAATGGTGGGGCAAGCGGCGCTTGGCGATGGCGTCTGAAGGGGAGAAGGTCGAGGATCATCGCCGTCCAACATGACCAACCACACCAACCACGGTTGAAGATGAAGACGCCAAAGATTTTCGCCACAAGGTAGTGAATCACCGCACCATAGAACATCCCTGCCAGCAAATAAAAAAAGAAGCCTTCAATCTGCATGTTCTCGCGGGCGAACAAACCTAAGAAGAACAACATATAAGCGCCAACCAAGAACTGTGCCACCCTGCGCCCGGTCGGCTTTTTCTTCGCCGGCAGGGAGATGTAGAGCCCAATGCCCACGGCAATGGAGGTGCCGATGTAACCGAAGTTGAAAAAGTAGAATAGGTTCCCCGTCGTTTGCCAGAGCGTGATTGCTAACGCCCAAAACAAGCCAAACAAAAAGAATGGGAAAACGTAAACGCCGGACTTGGAAGAGGTTTTTTGCATTATCCAACAGCTCCTCGATAGACACCGTAGATTCTTTGTCGTTATTTTATACGAGCCAAGGGAAATTTGGTCTCTAAAAACCTCCGGTTTTGGTTGTAAAAATTTCACAAGTTAGCAGAGGGCAATTCGAGACACTCCAAAAGGTCGGTTTCACCCTCTTTCAAGCGGGGCAAGAGTTAGATAGGCCGGCTCAATTAGTGCGGCGGGGGATGGTGCAAGCAGTGTCGGCGATGAGTTTGAGCGGGGTGGTGCTGGGCAGATTGCAC
>JANXBJ010000002.1 GCA_025057645.1 Anaerolineales bacterium
ACCACCACGGCTGACAACGTTACGACCAATAACTCCTTCACCTTAAATGTCTTGGTGCGTGTCTTGAACGTCTCGGCCAACGTGGATGGCACGACCCTGACGAATAGCGCCAGTCTGACCTATTGGCCCGGTACTAGCACAACGGACACCACTATCTCCGGCGGGACGCGCACCATTACTGTGGTGGAGCCGCGCATTGCTACTACAAAATTGGTCAGCCCAACGAGCGGTGTGGATGCCGGGGATATTGTTACGTACTCGATTCAGTTCACAAACACCGGCAATAGCACTGCCTATGATGTGACCGCAGAGGACATTCTTGCTCAAGGTGTGACGTACAACAACGATGCTTCCTGTTCTTTCTTCAACGGTAGCACCCTTGTCCCCATTTCGGTCAGTGTCACGGTCGGCGCTGGCACGCTCACCTTCGATGGCAACCCGGCTGGCTCTTGGGACATTCCAGCTACTAACCCCGATTCCTATATCGCTTGCACGTATACCGTCACTGCCCAGAGTAGCCTCCACTTAGATGGTGCCCACACCAACACCGTGGATGCGGATTGGTCCTCGCTCAACGGGACAGATGCGAACGAGCGGCTTTATAACGATACAGGCACTTCACCGTTTGATGGGACTCAGGACACAGCCAGCGCCGTCTTCAACAGCCCTGCACCCACCTTTGATAAGAGCGATAACGCTACCAATCTGCCCATCGGCGCAACCTATACTGTCACCCTCACCTTGACCTCGCCGCTTGGCACGCTGCGCAACCTGACCATCAGCGACACCCTGCCGGCAGGCCTCTTCTACGTCACCGGCACGCAAAGTGTGAGCAGCGGCATCAGTCCTGCGCCGACCTTCAGCGTGAGCGGTCCGAACGACGGCTCGGCACCTGCTACCCTGACTTGGACTTTCGGCGATGCCGTCGTCTCCTCTAGTCCGGTGACCATCACCTATCAAGTAACCGTGGCGAATGTCGCCGGCAACCAGAACGGCGTCACGCGCACCAACAGCGCCACGCTCTCGTACAGAGATGCTCAAAACACTCTAAAAACCCTCACAGACACAGATACCATCACCATCGTTGAGCCTGAACTGGATATCACCAAGACAGTAGATGACGCAACGCCCGCCTATGGTCAGACCCTGACCTATACCCTGACTGTCTCCCACCTTCCGACCAGCACGGCAACCGCTTATGACATTCTAGTCACGGATACCATCCCCTTTGGCCTGACCTATGTTCCCGGCTCGATCTCGGCTCCGGCCGGCTGGGTGGCCGACGATAGCGCTGCCCCAACCCTGAGCTGGACTTGCAGCGCTCCGTGCTCGTTGCCTGTGGGAAGCACGGCAACTCTCTCGTATCAGGTTACTGTCACTACGACCTCTCCACCCAATCCGGGCAATGCGATCACGAACGATGCTCTCCTAAACTGGACCTCCACCAAGGGCGTAAATTCGAATGAGCGCAACGGCTCGGGTGGAATCAACGATTATCGTGAAACCACTGCCCAAGCCGTCATCCTATACAGCCCTGACCTGACCGTCACCAAGACCGACGGGCAGAACACTTACATCCCCGGCACCTCCTTCTCCTACACGATTGTGGTCTCCAATGTCGGGAACGGCGATGCCGTCAACGCCACGCTGAGCGACCCCATCCCGCCGCAGATTACGTCTTGGTCCTGGACGTGTACGCCCGGCTCCGGCGCTTCCTGCAACGGTTCGGGCGGCTATATCAGCACCGCTTTCAGCGATACTGTCACCATTCCTGCCGGCTCCTCGATCACGTATACCGTTGTTGTCCAAACTGACCCAGCGGCGACAACCGACCTGACCAACACGGTCTCGGTCAACCTGCCTGCTGGTATGCCTGACCCAACCCCGGCGAATAACACTGCCAGCGACACCGACACGCCTGACCGACGCGCCGATCTTTCCATCACCAAAGATGACAGCGTGGCTCAGTACGTCCCTGGTGGCACGTTGATCTACACGATTATTGTCAGTAATGCCGGTCCGAGCAATGCGCCGAACGCTCTGGTAGGCGATAACATTCCTGCTCATTTCACTTCTTGGACGTGGGCTTGTTCCGGCAGCACGGGCGGCGCAAGCGGCTGCGACCCGTATGCTGGCAATGGAAACTTCAGCGATACGGTGAACCTGCCTGTCGGCTCGAGCATCACTTACACCGTTGTGGCCAACATCGCCTCCTCGGCCACCGGAGATTTGACCAACATTGCCACTGTCCAACCTCCAAGCGGCGTGACCGATCCGACGCCTGAGAACAATACCGCGACCGACACCGACACGCAGAGCAGCCAGGCGGCGGTTTCGGTGAGCAAGGATGACGGAGTAACAGACTACATACCGGGCGCCACACTGACCTACACCATTGTGGTGACGAACACCGGGCCGAGCGATGCGTTGGGCGTGAGCGTGAGCGACCCGATACCGCCTCAATTTTCCTCCTGGTCGTGGACGTGTGTGGGTAGTAGTGGTGGTGCGAGCGGTTGCACGGGATATAGTGGCAGTGGGGATTTCAGTGATAGTATAGACCTGGCTGGGCCGTTCCCGTCTTCCGTCACGTATCAGGTGGTGGCGCAGGTGCGCTCTAGTGCGACTGGCGACCTGACCAACACGGTGGCCATCTCGCACCTGGCTGATATCACCCCTGGCGATAACACGGCCAGCGACACCGATACGCCCAACTATCAAGCCGACCTGTATGTGACGAAGAACGATGGTTCGGTCAGCTACACACCGGGCGTAAATGTCACCTACACGGTGACGATTGGCAACGGCGGTCCTAGCGATGTCAACGGTGCGGTCCTGAGCGATAACCTGCCTGCGCAGGCGACCTCCTGGACGTGGGCTTGTTCCGGCAGCACGGGCGGAGCGAGTGGCTGCGACCCGTACAGTGGCAGTGGGAGCTTTAGTGACACTGTCGACTTGCCCGCTGGCTCGAGCATCACTTACACGGTTGTCGTGGTGATTCCTTCTTCGGCGACCGGCGATTTGGTCAACACGGCGAGCATTGCGCCGCCTACTGGGGTGAGCGATCCGGATTCGAGCAACAACACTGCGAGCGACACTGACACGCAGAGCAGCCAGGCCGATTTGCGGGTGAGCAAGGATAATGGCGTGACCGAATACGTGCCCGGAACGAGTTTGACCTACACGGTCGTAGTGACCAATTTGGGACCCAGCGATGCGCTGGGAGCGGTGGTGAGCGACACGCTTCCGGCGCAGTTCACGGCGTGGGAATGGAGTTGTGTGACAAGCAGTGGTGCAACTTGCAACGGGTCAGGTGGGCAGATCAACACCGATTTCCGTGAAACGGTGAACCTGCCGGCCGGGTCTGTGATCACCTACACCGTCACTGCCCAAATCGCCTCTTCGGCGACCGGCACGCTGGTCAACAGTGTCACGGTCGATCCGCCGAGCGGTTCAACTGACCCCAATCCCGAAGACAATCGCGATGAGGACCGAGATGAACCAAACCTGCGCGCTGATCTGTCGATCAACAAGGACGACGGACTGACCGTGATTGCGCCCGGCTCAACCATCACCTACACGGTGACCGTGCGCAATTCGGGCCCAAGCGATGCGGTAAGGGCGCAGATCAGCGATCCGAAACCCCCCCAGATTCGGGTTTGGAGTTGGAGCTGCAGCCCAAGCGCAGGGGCTACCTGCACCTCTCAGCCCAATTTGAACAGCGATTTCCGCGACACGGTGAACATCCCCGCAGGCGGTGTGATCACCTACACCGTGGTGGCAACCGTTGACCCTAATGCGACCGCCGGAACCCTAGTCAACAGAGCCACCGTCACCCCACCGGAAGGAGTGACCGATCCCGACCCCGGCAACAACGAAGATGACGACCAAGATCCCATCATCACTCAACCCGAAGGCGATCTGGTCAAGACAATCCTGGCGAGCAATCAAGACTTCACGCCGCTGCCCAATGTGGCGATCGGGGAAGTGATCACCTACGAGGTGCGCTTGCGCCTGCCGGCCGCCAGTGTGATGGCCGACCTCGTTTTGACTGACGTGCTCGATCGTGGCTTAGCCTTTATGGGCTGCGATGCAGTAATAGCTTCAACATCCTTTATCACCACCACACTTCCCGGTGGGTTCGAGGCGGCCTGTAATGACCCCATCAATCCAACGGTGCAGACCGAACCGCCGGGCAGCACCGACCCAGCCGACCCCGGCCGACGCGTTACCTTCACCTTAGGAGAAGTGCGCAATCAAGGAGCGCAAGATGGCTTTCTGAGCTTGCGCTATCGGGCGGTGGTGCTCAACAGCGCCGAGAACCGCAGTGATCTCGTACTGCGCAACCGAGCCGAGGTGAGGTGGGCCGGAGGAAGCTTGGTGACTCAGGCGCCAGAGGTAGTGGTCGTAGAACCGGACTTTATCCTCGAGAAGAAGGCCGATCGCACAACGGCCCTGCCCGGCTCGGTGATCAACTTCACCATAACCCTCCGCCATAGCCCGCGCAGCCGGGTGGATGCTTTCAACGTGGTGCTGCGCGATACGTTGCCGCCGGGGCTGACGTATATCCCGGGGTCGCTGATCATTCTCGATGGACCGCCCGGTGGTGTGATTGATGATAGTGCTGCGCCCAAGCTCAAGGTAAGTTGGGGCTACTTCCCGCTGTTGACTAACGGCCGAGCCACGCAAGCGGTGGTGCGGTTCCAAGCTCGCTTGGGGCAGTTGGAGGCGGGGCAGAAGGTCACCAATGTTGCACGTCTGGAATGGTCAACCTTGCCGGGCGATGTCTCTTCGCCTCAATCGCCCTATAACCCCGTTTCGACCGAGCGAAATTACTCACCTCCGAGCGAAGTGGACATCCTTGTCGAGGGTTTGGAGATCGAAGTGCCGTTCCTGCCTCAGACGGGCTTCCCTGCGGGTCGCATTACCCCTATCCCGGTTCAACCCAAGGACAAAACCTATGCCTCCTTGGGTGACCTGTGGTTGGAGATCCCCAAATTAGGGGTGCAAGCGAAGGTCATGGGCATTCCGGCGAAAGATCAAGGCTGGGATCTGACTTGGTTGTGGGATCAGGTGGGTTGGTTGGAAGGCACCGCCTTCCCCACCCATCGCGGCAATTCAGCGCTCACTGCCCACGTCTATCTGCCCAGCGGCTTGCCCGGCCCGTTCTTGCGCTTGGGCGAACTGCGCTATGGTGATCAGATCACTGTTCACTTGGGCAACCAGCGCTACATCTACGAGGTGAGGGAGGTCGATCGGGTCTTGCCGAAGGCGCTCTCAGCCCTGCGCCACGAGGAGTACCCGTGGCTGACCTTAATTACCTGCAGCCAGTATGACGAGCGGTCGAAGCAATATCGCTATCGCATTATTGTGCGCGCCGTTCTAGTGAGGATAGAGGACACATAAGATAGGTCTCCTCTTGCGGCGTAGGCCTAGGTCAATGACTCCTCTGGTTTGGAGGACGACTCATATGCTTCCGTAGGTGAGTGAGCCTACAGACCTGCCTGACTGCGGTTCGAGCGGACGCTTCTCTGCCTCCCG
Organism: Anaerolineales bacterium; assembly: GCA_025057645.1. Lineage (GTDB taxonomy): Bacteria > Chloroflexota > Anaerolineae > Anaerolineales > UBA4823 > NAK19. The sequence continues at coordinate 5,539 of JANXBJ010000002.1, forward strand.
GAACTCAGACAGAGATACCCTCTGCGCTGGTGTGTGATTCTCTCTGCCGAAGGAGGGAGGAACAGGGTGATTGAATGTGTAAGGAAGATAAAGGACGCTGCTAAGTTGCGGCCTTTTGCAATTTTGCCGCTTAATTGAACCTTAAAAGCCCCGGGTTGTATGATCCTAGGAGCGCGCGGTATAATCTTTTCGGGACGCAGATTGCAATCTTGGGGATCGGGGTCTTTTTTGTTTTAAGTCGAACGGGAGAGGTTGATGCAGGGAAGGATTCTCTGGATTGAAGCCAAGCGTGCGACAAGAGAGAGCCTGATTGCTCAATTGGAGAGGCGTGGCTTCGAGGTCTGTGTTGTCGAGAGCGGTAAGGCAGCGTTGCAAGCGCTGGAGAACTTCGACCCGGATGTCGTTATTGTGGATGCGGTGTCGCTGCGTTCCAGTGGAAAGCGCATTTGTCGCTCCCTGCGCGAGAGATCGAACGGCCTACCGATTGTGCTGATCGCTGAGGACAAGTCCAGGGTGGACGAGGAGTGTGTGACGGTCACGCTGGTTGTGCCCTTCACCATTCGTAAGTTGCTCAACCGAATCATTCCTCTCCTGCCTTCCGAAGGCCAGAGGATGCTCCGCCGCGGCCCGATCCACTTGGATTTGGAGCTCAGGCGGGTGCGCTGCCACGGTCGTGAGAGCCGCCTGACCCCTCGCCTGACGAAACTCTTGAAAATCCTCTTGCTTAACGCCGGCAAGGTCGTTGAGCGTGCGATGTTGTTCCGCGAGGTTTGGGAGACGGACTACCTCGAGGACACTCGCACGCTGGATGTGCACGTTAGCTGGCTGCGCAAGGCCATTGAGCTTGATCCGAAGCGTCCTCGATATCTGAAAACGCTCCGAGGTGTGGGCTATCGCTTGGACATTTATCCCGAGGCAAACGCTGAAGAAGAGTAGAAGGGGTCACCCGAAAGCGGTGACCCCTTTGGTTGGTCAACACCAGCAGCAGAAAGACAAGCAGCGATCGGAGGGAGCTATAAAGCTATTTGCCGAATTTTGACTGGAGAATGTCCTGCAGGGTGGGCTGACCGATCTCTTGCAGTTCGTAGCGCACGCGCTGGAAGGGTTTCTCGATCCGAATCACCCGGCTCAGGTCGATCGGTGTGCCAACAAGCACCAAGTCGACCTCGGCGCGGCGGATGGTCTCTTCGAGCTCGCGAATTTGCTCTCCGCCGTAGCCCATGGCGGGAAGAACTGCACCGGTAGTCGGGTATCTTTCAAAGGTTGCCTTGATCGAACCCACAGCATAAGGGCGAGGGTCAACGATTTCGGCTGCGCCAAAGCGTTGCGCAGCCACCCAGCCGGCACCGTAAGCCATCTCTCCGTGGGTCAAGGTCGGGCCATCTTCGATCACGAGCACCCGTTTTCCTCGAATTGCGGCCGGATTGTCGACGAAGATCGGTGAGGCAGCCTCGATGACCACGGCATTCGGGTTCAACTCGCGCAGGCTGTTGCGCACTTGGATCACGGCCTGCGGGTTGGCCGTGTCGACTTTGTTGATCACGAAGACATCGGCCGCACGGGCGTTAGCTTCCCCCGGGTGGTAGGTTCTTTCGTGGCCCGGGCGGTGCGGGTCGGCAACCACAATATGCAGGTCTGGCTTGTAAAAGGGCAGATCGTTATTGCCCCCGTCCCACAGGATGATATCCACCTCCTGCTCTGCCTGACGGAGGATGCGTTCGTAGTCGACCCCGGCATAGACGATCAAGCCATTGTCGAGATGGGGTTCATACTCCTCGCGCTCCTCAATGGTGCACTGCTGCTCGTCCAGGTCTCGGTGACTGGCAAAGCGTTGCACGGCTTGTTTGGCAAGATCGCCATAGGGCATTGGATGGCGAACGGCAGCCACCCGGTAGCCCATTTGGCGCAGAATCTTTGAGACCCGCCGAGTGGTCTGGCTCTTCCCGCAGCCGGTGCGTACGGCGCACACCGCTACAACCGGCTTTGTGGACTTTAGCTGGGTGTGACGGGTGCCCAACAGGGCAAAATCTGCACCGGCCGCCAGAACTTGCGAGGCCTTGTGCATCACGTGTTCGTGAGGCACATCTGAGTAGGCAAAAACCACTTGATCCACTTCTTTTTCTCGGATCAGTTTGATCAAATCGTCCTCGGGGTAGATAGGGATTCCCCGAGGGTATCTTGGGCCGGCTAGCTCCGGTGGGTATAGCCGTCCCTCGATGTTAGGAATCTGGGTGGCGGTGAAAGCCACCACTTCGACCTCGGGGTTGTTGCGGTAAAACACGTTGAAGTTGTGGAAGTCACGACCAGCCGCCCCCATGATCAGAATTCGAGTAGCACACATCCGCTTTGCTCCTTCAAGCAAGATTATTTTTACATGACTTCTGGGGGAACAATCCCCAACATGCGCAATAAATTGGCCAAGGCCTGCTTGGCTGCGGCGACCAACCTTAAGCGAGCGGCTCGCATGTTTTCGTCCGCCTTTAGCACGGGGCATTCGGCATAGAAATCGTTGAAGGCCCGTGCCAGCTCGTAGGCCAAGTTGGTTAGGTACAAGGGCCTCATTTCCTGCGCTGCCTTCTGCACTTCGCCGGGCAGGCGCGAGATCCAGTCGATCAACTGGATTTCGGTCGGGTGTAGTTCATAGGTGGGCAAAACCGAAGGGGGTAGGGGAGTTTCCATCTTGCGCAGGATGGAATTAGCCCGCACGTGAGCATACTGAATATAGGGGGCCGCCTGCCCGTTGAAATCCAATGCCGCATTCCAATCAAAGGTGACGATTTTGGTCGCATCGCGAGCCAGCATAGGATACTTGATCGCCCCGAGGGCCACAACCCGCGCCACTTCTTCCATCTCTTGCGCAGAGAGGTGGGGATTTTTCTCGCGCACCACTTCGAGCGCTCGTTGGCGCGCTTCTCGGATTAGGTCTTCTAGCAAAACCACCGTCCCCTCACGGGAGGCGATGGTAACGTTGCCCGGCAAATTCACCACCTCGTAGCTGAAATGATAACAGCGCTCTGCCCAGTCGGGATGCCCCATCAGAGCCAAGGTTTTGTAGATTTGCTGGAGATAGAGCGATTGGCGCACATCGACCACATAGACCGAAAGGTCAGGGTTAAACAGTTCGAATTTTTTGAGCGCCAGAACCAGGTCCTTTGTGGAGTACAGGGAGGTTCCGTCGGAGCGCAAGATCACCAGCACCCGATAGGTTTCCTTCTCCAAGCCCAACAGCTCGTCAATCCGCACGATGACCGGGCCTCGGGGACGTTCATCAATGGCAATTCCCTTTCGGACCAGCTCTTCCACTAATTCCTGACCCGGTTTTTCTAACTCGTGATCGTAAAAGATGTGATCAAACCGCACCCCTAGGATGGCATAGATTTGCTCGAAACCTTCTAATGACCATTGACGGCTTTTTTCCCAGAGGGCAAGGATTTCGGGATCGCGCTGGTCCCAACGGGCGTAGAGTTGACGCACTTCGCTCTCGAGTTCGGGGTTCTCTTCAAGTCGCCGGTTTGCCTCGGCATACAAATCTCCCATCCACCGCGTTTTGTCTTCGCCCGGTTCCTCTCCTGCGTGGTATTTCTGGTAATTCCACAACCACTTAATTACGTGCAGTCCGGTGTCGTTGATGTAGTTGGCGCGGATCACTTCATTCCCGGCAGCTTCTAGGATGTTACACAAGGCGTCCCCAAGCACGACATTGCGCAGGTGGCCGACATGAAAGGCCTTGTGAGTGTTGGGTTGAGAAAATTCCACTAAAATGCGCTTTCCTGTTGGCTCACCCCAGCCAAAACGCTCCCCCTGTTCAAGAACGGTATCCACCACCCGCCGTGTGAACTCCAAGGGGTCAAAGTAGAGGTTTAAGTACCCATTGACTGCCTCGACCCGCTGAAACCCGCTTGGCAAGCTGAGCAACTCTCTGACCCGGCTGGCAATTTGGGCTGCAAGTTGCGGAACCGGCAAGGGGGTGTGTCCGGCGGCGCGTTGCTCTCTCGCCCATTGGGCAGCTAGTTGAAAAAAAGAGGTGGAGATGCCCCATTTTCCTGCGAAGGGAATCGGGTTCCATTCAATCTTCGCTTTGGGATAGGGATGTTGGGCTAGAATGGACCGGATTTCGTTGGTAATTTGCTCTTGTTCTCGTTCGAACATCAGGTAACCTTGGAGGATGATCGGATTGGCCATGGAGGCCCTTATTTCCTTGCAAATTATAATCCCTCCGAAAAGGGGGGAGATAAACCTCTGAAGGCCTCTTCACCCGTAATCAAGCAGCAGAACTTGTCCTGAGCTAGCACCCTGTTTGAACGCCGATTGAGTAGGGGAAGGCATCGGCTGTACGTGGCGATCGGCTTAGGCTTGGCGGTAGAGGTTGAAGCGGGATTACTCATACCGGCAATTTGCGGCGCTGGTCGACCAGGAGTGTTGGGGGAGTTCGGCTGACCACCGGAAACCGGTTGCCAGTGCTCAAACTCATCTTAGAAAGAAGCGGAAAGCGCTCGTAGAGCATAGTTTTTGTTGACCCTGAAGGGACTCATCGGGGATCCTCGGTTTTCGCTCCGAGCTCGGTGCAGAAAACCTTTCCTGCGCTATTGACTTTAGTTGGATATTTTCTATAATGAATTATGGGGGATTATTGGTAATTGTTAGTGGTTGGATAATCAATAAAAACTTGATCCTGAGTGCACGAGCCCGGGATCGAGCGTTTTTCTCAGTTCCAAGCAGTGGTCCTTCGGGAGAAAAAACATGAACCGAATGAAGAATTGTCTTTGTCTGCGCACTCTTTTTTTGAGTATGGCGCTGATTATGGCTTCTCTCACCTGCACCCTTTCTGAAGGTGCAGAGACTTCCGCCGAAGCCACCCTTCAAGCGTTGGCGGTGCAAAGTACAGCGCTCGCATTGCAAGCCACCCAAGAGGCGGTCAGCCTTCAGGCGACCAGCCTAGCCCTCCAAGGAGGAGGGGAGAGTGCAGGAGGCACCCTACCGGAGCCGCAGCTCACCGTCCCACCCACCTTGCCTGTCGAAGAGACACCCACACCGTTCATCCAACCCGGGCAGGAAATGGACTTGGATTCCCTGCGTAAAGGGGCTAAGATCTTGCTCTTTGAGGATATTGCCGGTCATCGTGTGATTCCTCGTTATATCAAACCTGCCCTGGAGAACGCTGGCTACACCTTCACCGATGTGGAGAGCGGTCAAGGGTGGTTGAAAGAGCAGATGGTCGAAAACAAAGAATGGGACTTGATTATTGTCGCCGCTGAAGTCTCGGGCAAGATTAGCGGTGAATATTTCGACCTCATCCGAGAATTTCTCGATGCCGGCACCGGGGTTGTCATGGAGATGTGGGATATTGATTCCATGTCGCAGGGCAAGATTAAGCCGATCCTAGACCAATGCGGTGTTGAGCTGGAGAAGGATTGGGGTCACCCCGGCTACCGCGAGCTTTGGTATTTGATCCCCGATCACCCCGTCCTCAATGAACCTAACGAAGTAGGACGTTTGCGCCCGGCGCCGACGTGGTCTAGTGATACGGGGGACTTAATGAAGATCGAGTACTACGGTAACAAGGCGGTCGGAGATGCTACTTTGGTTATCGGCACCGATCAAAAGTTTAAGGATTCTCGGGCCGTTTTGACCACCTGTTTGGGCGGCCGCTTGGTCTTACAGACCTTTGCCACTCACGATTATGCCCGCGAGGATATGGAGAAACTTTGGCAAAATTATGTCTTCTATGCATTGACTAACCACTTCATCCAGACCATGCGGTGAGGAAGAGATAGGGATGGAGAAATTTTTTGGGGACGCCGGCTCAGTTGCAGGGATGGTTTGGTGATCCATCGCCTGATTTTCGAGCTGCTTGGTTGGGTCTAAGTTCTCCATCCCCGAGTCTCTTCCCTCTCTAGGGGCAAAGGGCTTCGCTCTCGCCCCTGAGGGTTTCTTCTTCGAGTTTTGCCCGGCCTTCGTGCAGCCCGACAAGGCAAAGTGAGTGCGAGGGTCCATTTTCACCCCATGTGCGCCACGACTGCCTCTCCAAACTCGGAGCATTTGAGCAAGGTAGCCCCTTCCATCAGGCGGTGAAAATCATACGTGACTGTTTTGGCGGCAATTGCCCCTTCCATGCCCTTGATGATCAGGTCAGCAGCCTCTTTCCAGCCGATATAGCGCAACATCATTTCGCCGGAGAGGATCACAGAACCGGGGTTGACCATATCCTTATCGGCGTATTTCGGGGCCGTGCCGTGGGTAGCTTCGAAGACTGCGTGGCCGCTTTCAAAGTTAATGTTCCCTCCCGGCGCAATGCCGATTCCCCCCACTTGGGCTGCTAGCGCATCCGAGAGGTAGTCGCCGTTAAGATTCATCGTAGCAATGACGTCGAACTCTTTAGCGCGAGTGAGAGTCTGCTGGAAGGCGATGTCTGCGATCACATCCTTGATCAGCAGCTTCCCGGCTCTCAAAGCTTCTTCCTGTTCAGCGTTAGCGGCTTCTTCACCCTGAGCAGCTTTCGTGCGTTCCCACTGTGCCCAGGTATAGACCCGATCGCCGAACTCGCTTTCGGCAAGTTCATAGCCCCAGTTGCGGAACGCCCCTTCGGTGTATTTCATGATGTTCCCCTTATGGACAAGGGTCACGCTGCGTCGTCCATTTTGCAGCGCATAGCGAATTGCAGCCCGAACTAGGCGAAAAGTGCCTTCTTTCGAGATGGGCTTTAACCCGATTCCAGCGGTTTCGGGGAAACGGATTTTGGCGTATTCTTCCGGAAAAGCCGCCTTGAGCAACTCCCTAAAACGGTGATTCTCAGGTGTGCCGTATTCGAACTCGATCCCGGTGTAGATATCTTCCGTATTTTCGCGGAAGATGACCATGTCCACATCCTGCGGACGCTTCACAGGAGAGGGAACGCCTTCGAAATAGCGCACCGGGCGTAGGCAGACGTAGAGGTCTAAGGCTTTTCGCAGGGCAACGTTGAGAGAGCGGAATCCGCCCCCGACCGGTGTGGTGAGCGGGCCTTTGATTCCGACCAAATATTGGCGAAAGGCTTGGACAGTCTCTTCGGGCAGCCAAGTGCCGAGCTGATTATAGGCCTTTTCTCCGGCTAGGACTTCCATCCAGTGAATCTTGCGTGCTCCTCCGTAAGCCTTCTCGACCGCTGCGTCCAACACACGTTTTGCGGCGCGCCAGATGTCGCGGCCGGTGCCGTCTCCTTCTACAAAAGGAATGATGGGATGGTCGGGTACGACCAGCTTGCCATCTCTCATCTGAATCGGCTCTCCGCCTGTGGGCGGTTGAATCGGGCTTGTGCTCATGGCTCTCTCCGAGATGGTGGAATGCTTTTTCGATGGTTATTCCTTCTACTCCGAGGTCTGATTATAACGTAGAACGCCGTCTCCTCTAGGTCATGGCTCTTGGGCTTTTCTGCTGGGTCTGTTACTGTTTAGGCTCTTCGTCAGTGGGATAATCAACCTGCTTCACCGGGCTTGGAGCTGGACTCTGGCTGCTTGTCTACTTCGCAACCAATGAGCATAGCGGTTAAGGCACGGAGTAGTCGTCACCCTCGCTCCGACCTCCGTCTGGCTCTGTTGAAGGTTTTCGCCTACGGCGATGCTTTCTTTCTGTTTGCTGTTTGGCAGGTGATGTTTAGGACATGGACAGTTGGCATGGTTGGGCACACTTACAGCTCTGATGTGGGGTAGGTGTTTGTGGTGGCTCAGAAAACGCGACGCGCAGCAACAGATGGGGATGGAAATCGTCGCTAGCGGTGGTTTATTGTGCGGACATGCTTGATGAAAGAAGGTCTGCTTTTCTGAGCCGATTCGCTTGGTGATATAATACACCACGTTCTGCGGGAGGGGAGAGCAGGTAAACATCATCAACTAGATGGAACGTCGAAAGGATGGCACAGACGAGATTTTCACCGGAGTTTCTGACTAGGCAGAGCGAGGACGGTGTCTGGCATATTTTGCAACCAGAAGAAATTGCCGATCGACTGCAGACTCACTTCGAGCGTGGTCTAAGCCAAGAGGAAGTAGAACAACGGCTAAAGGCTGTCGGCCCCAATGTTTTGCAAGAACCCCCACCCACTTCCTTCTGGCAAATGCTTCTCGACCAGTTCGACAACTTCGTGGTGATCATGTTAATTGTAGCCTCGTTGATCTCGGCTGCGCTGGGGGATTGGATCGAATCGGCTGCGATTATTTCCATTGTAGTACTCAATGCTACCCTAGGTGTGATTCAAGAATGGCGCGCTGAGCAGGCGCTGGCTGCGCTGCGCAAATTGGCTGCTCCCGAGGCCCACGTCATTCGCAACGGAAGCCGTCAAATGATTCCGGCTAGCCAGTTGGTTCCGGGCGACATCGTTCTACTGGAAGCGGGAAACTACGTGCCGGCCGATCTGCGCCTGTTGGAGGCGGTGAATTTACAGATTGAGGAGGCGGCCTTGACCGGCGAGTCGGTGCCGGTCCAAAAGCACGCTGCGACGCTTCAGGAGAAGGATTTGCCCATTGGGGATCGCAAGAACTCTGCTTTTATGGGCACACTGGTCAGCTACGGGCGGGGGCGCGGTGTGGTCACCGCAACGGGCATGGGAACACAGATCGGTTTGATCGCTGCGATGTTGCAGTCCGTGCAGCACGAACCCACGCCTCTGCAAAAAAGGTTGGATCAGTTGGGCAAGACCCTAGGCTGGGCAGCGATCGCAATTTGCGCTTTGGTGTTTCTACTGGGCTGGTTGCGTGGCTATCCACCGCTGGAGATGTTCATGATCGCTGTAGGCTTGGCCATCGCAGCGGTTCCCGAGGGGTTGCCTGCGGTAGTGACCATCTCTTTGGCTCTAGGAATGCGTGAGATGGTGCGTCGCCATGCTTTGATCCGCCGTCTCTCTTCGGTCGAGACCTTGGGTTCCGCTACTGTGATCTGCTCCGATAAGACCGGCACGCTCACCCAAAACGAGATGACGGTGACGCGCATTTGGGCGGATGGCGTGTTTTTCGAGGTTAGTGGCAGCGGTTACAGCCCCCAGGGAGAATTCTACGTCGATGGCAAACCCATTGACCCCCAGCAATATCAGGCGCTGTTGACCGCTCTTTGGGTAGGGTGCTTGAATAACGATGCTGAACTAGAGGAAATTGAAAGCAGCGATAGTGAGGTCCCCTACCGCATGGTCGGTGATCCCACAGAGGGGGCTCTGCTTGTGGCTGCTCTCAAAGCTAAAGCTGACTTGAAGGGGTTGCGTCATGCCTATCCTCGTGTCCAGGAGATCCCCTTTGATTCCGAGCGCAAACGCATGGTCACGGTCCACGCCTTGCACCATCCGCGGGAGGAAGACATTTCCCCTTTCGACACGACAGACTCACAGAAGGGCTATGTAGTCTTGGTTAAGGGCGCCCCGGACATTGTCCTGAATTTGTGCACTCACTGCCAGAACATGCAAGACTACGCCGTGCCCCTAAGAGAAGAAAAGAGGAGGCAAATTCTGCAGGCTAACGACCGTATGACTCAAGAGGCTCTGCGGGTCTTGGGGGTGGCCTATAAGCTGCTCCCCGAGTTGCCTGCTGCACTTGACCCTGCTGAGTTGGAACGAGGCATGACCTTTGTGGGCTTGCTGGGCATGATCGATCCTCCTCGTCCCGAGGTGATGCCCGCCCTAGAGAAGGCACGGCGGGCGGGCATTCGTACGATTATGATCACGGGGGATTATCCCAACACGGCTCGGGCTATTGCCGAGTCGATTAAGTTGCTCTTGCCCGGTCATCAGGTCTTGACCGGCAGCCAGTTGGACACGATGGACGATCTCGAGCTACAGAGGCAGATTCGTTCCACCGATGTTTTTGCCCGGGTCTCTCCGGAACACAAGTTGAGGATTGTCGAGGCTCTCCGCGCCAATGATGAGGTGGTTGCCATGACCGGAGACGGGGTCAATGACGCCCCAGCGATCAAGCGCGCCGACATCGGCATTGCCATGGGGATTACCGGCACCGACGTGGCTAAGGAGAGCGCCGACATGGTGCTGACCGACGATAATTATGCCAGCATTGTGGCTGCGATCGAACAAGGGCGAGTGATTTACTCCAACATCCGTAAGTTTGTCTTCTTCCTCCTCTCCTCGAATGTGGCTGAGATCATGATCATCTTCCTGGCCACGCTTGCAGGAGTCCCTACTCCGTTGACTGTCGTCCAGCTCCTGATGCTTAACCTGATCACGGACGGTGCGCCGGCGTTGGCACTGGCTATGGAAAAAGGCGACCCGGACATCATGGAACGCCCGCCGCGCCCGAGAAACGAACCGATCGTCCATAAGCCCATGCGGCTCGGGATTCTGATCCAGACCCTTGCCCAAACCGCTGTCACCCTAACCGCTTTTGCCATCGGTTTGCTTTGGCATCTTGCTGAGGGAGATGTCCTGCCACCTGGCGTCAACCCGCTGGTGTTTCTTCTGAGCTACGATTGGCGCGGGGTGGATGTCCAAACTGCAGAGACGATGGCCTTCGTCACCCTTTCTCTCTGCGAGCTGTTTCGCGCCTATACTGTGCGTTCGGAACGCCAATCGGTCTTCCGCATTGGTCTCTTCTCGAATCGATCAATGCAATATGCGGTGGCGTTTTCCCTCTCGGTGCTGGCTTTGGTGATCTCCGTGCCTTTCCTCCAGCCTATCTTCAACACTCACTTTATGTCCCTGCGGGAGTGGGTGGTGGTGGTGAGTCTGGCGATGATCCCCGCCGCTGCCGAGGAGATCACCAAATTTTTCCTGCGACTTGCAGAACGCCGTCCGTTGCAAAAAAGGTAAGGCGATTGTATCTCAGCCCCTCGTTGTGGTCAAGCCGAGAGGGGCAGAGGACCGACTGGTGTCAATGCTGGGTCCCTTCTCCGAGCGGGGAGGGTAAGAAAGAGGGCTCTGAGGTAAACTTGGGGGGCGGTGAGCTAGCTGAACGGCCCTGGAACGACGCAGCTGACTCTCTCTGGGTGTCGGTCGCTTTTTCGGACAGCTCTTATCGGCTGTCCTTGGAAAAGACCCAATTCTCTAAAAATCCGTGCCGAGGAGAACGCGATGCTGACCATCTACAAAAATTATGAAGATGGACTGTCAATCCTCACGGAACCGATCACGGGGTGTTGGATTCATCTCCTTGATCCGACGCCTGAGGAGATCCAAACCGTAAGTAACTTGGGCATCCCGCGCGACTTCCTCACCTATCCTCTAGATTTAGACGAGCGTGCCCGGACAGAGCGAGAAGATGGGGTGTTGCTGGTTATTTTACGCATTCCCTATTACCAAGGGACTCAGGCCGATGCTCCCTATATCACTATACCCTTAGGCATCATCCTTACGGACAGGTACCTGGTCACCGTATGTAAATTCGAGAACGACATCCTACGTGATTTTTGTAGTGGGCGCATCCGCAATCTCTCTACGGGAAAGCGCAACCGCTTCCTGTTGCGCATCCTCCTCGCTAGTGCCAACAATTATTTGGTCCACCTACGCACAATTACAAAGACGGTGGACTACCTAGAGGATCAACTGCAAAAGTCGACTCGCAACCGGGAGGTTCTGGAGCTGCTCAAATATCAAAAGAGCCTCACCTATTTCACAACCGCCCTTAAGGCAAACGAGCTGATGTTGGAGCGTCTCGACCGCAGCCAGTTGTTCAAAGCCTACCCCGATGATGAGGACCTTCTGGACGATGTGATCACCGAGAACCAACAAGCCATCGAGGTGACGAGCATTACCAGCAACATTTTGAGCAGTATGATGGATGCCTTTGCTTCGATTATTTCCAACAACCTCAACGCCGTGATGAAGTTCTTGGCGGCGATCACTATTGTGCTGAATCTGCCGGTGATTGTCTCAAGTTTTTATGGCATGAATGTCTCGCTGCCATTGCAAGAACATCCTTTGGCCTTCGTCTTTGCGTTGCTGATCTCGGTTGCCTTGGCAGTAGTTGTGATTGTTGTCTTCATCCGACGAGATTGGTTCTGAGGGGAAGTGCGTTTCCCAAGAAGCGTCCCTTCGGAGCGCAATGACTTACCTGTTTCGGCAGACTGACACCATTGCAAGGAAAATTTAACATTTAGATGTTGCAAAAAATTGGGAGATGCTCTATGATCAAAGCAATCCTCTCACGGTTTTGATCTCGATTAGAAAGGAGGAAAAAGGCGATGTTGTTTGCCCCGAAAGAGAAAGGTCAAGGCCTTGTCGAATATGCGTTGATCCTTGTCCTTGTGGCAATTGTGGTCATCGTCATCCTTGCCTTGTTAGGACCTGCGATCGGCAACGTCTTCAGCGCAATTGTCAGCGCTATCTGACCCACAGGTTGCCACGCGTCGCTACCCTTTCTAGCCCTGGTTGGTGAGCACCAGGGCGTTTTTTGTCTGTAAACCCCATTTGAAAAAGAGGCGTTACGATCCCGGTTGAACGATCTTTGCGTAAGTGATAAACTGTGAAAGCCAAAGAAGATGCTCAAGGTGATATCGACCAGAAAAGATCGCTAGAGTAAATCGTGGGAGCGAGGTTCTTTCTCGAGACCCTTCTTGTTTTTTCGCTTCTTTTAGCCGGTTTTGGGCTTGTGCTACTTCTACCTCTCCCCGCTCGCCTCGGTGCAATTGATTTCCGCCCCTATTGGAGCGCAAGCTACCTCTTTGCGCGCAGGCTAGATTTTGGCGACTGGCAGGCGCTGGATAAAGTGCAGCGTACCCTAACGGCTTCGGATGAGCCTTTCACCATGCAGGCCTGGTTTACCCCAATTGGGCATTTGCTGCTTTTGCCGCTCACGTTCCTTCCTTTTCAGCAAGCGGTCAAGATTTGGTTATTGCTGAATATCGCCTTTCTCTCCTTCAGCGCTTGGTTGTTGTGGGAAGGTCCACCCCAAAAAGCTTGGCTGGCTCTCGTAATCGTTTTTTCGTTTTCAATGACCTTGACATCGCTGTATTTTGGGCAGGTGAACACGTTAGTGCTCTTGGGTTTGGCTTTGTTTCTCTACTTCAGGCGTACCCAAAACGACTTGCCGGCCGGGGCGTCGCTGGTTTTGACCTTGGTCAAACCCCACTTGGTGGTTTTGACCCTGCCCATCTTGCTTTTGAGTTTAGCTTGGCACAGACGGTGGCAGGCCCTGGTGGGGTTTCTGCTCTCTTTGGCTTTCTTGGGCGGTTTGCTTTTTGTTCTTCATCCCGGATGGGTGATTTCCTTCGGCGAAGTCATTCAGAGCGGGTTGGGCAGCTTCCGTCTAACGCCTTCTCTAGCCGGGCTGTTGGTTTATCTTGGGTTTGAGTCGTTAGGGAAGTGGCTTTGGCTGGGCGGCTTAGTGCTGGTTTTTCTGGTTTGGTGGAAATATAGAGGAGTTGACGAGCGAACGCTTTTGAGTGCAACTCTGTTGCTGGGGTTGTCTCTGACGCCCTTCGGATGGAGCTACGATCAGATCGTGCTCCTACTCCCCGGATTGGCTATTGCGCAATGGACTGTTCAAGGAGAGTTTACACCACCCTGGAAGCGGTTTTTTGCGGCTGGTTTAGTGTTGATCAACGGCCTTGCCTATTACCAGCGCATCGTCGCTCAAAATGATTTATGGTTTTTCTGGATGCCGCTTGCATTATTCGGAGTGTATGGAATCGGTTGGGTGAAGCTTGCCAGACTAAGGGTGATGGAGCAAGGTCAAGCCGAAAATCGCTCTTAATCCTCTTCCAGCAACGCAATTCCAGGGAGATTTCGATACCAGAGGACGACCTTCTCGGCATCGGAGGGCGACTCGCGAAGGGAGGTTTGTTTTACAAACCATTCCCAGCCCGGACGGGTTTCCTCGAGAATATACAGGTTGCGGATGAGCAGGGGGGAAATGTCACTCTTGAGGATCGGTTGTCGATAGACGTGGGAGTAATACATCGGTTCGCTTGCTCTGGTTTGGAGAAGGTATGAATTCATAAACAGCGGATAAGCCAGATCGGGCTGCTCGCTTTCGTACAGAATAAATGCAGCTATAGCAGTCAAGAGCGGGTCTTCCATCTTATATAATCCGCTCTGGTCAAGCAAGGCGAGGTCGTGGGCAATGGGGTAGGCATCCTCTCGTTGGTCACTCAAGTATAAAGCATAGGCCAAATAGGCGTAGAAGCTGGGGTAGTTAGGTTCAAAACGCTCTGCTGAGAGTTGCAAGCTGCTCAGAGCGTCCTCGGGTCTACCGAGCCCCAAGGCAATGATTCCGCTCATGAAATCTTTGTCCACAATCTCGTATTCGTACCACTCATCCCACTGTGTCCTGGAGGTCATCCAAGTTTCCAAGACATACGCTGAGGAAGAAAAGAGCGCAGAGAGATGAGCGAAGTTAGAGCGGAGCACAAGGGGACTGAGGCGCACAACCCTTTCATAAGCTGCTAGTGCTTGTTGAGAGTTCCCTAACTGTTCTTCCATCCACCCCAGGTTCAACCAGATCAAGGGGTTTCTAGGGGTGTTACTCGCCGTCTCCCTCATAATCTCTAGAGCAACCTCCCTGTTTCCGTTCAGCCAATGCAGCACCGCTAAATTGGCCTTTTGGGGTGGCCAATAGGGGTCAAGCTCGATTCCTCGTTCTTGATAATGGAGGGCGAGCTGTGCTTTCTGAGGAACGGTCTGTTCCGAGAAGTCGGCAGAGAGCTGCTCTACGAGCTCCATGCTGCACTCAAAGCTGTAAAGCGCGTTCTGTGTATATCGGTTTGCAAGAGCACAAATGTTGTTTTGAGAGGTGTGCGGATTTGAAACGCTCTCTGTGGATGAGTAGTAAGCGTAGGAAGGAGCGATCATCTTTGTGAGAGCGACGTAGCTGTAGAGTAGTGCGAGCGTCAGCAAAAAGCTTAGGAACAGAAATTGTCTTCGTCCGAATCGCCATTCTCCAAAGGACAGGGTGTATCGCAAGAGCAAGACCAGTAAGATCATGAATGAGGCCAGATAGGTGGGCACCCATAACATTGAGTCAAATAGCTGGTGGCCTAGGAAGCCCAAGGCACCTGCTAAATAGGCATCGGAAGGCACTAAGGGTTTCCCCTGTTTTTTCAAGTAGTCAACCGCCTTTCCAAAGCAGATCGCTAATAGGGCGAACAGGAAAAGTAGCCCAACGATCCCGTATTCCACTGCCACGTTTAGCCAGAGATTGTGTGCGGATAGGGCTAAAAACCCCGGTGGGAGCTGAGCGGGGTGGACGTAAGCGACGGGAAACCCTGCGTTTCCGTGTCCGAGGATCGGTTTGTTGAGAAAGGCCTCCCAGGCGTAGTTCCACAAGAGGGCTCTTCCGGAGGAGAGGCTGTCTAAAACTGTTAGAAGACGGCTGGCTCCGAGACCGAAGAGATTAATTTGCCCACTGGTGGTAGCTCGCCAGACAATCCCGATGAGGAGAAGCGAAAACAAGAGTACTCCAAGCCCTATGGGCAGCAAGGAAGGCCGTGCTCGGTTGGGTATTCTCTCGCTTAGGTTTTCTTTCGTAGCTTCGCTTCTCAAGGAGCGGTAGAGGAAGAATGCCCCTGCGAATAAAGCGCCTATCATAGCGCCGCGCGAAATTGCAAGGAGAAGGGTGAGACCCATTAGGGTCAAGGCGAGAACCCATAGGATTTTCTTCGGCCTGCTCTGGGCATGGATCAGTCGGATGAGCACGATCGGCCACACGAAGTTCAAGAAGCCTGCGGCTACATTCGGGTGGGCAAAGAATACCCCGGGAACGCGAAAGGCCAGGCTGATCTTGTCTCCCAGCACGTTGAGTTTGGGCATTGTGCGGAGAAAGCTGCTGTAGAAGAAGACCGTTTCGAGCAGTTGAAGCAGAAAGACGATGAAAAAGGCGAAAATTAGGCTGTTTTCCCATAAAATGCGTCGCTCATCGGTCTCCAGCGTTACGTATAAGGCGAGGGCAAGTGAAATAAAGATCAAAGAGATAAACACTGTATATGGGTTAGCAGGAAGACGATAGGAGACATTGGAGATGAGGAGGAGATAGGCCGCGAGAATTAGCGCAAAAGCTAGGCCCTTAGAAATCAGGAACGCGGGCTTCTGCCTCCCTAGGTAAAGCAGCCATGCCAAAGAGAGGAGGAGAAGTAACCCCCCGCCTTCGAGCGGGAACGTCAGGAAGGTTATCGTATTTAAGAGAAGCAGCGTGATCAGAGAAACCCAGGCCAAGTTTCGGTACTTACTCATTTCGTTCCCCGAGCATCAGCTTGTTCTTTTCCATATCCAGCGCTCATGCAGGGTCGGCCGGATCGGCCTGAACAATAGATGGAAATCCGATGGTGGTTGCCATTCTGGAGGGGCTAGCAAAAATCGTACTTTGCTTTTCTCTTTCTCCTCAAGCTCGTTGCAGGGAAAAATAGAAGCCCCAAGTTCCTCCCTCCAGTAATAAGCGTAAGTCACTGCATCTAGGCCCGGATAAACGCAGATTAGATCGCCCTGTTTCCACTCCCTCCTTAGAACCGGGAGCGCTTCTCTAACGATGCCCTTTTCTAGCCGGTAATACTGCATCAGTGCCGGAAAGGCGCAGATAGCTGCAATAGCTATGAGGACGCCCTGAAGGACGCGACTCGGGTATGGCTTAGACTGTTGAGAGTAGCTTTTCCAAGTTCGATGCAGCCGCTCGATTCCGATCGCCGAATAGAAGAAAAGGAACGGCGCCAGGAAAATGAACTGACGCGGGGTAATGAAATATCTGGTTGCTCGATTTAGAACCACGATCAGGCAAATTTGAGCCACAATGACGAGCAGGAGATACTGCTTCTTTTTTTCTTCCGCCTTTCTCGATGAGCACAAGCCAAGAAGTGCCGAAGCAGCTATCACGAAATAGTATATCCATCCCTGCCATGGGAGGGGGAAAGGCGCTGCCCAACCGACACCGGCTAAAACACTCTGGATGAGGCCGAATTCCCGAGTCAGGCTATGGGGATCCTTCGAGAGACGTCCAAAAGAGACCAGGAGTCCTAGGAACGCAATCAACAGGAAGATGGTTGAGCGGACTAAACTTCTCAGAGCCCCGCGCTCCTTGTTTCTTCGCAAGTCGGCCATCAGATAGGCATACACCATCCCCAACGCCAATAAAACATAGACATGAAATGTCAGCCCAACCATGCCGATCGTGCAAAATAAAAGCCAATCTCGCCCTCGGTTCTCTGCAATGGCCTTGAGGCCTAAGAAGACCACGAGTAAGTAAAAGAAGAGCAGCCCGGAATAGAAGCGCAATTCTTGGGAGTACATCACAAGCAGCGGAGAGGTGGCCATTATCCAAGCGCTCAATGTGGCTTGGGATGGTGTAAGGTAATAACGGGCGACATAGTATCCTACCCCAATCGCTGCAGTTCCCCAAATCGCTTCGGGAAGTCTCATCCATCCTGCGGATGTAGAAACTTGCCCGAACAACCAAACCAGGGCATAGTGAAGCGGCATTGCCATGACATGTTCGTGGGTTACTCTGATGGCTTCCCATAGGTTGGGTCTGCTTACTGCCTGCAAGACGTTGATCTCATCAAACCAGAAAGCGTCATTCCCGATTTGAAAGAGGCGCAAGAAAAGGCCTGCACAAAGGCAACCCCCTAGGGCTAGGGGGAACTGCTGCCAACTCCCAGAGAATCGAGGCACACTTTACCCCTAATTCGCATTGGTTTTCACTGAGTATATCATTCAATCGGGGATGGGTTACTTTGCAAACTTGCAAGTGGCTCGGGAGAGCATCTCTGCGTAAGATAAAGGGAAAATTACCGGTGGTTTGTTGGGCCGTCTGAGACTCTGAAATGAAATTGGCTTGACTCTTTTCTGGTTGGGAATATACTTTGCTTAAGGAAATCCGGCCCGCATCGTTTCCCATTTCGTTTCACTAAGGACCCTATATAGAATTGTTTGTCTTTTTCTTTTGGGAGGGAGTTTTGCGATGATAAAGTCAACCCCCTTATTCCGATTTCTTCTTTGGCTCTCTCTGGTGGCTGTCTCGCTCGCCTGTGCCCTCAGCGGTGGAGGGGGAAGAGACGCTCAAGCCACAGCCGAAGCCCTAGCCGCCCAGAGCACCGCCCTGGCTTTGCAGATGACTCAACAGGCGCAACACATGCAAAGCACGCTTGCGGCTCAAGTGGAAAAAGGCGCTCAAACTCCAACTCGTGCCTCAAACTTAGAAGAGTTGCGTCAGAATGCCCGTATCTTGCTCTATGAGGACATCCTTACAAGCAAAACGAATCTGGAAAGATATGTCAAGCGCTCGCTGGACGAGGGTGGCTATTCCTACTTTGACACCGAGGGAGACCCCGAACGCTTGAAGGAGAATATTCTCTATGGGGCAACCGCATGGGACTTGATCATCGTCTCTGCCGAAGCCTCCGGACATATCCCCGCCGAGTACTTTGAATTTTTGGTTGCCCACCTGCAACGAGAAACGGCGTTGATCCTGGAGATGTGGGATATGGATGATATTCTGCAGGGGAGAATCGAAGCTGTGCCCAAACTCAAATGGATTCTGGATACTTGTGGAGTGGAATTTCACACCGATTGGTATAACCCCAGTAGCCGTCAGGTATTCCTGCTTCGCCCCGAGCATCCTCTCCTGAATCAACCCCATCATATTGGCCAACTGGAGAGCGCAGGCCTGGTTTGGCGGGGCGATATCGGCGATCTGATGAAGATTAAGCGAGTCCAGAACCAAATTGTCGGTGATGCCACCTTCTTGGTTGGCCTTACACCGGCCAACCCCAACCTGAACGGTTTGGTGACGACTTGCGTGGAGGGGCGTGTGGTTATCCAAACGTTTGCTTCCCATGAGTACGGGCGGGAGGAAATGATCAAGCTATGGCAGAACTATATCTACCATACGCTGAACAGTCATTTTCTGGCAACGATCCCATAATACTCTCTCCTCGGTCAATGTGGCAATTCGTTTCATCCGATTTGGGTGACTGGATGCCTTGAGTTTGTGTTGTTCGGAGGGGTAGAAGAGCAGAGAATGAGAGGGGGAAGACATGAAGAAGAGGGTGTGGATTTTGGGTTTGGGACTGCTTGCTGCTCTGGCGTGTCGCCTGCTGAAAGCGCCGACTACCCCGGTTCAGATGGATAGTGCCCAAGCAACCCTCATAGCCTTACGGGTGCAGCTTACGCAACTGGTGCTTCAACAGCCTTCGGCTACTTTGCCTCCGAGCGATGCAACCCAACCGCCCAGCGAGGTCCCTGTTGAATCGCCCACCGAGACGCCAACCTTGGTTCACAGACTGGTGCCCGGCGAGGTTGCCCGACTGCGCACCGCAGTTTTTGACATGATCAGCGGAGATACCGCCCGTCAAGGGGTGAGTAATCAGCCGCCTGGAGGGGATGAGTCTCGATATAACCTCTACGAGCGTCCCTTTAACTCCCAAACTATGGCTCTCTTTTTCCCTGACCTAGATATTTGCGAGGCCAAGATCGGACCGGACAACCTATGGATGTTCGTCACTATTTATCTGTATGGCCTAAGAAGTGCGAGTAATGCCCCACAAGGCGTCTATCGACTAGAGTTGGATTTGGACATCGATGGACGGGGCGAGTGGCTGTTTGAGGCGCGTTCCCCCCTCGTCGAAGAGTGGCGTGTAGAGGGCGTGCGGGTGTGGGAAGATACGAGTAACGACGTAGGTGGCGAGCGACCTTGTGACGCCGATCCCCCGCAAGCGGAGGATAGTTACGATCGCCTAGTTTTCGATCAGGGATACAATACCGAAGATCCGGATGCCGCCTGGGCGCGCTACCAGCCTAGCTCGCCGCCCGCTGTGCAGCTTGCGTTCAAGTACAGCTTGATTGGAAATGACAACAAATTTATGTGGGGGGTGTGGGCGGACCAAGGGGTTGATCAGCCGCAGTGGTACGACTACAAAGATCATTATACTTACGAGGAAGCCAGCTCTCTTTTCCGTTCGAGTCGGTATTATCCTATCAAGCAGATCGCTGAAGTGGATAACACTTGTCGTTGGACTTACGGCTTTGAGCCCAAAGGAGATGAACCTTGTTTGTGCGCAAGCGGTAAAAAGCAACCTACTCCAACTCCGATGTCGCCCACAGAAACCTCTACTCGGTCTGCCGAAACGCCTGTCCAGCTTCCTCCGACTCCAACGGAATTTCCCCAATACCCTGGAGACATTGGCGGTTATGTGTTTTAGGACATGAATGGAAACTGCACCCGGGATGAAGGAGATGGAGGGTTCGGCCGCTTGGGTGTAACTCTCAGACGAGGCGCTTGTCCGGGTGGGGGAGTAATAGCAACTACGACCACCGGTGCTTGGAGACGCTACTTCTTCTCTGGATTGCAGCCCGGGCAGTATTGTGTGCTCCCGGATAATCCAGGGGTGCCACTGACACCCCGAAGCGCCACGGTTGAAGTTCGAAGCGGCACGACAACGGACAACGTTAACTTTGGCTATTGTCCCTAGGCGGCTCGTCTCGTTCTGTTGGTTTATGGGAGTTCAGTTCATCTTCCCCTTAGGTAACTTTGCTGCTGGACGTGGAGGGTTAATTGTGTCGAACGATGCTAAGCCCATGGGCTTGTTCCCCTCTCTTCCGGCGGAGCGGAGGAAACCGTTGACGGTGAGCGAACTCAAGAGCAAAGTGCTGCCCGTTAGCTTTCTTTTGTAAACCTTCGCTCTGGAGAGATTTCCCTGGCTGTGAGTTCTGCGGGCAGGGACTTCCTTGTCGCTGCTCGGGGCACGGATACCATTGCGGCGAAAAGGGTTCGGGTTGGCTCATCTTTCTGGCGGGCTTCTGGGTTAAGAACCGCTAACAACATTAAGCCTACACAAAGGGAGGTTCAGGGATAAAATAAAATCCATAAGGATGGCAAAAGCCTATTGGTCGGACAAGTGGGTCGTTATCAGTGGGGGCTCTAGTGGCATCGGTTTAGCGCTGGCAAAACAGCTGGCGGTGGCCGGTGCTCACCTCTGGTTAATCGCTCGTGGGGAGGATCGCTTGCAACTGGCGCTGCGCGAGGTTCAATTGAGAGCACAGAGTCCTTCTCAGCAGTTCGGTTACACGGCTGCCGATCTCACCGAGGCAAAACAAGCTGAAGCAGTCGCAGAGCGCGTGCTGGAGAAGGCAGGCCGGGTGGATGTTCTAATTAACTCGGTTGGGGCAGCTCACCCCGGTTATATTCAAGAGTTAACGCTAGACATCTTTCACTGGATGATGGCGGCCAATTATTTCGCTCCATTGTATCTGATCAAGGCTTTGCTTCCGACGATGATCGCTCAAGGCGGAGGACAGATCATCAACATCGCTTCTGCGGCTGCGTTGGTGGGGGTGTTTGGTTACTCGGCTTACGGAGCAGCGAAATATGCCCTGGTCGGTTTTAGCGAGGTCTTGCGTGCGGAAATGAAGCCCCATCGGATCCGCGTCTCGGTTGTCTATCCACCGGACACCGAAACGCCCCAGCTCGAATACGAAAATCGATTCAAGCCGCCGGAGACAAAGGCGATTTCGGGGACGGCAGCTCCTCTAAGTCCGGATCAAGTGGCTCGAGCCATCCTGAAGCAGGCGGCGCAGGGAACGTTTGCGATCTTCCCTTCCTGGGATGTGCGTGTAATCGCTTGGCTGGTTAGGCTCTTTCCTCAATCTCTCGTCTTTGCGGCCCTAGACGCGCTAGCCCGCAAAGGTAAACAGGCCGGAGGTTAACATGGATATCTTCGAAAAGTGTGCTCAATTTACGATCGTGCGAGAGGCGGTTGCAGGCGGTTACTATCCTTACTTTATTCCCCTCTCCGAGAACGAGGGCAGTGAGGTAATGTATGGAAATCATCGCCTGATCATGTGTGGCTCGAACAACTATCTTGGCCTCACCACTCATCCAAAAGTAAAGGAGGCGGCGATCGAGGCCATCCGGCGTTATGGGACAAGTTGCACAGGCTCACGCTTTCTCAACGGAAATTTGGAGCTTCATGAACGTCTAGAGCAGGAATTGGCCGAATGGGTGGGTAAGCCTGCTGCCTTGGTTTTTTCGACTGGAATGCAAACCAACCTTGGCACAATCAGCGCACTGGTGGACCGTTCGGACGTAGTCATCTTGGACAAATACGACCACGCCAGCATCGTTGACGGTGCACGTCTGGCTTGGGGTGAGACCAAGCGTTTCCGTCACAACGATATGCAAGATTTAGAGCGGGTGCTGAAGTCGATCCCGGAGGAGAAGGGCAAACTGGTGGTTGTTGACGGGGTTTACAGCATGGAGGGCGATATTGCCCCCCTGCCGGAGCTGATTGAACTTTGTCGCCGCTATGGAGCTCGCCTGATGGTGGACGACGCTCACTCTCTGGGGGTCTTGGGTGGCGGAAAGGGCACTGCGGCTCACTTTGGGGTGACCGAAGGGGTCGATCTGATTATGTCTACTTTTAGCAAGTCCTTTGCCTCATTGGGTGGGTTTATTGCCGGCGAGGAACAAGTGATCGAGTATATACAGCATCATGCCAGAGCGCTGATCTTCAGCGCCAGCATCCCCCCCGCAAACGCTGCCGCAGCCCTAGCGGCTTTGGAAGTGATGCGTCAGGAGCCAGAGCGGATTGCCCGCGTCAACGCCATCGGCGAGCGCGTTCGGACCGAACTAAAGCGGATGGGTTACCAAGTTGGCAATTCCCAGACCCCGATCGTGCCCATCATTATCGGTGACGATATGCGTACCGTGTTTGCCTGGAAAGCCCTCTTCGAGGCGGGGTTGTTTGTCAACCCGGTCCTTTCTCCCGCTGTCCCCGCAGGGCGACAACTGTTGCGCACGAGCTATATGGCTACTCACACCGATGAGCAGATCGATCGTGCCTTGGAGCTGTTTGAAAAGGTTGGCAAGCAGATCGGGCTGATATAGACCTAGATGAAGGATCGCCAGCGCACTTTCCGCGTCGAAGGGGTGGTATTGCGACACTTGGATTGGGGGGAGGCCGATCGTTTGGTGATGCTTTTCGCTCGGGACCGGGGGAAGCTGCAAGCCCTCGCCAAAGGTGTTCGCAAAGCTCGTTCTCGCAAAGCAGGCCATCTGGAGCCGTTCAACCGAGTCAGTTTGCTCTTAGCCCGAGGACGAGATTTACCCCTGATTACCCAGGCCGAGACGCTTACTTCCTATCCTGTTTTCCATGAGGACCTTCTGCGCATGGGTTATGGGGCTTATGTCCTCGAACTCATTGACCGCTTTGCTGTCGAAGGGGAGGCAAATGTCGCCCTCTACCAACTGCTGGTTGAAACTCTGGAGCGTCTCGGCTGCAGTTCAGAACCTTTCTTCGAATTGCGCTACTTCGAAGTAAAGTTGCTCGATCAAGTGGGTTTCCGCCCGGAGTTTTTCCGCTGTGTGGTTTGCAACGAGTCGATACAGCCTCGGGATCAATTTTTTTCCTGCGAGCTAGGGGGCGCAGTCTGTCCTAATTGTGCCGTAGGCCAGAGGGCCCTTCGACCGGTTTCGATGCAAGCCCTGAAGTATCTGCGGCACTTCCAACGCAGTTCCTATGTTGAAGCCCGCCGCGCCAAGATTCCCCTGCCTATCCTTGAGGAAATGGAGTCCCTTTTAGGGCTCTACGTACAAACCCTTCTGGAACGCAATTTGAATACCCTCCAGTTTATCCGATCCATTTCCCAGCTCAGTCGACTCCAAGTCACTCCCCCGACTAAGGACTCCTAGGGCGTCTCTACAGCAAGCTAGGAGAGTAATGGCTAGGGCGAGGGGGTAATACTCTTCTGCTACAATAGCGATCTCGTTATCGCCTCACCTAGACCTGAGGGTCAGACTAAGCCAAGTAGCCCTCTTTGCGTTGCAGTTCTTCGAGCACTTCCCAGAAGGCTTGGGCGGCTTGTTCTACGGCCGCATCGTCGATCCAATAATGGACCACAATTCGAAAGCGGTGAGGTTCGATGGCTCCGACCAAGACACCGCGTTCCCGCAAGGCTTCGCAGACTCTCTGGGTGGTGATCGCAGAGCGAGATTCGAGTTGGGCAAAGATCATGTTGGTCGCTGGTGAGCCCTCCTCGATCACCAGGCCGGGGGCGCCCTGTAACTTTTGGGCTAATCGCTTGGCTCGCGCATGATCTTCAGCCAACCGATCGACCATGGTTTCCAATGCCACGATCCCTGCAGCGGCCAACACGCCGGCTTGGCGCATTCCACCCCCCAATTGCTTTCTCACACGGCGTGCTCGCTCGATAAATTCGTGGCTGCCGCAGATCAGCGACCCCACCGGAGCGCATAGAGCTTTGCTGAGGCAAAACGTCACCGAATCGAAAGGTGCAGCCAGTTCTTTGGCAGGGACCCCCAAGGCAACGGCAGCGTTGAAGATGCGCGCACCGTCCAAATGGGTGAGAAGTCCATGTTCCTTGGCAAATTCCCCAACTTGGCGGCAATATTCCGCAGAGA
Organism: Anaerolineales bacterium; assembly: GCA_025057645.1. GTDB lineage: Bacteria > Chloroflexota > Anaerolineae > Anaerolineales > UBA4823 > NAK19. Next base: position 29,841 of record JANXBJ010000002.1, read on the forward strand.
GAGCCACACCTCCGCAGCGATTATGCGTGTTCTCCAGAGCAATCAGGCGCGTGGGAGGCTGATGGATATCCTCTGGGCGGATGGCAGCCTGTAAGTGCTCCAATTTTATGGTTCCATCAGGCTGATTGGGAAGCTGGTGGGAGTGAATTCCTCCCAGTGCCGAGATTCCCCCGGCTTCGTATAGAAAAGTGTGGGCTTTATCTCCCACGATCACCTCGTCGCCTCGCTGGCAATGGGCTAAAATTGAGGCGAGGTTTCCCATTGTGCCGGAGGGGACAAATAGAGCCGCTTCTTTGCCCATCATCTCGGCGGCCATCGCCTGGAGACGATTGACTGTCGGGTCTTCGCCGTAGACGTCGTCTCCCACCTCTGCGCGCGCCATTGCTTCGCGCATCGCCGGAGTTGGTTCGGTGACGGTATCGGAACGTAAGTCGATGAACTTCATCTTATCCTCCAGAACGTCTTAGAGTTTCGAGCATCTCAGCGAGGTCTTCGGGCAAGGGGCTTTCGAAGGTTCGAGGATGGGTTTCTCCCGGTAGGGTAATCGAGAGGCGATGAGCGTGAAGGAAATGACGCTCAATGGGCAAAGTAGGCCTTTGACGTCCGTAAACTCGGTCGCCCACGACTGGACAACCGATGAACTGTAGATGAAGCCGGATTTGGTGAGTTCGGCCGGTGAGCGGGTGCACTTCTAGCAAAGTATGCCGGGGAAAGCCCTCTAGGGTGCGATACTCGCTGATAGCCATCCTGCCTTTTCCGGGCGGGAGGATGGCCATTTTCTTGCGGTCTGCAGCGGAGCGCCCTACGGGGGCTTCGATTCGCCCCCTCGGGGTGGGAGGCTTTCCGTCGACCAAAGCAAGGTAGATCTTTTCTGCTTTGCGCAGGCGGAACTGCTCTTGCAGCCAGCGGTGACTACGTTCGTCTTTAGCTATGAGCAAGATCCCAGAGGTGTCTTTATCTAGACGATGCACTACCCCGGGGCGCACTTCGCCGCCGACACCTTCGATCTCGGGAGCGTAGGCTAACACCGCATTGACCAGCGTGCCGCGCTCGTGTCCGGCGCCAGGGTGGACGACCATCCCGGCCGGCTTATCGATCACAAGAAGGCGTTCGTCCTCGTAGAGGATTTTCAAGGGGAGCGGTTCAGGCTCAAGTTGGGCAGGAGCAGGTGGGGGGATCCTAGCGCAAATCCGATCGCCCCTCTGTACCAGTTGGCCGCCCTTTTTGGCAACTGTGCCGTTGACGGAGACAAAGCCGTCCTTGATCAGGCCTAGCCAGCGCTCCCGGGAGAGTTCTGGAAAACGGGCTAACAAAACCTTGTCCAATCGTTTGGGGTAGCTTTCTTGGTACGTGAACTCGATCTCTCGTTCACCCACCCTGTTGACCCTCGGAGGACACTTGTCCCAATTCCTCAGAGTCACGCAGCTTGTTGCCCTCTTGAGGAGAGCCTTTTCTTTCTTGCCGGTCCTTCAACCAGAGACCCAAAGCTAGGATGGCCACTCCGATGGAGATGCTCGAATCGGCGATGTTAAAGACCGGAAAGGTGCCTACGGAAATAAAGTCCGTCACGTAGCCGTGGCGTAAGCGGTCAATAAGGTTTCCCACTGCACCGCCGAGTTGGAGCCCAAGTGCTAGGCGTAAGCTCCAATCGCGCCGTGGCACTTTGGGGAAGTAGAACACAATCATCAGAGCAACAACGATCGCTAGGACCATGAAGAGCCCACCGAACCCTTGGAGGATGCCAAAAGCTGCCCCCGAGTTTTTCCAGTGCACGATGCGCACATAAGGGGTCAGGGCCTCCCAAGGTGACCAAACTTCACCGACCTGAAGCGTGCGGCGTACCAGCTCTTTGGTCCATTGATCGAAAAGGAGGATAACTGCTGCTAGAGTGAATAAGTAGACGTAGTCCTGGAAAAGTCTTTTCAAACAACCACTCCTAGAAGTGAGATCGAAGTGGAGATTTTATCCTAAAGCGACATCCAGAAGCATCATAACTGCAAACCCTATTAGTGCTCCAATTGTAGCCACATCTGTTGAAGACCCCCGCTGCGATTCGGGGATCAGTTCCTCGACAACAACGTAAATCATCGCTCCGGCAGCAAATGCTAGGGCATAGGGCAGTATCGAGCGCATGGCGAGCACCGTAGCGGCCCCGACTACGCCTGCTACTGGTTCCACAAGGGCTGATAATTGCCCCATCCAAAAGCTTCTGAAGCGGGAAAAGCCCTCTCCCCGTAGGGGCATAGAGACCGCTACCCCTTCGGGAAAATTTTGAATCCCGATGCCCAGCGCAAGCGCAATCGCTCCGGCCAGGCTCGCTGAGGGGAGTTCTGCGGGGACTGCTCCAAAGGCGACGCCCACTGCCAGGCCCTCCGGGATGTTGTGCAGCGTGATCGCTAAGACAAGCAGCACGATCCGTTTCCAAGTTGTTTTGATCCCTTCGGCCTCTTCGATAGCCAACCCCATGTGAAGGTGTGGTAAGAGAGTGTCAACCAGCTTGAGAAAGGCGCCGCCGAGGAGAAACCCCGAAACGGCCGGCAACCACGCCGGCCAACCGAGTTCCTCGGCCATCTCAATCGAGGGCGCAAGCAAAGACCAAAAGCTGGCGGCGATCATCACTCCCGCTGCGAAGCCCAGCATGCTATCCAACAGCTTGCGACTCACGCTCTTAAAGAAAAAGACTGCTGAAGCCCCGAGAGCGGTGAGAAACCAAGTAAAAGTGGTGGCGATCAGTGCCTGTAGAACTGGCGATAGCCCCGTGAACCATTCCATCATCGTTGCTCCGTAAAGCATGAGTGAGAGAGTGAATGGTTTTATATAATACCTTAAAAGTGAAAGTTCAGTAAAGTCCTGCAGAGAATCAAACCCTTTCCCAAAACTCTAACTCGGCGGCAGCTAAGCTTTGGCTAAGGGAGCAAGAAGGCTCTCTTCCCATAATAGACGCTCGTGCGCTGCGCTTTCTTGAAAGCTTGCTCAAGTGGAAGGAATAAACGCTCTACCGGCTCACGTAGGGAAGATACAGATCTATCCAGTCGATCGAACCGGGCAACTCAAAAGAGCCGAGATCGCATCGCCGAATCCCATCGTTATTACCATCCTGGGGCCGAGAAACTCCGTTTTGAGAGGTGTAGTTCACCAGGCCTTGAGAACACCAGTTGTTGTCGCCGCTGTCTATTGCCGGGCTACCCTCAAGCAGAGGCAGATAGGCCGGGGTGCCCGTAAGGCTGCCGAGTTTGGGGTCAGCCCTGATTATCGGAGTGAGGCTACAGTTTCCCGGGTTCTTGATCAAATTGGGCGAACCGAACAAACCCCCTCCGTCTTTGTGGCAATCGTCAGCCGTCCCAGAGCTAGCTAGGATGCTGTTATAGAGATACACATTCTGACCCACAAACGTTTCTCCGATCTCGCTGAGGAGTGCTGTGCCGGGTGTTCCCCGGTTCTCCCAGAAAGTGACGTTCTCAAGAAAGGCACCACTGTTTTTATTCCAAAGGCCGCCCCCTCCTTGGGTTGCTTCGTTTTGGTAGAAGGTTGAGTTTGCGATATTCACGCTTCCCTGCTGCACGTTCGCAATCGCCCCCCCTTTACCGGTGCTCTGGTTCTGGAGGAACGTGCTGCGTTGGATTATCACATTGCCCAAATTGTAAATTGCCCCTCCTTGGTTAGCCCGATTGGCTTGAAAGGTGGTCTCAATCAGTTCAAGCTTGCCCCCGCTTTCGTTATAAATCGCTCCGCCTTGGGTGGAACTTTGCCCATTTTGAATCTTCAACCCCACCAAGCGTAGGGTTCCCCTATTTGTAAACACACGATGGCTACCCTTGCCGTCAATCGCAATCCGGTGGGGGACGCTGAAAATTTCAAGACGGTCTTGATTGACCGGCAGAGCAGAGGATAACTCAATCACTCCGTTGAGAGATTCGGCGAAAAGAATAGTATCCATCCTCAAATCGGGCGAGGGAGAATATCCACATCCCCAATAGGCAGCGTTAGAATTGGCAGCCTTGATCGCTTCCCGCAGCGTACACCAAAAGTCATTTGCTTCAGTATCCGAAAGCGTGTTGACTACGATGCGTGCATGGCTCTGCGCCGCTGTATAGGTGGGCATTGCAAGAGTGCTAAGCACCACGAAGCCAAGCAGGATGTAAAGGGTCACCAAGAGCGGGATAGATTTCGTCATTATTTCTCCTTGTTTGAAGCCCTTGACACCTGACCTCTGTGGGAGGTAAGAAGCTGTAACGAAGCGCTAACAGTGGAAGCCGACAAGCCCGGGAAAGGGCTTTCGCTGAGCTGATTTTGATTGCCTCGATTGTGCTCATTATATAATCAAGTTTCTCGGAAACGGCATTACACCTTTGTTAGGAGTCTTCTAGGCGATGGGTTGCCTATGTGCTAGAGTCGGCTTGGTTAGCAGCGCAAGCTGTCCCGAGGGTTGAGGCGCAGTGAGCAAGGCCCGCACTCGAGCGAATGAGTCCAACAGAGGGAGTGTCCCTGTCCACATCCGTCCCTTTCGGGACAATATTAGAGAAAGCCGAAGAAATTCTAGACGCAAGCTGTGCAGCAGATTGGCTGCGCAAGCAAGGGTATAACACGTATCTACTGGATGCCACACCGGCAGGTGCTGCTCTATACCGTCAGTATCACTTCGTTGAGCTTGATTGGGCGCGACAGTATGTTTGCACTCAGCCCCGAAAGGGCGCATGCTTCTCGCCAAGGGTTGACCTGCTCACCGTAGATTGCCTCCCCGAACTAGTGGCTTTTGACCAGCGATACTTTGGGTCTAACCGCAAGCGGTTGCTCTGCGCTTTCCTAACAGACTATCCCGATCGCTTTTTGGTCAAGCGCAGCGATCGGGGGGAAACCTGCGGGTTTCTTGTCGCTCAACCCCAGCGTCCGGGTCCGTATGTAGCTTGCTCCGTTGAGGATGCGGTCGACCTATTGGATACTGCTCTGGCGTTAGATTTCGAGGGGGAAATCAACGTTATCGCACCGGCTCTTAATCCTTACGCAGAAGAGCTATTTCGGCAGTATGGCTTCGGTTTTCTGCGAGCCTTGCCTCATATGGGTTGGGGGGTGCTGCACTCCCCCTCCCGGCGACGTTTTATTTATGGACAGGCCAGTTTTGCGTTGGGTTAATCTTGACCCACAGAATGGTGCGTTTTATCACTGGATAGATAATCCTTTCTGTGGTTGAATCGAGGCGATACCCTTTGAAATCGAGGAGAAGTGTCGATGCAAACCATTTTGCGCAGTAAAACCAAGACGGTGAAAATTGATCCTAACGGTCCTTTTACCATCATCGGCGAAAAGATTAACCCCACCGGGCGCAAGAAATTAGCTGCAACGCTTCAGGAAGGGAACTTTGATTACGTGCGCGAGCTGGCCGCCAAGCAGATTGCTGGCGGTGCGGATGTCCTCGATGTCAACGTGGGGGTGCCCGGCTTAGATGATGTGGCCGTGTTACCTCAAGTGGTCAAACTCCTGGGAGAGGAGTTTGATATTCCTTTATGCATTGACACACCAAACCCTAAGGCGCTCGAGGCAGCGCTTAAGGTTGCTCCTGGGCGGGTGTTGGTAAACTCCGTTAATGGCGAAGAGTCCTCTCTCAACAGTGTATTACCCCTGGTGAAAGAATACAACACCGCTGTCATTGGCTTGACCATGGATGAGAACGGCATTCCTAACGACCCGGAGACGCGATGCGCCATCGCCGAGAAGATCATCGAGCGCGCTGTTCGGATGGGCATTCCGGTCGAAGATATTGTGATCGATGTCTTGGTCCTAACTGTCGGCGCCGACAGCAATGCTGCGGCGGTCACGCTGAAAACCATCGAGCTAGTGCGAAAGAATTTTGGCGTAAATATCAACATAGGCGCCAGCAATGTATCTTTTGGGCTGCCCGACCGGGATACATTGAATATGGCCTTCTTGGGTCTGGCCATCCATGCTGGAGCCAGTTGTGCAATCACCGATCCAACTAAATATACGGCTTACATCAAGGCCTGCGATCTCTTGATGGGGCGGGATGCCTACGCAGCAAAGTACATCAAGTATTACCGCACTCACCCGGTGGAAGAGAAAAAATAAAGTTGGAATATCATGGAATAACGGTTTGCTGTGATTCCCGCAGGTGTTCTTAGCTGGCCGAAAAATTGTAATTTGGCGAACCAAAGAGGTCTCAAAACCCTTCTGTGGGCAGTATGGCTTCTAGGAGCTAGACTTGTGCGTGACAGAGCGAGTCTAGCTCCTGCCTAAACCCCGATGCCTGAGTATACATATACTCGGCCCTGCAAGTGCTCTGAGCGCACCTTCAGGCGAGCGTCAGCAAGGTTGCCCATCATCGCCTGACACCGAGGGGTATTCTCAGCAATCTTTCAGCAGTTCTCAAAGAGAGGTGTAAGATGTAGCTCCATTTGCCCGTCTTGGTGAGCTACATAACTTGAGCAGTTTGCGAGTGGGCTAAACACTTGGGGTGGGTGTTCAATGGCCTCTCCGCTCTTCCTAAGGAGAGGCAATAGAATTTTTCCTTTCTTGCTCTCTGAAAGCTTGAACAGGTGCTAGGGGTGCAAAATACTTGTCTCAGCAGGCTACGCTCTCATTGCTGATGTTTATGGTCTGCCCCCTTGCCGAGGCAATCTTGATGCTGGGAGTGAGAGCTCAAGCCTTCTAAGTCTTGCACCACGTCGGTGCCTTCTCTCGTAGACTTTGTAATTCGCTTGCCGTCATTTTTCGCACAGTGGTGTCCTGCAGGTGAGTGTCCCGATTCTCGACAATAATCCAGGAGACATCCCGGGTGCCTAGACAACCATGCCACACGCCAGCGGGCACGTTATAAATGACACCGGGCTTTAGGTCTTGCACCTCGAGTTGGCCTTCTTCAGTGAGGTAATACAAGGCCCCCCGCCCGCGCCATAGGACGAAGACCTCGTCGGTGTGCTGATGAACTTCAATTTCATCGGCATTGGCTAAGTCATAGAGAGGTTCCCAGTTTAGGATGGCCGCCATCCACTGCGGAGTAAACACCAGAGGCTTGTAACCTTCTCCATTCCATTCGTAGGTTTCAATCATAATTTGATCCTCCTTTCTTAGTTGGGAGTATTCGGGATGTGGCTTTGACCGATCAAGACCTTGCGGCGATTTCTCATCTCTTGCCGAAAGGCAGCCGCTTCACAAACAGATGTGGCACCACAGAACGCAGCAGCGTCATCGGCGTGGGGGCTGATCACGAGGGCTGTTGGCGTAGGCTACTCCTTAGTCGGTTGAGGACAAGACAGGTTGATCCCTTACTTACTTTCTTTGAGAAAGTATAAGGGATTGTTGAATGTTTGGCAAGGAGCTAGCGGACCCTCGGGCAAAACCATTGGAACTCTCCTGTTACAAGTTTCGCAGTTCGTGCCTAAGCTCCGGGTAGGTGGTGGGATACGATGGGCCTTGTTCATTCTGCGTTCCTCTTCGGAGCAGTTTAGGTAGATTTTCTTTGAAGGGAGGGTAGACTATCCCCAATTCGGTGATGATCGCTGTAATATACTGAGCCGGTGTGACATCGAAGGCATAGTTTAGGACCGGCGATCCTTCGGGCAGGACTTGTTCACTCCCAACAAAGGCGATTTCGCTCCGATCGCGAATTTCAATCGGAATATCTTCGCCTGAAGGGATGCTCATGTCGATTGTACTCGTGGGAGCTGCAACATAGAAAGGCACCCTATGTTCCTTTGCCACAATCGCTAGGTTGTAAGTGCCGATCTTGTTCGCCGTATCTCCGTTGGCGGCGATCCGATCGGCGCCAACGAGGCACAGGTCGATCCCCACCTTTTTCATCAAAAATCCAGAAGCTCCATCTACGATTACCGTATGGGGGATGCCAAGTTGGTTCAATTCCCATGCCGAAAGCCGCGCCCCTTGCAGGCGAGGGCGAGTCTCGTCCAGGTAGGCATGGATGCGCTTGCCGCTTTCGTGAGCGGTGCGGATAATACCCAACGCAGTTCCATATCCCACCGTGGCTAGGCTGCCTGTATTGCAGTGGTGGAGGATCTTTGCCGGGTTGGGGATCAGCGGCAGGGCGTTATAGCCAATTTGTTTGTTCGCCTGAATATCTTCCTCGGCGATGAGATGGGCTTCATTAAGAACAGCTTGCCGGAGTGTTTGGACTTTCGCTTCGCTCAGGGAGGACACTCGCTCCAACACCCGGTCGATTGCCCAGAACAAGTTAACCGCCGTTGGACGGGAAGCCCGCAGGATCTCTGCCGCTGCTTGCAGGTCCTGCATGAGTTGCTCTACACTTGCCGCTTTGGAGGCATTGGCCGCCAAAGCTAGACCATAGGCTGCAGCAGCGCCGATAGCCGGTGCCCCGCGTACCACCATCGACCGGATTGCTTCGGCAACCTCACGGTAGTCTCTTAGTTCAAGATAAACCATTTCTTTGGGAAGCGCTCTTTGGTCGAGCAACCGCAGCGCCCCGTCTCGCCATTCAATACTTCGAAATGGGCTCATCTTACACTTCCTCTTGTAACACACTGCGTAGGGAGACTCTAGATATCCGCTGAGGTTGTCAACAGGACATCCGCAGAAATTCTGAAGAGACTCCCTGGAAGTTCATTGATTCAGTTGTTTTGCCGACCTCCTGCCGTGTAACGCAGCCGTATCGGTAATCGCTTGACAGTCAATTCACTCTAGATTATAGTGCGACTCATGGGATGGTTGACAACTCGCTCCCGCCTCCTTTTCGGCGGATTGTTTGTCTTAGGCTCGATTCTCGGTTGTAATCTACCCGGCTTTGTCCTCTCTCCGCCGACCGATCCGCAACCAGAACCTCTGAATCCCCCGACTGCGACTCCCGAACTGCTGGTCTTACCCACTCTTCCTCCCACCGCAACCCCCTTACCCACCGTTGTGCCGGCGAGCAGCATCGCCAGCGGCGAGCGCGCCCTGAGCCACGGCGATTGGGAACAAGCTATGCAGGAATTCCGCAGGGCAGCCTCGGCAACCGCAGACCCCGATCTGCAGGCTGCTGCGCTCCTTGGGGAGGGCAAAGCCCGTTATGAGATGGGGGATTACCGCGGGGCAATCGATCTTCTTGAGCAGCTCTTGCGCGACTATCCCCAAAGCGCCCATGTCCCCTATGCCCATTTTGTCTTAGGAGAATGCTATACCGCCTTAGAACGGCACAGCGAAGCTGCCGATGCTTTTCTGAATTACCTTGCCCATCGCTCAGGGCTTGTCGATGCCTATGTCTTGAATCTCCGCGGTGATGCTCTTTTGGCCGCCGGGCGCTACACCGAGGCGGCTCAGGACTATCGCGCTGCCCTTCAATCCCCCTCTTTTCTCGACCCTCTCGAAATCCAAGTCAAGCTCGCTCGCACCCATGCCCTGGCTGGGGATTATCAAACGGCTATTGCGTTATATGACGAGGTATACAACCGCACCACCAGTGATGCCCTCAAAGCGCGAATGGCATATTTGAAGGGGGAAGCCTTTGCTGCCTTAGGTCAAATGCAGGAGGCCTATGCTGCCTATCTGGACGCCGTCAATAATTACCCCACTGCTTACGACTCCTACCGGGCATTGGTCGTCCTAGTTGAAGCCAACGTGCCGGTTGACGACCTAAATCGCGGCATTGTGGATTACTTTGCCGGACAATACGGCGTGGCTCTGGCGGCATTTGATCGCTATTTCCAAAAAGGCGGGCCAAATCGGGCGACTGCACTGTATTACTACGGTCTAACGCTCAGGGCGACCGGAGCTTTTGAGGAGGCACTCGAAGCTTGGGATACTTTGATCGCCGAGTTTCCCGAGGACCGCTTCTGGGACGACGCCTGGGATCAAAAAGCCTATACCTTGTGGAATTTTATGAAGGATTACAACGCAGCTATTGAGGTTCTGCTGAACTTTGTCCAAAGTGCCCCCAACCATCCTCGCGCAGCCGAGTTTCTCTTTGACGCCGGGCTGGTGGCAGAGATGGACGGACAATTGCAACGCGCGGCAGAAATCTGGGAAAAACTCGAGCCCCAATATCCGGCTAGCGAATATACTTATCGGGGTATTTTCCTGGCCGGGATCAGTCGTTACCGCCTTGGAGATTATAACGCAGCCCTTGCCTTGTTCGGCCGTGCTGCCGGTCTGGCATCAAGCCCTCGCGATCGGGCAGCAGCCTACCTGTGGCAGGGTAAATGCCAGAAGGCTTTAGGCGATGAGGCTGCTGCTCAGGTGATTTGGGGACAGGCGGTAAATATAGACCCCACCGGTTACTACAGTGAGCGGGCGCGGGAGTTGATTTTGGGGCAAGCCCCCTTCACTCCGCCTCAGATGTTCGACTTCGCTGTCGATCTCGAGGCTGAGCGTCTCCAGGCAGAGGAATGGTTGCGGGCGAGGTTTCAAATTGGCCCGGAGACCGATCTCAGCAGTGTGGGGGACCTAGCCAACGACCCACGTTATCGGCGCGGTTTGGAGTTGTGGCGGCTCGGCTTGTATGACGAGGCGCGTTTGGAGTTTGAAGATTTGCGCAGGGCCGTCTCCCAAGATGTTGTGAACAGCTTTCGCCTCATGAACGCTATGTTGGAGTTAGGTGCCTATCGTTTGGCGATCTTCTCTGCTCGCCAAGTTTTGAGTCTGGCGGGTTACGACGACGCAACCTCCATGAGCGCGCCCCTCTACTTCAATCATATTCGGTTTGGGCTTTACTTTCGTGAGCTGATCCTGCCTGTGGCGCAGAAATATCAGATTCACCCCTTGCTTCTCTTTAGCATTGTGCGCCAAGAGAGCGCCTTTGAGGGGTTTGTTCGTTCCTCTGCCGGCGCACGCGGTCTGATGCAGATTATGCCGGCAACCGGCGAAGAAATCGCCCGCAACTTGGGCTGGCCACCGAACTACACTGCCACCGATCTCTACCGCCCTCAGGTGAGTATCGAATTCGGGGCCTACTACCTTTCTAAATGGCGCAATTATTTCCAGGGGGATCTCTATGCTGCTCTGGCGGCTTATAACGGCGGCCCCGGCAACGCAATGGCTTGGCACAAGCTCGCTAATGGTGACCCTGATTTGTTTCTCGAAGTGATCCGCTTTTCTGAGACTCGCAATTATCTACGGGGGGTTTACGAGATTTTCAGTCTCTACCGCAGGATATATAATCGAACACCCTAGTTCTCAGCGGATCTTCACCACTTGCCCGCTGCACAACTCTAAAAGCATTTGAGGAGTCAGTCTAAATACAGCATGGGGTGTGCCGGCTGCTGCCCAGATTTCTTCGTGTTGCAGAAGATCTTCGTCAATGAACGTCAGCAAGGGCTGAATATGGCCGAGAGGAGGCACGCCGCCGATAGCAAAGCCGGTTTGCTGGCGGACGAACTCGGCGTCAGCCTTGCCCAAAGGTTCTCCAACCAATGCCTCGATGGTTCTCTCGTTCACCCGATTGGCCCCGCTGGCGATCACAAGTATCGGCCGTGCTGTGCGTTTGGTCTTGAAGATCAGGGATTTGACGATCTGGGCGACCTCGCAACCCACCGCTTGAGCTGCTTCAACCGCCGTGCGGGTGGATTGGGGTAGCTCGATCACCTCGACCGAGTAACCCCGTTGACGGATGGCTTCTTGAACTTTTTGCGCGCTAGGACTAAGTTTTTGCATTTCGTCACTCTCTCATTGGGAACTAATCCCAATTCTTTGCCTCTCCCCCACCGCAATACGGTTGGTGGAGACGGCATGAGAATATCAGGGTTAAGAAAAAAGGCAAGCCCCTCTCCGGCTTTGTAAAGTGGCCTTCCACCGGGCCAAAACAATTCATCCCGAAAAGGCCGGTGAAAAAGGAAACGGATATACGAGGAAGCGGCGATAATGGTCAGCGTTTTCATAAAGTGTTCATGCGCTTATTGATCACCGAGAGAGGGAGCTCCTCATCAGATGTTGACGTTCAGCCTCCGGCAAGGGGATGATCTCCCCAGCTCCCTTAGCCAACATCCAGAGCTGGGCCACGGCCTCCAGTCGCTCTAATTTCACTAAAGCCTCTTCCAAGGTCTTCCCTAGGGTTAGGCTGCCGTGGTGGTCTAAAAGGAGCACGTCGTAGTCCCTTAGGTAGGGCTCAAGTCGTTCACCCATCTGAGCTGTGCCGGGCCTAGCATAGGGAATGGTTGGCACTTCCCCTAGGGCGGCTACGCCTTCGGGGACGATCTCGGTTGGGAAAGGCTGTCCGATCAATGTGAGCGCCACGGCGTGAGGGGGATGGGCGTGAATCACGGCTCGGACGTCGGGGCGGTGGCGATAGACGGTCAGATGCATGAAATACTCGGAAGAGGGCTTGCGGGAAGAGTAGGGTGAGCAGAGATTGCCCTCCATATCGATTTCGACAATTTGGTGCGGTTCCAGCCAAGCCTTGTAGGCCCCGCTAGGGGTGATCAGGATGCGACTCTCGGACAGGCGCACCGAGACATTGCCATCACTGGAGCGGGATAGTCCGCTTTGCGCCAGTTGGTGGACCGCTCGAACCATTTCCTTGCGCAATTTTGCGGCGAGGACTTTCATGCCGATTCCCAATTATATTTGAATTCTGAGCCTCGGTTTCAGTTGTGAGGGAGCTGCTGCAATGTTTCTATATCGTACTTGTCCGGCTGCGAAGAAAGTTCGAGGCTCAAAACCGTCCAAAACCGGTTATGATTAGGGGCAGCTTGAAGAGCGGCAACTCGACCGTAGGGTAGGAATGAATCCCCCTCAGAGGCGTTTTCGTATCCGATGTAGAAAGAGAAGCTAAGCAAGCAAGATGAGTCGCTCTCTGCCTTCTTTCTGGTTATTCCCGTTCTTTTTCGGAATAACCATTGCTGCTGCCTGTGCCCCAACGCCCTCCGAATTCCCTTCGGTGGGCGAGTCTCCCTCGCCGCAACAGCCTCCCTCAAGCGATTTCTTGCCCCCGGCTGTTCTTGCGGCTCGACAAGCGCTGGCCGACCGATTGAATGTCCCTCCGGCGGAGGTCCGTATTCGCAAGGTTGAACAGGTTGATTGGCCGGACGCCTGTTTGGGTATTGAGACCCCGGGGATGATGTGCGCCCAGGTGATCACTCCGGGCTTTCGGGTTCTGCTTGAGGCAGCGGGAAAAATTTATGAGTTCCGTACCAATCTGGATGGCAGCCATGTGCGCCTAGCGCGCCCCGCTAACTTTGAGGGCATTGATGGGAAGTAAAATCTCCACAGAACGATTTGTTTATTCTACGTTTTTCGCTCGGAGGTAAAAGATGGCAAACATCCTCACTGTTAAGATCGAGAAACCCGAGGCAATCAATTTCATCTTGGGTCAGAGTCACTTTATTAAGACCGTGGAGGACATCCATGAAGCGTTGGTAAGCGCAGTGCCGGGAATCCGCTTTGGCCTAGCGTTTTGTGAGGCTTCAGGGAAATGTTTGGTGCGTTGGAGCGGCACCGATGCCGCAATGATCGAATTAGCGCATAAGAACGCGCTGGCTATCGGCGCCGGACACTCGTTCATTCTTTTCTTGGGCGAGGGGTATTTTCCGATCAACGTCTTGAACACCATCAAGATGATCCCCGAAGTGTGCCGCATTTTCTGTGCCACGGCGAATCCGGTGGAAGTGCTGGTGGCAGAGACCGAGCAGGGGCGTGCTATTCTTGGGGTTGTGGATGGTTTTCCGCCTAAGGGTGTGGAAGGCGAGGAGGACATTGCTTGGCGCAAAGAGTTTCTGCGCAAGATCGGCTATAAATTCTAGACTCATCCCCCTCAAATAGGAATTGTGGGAGGTTTACCTCACTTCACGCTCTGAGGTTAGCCTGCCTTTTAGCCGGGTCGTCACCGCACGCCAGATCGGGCAACGGTCGTAAAAAGCTGAAAAGCAGACCACCAAACCCAAGAGAATCCAGATCCAACCGCTGCTCAGGGACAAACCCACTCCGATCAGGCCGACGCCGGCAACCAAACGCACCGTGCGCGCAACCGGGCTGAGCGGAGTAGGACCTAGTGCTCGTCCGGCGAGCGCGGCTTCGAAGAGGCGCCGGATGCCGGCGTTATCTTGGGCGCCGGTTTGGCGAAGCACTTCTTTCCCGTCGCAATAGGCGACCAAAGTGGGGATGCCGAAGATGCGCAAGGAAGCTAGCACCTCTGGCGCTTGATCGGCATCGATGCGCAGTAGATCAACCCGCCCTTCAAATTCTTTCTCGACTTGTTTGAGGGCGGGTTCCATCGCTCGACAGGGCATGCACCATTCCGCCCAAAAATCAATCACAATGGGGCGGGGATGGTTGCGAATTGTCTCCCAAAATTGTTTTTGGTCCATCCTAAGGTTGATTGGTGCGAATCTTCAACACGGAATATACAGGACACCAACCGATTAAGCCGGTAAGAATAGGAACGAAACCGAGGAACTTGAGCACCGTCCCAAGCCCTCCGCTTACGGTGCCACTCCACCCAAGGTAGAGCAAAACCATGCCCAACACGACTCGTAATACACGATCCCATGTAGCTTCATTGACAAAAGACATCTCACACCTCCGAGAGAGAAAAGAGCTCTAGATCGATTATCCAACCAATTAGATGAATTTTCGTCAAAAAAGTTACAACTCAATGAAAAGATGCTCGATGAGAATTCGTAGACCGATACCAACAAGGAGAAAGCCCCCAAAGGTTTCCATTCTTTTTCCGAAGCGCCTTCCAAGGTAACAACCGCAGAAAAGTCCGGTTGCTGAGAGCATAAACGTGATCAAGCCAATAAACAACGAAGGGATGAAAACTGGCGCCCTCAAGATCGCCATGCTTAAGCCTACCGCCAAAGCGTCGATGCTGGTTGCCACCGAAAGCAAGACCATCAGCTTTCCACGCGTGGGGTCAGATGAGTAGCTTTCTCGCCCTTCTTGAAAGCCACTCCAAGCCATCTTACCACCCACATAACTGAGTAATATAAAGGCAATCCAATGATCAACGTTGCGGATGATCGCCTCAATAGTCGTGCCGCCCAGCCACCCGAAGAAAGTCATTCCAGCTTGGAACACTCCCAAGTGAAAGGCAAGACGCAACTTTGCGCGTGTGCTATAGGAGACCGGACTTGTCCCCACGCTTAGCGCAACTGCAAAGGCATCCATGGCTAGGCCAAATGCCACGAGGAGGGATTCAATCAAAGCAGTGCCCCAACGATGCTGCAGTGGATTGAGTAACTTGTCTACTCTGTGGTTCTCAGTGTGTGTTCGATCGACTAAGCTCTCGCAAGACTAGAAGCCGCTCAGGTCGACCAAGTGGATTGGCAGGCGCTATTATACCCCTTGCTTTCTGTTATCTTGTGCTCTTTTTCTGTAGAAGTAGGGCAGGGGTTGGAATCCGGGAGAGCAGGGACTTCCTTCGCTGGCTGCGCAGCGCAAATCTCTGTAGTTTGTTTCAGCCATCCGAGGTTGGTTGTCCTTCGTCCGCCAGAATTTGCGGATACAGGTGCTTTTAGTGTCAAATCGGGGTCTGAGTCGGAGCGATTCTTGCTGGGGCTTTTCCAACTGGGATCAGCGAGAGCAGTTTGGAGGAAACCTTTTTGCAAAGGAACGGATCGAGCCGAGACTTTTTGCTGTCTCCTCCGTAAATAAGTTGAATTAGAACGTGAGGAGTTGTGGATGAGCGATCGAGAGGAAGCCCCTTTTTTATCCGTCGGGGAATCAAACGTACAGCAGAACCTTTCTAGAGAAGCCACTAGTGTATCCGAGAGCGAGGGCGATGTGCCTCAGGAGCTTCCCCCTGCCCAAGTAGGCCCGAGCGAGGAGCGCACCTGGGGAACGTTGGCGCACTTGAGCGTGTTGGTCAATCTAGTGACCGGTTTCGGCGGTCCGATTGCCGCCTTTCTTATCTACTTGGTCTATCGCAATCGCTCACGGTTTATCGCTTATCAAGCACTGCAATCCCTAATTATGCAACTGATTGGGTGGTATGGTGCCGGAGCTCTGATCGGAATCCTCTGGGCGATTGTCGGGGTTTTATCAGCCTTGATTATCGGGGTTGTGTTACTTCCTTTTGCACTGATGTTCACCCTAGTTCTTGGGCTTTTGCCCCTGGGCACATTGGTTTATGGATGCTACGGCGCCTATCAGGTGAGTCAGGGCAAAGACTTCCGCTACTGGCTGATCGGTGATTGGGTGCGAGGTACACTGACCGGCAGATGAAACGGTGCTTCGTTGGGACGCAGCATTGAAGCTGCTTGATCCAATCAATTTGTGAAGAACTTTTTCTGTGGAGGTTTCATGGAAAAGAGAACGATTGGACTGATTGCTACAATTGGGACGGCGTTGTCGTGTGGCTGTCCGGGCCTCTTTGCGTGCATCTTTGGCGCCGCTTCTGCGTTAGGGGGTGGCACGTTTAGTCTTGGAGAGCAGAGTGGAAACATCCCTCGCTCTCTCGGTGTCCCGATCCTTTGCCTCGGGCTATTGCTGATGGCAATCCCGGTGGCTGTGGGGTTCTTTACTCTGCGGAGCAAGCCCCAACCTTCGGCGAGCGATGAGCCCATACCCCCGTCGGTCTAGGTTGTAGAGCCTCGGGATTCGGCTTCTGTTAGGCCAGCACAGCAAGAAGGTAAAAAGGGACAACCGAGCTTGGTCGGCGCTTTCAGAGTGCCTATAGGCTCGGGATGGAGTGGGCCTCTGGACCGGTCAAGTCAAATCACGACAGGTTTCAATGATCTCCGCTGCGATGTCATAGCGATGGAACGCAGGCATGAGATAGATTCCGCTTGCCCAGCTTCGCATTTGTTCGATAAGCTCCAGGGCAATGTGGACACCCTCTTGCGGTGCTCGTTCTCCCGCGCGCCGCATCCGTTCAAGAGTTTCTTCTTGAATTTGAATCCCCGGCACTTCGTTATGGAGAAAGAGGGCGTGGCGTAGACTATAAAGAGGCAGCACCCCGACCAGGATTGGAGTGCTGAGCTCGCCATATCGGTCCTGATAAAAGCGTAGGAAATCTGCAGCCCGTTGAGGTTGGAATACCGGTTGCGTGAGAATGAAGTCTGCTCCTGCGTTGAGCTTCCTTTGTAAGTTCTTTGCTTCCTGCCCGAAGTCCGGTGGGACAAGGTTCAATGCACAGCCGACAAAAAATTGAGTGGGTTGGCCGAGTTCGGCGCCGGCTTGGTCAAATCCGGCGTTGAGATGTTCCTTGATCAGCTTGATCAAGCCCGAGGGGACTAGGTCATAGTTATCCATAGCGTTAGGATAGTCTCCGATAGCCGTTGGGTCTCCCATGACCACGAAGACGTTGCGAATCCCTAGGGCATGGGCGGCTAATAAGTCCCCCTGCACCCGCAGCAGGTTGCGCCCGCGCGTGGGAAAGTGGAGGATAGTTTCGATGCCGAAAGTGCGTTGGATGAGTTCGCACACGGCCCAGGGGCTCATCCGCATGCGCGCCATGGGGCTGTCGGCGACATTGATCACGTCGGCACCTGCTTCGCTGAGCAAGCTCGCGCCGGCCAGCAACTTATGAGTGGAAAGGCCACGTGGCGGGTCCATTTCCACGCTAATAACGAATTTCCCCTCTGCCAATTTCCGGGCTAGGTGAGAAGGGGGCTCTCTCTCCGGTTTTGCCTCTTCGAGTTCTACTGGCATGGATAATTCGCTCACAGAGGGCGCGCAACCCGCCGCCTGGCCGTCCAGGGCGGCGCGCATTGCAGCGATATGCGCCGGGGTGGTGCCACAGCACCCCCCTACGACACGTGCCCCAGCCTCGCAAAAAGCCAAGGCATATTCTCCGAAGTACTCAGCGTTGGCAGGATACATAATCCGCCCTCCAACCTGTTCTGGCCAGCCAGCGTTGGGCATAGCCGAAAACGGCTGCAAAAGGTCGGCACTCGTGGCAAGGGCTTGCCTCATCTGGCGGAGAATGCGCCAGACCTGCGCCGGTCCGCCGGAGCAGTTAACGCCGATAACATCTACCCCTAGGGCATGGAGCTGACGGGCTACTTGAGCGGGAGTATCGCCGAGCAGGGTGACGTCATCTCGAGTAAAAGTCATGGAAGCAATTAGGGGTAAAGAGCTGAGCGCTTTGACGGCGTAGATAGCTTCTTGGATTTCGTTTAGATCACTAAACGTTTCCAAGATAATCCCGTCCACTCCCGCTTCCAAGAGAGCTTCGATCTGCTCTAGAAAGGCTCGTCGAGCTTGTTCAGGTTGCACCCGCCCATAAGGTGCCAATCGCACGCCGAGGGGCCCAACGTCGCCTAGGATATACACCTTTTTTGGGACCAATTGAGCTGCTTGACGGGCAATCGTTACCCCCTGTTGATTGATACGCTTGAGGTCCTTTTCCAGTCCGTGCTGTGCGAGTTTGTAGCGGTTTGCGCCGAAGGTGTTCGTTTGGAGTAGGTCACTGCCGGCTCGGAGGTAATCGCTGTGAATCTGGAAGACCAACTCGGGGTTTGCGAGGTTCAGGGCATCAAAGCATGCGTTAATGCTGATCCCCCGGGCATGGAGTTCCGTGCCCATCGCCCCATCGGAAAGCAGAGGAATGCCGCTCTCCAGAAGAAGTTCTTTTAGTGTTCCAGAATCTTTCATGCTCAGGCTCTCATTAGCTGCTCGACTCGGCTGCCTCCAACGGTATAGTATTTGGCTTGGGGATGGTGGACAACGATTGCTGCGGTGGATTGCTCTGGAACTAATTGGAACGCGGCTGTCAGACTCATCCCTAGTTCTTTTTCCACCGGCAGAAGGTCGAACACTTTGCGATGATCTTCTAATTCGGGGATGGCAGGGTAACCCCAAGAGTAGCGTTTTCCTTGTCCATCGGGTAGGCCTAGTTCACGTCGAATATGGCGATGAAGGTATTCCGCGGCTGCTTCGGCGGTTTGCACGGCTAACCCATGCACATAATAGGCTTCTGTGTAGTTCCCTTCTGCTTGCAGGCGGTCAAAATACTCAGTGGCTTCTTGCCCCACGGTGACGACTTGAAAAGCTACCACGTCGAGGATTCCACTTTCACGTAAAGAGAAATAGTCTGCTAGGCAAAGATATTCCTCCCCTTCCTGGCGAGGGAAGTGAAAGCGCATCAGCTCGACCCACCGGTCCGGCGGGTTGTCAACCGAGTCGGGTTGGTAAATGATCAGCTCATTTCCTTCAGATTGGCAAGGCCAATAGCCATAAGCTCCTTGGGGCTTGAGCCAACCGTGTTGAAGGGCATGACGCTGCATCGCTTCGAGGCGTTTCTCGAACTCTTGGCGTAGGATTTCCCATTCTTCGCCGTGGGCGTTTTTGGCCCCCCAAGAGAGGCGAAAGAGGTCATTCTTGAACAAATACTGAAACACAGCTTGGAGAGGCATTTGACGCACAATCCGTGGCCCCCAAGCTACGCCGGGAGGAAGCCGGATCGGTTGGGGAGCAACGGAGGACCGTCGCACCTGTGGAACAGTGCGCTCCGTTTGGAGTGGCCGGCTCAGCTCGCGCCGAGCATCCTGAAGTACTTTTTGGAGCAGCTGCTGACGCTTTGTAGAATCCATGAGCTGATCCATGACCGCTAAGCCCTCGAAAGCATCCTTACAATAAAAGACCCCGGGCTCATAGATATCACCCTTCTCGGTGAAGAGAATGCGCCAGCCGAAACGGCGATTGATTGCGGCGCCTCCGACAAGCACGGGAAACTTTAGTCCTCTTCGGTGCAGTTCGTTGACAATTAAGGGCATTTGTTTGGAGGTGCTGACCAGTAGGGCGCTAAGGCCAATCGCATCCGCTTGTTGTTCAACAGCGGTTGTGATGATCGTCTCGGCCGGCACCTGTTTGCCTAAATCGATCACTATGTAGCCGTTGTTGGCTAGGATGGTCTTGACCAGGTTTTTGCCGATATCATGAACATCGCCGTAGACCGTGGCAAGGACAATTTTGCCTTTGGCGATCCCTTCCTGCTTTTCAAGGTATTTCTCTAAGTGCGCAACGGCCTTCTTCATCACTTCAGCCGATTGAAGCACAAAGGGCAAGATCAACTCACCGGCGCCGAACCTATCCCCCACTTCTTTCATAGCGGGCAGAAGTACGGTATTGAGAATGTCGACAGCGATCTGATGTTGCTTTCTTCTCAGCTCCTCTTCATCTGGAATTTCTCCGCCATCAGGGGAGGGGAAGCGGGGCCTCTTGCTGTTTCCTTCCTCGGCGAGAGAGGGTAGGGAGCCTTGGTTTAGAGCGCCATGGATGATCTCATCGATATCGGCTTCCACCCCTTCTTTGTGGCGATGTAAGATGCGCCAGTATAGTCGCTGCTGAGGCGTCATCGTAGCCAGCAGGGCTGCCGTTTGGTCTTTTTCGCCCTCTCGCACTTTGCTTCCCTGAGCGGTGAAGTAATCAATAAAACGGGCGAGGGCATCTTCACGGCGCGCAAAAATCAAGTCCTCGGCAAGCTGGCGTTCTGTTGAGTTGATTTCGGCGTAGGGCGTGATGTGGGCAGGATTGACGATAGCCATATCCAATCCGTTTTGGACAGCGTGGTAGAGCATCACGCTGTTTAGGATCGGACGAGCATGGGCAGCCAGCCCGAAAGAAAGATTGCTCACACCTAAAGAAGTCAAGACGCCGGGCAAAGCTTGCTTGATCAGTCGAATTCCCTCTAAGGTCTCAAGCGCTGAATAGCGGTATTCTTCGTCCCCCGTGGCGAGGGTAAAGGTGAGGGCATCGAAAACTAGGGACTCCGGCGGCAAGCCGATCTCCTCGACGGCTATATGGTGAAGGCGTTGTGCGATCTCTAATTTGCGGCGGGCGGTCTTAGCCATTCCCTGTTCGTCAATGGTCAAGCAGAGTACAGCGGCGTTAAAGGCTTTGGCCAATTGGAACACACGTCGTGCCTTGGCTTCCCCTCCCTCTAGATGGGTGGAGTTGAGCAGACACCGCCCCGGGGCGGTCTTCAGAGCAACTTCCATCACCTCCGGCTCGGTGGTATCGATCACCAAAGGCACATCAACTCCGGTGGCTAAGAGCTTCACCACCTTGCGCATAGTCTCAGCTTCGTCAGGGCGCTCCGTCAGGGCAACGGATACGTCCAACGCATGTGCACCGCCTTCGACCTGTTGTCTAGCCAGCTCGAGGATTCCGTCGTAATTTTCTTCCAACAGCAACCGTTTGAATTGACGAGACCCTTGGGCGTTGCACCGCTCGCCGATCAGCAAAGGCGGCGGCTGTTGGTGCACCTCCACCGCACGCACCGCTGAAGCGAGGTGAGGCGGAAAGCGCGGTGGTTGAAAGAGTCTCAATTGGGGTTCTAGGTAACCTTTTCTGCGCAGGCCTTCTATCAGTTGTTGCAAGTGTTGGGCGGTAGTCCCGCAGCACCCCCCAACAACACGGATGCCGAAGCGTTCTACGAACTCGATTAGTTGGTCCGCAAAGGGTTGGGGTTGAAGCGGGTAAACGGCTTCTCCATCTACGTTCATAGGCAAGCCGGCATTGGGCAAGCAGGAAACGGGCAGCGGGGCATGAGTTCCAAGATATTGGATCGGCTGGCGCATGTGTTCCGGGCCGGTTGAGCAATTCAACCCAATAACGTCAATGCTCATCCCGGCCAGAATCGTCAGTGCAGCGCCGATATCGGTTCCTAGAAGCATCCTCCCGGTCGTGTCCAGTGTAACTTGGGCTTGGATGGGCAAGCGCACCTTGAGCTCACGAAAAGCCTCGTGAATCCCTAGGATTGCTGCTTTGACTTCTAGGATGTCTTGGGAGGTCTCAATTAGCAGCACATCCACCCCTCCTTCGATCAGACCCACCGCTTGTTCTCGAAACACATCCACCAGCTCATCGAAGCTGATATCGGAGAGATCGGGATCGTCTGCAGAGGGGAGTTTGCCTGATGGCCCAATGGAACCGGCAACAAAGCGAGGATGGTCGGGAGTGCTGTATTCATCGGCTAAGCGCTTGGCGAGAGAGGCAGCAGCGCGGTTGATTTCAATCACCCGGTCGGCTAAGCCGTATTCCCCCAGCGTAATGCGATTGGAACGGAAGGTATTTGTCTCGATGGCGTCTACGCCCACTTCTAAGAAGGAGCGATGGATCGCTTCGACTGCAGAGGGATATGTCAGAACGAGGAAATCGTTACAGCCAAAAGTCTTTTCGCCGCCGAAATGTTCATGGGTGAGCTTCATCTTCTGGAGGTTTGTCCCCATCGCTCCGTCATAGACCAGAATACGGCGATATAAGGTTTCCAGAAAGGGATGATTAGAAGAAGCTGTCATTTGGACAACTTACCTGCTCTATGTCGAAATTTGAGCAGAAGTTTAACATGCCTGCGGTAGAGTGTCAAATACACTCTATCCGAGCCTGCGGCCGAGTGTAATGAGGGCTACCAAGGCAAGCAAGTCGCAATAGAGGAGGCTGTGCCTGGAGAGCTTAAGGCCGTTCGTTAGCTCCCCGAAGAAGGGAGCGCATGAGGTGTGCAGCGAGGTGCACAAATCAGGGCCGCAGGCGGCTCTAAGTGAACCCTCTAAACCACCCGATACAGTAACGGCTCCCCGCGCAACAACCGCAGCAGATTGGAATAATCTTCGCTCCGATCGGGTAGGGCATTGGGGTCAATGCTGCCCGAAGCTGTGTGGGGGGTTAGCACTATGTTTGACTCGGGGTGGCGGGCTAACTCTAACAGCGGATTGTCGCGACGGATCGGCTCCCAAGCAAACGTATCTGTGGCTACACCACCCAAGTACCCCTCGGCGAGTGCATCCCGAACATCTGCCTCATTGAGGATACCACTGGCACCACAACTGACCAGAAAAGCCCCTCTTTTCATCTTGCTAATGAATGCACGGTTCACGCAACCCGCTGTCTCGGGTTCGTAGGGCAGGAGCATGGCTACGTAGTCGCTTTGCGCCAGCAGGTGATCTAACGTGGCAAATCGAATGTTGAGGTCCGCTTCAGCGAAATCCGAAAGGCGGTTGCGCTTGTAGTAGAGTACAGTGCAGTTGAAGCCCTTCAATCGGCGCGCCAGCTCGATTCCGATCTCTCCAAAACCGACAATGCCTACCGTTTTCTGATTCAGGGTTTCTATACCCTGTCGCCCGGTGAAGTTAATGACAAAGGTGTCTTCGTCGCATTCTCTAGGCTCTAACCCCCAGTCGCGATCGAGGGTGATCACATGCATCGACTCGCGCAGGCGTTTTGCCAGTGCCAACATTTGCAAAATCATATGCTCCGCTACCATAGCGGTCATCCGGATTGGGTAGTAACAAACCGGGATACCGGCTTGCTTTGCTGCCTCGAGGTCGATGTCGTAAACTTGGGAACCCAGGCGTTGGATAAGGCGCAAATCTTTGCCGGCGGCGATGATATCGGCATCGATCGTATCGCTGCGCTCGGTGATCAGAAACTGTTTGCCGGGCAAATGGTGGAGGATGGTTTGTTTGTCGGCGTCGCGCAACAGGGTGATCTCAAATTCCGGTGGCGCAGCCTGCAAGGCCGATCGCTGGTGTCGTTCTCCACGGTGAGTAAGGAACAGAACTGAGTATTTGGAGGTCATGGGATCCTCTCGGAGAAAAGGGTTTAGGCGAGGGTTTAATCAGCGGGCACTGCAGCTTTTCCGGCCATCATCAAGCCCACCTGCTCGATCAGAGCTGGATCGGGCGGCACTTCGCCCATGAAGCGCCCCTCGAACATCACCAGGATACGGTCGCTGAGAGCGAAGATTTCTTCTAAGTCGGCAGAGATCAAAAGAATCGCTGCTCCTGCATCCCGCTGTGCTAGAATCTGCTGGCGCACAAATTCGGTTGCGCCGATGTCAATCCCGCGCGTGGGTTGGTTTACCAAGAGGAAGCGCGGATGACGGTCGAGTTCGCGCGCAACCACGACCTTCTGCTGATTGCCGCCGGAGAGGTGGGCGATTTCTTCTTCAATGTCGCCGACACGGATGTTGAACTTGCTAATTTGGGAACGAGAATACTCTCGAATGGCTTCGAAGCGCAAAAAGCCCCTTTTAGAAAAGGGTTCGTCACGATACGACTTAAGCACAAAGTTCTCGGCGACCGAGAAAGGCAGGATTAAGCCCATCCGCTGCCGGTCTTCCGGGACGTGGGCCATCCCCATCCGGTGAAGCCGATGGAGGTCATGTTTGGTGAGGATTTGGCCATCCAGGCGCATCTCGTCAAATTCACAATCGATCAGACCGGCAAGGGCAAGAGCCAACTCGGTTTGGCCATTTCCGGAAACCCCCGCAATGCCTAGGATTTCTCGTTCGCGCACCTCGAAGGAAACGCCCTTAACGGCCTCTAAACCCCGCGCATCTCTCACCCGCAAGTCTCGTACAGCGAAGATCACCTTGCCCGGCTGGGTCTGGGACTTCTTGAGTTCCATCAAAACTTCGCGCCCCACCATCATGCGCGCCAGCTCGCGTGGGTTGGTCTCGGAGGTATTCACGGTTCCGACCACTCTGCCATCTCGCAGGACGGTGACACGATCGCTGACCTCCATCACCTCTTCCAGTTTGTGGGTGATAAAAATGATAGTCAACCCTCGGTCGGCGAGTTGGCGTAGGAATTTGAGCAAGTGTTCGCTTTCTTGCGGGGTTAGCACCGCAGTTGGCTCGTCTAGAATCAAGAGATCCGCCCCATGGTATAAGGCCTTGAGGATTTCTACGCGTTGTTGCTCCCCGACAGAGAGGTCCTGAACCAGCTTAGTTGGGTCGACATCTAGGCCGAACTCGTCGCTCATCGCACGGATACGCTCGTGCACTTCTTCCATGTGATTTAGGACCTTCCACGGGGGGTATTGCCCGAGGACGATGTTTTCGGCCACGGTGAGGGTAGGCACAAGCATGAAATGTTGGTGCACCATGCCGATGCGGTGGCGAATTGCGTCCTTGGGGTTGTGAATATCCAGTTTTTTCCCTTTGTAGTAAATGCACCCCGAGTCGGGCTTATACAGGCCGTAAAGGATGCTCATGAGGACGGTTTTGCCTGCGCCGTTTTCGCCCAGCAGACAATGGATTTCCCCAGAACGTACTTCTAGGGTGATGCCGCGATTTGCCTGAACCCCTCCGGGAAAGCTTTTGTAGATATTTTCCATGCGTAGGATGAATTCTTGATCGGCGCTTTCCGGTGCGCACTCTTCCATGTTTCGCCCTCTCCTAGTAAGGGATGCCTAAGGCCTTTGGAGCACGAACGCGACGTTTGGTCAGACCGACTAGAACCAGCAGGGTGGCCAAGTAAGGTAGAGCCTGTAGGAACTGGTATGGAATTAATACGTTAGGCATTGCCTGAATCCGCAGTTGCAGAGCGTAAAACACCCCAAAAAGCAGGGAAGTTCCCATGGCTCCCCAAGGGGACCAGCCTCCAAAAACGACCACCGCAAGCGCAATAAACCCGCGTCCTGTGACGATGCCTTCGACAAATTGGTCTGCGTAGGCTAGGACTAAGAAAGCGCCCCCAATGGCTGCGAGGGAAGTCCCGATCAAAACACTGATGTAACGTGTGCGGTGGACGTTGATGCCAGCGGTATCGGCTGCTTTGGGATGTTCTCCGACGGCCCGGATGGATAGACCGAAGGCGGTCTTATACAACACGAAGGAAGCCGCCGGCACTAAGAGTAGAGTTGCGTATACCATGATGTTGTGACGGAAAAGCACTTCGCCCAAGAACGGTATTGAGCTTAGGAAGGGAAGGTCCAAGGGCAGGAAGGTTTTCAGGCTGAGGACTTTGCCGCTCTCGGCGTAAAAAGCCCGGTATAGGAAGCCGGTGATCCCCATACCGATCATGTTAAAGGCTGCACCCACGACGATCTGATTGGCTTTGATCGTCACAGTGAAGAGAGCGAAGACTAGCCCACAGACTAGGCCACTGAGCACGGCTGCTATCAGTCCAAGAACCAGATTCCCTGTTTCAAACGCTGTAGAATAGGCGGCAAAGGCGCCGATCAACATGATTCCCTCGAGCCCAATATTCAGGACCCCAGCTCGTTCAGAAAACACTTCTCCAATGGCCGCGTAGAGGATGGGAGTCGCCATTCGCCAAGTGGCGGCTAGAGTGCTTTGGAGGAACAAAAGCGCAGGTAGGAGCTCCATGCTCAACTTCACTCCTCTTTTTCCATGGTAACAGCGCGGTAGACGCCAAAAGCAACCACCGAAAGAACTACCATCCCTTGAATCATAAGCACGAGCACGGAGGGCACTCTTGCGTTCATTTGCATCACCTCCGATCCGGAGCGCAATGCACCGAATAGGATTCCGGAAAAGATCACCCCCAGCGGGTTATTGCCGACCAGGAGCGAGACGGCGATACCGTCAAATCCATATCCTGGGGAGATCAATTGATAGAGGCGATACGAAATGGCTGCAACTTCAACCGCACCGGCCAGCCCGGCCGCTCCGCCGCTGATTCCCATGGCGAGGAGGATGTTGTTCTGCACGTTAATTCCGGCATAGCGTGCTGCCTCGGCATTGGTCCCAACGGCGCGAATAGTATACCCGATACTGGTTTTGAATAGGAGAATATACAAAATGATTGCCAGTAGAAGAGCAATGATAAAGCCGAGATGTAACCGGGTAGGAGGCAAAAAACGAGGTAGCCATGCATTCTCGCTGATGCGCGGAGTTTGGGGGAAAAGCCCCTTGGTTTCGATCATCGGTCCCGTGACCAGAAATCCCGTGATGAAGATGGCAATATAGTTGAGCATAATGGTGGTGACGACCTCGTTGGCCCCAAAGCGGTTCTTGAGAAAGCCTGCCAACATCCCCCACATTGCGCCGCCGGCGATGCCCAGGAGCAATACTAGCGGCATCAGGATAGCACGAGGAAGACTGCCTAAATAGATGCCCGCAGCAGTTGCTGCGATCGCCCCGAGATAGAACTGTCCTTCTGCACCGATATTCCAGATACTGCATCGGAAAGCAATGGCAAGACCTGCGCCGATAAAGATCAGTGGCGTTGCCTTAATCAACACCTCGGTGACTGCAGTGAGATCCTTGAAAGCACCCTGCCACATGGCTCGGTAGGCAATCAGCGGGTCGTATCCGGCAAGCCAGAGCACCACTGCGCCGAGGAGCAATGCGATCAGTATAGCAATTGGGGGCAACCCAATGCTTTGCCAGGCTCGTCTAAACCTCTTCCCGAAGTTGCGCCAGACCATGCTTTCTCTTGCCTCTTTTGGGTTAGGATTTGCAAAGTGGAGATTGGGGTTTTCAGAGCCTCCTGCATACCGTGGAGGCGTTTTGTTGTCCGTTGTCATCCGAAGCGCGACTCTCTTGGATGGGAAACCTAAAGAAATTCACCGAATCCAAAACAAACACAGGGAGCTTTCTCGACCCGGGGCTCGGTCAAAGCAATGAAGTCTTGGTATTGAAACGTGGTGGTTGGCAATTCCCAACCACCACGCAAGTCGCTTAGGGAAATTATTTCTGTGAAGATAGGGTTTTGATTTCGCCGGCTTTGATTTTCTCGGCAATGGCTTCTACTTCCTTACGCAGCTCTTCGGGGACCGGGTTGGCTGCGCCGTCGTTATAGGTGATCCACATCACTTTGTCATGTTTGAGACCGAATTCAATATTGCTGGTGGGCTTAAATGTGCCGGCTTGCACTTCCGCAGCGATTTCTACTAAGCCCTCGCCATAATTCAAGATGTAATTAGCGAGGATGTTCTTCGGTGCTTTGCTGGTGTTATCGCCGAACAGGCTGAATCCCCAAACGTTCTTTTCCACCATAGCCTGATAAACGCCGTTATTAGCGAAATCTGCATTCCCAACCAGGAAATCTGCACCCCCGTCAACATAGCTGATTGCTGCCTCTTTCGCTGCGGCAGTGTCGGTCCAGTTCCCAATATAGGTGATTTTCACCGGGAAGTTCGGATCGACTGAATGTGCCCCTAGAGTGAAGCCTTCGAAGGCTTCGGCAATCGGTGGAATTTCCATTCCCCCAATTAGGCCGGCTCCTTTGCCCATTTTAGCAGCGATGTAGCCGAAGAGATAGCAAGGCTGACTGGAGTCGGTGTTCAAGCCGATCAGATTGGGGATGTTCGGGTCATAGAAACGGCTGCTAGAAAGGAAAAAGAAGGTGTTGGGGTATTGAGGGGCAACCGCTATGGCAGCATCTGTGAACTCGTTACCGTGCCCAAGGATAAAGTTGTAGCCCTGGTCTGCAAAGTCGCGGAAGGCCTTTTCAAAGGCTGCGGGGGCCATCTCAACTTCTACGTAGCTGATCTCTGCACCAAGTTCGGCCTCCATGCGCTTGAAGGCCTCGTAGGCAGTCTGGTTCCACCCGCCGTCATTAACAGGACCTGGAGCCAGCAAACCGGCCTTGAATTTGGCAGGTTGTTCGGGTGGCTTGGTCGGCTCAGCGGGTTGCTCCGGGGCAGGGGTTGCGGCTGGAGCACAGGCTACCAACAAGGCGAGGACGATCGATAACACGATCAGAAGGTATATACGGGCTTTCATCTCAACTCTCCTAATTTTGGGCATCTAACTACGGAGACAGCGCCTCCGAGTTTTCCTAAATATGGAAAGGGGGCGAAACGGAAGTAAAGCATAGCTTAACATGTATTAAGCATAACATAACAATACCCTGAAGTCAAGGAGAGCTCTTACTCTTTATTTCTGGACAAGAGCCTGATTCTCAGTTAGAATTGATGTATAGACTAAGAGGATCACTATGAGGAATGGAGGTTAGCGTTGGCCAATATTAAATCGCAGATTAAGCGAATGCGTCAGAACGAAAAACGCCGCCTGCGCAACCGATACTATAAGGGCCGGGCGCGTACGTTTGTGAAAAAAGCTCGGATAAGTATTCAAAAGGGCTCTCTCGAGGAAGCCGTCAAGGCTACCCGCCTGGCTATCAGTGCGCTGGATAAGGCAGCGGAGAAAGGGATCATCCACAAGAATAATGCGGCTCGCCGGAAGAGCCGCTTGATGAAGCGTCTTGCTATATTGGAGAAACAACAAGCAACGACTTAGGTTATTCGATGGATTTCTCGGTCGGGCTTGGCCGATAGCGGGTGCAATTTTGCGCCCGCTTTTGTTTCAGAGACCGGAATTTCTGCGTTAATCTTCGGGGGCGATTTGCGGTAAGATTTCGGGGGCATAGGTGGAAACCATCCCTGTAGAGAGCCCGTTTTCACGGCAGATTTCGGCATACAGGTTGGCACTTGGGCGACGCGTGCGTAGCTGGGTTTTCTCGTCCAAAGCCCACAAGCCAAACCGCTGCGTCCACCCTCGTTCCCACTCGAAGTTATCTACTAGAGACCAGTGAAAATAGCCCTTGACAGGGATGTTGAAATTGATCGCTTTCCATAGCTGGTGGACGTGTCCGATAAGATAGCGTGGGCGCAAACGGTCTTCTGCGTCGTTGACGCCGTTCTCAGTGATAAGGATCGGAAGAGCGGCGCGTTGTGCCCATTGGATGGCGCTGAAGAAGCCCAACGGCTCGTTAGCAATAAATCCTCCATCGCTCAGGTCCGATCCCTCGGGGAAGAAGCGCCGCGCAAAGACCTCGGCGGCCTTGCTCAGGTCAAAGGCCACCCGCGAGCGAGTGTAATAATTTAAGCCGAAGAAATCTTGGGTGCCCTTGGCTTCTGGGACGTTGCGCCGAAACAACAGGACGCGCAACTTGCCACTCGATAAGGGTAAGGTGATCATTTCGTTCAGAGCTTTGTGAAGGGTGTTCGTTGTCCAGCGGTCGAGTGGCGACCATGACTTGGCGGGAAGTAAATCCTGATAGTGATGGGCCATGCCTACTCGAGCAGTAGGTTGAAGGTTGTGAATGGCGCGGTAGGCACTAGCATGGGCTCGCAGAAGGTTAACGGCGGTCTTAATCGCTGAGTCAAGGCTGGTTTTGCCCGGGGGCCAAATCCCTTGTACGTAACCGAAGATAATATATAGGTTTGGTTCATTGAAGGTAACCCATAGGTTCACGTACTCCTTGAGAGCGCTCACGACCTTGAGGGCATATTGTGTAAAGCGCTCGACTGAACGGTCGTTCTCCCATGCGCCCTCTTCTATAAACCACATCGGTTCGGCAAAGTGATGTAAAGTGACCAGAGGGATCATATTGCGTTGTACTAGCCCTCGAGCCATTTCTCGGTAATGTTCAAGAGCTTCCTCGTCCCATTTTTCGGGGGTGGGTTGGATGCGACTCCACTCAACCGAAAAACGGTGGGCGTTTTGATGTCCCTCGGCGGCGCGATCAAAATCTTCGCGCCAACGTCCACCCCACCAATCGCAAGCAAGGCCGCATTTATGACCATGCAGAACGCGTCCTTGTTCTTCCCACCAATGCCAAGAATTGAGAAAGTTGTTTCCCTCCACTTGGTGGGAAGAGGTTGCTGTTCCCCATAAAAAGCCACGCGGAAAATGGTATTTTACTTCTGGCATTTCTCCCTCACAAATTAGGGTTTCCAGAGTATTTTACCCCAAGGGAGGACTTTGAAGCTCCGTTATCAGATCGTGCTGGAACTTCTTGACATAGAACGATTGTTCGTGTTATATTTGGGTTTAAATATACTGTGGAGGCATCCCGAGGTTGATCCCCTTTGTTCTTCAACCTCAATCACGGGTTTCGCTATAGGAGAAGCCGTCATGATGGCAAGACGAAAAATTCAACAGATGCAAGACCGACACCGGCGTATTGTGGCGGTCTTGCATGAATTTCTGTCCGATCTGGGCTATCCTCCTTCAATTCGCGAGATTTGCGAACGCACAGGCATCACTTCGACTTCAATGGTCAACCGTTATCTTGAACAACTAGAAGAGTGGGGCGTTATTGAGCGGGATGGGGGGGTCTCGCGCGGCATCCGCTTATTGCGTAGTCCGGCCGAATTAGGGATAGACATTTGGGTCACGGTGCCTCAGAGAGCTCAATCCTTTGCCGAGGAACTCTTGCATATCCCAATCGTGGGTCGTATTCAAGCTGGTCAACCGCTGCCAGTGCCGGGTTCGGATTTCGCCAGCTTTGACCCTGAACACGCGATTGCGGTTGCGAGCAGTTTATTTTCTAAGCGCGATCAAGCCGAAGATCTCTTCGCCCTCGAGGTGCGTGGGGATTCCATGGTTGATGCGATGATCAATGATGGCGATATTGTCATCATGCGCCCGGTCACAGAGGTGCGCAACGGAGAAATGGTGGCTGTTTGGCTGAAGGACGTTGAAGAGACTACCCTGAAGTACTTCTACAAAGAAAACGGGCGTGTGCGCTTGCAGCCCGCTAATCCTGCTTATCAGCCTATTATTATCGAGCATCCGGAAAGTGTCGAAGTTCAGGGCAAAGTAGTGATGGTCATCCGTAAGTTTAGTGGGGAGGTCACCCCGGCTGCCTAGCGGCTGACGAGCGGCAAATAATTCTGTAGAGGGAAGTAGAAGTTTGCTTGCCAGAGGTCGTGGTCGGAGGAACGGATTGGTGTGTCGTCCCGGCCTGCCCAAGTGTAGGGGTAGTCTGCGTTAATATGCAAGGGGACAAGCTGGGAGGCGTATAGTCCCTTTCCTGGGTCTAGCATAAGATAGTCAATGGTTTGAGAGACTCCGCGGTAGACGTAAGAATAACGTTGCTCGGGAGAAACCATTTGGGTTAGGTCCACCATGCCGATAGCGAGCAGTTTTTGGATCGGCAAAGAGGTGGGAAAATCGTTAAGGTCTCCTGCCAGGAGGATGGGGGTCTCAGGAAATTCGAGGCGCAGTTGCTGGATCAGACGGGCGGTGAATTCAGCTTCGCGGGTGCGGCGCGGCAGAGTATAAGCTTGCCAAGGACTATCTTCCACTTTTGATTTCCAATGGTTGACCAGCAGGAGCAACTCTGCACGTTCTAGCCTCCCTTTGAGCGTCTCAAGTTCGAGCTTAACCACTAGCGGAGGTCGCAGGAAGAGGCGGTTGCCCTCTGCAACGCCATCGCCGTCAAGGTCGCAGGTCGATGTGTTTTCGGGGTAGGTCACGTTCTGGTTGCCGTCCGGGCCAAGCCCGTCCCTTAAGTCAGTGCAACCCTGTTCCTGACGCACGTCAGTTACACGCAGGCGGTCACTGCGATAAAGCAAGGCTACGTCTAGGCCGCGCAGGTCGGGTGTCTCTTCCCAAATGATTTCATACGGGGCTGTGAGTTCGGGTCGGGCGATCAGATCGCGCAGGACTCTCTCGTTTTCGGCTTCCTGTAGGGCGATGAGCTCAGGTTCGCCGAGTACCTCGCGAATCACCAAAGCGCGTTTGCGCAGGCGGCGTTGATATTCGGCTCGGGAGAGGACTGTGTCGTTCACGTCGGGGTCATCTTCGGTATCGAAAAGGTTGGCGAGGTTAAAGGTCGCCAGACGGAAGGCATTGATGCTGGAGAGCGGCGGGGCTTGGGGAGCTCCCCAAAAAGGAGCTTCGAGAACTGTTGCTTCCTCTAGCAGATAGACGCGATAGGCTTCATAGGCCTCATCGAGCACGCCGAGCATATTTGCCACTTGGTCCCCTACTTTGAGCGCTTGGCCGAGTTCGTAGTCTCCCCTATCGTCAACGGCAAGTACTCCTCCTGTGCCGCGTGGGTCGTTGTAGAACAGGCGCTTGACTTCCATTGCAGCCGGCATCAGCCACGTTGAGTCGTAGGAGTCGGTCGGTCCGACAACGTTAGCCAACGGGACCTGGACAAGCATCC
Organism: Anaerolineales bacterium; assembly: GCA_025057645.1. Lineage (GTDB taxonomy): Bacteria > Chloroflexota > Anaerolineae > Anaerolineales > UBA4823 > NAK19. The sequence continues at coordinate 62,330 of JANXBJ010000002.1, forward strand.
CTTCGAGGGATTCAAAGTAGAGTTTGGATTGGGAGTCCCTTTGAGGAGGCAATAGCGTGGTAGCTTCGGGTAAAGGGTTGTCGCTTGAGAGGTAGGTGATCTGAGCGTAGGTGGTCTCAATCTCTGTGCGGCCGAAATACTCTGTGACGATCCCCCCAACTTGGATATGATCTCCTCGGCGCACAACCTCCACCTTCTGCTGCAGATGGATCCAGAGGGCGTCAGAGGTCCTAGGGTCTTGATCGCAGGTGGGTTGGTAAATGGCGATTAGGCCCTGTCTCCGATCGAAATCTGCAGTCACAATCCCTTGAACATAAACAAATTGGTCTTTCCAAGCCGAAGTGAATCCCCTGCCCTGAATCTGGCAAATCGCTACGGTGGAGGAGGTGTGAGTCCTAGCCGGTATAGCTGGCAGGGTAATCAGCAAAAGGAAAACCAGCCCGAAGCCAATCGAGGAGTCGGATGCCCACCAAAGTGGCAATAATTTTCTTCCCCCTACAGGGGAGATGCCCATACACGCTCCTTTTTTCGTATTTTACGCTTAATGCCGGATGGCGCAAGGGGGAAAAAGAGGTTTTCTCTCTCCAATTTTCGCCAACTCTTCAAGGAGAGATAGTCCAGAGCTTTCGGGAAAGTTCCGGAGCATCGGATTTCTGTTACAATGTATATATAGCCTGTGATGATTCGAAGGATGCTGCTTCGGAGGAGAATCTGAGGCGGTTTTTGGCTTGTGCAGATCGCTCGCAGCGTCTGTTCGGGAGAGAGTGGTGTGGCCATCATTACCCTGACGACCGATTTTGGCCTGAGGGATAGTCATGTCGGCGCAATGAAGGGAGTGATTTGGAGCATTGCGCCCCAAGCCCAAGTGGTGGATATTACCCACCTGATCACCCCTCAGAATATTCAGGAAGGCGCCCAGATTTTACGTCGAGCTGCGCCCTATTACCCTGCTGGGACAATCCACGTCGCTGTCGTCGATCCGGGGGTGGGGACGGCAAGGCGCCCGATTGCCGGCCGGTTGGGCGATCATTATGTTGTCGGGCCGGACAATGGGATCTTCACTGCCCTGCTGGAATATCACGAAAGCCTGGGAAATCCTGTCGAATTTGTCCACCTTACTCGTAGTCAGTACTGGCGGGCCCAGGTTAGCTTTGTCTTTCACGGCCGGGATATTTTTGCCCCAGTGGCGGCCCACCTAGCCAACGGAGTTTCATTGGAAGCCTTGGGCGATCCAATTACCGATGTGGTGCGGCTTGTCTTTGCCAGGCCCTTGCCTATTCCCAATGGGTTGAGGGGTGAGGTCACCCATATTGACCATTTCGGGAACATCTATACGAACGTGATGCGCACCGACATAGGCGGACGGGCCGTGAGCGAGGTGCGCTTGGCTGGATGCACTATAAGCGAGTTTGTCAACACTTTCGGGGAGCGCCTGCCCGGAACTTTGGTCAGCTTGTTTGGAAGTAGCGAGCATTTGCTGGTTTGCGAGGTCAACGGGAATGCCGCTCGGCGGCTCGGAGTGAAGTTGGGCGAGCCGGTGGATGTAATTTTGGCGCAAAGTTGAACATGTCCTACCCCCTTGTTTGGGTCAATGATCTGACTTTTCGCTACCGGGATCGTGCGCAGCCCGCTATCCAGGATATCACCTTTGAGGCGCATGCCGGTGAGTTGCTCCTAATCGCCGGAGCAAGTGGCTGTGGGAAGACCACGTTGCTGCGTTGCCTGAATGGGTTGATTCCGAGGAGCTATAAGGGGGAACTCAAAGGGGAGATTCGGTTAGATGGCAAGCCGATCGCTCCTCTGCCCCTCTCGCGCATTTCGCAAATCGTTGGCACTGTATTGCAGGACCCCGAACGCCAAATTCTGGGCACACGCGTACGTAATGAGGTGGCCTTTGGTTTAGAGAACCTCGGTTTGCCCAGGGAGGAGATGCTCCAGAGGATTGATGAAGCGCTCTGCTATCTGGGCATCCGCCACTTGCGCGACCGGGAAACCTTCTATCTCTCCGGCGGCGAAAAGCAGAAGGTTGCTTTGGCAGGAGTGCTGGCCATGCGTCCGAAGATTCTCTTGTTGGACGAGCCGCTGGCCAGCCTAGACCCAGCCAGCGCTCAGGAGACCTTGCGGATCGTGCGCCAAATGGTGGATGAAGGGATGTGTGTGCTGATGGTCGAGCACCGAGTCGAGGATGTGCTGAAGGCTCGGCCAGATCGAGTGATGTTGCTAGAAGAAGGGCGCATTCGTTACCTCGGAGATGTAGCGGGGTTATATGAAGTGGTGAATTACCGTGAGATTAAACTGCCTGCTCTCGAGATCTTGAAACGCGCTCGTCATGATCCACCGCTGCCGGTCCTAAGGGTTTTACCTTCTGTCCGATCGGGGGCTAACAACGATAGGGCCCCGCTTGTGCGCTTTGAACGGGTTTCGTTCGGCTACGAAACCAAACCGGATGTTTTGCGCGAGGTCAGCTTTGAAATTCACCGTGGGGATGTGATCGCCATTTTGGGGGCGAACGGAGCGGGGAAGACTACTTTGGTGAAACAGGCTATCGGGTTGCTCAAGCCGACTTCTGGGAGGGTGCTGGTCAACGGCGTTGACACTCGCCAGCTCAGCGTCGCAGAGATCGCGCGCACCCTAGGGTATGTCTTCCAGAGCCCCAGCCACATGTTGTTTGCTCCGACCGTTTATGAGGAACTGGCCTTTGGGCCGCGCAATCTTGAACATCCCCCAGATCAAATCGAAAAGGAGGTGAGGGAAGCCCTCGAGATCGTTAATCTCTCTGGCAAAGAGAAGGAGCCACCGCTGGCACTTTCCTTTGGGCAACAGAAGCGGGTGAGCATCGCTGCCATTTTGTCGATGCGTTCGCGTATCTTGATCATGGATGAACCCACGGCAGGACAGGATTACCGAAACTACATGGAATTCATGGATGCGATTGTGCAACTGCCGAACATTGAGGCAATTCTGTTTATCACCCATGACCTCGATTTGGCGATCACCTATGCTAACCGTATAGTGGTGATGTCCGAGGGCCGTTTGGTTGCAGATGGCGCTCCCCAAGAGGTGTTGGGCGATGCGGAGCGTTTACACCAGTGGCGGCTGGTGCCCACTTCGTTGCTTCGTCTTAACCTTGAAATGTTGCCGGCCAGCGGGAAGTTTCTGCGCGCTGAAGCGCTTGCCCACTTGGATTCTCCCGGTGTAAGGGAAGGATAAATAGATGTTGTTTGACCAAGTTACTAGAGAAAGGAGAAACCCATGGACCGCCGTTTGACGTATCTAACCGTTGCTCTTGTCGTCATTTTGGCCATCTTTCTTTTGTTGGTTTATGTAGGGGGTACGGTTTTGGGAATTGAGCGCCTGCAGACCGGGGAAAATCCGCTCCTGCGGTTTGCCTTTGTTGTCTTGGGCTTGCTGATCGCATTAGTCATCTATTGGCTAACACGCGAAAATCCAGTTTGGGAGATCGGCACTCGTCAGGTGGTCTACATGGCGATTGGCGCTGCGCTCTACGCAATTTTTTCCTATCTGTTCAATGGCACCGTCTTTGTTGTGCCCTCGGTGAGTCAGGTAGCGTTGCGCCCAGCGATTGCCATTCCCATGTTCTTCGGTTATGCCTTCGGTCCTGTGGTGGGATTTTTCACCGGCGCGGTGGGCAATATGTTCGGAGATGCCCTGACTGGCTTCGGCTTATCGCCTCAATGGAGCATCGGCAATGGGTTGGTCGGTCTAATTGCCGGAATGGTGAATCTCTTCCCTGACAGGAGGAAGAGCATGAACACGGTATTGGTTCTCAGCGTGATTCTGGCTGTGCTTGCCACTGTGGTTTTCTTCCTCAACCGCAATGTCCCTAATATGCTCTATTTTGCTCCTGAGCAGGGGATTTTTGGTGATCAGCAGATTTCCCTCTTTGCCGGTTTATCAGCGATCGTCGGCTTGATTTTAGTTGTGGCTGTGCGCTATCTCTTTGCCTCCAATGAAGATGTCGCTGCAGCCGTGACCTGGAGCATGTTAGGCAATCTGTTGGGGATCGGCTTTGCTGCCATCTCGGATATTTGGATCAATGGCTTCCCGTTTGCGGTGGCTATTGTGGGCGAGTTTCTGCCGGCTGCCGGTCCGAATTTGATCTTTGCTGCGATTTTGGTCCCGCTTTTGGTGGCGGCTTACAGTGCGGTGCAAAGACAAGCTGGTCGATAATGGGATGCCTATCCCACAGCCTGCTAAGGCATCCCTCTCCTCGAGAGAGGGATGCCCCCTTTCCCCTTCGCTCCGAGGTCAAGAGGGAGCTGAGGAAAGTTAGATGTTGGTTGCGTGGCGGTATCGGGAACGGCGCTCGTTAGTTCAGTGGTTTGACCCGCGCGCCTGGTTTATTTTCTACGCTTCTTTTTTGGCTTCCACTTTGCTTTTTTGGGACTTTCGGTTTCTGGCAGCTTTTGCTCTGGTCGCCTTACTCGTGCTGCTGACTTCCGGAATTACTTGGCGGGAGATGCGCCGTCCCTTGCTCTTTATTTTTGCTTTTATCACCTTTTTTGCCTTGTTGACCTTTTTGACCGGGCGCGGGGGCATCGAGGTCTATCGTCAGGAGCACCTTATTGGCAAAGTTGTCTTTCCCTTCTCTTTGTTCGGCTGGCAGCCCACAATTCACGTCACCTGGGAGCGCACCTTTTTTGCTCTCAGTCAGTTCTTACGGGTGTTTAGCCTAGCGTGCATGACGATTGTGATACCCTACACGATTAACCCGGCTCACTACGGCATCACCTTCCGTGGTCTGGGGCTGCCCGATAAAATTGCCTACGCCATTGACCTGACCATGCGCTTTATCCCCACCTTTGGGCGCGATTTCCAGCTTACCCTGGATGCCCAGCGGGCGCGAGGATACGAGTTGGAAAAAATTCGCGGTGGCCTGATCGCTCAGGTGCGTAAGATGGCTCCGCTGATCATTCCGGTAACGATCCACGCTATTATCGCCAGCGAGGACATTATCGATGCTATGGACTTGCGTGCTTTTGGGGTTGGGCCGCGCGTGTGGTTGGAAACTCTCGAATATCGTCTGCGGGATAAGCTTCTGATTGGCTTCTCCATCTTTCTCTTTCTGGCCTGCCTTACGCTCTCCTTTTTCTCCTATGGAAAGTTTTGGGTGCCGCCGGTCTTTTGAGGTCAGGGGAGGGTTTTGGCATAAGGGAGTGGTGTTCGCATATTTGGGGAGGACGAGATGGATGAAGAGATCCGCCTTGATCCCTCTTTAACCCCCTTCTTCAACCCTCAGGGGATCGCCCTCATTGGGGCGAGCGCAAATCCGAATAAGCTGGGGTATGCCCTTGCGCGCAACTTGATCCAAGGTAACTATCCGGGCGCAATCTATTTCGTCAATCCCAAAGGGGGCAGTTTGCTGGGGCGCAAGGTCTACACAAACATCCTCGAAGTGCCGGAGCCAGTTGATCTAGCTATCCTCTTGGTCCCGGCACCCTATATCCCCAATTTGCTGCGCGATTGCGGGCGGCGCGGCATCAGCGCGGCGATTATCGGCGCCGGCGGTTTTCGGGAAACGGGCGAGGCCGGTGCCGCTCTGGAGGAAGAATGCGTTGCCATTGCCCGTAAGTACTTTATCCGTTTACTAGGCCCGAACTGCATTGGCATCATGGATACCCACTTACCGTTGGATGCTACTTTCTTGCCTCCCCCTCCACCTCGGCCGGGCGATGTGGCCTTTGTTTCGCATTCGGGGGCGATTATAGCTGCTGTAGTGGATTGGGCGCGGGGTCAGGATTTGGGGCTTTCGCGCCTGATTAGCCTAGGCAATCAGGCAGACATTTGTGAAGCCGATGTTTTGGCGCCATTAGCATTGGATGCGCATACTCGGGTGATCACCCTATATTTGGAGGGAGTGCGGGACGGTCGGCGTTTTGTGCGTGAGGCAGCCAAAGTGGCGCGCGTGAAACCGATTGTTGCCCTCAAAGTTGGCCGTTTTGCCAGTGGTCAGCGCGCTGTTGCTTCGCATACCGGCGCCTTGGCCGGCCGGGAAAGCGCCTTTAACGCTGCCTTTTGGCGGGCAGGGGTGATCCGTGCTGAAACCAGCGAGGAGATGTTTGACTGGGCGAGGGCCTTAGCCTGGTCTCCTTTGCCCAAAGGGCGCTCTATTGCCATCTTAACTAGCGCAGGCGGTCCCGGGGTCACCGCTGCTGACGCTCTGGAGGCCAACGGTATGCGATTAGCCGAACTCAAGCCAGAAACTGTCGCTCGCCTTAGGCAAATCTTACCCGCGGCAGCAAGTTTTTACAACCCGGTGGATATGCTTGCCACAGCCACACCCGAACAATATGCTGCTTGTCTTCAGGCTATGCTTGAGGATGGAGGGGTGCATGGCGCTTTGGTGATCGTTCCCCCCTTGCCGATGCAGGCCGCCGGGGCAATAGCCAAGGCTCTGATCCCGGTCATTTATAACTCGGATAAGCCAGTGGCTATTACTTTAATGGGCGACCGTTTGATCCAAGAAGCAATTGAGCATTTCCGCGCTGCGCGCATTCCTGAATACCGCTTCCCGGAGCGCGCAGCTTCGGCTCTGGCGATTCTAGCTCAGCGGGCTGACTTTCTTGCCCGTCCTGTGGTGGATCCGCAGCCGGTTGAGGATATCGACCGTGAGAAGGTTGAGCGTTTGCTTCGCCCCTACTTGGAAGAGGCGAAGGCCTCGGGCACGACAGTGCCCTTGCCAACAGAGGTAGTTGCCCAAATCTTAGAAGCTTACGGTATCCCCACGCTGGCCGTTCAGTTGGTCAGAACCGCCCAAGAGGCAGTGCAGGTAGCCGAGCGAATGGGATACCCCGTAGTGCTAAAGGTGGCTTCGACGACCGTAACCCACAAATCGGATATCGGCGGCGTTTTGCTCAATCTGCTCGATGCCGATTCAGTTGCGCAGGGTTTTGAGGTGGTTCTGCAGAACGTGAGTCGAGCTTATCCGGAGGCAGAAGTTGAAGGGGTGTACTTGCAACGCATGCTTCCATTAGGCCAGGAGGTCATTGTCGGAGCAATTCAGGACGAACAATTCGGTGCTCTGGTAATGTTTGGCTCCGGCGGTGTAGAAGTGGAAGCCTTGCGAGATGTTGGATTTGCGTTAGCGCCGATCACTGATCACGAAATCGAACATCTCTTGTCCACTACTTGGGCAGGACGCAGGTTGTGCGGCTACCGCAACCTTCCGCCGGCCGATCGTCAAGCCGTGGTTGAGGTCTTGAGGCGTGTGGCGCAACTAGCAGCAGACTTTCCCCAACTGGCGGAGATCGAAATTAACCCCCTTAAGGTGTTCGAAGAGGGAAAGGGAGCTACTGCCATCGATGTGCGGGCAAGGGTAAAGGGCGAATCGTCAAGTTCGGCATAACGGGTCTTGAGTAGGGTAAAACCCTCTTCTGTCTGCCTGCCCGTTGCGCAGATCAGTTATTCTCCATTGAGCGGGGAGGGCAGATGTGGTCCGGCGGAGTAAGCCACTTAAGAGGAGTGTCCTCTCTACACTCGTGAGAGAATTAACTAACGCTCCCCTGCCCGTGGGGATATAATACAAGCCGGTAAACTCACCCAGATAAGCCTAGAGGGTTAATCACAAGAGAGGAGTAAAAGCATGACGATTGTTCTTGACGGCTCAAATTTGACAATCGAGAAGCTGGTGCGCATCGCTCGCTACGGCGAGAAGGTGGAACTTCACCCTGAGGCGCTAGAGCGCATTAAGGCCTGCCGCGAGATGTTAGAAGAGAAAATCCGTGCTCGGGAGATTATGTACGGCATCAATACCGGGATTGGTGAATTCTCCGAGATCGTGCTGAGCGATGAACAGGTGATGCAATTCCAGCGCTACTTGATCTACAACCACGCTGCTGGCATTGGTGAGCCGCTATCTATTGAGCAGGTGCGAGGGGCGTTGGCGAGTCGCATCAATGTGCATGCGCATGGCAATTCGGGTTGTCGTCCGGAGATCACTCTCACGATGGTGGAGATGCTCAACAAAGGGGTGACGCCGGTAGTATGTCAGAAAGGATCGGTGGGTGCTTGTGGTGATCTCGCTCCGATGGCACAGATGGCACTGTTGCTGATGGGCGAGGGGGAAGCGTGGTACCAGGGGGAGCGATTGCCGGGCCGAGTGGCGATGGAGCGAGCAGGAATTCCCATTCCGGACTTACAAGCCCGGGACGGCTTGGCGGCGATCAACGGCTCGAACGTCTTAACTGCGATGAGCGCTCTACAGCTCTATGACATGAATCGCTGGCTGAAGCAGGCAGAAATCGCCTGTGCAATGAGTTTAGAGGCTTTGTTGGCTAACCTTAAGCCCTACGATGTGCGTTTACACGAGTTGCGCGGCTTTCCCGGGGCCATCCGTAGCGCCAAGGCGATTATGAAGTGTATCGAAGGATCGGATTTGACCACCGGCAAGATCAAAACCAAAGTCCAGGATGCTTATTCGATGCGCTCCTCCCCGCAGGTGATCGGTGCTGCACACGACGCAATTGCCTTCGCCCGTCAGCAGGTGGAGATTGAGCTAAATGGGGTGGGCGATAATCCGATCTTTCTCCCTGAGTATAAGCTAACCCTTACGGGCGCAAACTTTCAGGGCACTCCGGTATCTTTGCCGATGGACCTAGCCGGAGCAGCTATTACTATGGTGTGTGTGCTTTCGGAGCGGCGCCTAAACCGACTGACCAACCCTGCACTCAGTGTAGGATTGCCGGCCTTCCTGACCAAAGGCGCAGGCATGTTCTCCGGGATGATGCTCAGCCAATACACTGCCGATATGCTGATTGTTGAACAGCGCATCCTTTCGATGCCGGCTTCGATCCAGTCTATCCCCGCTGCTGCCGATCAAGAAGACTTCGTTTCGATGGGCATGAATACTGCGCTCAAGAATGAACAAATCTTGGATAACGCCTACGGAGTTCTGGGCATTGAATTTATGGCCGCAGCTCAAGCGCTGGATTTTCGAGATTTCAAGCCCGGCCGGGGCGTGCAAAAGGCGCGTGAGGTTATCCGCCGCTATGTCGCCCACCTTGACGAAGATCGTCCGCTTTACCCCGATCATAACATCATGAAGGAATTGGTGAAACGGGGCGAAATCCTCGATGAGGTCGAGAAAGAAATTGGCAGTTTGGAATAAGTCTTCGGTTAGAACGGTTTCGGAGGGCGGGCATCTTTGCCCGCTTTTTTTGTGTATTCTGTACCTAGGAAGCCTGTGCTTCCGGGTGAAAACTCAACAGACGCAGGAAAAGTGTAGGGTGTATCCATTCGACGCTTCTGATTGTAACCCGACAGTCAAATCTTAGAACCTTAGACGGTTACCTCTCACTATAGCTAGGCGCTCGGTGAACACGTCAAACCTCCTCCAAAACTTAATACGCAGGACTCGTCAAACTTTGTTATACTGCGCTCGATGAAGACTAAAGTTTGGCGGGTTGACCCGAACATCCCCGACCCTAGACTTCTTGCCGAGGCGGCTCAGGCCATCCTCGAGGGGAAGCTAGTCGCTTTCCCCACTGAGACCGTCTATGGTCTCGGCGCCAACGCCCTGGATCGCCAAGCGGTGCAGCGCGTCTTTGTGGCCAAGGGACGCCCGGCACAGGACCCCCTGATTGTTCACCTTGCCTCCGCGGAGCTGCTCTCGCAGGTGGCGCGCGACATCCCCCCACTAGCCGAGAGGTTAGTCAAGCAGTTCTGGCCCGGGCCCCTGACACTTGTGCTTTGGAAACAGCCCCATGTGTTGGACGAGATCACCGCTGGGTTGCCTACCGTGGCGGTGCGTGTGCCTGCTCACCCCGTGGCGCTAGGTCTTTTGCAGGTCAGCGGAGTGCCGATTGTCGCTCCATCTGCCAACCGGTTTGGTCATGTCAGTCCGACAACTGCCCAACATGTGCTAGAGGATTTGGAAGGCCTCATTGAAGGTATCCTAGACGCCGGGCCGACGCCGGTGGGAGTAGAATCGACTGTCCTAGATGTGACCGGCTCGCCGCCGCAGGTGCTCCGACCGGGGGGTATTTCTTTGGAGGCGTTGCAGTCGTTGATCGGGCCGGTTGTTTATTCGGCCCGGTTCGCCGAGGCGGGCGACCAGCTTGCTCCGCAACGTTCGCCTGGGCTGTTAGCCAAGCATTATGCGCCCCGAGCAGAACTATGGCTGTTCCTTGGAGGTAAAGAGCAGGCGCTGGGGAAGATGCGTGAAACCGCAGAGCGTCTCTCTTCAACCGGGCGGCGCTTGGGGTTGTTGGTCAGTGAGGAGGACCGTGGCCTTTTCTCCGACCTGCCCTTGGTGGTTTATTCCTTGGGCAGTGAGCGACAACTGGATAAGGTGGCGCAGCGCCTTTATGCCGGGTTGCGCTCTCTAGACCGCAGGGGAGTCGAGTTGATTTTTGCTCGGGAAATGGCTACGGAGGGTTTAGGGTGGGCGATTTGCGATCGATTGCGAAGAGCGGCGAGTCGGGTGGTCGAGTAATCGAAGCCCTTGTCAAAATTTGTCAATTGACTATAATGTGTGTAGAAATGCATGCAAAAAGTGCATGGTAGTGATTTTAGCACCTGCTAAGCTGGTCTGGTTAAGCTAAAAACTGGCTATACGCGGCAGTGTTTCAATCTATAACCCCTATATCCAGCGGGCGTCGCCAAGTGGTAAGGCATCAGCCTTCCAAGCTGACATTCGCGGGTTCGAATCCCGTCGCCCGCTCTCAAAAAGACCTCCCTGGTTGACTGTGGTGGGAAGAGGTAGATTGAGAGATTGAAAGTGTAAGAGAGAACCGCAGTTGGGCCCGTAGCTCAGCGGCAGAGCGGACGGCTCATAACCGTTTGGTCGCAGGTTCGAATCCTGCCGGGCCCATTGATGAGAGGGTTTAGTTCTAAGAACAGGGAGCTTACGTTGGAAATCGCAGAGTATGGCGATTTCAGGCTGGGTTTGAGAATTCGCTCCATAGCTGTGGTTTCGGTTAGGGACTGCTCCTGTTAAGTAAAGGCTACTTGCTTGTGGCATGGGTTCTCTTTCCGATCCGTTAATACTTCGCATTGGATCAGGGCAGCTGAGTGAAGTTCTCCTTCTAATGTTGGTAAAGGTGTTGCTTTTTCACAACTAGAGGGGAGCGATAGATGCAGGGGGCTAATACAGCATCGGAGCTTGTCGCAAGAAGGTCGTGGACTTTGTCGTCGTTCGGTGCTAGGGGTGGCAAGTTGGGGTATGCAAAGATTGAAGGCTGTAGACTGAACTTGCCCCTAGTGTCAACTAATCCGCCAAGCTATTATCCTAAGCACCTTTGGGTCTTGCGCCATTTAGGGGTTTTTGTTGAGCTATCGGGGCGGGCTTATGCGCCTTGAGGACTGGGAAAACCGACTGAAGCCCTATCTCTCGCAAATCGAGCTTTTAGGAGAAATTCCCCTCAGTCGAGAGGAACACGCAGAACTGGAAAAGATGTTGGGTAAACTGGTGCAACAATGCGGTCTGACCGAAGCAACGCGCCGTTTACGAAAGGACTATCCAGCTGTGTTCGTCACCTATCTGGCATTCCAAGCTGCCCTAAACGAGGAGCGAGGCTTTTGGGATCGAGTCGCACAGGGTATTGGCATAGATACTCCGTCTCCGCTTTTCCATCCTTCACACCACTGGGGAAAGATTTTCGTCGAGATCCTCCAGAGTTATCCAAACTTGCGCCAATTTGAAGGCGTTTCAGGACTTAAGTTCGTCACCCCAATCCGCTTGCACGGCGGCATTCCCGCCTTTTCCCTGCCCGATTTCTTCAAGCACATTCTGCTCCCCAGCGTTCAGAATTCGCACTATTCACAGCTGGAGGACGAGGCTGCTCTGGCTGCTCTGCTTAAGCACTATACGGTAGAACTGTTTGTCGATGACATCGTGCGCTACTTCTTCCGGCACGGCGGCAAACATGCGCTGAGTTTTTTCCGAAAGTGCCGCCAGATGGCGCGTGCGGCAATCCGAGGTGAACCCTTACCCACAGCAGAAGTGTTGGGGTTGCGCCCTTATGTGCTCCAGGCATTCGAGCAGTATCTGCAGAACCCGCCTGAACCTTCTCACCGCCGAAGGCTGCCGCGTCTCTTCTTTGAGCCCTACGAACCGGCTTTTCGGCTGTTCCTTCCCGCCCAACCTGTTGCGTCAGAAGAAGCGGGCTATGCTTTCTTTTGGCGGATAAGCTACGTGCGGGGAGAGATTGAAGTGACTGCCGCCGATGTGCGCGTGCGCACGCGGCGTACAGGACAGGAATGGCAAACGGAAGAAGTAAGTGAATTTCTGCTCGTCGAACCTGCCGAGCATGCACGGGTTAGTCTGATTGCTCGAGGAGAAGAAGAGAAGACCGTCTTGAAACATTCTCTGCGCTTGCTACCTGCAACGGGAGCACCGCCCTTGTTGGCATTCCGTTTTGAAGATGGCGCACAGCGAGCCATTAGCCCGTATCTACCCGCCCAAACCACATGGCTTTTCTACCCAGCGGATGTCTCGCTTGACTTTCAAGGAAAGGCACGTCAGGTTCAGGTGTTGCATCCCTTTGCACCTCCATGGGAGGCTTGGCAAGCACAAGCTTGGGATTTGCAAGGGGTGCACCTTATCCGCTTGTTGCGGCATGGAGTGGACATTTGTCCACCCCTGTTGGTGCGAGCTACCCAAGAGCCGGCGTTGGAAGGGCATGCTGTACATGCGCAGAGCCTGCCGGTCGAAGAGAAGCCACTTTTTCTCGGAGCTCCGCGGTTGCGTCTACCATTACGAAATACCCACAACCCTCAAGAGGAATTGGGTCGTTGGCAGCTTAGCATTGAATCAAATGGGATGACTCATCCGCAAGGTAGATGGGAAGGGAGAGCAAGCCAACTGCCTGCCCAAATTCAGCCCCAAGAAGGTTGTGCTCGGCTGGATTTATCGCCTTGGCTTGGGCAAAAACCAATTGGGAGTTTTCAATTAGTGGCTAGAGGCGCAGCTCGGGAGGAATTTCTGCTGCCGTTTCACGTTTGGCATGAGATTCGCATAGAGGGGCTACAGCCCTACTACCTGCCAAGTGCACAGGGCGCAGAGGAAGTTTGCTTCTTGATTTCCCTTCCGGAGGATTGTCGTTTGAGGAGTTTGCAGGAAGAAGAGGTCAAGGTCAGCAAATCTTCGAGAGGTTGGCAGGTTCGGGTTACTCGTGAAGCAGATCAAGCCTATCTAGCTCTGGAATATCCTCGGCAATCCGAAATAATATGGGTGCCGCTCAAGCTGGCTGTGCCGCGCCTGTGCTGGACACTGCAACTGGATGCTTCCGCTAAGCCCCAATGGCATAGCAGTGCACTGCGCATCTCGCTAGCCGATCTGCAGCGAAGCCGGCCGGCACGTTTGCGGGTTGTCTTGCCGCTGGTAGGATCTTATCGGTTGTTAGCTGTGCTTCATCTTCGCAGTCCCGCTCTTGCGAAGACGCTTCAGTCTTCTAGGGTATGTGAAATCACCTCTCTCCAACCTAAAGCGGAGTTTCAGCTGGATGAGTTTTCAGACACCTTGCGCCGCCACATCCGAGAAGCGGTTTTTGATTTTGTCTTAGAGCTACGCGACTTATCCCATAATTTATCCCTTCCTGTCTTGCGCTTGACGCAGGAGTTGGACATACGGGTTCCACCCTACTTCGAAAGGCTGGCGGATGGCCGCTGGCGCATTCATTGGTTTGAGCGTGATCCCGTGCGTCATCGTCGCCTGCGCTTGTGGAGCCTTTGGCAACCTTGGGCGCAACCGGTTGAAATTCCTCTACCAGACGATGCACCTGCTAGTAACTCCGCTCCGGCAGAGGGCTGGTGGATGGTAGAAGTGCCCGAAGAAATCGGCTTGCCTCCGGCGTGGTACCGTGTTCAATTTCTTGCTCTTGCTCCCGATGACGCACCGCCGATCTCTGATGATCCACCGCAAGGCTCTATCCAAGTTGAGTTAATCGATCCTAAAGTCAGGCTAAAACAGATCGAACAGGAGCTTATCCAACACCCCAACCGTGCCTTTGCTCTCCATGCTGAAAAGGCTTGCATCTACGATAGCTTGAAGCTTACTCAGCAACGAGACATGGAGACTCGATGGTGTGTCAGCCATTGGGAGGAGGGAAGTCTGCTGCACCTATTTGCCTTTCAGCGCTGGCTCGCTGGGCGTGATCCCGACACGCGGCGCGCCCTTTTGATTCATTTGTTTCGGCCGGAGAGCTTGAGAAAACTAAAAACTTACCCAGAACAGTTTGTTCAAAAATATCTCGACCTGATCTCCGAAGTCCAGATCGTGAAGCCAGAGAGTGCTTGGCTAATTTTGCAGATGGCAAAGAAGTCCGAAGCCCTTTTCAGGGCACTCCAAATTCTTGTCAAGGATCAAGATGCACAAGCTGTTGAGCATATTTGGCGAGAAGTCAAGGCGGGACGAGTATCGAAGACCGATGCTATTCAGCTTCTTTCGATAAATGCGGCTTTTGCCGCAAGTGAACTCCTTAGGAAAGAAGACACTCCTTTGCGGTCCGACCTACTCGTGGAACTAAGCCGCTATTGCCCAATAGAGGGTATCGTGCGGGTTGGATATTGGGTATTTTCAGAAGCTGGGTGGGGGAGGCTGGTTGAGATCCGGGGTGCAAGGCATGCAGAGGCATTCGAGAAGGAGAAAGAGCAACCTATATTAGTAATCGCTCTATGGGATAGCGCAACAACACTGGATGTCGATCTGGCGCGTGAGGAGATTTCTATGAGAGGCAGGAGTGGGGCGTACCGGTGTGGATGCAATCGCTTTATTGCCACGAGAGGTGAGGATTGTCAGGAGGCATGGAACCGCCACGCAGAAGTGTGCGACCAAACCGAAAATATGTCTCCTATTCGCTTCCCCTATGCGATGCGCGAGAGGATCGTCTACTCGCCTACGAAGCCTGAAAATATCTACGGTCATTTGCCAACAAGTTGTGGTAATAACCAAAAAGAGCAACCCGCCCCGAGCTAGAAAGGACAAAAGCGATGGCTTTACATCCTGTAGATACCACTCGTTATCTGCGTGACACCTACATCCGTTATCTAAAGACCATCAAGCCTTTCCAGGATGAGCGCCTGCGTAAGGAGTTTGCGCGGGCCTTGGAAGAAGAAAATTTGCTCTGCAAAGGGCCTTACATCGAGATCACCCCTCCGTTCAAAACCGGTAAAAGTTTGCACGAACTGGTTGCTGAGGGTGTGCTCTCGCCACTATTTGCCCAACTTTGCCACCCAGATGGCTTACAGTGGGACCGGCCGTTGTGGAAACATCAAGAGACTGCCATTCGCAAGATAGTCCTTCAGCATCGGAATGTCATTGTCACTACTGGCACTGGCAGCGGGAAGACCGAGGCCTTTCTGATTCCTATCCTCAACTCTCTGCTAAGAGAAGCAGAAGCTGGAACGCTCGCTCAACCGGGGGTGCGCGCTCTACTCCTCTACCCCATGAATGCTTTGGCTAATGACCAAATGGAGCGGTTGCGCAAAGTCCTCGCCTTCTATCCTAATATCACTTTCGGACGCTACATTGGTGAGACACTCTCAGGCGACAAAGAAGCCCGTCAAGAGCACGCGCGAATCCACGGCAAACCACCGCTCCCCAACGAACTCGTCAGTCGCAACCAAATGCAAGCTGCTCCACCCCATGTATTGCTCACCAACTACGCTATGTTGGAATACCTCCTGCTGCGTCCAGAAGATTCGCCTCTCTTTGATGGGCAAACTGGAAAACATTGGCGCTTTATTGTCCTAGATGAGGCGCACTCTTATGACGGCGCTCAGGCGGCCGAAATCGCTATGCTGTTGCGCCGTCTGCAAGACCGCGTCACAGAGGGAGGCAAGAAAACTCTGCAGGCGATCCTAACCAGCGCTACCTTGGGGGACGACACTCCGGAGAGTTCCCGCCAGATGGTCAAATTTGCCCGTGATCTCTTCGGTTTGAATTTCGATTGGGAGGAAAGCGATCCTAATCAACAGGACGTTGTGCGTGGCGAACGGCTGTCTGAAAGTGCACTGGGAGACCCGTGGGGAAAGCCATCTGCAGCGGTCTACCATACCCTAGCAGAAATCGCCAAGGCCTGGCGCGAAGGTCAAGGATTTCACGGTGTAGATGCTAGTTCCCTGCCAGGGGTTCCAACTGAGATCCTAGAACAAGCTCTCCGTGCAGCGCAAGCCCACACTACACAAGCCGCACCGCTGTTTCTCTTTCATGTTCTCCGCGGGGATGAAAATCTGCGCACGCTACGCCTTCTCCTAGTTCGGCGACCTGCCCTCTTAAGGGAAGTAGCCAGAGAAGTTTTCCCGGCATTGTCAGCCGATAAAGCGGAAGCTGCCGTGGCTGATTTAGTCTCTGCGGCTATCCTAGCGCGAGAGAACCCGGAACATGCCCCGCTTTTGCCTGCTCGCTACCACGTCTTCCTACGCGCACTGGAAGGCGCATTTATCTGCTTGAACGTCAATGCGCCGGAACATCGAGGCGAGGATGCTAAGCCACTGTTCTTCCTAAAACGTCATAAGCTCTGTCCCCATTGTGGCAGCCGCGTGTTTGAGCTGGCAAACTGCACCCGCTGTGGTGTCGCTTATCTAATCGGCGACCTGACTGAGGGTGGGAAATTAAGCAAGGAAGATGTTCCCTTTAAGATCGAGGACGAGTGCGAGTATCTTACGCAGAATAGTGTACTCTACCCCAACGAAATCGAGGCGAGGAATCTCAGATACTTCGCCCTAGAAAAACATCTCACCGATGCCGATGAAGATGCGTTGGTCGAAGGAGAGGCTGAGACCGGAGAACAACCTGAAGTTGAACTGCAACAGAAGGAACTTTGCCCACGCTGTGGGGCGGTATACGAGTATAGGGTTATTGCGAACCGCTGTGCGTGCGGCGTCCCCTTGTTTCCTGTTTCAGAGGTCGTTATGGGCAAGCGCAGTACCCTGCGGCGCTGCGCTTCGTGCTCAACTTATAGTCGCGGCGGAGTCGTCTATCGTTTCCTGACGGGTCAGGATGCGCCGGTTAGCGTGCTGGCAGGCGCCTTGTATGAAGACGTGCCCCCAGCCCCCAGACGGGAAGAACGAGAATATCCCGGTGAAGGGCGTAAGATGCTCATCTTTACTGACAACCGCCAAGAAGCGGCTTTCTTTGCTTCGTACCTCGAGCGAGCGCATGAGCGCAACTTGCACCGTCGTTTAATTGTTGAGATGTTAAGACAGAATTCATCGAGCTTGAGGTTATCTGATGCCCATGCTCGCCTTGTGACGCTAGCCGACCGTTACGGGGTTTTTGATGAACGAACAGGCCTCGAGGAGAAACGTAAAGAGGCTGCTGTATGGCTGATGCAGGAATTCAGTGGATTGGATAAGCACTTGAGCTTAGAGGGGGTGGGTTTGGTGCAATTTTATCTGGTCAAGAAAGAGAACTGGCAACCTCCTGATGATTTACTAGAGAGGCCTTGGAATTTCCAACCCGATGAGGTGTTTGCTCTGATCACAATTTTGCTCAACACCTTGCGCCGTCAGGGGGCAGTCTCTTATTTGCTCCATGACGAAGGCATTGATTTGCTCACTGCCTATCATGCCAGGTTTGTCCCCCGTGCTCGTCCCTTCTATATCCGCGAGAGCACCGCCGAGAGCAGTTACAAATATGGTGTCTATTCTTGGCTGCCCACCCAGCATAACAATAGTCGTCTGGATTTTGTCACCCGCTTACTCAAGCGGCGCACGCCAGAGCTGGAGGGTGAAAAGTTGAAAGAAATGGGCATTGAACTGCTCCGGCGACTTTGGTACTATCTCACAGGGATGAACAGTCCAGTTGCAGATTGGTGGCTGCAATCGGCTCGATTGCCAAGGGATAGAGGAATTGCGTATTATCTCAACCATCAAGCTTGGGAGATGATCCCCACCCTCGGGGAAAAGGTTGATGGCTGGTTTATCTGCAATCGATGTCGCAACCTTTCGGCGGTGAACTTACATGAAGTTTGCCCCACCTATGGGTGTCGGGGAGCACTTGAACCGTTGGAAAATTGTTGCTCTTGGATACAGGACAACCTTTATCGCTATCAATATCAACAGTCCGCTATTGTCCCTCTTAGCACCCAAGAACACACGGCGCAGTGGAAACCGCAAAAAGCTGCTGAAGTGCAAAAGGATTTTATTCTGGGCAAGGTAAATGTCCTTAGTTGCTCGACTACGTTTGAGTTGGGCGTAGATGTAGGCGACTTAAACGCTGTAGTTTTGCGCAACATGCCACCTTCGACAGCCAACTACATACAGCGTGCCGGGCGTGCTGGACGGCGTACCGATAATGTCGCCTTTGTTGTTACCTTTGCCCAGCGCCGCCCCCATGACCTCACCTTTTACGACCAGCCCGAACGCATGATCGCAGGTCAAATTCGGCCGCCCATCGTCTCACTCAAGAATGACAAGATTATCCGCCGTCATATACACTCAGTAGTCTTTGCCGAATTCTTCCGCTGGGCGAGAGACCGGTATCGCTTTCGATATGCAACGAGTGGGGATTTTTTTGCTCCTGAGGACTCAGTCCGAGATGGGGTGAAGCTGCTGCGGGAATTCTTGCAAAGCCGGCCAGCAGAGCTTGAAGCTGCGTTGTTCCGTGTCGTGCCTGCTGATCCCGATTTGCAAGATAAATTAGGCTTAAGGAACTGGGCTTGGGTTGAGACCTTAACTGGCAGAGAAGAAGCTATCTTGGATAAGACGGCGCAGATTCTCCGTGGAGAACTGCAAGAGTTCGAGCGGCTAGAGCAGAAGGCAGCGAAGTCACGCAATTATAAGCAGGCAGCTCAATATAAGCAAATCCAGAATCAAATCCGCCAGCGCCAGCTGATTGGCTTATTAGGGACTTACAATGTGTTGCCCAAGTACGGCTTTCCGACTGACGTCGTTCGCTTACAAACCGACCACTTGAATATTGCAGGAGCGCAAGAGATCGAATTAGAGCGAGATCTAAAAGTTGCTATTACCGAGTTTGCGCCGGGCGGACAAGTGGTTGCTGCCAAGCAGATTTGGTATAGTCGTGCCATTCGTAAATTGCCTAACAAACTCTGGACGCCTTATGCTTATGCGATTTGTAGCCAATGTCAACGTATGACTCTCTTGCCTGAAAGCGATCAGGTCCCGACCTCCTGTGACTTTTGTCGTCAACCGCTTTCTAAAACCCGCAATCGCGGGGTGTTTATTGTCCCCGAGCATGGCTTTCTGGCGGACTATAGGACCGAAAGCCCCGGCGAGAAGCCTCCAGAGCGAATCTACGCCAGCCGGGTATATTTCTCCCACTATAGCTCTAGCTCTGGCGATCCCTCGAGGGTCATCGAATTGGAACTTGTCCCGGATCGTGCTTTTCCGTCGACCGTAACTGTTTACAAAGGTTACTCAAAGTATGGATGGTTGGCGTTGGTAAACAACGGCTATTCTCACGGCTTCAATGTCTGCATAGATTGTGGTTATGCGGATGTAATCGACACTCGTTCAAAGCAAGACAAGAATATTTCCCATAAAAGACCACTGGACAGCCAAAATTGTACCGGGACACTTGTCCCATATCGTCTTGGTCATCGCTTTATGACAGACGTACTCGAATTCCGCCTAGAACTTCCCCTGCGCCGCGAGGAAGAAATATTCTCCTTGCTGTATGCGGTCCTCAACGGCGCTAGCGATGCTTTAGACATCCCTCGCGAAGACATTGGGGGGTTGGTGTATTACAGCGCAGGCTCACCCTCTTTCCTCCTATTTGACGATACACCGGGTGGCTCAGGCTATGTGCAACATATTTACGACCATTTTCTATCCGTGTTCCAAGCTGCATATCGGCGTGTCTCAAGGTGCGATGGTTGCAGTCCGGAGACTAGTTGTTATAGTTGTCTACGTAGCTACGACAACCAGCCGTTCCACGATAAACTAGAGCGCCGTCTGGCCTGGCAGGTGTTAGGAAGGATCCTCGAAGCGCCTCTTCGGTGATGGAGATCCTATTCCTCCTCGGCCCTCTTACGAAGGGCGCTGCGGCCTTTTTAGGGGAATAGATGGAGGAACTAGCCCCCTCAGATTTCGGGCCTGGGCTTCTGCAGACCTAACAGCAGACGAAAATCGAAGTCGGGCATTGCTGCCCCCCGATTGTAGAGCGTCGATGAGATAGACACACAAAGGCAAGGGCTGCAAACGGATCAAGACCGCCCTGCAGGTGCAACGCAAACTTTTATCCACTCTCCTCCAATCGAAGTCTCGCTTTCCTCGATGCTGCAATGCCTCCATCCTGCAGCTTGCAACTTGGGGGATTGCCCTTTACTAACCTTTTTACACCCCTTGCTGGATACGGACCTTTCAACCCCCTAACCTCGGCGCGGACTGTTTTCCTCGCTATATCCCTTGCGCTCAATAAGGGCAACGCTGCGGCTAGTTTCACAATCCTCTTAACGTCTTGCCTCCGAACTTGCCTAGGGTTTATCCTGCCAATCCACTTCTACTGGGCGATTTTTTCCACTGCGCTTGCTTCAGGGGCTTCCCGTCTAACACGACTCTGCTCTCGACACTCATCCTAGAGCCCTAACGTCAGCAGTTATTTCAAGCTCCTTAGCTTCGACTTTGGCTAACCTAGTCCCGGGTTTTGGCGGTCAAGCAAGCTGAGCGTGTGCTCAATCCCTTTAGATCCTTAGGTTGCTTAGGTGAGTCAATAACCCTGGTATGCTCTCCTTCCCCCTCGGCTCATACCCTATCTGTCTCTAAGCTGACAAGAAGCCCTCGGTAGCTTTAAGCCTCTTGCTTTTTCCGCTGATTTATGATAAAATACAGTTAAATAGTTGTCTGATGACGGACGACCGATGACCGATGTCCCTAAGGCCTTATCTTTCGAGTCCAGAAAACTCCCGGAAAACTATTCGATTCGCCATAACGAGCCTCTTCGCTACCAAGTGCGAAAAGCTATTTTAGACTTCCTCGAAAAGGAAAACTATGCTATTGGTGACAAAATTCCCTCTGAGCAAGAGCTAATGGAACTACTCAACGTCAGCCGCTCGACCTTGAGGGAAGGGTTGCAAATGCTCGAGCAGGAACGTATCTTGATTACGAAACATGGCCTCGGTCGCTACCTAGCTTCTGCTCCCAAGGATCTGAAGTTCGATATAACTGAGTTGCTCAGCGTGACCGAAATGCTGGCCAATTACGGCATTCAGGTCAAAACCCATCTTCTCAGCTTGGAAACCCTTCCTGCCGACCAACGGTTAGCGCACTTGTTAGACCTTCTCATTGGTGAGTCGGTTATTGCTATCGAGAGGATACGTCACGCAGACGCAATTCCGGTCATATACTCCATTGAGTATATCCCCGCCAAGAAGCTTCCCGGACCAATCGATCCCAAAGAGCTTGAGGGTTCCTTGTTTGCTCTCCTTGAGAATCGGTGGGGTATTAAGCTGGACTACTCGATTGCAACCCTGCGCGCTGTTGTATCTGAGGGGCATATTCCTTCAGTCGCCGCAGCCGACCCTCATCTCCCGTGGGTTCTGCTGGAACAAGTCAATTACACCGAGCAAGGGGAGCCGATTGTCTTCTCTTGCGACTATCACCGCAGCGACTACATTGAGTTTCACCTGAAGCGATACCGGCGCTAGCAGTTACCTATCTATGTTTCTACAAAAGCACTAATGAACTATACCTCTTCTGAATCTCTGCAGGAAATCTGTCTCACCTACAAGCTTGTTGAAGAATTTACGAGATAGAGGCTATATTCTGTGATGGGCATGCCTTTGCTGGTGTTCTTGAGCAGAGTAACTTTCTACTCAGGATAACTCTACATGAAGGCTAGTTCACTGCAATCCCTCTGGGACTTCGGCACAGGCAGAGTAGAGCGGTTATATCGAGCTGGAATTTCCAAGGCCCAAAAAGGCTCTTTTACCCTTTTCCTCCTTTGCAGCATCGTTTGCACTCCTTGGCCGAGGAATTACAAACCGGCCTCACCTATAGAAACCCAAAAGTCCAGTCTGCATCAGCGGACTTCAAAAGCAACAATTTCCGGAAACCTAAGCACACCCTTCCCATCACTGGAGAAACCTTGGGAAGCAACCCGTCGCTTACCTCGGGCAACCGTTTGGGAAAGTTGAGAGCGTGCTTTCAAGAGCACCTTTTACAAAGCACCTCTGAAAAGATGAAGTGATTCTTCGGGTCCTATTGACACCGATTCGAGTTCACTGCCTCTTCGGGAGTCAAGAGCTAGTCCATACGAGTAGGATAGAAAGGAGAGTGCTTATCGAGTAAATTCATCAAAACCCTCAAATCACTTGGTGCAGACAGATTTATGAACCTCACCAATACTTTCGTAGAAAGGAAGAGAGATATGAACGGCGGTAAGGGTTTCTACAATGAGCGAACTGGCTTGATTCTTATGGTTGTTGGCTTAGTAATCTTTGTCGTAGCCTTCATCGTAATGAATCCTCTCGGAACCGGCATGGGCGTCTCTGAATCACCCCAGCGGATTGTTTTGTTATACATCTATGCTTTTGCATTTTGTCTACCGTTTGCCGTTTATTGGATGTATAAGTTTGCCCGGCGTCCGGATTGGCTTGCTATGGCCGGAAGATATATCGAGGGGATGAAAGTGCCTGTCTTCTCGCCGTATTCACTCGTAGCTATTGGTATCGTTGGAGCTCTATTTGCTGCGGCTGGATTGGGAGACTTAGGGG
The DNA here is from genome assembly GCA_025057645.1 of Anaerolineales bacterium. Taxonomy (GTDB): domain Bacteria; phylum Chloroflexota; class Anaerolineae; order Anaerolineales; family UBA4823; genus NAK19. Next base: position 84,967 of record JANXBJ010000002.1, read on the forward strand.
GCATTGACCTGCAAGCTATGATTATTGCTGCTTCTGCTTCTTTGTTTGGCGGCATTGTGTCTTTCTTTGGCTTGTTTGTCGGTCAAATTATCGCCCGCGTCCTGCTCAACCCGGTCTGGGTGGGTGGGGTCTCGGCTGGAGCGCTTTCTCTTCTCCCCTACACTCTAATGGATGCTTCGATCTGGGCGTATTTCGGTTGGGTCTACTTCCGTTTTGTCCATGACCGAGGCGATAAGCCTTTCTGGCGCCAGTTTCTTATTGCGTGGGTTCTTGGAGAACCGATACACCAAATTTGGTGGAATCTCACTTACTGGATAATGAATACTCGCGAAGCTGCTATCCTCGCCGTGCTGAACGACTGGGTAATCCCCGGTGCAGGCACTTTCTTCGGTATACCGTATTGGTGGCTGAGTGGGATTGTGTTCGTACCCGTTGGTTTGCTGGCCGGTGAAGCGGCTCGGCGTGCCATGACTGCAGGCAGAGGACAGGCTAAGAAAGCCATGACTGCAGGCGGAGGGTAACCTCAAAAATACCCTGGGAAAGGCGAGAGAAGCAGTCCGGGTTGCTTCTCTCGCTCCTTTCGCCTGATGTATTTATTGGTCGCAGGGACATAAGGATGATTTCAATTCAAGCAAAAGATTTTTCATTTCGCTATCTTCATCAGCCGGAGGGGGAGAAGGCACTCTCGAATCTGTCGTTCGAGATCGAAGAAGCCAGCGTTGTTGGAGTGATTGGTCGAGCCGGAGCAGGAAAGAGCACCTTGGTCAAGTCGCTGAATGGATTGGTGCCGAAGGTTGACCTGGGTTACCAAGAAGGCGACATAATTGTCGATGGCTTAAATACTCGGCACTATGATGTCAATCAACTAGCCCGTCACGTGGGGATTGTTCTTCAGAATCCGGAAGTGCAGATATTTTCCCTGACCGTTGGCGATGATGTGGCCTTTGGGCCGGCTAACTTGGGTTTGCCCCGTGAGGAGATTTTCCGGAGAGTGTCCGAAGCCATCCAAGCGGCGGAGTTAGAGCACCTAGTGGATCGCAATCCAAATGAAATTTCCGGGGGCGAGCAGCAATGTCTGGCTATTGCAGGCATCCTCGCTATGGAACCAAAAATTATGGCTTTTGATGAGCCGATTTCGATGCTTGATCCCATTGGGAAACAAAGGGTTATGAGTATCCTGAGACAAGTGACTCGCCGCGCCGGGACTACAAGCATAACCACGGAATCGGGCGCAGATATTGAAGCTGTAGCAGAAGTCGTTGATAGGCTCATTGCAATTGATCAGGGTGAAATCCTAATAGACGGAGACCCGTCCACGGTACTCCAAGATGAGCGGATCGAGCAGATCGGCGTCGGGCGTCCTCAAGTTACCGAACTCTTTCTTGAGTTGAAGAAAAGAGGGGTTGACTTTCCACGTATTCCGATAACACTTGCCGAGGCCAAGCAACTTCTGGAAGAGAAGCTTCGCCAACTTGGAGTAAAGCAACTCTTACGCCCTCCGGATTTTTGTACTCGGCCACCCAAGCACTTTGGCCCTCCGATTGTCGAGGTTGAGAATATTCATCATTTTTACAACCCACAGGTCCACGCACTTAAAGGAGTCTCTTTCACCATACCTGAGCGACAGATTGTTGGAATTATTGGCCAAAATGGCTCTGGGAAGACCACTTTGGCTAGGCATCTTGTTGGCCTTCTGAAGCCCACAAACAAGGACGCGATCGTCAAGGTAAAGAGCATAGATATTAGAAAGTTACGACTGGACAAAATTATTCGGATGATCAATTACGTTTTCCAGAATCCGGATGATCAATTGTTCGCCGAAACCATATGGGAGGAGATTGCCTTCGCTCCCCGCATGATCGATTTGCCCGAGGAGGAGATCAAAAGGCTGACCGAAGAAGCGATGAAAGTGTTTGATCTGGAGCCACATAAAGACCGCTATATTTTCGGGCTGGATGAGGATTTGAAGACGTATTTGTCTATCAGTTGTATCTTGCCTCTCAAGCCCGATGTTTTGCTAATCGATGAACCAACGACCGGTTTGGACGAGCAGGGGGAGGTTAAGATGATGCGAAGTCTCAAGAAGCTTAGAGATGAAATGGGAAAAACCATTGTGATCATCACTCACAACATGAAAACCGTAGGAAACCACTGTGATAGAGTATTGGTTATGTCAAAAGGCCACTTGATCATGGACGGAACTCCTCGCGAGGTGTTCGCTCAAAGCGAAAGGTTGCTAGAAGCGGACATTCTCCCCCCTCAGATTACCCGCCTAGGTCAAGCGCTGGCTTCCGAGTTCGGATGTCCTAGAGATGTCCTCACAGTCGAAGAAATGGCTGAAATCATTGATTTCAGCATCCATCGGGAGATGAGCGGAGCGTAAACATGGATTCTGTCTTCTCCTATCGGAAGGGTACGAGTTTCTTACATACGACTCTTCATCCTTTCACGAAAATGGTGATGTTTTTGGTTGTAGTAATTTTGTCCGGGCTGTGGCTGGATATTCGCTACTTGCTTCCCCTGTTGGCTACCGGACTGGTTCTGGCGTATATTGCGAGAGTGCCGGCAAAATTATTCCTTTTCATCGTCCTCGCTCTAGGACTAACCTGGTTTCCTACCGTACGCAGCACGGTAGCTCAAGCTCGACCAGAATATTTCAAGGTGCTCGACCCTGAGTGGGCTTCAACAGGAATCCTAACCATCAACGTCCCTTTTCTAGGTCTTGATCGGCTTGGGCTTACCTATGGCAGCCTATATTGGCTTGCAGGTCGGGTGTGCCGATTTGCCGCTGTAGTGACGTGGGGGATCGTGTTCCTGTATACGACACCGATCAGCGATATTGCAAACACTCTTTACGCCTTGAGAGTTCCCCCATCGGTGGTGTTTGTTGTTCAAATCACGTATAAGTTTATACCTTACATGGCGTCGATAATCAACCAAATCCAGGATGCGCAAAAGCTGCGGGGTTGGAATTTGCGCACCCTGAATTTGGTTAAGGTGTTTAAGCGCTCCCTGCCCCTAGCGAATCCCTTGATGAGGCGCACGGCGATGATCGTGGAACAAGTGACCATTGCCTCCCAGATCCGTGGCTTTGGTTCAGGAAAAGTTACCCCCCTGCGCGACTTAACCTTGTCCTGGCTTGACAAGCTCATCATCGTTCTTTTCATCGGTGGTCTGATCTTTGCTTTTATTGCTATGGCTATTTGGAGGGCGGGAATGATTTGATCCGATCTCCTGGGCTCTCTCAGATTTTTGCACTGGCAGGTATAAATGCGGCAAGTTTCTTCACGGTAAAAAATCCAACCCTCGATCTCTCGCCTACGGTATCGCCTGTTCGTACTAAGTTAGCTAGAACGACATCCCTAAAGCTTAGTAGGGTAAAGCAGTTTGTATCGAGAGCCAGTGCGTTGTCGCATTAACCCTTGGGGGTTGCCGTTGCTCGAGACCGCTGTGCGATCCCTCGTCCAATTTTTCAAGGGAGCAGAGTAAAAGACTCTGCTCCCTTTCGCAAGTCGAGATCAAGTTCACTGTGCCCCTCTGGTTGGGGTAACTTCCACCCAAATTCCGCGCGTGGAGGGTGCTAGGATTGACCACGGCGGCGAGTATTCCATCTTTTCTGCATAAGCGACAACTTCGTCAAGGTTTTCCCACACTTTGCGGAAACCGTCGAGATATAAATCCATTGTCTTCCGGTTGCGGAAGTACCACGGTCCCGCACTTCCGTTCTTCCCAATGCACCTTGTTGTTTCCAACACCTCAAGGGTTGTCGTAAACTCTTCAAAGTCGTACTTAATTGGGTTTGTTCCCGGCAATGACCATGGTACTCCGTTACCGAAGCCTTCTTTCGTGCGAAACATGGCTTGACCGGGAATCGGTGCATTCTGATACAAGCGTAGCGGCAATCCTTCAGCAGCCATTGCATCCTCGATGGCTTTGGTAAACCTTCCCGGGTGAACATCATAGCCCGCAGCTTTCGGGTCAAACTTGATCCGATACATGTGATATACATGGGTGCTCCCCTCGGGCACATAGGGTGGGATAACGCCGGGAAGCTCTGATAGGCCTTTGCTTAAGTATGTGCCGTTCGAGATAAAGAGTTCGGTGTAGTGATCGAGGCGTTTCAACTGCGTTCTTAGAAAAGCAGCCATAATCGGATTGATACGGTAGTTCCAACCTAGGGTGAAAGCATTATATGCGCGAGGCTTGTCTTTTAAGATCACTTCACCAAATGAGCGCACCATGCTGGCACGATTGTAGAAATCAACGTTATTGGTAAAGAAAATTCCACCTTCGCCGCAAGTAGCTAGCTGCTTTACCGGCATCAAGCTGGTACCGGCAACGTCACCCAGAGTGCCAGCCTTTTTCCCCCGATAAGTTGCTCCCATGGCATGAGCTGCATCCTCGATTATTACGAGATTGTATTTGTCTGCAATTTTTCGCAGGGCTTCGTAATCTGCCGGTAAACCGTGTAAATCCACCGCCATGATAGCCCGAGTGCGGTTTGTTATTTTACTCTCCACTGACTTTGGATCAATGTTATACGTGAGTGGGTCGATATCGGCAAAGACCGGTATACATACGTGGTGTAACACAGCGGAAGCTGAAGCGAGGAATGTGAGTGCTGGCACAATTACCTCATCACCCGGCACGCACCCTGACGCTGCAACCGCCGCATGTAGCGACGCTGTGCCACTTCCCATTAGTAATACGTAATCTACCCCGAAATATTCAGCAATCTCGCGTTCTGCAGCTTCAATTTCGGGATGATTGATCCCGAGAAATTGGCCGCTATCGATGACGCGATGAATTGCTTCTAGGTCTTCCGGTAACACTTCGGGCCAGCGGTCCTCTAGTGGGCGCTCGTTTTTGAACAGTGGCTCACCACCAAACAATGCTAACTTCGACATGACTTTTACTCCTTTCCTTGATGGAACTTTGTGACAAGACAGTAAAGTGGCTCCATGATCTCATGAGCCTTGATAAATCGGGCATATCCCTCTTCATAAGCCTCGCAGTGTTCTGGTTGAGGAAAAACCATCTCACCGGGGGACAACCAGCGGTTGAGTAGAACACTGAAGTCGCTAAAGTAACCGATTGCCATTCCGGCAAGGTATGCATCTGCAACAGCGCCTTCAGCGTAGGGGGCGTATTCCTGTGGGATACCGGTAATATCGGTCACAATCTGTCGCCAAAGCTTGCTCCGTGCCCCCCCGCCCGTGGCAATTAGCCGCTTCAGCGGATGCCCGTCCGGATAGTAGGTTTCCAGTCCGAATCGTATTGTATATCCCCACGCTTCGAGCAGCGAACGCAGTATGTGAGAGCGCGTGTGGGAACGACGCAAACCGAGGAAGGCACCGCTCGCATACGGCTTGAAATTTGGGCTTCGTTGGCCTAGCATATGGGGGAGGAAAGTTAAGCCTTCGCATCCCGGAGGAGCGTTTTCTGCAATTTGATCAAATTGCGCATAAGCGGAGATTCCAGTCTGGGCTTCAATAAGCCTTTGCTCGTATCCAAACTCGTCTCGAAACCAACGCAAACTATCCCCTGTAGTTAGGCAATATGCCGGGTAGTCAAATAAGTAACCATCTTGCGGCTTGCCTCCTCTTTCCTCGTAGGGGTAGGGCTGGCGCAGGGCGATGTCCATATCGATCTTCATCACTGGCAATAACCCTGCAGTTCCGTAGTAAGCCATGGCTTCGCTGGTCTTTGTAGCGCCTCCACTAATAGTGGAAGTGGTTACATCGTTCGTACCTGCGGCAACCGGTGTTCCTTTTGAAAGCCCGGTCTCTTGGGCTGCTTGGGAGTGAACCTCCCCTACTATGCTCAACGGTGGAACGACACGCGGCAATAACTTCAGGTCAATCCCTAATTGTTCACACCTCTCTTCTTTCCATTGCATTGTCGGGCTATGGTAGATAGCCCCCCAGCCGCCCACTGAAATTGTATCGGTTACATATTCTCCGCAGAGCTTATACACAAAATATTGTGCCGCGTCGAAAAAACGTTTCATCCGGGATGCAGCTTCCTTTTCACGTCTTAGAAACCAAACCAATTTAGGAGTAAGCTCCTCGCTTGTGAGCTTCAGCCCGTATCTTTGGTTGATCTCATTGAGTTCAGTTATTGCCCGGTTATCCGAATATAAAATTGCCCCATAAACCGGCTTGCCGTTTTCGTCTGTTGGGCCGAAATTCGGGTGTAGTCCACTTGGGAACACAGCTTTTATTCGCCCTGGATTCACCCCGCTTTGGCTGAGCATTTTACGGATAACTAGGCAGGGATTCTGCCACCAATTCTGGTTCATATCGTGCTCGACCCAACCTGCCCTTGGGTATTTACAGCTTTGTTCGACAGATGCTTCAGCTATAACCTTCCCATCAAGGGAAACAATTGCTCCTTTTACGCCTTGCGTCCCAATGTCGATCCCTAAGAGCAGATCTTCGTTGGAGACAACCATCATTTCCTAGTCCCAGTGGTGAAATTTGGATTAACGCCGTATGCGGCGTATATGGAATTGAATTCGATCTGCGCGATGATAGTCTCTGGAATAGATAAATGGTTCAGGCAATTCAGTGTAGATCAGTTGCTTTAGGAGAATCCAGATCAGATCCTTTGTCTCGAAGGGCAAATTTGCATCTTCGAGTCGACAGGCGTGGATAGTTGCTTGAGAGTAATGTAGCGGTTTGCCTAATTTCTTTTCGATATATTCAAACAAGGAACCCTTGAAATCCTCTTCGCTCCACTCGCTGGGTAAAAACTTTATTGGGATTGTATCGATCGAGTAGATAATCGGGGTGACGTCAGCATAACGGATGCGCTCAATGGACAATACTCTCTCGTCAGGCTCTAGTTGGAGTAAAGAACATTCCTCTGCGTTTGGGTAGTGTGCCTCAACTCTGAGAAGCTTGTTTTCGGTCGAAATTTTATAGCTGTTTAGTAGCTCTGTGACACTCTGTAAATTTGAGATGTCAATGTCTAGATTGGAAGGCAAAGATAATACATACCGCCCTGAGCCATGTTTAGTCACGATAATTCGCTCTTCTTCCAATAGCTGCAAAGCCTCTCTCATGCTCAGGCGGCTGACATTGAAAATTTCTTGTAACCGCTCTTCGGAGGGCAATTGGTCTCCGGGTCGATAACCCTTCTGGCGAATGAAATCAAGAAGGGCATCTCGAATAAGGTAGCGGATGGGTCTACCATCAGAGAACAAGACTTGCTTCATAACGCACGAAAAGTCATCAGATATCTGATGACTTTTAGTATAGCAATAATCGTGCGAGATGTCAAGTTTTTGGGGAATTTCCCAATAGGATCTGTTTTGATTGAGGACCGGCTAAGGTTACGTAGAGTCGTTGTCCGGTTTGAGAGATTTATCATTGCGTAATAACGACAGGAGCTATTTTTCGGCTCTACGGACTAAGTGCCGGTCCTATTTAGTGGCCTTACTGCGGGCGAAGGTCGACATTCTCAAACTTCGGCACTTAAGTGGCCTTCGACTCGGAAAGACGGGGGGCTCTGGCTGAGTAGTTATATAATTGCGTCGCCGATTCTTGCTTCAGGAGGTCAACGGAAATGGCGCTCACACCGGAGTGGAGACGCCGTATTCAATTGTGGGAAAAAGCTTTGTGGAACGCTTGTTATCGCCCAGTCCAACCCCTTCTGCTAGAAGGTTTCGTTACCACCGAACACCTAACTCCTCAGCAAGCAGCCCGGCGCACCTTTCGACCCATGCCTCCCGGGACGCCCTGGGGAGCGAAGTGGGAATATGGTTGGTTTCGCACCTCCGTGGTCCTTCCACCAGAGACACAAGGAAAGCGGGTTGTTGTTCGTCTCAACCCGGGGGGAGTCGAGGGCCTGGTTTGGATCAATGGGCTTGCAGCCGGCTCTTTGGGTTGGGGGCGTTCGGAAATAACCCTGACCCGCCAAGCAACCGCCGGTCAATGTTATGATCTTCTACTTGAGGTTTATGCGGGTCATGGCCCGCTTTCCGTGGGCGGTGGCCCTTATCCATACGGAGTAGAATCGCTGTCTGGGGCGGGGCCGACTCAGTGCACGGTTGGCGAATCCACTGTAGGAATTTGGTATGAGGAGGTTTACCAAGCTGCGGTGGATTTTACGACCCTCTTTGAACTCAGCCAATTGCTCGATCCCTTAAGTTTGCGCGCCTCTCAGATCGACGAAGCGCTTATGGAGACCACTCTGTTGATCGACCCCGAACTCCCAGAAGAGGAGATGATGGAGACCGTCCGATCTGGAAGAGAACGGATGCGTCCCTTGCTGGAAAAGCGAAACGGTCCTACAATGCCTACCCTGTTTGCCTTCGGCCATGGTCACATCGATGTCGCATGGCTCTGGCCGCTGCGCCAAACCGAGCGTAAGATTGCTGCCACCATTCTAAACCAATTGCATCTCTTTGAAGAGTACCCGGAACATCGTTTCCTGCAGAGCCAACCCCACCTCTACTGGATGCTTCGGCGGTGTTATCCTGAAATTTATGCTCGCCTAAAAGAGGCTGTAAAAGCAGGAAAAGTTATTGCCGACGGGGGCATGTATGTTGAAGCGGATACAAACCTGAGCGGTGGCGAGAGTTTGATCCGCCAAATTCTTTACGGCCGTGCGTTTTTCCAGAGCGAATTCGGTGTGGAAAGTCGCATCCTGTGGTTGCCAGATACCTTTGGCTTCTCCGGCGCCTTGCCCCAAATCCTGAAAGGATGTGGCATGATCGGCTTTGCCACGCAGAAACTCAGTTGGGCCTATACCGGAAGTGAGCCCTTCCCCTACAACACTTTCTGGTGGGAGGGCATTGATGGCACTGCTATCCCTGCCCACATCTTCACTAATTATAACAGCGAGATGCGGCCACGCGAGCTGGTGGAACGCTGGAACTCTCGCCTGCAAAAGAATGGCATTCAGTCGATGATCATGGCCTTCGGATGGGGAGATGGAGGGGGCGGACCGCACCGCGACCACCTTGAATTCTACCGACGCGTGCGCGACTTAGAGGGACTCCCTCGAGTGCGCATGGCCTCGCCGGCAGAGTTCTTTGCCGATCTTCTTTCACACGGGTTGCCGAGAGAACGCTATGTAGGCGAGCTATATTTTGCAGCGCATCGCGGTACCTACACCTCCCAAGCTCGCACCAAGCGCAACAATCGGCGCAGCGAGTTCGCTCTGCGCGAAGCTGAGTTTTGGGGATGTGCCGCTCGAGTCCTGCGAGGATTTGAATTCGATGCCACGACCTTGCAAGAACAGTGGCGCCAGCTCCTGGTTAACCAGTTCCATGACATCTTGCCCGGTTCTTCCATCGCTCAAGTGTATGAAGAAGCCGAGGCTTCCTATGCTGAAATTCTGAGCGTGGCTCAGAAAACAGCTCAGCAGGCTGCAAGAGCTTTGGTTTCCGCTGGAAAGGGATGGGTGGCCTTCAACTCTCTGCCTTGGGCTCGGCGGGTTTTGATTGACACGCCCGATGGAGAGAGAGAAGTCGATTTACCCCCTTGCGGTTGGGCCGCAGTGGATGAGAGCTCAGAGTGCGGAAGTCCTGCGGAGGAAGCTCTTGCCAGGGAGAGCGAAGAAGGATTTGTGCTGGAAAACTCTCTTCTGCGAGCAGTGTTCAATCGGCGAGGTGAATTGATCGGAGTGTGGGACAAAGAGGGTGGACGTGAGGTTTTGGCCGGCCATGCCAACCGGTTTTACCTCTACAAAGATGTGCCGACCGATTGGGATGCTTGGGATATTGACAGTATGACCGAGTTGCTCCCTGTAGAAACGAACGAGCCCGTGGCAATGGAAGTGCTCGTTCCTAGAGGGGTGGCCGCTCGCTTGCGTCTGCGTCGTCGCTTGCACCATTCTCTCATCGAACAAGTGATTACCCTACGGCGCTGGCATCGCCGGATTGACTTCGAAACCCGTGTAGATTGGCAGGAGCGCCATAAGTTGCTAAAGGTAGCATTTCCGCTCAATGTTCATACCAACGAGGCTATTAGTGAAATTCAGTTCGGACACCTGCGCCGTCCTACCCACCGTTCTCGTCAGCATGACGCTGATCGTTTCGAGGTCTACAATCATAAGTGGACGGCACTCGCTGAGGAGGGACGCGGTGCGGCGATCTTGAATGACTGTAAGTATGGCCTAAGCGTAAAGGGGAACACCATCAACCTGACCCTGCTGAGGGCAGCCATGGCGCCGGACAAGTATGCCGATCGAGGCGAACACCGCTTTACCTACGCTCTATACTTCTGGAACGGCGGCTTGCTCGAGAGTGGTCTCTTGCAAGAGGCCTACGACCTGAATGTCCCTCCGTTGATAGTGGGAGGTGCAGAGGCTTTGCATCCGTTCTCGCTTTTCATCCTGGACAAACCAAATATTGTCTTAGAGACCCTCAAGCCGGCCGAAGACGGCAGCTCAGACTTGATCCTGCGTTTGTATGAAGGCATGCGCACCGCTACTCGATGTACTTTGCAAACCACCTTGCCCGTTCGGAGCGTTTATCAGACGAACATGTTGGAACAAGAACCCCAACCCTTAACTTTCGCTGGAGGTAGGGTGGCCTTGGACTTTAGGGCATTTGAGATCAAGACCTTGCGACTTGTAATCTAGCCAAGGGCTATGCTCAGCGGATTGTGTCCCCGCAAGTGGAGTCTTTATATAGCTGCGCAATGATGCCGGGCGGGCAATAATTTCGCCGGTTTTGTCCGGCTTTTGTTTGCGCTAGAGGGAGAGTGTTTCGGGATTGACTTGGCTGGCAACACAGTGGAGCTTTTTACCAGGGATAGAGAATCGCAAGGCGGCTTGCTGCAGTCGGCCATTGGCAAGAGTTTTTAGGTGATTTTCAACGAAACCCACCCTTTTCCCGTCATGATATAATCTTCAACGATCTGGGCGGGCTAGAGACCAACGCTCGGGATGAAGACGCTCATAGAATGCAGAGAGTATACCCTCCAGATTGAACTTTGTGCTTTTGAGAGTTGAGGATGAGCGAGTGGATTGGTTTAGACCAGATTGATGAGACGGCGGAGTTCTTATGTTCTCGCTTGCCCTTTCGGCCTTTTGTCGGGCTCATCCTAGGCTCTGGACTTGGGGAAATTGCGGAGTCGGTCCTCGAACCAACCACCGTCCCATTTCGTGAGATCCCAAACTGGCCTCGCTCGACAGTGGAAGGTCATAAAGGGCAGTTGGTTCTCGGGGAGTTGGAGGGGCAAAGGGTGTTGGTTTCTCAGGGACGTGTGCACTACTACGAAGGATATAGCATGGCACAGGTTGCTTTTCCGGTACGGGTGATGCAGCGATTGGGGGTGAGAGTTCTGATCGTTACCAATGCCGCCGGTGCAGTGAACCCTGAGTTTGAGCCCGGGGATCTCATGCTGATCACGGATCACATTAACCTGGTTGGAATGGCTGGCCTCACGCCCTTGCGAGGAGCGAATCTGGATGAGCTTGGCCCTCGCTTCCCGGATATGAGCCAAGCCTACGATCGAGAGCTTTGCGAGTTTGCCCGTCAGGCGGCTCTGGAGCACGGCATCCGCTTGAGAGAAGGGGTGTATATTTGTCTTGCCGGGCCTTCCTTTGAAACACCCGCCGACCTGCGCTTCTTGCGCCTGATCGGGGCAGACGCCGTGGGGATGTCTACAGTTCCTGAGGTGACTGCAGCTCGTCACGGAGGGATGCGAGTGCTGGGTCTCTCGGGTATCAGTAACAAAGCAAATCTGGATGGCAGCACTGTAACCACGCACGAGGAGGTCCTACGAGCGGGGCAGATGATTGTGCCCCAAATGAGCCGGATACTTCGGGGTGTTCTTCGTCGTCTCGCTTTTCCCTGATCAGATATGCGTTTGTCCTTGGGGAGGGGCGTTGCACTCGATTGTGACTGGAACTGATGCAAGAAGCGCTCCGTTTTTTTCAAACCTATGAGCTCTGGATTTATCTTCTGCTTGGCCTAGTAGGGCTTTTCTACCTGCGTAAGTTTTTGATGGCGTGGAACGAGCTAAAAGGAGCTATTTTTGGTTTGGAAAGGGAGAGTGCTCAAGGACGCTTGAACCAAGCTGCAGCGATGTTGGTCCTAATCCTCTCACTCATGCTAGCTGAATTCATCTTGACCTCGTTTGTTCTGCCTAGCTTCCCCGCTGCTTTTCCGCTTTTCACCCCGACTGTGAATCTGCTGGCTACCCCCACGGTCACCCTCGAGGCAGCGGAGCCTGCTCAGGCCGGTCTAGGTGCGCCTACCTCTCCCGAATCTTCCTCTCTCCTCGAAGAAGCTGCTTTGGAAGCAGGTTCGTGCATTGCGGGGCAGATTAACATCTCCTCTCCTCAGAATGGAAGCGAGGTGAGAGGAATCGTTGAGGTTCGAGGCTCTGCAAACATCCCGAATTTTGGCTTTTACAAGCTGGAAATGCGCCGCACGGACGAGCAAAACTGGCTAACAATCCTTGCAGGCAACCAGCCTCAGTCGGAGGGCGTCCTCGGTGCTTGGAACACAGTTCTTTTGCCCCCGGCTGTTTATCAGCTTCGTTTGGTGGTAGTTGACTCTCAAGGGATTGCCTCCCCCCCTTGTGAAATTCAAATCCGCGTAGCACCCAACGACGAGACCCCTCGACCTTAGCGAAAATACGCATGCCTCAGATTGAGATCCGTCCTTCTCTGGTTTCCGACCTCGACCAACTGCTTGCGTTGGAGAGAGACTACATTACTCAGTATGTTTGCCAAATTGAAATTGAGGAAAACGGAGACGATGAAATCCAGACGATTCGTTTACGCCGAGTTCGCTTGCCGCGGCTCGTGCGGGTAGAGTATCCACGCAATCGCCAACAGCTTTTAGATGAATGGACGAATAGCGCAGGACTTTTGGTCGCCGGCCAAGGGGAACAGATTGTCGGTTATGTGGCCTTTTGCCTTCAGAAAGCTCCCTGTTCGGTTTGGATTACAGATTTGGTTGTCGGCCGCCCCTTGCGTCGACAAGGCATTGCCCGAGCTCTAGTTTTGGCAGTTGAGGAATGGGCGTTGGCAAAGGAACAGCAGCGTCTTGTATTAGAGATGCAATCTCGTAACGATCCGGCGATCCAAATGGCAAAGAAGTTCGGCTTTGAGTTTTGCGGCTTTCAAGAGGCCTATTATCCCAACGGGGATGTAGCTTTGTTTTTTGCTAGGAGCATTCGTTAAGTGCAGAGGGTACGAAATGATCCATTCCCTAATTGAGGTTCTCAGAACTCTTAACCAACTGCTGACGGCGGGGATCGCTATTACCGCTTTTTCGTTGTTGATTTACGCTCTCTCTTTCAACTTGCGCGAGCGAGTCACTCGTTCGTTTGCCACGATTTTGGCCTGCGTAACCATCGTTTCGGTTAGCGAGGCCTTAAGCAGCGTTGCCGAGAGCGATTTTTGGCGCGAACTCTGGTTGCGTGCTGAGTGGATCGGGATCGCCATCTTGCCGGCGGCCTATTTGCACTTTTCGGACGCAGTGTTGACCACCACCGGCCGTCCTTCGCGCGGACGGCGCAAACTGGCAGTGCGAATTGCCTATTTCGTTTCACTGGGATTTTTAGCCGCTCTTCCTCTCTCTCTGTTGGTTGGGCCTCTGGTGAACACGAGTAGGCCTGCTCCTCACTTGCAGCGAACTTGGCTGACTAATCTGTTTACTGTCTATTATCTACTTCTGAGTGTGGTCGCTTGGGTCAACCTCGTTCGCGCATATCGACGTACAATTACAAAAGCTAGCCGGCGGCGCATGGGCTACCTATTGGTCGGATCCCTCGCCCCCGCCCTCGGTTCTTACCCGTATTTGCTCTACGGTTCGGAATTTGCTCAGGACCATACGTTACTCTTTTGGTTGGCTTCAGTGACGAGCAATGTTGTGGTCTCTTTTTTGCTAGTCCTTATGGCCTATGCCGTTGCCTTCTTTGGCGTGCCTTGGCCAGACCGAGTGGTCAAGCGGCGGTTAGCAAAGTGGATTTTACGTGGTCCGGTGGCTGCCTCCACCGTGCTGGCGGTCACGACCCTCGCTCGCCGCGCCGGAGAACGATATGGAATGCCCTATAACGCTGCAGTCCCTTTCGCAATGGTAGGGACAATGCTTTTACTCCAGCATCTGATCACCCTTTCTGCACCCCTATGGGAGCGCATCCTAATGATCGGGAGCGACCACAAGGATATCGAGCGTTTGCAAGCCATCGAAGAGCGTCTGCTCACCAGTGGGGACGTTCGCCAACTGCTTGAAGCGATTTTAGCGGCTATTTGTGATCGGCTGCAAATTCGTCAAGCCTTTATCGTGACGCTCGCTCCCAGCGGAATGGAGACCCTCATCCCTATCGGCGATGTCGATTTCCTCGACAAACCTAACCTTGCCGGAGAGGTTCTCACCCAGGTCCAGCTCAATCAAGAGAACTCTTGCTTCGAGTGGGGAGAGTTTTGGCTCTTTCCCCTGTATGCCGAGAACACCGCAGAAAGACCGCTCTTGGGTCTAATAGGTGTGAAACATCCCTCCGAAAAGCATTTGGACCCAGAGCAAGCTCAAGCGTTACAGGTTTTAGTCGAGCGAGCAGCTTTAGTCCTCGAAAACCGCTATCTCCAAAGTGAAGCCTTTTCTTCCTTAGAGGCATTTTCGCCTCAGATGGAATGGATTCGCAGACTCCATGCCCGAACCCGCTACGACTCTAGTGCCTCCTTTGTGCCGACAGAAGCCCTAAATGCAGACTTGCCCCCTTCAGAGAATATTGCCCGTTGGGTCAAAGAAGCCCTAACTCACTACTGGGGCGGGCCGCGGCTTTCCCAAAATCCGCTGATCAGACTGCGAGTGGTCCAGCAAGCTCTGCGCGAGCACGGGAACAATCCGACAAACGCTCTAAGGGCGATCCTAAAGCGCGCAATCGAACAGGTGAGACCCGAAGGAGAACGGCGCTTTACGGCAGAGTGGATATTGTATAATATACTAGAAATGAAGTTCATCGAAGGCAAAAGCGTGCGCGAGGTTGCCAAACGCCTTGCCCTTTCCGAAGCGGATTTGTACCGAAAACAGCGTGTAGCAATCGAAGAAGTAGCTCGGGCGATCTTGGAAATGGAAAGGCAAGCAACGGGAGAGGGACAGCCTTCTTCGAACCCAGCTCATGTTCCTGAGTGATGTGAGGTGAGTTAATGGTGAGCGGAGCTCGTCAGGTTACCCAAAATGAACCGCCACCACTTGACGAAGGGTGGTGGCGCTCAGTACTTGCTGAAGACCCTATATGGGTGGAGAAACCTTCCCGGGGAACAGAAAAAAGTCGCTTTGCTCTCCCTTCTGCTTCGGGCACTCCTGCTGCACAAGAAAGTGTTAACTGGGAGCTTGCCGAAGCCCTGTTCCGTGCCGACCAAGTGATCGAAATGCGCGTTACCGGCTATAACAAGGGAGGGCTTCTGGTCAACGGTGCCCAACTTCAAGGGTTTGTGCCCGTGTCTCATTTGGTCGACATGCCGAACAACCTGACACCTCGAGAGCAGGAGCAGTGTTTGGCGGCATACCAGGGGCATACTTTGCGTCTGAAGATTATCGAATGCGATCCCCAGCGCGGGCGTGTGGTGCTTTCGGAACGGGCGGCCTTGGCGGATAGCGGACGTCGAAATTTGCTCTTTTCTCAGTTGAAGGCCGGCGAATGTGTTCAGGGCACGGTGACTAACATCACGGACTTCGGCGTGTTTGTCGACCTCGGGGGCGTTGAGGGGCTGATCCATGTCTCGGAGCTCTCGTGGGGGAGAGTGCGGCATCCTAGGGATGTGGTGAAATTGGGCGAAAGAGTCTATGCTTATGTGCTCCAAGTCGATCCTGAACGGTGTCGCATTGCCCTCAGTTTGAAGCGTCTGTGCGACAATCCCTGGGAAACGGCCGAAGAACGCTATCGACCGGGTCAGATCACCGAAGCGGTGATCACGGGTATCGTCCCCTTTGGGGCATTCGCTCGCCTAGAAGAAGGGATCGATGGCCTGATCCATATCACCGAATTCGGAGACCATCAAGAGGGGCACGAACAGCTTCAGTCGCTGCGGGAGGGAGACCGGGTTCAAGTTCGTATTCTCCATGTAGATGCCTCTAGACAACGACTTGGGCTCAGTTTGCGGCTAAAACCCTAGTCGCTCACCCGATGAAAACGGTTGGGGTCCTCTTTCTTGGAGTGCTCTTCGGTTTGCTTGCCGCCGGGGTGCTTTTATTGATTCTCAGCTCCCCGCGCGGTCAACCTGTAACCTTGGTGTCTCCCCCAACTCCACCCGGCTTGGTGGTCTACGTTTCGGGGGCGGTGCAGCAAAGCGGAGTTTACACGTTGCCGTATGGCAGCCGAGTTCGGGATGCTCTGCAGGTCGCCGGGGGGCCGAATCCGGAAGCCTACCTAGGCAGTCTCAACCTTGCAGCACCCCTGCGGGATGGGCAACATATCTTCGTCCCGGTCACCTTTGATACCCCGACGCCAACCCCGGAAAAACCGATCGCAACCTTTACTCCCACGCCGACCAAGAGCCCCTTTATCAACATTAACTACGCGACTCAAGAGGAACTTGAGTCTTTGCCCGGCATCGGCGAAGTGCTGGCTAAGCGTATTATTGCCTATCGCACCCGGCATGGCTTTTTCAATTCCCTGCAGGACTTGCTGAAAGTTTACGGAATCAAGCCCAAGACCTTGCAGCTTATTGAGCCGTACGTCACTTTCGAGAGCACTCCCTAGACGGTGCGCTTATCTCTCGACTGCACTCTCATCCTCCCCAAAAGAAAGAAAGCCCAGTTGGCGAGCTTGATCATGGGGGAGGGTTTGGGAATCCCCAGGTGCTGACCAGTCTCCGCTGGCCACGCTCTGCTCCCAAAACTCCTCTGCCCTTTTTAGTTGGGTGGGGTCAATGGTCGAGGGATTCTTGAAAAGCTGCTCAAACAAAGGATCGGCGGTTTCCTCCGGTCGAAGGTGCTCTGCGGAGGGGAGAGACATCTGATTTAGGGAGTTGTATACCTCCTGTGCTTTTTGGAGAGCCAGCCGTTGCATTTCTTGAGCGTTAGTAGGAAGGTCTGCTCTTGCGATCCAGAAAGTGACCCTTAGGGGCTCTGAGGTCAACCGGGCTACCAAGTACTCTGGATCGAGATAGAAAGAGAGAGGAGGGAATTTTTCTGAGCCGTATTGGGCCTGCAACGATTCAATTTGCCGTTCTACCTGAGCAAAGTACTCTTTCGCTCGGCCAAGCTGAAATGGGGTTGGGGCAGAGCCTGATTGCGCAAGTAAGTTACCTCGGGAGTCCTCGATCCACATCCCTCCTAAACCTAAACGTAAGCCGATCTCCCCCAAAATTTCGGAAGGTGCCTCCTCTTGTCGACCGGAGGGAATAGGCATTTCTTGCGTTGCGGAAGAAGGGATATTCTCGACCAAGCCCTTCACGCACGTCAAGAAATCTTCCACCGGCACGGGTTTGCGAAACCAAGCACGAAACGGAGCTTGTGCCAGTTTTTGCTGAATCGAGGGATCGTCTAGTCCTGTGATGGCCACGATCGGAAGATCGGGTTGTCGGCGCAGGGCTTTCTCTGCCATCTCTAGACCGCTCATGCCTGCTAGCCGAACATCAACAACCAGCAAGTGAAAAGCCTCGCGAGAAAGTAGGACTATGGCTTCCTCAGCCGAGGGCACATCGAGAACATGGGCGTTTGAGAATTCGGACTCGAGTGCAGCTTTGAGCATGCGGCGCACTTCTCGTTGATCGTCGACGATCAGAACCTTAATTGGAGAGGCAATTTCCATCATCTCTACTCCACCAACCAGCAAGCCACCCAATGCTCCGGGCTGACTTCGCGAAAAGGGGGCTCGTGAAGTGAGCAGTGCTCGATTGCAACCGGGCAGCGGGGATGAAAACGACAGCCACGAGGGGGATTCAGGGGACTAGGAACGTCACCCTGCAGGATAATCCGTTCCCTTTTCAGTTTCGGGTCTGGGATGGGAATAGCAGACATTAGGGCTTGGGTGTAGGGGTGCAATGGATTGCGAAACAATTCTCGCCGATCAGCCAACTCTACAATTTTTCCCAAATACATAACTGCAATGCGGTCGGAAATGTGCTCGACCACGCTCAGATTATGGGCGATAAAGAGATAGGTCAAGCCGAACTCCTGCTGGAGCTCCTTAAGGATGTTTAGAATCTGAGATTGGATGGAAACATCCAAGGCCGAGACAGGCTCGTCAGCTACAATAAACTTAGGCCTGAGGGCTAGGGCACGGGCGATTCCGATGCGCTGCCGCTGTCCACCGGAGAACTCATGGGGGTAGCGGCGCGCGTGGTAATCCTCCAGGCCGACCTTCCTTAACATCTCCATCACGATTTCGAAACGTTCTTTGGGGGTGCCAATGTTGTGGATGTAAAGACCTTCTGCAATCGATTCTCCAATCGGCATTCGCGGGTCGAGAGAAGAATACGGGTCTTGGAAGATAATCTGAATGTGGCGGCGCATTTTTTTTAGTTCCTTGCCGCGCAAACTGAGGATATCGACGCCGTCAAAGAGGATCTTGCCAGATTGGGGCTCGATCAGGCGCAGAATACAACGCCCTACGGTGGTTTTGCCACAGCCGGATTCACCAACTAGCCCCAGAGTCTCTCCTTCGCGAATAGTGAAAGAGACGTGATCGACTGCCTGAACCCACCCTACGATTCGGTGAAAGATCCCTCCTCTGACAGGAAAGTATTTGACCAGGTCGTAGACTTGAAGCAGATCTTTCTTTTGAATTTGATTTTGTGTTTGCTCTTGGGGTGTCAGGAGGGGGTAGGCCATTCTCTACTGTCTCAGGGTTGCGAGGGGTCGGCGTAGTCACAAAGAAGATCAGGCAGGCAGCTAGTGGCAGACTCTTAACCTCACACCGGGGTTGCACCTGAAGGACTTATATGTCATTATACCATGTCGGATTTGAGCGCTTGGGCGGTATTTAGGAGGCAAGGGTTTACACTAAGTGTTTCTGAAAAATTGATTGACAAAACACTTGCTTTGAGGCATCAATTCTTGTACAATAGTATGTGCCAGAGGATATAGCGAGAAACCCGCTCGCCGCAGAGCATCGCTTACCCGGCCAGACAACATGTTCTTGGGAGGAGGGAGGGCCCATGGATATCATCAAGGTATCGGGCAAGTCCCGCACCGCTGCTGTAGCGGGTGCGATCGCCGGAGTGGTGCGGGAGCACCAACACGCCGAAGTGCAGGCAATCGGCGCTAGCGCCATTAACCAGGCGGTCAAGGCAATTGCACTAGCCAAGAATTATCTGATCGAGGATGGCTATAACATTGTCATTGTCCCTGAATTTGTCGATGTAGAGATCGATGGTAAAGTCCGAACTGCGATCCGCTTTGTTGTAGAACCGCGCTGACCCGATCCCCTTTTTGACTATAGAAAGGGACAAGTCTGGAAAACCAAAACCTGGCTTCGGAGAAGCTTTCGCGCGCCAAAGGTCCTCCGGCGGGTTTTGGTGGCCAAATTATCCGCTACAATAGAGAGCATGAAATACTTGCTCTCGAGGGGTCTGCTGCTTAGTTTCGCTCTGGCGATTGCATTGCGATGCACCTCGGGTGTTCCTAATTTGCCGTCCCGCTCCATCCCAACAGAGGCCTCGGTTTCGCCTCCTATCCTAAATGCCAGGGAATCTCTCTCGCCTGTTTTGAGTGCAACACCGACAAAAGTCAGTCCAACAGCCTTGCCTTCAACGCTGCGAATGGAGACTTCTCCACTCTCTCCTTGCCGAGCTAGGGGGTTGATGGTCCGAGGTTCCTTGGAGAGCGAAAAGCTCCGACAACCGATGGAGTATCGCGTTTACCTCCCTCCTTGTTATGCTAACCGAATTGACCAGCGGTATCCTGTCCTCTATCTGATTCATGGTCAGAGCTTTACCGATGACCAATGGGACCGTCTTGGCGCCGACGAGACCGCCGAACAACTGATTCTTCAGGGGGAAATTGCCCCTTTTTTGATTGTTATGCCAAGGGATCGTTCGTGGGGACAACCGGAGGAGGATCCCTTTGGAGAGGTGCTGGTCCACGAGCTGATTCCCCGAATTGATCAGACTTACCGCACTCTTCCTTCTCGCCACTATCGAGCGATTGGCGGGCTCTCGAGGGGCGCGGGCTGGGCAGTACACCTAGGCTTGCGCTATTGGGAGCTCTTTGGCGCTATCGGCGCTCATTCTCTAGCTGTTTTTCAGAGTGATGCTCCCAGAATTGGGCGGTGGCTTGAAGCAATTCCGGCTGAGTCTAGGCCGCGGATCTTTCTGGATATCGGCGACCGCGACCGACCGCCGATTTTGCATTCCGCCATTTGGTTTGAGGAATTGCTGACGCGCAAGCGGATTCCCCATGAATGGTATTTGTATACCGGTTATCACCAAGAGGCTTATTGGCAAGCTCATATGAAACAATATATTCGCTGGTATGCTGCGCCTTGGTCTGAAGCTGAGTTTGATATAATAGAGTGACCATGAGACTAACTCGGGAACTTGTCGATCACATTGCCCATCTGGCGCGCTTGGGTTTGAGCGAAGAGGAACGCGAACGCTATCGCGAACAGCTCTCGGCGATCCTCGACCACTTTCAGCGGCTGCAAGAGCTTGACACCGAGGCGGTTCCGCCCACCTTCCGAGCGGTAGAGGCGCGGCGCCCCCTACGTCAAGATGAAGTTCAACCCTCGCTCTCGATCTCCGAATTGCTTGCCAATGCTCCGGATGTGGAGCAAGATCAATTTCGCGTGCCCCCGATCTTGGATACGTAGAGCGTTTCAGAGATGAGTGAGTTGACGAAGCTGAACCTTCAAGGCGTCATTCAAGGCTTGCGCAGAGGCGAGTTTTCTTGCCGTGAGCTGATTCAGGCATACTTTGAGCGTATTCAGAGCTTAGATTTTACGATCAATGCTTACCTGTATACGGATGAAGAAGGTGCGCTCAGAAAAGCCGAAATGGTCGACCGAACACTAGCCGAATGGCGCAGGTCTCCGCAAGGAGAACTGCCTCCCCTCTTAGGCGTCCCTTTGGCAGTTAAGGATGTGCTTTGTGTGAAAGGAATGCCCTGTACTTGTGGCTCTAAGATTTTAGAAGGCTTCGTCCCCCCTTATAACGCTACCTCAGTGCAGAAGTTGCTGGAGGCAGGAGCGATTGTCCTGGGGAAGACCAATACGGATGAATTCGCTATGGGGTCTTCCACAGAGAACTCCGCCTATGGAGTCACCCGCAACCCCTGGAATCTCAACCGTGTGCCGGGGGGGTCTAGCGGTGGGAGCGCAGCAGCAGTTGCCGCTCGTCTGGCACCCGTTGCGCTTGGAACCGATACCGGTGGCAGCGTGCGACAACCGGCCTCTTTTTGTGGCGTAAGTGGTATCAAGCCCACTTATGGTCGGGTCTCGCGTTATGGGTTGGTGGCCTATGGGTCCTCCTTGGATGTGGTGGGGGTGTTGGGCAGGAATATGGAAGATCTTGCCTTGGTCTTTGAGCTGATGGCCGGGGTTGACCCGCGCGATGCAACTACAGTTGATTTGCCCGTACCCCATATCCACCTCGATCGGAGCACTGACCTTAGTGCAATTCGAGTGGGTGTTCCCAAAGAGTACTTTATCCCGGGGATGCAACCGCAAGTCGAGGCGGCTATAAGACAAGCGATCCTCCACCTGCAGGAATTGGGAGCAACAGTTCTCGAAGTCAGTTTGCCTCATACGGAATATGCGCTGCCGGTATATTACCTAATTGCTCCAGCGGAGGCCTCGGCAAACTTGGCGCGCTATGATGGCATTCGCTACGGTCCTCGCTTGGGTGGTGAGGCAATGTGGGAAATTTTCTTCCGCACGCGCGGCGAAAAATTTGGCCCCGAGGTCAAGCGGCGGATTATGTTAGGTACATATGCCCTCTCTGCTGGCTACTATGACGCATATTATGGGAAGGCTCAGAAAGTGCGCACCCTGATCAAGCAAGACTTCGAGCGCGCTTTTCAAATCGTGGATGTCATCGCTGCCCCGATTGCCCCAACCACAGCATTTGCAATTGGCGAGCATACCGATGACCCCCTGGCGATGTACCTCGAAGATGTCTTTACTCTGCCGGCCAACCTAGCCGGGGTGCCCGGAGTAGCGTTTCCGGTGGGCTTTGACCAGCAAGGACTGCCAATCGGAATGCAATTGATGGGCAATTATTTCCAAGAAGAGCTGCTATTTCGCATTGCTCACGCCTATCAATTGACCACCGATTGGCATTTGCGCACTCCCCAATGATTTTGGCCTCGCTTTTTTCAATCCCAAGGCGGAGATCTTAAGGGAAATGCAGAAAAAAACGCTGAAAATCGTTATCCCCATGGCAGGTTTAGGGACACGTTTACGTCCGTTGACTTACAGCAAGCCGAAACAGTTGGTCACGCTCGCCGGAAAAGCAGTGTTAGACCACGTGCTCGACACGCTTTCGGGGATCCCCGATTGTTATGAGATCGAGCTAGTTAATATCGTAGGATACCTGGGTGAGCAAATCGAGGCTCACATCTCAAAGCACTATCCGCATCTGCGCGCCCACTACGTGGTTCAGGACGACCCGCGCGGTCAGTCGCATGCGATCTACCTAGCACGGCATCTTTTGGATGGCCCGATGTTAGTGATCTTCGCAGATACGCTTATTCGCACTGACCTTTCCTGCTTGCTCACAGAGAAAGAAGCGATCGCTTGGGTAAAGCCGGTGGCCGATCCTCGGCGCTTTGGGGTTGCAGAGCTGGATCAGAATGGCTATGTGCGCCGCCTGGTCGAAAAACCCCAGGACTTTGTGAACAATCTAGCAGTGGTTGGGTTTTATTACTTCAAGGAAGCAAAGCAGCTCGTTGAAGCTATCGAAGAGCAAATGCGACGCGGGATTGCTATTAAGGGGGAATACTTCCTCGCCGATGCAATCAATATTCTGCTTGAGCGGGGTCTCAAGATGAGCACACAGACAGTGGAGGTGTGGTTAGATGCCGGCACTCCGGAGGCGCTCCTCGAAGCTAACCGCTACCTGCTGGAGAACGGTGCCGATAATAGCCAAGAGGCTAGGATGCGCTCTGATGTTGTGATCGTCCCCCCGGTTTTTATTCATCCTACCGCAGAGGTGAAGTATTCCGTTATTGGCCCCCATGCTTCTTTGGCAGAGGGATGTAGGGTTCACCGCAGTGTGATCCGTGATTCGATCTTAGCAGAGGCAGCAGAAGTGACCGATGCCATTCTGGAAAGCTCTTTGATCGGCCGCAAGGCTCAAATCAAGCGCCGTCCCGGGGTGATCAATGCCGGTGACCAGACCAGTGTCTCTTTCTAAGGAGCCTTAGCTATGGAGGTGGTAGAGTGCCGTTCTGAATTCGCATATCCCGAAAGGCCTCTGGCACTGTGGTGGCAGGAGCAGCGCCTAGAGGTGCGCGAAATCCTAGCTCAGTGGCGCACTCCGGAAGGGAAGGGCTTCTGGGTTCGCACTTGGGATGGTCGAGTCTTTGAGCTTTTCTATGCGGAGCTGAGTGAACGATGGTCTGTGACTCAGGTTTAGAGCCTTTTCTCTATCGCCTGCCACGGAGGAGAAGGCCGATTCGCAAGCTCGGGAGGACAGGCAGAGGATAGAGGTGATGAACGCGGCGAGCAGAGAATCATCTCGAGCGAATGTCAGACGCACTTTCAACCTACTAAGACCAGTGGAAAGGTTTGTGAGGTCGTATGGTCGAAGTTGAGTGGATGGCGGATTACGAAGCTGTGATTGGAGTTGAGGTTCATGCAGAGCTTGCCACCCGCTCCAAGATGTTTTGCTCTTGTGCAGTGGTGGACTCTACCATTGCCGAGCCGAATATTGCCGTCTGTCCGGTTTGTGCCGGGATGCCGGGAGTTTTGCCGGTGGTAAACCGGGCGGCGGTTGAGCTAGGAGTGCGGTTGGCGTTGGCGTTGGAGTGCGAGATTTTGCCCCAGAGCTTTTTTGCTCGCAAGAATTATTTTTACCCCGACCTTCCTAAGGGCTATCAGATTTCCCAATACGAACAGCCTCTGGCTCGAAACGGCAGGTTGGTCATCTTGACTTCTAAGGGCGAGAAAACGGTTCGTATTCGTCGCGTCCATTTGGAGGAAGATACCGGGAAGCTAACCCACATTCTCAAGGATGGGGTAAGTTATTCCCTAATCGACTTGAATCGCGCCGGGGTGCCCTTGTTGGAGATTGTCACTGAGCCGGATCTCAACAGTGCCGAGGAAGTGCGCGCCTATGCGATGACCTTGCGCAATATCTTGCGTTACTGCGGCATCAACTCCGGAGATATGCAAAAAGGGGTGATACGGATAGAGCCCAATGTCTCGGTGCGCAAACGGGGGAGCGAACAGCTGGGAACGCGCACGGAGATCAAGAACCTAAATAGCTTCCGAGCCCTCGAGCGTTCGGTAGCATATGAGATCGAGCGTCAGGTGAGGTTACTACGGGAGGGCAGAGAAGTGGTTCAAGAGACGCGAGGGTGGGATGAATCACAGGGCAAGACAGTCTCGCAGCGCTCTAAAGAGGAGGCCCACGACTATCGCTACTTCCCAGAACCGGACCTCCCCCCTTTGACCCTCGACCCGGCTTGGTTAGAGGAGATTCGGCGTAGTTTGCCCGAATTGCCAATGGCTCGCCGACGGCGCTTTCAAACCCAGTACGGTCTGAACGCTTACGATGCGGAGGTGCTCACCAATGAACGTGTAGTGGCCGACTACTTTGAGGCAGCCGTTGCACAAGCTCCGCATCTATCTCCAAAAACGATTGCTAATTGGATTTGCGGTGAGCTTTTCGGGTTGATGAACCAAGTTGGAGGAGAATTTGACCCAGGCCGTGTGCCGGTTGAGTCCTTGGTTGAGCTTCTGAGCGTCCTGGACAAAGGAACGATCAATCAGCTAACTGCAAAGGCGATCCTAGCTGAGATGTTTACTAGCGGTAAAAGGGCGCCAGAATTGATTCGGGAGAAAGGTCTAGAGCAAGTGTCTGATCAGAGCCAAATTGCAGGTTGGGTTTCCCAAGTGCTGGGCGAAAACCCTGAGCAAGTGCAGACTTATCTAAAAGGGAAAGAAGCTTTAGAGCAGTGGTTTTTCGGTCAAGTGATGCGTCTAGCGGGTGGGAAAGCTAATCCCAAGGTTGTCCAGCAGATTCTGAGAGAGCAATTGAACAAACTTAAGGAACAAGCATAGGAACAACGCTATCCCGGACATCAAAGTACAAGCTAAGGACAGAATGTGAATTATGTCACTATTAGAGTGGGTAAAATCTGTCACTTGACGTTTAGGGTGGCTTCGGCTAAAGTGAAGGCAAGAGAAGGTTTATGGCATGAGGTGATCTTTTGATCCTGAAGCAGCGACAAGACCCCCCGGTATTGTAGTTCAAAAACGGGCATGTTTCCGTCATGCCCGTTTATTCTTTTCCATAAACCTGGTTGAGAGGAGATGTCTATGGCCGAACCGATTAATGCCTTCCAAATGGCACAAGCCCAGTTTGACCATGTGGCCAAATTGCTTCAGCTCGACCCCGCCATTGCCGAAATTTTACGCTGGCCGATGCGCGAGTTTGCTTTTCGCATCCCTGTCCGGATGGATGATGGTTCAATTCGCGTTTTCCAAGGCTTTCGCGTTCAGCACAACGACGCTCGAGGTCCGAACAAGGGTGGCATTCGCTTTCATCCCTCTGAGACATTAGATACCGTGCGCGCTTTGGCCACCTGGATGACTTGGAAATGTGCCGTTGCCGATCTACCCCTTGGCGGTGGCAAAGGTGGAGTGGTTGTCGACCCGGCAACGCTCTCTACCGCTGAAAAGGAACGTCTCTGTCGGGGTTGGGTTCAAGCAATGTGGCGCAACCTCGGACCGCGCATCGACGTTCCCGCTCCGGATGTGGGCACCACGCCGCAGATGATGGGGTGGATGATGGATGAATACTCCAAGCTGGTTGGGCAGTATACCCCCGGAGTGGTTACTGGCAAGCCGCTTGGCAGCGGCGGCTCCGAAGGCCGGACCGAAGCCACAGGCTTTGGAGTGATCTATTGCGTGCGGGAGGCTATGAAGCATTTGAAGATGGACCCCACCAAGTGTGTGGCAGCCATTCAAGGGTTTGGAAATGTTGCTCAGTATGCGGCTATCGGCTTTATCGAGATTTTAGGAGGAAAAGTGGCCTGCGTTTCCTGTTGGGATCGCAAGGACAAGACAGCTTATACCTATAGCCATAAGGAAGGAGTCAATCCTCATTTTTTGCTGACTATCACCGACCAATACGGCACAATCGACAAGGATAAGGCTGTTGCTGCCGGTTACATTGTAGAAGACGGCGATGCTTGGATTAGCAAAGAGGCGGACGTCTTGATTCCAGCGGCATTGGAAGGCCAAGTTAACGCCGAGACGGTGAAGCGCATCTCCAGCCGAGTTCGCATCGTCGCCGAAGGGGCGAATGGTCCTTGTACTCCGGAGGCGGACGAGTTCTTCAAGCAGAATAATATCTTTAACATCCCGGACTTTCTCTGCAATGCCGGCGGCGTAACCACTTCTTATTTCGAGAGCGTTCAGAACGATATGAACTTCTACTGGACCAAAGAAGAGGTGTTGCAGAGATTGGACGTCAAGCTCACCCAAGCTTTCCATGCCGTTTTAGCGATGAGCGAGAAGGAGAAAGTGTATATGCGGGATGCCGCCTACATGGTTGCTATTGACCGGGTTGTCAAGGCGATGCAGTTGCGCGGCTGGGTGTAATTCTTATCTTATAGTTCAGAAGGAACAGCAGGTTGAGCACCCTCGACCTGCTGTTTTTTTGTCCTCGAGATAGCCAACGATCTCCTGAGACTAAAGCTTGAGTCGTCCGGTTCCGTCTGGGTCGAAAAGGGGGGCTCTTTGGGCGTTTAGAGCTATTGCCGCGTAGAGTTGGCTTTGGGGTAAAAACTTGAAGACGTTTAGGGAAGAGCGGAGCAGTTCGAACCCAGAGGGCTGCGCAAGCCTTAGGGGAGTTGCCTCTTCCGGTGAGGGGTTGCGCAGAGCACCGGGTTGTCGGGCCAGCCCGGTTTCAAAAAGCCCAACCGAGATCACCACCTTGAATCTAAGGAGAGCCCATAGCTGCAGCATTCCTCTTGCGGCGCGAGAAGTCTTCTTTCCCGTTTTCTGACCGGTTCTACTCGGTGAATGGGTTTTGCCACCGGCTTCTTTGTGAGCTGGTTATCGCATTTCCTGAAACCCCTTGACATTCATTCCGATTTAGGATATACATATAGCATGTTCGGAATTGTTCTGTTCCGAAACGGAACAAAATGCCTTCTCGTTCTCCCTCTTTTGACTCCCTAGACTATCAGATTATCCTCGCCCTGCATAAAAACGCGCGCGCTAGTGCGGCAGAGATCGCTCGTCGCATCGGTGCGAACGAGCGCACGGTCAGAAAACGAATTGAGCATCTTGTCCAGAGTGGGGCCATGCGTCTGACCGCAATTCTTGAACCCTCTGCCTTCGGCTACGTAACCGCTGCCGATATTTTCCTTGAAGTCGAATCTCAACATGAAGAGGAAGTGCTCAAAAGACTTATGGAGATGCCAATGGTTACCTATGTGGCCTTCGGACAGGGCACGCA
This sequence comes from Anaerolineales bacterium, assembly GCA_025057645.1. Taxonomy (GTDB): domain Bacteria; phylum Chloroflexota; class Anaerolineae; order Anaerolineales; family UBA4823; genus NAK19. The sequence goes on from JANXBJ010000002.1 coordinate 112,513, forward strand.
GGAGGTTTCGATCGAAGCACGTTTTAAGGATAACGACGAATTGCGCGAGTTTATCCGTCATGTGTTGCCTTCCCTACCGGGCGTGACAGTTACTCGTTATACTCTTGTGCCACGCATCTTGCGCAATATCGATGAATGGCTGCCACCCCCAGAAGACTTCGTGCCTTCCGAGTAGGGAGGAGAAAGGAGTGCCGTTGACCCAAGCTCAGCCTAAGAAATTGTCAATTTGACCCCTCTCTCCATATAAGTGAGACTCTCAAGAAAGGAGAAAAGGAATGAACCCTCGACAATTCCCCTTCTGGCTCTTTATGACGATCGTGGTCATAATGGGGCTGCTGCTCTCCGCGTGTGGCGGTGGCACGACCGAGATCAAAGTTGGAGCACCGCTGCCGCTCACTGGGCCGTATGCCAGCGATGGCGAGCAGATGCTCAAGGCCCTGCAGATGGCAGTCGATGAGCAAAATGCGAAGGGCGGCTTGTTAGGCCGTCCGCTCAGGTTGATCACCGGCGATGTCGGTGCACTGGAAGCAGAAAAGATCAAAGCGGTTGGGGAGCGCTTGATCGGAGAGGGCGTGGATGTTGTGATCACAGGATATGCCGACTCCGGCGTGGATGCGCGCGTCTTCGGTGAGTACGATATGCCTTTCCTCCATGCAGACGCAATGACCTTGAACACCGAGGTGGTGGCTCAGGACCCGGAGAAATACGGCAACGTCTTTCAATATTGTCCTAGCGAAGTCTCGTACGGCATCGATGCCGCAGCCAATCTTTTCAAAATGGGGGAGAAGATGGGATGGAAAGAGCCCAACAAGAAGATCGCTATCGTCAAAGTGGATTATAGCTACAACATCTTAGCTGCGGATAAGTTCGCTGAGTTGGCTAAGGATCAGGGCTACGAAATTGTCGTAGACGAAGTCACCCAATTCGGTGTTGTAGAATGGGGGCCGATCCTATCAAAGATTGACAATGCACAACCGGCTTACGTCACCTTTTGGAATCTTGACCCCACTGATGCGGCACGCTTTATTGTTCAATTCAAAGAGAGATTCGGCGAAAAAGGCCTAAATGCACTGGTGTTTATGCAATTCACCCCCTCCATCCCAGAATTTTTGGAACTGGCCGGTTCGGCCGCCGAGGGATTGCTATGGACGGCAAGCATCAACCCAGTCGGCGCAGGGGTGGAAGACTATAAGCAGCGCTGGATTGCAAAGTATAAGGAAGAGCCCAAATCGATCTATGCCTATGTGACTCGCGACGGCTTTGATATTTGGGTGACCGCAGTCGAAAAGGCCGGTTGCGTGGACTGTTACGATAAGGTCGTTGAAAACATTCGCAATATCACCTACGAGGGCCTGGCAGGTGTCCATGTTTTCACTGCCACCGACCAGCAGTCTAAATATGGCGATGATTTCATCCCCACCCTATGGTATCAGATCTGGGGAGGAGAACACCTCGTGGTCGGCCCGAGTAAGTATCAAAAGGCGCAACCGCAAATGCCGCCATGGATTAAGTGATTTTTTTCCTCCAACCCCCTCTCCTCGCAGAGAGAGGAGGTAGCTTCGCCCGGGCTTTCCTTCTCCGAGGAGAGGGTGTAAGAGTTGCTCCGGTGCCCTGCTTCGTTCGGGAGGCGCAGGGACGTGCATAGACAGTAGACTCATTGCCTTGAGGAGTGTTTATGTTTGCCACCAAAGGGCTTTCGAAGAGCTTCGGCCGATTGACTGCTCTGCTAAACGTCTCTTTCGAGGTCGAGGAAGGGGAAATCTTCGGCATTGCAGGTCCGAACGGGGCAGGGAAATCCACATTATTCAATGTGATTACGGGGATTTATCCTCCGAGTTCGGGGAGGATTTTCTTTCGGGGAAAGGACATCACCAACTATAAGCCGGATCAGATTTGCCACTTGGGGATCGCCCGCACCTTTCAGATCCCCACCACGTTTCATACCTTGAGTGTTTATGACAACCTGCGTGTCGGGGCGATTTTTGGGGCAAGACGGCCCCAAAGTGCCGATGAGGTGCTGGAACTGCTAGGGTTGGAAGCAGTGCGTCATCGCCCGGCGCGCAACCTCGATTTGTATACCACCAAGTTGGTCATGCTCGGAGCGGCGTTAGCCACGGACTGCAAGTTGCTCATGTTGGACGAGCCCATGGCAGGGCTTTCGATGGCGGAGATCAACCAGTTTTTGGAGATCGTGCGCCGAATCAATCAAGAGAAAGGGGTCACAATTATCATTATCGAGCACTTGCTGGATATCTTGATCAGCCTGACCAAGCGAATGCTGATTCTGAGCGATGGACAGGTCTTGTATTTGGGGGACTCGAAAGAGGTAACCGCAGACCGCCGCGTGGTCGAGGTTTATCTGGGTGGCAAGGGAGGGATCGCTCATGCTCACCGTTAGGGAGCTGGACTGTTTTTATTCCGATTTGCAGGTGTTGCGCGGGGTCAGCTTGGATGTTGGGGAGGGCGAAGTAGTTGCCCTATTTGGGCCAAACGGGCACGGGAAAAGCACTTTGCTCAAAGCCATTTGCGGCTTGCAACCTCCAAAACGGGGTTCTATCCGTTTCAAAGGGGAAGAGATCGCCGGCTTGCCGGCACATCAGATTGTCGAGCGTGGTCTAGCTTACATTCCCGAGGAACGCCACCTCTTTAGCGATATGACCGTGCTCGAAAATCTCTACCTGGGGGCGTATCCGCGGCACGCCCGCCCAGTGCTAAAGAAAAATTTGGAATTTGTCTTTCATATCTTCCCCCGCTTGGCAGAGCGGCGTCATCAGCTCTGCTCGACGCTGAGCGGTGGAGAAGCGCGCATGGTTGCTATCGGACGCGGTTTGATGAGCGAGACTTCGCTTTTGATGGTTGATGAGCCTTCCATTGGGCTTTCGCCGGGCATGAAGATGGCTGTTTTCGATGCCATTCGTCAAATTCATTGCGAGCGCGGCATGACCATCTTGATCGTTGAGCAAGAGATTCAACATGCCCTAGAGATGTCCGACCGCATTTACTTGATCAAGAAAGGGCAGATCGCTTTTGAACGCAGGCGTGAAGAAGTCCAGGTAGACGAAATTGAGAGGGCGTATTTCTAGGAGGCGGCAGCGTGGAAAACTTGGTCAATGCTCTGGTTAGCGGTCTGATCTCCGGCTCTTTATATGCAACGATGGCGCTGGGATTGACGATTATCTATGGTGTGAGTCGCGTGTTCAATTTTGGTCACGGGGTGATCGCAGTGATCGGTGCCTACATCACTTGGTATCTACTTTCCGTCTTTGGGGTGCCGTTTTTGCCGGCAACACTGCTGTCGCTAGCTTTTATGGCTTCATTTGGTTGGTTAGTCTATCGCTTTACGATGAGTCCTCTGCTCAAGAAGCCCAACTGGGAATTCTCAACCGTGCTTTTCATGCTCGGAGCGGGCATCTTGCTGGAGAACGTGGTCTTGCAAGTTTTCGGCCCGCGGGTGAAGTCTATTCCGGTATTGGTTGACGGAGCACTAAAAGTCGGTTTTATCCAGATCAACTGGCACGAAGTTGCCTTGATGGGCATTGTCTTGGTGGTGATCGCTGCCCTAAGTTTGTTCTTTAAGTATACCCGCACCGGGCAAGCCATGCGCGCTGTGGCTCAATCTATCCCCGGAGCTCAAGTGGTTGGGATTAATATTGAGCAGATTTTCGGATTGACCTTTGCCCTCGCCTTTACGGTTACCGGTTTCAGCGGCATCCTGTTGGGCACTAAATATTACCTCAACCCCCATGTCGGTTGGGAGTGGATGGTGAAAGGCTTCGTGATCGTGACCTTCGGGGGGTTAGGCAGCACCAGCGGTGCTGTGGTGGCCGCATTAGTCCTGGGCTTGGTTGAAGCGGTGGCTACGCTTTACTTCGGCGCCATCTGGGTCTGGCCGATCTGGTTTGTGCTCTTTTTGATCGTTCTGTTGTTACGCCCGCAGGGCATTCTTGGCGGGAGAACTTAACTTAAGGAGGCAGACCGGCCATGAAGCACGTCAATTGGAAGTTCGCCCTTGCCGTTCTCGTTCTCGTCTTCATCTTGCTCTACCCTTGGTTGGGTGCCTCAAGTTATACCAAACATCTCTTCATCCTTTTCTTCATCTGGTCAATCGTAGCTGCCAATTGGAATCTGATGATGGGCTATGCCGGGATCAATTCGTTAGGCAACATTGGTTTTATGGCGATTGGGGGTTATACCGCCGGCATCCTAGCCAAATCGCTCGGGGTGCCGCCGTTCTTGACGATCCCGATCGCCGGAATCGTTACTTCGGCTGTGGTCACCCTAGCTTTAGGGTTGCCCGCTCTGCGTTTGAGTGGCATTTACATCGCTTTGCTAACCCTGATCTTTGCCGATACTTTGCCTTCTTTGCTGACCCAAACGCGTGAGATCACCGGCGGCGCAATGGGGCTGCACGAAATCCCTCCCTTTTACCCCGGGATGGATAAAACCGGGGCATATTACATCTGCTTTGTCTTCTTCCTGGTCGTGTTGTTCATTATCTATCGGATAGTTCACTCCCCTACGGGCATGGCTTTTGTGGCTTTGCGCGACTCAGAAAATTTCGCCTATTGTCTGGGGGTCAACAAATTTAGGGAGCGACTCAAAGTCTTTGCTCTTTCCTCGCTTCTGACCGGCGCTGCGGGTGGGATGTATGTGCACGCTTTGGGTGACATCTCACCCACGACTTTGGGGATCGAGCCTTTTCTTCTGACCATTGCCATGATCGAGCTGGGCGGGGTGGGCACTTTTTTAGGGCCGATTCTGGGTGCTGCGGTGATCGTCTTTGGCAACGAGTTCTTGCGGCTGGCCGGAACGTTGCGCCTGACCTTGTTAGGTGCGCTGATTTGTACCATTATCCTTTTCTATCCCGGCGGCGTCATTCAGTTGTTTCACACCATAGAGCATCGAGTTGAAAGACTGCTGAATCGAAAGACACCGACTACTTAGGGGAGGGAAGAATGCGCGTCTTCTATACCCCGCAATTAGAGGAATTTCAGCCCCCATATCAAATCCATTTCGGTCGAGTGGTCGAAGCCTCCGAAGTTTCCGGCAGGGCGCGCTGCGTTGTGAAAGCCCTGCACGAGGCGGGATTAGCTGAAATAGCAGAGCCGTGTCGCTTTCCCCTAGAGGCAATTGAGGCAGTGCACGCACCAGAGTACGTGCGTTTCCTACAAAACGCCAATCAAATGCCTTTCTTGGATCCCGAATCGGATGGAAAGCCCTTTGAGGTGATTTTTCCCACCGTTTTCCCCTATTCCGACCGCTGGCAGCAACGCGCATCGGCGGTGATGTCCCTGGCGAGTTTGTATTGCTTCGACACCTATACCCCGATCACCCCGCAGGTTTTTGAGGCCGCCCGCCTTTCGGCGGAATGTGCTCTGAGCGGTGCGGAAGCCCTTCTAAGTGGAGAACAAACCGTTTTTGCCGCTTGCCGTCCACCGGGGCATCACGCCACCCGCCGTCAGTGTGGAGGCTATTGTTATTTCAACAACGCCGCGGTTGCGGCGCACCGTTTGTCTTGCGCCGGGCGAGTGGTGGTATTGGATGTGGATTTCCATCACGGGAACGGCACTCAGGAAATCTTTTACGCCAGTGACGCAGTCGGTTATATCTCGCTGCATGGGGATCCGGCGACAACTTATCCTTATTTCAGCGGCTATGCGGATGAGCTGGGTGAGGGAAAGGGCAGAGGCTATACTCGCAACTTCCCCTTGCCCCCGCAGACCGATGACCGAACCTACCTCAAAACCCTGGAAGAAGCTTTGAGCGCCCTGCGCCAAATGTCACCCCGCTTTCTCATCCTCTCGCTGGGTTTAGATGCGCACGGAGAAGATCCTTTGGCAAATTTGGCACTGACTACAGAGTGCTATGCCGCAATGGCGCAACGCATTGCCTATCTGGGGCTGCCTACCCTGATTGTTCTGGAAGGAGGGTATAACCTCAACCGTCTGGGCGAGTTAGCGGTCACTTTTTTCCGCGCTTGGGAAGAGACCCGAAATTCGATTTCACCAGAAAAGGAGAAAAGCGTATGAGTCTACGGCATTTTATCGATACTCAGGACTATTCCAAACAGGAACTTTTGGATATTATTGAGTTGACGCGCAAGATCAAAGCTGCCGATAAGCAGGGTTGCACGCCCAAACTCCTGCAAGACGCCTCGCTAGCAATGATCTTTGAGGAACCCTCCACGCGCACCCGGGTTTCGTTTGAGGTCGCTATGACCGAGCTGGGTGGACACGCACTGTATCTCAAGCCGGGTGAAATCCATTTGGGGGTGCGAGAGTCGATGTATGACACCGCAAAGGTTCTCTCGCGCATGTGTGATGCGATCTTTGCCCGCACTCTTAAGCACGAGACGATCACTGAACTGGCAAGATATGCCGAAGTGCCCGTGATCAATGGCCTGACAGATTACAATCATCCTACGCAAGTGGTTTGTGATGTGCTGACCATGATGGAGCACATGCCGCAGGGAAAGAGGTTGGAGGACTTGAAGGTTACCTTTATTGGGGATGCCACCAATGTGCTCTCCTCGCTCATGTTTATCTGCACCCGTATGGGGATGCACTTTACTCATGCTGCGCCGCGCAAATATCAACCTCCGGAAGCTTGGTTGCAAATTGCCCGAGCCAACTGTGCCGAATCGGGCGGCAGTTTGACCATCACCGAAGACCCCGTTGAAGCAGTTCGCGAGGCGGATTTCATCTACACTGATTTGTGGTGGTGGATTGGGCAGGAGGATCAAATTCCCGAACGACGGGCGGCATTTATGCCCAAGTACCAGGTCAATCTGGACCTGTTCAACAGAGCCCCCTCGCACTGCAAGTTTATGCATTGCTTGCCGGCTTCGCGCGGTGTGGAGGCGACGGATGAGGTGATGGACCATCCGCGCTCAATCATTTTCGATCAGTCGGAAAACCGTTTGCATACCGAAAAGGGTTTGCTTGTGTATCTTCTCTATCCACGTCTCAAGCGTCCGTCTGAGGAACTCAAGGCCTACCATAAAGGGCAGATCGAGGCCTTCTTGCAAAATATCGTATGAGATCGTCGATCCTTCGCCAAGGTTTGGATGACGTTTGGATTCGTTCTGCGCGGCTGTCTAGCTTGCTAGCTCAGGGCAAGGCTTCGAACGCCGGTATAGCCGTTGGGATCACAGGCCTCATTGCTTGCAAAACTGAAGAACGATGGCGTCCGTCCCTTACGAGCTTCACCCCCGGCCCCTTGCCCTTTGGGCAAGGGGAGACAATCGCCCACTTCCCCACAAAAGGGTTAATGTAGAGGAGGCGAAATGGTTTACACGCTACCTTCCACTCCCCGTCGAGATGGTTTCTACATGCCTGCCGAGTTTGCCCCGCATAAACAAACCTGGATGCTCTGGCCGGAACGTCCCGATAATTGGCGGTTAGGGGCCAAGCCAGCGCAAAGGGCTTTTGTCGCTGTAGCCCAAGCGATTGCCCAGTTTGAACCGGTGGTGATGGGAGTCAATCCGCGTCAGTTTCTCAATGCGCGGGCTATGCTTCCGCCAGAAATTCGAGTGGTTGAGGTTTCCAACAATGACGCGTGGATGCGCGATGTCGGTCCTACTTTTGTGATTGATGGCAAGGGGAATGTGCGCTTGGTGGATTGGAAGTTCAATGCTTGGGGAGGCATCAAAGAAGGCTTATATTTCCCATGGGACTTGGACGATCTGGTGCCGCGCAAAGTGGCGGAAATCGAAGGGATCGAGCGGTATGCTGCGCCTTTGGTATTGGAGGGAGGTTCGATTCACGTTGACGGCGAAGGTACCTTGCTGACCACTGAGCAGTGCCTGCTTAACCCGAATCGCAATCCGGAGTTGAGCAAAGAAGAGATCGAGACCTACCTCAAGGAATATACGGGAGTTGAATGCGTCCTGTGGCTGGGTGAAGGGGTGTATAACGATGAAACCAACGGGCATATAGACAACCTGGCTTGCTTCTTACGCCCCGGGGTGGTGGCTTTGACCTGGACGGACGACCATAACGATCCGCAGTATCCGATTTCCAAAGATGCTTATGATCGCTTGTCTCACTTCAGGGACGCAAAAGGACGCTCCCTCGAAGTGGTCAAAATTCACCAACCCAGCCCGGTGCTGATCACTGCTGAAGAGGCGGAAGGGGTGGATGCAGTGGAAGGCACTTTGCCGCGGCGGGCTGGGGACCGGATGGCAGCCTCGTATATTAACTTCTATTTTTGCAACGGCGGAGCGATTGTCCCCCTCTTCGGCGATCCCTATGACCAGTTGGCTCTCGAAACCTTGCAACGCCACCTCCCCGATCGGCGGGTTATCGGCATCCCGGCTCGTGAGATATTATTAGGCGGGGGGAATATTCACTGCATCACGCAGCAGCAACCCTTGGGAGGATAAGCGCATCCTTAGGGAACCAATGCGGCTGCCCCGAGAATTCCGATATCTTTCCCTAATTGAGTGACAGTGATGAAGTCGGGCTCTGACAGATGGCGGGAAACCCAACTCTCCTCGGAGAGTTGCTTGATAACGTGCATGAGATTTTCAAAAAATAGAGGGGTTGAGTACACTACCCCCCCTCCGAGAACAATTCGTTGTGGATCGTAGGCCAGGGCGAGGAATTGAATGGCGTTAGCCAAGAAACGGCTCACTTCATCAACGGTTTCCCGAGCCGCATTGTCACCGGCAGACGCAGCTTCGTATACCTCTTTTGGACTTAATAGGTGGTTCTCAGCGACGAATTCTGCTAGGGAAGTTTTACGACTGCGGTTTTTTTTCTCTTGAAACTTCCTTACGATCGCCGGTCCTGATATGAGTGCTTCAAGACAGCCTCGCCCACCGCACTGACATCTGGGGCCATGGATATCGACAACCGCATGACCGATTTCGCCCGCTATGTTATGTTGCCCCCTATGGATTTTGCCGTTCAGTACGATCGCCGCAGCTACCCCTGTACCTATGTTGAGATAAATCAGGCTTTCTACCCCCTTGCTTTTCCCGTAGCGTATTTCTCCTAGAGCTGCAGCCTTGACGTCGTTTTCGATCACACAGGGAAGGCCAACGCGCTTCTGGATTTCATCCTTGACGAACACGTTTTCCCACCGGAGATTCACCGAGGCGATCCCGATGCCTCGATGCGGATCTACCAACCCGGGAATTCCAAGTCCGATTCCCCTAATTTCGGCGCTCTTTATGTTTTCCTTGTTCAGGATTTCAAGGATTAGTTCCGCAATTGAGTCTAGTGTTGCTTCCGGACTGAGTATGTTCGTGGGTCGAGTCTGGCACCCTCGTAAATGACCTTCCTCATCGACCAAAGCCGCTGCAATTTTTGTCCCCCCTACATCCACTCCGACAACTATTGGCTTTTGCGATCCTATGTCTGAACGATGCATCCGTTAGAAGGTTCCCTCCCCTTGGGGTAGGCAATTTATGCCTTGAATAACTCTATTTCCACGATTGAATGATCAACGATTGATTTTTCGGCAGCTAAAACAATCTCTAGGACACGCAATCCATCTTCACCGCGCACCAGGGGTTGTTTATCTTCAGAGATGCAACTGAAGAAATGCTCCACTTCTAATTTTACCGCACCAGCCAGTCTGTCATGAACAAGTGGCCAATGACGGGTGTCTGGAAGCATCCACCCTTCCATCCCGACTCCGAAGAGGTTCATTGGGGTAAAATCTAAGCTGAGATTGCCATGGGTGCCGATTACATTCATCCGCACATCCCCGAATCCACCCCAACTGGATGGCTTGCTCCATCTTGCCCAACTCTCTGGTAGGCACCATCCAACCTCATGGATGCCAAGAGCTCCGTCTTCAAACTCGATCATCACCCAAGCCGAGTCGTAGGTACCGAGCAGTTCAGAGACTCTTCCATATAAGGCGCGAGCATAGACGGACTTAGCCGGGACAGGGTGATACCACAGCATTTGATCGATATCGTGAACGCCGATATAGGTGAGAGGAGTCACCCGGCCATTTAGTCTCTTCGCTTCATTGATGGAGGTAATCCTGCGTGCGTACATGGAAAGCAGCTTACCAATACTGCCCTCTCGAATTGCCGAGTGGATTAAGGCATAGCTTGCTTCAAACCTCAAGATATGGCCGAGCATTAGCTTAATGCCTGCCCGGTTGCTGGCCTCAATAATCTGGACGGCATCCTGAAGAGTAGTTGCAATCGGCTTCTCTAAAAAGATATGACACCCGGCATTTGCGGCGCAGAGAGAGGGGGCGAGGTGATCGAATTCAGGGGTGGCAATAAGGACTGCGTCAGGGCGGTGGTTCGATAGCATCTCTTCGTAACTACCGTAAGCTTGGCCTCCGTATCGAGTAGCTAGACGCTTGGCTCGCTCTACCTCTAGATCCGAGGCCGCAACAAAGCGGGTGTAGGGTAGCTCGCTGGCTGCTCTGCTCAGTAAGCTGCCCATGAATCCGCTACCGATAACTGCAAATGTAATTTCTCTCATTGGCATGAATCTTGGAAACTATTCTCCTGCGAGCCACTGAACTGCTTGACGCCAGAACTGTCCATAATATTCCCAAGGTTGGAAATATTCTGCCCAGTGGGGGCTACAATCGCTTGCAAAGGCCATGGCGCGTCCTTTTCCAAATTCCCAAGTTACAATCAGGGGGGATTCGTCTTCGCCTTCCCCGATGGTAGCTAATACCTCGGCACCTTCTTTAGGAAAAATCCGGTTATAACCCTCGAAGACGGGGCAGTCGTCCCATGGGATTCCTTTTAGGATCGGATGATCGGGTTTGTGGATGTGAACCCTAACCCCTTCTGGTGTTTCTACACGGTCATCCATTCCTTTCATGCAAGTAACCGGCAAGGCTTCTTCAACAGGGGTGTTGTAATATCCACCGTGCCCAAAGCGACCACTAAAGGACGACCAGCCGCCAATCATCAATAGCCCGCCTCCGTTGCGGGTGAATTCGCGGATCGCTTTCAATCGGTTCGTGCGCGGTAGAGGAGTACCCGGTATCCAGAAAGGATATAGAGCGAGAACCTCGCACTCACAATCGCTAAGGATCAGTACATCGTATTCAGACAATCCTTCCACTGTGCGCGGGAACTCAGAGATTGCTTGCTCGTTTGTCATGTGGGTAACTTCAATCCCGCCCTTTTTGAGGGCATCAATTAGGGGTTGCCCCCAAATGTGGTGGGAGAACCCCTTGACCTCTAAGTTGAAAGGGGAAGCTACGAACAAGGGGCCGATCTTCGAACACGCATCTCCGGCATAGAGGACTTTCATGTTTTCACCTCCGCAATGGAAGAATTTGGGTATTGCTAGGATAGTTCTAATCCTAACTCACTATATCGACTGATCTTGTCTAGGGCCTTCTCAACGTATTGGTAATGTTCACTCCGACTCGGATGGAATTCACGTGCTGCGGAGTGCCAAGCTTTCAAAGCCTCTTGGTATTGCCCAATGGTTTCATACGCTAGGCCTAATAAGTAATAGACCCGCGCTTGTCGTAGGTCGGGTGGCTGCCCAACCCCCAAATTGACCGGATATTCTAGAGCCCTGAGGTAGTCCTCGATAGCCTGCTCTACGGAACCGGCAGCTAGGTGTCGTTCTGCTCTTTGAAGATAAGCCTGCACATAAACATCATGGAACGTTTGGTCCATCTCTAGCGGCACAAATCTTTCGTTCGCCATGATTTGAATCGCTTCATCTTCGCGACCTAACTCGACAAGCATCAGCACACGTCGCTTGCGCACATCTTCTCGCAGATAAGGCAATGAGGTAATTTTCTCAAGGAGGTTCTCTCTTTTTTCTCGCAGATTTTGCTGTTTATAGAGTTCGTCAAGATGGAGGTATAAGTCTTGATTGTGGGGATTCAAAGAGAGAGCAAGTTCGAAATATTCAATGGCCTTTTGATGATCGTTCTCGTGTTTCCACTTTGCCCATCCCAGATTACGGAAGAGGACGTCAAAGTCGTTTATTTTGACTGCAGCTTCCTCCCATAGCTTGATAGCCTCCTCATACCTCTGACGGGCATAGAGGAAGTTGCCGAGGTAGTAACGGGCAAAGTTGTCGTCTGGATAATGTTCGAGAGCGGAGGTTAGTGCCACAATTTCCTCAAGACGACTTGGGAAGCACAAATCCGGCTTGCAGCTTGTTGCAAATTGGTGCCATTCTCTAGCTTGTTCAAGGTTGCCCATTGAAATGCAAAGCCACCACCCTAAATACCCCACCATCGGGTAGGGGAAATCAGCCTTGTAGTTCTCCAATATCTCTAACGCATCATCGAGTAGACCAATCCCGATATAAAAACAAGCTAAATCTAAGATATATTGAGGATCGTCCTTTAGATGTCTTTCGAGAGCCTGAGAGAAGCTTAGCTGCCCGGTTAGAAGGGATAACTCCCTTAGGACAGCATGGCTTAGAGGATCAGCGTTGAAGGTTTGTTGTAGCAGCTCTATTGCTTCTTTTGACTTCCCGGCTTTCCGATAAAGAATGGCGAGCAGGGTGCGGAGGGTGGAGGGTTCTGAAGCTGTTTGAATCAAGCCTTCTAGTCTTCCAATAGCCTTTTCAATGTTTCCTTGCCGCACCTGAATCCCGACTTGGACGATCTCGCCAGCAAGGAGGTAGGATGAGTTGGAAGATAGATTGGCAAAATGCTGCAGGGCCTGCTGAGCAGAGTTCTCTAGTGTTTTGATAAACCCGAGAAAGTAGTCTGCATCGCGATATGCATGGGCTAGTGCATTCTGAAAATGAGAAGATGCACTAGAAAAGTCAGCAGCGCGTAAATAGAGGAGTGCTAACCGGAAGTGTGCTTCGGCTTGATGAGATGTCTCCTTAAGGGCTTCTCGGTAGTGAAAAAGGGCTTGATCTCGCCGATCGAGCTTTTCAAAATAAAGGCCTTTGTGGTAATGCCCGTCCTTGGCGACGGTGCTTTTGTCCTTATCCTCAATCGCTCTCGAGGTCTGCTCACTCTCTCGATCAAAGGTGTAGTCTAGCAGCACCTCCCCTAACGAAGTGAGGATTTGGATCGAGAGAGGTTCATTGCCGAGTTTTCTAGAATTCACCCTCCGGCTCAAAACGAAGGGAACCTCAGGCGATAGCGAAATGACTTCCTCTACAAATCCGTGATGGGGCGTAAAGACCTTGACAGTTGCTTGGTCAATCTTGTAGGCAGGGCATATGCCTAGAAATAGTTCGTATTCATCGCTCTGCCCCGTGGGTTTTAGGCGCAGATTAGCGGCTACATCTTGTGCGGCACAGGTAAATCCGTGGATGCCTCGTAGAGGGATCCACCATTCTCGCCAGGCTCTTGTTTGGAAAGGTTGTAGAAAATCAAAATCGAGTTGGGTCTCCATTGCACCGCACTGTGTTTCGGCATACAAAGACCCATCGTCAGTGAGCGCGCTTTGGTTGACTATCCCAATAGGAGCGTTTCCCCAAGACCATAGCTTCATTCCGGCAACATCGTGGTGATCGGCGTAGTGAGCATAACCATAATTCCCGGAGTGTTGCCAAGCACCGAAGAAGTTCCACCTCACGTCACGTCCGAAGAGGGAAACATGAGTGAGTATGTTCTTCTGCCAACGAAAATTGAACGGTTCATGCATCACTTCAACTGGCCATTTTGGAGTGCCTTCCATCCCCGGTAACCCTTCTTCTTGGCTAATTAGGTCAAGGCGTCCATATGGCCAAGGAGAGCTGCCCGCAAATTCATAAGAGCGGACTCTGCGCAGAGGGTAGATAAACTCCGTCTGGTCATCGGCAACGAGAGAGGCATTTGTCCAGTAATGATACCGACCGGGCAAGAAATAGGGATTGCTCAAGCACACGTCCTGAGCAAGAGCGCAACGGTCGGGGTAGAGGGTTAGGGTGATCATCCATCTCATACGAGACATATGCTCAATCCCCCCAAACGAGATGCTCGCACTGCCATCTGCGTTTTGGCGAATGGCCCAGTTGACAGGATCGGCGGTAGTTGGGGCATGGGCAACGGGAAAACTAAACTCAATGCCGCCGGAGAAAAATGCCCCTCGAATAGCAAGAGGAGAAAACTTCACAACGCTGTTCCTGTAAAAAACGTCCTTTTGGGTGATCTTGTCGAATACCGAGTATACCCGGCCTCCCAAATCGGGAATCACGCCCACGCGTAGGTAGGCATTTTCCAAATAGAGAATCCTGTACACTTTTGGAGTGGGGCGAGAGTCTATGTCGTCTAATAGCGTGTAAGGATAGATCATTGCTACGCCGTATTGAGATCGAAAGACGGGATTGGGATTTGCGGCTTTGATCCTATAGGTAGGCAACTCTATCGTATCTTCGTATACCTGTGCTGCAGAAAGTTCATCCTTTTTACCCATGGCTTTTCTCCAAGGTCTCTATCGAAGAGTAATTGAGGCGGACAGCCCTTCTATTAGCCACCTTCGCATAGCAATAGCGAGGACGAGGGGTGGAATTAGGCCTAATGTGATGCAGACCGAGATCAGGGAGTAGGAAGCGTCAGGGTTGCCGGCGATTGAAGCGATAATCACCGGCCCGGTTTGGGACTTAATGGATTGGGTGATTAGCCTGGCGAACAGGAACTCGTTATATGAGGTCATGAATGCGAAGGCAGAGGCCGCAACGAGGCCGGATGCCATTAGAGGCGCCACAATATTCACCAAAGCCTGGAAAGGAGTGCACCCATCGACTAGAGCCGCATCTTCCATCTCACGCGGAATGCTAGAAATATACATGGAGAGGAACCAAATTGTGAAAGGCAAGGTCAGGGCAGAATAAATCAGGATCAAACCTTGGTAAGTGTCGAGGAGTTTTAGGTTTTTTATAATCACGTAATAGGGGATGGCAACCGCCATCACAGGGATCAGGCGGCTTCCCAGAATGAAGTTGTACCAAAGTGCTTTGCCGCGGAAATTGATCCGAGCAAAGGTGTAAGCTGCCGGCGTCCCGATAAGTAAATTTATCGCCATAACCACAATTGCCACGATAAAGCTATTCCTGAGCGCCGGCGCAATGAGACGCGCTTCCTGAGAGATGCGGCTGCGCAGTTGACCTTTTACTTCGTAAGCTGTGGGAATCTCCCCCGTGAATACATACCGGTAGTTGTCGAGTGTGGGATTTTGGGGAATAATGCTAGGGGGGCGCTTTAATAACTCGTTTTCTCCTTGAAAACTAGCAATAGCCATCCAGAGGAAGGGACCGAGGATATAGATGATGAGGAGAAAGACCAAAAGATTCCCGAAGAAAGAATCGATTTGACGCCTAAGCCTCATTTCCATTTCACACCTCTACCCAGTAACTTCTTCATACCTAATAGTACGCAGGTAGGCCAGGATAAGAGCTAGGATGATCAGAGCGATGATCACCGCTAAAGCGACCCCGTGACCGAGGTTCAAGTTTTTGAAGATTTCTGCATAGGCGAACCAACTGATCATGGATGTAGCGTCTCCCGGCCCGCCACCCGTCATGACATAGATTAAGTCAAATACAAGAATAGCTGTAATCGTCTCGTAAATTACCACAACGAGGATAATCGGCTTTAATAGAGGGAGTGTAATATGACGAAAGATTTTCCATCCACTTCCCCCATCAATTTTTGCTGCCTCGTAGAGTTCATGAGGGATGAGTTGTAAGCCAGCCAGAAAAATATAGCAGCTAAGGGTCCTTCCTTCCAAATTGCGGCCATAACTAGGCTGAATTTAGCTAGATTGGGGTTTGCTAGGAAGGGTATGTACTCCTTAATAAGCCCTGCGGCGTAAAGGATTCCGTTGAGAAGACCGAAATCTGAGTTGAGTATCCATTTCCAGATCAATCCTGCCACAACGGCTGGAATTGCCCAAGGTAACAGGATAATAACCCGCAAAGCATTTGCAGATCGAATTCTGCTGTTTAGTAATAAGGCCACACCTAATCCGAAAATAGTGATCCCAGCTACTGCTGCCACCGTATAGACCGCCGTGTTGATCAAGGAGTTGCGGAAGTAGTAGCTGGTAATCACTTCAATATAATTGGCTAATCCGACGAAAGGGTGGACTTTTGGTTTGGTCAGAATATATTGATAAAAACTGATGCGGACTGCATACAAGACGGGGTAAATCGTAAATAGCCCGATAACCAGGATGGGAAGTAATACCGAAAAATAGGGATAAATTCGATCCCATAGTTTGGCTTTTCTTCGAATTACGATGTGCTCAAGCTCGAGGGTGGTCATTCTTACCAAAAAACACCTCTCCTAAAGGGACCGAGGGCAAATGGGTTCGTTGCCCTCGGTCCTCAGCGGGATGGTTACTGGGCCAGTTCAAGCCATTTGTTAGCCATGTTGTTCAGAGCATCCATAATTGGCGTTTCGCCGAGTATGGCTTTGTGGATCTCGGCGCGAGCGTAGATATCCCAAGCGCCATACCAGGGCGTTAGGCCTTCTTTGGAGCGGGCAAGCTTGGCTTGTTGCTCAATGGTGGGAATGTCTCCCCAAGCGCTAAATGCAGCGATCACATCCGGGTCTTGATAGAGAGGTAATTGAGCAAAGCCTAAGCCGTTTTCGACAGCCCAGCGTTTCACGACAATGTATTGGCCATCGGTCTTCCCGCCGAAGTAGTGGAGGAATTTGCACGCCGCATCGACGTATTCTGGTCCTTTGTTCACAACACCGGGGGTCATTGCGTAGAAACGTACGTAGCCAACAGTGGCGTGGCTCTTTCCGGGCATGAGAGCGATCTTGAACTGGCCGGCGTATTCTCCACTACCCGGTTTATTGACTTCGGCCATGTTATACTGCGGAAAGATGGTGAAAGCTGCTTGGCCGGCTTGCATTGCCTTTACTTGGTCGATTTCCGCCGTTGTCAAGCTTGCCGGGTTGAACAATCCCTCGTTGTAGACCTTGACCAGCCACTCCATAATTTGATACGCAGCGCTGCCCTCTTTATTGAAGGTCGGCTTTAGATCAGCGTCAAATAGGGCATGAGGCCCTTCATGCTGACTGAAAACCATGGAGGTCCAGGCTTCAGGGAATGCTCCTTCCTTCTGAGACCAAGCCATGAGGATGGGATATTGCAATATTCCTTGATCCTCGAGGGCTTTGGCCATAGTGTAGACATCCTCCCAGGTCTCAGGAGCTTTGTCAAACCCGGCCTTCTTTAGAAGGGCTTCGTTGTAGACAAAGTCGATCGTGTCGGCGTAGTAGGATAACCCATAGACTTTGCCTTCGTAGGTCATGCCTTCAAGAGCATAAGGAGCCAGCTCGGCGGAGTATTCTTTCACGTTCGGGCAGTGGTCTTCAATGGGAACCAGCCAGCCTGCAGACGCCCACTCTTGAAGCCAGTGATCTGAGCTGTACAGCAAATCCGGATAATTCTCGGCAGCAAAGGCTGCGACCATCGTATCATGATACTCAAGCCACGAGTAGTCTTTATGGGTGACGGTGATGTGAGGGTAGCGTTCTTGGAACTTTCTAATGTTATCCGCAATGGTTTCGACGCCGTACGACCAGGTGACAAAAGTAAGCTCGACGGGCTTTGCTTCAGAAGGCGGTTGTGTCTGCTGGGCCGCAGGCGGTTGGGTTTCTGCGGCCGCTGGGGCTTCGGGGGTTTGTTGGGCCGGGGGCTGACAACCGATGAGTAAAACGGCGAGAACAAGTAGAACGAGCAACTTTTTCCAAATAGATGAGCCTTCCATTTCTCACTCTCCTCACGACTTACATGGTTTATTAAGTTGGGCTGTCGGGTTGAAGTTTCTTATGTCTGTCTCTAAGTTTGGCACCTCCTTTCTTTTGCCGAAGTAAAGTACCTCTACAACTGTCAGAGCGTGGTCCTTGAGAAGTTTTTGGTAAAGAGAAGGGAGTAATTGTTAACTAATAGAGCTGCTGCCCCGAGTAAGGTGGAATGATTCCCAAGCTTACCGATCTCTATTGAAGTAGAGTTCGCCAATCTAGAGAGCGAAGCCTTAAGCATAGTATTTCGAATCACCTCTAACCACGCCGGGCCGAATCGAGTCATTTCCCCAATTAGCACAATATGGTGAATGTTCAATGTGCCTACTAGACTTGCTATAGCGTAGCCTAAGTACTGAGCAGAATTTAAGATTAGGTCTCTAATAGCCGGATGTCCTGCAATAAATGCCTTCTCCGCCTCATCTAGAATGAGGGCCTCGGACAACTCGTGCGATGAGAGATGAGCTGGGAACTGGAGCAGCTCTTTTGCGTCTCGCGCAATGGCTTGGGCGCTGGCAACCGATTCCAGACACCCGTAGTGACCACAGCGACAAGGTTTTCCTTGCTCGTGCACCACCACTACGTGACCGATTTCCCCAGCTCCCCCACCGTCTCCTTGGAATAGTTTTCCGTTGATGATGATCCCGGATCCGATCCCGTAGCCGACGTTAATAACCACTAAATTTGTGCCTTTCCGGTGGTACCCCCCGTAGAGATATTCCCCCATCGCTGCTGCCTGACAGTCGTTATAAATGTAAACCGGCAACTGATAGCGTTCCTGGAGGATTTTAGCTAAAGGAAAATCTTTCCAATCGAAGTTGACCGCATTGATCACAATCCCCTCGGACGTGCTGACTAAGCCCGGTGCCCCGACCCCAATGCCGCAAATCGGGCGACAAGACGACTTGACGAGTTGATCTAGGATCTCGAAAATGTGTTTCAGAGGCTTTTCGCCAAAGTGCTCGAATACCGGCACGGTAATTGTCTCCTTGATTTCCCCGCGTAAGTTCACCACTGCTCCCTGAACATGATTCTGAGCAATGTCCACACCAATCAAGCATCGGGAGTCTTTGGCAAGGCTGAGTAATATGGGGGACTTTCCCCCGAGAGATTCGCCTACACCGATTTCCGTAACCAAGCCTTCATCGATCAGCTCCGCTACAATCTCGGAAACGGTGGTGCGCGTCAATCGTGTGATGCGCGAGAGTTCTGCCCGGCTGATTGCCTCGTGATCGAAGATGTGTTTTAGAACTAAGTTCCGGTTGTGTTCTTTTGTCTGTTGATGAGTGGCTTTGATCAGAAGCGTCATAGACTCACTCGCTTTGTAAGTATATTGAACTTACAAAGTAAGTATAGCCAGAGATGGCCCAAATGTCAATAGGGTGTTTTAGATTCTGATATAATTTCGCCTTAATACTCGTTCGGTGAGGTGTGCAATGCCCCACATCCCACGTTGCATGAGTACTCAGCACCCTGATAACGTCCAAATACCCTTTTTTGCCTCCGATGCGGAGTTGCAAGGGGAGGATGAGGTTCAGGAGGCTTATTATGTTTTTTCCCACCTCGGCTGCGATGAGCAGATGTGGGATTATGAAGGCAAAGAAGTGGACAATTTTGTGGTGAAGAAGTTACTCTCCACTTACGAGCCCTTTTTCCGGCAAGTGCTGTTGGGGGAACATGTCTTTATCACTCCGCGCGTTCCCAATCCAGCAATTGAGAAAACCGAGGCTAAAATTCTGCTTGAGACCCTTGGAAGCATCCCGCGCTCGTACGATGCTGCACTCCTCTTCAACCCCGAAAGCCCTCCGCCGATCTTCGAAGTTATTCTTCCGATGACGGTCTCGGCCGCCGATATTAATCGGATCTACAACTACTATGTGTATTTTGTCGCCGCTAAGGACACCCAAAAAATTCCCGGTGACACGATCACCATTGGGGAGTGGTTGGGAAGTTTTCGCCCTCAGCGCATCAATGTCATCCCACTCTTTGAAGGGGTGGAGCATCTATTGAATGCTGCCAAAGTAGTGGAGGAGTTCCTCCGAGATAAGGACTTACCTTACCAGCGCGTCTTTTTGGCACGCTCCGATCCGGCGATGAATTCGGGTTTGATCAGCACGATTCTGGCCAATAAAATCGCCCTTTATCAATTGGACCAACTTTCGCAGCAGTTAGGAATAGAGTTATACCCCATCTTGGGAATGGGATCAGCACCGTTTCGGGGTAACTTAAAGCCGACATCGGTGGAGCGCATCGCTCAGGAGTTTCCCTCGGTTCAGACGTTTACGATTCAGTCCGCCTTCAAATATGACTATCCACCGCTTGAAGTGGTAGCGGCCATTCAGAAACTCAAGGCGATCCCTCGCAGTAGGGCGAGCGAGATCGATCAAGAACGCTCTCTCAGCATTATGCAAAAGACTACTCAGGCCTATCGCGAGCAGGTAACTCAGTTGGCACCGCTGATCAGCACTCTGGCTAAGTATGTGCCGCGCCGCAGAAAGCGCAAGTCACACTCGGGGCTGTTTGGATATTTCCGCAATGTGAGCGGCATTCAACTGCCGCGCGCCATTGCTTTTACCTGCACCCTCTACTCGTTGGGCATTCCCCCCGAACTACTTGGATTGCATGTGCTGACTCACGAGGAGATCGAGTTCTTACGCCAAACCATTGTGAACTTTGAGGTCGATCTGGCCGAGGCTCTCCAATATGTGGACCTGGACAATCCCTACCTGCCCTCGCGCATCTGTCAGGCAGTGGAGCGATTGCAGATCGCCTATCAGCCCAACCAAGAGCATCTGCGCTTGAGTCGCGAGATCACCGAAGCTCTCCGTCATAATCATTTGGAACGGTTAGGAGAGTTAATCCTGCGGGCGGCATCGTTGCGTCGGTTTTTGGGCTGAGAACCGGGAGCAGCCCAGTGACAGTTTGGTCCGACAAGATTTCGAGTTTATCTGCATTCTTGAGCATTGTCCTAAGGGTTGCAATTGCGCTGATGAGTGGTTCTTGCCGGTTGTCTTATACGTTCTGGTCTGTTCTAGGGCTGTTCTCGGTGGCCTCTCTTTTCCTCGTTAGTAACAGCAATTCCCGTCTCCCCCGGGTTCAAAACTCGAGCAGCGCTCGGCTTTTTCTGCGAGATTTTGAACCTCTAAGCGAGAGAGAGGGTTGGGTGTGGTTAGGGGAAAATGTCTATTTCACTTCGGACCGGGGACGCTCTTGGTCTATTGTCCCGCTGCCTCTACGAGAAGGACGCAGGCTCGCTGCAGTGGATTTCGGGAGCTCGATAAACGGCTGGGCGCTTCTGGCAGAGGGGACCGAGGAACATGCGAACTCACTTCTTCTCGCCCGCACTTCCAACGGGGGACGGGACTGGGTATTTATTCCCATCCCTTTAGCCGCAGAGGATCGGTTTCTTCCCATTGACCGCTACTATCTTACGGTGTGGGACGGGGGTACACTCTGGGTAGTCCAAAAGTTGGTCAGCAGCGCTAATTTCAGCATCGGGATCTTATACCGAACCTTTGACGGCGGCGACACTTGGCAGCGCTTGCAGCTTCCTATTGCAGAGCCTATTCAAGCAGAAAGTGCCCGGGACTTGTGGTTGCGCGGGGGACCGAGAGGAAATGAAATTTACCGTTCGTCAGATGGGGGCGTGACCTGGGTGCAGATCTTAAGCGATCCTCTCCAAGCCCAACTCCTTTCCGAAGAGGCTCGGGAACTGAGGATGGTCTCTGCTTTGGTAGGGTGGAAATTAGAGCGAGAAGGGTGGTGCGAACTCGAAAGCGAGATGTCTTCTTCGAGAACCGACTCTCGCCAGAGTTTACGCTGTAGACAAGAAGAACGTTTGTGGTCAACGAGAGACGGTGGTCACACCTGGGCACCAATCCCTTTACCCAACGGGCAAGCCTCGCTCAGCACTGAGGAGACCATCCAAACAGGCGTTTTCATTCCTCTCTCTTCCCGGGCGTTAGGAGAGCAAGAGCCGGATGCACCGCTCATCGCTTGGATGCAGGGGCATGGGTTTGACAAGTGCGAGGTGCCTTCCCTTGAGCAACTGAGTGTCTGGAGGACGCAAAGTCCCTATCGTGCGGTCAATCTTTATATCGGCGGCGCTAATCGCTATTGCTCCAACGCTGCCTTGAGTCCAGAATTTATTGCGCGTCTGCGAGAGCAGGGCTGGGGGTTGATCCCTACTTGGGTGGGGTTGCAAGCCCGATGCACCGGCCACAAGCACCGCATGAGCAAGTACCCTCCCAAGGCTTATCTCGAAGGTAGGAGTGAGGCCGAGAACGCCACACTGGTTGCGCAACAGTTGGGGCTAACCACCCCGGCCGGCAACGGAAGCGTGATTTACTATGATTTAGAGTATTACGATATTCGCAACGAGGAGTGTAACCAGGCAGCCCGTGCCTTTATTAGCGGTTGGGTGGAGCGGATGAACGAATTGGGGATGATCGGGGGAGTTTACGGTAGTGGAAGGGCCTTAAGCCAGTTTGCTGACCTGCCGAACCCTCCACCGGTAATTTGGGCGGCACATTGGGTGTATCCCGCCTATACCCCCGAGGCAACGGTGTGGGACGTGCTGGGTTTGCCCAACGACTTGTGGAAAGACCGCCAAAGGCTGCGCCAGTATGCCGGCGGGCATGCTGAGACCTGGGGCGACGTCACCCTCCACATCGATAGCAACGTGATGGACGGCATCGTTAGCTTTCATTTCTACATCCCCGGTGGACTAGGTTACCAGTCCTATTTTCCCTTTATATCACGGTAGTTTTCGGTGCTGTAACAGAGCGTAAGCGGTCTGCGCTGGAATGCCTTGGTGAAAGAGCTCTCTACCTTGCAAGCGGTGCTGCTTCCGATGGGTCCTGATTGTTCTAGTGCGGCGCCCGGTGGCTATTGGCGTGGAACGGCTGTGATAAAATCGAAGAATGGTCGCTGTTTCTGCGCGTATTGTCCTGTGTAGAGGGGAGAGCAAGTCCCCAAAATCAAGAGCGCATCCCGGACTCTCGCTGGAGGTATAAGAGATGTTCAATAAGATCTTGGTCGGCGTAGATGGGTCAGATCATGCATTGAAGGCAGTTCGCTTGGCCGGTCAATTGGCCCGTGCTTGTAATGCCGATCTGGTGCTAGTGCATGCTTATCCCTCTCTTCCGAAGGATATAGGGGAGGCGAAAGTCCAAGAGACGGTCTCGGAAAGGTTGCGGGCGGCTAATGAAGTACTCGAGCGAGCGTTGCAGGAAGTAGGCTATACTCCGAAAATCGTTGAGACTGAAGCGTTGGAGGGGGTTGCTGCAGATGTGATTCTGCGCGTAGCCGAAGCCCGCAAGGTGGACTTAATTGTGGTGGGCTCGCGCGGCTTGGGTGCCTTAGCTAGTCTCTTGCTCGGCAGTCAGAGCCAGGACGTGATCCAGCGCGCCACCTGCCCGGTCTTGGTTGTGCGCTAGGTATCTGAACGAGCTCAAGGTTTCGGACAAACATTTTTGTGAGTAAACCTAGAACTCCGCAACCCTGTTGGAAGTTCGGGTTCGTAGCGAGGCACTTCTCCTGATTTGGATTGTGGAAGCATGCTCTTCTAGAAGAAAGGCCCATGGGGGCTTACACCACTTTGTAAGTGTGCGGCGAAGTCTCCATCAGTGTCGCAAAGCTGCGAGTAGTTCATCCAGAGGGATAATTGCGAAAGTACTGGCGTAATCCGACATGGCATAGGGGAGGATGAGGTGTCGGTTGTGAAGCACGCTACCACAACTGTATACCACGTTGGGCACGTAGCCTTCGCGTTCGTTCTCGTTGGGCTTCAATAGGGGTTCCCTTAGTCTGCCGATCACCTTGCTGGGGTCCTCTAGGTCCAATAGCACGGCTCCAATAGAGTATTTTCGCATCGCACCCACGCCATGGGTTATGACCAACCAGCCGGCTTCGGTTTCAATGGGCGAGCCGCAGTTGCCGATTTGGACGAACTCCCAAGGGTAAGTCGGGTGGAGGAGAACCTCGTGGGTGTACCAGAAGTGGATGTGATCAGAATACATTAGGAAGAGGTTTTCGTTGTCCTGTCGCCCGAGCATCACATACTTTCCCCGAATCTTGCGTGGGAAGAGCGCCATCCCCTTGTTCTGAATGGCAGGGCCGTTCAAAGTGCTGATCTTAAAGTGCAGAAAGTCCTTGGTTTCCAGCAACTGCGGGAGGATCACCGTGCCGTCATAAGCGGTATAAGTTGCGTAATAGGTAACCGTGCCATCGTCATCATGGAATTCTACAAAACGAGCGTCCTCGATCCCCTTGATCTCGGCCGGTGTAGAGGGGAAAATGATGCGTTCAGAAAGTTGCTGCTCGGGTGAAAAGCGAATTTCATAATTGGAGGTCGCCAAGGATAGAATACCCCTTGCGGTAGTGCGATGGCTGCGCAGATTGATTCCGCGCTCAAGCGCATATCGAACGCGGTTTTCCAGCTCGGAAAATGTGAAGAAGTCGGAAAGCTCCTCCAAAACTTGGTAAGAAAACTCGTTATACAGTCCTAGCTCGGCAAGTTTTTTCTGGAAGAGCGCTTTTTCATATGCCGGATTGTGAGCGATTTCCGGCAGGGTGACGAAGGGTGTAGGCTGGTAGAGGGTGATGCGGTTTTCGGCATCGACCATTCCCGAGCGGAAGGTGACCGAAGAGATGTGTCCTTCCCCAATAGCTCGCAAACTGAGAATAAAGCGTCGACAGCCTTCCGGTAAACCGCTCTGATCGGGATGCCACACAATCGAAGGGTTGAGTAGTCCTGCCGACTCGAGCGCATATTCTTGGGTAAAGTAAGCGCCGATCAGCATTTGACGCGCTTTACTTAGCGGTTGATCGGTGAGAGCGTACTTACGCAACTGCTCGTAGCGCTTAAGGAAGAATTTCCCTAAGTTGTGGTGGCGTTCCCCGAACTCAGCACACACTTGGGCGAGTTGGTTCTCTACCTCTGCTTCTGAGAGACTTAGAATGCGCCCGATAATGTGGGTAATTCGTTCTTCTGAAGTCGGGGTGAAGGGGCGAAAGAGCACGCGCCGTTGATTGGGGTGAAGGATAATCCCTGTCCTCTGGACGGTAACCATTATGCTTTGACCTCTTTTAGCGCTTTTTGTCGGTGAAGCTCGAGCACTTTTCGGTAGACGGCCAGATAGTCATCGACCATTCGCTGCTGGGAAAACCGCGCAGCAACCTCAGCGCGAATTTGAGCGCGGTCTAACTGGGGAATAGCATCGAGTGCCTTGACAGCCTGGTCGACATCTTGGACCAAGAACCCGCTTTGACCGGCTCTAACGATTTCCGGAATCGCCCCTAGGGGACGGGCAATGACAGGAGTGCCGCAAGCCATGGCTTCGATCAAGCTCAAACCAAAAGGTTCAGCAAAGTTAACCAGATGGAGGAGAGCGAAGGCACCCCCGAGCAACTCGTTGCGTTGTGCGGGACCTACCGAACCAACATACCGAATCTGGTCACCGTCAATGTGAGGCAAAATCTCTCGCCGATAATATTCTTGGTCGTGAATGATACCGGCGAGGATCAATTTCCGACGGCTTTGCTTTGCGACTTCGATCGCTTCAAGTGTGCCCTTGTCCGGGTGGATGCGGCCGAAGAAGAGAAGATACTCACCGGGTTGGGTGCGCAAAGTAAACTCCTCAAGATCGATCCCGTGGTGAATCGTAGCAACGTAACGGAGGCTGGGATGTCTATCAGCTTCGCTAATGGCCACATAATAGACGGTGTCTTGGTAGGCTTGGTAAACCGGCAGGATGCGCTCGGAGGAGAATCCGTGGATGGTGGTCAGCACAGGGGTGGGAACGAGGCGACTATATGAGAGGGGGAGGAAGTCGAAGTGGTTGTGGATCAGATCGAACTCCGCATGCCGTTCAAAGACGGCAGCAATATGTAAACATTCCCACACTTTGGGGTCTAAGGTGGAATCCTCCGAGTAAGGGCGGGGACAAACGCTGACCAGACGAGCCCGAGTTTGAGAGTCGGCGGTAGCAAAAAGTGTAACCTCGACCCCGCGTTCGACAAGCCCTTCTGTCAGGAGCGAGACCACTCGCTCCCAGGGTCCATAATGGCGCGGGGGAACTCGCCAGGCGATCGGAGCCAACATTGCGACGCGCATCAGCGCCTGCTCCTCTGCCCGTTATTATACTGGGTGAGGTGTAGCGCAGCTTTGCTTTGTTCCAAGGCCTGAGCCACGCGGTGCATTTCAACTAAGGCTAAAAGATAGGACAAGGTCGATTCGGCGCCCTGGTTTTGGTTGACACGGGACGGTTGTAATCCGTCTCGGCAGCCTCCTGTAGAGCAGTCCACCAGTGGAAGGTTAAGATCGTTGTTACCCAAGAACCATTCAAATGCGCGTCTTGCTTCGCTATACCAGAAAGCATCCTGAGTCACACGGTAAGCATCCAGACAAGCCCCTACCATTGCATAGGCTTCAAGCGGCTGTTGATCGAAGCGTGCCTTTGGACCGCCCCTTCGGTAGAAGCCCATGTTTCCTACTGGCGCAAAGTGACCTTGTTCTGCGCGCTGCACTTCGGCCAACCACCGCAAAGATCGCAATGCAGCTTGGATCATCTCATCGTTTTGGAGGCTGGCTCCGGCGATCAACAGACCACGTGACAAAACGGCGTTATCGTAGGCTAACACTTCTTCAAACCATTCCCATTCGTCGGAATTATTTTGTTGGTATAGTCTGAGCAGACCCTCGGCTTTGCTCTGGAATAGGGACTGAGCCAGTCGGTCACCTGGCTGAGCCTGAAGGTACTCCTCTAACCCAAGTAGAAGGTATGCGTTGGCGCGCGGACTTTCGATTGTCTGGGCAGCAGGTAGAGCAAGCTGCAAAAGGTGCAAGGAGCTCTGCTTCAGGGCCTCGTTGTTCGAGCGTCGGTAAACGCTGCCCAAAGACCAGATTGCTCGTCCATAACAATCATCACTTCCGTTGTCTTCCAGCCACTGTCGTTGGTAGCTTAGTTCGTTGCGGAAGCGATGGGTTTTGGGATGGTAGGCGTAGGTGAGAAAGGCCAGGTAGCGGCTGGCTAATCGCTCTACTTCGGCCGACATCTCGCCGTTCAGCTCCTCAAGCAAAACAGTTAGAAGCAACCCGCGTGCATTGTCGTCCGTGGTGTAGCCGTAGTGATAGTTGGGAACTGTGTAAATAGCGTGCTGCAGTAACCCGGTATCGTCTGTCATACGCTGGAGATGGTCAAGTCGAATTTCGGGTAAGGTGTCAAGCTCTCGTTTGAGCTTGATACTGGGCAGGGCGTGGGTTTGCGGTTCAACTAGACGTCGAGCGAGCGTTCTTTCAAACACCTCCGCATAGCGCCGCACTACCTTGCGCCAAATCATCTCTTGTCCATAGAGATAAGCGCGCTTGCGCATCGCATGACGCTCTGATTCGTGCTCCAAAAGCCAGATAATTTTTTCTTCGATGGCGCTGGGATCATTAAACGGCACCACAAGCCCTCGCCCGTTGGCCAAAAGTTCTTCGGCATAGTAGTAGGGAGTAGAGAGGATCGCCTTGCCTGCGCCCAGAGTATAGGCTAATGTGCCGGAGACGACTTGCTCCCGGTTGAGGTAGGGTGTAATGTAAATGTCGGCTGCTCCAATGAATTGAATTAACTTTGGCAGGTCAACAAACTGGTTGAAGAAGAGAACATGTTCTTGAACGCCTAGTTCTTGGGCTAGCTGTTGCAAGTAATTGCGATACCTTTCCCCTTCGTGACGGAGCACGTTTGGATGGGTAACTCCAACGACCAAGTAGACTAAATTTGGGTGTCGCCTGAGCACCCTGGGCAGAGCTTGGATAACGTTCTCGATGCCTTTGTTGCGAGAGAGCAATCCAAAGGTGAGCAGGACAATTTTGCCGCTCACGCCGAATTGATCTTTGTAGAAATTGGGGTCGACAAAAGCCACCTCCGGGATACCATGGTGGATCAATTCGATCTTTTCAGGCGGCGCATTGTAGACTTCCTGTAGGAACTGTTTTGCAGTTTTGCTCATCACGATCACTCGATCGGAAAGGCGGAGAATCTCTTTGAGTATCCGGTATTGGTTAGCCGTGGGCTGGCGGAGGACAGTATGTAGGGTAGTGACGATTGGGCAGTTTAGTTCGCTTAGCAAAGTCACAATATGGCTGCCATCCTCGCCGCCAAAGATTCCATACTCATGCTGAAGACACACCAGATCGAGACCACTCAAGTTGAGAAATTCGGCAGCTTGACGATAAGAGGAAAGGTGATCTGCTTCGATCGCGTAACGCACTCGAGGCGGGTAATCGTACCCGCCGGGAATGTCATTGATAGCAAGGACAAAGCTCTCGGTTTGCGGAAATTGGGCGGCAAAGTTTTCACAAAGGTCGGTTGTGAAGGTGGCTAGTCCACACTGTCGAGGTAGATAGTTACCGATGAAGGCAACCCGCTTGAGATGTGCGTTCTGACCCTCTATTTTTGCAGATCTCATAAAACCTCCTTCTCAGCAAAAACTTAAGGTGCCGAGGCGCTCATCTCAGCTGGGGATGCGGTCTCAAGCGCGGCTCAGAAAAGCTCATCGAATACAAGCCTTTTTCTGCGCCCATCCGCAGATTGTACTGGATTTGTGTTAACGTTTTATCAGATGGATTATTGGCTTTGAGGCAGGTCTTCAAGAAGACTTTAGAGTAGGTTCAGCAGTAAACCTCCCGCCGCATTAACCTCTATAAGCAACCCAAGATGTTTTCACCACGGGTGTGCTACAATCTAACCAAGCACGCTATGCCGAGTTTAGTTCTTCAGGGGAATTATGAGGATTCGAGAGAGTTTCCCTTCGTTGGTGGGAAGGTCTTTGCGGCAGTCCTTTGAGGGCTCGGTTGCGTTTAGAATGCCCTTGTTGCTGTTTGGCTTGTCGGTTTTGGCTTACGGGGTTTTGTTGCCCCAGATGGGATTCTACTGGGATGACTGGCCTTGGGTCTGGCTGCATCATATTCAGGGCAAAGCGGGAATGCTCGCCATCGATCGGGAATTTCGCCCACTTTCCGGAGTGACCCTGTGGTTTTTCAGCCTGATCGCCGGCGAAAGGCCTCTCCTTTGGCAGACAATCAATTTCCTCTTGCGATGGCTTAGCGGGGTTGCCTGTTTCTTGGCTCTTTCGACGCTTTTTCCGTGCCGTAAAGTGCAGGCAGCCTGGGCTGCAACACTCTTGCTTCTCTACCCGGCCTACACTCACCAATTCGTGGCGGTGAACAGCAGTCGTCACCTATTGCCGTTCTTATGGTTTTTCCTCTCTCTATGGCTGATGGTCCGAAGTGTTCGCTCAGCAGAGTTTTCTCGGAGGAACACAGTGGCCGCTCTAGCGCTGCAAGGCGTGGGGATGCTGACGACAGAATATTTCTACGGCTTGGAACTCGCAAGGCCGCTTTTCCTCTGGTTTGCGCTCGGAGAAGTTCCCAGCCCTAGAGAGCGACTCAAGAACACCCTGCTTCGCTCTTTGCCTTTTAGCGGGCTGTTCTTTGCTGTTGTCCTCTGGCGCTATTTGGTTACGCGCTCGCCGGGATACAGCAACTATCCGCTCAACTGGTTTGAAGAAACCCCTACGGCAGCCTCGTCCTTCCTAACCGTTTTTCAAGAGTGGGCACATCAGCTCTACGTAAGTTTGATTTTGGGGTGGGTGAAGATCGCTGCAATCCCGCAGCTAGCCACGTTCGGTACACTTAAGACGGTAGCTTATTGGTTGGTTGTGGGGAGCGCAGGAGCGTGGACGGCGCTGTTGCTGCCTCGATTGAGTCAGGAGGAAAAAGCCCCGCCGAGTCCGGGGATGATTCCTCTCGGGGTTGTGATAACGGCCTTAGGGGGATTGCCCTTTTTGGCCGCTGGGCTTACCATAGAGATAAGCTTTCCGGCGAGCCGCCTGACCTTGCCTATGGCCCTTGGGACAAGCCTTTTGTTGGTCGGCTTGGTCGAGCGCATCCCTATACCTGGTTGGGGGAAGCTCTCCTTGATTGCGGTGATTTGCGGCTTTGCGGTCGGAGCGCACTTTCAAAATGCGGTGCTCTTTCGGCGGGATTGGTCGTACCAGCGCTCGTTCTTCGAACAATTACGTTGGCGCGCCCCTCAGATTCAGCCCGGCACTCTGCTTCTAAGCAATGTGATCCTCGAAACTCATTCCAGTGATAACTCGTTGACTGCTGCACTAAACTGGTTATACTTTGAACGATTTGAAGGCGAAAAGCTCCCTCTTATGTTCTTTTATGTCCGAACGCGGCAAGCAGCTTACTTTCCAGACGCCGCTCCCAGTACAGTGGTGGAGCGTCGCTATGGCCGTTTTCTCTTTCGAGGTAGCACCGATCGAGCGCTGGTCGTCTTCTATAAGCCGCCGGCTTGCTTGCGCCTGGTTCACCCCGAGTTTGATCGCCGTAATCCCACTCTGAGCAGGGACATTCGTCAGGTTGCCCATTTGTCGAACCTCAGTTTAGTTGGGAAACACATAGGCCAAGGGGAGCTTGATTTTCCGTTGTCCCTCAGGGAGACGGACGAATCCTGGTGTTATTTCTACCAAAAGGCCGATCTGGCCCGTCAACTCGGGGACTGGAAAGAGGTTATCTCGTGGTGGGAGAGGAGTGCGGAGAAAAATCTCTTACCCCGAGTTGCCGATGAGCGGATTCCCTTTATTCAGGCTTACGCTTTTACGGGCGATTGGGCAAAAGCCCTTGAACTAACGCAAGATGCCACAGAATTGGATTCAGATCTGACTCCTCTCCTTTGCCGAGTTTGGAATGACCTCCGACAGAAGACCCCTTCCTCGGTTGAACAGCAGGAGGCGTTCCAAAAGGCGAAGCAAAAGCTGGGTTGTGATGGTTAGGCTGTTTTACCTTGGGCTTGTAGTACTTGATCTGTCCACTGCTCAAGCTCTGATAAAGAAATGCACACCATACGGATTTCCGAGGAGCACAACATCCCGATGATCCAGGGATAGTCTCGACGGATGTCGCTGGTGTAATATTCGAGGAAAAGTTCGTTGCCACAGCGCACTACAGCGCCATAAGAGGTATCTCCGGCCGAGGGCAGGTCGCCTAAGTAGACTAAGCCTTCCTCCTGAACCAGAAAGAGAGCAGTGCGCTTGCGGCTGAAAATGCTCCCCGGATAAGAAAAGGGACGGTCCTGGTTGGGTTGATAACGCCCGAGCGCATAAACTCGGCCGTTGTAGGCGAACAAGCAGGGCCCGTCGAGCCGAGTGAGGGAGGATTTGGCGCGGATGTGCCATTCGGTATAAGGGGGCTGGGCGGTCGCAATCAAGGTTGAGCCTCTAGGGTCGCCTTGCAGGAAATTCCCGCTGAATTCCAAGCGCGCTACTGCGATCATCCGCCCATCGGGCAAGAATTCGAGGTCGGTTTCGTCGTTGCGGTCGCCGGTGTAAATGACGGACACCTTCTCCCAGCGTTCGCCGTCATCGGAACGCAACAGGAGGGATTGTCCATGTTGCCACCAATAGGCCGGGACATACCATGTCTCGTGGTCGCGCGTTTTCGGCCGCCAGAAAAGCCAGCCCAGCGGTGAAATCGGTCTTAGGGGCGTCCAGTGTTCGCCATCCTCGCTTAGAGAATAAGCTGTCGTATAAGGTTCGGGGTTGAACTCCCGATTGAGCAGAACGTACAAGAATAGGCGGTCCTTAATAACCGCCAACTTTGGGTCTCGAATGTCTTCTGGAGCGTTCGTGAACTGGGCAATGTTCTCCCAATGGACAGCGTCCTTTGAACGCCACAATTTCAAGTGCGAGTGCGAGCTGCCAAAATGAAAAGGAGCAGCGGCATGAATCAGGTAAAAATGGTCTCGCCAGTAGATCATGTCCGTATTGGAGTTGTGCCAACCGTCTTTGACCACCGGCCAGGATCGCAAGCCCAGGCCACGCGGAAAATAAGCCCGGTTTGGACGCAGCATCCAATAGTTGAGCAAGCTGCCCAACCCGATTAGGAAAGCGCCGAAGCCAAGCCGGGGTAGTTTGTCCGGCGGCTTGGGGGAGCGAAAGCTGCTCTTCAGCAACAAAGCGCCAAAAAGGAGGCCAACCGTTCGGAGAAGGTCGAGAAGAAGTTTAGGAGACATTGCTTCTCCTTCCAAAAGGGGTGAAGGTTATTGCGCCTGCCTCAGGTAGCGAGTCCGGGTAGTACATTTACTCGGGGGAGGTTGTTTGCAAGGCAGCGGTTGAATCCCGGTGCGCTGCGAGGGCGGCGCGAATTCGCTCGTATTGCTGGCGGGTCAGAGGATACTTCCAAGCGACGATAACTGCGGCCAGAACCAGCAAGGCGCTGAAAGGGCCGGTCATCCAGCGGATAGCTGTCAGGGCTGGGGGACTTTGCTGCCAAACGGTTACTCCTTCGGGCGGCGCTTGATAGCCGAAGAGGTTCAGGGCTTGGAGAGCCAGAAAACCAGCCACTGCGCTGCTGAACTTGCGAAACAAAGTGATCGCACCAAAATACAAACCTTCATTGCGCTCGCCGCTCTGATATTCGTCCCAATCAACGGCGTCTGGGAGCATCGATTCGGGTAGGATGCTGGCTGCGGAAACACTCAAGCCGGCAAGAGCGGAAAGCGCAAGGGTGAGAGAGACCTGCCCCGGTTGAACGAAGAGGAGTGCGCTAAGGACAATGATCCAGAAGACCATTCCGATGAGATAAGCGGCTTTCTTCCCCAACCGGCCGGACAGGGTTATCCAAAGAGGAATAGAAACCAGAGATATAATCATCAATCCGCCCATAGCTAAGGACTCAAGGGCAAAATCCTGCCCCAAGAGTTGGCGGCCGATCAACGAATTGCCTTCACCCACCCAATAAACAGCAAAAAAGGGCAGCATGCGTGAGACCAGATCAAAGGCAATCCAAGTCAAGGAGTAAAGCCCGGTCACGTACAAAAAGGGCCGGTTACGCACAATTACCGCCCACATCTTTCGCAAGTTGATTTTTTCGGGGACGTCTAAGTCGGTCTTGGTTTCCTTGATCAACACAGGGATAACTAGAAAGGGGAGGATTGCCAGACCGCCGAACAAGCCCGCCACTAATAAATACCCCTGCTGAGGAGAGGCCCCGCTGCGCACAACCTCGTCTACGATTGTCGGGGCTGCTACAGCGGTGACCAGCGTTGCGAGCAGATTGAACAACACCCGGAATCCGGATAGGGAAGTGCGCTCATCGTAGTCGCGGCTGATGTCGGGAACTAGAGCCAAATAGGGAACATTGACCAAAGTATGCAAGGTATCGGTGAGTATGAAGGCAAGTGTCACGTAGATCATCTTGAGAGCTTGGCTCTCAGTTGGTGGCACCCACCAAAGCAAAAGAAATCCCAGACCAAAGGGGATAGCGAAAAGCAAAAGGAAGGGTCTGCGCCTGCCCCAGCGAGAGCGCACGCGATCGTTTAAGGCGCCCACAAGAGGATCATTGATCGCATCCCAAGCCGTGCCGACCAGAGCAGAAACACTGGCCAAGCCGGGATCGAGGCGTACCACATCGGTGAGGAAAATGGTGTAGAGCAAAGCACGGATAGTAGTGAAGCTAGAGAGCGACCAGTCCCCGCTTCCGTAGAGCAGTTTTTGCCAGAGGGTTAATTTCCGGAGGGGGATTAGAGAGGCACTCACGGAAGCTCTTGGAGGGTTTGAAGTTCTAGGGAAAAGCGACAAGGCTTTTGGGAGATACCCGGGTTGTGCTCAGGGAGAAGAGGGCTTTTGAATTTCAAGTGGTCCTCATCGGTATAGTAGTAGGGTGTTAAAATTATACCCTTGATCGGTGAAGCGCAGGTGTCAAAAGATTAATATTAGATTAATTGTTTAACAATCAATCGTATGACTGTAGTATAATTGCTCAGCAATGAGCAGGCAGCGCTTCTTGTCTCTTTTCTCCTCTGGGATTGTTAGATTGGTTTACAATCAATTGATGAACAATTTTGACTCAGAGGAGAGAGAGCGATGAAAAAAGTCCAACGTCCCCCTACACTAGCTGTCGCAGCCGCCAATGTCATAAAGGATGCTATTCTCGAGGGGCAGCTCTTGCCCGGTGAGCCGCTGCATGAGGTTGAATTGAGCGAAAAGCTGAATATTTCACGCGGCACGGTGCGGGAAGCCCTGCGCTTACTCAGGCAGCAGGGACTGGTGGAGGTGATCCCCTATCGCGGGGCTTTCGTGGCTTGTCTAAGCCCTCAGATGGTGGAAGAGATTTACACCTTGCGTGCCTTGTTGGAACCCTATGCGCTGCGACTAGGTATGGAAAAAGGGGCTTTTGACAAGGAAACTTTGGACCAAATGGCTGCCCTGGTCAAGCGTATGGGCGAGATGGAGCAAGCGGGGAATTACTCTGAGACGATCAAGGCAGATATGCGCTTTCACGAAATCATCACCGAACGGTGTGGACATCGGTTACTCACCGAAGTGCTGAAAAACCTGCAATCGATGACGTTGATGTTCATCCTCTCAACCAAACTGTATCAATCGGACATGATCAGCGATGAGGTGAGCCACCAGGCGGTTTTTGAGGGAATACGCAGCGGCGATCCACAGCTTGCAGAAGAAATCTTGCGCAAGCACATCACGGACGCCGGCACTTCCTTGCTCCAGAGAATGGAGTCCGAAACAGGGAAGGAGAGTAGCGAAGTGATCAGGGAGTTCCGCTTGCGACATCTTGCTTGAATGGGAGGGTCAATTGGTTACACCGTTTGAACAGCGCATCCTAGAAGAGCGCAAACGCATGGTTGAGTCCCTAGACTCGCTCCGCCGACGTGTCGAGACTTGGGCTTCGGGTGAGAAAAGCAAAGAGATCTTGTTCAAGACGCTCCAATATGAGTCCACCGGGCACCTCGACTTCGCTCTCTTCCCTTGTCCGCCAGTGATCGATTACGGCAAAGGGGCGACACTTTTCGATGTGGACGGAAAGGAATACATCGATCTCCATGCCGGCTTCACCGTCAATATTT
Source organism: Anaerolineales bacterium (assembly GCA_025057645.1). Classification (GTDB taxonomy): domain Bacteria; phylum Chloroflexota; class Anaerolineae; order Anaerolineales; family UBA4823; genus NAK19. Next base: position 147,093 of record JANXBJ010000002.1, read on the forward strand.
TGGGGTATGCGCAGGAGGAGATCAACGCAGCGATCAAGGCACAATTAGACAGGGTAATTCAGTTTGCAGAGTTACCGATGGAATCTCGGGCGGAGTTAGCCCGCTTGTTGGTCGAGCGCACGGGGGGAGACTTTGAGAAAAAGGTAATGTGGGCGGTAACAGGGGGTGAGGCAGTGGAGATCGCTATGAAATTGGCTCGGTGGTACACCGGCAAGCCCCTGATCATCACCCACTGGGGTGACTACCACGGGCGCACCGCCGGAGCGATGGGGTTGACCAGCAAGGCCTTTATGATGGCTTACAGCTATCCCATTCCTCCAATGGATACAGGGATTGTGAAGATTCCCTACCCCTATTGCTATCGCTGTCCTTTCGGTAAGGAGTACCCCAGTTGCGATTTGTTCTGCGCCGACCAGTTTGAAAAAATGTTTGAGAGCAAAGAGACTTGGCTGAACAACCCGAAGGCCGGAGTGGTTAATGTAGCCGCCATCCTGATCGAACCTTTCCAAAGCTCGGCCGGTTATCTCATCCCTCCTTTGCCCTACCTCCAACGCATGAAGGAGATCGCCGAAAAGTACGATTTTGTGTTCATCAGCGATGAAGTCCAGAACGGCATGGGCAGGACAGGCAAGCTCTGGGCGATCGAACATGCCGGGGTGTTCCCAGATTTGATCACAGCGGCGAAGTCACTTGCCAATGGCTTACCTCTTTCTGTGGTGATCGGACGCAAGGAAATCATGGACTCTTGGGGCCCCGGAGCTCACTCTTCAACGTTCACTGGTTACCCGGCAGCCTGCGCGGGAGGGGTTAAGCTTTTCGAGATTTTTGATCGCGATCACATCCTCGAAAAGGCAGCCGAGAAGGGCGCTTATTTCCTCGAGGGCCTTTTCGATTTACAGAGGCGACACCTCTCAATCGGTCATGTCAACGGTTTGGGTTTATATCTGAGCATCGAACTGGTCAAGAACCGTAAGACCAAGGAGCCAGCCTCCGAGGCGACTGCTTGGGCGTTGCGCCGCTTGCTCGAAGAGGGGGTGATTTGCATTTATTCGGGTTACTTCTATAACCGTCTTTGCTTTGCGCCACCGCTGGTTATCGAGAAAGAGGAAATCGACCGGGCATTGCAGATTCTCGATCGCGTGCTCGGTGAGATGGAGAAGATCTATGAGACCGATTTTTCTTGAGGAGGTGTAAGGTTTTTTTACGGATGAATGTAGGATGGGTTCTGTCTTCAGCATGAATGCATAACTAGAAGCCAACTCTAAATTACGGAGGTGTGAGATGTCGTCTAAAAATAAAAGGGCAATTAGCCGCCGTGATTTCCTCAAGCTTTCGGGACTGGTAGCCGGGAGCGCCGCTCTGGCTGCCTGCGCACCGCAGGCAACGCCAGCCCCTCCGGCAGCCACCGAGGCCCCGGCGGCAACCGAGGCGCCGACAAAAGAGGTCGGTGCACCGGCGATCACTAAGCCAATTGAAATTATCCACTGGTCTTGGTTGGCTGCCTCGGATGGGGAAATCTGGGCACAGATGATCAACAACTTCAACGAAGCCCACAAAGACAAGAATATCCAGATCAAGATGGAGTTGGTCCCTGAAGAGCAGTATGTGACCAAGGTGGTCGCTGCAGCCGCTACCGGTCAGGCACCGGATTTCGGATGGGGTACGGCCGGTCTGCGCGCCAAGATGATCAAGGACGGTGTGATTATCCCCATTGACGATTACATTGACAAGGTCGGGTTGGATCTTTCCGATTTTACCGAAGCGTCAATTAAAGCCTCTCGCTATCCGACCTTCGACAACAAATTGTTCATGATACCGATGGATGCGATGAGCTTGCAAATGGAGGTCAATCTTGACCATGTCGCCGAGGCCGGTTTGAACATCGAGAACTACCCCAAGACCAACGAGGAGCTGCTGGATTGGGGAAAGAAGATGACCAAGCTGGAGGGCGACAAGGTTGTTCGCTCGGGCATCCTGATGACCGGCTCGGGGGTGCAGCCCACGGTCACGTGGGGCATTGTCGCTGCGCAGATGGGCTTCCGGCGCGCTAGCGACGACCTGAAAACCGCCTGCATTAACCCCGAAGCGGGTATTCGGGCTATGGAATGGGTATTAGACCTGTTCGATAAGCACAAGGTTTCCACTCGGGATGTAACCGACCGCTACAAAGCCTTTGGCACAGGCGAAGGTTCGATGTTCTGGACCGGACCTTGGACCTTGAACGGCTATGTCCAACAAGGATTGAACTTTGCCACAGTGCCGTTCCCGAACATTGGCGGCGAGCTACGAACCTACTTCGAACTCGGTGGTTTAGAGATGTATGTCCAGAAAGACCCTGGGCGTTACGAGGCCACGCTCTATGCCATCAAATGGCTCTCGGACAACAGCTTCCTCTGGACTACGGTGGGACGCGGCGCAGCCGTGCGCAAGTCGATTTTGGCGCGCGAGGACTATAAGACCGCCGGTCATCCGTGGAAAGTGCGCGGTGCCTTCATCGAGGGAATGGAGTTCGCTACAGAAGGCGAGATTCCTGTTCTAGAAGCACCTGATTTCACCATCTATTCGGGCGGGAACTTCCTCGCCAAGACTTTGGAGACGGTCTGGACACGCGAAAAGGCGCCCGAGCAGGCCATGGAAGAGATTCGGGAACGCTGGCAAGCGAACCTGGATAAAGGCTAATCCTCAAGGTCTTTTGGGTGGATAGAGTCGAAACCTCTATCCACCCCCTCAGAAGAAGAATGGCAGTAACGGTTGAAGTCTCTCAAGTGAAGGCTAATTGGCTCTACCGCCTGAAACATGCAAGCTGGCGGGGGGAGCGAATCGATTGGTCGGGATATCTTTTCGTTTTACCCTTCTTTATCCCTTTTCTCACCTTTACCATCGTTGCTATTCTCTTTGGGACTTATATTGCCTTTACGAATTGGAGCATCATGGGCACACCCGAATGGGTAGGAGCGGAAAACTTCCGTGAAGCCCTGCGCGACCCATGGGTTGGAAAGGCCTTCATCAACATCTTGCGCTATGGTCTGATTATCGTCCCGGGGGTCACCATCCTGGGTTTACTCTTCGCGCTCTATGTGAATCAGCGTTGGCCGTTGTCCTCTTTTGCGCGCACCGCTTTTTACTCCCCTAATGTTGTCTCGGCTACGGTGATCGGCTTGGTCTGGGTATGGATCCTGGATACCCAATACGGTTTGATCAACAACTACCTCAACAGAATTGGCCTTCCCAATATCCCTTGGCTAACCAGCACTCAATGGTCATTGGTGGGGGTTAGCATCGCCTCCATTTGGTGGGATTTGGGATTTAGTTTCGTCTTATTCCTCGCTGCTCTTCAAGAGATTCCCGCTGAGCTGAAAGAAGCCGCTGCCATTGACGGGGCTAATCGCTTGCAGACTTTTTGGTATGTAACCCTGCCCCAAATCCGACCCACCCTCAGCATGGTGGTGACCCTGCAGCTCATTGCTACCCTGCGCATCTTTAGTCAGGTGTATATGATGACCAATGGCGGTCCAGCTGGTTCCTCAGTTTCCGTGATTCATTACATTTACACCGAGGGGATTGTGCGTTTTCGTCTCGGCTACACGGCTGCGGTCTCGTTGTTGCTCTTTTTCGTGATCTTGATCGTAACTTTGGTCCAACAGCGTCTCATTCGGGAAAGAGAAGAGCTATGAGCGAAGCAGGTCTTTACAAACGCTTCCAAGCTCTCTTGAAGAGATACAATCTGCGGGTGGGGGATATCCCTCTTTGGTTAGCGGGCTTAATTGTGGCTGTGATGTGGATTGCGCCTTTTGTTTGGATGGTTAGCACTTCGCTCAAGCCCCCCAAAGAGGTATTGACCAAGGAAATCGAATGGTTGCCGCGCACGGTTGTAATGGATAACTATCGTAAGGTGTTTCAATATCCTGTGTTGCGCTGGGCGTGGAACAGCCTGGTGGTTGCAGGGACTGCAACTTTCTTCGGCGTTTTGTTTGGGGCCATGGCGGGGTATGCCTTAGCACGCCTGCATTTCCCCGGCAACCAATGGCTCTTTGCTGTGTTGATTGCCTCTCTGATGATCCCTACCGAAATGACCATTGTGCCGATGTTTGTAGGCTTTCTCAAGGCAGGCTTGGCAAACACCTACTTTGCTCTGATCGTCCCGGCAATTCCCAATGTGTTTAGTGTCTATATCTTTCGTCAATTTTTCCTCGGTTTACCTGATGAACTCGAGGACGCTGCGGCAATCGATGGTGCAAACCGTTTCCAGATCTTTTGGCAGATCGCCTTGCCGCTGGCTCGGGCGCCGCTCTTGGCGGCTACGATCCTTCTCTTCACCACGAACTGGAATGCTTTTCTCTGGCCGCTGCTGATCGTCTTTGAGGAGAACATGAAGACGATGCCTGTGGGGATTGCGGCCTTTACGCCGGTTGTCGGCACTCACACCCAACTTGAGGGCTTCGGTATCGCCATGGCAGGGGTGACTTTGCTGAGCCTGCCCAGCTTGTTGATTTTCTTCTTGCTCCAGCGCTATTTCATCGAAGGAATTTCGCGGACGGGGATCAAAGGGTGATCCAGAGCGAGTTTCCCAGTGCGCTGTTCATCGGCGGAAAATGGCTGCCCAGTCGAGGAGGCGAACTTTTCGCAACCCTGAACCCGGCCACAGAAGAAATACTGGCCGAAGTTCCCAGAGCCAACGCTGAAGACGTAGAACTGGCGGTGCAAGCAGCCTATAAAGCCTTCTATGGGGAGTGGAGCGAAACGACCCCTGCAGAGCGAGGGCGCTTGCTTTACCGCCTGGCTCAGGCCGTTCAGGCGCATCGAGAGGAGTTGGCCAAGATAGAAACTTTGGACAACGGCAAGCCTTTCAAGGAGGCGCTTGCCGATATTGACGGAGTGATCCAAACGATAGAATATAACGCGGGTGCGGCCGATAAGTTGCAGGGGGATACCATCCCCTTGGGAAAAGAAGTGGTGGACTTCACTTGGCTAGAGCCGTTGGGCGTGACTGCACATATTGTTCCGTGGAACTTCCCCCTAGGGATTGCAGTGCGCTCGGTGGCTCCGGCTCTAGCAGCGGGATGTACGGTGGTCCTGAAGCCTGCCGAAGAGACGCCCCTATCTGCCTTGCGCTTGGCAAGCTTAGCCAAGGAAGTGGGGTTCCCGGACGGAGTGTTGAACGTTATCACTGGGTATGGGGAAGAGGCCGGTGCGGCACTCGTCCGTCATCCGTTAGTGCGTGGCGTGACGTTTACTGGCTCGGTTGAAACGGGACGGAAGGTGATGGCACTGGTTGCGGAAGCACCCAAGCCTTTGGTGTTGGAGCTAGGGGGCAAAAATGCGCTGATCGTCTTTGAGGACGCTGACCTTGAGCGGGCAGTTGGTGACGCGATTGAGGCCGTATTTGGCAATTGCGGGCAGGTGTGTTCGGCTGCTTCGCGACTCTTGCTCCAGCGTTCGATTCAAGATGAGTTTATGCTACGGTTTCGCGAGCGGGCTTCCCAATTGAGGGTTGCTCCGGGCTTGGAAGATGGTGATCTCGGGCCTCTTGTCTCCGAGGAGCAGTGGCGGCGTGCCATGGGATATATCCAAAGTGGGGTGGCAGAGGGAGCTCGCCTCACCTTGGGTGGCCAGCGGCCTGCACATCTGACACGGGGCTATTTCCTGATGCCGACCATTTTTGAAGACGTGCAGCCATCGATGCGTATTGCTCAGGAGGAGATTTTCGCTCCCGTGGTGGTCACAACTCTGTTTGAGGATGAAGAGCAAGCGATCCAGCTCGCTAACGGCGTGTCATACGGTTTGGTTGCCGGTGTTTACACCCAAGATATTCGGCGTGCCCTCACCCTTGCCCAACGGCTGGAGACCGGCTCGGTCTGGATCAATGGCTGGTATCTGGGCGGCGTTCAGGCTCCGACCGGGGGAGTCAAGGCCTCCGGGTTTGGGCGGGAGCGTGGCTTGCCGGGGCTTCACAACTACCTTCAGATCAAGAACATAGCCATTCGGCTATGAAGCTTTAGCATGGAGCTTTCGGAATGACTCAGATAACCGATGTAACCCATCACACTGTTTACAAAGACCCGGAGGGAAAACATTGCACTAACCAGGTGGTCATTAAGCAACTGCAGGATGGCCAAGTCATGGCAGTCTTCAGCGAAGAGCGATTCCCATTTCACCATGACACGGGGCAGACCGTGCTCATGCGTTCGTTCGATGGGGGTATCACCTGGGACCTGAGCACCCGCCAAGTGGTAGTGCCGTGGAGCGAGACAACCGGCAATTGGGACTGTGGCTTATACGAGATGCCCGATGGTACGCTGATTGTTAACTTCACTTTGTGTGCTTTTTTCAAGCGGGGCATCAGGCCGGAACAACCCTCCTGGAGTTCCGAGCCTTATACGGAAGAATGGGGAGATTGGACTTGGGCCTATCGTTTGCGCCGTTGGATTGGCACCTACGTGGTTAAGTCCAAGGACCGAGGAAAGACCTGGTCGCCGATGATCCCGGTGAATGTTGTCCCGCTCACTCACGCCGGGACGCGTTTGGGATGTTGGGGATTGCCCAATGGTTCCTTACTGATGGGTGTTTATGGGCGGATTCGCGGATACGAGGAGGAGGGAGAGCACGAATCAACCCGCTCGGCGTTAATCCGTTCCGATGATGGGGGCGACAATTGGGAGTACTATTCAACCATCGCTTACGACCCCGCTAGCATCATTGACTTTGAAGAACCTGCGCTTCTTCAGCTTAGAGATGGCCGGCTAATTTGCTTCTTGCGCACCCATGTCAATCCCAGCGGGGATGCTAAGAATCTGGCCTATGTCATCTCTGAGGACGAAGGTTTCTCTTGGACGCTTCCGAAATGGACGAATATCTGGGGGTACCCTGCAGAACTGATTCCCTTACAGGACGGGCGCTATCTGATGGTGTATGGATATCGCCGTCCCCCGTATGGGGTGCGCGGCGTAATTTCCGAGGACGGAATGACTTGGGATGTCAAGAACGAATTTGTGATTCGTGAGGGTGGTGTGCCCGGTCGGCATGAAGCCGATCAGCCGGCCTCGACCATGATGGATCCCGCCAGCGGTCGAATGAAGGCGGGTCGAGTGGATTGGAACAACCCCGGCCTATACCAACATATCGGGTATCCCAGTGTGGTGCAGCTCAAGGATGGCACGGTCCTTGTGGCCTATCACGAGTGGAGCGATGACCCGATCCCGATCCAGTATATCCGCTGCACTCGCTTTCGCTTAGTGGATTGAACGAAACGAGATGAGATGCGTGAAGCCGGTTGAACATAGAATTCTCTATCGCGATCCTTTCGCCTACTGTGCCCACCCCCATGGGGTGAGACTGCGAGAGGACAGTTGGGTGGTAGTGTTCAACCGCGCTCCACGGCGTCCTTTCCTGTTGCATCCTCCTCACGATCCCCACTATTACAACGTGCTCATGCGCTCTTCCGACCAAGGAGAAACTTGGACGGAGCCCCAAGTGGTGCCGAATTATGACTGGTATGGAGTGGAATGTGCGGGTTTGACCCTGCTTGCGGATGGCCGCCTGATGCTCAACCAGTGGCGCTTCCGCTGGCTGCCGGTGGATCAGGCGCGTTGCCATCCGCAGGCCGAAAATTTTTTGTTTCCGGAACACTGGGTGCTCCACCTCCTGACCGATCCCGAACTAAGCGGGGCTTGTTCTTACCCACCGGATCTCCTCGACAAGATCACTTGGGCGAGGGCAAATGGCGGCGCATTTGTCCACTTCTCGGCAGACGAGGGCAGGACTTGGAGTCAGACAGTGGCTTTGGAAACTACCCCCTATTCCGGGGGATATGGGATGCGCGGTGGAGTTCAGCTCCCAAATGGAGAAATCCTTCTGCCCTTGAGCGATGTGCCTCAGTATCGGAAAGTTTTCCTGCTGCGCTCTAGAGACGGAGGGCAAAGTTGGGAGCAACCGGTTGCGGTGGCCCAGGCCGAAGGGCTGTGCTTTGAAGAGCCAACGCTTTTGTACTTGCCCGATGGACGGCTCTTGATGCTTTTGCGCGAGAATACCACTCATGTCTTGCATCAGACTTTTTCCGAGGATGGGGGCTTTAGTTGGACGGCTCCGGTCGCAACGTCCATTTGGGGCTATCCTGCTCACTTGCTGCTTTTGCCGGATGGACGCATTTTATGTGTATATGGGTATCGTCGTCCACCCTTTGGGATTCGAGCTGTGATCAGCCCAGACCTTGGCAAGACCTGGAACGTGGAGGAGACGCTCGTTATTCGCGAGGACCTCCCAAATGGCGACTTGGGGTACCCGAGTTCGATACTCTGTTCAGACGGTACGATTTTCACGGTCTATTACGGTCAAGACTGTGAGGGCGTTACGTGCATTATGGCTAGTTGTTATTCTTTGAATTGAGGCGTGCTTTTTGAGGAGGAGATATGGTATTGCTCTCTTCAGTTTCTCGGGCAAAATTTACTTCTCTGTTTGCTTCCCTGCGCAACTGGATTTCCGAGGCTCGCAACACCGTTCTCTTTGTGATCGGCTTTTTGCTCTTTTGGGAATTTGCAGTGGTGGTTTTCCGCATCCCGCGCTATATCCTCCCTTCTCTTTCTAGTATCATCCGTCAGTTTATTCGCAATTTTGATCTAATTTGGGAGTACACCTTGGTGACGGGGTATGAAACCCTGGTCGGTTTTCTGGTTGCGGTGGCGCTTGGAGTGCCTCTGGCGATGCTCACCGCCTTTTCTAAGATTTTACGTCAGACCTTTTATCCCTTTGCAGTGGCCTTGGAGATGGTGCCGAAGATCGCTTTTGCGCCGCTGTTTGTTACTTGGTTTGGCTTCGGATTCATTCCAAAGATCATTATCGTTTTTCTGGTTTGCTTTTTCCCTATCTTGCTTAATGGGATTCTGGGCTTTACTTCTCTAAGCCAGGAGATGATCTATTTCAGTCGCTCCACCGGAGCAAGTCCGCTGCGTATGTTCTGGAAAATCCGCCTCCCGGCTGCTTTGCCGGAGCTATTCGTTGGTCTCAAGGGAGCAGCGGTCAACGCGACCGTAGGCGCAACCATTTCAGAGTGGATCGGCGGTGATGCCGGCTTGGGTTATTACATTCAGATTGCCACGGGACAACTGCGCATGGACTTGGCGTTTGCCATTATCTTTATGCTTACTGCTCTGGGATTATTGCTGTTTTACATCGTACAACTGGTTGAGAAACGGATGATCCCGTGGCATGTTTCACAGCGCATCTCGGTGTTCGGGAAGAGAGAGGTATAGGTGTGTAAGTTATAGAAAGGAGGTTGATGGGCGAGAGAAAAAGCGGGAAGGCATCTTATTTGCCGGTTTCTATACGGCCTCTAAGTTTAGTATATAAGGAGAGAGGAACATGAAAACTGTATCCCGGATCTTTACCTTGTTGGCTCTGTTGGCCTTGGGGGTGGCATGCGCACCACCCGCTCCGGAAAGGGTTGTCGAGACCGTTACCGTGGTCGAAACTGTGGTGGTACAGGGGTCGCCGGTAGTGCAGGAGAGGGTGATCACCGCTACCCCTCCGCCGCCGAAGGATAAGGTCACCTTGCGCTTGAATTGGTCTTTCTATGGCATCCACGCCGTCTTTATCTATGGCATCGAGAAGGGAATCTACGACAAGTACAACATCGATCTGACCGTCAAGCAGGGGAACGGCTCCAGCAATTCGGTGAAGTTGGTGGCAAACAAGGACAGCGATTTTGCTTATGCTTCCAATGGGGCGTTGATCAGCAACATGGTTGGAGGTGCACCGGTCATTGCGGTGATGTCCGTAGATGCAATGGGCACCGATGCCGTGTTATGCCGTCCCGACTCGGGGATCAAGGAGTTTAAGGACCTGAAGGGCAAGACTATCATGACCACTGCGGGAGCTGGAGTGAATGACTACTTCCCCGTAGCTTTGGCGCATGAGGGGATGAGCCTGGATGACGTCAAGCTTACCAATGTCGCCGAAGCTGCCTTGGTCACCATGTATTTGGAAAATAAAGCGCCCTGTATCCTAGGAGGCATTGATGACAAGCCGGCGCAGATCGAACAGGAAGGTGGCGATCCCCCGATCATCTTCAACTATGCCGATTATGGGGTAGCCCAGCCTGGCTATGTGCTGGTGGCTCATCAGGATACGGTCAAGGAGAATCCCGACCTCGTGCAACGGATGGTCAACGCCACCCTCGAGTCGATTCAGGCTTGTCTGGAGGATCGTGCCGCCTGCGCTAAGGCCTTAGTCGACTACAATGCTCAACTAGCTGAGACCGAGGATATGGTGCGCAAGCAACTCGATGTCTCCTTGGATATCCTCTACTCACCCAATAACAAGAATAAGTGCTTGGGGATGAATGTCCCCGAAGACTGGGCAGGGGTGCTTGAGCTCAAGAAGCAGTACCAGGGCCTTGAGACGGATATGACGGCGGACATGTTCTATACCAACCAGTTCATTGCCTGTGCCCAGTAGGTCTAAAGAGTGTGGGGGTGCTGGAATGAAACCAGCGCCCCCTCTGCCATGGTGGAGGTTGGATTGAGAGAGTTAATCGAAATCAAAGGTGTCAAGAAAATTTACCAAAGCAAAGCGGGTCCTATCCATGCGCTGGGGCCGATCGACCTGACGATTGGCGAAGGCGAGTTTGTTTCGATCCTAGGTCCTTCTGGGTGCGGGAAGAGCACACTTTTGCTTTTAGTAGGCGGGTTGCTCGAGTATGAAGCCGGCCAGATCTATATCAATGGGCATCTAGTGGACAAGCCCCAAACTGAAATCGGGATCGTTTTTCAAACCCCCGTCCTTGTCGATTGGCGGGACGTTTTGGGCAACGTTCTTCTCCAAATTGAAATGCGGGGACTGAGAAAGCAAGATTACATAGAAAAGGCGAGGAATCTGCTCCGTTCGGTCGGGCTGGCGGAGTTCGAGAGGCGTTATCCCTTCGAGCTTTCCGGCGGGATGCAGCAACGGACGGCCTTCTGTCGCGCTTTGATTCACGATCCCCCGTTGGTCCTTATGGATGAGCCGCTAGGGGCTTTGGACGCGATCACGCGCGAACAACTACGGGTGGATTTAGAGCAATTGTGGCTGCTGACCAAAAAGACCGTCCTCTTTGTCACCCACAGCATCCCCGAGTCGGTGCAGCTCTCCGACCGTGTTGTGGTTTTCACACCTAGACCCGGGCAAATTGCTGAAGTAATTGAGATCAATTTGCCTCGCCCGCGCACGATCGCCGTTCGCGAAAGCACCGAGTTTCAACAGTATGTCCATCAGCTAACCAGTATTTTTATGAATTTTGGTATCTTACGCGATATGGTGGGTTCAAATTATCAGAAATCAATGGTTGGTGAAGAATAAGTGAAGTTGAGAAAGGAGAGTTTGCAATGACCTTACCTTGCGTCAATGGCAAAGTTTTACATGTCGACCTGACTAATGGAAAGACTTGGTTTGAGACTCCGGACGAAGCCTTCTATCGTAAGTACGGCGGTGGAAGTGCTATGGGGGTCTACTATATCTTGCGTGAAATGAAGCCCAAAGTCGATCCCCTCTCCCCGGAGAACATTCTGACGTTTTTTGTCGGTGTCCCGACCGGCCTACCGATTTCGGGGCAATCGCGCATGGTTGCCAACGCCAAATCGCCCCTAACCGGAGCCATCGGAGATGCCCAATGTGGAGGGTTCTTCCCGGCTGAGATGAAATTTGCCGGCGTGGATGGCATCGTGGTGCGCGGCCGTGCGCCTCACCCGGTCTATCTGTGGATCCATGAGGGCGAGGTGGAAATTCGCGATGCCTCTCATCTCTGGGGCAAGACCACGGGCGAAGCAGAAGACATTCTCAAGGCAGAAATCGGAGACCCCAAGGTCGAGATTGCCCAGATCGGGCCGGCTGGGGAGAAGATGGTGCGCATGGCGGCGATTATGAATATGGTGAACCGAGCCAACGGGCGCACCGGTATGGGAGCTGTGATGGGGTCGAAGAACCTAAAGGCGATTGTCGTGCGCGGTTCTCCCAGCCGTGTGAAGGCTGCTCATCCAAAAAAGTTGACCGAATTGTTCCGCGGCGGCACAAAGCGCATTCCCGACACACCAGCAGTGCACTTTCTGCATATCCACGGCACTACGGGGGATGTTGCCGGTTGCCAGGCCGTTGGGCAGTTACCCACCCGCAACTTCAACGAAGGGCAATTTGAAGGGTATGAAAACATAACCGGCGAGTTGATGACCGAAACCATTCTAGTGGAGCGCGATACCTGCTATTCTTGTACGGTGCGTTGTAAGCGGGTGGTAGAAACGGAGTTCATGAATCGCAAGGTCTTGCCACGCTTTGGCGGTCCGGAGTATGAAACCATGGCTACTTTGGGTTCCTACTGTGCCGTGGATAACATGCATGCGGTTGCATTGGGAAACCAGCTCTGCAATCAGTACGGTCTGGATACCATCTCCACTGGCGCCACGATCGCCTTTGCCATGGAATGCTATGAGCGTGGTTTGATCACCAAAGAGGATACCGGGGGGATCGAACTGCGCTTTGGCAACGCTGAAGCCATGGTCACGATGGTGGAATTGATCGGGAAGCGTGAAGGCTTCGGAAACGTCTTGGCAGAAGGTTCGGCGCGCGCTGCTAAGATTATCGGTAAAAATGCCGAGGACTTCCTGATTACGGTCAAGGGGCAGGAGATGCCGGCCCACATGCCTCAATACAAGCGAAGCTTAGGGCTGATCTACGCTGTGAATCCTTTCGGGGCTGACCATATGTCCTCTGAGCATGACCCGTTTTACGAAGAAGGCAACGCAGATGAAATGGCGCAGCGCAACATGGCTCAATTGGGGCTGACAACCCTCCAGCCCCCGGGTAGTATTACCGCCGAAAAAGTGCGCATGGCCTACACAACTCAGAAGGTGTTCTCCGCTTTGGATACCTTTGCCTTGTGCAGCTTTGTTTTCGGAGTGGGTTGGCAATTGTATAGCCCCTTGGAGACGGTCGAGATGATCAACGCAGCCACCGGCTGGGATATGACCTTGGAAGAGTTCCTCCAAGTTGGCGAGCGGCGGATCAACATGATGCGCGCCTTCAACGCCCGAGAGGGCTTCAGTGCGGAGGATGACAAATTGACCAAGAAATTCTTTGAGCCTCTCAAGGGGACTGGACCGACAGCCGGGGTGTATTACAAGCCCGAAGAGTTTGCCTTCATGAAGGAGACGTACTACCGACTGGCAGGGTGGGATCCGCAAACCGGCAATCCGACTCGCGAGAAACTGGCATCGCTCGGCTTGGAGTGGATTGAGTTGTGAGTGTGGTCTTTCAAGAAGGGTTTCGACAGGAACAGCCTACTCCCGAGAGCGGTGCATATGGCATTTTGCCACCCGAGCGGTAAGGAAGAAGTTAATCAGCCCTCCCCCCTTTCCTGCCAGTAAGGAAAGGGGGGAGAAAATGGGTGAGACGAACGATGAGTTCGATTCCTCCGGAGTTCCACCGAGTTGTTGAAATCGCTCGTCAGAAGCTCCTTCGCCTCGTGACTGAGTATCCCGATCTGATGCCTTCTTTTACGGAGAACGGGAAGTGGCGCTTGCAGCAGCCGGGTTGGACCAATTGGTGCGAAGGCTTCCTAGGCGGTGCTCTGTGGTTGATCTATCTCCTCACCGAAGAGGCTCGCTTCCGGCAGCATGCCGAACATTACAGCCGTCTAATCGAAGAGCGCAAGACCGATCGCACTGTCCATGACCTAGGTTTCTTGTTTCTTCCTACTTGGGGGCGTTGGTATCGCTTGGACGGCAATTCTTACGCTCGTGAAGTGCTGATTGAGGCCGGTCGAACGCTCGCCGGGCGTTACCAAGCAGCCGGGCGCTACCTGTGTTCCTTTCAAGGGGTGCACAGTCTATACATCGACATTATGATGAATGTCCCATTGGTGTTCGAAGCTGCGCAGTTGAGCGGTGAAGAGAGGCTCTTGCGCATTGCCCGAGAGCATTGTCATACCACTCGGCGTTATCTGGTGCGTGGTGATTTCAGCACCGCCCACGAGGGCATCTTTGACCCAGAGAGTGGTCGGTTCATTTGCTATCAAACTCAGCAAGGCTGGCGCAGTGACTCAACTTGGGTGCGTGGTCATTGCTGGGCTTTATACGGCTTTACCCTGGCCTTTCGCTATACCCGCGAAGCTGCGTTTCTGAGCACAGCACAAGGCTTGGCAGACTATTATCTTTTGCATACACCTGAACATGGCATCCCGCCCAACGATTGGGACGAACCGAATCCCAAGTATCCCTATGAGAGTTCGGCTGCGGCCATCGCCGCCAGCGGGTTGCTATCCCTGGCGGATTGCACAACGGACATGTTGCGCGCTAAAGTTTATCGGGAGGCGGCGCAGCGAATCCTCTCAACGCTCTGTTCAGACGAGTTTTTGGCGATCGACCCTCAGTGGGAGGGAATTTTGCGCCACGCAATCTACCATTTCCCCGCCGAGGTTGGTGTAGACGAGAGTACAATATGGGGGGACTACTTTTTCCTCGAAGCGATCGGAAAAATTTCTCAGGTTCTTCCACCGGAATGCTGATGGCTGAGAAGTACTAAAGAATTTTGGGGATAAAACCCCAAAAGAACCGAGGTGAAAAGAATGCAAACTGCTCGACACACTCCCGAAGAATTAGAGGCCATTCGCAAATTTACTGTGCCAACTTTGGCAAACGCTATTGAAACCTTTGGAGTGATTCCCTCAAACGAGGGATTTTGTGATTCGCGCATGCGCTGCCACTACCCTGACCTGCCCTTGATGCTCGGCTATGCGGTCACGGCACGGGTCAGCACCGATCAGCCCCCTAGCGAAGTGCGGCCGGGCATCGTTGAGGCGGAATATTGGCGCTGGGTCGCCTCCCAGCCCGGCCCCAAAGTGGCAGTAGTACAGGATATTGACAACCCTCCTAAAGGAGCAATGTGGGGTGAGTGGAATGCCAATGTGCATAAAGCCCTGGGCTGTGTGGGCATGGTCACCGAAGGGGCGGCGCGCGATCTAGACGGAGTGCGCAAGCTGAACTTCCACTTCTTTTCGACGCATGTTTTACCTACCCATGGCTATGGGGCGTTCATCGATTATGGAGGCAGCGTGCGCGTAGCCGGTTTGGTGGTCAAACCGGGCGATCTGTTGGTGGGGGATATGCACGGCGTGCTTTTAATTCCGGCGGAAATACCCCTCTTAGAATTAGCCAGAGCTGCCCAACAGATTGACGATCTGGAGAGTGAAGTTTTCGCTCTCTGTCAATCCCCCGATTTTTCCATTGAAAAACTGATCGAGCTGGATCGTTCTGTGGCCGAACGCTGGCCGAGGCCGACCGGCAAAGAGCGCCTTTTGCGCACCATATAGCTTGAGAAGGGAGGGTAGGATGGGCAAGCGATTGGCCTATATTCACACCGTTGCGGGCCTGACCAGTACATTCAAGGCCCTGAGCGAAGAGCTCTTGCCTGGTGTTGATCTTTTCCACATCGTAGATGAGAGTTTGCTGCAGAACACCATCCGCGCTAATCAATTGACGGCTCAGACAATGCGCCGGCTGCTCCGTCTAATAGTCTCTGCTGAGGAAGCCGGCGCCGAGATTGTTATGGTGACTTGTTCTTCAATGGGTCCGGCGGTCGAGGCCAGTCGCCCATTTGTGAGCATCCCGGTTCTACGGGTGGACGAGCCCATGGCGCAATTAGCTGTGCAGAGTGGATCGACCATCGGGGTTGCGGCAACGCTCCAGACGACCCTCAAGCCGACGGTCGACCTGATTACCCATGTAGCGGCGCAGCAAGGGAGAGCAGTGCGGGTAGTCTCTAAGTTATGTGAAGGGGCCTTCCAAGCTGTGGTCAGTGGCGATCCTGCGCGGCACGATCAATTGGTGGCGGCCGGCTTGCAAGAACTCGTCCCTCAAGTAGAAGTGGTGGTTTTAGCTCAGGCATCCATGGCGAGGGTGGTGGAGAGTTTGCCGGAAGAGATGCGCCGGATTCCGATCCTTTCTAGCCCACGCCTTGCGGTAGAACGGTTAGCCCAGGTGATTCCAACGCTTTAGAGGAGAGGCTTATGCAAGTTAAGGTTGTGCTATATGGCATGTTGCGGGAGAGACTTGCCAAGGAGACGCGCGGACGTTTGACTGTTGAACTTCCCGAAGGCAGCTCTGTAGCCGACCTTCGTGCGCACCTGGGCATTCAAACTCCGGTGGGGTGTTCTGTCAACGGACAAATGGAGCGTAATCCGGAGCGGGTGCTCCGGGACGGCGATGAAGTGCACTTGTTTCAGTCCATCGGCGGTGGGGAATGAGAGTATCGAAAGCAACTCTTTTTGCCCAATTGCCTCCCGAATATCCTGAGGATTTGTTACCCGAAATTCGGCGCATGGTAAAAGCCTCGCGCCGTAAAGTGGTTGTTTTGGATGATGACCCGACCGGAACCCAGACGGTGCGCAATATTACAGTTCTGACGCGCTGGGATACCTCTACGCTCGCCAAGGTGCTCTCAGAGGATGAGGATGTAGTTTATATCCTGACCAATTCGCGGAGCTTTTTGCCTACGGACGTTGCGAGGATGAATTGCGAAATCGCCTGCAATCTCAAAGAGGCGAGCAAGGCAACCGGCAGGCCGTTTGTTGTGGTCAGCCGCAGCGACTCTACTTTGCGCGGTCACTTTCCGTTGGAAACGGACGTGCTCATGGAGGGGTTAGGGGATGGTTTTGACGGGGTTTTGGTGATCCCTTTCTTCGAGGAGGGAGGGCGGTTTACGGTTAACGATATCCACTATGTTGCCGAAGGGGAAGACCTCATCCCGGCTGCCGAGACCGAATATGCAAAGGATGCGACTTTTGGCTACAGGGCATCGAACCTGAAGGAGTGGGTTGCCGAAAAATGTGGTGGACGGGTTATGCCTTCGCAGGTGGCTTCTGTTTCGTTAGAGCTAATCCGTCAAGGTGGCCCAGACGCTGTGTGTGCAGCACTGACCCGTCTCCAGAATGCCCAAATCTGCGTGGTCAATGCCGCAAGTTACCGCGATATGGAAGTCTTTGTTGTCGGCTTGCTGCGCGCTGAGGAGCTCGGCAAGCGGTTTCTCTATCGTACTGCGGCCTCGTTTGTGCGCGTGCGAGGTGGATTAGAAGCCTTCCCGCTTCTGAGCGCTGCCGATTTTGACTTCGGAGATACGCTTAGCGGCGGTCTAATCGTCGCTGGCTCTTATATCCGTAAAAGCAGTGAGCAAATTGCTGCCGTTCAGGCACTGCCCCACGTAGTCAGCCTAGAAGTTTCGGTGCCGGAGTTGCTGACCGAGGGAGGCCGCCAGCAGGAGGTTAGCCGTGTGGCGAGGCAAGCTAATGAGGTACTTGCCGATGGAAAAGAGGTGCTGATCTACACCAGTCGCCAATTGATCACCGGATCAGATGCGGCCTCCTCGCTGAAGATCGGACAGGTGGTCTCCCAATCTTTGGTGGATATCGTGCGCTCTCTGAGCGTTAAGCCGGCATGGATGATTGCGAAAGGGGGAATCACCTCCTCGGATGTCGCCACAAAAGGACTGGACATCGCCCAGGCGCGGGTTCTGGGGCAGATCTTACCCGGTGTACCGGTTTGGCAGGCAGGCGAGGGCAGCCGCTGGCCGGGAATGGTTTACGTTGTTTTCCCGGGCAATGTGGGCGGGCCTCAATCAATGGCTCAAGTAGTGAAGGTGCTTTCCGGGCGAAACTAGTCTCTTGATCCCCTTGAGTAGGGGCTCGGCATGGTTCGCCGAGGGAGACTTTCTCTCTAGTAACCCTAGGAATTGCGGGCGAAGATGCTCGGGCTAGGGTGGGTGGGGATAGGCTTCAGAAGCCAAGTCTCCAGGGGAACGCCTGCCTGCGGATCGCATCCGCTTTGCGTCGGTATTTTATGTCAGGCGTTGGACGAACGACAGAATCTTCTCCGCAATCAGCTCCTTGTCATAATCCAACGTAGCCACATGATAGGAGTTTTCCAGCCAGATCAATTCCTTGTCGCTTGAGCCGAGGTTTTCGTAAATAAACGGGGCGTTGTCAGGGTGAACGATGTGGTCCTCGCGGGATTGGAAAACGAGCGCCGGACAGGTGATGGCGCCGAGTAAATCGCGGGTTACACCCATTAGAGCATAAATCTGGCGAACGGCGGGGACCGGCACAACAGGATAGACTAATTCGGTGATGCCGGGCTGCTTGATGTCTGAGCCGACGCCGGAAATCGTATCAGGCAAGTTACGACCGAAAGCCAAGCGGGCGAAGTCGGGGTTCTTCAGGAAAAGAGCGCCGTTGATCGGGGCTACGCCGCTGAAGACGCCTGGATACATCCCCGCCATGTAAAGAGAGAGGGTGCCACCCATCGATAGACCGGTGATAAACAGCTTCTTGCATCGGGCTCGTAAGGTCTCCATCGCTTCTTCGATAGAGCGAATCCAATCCTCGGCGGTGCTGCGTGCCATATCCTCAGGGTGGGTGCCGTGACCTTTTAGGCGCGGTCCGATGACGGTAAAGCCGCCTTTCTCGGCCAGATATTGGCCGAGAAAGCGTACACTTTGGGTAGTGCCGGTAAAACCGTGCGAGACCAAGACGCCAACCTCGTTGCCTTCGAAGAAGAATGGTTCTGCGCCGGGCATGACGGGATGGATTTCCATTTCGACCTCCTTAGATCAGAATCGGTAAACTAATTGTACTCTGGGCTTACGCTCTGTTCGGTGCGAGGGAGTAGTAGGTCTCGGTCTTGCCTTGAGTAGAAGGCCTCGGTTTCCCTACTATACGATAGAAATGCTTCAGCTCTCTGCGCTGTCGAGGCCGGGGGGACTCGTGTTAGGTGTTGGCCAACTCCTCTGCAACTCGCTTCAGACGGGTATAGGCTTCCCGTGCCACCGGCTCTAAGGCTGGGTCTTGGATAACGTTGATCATCGAGAGCGGATCGATGATGCTTACAATGGTGTGCTGGCCCTCTTCGTAAACGATCACGTTGCAGGGTAGAAGCAGACCGACCTCCGGTCGGAGTGTGAGAGCCTGATGGGCAAGGGGTGGATTGCACACCCCTAGAATCGCATACTTGCGAAAATCGGCATTGAGCTTCTCTTTCATCGTTTTCTGGACATCGATCGAAGTCAGCACGCCGAAGCCTTCCGCTTTGAGAGCTTGGGTGACTTTATCGATTGCCTCTTCATAGGCCATGTTCAATGCACACTGAAAGCCTAGCTGGGACATCCGTATCTCCTTATCGTGATCTCTGATCATTAGATGTCCGTGAGCGCTGAATGGTAACCTCTCGAGGTCTTGCAGTTGCTTTGGGTGATTTTCGGATTAGCCGGGGAGTCTTGTGGGGCGCAGAATAAGGGAGAGTGTAGAGGGTGCGCCGAAACGAGCGAAAGAGCTTGGTTGGTTTGGCAAGACAGCCAAACCTTATACCGGATACTCGTCGCTCTACTCCTCTCCGGCGAGCAGACGCACCTTCTCCCAAGGCTTGAGGTTGCTCTCCTCGGCCAGCAGGGCGCGCAGCTCAAAGATTTGGTCGCGCAGGACGGCGGCCTTCTCGAACTCTAAGTTTTTGGCGGCTTCTTTCATTTCCTTTTCCAGGTCTTGGATCAGTTTGCGCAGTTCGGCTTGCTCTAGGCTTCGGGAAGCGCGCACCGAATAGGCAGGTCGGGCTTCGGCGACTCGGTGCACAGCTACCCGGTCGGTCAGATCGCGCACTGCTTTGACGATGCTTGCCGGGATGATCCCGTGCTCTTGGTTATAGGCGATTTGTTTAGCGCGGCGGCGATTGGTTTCGTCAATGGCACGGCGCATCGAGTCGGTGATTTTGTCGGCGTACATGATCACCTTGCCCTCGACATGGCGAGCAGCGCGGCCGATCGTCTGGATCAAGGCTGTTTCGGAGCGCAGGAAGCCCTCTTTATCGGCATCTAAAATGGCCACGAGCGAGACTTCGGGCAAGTCTAGGCCCTCGCGCAGCAAGTTGATGCCCACGACCACATCGAAAACTCCCAAGCGCAAATCCCGCAAGATGCCGACACGCTCTAGCGTGTCGATTTCCGAGTGGAGGTAGTGCACCTTAATACCCATTTCCATGAGGTAGTCGGAGAGTTTCTCGGCCATCCGTTTGGTCAGCGTGGTTACTAAGACACGTTGTCCTTTTTCAACCCGCTTACGGATTTCGCCGATGAGATCATCCACCTGGCCTGGGATCGGGCGCACTTCAACCTCAGGGTCGACCAGGCCGGTGGGACGGATAATCTGTTCGACAACTTGGTCAGCGCGTCGTAGTTCGTAAGGTCCCGGCGTGGCCGAGGTGTAGATAGTAAAGCCCATCCGTTGCTCGAACTCCTCAAACGTCAAAGGGCGGTTGTCGAGCGCTGAAGGCAGGCGAAAACCATACTCGACCAACGTCGTTTTGCGGGAGCGGTCGCCGTGGTACATGCCGCGAATTTGCGGAATGGTCATATGCGATTCGTCTATAATCAACAGGTAATCGCTGGGAATATAGTCCATAAGCGTCCATGGCGGAGACCCGGGAGGACGCTGGTCGAGGTGGCGGGAGTAGTTTTCAATTCCGGAACAATAGCCGACCTCGCGCAACATTTCAAGGTCGTATAAAGTGCGTTGCTCTAGGCGCTGAGCTTCCAGTAACCGGCCTTGACGCTTTAGTTCGGCGACGCGTTCCGCAAGTTCGGCCTCGATGTCGCGCAACGCTTGTTCGAGTTTGTCTTTGTCTGTAATAAAGTGCTTCGCAGGATAGATCGCCACGCTCGGAAGCGAGCGCCGGACTGCCCCGGTGAGGGGGTCAAACTCGAGAATGCGCTCCACTTCGTCGCCGAAGAAGGTGATGCGGTAGCCATGTTTTTCTTGATAAGCCGGAACGATCTCCAGGGTGTCGCCGCGCAGGCGAAAAGTCCCAGGACGCAATTCCAGGTCGTTGCGTTCATACTGTCCTTCAATGAGCATCCGCAATAAGGCGTTGCGGCGGAAGATATGCCCGGTCTCCAGGTTGATCACAACTCTTCCATAGGCCTCGGGACTGCCGATGCCGTAGATGCAGGAGACTGAAGCCACGATAATCACATCACGCCGGGTCATCAGGGCTGTGGTCGCTGCCAGGCGCAAGCGTTCGATCTCTTCGTTGATATCAGCGTCTTTTTCGATGTACAAGTCGTGTTTGGGGACATACGCTTCGGGTTGGTAGTAATCGTAATAGGAGACGAAGTATTCCACAGCGTTTTCGGGGAAGAATTCCTTGAACTCGGCGTAAAGTTGAGCAGCAAGGGTTTTATTGTGGGCCATGACCAGAGCCGGCATATTAAGGCGTTCAATGACGGCTGCAATTGTGTAGGTTTTACCTGTGCCGGTGGCGCCGAGCAGCACTTGGTGGCGATAGCCTCGTCGCACACCCTCCACCAGCTTCTCGATTGCTTCGGGCTGGTCACCGGTCGGGCGGAATGGTGCATGCAGTTTGAAGTCCATAACTGCTTTTCGAACCAGTCAACGCTGAAGGCAGATGAGATCAGACCAATCTCCCGTGAGGACAGCGTTGATTTTACCGTGAATTTTTCTCTACGGGGGCGGGATCGATCGGAGATTGAAGCCCAATTATGCCGGAAGCCGTTTGACCGGAGAAAAGCCTCCGAGCTGCGTTCTCGACTTTTGTCTATGTACGGTCGGCCATAGACGGGGGCAAACTTGGGTAAAATTAGCCTTGATGTGTTCCGAGCCTTTGCCTTCTTTTACGCAATTGCCTCTTAATCAAATTTTGCTAGGGGATTGCGTTCAGGTTCTGAATTCCCTGCCCGAAAAGTCGGTGGATTTGATCTTTGCCGATCCCCCATATAATCTCCAATTGCGCCAACCCTTATGGCGTCCTAATATGACTAGGGTAGACGCCGTGGATGAGGTTTGGGATCAGTTTGACAGTTTTCAGGCCTACGATGAATTTTCTTCTAACTGGCTGACTGCATGCCGACGGGTATTGAAGGATAGTGGCACGATCTGGGTGATCGGCACCTATCATAATATCTTTCGCATCGGGAAGCTCATGCAGGATTTGGGATTCTGGATTCTCAATGATGTGATTTGGATCAAGACGAACCCGATGCCGAACTTTCGCGGTGTGCGCTTTACCAATGCCCATGAGACATTAATTTGGGCGAGCAAGTTCAAAGGGGCGAAGTACACTTTCAACCATCATGCGATGAAGAATCTCAACGAGGGCTTGCAGATGCGCAGCGACTGGGTGCTGCCCATCTGTACGGGGAGGGAACGGCTGCGCATCGATGGACAAAAAGCCCACTCTACTCAGAAACCGGAAGCTTTGCTCTACCGCGTGATCCTTTCCTCAAGCAAACCGGGGGATGTTGTGCTAGACCCCTTCTTAGGGAGCGGGACAACGGCTGTGGTAGCGAAGAAGCTTCATCGGCACTGGGTGGGGATCGAGAGCGATCCGTACTACGTTCAAGTGGCCCAACAGCGGATCGCCCAGGTAGTCCCTGAGCCCTTTGATGGGCAAGCCTTTGCGGTCGAGGGTGCAAAGCGACTTGCGCCGCGGGTGGAATTTTCGCGCCTTTTAGAGGCGGGTCTTGTTCGCCCGGGGCAAAGGTTGTTCTTTATGGGAGATCGCTCTAAGGCGGCGCAGGTAAAGGCGGACGGACGCTTGCGTCTGGAGAGCGGGGTTGAGGGGTCGATTCACACCCTGGGTAAACATCTGGCGAATGGAAGTCCATGCAATGGCTGGCAACACTGGTACTATCAGGACTCCGAGGGGAGAATGCAACCGATCGATGTGCTGCGTGAACAGTATCGCCGATTGCATAAACCTTGCGTTCAAGAGGAGGGAGAGGCAGAGTACTGGTGAGTTTTAGAAGTGCTAGGGGGTTGGGGTAGGGGTGGTTTCAAGGCTGGGCAGGGGCGTCGGCGTCCCTAAGGCGTTAGGGTTGGAGAAGATTTGTCCGCTCTCAAGACGATTGCAAATCCCTTCGCTGTCGGCGATGATGCTCATAATGATCGGATCATAGGAAAACCGCTCTTTGACTTCATTCAATACTTGTCGTGCTTCAGGGCAGAAGTTCTGGTTGGGCCTGCTGAGGAAAGCAAGCACCGTGCCGTATTCAACGTAATAGTATGCTACAGTTAAGTTGGTCAAAGGCAAGCCTTCTACAGGAACGCTTTCTTCGAGCAACCCTTCGTTGACCAAGTTCTGGGCTGCTTCGTTCTCTTCGGCACTGCAGCCACGCACGGCGCATTTGAGCACGGGCATTGCGCCTTCGAAGTTGCGGGCGCGGATCATGATGGTGCCTAGCTGCCCATAGGTGTTCGAGTTAGTCGGGTCAAGGCTGAGGGCCTTCTCGGCGTTTCGCGCCGCAATAAAAAATTCACCTTGTTGGGCGTAGGCCTTGGCAATCTCTAAGTTGGGCAGGGGATTCCTCACCCCGAGTTGGGCGTTGATATTGGCAGCCCGGGCAAAGAACTCTAGAGCCTGGTCATAGAGCTTCAAGCGCAAGTAGTTACGTCCAATATACAAGTAGAGAAACGTTAAGTTGGGATTGATGCGTGCCGCTTCGAGATATTCTTGTATAGCCCGATTGTATTGGGCGGTGGACTCTAAGACCGTGCCATAGACTCGATGGGCGTCCATAGAATTCGGATCCAGTTGCACCGCTTGAGCGGCGTATTGCTCTGCCTGAGACCAGTTCTGTTGGTCGAGGAGGACCTCGGCGTAGAAGGCCAGTGCCAAAGCATTGTTCTGGTCTAGCTGAAAGGCCTGCAAAGCTTCGGTCTGGGCTTCGGCGAGCAGGTCTTGACGCTCTTCGGCTCCAACCAGGGGGTTTGTGGCATACCAATCGAGCACAAAGGCACGGATAGCGCGCACGGTGCTGTTTTCGGGAGCCAATTGAACTGCGCGGTCAATCGACTGGCGTGCCTCGCTCAGGCGCTGGAGTCGGCTGGGATCGTTACTTAACAGGGCCGACGAGTAAGTCTGGATGCGGGCTAAGCGTGCCCAGGCCTCAGCGTTGTTGGGGTCAACCTCGAGAGCCCGCTGATAAGTGTCGATGGCATCCGGACGGGGAGCGGCTGGGGGTGGCGGATCGGGGTCGTAAATTTTTCCCGCCATAAAATAGGCTTCGGCTTCCTCTATGTAGGAAGCTGAGGTGCGGGTCGGAGTTGGGGTTGGATAGAATGCCGGCCGAATTGCTCCTTGCTCTATCCCTCGGTAAATCCACAGTGCAACGAGGATCAAGCTTACCCAGGCTAAAAGGCGGTAAGGGTTGAGGGGGGTTCTTCTCTCACGAAATAGTGGTCGACGAAGAATTAGGTCGTCTGCCATGAGGGATTCTGCCTATTCGGGTGTGGGCGTTATGGTCGGTTGCGGTGTGCTCTTTCCGGTCAGTTCCAGACAAAGTTCAATTCCCGCTTTGGCGTTTTCGACCGCCAACGGGTCATCTGGGACTCCGCTGAGCAGAGTTTGAAAGACTTGAACTGCCTCACCGCAGCGGTTCGTTCTGGCCAGCGCAAAACCATAGAACCAATAAATCTGAGCCGCAGTGCCGTAATCAAGGGGCATTCCCTCGACCACTGTGCCGTCCTCCATGGTGCCGCCTCGCACGGCTAGTTCTAATTCCCTGACCGCCTTGGAAAACTCCCCGTTACGATAATACATGATGCCTAAATTGCCGTGTAATTTGGGGTTGCTCGGTTCGACTTTCATCGCCTGCTCTGCGTACTGGGAGGCCTTTCCGTACTGGCCGATATTGGCGTAAGCCAACGAGATCTCTGCTAGAGGAGTCCAGTCTTTCGGATTGAGTGAGTAAGCGGTGAGGAGTTCCTCAACGGCCAGATCGTTCTCGCCCTTTAGGCGATAAGCATACCCAAGGTAGAGATGGAGGTCGGCGATCTTTGGATTGATTGCGATGGCCGCTTTGAGTTCTTCGATGGCTGCATCGAGGTTCTCTCTCCCAGTGCTCAAAAGGACTATGCCTCTTGCGCGGCGGGCTTCCAAGAGAGATGAATCGAGCTGCATGGCAATGCGCGATTCTTCGATAGCTTTATCCAGGTCGTCAATTTGCCCTTTGTTAATAAGCACTTCGGCGTAGTAGGCATGGGCGAGTGCGCTGTTCGGATCCAATTCTAGAGCGCGCTTGAGGGAGGCTTCGGCCGAGAGATAATCGCCGGTAAATCCTTGTGCCCATCCCAAAACAGCATGGGCGAGAGCATTGTTGGGATTCTTCAACAGCGCATTTTGGGCATTGGTAATTGCTTCTTCGTATTCTCCTGCGAAGACCTGCAACCGAGCTAAAGTAACGTAAATCGAGACATTATATGGGTCGACGATCAGGGCCTGCTTATAGGCTTCGATCGCTTGTAGCAGGCGTCCCTCGCGAAACAGTTGTTCCGCCTCGTTTAGATAGGACTCCGGGCTACGGGTGGGCGTAGGGGTGGGAATGAACAAGGGCGGAGTGGCCGGGACAACCACCTGGTTGAAGTATAAAGCTACCCCGATCATTGCCAGCAGAACGGCAATCAAGAAAGGGTTAGACCGCCGACGTGGACGGCGGCGAACACTCCACTTGCTGCCCCGCAAATACATGTTTTCATCATACCATCAGCAAAAATTGGGTGTCAAGAAAAGAAGGATTAGCAGAAGCTAAGGAAACCTTTGACCAAGAAAGCCTCATCGGATCGGAGGTTGCCTTGTGGCGGTTCGGCCACTTCGACTCCGCTGCAGCCAATTCGGTGGATAAGGTTTGTCGTAAAGACTCGGTGTGTTGCAGCCAAAGCGGAGTGGTGTTTCATCTCGATGGGATGTGACGAACACTGTGGAAGGTCTTTCCCCGGAAGAGTACTGATGAGGTCATAGCGGCTTTCCTAGTTCGTGATCGAGCCATCGTAAAGGGGATTTCTTTGATGAGCCTTCCACTACCTTACCGGTCGTGATCGTAAACGTGCTCTCACTCTCTCTGTGTCGCTTCCCTTACGGCGCTTTCAGGAGATCGGTCGAGAAAAATATGAGGCAAATTCAGAAAAAGGACTTCGAATGCCAAGCGCAAGTTGACATTACTCTGAGTTGCTTCTAGCACCTGCCGCAGGTCGTGGAGGACTTGGAGCACCCGTTTCTCACCGGTCTGAGCTGCAATCTCCACAATTTGGGGTCTAAACTCCGAATAGGTAAGCTCCTCTTGATCTTGGTAGACAGAGAGAAGCACATCCCTCCAAAATGTTATCCAATGCTCCAATAGCAAGACAATCTCAGCTTTTGACAGTGTTCTAGAAAGGCGTTCGGCTAAGGCAAAGCGATTGAGCATGGAGGACTGAAGCAAGTGGAGGTGTTCTTCGACGGTGTGCAATAGAGCAATACGCCGTTCGGGCTCGTGGAGCAAGCGTAGAGCCTCTCCGGGGCGACCTGCAGCTAGGCGGGCAATTTGGGCTGCCACTATTGGATCGCATTGTTCGCATTCAACAAGAACTCGAGCTAGCGCTTTTGGGGGCATCGCTCGAAGATGGAGAACTTCGCAGCGGGAAACGATGGTGGGGAGGAGGCTTTCGCTATTCTCTGCAGTGAGCAAGAGGATGACTCTTTGGGGCGGCTCTTCGAGGGTTTTGAGCAAGGCATTCTGAGCGTTTAGATTAGCCTCTTCGCAACGCAAGATCAAGGCGATACGATATCTTCCTTCGTAAGGGGTGAGGGATAGGCGATGTTGCAGCTCCCGAACTTGCTCAACGCGCAGCGTACCGCTGCGGGACTCGGACTCTACGACTTCTAAGTCGGGATGACGCATTTCGGCGAGCAGTTTACACGGGCGACAACGGCTGCAGAACTCTCCGGGGTGTGGGGGGTGGAGACAGCTCACCGCTTGGGCGAGCTGTAGCGCCAAGGTGCGCCGCCCGACACCGCTCGGCCCGCAGAACAGATAGGCTTGACGCACCCATCCCCGGGCAACTTGAGAGCGCAAGAGGGCTACCGCTGCTTCATTTCCGTAATATTTCCAACTCATAGGCGGCTCGCCTAGCACAGAGGGTTTTCGCCAACTATGGGAAGGGAATTGGACTCATGGAGCGGGTTTGCCAACAGCCTGCGCGCTCAACTTAGGTCGTTCAAGTGACAGGTGTCGTTAAGGCTTACTAGAGTGAAATCACCCTCTTCTTCTTCAAAGACATTGATGGCGCAGGTAGCCTGGCGCAGATGCCAAAATCGGTCGTTGCCCAAGCCCAGAATCGCCAGTAGGAGCACTCGATTGATCACGGTGTGTCCGACTACAACGATTGTCTGACCGAGATGTTGTTTGGCGAGGAGGCGGATCGCTTGCAGGATGCGCTGGCGAACATCCTCCAAGCTCTCGCCGTTGGGAATGCGACATAAGTGAGGCTGGTGATACCAGCGGTCTAATTCGTCTTTCCAGCGCTGAGCGACCTCTTCCGGGGAAAGCCCTTGCCAGTCGCCATAGTTAATGTCGGTTAAGTTCGGGTGAGGCTGGACCGGCACAGAGGAGTACGTAGCGATGGCTTCTGCGGTGCGGAGGGCGCGCGAAAGAGGGCTGCTGTAGATTGCACTAACTTGCCATTCTCTGGCAATCCGTTTTCCAGTGGCTTCCGCTTGTTTGAGGCCTACTTCGTTAAGCGGCACATCCGCCTGTCCGCGAAAGCGTTCGACCCGATTCCATTCCGTTTGACCGTGGCGGACTAAAATAAAGCGAGTCATCATGTGCTCCGGTTGTGAGACTGTGCCTTAGTATACCGCAGCATCGAGCTTTTTATGGGGCATGTCGCTATGATTCCGGAGGCTAACCTCGTAAGCGTCTCCGGACAAGGATTGGGCCAGGAAGCGGGCAACGACTGGGTCGGCAGGTTTCTGACGTATCTCCTCAAAAGAGCCAATCTGCTTCATTGTCCCTTCGCCGAAAACGGCAATGCGGTCTCCGAGAAAGGCAGCTTCACTGAGATGATGGGTGACCAAAACTGTGGTGGTGTGATTTTGGCGTAGGAGATGCCGCAGTTCGCGCAAGAGTTCGGAGCGCGTCGGTGGGTCGAGGGCTGCAAAAGGCTCGTCAAGCAGCAATAGCTGAGGCTCGAGGACAAATGCCCGCGCTAAGCTGACGCGCTGTGCCTCCCCACCGGAAAGGGAGCGCGCCGGACGTTGCGCTAAGTGGACAACACCTAAGCGGTTGAGCCACTCCATCGAGCGCCGGATCGCCTCTGGCTTGGGGGTCTTGCGAAAACGCAAGCCAAGCAGGAGATTATCCAAAACCGAGCGGTCGAGTAACAGCGGTTCTTGGAGGAGAAGGGCAACCCGGCGCCGGTAGTCCAATGCCTTCCATGGCTCGATTTGACGACCAGCGAAGATCAGCTCTCCACTGAGTGGCCGGATCAGCCCGGCTAAAGCCAGCAAAAAGGTCGATTTGCCTGCCCCGTTCGGTCCGACAACGGCTAGGGTTTCCCCTTGCCGAATGGAGAGATCCGGGATGGTCAGCACCGCCCTGTCGGCCCGGCGCAAGGTAAAGTCGTGCAGCTCGATCAAGTGGTTCACGGGCGCACCCCCTTCTGCTGGAGATGGGTGAGCACCCAATTAATTAAGAATGTGATTCCCAAAAGCAAAAGCGCTAATCCGCTTGCCATCTCAAAATTCCCTTTGCTGGTCTCGAGGACGATTGCGGTGGTGAGGACACGGGTTTGGTAGCGGATGTTGCCCCCCACCATCATACTGGCGCCGATCTCAGAGATCACAGCACCAAAGCCGGCCATCAGCGCTGCTAAAAGAGAGAGGCGCGCCTCGCGCCACAGCTCCCAGACCATCTGCAGCCGGGAGGCGCCTAAGCCCAAGATTTGTAGGCGTAGGCGCGGGTCCAGAGATTGAAGGGCTGCTGTGGTCAGACCGCTTACTACCGGCGTAGCGATAATCACCTGGGCAATAACGATGGCAGTGGGTGTGTAGATGAGATTGAGACCGCCCAAGGGTCCCGAACGCCAGAGCAACAGGGCGACAAACAAGCCGACAACGACCGGAGGCAAGCCCATTCCGGTGTTAATCGCACTCAGCAAAAAGGCACGTCCACGAAACTCGCTCAGCGCGAGCCATGTGCCGATCGGCAGTCCGATCGCTAGGCTGAGCAGGGTGGCCAGACCGGAAATCTGCAGAGATAACAGTGTGATTTGAAAGACCTCAGCGGGGAACATCGTTTACGGCTCCTCAACGGGAAGATAGAGTGGTTCGCCGTAATCAGCTTGCCCGAACTGGCGGATAAAGTTTTGAGTCTGCGGAGAGGTTAGAAACTGCGCAAACGCTCTGGCGCCTTCAGCGTTGACTTGGGGAAAACGTTTTGGATTGACCGTGAGTACATGGTAAACATTCAGCAAATCTGGGTCTCCTTCGGCTAAGGGGATGAGGTCAAGTCGGCGGCGCATAACCAAGAACGTTGCGCGGTCAACGAGGGTGTAGGCACCCTTTTCCGAGGCGATGAACAGCGTCGCTGCCATCCCTTGCCCGCTTTCGAGATACCAGCGTTCGCGATAAGGCTGAAGTCCTGCCCTAGACCACAGCTCTTGTTCGATTTTGTGCGTTCCGGATTGATCGCCGCGCGAGAGGAAAAGCGATTGCGATTGGGCGATTTTTCCAAAGGCAGCAGGGATTGAGTTGCCGGCTACTTGAGCGGGATCGTGTGCAGGGCCGACAAGCACGAATTGGTTGGCCATCACAGGCAACCGTTCAGCGCCATATCCTTCTTGCATAAAAGCAATTTCTGCCTCGGGATCGTGAGTGAGCAGAACGTCTGCCTCCCCTTGTTTGCCTAACTGTAACGCCTGGCCACTGCCGACGGCGAGGGTCTTAATGGTCAAGTTGTTGTGCTGCTCAAATTGGGAGATCAGGGCATCGAGCAATCCGGTGTCTTGTAGAGAGGTCGTAGTTGCCAGAATTAGGGTATGTTGGGCGTGGACAGGTGAGAGGAGCGCAATCGAACAGGCACTTAGCAGACTCGTCAGCAACCAACAGCCAACAAGCAACCGACAACCTGAGCGACAGGCGCGGAGGCCTAGATGTAGAAGCATTTCCCGCTCTCCGTAGCGTCATAACCGGGCAATGTCTGCACAGCTTGACGAAAATTGCGACTGGCGAGGAGGTCAAAGAGCGGCGCATACATCGACTGCATTTCGGAGAAAACCGTGAGGTCGTAGCGTTCTTGAAACAGGGGGATAAAATCCAAACCGGTCTTGTAAGCTGCAGCTTCAATTCCCAAGGCAACATCGGCTCGGCAGTCCCTGACTGCCAGAGCGCAGTCGAGATGGGTGCATACCTCGCTGTCGTAACCTTGGAGTTGTGCTGGAGAGAGCCCCAAATGACGCAGCTGGCGGTCGAGCCAGAGACGCGTGCCCGAGCCGCGGTTGCGGTTGATCAAACGCACATCTGGGCGCGCAAGATCGGCTAAGGAGCGGATGGCCTTGGGGTTGCCGGGTGCGAGAATCAAACCCTGTGTACGGTGAACCAGCGTGATCACTAGCGTAGGGTGGTCGGGGAAAAGATGGCGGATGGTCGGAAGGTTGTATTCTCCGCTCCACTCATCGAACAAGTGACTGCCAGCGACCTGGGAGAAGCCCTGGCGCAAATAGACCAGGCCATTTAGCGACCCGACAGGCAGCGAAAGGATGTGGTAGAAGCGTTCTAGGTGTCCAGCGAGGACTTCCCAAGCCAGATCGTCACTGCCCGAGAAGACTAATATGGGCTTCTCGCATTTGGGGAGCACCCTCTCTTGAATAAAGAAAGCGCCGGCGACAGCACAGTAGTAGCGCTCGGTTTGTCGCCCGCGCTTGCGGCTTTCGTGGAATTTCACCAGACCAACAGCTTCAAGGCGCTTCAGGTGGTGGCGCACCCAAGCGGGGGAGTGACCGAGTCGTGCCGCCAGCTGGGTCAGAGTTGCCGGTTTTGCCATCAAATGTTGCAGAATGGCGAGCCGCTGTGGATCGGCCAGCGCTTCAATTTGAGGGAAGGAGCGGAGCAGTTGAGCGGTCTCCATAACGATTAAGGAATTCCTTAATCGTTAGTTTATCGATCTCAAGTGTTTTGTCAAGTTTTTTCGTCGTCTTTTGCTCTCGGTCTCTTGAGTCGGAGGCGTCCACGCACGTGGCGGACGAGGATGTCTGCCTGCCATCTCCTCATTGGTTGCACTGCATTTGCGGACGTCTCTACTGCGGAAACGGCAGGTAAGCACTTCCGCTGTGCAATTGCCCATTCGGTTTGGGCGGGATTGACAAGCCCATTGAAATTGGTTAAAGTCAATCTCGAAGTTCTCACTTCGAGGTGAAGCATGAAGCTCTATGTAGGTTGTGACTTGGGGGGCACCAATTTGCGAGCAGCTTTGGTGGATGCCGAAACCGGTAGGGTGCTTTTGCAAAAGGCAACGGCAACCTTGGCCCGCCAAGGCCCCGAAGCCGTGATGCAACGCATGGCAAACTTGATCCTAGAGGTTATCGCCGAGGGGGGGTATACCTCAGCGCAGGTGCAGGGGATCGGTGTCGGTGCACCGGGCTTGCTGGACATGGAGAAGGGAGAAACCCTCTTTCTGACCAATTTTGCCGGCAATTGGCCACACGTCCCTTTGCGAGATACCCTTCAACGCCTAACCTCGATTCCAACGACGATCCTCAACGATGCACGTGCCATTACTTTTGGCGAGTGGCGCTTTGGTGCAGGGGAAGGGGTGGCGACAATGGTGGTTTTTGCCCTTGGAACAGGCGTGGGCGGGGGCTCGGTCGTTAACGGTCAATTGCATCTCGGCTTGAGTGGAAGTGCCGGCGAGCTAGGGCATATCGTGCTGGACCCTAACGGGCCGCGCTGTGGCTGTGGCAACAACGGCTGTCTGGAAGTCTATGCTTCTGGGCCTGCCATCGCTGCCATGGGGATGAAAATGGTGGCACAGGGGCTCGCAACGCAGATCGCTGACCTCTGCCAAGGGGACTATAATCGGATTACCGCTGCCTTAATCGCCGAGGCTGCTCAAAGGGGGGATGAGATCGCTTTGGAGATTTACCGGCGAGCGGGCGAAGCGTTGGGCAGGGCAGCGGCGATTTTATGTGTCACGCTCAGTCCCCAACGTATCGTGTTGACTGGCGGGGTAGCGCAAGCGGGAGAGCTGTTGCTCGGCCCGATGCGCGAAACGATGCGCCGTCTGGTGCGCGTGATACCTGTTGAACAAGTGGAATTGGTTCCGGGCAAGTTGGGGGATCAAGCAGGGGTGATCGGCGCAGCCTGCTTTGCGGCAGAGAAGATTTCGAGGTAGCAAGCTCCGACCTTAAGGGAGGGTGGTGCAGGACTATCTCTTCGGGCTTGTTGAGCCGGCTGACCCGCAGGTGCAGGCGGTTCTTACTAGGAGCGTGAGCAGGGGGCACATGAGGGGAGGTCCGGCAGCCTCACTGGAGAGACATTGGAAATTAGGTGCTTTTTGAGAGCGTTCAGAAATCCGAGGGTTCTTGCCTCCGGGTTGCGGACGGAGGCCGCTGCCGGCCGGCAATGTTAGGAGTGACGGGTATTTGCTTACACGTCTATAGGGCTGAGGTGTCCGGTGAGCGCCAATGACTCGACAACAGCAAGTGTAAGAACTCCGTAAGAATTACCCGGTTGAGGCAGGATTGGGAAAAATCGGAATTAGAATTTAGGTGAACTTTTCTCCCTTTTGCGTAGAAAGAAGATAGAACAGGTTTGGTCGATGATATGACTTGACACTCTGGATAGTGTAGGGCACTCAATATGAAAAAACGGTGGATTTCGATCTTGATTATAGTAGTGATGTTGGTCGGCGGCACCCTTGGTTTCCGCCAGTGGCAGATGAACCGGCAAGCGAGCCGCAATTCAGCGTTTCAAACCGAAATTGTTACACGGGGGGAGTTGGTTGCTACTGTCGGCGGCACAGGCACGGTTCATGCCAACCAAACTGCAGTTTTGGTCTGGCAGACCAGCGGCACGGTGGAAGCAGTCCTCGTTGAGGTTGGCGATTTGGTGAGTGAGGGAGAGGAGCTGGCTAGGCTAAAGCGGGATTCTCTGCCCCAGAACGTCATCCTTGCCCAAGCCGAACTCACCGAGGCACAAAAGGCGCTGGATGAGCTTTACACCAATGCCGAGATGGCCAAGACGAACGCTATGCAAGCTATAGCGCGTTACGCAAATGCAGTGCGTGATGCCCAATATCAACTGGATAACTTTACCGTGCCGAGCAATCAGGCTGGCTTGGATGCGATTCAGGCTTTGGACTTGATGAAAAAGAATCTCGATGCCGCACGCGAAGCCTTCGAGGCCGTGAAATATCGTCCGCTCGAGGACGCACTGCGTAAGGAATTGAAAGAAAAACTGGATGTGGCCCAAAGCGACTACAACGCTGCTGTGCGGCGGGTTGAACTAGAATACAGCTTACAGGTTGCGCAGGCAAATTTGGAGAAAGCCCGCCAGGATTACGAGAGGTGGAAGAACGGCCCGTCTGCCGAGGACATCGCTGCCATCGAAGCACGCATTGCGGCGGCTCAAGCCACCTTGAATTTGGCACGACTTACCGCCCCATTCGGCGGAACGATCACTGAAGTGAAGATCAAGCCCGGTGACCAAGTTACCCCGGGTATGGTCGCAATTCGAATTGATGATCTCTCTCGTTTGTTGGTGGATGTGCGGATTTCGGAGGTGGATATCAATCGTGTGCGGCCCGGGCAAGAGGCCACCTTGAATTTCGATGCCATTTTAAACAAAGTTTATCGCGGCAAGGTCAGAGAGGTCTCACCGGTCGGCACGATTGCCCAAGGGATAGTCGACTTCATCGTGACGATCGAACTGAGCAATGCCGACCAAGATGTGAAACCGGGAATGACTGCGGCGGTCAACATCGTTGTCAATCGACTTAGCGATGTACTGCTTGTGCCCAACCGCGCCGTGCGTCTAAATGAAGGTGAACGGATTGTATATGTTTTGCGCAATGGTCAACCCGAAGTCGTGCCGATCACCCTCGGAGCTTCTTCTGAGACCCATAGCGAAGTGATCGGCGGAGAGCTTAAGGTCGGTGATGCAGTGATTCTTAACCCGCCAACCGTGTTCGAACAAGACGGTCCACCCCCTTGGGTTAATCCTGAACGCTGAGATCACAGGAAGTGCCATGGAAGCCAACGATGTGGTGATTGACGCCCGCAATCTAACCAAGGTTTACAAGATGGGTGATGTTGAAGTCCATGCCTTGCGTGGCCTTTCCCTGCAGGTTAAGCGCGGCGAGGTAGTGGCAATTATGGGACCCTCCGGTTCAGGAAAATCCACCTTGATGAACATTATTGGTTGCCTCGACCGTCCTACTTCCGGTGAGTATATCTTGGACGGCAAACGCGTTTCGGACTTGAGGGATGATGAGCTGGCACGAATCCGCAATCAGAAGGTTGGTTTCGTATTCCAGAGCTTTAACCTCTTGCCGCGCGCCACTGCTTTGGCTAATGTAGAGCTGCCTTTGCGTTACGCCGGAGCGAAGGACAACCGACGCGAACGCGCAAAGCAGGCTCTGATTGCCGTGGGCTTGGGTGATCGTCTCTATCATCGCCCGAATGAGTTGTCCGGAGGTCAGCAACAGCGTGTGGCGATTGCCCGCGCTCTGGTGAATAATCCGGCAATCGTCTTGGCCGACGAGCCTACCGGTAACCTGGACACCAAATCGGGCGAAGAGATCATTCGCCTGCTCTTGCGCTTAAATCGGGAGCGGGGCGTTACGCTGATTATCGTAACCCACGACCCGGATGTAGCGGCTCATGCCCAACGCATTGTTCATATTCGTGACGGCCGGGTGGAGGAATAGCCATGAACCTGACTGCTTCTTTTTTTGAGGCCTTGGACAGTCTAGCCAGCAACAAGCTGCGTTCTGGCTTGACGATCCTAGGAATCGTGATTGGCGTGGCAGCGGTGATCGCCATGATCTCTATTGGGCGCGGAGCCGAGAACTCGATCACCGGCTCAATCCAGGGCATTGGCACCAATTTGTTGTTTGTCTTTCGCGGCGGCAATGAGGATGTGCGCAATCCCAAACCGATCACCTTGGGGGATGCTAACGCGATCAACGATCCGTTTCAAGCCCCGTCGGTGGCGAACGTTGCCCCAATGCTTATGGGCAGCGGCAAGGTCAGCTTTGGAGGGGAGAGCGTAGTCACCTCGATTGAAGGCGTAACTCCGTCTTTTGCCGAAGTGCGCAATTACCGTGTTACCGAGGGGGAATTTATCTCTGAGGAGCATATTCTAGGTCGCTCCTCGGTGGTATTGCTCGGCCCAGATGTGGCCGAAAAGCTCTTTGGGCGCAAGGAGGGCTTGGTCGGCGAGACGGTGCGTATCGAAGGGCAGCCGTTTCGCGTGTTGGGTGTGCTCGAATCCAAGGGCGGTTCTTCTTTTTCTAACCAAGACGACCGGGTGCTGGTGCCATTCACGACAGCCCAAACGCGGCTAATCCGCCGCAGCACACCCGACCAGGTCGATTTGCTCTTAGTGCAGGCTATCAGCGCTCAAGCCGTGCCCCAAGCCGCCGAAGAGATCGCTCAGATTTTGCGCTACCGCCACAAGACGGAGATTGGCGCCGACGACTTCACCATTTTGACCCAGCAGGATTTCTTGGATACCGCACGCACAATCACGAATATTTTGACCATCTTTCTGGGCGGGATTGCGGCGATTTCGCTGTTGGTCGGCGGCATCGGCATCATGAACATTATGTTGGTCTCGGTGACCGAGCGCACGCGCGAGATCGGCTTACGCAAAGCACTCGGGGCACGAAAGGTCGACATTCTGGTGCAATTCTTGACCGAATCGGTTGTGCTCAGCCTGTTCGGCGGTTTGCTCGGAATTGGCTTGGGGTGGCTGATTTCCTTTATCGTTGGTCAGATCGCCGCAGCAAACAATGCCGATATTAACCCTGCGATCGGTTTGGATACCATTCTGCTGGCAACCTTGTTCTCCTCTGCTGTGGGACTGTTCTTTGGCTTGTACCCTGCAAACCGCGCTGCTAGTCTGGAGCCAGTAGAGGCACTGAGGTATGAGTAGTGTTCGGCGCTGACACTCGGGGCCGGCAAATAGGGCTCAGCGGATGGCGGTGAGCCTGACCGCTTGGGCGAGGCGGGCACAAGCTTCTTCAAGCAGTGACTGCGGGCAGGCGAAGTTCCAACGGATGAAGCCTTCCCCTTCTTTGCCAAACGCTCTACCATCGCTGAAAGCTACTTTAGCCTCCCTAAGGAAAAAGGCATAGGGGTTGTCGGGCAGGCCTAAGGGCCGGCAATCCAGCCAGACCAAATAGGTGCCCTCGGGGATAGTATGGGGCGCGTGGGGAAGGTTCTCTGCGAGCCATCCCGTCAGAAGGTCTCGATTAGCTCGCAAATATTGCAAGACTTCTCTTAGCCACTCCTCTCCCTCCCGATAGGCTGCGAGGGCTGCGACCCAACCTAGAGAATTTACCCAACCGGTCAAACCCTGGCCAGCTGTTTGCAACCGTTTGCGCCACTCGGAATTGGGGACAATGGCGAAGGAGAACTGCAAGCCGGGGATGTTGAAGGTCTTGCTCGGTGACATCAGAGTGATCGTATTCCGGGCGATTTCGGGGTCGAGAGAGGCGATGGGAAGATGGTGATGAGGTTCAAAGACCAAATCGCCGTGAATCTCGTCGGAGCAGATCGCTACTCCGTGACGTAAGCAAATCTCGGCTAGCCGTTCCAACTCGGCACGCCGAAAAACTCGTCCGGTGGGGTTGTGAGGATTACAGAGGATGAAGAGCCGAGTGTCCGGTGCAAGGGCTTGTTCAAACTGGTCAAAGTCAATTTCATAATGCAAGGTGCTTTGGCCTGTCAGCCTCGGCACCAGCGGGCTATCGATGCGGCGCATCTTGGCATTCGTGGCCGCAGCAAGGATGGGAGGATAGATCGGCGGTTGAACGATCAGGCTGCTGCCTTCCCCGCCCAGAGCGTGGGCGACAAGGTTGAAACCTACCACAACTCCCGGGATAAAGAGAATGTCTTCGGGCTGAATTTCCCAGTGGTAAAGGCGCGCCATCCGCATCACGATGACTTCTCGCAGTTCTTTGCGTTGGTTGGGTTCGCTGTGCAAGCCGCTGGGATAACCGAAAATTCCATGCTCAACCGCTTGGTGCAAGGCATCGATCACGGCTTGCGGAGAGCGAAAATCCATGTCGGCGACCCACATCGGCAAGATTTCTTCAGGGTAGGTATCCCATTTCAGGCTGTTCGTGCCGCGCCGAGGAATGATTTGATCGAAGTCGATAGCCAAAATTTCCTCCGTAGCTAGGCGGGTTTAGAGCCGGTTTCGCCGAGTGCCCACTTCAAATACTCCTCGTTGCCTGCTAGGATAGGCAGGGCGAGGATTTCCGGCACTTCGTAGGGATGGTGTTGCCGGACGAAGGGGATAAAGTGCTCTTGAAACCCTTCTTTGCGGGCCTTGACGATCAGTAAGGCTTCTAGCTCGGATTGAATTTCGCCTTCCCACCAGTAGAGCGATTGTACTCCGCTGACAAGGTTGACACAGGCGGCCAAGCGTTCTTGGAGCAGTTGACGTGCTAGCTGCTCTGCTGCTTCCCGCGATGGCGCAGTAATCAGAACCAAGATGAGATCGCCGGCTTGGTTGGTCACCTGGGTGCCCTCCGTATAAGAACACATCAGCTTGGGTTTGATTATAAACCCTTCGGAGCGAATTCTGTCCTTCTTGGAGTCGGCAGGACAGGCAACTTTAGGACTCGAGCTCAACACCCTCTGGCTCGAGAGGGTGCTGTTGTCTGAGGGTCGGCGTCGGAATCTACGCCTCCGGCCTTGCTCTTGGCGCGGGTTTGGATTAATCTAGCCCAAGCGACACCAAAAGCGCTGATCAGACCCCGGCCACCTCTGCCATGGCATCCCAGAAGCTCAGTTCGTATTCCAACATTAGGCGGGCGGTCTCTTGCATCTGCGCCGCCGACTCCCCTCGCGCCAGAGCATCCTGAATATAAGGACTGACGCGTTCATCTGTCTCCCGGTAGTGCTCATAGATTTTGAAGAACTCGGCTTGGTCCGCACTCAGTTGGTATTGCGAACGCAGCGCCTCGTAGACGCGCAGACTGTTCTGGATCCAGACCTCCGAGTCGAAGCGAAACGCAAGAATCAAATCACCGTCGCAACCATAGAGACAAACATGGGAAATGAAATAACTGAACATCATCGCCTTCGCCAGCTTGGGAGCTTGAGGCAGTTGCTCTCGAGGCAGGCCAAGCGCTTCTGCAAAGGCGGGGATTCGCTCCCACACCACAAATTCTGCCTGCAAGAACTCGTTGAGAATAGCTCGGCTGGGCAGATGTCCGTAGCGGGACACTATGAGGGCGATATTGCGGATACCGCCGGTAACAGTGTGGTACTGTTGGGTGGCTAAAATTT
Source organism: Anaerolineales bacterium (assembly GCA_025057645.1). GTDB lineage: Bacteria > Chloroflexota > Anaerolineae > Anaerolineales > UBA4823 > NAK19. The sequence goes on from JANXBJ010000002.1 coordinate 185,437, forward strand.
GTAAGGCAGAGAGGGAAACTCGCTTCTCGGCCAGGGCATCGAGATAGCGATGAGTCGTGATCTGTTGGATAAGGGGCTCTAGCTGTTGGCGAGTCTGTTGGATAAGATCAAGAGCCGACCGGTGATGAGCAACCTCGTTAGTCATTGGGTACCTCCTCATAGAAAGTAAAATAAAAAAAACCCTCTGCCGGAGAGGGTATAAAGTCCAAATTACAACTTCCCTACGCCGGCATTATCCGGATCAGGTTCTGCGGGTCGAGGACGAACGGTCCTCCTCTCAGCCTGGCTTGCCCAAGCTCCCCGTTTGATTGTTATATTGATCCAAGTATATCCGGGGAACTTTTAGTTTGTCAAGAAGAAAGAGCCTGCTCTTTTTGAAGTGTAAACGATGCCGGCAAATTCAAAAAACAAACGCAACCTAGACGCAAGAGAGCAAAGCGCATGAAATTAGGCTTGATGATGCGGCTATGGAGCTTCCAGTCCATGTGTCTCGAGCAAAACGGTGTCCTTAAGCAGTTCTTCGGTTTTGCCATCGGCGATGATACGTCCTTGATCCATGATGATCATTCGTGGGAACAATTCGCGCACGAGATGCATGTCATGCGTGGACACTAACATGGTCATATCCAGCTCTGCCAATAAGTGAATGAGATTGCGCCGGGCGCGGGGGTCAAGTCCGGCGGTTGGTTCGTCCAAAACTAACACTTCGGGTTGCATGGATAGCACAGTGGCAATGGAAATGCGCTTTTTTTCCCCCACGCTCAGGTGATGGGACACTCGCTGCGCATAGGCTTCCATATGCACGGCTGCTAGGGCAGCTTGCACGCGTCGCTCTACTTCTTCAAGCGGCAGGCCTTGATACAGCGGGCCGAATGCCACGTCATCGTACACCGTTGGTGAAAACAATTGGTCGTCCGGGTTTTGGAAGACTAAGCCTACCATGCCTCGGACCTTCGGCAAGTTCTTTTTGTCCCTTAGATCTAGGCCACAAACGCGAACCTCTCCCTGTCCTTGCAGGATGCCGTTCAGATGGAGGAGCAAAGTGGATTTGCCTGCTCCGTTCGGGCCAACAAGAGCGGCTTTTTCGCCCGGGGAAATGGTCAGATCGACTTGGCTCAGGGCGAGATGCCCGTCCGGATACTGAAAAGAGAGGTTGCGGATTTCAATCGAGTGGTGCATCTTAGCCTAGCCGAGTTAAGAAGTGGCCGAGGGCTGCGATAAGAGTCAATATGCCAATTCCGATCCAGAGGAAGATGGATTGGGCGATTGGCAGAGGCGGAAGAGGTTTCATGCGCACTTCTCCGTCATAGCCGCGCGCCAACATGGCCATGTAGATGCGCTCCGAGCGTTCCAGCGCGCGCAGGAAGAGGCTGCCGGCCATGCTCCCGGTCACTTGGGCGCGCCAAGCGAGGGTGCGGCCGCTGCGGTATCCTCCCTGGGGATGTTGCCCACTGCGTGCCGAACGCGCCCGCATCAAGCGCAGGGCTTCATCGGCGAACACAAAAAGATAGCGCCACGTCAGACCGAAGATTGCCACCAGCAGACGCGGCACCCGTAGGGCGCGCAGGGCCTGTAGAAGCTCCGGGAACGGTGTTGAAACGGTCAAGAGAACGGCCATTTGGATCGAGAGCCAGAACTTGAGCGCAATGCTTGCCGAGCGTATTAAGCCCTCAGCGGAGACCCTGAGGGATAGTCCCCCGAGCGAGAATTCTGCCACGATGTGCCCAGGTGTGGTCAAGGGCAACGGCAAGGCGGCAAAGATAAAAGGGAGGGCGAGAATTGCCCTCCGCAGAAAGTAGGAGAATGGTAAGTCGCTCAGGCGTTCTGCCGAAAGCAGGATAGCGGCCAGTAAAATATACGATGCCCAAGCCCCCGCAGGTGTCAGGGAAGTGCTCAAGAGATAAGCAAGCGCAAGCGCAAGTTTTACCCGGCTGTCCAAGTTATGGATAGGGCTATGGCGAGGTTGATAGGGGTCAAGGTAGTGGACATGCATGAGTCGAACTCTTGCCCTTGCTCACCCTGAGATTTGCATCCTTCGCAAAGACGTCCCAGGCTACAGGAGCTAAGTCGGGGAAGCTTCTTTTCTAGGTTGCTGAACGTTTGCGTCGCGCATAGCCGATGGCGAAAACCACTCCGAAGACGATCAGGGTGCCGAGAACTCCAGCCAGGATAGTGGCCAAGGCTTCGTTAGAGACCCCCGGGAAGAGGTAATCGGGGATGACTTCGTAGAGAGGGGCGCGCGCAGCCTCGATAAACCCGTGCTCCTCGGCCACCCATTCCAGACCGTCTGGATAGGCAGAGGCAAGGGGCGAGAGCACAGCTAGGAGCAGGGCGATGGCTAAGCCGACACCCCAGACCAATTTCCCCTGAGGGGTTGAACCTTCCCCAGCGATCAGCAAGTCACGGCGGGTGGCATAGAGGAAAGCTAAAGCGCCAACGGTGATCAGCCCTTCACCGACCCCGATCAGGGCATGGATTCCCCCCATAGCGGGCACGGCAACGTTGGCCGGTGAGGTTCCGGAGGCAGCGAGTTGGAGCGCACAGGCCAATGCAGCGAACTCGATAGAACTCCATGCAGCGAGGAATCCGCCGACAAAAATCCCCCACTGTCTTCCGCCGCTCAGGCGATGAATTGCGCGGTAAACTGTATAGGCGACGGCTACTCCAACGATTGCCATATTAAACAGGTTTGCTCCTAAAACGACCAAACCGCCATCTTGAAAGATCAAAGCTTGGATGGCAACCACGCTGGTCATCACGATAATAGCTGCCCACGGACCGAGAAGAATGGTAGCCAGCGCAGAGCCGAGAAGATGTCCTGAAGTGCCACCCACTACGGTAAAGTTCAACATCTGTCCGGCGAAGATGGCTGCAGAGAGCACACCCATGAAAGGCACTTGGCGTTCACCTAGTTCATTTCCCACTCGCCTTAAGGCATAAGCAATTGCGGCGATGCTGATAATCCATAGGACAACCGATACCGGTGTGGAGAGAAAACCATCGGGGATATGCATCGGGATTGGAGCAGAGAGCATCATGGCCTCCTTTCGGCTATTGGTTGGGGGGGTGAATGCAGTGGGGGCAAAGCCCGTAAAGGGTTACGTGTTCGGCCTCGACTTGAAACCCATAGGTGCTCTTTAGCTGTTCTAAGAAGGGTTGCAGACCGTCATAGGAAGCTGCATAAGCGCGCCCACACTTGCGACACACAAGATGGAGGTGGCGGCTGTGTTGGCGTGTAGCATAGAGGAATTTCCCCTCTTTGCCTATCAGACGGGTTGCGTGTCCTTGTTCGACTAGTAGGTCGAGGGTGCGATAGACGGTGGCCAAGTTGATGGTTTTGCTGCGCGGTTTTATGCGTTTGTGGATTTCTTCGGCGGAGAGATGAGCGTTACTCTGGGTCAGGGTTTCGATAATCATCTCGCGCTGCGGTGTAATGCGAAAACCCTGTCTACGGAGGGATTGGATGGTTGTGTGACAATGAGTCATTGCAAAGTTCTGTTACTGCAAGAAATCGCAATAAAATATTATCACAAAATCTCGAACCGATGGAGGGGTTACCTTAACCGTGTGCTGATAGTTGGAAAGTCTCTATCAGGAAGGAAAGGTGAGATCAGATCGCACGCATCCGGTGGTCTTTTAGCCCCTAGCTGCTTGAGCGTTCGACAATTTGCCTGCCCCTAGGAGGTGGGCTGTTCTGGTTCTGCCATATCGCTCTATTTCGAATAGACTTCGCGCTTGAGCTCGGCGACGTAGGGAAGGGTGCGAAAGCGGTCGGCATAGTCTAGCCCATACCCAACCACCCATACATCTGGAATAGTGAAGCCGAGGTAGTCGACTGTTACGTTGAGGCCATCACGTTTTTTGCGCACTAGCACACAAGTGCGCAAGGAGGCTGGCCGACGGTTGCTGATCAAGTGAGTTAGGTAGTTTAGGGTTTGCCCTGTATCCACAATGTCTTCAACGATCAGCACATGCTGTCCTTCAAGGGGTTCACGCACGTCCATCAGAATACGCACTGCACCTGAAACGGTGGTTTTCCCGTAGCTGGAAAGCGCCATGAAATCCACGGCGTGAGGTATCGTGAGTTGCCGGGTTAGATCAGCAAGAAAGATAAAGGCTCCCTTAAGTATGCCAATGATATAAAGTCGATCGACTGAGGCGTAGTCTTGATCAATCTGTCGGGCAAGTTCGGCTATACGTTGCTTGATTTGTTCCTCTGTAACGAGAATCCGTTCAACCTCAGGTGGAATAGGATACACGGTTTCACTCCTCTTTTTTCCGTTTGGCGAGGGCGATTATAACAGATTCGCAAAGGCAGGGTGACAGCCCAGGCCTTACACTGGCTGGATAAGGGCTCGGCTGAGACACAGAGCGATGTGGTATAGACAACGCAAGGAGGGGGATAAGGGGGGATGAAGGCTTTTTTTCTCCGCAGCGATAACGTTTATAATACATCTACCCCCATTTTTTCCCTTTGGGAGGTCTGCGATGAAAAAGTTGATCAATCACCCCGAAAGCGTGGTGCGCGAAGAATTGGAAGGCATTGCCCTTGCCCATCCCGATCTGGTTAAAGTCCATTTCGATCCCAATTTTATCTACCGGGCGGATGCGCCAGTACAAGGAAAAGTTGCCATCGTCTCCGGTGGCGGTTCGGGGCACGAGCCGATGCACGGCGGTTTTGTCGGCAAAGGCATGTTGGATGCCGCTTGCCCGGGTGCCGTTTTCACCTCTCCCACCCCAGACCAGATGCTCGAAGCCGCTAAGACCGTGCACGGCGGGGCTGGAGTTTTGTTCATTGTCAAGAATTACACCGGCGATGTGATGAACTTCGAAATGGCTGCCGACCTCGCCATGGCAGAGGGGATCGAGGTACAGAGCGTGATCATCGATGACGATGTCGCTGTGGAGAACAGTCTCTACACCGCCGGGCGGCGCGGCGTGGGGACGACCGTCCTTGCCGAAAAGATCTGCGGCGGCGCAGCCGAAGCCGGCTATTCCCTTAGCCAACTGGTGGACTTATGTCGCAAGGTCAACGGTTGGGGGCGCAGTATGGGCATGGCATTGACCTCGTGCACTGTGCCGCATGTGGGCAAACCCACTTTTGATTTGCCCGAAGACCAGATGGAGATCGGCATCGGCATTCACGGCGAACCGGGGCGCACGCGCCTGCCGCTCAAGACCGCTGATGAAATTGTTGAGCTGCTCATGCAGCCCATTCTGAGCGATTTGCCTTTCAAGGCCGGCGATGAGGTCTTGCTCTTTGTCAACAGCATGGGCGGCACGCCGCCGATCGAGCTGTATATCGTCTATCGCAAAGCCCATCAGATTGCCGAGCAGCATGGCTTGAAGGTGGTGCGCAATTTGATCGGGCCCTATATCACCAGCTTGGAGATGGCGGGATGCTCGATCACCCTGCTGAAGATGGATGACGAGCTGCTCCGCTTTTGGGATGCGCCGGTGAAGACTCCCGCCCTGCGCTGGGGCTAAACTGCGTTTGCAGAAGGGGAGTAGCGGTGAAATCTTATCGGTGGACGGTATTCATCTCCCTTGTTCTTTTCCTGCTGGGGATCGGTTCGGTTGCTGAAGCAAATACGATGGATGAGCAGCGCAAATTCGTCCCTTCTGCTACAGGCAGAGAACAAGCCTCACTGGTAGTAACATTTACGGTGGATGTGACCGCGGAACGCCACCCGATCAGCCCCTATATCTATGGCACCAATCTTCTGACCACAGATCAAGGCTTGTATCCTGCGGCGCGGCTGGGCGGCAACCGCTGGACGGGCTACAACTGGGAAAACAACGCCTCCAATGCCGGCAGCGATTGGCATCACTCTTCTGATGACTTTTTGTGCTGGATTCTGTCTTGTTCAGATTGGAACCAACCGGCAGCTGCCTTGAAGACTTTCGTTGACTATGTTGCTGAGCGAAAGGGACAATACGCTTTGCTCACTCTGCCGATGGCCGGTTATGTGGCGGCGGATAAAAACGGGACAGTTTCCACGGATCAGACAGCCCCTTCCAATCGTTGGAAAACGTTGGTTTACCGTAAAAATTCAGCCTTCAGCTATCCTCCCGACTTGAACGACCAAGCCGTCTATGTCGATGAGCTGGTCGCGCACTTGGTGCAGACCTACGGAAACGCCGCTACAGCAGCGGTTCGGCGTGGATATTCGTTAGATAACGAGCCGGACCTATGGGCGAACACCCATCCTCGTCTCCATCCGCAAAAAACGACTGTAGCCGAACTGATTGAGAAGAGTGCGAGCTTGGCAAGTGCGGTCAAGGCGATTGACCCGCAGGCGGAGATCTTTGCCCCTGTCCATTACGGGTTTTGGGGGATGAAAACGTTACAGGACGCGCCCGACTGGGCACAACACGGGCAAACCTATGACTGGTTTGTCGATTATTATCTGGCACAAATGCGCCTGCGCTCCCAACAGGCGGGGAGGCGCCTGCTGGACGTGTTCGATTTTCACTGGTATCCCGAAGCGCAAGGCTGTGGAACGCGGATCGTATGGAACGGGGTGGGGGGTGAATGCCTGCAACAAGCGCGCATGCAAGCCCCGCGCGCCCTATGGGATGAGAATTTCCGAGAAGATTCGTGGATTGGCACCTGGTTCGGAGATTATTTGCCCATCTTGCCCCGCCTGCACTCCTCAATCCAGACCTATTATCCCGGCACCAAGCTGGCAATGACCGAGTTCAGCTACGGGGCGGAAGATCATATCTCTGGGGGGATTGCGGTTGCCGATGTGTTGGGGATTTTGGGAAAATACGGCGTATATTTTGCCTCTTTTTACCCATTGGAGGGCGAATCGGATTATGTCGTTGCTGCCTATCGCCTTTATCGCAACTTCGATGGCGCAGGGGCTGCTTTTGGGAACGTCAGTGTTAAAGCAGAGACCAGCGATGTGGCAAATGCACCGGTCTACGCTGCAATTCACAACACCGATGTCACCCAACTACACCTCGTCGTCATCAACCGCGGTCTAACGCAGGCATTCCAAGGGCAATTTACGCTGCACAGTCCGGTGCGATACCACAGAGCGCAGGGATGGGGGTTTGATCAGAACAGTCCCGAGATTCGCCCTATGGCTGGAGCGAATCCGATACAGAACAATCGCTTCAGCTACACCATCCCACCGCTGACGGTGGTGCATTTCGTTATCGAAAGCGACAACTCCTTTCCGATTTATGACTTGTTTTTGCCTGCGGTGTCGTCGGATGCCCGCTGAGGGCAAGACGTGAAACCACTTGTTTGGGTTCTTCTATCTCTAATCTTGGAGTTCCTATGTTGACAACGACTGATTTTTTGCGCTGGATCGAACGCTGTGCTGAGGTGATTGCTGCCAACCGGGATTATTTGGTGGAATTAGATGCCGCCATCGGCGACGCCGACCACGGTGCCAACATGGACCGCGGCTTTCAAGCCGTGATGCAAAAGTTTGCCCAGGAGAACCCTGCCGAGATCGGCGCCTTGCTCAAAACGGTGGCGATGACCCTGATCTCCACCGTGGGCGGTGCGGCGGGTCCCCTTTATGGCACCTTCTTCCTGCAGATGGCAACGAAGCTGGCGGGCAAAGCCGAGATCTCCGCCGCAGACTGGGCGGCTGCGTTGGAGGCAGCCGTGCAGGGCGTGCAACAGCGCGGCAAGGCCGAAGCCGGCGATAAGACGATGATCGACGCCCTATTGCCGGCTGTGACTGCTCTGCGCCAAGCGCTCTCGGACGGAGTGGCTTTCTCGGCTGCCCTGAAGGCGGCCGCTCAAGCTGCTGAACAAGGGATGAGAGAGACCATTCCGCTGGTGGCGCGCAAGGGGCGGGCAAGCTATCTCGGCGAGCGCAGCGCTGGGCACCAAGACCCCGGCGCAACTTCCTCTTACTTGTTGCTCAAAGCGGCAGCGGAAGTTTGGGCTGGGGTGGAATAGGGGTTTTTTGACGGGAGAGGTGTCTTTGGTCGGGTTGGTTATTGTCTCTCACAGCCGCCAGTTAGCTGAAGGCCTGTTGGGGTTGGCACGCCAAGTCGCCCCGCGGCAGGCGAAAATTGCCATCGCTGCCGGCATCGGGGAAGAGCATCAAGAGATCGGCACCGATGCCTTGGAGATCGCCGCAGCCATCCGCTCGGTCTACAGCGAGGAGGGTGTGTTGGTTCTGATGGATTTGGGCAGCGCAGTTTTGAGCGCTGAGATGGCATTGGAATTCTTGAGCGAGGCGGAACGCCAGCGCGTGCGCCTTTGCCCGGCGCCGGTGGTCGAAGGCACCCTCGCCGCGGCCGCCCAACTCGCCCTGAGCGCAGACTTGGACAAAATCTACGCCGAAGCTCTCATCGCACTGACTCCTAAGCAACTTCACCTTGGCTACTCTCCCTCTCCCTATGAGAGAGGGGCTAGGGGTGAGGGGTGGCAATCACAACCATCCACCTCGGCCCAAGCGCTGCCCTCTGAGTCGATCCCCGAAGATGAACTCTCACTCATCGTGCGCTTAGAGAACCCCCATGGCTTGCACGCCCGACCGGCGACCCAGCTCTTACAAACCGCAGCCCGGTTCGACGCCCAAGTTTGGGTTGCCAACCTCGACCGCAACACACCCGCCGTGGAAGCGGTGAGCTTGAACGCCTTGCTCGCCCTCGGCGCAACCCAAGGGCAGCGCCTGCGGGTTATCGCCCGCGGACCGCAAGCGGCGGAAGCGCTTGCAGCAATCCAAGACCTGATGGACGCGTGGCAAAGGCATCCGGTCCTCGAAGAAGCCCCTCCGATGCCCCTTGCGGGAGAAACGAAGGAACGCCTCGAACAAACAGCTCCAGAGGAAAAGGCAATTCGCGGCGTTCCCATTGCGGAGGGGATCGCTGTTGCGCCAATCCATTTTCTCCAGACCACCTGGGTAGAACCGCCGAGCAGCGGAGCGGCCTCTCCGCGCCAAGAATGGCAACGCTTGCAAGCCGCTATCCAAAAGGTTGAGGGCGACCTACAAGTGCGCTTCGAACGGCTGAGAGGTCAACTCGGCGAGGAGAAGGCGGCGATTTTCCAAGCCCAAGCCCTCTTCTTGCGCGATCCGCTCTTGCTAGAACGCGCCCGCCAACTGATCCTCAAGGACAATCTGAACGCTTGGCAGGCTTGGAAGCAAGCCTGTGACGAAGCTGCGCAAGCTTTCCAACAGGCGGATGACTCCTATCTGCGCCAGCGCGCTTTAGACATCTTGGATATCACTCGCTTGGTGCTCGCCAACTTTGGCGAGACAAAAGTGGAGACTCTCCGTCTATCGGAGGCAGCGATCCTTGCTGCCGAAGAATTGACCCCCAACCAAGTTGCCGAGCTGGACCCCCAAACGGTGCGCGGGGTGATTTTAGCTGGCGGAGGAGCAACTTCGCACAGCGCCATCCTGCTGCGCGGCTTGGGCATTCCCGCTGTCGGCGGGGTCGATCTCGCCCGGTCGGGATTGAAGGACGGGGATTGGATCGGGATCGATGGGCAGAGCGGCGAGGTTTGGCTGTGCCCCGGTCCCGCAGTCATTACAGAATTGGAAGAAAAAGCCCGCCGCTGGAAAGAATCTCGGCAACGTTTGCTCCAAAGCGCGCGACAGCCAGCTCAAACCCGAGATGGCAAACGGGTTGAGATCCTTGCCAATGTGGGCAGCCTCGCCGAGGGGAAATTGGCTCTGACGAGCGGAGCAGAGGGAATCGGCGTGCTGCGCACCGAGTTCCTCTATCAAAATCGTCCCCATCCGCCCACAGAGCCAGAACAGGTGGCGGTCTATTGCCAACTGGCTGAATGGCTGAAACCCCATGCGGTGGTTGTGCGCACCTTGGATGTCGGTGGGGATAAGCTGCCGGCTTATCTCTCCTTGCCCCCTGAAGCCAACCCCTATCTGGGCTTGCGCGGCATTCGCGTCAGCCTGCGGTATCCTGACATCTTCCTGACCCAAATTCGGGCGATCCTGCGCGCCGCAACTGATTACCCTATCCATTTGTTGCTGCCGATGGTCGCTACACTGGAAGAATGGGAGCAAGCCAAAGCGTTTGTCTGCAAAGCGCATGAGCAATTAGACCGAGAGGGAATTCCCCATGGTTATCCCGTGCCGATGGGAATCATGGTCGAGACGCCGGCCTCGGTTTACCTTGCTGAACACTTTGCTAAGGAAGTGGAGTTCTTCAGCATCGGCACCAACGACCTCACCCAGTACACCCTGGCAGCCGAGCGGGGCAATCCAGCGTTGAGCGAGTATAACGATGCCCTGCACCCGGCGATTTTGCGCCAAATCCAGCAGGTGATCTCGGCTGCGCACGCTTGCGGGAAGCGGGTGACGGTGTGCGGAGAAGTGGCGAGCCTGCCCGAGGCGTTGCCGATTTTGGTTGGCTTGGGAACGGATGAGTTGAGCCTAAATCCCAACGCCATCCCGCAACAAAAGGCGATTTTGGCGAGGGTGGAGAGCGGTGAAGCGCAGAGCCTTGCGCAAGAGGTGCTGAAATGCCGCAACGTGGGCGAAGTGCGTCAATTAGCGCAGCGCTTTTTGGCAGAAATTGGGGGGATCGAGCCGTAGCGCCTCCTCCCTGCGTTCGGAGCGACACAATCTTTGTTGTGCTGCATGTCGGAATGGCAGGCGTCTACGCCCGCAGATTCTGTCAACGAATGACGCACGGCAGCTTTCAGGGACAGCTTTTCCTAGGCTGCCCTTTCGAGGATTTTGCTTGTCAGCACTCATTGCTGTAAATCAAGCTAGATTCTACGAGTTTTACGATCGAGACTATTGTCGAATGATTTCTGCCGCTGTGCTGATTCCGCTTGGCTGCTTATGGTTTTGCTGTTCTATATCAAATCAAAAGGCTCTCGCCTCATCTCCATGCTGTTGAAGGCAGCGCGTCTGAGAAGAGACGCTTAGGCTCTCTCTACGAATTCAGCCCGTTAGCGTCCAGGAATTCTTCCACTGTGTTGAAGGCATTGAAGAACAATGGAGTCCCAGCAAATGAGAGTGGAGACACCGGGCCAATCGTCATAAAGGAATATTCCCTGCTTGCGATGTCGAATGACGAATGTGGGTCACGAAACAGTTGATAGAGGTCAAGAGCTTTGCTTCGCCCACCTACCAACTCACTCAACGCCTTGAACTCAGCTCCCATTCCCAAGCCGAAGCCGAAGAAAAAGATACGCAATTGCTCCAGGATTTCGCGATGTAGGCTAGAGAGCGTCTGGCTGATAAACAGCCACCCGACCCCGTACTTGCGCGTGGTGCGCGCGGCGTCAATTAAGATGCCCCGCACCGCTTTCTTCTCCTCGCTTTCAGGGTCTTCACGGGGTGCAAGGCGGTGAGCTTCGTCTATCAGTACCAGTGTGTTCAGACCACGGTTCTGTTTATAGGCGTATTCTGCCGCCGTGCGAATACCCTCCAGCAGCCTCTTAATGACCAAAGCTTGTATCATCTCATTCCAGAACAAGGGGATGCTTTGAGATCGAGACTGATCTCCGCCAAAAAGAGGAAGTGCACTCAAACTGCCAGTCGTTTGAGTCGCCTGTTCCACCGATAAGTCTATCACCACAAGAGGACGTTGCGTTTCATCGAGATTGAATAAGGCGGCCAATAGCCATTCCACTTTTTGCGCACCTTCCCGGTCTTCGCGAAACAGTTGCGTGACGGGAAGCCAGTAGTTAGTGAAGAAGAAATTGCGGTCTGCTTGGCCGTACATAGACTGAAACCGGGCTCGCGACCCTTCTGTACGATAGAAGACCCTTTGTACGTTTTCATCGCCGAGCAGACTCCAAGCGCGGTCGAAGGATTCGCGGTTATGAAGATCCTTTAGTGTAACTCTTGCGCGCTGCAAGCGATCAGCCAATGTGCTTGCCGCCAACTGTCGGTTTTCCCCCTTGGGTATGCTTAATTGTTCAAAGAAAGGTGACTCGTAGAGGATTTGAGCGAATAGTTCCCATCGGTCTAGCACCAAGTCCCTCACGCCATGCACTTGGACCGGTTTATTGAGGCTGCTCAAGATACGTTTCATCGGCAACTGAAATTCGCCCGGTACCGCCTCGCCTCTGGCTTCTTTGGCAAATTCACCCTGGGGATCAATGACCAGAAGTGCCATCTTGGGATAGCGGGCATAAGCCAACAAGATCATCTTGGCGAGTACGGACTTGCCGGAGCCAGTTTTGCCGAAGATGCCTAGGTGGTAGGCCTCACCTGCACCTTGGGGACCGGTATCGAAATGCTTGAACCAGAGCGGCAGAAGGGGCTTTGAACCATAGACATGCCCTAGATAGAAAAGCTGGTCGCGGTAGGGCGAAAGCAGTTCGGATAGAACGGCGTCATTGACAAGATGAATGGGTGTGCCTGTGGCTGGGACAGTGCCCAAGATACTGGGGCGATAGCCATTGGAGCCAGCGGAGAAGACCGCGCTGATCGTCATTTCTCCTAGGTGTGTGTCCTGGCGCTCGCTGACTGCATCCACCCGCCCACGCTGGCGGATTAGGCTGCGCATCGTGGGGTCCTCGTGCCAGACGTTGCGCAGTTTCACTTCGGTAATCTGCCCCAGAGCGTAGTGGGCTAGGCCGTCCTGCTGATAGCGGAACAAAGCGAGTTCCCCTACAAGTTTCTTGTTGACAGCGCCAGCCAGGATGTCCAATGCCATTTCACTGGTAGAGGATGGCGATCCTATGACGCCAATCCGTTCCGCTTCGTCTACGAGTTGATTAAGATTCTTTTCCATAAGATTACACTCCCGATTCTGTTCGATAACCGTGTAAGCCTAGAAAAACCTCGCCGATGCTTCCCTGGTAGGCCTCGGAAATATGTTGAGTGGTTACCTGACGAAACGTAGGGATAGACTTGGGCAAGTGCTTGACTATCCGATCTGCCATGTATAGAGGATAGGGTTCCATCACGGCTGGTGCGCCGCATTGGTGGCGGATTCCATGAAGTGCGGTGGCCAAGCGTGCTTGATTTTCAGCTACTGCGCGGCTCATTTCTACACGGAGGGCTGGAAGCCAGGAATAAGGCCGGTAGTAGATGACTTGGATTTCGCCCAGTGCTGAGATGATCGCCTCCCCTATGCGACCGACTTCTTCCTTAGTAGCAGGTGCAAGCGGGGTTAGGTTCAAGTGCCAGGGTTCAGTAGGTTGCTGTAGGGACCTAGGACTTGTATATTCGCCAGGTTCCAAAAGAAAGCTCAAAAGACCGCGGTCATCGTATGTGTCAGGCCATCCCATCCCCTGCCCGATTTCTCGCCTTGTCGTGTATTTGGGTATCGCTATCCAACAGCGGTCACTTCGAGTTGAAGCGAGTATTGTCAAGTACGCTTTCAGCGCCGAGGTGGCCTGAGCGAGAAAATAGGTTGTAGTGTGCAGATGTAAAGTGTCCCGGCTTTTATTCAACGCCTGGTTGAAGTATATGAGTGGAGTCGTGAGAGATCCGTCTAAGAATATAACCTCATGCGGCGCTTGTGCGGCCAACTCTAGCTCCATGCCTGCCATCAATGCACGCAGGACTACTCCTACCTCAGCCTCGTGAGTCTCTGTCTCCACCCAGACAAGGTGACGGGGTTCTGGCCAATGACGAGTTTCTGAAGGGGGTGTCAGGCCTTCCACGGCCACGGCAGCCGCGGCGACCAAGTCACTGGCCAATAGTCGCTCTACAGCGTAGGACCCATCTACACCACAGGTCGTCGGAATAGGCATATAGGGAAGCTCAGCATCACGGCGAAGCAGGCCTGCCCGTTCAAGGCCTTCTCGCCATTCGTGGCGACGAGTGCGCACTTGCTCAAAATCATCTAGCAACTTCTTGCTGAGATCCTCTGTGCGTTTGAGGACCTCGTCTACTAATGCAGCGGGGAGTTCGCCAAAGGGACGTTCTAGAGATTCCCTCATTTTATAGTCTTATCCTGTTCGAGTAGTAATAGACTTTTGAGCTCCTCTTTGCGCCACTCTCGCCAGCCATCCACGCGCTCTGTTCTTGGCAGCAACCAGCGCTCTCGCCACCAAGCGACCAGCTCCGAAAACGGCAGGTTGCGGTAGGCCGGCTCAGCGTCGCGGCCTTCCATGTATGCTTCCAAGTTGTTCACCAGGCGAAACAGGAATACCTCCCGCCTCACGCCGTGACGAAGCAAATCCGACGGGAGGCCTAACCGATCCAGTGCGCGTACCATCGTTTGCCATTTCTGGCGCGGGCCCGTACCGAAGCCGCCTCGCGTTGAAATCCCTTGACTTTCTAGGAATTGGCGGAACAGCGGGTAAAGTTCCATTAAGTGGAACGTGCCGTAGCCTTCTGTGTAACCAAGGGACTCTGCTATGACGGTGCCCTTATAGCTTAGGCGGTTATACAGGCTGCTACGCCCGAAAG
>JANXBJ010000030.1 GCA_025057645.1 Anaerolineales bacterium
TCACCCAAGCCTTCCGCGAGATCCGCCGCGTGCTCAAACCCGAGGGCATCGCCGTGATCGTCTTTGCCCACAAAACCACCCAAGCCTGGGAGACGGTGATCAACGCCCTGTTGGAAGCCGGGCTTTACATGACCGCCTCCTGGCCGATCCACACCGAGATGCAAACACGGCTCAGGGCGCAGGAGTCAGCCGCGCTCGCCTCTTCCATCTACATGGTGTGCCGCAAGCGCCCCCCGGATGCGCCGGTCGGGGAGTTCCCCACCGTGCGCCGCGAGATCGAAGCCCGCGTGCGCCACAAACTGGCTCAGTTCTGGGAGGCTGGTATCCGCGGCGCCGATTTCTTCATGAGCGCCATCGGGCCGGCCGTGGAAGCCTTTGGCAAATACGCCCGGGTGGAAAAGCTCAGCGGCGAGGCGGTGAGCGTTGCCGAGCTGCTGGAATACGTGCGCAAAGTGGTGGCCGAGTTCGCCCTCGGGCGCATTCTGCAGCAAGCCCAATTGGGCGGCGTGGATGCCCCGACGCGCTTTTACCTCCTCTGGCGTTGGACCTACAACCACGCCAAGGTGCCCTTTGACGAGGCGCGCAAGCTGGCTTCCGGCGTGGGGATCGAACTGAGCGAGCATTGGCAGCCCGGCGGGTTGGTGAGGAAGGAGAAGGAATATGTGCGCGTGCTCTCCCCCGCCGAGCGGGCAAAAGAAGCCCGCTTTGCCAAGCAGAGCCAATTCCCTACGCTGGTGGATGCCCTGCAGCGCGCCGCCGTGCTGTGGGAGCAGAACCGCCCCAAGGAACTTGCCGAACACCTGGCGCAAACCTACGGCGATAACGAGGTTTTCTGGCAGGTTGCCCAAGCCTTGAGCGAAGTCTTGCCGGAGGGCGATAAGGAAAAGCAAGCCCTGCAAGGCTTGCTCTACGGGCGCACGCGCTATCAAACCGAACAGAATCTGCGCTTGTTTTAAGGAGGATTTTCCATGAAACCCTGGACGCAAGTGGTCATCCCCCATAGCGACATCCGCCGCGGTCACCTAGACGAAGCGGTGTTTGCAGCCGACCTTTCGGATGTGATCGCCAGGCGCGGTGCGCAGGAATATTGCGACGCGCTGACCTTCTTTCGCAAGACCTACCCCACCCAGGGCTTGGTCAACCTTTTGGCGGCGGTCTTGCGCCGGTTGGCTGGTCAGGGCAACGGCGAGGCAGTGATCCAAATTCAAACCCCTTTCGGCGGCGGCAAGACGCACAGCCTGATCGCCCTCTACCACCTGATCCGCCACGCCTCCGAGCTGTCAACCTCGCAGGCGGGCGCGGAGATCCTCGCCCGCGCCGAACTGGAGGCCCTTCCTGCGGCGAGGGTGGCAGCGTTTGTCGGCACCGATGCCGATGCCTTGCAAGGCAGGACGCCCTGGGGAGAGCTGGCTTACCAACTGGGAAACTACGACTTGCTCAAAGAGCAGGACGAACGCCGCCGTGCGCCGGGCAAGGAGCTGCTCCACCGACTGCTCGGCGATCAGCCCACCCTGATCCTGATGGACGAGATCGCCGAATATGCGGTCAAGGCGAAGGACTTTCGCGATCAATTGATGGCTTTCTTTCAAGAGCTGACCGAAACGGTCAAGGCGCAGAGGCAATGCGCTCTGGTGGTCACCCTGCCCTCCAGCGCCCCCTACGGCGAAGAAGGCGCCCGAGCGTTGCACGAGCTGCAACAAATCTTCAAGCGGGTTGAGAGCATCAAGACGCCGGTGGAAGGGGAAGAGGTCTATGAGGTGATCCGGCGGCGGCTCTTTGAAGAGGGCGGCGACCCCCAAGAAGTGCGCCGCACCGCCGAAGCCTTCTTCGAGACCTACCAACGGTTGGGCGATGACCTGCCCAAAGAAGCCCGCGAGCCAGCCTATCGCGAGCGGATGCGCAAAGCCTATCCCTTCCATCCCGAACTGATCGATGTGCTTTATGAACGCTGGAGCACCTTTCCCGATTTCCAACGCACGCGGGGTGTGTTGCGCCTCTTGGCACACGTGGTCACCGAGCTGTATCGCACACAGCACCCGGCGCCGCTGATCTTGCCTGCCCATCTCAATCTTGCCAACCCCGCCGTGCGCAGCGAGTTCCTGCGCCATATCGGCAACGAATACCAAGGGGTGATCGCCGCCGATATTGCCGGCAGCAATGCCAAAAGCGAGCGCATCGACCGCGAGATGGGATCGGAGTATGTGCGCTTCGGCGTGGCGGGCGGCTTGGCGCGAGCGATCTTCTTCGCCTCGTTCAGTGGCAGCGAAAAGCGCGGCGTCGGGATTCAACGCCTGCGCCTCGCCCTGCTGCAACCCGGTCTGCCCCCGGCGATCATCGGCGATGCCCTGCAACGCTTGGAGGAGGAATTATGGTACCTGCACGTGCAGGGCGGCGTCTATTGGTTTTCCACCCAACCCAACCTCAACCGCATCTTGGTTGAAAAAGAAGAAGCGGTGAAGGAGGAGGGGATCGAGGAAGAAATCCGCGCCCGCTTAGAGCGGATCGCCGGCAGCGAGCTGCGGGTGATCCTTTGGCCCAAAAGCGCTCAGGACGTCGCCGATACGCGCGAGCTAAAGCTGGCGGTGCTCTCGCCCGAGTATCCGCGCCAGGCAAGTGCCACCGAAGCCTTTGTGCGCGAGCTGATGGAGAAATGCGGGCAGACCTTCCGCACCTATCGCAACACCCTGCTTGTGCTCTTCGCCGATAACACCGAACTCCAAGGCGTGCGCCAGCAGGTGAAACGCTTTTTGGCTCACCGGGCGGTTGCCGAGGACAAGGCGCTGATGCGTCAGCTCTCGGAAGAGAACCGCAAGAATCTGGAGAGTAAGCTCAAGGATGTGGAGAGCGGCATCACGCACCGCTTGATAAGCGCCTATCGCTATCTTGCCAAAGCCGAGGAGGCGGGATGGCGCTTGCACGACTTAGGCTTGCCCACGGTGGGGGGTAAGCCTTCCCTAGCTGCCCGCGTTCGGGATTACTTATACAGCGAGGAAGCGTTGCTGGCCAAAATCTCGCCGCGCCAAGTGCTGGAGAAAGCTTTGCGCTCGGATGAAAAGGAAAAAGCGGTAGCAGAACTTTACGAAGCCTACTTGAAATACCCCCATCTGCCCATGCTGGCGAACAAAGAGGTGTTGCTCAACGCCCTAGCCGAGGGTGTGCAGCAAGGCCTGTTCGGCGTGCGGGTGGGAGGGCAGGTCTTTTTCAAGGAGAGAGTAAGCCCCGCCGAACTAGCCGCAGAAGCGGTTTTGGTGCGAGAGCCGCCGCTGGCAGCGCCACCGCAGCCCGAACCCCAAGCGGCCTCGATCTACCCAGGGGGCGAGGCGCCACAACCGCCATCCCCCTCTGGGGGAATTGCTGAGGTGAGCACGGCCGCCGTAGCTCCCCCGAGTGCGGGCATCCGCGTCTATCGTCTGACGGTGCAGCTTCCCTGGGACAAGCTGTCCGACTTCCTGCGCGGCGTGGTGACGCCCCTGCATCAGGATGGGGCGGAGGTGAACATGGAGGTTACCCTCGAAGCCCGCGCCGAGAGCGGGATCAAGCCGACCACGCTGGAGCAAAAGGTGCGCGAGACGCTACACCAAATCGGGGCGAAGATTCTAGGAGAGGAGAAGAAGGGGTAAAACGGCTGCTCGAAGGCTGCCTTCGGCGTGCCTGCTGGCTCTTTCGCAGAGTCGCAGGCGTCCTTGCCTGCCTGCATCTCAGACCGGTATGCCCGCCTACGAAGGGGCGTGTGGAACCGCCTGCCCTTCGGCCGGGGGCGACAAGAGCATCGGCTCTCCCAAATCGGCGATCGGCCGCAATCTGAGAGACCCGGAGAGAAAGCTTGACCTTCGCTTGACAGTTTCTCTCTTTTCAGCTATGATTTAAACAAATAACTTTGTAATTATCTATCTTTCTATAAAGAATAATTGTCTATACAAATCGAGATGCGGTGGGTGGGGTCGCCGTAACGCGAGCGCTTGGTACGTTGTTAATACATACAAAGGATGCCCACAAAGCGATGCAATTATCCGAGCTTTATCCTTCGTCAAACAAGCGGTTCGAGCGGCATTGCGGGAGCGTATTGTCCACCTCGGGCACTCGGCCGCTTTTTGATCCCCAAACCTAGGAGGTGAAAGGAGAAAAATATAGATGCCTAAATCTTCCACTAGGTTACTTACCTAAATCCATATCCCAACCTAAACGAGAAGGAGGTGTGCTATGGCTGTCCAAGCTGCGAGAGAAGTTTGGACTCTTGAAGAAGGCGAAGTCCGCAAACCTGGCATTGTTCACATCGTTATGCTAGCTTTATTCACTGGGATTGGCATTGTCGTCGGCACTTTCGGTAGCTTGGCTGTGCCCATTGGCTTCGTCTCGGCCTTTTGGCCTGGGCAGGCTGTGCAGAGCATTGGTTCGATTTGGTTCGGTTGGTGGGGCGGCATTGCGGCCGGCTTGTTCCCCCTGATCTCGAACTCTCTGTCTGGATCTGCCCCTCTGCCGGTCTCGATTGCCTATTTGCCGGCAAACATCCTCCAAGGAATGATCGCCGGTTGGGCATTCCGCAGGTTCTATGCTGATCCTTCGTTGAAAAGCGGGCGCGACTGGTGGATCTGGATCGTGTTCGGCGCTCTCCTGCCCAACATCATTGGCGCCGCCTGGGGTACGACTATGTTGGTTGCCTTCGGCCTGATCACTCAAGCTGCTCAACCGACAGCTTTCCTCGGTTGGTTCATCGGGAACACCATCCCGACGGTAATCCTCGGTTCAATTGTCCTAAAGTTCGTCTCACCGTTGGTGGTGCGCAGCAAGGCCTTCTGCAAGGGCTACTGGGCTTAGCCTTTTCAAGACTGGGGCGAGGCAAGGCAGGATCCTTCGCCTCGCCTTTCTTAATCTCTCATACCCTGACCGGATGAACATCCATGACGGAAGTTTCAACTCCTACCTCTCTGCCAGCTTTACCCGCTCGAAAAGCCACGGCGCGCAAAACTCTGCTTGGGCAGGTGCCGCTTTCCTCTCCGTTTTATGCCTTTCACCCGGTTACACGACTGATCTTATTTATCTTTTTAGGCGTCATCCCCTTATTTATCTACATCCCCGAAATCAATTTCCTCTTGCTCTTGGTCAACCTGGCCTTGTTGCGGTGGGGCAAGGTGGACCTAGGGCGTTTGCGGGTTTACATGCCTATCGTCTTCACTGTAGCGCTTTTCATGTTCACGGTGGTGATCCTTGCGCCGGGCAGAGATCCCTCGTATACCCCTCTCAAGGTGCTGGGCATTACCATTTACTATCAGCCTTTTTTCTTCACCTTTGCTTCTTATTGGCGATTGATGGCAATGCTCTTCGGTACGATCCTCTACTTCTCCACCAATCATGAGCGTGATATGCTGGTAGGCCTGCGCACCCTAAGGGTGCCCTTTGTCGTATCCTACGTGATCAGCCTGTCGATCCGCGCTGCTGGAATGTTTATGGAGGATTTCCGCATTATTCGGGAAGCAGAGCAAGCGCGTGGCTTAGACACTAAAGCAATGCGCTTCTCGGATCAGGCAAAGCTGTATGTGATGTACTTGGTGCCGCTCTTCTCAATTGCGCTGCGCCGGGCGGATGAAATCAGCAACGCTCTTTTCGCTCGTGGCTACACCCTGACCGGGCGAGTGGGCACGGGCGGCAAACGCTCGGATTACATACGCTCTCGCTACGTAATGCGCCGTCGCGATTGGATTGCGATCGTCATTTTGGTCGTCATCTTTGCTGCGGTTGCCATCGCCCAAACTGCCTTTGGCGCTTTTGCCATCGAACACTCTCCGCTAAACCTATATCTTCGTTCGATCTTGAACATCCCGAGCTGAGGCTATGGAAACCATCATTGAGTTTCAAAACCTTGAGTGGAAGTACGAGAACACCAAAGAGTTCGCTCTAAAAGAGATCAACCTGAAAATTCGGGAGCACTCCTTTGTAGGGGTTGTGGGCGCTAACGAACAGGGGAAGACCTCTTTGCTTTCAGCGATTTGTGGTTTGATCCCACACAGCTTCAACGGCATCTACCGCGGACAGGTGCTATTGTTCGGTAAACCGGTGCGCGAGATGGACTCGTTGGAATTAGCTACCAAAGTGGGGCTGGTCTTTTCTGATCCCGAAGCTCAGTTTACTGCGATGACGGTTGAGGAGGAATTAGCATTCGGGCTGGAAAACATTGGCTACTCGCTCAGCGAAATCAAGGAACGCCTCGAGTGGGCAGCTCAGGTTACGATGATTGAAGACCTGCTGGACAAGAGCCCTTATGACATCTCCGGCGGACAAAAGCAGCGCGTGGCAATCGCTTGTGTGCTCGCCATGAATCCCCCGGTGATTCTGATGGATGAGCCGACCTCAATGATCGACCCTCTAGGGAAACGCCTGATCTTCGACATCCTACGTAGGATAAAGGAAGAGAAAAAGCACACCTTGATCGTAGCCGAGCATAACATTGAGCAGCTAGCCCCCTTGGCGGATGAGATGATCCTGATGTCGGGGGGCCGAGTAGTGCGCCACGAGCCGACATCGGAGTTCTTCGCCAACCCGCTTTATCTGCGAGGGCAGGGGATTTTGCCACCTGAATGCACAGAGTACGCTCAATGGCTAAAAGGCGAGGGCTACCTCGCTCCTGAAGCTCCTCTGCCACTAGAGTTAGAGGAAGCTGCGGAACTGGTCAAGCCCCTCTTTCAGAAAAAGGTGGTGAAATGAAGCCCTTGATCACTGTAGAGAATCTCGATTTTACCTACCCCGATGGCACGCCGGCTCTCGTGGGGATTAACCTTGAAATCGGTGAACAAGAGTTTATCGCCTTTATCGGCCAGAACGGCTCAGGGAAAACCACGCTCTCAAAGTGCATTAATGGCTTGTTCAAGCCAACAGCCGGGAAGGTTGTCGTAGAGGGAATCGACACTAGCCGGCGCGGGGTGATCAAGCAGTTGGTCACAAAGGTGGGGTATGTCTTCCAGAATCCGGATCACCAATTGTTCAACCGCAGCGTCCGTGCGGAGATTGCCTATGGGCCGCGGAATATCAACCTGCCCGAGGAGGAGGTGGAACAGCGTGTGCGCGAAGCCGCTCGCGTGGCTGGCGTGAGCGAAGACCTGTTCGATACCCATCCTTTCTTCCTGCCCAAAGGGCTGCGCCAACGGGTGGCGATCGCTTCGATCCTCGCCCTGAAGCCCCGCACCATCATTGTGGATGAGCCGACTACCGGCCAGGATATGCAACAATCCCTAGAAGTGATGAACTTCCTCCGTGCTCTGTGGAAAGAAGAGGGGCATACGGTCATCATCATTACTCACGAAATGCGCATCGTTGCCGACTACGCTGAGAGAACGGTAGTTTTGGGCCAAGGACGCATCTTATTGGATGCGCCCACCCGAGAGGTTTTTGCCCAGCCCGAAATCCTACAACAAACCTATGTTGAGCCTCCTCAAATCACCCGTTTGGCGCAAAAAATTAGCATGGAAGAACCTTTCCGCAGCGTACTCACTGTAGAAGAAATGAAACAGGTGACCAAGGAGGCCCTTTCGTGAGCATTCCAACCCGCATTGGCATCGACATCGGTGGAACTTTCACCGATGCATTCGCAGTCACCCCTAGCGGTATCCGCATTGCCAAGGTGCCCTCCACTCCTCAAGAGCCATGGCGGGCAGTGATAACGGCGGTAGAAGCTTTGCAGTTGGAGGAAACGCCCGAGGACTTTCTCCATGGCACTACTCTAGTGACCAACATGATTCTGGAGCATAAAGGAGCTCCCACCGGCTTTATCACCACCCAAGGGATGCGCGACGTTCTGCATATCGGCCGCCACGAGCGTCCGTTGACCTACGCTATCCGACAGGTGATCCCTCAACAGCATTACCCACCAGTGCCACGCAAGTGGCGGCGCACAGTGGCGGAGCGGATTGGCGCAGATGGACAAGTGGTGGTGCCCCTGAACGAATCCGAGGTGCGCCGAGTGGTGCGCTGGTTAGTCGAGCAAGGGGTGCAGGCTATCGCCATCGGCTTTCTCCACGCCTATCGCTATCCAGAGCACGAACGCTTGGCAGAGCAATGGGCGCGCAGCGAAGCCCCCCAGCTCTTTATTTGCACCTCTCATGAGGTGTCACCCCGCTTCCGGGAGTATGAGCGCTTCATGACTACTGTCTGGAATGCACGAGTTGCGCCGGGTGCAGCCCGGTACTTATCGGAGTTGAGTGAACAGCTCCAACAGCGCTGGGAAGGTCTGCGTCTGACTTTGATGACCAGCAACGGTGGCCTAGAAGAGGTCAACCTTGCCGTTGAGGAAACCTTTGGGGAGTTACGGCGTACTCCCATCCGCCTTGCGCTTTCGGGGCCTGCGGCGGCCGGCAATGCCTGTGTGCGCGTAGTGCAGGACTTAGGGCTCAGGCACTGTGTGGGCTTGGATGTGGGCGGCACCAGCTCGGATATCATCGTTGTGCGTGACGGGCGGCTGAACGAGGCTCCTTGGGAAGAGCGGCGCATCGGTGGCTATCCTTTGCAAATCCCCATGTTGGATTTGCACACCATCGGCGCCGGAGGCGGTTCGTTGGTGAAACGCGATGAGTTTGGTGCACTTCACGTGGGTCCGCAGTCAGCAGGTGCTGATCCCGGCCCAGCCTGCTACGGACGCGGCGGCGAGCTACCCACCGTCACTGACGCGGCGGTGATCGCCGGTCGGATTCCCCCCGATTTGCTGCTTGGCGGCAGTTTACCCATCTATCCGGAACTTGCCTGGAAGGCCTTTGAACGGACTTTTGGGGCGGGACGGGAAACCGTGATCAATTCCGCCCTAGATGTGCTGGGGTTGGCTGAAGCGAACATTGCTTTCGGCATTCGGGAGCGAACGGTCAAGCGTGGCTTAGACCCGGCTGAGCTCTCTTTGGTGGCTGCTGGCGGAGCAGGCCCCCTGGTAGCCTGCGGAGTGGCCGAGGTCCTGGAACTGGCCGAGGTTATCGTGCCCCCGCGACCGGGGCTGTTAGCGGCTTGGGGACTTCTCTCTGCGCCGCAACGCCGTGAGGCGGCCTCGACCGTGCTGCGTCTGTTGCGTTCTCTTGACGAAAGCGAGGCAGAAGCGCTCTTCCGACAGACGGCTCAAAAGCTTTCGACTCAGCCGCCGCCCGGTGCGAAACTGCTCCGCACCGCTGCGATGCGTTACCTCGGGCAAGGATTTGAAGTCGAAGTAGCGGTGGACGAACCCGTTGACTTGGCAGCACTGGAAGAGCGTTTTCATCTCGCCCATGAGCATGAGTACGGTTTCAGCATGAGGAACTCGGCTGTGGAATGGGTGGAATTGCGCGTCGCTTGGGAACAACCCTCCCCAAGTTGGGCTTTCGACACCGAGGGTCCAACAGAGCTTCCTCCCGAGCGGCGGCTCACAGTTTACGAAAGAGGAGCAGGTGGGGAGAATTACCAAACTCACCAAGCTCACCTGTTTGAGCGTCGCCTATTGCCCTTCGGCTTCCAAATCACTGGTCCAGCGGTGATCACGGAGCGGGATGCCACGATTTATGTCCCTAGCGGTTGGAGTGCACAGGTGGTTGAAAACGGCTATATAAGGATACGGCGGAAATGAAAGACAAGTCCTCCGAAGCCATTCTCTCTTTGGAAGACCAAGTCATTTACGGTGCTCTGACTACCTTGGCGCGCGAAGTAGGCCATCGTCTGAAACGGGCTGCTTACTCGTCTTTGATCCGTGAGTCGGATGATTACGGTGCGGCTGTTGTTTCGGCCAATTATGAGCTGCTTGGAGAAGCCGAGACCACCCCCTTACAGATGGGCCCCTTGGCAGGCTACTGTCGTGGCGTTATGGAGACTCTTGCAGAATACGGTGAGGAATTAGACCCCGAAGGAGTCTACTTGCACAATGATCCCTTCCGCGGCGCCAGCCACAGTCCGGATATCGGCGCAATCGCTCCCTTGTATGCCGAGGGTGAGCTGTTCGGCTTTGTCGGCACAGCGGCACACCACGTGGATATCGGCGCTGCCGTCCCGGGCACTTGCATCATCAAAGCGCACGACGCCTTCAGCGAGGGGCTGCGTCTGCTAGCCTATCCCGTGGAATTGCGGGGGAAACCGGTGGTAGCTAACTGGCGCCTGATCGAAAGCAACGTACGCATGCCGGAGTTGGTCAGTGGCGATTTGCGCGCTCAAGTGGCAGCCTGTCGCTGGGGGCAGAAAGGCTTTGCCCGTTTGGTTGAACGGTATGGTTTGCAAAGGCTGCGCGCCGCTGCTGAGCGCCTTTTGCAGGTCACCGAACTGCGCATGCGCGAAGCAATCGCTGCCCTGCCGGATGGTATCTATCGCGCCACTGGCTATTTGGATGGCTATGAGGATACCGGCGAGGTCGACATCCCGATTTGCGTTACCTTAGAGATCCGCGGTGATGAGATTTTTGTCGACTTCACCGGCAGTGCGCCCCAACTCGACCACGCTCCGATCAACATGCCCTTCCATGGCACAACCGATATGGCAGTCTTATTGACCCTACGCACCCTGTTGCTCCCAGAGACCGAATTCCCGAATCTGCCGCACAACGCTGGCCTCTTCCGACCGATCCACATCTATGCCCCTGAAGGCACGATTGTTAATGCTACGTTTCCTGCACCGACGATCGGACGCTTCTGCGGCGGTCAAATGGTAGCCAACTTAATTGTGCGCGCCCTTCAAGACGTTCTCCCGGAACGCATTTGCGCGGGTTGCTCGACCACTAAGGCCATCACATTTGCTGGACAGATCAACGGGAAACCCTGGATTTATATGGATGTCACTGAAGGGGCCTATGGCGGCATTTACGGGATGGATGGTTTGGATGCCGTGGATGTCCTCTACGCTAATACCAAAAACAACCCCATTGAGGACATCGAGGCCCATTATCCCCTGCGTGTTGAACGCTACGAACTGCGCGAGAATACCCCCGGCGATGGCAAGTGGCGTGGCGGCTTCGGACCGATGCGCGATACGCGCATGCTGAGGGATGGGTTTATCTCGGTGGAAGGGGATGGTTTCCGCCACGCGCCCTGGGGCCTCAAGGGGGGCAAGGATGGAGCGACCGGCGGAGTGATGTTGTTCACGCCAGAGCATCCTGAAGGAATTCTGTTGCCCTCCAAGATCGATAACATGCCCGTCAAAGCTGGAACCGTGGTGCGCGATTTATGCCCTTCGGGTGGGGGTTTGGGCGATCCCGCCGAGCGTGACCCAGCGGCGCGCCAACAAGACTTAGAAAACGACCTAATTTACCCCAAATGAGGTGGATAGATGCCCAAGGCTCTGGTGATCAACCCCAACACCTCGCCGGCCATGACCGCCGAGATCGAGAGTACAGCACGGCGCTGTTTTCAGGGGGAATGGCAGTGCGTCGTATGTCACGCACCTGCGGGTCCGGAATCGCTGGAATCGTGGTATGACTATCATCTGGCAACCGTGTGTGTCTTCCCTCTAGTGCTGCAACCGCCCGAAGCGGTTGATGGGATTCTGTTGGCTTGCTTCGGCGACCCGGGCATTTTCGCTCTAAAGGAAGTCTCTCCGGTACCGCTGATCGGCATCGCCGAGGCCTCAATGGCATTGGCGTTGCTGTTGGGGGGAAGGTTTGGAATCCTGGCCGGAATGCGTCGCGCCGTGGAGCTAATGGACAGCATGGTGCGTACCTACGGTCTAGAAGCGCGCTATGCTGGTTGCGAGTCCCTCGAGATGCGGGTGCTCTCGTTTGATGAGCAACCCGAGCGCACTCTCGATGCTCTGGTTTCCTGTGCAGAGAGACTGCGCGCCCGCGGGGCTGATGTGCTCCTGTTGGGCTGTGCCGGCTTAACTGCTTTTGTCGAGCGTTTTCAGAAGCGGGTGGCCATGCCGGTAATCGATCCGGTGGAGGCCGGCTGCCGGTTGCTGA
>JANXBJ010000031.1 GCA_025057645.1 Anaerolineales bacterium
TTGAACTGTGACCTGCGGATCATGCTGCCAATGGTCTCCTCGGTGGCCGAGGTGGAACGAGCACAGGAGATCTATGAATTAGCCGGAATGCCTGTAAGTCTTGTCTTACCCCAACCGCTCAGCTAGAAAAGCGAACGAGTAGCAATACCTATGGGGCGATTAACACTTGGCAAGTATTCACATATGTTCAAGATATTCACAAATGTCTTGAATTGTGTATAAAATGCCCCTAAACTATATTAGAGCCCCGAGAAGATATTTTAGCATGAATAACGAAAGAGTCGAATTGCTTGCTCGAATAGCAGAAATGTATTACGAGCAGAACCTGACTCAAAGTCAAATCGCTCAGAGAGTAGGGTATTCTCGGTCGATGGTCTCGCGCCTGATTAGCGAAGCCCGAGAGAACAACATTGTGGAGATTCGCATCCACTACCCTCTCCAACGCATAGGGGAACTAGAGGAGTACCTAAGGGATGCCCTGCACCTTAAGGATGTGCGCGTCTTAAGACGTGGGCCGTTGAGCTATACTGCAATGCTCCGTCGTCTCGGAGGCTTAGCAGCTCAGTTCCTAGAAGAACACCTACGTGATTACATAACCATCGGTACTTCTTGGGGAACTGCACTATATGAGACGGTGAATGCTATGCGCCCTCACAGCATCGAGGGCGTTCGAGTTATCCAAATGATTGGGGCCCTAGGCACGCCTAACCCGGAAATTGATGGCCCCGAACTCGCTCGTCGCCTAGCCCGACTGCTCGGTGGTCGATACGCAACCCTGCCTCTGCCGTTGATCGTTGATAGTGAAGTTACTCGTCTTTCCCTACTCAACAGTCCCTATATTCAACGTGTGACACAGCATTTCCGATCGATTGACTTGGCTTTGGTCGGGGTCGGCACCGTGGATAACGAATTCTCCAGCTTGTTACGGGCAGGCTACCTAGATGCCATGCAACTGGAGTCGCTGAGAAGCGCAGGGGCAGTGGGCGACGTATGCGCCATCCACATCGATATCCAAGGCAATCTGATCGACACTCCCCTAACCCGTTCAATTGTCGGTATCGACGCCGACACCTTGCAAGCCATTCCCCTGCGAATCGGGGTTGCCGGAGGACAGGCAAAAGCCATCCCGATAATTGCTGCCTGTCGCGCAGGGTTGATCAACAGTCTGGTGACAGACGAGATTGCAGCTTTGCACATTCAAAAATACCTAAAAGGAGAGAGTCAACAACAATGCAACTAACATCGACAGCCATCGAAACAGAAATCTACCAACCCGATCATCAACGCCTCCTCGAAGAACTAGGAGAGGTGCGTTTGCGCGAATGGGTCATGAAAATGGCTCTAATCCGCTCTTTTGAGGAGAAAGCAGAGGACCTCTTTGCACGCGGGCTAGTTCATGGAACGATGCACCTTTCTATTGGACAAGAGGCCGTGGCAATCGGTGCTTCTTCAGCAATGCAACCCGGAGATTATTTGCTCAACCATCATCGCGGTCACGGGCACTGCCTAGCCTGGGGCAGCGATGTCAACTTGATGATGGCAGAGTTTCTCGGAAAAGAGACGGGCTACTGTCGAGGCCGAGGGGGTTCAATGCACATTGCCAATGTGGAAAT
The DNA here is from genome assembly GCA_025057645.1 of Anaerolineales bacterium. GTDB lineage: Bacteria > Chloroflexota > Anaerolineae > Anaerolineales > UBA4823 > NAK19. Next base: position 1,614 of record JANXBJ010000031.1, read on the forward strand.
GAATAACCTCGGGGCAAATGGAATTGTCGCAGGAGGTATCCCCATTTCAGTTGGCGTGGGTTTGAGCATAAAGATGCGCGGAACGCGTCAGGTTTGTCTGACGATTTTCGGAGACGGAGCGGCTAATACCGGGGCGTTTCACGAGTCGCTGAACATGGCCAGCATTTGGAACTTGCCTGTAATATACCTCTGCGAAAACAACCAGTACGCCATGTCCATGCCTATCCAGAAAGCAATCAAGATTCAGCACATTGGCCAGCGCGCCTGTGCCTATGGCATCGCAGGGGTAACGGTGGACGGCAATGATGCGCTCGCTGTTTACGATGCGGTGCGCACTGCTGCTGAACGAGCACGCAACGGTGAGGGCCCCACTCTAGTCGAAGCTATCACCTACCGATGGAAGGGGCACTCCAAAAGCGATCGCCAGGCCTATCGCACCCGCGAGGAAGTGAAAGAGTGGCAGGCACGCGATCCAATCCGTCGGCTTGCTCAACTTATCAAAATGGACGAAGCTGAATACGAGGAGATATTCAAAAAAGCGCAGGCGACTATTGAAGAAGCAGTGGCCTTTGCCAACGCCAGCCCAGAGCCGGATGTCTCCACAATTATGGAGGGCGTATATGCGTGAGATCACGTACGTCGAAGCCATTCGCGAAGCCCTCTTTCAGAAGATGAGTGAAGATAAAACAGTTTTTATTATCGGAGAGGATGTGGGAATCTACGGTGGGGCATTCGGTGCCACCGCCGGTCTGATCCAACAATTTGGCGAAGAGCGGGTTATCGACACCCCGATTTCGGAAGCGGGCATTGCCGGGGCCTGCATCGGTGCCGCACTAACCGGATTCAGGCCCGTGGGTGAAATCCAATTCATGGACTTCGTAACCCTGAGCATGGAGCAGTTAGTCCTGCAAGCGGCCAAAATCCGTTTTATGTTTGGCGGGAAAGCGAAAGTCCCCTTCGTGCTTCGTATGCCCGGAGGGTCAGGTACAGGTGCAGCGGCACAACACTCTGAAAGTTTGGAAAATTGGTTTGTCCACGTCCCCGGCTTAAAGGTGGTCATGCCCAGCACGCCCTACGACGCAAAAGGATTGCTAATCGCCTCAATCGAAGATGACAACCCGGTGATCTTTGTCGAGCATAAATTGCTGTACAAAGTCAAAGGACCCGTTCCTGAAGAAATGTATCGCGTCCCGCTTAGCAAGAGCAATGTGGTTCGTCAGGGAAAAGACCTCACTATCGTTGCCACCTCGATTATGGTGCAGCGAGCCCTGCAGGCCGCCGAGCAACTCGCCAAAGAAGGGATTGACGTGGAAATCATTGACCCGCGTACCCTCCGCCCGTTAGACGACGAACCCATCCTCGAGTCGGTGGTTAAAACCGGCAAGGTTCTGATTGTTCACGAAGCCGTTAAGATGGGCGGCTTTGGTGGCGAGATTGCAGCGCGCATTGCCGAAAGCACAGCGTTTGACTATCTAGAGGCGCCGATTCGCCGCTTGGGCGGTCTGGACATCCCTATCCCGTACAACCGCAAGCTGGAATATCACGCCGTGCCGCAGGTTGAGAATATCGTCGAAGAAGCCCGCAATTTGGTGGCATTGAGGGTGTGACAGCAAAGATGGCACGAGAAGTTATCTTGCCTAAGTTCGGTTTTACTCAGGAAACTGCAGAGATTGTCCGCTGGCTAAAAAAAGCCGGGGATGTTGTAGAGGCCGGCGAGCCGATAGCCGAGGTCACTACCGATAAGGTCAATATGGAGGTAGAAGCCCCTGCCAGTGGCATTTTAGCCGATTTGCGCTATCAAGAGGGCGACGTAGTTCCGGTAACCGAGGTCATCTGTTACATCCTTGCACCGGGCGAGGAATGGCCTTCTCGAACCGGGGAAGAGCAGCAAGAACCGGCGGTGAGGCAAGCCGAAGCGGCGGTCACGGCAGCGAAAGAAGCACCGGAGGCTGCGCCAAGCATTCGAGCCACTCCTCTAGCTGAACGGATTGCGCGCAAGGAAGGGATCCCTCTGGAGCAAGTTCAAGGCAGCGGACCGGGTGGACGCATCACTCGCAGTGACATAGAGGCCCTCCTAGGCCGCCAACCAAGCGTCAAAGTCCGTGCCACCCCCGCCGCCCGCCGCTTAGCGCGTGAGGCAGGAATTAATTTGGTGGAAGTAGAGGGCAGTGGGCCTAGCGGGCGAGTGCAATCGTTTGACGTGCAACGGTATCTGTCAAGCCAACCCGCTCCACCCTTTGTTGGCCCTCCGGTCGCCGAGCCACAACCCTCCAGAGAGCCAATACAGCCTCAAGTGGCCGCAACGACGGCCCACTCTGGTCCCCTCAATTACCAAGTGATCCCGCTGAGCGGCATGCGTCGCACCATTGCCCAGCGGCTGCAAAAGAGCGCTCAAGAAGCTCCTCACATTAATCTCGAGATCGGCGTGGATGTGAGCCAAGCTGAGATGCTCCGCACCAAGGCGAATGAACAACGCGGTGAGGGAAAACCCAAGGTCAGCTTGACTGCCGTTCTTGCTAAAACCACAGCATGGGCGCTCAAGCGCAATCCCTATCTCAACGCATGGATACAGTCCACCCCTCAGGGCGAACAGATCGTGCTTGTCCAACAGGTCAACTTGGGTATTGCTGTAGCCCTTGACGAAGGGTTGATTGTGCCGGTGGTGCGACGAGCGGACGAAAAAGGCTTGCTTCAACTAGCAGAAGAAATCGAGGACCTCACTCTCAGAGCTCGTGAAAACCGCCTTCGCCCGGAAGAAGTAGCTGATGGCACGTTCACAATCAGTAATCTCGGCATGTTCGGGATCGACCGCTTCACTGCCATCATCAATCCGCCTCAGGTCGCAATCCTAGCAGTTGGCAAAGTTCAAAAAGAAGTAGTGGCTGACCGCGACGATCAAATTGTGCTTCGGCCGAGGATGACGCTAACCCTTTGTGCCGATCATCGAGTAGTGGATGGAGCGGTGGCTGCCAAGTTCTTGCGCGATTTGAAAGCTGCGCTGGAAGACCCTGAGATAATGGTGCTATGACAGAAAGTGAATGGTTGAAAATCGTAACTTCAGACGGGCTTCTTCGGCTTTGCAATAACGCAGGTTGAATCGATGTTAGGCCTAAAGGAAGAGCACATCCTTTTGATTGACTCTGCACACGATGCGATGGAGGTTATCAATCTGCTTAGTCAGACGCTCGAAGAAGGTGGTTATGTAAAGCAGTCTTTTCGTCAAGCTGTCTGGGAGAGGGAACAAAGTATGCCTACCGGGCTTGAGCTTTCCGGAGAGATTCACGCAGCTATTCCACACGCCGATGTAGAACACGTAAATTCACCTGCGCTGGCCGTGGCCATTTTGAAGGAACCCATCCCCTTCAAGTGCATGGTCGAGCCTGAGAAAGATATCCCGGTACGGTTAGTATTCCTGCTGGCAATGAATGAACCCAAAAAACAAATTGAGATGCTGCAGGAAGTTGCCACGATTTTACAAGATAGCACCCTGGTCCAAAAAATTGCTAGTGTCTCTTCTAGAAAGGAGGTGGTAGAACTTCTGACAAAAGACCAGAGTCCCTCACTCGGAGTTACAACTTCAACGTAAGCTCGTCTAAGAAGGAAGGAGGTCAAATTGAACCAAAGAGTGAAACGTATTCTTGTAGCGTGTGGAACGGCAATAGCCACTTCTACTTTAGTTGCAGTTCAGATCCAGGAAGAAATGGCCAAGCGTGGTCTCACCGTAGAAACGAGACAGTGCAAGGCAACCGAGGTGCCCTCTTACGCACAGGACGTAGACCTGATTGTCTCGACAACGCCCGTACCTCAGAACCTGGGTAAGCCGGTAATTCAGACTTTGGCCTTTTTGACAGGCGTAGGGAAGGAAGAAGTGCTGAGTCAAATAGAGAAGATTCTGAAGGAGTTGTGAGCTATGGAGGCAATACTTTCTGGAATCAAAAGCTTATTTGATACTCTTGGCGCAACCGTAATGCTGCCGATCATCATCTTTATCTTTGCAGTCATTCTAGGTGCAAAGCCTGGCCGAGCCTTCCGAGCAGCTGTCACGATCGGCGTGGCCTTTGTCGGTATCAATCTTGTCATTGGGTTGCTGTGGAATACATTGACCGAGGTAGCCCAAGCGATCGTAAAGAACACAGGAATTCAGCGAGACGTAGTAGATGTTGGTTGGCCCTCCGCAGCTGCTATCGCCTTTGGCTCGACAGTCGGCTTGTGGGTGATCCCACTCGCCCTAGCTGTAAATATCGTGCTCTTAGTGACTCGGTTGACGCGAACCCTAAACGTAGACGTTTGGAACTTCTGGCACTTTGCGTTCATCGGGTCACTCATCGTGGCGTTGACCGGCAATTTGGTTTATGGCTTAATCGGAGCGGCTGTAGCGGCAGCGCTTGCCCTCTTCTTCGCAGATTGGACTGCCAAAGCCGTGCAGTCGTTCTATAAGTTGCCGGGGATCTCAATTCCGCATTTGACATCAGCGCCTATTGTGCCCATTGCCATTGTGGTAAACTGGATTATTGAACGGATTCCGGGCATAAGGGATATTGAACTGGACACCGAGACTATTCAAAAACGTTTTGGCGTGTTTGGAGAGCCTTTGATCCTTGGGCTAATCATCGGCTTAATTTTGGGGATAATTGGCTTCTATAATGTAGAGGGTGGTTTCTTTGCGGTTCTCGGCAAAGTTCTTGGCACCGGCGTCTCGCTGGCAGCAGTTATGCTGCTGCTCCCTCGGATGGTGGCCATCCTCATGGAAGGCCTGATCCCCATCTCCGAATCCGCCAGGGAATTCATGCAGAAACGGGCGGCCGGTCGCGAGATCAACATCGGTCTCGACTCTGCGATTCTGATTGGTCACCCCGCAGCGATCTCAAGCTCGCTCGTTTTGGTCCCTATCGCCATCCTGCTCTCGGTTATCCTGCCCGGGAATCGAGTCATCCTTTTCGCTGACCTGGCGGTAATCCCATTCGTAGTTGCAATGACCGCACCCGTTCTGAGAGGTAATGTCTTTCGCATGATCATCGCTGGGATCGTTACTCTCTCAATTGGGTTTTACATAGCTACGTCGATGGCTCCGCTCTTCACCGAAGCAGCAGTGGCCTCAGGTTTCTCTTTGCCCGAGGGTGCGGTCCAGATCACCAGCATAGCCGATGGATTCCTGTGGCCGCCATTCCTGTTTGTGCAATTGACAGGAATCCTGGGTGTGATCGGATTGCTGATTATCTTGGCACTGGTTGGAGCGGGAATCTTCCTCTTCAACCGCAATCCGCAAGGATGGGAAGTGGCAGCTGGTGCTCCGGCAGGAGGTGCGGCTGCTGACTAAGATAGGCTTAGATGGGGGCTGCCACGATGAGCAGCCCCTTTCTACCCCGCTTCAGAGAGGTATCGAATGATCGCCATTACACTGCAGGTGAAACATCCTGCCGGCTTGCACGCTCGTCCGGCAGCCCAATTCGTCAAAACGGCCAGCCGCTTTCCCTGTAAGATCAGTGTGCGAAAAGTCGGTTCGGATCAGCCACCCGCCAATGCCAAGAGCCCGCTCAGCGTCCTCACCCTGGGTGTCAACCAAGGGGATAGCGTGGAAATTATCGCCGAAGGCGAGCAGGCACAGGAAGCCATCAAGGCACTGGTAGAGCTGGTGCAGAGCAACTTCGGCGAGCCAGTCCCTCCCGGCAGTTAGGATAACTTACATGCCCCGCTACCAAGGTCTCTCGGCCTCTCCCGGCATTGCTATCGGACCGGTGTG
>JANXBJ010000032.1 GCA_025057645.1 Anaerolineales bacterium
GCCTCTCAGTTATAATCGAACTATGCAAGAGCTAGCTCAGTGGGTATATCGGTTGTTGGGATTGCGTCTGAGCCCATGGCAGCTTGAGGCATTTCGCCGCTATGAGCAGCTCTTGATCGAGTGGAATCAACGGGTCAATCTAACCGCCATTCGCAGCTCGGAAATGATCCGCATCAAGCACTTTCTGGACTCGTTGAGCTGCTTGATCGTTATACGGGGATCGCCCCGAAAAGTGGTCGATGTCGGCACAGGCGCAGGATTCCCCGGTTTGCCCCTCAAAATCGCTTGTCCCGCATTGGACTTGACGCTGGTCGAGTCTGTAGGGAAAAAGGCTGCCTTCTGTAAGCTCGTTGTCAGAGAGCTGGGGCTCAGCGGGGTAACAGTCCTGAATCAGAGAGCAGAGGAGGTTGCCCATCTTCCCGAGGAACGCGAACAGTACGATTGGGCGGTTGCAAGAGCGGTTGCCAACTTACCCACCCTTGCGGAATACTTGTTGCCGCTCGTGCGGGTAGGAGGTGCTGCGCTGGCTATGAAAGGAGAAACCGCAGCAGCTGAGGTCCATCGAGCTGAACGTGCGATTCATCTTCTTGGAGGGGAGGTGCGCAAATTGATCCCCGTGCACTTGCCAAAGGTAGCGGAGGATCGGTATTTAGTCGTGATTGACAAGGTTGCCGCCACCCCACCGCTCTATCCCCGCAGGAAGGGTATTCCGGAGAAGCGTCCCTTGTAATCGAGCCGACCCAAGAGCTGATCGGCTCAGGCTGTTATACCCCTAAGGGTGTTATAATTAGCATTTGCAGACTGATATGCCACCGAAGCTAGTCCAAGAACGATTGCTGTCCCGAAAGTCAGGACTTTTTCTTGGCTTTACTACTTCTCCCGTCTGGCTGTCCCTGAGGCGCTGCACGGAGGGGCTCTAACAGTGAGTGAGCTGTCCAAACCATCCACTCAAGCCAGCCCGACATGTTGGGTCACCTCTATTATCGTACAGCAAGGGCACTTGGTTTACTACGCGTTTAGTCATCCACCTGTTGAGCAATTACTACGCCTTGCGGATCGACTCCTCGCAGATATTGTCGAAGGGATGGGTGACTTGCACGCGTTACAGGGCGGAGAAAGTCTATCATGAATGAGTACCAGGTTCTCGAAGTTCCCGTCCGAGGCATGGACTGCGCCGAATGCACCGTTCATGTCCGGGAAGCAATTGCCAAGTTGCCCGGTGTCGAATCGGTAGAAGTTTGGCTTGCTTCAGAAAAGGCTGTAATTCGCTTCGATCCCACTCGGGTGGACCTGGTGGCAATCCGTAGAGCGGTTGAGAGTGCAGGTTATTCTGTGCCGGATTTGATTGCACCACTCGCCTTGCAAACTAAGCGTTTCAGTCGCAAGCTGCTGACCCTACTTGTCATTGTGTTCATTGGAGTCCTGGGAATTGTGATTGCCGGCGAATGGTTGGGTTTGTTCGACACCCTGAATGAACTCATCCCGCTTCCGATCGGCGTTGTTCTGGTCTTGGTGGGTGGCTTTCCGCTTTTCCACAATGTGGCACGGGCAATCCTCAAACGACAGATCACTTCGCACACCCTGATGACGGTTGGCGCCATCGCTGCGCTGGTGGTGGGCGAATGGGTTCCAGCGGCGATTGTAGTGGTCTTCATGCGCGTGGGCGATTTTGTCGAACGCTTTACCACCGAAAGTGCTCGCCGCGCAGTGAAGGAGCTGATCGCTTTAGCGCCGCAGGTAGCGCGAGTGGAACGCAGCGGTGTGGAAGTCGAGGTGCCGGTTGCTGAAGTCAAAGTGGGCGAAACTGTGATTGTGCGCCCCGGTGAAAAGATACCGGTAGATGGTGAGGTAGTACACGGACATGCCACTGTTGATCAAGCCACTATTACCGGCGAGTCGGTGCCTGTGGAGGTAGCTAGGGGCTCCTCGGTGTTTGCCGCCACTTTTGTTAGGCTAGGCAGCTTGCGGATAAAGACGCTGCGCGTTGGTGCGGATACTACCTTTGGGCGCATTGTTAAGATGGTGGAAGAGGCCGAAGCCCATCGCAGCGACGTGCAACGCCTTGCGGATAAGTTTAGCGCCTATTATCTGCCAATAGTGGCTGGGATTGCCGCCTTGAGTTTTCTAATCGGCCGTAACCCTCTCGCAGCAGCGGCTGTGCTTGTCGTTGCGTGTTCTTGCTCCTTTGCTTTGGCGACGCCGGTGGCGGTGCTAGCTTCGATCGGTGCAAGTGCTAAGCGTGGCTTATTGATCAAAGGCGGTAAATACCTTGAAGCCCTAGCACAGGCCAGTGTAGTGTTGGTGGATAAGACCGGCACACTCACTCTCGGTCGTCCTCAGATTACCGATGTGATTTCGCTAAATGGAATGTCGTCCTCGGAGCTTTTAGCTCTTGTCGCCTCTGCGGAACGCTATTCCGAACATCCGCTAGCTGAAGCAATCCGAACTGCTGCACGCGCCCAAAATCTTTCACTTTTTGAGCCGGAGGACTTTGAAGCTCTCCCCGGTATGGGGGTTCGTGCAAAAGTCAATGGTATTTTGCTTGCCGCCGGAAACCGTCGGCTTGTTCCAGTACCAGAGTCTCTTCCCATAGCTCGACAATTGGAAGCACAGGGCAAAACACTTCTGTTTGTTGCTCTCGATGGCGAGCTTGCGGCGGTCGTTGCCGCCGAGGACACGCTCCGCCCCGAAGTTCCTACCGCCCTTGCCGAGCTGCGTGCCCTGGGCCTTAAGCATGTGGAATTGCTCACAGGCGATAGCGAGCGGGTTGCTGCTAGGCTGGCCGAAAAGCTGGGAATTCCGTATCGAGCTAGTCTCTTGCCTGAACACAAGATTCAAATTGTCAAGGAGTATCAAGCCCGAGGTGAGAGAGTAGTCATGATTGGCGACGGAGTGAATGATGCACCGGCTCTAGCCCAAGCCGATGTTGGCATCGCTATGGGTGCAGCCGGGAGCGATATTGCGATTGAAGCCGCTCATATCGCTTTGATGAGCGGAGATTGGAGGTTGATCCCTGACGTGGTACGAATTGCACGTCGCACAATGGGGGTCATTAAGCTGAATATCGCTTTCACTGCAGTCTATAACTTATTTGGCCTAATGCTGGCGGCTCTGGGAGTTTTGCCGCTCACGTTGGCGGCAGCCGCACAGTCTCTGCCAGACTTAGGCATTCTTGCTAATTCAGCGCGATTGTTACATCAGAAGTAAGCTCCCATAGTTTTCATCCAGACTCCCCTTGACAGAGGCAGTGTTTGGATTAAAATAGAACAAAAGTTCTACTTATGGAGAAAGCTATGGAAATCGGTATGTTATGGTTTGACAACGATCCGAAGGTTGGTTTAGCGGAGAAGATCCGGCGTGCGGCGAGTTATTACCGCCAAAAATACGGCATTACCCCCAACCTTTGCTTTCTTCACCCTTCCATGCTCTCTAGAAATGGCTTGGAAGCACCTCCCTTGCGCTCTCCCCTGTTCGATCTGGAGATTCGCACCTCCAAGTCGGTAATGCCCAACTACTTTTGGATTGGGGTTAATCCGAACTCGGGCGAAGGGTAAGCGCAGCGACTAGGGTCTCCAATGCCACTTCAGCGTCAATCTCACCGCTTTTGATGGAGATATCGATTGCCAGAAAACGTTGGTAAAGACGATGCAAGGTTTCTAGGCGGAACTTCTGTGCTTGTTCGAGTGCTATGCGGGCTGGATAGAGTGGGATTCGAAAGTGGCTCAAGACTTGCACTGCCTCGCTGGGCGTTTCTCCCTCTTCTAAGGCTAACTTTGCTAGCACAATTTGGCGGAACTGATGCACTACACTGAAAAAAACCAAAATAGCGTCTTGCTCATTGAGCATTTGGCGCAACACTTTGAGTGCCTTGCGTCCATCACCTTCCCGTAGAGCATTGGCCAAAGCAAAGTTCTCGATGTTTTCTGGATAGGGGCAGAGCTGATCTACGTCACTAATGTCCACCGTTCGCCTGTAGTTAACGTAGTCCAGTAACTTCCGGATTTCCATATCCACCCGGCGGCTGTCCTCGGCCACGATTTCCGCTAGGCGCTCAGCCGCCGCACGGCTAAAATCGCCGCCTAGTTGTTTGGCGCGTTCAAGGATAAATTGCACCATCTCCACCCCTCTACGCAAGCGAAATTGGCGCATGTAGACACGTTCCGGGTGTTGTTCCGCCCACCGCTCCAGCCAATGACGCTTGCCTTTTTGGTAATCCTTGGGATCGGTGAGTAAGCCCTTCTCTAGGAGCACTACCGCAGTGGAGGGTGGAACTTGTTCTAGGAGTGCTAGCAATTTTGCTCGCGCGCTCTCGCTATCGACCAACGCCAAAGGATTGTCGAGGATGATGAGGCGGCGGCCACTGAAGAAGGGGATTGCTAATGCTTGTTCGCGCAGGGTTTCCAAATGGATGTGCTTCCCGTCTAAGCGTTGAACGTTGAGGGCTGCTATCCCTTCGCTGCCGATCTTGTTCTCCATGCTAGCGATAAATTGCGCCGCAGCAAACTCGTCTTCCGCTTGTAAGAGATAGACAATTGGCTTCGATGCGCTCACTGCCCTTATCCTTGCGTGGAGACGCGAAAGGCGCGCAGCCGACCATACTGTATAAGACGGATGTCTCTCACTTCCAACGTGCTTACCTCTGCCGAGGTGGTCCAGTTGCGTTGTAACCAAGTGCCGAGTGGGCGGGCGAGAAGAAGACTCAAGCCACTTAGGGAGATCGCTAGTGGCAAGCGCTCGAGTTTATCTCGTAGACGCCTCCCCGAACCGAGAAAGGCGAATAATGCTGTCGCTCCACCTAACAAGGCGGCTGCAGCCAGATTGGTGCCGCAAAATGGATGGATTGCCAGATCCCGTTCACCGCTGCGCAAGCGTTGCAGAGCTTCGGCAACGCCTGTTTGTACCTCTTCGAAAGTCACGTCGCCTAGAATCCAGAAACCAAAGAAGTCGGATTGTCCCGCCATGCTTGTATGTGGCTTGCGGCGGGCGAGCACGTGCAAGGTGGCGTGTTCTAAGGCATGGTTGCGTCGCACCCGCTCAAAGAATTGGAGGAGTGAGATTTTTGCCATGGGTGAAGCAAGAAAGGGGCTCATCGCTCGTTCCTCGCCGGGTTTTGTTCTGTTTCCGTTTGCATGGTTTATGAGAGATCGATTTTTATAAGCTGATGCTCTCTTTTCACAGGCATGTATCGTTTCCAAATCGTTCATTAAGCTGAATATTTCGCATAGACCTATAATTCTTTCCCAGCTTCAGCCTGCTCCTGATTCTCTTTCGAAAGCTATGGACCGAGCACAACATCTAACCGTTTTTCAACCTCTGCTCTATCTCTCAAATCCTTTCGAACAAAATGAGCGGCGGTGAGTTTTATCATCCTCCTCGGGTTCTCTGTCCCAAATTACACACCAATGAGCATCGTAGCAAAAGATTAACTTTTCCTTCACCGCCATCTCCATGTAGGTTGGATTATACACTCACTTGCTTGGCTGAGGAGTGCGAACTCTCGGGTGCCCCTGGTCTATCAGGAGTGTGAGGCTTTGCCGTCCGGACACTCCTGCAGATTTGACAATACCTCCTATCAGCACAGGTGGAGTTTCGCAATAGAAAAAGCGCTGGAAAGCGAAGCCCAAGTGGTTATGAGACGGTTGTTGGGTGTGTATTTGCTAGTCGTTGAGCGTCTTTCTCCAAAAGCTCTTCGTGTATGCTGTAGCGAGCGGAACTTGGTGATCCCGGCGCACAAGTGCGTCTCTTGCCCTGCCTTAGATTGGACAGCGCTCGGAGGGGATTCACTAGGTATCGTTTTTCGGGGCCAAGGGTTCAATGAGCGCAACGGGCGCCAAAACCTCCCCATCTATCTTGAGCAACCCTATCCC
>JANXBJ010000033.1 GCA_025057645.1 Anaerolineales bacterium
TCGTTTTCAAGAGCCACGGGTACTCCAAACCATTCGTATAGCTTTGGGACAATGGGCACATCTTCCCAGGTAGGCAGGGTAAAAGGATTTTGAATGCTCCCCCGTTGCCGATCGACCGGGCCAGTAGCCCCTATCCCTATAGCTCGAAGAGGTAGCCCTCTAGTCTCGCCTAGCACTTGTTCAATCAACGAGCGAATGCGTGCCAGCCCTGCTTGTGGTCCTTGCTTTGCTTCAATGAGCGATTCGACCCAAGCCAGGATCTCGCCTTGGACGCTCACTGCGCCGACACGAACATTTGTGCCTCCCAGATCGATTCCCACTAACGCTTGCCCACTCATCCTTTGACCGCCCCTGCAGACAAACCACTGACAATATACCGCTGAAAGATTAGAGCAAGCAGTACTGGCGGAAGGGCCGCCAATACTCCCCCGGTCATCATTGCCGTAATATCTACAGCGTATCGTCCCGTGAATTCGGCAATCGCCACAGGCACCGTTTTTGCTGCTATAGTGCTCGTAAAAATCAGGGCGAAGAAGAACTCATCCCAAGCCAGCAGAAAAGTGAACAGGGCTGTGGAGACAATGCCGGGCGCTGCGACAGGCAAGAAGATTCGAAATAAGATGCCCAAGCGGGAACTGCCATCGATCAGGGCTGCATCCTCCAATTCACGTGGGACGCTCTCGAAGAAAGTACTCAGCATCCAGATCGCAAACGGGAGGGCAAACGAGAGATAGGTAATAATCAAAACAATCGGCTTGTTGAGCAGAGCAAAGCGGGCCGCAAGGATATACAGGGGAACCACAAGCGAAATTTCAGGCACCATACGCACGCCTAGGATCACAAGCCAAAGCACATCTCGGAATGGCAGGCGTAAGCGAGCTAGAGCATAGCCGGCTAGCGACCCCACCGTGAGGCAGATCAGCGTGGTTGAACCGGCAACTAAAAACGAATTCCGCAGAGTTACGCTAAAAGTGCGCGCCACTTCCGAGACCGCCGTACCCGGGATTAGGATATCCCGATAATTCTTTAGTGTTGGATTCTCCGGAATCCAGCGCGGGGGTACCGCCAACAGCTCTGCACGCGTAGAAATCGAAGAGAGCACCAACCAGAAGATCGGCGCATAAATAAATGCCAAAATCAGCACGGTGAAAAACAGCATCAACGCCGTAGACCTTGCTCGTCGCCAGTGTTTCATTCTCTAAACTCCGGTCGGTAGAGCAATCGAATATATACTATGGCCATCAAGAACGTGAACAATGTGATAAGAAAAGAGAGCGCAGCTCCACTACCTAAGCGGCCATAGGAGAAGGACTCCAGGTATGTTAGGTAAGAAATGGTTACCGTACCAAAGGCGGGGCCGCCCTGGGTAATAACATAGATGATATCGAAAACACGAAAAGCCTCCACAGTGCGGATCACCAGCGCAACCAAGATTGCAGGCCGAAGAAGAGGCAAACGAATCAACCAAAACCGTTGCCAAGCGTTAGCTCCATCTACTGCAGCCGCTTCATCTAACTCAACGGGGAGTGTAGCCAAAGCGGCCTGTAAGATAAGCGCAATAAAGGGCACACTGTGCCAAATGTCGGCCACGATTACGAGATTCAACGCCGTCATCGGTTCGGTCAGCCAGGGGCGGTACTTTTGGAGGATTCCTAAGCTATATAACAACCCATTTAGCGCTCCATAGTCGGCATTATAAATCCAGCGCCACAGCGCTCCGTTCACAATGGTGGGAACAGCCCAGGGGATAATCAAACTCGTGCGCAGAAAAGCCCATCCCGGCGGGCGCGCATGGATAAGCAAGGCGATACCCAACCCCAATAACAACTCTGCGCCCACTGAAACAACAGTAAAGTAAGCCGTGCGAGCAATCGCTTGCCAAAATTGAACATTGCGCAGAAAAGACCAATAATTGCTTAAACCCACAAAATTTTGGGGAGCGGGGTTAGAAAGAGGGGTGGTTGTGAAGCTTATGACAAACGTAAAGACAATCGGAAATAAGGTGATCCCGAAGATCAGAAATACCGCCGGAAACAAAAAGAAGAAGCCTTCACGAATCTCTTGTTGTAAAAGGGTGAGTCTAGGATGAGGGCTCCAACTCGTCTGCGCCATGAATCCCTGGCTGGAAGAACGCAAAGTCTTGAGAATGCAAGATAAAGATAAAATGGGATAAAGCCATTGCCTGAACCTAGCGAAGAAAAACTCTAATGCGCTAGGGCTCCTCGCTGAGCTCAAGGATTGAATATTAGGGCAGCTCCACGCTCAAACTAAGCTGGCAGGGGAAAGGATCCCCTGCCAGACCGGATGAATCCTGCCATGGAATTTTACTTACCCTGTAACTCAAGCCACTTTGCGGCGGCATCGTTTAGTGCTTGGGCAGCCGTTTTTTGCTTGGTCAGGGCTTCCTGAAGAGCTAACTGCAGCGCCTTCGACCCCTCTAAGTAGTATGGAACTTTGGGTCGAACATGAGCATAGGGGAACTGCTCCTTGAACATCGGCACGGTGACCGGAGTGGCAGGGTTAAGCGCTTTCAAAGCCTCCAGCGCCTCACCTTCGTAGTTCGCACTCCAGACCGGCAGCAGATGAGAGGCATACCGCTTCTGGACATCCTCGCTTGTCAGGTACTTGACATACTCCCAAGCTACCTCGGGATTAGGAGACTTCCCTACCACCGAGAAGCCCATCGAGCCGTTGATCGTCGCACTCTTTATCCCCTGCTTGGCCACGGCCTCAAATACCGGAACTAGGCTCATCTCAACCTGTCCCACCACCTGCGACTCCTCTTCCTCAAGGGCTGCTAGGTTATACATATATATCCAGTTGAGCGCAAAAGCTGCCTTGCCCTGAGAGAAAACATTTCGAACGTCTTCCTCTACATAAGAGACAGAGGCTGGATTGGAAATACCCTCGTCTATTGTCTTGACCATCCACTCTAAGACTTGGACACCCTTCTCATCATTGAAAGCTGGCTTACCTTCCTCATCCACAAATCGCCCGCCATTCCCATAAAGCAAGGCGACAAAATCACAAATTGCCGCTTCTGCCTGAGCCCACGACCAGGCAATAGGATAGTCAACCAATCCCTTTTCTTTAATGACCCGCCCCTGCTCAACCAATTCTTCCCAAGTTGCAGGAGGGCGATCAAAACCTGCCTCATTTAGTATCTTTTTGTTGTAGTAAAAGTACTTTGCGTCAAGCAACCAGGGCATACCATAAATGCGGCCGTTAACTGTGGTGATGTCCCAAGCGGCTTGAAAGATCTTCTCTTTCGTTTGAGCATCGATCTTATCCGTGACATCCCATAGATAGCCAGCCTTCACAAACTCGGCGTACCAAATATCATCCACGAGGATGACATCGTAAGAAGGCGGTGTGGTGGCCATGGCGGTCACAATCTTATCGTGCAACGCATCGTAGGCCACATACTCGATCTCAACCTTGATATTTGGGTTCTTCTGGTTAAACTCTGCTACAATGGCATTCATTTCCTCCGGCGTTGGCCCGGCCTGTTGCATAGCTAGCACCTTGATTACTGTTGGCCCAGTAGGAGTGGCCTGTCCCGCACAGCCGCTCAACATGACAATCAGCAACAATCCTATGAGGACAAAGTGAAGGCTTAGATAGCGCATTTCTTACCTCCTTCTTATTAGCCAGGATACGGACTGGATCGGCTTAATTAGGCTTTTCCTAATGGGTAGTCGGGAATGGGTGCTCTGAAGCCTCCATAATCCAGTGTGAGAGCGGGTTGAGAAAGTCAACTAGAGGGAAACATATTCTGTCTATGTCGGTAAATAATATACATCAAACTAAAGCGGACGTCAACTCTTACCTTCTTTCATTCGGGGCTTTTCAGTTAACTTCGCTTCTTGTTTGAGGGGGTTGGCGATGGCACACGGAGCGCCTTTTCCGAGCTCCGCAAACCCTAGCGAGTGCACCTCGCCGCAA
>JANXBJ010000034.1 GCA_025057645.1 Anaerolineales bacterium
AGCGGGTTCTGGACGGTGCGGCGTTCGGAAGAGATGCTCATAGCGAACGCTCCTCTATGGTAGGGGTTGCTGCGCGCAGCGTTTGATCGCCATGGCTGGCAAACTTAGCAATAAACTCAGCTGGTAGCCGGCGTCGAGCGGTCATCAGCTCGTGCAGGAGCGTGCGGAAGAGCGCCTCCAGCGCGTGCACGTGCGCCTCTTCCGCCTGAATGCGCCGATCTACCGCCTGCAGGATGCGCGCAATCTCCCGCTGCTCGGCCAAGGGCGGGAGGGGGATGAGGAAAGAAGACAATCGTGAACGGGATAGGTTGGGTATGGTTGTTTTATTCCCTGCACCACTGTAGATCCCAAGGAATGTCCAGGCATGCTGCATCCAGTACATATAGAATGTCGGCAAAGTGTTTTCGCCACGGGCTCGTAAGCGATGCAGGTGGTTCTGGTATAAGCAAATTGGAAGTTGACCTTCCCATATGGCAGTCCGGCCAATATCGCCACCTTCACAAACGAGCAGATCCCCTGGCTTCAAGGCAAGCCGATCTTCCTCTGCTTCCTCGAAATGCATTTCGTCGATGGAAGTCAGGTCTATTCGCCCCCAAAGTACGTTTACGGTTCGTAGGAAGGGACGCATTCTCGGGCCGCTGCGTGATTTCGGTGATAACGACTTACCCTGCTGAATCTCAAATACCTCCCCCAACCGTACCACCTGCCAGTGGGCGGGGAGGGGGCCGAGTTCGGTGTCGCGTAGGGGCACGTGTTCGACAGCATCGATGGGCACCGGTCCATACGTGAACAGGTGGCGCATGAGGCTCTTTTTCAGCGCCCGTAGCGCCTCCACGACGCGCTCGCCCGCTTCCTTGGCGGCTTGCACCGTCCGCAGCACGTGCGCAATCGCCCGCTGCTCAGGAAGGGGAGGGAGGGGGATGGGTGTTTTGAGAAATTCCGGCACCTGTAAGCGGCGTCTATTTGTGGTCCCGACAGCAAAACCCCTAAGCTGAATCCATACCGCAGGACGACTCAACGCAAACTCGACAAAGTCCTTCTCCGCGAGATTCGAGCTCAGAGTCAGCATCGGAAAATCATTGCTTACTAGAGCACCAGAAAGACATTCTGGGACGAATCCCCATGCTCCATTACGCGCATCAATTTTGGAGAACACAAAGTCACCAGCTTTCGCCTCAAACAAAATCCTTGAGCCAATTTTTGCACCAATTTGCTCTGCCCTGAGTGTTACCCCCTTGGCATACAACCGAACAGTCAACATTCTATAGGTCTTGGTGGATTGAACACGAACTTGGCGCAGCCTTTTTGGAATTGGATTGAAAACATCCCCCAGCCTCACCACTCTCCACTCCTCGGGCAGGGGGCCGAGGTCGGTCATGCGGTAGCCGTTGGGTAGGAGGGCAGCGTCTTGGTTCATCGTAAATCTCTCCCACAAAGCACATACAGGCGCTCAAGCCGCATAGATCACCTTCTCTTCCTTCAGCACGGCTTCCCGAATCGCGGGTTTGAGGCCGCTGCGCGGCACGAGGTCCACCGCTCGCCCCAAGAGGGCAGAGAGTTCGCGTGCCATCCGGGCAAGCGTCAGGAACCCCACGGTGACATCAGGCTCGAACTCCACCAAGACGTCTACGTCGCTCTGCGGATGGAAATCCTCCCGGAGTACGGAGCCGAATAGAGAGAGTTGCCGTACCCGATAGCGGCGGCAAAAGTCTTTCAATTCTGCCTCCGGGAGAGCAATGGCAGGCTTCATTCTGCCTCCTCCGTCTTAAGCCCGAGTTGAAACAACACTTCCCGTAACGCGCGTTCAGCCTTGGCGCGTTCTTCTTCCGCTTCCTCCAGTCGCACGAGTGCTTCCTCCAGCGGCAGCACTTCGTCGCTGCCGTTGATGCTCACATAGCGGCTGGGCGAGAGGTTGTAGTCATTGCGCGCCGCCTCCTCGCGGGTGATGATGGCATGGAGGGGCGCATCACGATTCGCCCCCGTGGGATCGCCCCACGCATGGTAAATGCTGGCGATGGTCTCGATGTGCTCATCCGTCAGGTAGTTCTTGGGTCTGCCCTTGGCGAAGAGCTGGCTGGCGTTGATGAGCATGATTTCGCCCGGGTGGCGCTTGCGGCGGTTGACGACGATGATCACGCCCGGCGCGGTAGTGTTGTAGAAGAGGTT
>JANXBJ010000035.1 GCA_025057645.1 Anaerolineales bacterium
CGGGGAGGTTTGGCACCTCGATGTCGGCTCATCGCATCCTGGGGGTGGAGAAGCTCCCAAGGGTTCGGCTGTTCGCCGATTAAAGCGGTACGTGAGCTGGGTTTAGACCGTCGTGAGACAGGTCGGTCCCTATCTGCTGCGGGCGTAGGAGACTTGAGGGGAGCTCTCCCTAGTACGAGAGGATTGGGAGGGACGCACCTCTGGTGTGCCTGTTGTCGCGCTAGCGGCACCGCAGGGTAGCCATGTGCGGCAGGGATAAACGCTGAAAGCATATAAGCGTGAAGCCCACCCCAAGATGAGGTCTCCCTGGGCGCAAGCCCTGAAGGCCCCTCGTAGACTACGAGGTGGATAGGCCGGGTGTGTACGCGCAGCAATGCGCTCAGCTAACCGGTACTAATGGCCAACCGCTTGGCCGCGTCCGTCTTGCTCTCTGCTGGCAGTGTGCGCTCAACGCCAGGGCGCCTTGTCGCGGGCATAGTGCACCTGCTCCAAGACGGTTCGCAGTAGCGATTCTGGATCCTTGCTCAGCCGTGCAACTCTCAGAAACTCCTCCGGGGAGCGACAGCTGGACGCTTCTCCAGATTGTCGGCTTTGATAACCAAACGATGTGCGGCTTCTGCCGTAGCATCGTCTAAGAAGTCTTCCCGGTGACCATACCTGAGGGGCAACACCCGTTCCCATTCCGAACACGGTCGTTAAGCCCTCAGGGCCGATGATAGTGGCTACTGCCGCGAAAGTAGGTCATCGCCGGGAACTCGAATTTTGAGCCGAGTCGCCTTGTGCGGCTCGGCTCGATTTTTTTTGATGATCCCTGCAAACGGAAGAATTTGCTGGCCTGGTCTTACCATCTCATCATGTTTGGATTCAGTTTCTGATACATCTCACGCACGATATTTAGCGGAAAAAGGTAAAGCTAGTTTCACATACGATTCAACGGTAAGTTCTTTCATGTTCCAGTACGCCACTCCAACGAAACATTGAAATCATTCGGGAGCATGAAAAAGCCAGTTTGACTTGCCGTCAAAAAAATCTGTCACCTCGGTTGGCCTTGTCCCGTTGTTTTTGATGGGGGGACTAAGAAACTTCCCCGTTGCGATGCTGCAAACGCAAGGAGAAAAGGCCATGAAACACAACGAACCAAAATCGCTCTGTATTGGAGACGCTGCGATGAGTCTGACCACTCGGCGGGAATTCCTGGTACGAGCCAGTTCAATAGCGCTGGGGCTGCTGGCGTATCCGTGCTTTAAATCAGCCCGTCTTTGGGGTCAGGAAACCGCCACGCCCGGGAAGTTCACTTATGATTATTTGAATCAGACTTGGGGCGCTTGGCACCTCAATAGCTTCCTTGAATTGATAACCGATGAAGACCGACTCAATCTGAAAAAGGCATTGGGCCTGTTACACCCTGAGGCTCGAGTAACTCAGCTTCGCGGTCGGTGTCAGGACGTATACGACATCCTCAAGGGATTACTCTGGAGTTCCAGCCATTGGCTGCCGTATTGGTGGCGCAGCGTTCGGAAAATCGATTATCACGGGTTAGTTCAGTGGTGCGCCTCTAAATTAGGGGCAGCTACTTCCAGCGAGATCAATAATCTCTCCACCTTTGCTTTAGAACGAAAGATCATGGAGCGGCTCTTCATCAAGGTGTGGGACGAATTAGAGCCTGAACAACGCAAAGAGTTATTATGCCGGATTGACAAGACTGAATGTATCAAAGATAAAGCTGCGGTTGCCGCCCTTAGTGGCGCGGCTGCATTGGCGACGCTCTCTGCGACGGTATTTTTCAGTGGTTTCGCGTTCTACACGACGATGTCCACCGTGATCTGTACCGTTGCCGGCTTCCTTGGAGTAACCCTGCCGTTTGCCGTGTACACGACCGCCAGCTCCACGGTGGCCTTGCTCGCCGGGCCAATCGGTTGGGCGGCGGCCGCAGTATTGGCATTGGCGGGCTTAGCTGTTCTGGGTCGTGCCGACGTGAACAAAACCACCGCATTCGTCGTTGCGCTACACTGCATCAAGG
>JANXBJ010000036.1 GCA_025057645.1 Anaerolineales bacterium
CCGGCAGTTAGGATAACTTACATGCCCCGCTACCAAGGTCTCTCGGCCTCTCCCGGCATTGCTATCGGACCGGTGTGGGTCTACCGCCCCCAAAAGGTCACTTTTACCGAAGAGCGGGTCGAGGACCCGCTGCTCGAGTGGCAAAAATTACAGCAGGCCATCCAAAAGGCACACACCCAATTGGTTGCACTGGAAGAACGAGCTCGCAAAATGGCCGGCGCAGCGGAGGCGGCGATCTTCGAAGCTCATCGCCTCTTTCTGGACGATGAGGAACTGCTCGCCAAATTGCGCAAGCTGGTGCTCGAAGAACGACTGAACGCCAAGGCTGCCGTTCACCACGCCTTTGAGCAATACGCCGAAGCGCTGCTGAGCCTAGAAGAAGAATACTTCCAAGCCCGCGCCCAAGACTTGCGCGATGTTGCCCAGCGGGTGATGAGGTGTTTGGACGGTGAGGAAGCTCTCCTAGAAAACACTCCCGAACCGATCATCCTCGCCGCTGAGGACTTGACCCCCTCGGACACAATTCGCTTTGACCGGGAGCAGATTTTAGGCATCGTCACCGTGCGGGGTGGTCCAACCTCGCACTCGGCAATTTTGGCCCGAGCGATGGGCGTGCCGGCGGTGGTCAGCACCCCCTTCGACCTGAGTGACATCCGCAGCGGTACTCTAGCAATCCTGAACGGCAACACCGGGCTTTTCAATGTAGGCCCAACCCTGCACGAACTGGAAGTGGCGCGCAAGGAAAAAGAAGCGTGGGAGGCCCAGCGACAAGCCGAACTCAGTCACGCCCGACTGCCGGCGATCACCAAAGACGGGTCATTCCGGGCGGAGGTGGTGGCTAACATCGGCAATGTCGAGGATGCCAAACTGGCGGTTCAATTCGGCGCCGAAGGGGTTGGACTCTTCCGCACCGAGTTCCTTTACCTAAACCGCACCAGCATGCCTTCTTTAGCTGAGCAGGTGCGTGCCTATCGCCAGGTATTAGAGATTATGGGCGAACGCCCTGTGGTTGTGCGCACCTTGGACATCGGCGGCGATAAAGAAGTGCCTTACCTCGGCACGGAGAGAGAGCCGAACCCTTTCCTCGGTTGGCGGGCAATTCGCATGATCCGCGAACGCCCCGACGTGTTGGCAAACCAGTTCACAGCCTTGCTGCTGGCAGCCGGAGAGGTCATTGCACAGGGGTTGAACTGTGACCTGCGGATCATGCTGCCAATGGTCTCCTCGGTGGCCGAGGTGGAACGAGCACAGGAGATCTATGA
>JANXBJ010000037.1 GCA_025057645.1 Anaerolineales bacterium
CTTCCGCCCGCAAGGGCATTAAGACGTTGAAAGACCCCAACTTGAAGAGGTGTATTTATATCGAGTCCGAATCCCCTTCCGCCCGCAAGGGCATTAAGACCAAATTGCACGAAATGCTAAATCAATAGAGGAGCAGGAGTTCTACATTGATTTGCTGAATACTGAACTTGACAAACGTAAAACATGGTTGTATAGTTTTGTAGGAGAAAAAACCGAGAACGCTACTCTGGTATTTCTTATTATTGAGCGGTGGATTGGAAAGTAGAGATGGAGCTATCAGATAGCGAGAAGCACGAACGTGAGGAAATTCGGCGTCTTATACTACATGCGAAAACTTTGGATGATGTAATCGTGGCACGTCGGCGTCTAAGAATGTGGTTAAAGCGTCATCCAGATGACAGCCAAATACTTGGTGAGGGTGAAAGTCTTGTAATGTTAGAAAAAGCAATAAGGATAAGATTGAAACGTTGACGTTTGTGCTATAATTTAGTTAACTGATTGCTCGGTCCGAATCCCCTTCCGCCCGCAAGGGCATTAAGACGGCAGTCGGAACCCTGTCCCCCACTCAGAGTTCCATTCTGTCCGAATCCCCTTCCGCCCGCAAGGGCATTAAGACAGACGCCACCGCTAGAGAGACAAACCATATCCACCCGTGATGTGACGGTTTTTGTGCCAAAAAGGCATAATCTGCTTCGGTGGGGGCTTGCCTGTTTTGATCCCAACTGCTATACATGCCTCCATTATGAGAGAGCTGGGGACGAAAAGCAACGAAACTCCCGTCGGTTCTCGGTTCGGACGCAGCTAATGCACAAGAGGCCCCGAGGAAGCCGCAACCGCGCCTTGACGGGCTTGGCAAAAAAGTTCAAGAAGGGTGCCGGGTAATCAAACCCACAAAGGAATCGGATGCGGCGGATTTAGAAAAGGATTTGCCGAACGCAGAAGCCGAGCCTTCTCGAGTCGCAAAGGAATCGGGGCGGCGCTGGGCGTTTCGTCCATCGCCGAACAGCTCGGCGCCGGCGTGTGGGGGCAGCTCTTTGCCGCGGTCCTGAGCGCTTCGATCCCGATGGGAATCCTGCAGGGGTCGAGCACCCAGAACGATTGC
>JANXBJ010000038.1 GCA_025057645.1 Anaerolineales bacterium
GCGAAGAGACCTCCTTGGGTGACATCGGTGGGGATTTGCAGTTCGGGTGAGGCAACCACCCGTAGCCAGTCGAGAGTCACCTCGGGGTTCGGGGCGTTTGTGGCGAGCCCGTAACAGTCAGGATGGAAGAGCAAGATGCGTTCTGGCACCTGCGGGAAGGTCACCGCACCGAAGTCAACCCCCGGTTGCCAATTGGAGCCCTTGACGAACGCACCGATCGCCCAGGTGCCCATGATCACCATAGCAGCTTTCTCAGAGCCGACCAGAGCCACCGATTGATCCCAAGTCAAGCCGGCATGGTCACTGTTAATATAGGGGATCAGCTTCTGGAATTTCTCCAGTGCGGCGCGGAAGACAGGATCGTTGGCAACATCGATTTCGCCTTTGAACAGTTTGACGTAATATTCAGGCCCGCCCTCTTCCAGCAGGAGGCTGTCGAAGACAAAAGCATCCCCCCATTTCTCCTTTGAGCCAAGCCCAAGGCAGACCATATCCGGCTTCGCAGCTTTAATCGCTTCGCAGGCTGCCAGTAACTCGTCAAATTTGGTGGGAGGTTTAATGCCCAGCTCGTTGAACAGTTTTAAGTTGTAGTAGAGGATGTTCTGAATGTGCATGTTCAAAGGCACAGCATACGGACGTCCGTTGACGGTAACTGCCTTGGCAAGCGGGCCGGGGATAACCTTGGCGTAATCGAGTTCCGCCCAGAGATCATCCAATGGTTGTAGGGCGCCGCTGTCGACGTAGTTCTTCAGTTCTGCGCCGCCCAGAGTCTGGAACGTATCTGGTGGTATGCCAGCGATAATTCGCGACTGTAGCACCACCCGATGGCTTACACCGCCACCGCCCGGCACAGGGTTCTCGACGATTTCTACGTCTGGGTGCTTGGCTTTGAAGGCAGCGAACATGGCGTCGGCTGCCTCACGCTCACCGGGTGCTGTCCACCAGTG
>JANXBJ010000039.1 GCA_025057645.1 Anaerolineales bacterium
GCGAAGAGACCTCCTTGGGTGACATCAGTGGGGATTTGCAGTTCGGGTGAGGCAACCACCCGTAGCCAGTCGAGAGTTACCTCGGGGTTCGGGGCGTTGGTCGCTAGTCCGTAACAGTCGGGGTGGAAGAGCAGGATGCGCTCCGGCACTTGTGGAAAGGTCACCGCACCGAAGTCAACCCCGGGTTGCCAATTAGAGCCCTTGACGAAGGCACCAATCGCCCAGGTGCCCATGATCACCATAGCGGCTTTCTCAGAGCCGACCAGAGCCACCGATTGATCCCAGGTCAAGCCGGCATGGTCACTGTTGATATAGGGGGTCAACTTCTGGAATTTCTCCAGTGCAGCGCGGAAGACGGGATCATTGGCAACATCGATTTCACCTTTGAACAGCTTGACGTAATATTCAGGCCCACCCTCTTCGAGCAAAATGCTGTCGAAGACAAAGGCATCCCCCCATTTCTCCTTTGAGCCAAGCCCGAGGCAGACCATGTCCGGCTTGGCGGCTTTGATTGCTTCGCAGGCTGCCAGTAACTCATCGAATTTGGTGGGAGGTTTGATGCCCAGCTCATCGAACAGCTTGAGGTTATAGTAGAGGATGTTCTGAATGTGCATGTTCAAAGGTACAACATAGGGGTGTCCATTGACGGTAACCGCCTTAGCAAGCGGCCCTGGGATAACCTTGGCGTAATCGAGTTCCGCCCAGAGATCATCCAATGGCTGTAGGGCGCCGCTGTCAACATAGTTCTTCAGTTCTGCACCGCCCAGGGTCTGGAACGTATCTGGTGGTATACCAGCGATGATTCGCGATTGCAATACCACCCGATGGCTTACCCCGCCACCGCCCGGCACAGGGTTCTCGACAATTTCCACGTCTGGGTGCTTGGCTTTGAAGGCAGCGAACATGGCGTCGGCTGCCTCACGCTCACCAGGTGCTGTCCACCAGTG
>JANXBJ010000003.1 GCA_025057645.1 Anaerolineales bacterium
GCGAATGAGATTGAGGAGCGAATTTGTGCAACTTGCCCAAGTGGAAGGCGTGAATTTCAGCGAGCTCTGCCGTCGTTTTGGCGTCAGTCGCAAGACGGGGTACAAATGGTTGCGTCGCTATCGTCAAGAAGGTGCAGAGGGGCTGGCTGATCGCTCGCGGCGGCCGCATCACAGTCCGAAGCGCAGTGCTGCAGAAGTTGAGCAAAGGGTCTTGGAAGTGCGTCAAGAACATCCGGCTTGGGGCGGGCGGAAGATCAAGGCTTATTTGGAGCAAACGCAGGGGGTGCAGGCGCCGAGTGCCAGCACGATCACGGCTATCTTGCATCGTCAGGAGCAAATTGATGCAGAAGAGTCGCTCAAACATCGGGCCTTTCAGCGTTTTGAGATGGCGCACCCCAATGAACTGTGGCAAATGGACTTCAAGGGATATTTTCGGCTGGAAGCGGGGGGGAAATGTCATCCCTTGACCGTTTTGGACGATTATTCTCGCTTTTTGATTGGCTTGCGGGCTTGTAGCGACCAGAGCCACCTGACCGTCAAAACGCAACTGAGCGAGTTGTTTCGCCAGTATGGCTTGCCCGAGCGGATGCTGATGGATAACGGTTCGCCATGGGGAGATGACGCCGAAACCCATCACACGGTTTTGACCGTCTGGTTGATGCGCTTGGGTATCCAGGTTTGCCATAGCCGTCCGTATCATCCCCAAACCTTAGGCAAGGATGAACGCCTCCACCGCACGCTTCAAGCGGAATTGCTGCGTTATCTCAAGCCCGATCATCTGGCTGCTTGTCAAACTCAGTTTGACCGCTGGCGAGCAGTCTACAATGCACAGCGTCCCCATGAAGCTCTAGACCTCCAACCACCAGCCATCCGTTACCAACCCAGCCCGCGCCCCTTTCCCGAAGTCTTGCCCCCCATCGAATACGAACCCCAGGACTTGCTCCGCTGCGTCGATGTCAACGGTCGTTTCCGTTTTCGCAACCGTGTCTTTCGAGTCGGGAAAGCCTTCCGCAGTCAAATTGTTGCCTTGCGTCCGCAAGAGATCGATGGTATGTTTGCGGTGTACTTCTGTCATTCGAAAATCGCTGAGATCAACCTCAGAGAAGTGAAACCTTAACAAATTCACTTGTAACCCATGTCTCCGAACACCTGTTACCCATGTCTACGGTCTATACAATGGGAGAGGGGAGCTAAATCCCCCTCTCCCACCGGGAGAGGGGAAAGGGGTGAGGGAAAAGCGCAGCGATCCCTAGTGCTGTTCGCCCTATTCCTCTTTTCTGCGCTCTCCCTCCTCTTGGCTGCCTCCGACCCCGTCCACGCCCAAGCTCCGATCCAAGTGGGCTTGGTGGTTCAATCGGCGCCGGGGAACGTGCTCACTAAATGTGTCACTCTGAGCCAGCCCAACCCCACGGGTTGGGATGTGCTGGTGGCAGCCAATGTCGGTGTGGTGGGCTCCCCCAGCGGCATGGGCATGGCGGTTTGCGCAATCGGCAACGTGGGCTGCCCACCGAACGACTGTTTTTGCAAATTCAACACGGGAGAAAATCTCTATTGGTCTTACTGGCACTCGAAAGGGTCAGGTTGGGTGTATTCCAACTTGGGCGCCAGCAATTACATTGTCTCGCCGGGCGAGGTCGAGGGCTGGATTTGGGGCGATGGACGCACTCCCCCACCGCTCATTCCTTTTGAGCAGATCTGCGCTGCGCCTGCGACGGCGACCTCTACGAGCACTCCCCTGCCCACCTCGACCTTCACCTTGACCCCACTGCCGACGTCTACGTTTACCCTCACTCCTCTGCCGTTGGCGACCACGGCTTCTCCACCCAACCCTTCGCCAACGCCTCGATTGCCTACCTCGGCCCCCGTGAGCCTGCCCACTTCCTCCCCGACGCCCATCCCCCCTACTGCAACGTCTGCGCTCCAAGGGCCGCTGCGCACGCCAACCCTAACTCCCAGCCCAACCATCACTCTGCCGTTTGGCGCGTTCGTGGCAGCGACCACCGTTGCGCCGGCGCAGAACCCGCCGCAATCGCTTGCCGAGCAACCCACCGAGGTCGCACTGGACTTACAAGCCATCTCCCTCACCGCCACAGCCGCTGAAGCAGCCCGGCAATTCGAGTCGCCTAGCGGAGAAGGGCAACAGCCACAGGAGGCAAGCCAGGTCGGTTTTGGCATCCCCGCTTTGGATATCGCCTATTTCGTTTTCTTCGCCATCGCAGGAGGGTTGTTGATTACCCTAATTGTTCTCGTCCGCCGCCGGGGTGGGGCATGATCGGGAGCAGAGGGGAACGCTTGCTAAGCAATCTAGTTATTCTCGCCAGCACACTATTGGGATGTTTTTCCTTTCTTTACCCGTTCTTCTTGCCCAATTTCCAGCAAACCCCCAGCCCGGCAGGCATTCGCTTGAGTGAGATGCCCCTGACTATGACCCTGGTGCTGGGCTTGTGTGTGATTGCCCTTTTGTTCGAGTCTCAGCAGGGTGCCTCCAATGCCCGTATGGTAGCGTTGATGGGGGTTCTGGTTGCCCTGAACTCCGTTTTGCGCTATATCGAGGTGGCAATTCCGGGTCCTGGGGGGTTCAGCCCGGTCTTCTTCTTGATCATCCTATCCGGGTATTTGTTCGGGGCGAAGTTCGGCTTCCTGATGGGGGCGATGACCTTGTTTGTCTCGGCGATTCTGACCGGCGGGGTCGGTCCGTGGCTTCCCAGCCAAATGTTCACCGCCGGTTGGGTTGGGATGAGCGCAGCGATTCTCTCACCGCTGGTCGTCCGCTTGGGCTGGCAGCAAAGGCGCGGGGAGATCGTCCTGCTTGCGCTATTTGGGTTTGGATGGGGCTTGTTATATGGAGCGATTATGAATTTGTGGTCTTGGCCGTTCATCACCGGGCCCGCCGATCAGTATTGGCAGCCAGGCATTTCTTTTGCCGAGACCATTGCCCGTTATGGTGTGTTTTACCTCGCCACTTCTCTGGCCTGGGATTTGGGTCGCTCGCTGGGCAATGTGCTACTGATCGGTTTATTCGGCACAGCCACTTTGCGCGTGCTGCGCCGCTTTCGGGAACGGTTCACCTTCGTGTATCAACCAGCGGAGGTGTAGCCGATGCCAGGAGGACACGCGCCCATACACTTTCATCCATGGGTATGGCTAACTTGGACAGGAAGCACTCTCCTGTGCGTCTCGCTGACGCGCAATCCTCTCTATCTGGTGGTGGTGTGGTTGTGTGTGGCGATTGTGCATGCCGCAGGCGGCATGGGGGAGCTAGCTAGGGGGAGCGCTCCCTTTCCTCTCTGGCTTAGTCTCACTGTTGTGCCGTTGGGAGCGCTGTTTAACGCTCTGACGGTGCACGTGGGCGAAAACATCCTCTTCGTCATCCCCGGAGCAATTCCCCTGCTAAGCGGACGCGTTACTTGGGAAGCCGCCCTCTATGGGGCAACCAACGGATTGGCGTTGGGGGTTATCCTGCTCGTTTTTTGGGTTTTCAACCGCAATGTCTCAATTCCTTCATTTCTACGGCTATTGCCCCGTGCCTTTCATTCCCTGGCAGTTGTCGGGTCGATCGCTATGACGTTTGTTCCTTGCTTGCAACAGCAATATCAACAGATTCAAGAAGCCCAGGCAATTCGCGGCAAGCAGCTCAGGGGCATTCGCGATCAGCTCGGATTGCTTTTGCCGCTTTTGGTCAGCTCGTTGGAGCATGCCTTTCAATTGGCGGAGGTGATGACGGCGCGCGGTTTTCTCGCTTCCCTATCCCCCCTGACTCGGAGCAACCTGCGGGCTGCCTTTTTAGGCGGCTTTGGTTTGGTTCTAGGAGGTTGGCTGTCTCGTTTTTGGGGCCTGCCGGGTTGGATTGCTAGTCTTCTGTTTTGGTGTGCCTTGGCGCTCTTTGGGGCTTTGTTCTTCTTGGCAATGCGTCAAGTGCGTTACACGATCTATCGCCCCCGGCGTTTTGGCGTGCGCGATGGGTTGGCAATCGGCGGGCCTTCTTTGCTTTCGCTGCTTCTGGTCTTGAATCACCTTTTCCCTGAGCGAGGCCTCCTCGCCTACACCCCCTATCCCGCCTTGACCCTGCCGCCCTTTGAGCCTTTGGTGGCCTTCCTCCTGTTAGGCATTCTCAGCCCATTCCTTGTTGCCGTTTTTGCTGGCCATGATTCGCTTTCGTAGAGTCTCTTTCCGCTACTCTCGGACCGAGCCTTGGGTGGTTCGGGCGGCGAATTTTGAGATTCCTCGGGGCAGCTTTTGTCTGGTCTGTGGTGCATCGGGCAGCGGCAAATCCACCCTCTTGCGCCTGATCAACGGCTTAGTGCCGCACTTCAGCGGGGGAGTCGTAGAGGGAGAGATCGAAGTCAATGGTCTCAACCCCATTCAGCTTGGACCGGCGCCGATGAGCCGAGTGGTGGGGTTCGTCTTTCAAGACCCCGAAACGCAGTTCATTCTGGATAATGTTGAGGATGAGATCGCCTTCAATCTAGAGAATGCGGCTGTACCAGCGCAGCAAATAACCTATCGCATCGAAGAAACACTCCGGGGTTTGGGGATTGAGCATTTGCAGCGGCGGCGGCTGGAGAGTCTCTCTGGAGGAGAAAAGCAAAAGGTAGCTATTGCTACGGTCCTGTCTCTCGCTCCAAGCATCTTGGTGTTTGACGAACCAACTTCCCAATTGGATGGTCAATCCGCAGAAGAAATCTTGACTTTGATTCAAACCCTTGCTCGACAGCGGCAGATGACAATTGTAGTTGCCGAGCATCGCCTCGACCGCCTGTTACACTTTGCCGATCGTCTCGTTTATCTTCCGGCATGTGGAGAACCACCTTTGGTGGGCGAGCCGCAGCATATCCTGCCGCACATAGAGGCTGTGCCGCCAGTGGTGCAATTGGGCAAGCGCTTGGGGTATCGACCTCTTCCACTTAGCATCAGCGAGGGGCGTCAAATGCTCCAAGACTTGGGGGTGGATCAGGCGGATCATCGGGATCGTCTGCTTGCTACCGATTCGGCTAGTCTGCCCTCTCTGCCGCCTCTGCTGTCGGCTGAAGGGGTGAGCGTTCGTTACGGCAAGACACAAGCCTTATCCGAGGTCAGCCTTGATCTTTTTCCTGCGCAGATTACCTGTCTGATGGGAGCCAACGGGGCGGGCAAGACCACCTTGTTGCGGGCCATTCTCGGGCTGGTGCCCTTGCAACAAGGGCAAATCCGGTTACAGTCTGAGGATATCACCAGCCTGCCCACTTGGCGGAGAAGTCGTGTGATCGGTTACTTGCCGCAGGACCCAAATGCCCTCTTGTTTTCGGAGACGGTCCTAGAAGAGTGCTTGCTTACCCTGCGCAATCATGCGCTGCCCGAGGAGCAGGGCAAGGTCCTGGATTTATTAAGCCAGTTAGGGCTAGCGGAGCTTGTCCAGCGTTATCCACGCGAGCTGAGCGTTGGGGAGCGGCAACGTGTGGCCTTGGGGTCGATTTTGATTACCGAGCCACGAGTGCTTCTGCTGGATGAACCGACGCGCGGCTTAGACGAGCGGGCAAAAGCTAGGTTGGGCGAGCTATTGCGCGCTCTAAAGACGAAGGGGATGGCGGTTCTGGTGGTCACCCACGACGTCGAATTCGTGTTGAACCTTGCGGACCGATTGTGTGTTCTCAAGCAAGGGAAAGTGATTGCCGACGGCATGCCGATAGAAGTGTTGCGCAAGACAGGCCTTCCGCCTCCCCAAATTATGCAGTTATTTCCTGAGCACGAGTTTCGAAATGTCGAAGAGGCTTTGGCGGCTATTGGCGAAGTTTTGTCCCACATGCCCGACAAAAGCGATCGCCGGGCAGCGCCCGCTTGCCACAATGGTGACAATAAACTGTGCCCTCGGGAATCACCTCCCGTGGTTCGATGATCAACCGCCGCCGGCGCGATCGGTCGGTCTTCTTGCGCGGCTGGACCATGCGAGCTTGCCAGAACCACCAAGCGACGGAGCCGAAAATCAACAAAAGGCCTAATCCGCCCAGCAGCCAGGGGAGTGCGTTTTCTGTGGCAGGGATGCTTGAGGTAGCACTGCCCATCGGGGCGCTGGGCTGCACTTGTAAACCCTCGGCGGTTAGGGCATCGCTGGGTTTGCGATATTGAATCGTGACTTCAAAACTTTGTCCTGCTGCCAGCGAATCGACCTGGGTGACGTAATAGGTGAGGCCGTCTTTTCCGATAGCGAGATTGCTTGTGTGGGGAGTGATCCTCATCTCGGCTGCGCCGAGCGGCCGTTGAACTCGGAGGGTGAATTCGTCAACAGCATAGTCTCCCGGCCATTGGTAATGAAAGGTGCGCTCGGGGCCCTCTTTTTTCAGCGAGGGATCATAGTATTCTAATTGCACCTCGGGCAGAGTGGTGGTAAAGACAACTTCGCTCCATTCGCCTAAAATGTTGCGGCTATACACAAGATTGATTAGGGTGCCGTCTGCCTCGCGCATAGCTAGCGCGTTGGGTTCACCGGCTGCAACCGGGGTGCGCATGCGCAGTTCAACGGGCAGCCCGATCTCCTTCGGTAAGGTGATGCGGTAAATCACAAGCACCGAGGGACGGTCATACTCCGGCCAGATGTCTACTTCGAGAGAGTGAAGCTTGAGCGGGGTGTTCTGTGCCTTGGCACTGGGGGGGAGCGCACCAAGCCAGAGAAGGAGCAGACTCCCGAGGAAGAGCAAGAAAGCTTTTCTCCTCATAGGCTTCTATCTTACCACGAGCACCTGCGGCCGAAAAGGTGCTTTCTCGACTCTGTAGGGGGACTTTCGATGGAAAGGGGTCTCAAAGAAACCTTTGAGTAAGCGCTTATACGACCGTTAGTGGGCTTTCGTCTCTGCGACCGGGGAATGCTTCCTCCGCGTTACCAAAAATCGAGGGGGCAACCTGTGTTTCTAAGGACTTCGAGTAAAATTAGAGGTGATGGCGCGAGACGACGCACTCCGATGGGACTCCCGCTACCGAGAAAGCAGCCTATTGAGCCTGCGCAAGCCGCGATCGTTTCTGCTCGAGGTCGAGGAGTGGTTGCCGCAGCGAGGCTGGGTATTGGATTTGGCGATGGGCTTGGGGCAAAACGCAGCGTTCCTAGCCGAGAGAGGGCTTAGGGTGGTGGGGGTCGATATTTCGCTCACCGCTCTAAGACGGGCAAAAATTCTTTATCCACAGGTGATGACAATTTGTGCTGATCTGGAACATTTTTCTCTGCCCGAAAAAACCTTTAATGTGGTTTTGAACTTTTATTACCTTCAACGATCTCTTTGGGAGGGTGTGCGGAGGTGGCTTAAACCCGGTGGACTGTTAATTGTGGAGACCATGACCCAAGAAATGAAAAGGGTCAAGCCGGAAATTGACGAGCGGTATCTTCTTCGACCTGGTGAATTGGAGAAAAGTTTTGAGGATTTCGAAATCTTACTCTATTGGGAAGGCTGGCGGGACCTAGGAGGAGAGCATCCTCGTGCCGTAGCCTCTTTATTGGCGCGTAAGCCGGAAGTTTAGTTGAGCAAGTCGATGTGCGGACGGTTCACCCTTTCTGCTGAACTGGAGGAGCTGCAGAGGGCATTTCCCGGGGTGGAATTTCCTCCTCAAATGGCCCCACGCTACAATATTGCTCCTTCTCAGCCAGTGGCTGTAATTACCAACCAGAATCCGCGAAAGGTGGATTTCTTCGTCTGGGGGCTGATCCCGAGCTGGGCAAAAGACCCTCGCATCGGTCAACGGCTGATCAACGCACGCGCAGAGACCTTGAGCCAAAAGCCGGCTTTTCGCGGTGCTTTTCGCTATCGCCGCTGTTGCGTCCTCGCCGATGGTTTTTTTGAGTGGCGTAGGGAGGGGAAAACGAAAATACCACATCTGGTGCGGCTGAAGTCCAAAATGCCTTTTGCAATGGCCGGTTTGTGGGATCGATGGCAAAGCCCTGACGGCTCGGAGATCTTTTCCTGTACGATCATCACCACTGACGCTAACGAACTGGTTCAGTCTCTCCATTCGCGGATGCCTGTGATCCTTCCTGCTTCCGCCTACTCCGTTTGGCTCGGAACGCCTGCTGCCGATCTTGAGCAACTGAGCGCCTTGCTTCGTCCCTATCCGGCTTCGGAAATGGAACTCTTTGCGGTCTCTCCATCGGCTAATAATCCCCGATGGGATCGAGCCGAATGTATCCAACCTGTGTGATTGAGAATGCCGGTTGAGTTTCTTCCACCTCTCCCTTATAGTTTGCAGTCGCATCCCTGGCGGACTGTGGTTCTGGACGCACTCTGTGCTGCTCTTAATGCAGTTAATGGGGAGCAAGCCGTATGCCAGAATTTGCATCTTGAGGGAGATCAGCTGTGGGTTGGAGAGCAAAGGTTTCCTCTTGAGCCTCGAGGACGCCTTGCCGTTTTGGCAGTAGGCAAGGCTGCGGTTGCTATGGCTCGGGGCGCCAAAGCGGTTTTAGGTGAACGGGTCTCCCAAGGATTAATTGTGACCAAATTTTTGCCCCAAGACGAGCTGGCTCCCTTTCCCGTGATGCTGGGAGACCACCCTATCCCAAAACAGCGGAGCTTGCGGGCAGCGCAGGCCGTAGGGCGCTTCCTGAAGTCCTTGCAACCCGGGGACACCTTGCTCTGCCTAATCTCCGGTGGGGCCTCTGCTCTCCTGACTCTTCCCCGTTCTCCCTTGCGACTGCGCGACCTGCAAAAAACTACGCAGTTACTTTTGCGTTGTGGTGCCACTATTTACGAGCTGAACACGCTTCGCAAACATCTCGAACGTCTAAAGGGTGGCGGAATTGTTAAGAGCGTAAACTCAGTTCGGGTGATCAGCCTGATCATCTCGGATGTGATCGGGGATGCAGTTGAGGTGATCGGCTCAGGGATGACCACAGCCGATCCAACCACGTTTGGGGATGCGATCGAGGTGATCGATCGGTATGAGCTTCGCCGCTTGATTCCCCCTAGCGTTCTGGAGTATTTGCTCCAAGGAGCTCAAGGCTTGTATCCTGAGACCCTCAAACCCAATGAGGTTGCTCCCGATCGAGTGCTCAACCACGTTATTGCAAGCAATCGCCATGCCTGCGAAGCGGCGCAGCGTTCACTTCAGAGTTCGGGGGTAGAAGTTTTCTATCTGACTTCCTACTTGCAAGGTGAAGCGAGTCAGGTGGGGCGCGTCTTTGCCGCTTTTGCGCGCCATCTTTGTGCAACTCGGAGCGCTTCAGCACCTCCGTTGTGCTGGATCGCCGGCGGAGAGACCACTGTGACCGTGCGCGGGAATGGCATCGGAGGGCGCAACTCAGAGGTGGCACTAGGGGCCGTGGCGGAAATGAGCGGTTTGGAGCGTGCTTTACTGATCACGCTCGCCTCTGATGGAGATGACGGTTTCAGCCCTGCAGCAGGAGCAGTGGTCAACGGTTCGACAGCGACCCGAGCAAGCCAGATGGGCTTGTCGCCCGGGGCATTTCTCAAACGCAATGATTCCTATACATTCTTCAATCGGCTTCAAGATTGCCTTTATACTTCACCAACGCACACCAACGTTAATGACCTAATTTTCTTGTTTATTGGTTAGTGTTCGTAAGGAGAGCATATGGAGACAATTAAAGTTGCAAGTTATGTGGGCCTCGATCCGCAAACTCTTGCCGAGCGAGCCGAAGCCGCTCGCGAACACTTGGCGCACTGCGACCTATGCGGTTGGGAATGTGGAGCGAACCGCTTAGCAGGAAAGTTCGGGGTCTGTAAAACCGGCGAAATGGCCTATGTCAGCAGTTATGGCCCTCACTATGGGGAGGAGAACCCTTTGCGCGGATGGCGTGGCTCCGGCACGATCTTTTTTGCCGGTTGCAACTTGCGTTGCCAGTATTGTCAGAACTATGAGATCAGTCAGTTCTATCAAGGCCATGCGGTCACTCCAGCCCAACTAGCCGAGATCATGCTTCGCCTCCAAGCAATGGGCTGCCATAACATCAACTTTGTGTCACCCTCGCACGTGATTGTGCCGATTTTGCAAGCCTTGGTTATTGCCCGCTCGAAGGGTCTCCGCATCCCGCTGGTTTATAACACCGGTGGATATGACTCGCTGGTGGCTCTGAAGTTCTTGGAAGGGATTGTCGACATCTACATGCCGGATATGAAGTATAGCGATGCTTCTCTTGCCCGCAAGTATTCTAAAATTCCTCATTACCCTGAAACGAACCAGCAGGCCGTAAAGGAGATGCACCGTCAGGTGGGCGACCTAGTTTTAGATGAGCATGGGATTGCTCAGCGGGGGTTATTGATTCGGCACTTGGTCTTGCCGAATCGGATTGCGGGGAGCGAGCAAATTCTGAGGTTCATTGTGGAAGAGATTTCGCCGAACACTTATGTGAATATCATGGAGCAATACCGTCCCCTCTATCTGGCTCATCAATACCCCGAGCTGAACCGTCGTATCACCCTCCAAGAGTATGAGGAAGTTGTCGCCTTGGCGCGATCTTTGGGCCTAAGGCGACTGGATGGAGCGCTTTTTCGGCCTTGACACTACTCTACATAATGGTAAACTACTTCTAATGAGATTGATCAAATCGCTCAGCGAACTCTCCCCGTTCCCGCCTCCCCGGAAACCGTAAGGTGGCTTTCGGCTTCTGAGAGTTCGCCGGCGAAAGTCTACACCCCTTTGCCCTCTGGAGCGAAAGCCACAGAGGGCAATTCTGTTGCTACAATCCATACCCTGAGGAGGAAGCCGTGAGAGTTTCGCAATTGTTCAATGTGACCTTGCGAGAAGCTCCTGCCGAGGCCGAGGTGGCCAGTCATCAACTCTTGGTGCGGGCGGGGTTTATCCGTCAACTGGCAGCGGGGATCTTCAGCTTTATGCCCCTGGGCCGTCGCACTTTGACCAAGATCGAAAATATCATGCGCGAGGAAATGAACGCCATTGGGGGGCAAGAGGTGACAATGCCCGTGGTTCATCCTGCCGACATTTGGAAGGAGACCCAGCGTTGGTACCAGATCGGCAGCGAGATGGGGCGCTTCAAGGACAAGAACAACCGCGATATGGTCTTAGCAATGACCCACGAAGAGGTTGTCGCCGATATCGTGCGCAAGGATATTCGATCATATCGGCAACTTCCACGCCTGATCTATCATATTCAGACCAAATGGCGGGATGATCCTCGTCCTCGCGCCGGGTTGATCCGCGTGCGGGAATTCACGATGAAGGACAGTTACAGCTTGGATGCAGACTGGGAGGGATTAGATAAACAATATCGCGCCCATTATCAAGCCTACTTTAACATCTTCCACCGTTGTGGGATTCCGGTGATTGCGGTGAAATCCGATGTGGGGATGATGGGCGGCCAGATGGCACACGAATACATGTACCTCACCCCTATCGGAGAAGACACGATTGTCTTATGTGACAGTTGTGGTTATTCTGCCAACCGTCAGATTGCTTTCTTCCAGAAGACCCCTCCCCCCGCTGAGATGCCCCTTCCCGCCGAGAAAGTTTACACGCCAAACGCAAAGACCATTGAGGCTTTGGCCAACTATCTCCAAATCCCTAAGCAGAAGACAGCTAAAGCAGTTTTTATGGTGGCGACCTTGCCTGCCGATGGAGGGTATAAGGAAGCCTTTGTATTCGCCATCGTACGGGGAGACATGGAGCTCAATGAGACCAAACTTGCCAACGTACTCAAGGCTAAAGATTTGCGTCCGGCAACGGAAGAGGAAATCCTTGCCACCGGCGCTGTTCCGGGTTATGCTTCGCCTGTGGGGTTAAAGGACGTTTTGGTGGTGGTGGACGATCTCATCCCTCAATCGCCAAACCTAGTCGCCGGTGCGAATGAGGAGGAATACCACCTCCGAAACGTCAATTACGGGCGGGACTTCCAGGCCAATCTTGTTGCAGATATTGTGGCGGCTCAGGATGGTGATCCTTGCATTCGCTGTGGGGCTCCTCTGCGCACTGCCCGGGGTGTGGAGGTTGGTAACATCTTTAAGCTCGGCACCCGCTACTCGGATGCGATGGGATGCACCTTCCTCGACAAGGACGGTGTAGAGAAGCCGATCATTATGGGCTCGTATGGAATCGGCAGCGGAAGGCTGATGGCCTGTATCGCCGAAGAGCACCACGATGAACAAGGGTTAATCTGGCCGATCACGGTGGCTCCGTACCAGGTCATCATTGTCTCGATCGGCGGTCACCAGAGCGAGAAGGTTCAGGCCGCAGCGGATGCCCTCTACCAGGAGCTGGTCTCCAAAGGTTTGGAGGTGTTATATGATGATCGCGAGGAAAGCCCGGGGGTGAAGTTTATGGATGCCGACCTGATCGGCATCCCCATTCGCCTCACCGTGAGCGAAAGGACACTGCAGCAGAACTCGGTGGAGTTTAAGCGCCGTGATCAGAGTGAGAAACGGTTAGTTCCAGTTTCCGAGGTCTATGGAGTTGTAAAATCTGAGATTGACCTGCTCCACCAGGCGATTCAAGCAAAGGTGGTTGAAGTGCCCTTTGAGGGGTGAGAAAGGCGCTGAGGTGCAAGGGATATTTGGTGTCGTACGGAGAGATCAAGGGGGGAAAGTCTTTCTCTCTGGTATCGGCGAAGGTCGGCCTTCCGAAGTCCACCGGACTTCGGAAGGCGGCTTAGAGTGTCCTAGAGCGAAGAGAGTTATGGAGGCAGGGCAGACGAGTGTCGATTAGCCAAGCCCGGACTCGTTTTAGCCCATCTTAAAGAATTGAGTTAACTTCGTCGCCAGGTTCAAGTCGCCCGATAGCTTGAGTTTTCCCTGCATGAAGTACTGCATTCCGTTGGCCTTGCCGGTGAGAATATCTTTGAAGTCTTGGGCGTCTGCGGTCAGGGTCATGGTCGGATTTTCAGCCACCCCGCTGGCCACCGTGCATGTCCCATCTTTGATAGTGATGATGTAGTCACCTCCCTCTTCGCCGGTGAGGTGATACTGGATCACTGCGTTGACTCCCTGTGCCTTTTCTGGGATGAACGCTTTAGGGTGATTTTCGATCAACTGCTTTACGGTTATTTCGGCCATTTTGTGCTCCTTTCAACTGGGAAGATTCTCGAAGATGCCGGCGGCACCCATTCCACCGCCGATGCACATTGTCACCATTCCGAATTGTACATCACGTCGTTTCATCTCATAGATTAATTGGGTAGTAAGCTTCGCTCCCGTGCATCCGAGGGGATGTCCTAGGGCGATTGCACCGCCGTTCACGTTCAGAATCTCGGGGTTCAGGTCTAGCTCTCGGATTACGGCTAGAGACTGGGCAGCAAAGGCTTCATTGAGCTCAATCAAGCCGATTTCTCGCAGCGATAATCCGGCCAACTTTAGCGCCTTGGGGATAGCCACAACCGGCCCGATTCCCATGATTTCCGGTGCAACCCCCCCCACAGCGAAGGAAACAAACCGTGCTAGGGGCTTTAGGCCTAGCTCTTCTGCTTTTGCTTGGGACATGATCACCACTGCGGCTGCGCCGTCCGACATTTGGGAAGAGTTACCCGCAGTGACCGTACCCCCCTCTTTGAAAGCCGGCTTGAGTTTGGCTAAAGCCTCTAGGCTGGTATCCTTGCGTGGTCCTTCGTCGACCTTGAAGGTGAACTGGTTGATTTGCGTTTTCCCCTCCTCGTCCAGTTCAACTTTGATCACCTCGACCGGGACGATTTGGGTCTCAAAGTAGCCTTGTTCGATCGCCCGGATCGCTTTTTGGTGGCTTTGCAAGGCAAACCGATCTTGGTCTTCGCGGGAGATGCCGTACTTTGCTGCCACGTTTTCGGCAGTCAATCCCATATTGGTGAAGACCTCTGGCTGATGCTGAGCAAGGTAAGGGGTGGGGGCGAACTTGAAGCCGGTCATCGGCACCATGCTCATCGACTCCACTCCCCCGGCGATAGCGACTTCGATTTGACCAGCTAGGATAGCATACGCCGCATGAGCAATGCTCTGCAGCCCGGAGGAACAGAAACGATTGATGGTCTCCGCCGCCACAGAAACCGGCAAACCCGCCCGCAGGCCAACCAGACGCGCAATGTTCATGCCCTGTTCACCCTCCGGAAAGGCGCACCCTAGGATCAGGTCGTCTACCATCTGCGGCTCGAGGCCAGGGGCACGCTTGAACAAATCTTGGACCACAGCCGATGCAAGTTCCTCGGGACGGGTGGTTGCCAGGCTTCCTCGCTTGGCCTTTCCCACGGCTGTGCGGGCAGCCGCTACGATTACGGGAATTCTAGATGGATCCTTTGTAGCCATCAGTCGTCCCTCCTTTGCTTTACCTAATTGCGCAATG
Source organism: Anaerolineales bacterium (assembly GCA_025057645.1). Lineage (GTDB taxonomy): Bacteria > Chloroflexota > Anaerolineae > Anaerolineales > UBA4823 > NAK19. The sequence continues at coordinate 14,230 of JANXBJ010000003.1, forward strand.
GCTTGCCCGTTTGAAGCATGTGCCATAGGCGTTGCTGTGTCTTTTCCTCGCCACACAAAGAGAGGAAGGCTTCTCGCTCTAGATCGAGGAAATATTGTTCGTCCACCCAAGTTGGATGGCTGAGTTCTCCACCGCACAGGACATAGCCTAGCTTTTCACCGATGTGGCGCTCATAGTCGGTGATGTAGCCTCCCTGGTTCATCAGGTAAATCCCAACCCGTAGAGCGGCTAGGGCATCTCGCCCCGCAGCATAGAGCTTTTCGGGCAGAGGAGGTCGATATCCATTGGCGGCTAGGTGTAAAACCTCTCGCTTAGCCTCGGCAAGCAAGTGACTGCGATTCATCACTACTCGGTCGGCCGAGCTAAGGAAGCCGAACTGACGGGCTTCGTCTGCGCTGATGCTCACTTTGGCCATGCCGATGGTTTCGAAGACGCGTTGTAGGAAGGGCAAGGCTTCGGCGTTTTGTGTGCGCATTGGAGGGGAGATGAGGCGCCGCACCATTTCCTTCGTTCCTCCACCGGCAGGGATCACTCCTACCCCGACCTCGACTAAGCCACTATATAGTTCGGCATGGGCGACCACCCGGCTGCCGTGCATCATCACTTCACACCCACCCCCGATGGCCAGGCCGGCCGGAGCAACAATTACCGGTTTCGGAAAGTAGCGCATGCGCAAGTTCATGTTTTGCAGCTTCCTGACTGCGGCATCCAGCGTGTCCCACATGCCGCTCTGGGCTGCCATCACGATCATAAAGATGTTCGCTCCAGCCGAGAACTGCTCGGCATCGTTTCCGATCACGATCCCTTCGTAGTCTTTCTCGGCCAGATCCATCGCTTCGAGGATCATGTTGAAGATGTCGTCATCGAGTGCGTTGACCTTGGTATGAAACTCGACACAGAGCACGCCGTCTCCAAGGTCGATCAGACTTGCCCCGGGGTTGACCTTCAAGCGTTTGCCAGCGCCCTTGAGTTCCGAGAGCACAATTGCAGAAGGGTGAGGAGGGATCGGCTCGTAGGCGTGTTTGCCGGGGTGGTAGACGCCGATTTTACGGCCGCTTTCCACCCGGTAGAAGGTGGAGAAGCCCCGGGCGAGCATCTCATCCACCCAACCTGCGGGTGGGAAGCCGGCTTCCTTCATCGCTTGTACGGTTGGAGCAACGCCTAGTAAATCCCAGGTCTCGAAGGGGCCTGCTTCCCGCCCAAATCCCCACCGCATCGCGTCATCAATTGGCTTCGGGGTCTCGGCGATTTCCGGAATGCGCTCGGAGGCATAGGCAAGACTTTGATACGTAAGCGCCCGCACTAACTGTCCGGCGCGGTCTGGGGCCTCGATAAGCGTCCTTAACCGCTTCCCCAAATCTTCGTCTTTTACTTTTCCGATCGACTCAAACCGGGGCTTCTGAGGCGGTTCGTATTCTAGTGTCTTAAGGTTAAGTGACCAGAATTCTTTCTTGCCGTCAGGCTGGACCATTTCTTTATAAAAACCCTGCTTGGTTTTGTTACCTAGCCTTCCTTGGGACAGCAGAGCGCAGATCAGGTTGTTTACCCGCTCGGAATTGAGGTACTTTTGAGCTTGAGCGTCGTGGGGGATTGCCGAAGCCAGATTTCGCCTGACGTGTTCCCAAACATCGATGCCAACCAAGTCCAACAAGCGGAATGTTGCTGTCTTCGGATTCCCAATTGGAGGGCCAGTGATGGCATCCACCTCTTCGACCGTGTATTCATTTTCTAGAATGTAATCCAAGGCAAATGCTGCGCATCCGAATGCAATGCGATTGGCGATGAAGTTGGGGGTGTCTTTACATAATACAATCCCCTTTCCGAGACGGTATTCTGCAAAGTGGCTGATCGACTCAATCACTTCGGGCAGCGTATCCCGGGTGGGGATCACTTCCAGAAGCCTTAGATACCTTGGAGGGTTAAAGAAGTGGGTGCCTAAGAAGTGTTGACGAAAGCCCTCACTGCGCCCTTCTGCGATCGAGGCGATGGGAATCCCGGAGGTATTGGTGCTGACGATTGCGTAGGGAGAGCGCGTTTGATCTACCTTTTCCATTAATCGGCGTTTGATCGCTAAGTCTTCGACCACCGCTTCGATGATCCAATCGGCCTGAGAAATGCTCCCGAAGTCGTCTTCCAAATTACCTAAGCGCACCAAGCTGGCATGATCGGCTGTGAAGAAACTCGCCGGACGTGACTGCAAGGCGCGTTCGAAGCCTTCGCGCACGATGCGGTTGCGCACCTCGCGGTCGGCAAGGGTCAGCCCCCTTGCCTCTTCCTCAGGCGTTAGCTTCTGTGGCACAATATCCAGTAAAGTCACCCGTATACCAGCGTTTGCCAGATGCGCAGCAATGGCGGCGCCCATGGTGCCAGCGCCGATGACGGCTGCGTGTCGAATGAAGTACTTCATCTTGCCTCCTTTCTGCTCCCCTAGCGCAGTTCCCGCCCGGAGTAACCGAGGATGTTTCGGGCGACCACCAGCCGGTTAATTTGTCCTGTGCCTTCGTAGATGTCGGTGATTTTTGCATCGCGGAACCACTTTTCCAAGAGATAGTCGCGTGAATAGCCGATCGGGCCCATCAGCTCGACTGCGCGTTGGGTGATCTTGGTCACGATATCTCCGGCGCGCAGTTTCGCCATCGAAGCTTCGAGGGGATTGGGTTTGCGGTTGTCGGCCATCCAAACGGCTTTGAGCACCAGTAGCCATGCAGAGCGGAGCATCACTTCCATGTCGATGATTTCCCTTTCGATGTTGGTCAGCTTAGAGCGGGGTAAGCCATAACGAATCTGGATTCCCTGTTTGGCGAGCAGTTCCTTGACCAATTCGAGCGTCGCTCGAGCAACCCCGACCCCGGTGGCCGCAACCAGTGGTCGGGTGGCATCGAAGGTGGCCATAGCGCCCTTGAAGCCTTTGCTGGTATCGGGTTGGATTTCGGGGCTGCCGAGCAAGTTTTCAAACGGCACTCTTGCATCTTGGAGGACGATCGAAGCGGTGTCGCTAGCGCGAATACCCATCTTATGTTCCAATTTTGTCACCTTGACCCCTGGCGTGCCAGCTTCGACCACAAAGGAGCGAATTCCTGCTCTGCCTGCGCTTGGGTCAATGGTTGCCCAAACGACCACGAAGCCGTTGCTCTCCACTAATGCCTTGTGTCCGGCGGTGACAAAGATTTTTTCCCCATTCAAGACCCACTCGTTGGTGTTCCTGTCTAATACAGCCGTTGTGCGGATGGCAGAGGTATCCGAGCCGCAGTGCGGTTCGGTCATCGCCATGGCGGCAAAAACAGGCTTTTCTTCGCTAAAGCGGGCGAGGAATTTCTGCTTTTGCTCGGGAGTTCCTGCGGCTTCCACGGCGGCCGCCCCTAGCCCTCCACCAGGGGTGCATAAATAGATGCCCACGTCTCCCCAAGAAAGCATTTCGAGCATAAAGGCCAGCATTTGGTAACCAATGGGCGGTCGTTTCTCCTTCTTTTCTTCGGTTTCTGCCCCCTCTTTCTTCTCTGAACTGGGTGCCATTGATCCGGCACCGGTAGCGCGCATCGCCATATGCATAAAGTTAATGTAATCCCAGGGAATTTCGTGCTCGTGCTCGTCGAAGTAACGGGAGACCGGGCGCATCATGTTTTCTGCGATCGTTTGAAGCACGTATCTCTGTTGAGCGATCGGTTTTGGCATCTCAAATTCGATCATTATTACCTTCCTTCTCTTTCCCTAAATTATCCCCAGACCGGTGAGCATGGCAAAGCCACGCCCGTTGCGCATCCATAGTTCGACCGGGTGTTCACGGATATACCCATGTCCCCCGAGGATTTGAACCGCGCGGTCGGTCACCATCATTGCCATGTCCACAGCGCCGATATGCGCTAGGTAGGCTTGCTTACTGGCTTCCTCCCTTTTTTTGTCCACCATCCAGGCAGCTTCCCAGGTCAGTAAGCGGATAGCTTCGATCTCCGTTGCCATTTCAGCCAGCATGAAAGCGATAGCTTGCTTTTGGGCAACTTTGACCCCGAATACTTCGCGCTCCTTGGCATAATCTCGGGAGTATTCAAAGGCCGCTCGACTCACTCCAACGGCCATTGCAGCCATTGCCAGGCGCATCAAGTCGAATACCGGATTGAGATCACATCCGTTCACTCCCCCCAGACGCCGTTCGGCTGGGACTATAACATCTTCTAGGGAGACTTTGTAAATCGGTAGGGCATTGACTCCCAGAGTCTTTTGACGTTCACCGACAATGAGCCCTGGCGTGTTGGGGTCTACAATGAAGCCTTGGGTCCTTCCCTCTAAGTTGGCATAGACGAGGAATTGTCTGGCTTCATTGGCAAAAGGGACATAAATTTTCTCTCCGCGCAGCACGTAGTGGCCGTTTTTCTTTTCAGCTATTGTGCGCATTTCGAGTAAATCGAAGTCAAAAAAGGGTTCAATACAAGCGGCGGTGTAAGGCTGCCAACCTCCTTCGGCAATTGGGGGTAGATAGGTTTTCTTCTGTTCCTCGCTGCCACAGGCGAGAATCGGGAGAGCAAACAAGGCCGGTGTGAGCACAGCCAGTGTGCCTGCGAGATCCCCGTAGCTCATTTCCTCTGCTGCCAGAACACCGGTTAGAGCGGAGTGCTCGCCAAACCCACCATAGGTCTCAGGAATCGAGCCCTGCAAGACACCCAGTTGCCATCCTTTATCGATGATTTCTTGAGGAAACCCATACCCCTCGTCAGCCTCATGGGCTTTGCGTCGTAAGTCATTGAGGGCGTAACGGTTGACGGCATCGATCAACATTTTTTGTTCATCTGTTGGTTCAAAAGAATACATGGAACCCTCCTTTATTCTCTCCAGACCCGGTGAAATCAAACATGCCTCTCGTGAAAGATGGATTCATACTCGGCGGTAGCGGATGGGAACAACCCGATAGGTGTTCTTGAGCTCCTCTAAGTTAGCAATTTCGAGCAGACCCCGTTGGTAGAGATATTCCACGTGCGCCCCGGTTTCTTCCAAAGCCAGCAGAACGTTATAGCCATTCACCTCTCCGAACAAGGTGCGGGAGACTTCCGCCACGGTATGGGGTTGCTCCAAGATCGCCAACACTCGTTTCAATCTCTCTTGGTGGACTTCTCGGATCTCCTGAATACGTTGATGGAGGTTGAGGATTGGAGCACCGTGCCCTCCGAAGGCAACCTCAGTGTCCTTTGCCCATGCCTCGAGCTTTGAGAGCGACTCGAGATAATGTCCCAGTCCTGTATAGTGGGTCAACCGTTCGGGGGCTTGATGAGGGCTAACGTGTCCTAGGACCATATCGCCGCAGAAGAGCAGATTGTCTAACTTCAATACCACGTGGCCGGCACAGTGGCCAGGGACATGGAGCACCTCGAAGCGACCGACACAATAGTTCTCTGCTTCGTATGTGCGTTCAACGGCAATGGAACGCCCTAAGCTTTTTGTAATCCGATAGAGTTCTAGACAGCGCTCCTGTAGGGGCGCGCTTACTCCGGCTTCGAGCAAGAACTCAGCTAAGTGTTTCGAGACAATAACAATTCGCTCCTCATAGTTCGTTAGATTGCGCAAATCCAGTTCGTGAATATACACCTGGGCTGTAGTTTGGTGACGTAGTTGGGCAATCCCGCCGAAATGATCGATATGACCGTGAGTAATCAGGATTCGGTGTAGCTGGGAGAAGTCTATAGGTCGATCGAGTCTTTCGCCTACCGCTTGAATTCCGCTCAGCAGGTCTGCATTTGACTCAGGCATTCCGGAGCCGCTGTCAATTAGGGTGAAAGTCGGAGGATGCTCATTTTCTTCGACCACTAAGTAGGCATAGCCGCGCAGAACCGGGAAGAGCCGCAGAGGGATGGCAAAGACCCTTGCCCCACCTGACGAGCGGTATTCCTTAATTGTCTCGATCTCCCCTGTCATCTTCACCTAGCCGTTTCTTTAGACCGAGCAAGAAGAGGTTGGCACATTGGTGTGCCAGTTGAGCGGGAGTCAAAGGTCCGTCTTCCCGATACCAAGTGACCGTCCAGTTCATTACCCCTAGAAGAAAGCGGCAGATAAGAGGAATATCCGAAACCGCAAATATCCCTTGCTCTGCACCCTCGCTCAACAGTTTGCGCCATAAGGCTTCATACTGATCGCGGCGCTGGATATGCTGCTGCCTGCACTTTGGGTCCAAGGAGCGGTACTCTAAGAGCAGCACCGCAGAGAGATCGCGCTGTTCCAGCATGGTTTGTAGGTAGACGAGGATTGCTCGGCGAAGCTTCTCTTCGGGAGGCAAATCTAAGGCCAAGACCTCTTCCATCCTTTCAATGAGCAAATCCAGTGCTCGATCTAAAAGGGCGAGCAGGATTTCTTGTTTGCTGTTTACGTGGTGATAGAGGCTGGCCTTTTGGAGTTTGACTGCATCGGCGATGTCTTGCATGGAAGCAGCATGATAGCCTTTTTGACGGAAGATTTGGGCAGCAGCTTCTAGGATCGCGTCCCGGGTCATGGCCTAATCTACCGAACGGTCGGTAGATTAAGCATAGCAAACTTGGGAGGTGGTGTCAAGTTAAGAGCAGATGAGCATCCGCTAATCTCCGCCCCGGCCTAAAACCAGCATGGGGTCGATTGCTCGGAATTCTCCCGAGGTCCTCCAGCGGAGGTAGGCCCGGCGCTCCTCTGGCGAAGCATCGGCGACATAAGATGCCATACTGGGGAAGGTTTGCGCTTCTTTGCCGATCCGAACTTCCAAGTGTAAGTGGGCAACGCCGGCGTTTCCGCTTTGTCCGACAGCCCCAATCAACTGGCAAGAGGAGACCCTCTCTCCGACTTCTTTTGGGTAGAACTCAGCTAAGTGGGCGTAGAGCACATAGAGCGACTCCCCTTCAGCCAGCTCCAGTGTTTCCTTGACCCAAGTTGGCAACTGGCTAGAGAGGGTTTCGATGATCACAGCGTTCCCGTACGGGAAGCGCTCACGCACTAACCCTGAGACTTTCCCTGCTAGGATAGATTGGACGCTTTCCCCGGCGATCGAGTTACGCCCAAACCTGCGGTAATAAGCGAAATCCACTCCTTGGTGACGGCCGTCCTGCCCTGGCGGTGGCGGATGAAAGCCATTCGAGACGATGGAGTAGAGTTCTTCTAAAGGGGTTGAGGATAGGGGAGAGCAAATTTTGGCCTCGGAGGTGGAGGTTGCCGGGAACTCCTTCAGAGACGGGGGGCTGGGTGTGCGGGTGGGATAGGGAGAGGGAGATATGCTTGAAGGGAGCGGAGAGAACGTTGGCGTTATTGCTGTGGTCGGGGGGAGTCTCGTATCCGCCTGTGCAACTTCTTCAGTAGCAGAGCACCCAAGTAAGATTATTACACTGCTGAATACAAACAACCGATAGCAAGTCATAATCAGTGGAGAAGAGGACCGCCTAACCTTGGGAGGAAGTGGAGGAACAAGGGGGCTGACGATGAGTCCAAACAAACTCTTATGGAACCTTATCACCTTGTTGATGAAAGCCCAGCATCCGCCGTGCACTTTCGATTTTGCGCTTGTCAGAAAGGCTCACCTGCGCTATAATGCAAGTTGACAACGGGGCGTGGCGCAGCCCGGCTAGCGCGCTTGCATGGGGTGCAAGAGGTCCTGGGTTCAAATCCCAGCGCCCCGACTAGCAGAATTTCGGTCGATGGTTCATATCTTTTCTCCAAGGCGCATGTCCCCTCGAACAGGGCGAGGGGACTTGTTTCTTTTCCAGAAGCTTCAACGATCTCTTTCAGTTTCCCGAGGTCCTATAACGATTTTCTCCACACTTGATGTTTACTCCTTGCTGAATGAGAAGTTTGTCAAGGAAGTTTTTAGCGGGTTTCTTCCTCCTCTTCCTCTTCATCGTCTTCGTCCCTTAAGACGTTGAAGCCGATTTTTACGGTCACCTGCCACTGATCGACGTGATCTTGATCAACCCGGCCGCGGATTTCTACCACTTCGATCCACCTCATCTCGCGCACCGTCTGCGCCGCTCGCTTGAGTGCATTTTGAACCGCATCCTCGATGCCGACCGGGGAAGTGCCGATGATTTCAATTTTCTTATAGACGGGATTGGCCATTGGGACAGGAACTCCTTTCCTTTTGGATGTGAGGTGTGTTGTAATTGTACTTGAATTGGCACGTTTTTTCCATCGGAGCTTTCTGTGCTGGTCTCTGATCTATAAAATGCAGATGCCCGGGTGAGGGGGGCACCCGGACATCTGCATTTGTAATATATCATATAAATCCGAAAAAATCAATAGGAATTTCAGATTTTTATAGAGTCTAGCTCAGTTTTTTGCGGGAAGGGGTATCACTCAGACACAATCGATTGCTTGCTAAAGGTGCAAAAATTTGAATTACGCCCCTAAATTTTTTCTAGATTTTAGCTTCTTTCTTCATCAATAAGAGGGTCTCGACTCGAGAAGGACCTTTTCCCAAGCGGGAAATGAAGTGGTATATTCAAGGAGGAGTCTGTGCGGTGAGCAATCAGGAGTATGCCAAGCGCTGGCGGGAGGTGTCCCCGTGCCTCGTAGCAACTCGGGTGTGGACCGGGTGGGAAAAAGCACTTTTTGCCTACCCGAGACCTCGAATTTGCATCTACCTATGGCCTTTATAGGGTATTCAAGGGATCGCCGTCCTGCCGTGGGCTCATAGCTTTAGAAGAAGCGGAGATGAAATTGCGCGTCCTTTCGGTTTTGGGCACACGTCCCGAAGCGGTGAAGATGGCCCCGGTCGTTCGGGAGCTAGCTGCGCAGCGGGAAGTCGAGTCGCTGGTTTGCGTCACTGCACAACATCGTGAGATGCTGGATCAGGTTCTCGGCCTTTTTGACATCCGCCCCGATATCGATCTAAACCTGATGCGGCCCAACCAGTCTCTGGCCGAACTGACGGCAGCGATCTTCACTCACCTCGACCCCGTCCTAAGCCAGTTGAAGCCGGACTGGATCCTAGTGCAGGGTGACACGACCACCGTAATGGCCACTGCTCTGCTGAGCTACTATCATCGCATTCGGATAGGACATGTCGAAGCCGGTTTGCGCAGTGGAGATAAGTGGCAACCCTTCCCTGAGGAGATCAACCGCTCGGTGGTTGGGGTGGTGGCGGACCTCCATTTTGCTCCTACCGAGTGGGCGCGCCAGAATTTGCTCCGGGAGAATGTTGCTCCGGAACGGATTTTGGTCACCGGTAACCCAGTCATTGATGCCCTACAACATGTGGCAAACCTTCCCCTCTCTCCCGAAGCGGAAGCCTTTTTCCGTCATTATCGTCTGCCGCCTTACCACCCGCCTGAGCAGAGCCATTTGATTCTGGTCACCGCCCATCGGCGTGAGAATTTTGGTAAGCCGCTGGAAAACATCTGCCGGGCTTTGCGGGCACTTGCAAGTGAATACGGAGAGAGCCTGCGAATCGTCTATCCGGTTCATCTTAATCCCAATGTCTGGGAGCCGGTTTATCGCTGGTTGGGCGATATTCCGAATATCACCTTGCTCCCCCCTATGGACTATTTACCCTTTGTCCATCTGATGAAGAACGCCACCTTGATTTTGACCGACTCGGGGGGACTACAGGAAGAGGCGCCAGGTCTGGGGAAACCTGTGTTGGTTCTGCGCCAGGTTACCGAACGCCCGGAGGGCGTCCAGGCCGGCACAGTGCGCTTAGTTGGCACGGATGCAGAGATAATCGTAGCAGAGACCCGCCGTCTGCTCAACGACCCCGAAGCCTATCGAGCTATGGCGCAAGCGGTGAACCCTTATGGTGACGGCAGAGCTGCCCAGCGAATCGTGCAAGCCATTTTAGAAAGAGCGAGATCTTGAGTAAGTGAGACCGAGAGATGTTTTCTCTTCAGGTGGTTGTCTCACTCTGCGATCATCGATATTGGGTGAGTAGAGGGGCCAGAGTGCCAACCACCCTCTATTAGGAAGCAGGCTAATAGAGGGTCGCTGGGCTTTTTTCGTCGGGGGTTGTTTTTTCTGCGCTCGGGCAGGCGGCAGAGCCTTATCCCGTGTTTTGTAAGCCGGCGGCGATCCCATTGATCGTGAAGACAATGACATCGAAAACAGCCTGTGCGGCCGGGCTCTCCGGATCGTGGAACTTTCGCCACCTTCCCAGCATTTCTACTTGCAGGTAATTCAAGGGATCGATGTAGGGGTTGCGTCGCTGTGCTGCGCGTTGGGCGATCGGTTCATCGTCGAGGAGCTGGGTGTTCCCGCTGGCGTGTAGTACCCACTCTACGGTGCGTTCGTATTCTTCACGGATTTGCTGATAGTAGCGCTGGCCCTGCTGAGAGTCTCTGACCAGGTCTAGGTAAAGCGCTGCAATTTCCATATCGGCTCGGACCAATGAACTCTCGGCGTTGCTGATCAGGGTGTGAAAGAAAGGCCAGCCTTCGTACATCTCACGCAGGCAAGCCTTATCTCCCAAGGCGGCCAGGCCGCTGCCCAACCCATACCAACCCGGCAAGTTATAGCGGCTCTGCATCCAAGAGAAGACCCAAGGAATGGCGCGCAAACTCTCTATAGTAACAGTTGGCTGACGGGCTGCCGGCCGTGAACCGATCTGCAGCCGACGAATGACGTCGATCGGGGTCACCGCTTGCCAGAAGTCTATAAACTCGGGATTGTTTTTGACCAATTGAGCATAGGCGTGAAAGGATTGTCTTGCCATCTGCTCCATTGCCGAACGCCAGCGCTCTTCAACGGGGGTTCGGTTATCTGGGGCAGAAGCAAGCAAGACGGCGTGAACCAATTGTTCCAGATTGCGGTGGGCCAAGGCGGGATTGGAGTAGCGAGCAGCAATCACTTCTCCTTGTTCGGTAACCCGAAAACGGCCTTGGATAGTGCCGACCGGCTGGGCACGGATAGCACGGTTGGCAGGCCCTCCTCCGCGCGCAATACTCCCTCCTCGGCCATGGAAAATGGTCAGCTTGATCCCCGCTTGCTGGGCAACTTTGACCATTCTCTCTTGAGCGCAATAGAGCGCCCAATTTGCCATCAGCAGCCCCCCATCTTTATTGCTATCCGAGTAGCCGATCATCACCATTTGCTCATCGTTACAGGTTTGCAGATGTTGACGATAGAGCGGCAGGTTGAAAAGCTCCTCGAGAATGTTCGGTGCGTTTTCAAGATCGGCTATTGACTCGAAAAGCGGACAGATTGCAAAGCCATCTGCACACCCTGTCCAATAGGCGATCAACAGGGCGCATAGAATATCCGCTGCGCAATGGGTCATGGAGATGATCAAAGGACCGATGAGTTCTTCACCGTAGGTGCGCCGAGCGCGATTGATCAGGTTAAACAGCGCCCAAGTCTTGGCGGTCTCAGTTGTGACCCCCGGGCTTTCTGCCAAAGGAGGGGTGGGTGAGGATAGCACCTTAACTAGGATTTCTAATCGCTGTGCGGGCGATAATCGTTCGAATTCGGGGGTCACCCCTAGGGCTCGCAACACTTCCCCTACGCTTCGGTTAATCGTATCAGAGTGTTCGCGAATATCTAGACGGGCTGCGTGCAGACCGAAGATGGCAAGCTGGCGCTGCAGGCGGCTGAGGTTGTTTTTATGCAGAACCGGGGGCAAGGTTTCTTCCATCCAACCTAGAGGACGGCGCAAATGTTCGACTGTGATCCGGGAAGGCTGTGGCTGCGGTGAAAGCAGATTCGCCTTCATGTCGGCTTGGGAGGCAAAAGCAAGATCGTTAGCTAAAAGGGAGAGAATCAGCCGATAAGGCTCGTGAGCATAGCGTTTGGCAATGTATTGACTATGTTCTGGAAGAGGCTGACGCTCATCCAACCATTTTTGGAGGGTGGATGGAAGAGGAAAGCGGCGAGCGCTGACGCTCAGCCGTCGCGCCTGTTCGCTGAGCTCGCGGCGGTAGTTTTCAATCGCCAGACCGCGATGCAAGCGCAACGTTTCAAGGGTGATCTCGGGGGTGACGTTGGGATTGCCATCCCGATCACCGCCGATCCAAGAGGCCAAACGCAACCAAGGATGCTCAACCTTGATACTCGGGTAATGTTCGACCAATGCGCGGTCTAAATCCTCGTAGAGTCTGGGCAAAGTATGCCAGAAAACGTTTTCGATGTAATACAAACCCGTGCGCACCTCGTCAGTTACTTCATATCGATTTACGCGAGCCCTTTCGGTTAGCCAGAGAGCGGCGATCTCTGCCCGGATCGTTTCGATCACCTCCTCTTCTTCTCCGGGGGTGCAAGCAGACTGAGTCAGCTTTTCAAGGGCTGCAGCGATGCGCCGTAGTTTGGATAGGATGGTGCGTCGTCTTGCTTCGGTGGGGTGGGCGGTGAGTACGATTTCAATGGAGAGGCTGTGAAGTAACTCGCTCATCTGTTCAGGAGTAAGGCCGCGTTCTTTCAGCAGGGCAATCGCCTCGCCGATGGAGTCATGCTCGGGACGGGGATAGATCTCCCGCTGGCGTTGACGCAGAGTATCGAGGCGGGAGCGCTCCTCGGCTAGGTTGACCAAGTCGAAATAAGCGGCAAAGGCTGCGGCAATCCTTTGAGCCTCTCCGAGTTGGATGCTTTTGAAGAGAGAGCGTAACAGGGCATCGGCTTCTGTGTTTCCCGAGCGGCGTTCTTTGGAGTAGCCCCGAATGCGCTCAATCATTTCAAACTGCGCCTTCCCTTCGAACTCTAGGATCACTTTCCCTAGTAGGTCTCCTAGCAAGTGAATCAATTGAGAGATCTCTAGAGGCTTGCCACGGGAAGGGTTGAGGGCAGAAGGTTGGGTGTAAGCGATCATAAACGTACATCCTAGACTAAATTAGGCGTTTTCATCCCATTATACCAGTAGACCGGTTTTTTTTAGCTTTTTCCCCCGATTCGCCTGGGGAGAACAGTATAAGGGTTCAGTCGAACACGGTCGGCGCAGAGGGGTCGGCGTGGGCGCGGAAGGCATCGGCGATGTGGCGGGGCAGGGTGCGCTCTCCTGAAAGCACAGCGGGAATCTCCTCTGCACGGAAAAAGGCCACTGCGCTGGTCTCATAACCCGGGGTTGGCTCTCCTCCTATAATTTCGCAAAGAAAAACCAATTTGAAAGCGTGGAATAGCTCCAAATCGCCCATGCGGTTAGCATCGTAGATCCCCACCACTTTGCGCGCTTTGACGCGCAACCCGGCTTCCTCAAAGACCTCCCGTTCGACGGCTTCCGAAGGAAGATCACCGACATCCGCCCAGCCACCCGGCATGGTCCACCCTCCATCCGCCCGTTCGCGCACCAGTAATAGGCGATCGCCTTGGAACACCGCCGCCCGAACGTCGATGCGTGGCGTAGCATAGCCTTTGGGTTCGCGGAACAAACGATGAACTAGGGCGAAGTCCAAATTCCCCGCCTCGCTGGCAATTTCCGCCGCGATCTCTAGCAGTCGTTCGTAGCGTTGGCGGTCGTACTCGTTGGCCGAATAGTGAAGGCCTGTCTGGGCGATAGCTTGAATTTGGCGCGCCCACTCCAGCCAACGCAGCAAACTAGGCACGGCTCAACTCTCGCACGATCACTTCTTGATCCACCGGAAGACGATCGATGCGCACCCCCACGGCGTTGTAAATGGCGTTGGTGATAGCGGGGGTGGTGGGAATGCTGACGATTTCTCCCACCCCTTTGGCACCGTATGGGCCGGCTTCGACCGGATGCTCTACTGCGTAAGCGGTGATCTTAGGCGTGTGCATAATAGAAGGCATGCGGTAACGCGCAAGGCGATCGGTAATGACAATCCCATTCTCCACAATGAAGTGCTCGGTTAGGGCGTTGCCGATACCCATCATGATTCCGCCTTCGAATTGCCCTTGCAACCCGAGAGGGTTAATTACCTTGCCGACATCGATGGCTGAGATTACCTCAAGCACCTTAACTTCGCCGGTGAGCGTGTTGACCTCGACCTCTGCCGCCTGAGCAGCAAATGAGAAAGCAAAGTGCATGTCCCCGCCTGTCCCAAGAGGCTGGGTTTTGGGTGCCCAGTATTCGTAGAAAGCTTTAGGAGTGCGCCCCTCTTGACGCACAATTCTCGCCACCTCTCCAAGCGTCAGGGTGTGCCCGTTGACTTGCGCCAGACCCTCGACAAAGCGAATACGTTCCGGCGATACGTCGAACTTCTCTGCAAGAGAGGCAGCTAGAGCTTCTCGTAGCGACTGAGCGGCGTGGCGTGCAGCGTTGCCGGTGACGAAGGTTTGGCGCGAGGCAGTGGTTGGGCCACCGTCAGGGGTAAGGTCAGTATCCATAACCACGACACGCACCCGTTCGGGGGGCAGGGCGAATTCCTCGGCCACAATCATCCGCAAGACTGTTACCAAGCCCTGTCCTAACTCGGCAGAAGAGGTGCGAACTTCCAACGAGCCATCCTCGTAAAGTTCGACCTCAGCACCGGCTTTGTCCGGCGCTCCACCCCCAAGTCCGGTATTTTTATAGGCTACGGCAAAGCCCCAGGCGCGGCGCAAATGGGGCTGTCCCTCAACGATGCGAGAGGTGAAGGGGTTCTCCCCAGCTCGCTGCTTGAGCTCTCGGGCGACCGTTTCAATGCAATCCAGCAAGCCTACACTTTCCCTTAGCACCTGGCCTGTGTTAGTTACGCTCCCCACGCGCAGGGCGTTGATCCGGCGCAGTTCGATCGGGTCGATGCGCAGGGCATGAGCGAGCATGTCCATTATGCTCTCGATAGCAAAAGCTGACTGGGTGACGCCAAAACCGCGAAATGCCCCGGCCGGTGGGTTATTGGTATACATGGCATAACAATCGGCGCGTGCATGGGGCACCTCATATGGACCGGCCGAGTGGGTAGTGGCCCGAGTCATCACTTTTTCGCCAAGCGAAGCGTAAGCACCTGTATCTCCGTAGAGCTCGGTTTCCACGGCGGTTAGACGCCCATCCCGTTTAGCCCCAATCTTGACCCGGATTTGGGTGGCATGACGCTTCGGATGCACCAACAGACTCTCGTGACGGTCAAAGAGCAACTTGACCGGCCGACCAGTGGCGTGCGCTAGCAGAGCGGCGTGAATCTGACCAGCGATGTCCTCTTTTCCGCCGAAGCCGCCACCCATGAGTTGACCGATGACATGCACTCGCTCATCGGGCCAACCCAAAGCCCGTGCTACCTGATGGCGGTCAGCATAGGGGATTTGTGAGCCAACGTAAATCTCCATCCGCCCATCAGGCGTGGGGCGAGCGATGCTGCACTCGGGCTCCATGAACGCATGCTCGGTGATGGCTGTGTGGAAAGTGTGTTCGAGGATCACATCCGCTTCGGCAAAACCCTGATTCACGTCCCCTTTGCGCACTTTGATGTGCTTGAGCAAGTTGCCTTTAGGGTGTAGCTGAGGTGCATCCGGTTGGCGAGCACGAACCGGGTCAGAAATCACCTCCTGCAGTTCGTACTCCGCCTTGATCAGCTCTAGGGCCTGGGTCGCGATTTCACGTGTTTCGGCGGCAACAATGGCGATTGCATCGCCGACATAGCGTACCCGCTCGCCGATCCCAACCAAGATTGGCCAGTCAAAGATGACTAAACCGTGGTTTCTTTCGCCGGGGATGTCTTCAGCGGTCAGCACTGCATGCACACCGGGTAAAGCGCGCGCTTTTTCTACATCTAAGCATTTGAGAATAGCATGGGGGACCATAGCTCGCTTCACTCGGGCATGCAACATGCCGGGGAACTTCAAATCGTCCGTAAACTTGGCGGTGCCGTTAACTTTTTCGACCGCATCGGGGCGGGGTTGAAGGGTGCCGATTACATGTAGGGAGGGTTGGGATCTGCCCGATTCGGAAATCACGGGGGCCACCAACGGCGGTAATGGCTCTTCGCCGCGCAGCCGGCGCGCAGCCGACTGCACTGCACGGATAATCGAGGGATAGCCGGCGCAGCGACAGAGCGTATCCTTCAGAGCATGGCGGATCTCCTCTTCGCTGGGCTCGGGATTGTGCTGCAGAAGTGCATATGCGGTCATAATCTGACCGGGAATGCAAAAACCACACTGTACTGCTCCGTGGCGAATAAATTCTTCTTGTAGAGGGTGCAACATCGGCTGTTGTTCTGCCCCTTCTTGAGAGCGCCCAACAAAATAGGTGTCTGCTAGCCCTTCGATGGTCAAGACCGACTTCCCGGCGGCCCGAGCTGCCGGATAGGTGCAACTTAATATGGGTTCTCCGTCTACCAAGACGGTACAAGCGCCACACTCTGCTTCCTCGCAACCAATTTTGGTGCCGGTCAGACCGAGACGCTCCCGCAGTAGGTGGGCCAGCATTTCGCCGGGCTCGGGTTCAACCTCGACACGATTTCCGTTGACGATCAGTTCCATAGCTCTCTCATCCTTTCACCGATAAAGGACCTAACTCTTCTGCAAAATTCAATTGGGTTCGTTCCCAAGCTGTTTGGAGAGTTTGGCGCAATAGGACTCCCGCTAAGTGGTAGCGATATTCTGCTGTGGCCCGATGTGGACTGGTGCGGAAGCGCGCCTCTGACTTCAAAACCTTCTCCGCTTCGGCAAGGGTTTCTTCGTCCAACGGCTTGCCTCGCAAAACCTGTTCGGTTTGCCGAGCGCGGAAAGGCATTGGTCCAGAGGGGCCAACAGCAATGCGGATGTCCTCAATACGCTCGTCTTTGCGTCTCAACCAGATGCCCATATTCTCGATGGCGATAGCCACGCCTTGCGGACGCATCACGCGCCGGAAAGCGGAAGCCTCCTCTTTTTCACAAGCCGGGACTTGAAAAGCGACAATAATCTCAGCCCTCTGCAGCGCAGTTTTACCCGGGCCGGCGTAGCACGCCAGCAAAGGTTGGAGGCGCTGACCTTCTGGCGAAGCAACGAGTACCTGAGCGTCCAGAGCGAGCAGGGCAATCGCCCCATCGGCGGCAGGCAAGGCGTGAGCGACATTGCCGCCCAGGGTTGCAACATTGCGCACCTGTGGGCCACCGATCAGCGAAATCGCCTCGCAAAGCGCAGTGGCGAAGTGGCGAACTGGGGGCCAAGCGATCACCCGGTTCAGAGGTACGCTGGCTCCGATCCACAATGCCCCTTGGCTCATTTCAAGCCGTTGTAGTGCAGCAATTTGCGAAAGGTCCACCAGAGTGCGGACCGGGGGATGTCGACCTTGTTGTAACTCGAGAAGCAAGTCGGTTCCCCCCGCTATCGCTTTGCTCTGCGGCTCTCGGCATAGGAGCGAAAGTGCTTCGTCCAGCGTTTGAGGAATGTAATAATGGGTCCAAATAGCCATGGATCGGCGTGACTCCTGTTCCCGTTTAGATTGAGAACGGCGGCACTTTTCGACGGAAACTCTTCCGACGCCGACGCAGCAAAACCCCCTGCGCCGACCGCCGATCCAACATATAAATTATACCATAGAGTGCCGGTCCATTGGAGAACTGTGGAATTCGCAATCCTAAATTCGATGAAAAACGTCGATTTATGTCAAAAGCCGCAGCTTTCTATTATGTAAGGAGGTAGTCCGGTGAAGCATCATGAACTTAGATTGCTGATGAAGATAAGTAAGGTATTTCCCCCTTGTCAGTGGTGGACGGATAGAGTATGCTTAACGGTGGGAGTGGTTGAGCCCCGGTGGGTTCCTCGGTCTTCAAAACCGGTGGCGGGTCGCGTTGCGAGCCGCGGTGGGTTCGACTCCCATCCACTCCCGTTGGAGGTCTCATGATGTTCTCGACGGAATACGACCCACTTACTTCAATTATAGCCCGCCATTTGCGTATCAGCGATGTCACTCAAGGCGATGGCAAACAGCCCTACGCAGTGCGCTATCGCGGGCAGTTGTACGGTGACTCCGAACAAGCCTACGAACAGCTCTCTGCTGCGCTCAAACCCTTGGGCTATACTCCCCTCTTTCGTATGGAGAAGGGTCAGCATGTGATCTATCTGGTGGCGGCTCTTCCGGATGCCAAACCCGGAAAAATGGCCTTGAACGTAATTCTGTTTGTGCTTACTGTGATCAGTGTAATCATCGCCGGAATACTTTATTCCTTGGGTGGCCAAGAACTACCTCTCACTTCGCGCAACTTAGAAGATTGGCTTCCCGCTCTCCGCGCCAGCTTAAGCAATGGAGTTGCCTTTGCTATCAGCTTGTTAGCGATCCTCCTCGCTCATGAATTTGGTCACTACCTTGTTGGACGAGCGCATGGTGAACAGGTCACTTTGCCCTATTTCCTGCCCTTTCCGTTCAGCGCTTTCGGCACCCTAGGGGCGTTTATCAATATGAAGGCACCCCCGAAGAATAAGCGTGCTCTGCTAGATATTAGCTTAGCTGGCCCTCTGGCCGGTTTGGCGGTTGCCTTCCCGATCTTGATCCTCGGACTGGCCCTATCGGAAGTCACTCCCTTGCCTAGTAGTCCGCACAGCGGGGTGGGCATTCAGATTGAGGGGAATTCGCTTCTTTACTTGTTTGCAAAGTGGATCGTGCACGGCAAGTTGTTACCTCAACCGCCCACTTATGGGGATTTACCCCCTTGGTTGTATTGGTTACGATATATTTTCACCGGCCGCCCGTTCCCTTACGGAGGCGTTGATGTGTTGCTCCATCCCGTGGCATGGGCAGGTTGGGCGGGTCTTTTAGTCACTTCGCTCAACTTGATCCCCGCCGGACAGTTAGACGGGGGGCATGTGGCCTATGTCCTCCTGGGCAAGAAGGCGCATCGCATCCTGCCTCTAGTCTTGGGAGCCCTAGTATTGTTGGGGTTTGTTTGGAACGGCTGGTGGATTTGGGCCTTGCTGGTCTTTGCCTTTGGCCGCCAATACGCCGAGCCTCTAGATCAAATTACCGAGTTGGACTCCGCTCGGCGTCTTGTGGCGTGGTTTGCGGTCCTTCTATTCGTGCTGGTCTTTATTCCGGTTCCCCTTTTGACCATTAGTTGAGGGGTGAAGTGACGGACGAAGTCTTGCTGCGGGAGGCCATTGAGGCTGTTCGCGAGCAGAAATTCGACCGCGCCCGCGATCTCCTGACTCGTCTGTTGCGTAACGATCAGAACAATCCGACTTATTGGCTGTGGATGAGCGCAGCCGTCCAAACCCCAAAAGAAAGACGCTATTGCCTTGAAACGGTTTTGCGCCTTGACCCTACTCATGAGCAGGCCAAGCAAGGCTTGGCTCTACTAGGCATCTCTGAAGCGGAGATCGGCACTCGCCCTCTTTCCTTGCCACGTCGCAAATGGGACGTGGAAGAGCGCATCGCTCTCTCCCCGCAAGAGGAGAAGGACGGACGGAAGACGTTTCGGCGAGGCAGAGTAGGGTTCGGCGCGATCCTACTGACCTTGTTGATCTTCGTAGGATGGGGACTTGCGCTGATGATCCCTCGAAGAGCTGTCCCAACGGTGGTCTTTCCCACGCGCACCCCCGGCCCGCCGCCGACGTTTACGCCCACACCGACCTACATTGGCTTCGTGGCCCCTCTTTCCTCTGAAAGTCTAGCGCAACCTACACCGTTATGGATGCTTCTGGAGGCAACCTACACCCCTACGCCCCTATACGTCAATACCCCTCATCCTGTGTCTGAAGCGTTTCGTGCTGGATTAGTGGCTTATCACCAAGGCGCATGGGACAGGGCGATTGCTTTCTTTGAACAGGCCCAAGAAATCGAGCCTCAAGCTGCGGATATCGCCTATTACCTGGGAGAGACCTTTCGCCTGATGGGAGAACCGCACCGGGCTTTGGAGGCATATGCCCAAGCTCTGCGACTGAATCCGAGCTTTGCACCTGCTCTGTTGGGGCGCGCTCGGGCAAACCTCTCTCTCAACCCCGGAAGTGACGTCCTGCCGGATTTGAACCAAGCCTTGCAAATCGACCCCAATCTGGCCGAGGCCTACCTGGAGAGGGCGAAGGTTTACCTGAAGTTGGAAGAAGTGGAAAAGGCCCTGCAAGATGCGGACAAGGCGGAGGAACTATTGCCCTCTTCGCCGTTGCCGCCCCTGATGCGGGCGCAGATTTTGCTCCAACAGGGAAACGTCCAACAAGCTTATCAGGAGGCGCAAAAGGCCTATGCGCGCGACCGCACGCTTCTGGAAGCTTACCGCCTGTTGGGCGAAACGGCCCTGCTGAATGGTGAGCTCGAGCAAGCTCGGGAGGTGCTGCAAATCTATCTTGAGCACGAAAGAGAGGATAGCGCTGCATATACCTTATATGCCAGAGCGCTGATCGACCTGGGTGAAGAGAAGGACCTGATTGACGCCATGATGGTCGGGCTGCCCTCGTCTGAGGGGAGAAAAGAAGCTTTGCAAGCGCTGGACCGTGCCCTTGCGCTGGAACCGGATAATGCTTGGGCGCGCATAGCGCGCAGTTGTCTCTTTCTCGAACTCGATGAGGGACAAAAAGCTGTGAACGATCTTACCGAGGCACGCCCTCTTCTGTTCCAGAGAGCAAATGCCCAAAAGGACCCGCTTTGGTTTGCTTACCACCTTGCTCTAAGCCGCGCCCTTTTGGAAGCTGGTCGATTGGAAGCGGCGGAAAAGCAGTTTAACTATGCGGCAGAATTTGCAAAGAGTAACCGCGAAAAGGCTGCTCTATACTATTGGCGCGGACGAGTTTATCTTGCTCTTGAGCAGAAAAGTTTGGCTCAGCGCGATTGGGCAGCTTTGCTTAAGCTGCCTCCCCAGGAAGTGCCGCTTGAGTGGCGACGCGCAGCGCAGAGCTTTCTGGTGACACCAACCCATACCTCCTTGCCATGGCGTGCTTCCCCCACCCCACAACGCACTCCTTCGCCGACTCTTGCAAGGACTGCTACTCCCTAAACGACCCTGATGGAAAACCCATTCTCCTCTGAGGACCCCGCTCTCGCAGCTCCTAAGGTCGCCCACCCGAGGCAAAACGTTTTGCGGGGAGGTCCTGCTTTACGGCGCACTCTTTTTGTAGGATTTTTGATTCTAGCGCTCCTAGTTCTCTTGCCCTCCCAGCGCCCAGATCGCTATTGGCTCAGTGCCATGGCGTTGCTCTCCATCCTCTTAGCGGAGACGGCCCTCAGCTTGCGTGAGTTGCGACAAAGGGCCCGGGAGCGGGACCAACAGCTCTCCACCCTAAGTGCCATCAGCCAGGCGATGCAAAATGCTACCCAACTTGATGAGATTCTGGTGATGATTCAACAACGCGTGCGTCAACATCTTGGGGTGGATAACTTCTACGTTGCCCTATACGACGAGCCGAACAATCGAATCTGGTATCCTATGGCGGTCAAGGGCGGACAGATTGTCTACTGGGCCGTGCGCCCTCTGACAAACCGGCTGACCGACAGGGTTATCCTAGAACGGCGCCCCCTCCTTTTGTCTGGACAAGCTCATCGGGAGCTGGAGCGGATTGGATTGCCTCTGGGAGAAGAGCCGCTTTCGGCTTGGATGGGTGTGCCCTTACTGATGAATGACCGTGCTATAGGTTGCCTAGCCGTTTTTTCCTATTCTCCTCTGACCTCTTTTTCTTATGAGGATCTTGGGTTTCTCCAGACCCTCGCCGGACAGGTGGCAGTTGTAGCGCAGAACCGCTTGCTCAGTGAACAAATCCAGCAGAGTGAACAGCGCCTTCAAAAAATGAGCCTTCAGAGCCGCCAGCGCGAATTGCTCACCGAAACCCTGGTGCATGATTTGCGTTCCCCGATCGGAACTGTCCTTAATGCTTTGGAAGTGATTGCCACAACAGTTGAGGATGAGGAAGTTCCTCCTAAGGAGACCTTGCTCCGTGCAGTAGAGATTGCTCGGCAAGGCGCAACCCGTTTGCTCAAACTGACGGATCGCGTTCTTGAGATTGCTCGCATGGAAGAGGGGGATGTTGAGCTGCATAGACAACCTATCTCTGTTTCAGAATGGCTCTTTGCAATTTATCAAGAGTATCAACCGCGTTGTGCCAAGGAACGGTTGGCTTTTCGCCTTCACCTTGGTGCAGATTTGCCGGTGTTGGATGGGGATGAGGAAAAGCTGAGCCGCGTACTGCGCAACCTTCTGGATAATGCAATAAACTTCACCCCGCACGGCGGCGAGATCCGCTTGTCTGCTTTCGTGCCGCAGAGAGGCCAGTTGAGGCTCCAAGTAGAAGATACAGGTCCGGGCATTCCTCCCGCCGATCGTGAAAAAGTATTCGAACGGTTTTATCAGGTTTCTGGACAGCCGGCAAAGCAACGTGGCACGGGTTTAGGATTGACCTTTTGTAAGCTAGTGGTTGAAGCGCATGGGGGAGAGATTTGGGTCGAGAGCTCGCCTGAGGGCGGTTGCCGCATGGTCATTCAGTTTCCGACTCAGCCTTTAGAGGCTGCCTGAGCGGTTCCGGCGCTACCGGTCTGGGAGGGGGGTTGGCGGATTGGCAAAGCGAGGTAGAAAGTTGAGCCGCGGCCAAGCTGACTTTCTACCCAGGTGCGTCCGTGGTGCCGTTCGGCAACGGACTTAACAATTGCTAGCCCTAGACCCGCACCGCTGCTTTGGGAGTCTTGGCGCTTGACGCGGAAGAACTTATCGAACAGGCGTGGTTGGTCGATCGGCGCAATGCCAATACCGGTGTCGCGCACCGCAAAGAGGATTTGATCTTCCTTTGCTTGCGCGCTGAGCTGCACTTTCCCCCCTGTCTCCGTGAATTTGATGGCGTTGTCGAGGAGGTTATATAGAGCTTGGCTCACCAATGTAGCGTCCACTTCGATCAGGGGCAGGCCTTCGGCCGGCAAATCGATGGAAAGGTGGATTTGCTTCTGATTGGCTTGAAGTTGAACGTTGCTAATCGCCTTCTCGACCAGATCTTTGGGGGCAACAAGTTCAAGCTGCAAACCAATTCCGGCTTCGATCCGCCCCAAATCGAGCAGATTATTCACTAAGCGGCTCATGTTTCCAACGGCAAGCAGAATCTTCTGCACGTAGCTCGATTGATGCTCGTTCAAGGAGCCGGCCATCTCTAGCATAGTGGCATATCCTCGGATCAGGGTCAACGGGGCACGCAAATCGTGGGAGACGTTGGCAACAAATTCCGATTTGAGCTTGTCAAGCTCTTTGAAGTGCGTGATATCGCGCAGCAAGCAGACCCGATTGACCAGACGTCCTTCGGCATATACATTGGAGATTGTGGCAAAGTAGACTTTACCGTTAGGTAAGGTAAGCTCAATCGACTGGGGACTTTCGTCTGTTGCGCGTATTAGCTCATAGAGTTCTTGAGGCAGGCGGACTTGTGTGCCAGAGACAAGTAGCTCCCTTGTGGCGGAGAATGCCTGTAACGCAGCGGGGTTTACCAAAGAGACTCGGCCTTGGATGTCGGTGACGACAATCGGATCTGAAGTAGAAGCTAAGATCGCTTCTAGGCGCTTACGCCCGATTTCAGCGGTCAAAAAGTGGCGTGCATTCGCCACGGCTAAAGCGGTTTGGCCGGCCAGGGTGGCGATGAAACGAAGTTCCTCTTCGGTAAAGTTATGAGGGAGGTCAAATGCCAGCCACAAAGCTCCTACGGTTTCATTTTGCAGCTTGAGCGCTACGGCAACCAGCGCCTCGGGAATGGGGGCATGCGGTGGATAGGTTAGCAGCCGCGGACGAAAGGGATGAGGGAAAATGAGGCGTTCCTGTTGACGACAGAGGTTGAGAATTTGATCATCTAGATCAGCATAAAGTTGGGCAGCGTGCCCGTCAGCAAAGACCGTCAGGCGATTCTCCCCTTTATCTAAGCTCGGTAATGCGCCGGGGGCTAGGACAATGCGCGCCGAAGCTGCGCCCAGATCGAGAGTCGCTTCGAGGATGGGGCGAACGGCTTGACTCAAGTCCAGATTAGAAGCCACCCCTTGGCTGACCCACAACAAGCGGTTGAGCTCTTCCAAGCGTGACTTCAGGCTTATGCGCATGGTCTCAAAGGCGGCCCGCAGACGTCCTTCCTCATCTTCTCCTTTGACTTCGATCGACTTGTCCAAATGTCCTTCGGCAATGCTCGCAGCTTGCTCGGCGAGAAGCTGGAGAGAAGAGGCAACCTGACTCAGGTTGAAGTAGAGGTATAGGAGAGCACCGCTGCCCAGGAGGAACGTTGTGACTAAGATCGGTGCTGCAATGTTAATAGCTAGCTGTTGAGCTTGACGGGCAGGCAAACTTAAGACCACCGTCCACGGTCGCCCGCGGGCGGACTGAATATATACTAGGCGACGGGTTCCGTCCGGCGCAGTTTCGTCGAGCAAAGTCTCGTGCAAGTCGAGTCGTCCGGGGTAGGATTCCATCAAGCGGCTGGTTTGGGGGTGGAAAAGGATCAGACCGTTCTCGTCGAGGAGGATTCCCTCTCCCTGATACTGCTTCATGTCGCGCAGGATGTTGAGCAGAGATTGGGTAATTGGGTTGACACTCAGGGATGTGCGTCCGATAAGCACTCGTTGAGTATTGCCTTGGTCGTCCTGGAGGGCAGCGATAAAGGAGACTTGAGCTGCATCCTCGCCGCTCTGAGGTGGAGCGGAATACGTTTGGAAAGGGACTCCGCCGAGCGCCAACCGAATGCCCATTTGCTCGGCAACCAAAGCACCACTGCGGTTGTAGTCACCTTGAGGATAGCCAGCGATGCTTTCGCCTTGTTGGTTAAGAAGATAGAGTTGGGTAAAGAAAGGCACAGCTCGCAGATGTTCCTGCAAGTAGTTCTCGACTTCGCTCGGTGATCCGCTGACCAAACGTCGGTCTTGAGCAATTCTCTGGATCATGTTCTGGCCCACTTCTAGGAAATACGGGATGCTCTCGGACGAAAGTTGGGAGATCCCTTGCAGGCGGTCGGCGATCATCCGCCGCGCAGCACTTTCGGAGACTCGCCAAACGATGACGCTCAGGAAGAGGGTGACCAATAGGACCAGCGGCAGAAAAAGGTAAATGAACCGGGCCGACAAGCTTCTTTCAGCCGGCGAAGGGGCGAGCGTCGTTCTGCTTTCGCGGTGTTTGATGGCAACTAGGTAACCCACCTCGGTGAGGAGACCACCGCTCCATAGCATTCCTGCTGTTGCTACCGCAGAGTGAGGCAGATTAGTCAGGACATAATCTAAGCGCACCGCTATGGAGCCGTCCACCTGCCAAATGCGTGTCATCAGGAAAATCGGCGGACTCACCCCGGAGAGCACGAGCCCTGCCATAAACGGATGTCGCAGAGCGCGATAAAAGAAGGTGCGATAACGCTGGCGCACCATTGCGCTAAAACACGCCGCGTAGAATAAGTATTCCAGGGGGGTGAAGATGCTATGGGTTGACCACACCATCAGGAGCAGCCCGCTGACTCCAGCCACAATGAGGGCGGGGAAAACGCCGTAAAGCCCGGCAACGATCATCCAGGGAAGGGCAGCGAAGAACATCAACGCCGCAGCAGCGGCTTGGATCGGCAGGCCCGGGGGAGGCAGTGCATCCCTAGCCGTCAATTGAATCCCCACAAACAGGGTCATTAGGGTAGAAGCGAAAGCCGCTACGAGGGTTACCCCCAATATCTCCCTTTTCCAAGGTGCAGAGTATTTGCGCCAGCGATAGATGATCCAACCCAAGAGCAGAACAGTAACAGAGCACGTTGCAAGGAGAAGCAAGCGAGATGACCAACTTAGGGGCAAGGCTAAGTAGGCCGGTAGTTGGATTAGGGAAAGAAGCCATTCGACTTGCATCCCGCTGCCCCGCTCCTCCTAGAGCCATTCTAGAGTGGTCTGGGTTGCTTGATCGAGCTGGCCATACACGCCGCGTAGTTCGGGCGGCAGGAGGGCAGCCAGGACATACATTGCTTCATCGGTCATCAGACGCAGTTCTTCTCGGGTGGGACGCCTTAGGCGGGGATGGTAGCGGAAAGGCTTGCCAAATCGCACCTGGACACCGGGTTGTTTCCAGCGGCGAGAGGTGCGCAGGGCGGGGAATCCCACTGTTCCCCAAATGGCAGTGGGAATTAGCGGCGCACCGCTGCGCGCTCCCAGGTAGGCAATACCCTCTTTTGCCGGAGCGAGGGCTGGTCGCCGAGTGCCTTCTGGTGCAATTAGCACAATCTCTCCGGCCTGCAATACTTCCAGGGCCTGCTGTACGGCGCGGCGGTCGAACTCTTCGCGACGCACCGGAATCACTCCCCAAATGCGCGGGATCAGGCCGATTAGGGGATAATTATACACCTCGATTTTAGCAAGGGGCACGATGTTGCGCGACACAACATGGACGACCACCAGGGGATCGACAAAGGCAATGTGATTGATGTAGAGAATAGCTGGACCCTCGGCAGGGACGTTTTCGATACCCTCTACTCCATCGAGCTTGACCAACAGGGTCATCCCGATGGTGCGCAGAAGAAAACGTAGAACACGCCTTTGGGCTTCCCAGCGCATGTGGTTATAGCGCAGGGAGGTGGAGTGGGGCAGAGAAGCGTTCAGCGTGTTTTGGCTATCCATGGTCTAATCCTTCTTCGAGTGGAAGCGAAAAGTTGGAATAAACGCCGCGGTATTCGGGGGGCAGAAGGGCGGCAATTGCTAACATCACCTGATCGGCATTGCGCTGGCGCGCTCGGCGACGGGCCTTGCCTTTGGCGGGAAGCGGCGGTAGATAAAGCGGTTTCCCGATGTTCATTTCCAAGCGAGGCCGTTCAAGGCGCAAGACGCGCAGCAAGAAGTCGGCGGTGGCACCGACAATCCCTACAGGCACCACAGGTACTCTAGCTTTCTCCACTAAGAAAGCAATCCCCGGGTAAGCGCGGCACAAGCCAGGACGGTGCGTTCGACCGCCTTCTGGGGCAATGAGCAAGGGTGTACCCCTGGCAAGAACGGAGAGACCCTGTTCTAGAGCTCTGCGGTCGTAACGATTACGGTGAATCTGGATTCCATAATACAGATGGGCAAAAATATTCTGTCCCATGCGCTGCCAGACTTCCACAGCTCCGATTGCTTCTAGCTCGGTTGGCCAAAAAGTTAGTAAAAACGGCACGTCGTAGAGAGAGACGTGGTTGAAGGCGACAACGTATGCACCGTTCTTGGGTACGTTTTCCATGCCCTGAATATGCATGGAACTGAGTAGAAAATATAAAGAGCGGAAGATGGGGCGCATAATCTGTCGCGCCACGCGGTTGATGCGCGGCACGCGATACGAGAAGGCTCGATCGTTCATAGCTTTGATGGCTTCCTTGCTTAGAGATTTTCCCTTTTCTGTGAGTGTACGATGTGTAAGACCAGCTCAAGTACCTGCTCGATATCCTTGTCATTTGAGTCGATGCGGATGGCGTCTGCGGCCGGCCGTAAAGGGGCGACTGTTCGGGTAGAGTCGATCCGGTCCCGTTCGCGCATGGATTGTAAGACTTCCTCATACTCAACGTGTTCACCTCGTGCTTGCATTTCTTTAAAACGGCGCCGGGCACGTTCTTCTGGGGAGGCATCTAAGTAGATTTTGATTCCGGCTTCCGGCAAGACCACTGTGCCAATATCTCTTCCTACCATAACGACTTTGCCACGCAACCCGATGCGGCGCTGTTGGAGGCTCATCGCCCTTCGTACGCCGGGATAAGAGGAGACAATCGAGACGTAGGCATCCACCTGAGGATGCCGAATAGCCCAAGTGATATCTTGGTCTCCGATCCACACGTCATAGGCTCTGCCATCCCTCTTTGAAGGGGGCGTCACTTCGATTGGCACTTTCTCGGCCAGAGCAGTAAGTGTTTCTTCATCTTCTACGGAAATTCCCTGTTGGAGCGCCAGCCAGGTTAGGGCGCGATACATTACGCCGGTGTCAAAGTAAAGATAGCCTAGAGCCTCGGCCAGCCGTTGGGCAAGGGTCGATTTACCTGAAGCGGCGGGGCCGTCAATGGTGATGATCTCTCGAGGGTCAAACTCCTGCGGGGCTTTAGGGTTGGTCAAGCAGAGACTCCTTTTCAGGTGGGGTATCTAGGGGGAGTTCCTTCTGCCCGGTTTGGACCTCCTGACCGTCGGGGAAGAGATCAACACGCGCCCAAAGAATAATTGGTCGGATTTCCCACGTGCCATGGCGGAAGAGCCACCAATTCAGAGGAAAAGGCGGGAGACCCTGCCAATTGGGCTGATATTCCCAGTTGAAATCTTGGCCGCGATAAGCTGCTGAAAGGGGAGGATTTTCAATCGTGGCGGGCGTGATGAGGAGAGGGGGTGGTTCTCCGACTGACCACGCAGACAGCCGGGCGAGCGCCTGATCCTCAGGGAGCACGGTGAGCTGTGTTTGATGGCGCAGCAACCAGCGCAAGGCGGGAGAATCAACAGCGATGAGAATGGGTAAGCTGTCGGCGCGTCCGGTCTTCCGGCGCGAGAGGTCGTGCACGGTTTTCAAAATCAGGTCGGCGTCGCCGATCTGGGGATAGGGCTTCCACAACTCCTGGCGAAAAACCTGGCTCCACGGCAACGAAAAAGCCACTCCCCATACCGCCGAAACCGTGTAGAGGGCAAACGCAACCAACGCACCGAGGATCATCCCCTGCCAAGCCAATCGGGGAGACCAGACCATTTCTGCCAGCCAGACAGAGAGCGCAATCAGTGCTAGGCTGGAGAAAACACCGGCAAAGCGCAGCCAATCGGCGATCCCGTATGCAGCTAAGGAGCTATAAGCGGCAAGTTGCAACCAAAAGAGGGCAAGCAAAACAAAAGTGACCCCGCCTAGGATCAATGTCGCCCACCACGGTTGTTCCAACGTTTCAACCCAGCGGGTGATCTCCTGGGCGGCAAGAATCCACAGGGGCAGAATTGCCCAAACCAAGTTCCCCATCTGCCGCCCGGGATAGACTATTGCTAGCAGAAGAGCTACCCCCAGCCAGAGAGCAAGAAGGCGTTGCCACCGCTGAGAAAGGGAAGGTGGGTGGAGCGGATGCTTTAGCAGGCTGCGCACGATTGAGACTCCCCCGAAGAGGATTGCTAACGGTTGGTAGACTCCCAGCGCCAAAAGGAGGTGCGGGATGGAAACCGAGCTAGTCTGCGCCCAACCGGCAAGGAAGCTCAGCAGAGGTGCAAGAATTGCGCCCAGCCCGCGCAGGTAGAACAGGAAGAGGGTGCTGCTGAAAAGAAGCGTCAGCAACGTTGCCCCTCCGATCGTTCTGAACGCATCTTTGGCGGGCAGTAGCTGCTCCCAAAGCGCTTGGGAAGAGTCGGATAGCGAAGCGAGGCGCTTCTCCATCGCCGAAAAAGCGATAGCCACGAGCAGGAGCAGGAGGCTGCCGAACCAAAAAGGCGGCCCGCTCAGAATGCCGAACCCGAGAGCAATCCCTACCCATCCCCAGCGCGCCTGGCTGGCAAAGAGAAGCACTGCGCCGAGGGCGGCCAGCGCCGGCATGACAGATCCCATCTGCCGCGATTGCGCCACTAAAGCGGGATCGATTGCTACGATAAAAGCCAAGACCAGGGTGAGAGGTGTGCCTAAGCGCTGATGTAGGGAAGTCACAATAAGGATCAGCAATGTGCCACTAGCTGCTGCGAGGAAGCGCGCCCAGAAATTGCTGCTGCCAAATAAAAAGAAGAGTGCCGAGGAAACCAGCACTTCCAGCGGGTAAGTTTGGATTACCGTAGGTTCGCCTTGCGCAATTTGCCAGGCTTGCAAGGCAAGCTCGGCTTCGCTATCCGTCAGCGGGGCTCTTCCCAAGGCGCTGAAGCGGATCAATGCAGCAATCGCCAAGGGTAGCCAGAGTGTAGTTTGCAGTGAAAACAATCGCTGCTTCATTGGACACTCGAATTATACTCAATCAGGGGAAGAAACCGTTTCAAGGAGTTTGGTAGATGATAACTTGCCCGGCTTGGAAGACAGGGGTAAAGGCGCGCTGGAATTTCGCCTCATATAGACCGCCCGGGCAACCGTCGCTGCCGGGGTGGTAGGTGGTGCGTTCCAAATCGCCGACAAAGATATAGCGGATGCGGTATTGCTCCACGATTTGAAGCGCCTCTTCAAGGCTGCGAGAACAATACAAGCGTGCGAGGTCAGCCTGACGGCTGCCTATCTCTCGTGCTCCACCGCGCCACTGGCTTTCATGTCCGACCCACCCGAGCACAATGGGTTGACCGGAGAGCGTCCCCACACGAGCGTATTGGGTATAGCTGCCCCCGGTGGGACTGACCGCCTCGGCAACCGTTCCTAGCGGTGCTCGGCTGAGCCAGAGGATGGCCTGCATCTCATTGGGGCTTTGCCGCCATAAGTAAGCGGTGCTGTCTAGGGTGTAACCTTCGGGAGGGCGAAAATTGTTCGCTTTGCTCAAGGTAGCCAAGACGGTATAAACCAGCCCGGCAAGGATGAACAACGTCGAAAGAGCCAAGCTAGCTTGCACACTGCGCCAAGGAGATCGAGGAGAACTAGAATCTAAGCTTCTCCTTGGACTACGCCGCTTGCTCGGCGAGCGCAGCGAGGGATTCGAACTTGAAGAAAAGGTGTCGGAGATCGGAGATCTTGTCGGAGAAGCGAAATGGCTAAACCATGCCACGGCATACGCAGCCGCAATCCCCCAAAGCAGCCAAGCTTGGTAGTAAAACTTGAACACGGTGTTCATGCGCCAGCCGAACTGGTCGCGCAGGTAGAAAAATTCAGGGAAAAGGACTAACAATGCGCCTCCAAGAATGAGAAGGGCGATGAAGGCCCCCACCCTTTTCCCCTCTCCCGACGGGAGAGGGGAAGCCCTCACCCCTGCCCCCTCTCCCAACGGGAGAGGGGAAATTGATTCCTTTCTGCCTTCAGGAGGAGGGTCGAGGGTGAGGGAAACGAGGGCAGCCAGGCCACCGCTCAAAATCGCCCCTAACGTCAACCAACTGCCGGCATACAATAATCGCCGTTGGATTGCCACCGGCAGCCAATCGTTCACCGTTTTCGCCCCCAGCGTGCTCATGAACAGCCCCCCGAGGCCTGGTAATGCACTGATCACCAGCCCCATGGCAAGCGAGAGAATCCATAGTGCACCGAGGAGAGCCCCCGCCCAGCCGATCGCCCGCCGCAGTTGAGATCGAAGCTTACCGAAGTGCAAGCCCAGCCAGGCCAGAATGGGGACGAACAAAGGAGCGAACATCACCCACAGGTGTGCTCCCCGCGTCGGATAGACAAGATTGGGCAAAAAGCCGCCCGCCTGAGAGGAGAAGCCCAAGTAAAAAGGCAAGTAAAGAATTCCTCCCCAAATGCCTGTCCAAACCCCGAAGCGCAAGAAGTCCTCGAGAAATCGCCTCACCCCTGACCCCTCTTCTAAGGGGAGAGAAGGAGTAGGCTTGTCGCTTCTCGTTTCGGGAGAGGGGCCGAAGATGAGGGAAGAAAGCGCATACGCTGCGGCACACAAGGCCACATAGATCGGAAAATCCCAAGTGTTGAGAAATGCCATCCCGCCCAAGATCAGCGCTGCAACAAAGCTTTCCGCAAAGGGGATGACAAGGGGATAGCGTAGCGCCCAACGCCTCTTCCCAAGAACTATCGATACCGCCTCTGAGGAGTTTGGACGGTTTTTCCAAGATAACCACAGGCTGAGCGCCAACGCCATGGATAAGAGTGCAAAAGGCATTGCTAGCACGTGCGGGTGCAAATCGGCGAGGACATAGGAAAAGGCGGGAAATTCATCGATAATTTCGCGCGGGGCACCGCTTACATCGTAATCTTGAACTACCCGCGATGCTCGCCACCACCAATACCAGCGTTTGGGCAGCCCGTCCAAGGGCAATTGCGGCGGTTCGCTGAGTTCGACCAAATCCAGCCATTTCCAGAAAGGAGAAGACCAGACACCATTGCGCTGTTGCCAGAAGATTCCCGCTGCGTGTAGGACTTCCAATAACCCGCCCAAATTGCCCACCAACAGCACCAGCAAAGGTGCCAGCAAAGGCTTCCAGTGAAGACGTTTGGCGAATTGAAGGCTCAATAGGTTGCTTAATAACCCATAAGCGTTGAGCGCACTTAAAGCAAAGACCAGAGCGGTGCCCAAGTTAAACGCTACTGCCCCGCTCGTGCCGCACAGCTTGGCCAGCATTGCCACCAGAACGTACCCGAAGTAATAATAGGAAATAGCATAACCGGAAAGCCAAGGGTCGTGAGGCGGAAAGGTCTCCGAACGCAGGATGGCGTTGATAAATGCCAGTTCCATCGGCTTTTCGGTGCCGAGTGCTTCGGGGTTCGCAGCGCGGGTCACCGCCATTGCAGCCAAGGAGAGGGCGAACAAAGCTTCCATCACTCCGACCTGAGCGCGGTTTTCGCGCCACCACTGTAAAAACTCCGCCTTGCCAACTTTGAGGAACGAGAAAAAACTAAACCCAAGCACGATAGCCAAAGCAAAGACGATCCCCTCACTGCGGTTGTAGGTCAGGTGAAGCGAGGTCAACAGCCAAAAGACGTAGCCCCACAAGAGCAAGCCCAAAGTGCGGCTGAAAGCATAGCCCCGATCGGGCAGGCGACGGAAGAACCAAAACGCAATCGGGAAGCTCAGCCAACCGAGCAAAGTAACGGCGAAATACCAAAGCAGGACATCGCTCATGGTTGATTTACCTCATAGATCACGGTTTGCCCTTCGCGATAGACTTCTCGCCAGAGCAAGCCATCCGCAGCCTCGAACTTCTCAAGGCCGGGTCCGGCATATTTGCCTCGCTCTTGTTGTCCAAGGATAATGTAGCGCACGTTGTATTTCTGTAAAAAGTTCATCGCCGCTTGCAGGTCGAGCGTGCGGTAAAATTCTTCGATTTCCTCAATGCGCTCGGTGACCCAGTTTGCGGGCAGGATAGTGCGTTGTTGCTGCTGGTGCCATTCCCAGCCCACCACCCCGGGCAAGCCGGTGTAGATGCTAAACCGCGAGCCCCAACGATAGAGATCGCGCAAGTTCGCCTCTACGATAACTGGTGACCCCTTAACATTGTCTTGCATCCACAAGATGGCGCGGTAATCCTGGCTCAGGTCCATTTCTCCCCAACTATCGGTGTATTTGGAATACGCCATGAAAGCCATGCCGTCTAAGGTATGAGGGGCGGCGTCGCTCATGCGGTCCTTGATCTTGGCTGTTGTGGCCGTGATCGGGTAGAGCGCAGCCGAGAGGACAAGGAACAGGAACACACCTTTCCAGAGGCTACCCCAACGGCTGCGCCAAGCAAGCAAACCGGGCAACAGCCAGCCTAGGGCAGCTCCGGCTGCAACGGCGAACATCGTCCAAGCCTGCAAATAGAACTTGAAGACGGTGTTCATGCGCCCGATATCACCCGCAACGACTACAACCTCAACCATTAAGGTGATCATAAGCCCTGTTCCGACAAGGAAGAGCGCAAAGCGTTTCTCATCCGGTTGGTCGGAACGTAGGATAAGCACGCCCGCCCAAGCGGCGAGAGGAAGCACTATCCAAGCAATTGCCACCTCTAAACCGACCATCAAGCCGAGGATCGCTATAATCAAGGCCAAGGTGGCATAACCTATCCAGGGTAGGTAAGGTTTTAGCTTGCGCAATGCAGAGAGCGGCGTTTTCGCCATCCAATCAACGCTTTCATAGGCCAGCCAGGAAACGAGGATAAAAAGGAATAACCCCCAATGGACAAGGTAGGAAAGGCTGGGAGTATGGGTGCCTTTCCATAAATTGATTTGCGAATACCCCCAACCTAACCAACGGGTGTAGGGATAGAACCAGAGGTCCGAGGCAACCACCAGAAGTCCAACTGCCAGAAGGGCGCTTCCAGCAGTCTCTAGCGATGCTCTGCCGAGGTGAAAGGTTGGCCTTCCTGCGGCGCTCTCGGCAAAGAGCAAGGGCCGCAACAGGCGGTAGAGTACTACTGCGCTCACCAATGCTAGGTAGGGATAATAATCCGAATAATTGGTGGGGCGCAGAACCCCGATCAAAAGCCCCCCACACACAAGACGCCCTGCGTTCCCGAGATTGAGTTTGGCTTCGCCCAAAAGGAGAAAGGAGAGGGCAAAGGATAGGGTGAGCAAGGCCAGAGGCAATGCAAAGAGGTGGGCATGAGGGTCGCCGTAGAGCACGGTGAAGAAGGGAAACTCGGTGATCGGCTCAACATCGTTCGGCGCCGGGATGGCGCGACTGGGAATCCAGTACCAATCGCCCAAGCTATAGGGCAGACTCATCCCCTTCAGAACCTCGATAAAGCCTCGTACTGTCCAGACGGCGCGGATGAGTAGGTTAGCACCTTCGAGATTCCCGCCCGGGGCAGCCAATTTTTGGTAGCCAACCAGGATCATGCGCAAAGTGCCCAGGTTGCCTAAAACCGCCATGCCCAACGCTGCAGCGAGGCCACTAATCCAAGGGAGGGCGAAGCTGAGTTTGCCGCTTGCCTCATCCGGTTTGCGCCAACGCGCCACCAGATTCCAACCCAGTGAGAATGCCCCTCCGGCGATCAAGCTGAAGGTGGTGGGCAAGATCAAGTTGTAGGCGATCGCCGGGACGATGCCCAGCCACTTCACCGGCACTCCCATCAGGACAAAGCCATAGTAGTAATAGTTCAAGTAGCCACCGGCATACCATGGATCATAAGGAGGGAAAGATGTGCTCTTCAGAATGGCATTGAAGTAGGCAAAATCCATCGGCTTCTCGCCACCTTTCCAAGGGTGCCATAGATCCGGATTGCCCAAGCGGATGAAGAGATCGGCGAGGAAAAAGCCAAGCAAGAGAGCTTCCGTCCAGAGGAATTGTTTTTTGCGTTGGCGGAACTCTTGGCGCAATCCATTCCAATCGAGCAAGGCAAAGGCAAGTGAGACCAAGAGAAGAGCACCAAAGACGGCGCTGATGGTTAGCCTTTGAAATGGTACACGCAGCGAACCCAGCAGCCAGACTAGATAGGAGAGCAGGAGCAGACCGAATGTGCGCGATAAGGGGTAGCCGCGATCGTCCAGGCCGGCGAAGAGTTGGCGGGTGAGAGGGTAAGCTACCCAGCCCAAGAGGCTGATCGTCAAGTACCAGACCAGAACTGTGACTGCTTGGTTGCGGTTATGCAAGGCGTTGCGGTTAAACAGCTCTGACCAAGTTCCACCGGACTGTTGTTCTTTGAGGCGGTCGGGGGGCAGGAGCAACAAACCGGGGAATTTCGAGGCTTGGCGCGGCGTGAGGCGGATGACCTTTGAGAGATCAACTGCGGTGAGCAAGCGCCGCACACTCAAGGGGTCGTACTCAGGAGTCTTGCGGAAGATCAGCACTTTGGGGTGATCGTAAACCGTGAAAGCTTCTTCGGCGAATTGATCGTTGATCCGCCACCGTCCCAGGCTGGGAAAAGACTCAAAGACTTTTACCAGCTCAAAGCCGAGTTGACCCTTGAACATTCCCGGTTGGGCGACGTTGTAGCACCAGATCACCTCTTTGTCATCCGGACAGCCAATCAAGAGACGATAATAAGCAGTAGAGAGCGGATAACGTTCTGGCACACGTGGTATCGTGCCCCATTGCCGATTGGAGGAGATAAAGATGTAGTCTGCTTGATCGAGAATAGAGAGGAAACGGGCAAGCTTTTCGGCGTTATCGTCCCAATACATCTCGAAAACGAGATCGCGCTGGTAAATCCCCCCGTAACCATCGTAGCCGTCTAAGCGCAAGGGCAAGCCGTCGTCCCAGGAGCTTTCATTGGCCGGGGCAGCACCGGAAATAGCAAGCGCTGCAGAGCTGGTGGGTTCAAGGGCAAGGGTAAGTTGGTATTGCTGATCCTCCGAGACAGGGACAGGCTGGCTAAGGCGAAGAGTTACCCTCTCGCCCCGAGGGTCGTTGAAGGCTAAAAAGTCGCCTTGCACCGAAGCGCTCCAAACCGTTTCGGGAGCAGTGGCTTTGGAGAGGCTGAGGGTCAGGGTCTTCGTTTGACGCAGGTCTGTAATGTCTCTCACATGGGCGAGGGTGATCTGTTCGATGGTCCCGCTGACCGCAGCGTTGAATAAGGTGCGGTAGGGTGCTTCCGCGGTGATCAGATTATCGTAAGGGAAAGGTAGAGGCTGTCGGTAAAGGCTACCATCTTCCTGTCGGATGTCGAGGTGAATCGGAGCGGGCACGTTTTGATAAATCCAGCGCGAGGCCTCTACTCGTGTCACCGGACGCACGTAAATGCGAGTGAAGGCAAAAGCCCAGAGGAAGGTCAAAACGAGGACAAGTGCACCAACCGTGAGCGCAGCAATGCGCCGCAAAGCCTTGCTTTTCCAAAGAGAAAGCTCTGCTGTTCCCTGATCCTGGCGCCATTGCCACAGGGCAAAGATCGTCCAAGCTGCCATGATGGTCAGGCCGGGATAAGATGGCAACTGATAGCGCATGGTCGGGTTGGGTTGCAAAGATTGCCAGGTGAAATAAAATGCCGTCCAACCCCACAGGATGCCATGGAGACCGAGTTCACCTTTGATCAGCCTCCAACCCATCCAAAGAAAACCCGCCCAAGCCAGAAGACCTAAGGGCAAACCCAATCCCCAAACGGTCAAGTTCTGCCAGGAAAACCAGCGCGGGCGGCGTGCCCACTGTAGAGCAGGTGGAAAATCGACATCGCCGGTGCTTTGGTTGCGTTGCTCGCGGATGTTCGCTACCCAGGCCGGATTGGGCTTGATGCCGAAGAAGCCCGGCCCGGCAAATGCGTAAGGCTGAAAGATGCGGAATGTGAGAATGCTCACTGCCCCAGCAGCGACCAAGCATAGCAGGGTTTGACTCCAGAAATCCGCTTGCACTTGCTCCTGCAATCCTTCTCGGCGAAGCTTCCAGTAGCGCAGTGCGAACGCCACCGGGAGCAAGAAAGCCAAGGGGTAAGCGGTGAGCTTAGAGGCCATAGCACAGCCAAAACTGAACCCGAACGCCAAGCTGGCCAAGAAGAGAGGCGATCGCAGCCCTTCTATCCACTTTTTTCTCTGTGGGGGAGGCTCTAGGGGGTGAGGGCTACTCCCCTCTCCCATAGGCAGAGAGGCTGGGGATGAGGGCTTCTGCACGATCCACACCGCAAAGTACACCCCCAGAAAGATAAAGAAGTTGAGAAAGGTATCCTCTTTGAAAAAGTGCGAAAGCTGAATGGGCAAGACGGCTAAGCCGTAGAACGCAGCCGCCAGCAGGCTCACCCCTCTCCCGTAAAGACGCAAAGCCGTGGCGGCCACCAAAATGAGGGTCAGCAGGTCGAAGATCGCCGAGAGCGGACGGCCGACAGTGAGCATTTCGCGGAACCCCGAATGCCCATAGATGCTCTCGACTAGGTAGCGCACAAGGAAGATCGGCAGGGTGCCGTAGACAAAGAAGCCGTGCCCGCGATTGTGCGGGTTCAGAGAGGAGATGGCCGTGTTGAAATATTCGCTCAGGCTTTTGACCGGGGCAATGTCTGACCCTACCCAAACCAAAAAGCGTTCGTCGGGGTGCAGATATTGCTCTTCGCCCCAATAGATGCCAATAAAGCGGAAATAGATGGCTATCGCCAAGATAATGGTCAGACCGAGCCAGTAGAGCCCCACGGCAAGGGAACGGCGTTGAGAGGTGGAGAGTCGGGTCATGGCTTTAGAAATAGCACTCCGGGTTTGGAATTGAAAGCTAGGGTTGTGGACTTGACTCGGGGGGCAGGATCAACTTGCCTGGTGGAACAAAATACACGTAGAAGTTTTTCCCCTCCCAAGGCGAACGTTGTTCCTGCCAAGTGCCCCACGGATAAAGCCGTTGCAGGGCTTCCAAGCCAGCAGTATCTTCGGGTTTGACGATGAACAACAGAGGACCTTGGAAAGCTAAGGTCTCCATGAGCTGATCTGGCCAGATAGCATAGTCTTTCAGCGGGAAGCCGGCGTTGATCCCCACCAAGCGGGTGTCCACCCAATGGGGATAAGCGACTACCCAAGCGGTGTCTGGCGTGCCAATGGTGGTGGCAAATTCACGGATGATTTTCCCCATTTGGCTGGTATTCCAAGCCGATTGGGCATATTGCGTGTAATATTGGCGGAAGATCAAATCGTAATCTTGCGCCATGCTTAACCCCAAAAGGGAAAAGGCCAGCAACCACCCCAGAGCACGCTGCCAACCGCTGCGGAAGGCCGCTTCAATCGGCCGGATCAGAGCTTCTAGACCGAGGGCAGCTAGGATAAAAACAGGGATAATTGCCCCAGACGTGCGATTCAGGATCGGATTCTCATCTGGGAAAGCCAACGACAAGACCGAGGGCAACAACAACAAGGGAACAGACACGAGCAGGAAAAGGTCTAACCACTCCCGGCGGCGCAGGTAACGCATGAGCACAAGAAAGCCGCCGATAAAAAGCAAGGCCGCCGGGACCACACTCAGGGCTGGCCGTCCTGGTATCGAAACCACCCACACGTTGCCATTGTCCCAGAAGAACATGATCAATGCTCTCCAGAGGTTACTAAAGAAGATTTCGAGCGCTGGTCGATCGAGAGGTTTCTCGATGTCGGTCAAGCGGGTCAAGCCACGGTAAAAAAAGATTTCGGGGTTCTGCAGGGCATAGCGCAGCAGGGGCAAGAAGACGGTCAACGAGATAATGGCCACAATCACCAGGCCGATAATCAGGGAGCGGCGGCTCTGTGGAGTGCTGCGGTGCAGGAGGGCCAAGCCGATGGCAGCCAGAACCACCAGCGGCACGAGGCGGAAGGGGGAATAGCCGTGCAGTCCCAGCCCTAAAAAGAAACCGCAGAGAATGAAATCTTTAGGGTTAGGGCGGCGCAGAGCACGGATGAGGTAGTATAGTGTCGGGGCGACAAACAGGGGGTAAAGGCTAAAGCGCAACCCCACCCGGGTGATCACGTTCAGCCAGTAAGAGACACCGGCCAGCATTACAGCAAAGAGTCCGACACGGCGATTGGCAATCTCTTTACCTAGAAGATAAATATAGAGCAAAGTCAGCAACCCGGCGATGGCGGTGCCAAGCTTTAGGCTCATAAAGCTCAAACCCGTGCCAAAGAATTTCGCCACGGCAGCGGTGAGGAACATCTGGAAAGCCTCGCGGCCGGTGTTACGGGGGTAGAAGATATGCCATTTGCCGTCCAACACGTCGGCCACGTCGAGCAACTTTTCGGCATGGTCGCTTACCATCTCCGGCGGCACGTCTGCCAGTCGATAGAAACGGAAGAAGAGCAACACCATCGCAGCGAGAAAGACCAAAACCGACCAACGAGTGATACGCACCTGCCATTCCTGCTTTTGTAGCCATTCAAATACTTTTTTGATCCACTCTAGGCGAAATAAGTGATAGGGATAAAAAGCGCGCACGATTAGCGCAAACGATAAGCTCCATAGGAAAAGATTAAGGGTATTGAAGTCCCCACTGCCGAAGGTCAAAAAAGCCAAAGCAGCGCTGACCAGCCCCGCCCCGAAAGCCGGCAGATGCAGGCGAAACTCCTTCTCCCCTTGAGAAAGGATTTGGGGGTGAGGGCTTTCTCCCCTCTCCCAAGGGGAGAGGGGCTGGGGGTGAGGGCTCAAAGGCACCTCAAGACCTGCTCTCAAACTCGCAAACAGCAAGATTAGGGCTGTGATCCCATATAGAACGGCGCCCAGCGTAGCATCGGGTCGGGGAGGCTCCAACGAGATTTGGGCGAACAGAGCGAGCGTTAGCGCAGAAAGACCGCTCAGAATGGCCAAACGCTCCGCCCGTGAGAGCCGCTGTGGGAGCGCTTGCTCGGTAGAGACCGTAGCAAAAGCCGCGTCAACGGTCGGGTCTTGCTGCGGAATTAGCGGGGTTGTGGAAACTGCCTTGCCGGGGTCGCGTACCAACTGACGAGATTCTTCTTCTGGAGTGGCTCCGGTTAGCGCCTCGGCACTGAACGCAGCCTTGCGCACTGTTGTTACCCCTTCCTCCGCCTTGGGGGATGCCACCTCCTTGAAGAGCGTGAGCAATTGTCGCCAATCTTTTAGCAAAGACTTCACGTAATCCAGGACGGTTGGTTCTTCCAAAGCTTCTCTTTCCCGATCGGTGAGAATGAATGTCTAAATGATACATCAAGCCGAAATAGCAGGCAAGCGATCAACATGGTAAAATCATCCCCACGTTAGGGAGAGGTAGATGGAGTTTCAACACGCTTACTTAATTACGGTCATTGTCTTAGCGGTAATTCTCTTTTCCCTCGAGGTTTTTTCAATCGATGTGATCGCCCTTTTGGTCTTGCTCAGCCTGATCCTCGGCGGGGTCTTGCCATTGGATCAAGCTTTCCTTGGCTTCGGTAGCGAAACCATCGTTATCATTGTGGGGCTGCTGATCTTGACTGCTTCACTGGCTCGAAATGGGGTGATTGAGTTAATCAACGCTCAGCTCTTAGCGAGACTTCGCGGCGATTCAGCCCGTCTGACACTTATTTTGATGGGGATCGTATCAGCGGTGAGTAGTTTCATCAGTAATACTGCGGCGACAGCTTTGTTCATTCCGGTTGCTAGCGGTGTCGCAAGACGAACCAACACTTCCCTCTCCAAGGTCTTAATGCCGGTCGCTTACGCCGCAATTTTAGCCAGCTCAGTGTCCTTGATCGCCTCCTCGACCAATATCGTGGTTAGCGCTTTCATGCGCCAGTATGGCTTACCAGGGTTAGGAATATTTGAGTTGACGCCGGTGGGCTTGCCGATCGTGATTGCGGGGTTAATCTATATGGGCCTTTTAGGGCTTCGCCTGATCCCACAGCGTGAGACACCGCGCCGCCTGAGTGAAGAATTCGGGCTGCGATCCTACCTCACCGAAATTGTTGTCTTGCCTTCCTCTCCATTGGTTGGCAAGACCTTCGGCGAAGCGAACATCGGTGCCCAGTTTGAGTTGAACGTAGTTGCTATCCTGCGCGGCGATCAGCAAATTACTACCCCGGATGCTTACCAAACTATCCACGCCAATGATATTTTGCTGGTTGAAGCGACTCGGGATCAGATTCTAAGAATCAAGGAAGCCGCAGGTCTGGAATTGGCCCCCAAAGCAGCGGTTTCCAATCACGAACTTGAACAGCTAGAGACGCGCTTATACGAAGCGATCATATTGCCCCGCTCGTACTTGATTGGTCGAACTCTTAGAGGGGTAGGCTTGCGCCGTCGTTTTGGGGTGAATGTTCTAGCGATCCACCGCCAGGAAGAGACCCTGACTCAAAAGCTAAGTCAAATTGTGTTGCGCTTGGGGGATGTGTTGCTAATCCAAGGAGACCCAGATTCAATTGCTTCTCTGGAGAACAATTTCTTTCTCCGAGTGCTCAACCCGGTGGAGGAGCGCCAGATTGACACGCGGCGAACCCACTTGAGCCTGATGATTTTTGCGGGCGTGCTGTTGGCTTCCGGTTTAGGCATGCTTCCCCTCTCGGTTGCGATTTTGGGAGGGGTCATCTTGGCTTTTCTCACCCGTTGTATCACGCCGGAGGAAGCTTACCGCGAGGTAGAATGGAAGGTGGTCATCCTCGTTGGGAGCATGTTGGCCTTGGGGGGAGCAGTGGAGAAAAGCGGCACGGCAGCGTTTCTTGCTCAGCAGTTAGTGCGGTTGGTGGGGGATACTCATCCTTTGTGGTTGCTAAGCGGTTTCTTTTTCTTGGCTATGCTTCTTACCCAGCCAATGTCCAATCAGGCTGCTGCAGCGGTCATCTTGCCGGTGGCGATCCAAACTGCTTTGCAACTAGATCTTAACCCTCGAACCTTTGCGGTAATGATTGCGGTCGGCGCCAGTACCTCATTCGTTACCCCATTGGAGCCGGCCTGCTTAATGGTCTACGGCTTGGGCCACTACCGTTTCTTCGATTTTGTCAGAGTGGGGTTTTTGCTGACGCTGGTGATCTTCGGAGTGGCTATTCTGCTTGTGCCGGTAATCTGGCCTTTGAGCTAAACCCTTTGATCCCTCATTTGGGACGCTTTTGCAAGTTTTCCGGCTCAGCGGCGGGTAACACGACGGTAAACGTGGTACCTTCTCCTAAGGTAGACTCCACCCAGATGCGACCCTGATGGTCTTCTACGATGGATTTGACGATCGTGAGGCCTAAGCCTGTCCCCCCAATGTCCTCGGGCAAGTTGCTTGCCCGATAAAACTTATCAAAGATATAGGGTTGCTCGGCCGGGGGAATTCCAATTCCCTTATCCCAGACCTGTAGAATCAATTGCCCACTCTGTGACCAGGTGCGGATGCCCAATTTTCCCCCTCTAGGGGTGTATTTGATGGCGTTGCTGAGTAAATTAGCGATCATTTGCTCCAGTCGCACCGGACTGCCCCAAACAAGGGGGGTGTCGGGCGAAATGTCGATTTCCAGTTGTTGATCTTTGGCGGTGGCCGAAGTTTGGTAGCTTCCGGCGACTTGGTGGAGCAGTGGTCGCAGGTCAATCAGCTCTTTGTGGGCGTCCATCCCGGCTTCGATGCGTCCGAGGTCTAGGAGATCTGCTATCAGGGCGGTGATTCCCCGTACGCTGGCCTGGACGCGCTTGATGAACTCTTGCTGTCGTTCATTTAGAGGACCTACCTTGGCGATCAACTCGGTGTAGCCTAAAATCGCAGTTAACGGCGAACGCAGATCGTGGGAAACTGCGCTGACAAATTCGGACTTGGCTCGGTCTAGCTCCTTTAGATGGGTTATATCGTGCAGGGTCACGACCAAGCCAACACCGGCAATGGAAGAGACCTGACAGTCCAGAATTCGACCATCCTCCAGACGGATTTCACCCCCTTTCATCCACCGCAAAGGGGGCTGTTTGAGCATCAAGACTAAGTCTGAGTTGAAGAGTACTTGGTCAACGGGCTTGCCGAGGTAGTCCTCCGCTTTGATGTTAAGGGCTTGGCGACAGGCTTCGTTGATGAGCAAGACGCGTTGTTCTTCATCGAGCACGATCACCCCGTCGCGCACGTGGGTGAGAATCGCATATAGCTTTTGACGTTCCCGTTCGCTGGCTGTGTAGTACTTGGCATTTTGGATGGCAATTGCGGCGTAGTCCGCTAGCGTCTCCAGCAGCTTCTGGTGATAGTCCGAGAAAGTATGCACCCCCTCTCGATTATAGACGCCCAGAACGCCGATCGCTTTTTCCTGTATGAGCAAAGGAACGTAAATCAATGCGCGGACGAGGAAGGCAGTCTTGATCTTTGTGAGTTCGCTTCCGCTTAGGTTGATCGCTCTCTTGGTGGCGATAACTTCCCCTAGCAAGGTATCGTACACGGGCACGCACAGAAGGCTGGTTTTCCGATCCTCTACTGAGTGCGCTGCTCTCAGGAGCAAGTTTCCGCTTTCCTCCTCCAGAAGCATCAGGTTGCCTTCTTCGGCCCCCGTCAGTTCGACAGCTGCAACGACGACTTCCCTCAAAACTTGGTCGGTGCTTAGGGAGGCAGAGATCTTTCCCCCGATCCGATGTAGTCGTTCAAGATCCTTGATATGGCGTTCGAGAGGTTGGGTATGACGTTTGCGATCCAGTCGTACCCATCTTTGCCAGCTCTCGTGTCGTGCAACGACACGGTGAATCGCCGCAAGAGCTTTTCTCGGAGCATCTTGGGCTGTGATCACGGCCTGGAAGCCCTCTTGGTATCGTTGGAGTGCTTCCTCGGTAGAGAGTGAGCTCGCATAGTAGATTAGCGGTAAGAGGGGAAAGTCCTCGGCCAACGAGTGCAAAATCTCGGCAGGAGCAGAGGAATCCACAATAAGGGCACTCGGCGAGCAGAGTTGGAAATAGGCCTTTAGATCGGTTCCGGGGGACAGACGCTCGGCTTGATACCCGGCAGGTTGCAAAAAGCGCATAGTGAGCCAATCGGCAATCGAGTCGTCTTCGATGAGTAAAGCGATGCGGTTCGTCGATGTCGCCATAGGTTACCGTGTAGTGCGAGAAGTCAGCCTGAGTTGGTCTGTGGTTTTGTCGGTCTGCGCTCGGAGAGGGCTTCTTGAGCTTGAATAAGTTGCTCGCGCACCTGGAGCACGGATTGTTTTTGTCGAGCGGCGAGCATCTCGCCCTCTTCCGCCAAGAAAGTATCAAGGGTTATTTGGGCTGTTCGGATCCTCTGATAGGCCGAGGACAATCTGGATTGAAGACGTTGGTTTTGCTTCTCCTGTTGGGATTGAAAGAAACGTCTCTCAATTGTACGGATCAATTGCAAATTGACCAAAGCAATTGCTGCATAATCGGTGATTGCCTCGGCGAGCGATTGGACGTGGGGATCAAAAGGCTGCGCTTGTGTGCGCAACAAGATAAACATTCCTAAAACCTCGTTTTTGATCTTGAGAGGTACAATCAGTGCCGATTGTCCATACTTTGACAGGATAAAGGGCTTGAGTGGCTCGCCGTGAATGGCCAGAGGCACCCCCGACTCGGCGACAAGATAAGATACGCCGTCGTCCCAGTTTCTATTCAGCATTAGGCTGAACTCTGCGGGGAAGTGGAGAGCCGCACGCAACACGTAGTTTTGCCCTCGGTCGGTGCGTAAGACGACCAAGCCGCGGTCAGCATTGCTGAGAAGAACACAATTCTCCAGCGCTGTCTGGATAATTTTCTTGGGATCGGTGAGGACCGTGATTGACTTGCTGGCGTTGATTAGGCTGTTTAGATCATTGATCTTCTTCTCCAGCTCCTGATTAAGACGGGAGAGTTGGTCAACCAGCGCCTGACGCTCTTGGCGAATTCGCACCTGTTTTAGGGCTCGTTCGACAGTGGCGACAATTTCGGTTTCCTGAGCGGGCCAACTGAGAAAGTCGATTGCGCCGAGGCGGAAGGCTTGGAGAATATCTCCCTCTTTGGTCTCTTCGGCAAGCACAATGAAGGGGATCTCATAGCCCTGTGCTTGGACGGCAACCAAGAGGTCTTTGCCCGAAAGGCCGGGTAAGTTAAGGTTGGCGATAATCAGGTCGGGTTGAATTCGGCTGATCTCTTGCAGGGCGGCAGAGGCATGCAGGACAATATCCACTTGATAGCCTAAGGGACGAAGGGACTGCCGTGCAATTCGATCGCTGATAGCAGCGTTATCCTCGACAAGAAGAATACGCTCGCGGTGGGATTTCATACTATAATCATAGCATGGAAGTATTAAAACGGGAACGAAGTTCAAGT
The DNA here is from genome assembly GCA_025057645.1 of Anaerolineales bacterium. Classification (GTDB taxonomy): domain Bacteria; phylum Chloroflexota; class Anaerolineae; order Anaerolineales; family UBA4823; genus NAK19. The sequence continues at coordinate 58,969 of JANXBJ010000003.1, forward strand.
GAGGGGGGAGAGTTCCTGGTGTCAACGCTTCGCTCCCGGAACATCCCTTTAGCTACAGAGGAGGATGGCATGCTAACCGACCGCGACTTGCGCGAGCTTTTGGATTTTCAAGCCCCGAATGCGGTAGTCAGCCTGTATTTGAACACTGATCCCTCTGAGGGCAATAAGGAAACTCACCGGCGGCATTTGCGTGCCTTGCTGCGTCAGGTGGAACTACCCTCAGACGTAGAAGTCATTGAACGGTATTTTGAGCACGAGTTTGATTGGGCGGGGCGCAGTGTGGCGGTTTTCTCTTGCGCTACTCGGGACTGGTTTCGCTCCTTCTCTTTGGCCGTTCCTCTGCGCAGTCGAGTGCGTGTAGGCGATCGCCCCCATGTTAAACCGCTAGCGGATTTATTGGATTCCTACGGAGGGTATGGAGTGGCTATAGTCGATAAACAGGGGGCGCGGTTCTTCTATTTTCACTTAGGTGAGTTAGTTGAGCAGGAAGGGGTAGTGGGAGAAATCGTTCGTCATACTAAGCGCGGCGGCGGTTCCCAAGCTGCCGGACGGCGGGGTGGAATAGCTGGGCAGACCAATTACATTGAAGAATTGGCCGAGCGAAACTTACGTGAAGCTGCGGAATACGCTGCGCGGTTCTTTGCAGAAAACAACGTGCGCCGCATCTTAATTGGTGGCACCGAGGAGAATGTCAATCTCTTTCGGGGTTTCCTTCCGAAAACCTGGCAGAGTCTGGTCGTTGGAACCTTCCCGATGAGCATGGCGGCTAGTCATACCGAAGTGTTGGAACGGGCGATGAAAATTGGGGAGGAAGCAGAAAGGCATCAAGAGAGCAGACGAGTTGAGGCTCTGATTACGGCGGCGGCGAAGGGAAAAAACGCTGTTTTAGGGTTAGAGGATACTCTGAACGCATTGAATGATGGACGCATTCACACTCTTTTTATCCTCGAGGGCGATCGCCAACCGGGTTATCAGTGCGGGCAATGCGATTACCTAACTTCTGTAGAGGTGCCGAGATGTCCCTATTGTGGAGGCCAGGTCAAGAGCATTCCTGACATGGTCGAGCTTGCGGTGCGTCGGGTGATGCAAAATGGGGGAGAGGTAGAAGTTCTACGGCAGAATGAAGCTCTTGCCAAAAAGGGAAGAATTGGCGCTCTTTTGCGTTACTGAGATGAGCAGCTTTCTATTGACACAGCCGCCCAGGGGGACGGCTGTGTCAACGAATGGCTGAGAGAAAAAGCGCTTAGTGGGTTTGTTCCCCAAGGTATACCTGAATCCCCATTTGGGCGATCTGCTCAAGCTGAGCCTCGAGCCAGTCCAGGTGGTTCTCTTCGTCTTCGAGGATATCCTCCAGCAGTTCGCGCGTGCCCCCATCCTCCAGCTCAATAGCCTGCCGGATAGCATCGTTATACATTTTGACCGCTTCTGTCTCTGCCTCCTTGTCGTTGCGCAGTTGATCTTCTACAGTTGCCCCGATGTGAATCTTTCCTAGTTGGCTAACGATTGGCATTCCTTCGAGGAAGAGAATCCGGGCTATCAACTTCTCAGCATGGCGCATTTCGTCTATGGCGCGCTTCTCGTTTACTTCATGAAGCCTCTCGTAACGCCAATTGGCGCACATTTCAGAATGCACCATATATTGGTTGATCGCGGCCAGTTCCTCAGCAAGCAGGGCATTCAAAGTCTCAATGATTTTTTCATTTCCTTTCATATTTTCCTCCGTGTCTGAAAGACGATCGCTGCATTGCTCTCTTGCGTACCTTGTTCACGGTCGCCCGACTTAATGATAATCGATTTTCTCGAGAAGAGCAACACTTGGGCACAAGAAAGCGCAAGTCAAAGTTTGGCATTTTGAGGGGCGCAGCAACGATCGTGTTTCGATAGAGGGCATCCACCTTTTCCAACTAAAAAGTTGACCCTCCTCGCAGAAGGGGTGTTTAAAGCTGTTTGGGGCTATCTTGTATAAAAAAGGCGGGCATTAGCCCGCCAATGCACTTTCTGGTTTGGATTTAGTTCTTGCTTTTAATGTCGGAGACCTTGCCTTCGATCATCTTGGTCGCTTCACTCTTGACTGTGATGCGCTTCGGCCGGGCCTCCTCGGCTTTAGGCAGACGGATCTTCAATACCCCTGCTTCATAGCTGGCCTCAATCTCGTCTGCTTTCACTGTGCTGGGCAGGGTTAGGCTACGACAGAAGCTGCCATAGCGGCGTTCGCGGAGATGGTAGCGACCTTTCTTGCTTTCCTCTTCGGACTTGATCTCACCTTTGATGGTGAGTGTGTTGCCAGTATAAGTGATCTCGAGATCATCTGGATTCATCCCTGGCAGAGAGGCTTCCACAACATATTCGTCATCGTTTTCGACAACGTCAAGCGGCAACTCCCAGTCGAAGCCTGTGTCCACGTCCCAGCTAGCGAAAGCAGAGTCGAAGAGGCGATCCATCATGCTCCGGATGTTCATCAGTTCACGGAAGGGATCACGGCGCATAATTGGGAACATAGACCACCTCCTGCTCGCAGAATTGGATTTTTTGTTTCTGCCCGTTTATTTAAGAGCAGCGTGTAAGAATAGCATCGGAGGAATATAAGTAAAGCGTAAAAGTCGGGCCGGCTATGGATAAGAGGTGAGTCAAGAGGAGGGATAAAGCCCGGGCTTTCTTCTTACGAGTCGAGCTCTACCCCTTCGAACAGGTCGGTCTCCAATCGCCTTGGGGATAAGGGAGGGTAAGCGCGCAGATAATAGTCGGAGCTGGAGAATAAACGATTGAACAAGCGAGCGATGGGGTTGCTCATTAATGCACCGTCTAGCTGGCTTTCGTGACAACGGGAAGCTGTTTGTTTTTTTCCATAGACCGACCCATAGCGGATTCGGGCGTGAACGGGAAAATCGCCCTCTTCGACAAGCGCTACCAAATCGATGTCCCGATTCTTACCGACACGACGCGGGTCCTTCCCAAAGAGACGCAGAACTCGAATCGCAGCCTTGAGAAACCTTTTAGGGATGAGGTGAAAGTAAAGCTTGGCTGGCTGGTAGGGCGGGAGACCATCGATGAAGCTTTCGTCAGCGGCTAAATAAAAAGCCTCTACGGTGGCGCGGTGGACAGCAATATGATCGGGGTGTTTGTAGCCGCCGATAGGATCGAAAGTGATTAGGACTTGGGGGCGGATTTGGCGGATTAAGTGAGCAATCTTCTCGGCTACTTCGCGTTGAGGCGCGTTGATCAAGGCGTTAGGATGTTGGTTGTCAGGCGAGCCGGGCATGCCCGAGTCGCGATAATCCAGAAAGTAGACTTCTTTGACCCCAAGGACCTCGAGGGCACAGCGGAGCTCGCTTTCGCGCCGGGCTGCCACCGAACTATAGCCCTCCAAGCAATCCTCGTTCATGGATCCAGCTTCGCCGCGGGTGGCACAGATTAGATACGTGTGCACCCCGCGTTGGGCGTAATAGGCTAATGTGCCTCCCACGCCAAACGTTTCATCATCAGGATGCGCTAAGACTGCCAAGAGTCTTCTTTCGCCTGAGGCTTCTTGCATATTCCTGCGATGCTCGTGAAATTGCTAGCGCGGGCTCAAGCTTGTGCCGCAGAATGCGTTGTCGGCCGTTCCGGCCGGTATATTGCTGGGTTAGTATATAGGCAATGAGGGATCAACCTCTCGAGCCCAAGCGTTGATACCACCTTTTAGGTTTTTCACTTTGCGGAATCCGGCGCTGAGCAATAGCTCTAAGGCGCGCGCAGAGCGAGTGCCGGCTTTACAGAACAGTACGATTTCCTCTGCACTATCTAGCTCGGAGAGTCGAGCAGCGAGCTGACCTAGAGGGATCAACTGCGCGCCCGGGATGTGCGAGATTTCCAGTTCGTGGGGTTCGCGCACGTCGATAAGACGCAGAGGAGCACCGTTTTTGAGCCGTTGGGCTAGCTCAGTAGCGGTGATATCCCATTCCTTGCCCGCTGAGCCTTCTTCATGGTCGTGGCCGGGCACTCCACAAAAGGCTTCGTAGTCAATTAATTCTGTGATTTCCGGCTTGGCGGAACAGATCTTACACTTCGGGTTCTTTTTGAGATTAACGAAGTCAAAACTCATATCTAGGGCGTTGTAGAGTAAGAGCCGACCGATCAGGGGCTCGCCGATGCCAAGTATTAGCTTTAGAGCTTCTGTGGCTTGGATAGTGCCAATTGTGCCAGGGAGAACGCCTAGCACGCCGCCCTCGGCGCAGGAGGGCACCATTCCGGGCGGAGGCGGCTCCGGAAAGAGGCAGCGGTAGCAGGGTCCACGGCGGGCATCGAAGACACTAACCTGGCCTTCAAAACGGAAGATCGAGCCATAGACGTTTGGCTTGCCCAGCAAAACACAAACGTCATTGCTGAGGTAGCGTGTAGGGAAGTTATCTGTGCCGTCGATAATCACATCGTAGTCGGCAGCAATGCGCATCGCATTCTCGGACGTGAACGGCTCGTTGTAAATCTCGACTTCAATATTCGGGTTGAGGTCGAGCATGCGGCGGCGCGCCGACTCGACCTTGAGCTGTCCTACCGTACTTGTGCCGTGGATCACCTGGCGCTGTAAATTGGAGGAGTCGACAACGTCATAGTCAACTAGTCCGATATGTCCGACCCCTGCAGCCGCAAGGTAGAGTGAGACCGGAGAACCCAATCCTCCAGTGCCGATCACTAGGATCGAGGCAGCTTTGAGCTTGCGTTGTCCCTCTAAGCCTACCTCGGGAATCAGCAAGTGGCGGGAATAGCGCAAGATTTCCTCATGAGATAAACTGGGCAACATCTCTGTCATTACCCTCCAGCGATACTGGGGATCAACAAAATTCGATCATTATCTTCAACCGGAGTAGCGACCCCTTGCAGATCGTTAACGTTGTTCTCGCCAATGAAAAGATTAACAAACGGACGCAGCTCACCGTTTTCGTTGAAGATGTGGGTGCGCAGAGCGGGATACTGTTGCACGAGGTTCTCTAACACCTGCCCTACAGTCTCACCGGCGACGGTGAGCTCGCTCTGTCCGTTGGTGTAGGGCCGCAGCGGGGTGGGAATGCGAATGATAGCCATCCGATGCTCCTCAGCTATTCTATTCTCCTCAGCTATTATAACTTTTATTTTAGCACCCCCGGCGCTCAATGACGCGCTCACACGGAGAGGCGGGGAAGACTTCTACTAATCCGACCTGTTTGAAGGGCTGTAGATACTCTTCTACTTTTGCTTGACTGTCCGCTTCGAGGATCAAAACCAATGTGTGCGCTCCGTCAAGAACAGCGTCGCCGTGAACATGAATCCCAAAGCGGTTGGCTTGTTCAGAACTGAGATGTTGCAGAAGCATTGATCCCATTTGGGGATCCTTAGCGGGGCATTGATCGGGAGCATGCTGGTGACGGACAAAGTAGAGTGTCATTGCAGACCTCCTAACGGAAAAATGGCCTAGGGATTGGTCAATTGTCCTACGGAATGCGTAGTGGAAAGAAAAGGCGGTCTTGTAGAAAGCTCGAGAGTGATTTCGTCAAACGCAGAACGATCTTCGCGCAGCATCCAGGCGCGGTGATTAGCTGCCTTACCTTGGCTGACGGTTGTGATTAGATAAACTAAATGGGGCAATGCCCACTGGCGATCAAATTCGGAGGGAGTGTTAGGGCAATCGGGGTGAGAATGGAAGACCCCGAGGATTTCCAAGCCACTTTGCTCCGCATGCAGCTCTGCTACGACATAGTCTTGGGGAGTAAGCAGAAAGCGGTTGCTGCGTGCTTCGGCTTCGCGTGCATTGGGGAGGGGAAATAGAGCCTGTACGCGTCCCAGTTCCTCCTCGGTTTTTCCCAAAAGGAACCCAGCTCCTTCCTCCGGATAGGCGCCTTCGAGGTAAGAGGAAAGTTCCTGCAACAATTCAGCGGCGAGTACAAGGGTCTTCATGCGCTCGACCTCCGCAATTTTTGCTCAAGAGGAGACGGGGTCTTGGAAGCCCCAAAGCGCTTTCTCGCTCAGATATTTATAGCCGGCGTCAGGGAAAATCGTCACCACAACGCCGCTCTCTAATCGCTCGGCAACGCGGATTGCCCCCACTGCGGCCGCACCGGCCGAAATGCCTACAAAGAGACCCTCCTCCTTGGCTAGGCGGCGCACCATTTGGTAGGCCTCCTCGGTCTCAACCGGAATTGTAAGGTCGATAAGGGACTCGTCAAAAATCCCCGGGCGGATAGCTGTAGGCATATGCTTTAGGCCCTCAAGGCCATGGAAGGGACTACTGGGTTGCACAGCCACAAGTTGTACCTTTGAGGAAACCTCGCGCAGATAACGCCCGGCGCCAATCAGAGTGCCGCTTGTGCCGAGGCCGGCAACTAAATGGGTGACACAACCGCGGGTTTGGTGAAAGATTTCCGGTCCGGTCGTGCAGTAATGAGCTTGCCAATTGGCGGGATTGTCGTACTGGTTGGCATAGTAGTAGCGTTCTGGATATTCGACGGCCAACTGACGCGCAATGCGGATCGCCCCGTCTGAACCCTCGGAGGGATCGGAGAGGATCAATTCCGCCCCAAGAGCTTTGAGGATAGCAATCCGCTCAGGGCTTGCATTGGCAGGCACGACCAGGGTCACGGGAATTCCCAGCGCAGCTCCAAAGGTGGCATAGGCGATGCCCATATTCCCTGAGGTCGAATCGAGTAGTCTTTTGCCCTTGCCGAGTTTTCCTTCAGCTAGAGCCACGCGCAGGATGTTCAGAGCCGGCCTGTCTTTGATAGAGCCGCCGGGGTTGAACCATTCTGCCTTGGCGAACACCTGCACTGCGGCGGGGAGGTGTGCTGTCACTCGGCGCAAGAGAACTAGGGGTGTGTTCCCGACGAATGCCTCCAAGCTGCCGGTGGTGACAGGGGGCGAGAGGATACCGGTTTGAAAGAGTGTCGAAGGAGTTTGAACTTCCACTTCCTTGCTCCTTGATTGCTTCTCTATAAAAAAGCGCCGACAGAAACACAAACAGGTGGTTCCACTTTCTCTTGTTAGGCGGGGTGGTAACCACCTGCTGATTCTGTCGGCCCTGCTAACAACCCAATGCGTAGACCAGCGGTGGTTACTTCCCCCGCCGGCTACACATGCAGTTCATTCGAAAGACACAACCCATCATCATAATTCCGACAAAAGCTATCGATAATTATATGGGATAACCGGTGGTTGTCAAGGTCCAATCAGGAGTCGGAGGGCCGATTCTCCAAAAAATAATTTGGACTTGAACAACGAGTGTTTCCTTTGGCCTGGTTGGCTTTGGCGGAAGCGATGAAAGGCGGACGAAGTTCACCGAAGAGAGTTCCGCACCTTTTATTGCAGAATGATTGACAAATTTGTCCCCCTGTGATACGATTTTCCACACAATTGAATAAGCCCCGAACGGCACTCTTATCCAGAGAGGCGGAGGGACCGGCCCTGTGAAGCCTCGGCAACCCCGCAACGGCATTGACCGGCGGAAGGTGCCAATTCCGGCAGACGGATGTTCTGGAAGATGAGAGGGCAGTACGTATCTGGGATGATGTGTGTTGCCCTTTCTCTGTACCGGAAGGGGCAATTTTTTATCTCATGGAGGTACATTTTATGAGCACCACTTTTATGACGTCCCCCAGCTTGTTGTTCACGTCCGAGTCGGTCACCGAAGGACACCCTGACAAGATCTGTGATCAGATCAGCGACGCTGTGCTGGATGCCTGTTTAGAGCAGGACCCCCTTTCACGAGTGGCTTGCGAGACTGCCACCAAGACCGGCTATGTTATGTTGCTTGGTGAGATCACGACCAACGCGCACCTAAATTACGATGAACTGGCGCGCAAGGTGATTACTGAGATCGGTTACGATAGCAGCGAGAAGGGATTTGATGGCAACACCTGCGGTGTGCTGGTAGCCATTGCCCGTCAATCTGGGGATATCGCCATGGGAGTCGATAAGGCCCTTGAGGCGAAAACCGGCGAGATGAGCGAAGCTGAAGTAGAGGCAATCGGTGCTGGTGATCAAGGGATGATGTTCGGCTTTGCCTGCAATGAAACACCCACGCTGATGCCCATGCCCATCTACCTTGCTCATAAGCTTGCTCGCCGTTTGAGCTTTGTTCGCAAACAGGGAATCCTCCCTTGGCTGCGCCCGGATGGCAAAACCCAAGTGACGGTTGAATATTGCTTCGGTAAACCCGTGCGGGTGCATACGGTGTTGGTCAGCGCTCAGCATGCGCCTGAGGTTACACTGGATCAGATTCGCGAAGCCATCTACGAAGAGGTAATCAAGCCGAGTATTCCACCTAAAATGATGAACGGGAAGCCTCGCGTCTTCATTAACCCGACCGGACGTTTTGTCATTGGAGGCCCAATGGGGGACGCAGGGATGACAGGGCGAAAAGTCATTGTGGATAGTTATGGCGGCATGGGACGACATGGCGGCGGTGCTTTCAGCGGCAAGGATCCCACCAAGGTTGACCGTTCGGGTGCTTATGCAGCCCGCTGGGCGGCAAAAAACATTGTCGCCGCCGGTTTGGCCGAACGCTGCGAGATTCAAGTCGCTTACGCCATCGGCGTCGCCAAACCCTTGAGTATCAGTGTAGAGACCTTTGGTACGGGGCGCGTCCCCGACGAGCGCATTGCTGCGCTGATCACTGAATTCTTCGACCTGCGCCCGGGAGCCATCATCCGCGATCTAAAGCTACGCCGCCCGCTCTATCGCCAGGTTGCCGCTTACGGACATTTTGGGCGGGATGACCTCGACCTTCCTTGGGAACAAACAGACAAAGTTGAACTGCTCCGAGAGGCCGCGGGCATCAAGGAAAGTGTCTCCGTCCTGGTGGACTAGGAAAAAGCAGGCATCACCCAACCTGGGCGAAAAGCAGGCAGGCTTGCATCTCCTGCCTGCTCTTTACGATACCTTTTCGCTTGCGCTTACGCTTAGGCGCGAATCAGACAAGAGTTGATAGAGACCGAAATTTAGGGGAGAGATCTCGATGACCACATCTTCTGCTTAGGGAGACCTTGGGTGTCTATAGAAAGCGAGACGTGACGCTTTATCTGGTGAATTCTCACCAAAGTCCTTAATGTGCCTAAGTCGCCCTGTTGCGGTCACTTAAGGGCAGGGTGTTCATTTATTTGCAGACTCACATTCATAGGCAGTTACTCTTTCTGCCAAACACAGAGAGGAAGAATAGGTGTGATCTTGGTGTTCTTGGTGTGAAATAGGGCGCACGCAAGCGACTGTGCTTTAGGTCTCTTATTGTTATTTTTCCGTTGAGAAGGAAAAGGTTTGGGGAAAAATCCACTTAAGGGGCGTTTCTCTTTTCTTTGATCTGTCCTTCCTCCCCCCCACTGTTTGGGTGTATAACATCGTTGCCAACCGAATGCTCGCAAAAGGCGGGCTTTCCAACCCTTGCCGGGATAGGGAAGATAGATTTTCTCCCTAGGTCTCGTTCGCTTCGGTTAGGATTCGTTTCACCAGAGCCTCACTAGCATAAAAACCTGCTCTTTGCAAGGCTTGGATTTCGGGAAGTACTTTGGGAATCAGATTAGCTCTTTTGGCAGCTAGTAATAACCCAAACGTGCCAATTGGCTGTAAGCCAATCCGCCGCGCAAATCTGCGTGCGTCTAAATCATCCAAAGCCACATCTCTGATGTTATATTCTAACGCAATAGCGATAACTTCAGCTTCCCCTTCATGAAGAGAACCTTTTGCAACGGACAGCAAACTTAACTGAGTACAAGACTTTTCTTCCAGCCAAGTGCCTAAGAGTTTCTCTATTATGCAAGTGGCTTCGTCTTGGACTACTCTTAATTCTCTCAAAACTGAAGTGGGTACATATACCCTGTCGACCCCTAAATGTAATAATTCCAATTTGCCAATTTTCGAAAGGAAAAGCAAAGGTGTTGTATTGACGACCCGCAAATTCATGCTTGGGGGGTAATCCGTCTAGCTGCTTCGACTTCAAGATCAATTTCTTCGGCTTGTAAATTAATAGCCGGCACCTGGTATTGTGAGAGTATGGACAAAAAGTGGACTCTACTCATTCCAGCTAATTGGGCTGCCTTGCCCGAAGAGAGTTTGCCCAGTTCAAAGAGCTTTACTGCCAATAGAACCTGAGCTTCGCGAGCAAAATCCGCTTCAGACATCTTGAGAATGCTAGGAAATTCAGGAGGAATCTTGAGAATTAGTTCAGGCATGACCAAAAACCTTTCCAGATAGCCATGAGGCGAGGAAAACATCAACTCATGGATAAATTTTTTACCACAATTCTACTACATATTGACTCGAGACGACATCTAGGGAAATTTGTGTTAGGAAACCGACCCCAATCAAAGCTCGCATGGTTATAGGTGTTGGCGCATTCAGTTCTCTATGGATCGCCTATGTGAGTGTTTCCCGCTCCCACTGTTTGGGTGTATAACACCGTTGCCAACCGAATGCTCGCAAAAGGCGAGCTTTCCAACCCTTGCCGGGATAGGGAACACAAATTTGTTTCCCCTCTGAATAGAAAAGGTCGGTGGGAAGCCCATGAGCTTGCCAAGCATCCTGCAGGGCTTCAAATTCGCTCTCGGACAAATTCAACACCCAGCAGCAGCTATCATCGTGATGATCGAACTTGGCCACACGGCGCTTCTCTGAGAGGGGGTGATCGTCAAGCCACAAGCCGAATAGATCGGGCGGGTTGGAGTGAGCAAAAATCCACGTCACTAACTCGCAGATGAAGGTCTCTCGCTCTGAGAGCGTTTCAGGCAAGACACCGCTTTTTTGAGTAGGCACTATGTCTTTTCGGATCGGGGCAATTAACTGTGCCCAATAATAGCTACACCAGCGACCGACAATAAGGGCTGTCACTTTAACAGCCTTTTGAAGGGGGAAATCCTTCTGACTAAGGTAGAAAAGCTCAGGGAGATAAATCACGGTGGTTTGTGCAAAGGTCTAAGGTAAGTTAGCCGCCTCAAGTGGCCGTTTCTGGTTGATGGGAGAAAGAGGTCTCAGCCGACCGGGACAAAATTATACCCCAACGCAAGACCACAGCTCTAATATGGGATTGGCTTGCCAATAGGAGTGGAAAGTCTGATAGAGATGTGTCTCGTTTTCCCAAAAGGTGCTGAGTTGCGAGCGATAAGCTGTGACCGAATCAAGCCAATGCTCAAATCCTTTTTCTGAGATTGGGATCGCTACCACGTTAAGCTTGGGGCTGAGAAACTCTTTTTGCCATTCTGGATGGCGAAAGATGTAGGGGATCTCCGCGTAATACAAAAGAGGCAAGCCTACTCTCTCAGCAGCTAATCGAGTGAGTTGGTGGTCGACGTGGTTTCCAACCCCTAGAGGGCAAACCAACTTTTCATTGCCGGACAACTTTTGCGAGATTTCCATGCACAAAGTCTGAATTAGCTCTCGATCGAGAGGGTGCAGCTTACTGAAAAGCTCCTCGTCAGAGGTGTATAGAGGCTCTCCACTCTGAGAGGCACGATAGATACAATCCGGCACTTGAAAGGAGTGCCCAACTGCGCCCAGTTGGCTCAAGGCTTCAGCGTCCTCGGCCTTGCGCGCCTCAACCGCTTCAAGGCTAAACCCCCAACGCAGATGCAGCTCTTCAGCGTAGGCAGATAATTTTGCGTTCTGCGGGGGCTGCCCACCACAAACGGTCCAAACCTCCACCTCTTCGCCTGCCTGACAGAGCTCCCAAATGCCACCCCCGCAGGAGAAAACGGCATCATCGTAGTGAGGCGAGAGAAAAACCCACCGCATGCGAAATTTTTATCATACTCCAGATAAAGTAGCAATGGAGTCTGGCAGGCCCAGCGTACTTTTTCTTTAGGTTTTGATCTTTGGGAACGTGAGAGCGCAATGTCTCATGTGAGGATCGAAAAATATCACACTAACCAAGAGCTGCTTTTCTCTTGTCATCTTCAGCGTGACAAGAAGGTCCACAAATTGTGAGGAGCACTTGCCGATAAAAGCAGCTAATGATATGATGCAAGAGGAACGAAGGGATACAATGGAACATGATAGTGCATCTCGTCGTCAGCTGCGCATTGCTCTAGTGATGGTTATCCTGAGCACTCTTCCCTGTTACTGCCTCGGTTTTTTTATGGCTGCGCAAGCGCCGCGCCAGCGGCCGACAGCCACCTTGACCTCGACCCCAACAGCGCGCAGGACCTCTACCGCAACGCCGACTTTGTTCCAGCTTCCAACCCCTTCCTTTACACCTTTTTTCGGCGTGATTACCTATACAGTCACGCCAAGTCCATCCAATACCCCCACTGCAACCCTCACTATTACGATGACCTCTACCTCTACGCCCTCACCCACCGAGACCGCAACTCCGTCGCCCTCACCGAGCGACACCCCGTCCCCGCCTCCAACGTTCACAGAAACGCCTTCGCCTACGGTTACGCCTTCGGAGTCTCCTACACCGACTTTGGGCTCGGCCACAGAGTCGTTGGTGTTTGGGTAGGATAGAAGTGATCTGAAATTTTGGTTCGTCTCAGGTAAACAATTCTCATGAACACATATTCCCTCTCAATTTTGCTAAGAAGGTTAACTGCTCCACCCGGGCTCTCGGGCTATGAGGACTCGATTGCTCAAGAGGTAGAGGCGTTGTGGAAGCCACTTGTAGATCAAGTCTCGCGCAACCGCCTCGGCAGTGTGATAGGCTTTCGGAGCGGGAGAGGAGCAGCGCCGCGTCCGCGCTTGATGCTCGTTGCACATCAGGATTCGATCGGTCTAATGGTCAGCGGCATCCAAGAAGGCTTCCTGCGCCTGACTGAGATCGGAGGCGTTGACCATCGTATCTTGCCGGGGCAGCTTGTGCAAATCCATGGGAAGCGGACTTTGTCGGCTGTCGTGGTCCAGCCACCCCCGTTTTTATTGCCTCCCGAGGCTCAGGGGGGAAGTGTTCCACTTCCTTACCTATGGGCAGATACAGGGCTGGAGGAAAGTGAGGTGCGTCGCTGGGTCCGCGTTGGCGATCCGGTTTCGTTTGCGCGCAACTATTTGGAACTTGGCTCGGACTTAGTTTGTTCTCCTTCGTTGGATAACCGTGCTTCTCTTTGTGCACTGACCCTCTGCCTTCAAGAGTTATGCAGTCGACAGCCTGTGTGGGACGTGTGGGCAGTTTCGAGCACCCAGGAGGAAGAGACTCTGGGCGGGGCTGTCACTTCGGGGTTTCAAATCCGCCCCGACATAGCGGTGGTCATTGATGTCACTCATGCGAGCGGACCGAGCACTCCCTCGCACAAGACCTATCCTTTGGGCAGAGGGGTTACGCTCGGATGGGGGCCAACTGTTCATCCGAAGCTTTATGAGACTTTCAAGGATCTGGCCGAGAAACTGGAAATTCCCTATAAGATGGAGCCGATGCCTCGTTATTCCGGAACTGATGCCGATCGCTTACAGACGGTCGCAGAAGGGATTCCGACTATGGTGATTAGTATCCCCCTGCGCTATATGCATACTCCAGTTGAGATTGTCTCTAAGAAAGACATTCAGCGCGCGGCGAGGCTGATCACCGAGTTTGCTGCCACCATAGAGATTGGGTTTATGGATAAGCTCCGATGGGAAGAAACGCCGAAAACCTAAATCAACCAACGATCTCCGCAGAACATCTTCGCTTGTTGGAAAAGCTATGTAATGCCGTTGCGGTTAGCGGGAATGAGGGGGAAGTGCGCCACTTGGTGATGGAACAGATCAAACCCTATGTGCATACCATGCAAATTGATGCTCTTGGAAATCTGTTGGTTTACCAGAGAGAAGAGCGCTCAAAACCTCTAACGGTGATGATTGCCGCGCATATGGATGAAGTGGGCTTCATGCTGACTTCGGAGGAAGATAAGGAAGAGGGCATCTTTCGGTTTGAATTGGTAGGCGGGATCGATCCGCATCATTTGGCGGGGAAAACCGTACAAGCGGGAAAGGGTCGTCATAAAGGGGTGATAGGGTGTAAGGCAATTCATCTCACCACCCCTGAAGAACGGCGGAGCTCGCTGAGTATTGAGGGGTTAAGGGTCGATTTTGGAGGAGGAGGCAGGGCGAAAGTAGGAGATTGGGGGACTTTTACGACCCCCTTCCAGAAAATCGGAGGAAGTGTGCGCGCCAAGGCCCTCGACAATCGACTCGGAGTGGCCATCGCAATGGAGCTGTTGAAGTACGAATATCCCGAACTCAATCTGGTCGTTGCTTTTACGGTTCAGGAGGAAGTCGGCTTGCGCGGGGCAAAGGTTGCTGCCTATGCCCTCAACCCAGATATAGCCGTTGTGCTCGATTGTACGCCGGCCTATGACTTACCTCTGCAAGTCGAGGACAGCTTTTATCCTCTCGAAAACGAGAGGTATAACACGCGCTTGGGGCGAGGCGCCGCTATATATCTCTCCGATCGCGCCACAATCTCCGATCCTCGTCTAGTAGCTCATTTTGTACGCACGGCGGAGGAGCACCAAATCCCCTATCAATTTCGTCAAGCGGGAGGGGGTAGCACCGACGCTGGGACGATCCATCTTCAGCGTGCGGGTATTCCCACTCTCTCTATCTCGGTTCCGGGACGTTACCTTCACACTTCCGCCAGCCTGGCACGGATTTCAGATTGGGAAAGCACCTTGCGACTGGTCTATTTCGCCCTACAGACCTTACCGGTGGACATTCTTCAGTCCGATCGGTGATTCTTGGGTCACACCGGAGATGAAGATGAAAGAATTACTCAGAACTCTCGTGGAAATTCCTGCTCCACCCGGTTACGAAGGCCTAGTACGCAATCAAATCCGAGAGTGGATTGAGCCCCTCGTGGATGAGATCCGAATCGATCCGTTGGGAAATCTGCTTGCTGTGCGCAACCAAGCGAATGCCCCGCGGCTGATGTTGGTCGCCCATATGGACGAGATCGGTCTAATGATTACTCATGTCGATCAACAGGGTTTTGCTCGCTTCGTTGCGTTAGGAGGGGTAATGCCGATCCACTGTGTGGGCGGCCGCGTGCGTTTCCTCAACGGAGCCCAAGGAGTCATCGGCGTCGAGAAAAACCCCGCCTCTTCTGAAATCCCTCCGCTCGAGAAGATGTTTATTGACTTTGGTGCATCCAGTGTCGAGGACTGTCCAGTCCGTGTCGGCGATGTGGCCGTTTTCGATCGCCCCTTTCTGGACTTGGGTAAGCGGGTTGTCTCTAAAGCTATGGATGACCGCGTTGGAGTGGCTGTGCTGATCGAAACCTTGCGGCGACTGGAGCAAAGCGTTTTCGAGCTTTATTTTGTTTTTAGCGTTCAAGAGGAAGTGGGGGTCAGGGGAGCGACAGTGGCTGCTTTTGGGGTCGAGCCCGATTTAGGGCTAGCTGTCGATGTGACCGCCACCGGGGATACGCCCAAGGGGCATCGGATGGAAGTGCGTTTGGGAAAGGGGCCAGCAATCAAGATTCGTGATGCAGGGATGATCGCCGATCCACGAGTGGTTCGGTGGATGATCCAAACTGCCGAGAAGGCGAAGATTCCGTATCAACGGGAGATTCTGGAATTTGGAGGGACAGATGCACGAGCGATCCAGCTTTCCCGGAGCGGTGTTCCCACAGGGGTGCTGTCTATACCCTGCCGTTACATCCATGCTCCGTCTGAGATGGTAGACATGGAAGATGTTGAGAACGCCGTAAGATTGCTTCTCCGTCTCTTGCGCACTTCTCATCCTTTTGAGCTGATGTAGCTATTCTGCTGTCATGATTTTTGCCTATGAGGGGTTTGTTTAGGTCTTGGCGACGATGGTTTACGAGATTGACGTGTGTATGGGCTGTGTTCCTTCTACTTGCTTGCCAGGGCTCAGCCGTGGAGGTTCAACGTCCTCCAACTCCTTCCCCTTCGCCTTCAGCCGACGTTCGGGCTACGATCACCCCTTTTTCTCCCCCGCCTCGAGAGCTACGCCGCAGCTTACGAATATGGTTGCCTGAGCAGCTTGATCCCAACCGTGATCCTCTTGCGGCTCGTTTGTTCCAACATCGGTTGCAAGCATTTTATGAGCAATTTCCAAACCTACCGATTGAGGTCCGCATTAAGGCTAATGCAGGAATCGGAGGGATGTTTGAGGCCCTTACCGCTGCAAGTGCAGCAGCTCCGCTTGCCTTGCCGGATTTGGTTTTGCTTCCCCGGTCTTTTGTTGCCCCCTTGGCTCGACAGGGCGTTCTCCACCCGCTAGACGAATATACCCAATTAGCGGAAGAACCAGGGTGGTATCCCTATGCTCAGCAGCTGGCCACTGTTGAGAGTACTTTATTTGGCATTCCCTTTCTGGGTGATGTGCTCTTGTTAGCCTATCCGCAGAAATTGGCTGGCGAGTTGCCGCTGGAGTGGGAGGATTGGTTGCGAAGTCGCTACACACTTGGCTTTGCAGCGGCTGATCCCAAAGCTGTGGTCCTCCTGGCACTCTATTTGCAAGCTGGTGGCACTATTTACGATGCGCAGGGCAGGCTTATGCTGGATGAGGATATTCTTACAAAGGTCCTGGAGCAGCTTTCCTATGCTCATCGGCAGGGCAAGCTTCCTTTCTGGGTGGTGCAAGCGGAAGACGATCAGCTTGTGAGCCAGAATCTTCTAGAGGGTAAAATCGACAGTGGGTTTGTTTGGGGTTCCACGTATCTTAAGAACCATCTTGAGGAATGGCATGCTGTGGCCGGCTTTTTGGCAAACAAGACCACGGTTACTCTGGCCGAGGGGTGGTTATGGGCTTCGACAAGTCCGGTGCCCGACCAAATTGGGATCAGTTTTCAACTGGCTAGGTTTCTCAGCGAGGCTGAATTCATCTCCGCTTATGCTCAGGCGATAGGGTACCTTCCTGTCGTACCAGAAGCCTTCGCAACTTGGCAGGAGAGCGAACGAGCCAAGGAGTTAGATACTCTTTCTCGATTAGCTCAGATCGTTCCTCCGAGTTCGTTGATGGATCCCTTGGGCGCGGTCTTGCGCAATGCGCTTTCCGTTGTGATCAGAGATCGTGTCCCTGCTCCTCAGGCTGCAAAAGATGCCGTCACTGCTCTTACCGAACCCTAATTTGCGGTTAATTTATTTCCGCCCCATAATGGTATGATTGACACCTCTGTGAGCGGAGATGAATAAACCTGGCGACGTCCCGGCTGAAGAGAAATTTTACCTAGAGGAACCACAGGGTGCTGAGCTTATAAAAAACCAGCACTCGGCTGCAGAGGAGCTTGCACCGGGCCGATGGCGGGTGTTTTGGCGAGATATTGCTGAGTTAGGCCTTGATGAAACTTTCGTGCGCTGGATCTCCCATTTGCTATTATTTTTAGCCGTTTTGTTCTTGGCTTGGGTGATGCCGACCTTTTACACCCTCGAGTTTTTTTTATCTGGGCTTGCAGAGAAGGAGAACCTAGCCGTTGTCACACCAACGCCCGTGTTTCGTTCCGAGGTCTTGCGAATGCCTACATCCACTCCAGTTAATCCGTCAATTACCCGTCAAGCCCAATTGTTTACGTCGTTGCCGAGCCGGCCGCGCTTTGAGGTCATAAAGTATGTTGTCAAACCGGGGGATACGCTGTTTGGCATCGCTGAAAAATTTCGTCTTAGGCCGGAAACAATTCTTTGGGCGAACCAATACACACTGGGCGACAACCCGCACAATCTGCGACCCGGTCAGGAACTCAATATCTTGCCCGTGGACGGCACCTATTACCGCTGGTCGGCAGGGGATGGCTTGAACCGGGTAGCTGCATTTTTCGGGGTCAAGCCTGAGGATATTATCAATTTTCCCGGCAATGGCCTAGATCCGAATACCATCGGCGACTATGCCAACCCTAACATCGAGCCCGGTACGTGGTTGGTGATTCCGGGCGGAAGGCGGGAATTTGTCAGTTGGTCAGCTCCGGAAATCCCGCGCAATAGACCGGAAGTCGCCCAAGTGCTAGGCCCGGGAGCCTGCAAAGGGGAGATAGGCGGGGCTGTTGGCGTGGGGGTGTTCATTTGGCCCACAAATCGCCATTTCTTATCCGGGTTCGATTACTCTCCCTCGACAAACCATTTCGGCATCGACATTGACGGGGAGACGGGAGATGCAGTTTACGCAGCGGATAGCGGCGTAGTGGTCTATGCGGGATGGAATAACTGGGGATACGGCAATGTGATCGTGATTAACCACGGTAATGGCTGGCAAACGCTGTATGCTCACCTGAGTGCAATTAACGTTACTTGTGGCCAGAGCGTCTATCAGGGAAGTATCATTGGTGCTGTGGGCAGCACCGGTAACTCCACAGGTTCTCACCTTCACTTTGAAATGATGTACAACGGCACAAAAGTGAATCCCTGGGACTTTTTACCCCCGCCCTAGTTCCGTCTATCTTTGGACTTTAGTTTCCCGCTGTGAATTGTTTGAGGGCTTCCTCAACAAAGCGAGTGCTTCCGTCGATGACGAGAATTACGCCTTGCTGCTTGGCTGCCTGGAGAGCCCTTTCGGTTACATCCTCCCCGGCTGCAACCGGTAATGCCAGCAGACCGGCACGACGCAGCAAATTTGCACGCCTTTGTGCCCGTTCTAGGTCTTCCCGATCGACCAAAACCGAGGCTTCAACAGCGAGGTAGGCTTCCGGTCTCGGATTTTCTCCTAGCGGCCAACGAAGGTACCCGCGTACGAGCAAGTCGGTGCGGGAGAGCTCAAGCCATTCTTCATCCAATAGCAAAGAGCCTACGTCCTCTTCCAACTCGATCAACTTGACTACCTGCGGGCGGCGCAGAATTTGGCCGAAATATCCGATCACTTTTCGTTCGTACTCTAGTTCTAGGGTTCTCCCATCGACCTTGGCAAGGCGCTGCTCTACTTTGGTCAAGCGCATGTCAATGTAGTCTACCCTTTGGCTCAGAGCAGCCAGAGTCTCTTCGGTGCGTTTTTGGGCCTCGGCGAGTTCGTTGACGCGCTGTGTGAGGATTTCCAGTTGAGCTTCGTTGCGCTTTTGGGCCTCGGCGAGTTCAGCGACGATGGTCTCGAGGCGCGCCAATCGCTCCTCGGCGCGTTCGTGGGCTTCAGCGAGTCTACGCACGATCTCAGGTAGCCCAAGTAGCTCTTCCGTTAGCACGAGTTGGCGCAGTTGTGCCCGCCACTCTGGATGCTTATAGAGCAGCTCAACAAATTGATGATACTCTTGTATGTCGAACGTCATAAGTTCTACTCCTATTTCAATTATAACTCGGAATTCAAATTTCTCAGAGCACATCTCTTCCCCGGGAGGAGCAGTTGCGCTCTCCACAACGTCACCGTATCGGAAATCCGATTGCCTTCACCAGCACCCTCTCGGGTTCGGAAAAAGAAGCCAAGAATTGCCATTTTTATGGGATAATTAATAAGACCTACGCTCACAGGCTAGAGTGGAAAGCTCGACACAAATCTGGTCCGTCGGAGGAGTGCTTTATGCTGAATGAGGTTTTTAAGGAAGCCGAAGCTCGAATGAAAGGGGCGGTGCAGGCGCTGGAAGAGGATTTGAGTGGCATCCGCACTGGTCGCGCTAGTCCGGCGCTAATCGAACGACTGCAGGTTGACTACTATGGGGTTAGTACACCCCTAATGCAGTTGGCTTCTATTAGTGTTCCCGAACCGCGCATGTTGCTCATCCGTCCTTTTGACGCTTCTGCTCTCAAAGCCATTGAACGGGCTATTCTTTCCTCAGACCTCGGCTTGACTCCGAACAACGATGGCAAAACCATTCGTCTCGTTCTACCGCCGCTCACCGAAGAACGACGCCGTGAGCTGGTCAAGGTGGTGCATAATCGCGTGGAAGAAGCACGGGTGGCAGCGCGCAATGTGCGTCGCGATAGTATTCGAGACCTGCGCGAACTGCAACAAGAGAAGCTGATCTCCGAGGATGAGTTGCAAAAAGGAGAAGCAGAGTTACAAAAACTGACCGACCGATATATCGAAGAGATTAACCGCATTGGTGAACGAAAAGAGAAGGAGATTCTGGAAATCTAGCGCAACTCGGCTCGCCTCCCCCCGTTTGACTTCTGAGAATTTTCCTCTTTAAGGTACCGATGGATTTTCCTGAGAATTCCTCTCTCCCGAAAAACATTCCTACCCATATTGCGATTATCATGGATGGAAATGGGCGATGGGCCTTGGCGCGCGGATTGCCTCGCCTAGCGGGCCACCGCGCCGGCACCGAAAACCTACGTCGCATCATTGAGGCTTGCATTGAGTTTGGCGTCAAATACTTGACCCTCTATGCCTTCTCCACCGAAAATTGGGGCCGTCCCCCTGAAGAGGTTCAGGGGTTAATGCGCATCCTTGAGGATGTGATCGATCGCGAGTTGCAGCAACTGCATGACCAGGGCGTACAATTGCGCCACATCGGTCGCTTGGACGGCTTGAAGCCCGCTTTACGCCAAAAAGTGCTTCAAGCGGTAGAGTATACGCGTCATAACGACCGTTTGGTCCTCTGTGTGGCGTTTAACTACGGTGGACGTGATGAGATCGTTTGCGCTGTCAGGCGCATTATCGAGGACAAAGTGCCCAAGGAGGAGATCACCGACGAGCTGATTAGCCGCTATTTGTTTACCGCCGGTGTTCCAGACCCCGATCTAATCATTCGCACCTCGGGGGAGCTACGCGGGAGCAACTTTTTGATCTGGCAAGGGGCTTACTCAGAATGGTATTTTACTCCCACTTATTGGCCGGATTTCGATAAAGAAGAACTTCGTAAAGCAATTATCGAATACAGCCGCCGGGAACGGCGTTTTGGCGGCGTGATTTCCCGCAGCAAGGAAGCCCCGCCCAATGCTGGCTAGCCGTCTCTTAGTTGCGATCGTCCTTCTGCCGCTGGGCGCATGGGTGATTGCCTTAGGAGGCTTCCCTTTCACTGCCGTGGTCGCTGCGATGAGCGCTCTTGCTGCCTGGGAAGTCGCCCGTATGTTGAGAAAAGCCGGCTTTCGCGTGAGCGAATTGGGGATGCCGCTGGGAGCGGCCCTAGTGGTAATTGCCTTTTACTTACAACGACATGAAGGAGCAGCTTTCGCCTTAACTTTCATTCTCTTGGGAAGCATGACCCTTCATCTCTTTGACTTCGAGCAGCGTGGGCGTCAACAAGCAGCCACCGACTATGCTGCCTCGGTGATGGGAATGGTCTATTGCGGTTGGCTGGCTTCTTATATGGTCGCTTTGCGTAATTTGCCCGAGGGGAAGTGGTGGTTTCTCATTGCGCTGCCCTCTGTATGGCTGGCAGATAGCGGCGCTTATTTGATCGGCCGTCGTTGGGGCAAGCATTTGTTTGCTCCCCGCCTTAGCCCGCATAAGACTTGGGAGGGCTATATAGGAGGGCTAATGAGTGGAGCGCTCTCGGGCTGGGTGCTCGCCGCCTTGTGGGGTTTCGGGGCTGGCCCTGAGAGTGTCATTGTTCCTTGGAAGGGGGCTATACTCGGCTTGCTTCTCGCCGCCTTGACCCCGCTTGGAGATCTCGGTGAGAGCATGATCAAGCGTCAAGTAGGCGTCAAAGACTCCGGCTACATCCTGCCCGGCCATGGGGGCATCTTTGATCGTATCGACTCGTGGCTTTGGGGCGGAGTTTTAGGGTATTATCTTGTCCTCTGGTGGTTAGGCCGCTGAAGGACGGAATGTCTCCTAGCGCTTGCCGGATTCCTGAACGTCGTTTAGGCAATCCGGTTGCGAGAATACCCACTGCTGCAGGAGATAGGAGCGCAAAGCTTTGTCTGCGGGGAGGTGTTTTTGGCTCCCCCAAGGCCCTTGTGTGGGCTTCTTGTGCTCATCTCAAAGCCTGGCTAGCTGCTTCAATGCGTTCCAGAATCTCGGCTGCCTCTGCCTCGTTGGCCAAACGAACGCGCCCATCCTCGCTTACGTGGGTGGGAATAAAGGTAAAGTCCAGCAATGTTTTGCCTTGGAAGCGCACAGTGAGGATCACCCCTTGTTGGTGGTCGTTCAAGTCCTGGTCGAAGACGAAATTCCCCAGACCATAGAACACCCACACGCCATCCAGAGTTTGGTATCCTTGAACGACGTGAGTGTGGTTGCCCACCACTAGGTCAGCGCCGGCGGCGACGATCTTTTGCGCCAACTGACGCTGAATCCAGGTAGGCGTAGCCTGATCTTCCGGCCCCCAATGGGGCATAAAGATAACCACGTCCGCAACTTGACGGGCGAGCTGGATTGCCCGGATGATATTTTCCTCGTTCAGGCGGGCGATCCCGGGCTTCTCCGCAGTAGCAAACACACCGCCTTGCTCGTGCTGCCCTAAGGAGACAACCCCAAAGCGCACGCCATTAGCGCTCAGCACGATCGGCTGCAGGGCTTCGGTTTCGTTTTTGCCCGCACCGACCGTCAGAATGCCGACGCGTTGGAAGTTGGCCAAGGTCTCAAAGAAGGCTTGATCGCCGCAAGTGGTTAGACCACAGTCTTTGATGTGGTTGGTGGCCACGCTCATGGCGTCAAAGCCGGCTCTCGCTAGGGCATCAGCGTTGCGCGGATCGCCAACTAGGACAAAGGTCGGCACGCAGCCGGTGCGTGGAGCGATCTCACTCATTGTGGCGTTAAAGGTGCCGATGGCGAAGTCAGCAGCTTGAAGAATATGGCGTACTTCTTCGTAAGGGTAATCGTAGTTTTGGAGTTTGTCGATCGCCGCTTGTACACAACGCGCAGGCACGATATTGCCCGTGAAGAGCAAGGTGGTGACGGGGATGGAAGTCGGAGTCGGAGAGGGGGCGAGGGTGGGCTTGGGGGCGTTTGGAGCATGGCTGCGAAGCTGGCTTGTGGGAGTGGATCGTGCAGAAGAGGGTGTCGTAGCTGTAGCCGAGGGAGCTGTCGAGGGTTCAGGGCTTAGGCGCAATGGATCGGGCAGCGGGGTTGCGCATGCTGCGAGGGTGATAACGCTTACAAGGAGGGGAGGAAAAAAACGGAGGAACATCGTTTCTGGCGCCTCTCCTTAGCTGGGATTGTTTTGGGTCAACCAGGCTTCGATCTCGGCTCTGACCATTGGTTCAGTCTCTTGTTGGATGTGCTCTCGCAGTGTCTGAGATACCAGATCAGAGTTGAGTTGAGTAAGACTCCAAGCGAGATGTTGGCGAACTAAGCCCTCAGGGTGGTTGGAGAGCTTTTTCTGGAGTAGCTCAAGCGCAGCTAGGCGAGAAATCTCCCCTAAGCGAGCTAGGTTTCCTAGAACAACTGCGCTATTGCGACTCAGACCGCGCCACATAGCCCTCAAGAGCGGGCTATGTCGAAATTTCTGTTTGAATTCCACTTGGCTCATGGAAAGGATATCGGACAGAGATAGCCATTCCCGCTCCGTTTGAGGCAGAAATTCGGGGAAGGATGGCGCCGGAGAAATCCGTCGGTTCCATGGGCAGACTTGCTGACAGATGTCGCAGCCAAAAACCCAATCGCCGAGCAGGGTGCGCAGTTCGACCGGAATAGCGGTTCTGTGTTCGATAGTCAGATACGAAATGCACCGTCGTGCATCTAAAGTGCGGTTGGGCAGAATGCACTGCGTCGGACAAGCCTGGATGCAGCGTTGGCAAGTGCCGCAGCGGTCGGGCAGAAAGGGCTTATCGGGGGGCAGGGGTAGATCGGTAAAAATTTCGGCCAAGAAAAGAAACGAACCCAAGCGGGGATGGATCAGGCAAGTGTTCTTTCCAATCCAACCCAGGCCTGCCCTCTGGGCAAGCTCGCGCTCTAGAATTGGGGCGCTATCGGTAAAGCAGCGATATGTGATCGACCGCCCCAATTTCTCTTGGATGCGTTGAACGAGGATTTCCATCCGTTGACGCAATACGTAATGATAATCTTCACCCCAGGCATAGGCAGCCACTCTACCGTATGCGCCCCTTTCCTCCTTCCCTCGGGAGAGAGAGGGGAGGTAGGGCCCAGGGGCAGAATAGCGCGCTGCTAGGACGATCACACTTTGGCAACTGCGCAGCAACTCAGCCGGGTTGCTGCGCAGGTAAACGGCATGGGGCTCAGCCATATAGCCCATTTCGCCGTGGTAACCCCGCTCTAGCCAACGGAAATAGACCTCTAGATGAGGCGGCGGTTCGGGGGTGGTAATCCCCACTGCTGCAAAGCCTAACTCTAGAGCAAGCGACTTAATCTCCTGAGCTAACTTGGTTGCTTCCATGCCCTATGCTTTTACTGACAGGTTAGTTCAAAGTTGACGATTTGAGAACTAAGGTCAACCGGGGCAAGGATGCGCAACCGCGCCCAACCGCTCATTGAACTGGTGATCGTCAGTTCAAACTGATTGCTGTAAACTCCGGGTTGGAGGTTCTCGGTGCGCTCAGGGGGCAAAACCAGCATTACCCCTGGCGTTCCCGATCCGGCTTCGAGACGAAAAGTGACTGCTGTGGGTTGATAAACCGTGAATTGGATGGGGAAGACAAAGGTATAGGGACACGACCCCGTGTAAGAGTTGGTGTTTACGCTAATGCTGGGATTGCCGACCGCACCTGGCACGGCGGTGTTAGTTGGTGTGCTTGTTGCAGTAGGTGTGCCAAGCGTTGGCGTCCCGGAGGTGGGGGTGAAACCGGTCGGAGTGGGTGAAGCCAGCACTGTGCCGTTTGCGGCTACGTTGATCCAGACGTAGAATGCTTGGTCGGCGTTGGGGCCTAAACCGAAGTTTTTTCCTTGAGGGTTGCGCAGCATGTAGTAGCCGATGTATTGGCCCGGCGTGCTGGGAGAAACCATTGGTACTGAGACATCAACTGTTGCGTTCGGAGGCACATTGCTTGGCAAAGGCACTGCAGAGGGCGCCCCCATCCTTTCGCCGCTGAAGAAGACCAGGGAATAGGCGGTTGTCCAGGTGGCTGTCCCTGCGTTTCTGAGGCGCCAGGTTTTGATGAAAGCTTGGTTAGGGGCAAAGACCGTGCCATCGGGAATGGTGACATCGGCAACAAATTCGACGCGTTCAGCAGCTGTGATTCTCGTCGGGAGAGTTGGAGCAACGGTGGTTGGCGGAGGCAAAGTCTCGGTTGGGGTTGGTGTGTCCGTGGGCGTTGGAATGGGGGTGTTGGTCGGGAGTGGCGTCGCCAGCGCCAGTTCGGTCAGCTTAGCATTAGCGGTTTCCGCTGCCGCCGTGAGGATCGCTTGGGGCTCGGGTGTGGTCTCCCCCCTGGCACATCCTGTGAGAAGAAATACGATGATCAAGGTCAATCTCCCGAGGATACTCTTTGGAAGTCTCATCTCTCTCTCCTGTTTAGGGGTTGGGGAGGATCGATATAGGCGAGCTCTGAGTTATCCGCTCATTAATAGAGCCTCCGGTGTTCAAAATACGCCCATTGGCTGTCCATTTTCTTAGAGGGGCAAGAGATTCTCGTCTAAGCTCACAATCGTCTTTCGAAACCTTTTCCCAAGTTGTCATGCGTTTGGGTTGCCGTTCTTCCAGTGTCCAAAGTGAATTTTACTCTAGCACTGCCACAGTTCCATCGGTAGCCATGAAACAACTTGCGTGCAAAGACGGTCGATCTCCCGAATGGCCGGAAATAGAATCGTTCTCGACCCGTTTGAGTGCAGTGAGCAGGATGCGGTTGGCGCAGTTTATACTTTACTCGGTGAGCTCTCTCGGTTGGCGGAGCAGTAAGAGCAACCGACACCTCCGCCCTCTCGCTGCTGGCAACGCAATGAAGCGATAGCTCAGCAACGGCGGTGCTTGTCGGTTCACTGCCACTCAGCACAAGGGCATATTGAAGGGTTCGGGCGCAAGCGCTAGCGTTCTGCAACCGCCAAGTCATGGCCAAGGAACTGCCTAGCTCAACTTTTTTGTATTGCGATAGTCATGTCCTCGAGGAAGCGCACTTGGTCACAGAGTGGAGAAATGCCGATTGCGGACAAACAGGTTGCTGTTGGACTCTGGAAGAGAGCCGGAAAAGACGAAAAAAGAGGCTGCGGCTGCCAGAATGGGCGGGGGCAAGGAAGTGCCCGAGTCCTGGCCAAACTGAGCCGCTATGACCTGAACAACAGCCGTGCTCAAGAGCCCTTCTCCCTCTCGATAGGAACGCAACGAGGGCGCATTACTGCGCACCAGCTCTTCCCGTAATTCAAATACTAAGCTCTCTCTTAGTCAAATTGCCTCTCTTTCTCTTGTGGCCTGGAAAATACTATAGACAGGGGAGAACTTTCCACCGCAGAGGGCTGGCGCAGTTCTCCCCGCTTTACTAAAGGCGAGTAGTTTACTAGCTACGGGGCATTAAATTTTATGGCTTTGAATTCACATTTGCCACCTAGGCCTTCTTCGGTGCACACGGTGACACCGGCCTTGAGCTCGTGGTTGCCCGGGACATTCCCAATTAAGCCGGCAATGTAGGCGCTCTCTCCTGCATCTAGGTTGTCTTTCCCAGGCGGGCATTTGTTGGTGTTGCTGAGGAAGGGGTTATCGTAACTGGTAGAGGAGAGCGTGGTGTTAGTGGTCACATTGGTGAGCTTGAGCAACACCGACTCGATAGCTTTGGGGCCGACATTCTTAATTTTGAGGTAGGCGTACCAGTCTGCACCGCATTTGTGCTTGTCTGCGAAGCTGATCTCAAAGGCGACTCCACTTGCCGGAGCTGTAGGGGTAGCGGTGGCTGGGGGCGGTGGGGGAGTGAAGACCGGGAGCTCTGCTGTAGGACCACTAACAGTTGTCGAACCACTCCAAACCCAACAATAAGCACCCGGCCGCCTTGGGTCTTCAATATACCACCAGGTTGAAGTGCTATCACGCCCAAAGACCAAGGCCGTTTGTCCGACCAGAAGTGCGCTGACCCGATCGTAAATCGGCCCCGGTCCCTTGCGACAGTTGGTGTCCTGCTTTGCGGTAACGCTCGGCTGAATCGGCGTTGGAGTAAAGGGAGGGGTAGCCGTCACCGTCGGAGTCTCGGAAAAGAGCGGTGTAAAGGTAAAGGTTGGCATCAACGGTTCCCCTTCTGGAGGAGGCTGCTGTTCCGGTGGTAGGGTTGCTGTTGGAGGTATTTGGGGCGGCACATTTTGGGTTAGCTGCGCAGCCAGTGTTTCGGCGGCTGCAGTGTAAATCATCTCTACCGGCACCTGCGTCGGTGCGCTGACGACTTGTTCCATGGGGAGACTAAGATCGCAAGCTAAGGCTACAAGGGCCAGAGTGACCAGCATTGTAAGGGGACGAAAAAATCTTGTTTTCATGCGAGACCTCTCATTTTCCCTAATCCCATTGCAACTGGTGCATACCTGGTTTGTGTTTAACTTAACGGAACTGCCACTGCTTTTGTTCCCAAATACCTTCAAGTTTCGTTGGAGGGATTATAATCTATTTTTCTCGGGAGAGCTTCGTATTGCACCGATTTCTCCTCTACTCTCCTACGCTCTCGAGGACTGGAAAATACCCCGGCAAATGGGGCAGCGAGCAGTAAAAGCGGCGTTCATTGTGTATCCTGACAGTCCATCTTCCAAGAGTTTAGGAGGCGCTCTTTTAGGATTGCGCTAAAACTCCACGCAATTGCCTGCGGGCAGACCTGGCTCTGGAATTGAGCAGTTGTCCATTGATCGGTGTATTCGGCGGCAAAGACGGCTTTGTTGCTCTCAATGAAAGGGCGGGCTTGTTCGCACCAACCCCGGGCAAAGCAATCTTCGGTGATCATAAACTCAAAATGAGGCAGAAGATCGTTCACAAGGTAGGCAGCGTTTTTCATGCCGATGGCAAGGTGGCGTTGATGCGCTTGTTCGGCAAGCCAGAGGGCGTAACGGCGTTCATCTTCCACACGGAGTGGGAAACCGCTGTCGTTGCTGCTCACTTCCATGTTGTCGGGTTCGACTGCATCAAACCCTTTGGCTGCGCACAGGTCCAAGCGGGCTTGCACGATAGGGGCAAGTTTGTCGATTCGCCGAATATCCAACCATTTTTCGCCTTGCCAGCCTTCATAGTCTTTGCCCAGCACTTCGGGTGGAAACTGTGCGGCGTCGGGACGCCATGCTTCCCAGGAACCAACTGAAATGTAGCAGATCAAACGAACGCCTCTTTGTTTCAACGCATCGAGCAGTTCCTGTGCAACGTAAAGATCGAGATCATACACCTGCGCCTCGGAGGCAATCGAGGGGCGCTCACTGCTCAGATCCCATTGCCAGCTCAAGCCGGGCTGAGGCTGCCAGATTTTGGAGTTGGCTTCGGTATTGGATACCAAAGGAAGATGTAAATCGGGATCGAGTTGTGTACCATCTTGTGCTGAAGGGAAACTAGGGGTGGCGAGGGCCGTGTCGTTCGCAATCTTAGTGCTTGGGGTTACTGGAGTTGAATCAAGATCAACAGCGGTATTGGGGAGGCAATTTGTAGTGAGGAAAACGAGCCAAATCAGCAGCAGAATTTGTTTGCGCATTGTGTCCTCTCACTTTCTGGATTCTCTATTGAGGAATCTGTCAATCAATGGGTGAGCAATAAGGGATAACCCTCACTTCCGTCCCAAAGGGCGCGGGGAACTGCCCTCACCCCTAGTTCCTCTCCCAAAGGGCGAGGGGAAATTAATGCGGAATTGCAGGTGCCTTCGCCTGCGATGAAGCGTCAACGAAGGGCGAAGGAATAAACAAATATGCTGCGTCATCTTTTCATTGCCTATAGAAGTCCTCATCTGCCTTTCAATCTCTAGCCCCTTCTGTCGCTAAGGCAGATACACCTCCAAATATCGTTTGGCTTGCTCGCCGCTGGAAGAGAAAGGGACAAGCTCGATCACCTTTTGAAAGTATGTGTGTGCTAAGGAGGTATTGCCTTGCTCAAGATGGGCGATACCGAGATGCAACAGGGCAGGAGCATACTTTGCGTCCAAACTCAATGCCCGTTCAAAGGTTTGTTGGGCGAGTGTCCACTCTGCTAGACCGAGGTAAACCTGGCCGAGCAGGTCTAGAGCTTCTACATCTCTGGGAGCTTCCCTTTCCAATTCTTGGGCAAGGGGCAGGGCGCTTTCGGACAAACGATAGCCATATTGGACGCAATAGAGCACCAAGGCCTTGCGTGCTGCGATGGGTTCGGGGCTATTGGGAATCCATTCGTTTAGAATGCGCCAACCGCCCGCCAGATCGCCACTTTGTGCCAGCGCTTGAGCGTACTGCAGACGCACGGGAAGCTCGTCGGGGTAAAGCTCAAAAGCTTGCTGTGCGCTTTGCAAAGCGCGCTGCGCCTCGCCTTGCTCCTGCCAGTAAAGCGTGAGAAAAGCCAGAGCGATCTGAGAACGAGGGTTCAATTTCAAAGCGAAGCGGAGTTCTGTTAGCCCCGGGCGTTCTGAGCGGTGGTGTTGCGTTCGGCTCTCCTCATCGGAAGCTTGGGTAGGCAACGGTAGCTTGGGCGGTGGTTGGGCAAGATGGAATCGTGCCAGACCTAAATAGGCCCAGGCTTCGGCAAAATCGGGGCGTCGTTCCACTGCGTGCGCAAAGGCGCGCTCGGCTAATCGCCACTCGCCAATAGCCGCTAGGCCACGCCCGCCGTATAGATGCGCCAGAACGGCTTCGGGAGCGGGTTGGTTGAGTTGCTCTAATAAGACCGAAACTTTGGGTTCATAACTCGCTTCCAATTCCACTGCGCGTCGTAGCGATGGAGCGGCTTCTTGTGGCCGCTCGGCAGCTAGGAGAAGCCCAAGGCGGTAGTGCCATTCGGGGTTCTGCGGTTGTGAGGCCGCCAGCGTGCGCAGAATGGGTAGAGCGTGCTCAAACCGCCCCTGCTCGGTGTAAAACTCGACAAGCTCGGGATCGATCACATCGGTCGGATATCCCTTTTCGACCCATTCTCGGCGGAGAGCCATGGCAGCATCGGCTTGTTGGGTGGCCAGATAGGCTTTGGCGAGCAAAATCTGGGCGGGGTGGGGGAGAAGTCCCTCTTCTTGTAAGGGGGAGAGCAGATGAATCACCAGCGAATGTTCTTCGGCTCGGGCGGCGTTTTGGGCTGCTTTCACCCGCAGGCCTGCCCGATCCCAAGAAAATATGCGGCTGGCCTGGGTGTAAAACCTTGCGGCGGTTTTGAAATCTCCCCTTTGTTCTGCTAAATATGCCCTACGTAAGATGGCGCTACCCTGCTCCAACGGCAAAAGCAGTGCTATACCAAGAAGCAAGGCAAGGAGAGCAGCCAAACACCGCCAAAGCGTCTCTTTGCTCATGAAGGGAGGATCAGAGGCAACATTTCCATAAAGGGTTTGGGGATCGAAGCGCAAATTCCTGCCATTTTGACCAAGGTTAAGCGTCATGTTCTCTCCTGTAGCCTCTCCCATTCCTCCAACAGGCGGTCGATTTCAGCTTGTAGGCGTACGTATTCGTTGCCCAGCTTCTGTACTTGGGCAGGATCGGGAGGGGGATTTTCCAGCTTGCGTTCGAGGGTGGCCAATTCGATCTCCCGCTTGGCGATAGACTCTTCTAATTCCCGCAGTCGCAGCAGATGTTGACGCTGGCTGTTGAGGTGGCCTTCGCGCCGGTTTGGCGCATTCTTTGGAGCTGGACCCGCTGCAGCAGAACGAGCTGACTTCTCTGCTTCTAGGTGTAGGCGATACTCGGTATAGCTTCCCTGAAAGGCGCGCAGACGACGGGCTTCGGGCAGTACCTCCCAGATTTGGGTGGCAAGGGCATCGATCAGATAGCGGTCGTGTGAGACAAGCAGGACTGTCCCCTGATATTGGCTCAGGGCTTCTTGTAAGACTTCTTGGGAGGGGATATCCAAATGATTGGTGGGTTCATCGAGCAACAATAAGTTGGCACCACTAAGGCATAGTTTTGCCAGCGCTAGGCGAGTACGTTCGCCGCCGGAGAGGGTGGAAACCGGACGAAGCACATCCTCGCCACAGAAACCGAAACGCGCCAGATAATTGCGCACTTCAGCAGGAAGCATGGTTGGGGCCACAGTTTCAATCTCTTGCGCTACGCTGTTCGCTGCGCTTAGCCCCTCGTGGGCTTGGGCAAAATAGGCAATCCGCAGGCCGGCGCCGAGGCGCACCTCGCCGCTTAAAGGAGGCAGATCGCCTAGGATAGTCCTTAGGAAGGTGCTCTTGCCGGCTCCATTGGGGCCAATTAGCGCCACGCACTCGCCACGCTTCAAGACTAAGTCCGGGACTTCAATCAGAGGGCTGCTTTCACCGGCATATCCTACCTTTAGGTCAAAAGTGCGCAGCACCAAGTCCCCCGAGCGTTCCCCGGCGACAATGCGCAAACCCAATTGCGGTTGACGAGGTTGGACAAAAGTGAGGGCGCGCACTCGCTGTGTGACCTCTTCTACACTCAACATCTGGCTGGAAGCGCCACTCTCGGCGGCGATTTCGGACCATTTCTTACCTCGCAGCGCCTCCCAGTCACTGCGCTCAATCGCCTCTAAGAGGCGACTGATACGGCGCAATCGCCCTTTAGCTTGCGGCGCGTTCTGCCCCGAAATATTGCGGCGGACGTATTCGAGCTCTTTTGCTAGGCGCTCCTTTTCTGTCTCGAAAGCCAAGCGGCGAGCACTCCAGCGCTCTTCCCGTTGTCTTAGGTAGGCGCTGTAATTGCCGCGGTAAATTTCGATCCCCCGTTCAGACATCTCCCAGATCGTGTTAGCCACGCGATCGAGAAAATAGCGGTCGTGCGAGACCATCAACACGGCTCCCTTCCATTGGCTTAGGTAGCCTTCCAACCATTCCACGGCTTGGATGTCGAGGTGATTGGTCGGCTCGTCAAGCACTAATAGATCAGGCTGGGAAATTAGAAGGCGGGCGAGCAGCGCCCGCGTACGTTGGCCGCTGGAGAGCCGAGTCAGTGGACGGGAGAAATCTTCCTCTAGAAACCCTAACCCACGCAGAGTCTGACGGGCCACCGTTTCGTAATGGTAGCCCCCTCGATGTTCGAATGTGGCTTGTAAAGCGCCATACCGTTCTAAAATGTCCGCAGGGGGATTGGGTTGGCTCATTGCCCACTCCAGCCGGCGCAGCTCTGCTTCTAGTTGGCGCAACTCCACAAGGGCCTCAAGGCATTCCTCCCACAGGGTGCGATGGCTTTCGGCCACCGGTTCTTGCGGCAGATAGCCAATGCGCACATTACGAGCGCGCTGTACTGTGCCTTGGGTGGGCTCCTCTAGGCCGATCAGAATGCGAATCAGTGTCGTCTTGCCGATTCCATTAGGACCAACGATAGCAATTCGTCCTTGCGGCGGCACGCTGAGCGAAAGACCTTTGAACAGGTCCTTGGCGCCAAATGATTTGGAGAGATTTCGCGCAGTTAGGTAGGACACTGTCGTTCATTATACCGTGATATAATCAGCGGGCGATTTCGACAAACGGAAGAGAATGATGGAAACTCCACTTTCACCCCGACAAGCTTCTAGAATATTCTCTCTCCTTCTAGTGGCTCTAATCGTTGGTTTTGTGATTGCGGCGTTGCTGACCGCTTATCTTACGTTTACCGTCACTCGCGATTTGGTGACCTCATGGCAAATTACAAACTTGCCCGGCATTAGCCTAAACGGTGCGACTCCAACGCCGAATCCTTCCGGCGTGCTCACCGACCCCAATGTTCCTTTACAGATGGTCGGCCCTACTCCCGAACCCTGGGACGGCGCCAGCCGGATCAGCGTGCTAGTTATGGGGTTAGATTACCGAGACTGGGTAGCGGGCGAAGGGGCACCGCGCACAGACACGATGATTCTCTTTACCCTCGACCCCCTCTCCAAAACTGCGGGTGTCCTGAACATCCCGCGCGATCTCTGGGTGGCGATACCGGGCTTCGGCTATGGCAAGATCAATACCGCATATCAATTGGGGGAGGCTTATAAGCTGCCCGGCGGCGGGCCGGAATTGGCAATGAAGACCGTGGAAGGCCTGTTGGGTGTGCCGATCCAGTTCTATGCCCAGATCGATTTTAGAGCCTTCATTCGCTTTGTCGATGAAATTGGGGGGGTCAAGGTGGATATCAAGGAGCCGATCAAGGTGGACCTGCTGGGAGATAATACCTTCAAAAAGCTGAAGCCCGGCAGACAAACTTTGAACGGCGAAATTGCTCTGGCCTATGCGCGTGCGCGCAGTACCGAAGGCGGAGACTTTGATCGTGCTCGCCGCCAGCAGGAAGTGATCATGGGTATTCGTGAGCAGATGTTGCGCCTGGACAATTTGCCGCGCACGATCGCCAAAGCGCCGGTGTTGTATCAAGAGTTATCCAGCGGCATACGCACAAATCTCTCGCTAGATCAAGCTATCCGCTTGGCTTGGTTTGCCAAAGATATCCCCGAGGAAAACATCAAACATGCCATTATCGGTCCGGAGCAGGTCAACTTCTTCAAGACATCGGACGGGTTAGATGCTCTTAAGCCCATGCCGGACCGGATTCGCGAATTGCGCGATCAAATCTTTGCCGACACCCGCCTAGAAAGCCCCCTGGCCAATTTGCCAAGCGTGGAGCAGATGAAGGCTGAGGGTGCCAGGGTGCGGGTGTTGAACGGGAGTGCTGTGCCGGGTTTGGCTTCGCAGACGATGGACTACTTGCAAAAGCAGGGGGTCAACGTGGTCGAAACCGGTAACGCAGACACCTTCTATAACTACACCGCCTTATTTGACTACAGCGGTAAACCCTATACGCTGAAGTTCTTGGTCGAGCTGATGGGGATCAATCCCAACTACCTCTACAATCGCTACGATCCCACCCAGAATGTGGACGTAGTGGTTATCTTAGGCAATGATTGGGCTAATAAAATCCCAGTTCCATGAGAAGTTAGCCCTCCATAGTCTCTCTCCCAATGAAAGCAGAGAGAGACTTGAGATGGGAGAAGAAGCTGTAGTGTAATGTATAAACTGGTCATCCTCATCGAAAAATCGGTTGAAACGGCAATTCTAGATCAACTCTGGCCGCAATTTTTACGGAATGCCGAGCAGATGCCCGGTCTCTTGCGCGAGAGCACTAGCCGCGTCGATGTCCACCTCTACGGGAGTGCAGAGTACCAGCTTCAGCATGAGCTTTTCTTCAACTCTCCTGAAGAGGCACGCCAGGCAATGGCCTCGGAGGCCGGCCGCGCCGCTGGAAGGATTCTGCAACAGCTCAGCGGTGGGCAAGTGGTGCTCTTCTTTGCCGATCACCGCGAAGACGATCTCGAAAATATTCGTAAACGCCGTCCCTCCTTCTCTTCAAGCGAATAGGGTGGATGAACCGCGCTTGTTGGCTGCGCCTTGGCATCGGTCTCGTTGTGGTTTGGCTGGTGGTGGGCTATGTTCTCCTGGAGTGGTCATTGCCCGCTCTCGATCGTTCGCGCCGCGTTTGGATCTACCTGCGCAATCCGGCCGCCTATCCGAACTGGCGGGTAAAAGTGGGTGAACGTTGCGGCGATGCGCCTTTCCTCTTGCCCACGAGCGGATATATCGGCTTTCTTTGGGGCGATTCCTTTCGCTTGGGGCATCGGCATCAGGGGATTGACATCTTTGCCGGCACTGAGCCGGGCATCACAGAAGTGCGGGCTGCCTATTCCGGCTATCTAACCCGCCTGGCTACTTGGAAATCTTCTCTGATCATTCGCATCCCACAGGATCCTTTGCAGCCCAACCGTCAAATTTGGGCTTATTACACGCATTTGGCTAGCCCGGAGGGATTTTCATACATCTCAGAGGCTTTCCCGCCCGGAATCCAAGAGGTTTATGTCGAAGCAGGGACTTTACTGGGTTATCAAGGCAACTATTCGGGCGACCCGGGGAATCCGGTGGGAGTGCATTTGCATTTCTCCATTGTCAAAGATCGCAACGGCCGATTTCTCAATGAATTGGAGTTCGAGAACACTCTCGATCCCTCCCCATATTTTGGCTTGCCTCTCAACGCCGAGACCAACCGTGACCAAGTGCCGGTGTGTGAGAAGTAAGGAGAGATGACTCGCCTGCGCATTCCCCCTGCACTGCGCTACCCGCGGTTTCGCTACCTCTGGATGGCGTTAATTCTCTCCACTGCCGGGGCAAACATGCAGCTTTGGGCGATCTTCTGGCATGTGCGCTCTCTGACCCCCCATCCAATTGCCCTGGGCATGATCGGCTTGGTGCGCGTTCTACCGGTGACTTTCTTCTCACTCCTCGGGGGCGTAGCGGCCGACCGCTATAACCGCCGGCTCATTTTCTTCCTCACCCAGTGCGTTCTGACCTTCGTAGCCGGTGCACTGGCGTGTTTGACTTTCCGAAGAGCCATCACAATTTGGCATATTTACGCGCTGACCGCTTTGCAAGCTACGGCAGTGGCCTTCGACCTCCCTGCTCGTCAAGCCTTGGTGCCCAACTTGGTGTCGTCCAAGGACTTACCTAACGCTTTTAGTCTAGGCTCGATTGCCTTTCAAATAGGGGCTATTGTTGGTCCGGCGCTTGGCGGATGGACCATCGCCACTTGGGGGCAAGCTTACCCCTATCTGATCAATGCGCTCTCTTATGTCGCCGTCTTATTTGCCATTTGGCGCATTGGACCGGTAGCGCAACAGCGTATTCGCACCCGCCATGTGCTCTTGGACTGGCAGGCCATCCGAGAGGGTTGGCTGTTCATTCTGGGTCAGCCGTTGATTTTTTCCTCGATGGTGCTGGACTTTTTTGCAACATTTTTCTCTTCGGCGAACACGCTGATGCCGATTGTGGCAAGGGATATTTTGGGAGTTGGCGAGGTAGAATATGGCTGGCTTTCCTCTGCCCAAGCCATCGGGGCGGTGTTGGCTGGCCTCGTGCTCTCGCAGATGGGCGAGGTGCGTCGCCAGGGTCCTTTGTTTTTATTCTCGGTCGTTTGTTTTGGGCTGGCGACAATCTTATTTGGTTTGGCACGTGTCTTTTGGCTTGCCATGCTGGCGCTGATTCTGATCGGGGCTGCCGATGCTGTGAGCACGATTCTCCGCAATACCATCCGTCAACTGCTCACACCGGACTATCTGCGCGGGCGCATGGTCAGCGTGAATCAGATCTTCTTTTTGGGTGGGCCTCAGCTAGGCGAAGTTGAGGCCGGCGTAGTTGCTCAGTTGTTCGGGGTGCCGTTTGCGATCGTGAGCGGCGGCATCGGATGCCTCCTCGCAGTGGTCTGGGTTGCTCGCCGCTGGCCGCAGTTGTGGACGGTGGATCGAGTAGAGCCCCTAGCAGCCGATTGAGGGAGCCCAGAAACTTCTCTCGGAAGGGAGCTTGTGTGGAAAAGATCATCCCCACTGGAGTGCGTGTCCTTGAAGTTGGGGGAGGAAAGGAGACGCTTGCCTAGTAGCCCCTGTGCGGTTTCCAAAAAGTCCGTCTGGCGCATGAGAAAAGTTTTGAATCCCTGTGCCTTGACGAGGAGGCGCAGGGAGGAGTACAAGTGTTAGGGGTTCTGCTCTGCTTAGGACCTGCCCCTACGTCGCACCGGAAGGGCGACTGGCCTTCTCAACCAGATACACGAGGCCAAGGTAATCTCGGCCTGTGGCTTCTCGCATCCCGATCTCACAGGTTAGATTGCTGGAGTAATAGCCGTCAAAGACCTTTCGGTTAAGCTCGAGCGCTTCACGGCGGGTGGCGCTGGCAGTCAACTCGGGGAAGAGAAAGCCGCGGTCGCCCGCAAAGCCACAGCACCCTAAATCCAAGGGAACGGTGACCGACTCAGCACAGCGTTTAGCAATCGCCACCATCTTATCCTGCAGGCCCAACTTTTGTGCTGAACAATTGGGGTGTAAAACTACCCGCTCGGACAAGAGGTGCAGGTTGAGCCGGGGTAGCACGGTATCGTGCAGGAATTCTAAACTGTCCAGAATCTGTAGCTGACGGTAGCGCTCGAGGGCTAAGCCTGCTAAATCTGCGCCCGCACGCCGCAGAGTGTAGGCACAAGAAGTGGCGTCGATCACAATCGGATAGCGTCCTTCCTCCGACCATCGCCAGAGTCTTTCCAGTGTGCGCTCCAGCATCGCTCGGTAAGCTTCGTGGTAGCCCTTGGAGCTAAACGGCATTCCGCAGCAAGTCCCACGCACGTCAGTGGGAATGACCAGCTCGATCCCGGCGCGCTCGGCGACCGTCAACATCACCTCGGCGATCGAAGGCAAGCTCTGGTCTCTGGGTTGGCCAAGATTGCGGTTGATGCAGGAGGGAAAGTAAATGAACTTGGGCAGATCAGCGGCTTCGGCTCTCTTGCCGTTTTGCCTCTCTTCTCGTATTGTGGGCAAAGTCTTCGGAACATAAGGAACAGAGTCATTCCACTTGGGCAGTCGCCGTCGGCTTAGATGCTCTGCCAAGAGAATCCAGCGGCGCCAGTATTTGTCGGTCAAGCGGTCGGCAAGATGGCCCAGACGCACCCCCCAACGCAACAAGGCCTCTACTTGGGCAAACCGATCTACAACCCACAAAGCAAGACGCTGCGCCGTCGGGGAGGCCTTTTGCGCCCGCAGGTGTTTGGTCAGTTCGCCGGTGTTGATCCCGACTGGACAGGCAACACCGCATAACCCGTCCACGGCACAAGTATCGTTGCCATAATATCCATACTCTTCTTCTATAAGGGCGATCAGCGCCGGTGCGTCTAATTCAATACCTGGGATAGGGCGTTTTCCTATTCCAGCGCGCTCGAGATTTGAGAGATGTTGAAGGGTGCGCCGGAGGGCAATCCGCTGTCGAGGCGTGAGGGTCAGTTCTCGCGAAGGGCAGTGAGATTCGCAATATCCGCACTCGATACAGGGGTCAATGCGCTCGTCGGTCAGGGGGGAAGCCTTAATCGCCGTCACGTGGGCTCGAGGATTTTCATTGATGATCACGTTGGGATTAAGCAGGTTGTCCGGGTCAAAGAGCACCTTAATGTCACGCATCAGAGCGCGCCCATTCTCCCCCCATTCATCGGCCAAGAAGGGCGCCATGCTGCGGCCGGTGCCGTGTTCGCCCTTCAGGGCGCCGTCATACTTTTCGCACACTAATTTCACCGCTTCTAGGTTGAATCGCTCAAAGCGCTCGATTTCCTCTGGGCTGTCAAAGAACTGGGAGATGGTATAGTGTAGGTTGCCATCCTTAGCGTGCCCAAAGATGATCGAGTCGTCATAGCCGTAGGCTCGAAATAAGGCTTGGAGGTCAACCACAGCTTGTCCCAGTCTTTCTACGGGGAAGACCACGTCCTCTGAGAGCAAGGTGGTGCCGGGCGGGCGCCTTGCGCCCACAGAGGCGATCAGCCCTTTGCGTGCTTTCCAGAGCAGGGCTTGTTGCACCGGGTCTGCGGTAAATTCGGCGGGATAAAGGAGCTTTAACTCTGCCAGCGTTCTTGCCGCAGCCTGTTTGTAAGTTTCCAGGGCGGCGGCGTCAGTTGCCTGAAACTCGACCAGAATTGCAGCCGCGCTCTCGGGCAGACTGCGAAGGACTTCTGGAATGCCGGGCAGATGCTCCACCGAACGCAAAGCGGCCCGGTCCATCAGCTCGATGGCTCTGGCGCCGGCTTTGCGTAAGGGAAAGACTGCTTCGGCCGCAGCTTGAATGCTGCCGAAATAGAGCTGTGCGGTATACTTATAGGGGTAGTCAGGGACGGTGCGCAAAACTGCCCCGGCGATGAACGCTAATGTCCCCTCGGAACCGATCAATAGGTGGGTGAGGATGTCGAGGGGCTTCTCATAGTCTAGCAAGGCGTTCAGGGCATAACCGTTGGTGTTTTTCATCTGGTACTTGCGGCGCACGCGCTCTGCCAGCGTCTCATCTGAGAGCAGGCGACGACGGAGCTCGAGGAGGCCCTGGGCTAAATGTGGCTGCTCGTGCTCAAAGACTTGATGGGCGTTTGCAGCGCCGCTATTTAGGCTAAAACCGTTGGGGAGTAGAAAAGTGATTGAGTGCAGAGTGCGGTAGGAATTCTCTTCTACGCCACAACACATGCCGCTGGAGTTGTTTGCCAGAATCCCCCCCAGCATGCAGGCGTCGATCGAAGCGGGATCAGGCCCGATCTTGCGCCGGTAGGGCTTGAGCACTTTGTTAAGATGACCACCGATGATGCCCGGTTGCGCCCGAATCAGAGCACCGTTGTCCTCGATTTGGTAATTCTTCCAATGTTTGGAAATATCCACCAGAATACCGTCCGTGACTGCCTGTCCACAAAGACTTGTGCCGGCTGCTCGAAAGGTGAGCGGAATGCGGTGCTGCTGGCTGAATCGAAAAAGAGCGCCGATCTCGCTTAGCGAATTCGGCTGCACCACGGCTCGGGGGACAAGAAAGAAATAACTAGCGTCATTGGCGTAGGCTAGACGTTCAATCGGGCGTGTTAGAACCCGCTCCGCAGGGAGGATTTTGGTCAACTCAGTCGCAAGCTGCATAGGGCACCTCTTTTTGTGACTCGACAGTGAGACGAGCTGGGTTTGCGCTTGGGTTGGGAAGAGACCGCTGCGCCACTCAATTATAATTCGGGGGTGAAGGATAAGAGCTTTGAACCGGCTTTCGGTAGGTTGTCGATTCCGAAGGGTGTAGCTAGAGATCCCTAAAGCACCAAAGAATACTGATAGCTTCTTAGCTTTGAAAATTCTAAAGGGAGGATTGGCCGAGAGATGGATCCCTTGGTTCAGATCGGTGAAACTGCCCCTGACGTGTCTCTACCCGACTTGGCCGGGCGTCCTCATCGCTTGTCCCACTTCCGCCGCCGTATCGTGGTGGTGAACTTCTGGTCAGCAGAGTGTCCGCACTCTGCCCGCGTGGATGAGGAAATGCATAAACTATGTTGCGAGTGGGGGAATCGAGTAGTGTGGGTTTCCATCGCCAGCAATGCCAACGAGTCGGTTGATTTATTGCGCTCGGTCGCGGCCCAGCGTTCCTTGCCGCTGGTTCTGCTGGATCGCAACCACCAGGCAGCCGATTTGTTCGGCGCTGTGACCACGCCACATCTTTTCGTCTTGGACGAGCGAGGAGTCTTACGCTACCAGGGAGCGTTCGACGACGTCACCTTCCGCCAAAGGACCGCCACGCGCTGCTATCTCGCTGAAGCCGTGGCCGCAGTGCTGGTCGGCAAGCAACCCGACCCTGCTCAAACTCCACCCTATGGCTGTACAATCGTGCGCTATTAGACTTTGAACTGTTGACACTCGGCCTGTGAAATGGATGGCTAAAGGCTTCTGACTTTGATTCTGGCATCCTAGTCCGAAACCCTCAATCGAGATATTTGTTAACAAAAAAACTATATCCGACTCTCTGATGCGGGCCCGACTTCGTGGTATGATTCTCCTTACGGAGAGTTCGTATGGACGATAAGATCACCATCATCGAAGGTCCTCCTCCCACCTTTGAACTAGCTCAGGAAGGATGGGTTTTAGGGGTTCACGAAGGGCCCACCCAATCGGCCCTGGTGTTCACACGTTTGCGTGCTTTCAATAGCCAAGCCCTGGTCGAGCGTTGCTATAACACTTGGCGCAATAAAGGCACCATGCGTTTGGAATATCGTTCCTTCGATGGCCTGCAACAGCAAACCCCGATCGTTGCGGCCCGCGCGGTTGAGGTCGAAGAAGGCCCTCTCTTGTTGCTGTGGTTGCGGATTCCGGCGCAAGATGCCCAACTGGAAATTGATTTCGATGACGACAGCGAAGAGACCTAAGCCTCGCCTTTCTCACTCCGGATACGCCCTTGTCCAGAATTGAAGCAGTGCGACCGTAGTCGGTTTGCGGCGATAGCGGTCTTCTGCCGGCGAAGGGACCTCTTCCAGACCGAGTTCCCTCCCTATCCTCTCCCTGACCCTTAGACCCCCCACGAGCTGCATTCTGAGCGGGCCGCCGCGCGCGACTCGGCATTGCTGCCCTAGTCGTCCGCCTTTAGTAATTCAGGAACGGCAAGACCACTCGTTGGGTGACCAGCAGGAAAAAACTGCCCACCATACAGGTCACAATGAAAAGCAGCACGGAGAGCACGAACCGCTGGAAGGCGGTCAGGCCCAAGAAGCGCCGTTCGCGTTCGGGCAGAATTGTTCTCGGCTGCGAGCCCTCTTCCTCCGCAAACGGCTGTGAGCTGGCTTGTTCGCGCAGTTGGTCGAGCGACACTTCACACACCTCCGTTCATCGATGGACGCACACGGATTTCGCCGAAATCGACAGCCTGCGTCTCCCCCGATACCAAACGTAAAAGGAGATTGCCTTCAGGGGTGAGTCCCTCTAGCGTTCCTTCGCCGAGCAAACTGTCGGGGTCTTCCAACGCCCCAAGGACCTGAATGCTCTGATGGCGATAAGCCAACCGCTGCTCCCAATTTTGAATGAGGGCCTCTTCCTGCACACGAGGAAGCCAAAGCAGGACACGCGCCAAAATGAGCGCCAACAGCGGAAACCGGTCCCGTTCGATCTCCTCCTCCCCCAGGTGGGGCAGATGCTCTTGGAGAGAAGTCGCCGGAAAATGGAGCGTCGCTGCTGGGGGCACAGCCGGGTGGGTGAGGTTAACCCCGATCCCGATGACCACATCGACCGGGCGCTCCCCTTGCCAACGGGCTTCGGTCAAGATGCCGCAGACCTTG
The DNA here is from genome assembly GCA_025057645.1 of Anaerolineales bacterium. GTDB lineage: Bacteria > Chloroflexota > Anaerolineae > Anaerolineales > UBA4823 > NAK19. Next base: position 100,237 of record JANXBJ010000003.1, read on the forward strand.
CGCCCTTGTAGCAAAATGTCATTCGGCCACTTGATCTGGGGATGCAAACCGTAGCGACTCTCCAGGGCTTCACAAACCGCCAGGGCCGCCAAACCGGTCAGCAGAGCTGGCCGAGGAGACTCAAACTCGCGCAGGATTAGGCTAAAAGCCAAGGAAGCCTTCGGAGCAGTGAACCAGCGCCGCCCCAAACGTCCCCGACCGGCAAACTGTTCCTCCGCCACTACCAAAGCGAAATTCGGCGCGCCTTCTTTTAGCCAAGCGGCTGCCTCGTCCATGGTGGAGCCTACTCGTTCGAAATAGCGCACGCCACCTAACGGCAAACCTTGCAAAGCAAACTCGAGCGCTGCACGTTCGTCTTTCGCATCCATGCGTCCACTTCCGACCCCGGTCTTTGAGAGGGAGGAGCCTTTCCCCGAGCTCTGCCTATCTTGCGGGGTCCTTTGCAGGGGAATCATAGCACAAAAACGCTATGATTTTGATCCTCGCAGCCACTTGGGAACTCTTCTCTGGGAGGTCACCGGCCTATGCCCATCGCCTGCCTTTCTGCCCCGTTGGGCAATCAGTCTTGGCGCAGCGCGCTCGTCCCCCTTTCTTCCAAAGCCCGATCGAACCCCCCTTAATAGATTCGAAAAAGAGGGGCTGCCCTCTGTGCTCTGCCCAAGCCCGGCGAGAAAGGGCGGGCTGAGGCCACCCAAACCCCGGGGAGGGCCCGCCGATGCCTTACGCCGGCTGCGCTTGGCCTAAAGGCTCCAGATGGGCGGTAAAGTGACGCAAGCCCGGCGGCGCCCAGAGCAAACGCATTCCTCTCAACTCCTCGCGCCGCTCGTAAAGGCGAATCACACTCTTGGCCACGTGGCGGATGTGGTTGTCGGTATAGACGCGGCGAGGAATCGCTAAGCGCACCACCTCCAAAGGAGAATAAACAACCTCGCCCGTATCCGGGTCTTCACTCCCGAAAGCTAACTGCCCCAGACCACAGCCGCGCGTGCCAGAGTCCAAATAAAGCTCTGCCACAAAAGCCTCTGCCGGATATTGCTCTTGGGGGATATGAGGGAGAAAGCGCTTCATATCGATCATCACACAGTGCCCGCCAATGGGGCGCACAGTGGGCACGCCGGCTTCGAGCAAAAGATGGCCCAAGAGGTGAACTTGGCGGACACGACTCGCCAGATAAGATTCATCGAGTGCCTCTTGCAGCCCAATGGCTAGCGCCTCCAAATCGCGGCCTGCCATGCCCCCATAGGTGACAAAGCCCTCGAGGAGGATCAGGTACTGCTGCGCCTGACGATATTTTTGCTCGTCCCTAAGCGCCAGAAAACCACCGATGTTCACCAAACCGTCCTTCTTGGAACTCATGGTGCAGCCATCGGCATAGGAGAACATCTCGCGGGCGATCTCTCGGATCGATTTCTTCTCATAGCCGGGCTCGCGCTGCTTGATAAAGTAGGCGTTTTCAGCAAAACGGGCGGCATCCAAATAGAAGGGTACGCCGTATTTGTCTGCAATCGCTCGCACACCGCGCAAATTCTCCATCGAAACCGGCTGGCCGCCGTTGTTGTTGCAGGTGATGGTAATGTGGATCAACCCTACTTTCTCGCGCCCTTCCCGGCGCAAAAAATCCTCCAGCTTATCGAGGTCAATGTTGCCCTTAAAGGGATGCTCAGCCGTCGCATCCAATCCCTCCTCGATCACCAGATTATGGGGAACTCCCCCTTTATGAAGCACATGAGCGTGGGTTGTATCAAAAAACATGTTGCCCAACGCAGAAAGGCCGGGCTGTAAGTGCAACATCATCAAGATATTCTCTGCCGGCCGCCCTTGATGGGTGGGTACGACATAGGGATAACCGGTAATCTCACGCACCACTTCCTGCAGATGAAACCAGTTCCGACAGCCGGCATAGGACTCATCCCCAGTCATTATCCCGGCCCACTGGTACTGGCTCATCGCCGAGGTGCCGCTATCGGTGAGCAAGTCGACAAAGACCTCTTCTGCAGGAACGTTGAAGAGATTATAGTGGGCTTTGCGCAAAGTCTCTTCGCGTTGGGAGCGGGTGGTCAGCTTGAGTGGCTCAACCACTTTGATCCGATAGGGCTCAGCCTCAGAAAATAGGTCCATCATCTATCCTCCTCTCCTTGTCCTTTCAATCAACCCTCGAGCTATCGTGACCCGACTCAAGTTCATTATAGGCTGCCTTGGACGACAAGACAAGTGACGAAAAGCCCCACTCCGGTTTGGCTTTCCCTTCCCAACGGGACTAAAGTCACAGGCAGAAGCCTCGTCTGGGCGCATCCCGAGCGCAACAGACCTTAGGCAGAACCCAACCTCGCCTCGGGGGTCACTGCCCGGAAGGTGGACTAGACTCTCTAGCTCATAACGTCCGATGGGTCGAAGGACTAAGGGCTTCTGTTCGGCAATTGGGCAACCGGATCGCATTTCAAGAGGACGAAGTCACGTTATACTAATAGAGATGCCAAGAGAAGGTTGGGTGTACGTAGCCGGTCTTGTCCCCTATTTGAAGGCCTGGGAGTGGCAGAAAGAACTGGCCTCTCGGGTCGCCGAAGAGCGCATTCCCCCTGTATTGCTGCTCCTTGAGCACCCGCATACCTATACCATAGGACGCCGTGGCTCTGAGGAGCATATCCTTTGGGACAATGAGGAATTGTCCCGCCGTCAGATTGCGGTGCATTGGGTGGATCGCGGCGGAGATGTGACCTACCACGGGCCCGGACAATTGGTCGGCTATCCCGTTTTTCCCCTTGCGCAACTCGGTTTCGCCCCGAAGCTGCCCCTCGGGCAAGAGACAAAGCTCGATGTCCTCTGGTTCGTTGAACAACTGGAAGAAATCCTTGTGCGCACGCTAAGGCGTTTCGGCATCCTTGCTTGCTCCCGACCGGGCCTGCGCGGGGTGTGGGTGCCTGCCGAGGCGACCCCCTCCCCGCAGCCGCAGGAGTGGCAAAAGATCGCCTCCATCGGTATCAAGCTGACCGCTCGGGGGGTGACTCAACACGGCTTTGCCCTTAACGTAGAGCCACAAATGGAGTATTGGGAGGGCTTGATTCCTTGCGGGATTCGTGGCTGTCGCATGACCAGCATGGCGGAACTGCTTCAACCGTTGCCCAGCCGCCAAGCCCTGATCAAGGCTCTGGTGAGCGAGTTCGGCGAAGCGTTTCAGCTTTCGATGGTCGAGATTCCCAGCCTCCCATTTGACACCTCCATCGAATCGCACTACACTATACCCTGAGGAGGATGGTTATGTCATCAGTGCCCTTCCAACTGGTCATGCGCGCTGGGCCGCAACCGGGGGCGGTCTTCCCGCTGCAGAAAAACGAAATTTACATCGGGCGCGATCCGTCCAATGATCTGGTCATCAGCGACATCGAAGTCTCGCGCAAGCACGCCCGTCTGATTCGGCAGGCTGGGGGCTATATTCTCGAAGACCTCGGCTCCACTAACGGCACTTTTGTCAACGGGCAACGCCTGCTCGGGCCTCATCTGATGCGCCCGGGGGAGGTTATCCAACTCGGGGAAAGCGTCAGCTTGGTCTTTGAAGCTTTATACGACCTCGGTGCAACCCGGGTGTCCCCGGCTTCTGCCGGCTACCCCCCGGCTGCCCCCTCTTACCTCAGCCAGGCTGCGCCTCCCCCTCCTGCGGCACCGGTGTATTCTACACCGGCCTACCCCCTGCGCGAACAGGCACCGCAGGAGCTAGAACCCGAGAAATCGAAACTTCCCTTGTGGATCTTTGCTGGCTGTGGCTGCCTGACGGTCATCCTCTGCGTGCTTGTGGGGTTGATCGCCTTTGATACGCTGAACTTGTACTGTGTCGGGCCGTTTCGCCTACTCAGCCCTGTATATCAGATCCTCACCGGCGGCACTTGTCCTTGATCGGATCTGCCATGTCCCCGACTGTTTCTCGAGCACTATCTCGATAAGGTGGGATGCTCCCCGTGTAGCTCTCACCTGAGCTCGTTGTCCGTCCAGACTCCAGGTTTGAGGCTCGTAACCGGCGGCTAAAAGAACCTGCACCACTTCCCAAGCGTCTTCGGCGATCGGATCGGCAGCGAAAGGCGCCGGGAGGCCTTGCTCTAGGCGGTTCAACACCCTCTCTACCGCTTGTACCCTCCGTTCTGCCAGGACATAATCCCCGGCGCGCTGCGCCCGTCCGGTCTCGTTGAGGAGTAATTCTAAGACGAGGTTCTCGGTGCGGCGAGGGTGCCGAAAGTAATCGGCGACAACCCCCTTTTGACGCATTTGCCGGCCGTCCAGCATCCAAGCCGTGCGATAGTAGGCCGACGGGTCCAATTGCCGCTGATACGCGCGCAGGACTTCGTAATACCGTTCCATGGTGAGGAGATTCCAAGAAAGGTCGTTGCTCTGCGGCGTAGCAGCCAGATCGGCCAAAAAATCTCGCTCCAGCTCTTGAAGGGAGAGCCCCAATTGCGTCTTGAGGGCGCGCTCGATGGCTGCCAATTGGCTCTCTCCCTCGCGCAAGGACATCTCTAGGTAGGTTTCCCAGGCCTTTCCCCAACCCCAGCGACGGGCCAAATACTCCACCAGAGCACCCGCCTCGAGGTAGGCGATCTCATGCTGGTGCTCGTAGAAATTCGTGGCTAACTCTCTTAGCGGCACATATTTTTGCAGGCGGACCAGCTCGGCGGCACGAGGGGAGAGCGCCTCTGGAAAGTAATGTCCCTCGCTCAGATACACCGCAATCCCTTCGACAAAGAGTGAAGGGCGCGGATCGGGTCGGGCTTGCCCGTCAAGCACATGCACGATCTCGTGGCGCAGGATTGTGGCAAAGTCCCCCGCTGTGTAGTTGCGGTCGAGAAAGGAGACATTCACCTCGGCGTTGGCGAAGCCGCCGTTACCGAGCACGCGTGGGATGAGCACCACACTGAGCCGCTCTTCGGGCGAGACCGGAATTTGCGCTTGCGCTACTCGATACTCCCGCTCCACCACCTCGGCGATTTCTTCGATCTGCCGATGCGCAGCCGTGTTGGTGATGAAGTGCACCTCACAGCAATCGACCGAGAGCGTCTGCCACCGGGCCGTCTGCTCCTCAAGGGGCATCGTTGAGCGCGGCAGCAAAGTGACCGTTTGTCTCCATTGCTTTTTCAGCCCCGGGATGGAGAAGTTGAGAGTATATTCGCCCGCCAACAGAGTGCGAGTATCCCAAGCCCAGAGCAGGGTTGCTTGGGTGCGACGGTCGAAGCCATATGGCTGAAAGGTCGTGCTGCCGATCAGCGCCGGGGGGGTGGTCAGAGTCACGGTGAGCGGTTGGTTGAGATAAGGCTGCTTGGAAGGGGCGATCACCTCAAAGCTGACCTGGTCGCCGATGTAGAGTCTTTCTTCGGGGTGAAGGCGAACTTGGCAGCAGGAGTCCCCTCCCGGCGGCAGAGTGGGGGCGCGCTCAACCGCAAAAGGCTCGCCCCCCCAAGGGGAAAATCGAGGCAGCGGGAACGAGGCCGGCAGCGGCACCTGACAGGCCAGCCAGAGGAAGAGCCAAGGAAAGAGTAACACCCAGCGCTTCAGCATTGGGGCGAATTATAAAGCGAAATGGAGGGTGCACCGGATGGCCGACCCTCTCATTGAACCGCACCCAACCCGGCCAGCCTGACCTTCTGAGAACGCACAGCTTGTCAAGCGGAATCTCGGCCCTCGCCGCCGGCAGGCTCTGGCGGATGAGCAGGCGCACCTTCTGGCCCACCTCGGAGCTCGGCGTGAGTTGACGCCCCACTTGGCCCGGACACAGCCGGACAGGGTGGGCGGTGAAAGCGGCCCGAAACCCGCCCGCAAATGGGCACACAAGGGCTTGGCTTTTGGGCATCGACAAATTTCCGTTTCTGGTTTATCCTTTGCTCGCCGATCTCTCGAAGAAAGCCTCGGTCATGCCCGCAGAAGCCCAAGTTGAAGTTACGCTGCGCGAGATGGTTTATGGTGGCGCCGCTCTGGGAAGGCTGGCGGACGGGCGTGCCCTCTTTGTGCCCTATGCCCTCCCCAGCGAGCGCGCCTTGGTCGAGATCGTGCAAGAGAAGGCGCATTACGCCCGGGGGCGGCTGGTGCAAGTGTTGGTGCCTTCTCCCAAGCGCATCCAGCCGCGCTGTCCGCATTTCGGCGAGTGCGGCGGATGTCATTACCAGCACCTGTCCTATGAGGAACAGGTCTCTCTCAAAGCCCAATTGCTTGTCGATCAGTTGCGACGCATCGGTGCGTTTCATGCACTGCCGGAACTTGCAATCTACCCCTCTCCCTCGGAATGGCATTACCGTAACAGCCTTCAGTTCCACCTCACCCCGGAGGGCAAACTTGGCTTTCGGCGCGCTCAGAGTCACGAAACCCTTCCCATCCAACAGTGCTTTTTGCCTTTGCCCCCGTTGATCGACCTTTGGCAACAGATCGAACTCGACCCCGAGGCAGGGGTTGAGCGGGTCGAGCTGCGCTGCGACAGCGATGGAAACCTCCTCCTCGTTCTGGAGAGCGACCATGCCGAGCCCCCCGAAGTCTCGGTTGAGGAATTGCCTATCTCGGTGGTTCACCTCAGCCCGGCCGGCAGCCTAGTGTTGGCTGGCAGCGAATATCTTTGGATGGAGATCAAAGAGCAGCGGCTGCGCCTTTCGGCAGGGGCGTTCTTTCAGGTCAACGCTGCTGTGGCAGGGCAAATCGTGGACTACTTATTGGCACACCTCAAGCTCTCCCCGAGCGACGCCCTGCTTGACGTATATTGTGGCGGCGGACTGTATAGTGTGTTCCTCGCCCCCCGGGTCGGACGGCTGATCGGCATCGAGAGCTCCCCATACGCCTGTCGCGATTTCGAATTTAACCTAGATACCTTTGAGCAAGTCGAACTATATGAGGCGACCGCCGAACAGGTTTTAGCGCAGCTAGACCTTCGGCCTCAAACCATCCTGCTCGACCCGCCGCGCAGCGGTTTGAGCCAAACTGTGCGCGAGGCGCTGGCCCGGCTTGCCCCACCGCAGATCGCCTACATCTCTTGCGACCCGGCAACCTTCGCCCGCGATTTGCGCTACCTTGCCCAGAGGGGATATCGTCTCGAACAACTGGCCTTCTTCGACATGTTTCCGCAGACATACCACATCGAGACGGTAGGGATTCTCAGGACGTGATTCACGGCTTAGTCAACGGCTCAAACAACTTATTATATTCCTCCACGGCAAAGCGGTCGGTCATGCCGGCGATGTAATCGCAAATGGCGCGCTCCAACCCGCGCTCCTCAATGGTATCTTGGATGTGGCGGGGCAAGATTCGCGGCTCGCTGCGGTAGGCATTAAAGAGTTCGGTGAGAATGCGCTCGGCCTTGGTGTGCATGCGCACTACGCGAGGATGGCGGTAGAGATTCTTGAACAGAAAATCCTTTAGCGCTCGATTGCGCCGGTACATCTCTTCCGAGAAGGCGATCACATTGTAGGGCAAGCGTTGGGCGTCTTCCGGGCAAGAGAGGCGCGCTTCCTTGATCAGTAGGTCGCTTGTGTGCACCAGATCAGTCACCTCCAAGCCGATCAGACGCCGGATCATGCGATGCCGCGAAAGCTCATCCAGCTCAGGTCCGCGCCAGCCCACACTCTCGACCAGAATTTCCCACAGAGGGATTCCCTCCAGCATCGTGGGGGTGATCATCCCCGAACGCAGGCCATCGTCCAGGTCGTGAGCGGTGTAAGCAAGCTCATCGGCGGCATTGGCAATTTGAGCCTCAATCGAAGCGCGCAGCTCGGGGTTGTATTCGCGCGCATCGGCGACATCGTATTCCGACTCGTGCTTGACAATGCCTTCTCGCGTTTCCCAGGTCAAGTTCAAACCGGGAAAATCCGGGTAGCGCCGCTCGAGGAAAGTGACGATGCGCAGGGACTGCTTGTTATGGTCAAAGCCTCCGTGGTCCCTCATCAATTTCGCCAGAGTGGCTTCGCCGGAATGTCCAAAGGGGGGATGTCCCAAGTCGTGCGCGAGACAGATCGCTTCGACCAAATCCTCGTTGACCCCCAAGGCGCGGGCAATGGTGCGCCCGATCTGGGTCACTTCGAGAGTGTGAGTGAGGCGCGTGCGATAGTAGTCGCCCTCGTAGTTGATGAAGACCTGGGTTTTGTACTCCAAGCGGCGGAAGGCCGTGGTGTGCAGGATACGGTCGCGATCGCGCTGAAAAGCAGTGCGATACTCGGCTTCGTTTTCAGGGTACTGGCGTCCTTTGCTGTGCTTGCTACGAATGCCGTAGGGGGCCAAGTAACGATCTTCGAGAGCCTCTAATTCCATCCGAGTGTTCATACGCTTCTCCTAGCGTCAACCCTCGCTGAACTTACCACGAAAAACTAAGCGCCAAATAGTCCTTAGAGCGACCGAAGCCTCCCTTGGGCGAATTGCTGCCCAAGCTCGGTGGTTGCAACCTAGGGTCGCATAGGTATAATTCTACAAGATGGAAGGGGCTGAGGAGAGATTTTTTGTCGGCACTTCGGGCTGGAATTACCCCGACTGGAGAGGAAAGTTTTACCCAGAGGGCCTTTCCCAAAAACGATGGCTGGAATATTACGCCACTCAATTCAAGGCGGTCGAGGTCAACGCTACATTCTATCGTAAATTTAACGACCGCACCTATCAGAACTGGTTTGCGCGCACGCCCCCCCACTTTCGCTTTGTCCTCAAAGCGCCGCGCACGATCACCCACCTCAAGCACTTGCTCGACGTCGAAGAAGAGATCCGGAGCTTCGAGCGCACTGCCTCCTTACTTGCCGAAAAGCTAGGTCTGATCCTGCTTCAAATTGCGCCAGACACTCCATTTGATCTGCAACGCCTGAAGAGCGCCCTGATGGCCTTCAACCAACCCACGCGAGTGGCTGTCGAGTTCCGCCAAAAGCAATGGTGGGGGGAAGAGACCTATGGCCTTTTGCGCGAGGTCGGCGCTGTCTTGGTCAACCCCGACTGCCCTGGTCATGCTCTGTGCGATCGATGGGTCTCCGAGGTCGGCTACTTGCGGTTACACGGTCGCCGGCGGTGGTACTTTGACCTCTATGCAGCCGAGGAGCTGCAGGCGATCGCCGAAACAGCCCAACGGATGGCCGGGGGAGGATGTCGAGAAGTGTATATCTTCTTCAACAACACTCCTTCGGGTTTTGCAGCACAAAACGCCTTGGATTTGCAGAAGCAATTAGCCCTTGCCCCTTGAAAGGGGCTTCAGATCCGGGGTTGGTGTTCGTCCCTGATGCGCTTTCCGAGTGTGCTTTGGGGCTCTCTAAGGGCAGCCGAGCCGGCCGGAGGAGCGGCTCCCCGCTGCGATGCCGGACAGGGGAGGATGTTTTGGGCTGTGCTCACCTCCCGGCGTGAATTCGTGTGCCCAGCGTCTCGCCCATTAGAGCACGCCGAACCGCCCCCGGTTTCTCCCCGTTGAAAATCAGCACCTCAAGCTCGGGAAGTTCTTGAACCCAAGCCAAGCTCTGGCGCACCTTACTTTCCATTCCACCGGTTACATCGGGGGCTTGAGAGCCCCCCAATTGGAGACGCCCTTGATAGAGGTCCGCCGGTGTGATCTCGCGCACCAACTGCGTACACTGAGGGAAATCGCTCCACACCCCCTCTTCAATTCCTGCTAAAAGGATCCGCCGGGGTCTGAGCTGGCGCGCCAAGTGCTCAAACAAATCCTCGGTGGAAAGAATAGTGCCGCCGCGGTGGCGGTCGAAGACTACATCCCCAAAAATGAGGGGCAACAGACCGGCTTGCAGAGCGGCCCGGATGGGATAAAGCTCCCACACGGCTACCTTGCCATCCTCAGCCGTGACGCTGGCGCACGGGGGCAAGGAGATCACCGGGAGCTTGGCTGCAAGCAGGGCCTCGACAACCAACCGGTTGAGCGTAGCAGCCTCTCTCCAGACTTCGGCGAATCCTAACCACTCCTCAGGGGTATGGACTCCTTGGCGCGTGCCATAGCGTTTGGCCGGCACGTGCCCGAAGGAGCCTGCCCCATGGCCGACCACTAGGCGCAGCTCCGGAACGGACTGACGGGCGTGGGCGATCTCCTCCGCCAGGCGACGCAGGGTTTCCAAACGCGCAGTATAGGGACGGTGCTTTTCGGTGATCAGCGAGCCGCCCAACTTGAGGAAGATTAGCGGGGAGAGCGATTGTGCCATTGCGTCTATTCCACGTGCTCACAGGGAGAAGGAGGGAAAAGTCCTAGCTCTTCTCACCTTGCGGCCTCTGCTTCACCCAGAGTCGGGCCCTCCCGATAGGGATGTGGAGGAAATCGAAAGCCTCTCGGCCGTCGTCTGCAGCCATTCGGCTAAAGGGGATAACTCGGACGGGGCGGCAGCGCGGATCGCCTGGGCATATCCGAGCAAAAACGGTCGAAGCGTCTCTGGCGCCAAGCGGTGTTGACGGAGCAACCCTTGCGCCCATTCCAGCTCAGGCAAAATGGCGTCCAAATCCCCAACTGCCAGCGCTGAACGGAGGGTCTCCTCGAAATCCTCCACTGCCGTGGTAAGATACTCCTGCGGCAAGCGGAGTTCGGAAAGGGCTTGATACAGCCAAGCCTCAATCTGAGCTCGCCGGCTCCAAAACAGCTCTGCTCTCTGATAATTGAGTGCGAACTCGGGCGTAGGAGCGGGCAACGGTGGGCGTTGGTGGACGAGGAGGGCGACGTTCTGCACCGCTTCATCCATAGTTTTGCCCAAGAAATGGGCGGGGATGCGGGGGAGCAAGGAAGGCCGGAGGTTAAAAATGCGCCCCCCATAGGCCACCGAGGCTCCAAGCGGATGCAGGGAAAGGATCACTTCGAGCAAGGGGGCGACCGTGGTCAATCGCTGGGCGCTGAGCACGACTAGGTGAGGCTGAATTCGGGCCACGGTTTCGTCAAACTTTGCCACAGGCACGTTGGCGCCGAGGTCCACTACACCGAAACCGCGGCGGCGCAGGAAGAGATGCAGCATTAGCAGCGGCAACAAGTGCTGTTCGTGAGGGGGGCTGCCGAGCAGGATCACTTCCGGACGTGTGGGTGGAGGGCAGGCGGCGATCAGCGAATTAAGGCGGCGTTGGATCAGCACCGAGACAAAATGCTCCTGCTGTACCGAAATATTGTTGCGATACCACTGATCCCCCACATAAACCATAGCGTAGTGAAAAATTTCTTTGATCACGATCTCAAGCGGATACAGGGCGAAAGCCTGATTGAGCAACAGCTCTGCCTCGTTCTCGTTGAAGGCCAAGCAGGCGCTCAGCCAGCTCTGCCGAAGGCTCTCCAGAGTGCCTGGAGGCGCAATAGGCTGAGGGGTGGTCTCCTCCACCTCGGCGAGTGGATCGCGCCCTTGGGCGATCTGGGTGCGGAACAGCTCCACTGCTCGGGCGATGGACAATCCCTCGGCTTGGCGCGCCATCAGCCACTTGATCGTTTCGATATCGCGCTGAGAATATAGGCGGTGGCCGCCGGGCGAGCGTTGGGGTTTGGGAATCCCATACCGCCTTTCCCAAGCGCGCAGGGTGTCCGGGCGAATGCCGGTCTCTTTCAGCACCACTTTTAGGTTAAAAGCAGGGGTGGTATCCGGCCCAGTCATGCGGTCAGTGTGCTCGCAAGTGAAGAGGAGGCTTGGGGGAGCAGAGAACCGATCTCGCGCTGGATGCGCTCTGTGGTCAGGCGCGCTGAAAGGAGCACGATGGGTAAACCGGTCCCGGGATGCGTGGAAGCGCCGACAAAATAGAGATTGCGGTAGCGCTTATGACGGTTGTGGGGGCGGAAATACCCCACTTGCCAGAAGTTATGGCTAAGGCCGAACGCTGCCCCTTTATCCAAGTTGAAGCGCTGCTTCCAATCCTGAGCTGTGTAGACCACCTCGAATTTGATGTGCTGAGCCAGGTCGGCAGCGTCCATCTCCTTGGCTAGGCGCGAGAGAACAGCCTCACGGGCGCGCTGTACTAGTTCATCCCAGTTCTGCGGCCGTTCTTCGTCGAGGTGGCCGACCGGGACTAGGATAAAGAGCGTCTCCTGACCCGGGGGCGCTGCGCTGGGATCCACCCTTACAGGGGCATGGACGTAGAAGGAAGGGGCATCGGGGAGGGTGTGGTCTTTGAAAATGCGCTCGAAGGAGCTCTTGTAATCCCCGCTGAGGAAGACATTGTGCAGGGCGATCTGGGGATAGGGCTTGTCCACACCCCAGTAGAACATCAGGGTTGAGCAAGTGTAGAGCATGCGATCGAACTTGCGCTTGGCTTGTGCATCGCGCAAAAGCTCTTTATAGACATAGGGCAAGTCTGCGTTGGCGATATAGAGGTCGGCTTGCAACGTGCTGCCGTCTTTCAACCGGATGCTTTCGACCCGATCGCTCCCTAAGTCGATCTGCGTCACCTCCGAACTGTAGAGAAAGCGCACGCCGAGTTTTTCGGCAATTCTCGTCAGAGCCTGGATCGCAGCGTACATCCCTCCGATCGGATACCAGACCCCTTCGGCGAGTTCCGTGTATTGCAATAGTGAGTACGTAGCCGGCGCCTCGTAGGGGCTTAAGCCCAGGTACATGTTCTGGAAAGTAAAAGCCGCCCTGAGGCGTGGGTCCTGAAAATACCTGCCGACGTTATCGTAGTGTTTGACCAAGGCTTTCAGTTGGAAGAGGAGGGGGAGGTTAGAAGGAGAGAAATACTCCCAAAGGCTGTAAAAATTGCGTCCGACGAATTTCTCTAATGAAATTTTATAGTGGCGGCTGCCCTCAGCGATAAAGTGAAGAAAACCGCTAAAGGCGGTTTTCTCGATCTTCTCCAGTTGGGCTTGCATCGCCCCTAGGTTTGAGGTGAGGGTGATTTGCAAACCATCCTCAAAGTGAACCTTATACGTGGGATCGATGCGGCGGAGATCGAGGTGGTCGCTCATGCGCTCCCCAAGGGCGGCGAAGGTTTCCTCCCAAACTTCCGGCATCAGGAACAGAGTGGGACCGATATCGAAGCGATGGCCCTCGTGGATAAGCTGTCCGCAGCGTCCGCCGGGCTGTTCATTCTTCTCGACCACTGTAACTGCGTAGCCGTTTTTGGCCAAGCGAGCCGCTGCTGCAATGCCACCGATGCCTGCACCGATGATCAACACTGATGGCTTCATGCATGCTCCTTATTGAGTTAGCGGGCTCTCACAATTCAGTTTTGCAAGGGACGTCCTGGGGGCGGGAACGTTCTGCTGGTAGCGGCTCGAATGCGCAATGCTTCAGGACGTCCCTGCTATGCAAATTATATCTTAAATCAACGATATGTCAAGATTTTTTCAAGGTTTTTTCAATTTTTTTCATTGACAAATTGGACAAATCATGTAAAATACGGTAGAGAATCGGTTCAGGATAATGGGTGAAGCATGGAAGCCAATTGGGAAGAGAAATTGCTCTCGCTGGCCTTTCAAGCCCAGCCCGCCTCTCCTTCCCTGCCCTTTTGGGGGGAGAATGAGGAGCGGCTGCGTCAGGCTTATCGCAAAGCCGCTGTAATCACTGCCCACTACAGTAAGTCCTTTTATTTCGCTTCGGCTTTTCTGCCCAAGGCGAAGCGAGAGGCTGTGCGTGCACTCTACGCTTTCTGCCGTACGGTGGATGACATTGTCGATGTGCGCAAAGACCACTGCGATCCTGCTCGAGCGCTTCAGTCTTGGCGCCAGACTCTTCAGCATCCTCCGGCCATCCTAGAGGACTGGGTTGCTTTAGCCTGGGTTGACACCCTCCATCGTTACGCTATCCCGCGCCAATACGCACTCCAACTGATCGATGGGGTAGCGCAGGACCTGGAATGGCGACGCTATCGCACCTTCGAGCAATTGGCCACCTACTGCTATTCGGTGGCTTCGACCGTAGGCCTGATGAGCATGCATATCATCGGCTACAAAAGCCAAGAGGCAATCCCCTACGCCATCAGGCTGGGCGTGGCGTTGCAATTGACCAATATTCTGCGCGATGTAGGGGAGGACTATTGCAACGGACGAATTTACCTGCCGCTGGAGGAGTTAGAAGCCTTCGGCCTGGATGAAAGCGACCTTTTTGCGGGTCAAGTTACCGAACGTTGGCGCAACTTTATGCGCTTTCAGATCGAGCGCGCCCGTCGGCTTTATGCCGAGGCCTTCCCCGGCATTCGGTTGCTCCACCCCGATGGACAGTTTGCCGTGGCAGTGGCCTTGGATGTCTATCGGGCCATTCTGGAGAAGATCGAGGCCAACGACTACGATGTCTTTCACCGTCGGGCGAGCCTCTCCGCTTTGGAAAAGGTGCAGCGCCTGCCCCGGATTTGGTGGAGAATGTATTCCTAGCTTCAATCGAACGCAAGGTCAGACGCTGCTAACGACACAAAAGCAGGCGAAGGCCAGAATTGGGTATTTGCTGGCACTGACCGCCAAGCATCGGCGATATGGGCGTGCGGCAAACAGCCGCAACCGGTTCAAGGGTGCACCGGTATGGGTCTCCTTTTCGCACTCATCCCGGTCTAGTGATAACCCTAGGGGCAACCAAGGCTTGCAGCGAGCCTGCCGGTTCTTTCGCCCTCGGCTACGTGCTTCGTGAAGTATTCCCTATGGTGCATCGCTGCTTGACTCAACCCTGCCGGCGGTCTCTATCATGGAGCTTTCCATTGTCCACCCGAATGCGAGCTTTCGATTTGCTTTTGAGGCAATTCACCGAGTCCACCGTCTGAACACCTCCCTCCTCCACTTTCCCCCGCTTTCTTTATCTAGTAGCATCGTAAAGACGCCCTGCAATTTTTCATCCCCGGTTGACATTCCTCGGGCTTTGGGGTATATTGTGGTTTGCGCTCGGGTGGGTCCGGCGCGGCAGAAGCCTGCGAACCCCGTCAGGTCCGAGAGGAAGCAGCGGTAAGGAGGTCCTTCTGGGTGCCGCCGGGGAGCCTGCCCGAGGCTTTTTGTAGATTCCGCACAAAGAATCCCCGCCTTTTTTCGTCAACCCTCCGGTTGACGCTTCTGGCTAAACTCGATATAAAGTTCCTTGATGAACAAATCAACGGTGGTAAAGTCTGGAGCTAAGCGCAGCCCGAAGACCGACCCTCGGTTTTCGGCTGTCGGGCTGTTTGGATGAGCACCTAATAAAACGCCGAAAGGAAGGTTTCTGTCCAAACAACGCTCCCTCCGAAACCGAGGGAGTGTTTTATTTTTCTTGGTGGAGTTGAAGAATGATCGAAATCTTGGATTCAACTTTGCGAGAAGGAGAACAAACTCCATACGTTAACTTCCTGGTCGAAGAGAAACTCGAAATTGCACGCCTGTTGGATTTAGTTGGCGTAGAGATGATCGAAGCAGGAGATCCCAGCGTCTCACCGAAAGTCGCCGAGGCAGTCAAGAAGATTGCCGAACTGGGGCTGAGAGCAGAAATCGTTGCCCATTCCCTTGCACGCCGGGAGAACATCCAACGTGCCCGCGATTGCGGCGCACAGCGCGTGGCCATTTTCTACCCCACCTCCTCTATTCACCTCGATGTCAAGTTACGCAAAACCCCGCAAGAGGTGATCGACATCATCAGCGAGCACGTAGCCTACGCACGCAGTCTGGGCTTGAAAGTGCGCTATACACCCGAGGATGCCTCCCGCACCGACTTGGAATTTCTTATTCAAGCCTGCAATGCGGCCATCCAAGCCGGTGCTGATCGCATCAGTTTTGCCGACACCGTAGGGATTCTGAAACCGGACGAAGTCTTTGAGCGCATCTCGACTCTGCGCCAGCATCTTTTGCCTTGTGCTATTGACTTGCACCTTCATAACGACCACGGTCTAGCCCTTGCCAATGCTATGGCAGGGATTCGCGCTGGGGCAAACTGTATCCACACCACGGTAAACGGCATGGGCGAACGTTGTGGAATCCCCGATCTCGCTGAAGTGATTATGGTCTATCATAACCTTGAGGGGGTTCAAAAATATCGCTTACCGCCGCTGATGGCGTTGGTAGACTACGTGGAGAAGGTGAGCGGTTTTTTCGCCGCTCCGAACAAGCCGGTCACCGGTCAGAACGCCTTCTCGCACAAGAGCGGGGTGCACACCAACGGCGTTCTGAAGGATCCGCGCACTTATGAACCCTTCGACCCGGCTTTGCTGGGCCGAGAGCGCAAAATTGTGATCGATAAATATACCGGGAAAAGCGCCGTCCTCGCTCGCCTGGCAGAATACGGTGTGGAAGTTCGACCGGATGAACTGGAGCAAATTTTGATTGAAATCAAGAATCTCGGCGATCACCGCAAGCAGATCTTTGACGCAGACATCCTCGACATCGCCGAGCGGGTTACAGGTCGTGCAATCGACATCATCCCGCGGGAGATCGAAGCCATGATCATGCTTGAAGTGGAATCGCACGTTTATACCACCTCGGTCGTGCGTCGTCTGCGTAGCTTTCGTAACGTCAAGAGTTTGTTTGAGATCAGCGGAGAATTTGATGTCAGTGCTATGGTCAGTGTGGAGAACGTAATGGCGTTGAACAACCTGATCGAAGAAATTCGGCGTCTGCCGGGGGTAAAGCGCACCGAGACACGGTTGATTCTTAAGAAATACCCGAGCAACGGGAAGGTATCTTCTCCATCAGGTCCCGCGCTAGAGAGGAACTAAACTCTACCGCTTTTTGTGCGCTCGTGTTATACTAGCAGCCGCTCTGCAAACGGAGCCAAGATCACACACGCCTTCTGACTTGTCTGTGCGTGCCGCAGTGGGGAGATGGTTTTGCTTATGCGGTTGCAGGCAAGGTGGACGAAGGCGGTGGAATAACGCAAAAGGAGTGTAGTCAATGTCTGTGGTCTCGATGAAAGCTCTCTTGGAAAGCGGTGTGCATTTCGGCCACCGAACACAGAAGTGGCACCCTGCCATGAAGCCGTATATCTTCACCGAGCGTAATGGCATCCATATTATTGACCTTCAGAAGACTTCCAAGGCGATCCAGCAGGCCTACAACGTAGTGCGGGACACTGTCGCCGAGGGTGGGACTGTGCTGTTCGTCGGCACCAAGCGCCAAGCTCAGGAGACCGTGCAAGCCGAGGCGATCCGCTGTGGCATGCCCTACGTGACGGTGCGATGGTTAGGAGGAATGCTGACCAACTGGCGCACGATCCGTCAGCGCATCAACGAACTTGAAAAACTGGAGCGGATGCGCGATAAAGGCGAATTTGGGCGATTGACCAAAAAGGAAATTTTGGTCCTTAACCGTGAGATCGAAAAACTTCAGGTTTTGCTGGGCGGCGTGCGTCAAATGGTGCGTTTGCCGGAGCTGGTGTTTATCGTGGATGTCCATCGCGAAAAGACGGCGGTGCACGAAGCCAATCTGCTCAATATCCCTATCGTTGCTATGGTGGACACGAACTGCGATCCCACAAATATTGATTACGTTATCCCTTCGAACGATGATGCTATTCGCGCTATCAAACTTGTCGTCTCGAAGATCGCCGACGCGGTCCTTGAGGGCAAGGCGCTGCGTAAGGAGATGCCCGAAGAAGAATTAGTTTCGCTGCCGATGGCTGAGGAGGAAGAGATCCCCGATGAGGAATTGCTCGGTGAGGCGACGTTGGCGAAGATCAGCGGACGCATTAAGGCTGCGCTGGATGAAGAGGTGTTCGGCGAGTCCGATGAAGACGTCTATGACATCGACTGGGGTACGGATGAGGAAGAGGTCAAACCGCGCTCCAGAGTGAGCCGCGAAGACGAGGAAGAGTTCGAAGACTAAGCGAAGAACGAGGAAGAGCTATGGCTATCACGACCGAACAGATCAAGGAATTGCGCGAAGCCACGGGAGCCGGTATCCTAGAGTGCCGCAAGGCCCTCGAACAGGCCAATGGTGATTTCAGAAAAGCAGTGGACATTTTGCGTGAGAAGGGGCTCGCTACCGCCGCCAAACGCGCCGATCGCCAAGCCTCGGAGGGGATATTAGAACTGTACTCCCATGGTGGGGGGCGTGTGGGCGTGATGGTGGAGATCAATTGTGAGACTGACTTTGTTGCCCGCTCGGAGCCTTTTCGCCACTTTGCCCACGAAGTTGCTCTCCAAATCGCTGCTGCGGCCCCACGGTATATCCGCGAGAGTGAAATTCCCGAGGAAGAGCTGGAACATGAGCGACAAATCGCTCGTGCCCAAGCTCTAGAAGAGGGCAAGCCGGAAGCGGTGGTCGACAAGATCGTCGCCGGGCGCATTGAAAAATTCAAGGATGAAGTTTGCCTACTGCGCCAACCTTATATTCGTGATGAAAAAACCACGGTCGAACAGTTGCTCCTACAAACTATTGCTTCCCTAGGCGAAAACATCGTGATTCGTCGCTTTGTGCGGTGGGAAGTTGGTGAAAGCACCAAAGATTGAGGTCTTGAAAAGAGCCAACCGAAGGGTTGGCTCTTTTTCTGATCAGGAGTAAATTATGACGAAAGAGATTCGTTATCACCGTATCTTGCTGAAGCTGAGCGGCGAAGCCCTCGCAGGTCCGGATGGATTTGGCATCGATCCTTTCCAAGCGGAGCAAATTGCTGAACGGGTCAAGGAGGTATGTGATGAAGGGGTAACCGTAGCGATCGTAATCGGCGCCGGCAATTTATGGCGCGGCCGCATTGGCCTAGACCACGGGATGGACCGGGCTACGGCTGATTACATGGGCATGTTGGCCACGGTGATGAACGCCTTAGCATTAATGGACGCCATGGAACGGCGTGGGATGATTACTCGCGTCCAATCGGCGATCGAGATGCGTGCTGTTGCCGAACCTTACATCCGTCGTCGCGCCATCCGTCACCTCGAGAAAGGGCGCATAGTTATTTTCGGAGGCGGGACCGGAAATCCCTATTTTTCGACCGACACCGCCGCCGCCCTCCGTGCCATGGAGATCGGGGCCGATGTGCTGATCAAAGCTACCAAGGTGGACGGAGTTTATGACTCGGACCCGGCGAAGAACCCCCACGCCGTGCGGTTTGAACGCCTCACTTACATGGAGACTATCAATCGCCGTCTCGAGGTGATGGACAGCACGGCGATCTCCTTGTGCATGGACAACCATCTCCCGATTCTCGTGCTGAACTTGTGGCAAGAGGATGCTCTGCGTAAAGCAATTTATGGCGAGCCAGTTGGTACCTTGGTGAGCGATTAGTCGGATAAAGTGCTTAGCTCGGTAGCAGCAATGCCCTCGCCCTAATCCGCTCAGCTCACCCTTATTCGGCGCCTAAGCAGACTGTGGCGCAGATGGCGAGAATTTTGCTTGCCGGATGGGACATCATCGCTCCGCTGCGTTTGATGACCCGATCGGCCGGACCGCAGTTATGGGTTTGCCTTAGAAATATTTGCCGGATTGAAAGGGTCTAAATTTGTCTAACATAAGGCTGATCACTTTGGCGTTCGTTAGCTCGTATGAAAGAACCGTTTCTCTTTTCTGAACTCCATTTCATCCACCAACTTTTTCAGGAAGGGGGCTTTGGGGGATCCTTTCCTGGGGAAGAGCGCGTAGCGAGGGCCTTCGATACCCTTGCAGATCTTGTTCTTGTCGTGGATAGAGAGGCAGTGATCCGTTATGCCAACCAGGCCGCTGCACGACGCTTTGCCAGAACGCCGGATCAGCTCGTGGGGAGAGAGTTGTTTGAGCTCTTTCCCTTTCCAAAGGCTAAGGCCCGCTGGCAAGTCGTCCTGAAAGCCGTGCATCGGTATGGGGTTTTCTCCTTCATCGATAGCCACAACAGTCGCTATGCTCTGACCCATGTCCTGCCTATTCACAGGGGTGCGGCAACCGAAAGTTATTACTTGCTCTATGCCCTCGAAGGGCATCAATCCGCTTCTGTTCCCCTCTTACCCGAATTGGTGACAGGAGTTCAACTCTCTCTCGGCGAAACTCCCCCAGCACCGCAGGAATTCCCTGGAAACTTTTCGTTAGAGCGCTCCTTGCGCATCTCTCTCGCTTTGGCCCATGCTGCAACTGGTGCCAGCCTTGCCGAGGACTTACAAGCAGCCTTGAACGTTGTGTGTGCTCAAGCCTGTCAAGCCCTGCAAGCTCCGGTTGCGGTGATCAGGCTATATAACCCCTATCAGGATCAACTAGAGCTTGCCGGCTCCCATGGCCTGTCAGAGGAACATATGGCTAAGTATCATGCTCTCCCCTATGCTCCGCTCGCTGACTTAGCCTCGGAGACGGCACCGAGAGTTTTCGTTGTTGACCTTGACCAGAGTCCTCCCACGCCTGCCGATGAACTGCCTTACCGCTCCGAACTCAGGGCCGCCGTGGTAGGCAATATCGTGCGTCGAGACCGCTTTTTAGGGGTCTTGGTTATCCTTGTTCCCAAATCCTGCTCAACTTTTGCGAAGGAGGACCTGCTCTTTGTCCAAGCTCTAGCAGAACAAGCCTCGATCTCGATCGAACGCTTTCAGCTTATGGAAGTTCAAGAGAAACGCACTAGGGAACTGGAGAGCCTTGTTCGGATAGCGGTGGCGCTCAGAGGAGCGCTGAACAAGAAAGAGGCTATGATGGCTCTGGTGGATGCCCTAGATAAAGAGCATATGACTAAGTTGGCCGCAACCTACTTATTAGAGGGGGATCGTTATAAGTTGCTTTTGAGCCGCGGATGGGGTTGGACTCTGCCGACCCAGCTGACAGTGCCCGATCATCCTCTTTGGCGAGCCGGCAAGCCTCTCTTCTTTCGGCAGCTTACCGATTCCGAGAATTTGCTCCGAGCGGGGAACTATGAGTTTAGCCCTTTTGAGGAGGTATCCGGAGTCGCTATTCCAATGCATACTCCTTCGGCAACCGCCGGGTTGCTTCTGCTCGGTTTCTCGAGCCCGCTTCATCTATCCGATGAAGATCGACACCATCTTCACCTTCTTCAGGAAATTAGTGATGCAGCCCTGCACCGCGCCGATGCCCTTGAGCATCTCGAACAACTGGTCCTCGAGCGCACAAGGGAGCTTGCCATCCTCTATGACGTAACCACCCTCCTCAATGCTCCGACAGACTTGAGAGAGGCAGTCGATCAGGTATTGGAGCATATTCTCTCCATAACTCAGGCGGATTTCGTGGCTGTTCATCTTTTTGACCCATCTCAAAATAGGTTATGCCTGTTTGCAGACAAGGGCTCCTCCCCCAGTGGAGATGGTCTCACTCTGGACGGACGGAGCGGGGAAGCTCCTTGGGACACGGTGTTTGCACAGAATGCTGCTCTTTTCCTTGTCTCGCTCGAGGATGAAATAACCGGGATAGCTCTCGGCAAGCGTGATAGCTACTATGGCTTGCCGATTCGCAGTCGCGGGGACGTGCTTGGTGTCCTCAGTCTTTTCTATAATAAAGAGCGGACCTTCTCCCTAAACGAGCAGGTGCTCCTCACGGCGATCGCCGATCAACTGGGACTGACCATTGAGCGTGCGAGGTTAATCGAACAAGGCGAGGAAATTGCTAAACTAGAGGAGAGACAACGCTTGGCGCGCGAATTGCACGATGCCCTGACTCAATCCCTTTACAGCATGACCTTGTTGACCTCCGGTTACAAGCGCTCTCTAAACCATGCCACTCTAGAAGAAATTCACCGGTGGATGGATGAGCTGAACGAGGTTGCACAGAACGCCCTTGCTGAATTGCGCCTGCTACTATATGAGCTTAGGCCAACAGCCTTGGAGCAGGATGGATTACATGGGGCGTTGAAGCGTCGTCTTGAGGCAGTGGAGAAGCGAGCGGGAATCCGCGCCGTGTTAGAAGTCCAAGGTAGTTTTCGCTTGCCCCCAGAAGATGAAGAACATTTCTACCGCATTGCCCAAGAAGCGCTCAATAACGCCTTGCACCATGCTCACCATCGCTCGATCTTAGTGCGCATCAAGTCGACCCCGGCTCGTTTCGAGATGTTTATTGAAGATGATGGGAAGGGGTTTGACCTCAATCAGGTGGTTCAACAAAACCAATCCTCGGGGTTGACCAACATGTTTACGCGCGCCAGGCAGATTCGCGCCCAGCTTTCCATTAACTCCAGCCCTGGCCGGGGCACAACACTGCTCGTTACTAAGGATTATAGCCATGAGTGATCCGATCACCGTTTTGGTTGTCGACGACCATCCAATCGTCCGCAAAGGGCTGCGTACTCTGTTGCTGAGCGAGGCTGACATTCAGACGGTTTACGAGGCTGAGAATGGCCTTCAGGCCATTCAAATTTTGCAGCAACATCGGCCAACCGTTATCTTGATGGACTTGGTTATGTCGCCGATGAGTGGGGTGGAGGCGATTGCTCGCATCAAGGCGATTCAGCCCTCGGCGCGGATTCTCGTTCTCACCGCCTATGCAGAGGATGATAAAGTCTTCCCGGCGATCAAAGCCGGCGCTTCAGGGTATGTGCTTAAGGATATTCCCCCTGAAGAGCTTATCCAAGCGATTCGCGATGTTGCAAACGGGCAGTGCTTCCTCCATCCAACCATTGCTGCGCGCTTGATGCGCGAGATCACCCAAGTCAGTATGCCCGTCGAGGACAGTGAACCGCTAACCGAGCGAGAAGTGGAAGTGCTGCGCTGGATTGCACGTGGATTGAGCAACCAGGAGATCGCTGCTCGACTGCATGTTTCAGAACGCACAATTACCACCCATATCAGTAATATTTTGGATAAACTTCACCTTGCCAATCGAACCCAAGCTACGCTTTACGCCTTGCGCAAGGGAATTGCCAGCCTTTACGAGGACGAAGACACCTTTTCTACGTAAAAATACGTAGCAAAAATCCTACGAACCTCTGATGCACTGTTGAGGTCTCTTCGTTATACTGGTTTACGAGTAGGATTTACAACAAAGCGGGGTTTCTAGAGTGCTCATCTAGAATGCTTCGCAGATCGCATTGGGGTGCTGATAGGGGAGCGATCTAGGCCGGTGGAGCGGCAAGACAGGGTGCCGCTCCATCAGCCTTAAAAGGGCCGCCCTGTTTCTCAGCCGAACTTCGGCACTCCGCCATACCGAGGACGCTTATCCGTTTCCAGTTCTCCTAGTACAGAGCGGGGAAAGTCGACCCTATACTTTGTTTCATTACTCGTGGTATACTTATAGCAAACCCCTGAGCTTGCTGAAAGACTGTGAAGAGGAAGAGTACCTGCAGCGCTGTCGGTACAGAGAGCGGTTGAAGCTGAGAAAGCCGCCCGAACGGTTGCAGGGAATGGGCCTCTGAGTTGCGCAGCGAACGATGGTGTAAGTAGCTGTCGCCGGTGGTGTCGCCGTTATCCGGACACGGGCATCCGAAGGCCGGTGGCCTGAAGCGATGCTCCGCGCCGTGAGGCTGGCTTGTTTCCCCGTCGGATCACCGGCGGGTTTTTGATTAAGCTTTGATCGGAATCGAGGAGGTTGAGCCATGATGAGGGTCGAAATTGTTTATTGCGCTGTCTGACACTACACCGATCGCGCCATTGGTGCAATGGCAGAAATCTTGCGTGAATTCGAATCGGAAATCGAGTCTATTGCTCTGGTTCCTTCTGATGGAGGACGGTTTGAGGTAAGCGTCAATGGAAAGCTGATCTATTCCAAGCTCCAGACCGGCCGTCACGTCAATCCTGGGGAGTTGCTCCAGCTCATTCGAACCTATCGTAAGGAGGCTTAATGAGTACGAAGAAAGGACGCGTCTTTTCCGGAGCTCGACCGACCGGTCGACAACACTTGGGGAATTACCTAGGGGCTATCAGGAATTACGTCGCCTTGCAGGACGAGTACGAGTGCATCTACTGCATTGTCGATCTTCACGCTCTGACCACGCTGGAGACCACCGAGGATCTGCGCCAAAACTGTTACGAAATGGCTTTAGATTTCCTGGCTGCCGGAATCCGGCCGGAGGAAACGATCGTCTTCATTCAATCCCAAGTGCCCCAAGTGACCGAATTGCACACGATCCTTTCGATGGTGACACCCTTAGGGAAGCTAACTGATCTGCCGACCTTTAAGGAGAAGGCTCGTCAGCAGCCCCACAACGTCAATTATGGCCTGGTCGGTTATCCGGTCTTGATGACTGCGGATATCACCCTGTATAAGGCCAATGTGGTGCCGGTCGGCATCGACCAGGCCCCGCACTTGGAGTTCGCTCGAGAAGTGGTCCGCTCTTTCAATTACCGCTTCAAGACCAATGTGCTCATCGAGCCGGAAATGAGGAGTACCGAGGTGCCCAAGGTGCTCGGCATTGACGGTGTGCAGAAGATGAGCAAGAGTCTCAATAACCATATAGAACTGGCTGCTACACCCGAAGAGACTCTGCAAAGGGTGATGCAAATGGTAACCGATCCGCAACGTCAACGGCGCACCGATCCCGGTCGTCCTGAGGTGTGTAATGTCTTCACCTTTCACAAGGTCTTTTCGCCCCCCGAAATGGTAGCCGAGATTGACATAGAATGCCGCCGAGCGGGCATCGGCTGCGTGGAGTGCAAACAGCGCATGGCGGCTAATCTAAACCAGCACCTCGAACCCTTCCGGCAACGGCGCAGCGAATACGCACGCGACCCCGACTATGTGTGGGACGTATTAAGGGAGGGACGAGAACGGGCAGCTAAGATCGCCCGTCAGACCATGATCGAAGTGCGCCAGGCGGTTGGGTTACCCTAAACTTGGCCAAAGGTTAAGCTCTTTCTATGCGCCTTGTCCTTCAGCGCGTTCGAAGAGGCAGCGTTTCCGTAGATGGAGAAAAGATTGCCGAAATTGGGCCGGGGTTGGTCATCCTTATCGGCGTGGGTCTGAACGATAGGGAGGAAACTGCGCGTGCTCTCGCCGAGAAAACGGCATATTTGCGCATCTTCGAAGACCAAAACGGCAAAATGAATCTCTCCCTTTTGGACGTAGCGGGAGAAGCCCTTGTGGTTTCTCAATTCACCTTGTATGCAGATGCTCGGAAGGGGCGACGTCCTTCCTTTACCGATGCAGCTTTGCCCGAGCAGGCCAAACCGCTCATCGAATGTTTCGTTCGCCATCTTCAAGGATTAGGCGTGCCGACCCAATGTGGTCAATTCGGAGCCCATATGCTTGTTTCCATTGAAAATGACGGTCCGGTGACCATCCTTCTGGAGCAATGACCGGCTGTTAGCTGTTAGAGATAAGATGAGCCCATTTCTCCAACTTACATTTGCCCTAGCAATGATCATTGCTCTGGCAAAGCTGGGCAGCTATCTCAGCTTTCGCCTCGGTCACCCTGCCGTCCTAGGTGAGTTGCTTGTAGGGGTTCTGCTTGGTCCCTCTATCCTCGATTTTCTTCACCTCTCTATTTTTACCGACCAGCATCTGCAAGAAGTAATCCAAGAGCTGGCCGAGCTGGGGGTAATGTTGCTGATGTTTCTTGCCGGACTCGAGCTGCATATTTCAGAGCTGCTCAAGTCCAGCAAGGTGGCGATCTTGGCCGGTGTTCTGGGGGTGCTTTTCCCGCTTGCTCTGGGCGCCGGAGGAGGGGTCCTTTTTGCACTCACCCCAAAGAATGCTCTTTTTCTCGGCTTAACCTTGGCTGCGACAAGCGTAAGCATCTCGGCTCAAACTTTGATCGAGCTTAATCGTTTACGTTCGAAGATCGGCTTTGGTTTACTGGGAGCAGCCGTCTTCGATGATATCCTAGTCGTATTGGGGCTCTCGGTTTTCACCGCGCTTGCGATGCCTGAGCTCGGGGAGCGTTCTGGGTTCACGATGATCCTGATTGTGCTGCTTCGCATGGTGATTTTCCTCTTCCTCTCTTCGGCGATCGGTTACTTTTTGTTTCCTCCTATGGCTTTGAAAATTTTCTCTCTTGAGATCAGTCAGGGACTGATTTCGTTTGTTTTTGTCACCATCCTTCTCTTCGGCTGGCTTGCGGATGTGCTCGGCAAGATGGCTGCAATTACGGGAGCTTTTCTAGCCGGGCTATGGTTCGCTCGCACGGCGTTGAAAGAGCGCATCTTGTCAGGCATCTCTACGATTGCCTATGGGGTTTTCGTCCCGATCTTTTTTGTTGATGTAGGTCTAAACGCTAACGTCAGAAGCCTTTTTGGAGGCGATTTCTGGTTGTTTCTCGGCTTATTTTTGATCGCCGTGGTGGGCAAAGTGTTGGGTGTCGCTCTCGGAGCACTGCTGAGCGGGGACTACAGTCCGCTTGAGGCGCTGGAATTGGGAGTTGGAATGATGTCGCGCGGTGAGGTCGGCCTTATTGTCGCTAGCGTAGGCATTTCAGAAGGATTCTTGACCGCGGCTTCTTTTTCTGCTATCGTTGGGGTGGTAGTGGCGACCACCCTTTTGACCCCTCCGCTATTACGATATCTCGTGCAGCGTGAACCCGGGCGAGCGAGAGTGTTTGCAGAAGGTGAATGAGAATGTACTACCTGGTCCTTCTCATTGTCAATAACCCCGAACAGGTTCCTAAAGTCCTTCTTCGGTGGGAAGAGTTAGGTGTCACAGGTATTACGATTTTGGAGAGCACAGGGCACGGGAAGCTAAGACGGGCGGGGCTTCTAGAGAACTTTCCCTTGTTGGTCTCTATCGAGTCCCTTGAGGAAATGCAGGAGATTCATCATCGCACCCTTCTTTCAGTGGTTGACAGCGAAGAGCTGGTTGAAAGGATGATCTCAACGGTTCAAGAAGCGATCGGTGATTTAGAGAGAGAGCACAGCGGCCTTTTGTTTGTCTTGCCGGTTCTGAGAGCTATTGGCATCTGCAAAGACTAGAAAATATAGCTAGTAAAACCTTATTACAAACTACGGAGGCAAGCAGATCATGAACGTTGCAGTCGTTTTACAAGGGATTGTGGGAATCCTATGGCTGTTGATGGCCGCTCTGATCGTACTAGCGGTTGTGCGCGCTTCACGCGGTAGGAGGGTCTCTAGCCTGGTTACTGCTATCCTGATCACAGCCATTTCGGCCATCCTATTGACCTCGGTTAGCGCCGGCCTGGTCTTTATCAAGCCCGAAGAGCGAGGGGTTGTGATTTCCGCTCTTCAACCCAAGGGCTATCGCGAAAAAGCGTTGGAGCCGGGTCTGCGTTGGGTCATCCCTTACTTTGAGAGTGTGGTGGTCTATTCAATTGCCCGCCAGACCTATACTATGTCAATTGCTCCTCTCGAAGGCGAGGTGAGAGGCGATGACTCGGTTGCCGCTCGCACAGCAGACGGTCAAGAGGTGTTTTTAGACGCTTCGGTGATTTTTCAGCCGGATCCTGAACAGATTATTCAACTTCATATCAATTGGCAACGACGCTACGCCGACGAACTAGTTCGCCCTCTTGCAAGAGGGATCATCCGCGATGTGGTGGCAAAGTATCGCGTTGAGGAAGTCTACAGTACCCGTCGCTCTGAAATCACTCAAGAAATTGCCGAAACCATGCGCCGCAAGTTGGCTGAGAATGGCTTGTTGCTTGTGGATTTTGTCCTCAGGAACATCACCTTCTCTCCGGAGTATGCCAAATCGGTCGAAGAGAAACAAATTGCCGAGCAGCAAGCGCAGCGAGCTCGCTTCGTGGTAGAACAAAAGAGGCAAGAAGCACAGCAAGCTATCGAAACCGCACGCGGTCAAGCTGAATCGGCGCGCATTCGTGCCCAAGGCGAAGCCGATGCGCGTCTTATCCAAGCTAGGGCCGAAGCGGAGGCTCTGCGCTTGATTGCTCAGGCTCTGCAGGAGAATCCGGATTTGCTCACCTATCAATACATTACGAAGTTGGCTCCGAACATTCAGGTGATGTTGGTGCCGAACAACATGCCCTACCTGCTGCCTTTGCCATCCATGGGGTCTTCTCCTGTGATCACCACGACCCTTCCAACGGCCATAGTGCCCACACCGACAGCCACCCCGTAGTTAGGGTGGTAGGGGGCTGGGAACAAATTTCTTAGCGAATACCGTTGGCAGTGGTTTCTGGTGAGAAAGAGCTATATAGTCGCAGATCGGGAGCGAAGAGCGCAATGAATGAGCAATATCCTTCCGGGAAGCAGATTCGATTGACAAGCCTATCCAGCTGTGCGGGTTGAGCATCCAAGCTGAGCGCAGAAGCGCTGGCGCAGGTGCTGCGCCCGATCCGAGCCATTTTTCAGGAGTCGCAGGAGCCGAGGTTGCTTGTGGGGCTGGACGAGCCAGATGATGCTGCCGTATGGCAGTTGGACGAGGAGAAAGCCCTTGTCATAACGACAGACTTCTT
Organism: Anaerolineales bacterium; assembly: GCA_025057645.1. Lineage (GTDB taxonomy): Bacteria > Chloroflexota > Anaerolineae > Anaerolineales > UBA4823 > NAK19. Next base: position 128,259 of record JANXBJ010000003.1, read on the forward strand.
TACCCCTGTAGTCGATGATCCTTACGATTACGGAGCGATCGCCGCGGCTAATTCTCTCTCCGATGTGTATGCCATGGGGGGAAGGCCATTTCTGGCGCTAAATATCGCCGCTCTTCCCCCCGAGCTGCCCACAGAGACTCTCACCGAGATCATTCGAGGGGGAGCCGAAAAAGCCCGTGAAGCCGGTGTGGTTATCGCCGGAGGCCACACCATCCAAGATAAGGAGCCGAAATATGGCTTAGTAGCTATTGGTTTCGTTCACCCAAGAAACTTCCTGCGGAAGAGCGGCGCAAGTCCCGGAGATCAGCTTATCCTTACTAAACCCCTTGGCTTTGGTACCACCACCACCGCCCTAAAGCGTGGCTTGGTGTGCGAAGAACATATCGGCGAAGCCGTAGAATGGATGAAAAAGCTTAACCGCCAGGCGTCGGAGATCGCTCAACAGGTCGGGCTTACCACTGCCACCGATATTACCGGTTACAGTCTGCTCGGTCACGCTTGGGAGATCGCCTCGCTCTCTGGGGTCGGCTTACGCCTGAATTTCGAGGCAATCCCGTTTATCCCAGGGGCCAAAGAGTATGCTGCGCAATTCATTTTCCCGGGCGGCGCCTTCGACAACCGCTCGTATTTTCAAGCCCATGTGCGCTTTGACGCCAAACTGAGCGAAGCCGAGCAAATGTTGCTCTTTGATCCCCAAACCAGCGGTGGATTGCTTTTTGCGGTCCCGCCTTCACGGCTGCGGGCTTTTGAACAAGCCGCACAACAACTCAGTCAGCCCTACTGGATTATTGGGGAGGTAACTTCTAGCGAGATCATCGAAGTGATCTAGCTCGCCGGGGATTCGGACTCAACCTTTTCGATCTGAGGAAAGAATTGCTTGACTGTCCCTTCCACCCAGCCATGCAAAGTAGTTGGTTGCAGAGGACATCCTAAACAAGCGCCACCCAATCGCACCTTGAGAACCTTGCCGTCAAAGGACAGAAACTCAACCGAACCTCCGTGATATTGCTCGATGTAAGCACTCAACCGTTCGATTAGATCTCGTAGTTGCTGCTCAACAGATGCCTCGGTCATTCTTTCCTCCTATGGCTCACAAACGGTGGCGATCAAGCCCTGCTTGAGGAGCGTCATCACTTCTTTGCGCGTGCTGTGAAGGCGTTCCGCAATCACGTCAGCCAATCGTTCGAGGACAATAACACCTGTGTCGGGGTGTTGTCTACACAATCGGCGCAAGTCATCCCCGCGCACGCAAAGCAGCTTAGAATCGGCGGCGCAGATCGCTCCCGAAGTGTAGTGTCGGCTTCCCAGAGCAGCCGACCACCCCACAATTCCTCCGGGTTTCACCCGAGCCACAACGATTTCCGGTCCATCCTCGGGCTTGTAGCGCACGATCACTTCCCCATGCACCACCAGATAGAGGAGATCGGCAACATCCCCTTGTTCGAACAAAAGCTCTCCCTCTCTGCAGCTACAAGGCATGAAGAGGGGCTTGAGTAGGGCGAGCTGTTTGGGAGATAAATCGGCGAAAAAGGGTGAGCGTTCGAAAATATCTTCGTTCATGGTTGCTTTCTACCTACCTGCCGTAATTACCCCAAATTTACCTGAGAATCTTGCCTCTCACATAGTGGCAAATGTCATATTTGGGAGGATGATTTGCCATAAATCAAATCATGCCTCCAAGCGGAGACCTTGGAGGCATGACATTCGGCAGGCCTAGGAAGGGGAGAAGCCCAAGTGTTACACTGTCAGGGCGCTTTCCTTGGCGAGAGGGAGAGTAGCTTGTTCTTTGCGTTGAAAGATTAGTTGGTTGGTGTTTGGGTCGACATCCACCCAGAGGTGATCGCCTTCTTTGAACTCACCGGCCAACAGGCGCAGCGATAGAGGACTCTCGAGGTGTTTTTGGATTGCCCGCTTTAGCGGCCGTGCCCCAAAGGTTGGATCGTAGCCGACTTCGGCGAGCCAGTTGCGTGCAGCCTCACTTAGCTCAACTGTGATCCCGTGTTCGCTAAGGCGTTCTTGCACTTCTTTCATCTGAAGGTCTACGATCTCACGCATATGCTCGAGCGAGAGCGGCGAGAACATGATTATCTCGTCGATCCGATTGAGGAACTCGGGACGGAAAGTGCTCTTCAGAGCTTTCTCGATCTTTTCTTGGGCTAGGCGCTCTTCGCTACTATCTGTGCGTTGCAGGAAGCCTAAGCTGCCCGACTTGCGCACAAATTCAGTGCCGAGATTGCTGGTCATGATTAGAACGGTGTTGCGGAAGTCGACTACGTTTCCTTGTCCGTCGGTCAAACGTCCGTCGTCCAGAATCTGCAAGAGGGCATTCCAGACTTCAGGGTGAGCTTTCTCAATTTCGTCAAATAGAATCACGCGGTAAGGCCGTCGCCGCACCGCTTCGGTGAGTTGTCCGCCTTCCTCGTAGCCGACATATCCCGGCGGGGCGCCAAAGAGGCGCGAGACGGTATGTTGCTCGCGATATTCGCTCATATCGATCCGCACTAAGGCATCCTCGTTGTCGAACAAGAATTCCGCCAAGGCTTTAGCGAGTTCAGTTTTCCCTACCCCGGAAGGGCCAATGAAAATGAACGAACCGATCGGGCGGCGAGGGTCTTTTAGGCCTGAGCGTGCTCTTCGGATAGCATCTGAGACGGCTTTGATCGCTTCGTCCTGACCTTTGATGCGCTCATGTAAACGCTCTTCCATGTGGAGAAGCTTTTCCGCTTCGGTTTCCATCATTTGCGCAACGGGAATGCCCGTCCATTGCGCCACAACCTCGGCAATATCTTGAGCATCGACCACTTCGTCCAATTGGTGTTCGGCTTCCCACTTATCCCGCTTAGCGTTGAACTCGGCTTCAAGGCGCAATCGCTCGGATTTCTTCTGAGCGGCACGCTCATAATCACGCTCGAGCCCAGCTTGTTCTTCTTCTGCAGCCAGACGTTCGATCTCACTCTTCAGGGCTTTCAGATCAGGGGGAAGCGAATATAGGGCGATGCGCAGTTTGGCTGCAGCTTCGTCCATTAGGTCGATCGCCTTGTCGGGCAGACGGCGATCAGTCACGTAACGGGCGGATAGGCGCGCGGCAGCTACCAGAGCTTCGTCAGAAAAATGGACCTTGTGGTGGGCTTCATAGCGATCGCGCAACCCCCGCAACATCTGAATGGTCTCTTCTACGCTGGGCTCCTCCACGAAGACCGGTGCAAAGCGGCGTTCAAGAGCGGCGTCTTTCTCGATGTATTTGCGGTATTCGTCAAGGGTGGTTGCCCCAATACACTGTAGCTCACCCCGTGCTAGGGCCGGCTTGAGCATATTTGAGGCGTCCATCGCTCCCTGAGCTGCGCCTGCACCCACAACTGTGTGCAGCTCGTCGATAAACATAATGATCTCGCCTTGAGCGCGTTGAATTTCCTCGATCACCGCCTTGAGACGTTCTTCGAATTCGCCGCGGAAGCGAGAACCGGCGATCATGCTGCCTAGGTCCAGGGCGAGCACACGCTTGCCGCTCAGGATTTCGGGGACGTCGTTGTTGGCGATCTTTTGGGCCAAGCCTTCGACAATGGCTGTCTTCCCAACCCCTGCTTCCCCGATGAGGACCGGATTGTTTTTGGTTCGCCGAGAGAGGATTTGGATCACACGCAAGATTTCTGCATCGCGGCCGATCACGGGGTCAAGTTTGCCTTCGCGAGCTGCTTGGGTTAGATCACGCGAGTACTTCTCTAGGGTGCGGTATCGCGTTTCGGCTTGGGGATCGGTGACCCTTTGACCGCCGCGGATGTGCTGAATCGCTTCGTAAACGCGTTCGCGGGTTACGCCAGCTCCTTCTAAAAGGCGCGCCGCAGGGGTGCTGCGCTCGCTTAGGATGGCTAGGAAAATGTGTTCGGTTGAGATATACTCGTCTCGTAAACGGTTAGCTTCCTCGTTGGCCAGATCGATAATGCGCTTTACTCTTGGAGTGATAAAAATCTGCCCAGCTCCTCCCCCGAAAATGTTCGCTTTAGGGCTAGTGCGCAAAATGTAGTCCAAACGCTCCATAAGCGCGGTGGTATCCACCTTAAGCGCCTCTAGGATTTGTGAAACCACGCCCTGAGGCTGTTCGATCAGTGCAAGTAAAATGTGCTCAGTGTCAATTTGATTGTGCCCATAACGCTGGATAATCTCAGCGGCGCGCTGGGCTGCTTCTTGGGCTCGTTCGGTAAAGCGGTCAAATCGCATCATAGTGTTCTAGGTCCTTCCTTACAGTAGCCGAACTTTTCCTGACTAGGAAACTCGAATATTATTACAAATTTCTCTCGGGGGATTATATCCCTTATTCCATTAGCATTTTCTCGGACCGCTGTTAACATTGCATTAGAATGAACCGGCTTCGCATTTTTGGGCTTGATGCGGTTTGAACTCAGCTCAGAAGGGAAAATCGGCGCAAGCGCTCGAGTGAGGTTGGCAATACCATGGGTGTTCGAACGCAAGGAAAGAACGAGCCTGCGGAGAGAGTTTTGTGCAGAGAAGTGCATCGCTGGGTTTTTGAACCTTATCGCTCTTCTGCTTGAGAGTCTTCTCCCTCGTCCAGTAAAACCTCTCTCTCGCGACTCCCTGCAAGAAGCGGGCCAACCACACCCATGGCTTCGAGTTCGTCCATCAAGCGCGCTGCTCGAGGGTAGCCAATTCGGAGACGCCGTTGGAGAAGCGAGGCGCTGGCGCGACGTGTTGTGCGCACGATCTGGATTGCCTGCTCTAGCAGCGCGTCATGGTCTTCTAGAGGCGAGCTTTCCATGAGGTATTCTTCCCATGGCGGGGGTTCTTCTACGGAAGGAGCATTAGACTGCCAAAATGTGATCAGACGTTCAATTTCTACATCGTTGACCATTACGCCTTGACAACGGATCGGCGAGACTGCGTCCGGCGGGAGGAAGAGCATGTCGCCATGTCCCAGTAAGGTTTCTGCACCGGCGTTATCCAGGATCACTCGCGAGTCAACCGCAGAAGCCACTGCAAAGGCGATCCGGGCAGGGAAATTGGCTTTGATCAGTCCGGTGACTACATCGGTGCTGGGACGTTGGGTAGCCACGATAAGGTGGATCCCGGTGGCACGGGCCATTTGCGCTAGGCGGATCAAGGCGTGTTCGGTTTGCTCGGCAGCGATCATCATGAGGTCGGCTAGCTCATCGATAATCACAACCAAGTAGGGCAGAGGGGAAAGGTCTCTTTGACGACGGGCTTTTTTGTTGTGGGTTTCGATATTCCGCGAGCGGGTAGCTTCGAGCACCTTATAGCGGCGTTCCATTTCGCTCACCGTCCATCGCAGAACTCCGAGGATGCGCTCGATTTTCGTTTCGACCTTTCCCATCAGGTGAGGAAGGCCGTTAAAGCGCACCAATTCGACCATCTTGGGATCAATCATGATCAAGCGCAAGTCCTGTGGGGTGTTATTCATGGCTAAGCAGGTGGTAATTGCGGCAATAGAAACCGATTTCCCCGAGCCAGTCGTGCCGGCAATCAAGAGATGCGGCATCCGCGCCAAATCCCCGACCACAGGGTTACCGGAGACATCTCTGCCCAGAGCGAGCGCCAGAGGAGAGCCCACCTTGGCAAAGGCCTCGCTCTCCAAGAGTGGGCGTAAGCGCACTACTGCAGGGCGTGGGTTAGGCACCTCGATGCCGATGTAGGGGCGGCCCGGCACGGGCGCCTCAATGCGCAAGCGTTCGGCTGCGAGCGCCAATGCCAAATCGCGACTCAGGGCCGAAATTTGAGCCACGCGCACTTTTTGTCTTGCGACCTCGCCCTCGGCGCCGTTTTTTTCGACAAAGCCCGGCTCAACAGCAAATTGCGTGATGGTTGGTCCGACCTGGACACCGACCACTCTGGCTGGAATCCCAAATTCACCCAAGGTTTTTTCGATCAGCGCAGCGGTCATGTTCACATTCCGTTCATCCGGGCGGTAGGGTGGCTCGTTCATGAGCAAACTGAGGGGAGGTAAGCGCTCGTCTCGTGGCAGAGAGGGCGTAGGTTGCTCGGCCCGCTGGTTTTCGAAGACGCGTAACTCCTTGCGCCATTCTTTGGGCAAAGGTTCCTTCGCTCTCTTCGGTGGCGAAGGGGTTGAATCGGCTTGATGGGAAAGGCCGTCCGTCTCTTCAGAGGAGAGGGGTGAGCCAGGACCTTCTTTACGCATTTGACGCAGAACCCAATCCCACCCACCAAGGGCGACAAACAAGCACAGGGATAAGACAGCCACAATAAGCAAACCGTGAAGGATGGCTCCCACCAGACCGAGCGGGAGCAACCATCCACCACTCAGCCGAGCCAACCCCCAGCCCACACGTCCCCCATCCAAGCCAGCTTCGGCTCGCCCGAGGTCTATTCCGCCGAAAACGCCAAGCAAGGCCAGCGAGCAGAACGCCACAGCCTCCCACGCAAGTATCTTCCCCCATTTGGGAGGAAGGGCGAAGCCACTGCGAGAGAGCAGCCTAAGGCCTAGCCAAGTGAACCCAACCACGATCCACAGGCTTCCCCAGCCAAACCAGAGCCGCAAAAACTGCGTCCATGCAGCTAGGAAGCCTGCCGTTAGGGGAGGGAAGAGAATGCCCAGCAAGGTCATAGCTGCCAAGGCGAAAGACAGGAGTCCACCGATGTCTTTCCCGAAGCGGCGAAAACGAGCCAATGCCCAGGGTGGGACAGCGGCTGTTCTCTGCGCTTCAGGAGAGGTTTTCCCCCCAGAGGAGGATTGGTGCAAGTGACTTTTGCCCATCGGCCAGAGGTTAAACCTCCATAGGGTCAATCAAGGGAGCTGCTAGAGGAGATTCTACTCGGTCTAAAAGCCGGGCTGGCCTGTCTAAAGCAGGTCCTAAAGTTGATTTCCATCTCTCGTTACCTAAGCCACAAAGCTCCGACCACAGCAAAAAACAGGGTCAAGCTGATGTAGGAGTTGATATTGAAGAAGGCAAGATCGACCCTGGTCAAGTCGTGGGGTTTGACTAAGCGATGCTCCCAAACGAACAATGCACCGATGATTGCCAGGCCCACCCAGAACGGCAAGGTGAAGCGTTGCATCAGACCTAAAGCCACTAAGAGCAAGAAGCACACCAGATGGGAGAGTGAGGAGAGCGAAAGGGCAAAGGAGATGCCGAAGCGAGCAGGGATTGATTTCAGATTTTCTCGGCGGTCGACTTCCACGTCCTGACAGGCGTAGATGAGATCAAAGCCGCCGATCCAAAAAGTGACGACCAAAAAGAGCAGCCAGGCTGGAGCGTCCTCGGAAGAGAGCAAAGAACCCCGCACTGCGACCCACGCTCCCAATGGGGCCAGACCGTCGGTGATGCCTAGGATATAGTGAGAAAGCCAGGTGAAGCGTTTGGTGTACGAGTACCCGAATAAGAGCACCAACGCTCCGGGCAGTAATGTTAAGGGCAACGGGCCGAGCTGCCAAGCGGCCACTGCCAGAAGCACCGTAGCCAGTATCGTGCCCGTCCAAGCTGTGCCTAGCGAGATGCGTCCACTGACCAACGGACGTGCAGCGGTGCGCGGGTTTCGGGCGTCAATCTCGCGGTCGACAATACGGTTAAAGCCCATAGCTATGGTGCGCGCCGCAGTCATGGCAATGGTGATCCAAAGGAACTGGCGCCAAGTTGGGAAACCGCCGGCAGCCAAGATCATCCCTAAGTAGGCGAAAGGAAGGGCAAAAACGGTGTGCTCGAATTTGATTAACTCCAGAAAATTGCGCAAAGGTTTCACGAGGTGAATTATAACTGCTCGGGAAAGAACTTTCTGCGACTCTTTCGATCGTTACTGGAAGTGAGCATCAGCGCTTGTTAGCGGCAAGTACAAGGTGATCGGGCAAGAGCCAGAGCCCAAAACGGCGAAGTGGATGTTGTGAGAGCCAAGCAGACACTCCAGTTATGGTCGGAGAGGGCTCTTTTAGCGAGTGATAGAAGCCAGACGGACAGGAGCCTCTAACGGTGGGCGAGCAGCGGCTCGAAGAGAGAACCGGTTTCAGGGCAGGCGGATGTTGAGGTAGGTAACTTTTCCGGCAGAAATTTCGAACTCCACTTCTTCCGGCTTGGTGTAGATATAGCTTAGGCGATAGCGCCCGGCGGGCAGATCGTTCATCCCGAAATTTTCGCCCCACGGGGTCAGGCAGCTAAGCCTTGGGTCTTCGTAGGTGGCAAAGTAGCGGCGCTTGTGGATCGCATCCGGCAGGTCCAGAGGCTCGAGGACGAGGTTCGGTATCTCTAGGCAATTGCCTTGGAGATCAAGAAACCGTCCGGCCAAGATCCCGCTTTCAGGGAGCGCAGGCGGGAACCAAAGTTCCGGGTTGCGCGTTGCCCCGTATTCGTTCTGACCTACTCGGATCTCGAAGTGCAAATGGGTGCCGGCAGCAACTCCCCCGAGACCTACCTCGCCGATCTTTTGCCCTAGGTTCACGGTTTGCTCGTTCTCTACCTCGACCTTGAGGAGGTGGCCATAGAGTGTATAAACCGGATAGGCGTATTCCGAAAACCAGTGTTTCAGAATCACGACCTTCCCGTAGAACCCCCTTTTGGTTGCCAGAGAGACCTGATCGTCTTCGCCGGCAAACTCTACCCACCCGTCGGCCGCCGCATAGACCGGCTCTCCGGCTCGATTGACGAACTCCACTCCGTGATGCACCTCCCGTTCGCCGTTCTGGGTGCTGCCGTAGCGATACGTGGAGTCAACAGTGTTTACCCCCGGCGGTCGAATCGGGCGCTGAAGTGGAAACCGAACTTCTAAAACACAAATTGTCTCCCGACAAGGCTCTCCCTGTCCTCCAGGGAAAAGGGCAGTGCGGTGACCCTTGGTCTCTTGGTAATTAGGTAGAATTGTGGGGGGGAGAGGACGGGTCGGGGCGCTCGTTCTAGAGGGTAGGGGTGTTCCTTTGCCCCTTCCAGGAGAGGGAGTAAAGTCCCGGTGCTGTAGGGGGTCGAGTGCAGCATCTGACGTAGGAAGGTCGCTGCTCCCTCTCGGCTTGCTTGACAAATAGTCGGTTGAAAAGCAGCCTCCCAATATACTGCCGATCAAGAGCCATCCGATCCAGTTTCTCAGCCTAATTCCATCTCTAGGCCGGCCCTTTGCTTCAGGCTTGCCTTCACTTGTTCCCATAGGCCTCTGGCTTCTGCTTCGAGTTCCCTTAACCGACTCAACATCCTTTCTACTACCTCGGCATCTTGGAGGTTTTGGAGGTTGATGCGCACGTTTAGAGCTGCCCCACGTAAGGCGGCCTGGGCTTGTGCCGCTGCCGAACCTCCATCACTGATGGCATTTAGGTTGCCCTTTGCAATCACCTCTACTGCCAGTCGGAGGGCCTCAACTGCTCCTTGAGCGACTTCTAAGGGCACGGAAGCAGCCCGTAGAGTGGCAGCTTGCAGCACTGTGTTGCGCGCTTGCTCTTCTTCGGGGCTACCTTTGGGCAGGCGCAAGGCGTCCATAACAGCTTCAAAGGCTTGGGCATCCTGTATCACTGCAGCCTTCATCTGCTGTGCCAGGGCTTCGGCCTGCCGAAGGATTTCCTGCATCCGTTCTTCGACCTCGGCATATTTTGCCTTACCAATGGTGAGGCGCGCTACCATTGCCACCAGAGCCGCTGCGGCAGCAGCGCTAAACGCCGCAGCAGAGCCGCCGCCGGGGGTCGGTTTTGGGGCGGCTAGCTCATCTAAGAAGGCACTCCCTTTTTCCAGGGGGGACTGCTCGGCAAGGGCTGCTTCTAACCTCCGTTCTAGGATTTGATCGGGTTGGAATTGGTCTAGTTGCAAATACCAAACGGCGCTGTCGATCAGCGCTTCCTGGGGGATCAGTCCCACCAGCTCGCTGTGATGGATCGCCACACCGTAGCGAGCTGCCTCGCGGCGGATCATCTCCTGGACGGTATGGATCGCCGTTTGGCGGTAATCGGTGAGGTTCATTGAAACTTGAGCTCTTCCTTCTACCAGCAGGCCGAGCGCCTTGACAAAGCGCAGACCCCCGGAGGAATGACGGATCACTTTGGCGATCTTTTTAGCCACGGAAACATCACCGGTGGTCAGGTAGACGTTGTAAGCGATTAGAAAAGGGCGAGCGCCGATCACAGTAGCCCCGGCCGGACCGAGTTTGGCTGGCCCGAAATCGGGTTGGCGGTCAGGGTTGGTTTCAATCTCGGCCTTGAGTCCTTCGTATTCACCGCGGCGGATGTTCTCCAAGTTCTTCCGCTCCGGGCGAGTGGCAGCCTCTTCGTACAAATAAACAGGGATGCCCAATTCCTCTCCCACTCGTTTGCCCAATCGGCGTGCAAGCTCGACGCACTCTTGCATCGTCACCCCACGAATCGGCACGAACGGAACCACATCGGTGGCACCGATGCGCGGGTGTTCGCCACGATGTTGGTTGAGGTCGATCAAATCCGCCGCTCTGGCAATAGCCCGGAAAGCGGCTTCGGCAACGGCTTGCGGTTCGCCGACAAAGGTGAGAACAGTGCGATTGTGATCCAAGTCCGAGTGACGATCGAGCAGAATCACCCCGGGGACACTTTCCACGGCTGCCATAATCTCCGAGATCACTTGCGGGCGGCGGGCTTCGGAAAAGTTGGGAACACACTCCACCAAAGCGTTCGGCATAGGGAAGTCCTTTCGAGGAGGAAGTATTGGTGCGAAACCCGTGAAATTATACCCTGGAGGCGAGGGGTCTTTCGCCCTTGAGGAGCGTTGCAGCGCCGTGACCTCACTTTTCAAGGCCCGAGCCGCTCATTAAAAGAGACATCCGAAGCCTTGCCAGAAGCTTCGGATGTCCGCAATTTCAAGCCGTGGCCATTTCCTTGGGTGGATGTGAGGGCTCCTCGTCTGCACGCCTGAGCTTGATCTCACCGTCTACCACATCAACGAGAACTGTGTCTCCTTTACTGAACTCGCCGGAGAGCAGTGCGTCAGACAGGGCGTCTTCCACTTTCTGCTGGATCACGCGCCGCAGCGGCCGAGCCCCCATGTCCGGATCGTAGCCTAGCTCGGCCAATAGGTCACGAGCTGCAGGTGAAGTATGCAGGGCAATCTGGTGCTCCTGCAATCTCTGGGCGACTTTGTTCATCTCGATGTCCACGATCTTCTTGATGTCTTCCTTGTTCAAGGAGCGGAAAACGATGACTGAGTCGACCCGGTTGATGAACTCCGGTCGGAAAACGCGCCGCAGAGCTTCCATCAACTTCTTGCGCATCTCCTCATAGGCTTGTTTTTCTTCCAATTTTTCATCGCGCTTCAGATTGAAACCGATGCTGGTCTGGCGTTTGATCATGTCTGCGCCAACATTCGAGGTCATGATAATAATCGTATTGCGGAAGTCGACCTTGTGGCCTTTGGCATCGGTCAAGTGTCCCTCTTCCATGATTTGGAGCAGCATGTTGTGGGCTTCGGGGTGCGCTTTCTCGATTTCGTCAAAGACCACAATGGAGTAAGGGCGACGTCGGATCGCTTCGGTCAGTTGTCCGGCCTCTTCGTAACCGACATATCCGGGCGGTGCACCGACGAGACGGCTGACCGTATGGCGTTCCATAAACTCCGACATATCTAGCTGCACCAAGGCCTCCTCGCTGCCGAACATGAAGCGAGCGAGAGCTTTGGTCAGTTCGGTTTTGCCGACCCCTGTTGGGCCTAGGAAGATGAACGAGCCGATGGGCCGACGCGGGTCTTTTAAGCCCGCTCGAGCACGCCGGACGGCTTTCGAGATGGCGTCAATGGCCTCTTGTTGGCCAATGATATACTTACCCAGCTCTTCCTCCATCCGCAACAGGCGTTGGGACTCGGTCTCTGCCATCTGCATCACCGGCACTCCCGTCCACATTGACACCACCTCGGCAATATCCTCTGCCGAAACCACCGGACTGTTGGAACGATCCCAGGTGCTGCGCAAACGCTCTAGTTGCCGCTCAATGGCCTCTTGACGTTCCAGCAGTTCTTGAGCGTCGTCAAAGCGGTTGTCTTCCAGAGCCAGTTCGCGATTGTGGCGGATTTGGCGCAACTGCTCCATCAGTTCTTTGGCCATTTTAGCAGCAGGGCTTTTATACATGCGTACCCGCGAGGAAGATTCGTCAATCAGGTCAATGGCCTTGTCGGGTAAGAAGCGTTCGGTCACATAGCGGGCTGAGAGGCGCACGGCTGCATCCAGCGCTTCATCCGAGATATTCAAGCGGTGGTGCTCCTCGTAAGCCGGACGAATACCGCGCAGGATTTCCAGCGCCTGCTCGATAGTCGGTTCTTCGACATAAATGGGCTGAAAACGCCGCTCAAGGGCTGCATCGCTCTCTATATATTTGCGATATTCGTCTAACGTGGTCGCTCCGATCACTTGCAACTCGCCGCGCGAAAGCGCAGGCTTGAGAATGTTGGCAGCATCCACGGAAGAGCCGGCGGCACCCGCTCCGACCAGCATATGTACTTCATCGATGAACAGGATGGCCCCCGAGGATTTCAATTCATCGATTACCCGCTTGAGACGCTCCTCAAATTGGCCGCGATACATCGTCCCTGCCACCAGCGAGCCGACATCTAACTGCAAAACGCGTTTGTTTAGTAGGGGGGCTGGGACATCTCCTTCTACGATGCGCTGGGCTAGCCCTTCGACAATGGCTGTTTTGCCCACGCCCGGTTCGCCGATCAATGCCGGGTTATTTTTCGTGCGCCGGGCTAAGACCTGGATCACACGCTCGATTTCCATTTGTCGCCCGATGACCGGGTCAAGTTTACCCTCCTCAGCCAAGGCGGTGAGGTCTGTGGCTAGTTGATCGACCAAAGGAGTCTTCGATTTCTGCTGTGGGTCCTGCTTCGCCGAGCGTTGCGGCTCGCCTACTGCTGCTGCCCGACGGGTGGTAGTCGACTCTTGGAGGATGCGATGGGTCTGACGGCGAATCTGTTCGGCGGTAATACCCAACTTGCGTAGCACGTCCATGGCGACGCCTTCGCCATAGCGCACTAGGCCTAGGAGCAAGTGTTCCGTGCCGATATAATGGTGGCCCATGCGACGAGCTTCTTCAACGGCGTGTTCTAGCACTTGTTGTGTTCCGGGGGAAAGGTCGAGCTTGCCGCCACGATACTGTCCAAACCCAACCAAGCGCTCGATCATTTCTTGGACGCGTTGAGGTTCTAGCCCTAGTTCGCGAAGCACTCTGCCGGCCACGCCACCATCTTCCTCGATTAAGCCAAGCAGGAGATGCTCGGTGCCAATATAGTTATGGCGCATGCGTTCAGCTTCTTGATGCGCCAGGCTTAAGACGCGCCGAGCGCGTTGGGTAAAACGCTCCATCCCAGCCACGGCTCAACCTCCTACTCTAATGAAAACCATACTGTCTCGTCTCCTGATCACCACGCTCGTGATGTTTGATTTCGAGTTAGTTTATCCGGTATCGATTTTACCAAAGTTTCTTCTCCTTAGGGAGTTTCTTTCCCTGCGAGTTGAAAGTTTAACAAATTTCTTAGACAGATTTCTTGTTCGAAAAACCCCGTACCCTTCTCGGTATACGGGGGCCGTTGATCGGTTGCGTTCAACAGGGGTTGAAATCTGCTGCTGCGCAGTAGTTAGCTCAGCCTCTCCTCACTTGGGTTGGAAGGAGGTTCTTCGTCCATAGAGGGCTTTGGGGAGTCCGCCACCGTTTCTCCTGTTTGGGAGGAATTCTTTTCCTCCGTTGGGGAAACAGCGCCCTGGATAGCAGAGGGAGATTGTTGCTCTTCGACAATTTCGTAAACCTCCTCGGCGAGGGCCATCTTCCAATCCAGGTCTGCATAAGCAGCCGAGTCGACCTTGCGCAAGCTCAGTCCAATGCGGCGACGTTCTGGGTCAATTTTGATAATGCGCAAGGTGAGCACCTCCCCTTCTTTGACCACCTCCTTGGGGTGGTTGATGCGCTGCTCGCTCAGTTCGGAAAGGTGAATAAGCCCCTCTAAATCTTCACCGATGCGGGCAAAGGCGCCGAATTTGGTCAAGTGTGTGATCTGACCTTCTACCAACTGCCCCTCTTTGAGGTGAGCAACCTTTTTGAGCCATGGGTCTTCTTGGAGCTGGCGGATGGAGAGCCCGATTCGCTTGCGCTCCCGGTCGATGCTGATCACCTTGACTTGAACTTCATCTCCAACCTTGAGCACTTCGCTAGGGTGCTTAATGCGTTCCCAAGAGACCTCCGAAAGGTGCACCAGACCGTCCGCGCCCTCAATGTTCACGAAAACGCCGAAATCTGCCACACTGGTCACTCGCCCGCGGCGGATATCGCCCTCTTTTAGCTCTTCTAAGAGCCGGTCTTTCACACTTTCACGCATTTCCTGGACGGCCAACCTTTCTGAGAGGATCAACCGTCGTCGCTCGCGATCCACCTCGATCACCCGCACTTGGATTGGCTCGCCGATCATTTTTCCCCACTGCTGTGCGCTTTCCTCCCCTTCGAGCAGCGCGCGGCGCATTGGGCTGATCTGGGAAGCAGGCACAAAACCGCGCAGCCGCCCGATCGGCACCAAGAGGCCTCCTTTGTTGTATCCGACCACCTTACTCTGGATGATTTCCCCGGAGGCGAGATATTCTGTAACTCTGCGCCAGTCCTCCTGTTCTGCAGCCCTAGTGTAAGAGAGAATCACGTTGCCGTTCGGATCCTCGGGTTTGAGGATATAGACCGGAATTTCGACACCCGGTTGAAGCGTTGCGCGCTCCTCTGGAGGAATACTCTCGAGCTCACGGCCGCTAATAATTCCTTCCGACTTTGTTCCGATACTGACCAGGATTTCGTTTTCTTTGACCGCTGCAATGACCCCGCGGCGGATTTCCCCCGCTTTTGGAAAGTCCAACCCTAATCCTTCCCTGCCCAGGAGACTTTCCATTGAATTTTGTTCACCTTGATTTCCTTCGCTTGGGGTAAAGGTTTCCTCCCTGTTCGGGTCGGATGGCTCAACCCCCGGGCCACGGCTAGGATTATATGATTCCATAAAAACACATGCTCCAACTCTCGCTAGAAGATTATGGTGAATTATAAAGCCGATGAAGTAACTTGACAACCTTTGTGATAAGATTAACCCGTCAAATGGAAAGGTATTGAGGTTTTGATCCATGCCTGCGATTTATCCGTTTACTGCGATTGTCGGTCAAGAGCGTATGAAGCGTGCTCTAATCCTCAACGCAGTGGACCCGCGGATCGGGGGTGTGCTGATTCGCGGCGAGCGGGGTACGGCAAAGTCCACTGCAGCGCGAGCATTGGCAGCCTTGTTGCCTAAAGTAGCTGTCGTCAAGGATTGTCGCTTTGGGTGTGATCCAGATCGCCCGACAACTTGGTGCACCGAATGCCGCGAGCGGGTCGAGCGGGGCGAATCGCTGCCAGTGGAGTTGCGCGCCACAGCGTTCGTCAATTTGCCTGTTTCGGCGACCGAAGACCGCGTGGTGGGAACGCTCGATATCGAGCGCGCTATTCAGAAAGGTGAACGGCACTTTGAACCGGGAGTGCTGGCTGCTGCCAACCGCGGTCTGCTGTATATTGACGAGGTCAATCTGCTCGATGACCATGTGGTGGACGTCCTGCTTGACTCAGCAGCCATGGGGATGAACATCGTTGAACGGGAAGGAATTTCCTTTGCTCATCCTGCCCGATTTATCCTAGTGGGCACAATGAACCCCGAAGAGGGCGACCTGCGTCCGCAGTTGCTCGATCGCTTTGCTCTCTCAGTGGAGATTCGCGGCATTCGCGATCCGCGCCAGCGTGCCCTGATTATGGAGCGCAATTTGGAGTTTGAAGCCGATCCCGAAGCTTTCCGCCAGAAGTGGATGCCGAAAGAGCAGGAACTTTCAGAGCGCATCGAACGGGCTCGGATGTTGGTAGATCAGGTCACCTATACCCAGCGCGATTTGCTAGCCATTGCTGCCCTCTCGGCCTCGCTCAATGTGGATGGGCATCGCGGAGACCTGGTGATCCTTAAGACAGCACGAGCGCATGCCGCTTTTGAAGGGCGCACGCATGTCACCGATCGCGACATCGCCCTGGCTGCTGAACTTGCTCTGCCCCATCGCATCCGTCGTGGCCCCTTCCATCAGATGGATATTACCATGGAGGAACTACAGGAGCGGATTGAGCAGTTACAAAGCGAGGGTCAGATCATCAGCGAACCGCACGGCGAGGAAGCGGAAGAGCAGCCTGTGACGGAAGATGAAAAAAAAAAGCCGTGAGTGCAGAGGTGAGTGAGGATGGAAGTGAGCGCCATGCCACTCAGCCCACTCGTCAAAACATCTTTGACACAGGCCGGGCAAACTGGTGGGAGAGCGGGGAACAGGTCAAAATCGGTGCGACCTTTACTCCACGCAAATTGGATAATCCTCTCGACCGTCTCACCCGTCGATTGGGAGGACGCCGTTCGCGCACCATTACCAACCGTAAGCGCGGGCGCTATATCCAAGCTCGTCCTTCCCCAGGCAAAGCGGATGACCTTGCCCTAGACGCTACGCTGCGGGCAGCAGCCCCCTTTCAGAAGCAGCGCAGTGAGTTGCGTCAAAAAGTCGCCTTTGCCATTCGCGCTAGCGATTATCAGCGCAAAGTGCGGGTAAAGAAAGCCGCCAATCTGATTTTGTTCGTTGTGGATGCTTCCTGGTCAATGGCAGTTGCTGAACGGATGAGTGCTACCAAGGGGGCAATTCTCTCTCTGCTCACCGATGCCTATCAGCGTCGCGACCGGGTTGGATTGATTGTCTTTCAAAAGGACCGCGCTACTTTAGTGCTCCCTCCGACCAATTCAGTTCTGCTCGCTCAGCGCGCTCTCGCCGATATCCCGGTGGGTGGGAAGACCCCTCTCTCAGCGGGGCTGCTGTTGGCCTACGAGGTGATTAAGCGTGAGAAACTCTCTCATCCTGATGTCAATCCGCTGATGATCCTGCTTACCGATGGCGCCGGGAATGTTTCGATGGGGAATTTGTCGCCTCAGGAGGAGGCTCACCTAATCGCCGATCAGATCGCCGAACAGAAGATCCGCTGCATAGTCATCAATATGGAGCACGCTGCCTTCGATCAGGGCTTGGCTAAGGCTCTGGCAGATCACCTACGCTGTCCATGCTATACGCTCAGCGAATTACGGGCTGAGACTCTCTACCAACAGGTGCGACACGAGATCGATAGTGTTTGACAATTGGCTACCTCACACTGACCCCAGAGCGGGGCTCTGTCCTTCTCGTCTTATCCTTTACCCTGCGAGGAGAAACCGATGAAACACTTGTCCTCTCGTCTCAACAAAATTCCCGCCTCAGTGATTAGCGAAATGAACAATTTCGCCCGGCTGTATAAAGCGATCAACCTTGCTTCCGGCTATCCTGATTTCAACCCCCCTGAAGCTCTGGTTGAAGCAGCGGTGAACGCCCTGCGCAAGGGCTACCACCAATACGCAGACACCGCCGGAAGGAGCAGCTTGCGGCAAGCAATTGCCCGCAAGTTCTCTCGCTTCAGCGGGCTAGAGGTCGATGGCGACGCACATGTCACGGTGACTGTAGGAAGCACGGAAGCAATGTTCCTTGTGTTAGCCGTTATTTGCGAGCCGGGCGATCGGGTGTTAATCTTCTCTCCCTTCTACGAGAACTACGCTGCAGGTCTGCACCTGTTGGATGCCCAGCCGGTCTATGTTCACTTACGTCCGCCTGAGTTTCTGATTGACCGCGAGGCCTTGAGGCGCGAGTTTGAACGGGGGGCAAAGGCGATTATTATCTGTAATCCCGCTAATCCCAGCGGCAAGGTGTTTACCGAGGAAGAATTGCTTTTTATCGGAAGCTTAGCTCAAGAGTTCGATGCCTATGTGATCACCGATGAGGTGTATGAGCACATTGTCTTCCCTCCACATCGCCACGTTTATGCCGCCGCTCTGCCGGGCATGTTCGAGCGCACCATCACCTGTAGTTCGCTCTCCAAGACTTATGCTATTACCGGGTGGCGTTTGGGCACAGTGATCGCTGACGAAGTGATCACCGAGCAAATTCGCCTTCTTCATGACTATATTACGCTGGGTGCGCCTGCGCCTCTTCAGCTAGCCGCCCGCACTGCATTGGAGTTCCCTGACGAGTACTATGCGGAGATCGCCCGCCAATATGCCGAAAG
The DNA here is from genome assembly GCA_025057645.1 of Anaerolineales bacterium. Taxonomy (GTDB): domain Bacteria; phylum Chloroflexota; class Anaerolineae; order Anaerolineales; family UBA4823; genus NAK19. The sequence continues at coordinate 146,326 of JANXBJ010000003.1, forward strand.
GCGGGACATTTTCTTAGAATATTTGGAGCGAAGTGGTTTTGGGTATATTCCTCCCCAAGGGACTTACTTTGTGCTGGCGGACATCTCGGGCTTTGACTTCGATGACGATGTCCATTTTTGCTATTGGATGGTGAGGACGGTAGGAGTGGCAGCAGTGCCCGGCTCTAGCTTCTTCGCTGAGCCGGTCAAACACTTGGTGCGTTTCAATTTTGCCAAGCGGCCCGAAACCCTGCACGAAGCCGGCGAACGGCTTATGGAGATCAAAAAGCTGCGATAGCTTTGCTCTCGAAGCGCTACGGTGTGTCATAGCTGCGTCTTTGTTGCGCAATGTCTGCTGCTCTTCGCACTCTCGGGGTAAGTTTGATCTTATGGGGCGCTGGTCTGGTTGTGAGCACCTGCTCTCTTTCTCCGACCGCGCCCATTTCGGTCTCGGAAGCAGTCTCTCCTCCGCCGACCGACTCTCCTTCGACGGCCACCTCGACTATGGAATCCACTCTGTCGGCTCTGCCGACTCCAATGACCCCGACTCCATCGGTGCCGCCGGAAAATATCCCTCGGTATACCCTTCGGGCAGAGTTGGAGTATAGCCGGCATTTCCTGCGGGTGGAACAGACGATCTCTTTAGTCAACCCAAGCACGCAGCCCCTTGAGGAGATCCTCTTAGTTGTCGAACCGAATCGCTATCCTGCAACCTTTTCCCTGAAGAACCTCATCGTTGGAGGAGAGGAACTCAGCGAGAGGGCACAATGGGTCGAAGTCAATCAGTTGCGCTTGCCCTTGCCGGCCACGTGGCAGCCGGACGAAAAACTGGAAGTCAAACTCACATACGAGCTGAACCTGCCCTCTCCTCAGCCAGCTCAAGGGGCCCGGCCTGTGCCTTTCGGTTGGACTGCGCAGCAGACCAACCTGGTGGACTGGTATCCTTTGATCCCTCCTTACCGCCAAGGGAGTGGTTGGCTGGCTCATCGGCCGGGCTATTTTGGCGAGCATGTGGTTTCGGAGGTGGCAGATTACGAGGTGAGCATTCGCATTCGAGACCCTCTAACGGTGCGCACCACTGCTTCGGCGAACCCTCTTGGCGAGCCCTCTGCCGGGCAGTTGACTTTGGCGGCCAGTTCCCCTGCGCAAGAGCGAGATGGTGTCTTCCATTTTTCACTTCCCAAGGGGCGTTCGTTCGTTTGGTCGGTCAGCCACCTCTATAGTGTGACCTCGGTGCAGGTGGGCGAGGTGACGCTCTATAGCTATGCGTTTCCTGCGCATCGTCTGGCGGGAGAAGCGGCGCTCAACACCGCCGCCCAAGCGCTAGAGCTATTTCAGCGCCTGTTCGGCGACTACCCTCGTCTGACCTTGAGCGTGGTGGAAGCCGATTTCTTGGATGGCATGGAGTACGATGGCTTGGTCTTTCTGAGCAAAGGTTTCTATAACTTATATCAGGGTTCGCCGGCCGAATATCTGGTAGCCATTGCTGCTCACGAGGTAGCCCACCAATGGTGGTATGCGCTGGTGGGCAACGACCAAGCTCTCGAACCGTGGTTGGACGAGGCCCTCTGCACCTACAGCGAGAGAATCTATTACGAAAACCTCGCCCCAGAGGCTTTACCATGGTGGTGGACCTACCGCATTGACTTTTATCAACCCAGCGGTTGGATCAACGGCAGTATTTATGATTACACCGCTTTACCCAATGCCTACGAAGCCTACCGCAATGCAGTGTATCTCAATGGGGCAAAATTTCTTGAGGAAGTCCGTCAAACCGTAGGGGACGATGCCTTCTTCGCCTTTTTGCGTCGCTATGCTGACACTTACCGCCACCGGATTGCGACCGGGGAGGAGTTCCTTGGGATGCTTCGAGCCGTCAGTTCACAGGATCTCGACCCCGTTTTAAAGAAGTATCTGCGCTAGGCCATGCAAGATGCTTCTCCCTCTCCGGCTGCGTGGTTATGGAGCAGAGCACACGATCCCCTGCTCGAGGAGACCGGCCATGCGAAATTGGAGCTAAAAGTCGATCCTTCTCGCCGTACTGCCCAGAACCCGTTGATAATGAGTCGTCCATCGTTGATTGCAGCCCCTTTTAGCTAGGAGGCAAAACTATAGACGTGACTCGCTTTCATAGCTTCCGCCTTCTACCGGGACAAGACCTGCTTGATGAAATCCAGCAATTCGTTGTTGCCCGGGACATCCGAGCGGGGGTGGTCCTCAGTGCCGTGGGCAGCCTAACGCATGCCACACTGCGCTTAGCCAACCACTCGAGTTATAGCGAGTTTATCGGGCCGTTTGAGATCGTGGCAATGACCGGCACAGTTTCGGTGCACGGCTCGCACTTGCATATCGCCATTTCGGATGGAGAGGGGAAAACCATCGGCGGCCACCTGGTCAGCGGCTGTGCAATTTACACTACCGCCGAGATCGTCATTGCCGAATTGATGGATGTCGTGTATTACCGCGAACCGTGTCCGCTTTCCGGCTACAACGAGCTGGTGGTCAAGCCGCGCTGAAGTCGCCCCGAAACCCACCAAAAGAGGAGGAACGCAGCGCCGAAGCTGACGGCTAAGATCGCCATCAAGCTGTATGCGCCGCGTTGCGCCATCTGTTGCCCGATGATCCAAGGGTAGAGCATGGCACCGAAGCTCCCGCTCGCCCACAAGATACCCGCTAAGGAACCCGTGATGGCTGCTCGTCTTTCCAAAAAGGCAAAAGTGGTGGGGAAAAGCGGTGCCAGACAGACGCCAACCCCCAAAGCACCTGCCCAAAGCCACCCGATGGAAAGCGGATTGAGCAGAATGACGCCTAAGCTCAACAAGATTCCACTGTAGCAAATTGAGACCATACGGCGCAGTTCTAAGCGCCGCGTGAGCGGGATTGCCATTGCCCGCCCTAAGAGAATCCCAACCCAATAAAACGAAGTGAGCATCCCTCCGCTTTGTTCCGTGGCGAGGTTGAGCGAAAAGGCATAGGCGGAAAGCCAGCCGCTGAAGGACACCTCGCCGCCCACATAAATCAGGACGATGAGACAAAATAACGCAAACCAAATGGGCTTCAATCTACTCTTAGAGTCCGCTCTTTCTTCCGTTTGGGGGTCCGGCGCGGGGATCAACCAAAAGGCAACAGCCAGCGGCAATTTGAGCAATGCCAAGGCTCGATACCCCCAAGTGCCGCCGAGCAGAGAGAGAAGCAGGGGCGAAACCACTCCGCCTAGGGCTGCCAACAAGAACATCCCGTTGAGATAGGGGGCAGAGTGTTCGCGATAAGCCCAAACCAATTGCAGGTTGCAACCCACATCCAACCCGCCTTCGCAGGCGCCGATGACGAACATGGCTGCCATGAGCAGAGAAAAAACGGTAATGGCTGGCAGGGTGCTGAGAGCGACTGCCGCAATCGACAAGGCCGCGCTCAACAGCACCGAACCGTTCCAGCGTTGGAAAAGCCTTCCCCCGACCAACGAGCCACTCAGATAACCAGCGGAGCGGCTGAGAAACAGCAAGCCCCAAGCTTCGGTGTGCGTTGCCGTATTTGCGCCAAGGTAAACGAGGCTCGGACCTAAGGATGCAATGGTCGCCCCTAGAATAAAATAGGCTGCATAGTAGGCAACGGTTTGTTTGGCACGCTGATTCATGCCGCGCACTGTTTTTCAAAGGCATCTAGAAATTCTTGCGGGGTGCACACCACCTCTGCCAGCCCTAAGCGCAAGCCCAAACGGGTGATCTGCGGCGGATCGACATACGTCTGAGCTAAGATTTCCGCTTTCCCCAACACCGTTCGGGCAGGCCCATCTAGGAGCACTTGTCCGCCTCCCATCACGATCACCCGCGCAAAGTTCTCGGCGCAAAAGTCGATGTCGTGGGTGATGGTGATCACTGTCTTGCCGCGCCGCTTCAATTCGGCAATAATCATGGCAAGGCGTGTCACCGAAGCGGCATCTTGCCCGGTGGTGGGTTCGTCAAAGACCAAAATTGGGGTGTCCATCGCCAGGATTGAGGCGATTGCCACCATCTTGCGCCAAGTGGGGGAGAGATCATACGGGTTGGTATTGCGCATCGCTTGCAGTTGGGTGAGTTGCAGGGCATCTTCAACGAGCTCCTGGATGCGCTCGCCGGGGTAGCCCAGGTTGCGTGGGCCGAAGGCGATCTCCTCGGCAACCGTTTTGGTGAATAACTGCTCATCGGGATTCTGAAAGACATAGCCCACCCGCCGGGCGAGCTTGGCAACCGAATAATGACGTGTGTCCCAATCGCCGATGCGCACCCGCCCCTCAGTTGGCAAAAGCAACCCGTTCAGGTGCTTAACCAGCGTCGTCTTGCCAGCACCGTTCTGACCAATGACCGCTACCTGCTCACCGGGCGCAATCTCCAAAGAAACCCTGCGCAGGGCAAGCACCCCATTGGGGTAACGGAAAGAGAGGTTTTCAATCTGGATGTTCATCGTTATCCCTGCTTTCTTCGGGCGTTGCGCAGGGCTGAGAAGCCCGCTACGGCTTCTTCCAGAGTGACGGGTAGCGGCCGCTCTTTTTGCCATAGGCCCCGGGGGAGGGCAAGGCGCGCCGTGGTGGTGTAACGCGAAACACCGAAGCCTTTTTCGACCAAGCGCTCGTCGGTCAACACCTCGTGCGGCTTGCCCTCTAGGTAGATTTTCCCTTCCCAAAGGGCAATCACCCGGTCGGCAAACTGGGCAATCCACTCCACCTTGTGTTCCGCCATGACCACGGTCATGCCTTGTTCAGCCATTTGGCGGATCACGCCGAACACCTCGCGCGTCCCGATCGGGTCCATTTGCGAGGTTGGCTCGTCTAACACCAGCACTTTGGGCTGCATAACCAAGATCGAAGCCAAGGCAACGCGCTGCTGTTGCCCGCCGGAAAGCGAATAGGGGGAGCGGTCGGCGAGATCGGCGATGCCGGTCATCTGGAGCACTTCCTCAACGCGGCGGATGATCTCTGAGCGGGGCACGCCGCTGTTCTCCAGCCCAAACGCCACTTCCTCGAAGACGGTATATTTTGCCCCACTGATCTGGTTGAACGGGTTTTGAAAGACCAAGCCCACTTTTAACACCCAATCCGAGAGATCGGAGTCTTGGACAAGCACGCCATCCACTTCCACAATTCCCTTTAGCTCGCCCTTGTAAAAGTGCGGGATAAAGCCGGCGAGCGTGTAGCATAGGGTCGATTTTCCGGCGCCATTCGGGCCAATGACAGCCACGAACTCCCCCTCTTCAACTTCTAAGTTAATGTCTTGGAGGGCGGGTTTCTCGGTGAAGGGATAATGATAGGTGACCTGCTGAAGTTTGACAATGGGCATGTTGGGTCTCTATGAAAACCAGATGCGACTGACCAGCGAGGCAAGCATGATGAGGATCAGCAACCAGCGCAACCCCTTATCCAGCGGGCGGTCGTAAATCTCCCGTAAGGAGGTCTTCGGACGGCGGGAGGTGAAGCCACGCGCTTCGATGGCAATGGCGCGCTCCTCCACTTCCACCAGCGAGCCAAAGACCAAGGGCCCGACTAAGGGCACCAGAGCTTGGACACGACGGGCAAAACTCGATTCGGTATCCAGACCGCGCGAGCGCTGGGCAGCAATAATCGTACTGGCTTTGGCTTGCATTTGGGGGATGATTTGCAACGTGGCAATGATGACATAGGCAAATTGCCCCGGCAAGCCGCGCTGCGTGAGGTCGGACATCAGCTCGCTGGGATGGGTGGTTAACATAAACAGGGTGAAGGAGGAGACCATGACGAAAATGCGCACTGCGTTGGCAAAGGCGTACATCAAGCTCTCTTGAGTGAGGGTGAGAAACCAGAGCTTAGCTAAAACCGTCTCCCCGCCGGGGATGAACAAGGCTTGCATGACAAAGAGAAAACCGGCGGCGGGCAAGATCAACTTGGTCACAGCGGTGAAATACTCGCCTTGCACCTTGCCCAAGAAAGCTAGGGGGAAAACCACCAAAAGCAACAGCAGATGGGGAGTCCAATAGAACGGCACCAGAAAAGCGGGCAAGATCAAGCCAAAGACCAAGGTCAGCTTGGTGAGGGGGTTGAGTTGGTGCAAAGCGCTTTCACGCTTGACGTAGAACGATAACCTTTCGTGCATTCATCTCCTCCCTCCCCGCGCCCTGTGGGAGGAGGGGCTGGGGGTGAGGGTTCATCCACCCGGCGTCAAAAGGCGCACCAAGACAAAGACCGCAATCAGGATCAACACCACCACCACGCCCAAAGCGATCCATAATTGAGTCCTACCCGCACCGGCTTGGATTTCGATGTTCTGCGGGCGCGGGAAGCGGGCGACAAAGCGCAGCGATAAACCTTGGATAATGGCAAAGGCCAACAGCGCTGTGGAAATCTTGTCGATAGGCTCGACCAAGAAGTTGGTGCTGAAGACGGCTTCAATAACCCCGCGGCCGGTCTGTAATAGGTAAGCGGTGATGAAGGACGATCCGCTGGCAGTGATTCCACCGTACAGATAGACGGCGATGGGGGTGGAGACAATCGCCGCCGTGAGGGCGACCAAGAAGCCGGTGATGATCACTTTCCAGAGGTTCTTGAACAAGCCAGCGTTGGCGCAGATGCCGGTCACCAAGCCGATGAAGAATGCCACCGGCCACCAAGGGAAGGCATTTGGGTCGATTGCCAAGCCCCAAATAATGTTGGAGAGGGTGCCGGTCAACGCCCCTGCCCAAGGTCCACACAGCGCCGCCACCAGCATCGTGCCGATCGAATCAAGGTAAACAGGCAGACGCAGGACAACCACAATTTGCCCCATGACCACATTGATAGCAATTGCCACAGGGATCAAGACCCACGTCATCGTATTGAAGTCTTTTTTGAGCGATTCGAAAAATTTCATCGGAATATCTCCTTTTCCAAATAAATCGAATCGAATATGGATAAACGCCTAAAAATGCCAGCGCTTTTCAGAGGAATCACCTGACCGATCGAGTTATCCTTCCTGTTCTACCTCCTCGTTCAAAAGTTTCCGGCTCAAGGTAGCGATCCGTTGCACAAAGAAATCAAGAAAAGCGTTGACGCACACACCTAATGCCACTCGCATGTTGGCCGGCTTGCCGGTCATGTGGTAGAAGTCGGCAAAGGTCTTTCCCATACAGACTCCGCCGCTGATGTCAACGTCTACATAGAGTTCTTGATAATCGCATAGATCGGGTCGAAAAGTCAGGGCAAGGGCCAAGGGATCGTTGATCACACAGCCCGCAATGGCTTGGTATTGATCGTGAAATTCCATGTAATAGCGGGTGGCTTGGCGCAGGAATGCGGGGATGGGGGAAGGAAGTGGGTCGAGCTTTTGCAAGTGCGCTTCGGTGAGGATGCACTGATACGTGACATCCAGCGGCACGAGCGTGATAGGAATGCCGCTGTGGAAGACGATGTGGGCGGCGTGCGGGTCGACATACGTGTTGAATTCTGCCAACGGGGTGGTGTTGCCTTCGTGGCGAATGGCGCCACCCATGATGAACAGCTCTTTCACCGCTTGGGCAAGGCGCGGTTCTTTGCGCAAGGCAAGGGCAAGGTTGGTGAGGGGACCGATGGCAACAATCGTGATTTCACCCGGCGCGCTGAGCACACGCTCGATTAGGAAATCGCACGCATGTTGACTCAACGGCTTGGTGTGTGGTGGAGGAAGTTGAGCATATCCTAATCCCATCTGTCCGTGCGTCTCTGGGGCAAGCAAGGAAGGTTGCACCAGCGGCCGCTCGCAGCCGCGCACTACGGGAATGTGCGCAGCTTGAGCCAGCTCTAAAATCGAAAGGGCGTTGGTAACCCCTTGATCGACCGAGCAGTTGCCGTGCACGATGCTCAAGCCCTCAACCCGAAGCTCCGGTGAGGCTAAGGCCAACAAGATGGCAGCGGCATCATCGATGCCGGGGTCGGTGTCGATCAGAATGCGCTTGGGAGAGAAGGATAGCATAAAGCACCTGCTCCCAGGTCTCGCGATGCGGGACCAAGCATGAGGGAGACGTTTTCTCGATCCCTGTTCTTGTGAAGCCTAGCTTAATTTCATCGTACGATGAATGAGCGACTCTCGTGAAAGTTAATTTTATTTTACTTTCTTCGGCGCGAAGGCGCAAATCTCCTCCGCCTGTTGTTCTCAAGAGAGGTGTCTATGAGAACGGGCAACGGAGGTAAACGTCCCCGTTTGGGGGTGTGCTTGTGGCGGGTCGCAACGTTCCGACCACCGGGCTAGGGTGGACAAACCAGTCCACCAAGCCCCCATGAGGGCCTCGGTGGGGAGCGGGTGTCTTCGTCGGCTACATTTGCGAGCAGAGGGGGCCCTCGCAGATTGCGGAGAGAGACGCTCTCTAGGGAATGTTGTAAGTCAGCAGCACGATTTCAATGTTCGCAGCCTGGTCACTGCTGCTCGACTTGACCATCCCCACTCCGGATGCATACCAGACCGAGCCGGTCTCACTGACGCTAAACGTCGACATGTCCGAAATCGAAAAGTCTATCTTGGTCGAACAGTCAACGCGCAAAGCCTCGAACTCCCCAGCCGGCACTCGCACCCTCTCGAAGTTGGCTGCCACGCAAGAGCGTTCAAGGAAAGTGCGAGTTTTGAAGCTTGTGCCGCCCATCTCGCTCTGACCACGGTAGGCAATGGCCTGCGACCATCCTTGTCCGAGTTGGGGGTTGGCAGGAAGAGAAATGCCTTGATTCGACTCGACGGTGAAATTCGTCTGCATCGTCCCGGCGCTTACAAAAGCGCCGCCACCGGGCGTGAGAGCGATCAGGTCACCTGCGCGACATGCCCAGCTCCCCTGGCGCACTGTGCCCATGCCGAACACATCTTGATCGTCAAAGCCATCCTCGCGCACGGCGGTGATCGACCGCACGAACGTGTCGCTGCTCACCCCGCTCATCTGATATTGCCAAGTGGCGCCCTGAACCACCGGGTAGAACTCGTTTTGGCACTGACCGGTTGGCAAAGGAAGGGTGGCCTGTGCAGTTGGCGATGCAGTGGGCTCTGCCGTGGTGGGCTGCGGGGAAGGCGTTTCTTGCTCCTCTTCAGGAGGAAAAGGGGTTGTCTCTAGGGGGCTGGAGGGAACCTCCGCAGTGGGTTGCGTCCCTTCGGTCGGAAGTAATCCACCCAAAGTGCAAGCCAGCGAGCTTAGGACGAGACTAAGGAGAAAATAGCGCAAGATTTTGGTCATGATTGCTCTCCTTTGTCTAAATTGGCCAGTGCTTGTATTATACACAAGAAAAGGAGCAGACCATGATAGATTAGAACCGTTTGTTCTCACCACCTTCAAGTTACGGAACGGCGCAGCCGATCCTGGACTGTACCGACTCTTGCTACAGACTTTGTCAAATTGTTGACCGATCTCCGAAAATATGGCATAATCTACATCAACGAACTCGCAAAAGCGATGATGGAAACGAGTACATCCGAGCGGCGCTGACAGCGAACCTGCGAACGGTGTGAGGCGGGCCAGCACGACGGATGGAACATCCTTCCGGAGCTGCAACCTGAAAGGCCGAGAGCAGAGGAGGCCGAGTAGGGAAGCCGGTGTCGTCCACCGTTATCGCGGACGAGTGGTTTGGAGTGCCCAAAGGGGCTTCAAAGACCACTGAGGAGTTGCCTGCAACAGCAGGAAACAGGGTGGTACCGCGGGAGATGTGCCATTTCCTCTCGTCCCTGGAGGGGCGAGAGTTTTTTTATCTGGATGTCCGTGCTAGATTTAGTCTGCGAGGTTTTGGAGGTCGTATGCCGTTTCGAGAAGTGCCAACTAAGATTGATTTCCCTGCCCAAGAGCGAGAGATTTTAGAGTTCTGGAAAAGGACTCAAGCCTTCCAGAAAATGCGCGAACTCCATAGAGGGCAACCCCACTGGTCATTTATCGACGGACCGATCACGGCCAATAACCCGATGGGCGTCCACCATGGGTGGGGCAGAACCTATAAGGATTTGTTTCAGCGTTTTTGGACGATGCGCGGCCGGGAACTGCGCTACCAGAACGGCTTCGATTGCCAAGGATTGTGGGTGGAGGTCGAAGTCGAGAAAGAGATGGGCTTTAGAACCAAGCGGGATATTGAGAATTACGGTCTCGAAAAATTCGTGCGCGCTTGTAAGGCGCGCGTCCTAAGGTATGCCGCCGTTCAGACCGAGCAGTCGATTCGTTTAGGTTACTGGATGGATTGGGACGATCCTGATCAGTTGCGTTGGTTAGCAGAACAACTTTTGGAGGACCCCCAGCGGGTGATCACCGTCCAAGGTCCAGAGGGCCCTGTGACCGACACGGTCGAACAAATCGTCGGACGTCTGGGGATGCCTGAGCTAGGCGGCAGTTATTTCACGTTTTCCAACGAAAACAACTATATGATTTGGTACTTCTTGAAAAAGTGCTGGGAGAAGGGCTGGTTATATCACGGAGCAGACGTAATGCCGTGGTGTCCGCGGTGCGCCACCGGCATTAGCCAGCACGAGATTGTGACGGATGGTTACGCCGAGCTTACCCATCCCTCGGTTACGTTGCGCTTCCCCCTGCGTCAAAGCGCAGATTTGAGCAGCCCCCCGCGTCGCGACCCTCAAAGCGGGTTGCCCGAGGCGCTCTTGGTTTGGACAACCACCCCTTGGACGCTGACCAGCAATGTAGCTGCTGCAGTCGGGCCGGACCTCACTTACGTGAAAGTGCGCCAAGGCGAACAAGTCCTCTACCTCTCTAAGGGCACTATGCATATGCTAAGGGGAGAGTATGAGGTTCTTGGAGAACTGCCGGGCGCTGCAATGGAGGGTTGGTACTACTTCGGCCCCTTCGACGATCTGCCGGCAGCCCAACAGCGTGGGGGACTCGTTCCCATAGAGCATTTGATCAGAGACATTCCCCTTACCGCTGCGGAAGCCCACCGGGTTATCCTTTGGGATGAGGTGGGCGAGACTGAGGGCACGGGGATTGTTCACATTGCCCCGGGTTGTGGCGCAGAAGACTTTCAATTGGGCAAACAGCATGGCCTGCCCATTATTGCCCCCTTGGACGATGAAGGCTATTTTATCGAGGGCTTTGCGTGGTTGAGCGGAATGCATGTCTCCAAAGTTGCTACGCCGATCTTTGAGGATTTGGAGCGCAAGGGATTGCTCTACCACGTGGAGTCTTACACCCACCGCTATCCGACCTGCTGGAGGTGCAAGGAAGAGTTGATTTTTCGCCTGGTGGATGAGTGGTTCATCAGCATGGGCGAGGTCTATGACAAGCCCCGCGAACAGCTCACCCCAGAAGAAAAGGCGCGTAGTTTGCGCTATCAGATCATGGATATTGTCGATCGAATTCGCTGGATCCCGGAGTTCGGCTATGCCCGGGAGATGGACTGGCTGCGCAACATGCACGACTGGATGATCAGTAAAAAGCGCTATTGGGGTTTGGCACTGCCGATCTGGGTATGTGAGCAGTGTGGCAAGTATGAGGTAATCGGCAGCGAGGTGGAGTTGCAGGAACGAGCGGTCGCCGGTTTGGACGTTTTCGGACGCCACACTCCGCACCGTCCGTATATTGATGCAGTCAAGTTGGGCTGTCCGGCTTGTGGTGGGCTGATGAACCGCATTCCCGACGTAGGCAATCCATGGTTGGATGCAGGGATTGTGCCCTTCAGTACCTTACGCTATCGCTCCGACCCCGACTACTGGCGCAAGTGGTATCCGGCACACTGGATCAGCGAATCGTTCCCGGGTCAGTTCCGCAACTGGTTCTACAGCTTGCTGGCGATGGCCACTGTGATCGCCGGAGAGCCGCCCTTCCTCGAGAACTTCGGCTATGCCACGCTCCTTGCTGAAGACGGACGGCCGATGCACAAAAGCTGGGGCAATGCGATTGAATTTAATGAGGCCGCAGATAAGATGGGGGTGGACGTAATGCGCTGGTTGTATTGCAACCACAAGCCAGAGAACGATTTGCTTTTTGGCTATCATCGGGGCGATGAAGCTCGTCGTCGCTTCCTTATCCCTCTGTGGAATGTCTACGCCTTCCTAGCCACCTATGCTCGTCTCGATGGTTGGGAGCCCACCTTTGAGTTCGACCCAGCCTATCCGGAAGGAGCAACCCCTCGTAGTGAGAACCTCCTCGATCGCTGGATTCTCACCCGGCTCAACCAAGTAACACCGGTGGTCACCCACGCTCTCGAAAACTCCGACACCTACACGGCAACGCTGGCCTTGGAGGCCCTGCTGGATGACCTGAGCAATTGGTATGTGCGCCGCTCGCGCCGTCGATTTTGGAAGTCGGAGCAAGATCAGGATAAGCGGATGGCATATGCAACCCTTTACCACGTAGTGGTAAAGATGATCCGCCTGTTAGCGCCTTTTGTGCCTTTTATTACAGAGGCGATTTATCAAAATCTGGTGCGCAGTGTGCGTCCGAACGCTTACGAGAGTGTGCATCATACCTCTTGGCCACTGACAGATGAGAGCGCCGTGGATCAGGCATTAGAACAGCAGATGACACTAGCGCGCCAAATCGCTAGCCTGGGCTTGAGCGCACGTAACTCTGCCGGGCTTAAGGTGCGCCAGCCTCTGGCAAAGGTCTTTGTCTACGCCGGCAAAACCAAGACCCTTCTGCCCGAACTGATCGAGATCATTAAGGACGAATTGAACGTGAAAGAGTTCGAGTTTGTGGAAAAGGCCGAGCAACTGGTCACCTATCAAATCTTGCCGGATAGCAAATTGCTCGGTCCGAGATTTGGCGCTCAGTTCCCCAAGGTGCGTGCTGCTTTAGCAGAGATGGATGCGGCCAGGGTAGCAGCTTTGGTTCAGGCCGGGATGAAGGTTCCCCTCCAAGTGGATGGCCAAGTGGTGGAGTTGGAAGCCAACGAAATCTTGGTGCAGACCAAACCGGCGGAGGGATTGGCCGTTGCTTTCGATAAATTGGCTACGGTAGCGGTCGACACGAACGTCACTCCGGAACTGCGTGCCGAAGGCCTTGCCCGTGAACTCGTGCGTCGCATTCAAGCCATGCGCAAGGAGGCGGGTTTCAACATTGAAGATCGCATTACCACCTACTATCAAGCCGATGAAGCGCTGGCCGAAATCTTTCGCTCTTGGGGCGAGTATATTAAGGCAGAAACCCTCACGCTCGCTCTATGTCACGAAACCCCGCCTGCAGATAGCTACCAGGAGACCCATCAAATCGATCAGCACCGGGTCGTCCTCGGGGTTAAGCGTTAGTCCCTCTCCCCGAGATGCTCGCCGAGAGACGTGGGAGAAAAGGAGCGACTATGCCAACTGGGGGAAGTCGGGGCGTGGGTCGAGATAACGCTCATGCCCCGATAGACAAGTCGATCGAGTAGTAAAGTTTGAGGCGATAACCTCCTCAAGCGTAAAAAGGCCTATTCGAGGCTTGGGCGTGATGCGGCCCGCATTTCAGAGAGCCTTAGAATGACCACGCTGCTCAAGATCATTGCTCCGCCGATAAGCTGGGGTGAGCTCAACCGCTCACCGAGCACTAGATAGGCTAGGAGAGCAGTAATCAGAGGTTCCATCATGGCGATCAGGTTCGCACTGCTGGCTTGCAAGTAATTTAGGCTTAGGGTATAGAAGCCAAAGCCACCGATTGTCGGTCCGATCCCTAGCACAAAAAGGGCTAGCCAACCCAACCAGCGCTCCCCAAGCCAAAAGAGTGTCTGGGATGGGGTGTACCCGTTCATCCAGCCATCCAGGAGGCTGAGGGGCAAGAAATAGAGAGCAGCAAAGCCAAACGAGTAGAGCAAGGCAGTCCATGAGTTGATGCCAAGTTGAGCCGTATATTTCCCCGCCAAACTGTAAACTGCGAAAATCAAGCCGGAGCACAATCCTGTTACGATCCCAAAGGGATTCAGTGCCCAAGCTGTAACGGCATAGGCTCCAGAGACCAACACACAGCCGGCCAAGCCTAAACCGACAGCGAGCATTTTGATCGGTGTTAGCGGCTCTCGAAACAATCGCCAAGCAAGCAACACCGTAAAGGCGGCGGAGCTATAGGCCAAAACCGTAGCGACAGCCGCGCCATTCAAGGCCACCGAGAAGGACCAAAATCCATTGAAGAGAGCTACCACCAACCCGTATAAGGCAAAATAGCGCAGCCCGGCTCCGCCGGGCCGGAGCAAAGCGCGATTGCCAATAGAAAACAGCACCACTAGCCCAAAAACCACAAATACATCACGCCAGAAAGAGAGCGTAAGAGGGGAAAGTTGGTAGTTGAGGGTCAAGTATCGGATGAAGATGCCCGTGAATGCCCAGGAGAACGTAGCAGCGATGCAAATTAAATACCCCTTTGCAAGGCGAGCAGGGTCAGAGGGGAAGACAAGTGGCTTTTCCATATCGAACGATTATACCCCTGTAGGAGCTTTCGCCGTCCTTCAGGCGAAGGTTGTGTGGTATAAAGAAGGGGTGCTTAATGGCATCGATATCCCACCATTTTGGAAGGTCTTGCGGCCAGACCATTTACGTGGCTTGGTCATGGTAATCGGTGCGCCTGATTCAGGGAAGAGCACCTTTTGTCGTTATCTCTACTCGCAGCTTCTTGTTCATCAGCGTCCCTGCGCCTACCTAGACGGGGACCCTGGGCAATCGTTTTTGGGTCCACCGACCACACTCAGCCTCGCCATAGGAGACCTGAAACAACCTACGCAAGTCTGGCGGCGTTTCGTTGCCTCCATTTCCCCGCGCGGTAACATGCTTTCCATGCTCACTGCGGTCTCCCGCCTGATGCGCAAGGGCTTCCGTCAGAACGCTGAAGTGATCGTCTATGACACCGATGGGTTGGTCGATCCCCTGCAGGGCGGCATTTATTACAAGTTTGCCTTGATCGAATTGCTGGCGCCTCAGGCGATTTGTTTTCTCTCGCTTGAAAACGAGCTTCAGCCGTTGCTAAACTATTTCCAACGGCAGAATCGCCATACGGTCTATCATTTTTATGCTTCCTCCGCCGTTCAACCCCGCTCCCCCGATGTGCGCCGCCAATACCGCACTGCACAATTCGCCGCCTATTTCTCGTCTGCCCGTCAAATCGAGATCGATTGGCGCGAGATGCCCATCTGGCCCGCTCCGCGCTTCTTCCCCAACCAACTGCTTGCTCTAACCGACCGGGAGGGCTATTGCTTGAGCCTAGCCATCCTGCTCGACCATCACGTAGAGGCTAAACGGTTACAGTTGTTGACTCCTCTCTCCGGAATCGAGTCTATCGCCGGTATCCACCTGAGCCGTCTGGCCCTTGACCCCCAAACCTTTCAGACTCACCTGTTCGCCGCAGACACGGTTAGCAAAGAAGACTAAAATGCCGCTTCCTTCTCGTTTTCTTTCCCTGCTTCTTGCTTTCGTTCTCCTTCAGATCCTGTGTAGGCCTTCTCCGGGCGCTTCGCCAGAACAAGTCACAAAGGCTTCTCAGTCTTCTTCTCCCGCAACTCCCGAAAGCACCGCTTATTTGCCTCTCGTTCAGAGAGGTGATTTGCCCACTGCGCCGATCTATATGGCGAATTACGCTTATCCGCAAGACTTCGCTGAGTTAGCCAAACGCGGGATTAATACGATCTTGACCGACTTGTCTTCTGACGGTTCGGATTGGAGTGCCACCTACCAAGCAGCAATCGCTCACAAACTGAAGCTGATCCCGCTGATCTGGGGGGATAATCAGACCATTTGGGCTTGGAATGATCGGGCAAAAGAATGGGAGTTGAACGCGAAAAAATATCCTTCCTCCGTTGGTGCTCAGTTCCTCAAATTTCTCAAAGAAAACCCCAAATTTCTCGCCCAAACTTTTGCGATTTATTCTTTTCATGAGCCTCTCTGGGAACCAGACAAAACCGGCTGCGACCGTCTCAAAAAATTCTACCAACAAATTACCGAGCAGGAATTTCCAGATGGAAGCCTTTTGGTCTATGGGGAAGATATTACGATGGGGTGGCCCGACTCAGGCGCATGTTTGAGCGGTGTGGTAGATTACGAATCCCACCACATTTACCCCTTTGCCCAGATCGGTGATTTTCGCTATCGCGCCTTTAACCATCAGAACAACTATTATGACCCTCCAACGAACGATCTAGAGTCTGTAATTCAAGCCGAACTAGCCTACATCGATGCTCGTCTTGCCCGTTATGCAGCTTCTCCTCCCGCTGCGACCGGCAGGCGGCCAAAACCGATCCTCTTGATCCAAACCTTTGCTGCCATCGTAGAGGAACCGGGCCTTTGGAACCGCATGCCCGAGGCTTGGGAAATGGAAACTCTGGCATCCAGAATTGTGCTTGAGCGTAAAGATAAGATTGTCGGTTTGGCGTGGTATCCATTCCAGAACCCCTCTTCCAACTATACCCATTGGCTGGCGAGAGACCGTTACGACACTACGGGTGCAGATCGCTGGGAGGTTATTACAAAGGTCGGCGGTCTCTTGCTCGGGAAATAGAGTTTTTAGTTCCTTGCGACCGGCTTCTCTAGCGTCACCAGCTCCACGCCGCAGCGTCTGATCTGGCGGAAATTGCCCCCTTGGCAAACACAGCGCCGCACGGCTTCAATGTTTCGCACCAATGAGCCGGATAAAACGTGAATGCCCAATTCGAATAAGCGTGGCGAGAGCGGTGTGCTAGGCCCCAACAGCATCACTTTAGCATCCGAGCGGCGCAAGCTAAAAACGCGCTCGAAGGTGCCGTTGATCAGGGTCGAGGAAGTGATCGCCAAAACATCTGCCTGGGGGATGATTTCCTCTGCCCGATCGGCGGGATAATCGCCGGGGCGTGGTATTAACTCTAAAACCCATAACTGGGCAACGCGGTCACGCAGCCAATCCACAAAAGGGAAATGCCCAATCAAAGCCACTTTCGTTTGCTCCCCCTGGCAGGCGATATACTCTTCGGCGGCTAAAGTGACCTTTTGTAAAGGTTCAGGGAGCAGGGCGTTGATGGTCGCCAAACCGATCGCCACTTCGGTGGGGCTTTGCGAGCGAACCAGTTGGGCTAAATCTTCCGCCTTCCACCGCTGAAGCTCTCCAGCGTGGTTTACCGCAGGTTGCCCGTGCTCATAATCGGAAGGGTGGTGGGTTGCGGCTAGGCCGCAACGCACTCCTTCTTCACTCTCAACCACTACTGCAGTCCAAAATAACCCAACGTCTACCGAATGCACGACTCCCGAATGTAAATTCTCAAGAAGCAGCTCGAGGAGTTTCATCTTTTTTCCCTTATGCAAGGAGAAGCTTTACAGGGCGATTAATCGCCGGAAGAATTCTACCTCATACTATGGGTATATTATGGAGAACGAAAAGCGTCCTCAAAAGAGACTAAGGGGCCTTCTGCGATTATACAGTCCAAAAAATAGGTCGCAGCGATGAAACGCAGGGAGTTTTCCGGGCGACATTTGTGTAGGGTAAACCGTATAAGGCTAGGCCCAGCAGACGCAATTTCGCCCTTGTGCTTTGGCGGCATAAAGCGCTGCATCGGCCCGCTTAAGCACGGTGGTCAGAGAGTCGCCGGGGTGAGAGAGTGTGCCGCCGATTGAGATCGAAAGGTGGTCTTCCTCAAACTCAATTTTTTCCACTTCGTTGCGCAAACGCTCGGCAAGTTGGAGAGCTTGCTCGGCGGTTGTCTCGGTCAATAGCACCAGAAATTCCTCCCCACCCCATCGAGCCACAAAGTCATTAGCGCGCAGGTTAGTCCTCAGGATAGACCCTACACGAGCGATCAAAATATCGCCAACGTCGTGCCCATATGTATCGTTGAAGCACTTAAAATCGTCGAGGTCTATCAACAAAATCACCAAGGGGAGGCGGTTTAGAAGAGCCTGCTCGATCAAAGCGGAGATCATGCGTCGGTTAGGCAGTTGAGTGAGATGATCGATATTGGCTTGTCGTTCCCAATAGTCCGCTTGTTTTTGGGCAATGAGCAAGTCGTCCTTAACCTTGGCAAGCGTAAACAACAAGATGGCGATGACGATTAAGCGCGTCTCCCAGCGGATCAAGTCGGGGAGGAAACCATGTTCATCGGGGATGAAACGCCAAAGCCCGAGCACCAGAGTCACACCTGTATAGATGAGAGAGAGACGAAAGGCCAGTTGACTGGGCAAAATCATGTAGGCGATGATAAACAGAATGATGGTTCCACTAGAGATGATTTCAATCTCTCTCCAAACAATGTTGGGGTTATCGTAGAAGAGATGGTGAACATATTTGACTAGAAAGAAAAGTGAGATGGTCAGCAACACCCAGCACTCGAGCCAGCGCAGCGGGACCCGACGCCAAAGCAAGGCAAGGGTCCACAACACTATATCGATCAAGAGGAGGAGGTAAAGACGACTGCTAAAGGGATTCGTTGCTCCGTAGAAATACCAGGCAAGAAGGACTGAAGGCAGGGAGATCAGAGAAGCGATCAGGTATAAGAGTCGCTTACGCTCTTCAATCTTTCTTTTCAGCTCCTCCTGAGGGGTAGCTATGAAATTAAAGGGAGGATTGTGGCTCTTCATCTCACGTTTCTGGGTATTTGGATTTTATATGAGAACGTATCTGTTTTCAAGCACCAAAAAATTGCGTTCGGCGTTAAAATTTGGCGAGATCTCTCTAAGGAGGGGTTCAATGCGCCTTCGGGCTTCGGTATTGAGCGAAGAGGAACAGGCTCTGGTTCACCGACAGAGCTTACGCATTTTGGCCGAGGTTGGCGTGCGCTTTCACGGCAAGAAAGCCTTGCCGATCTTGAAAGCTAACGGCGCTAAAGTCGATGAGGAACGCAGCATAGCTTATCTGCCGGCGGAGATGGTTGAGCAGGCCTTGCGAACGGCGCCAAAGTCATTTGTATTAGGCGCGCGCAACCCGGCCTATAACTTTCCCCTGCCCTCTCCGCACTCCCGCTATGCTATGGACGGCACCGGCTCGTTTATGATCGACTTCCATACAGGCGAGCGACGCTACGGCGTGACCAAAGATATTGCCGATGCGATGCGCGTTTTTCAGATCGCCGATTTGGGTGTGCTGGCTTGGCCGCCGGTTTGTGCTTCCGATGCCCCTGCCCACTCGCGCCCGTTACATGAGTTCTTTACCATGATCCAACACACCTCGAAACATGCCCAACACGAAGTGCACACGGTCAGGCAGGTGCCGTATTTGGTCGAAGGATTAGAAGCCGTGGCTGGCTCAGCGCAGGCTCTACGGGAGCACAATTGGTTTTCGCTGATCTATTGCCCTGTGGCCCCGCTCACTCACGATGGTGAAATGCTGGATGCCTATTTGGAATTGGGCGAGGTCGGCTTGCCGGTGATGATTATGCCCATGCCGGTCAACGGTACGACCGGGCCTGCCAGTTTGTTTTCTAACATTGCCCTAGCCAACGCCGAAACCCTCTCGGCAATTGTTGTCTTTCAGCTTGCCCACCCCGGGCGGCCGCTAATCTATAGCAGCGCCACTGGCGCAATCGACTTTCGCAGCGGTGCCTACCTCGCTGGAACAGCGGAGGTGGGCTTGCAATCGGCAGCTCTAGTGCAAATGGGGCGTTTCTACGGCTTGCCCGCTACTTCGGCGGGGATGGTCTCGGATGCCAAGGAGATCGGCGCCGAAGCGGTAATTGAAAAGCTCCTCACCACCCTGCCAAGTATACTGGTCGGCGCTGACATCATTGTCGGCTATGGCGAAGTGGAGAGCGATCAGACCCTCTATCTGGAGCAGATTTTGCTCGACAATGAGATCGCCCATCTGTGCGAACGCTTGGTGCAGGGAGTAGAAGTCTCTGCAGACCGCGATTTGTTCGCCGAAATCGCCAAAGTCGGTCCTGGCGGTCACTTTCTCAAGAGCAAAAGCACGCACGCCGCTGCTCGCAGCGGAGAGTTCCACAAACCGAAGTATACTTACCGCTTGTCTTACGAAAGCTGGTTGGAACTGGGTAAACCCAACTTATACAGCGAAGCGCGCAAGCACGTAGAAGAAATTTTGGCTATGCCACCGGCTGATCCCCTGTCCGATGAGCTCCTGGGAAAATTGCAAGAAATTCTACGTCGTGCGGATCGAGAGTTACAATCAGCATGAGACCTTCTACGACAATCACTCAAGAACCGTCATATGTCAAGGGACACATTTTAGGCACGAACAGCCTGCCCTCGGATTGGCAGGAGATCGGGGCGTTGAGCCACGGATGCTGCTTTAGAGCCATGAGGCGACATCGACTGAGGATCAGTTCCTAGTCCTTGGATAGGGCATATTCATGGCTAGGGATGCAGGTTTGCGTTGGCAAGGCCGAGGAGAGCTCTGCGTTTAATGCGATCATGCCGAAGGTGGCGTGCCGGTTTTCGTAAAGAGGCCCGCATCGCAGGCTTTCGCCTTAAAATCCAAATGACTTTCCTGCGTTGCTCTGGTTCTCACCTGCTAGCTGTGATCGGTTAGGATAAGCTGTTCCCTTCATCTCTTCCTTACGTCAAAGGAGGAAAGATGCAATCTCTGCCCGACTCTCCGCTCTCTCTCTGGCTGGACACTTACGGGGAATACCATCCCCAACCGCCGCTTGAAGGGGAAATCGAGGCGGATATTGCGATTATCGGCGGTGGCTTTACCGGCCTGATGACTGCCTATGAACTCAAGCGCGTCGAACCTACCTTGCGCATTGTGGTGCTAGAGGCAAAAACGGTTGGATACGGTGCCAGCGGACGCAATGGCTCTTTTGCTATGACGGTGGTAGGCCTGGGTTTTGGTGTGATGCCGACCCTGATGGGTGTGGAGCGATTTAAGGCAGCTCACCGCTATATGATGCGCGCCGTGGAGGAACTGGATGCCTTAATCGAGCGGGAAAAGATCGAGTGCGAGCGCATTCGACCGGGCTTTTTGCGCGTCGCCACCACCAAGGCCTATGTCAGGCGCCTGCAAGAGGACGTGGAGCGGATGAACCGCTTCGGCTTTAGCGACATTTTCTGGCTCGACCAGGCGGAGGTGCGCCAGCGGGTTAACTCGCCGCGCTTTCTGGGGGCATTATGGGAACCGCGTTTGGTTTTGGTCAACCCGGCCAAGCTGGTGCGCGCTGAGCGGGACCTCGCTTTGCGCTACGGTGCGGAAATCTACGAGAACACGCCGGCAGTGGAAATCCGTCGTGAACGCCGCTTTCGGATTTTGACGCCGCGCGGCAAAGTGTACAGCGAAAAGCTGGTTTTTGCCACCAATGCCTACACTCACCTCTTCCCTTTATTGCGGCGCAAACAGATTCCCGCTTTTACCTACATGGTCGCCACCGAACCCTTAAGTGAGAGACACCTAGAATCCATTGGCTGGCAAGGGAGAGAAGGAATCGAGGACGCCCGCAACCTGATCCACTATTACCGCCTCACCCCTGATCGCCGCCTGGTGATAGGCGGAGGCCCGGTCGGCATCACCTTTGCTGATGACCTGAATGCCGACCGGAATGAGAGCGCTTGGCGGCACCTGGAAGAGCATATCCGCTTTCTCTTCCCTAACCTAAGGGACGTGCGCGTGACCCATCGCTGGGGTGGCCCGTTTTCAGTGACCATAGACTTGACGCCTGCTATGGGCTATCTCGGAGATCGGCGGGCGGTCTACAGTGTGGGTTGCATTGGACACGGTGTTTCTGCCAGCCATCTGAATGCTCAAACCTTGCGGGATTTACTCCTCGAACGCCGGAGCGAGTTGACCGAGTGCCCCTTCGTGCGTCGCCGGGTGATCCCTTGGCCGCCTGAACCGCTGCGCAGTTTGATCGCTTTTGCCCTGCGGGGTTATTTGCAGTTAGAGGATTGGTGGTACGAACGTGAACTGCGGGTCGCTCAACCCGAGCCAACGGGCGCTGCATCGAGATTTTGACAAAATGCCTTCATAATGTTAAAATTTAAGCACAGATGGCAAATTTTGCCGACTGAGGATTGAAACGAAGACGCTCGAGGAGAACGTATCTGAGTTGGTTCAAACGCTTTGGTGATTGTATCTCGATTTGCAGCAGCCCGGTCGGTTATGCCGTTCGGGCTGCTGTTGTGATCGGGAGCGACACTGCACACTTCAACGAGGAAAGCGCAGAAGTATGAAAGATAAAATCTTACGCATTCTCCCCCTCGGAGGATTGGGGGAAGTTGGGAAAAATATGATGGTCTATGAATACGCCGACCAGATTTTGGTGGTCGATGCAGGCCTAATGTTCCCCGAAAACGATATGCTGGGGATTGATTACATCATTCCGGATTTTCAGTATTTGGTACAAAACCGCCACAAGGTAGTAGGGATTGTTTTCACCCATGGTCACGAAGATCACACCGGGGCCGCGCGCCATGTCCTAGAACAGGTCCAGGCGCCGATCTATGCCACGGCACTCACCCGCGGGCTATTGGAAGCTAAATTGACGCGAAACGGTCTGTTGAGCAAGCTAACCTTGAACACGGTGCGCGCTGGCGACCGTATTCGTATCGGCGTCTTCGATGTAGAGTTCTTTCACGTCTGCCATTCGATCCCCGATGGAGTAGGCTTGGGTATCCGCACCCCTGTCGGTCTGGTAGTTCACACCGGGGATTACAAGTTCGATCATACCCCTGTGGACAACTGGCCGACCGATTTTGCCAAGCTTGCCTCATACTCTCAGCAAGGGGTCCTGGCCCTGCTCGCCGACTCAACCAACTCTACCCGTCCCGGGTGGACGCCTTCCGAACGAGTCGTTGACGCAGCCCTCGACAGCGTTTTCCGTGAGGCGCCGGGGCGCATCATCGTGGCGAGCTTTGCCTCGTTGATCTCTCGGATGCAGCAGGTAGCGAACGCGGCCATGCGCTATGGTAGAAAACTGGCCTTTGTTGGCTCTAGCATGATTGAGAGTGCACGCATCGCCCGCAAATTGGGCTATTTGGATATCCCCGACAGCGCCATTGTATCTATCGAACAGGCCTTACGGATGAATCCGCAAGAGGTCGTCCTGATGTCCACCGGGACTCAAGGTGAACCAACCTCAATTTTGGGGCGGCTCTCGACCGGTACGAACCGTCATTTTGAGATCATCCCTGGCGATACCGTGGTGCTCTCTTCTCGCCCGATCCCCGGAAATGAGGAAAGCGTTTATCGTACGATCAATCGTCTCTTCCGCAAAGGGGCAAATGTCATTTACGAAGACATCGCCCCGGTTCACGTCTCCGGACATGCGAGTGCCGAAGAAATCAAGCTGATGCTCAATCTGGTTCGGCCGCGTTTCTTGATCCCCATTCATGGGGAGCTGCGCCATTTACATCAACACGCCCGGCTTGCCCAAGAGGTGGGCATTCCTGCCGAGCGCATTGCCATCGTAGAGAACGGAATGGTGATTGAGCTAACTGAGGATCAAATGCGCATAGCAGAACGCATTCCAGGAGGATACGTTTTTGTTGACGGGGCCTCGGTGGGAGAAGTCAGCCCCAGTTTGGTGCGCGAGCGCGAAGCCCTTGCCCGCGATGGCTTCGTTTTAGTTAATGTTGTCCTCGATCGCCGCTCCGGCCGCCTGTTAGACGAGCCGGAAGTGATCACGCGCGGTTTTGTCCCTGCTGAAGAGCTTGAGGAGCTTCTCGCCGAGACGCGAGACCTTGTGCGCAAAACGGTGGAGGGCGCCAGCAACGGCCGCCTGCAAAACGACCTGGAGCAGACACTCAAGTCGTTTCTCTACAATAAGACGAAACGCAGGCCCATGGTCTTTGTGACGCTCAGCAGTGCCTAAGTGGCTTACTCCTGCTCCCAATGGTTTTCTTTCCAACCCGCTTCACCGCGCAGGGGGACAAAGGCCACCGGAACAAATTCCTCTTGCTCAAACTGAGAACCGTGCCGCGTCCAGCGCTCGAGCATTTGTCCCCACTGCCCGCCCACCGGGATTACCAGCCGTCCCCCCTCATCCAACTGTTCCAGAAGGGCGAGTGGCGCTTTGGGAGCTGCCGCAGTGACGATAATCGCTTGATAAGGGGCGAATTCCGGTAGGCCCAGCGAACCATCCCCGATATGGACGTGGATGTTCTGATAGCCCAGCTCCTGTAAGAGCCGGTGCGCCCGCTCGGCCAACTCTGCGTGAAGCTCGATCGTGTGCACTACTCGAGCGAGTTCGCCGAGGATCGCCGCTTGGTACCCCGATCCAGTGCCCACTTCCAGCACTTTTTCGTCCCCCTCCAAAAGCAGCAGCTGAGTCATCAGCGCAACAATGTAAGGTTGAGAGATGGTTTGGCCGGCACCAATAGGAAGCGGGCCGTCCACATAGGCCAAATGGCGATGCTCCAGAGGCACAAAGCGATGGCGCGGCACTTTGAGCATGGCTTTTAGCAGACGCGGTTCGTGGATGCCGCGCCGGCGCAGTTGTTCGTCCACCATGCGCTTGCGTTCGCGTTCGAAAAAGGCCTCTTCATCCTGTTGGTTCATGCGGTGCGGAGCTCCTCCACCAGTCTACGCCAAAAATTGTCGCGCTGGCCGGGAACAAAGGGCAGATATAACGAGAGCCGCTGGACAAGTCCGGCATAGCGCCGACGCAGTTTCTCGGCTAAGCTTTGCTCCTCGCCGAGCACCGCAAAGGTTTCTAGCATGGTTTCGTCAATTAAAGCAGGCA
Source organism: Anaerolineales bacterium (assembly GCA_025057645.1). Lineage (GTDB taxonomy): Bacteria > Chloroflexota > Anaerolineae > Anaerolineales > UBA4823 > NAK19. The sequence goes on from JANXBJ010000003.1 coordinate 170,780, forward strand.
TTTCCTCCCATCGGGCACGGCTGGCCAAGGCCGAGAGCTTTTCACCAACCTCTCCCCAGCCGTGATGTTCCAGCACCCGCCGATAAGAGGGTGTTGAGGCGTAAAACGCAATCTGAGCGCGAACGAACTGTGCTTCCTGCTTGCTTGTGGCCGTGAAAGCCATTACGCAGAGCTGAAATCTTGGGTTCTCTCGCTCTCGCTTTGTAAACCCAAGCCGAATTGCCGGAAGGAGGACTTGAGCAAGGTAATCAATTGAATGCAAAGGATGGACAAAAAAGCCGTCCGCTTCTTCGCCAGCCAACCGGGCTAACCCCGGGTTGACCCCGGCGATCAAGATTGGGATGTCCGGGTGGGGGATCGGCCCGGGATTGAAGAAGGGTGACATCAGGGTTAGGCGGTGGTATCGGCCACGGTAATTCAACTCCGAACCCTCTTGCCAGCATCGCCATAGGGATCGAATCGCTTGAATCTGCTCGCGCAGTTTGCCGACCACCGAGTCAGGCCAAGGCATCCCAAAGCGCCGCTCAATATGGGCCTTGACCTGTGTGCCCAAACCCAGAAGAAAACGTCCCTGTGAGAATTGAGCTAAATCCCAGGCGAGGTAGGCCAAGGTAGTGGGGCTGCGGGCAAACGAGACGGCGATTGCCGTGCCAAAGTGCAAGTACCGAGTATGCTCGGCGATCAGAACACCGGGTAAGAAGGGATCGTGGCTGGTTTCCGGACACCACAAAGCATCGAAGCCAAAGGCCTCGGCTGCGCGGGCGACTTCAGGCACTCCGGAAAGAGTGGATGGAGCTAGAATCGCATCCACATTCATAAAAATCTACCGCATGTTTACCCTTGCAAACCGGCGTACCCTACGCCGGGAGGGTACGCCACGCATAAGAAAAAACCCTCACAAGTTCAAAGGGGCGTCGGGCACTTGCCTGCCTTCCAGCCCTTCAAAAACGCTAATAGCAGAACGCCACTCTTCCGGGATCGGAATCGATTTTTGCTGCCGATAGTCGTAAGCCACTTGGACGGTCGAGGCGGTGACAAGCTCAGCACGGGAAACGGCATCTTCGACTCGATAGGCCATCTCGAAGCTTTTATGGCCCAAGCGGGTGACGCGCACCCCAACCCGAAGAGGTTGGCCAAAATAGATCGGAGCCTTGTAACTCACTCGGACCTCGGCCAGAATGATCCCGAGGTCCGAAAAAGAGCCGCCTCGCCAGAGGTTGAGGTATTTAATATACTGAATGCGGGCTTGCTCAAGATAGGTCACAATCTTGGCGTTGTTGACATGGCCCTGTGGGTCGAGGTCGCCGTAACGCACTTCGATAGGGTGAAAGAACCGAAATTCACTCATTATAGAAATTATACTCTGGAGTATAATCCGCCCTATGCAGAATTCAAAAACCGATCAACCGACACCTGAAGAGATTGACTCTCAGAGGTCTAGCCAAGTAGAGGGAAGGGACTCCCCCTCCGAGAGCGCTTCTGCTCCCGAAGAGGAGACTCTGGCGGCTACCCGAGAACATTTCACAAGTTCTACCCTTCCGATTAGGCCAAGCCCAGCCCAAACTCCGCCCTCGACTGGTGGTCCAGAGGAAACGGTTAGGCTCAGCCTTCCTTCCGAGGTTCATCTGCAGGCGACGCAAGCCGTGACTCTCGCCGGGCAAGGGAAAGGTCGGCCGCCTTCTGCGTCACCTCAGAGCACGAAGCAGAGAGCTTCTCCGCTGGGATGGGTTATGCTCATCGGCATTCTCGGCCTGATCGGCACTGCGTTTCTCAGCGCAATTGCTGGTTATGCCTCCGGAGTCAATGCCCGTAGAGCTGCGGCGGCGACTCAGGCGGGATTAGTTGCGAAAGAGCAGTATGAACTTGCTCTGCAAGAAATCGCCAACCAGGAGTACGGGCGTGCTCGCCAACGGCTGGAGTATGTGATCCAGATTGCGCCCGACTATCCCGGCGCTGCTGAGAAGCTGGCGGAAGTGATTTTCCAAGCCAGCATTACGGCGACTCCAACCATCGCTCCTTCGCCGACTCCTTCACCCACTCCGGATCTGCGCAGTGCTACTGAGCGCTTAGAGGCAGCGAGACAGCTCATCAACAACAGCCAATGGGCGGCGGCGATCGACACGCTGCTCCTTCTGCGTAAAGCCGAGCCCAATTTTCAACCTGCTGTGGTAGATGGCCTGCTTTATCTGGCCTATCGCAACAGCGGTCGCGATAAAATCCTCAAGGAAGCCAACCTTGAAGGGGGTATTTACGATCTGACCCTCGCCGAAAAGTTCGGCCCTTTGGATACTGAGACTAAGGGCCTGCAAAACTGGGCTCGTCTTTACCTGTTAGGAGCGAGCTATTGGGACGTGGACTGGGGCCAGGTTGTGTATTATTTCGCTCAGGTGGCACCGGCGGTTCCTAACCTGCGCGATGCCACTGGGTGGACGGCCACAGATCGCTATCGCATTGCTCTGGGCAAGTATGCCGAGCAACTCCTAGCTAGAAGGGAGTGGTGTCAGGCGATGGAGATCTACCAGCAAGCCCTGAGCTACGGCGGGGATGCATCGCTGCAGGAAGGATATAACCGCGCCTATGAGCGATGTGTTGGCGCACAAGAGACGCCAACCCCGAGTGTTCCTCTGCCAACCGAGACTCCTACTGAGACACCACAACCCTGACTGCAATTTTGGCGCACTTCGGGGCAATCCCCAGAGGTCGTGCTGCGTTTCAAAGGCTTTTAGGGGCTGGGAGAGTTTTTGGGAGGAATTTGAGGGCGTTGCGCGCGGACGTACCAACCGAGAATGTTGGCGAAACGATCGGTGGGGTCAAACATCGGTCCAACACGAATATTTTGAATACTTGCGTCTACGGCGTAATTGTAAACTGGGTAAAAGAGCGGCAGAGCAGGTAGCTCGCTTTGAAAGCGCACTTGGAAATTGTGGTATAAGCGGGCACGCTCTCCCCAGTCTGTAGTGATGCGCGCCCTCTCCAAGTATTCACTGGCCAGGCGGTCATCCCACTGGGCGTAATTCTGCCCTTCGGCGATCTGGGCTTGGTCCCAGAAAGGGTAAGGGTCTGGATCGGGTGAACGGGCGAAGCTCAGCTCAACCAGCGCTGCGTGGTAGTTCCGTGTCTCTAAGTATTGAGTCATCAAAGTCTCAAAAGGCACTGCTTTGGGCACGGCAACCACGCCCAGCTTTGCCCAACTTTGGGCAATTTCGGCTGCGAGTTCGGCGTAGCCCGGGACCTCGGGATAGACTAACTCAAAGCGCAGCGCCACCCCTTCTTTCGCCCGTGCTTCTCCGCCTTCGGGCGGAAAGGTATAGCCGGCTTTCTTGAGCAGGTCCAAGGCCTCTTCTGGATCAAAAGGAATGCGTTCGATCCCATCATAGTAAGCCCAAGTGCCGGGCATGATCACCCCATCGGCGATGATCGCTTGGCCGTTACGCAGTTCATCAATCAGACGTTGGCGATTCAGCCCCATCAACAAGGCGCGCCGGATTGTCTTGTCTTGGAAGAACGGTAGGTCCGGATGGTTGAGATTTAAGAAAATTAGGGTCAGGTTTGGCAAGCGAGCGGTATAGAGATTTAACCCCACTTCGGTAAGCACCTCCCTGAGAATGGTCTCATCGACACGGCTGATCCCTAGGACCTCTTGGGCGCGATAGGCGTTGAGAGCGGTCGCTCCATCGGGATAATAGCGAAACACAACCCCATCTAAATAGGCGCGTCCACGATGATAGCGTTCGAAAGCTTGGAGCGAAACCCCAACGATGTTTCCTTCTTCGCTGATGAAGCTTTGGAAACGGAATGGCCCGCTACCGATAGGCTGGAAATTGAACGGGGCACTTTGCATTGCCTCCACACTGGTTCCACCCAAGAGGTGCTTGGGCAAAACCCCGAACGTCAAGTAGTCTAAGAATGGAGCGAAGGCTGCGGGAAGACGGAATTGGATCGTTTTCTCGTCTAGAGGAACCACCTGGATTTGACGCCACATCTCTTTGATGTCCTGCGGCAGCGGAGAAGCATCGCTGCGCAGGGCATCTACGGTGAAGATGATGTCGTCACTGGTCACGGGAGCGCCATCGTGCCAAACTGCTTGGGGGCGGATCGAGAAGTTATAGATTTTCCCATCGGCTGAAACCCCCCACGACTCGGCTAAATCCGGCTGGGGCAAACCGCGCTCGTCAAATTGGACCAAAGCAGCGTAAAGCAAGCGATTAACGTCGCGGTCGACCGGGTTGGTATAGTCCAACACTGGATTGAGCCGTCCCAAGCTGCCGATCAGCGCTTCGCTATATACCCCCCCGCTGACCGGTTGTAAGCCAACCCCTGCAACCGGGGTCGGATTAGCTTGCTGAGTCCAAAGCAGCCAGGCAATGAGGATCAGCGATAACCCCAGCAGGATCAATTGCCAGCGTAAGGATTTCATCGAGTGGGTTATCCTACTGTGTCGTCCTTGGAGGTCCGGCAGCGGGGGCTAAAGCTTAGCTTACTCTGCCACCATAACCGTAGCGATCGCCAGCAGGACAAAGATCACGCTTAGCGCAACCGTCACGCGAAAGAGGGTCTTTTCTACACCCCGCCGAGCGGTGAAAAAGCCACCGCTATCCCCACCGCTCAATCCTCCCAAGCCAGCGCCCTTGCTCTGCAGGATCACGCTGGCAATCAGGGCGATCGATACGATGATCAAAGCCACATCTAGATATCGTTCCACATAAGCCTCCGCAGACTAAGGTGGCCCTTTTCTTGCCTTATTTGGGCGGCTGTTAGCACGCCGACTGGCTTCCAATAGCTTGGGGATTATACCTTAAGATGCAAGGCTACTGATTAAGGGTTGCTGATAGTGGCAAGGAAGCAATCCGCGATGGCTGAGGGGAGGAGTGGTTGGTGTTCCATGGTTCGAGTCTTGGGTTGGGGATGCAGGATGAAAAGACGTTGTCTAGGTTGCGCAAGGGGAAACTATCCTGAGTGCTGAGAGCAAAGTGACCTTTACTGGGCCGTACCTTTCCCGTGATACAATAGTCTTACTTGTCCCAGTGGGAGTAAGAATGCTTTACGTGGAAGCTACACCTGAATGGTGCACTACCTACCCCGGTGCCCAAATCGGCCTGCTGGAGCTCTCCCAAGCCGAGAATTCCGGGCCCTGTGCCGCGCTGGAGGAACAAAAGCGCATCTTGGCCACAAGCTTGCGCCGGCGCTACAGGCATCTGAGCCGTGCCGAGTTGATCTGCTTGCCGGTCATGGATGCTTACGTGCGCTACTACAAACGCTTTGACAAAACTTATCATGTCCTGCTCCAACTGGAGTCGTTGCTCCACAAGGGAAAAGACTTTCACCAAGTATCGCCCCTGGTGGATGCCAACTTTATGGCCGAGCTGGAAACCTTCATGCTGACCGCCGGCCATGATGCCGACAAGCTTTGCGGCAAATTGTGGATCGATGTCGCCCGCCAAGGAGAGACCTTTTGCCAGATGGGTGGGGCGATCAAGCGGGTTGCCAAAAACGACATGGTCCTTCGGGATGAACACGGGATTTGTTGTTCGGTCCTTTATGGACAAGACAATTGCTCCCCGATCACCCCCCAAACTACACACGTGTTGTATGTGACATATGCCCCGCCTGGCATTCCTGCTTCGGCCATCCATGCCTATTGGCAGAAAGTTCTGAACTATGTGAGGTGCTTTTCTCCTCGAGTGAACCTTGAGCAACAACGTATTCTAGTTGCAGCTTAAAAAAGAACAAGCCCGAAGGCTTGTTCGTAAAGCGACACTCGCCCAAGTGTCAGCCTTATTATAGCCAAAGATCGTCTTCAACGACCTTACAGTTTTGTAAGGGAATAAAGCAGCTCTTTTGCTCGGTTTGGAGGTCTCGTCAATGGCACTCGCTGATCTTGCTGTAATCGGCCTGGCGGTTATGGGGCAGAACTTGGCCCTGAACATCGAGCGCAACGGTTACCGGGTGGCGGTCTATAACCGCACCCTCGAGCGCATGCGCCAGTTTTTGGCCGAGCGAGCGCAGGGGAAACAGATTATTGGCTGCGAAACGCCTCCTGATCTGGTTGCCAGCCTCAAGCGCCCGCGGCGTTTGCTGATCATGGTCAAAGCCGGCAGCCCGGTGGACCAGATGATTAACGAACTCCTTCCCCACCTTGAACCCGGAGATATCCTGATTGATGGTGGCAACTCGTTCTTCAAAGACACCGAGCGACGTTTACAGGAAGTCGAAGCCAGGGGTTTGCTCTATCTCGGCATAGGAATTTCCGGCGGAGAGGAGGGTGCCTTGAAGGGCCCCAGTCTTATGCCTTCCGGCCATCCCGAGGCATATCGGGCGCTAGAGAGCTTGCTGCAGGCCATCGCCGCCAAAGTGGACGGTGAGCCTTGTGTGACCTACCTAGGGCGCGGTGGGGCTGGCCATTACATCAAGATGGTCCATAACGGTATTGAATACGCTGACATGCAATTGATCGCTGAAACCTACGACCTCTTGCGGCGCGGTCTGGGGCTGAGCGCAGCCCAAATCGCCCAAACCTTTGCTGCATGGAACCAGAGCGAGCTAAACTCCTATCTGATCGAAATTACCGCTCAAATCCTCGGAGTCATGGATACAGAGAGTGGAGAGCCGCTCGTAGAGAAAATTTTGGATGTAGCGGAGCAAAAAGGCACCGGAAGGTGGACTTCCCAAGAAGCGCTCGAGCTGGGTGTTCCCATTCCAACTCTTCAGGCTGCTGTGGAGGCGCGGGCGCTTTCGGCACAGCGAAGCTTACGTTTGGAGATCGCTCCCCAGTTCAGCGGGTTGCTACTTCCTCCCTCTCCGGTCGCGGCGATCGAGATCGACTCTTTGAAACGGGGTCTCTATGCCGCAAAGATTTGCGCGTATGCTCAGGGCATGGCGATGTTGGAACAAGCGACCCGAACTTATCAATACGAATTCGATCTCAGCGAGGTTGCGCGCATCTGGCGGGGAGGTTGTATCATTCGCGCTCGCTTGCTGGAACACATCCGCCGCGCCTATCGCCAAAATCCCCATCTGCCGAATCTGATCCTCGATCCCTTCTTCCGCCAAGCGCTATTGGAGGCTCAGCCCGCCTGGAGGGAAACCGTGCAGTTCGGGGTGGGCGCAGGGATTCCTCTCCCGGCCATGAGCGCTGCCTTGGCCTACTTTGACGGCCTGCGCAGCGAAAGGTTGCCGGCGAACCTGATCCAAGCTCAGCGCGACTATTTCGGCGCCCACACTTACCGTCGTCTCGACCGGGAGGGGGTTTTTCACACCGAGTGGCAGGCATGAAAAAGCAGCAGGGTCAGCGTGCGCTGACCCTGCTGGAGTTTCCGGGGTCAACCGACCTTACGAAAGCGGGACAACGTTGGCAGCTTGCAACCCTTTTGGGCCTTCCTCAATTGAAAACTCCACTTTTTGATCCTTTACCAGCTTACGATATCCCTCTGTCTGAATGGCGGTGAAGTGGACAAACACATCTTCACCATCTTCACGCCCCAGAAAGCCGTAGCCCTTTGCGGCGTTGAACCATTTGACAGTGCCAATAATGCGTTCACTCATCTTTCGATCTCCATTGTTCGTTAAGATTGCGTCGCTTCCCGGCGAGAACAGGCGGAGAAACGACCGTAACAAGCCTAAAGATTATCACGATGTTAAAAAAGTGTCAAGACCGCCTTACTTAAGTTAAGCGGTCGATATGGTCGATATAAGCCTGCCTACCGCCTTTTCCTAACAGAGGACAGCACTGGACGATCGCAACAAAGACTCCGCAGGGAGGTGAACTTTCATCGACCATCTCATAAGGTAAGAGTATAATCCGAAAGAGGAGGTTGAGAATGCAGCGCGAAATTACCCATTCCGGGCCTCTGTTAACTCTGAACGGCAACCTCGCGCAAATCGGTTGGTCGCGTCAGCCGCTGCTGGATTGCAATCTCGAAGCTTTGCGCTTCTACCGTTTTCGCTTCTTGCAACGTTTTCGCCTCAAGCGCTGGGACTACTACGCAGTTTTCACCCCTCAGCACTTTTTCTCGGCTACGATCGCCGATCTCGGCTATGCCGGCAATGTTTTCGTTTACGCGGCCGATTTTGTCAACCGTGCTCTTCACGAGGAAAGCTTGGTGCTCCCTTTAGCCCGCGGGGTGGTCTTGCCCCGCAATAGCCAAAGTGGGCATAGTCGCTATCACGGTAGGGGGGTAAGACTGGACTTTCTCGTGGAGGGATCGAAGCGGCGCATTCAAGTGGATTGGCCGAGTTTTGATCGTGGTCAGGGCCTCGAGGCCGAGATCACCCTAGAGGTGCCCCAAGGTGCCGAGTCGATGAACATCGTGATCCCGATCGGAAGCCGGCGATTTTACTTCAACCGCAAGATCAATTGCCTACCGGCTCGTGGCACGCTGCGCTATGGCGATCTTTTCCTCGAGCTTGACCCGACCACTTGTCTTGGTTCTCTGGACTGGGGACGCGGGGTGTGGGAGTACCGCTCGTTTTGGAACTGGGCAAGCGCCAGCGGCTACCTCTCCGATGGGCGCACCCTCGGTTTGAACTTGGGCTGCGGATTCGGCGATCTCTCCGCCGCTACCGAGAACGCTCTGATCCTTGCCAATCGCATCCATAAATTAGACCAAGTTGCCTTCGAATATCAACCCAGGGACTATATGCAACCTTGGCGTTTCACCGACAACCAGGGGCGCCTCGATCTGACCTTCACCCCCTTTCTAGAGCGCACCGCCCTCACCAATCTGGGGATCATTTACAGCGAAGTCCATCAGGTGTTTGGACGGTATAACGGCTTTGCGGTAGCAGACGACGGGGAAAAAGTGCCCATTAGCGACCTTATTGGCTTTGCAGAAGAACACCGAGCGCGATGGTAGGGGAAACGGCCAGCCCTAGCGGGCTGTTCTGGCGTGTGGCTCTCTTTTCAGCCGTTGCCCTGCTCTTCCAGGTTATTCTCACGCGCTTGTTCTCGGTTGCCCAGTTCTATCACTTTGTCTTCTTGATCGTGAGCATTGCGATGCTGGGCTATGCGGTCAGCGGGGTGGTCTTAGCGTTTCGTCCGGCGCTTTCTCCTCAACAGGCCCTTGCCGTGTTCGAGCGGTGTGCTCTTGGGGGCACAATTTCCATCCTAGCAGCTTATTTGATTTTGAATGAATTGCCCTTCGATTCCTTCAGCATCGCCTGGGATGTGCGTCAGCTAGCCCGGTTCGGTTTGAATTACCTTGCCCTCAGTCTGCCCTTCTTCTTCAGCGGTTTGGCCTTGGGGGTGTTGTTGAACGCTTTCCCGCAACAGGCGGGGCAAATCTATGCTTGGAATTTCATCGGCGCAGGGGTAGGATGTCTGGGAGGGCTGGCCTTGCCCGGCCTGGTAGGTGGCGAGGGGGTGATCGTGGCCTGTTGCGGCGCATTGGCGCTCTGCGCTTTGCCGAGACCGAGAAGTACTCTCCTTCCCGACCACCTCTCGCCCCTTGACCCCTCGCAGACGAGACCTCTGCCCTCGTCAGCGAAGAGCAGAGGTGGGACCGGCGGTTGGGTGCGAATAGGCGCAATCTCGCTTTGGGTGGGTTTCTGTGTCCTGGAATTGATCGCGCGCAGCCAGGGAACCCCGCTGCTGCCCGCCCTCAATTTGCGCCTTTCGCAATACAAGAGCCTCTCTTATGCTCTGCAATACCCGGATGCCGAGCTGATCTTCCAGCGTTGGAATGCTTTCTCACGGGTGGACGTGGTGCGCAGCAGCGGCATCCGCTCGGTTGCAGGCATGAGTTTTACCTATGCCAAGCCCCTGCCACCCCAGGCCGGCTTATTTGTCGATGGCGATAATCTCTCCCCTCTGCTATACTTGCCGGCTGACTTGGAATTTACCGCCTATCTCCCGCAAGCGGTGGCCTTTTGGCTGCAGCCGCACGCCCATGTGCTTGTGCTCGAGCCGCGCGGTGGGATGGATATTTTGGTCGCCTTAGCGCAAGGCGCAGAAACGGTGACCGCTGTGGAAGTCAACCCCTTGGTAGTGGTCGCTGCCCGGCAAATCTACACCCATCCGGGCGTGAACGGGTTGATCGAAGACCAGCGCAGCTTTACACGCCGCACCGAGCAGCGCTTCGATGTGATCCTGCTCACTCTGACCAGCTCCTTCCACCCCGTCCGTTCCGGGGCCTATAGCCTTGCTGAAGACTACCGCTATACCCTCGAAAGCTTTAGCGAGTTGCTGCAACTGCTTCAGCCACAAGGGGTGCTGGTTTTCAACCGTTGGCTGCAGAAGCCACCCAGCGAGAGCTTGCGCGCTTTTGCCACCGCTGTCGAAGCCCTCGAAAGTTTGGGGTTGGATCCTCGCTCAAGGATCGTTGTCCTGCGCGGCTATGCCTTGGCTACCTTCCTCGTCAAGCGTCAGCCCTTCAACGAAGCGGAGCTGGCTACGGTGCGTCAGTTTGCCAGAAGCCGCGCTTTTGACCTGATCTACGCTCCCGATCTGCGCCCGGAGGAGACCAATCGCTTCAATGTCTTGGCCGAGTCGCTCTACACCTCGGCTTATCAGGCGGTGCTAGAGCCTCAAACGCGGCAACAGTTTTACCGCCGCTACGCTTACGACGTGCGGCCGGTGACCGACGATCGTCCTTTTTTTGCCCATTATTTCAAGTGGGGGCAAACCCGCCAAGCTCTGGCGGAGTTCGGGCAGACTTGGCAGCCCTTCGGCGGGGTGGGGATGTTGGTGGTGGTCGGGCTGTTCGGGTTCGTCCTCCTTCTAGGAGCCCTGTTGGTGGGCCTCACGGGATGGTTGGTAAAGAAGGGTCTGGCATCTCAGCAGGGTTCGGATCGGCTGGCCCTGCCCGCTCGGGGCAGCTCTCATTCGCCCTCTGGGAGGGTTTTGTTCTACTTTACGGCCATTGGTTTTGCTTACTTATTAGTCGAGCTGGCCCTGATCCAGCGCTTTCAGCTCTATTTAGGGCAACCGGCCTATGCGGTTGCAGGGGTTCTTTTTGCCCTGTTGGTTTCTTCCGGGATCGGCAGTCTGAACGCCCAACGCGCCCCCTTGCGGCTCTCTCTTTTTGGGTTGGCGCTTTGGATCGCCACAGCCGCCTGGTGGCTGAAGGTCGTGTTTGAGAGGACATTAGCGTTTCCTCTGCCCGCCCGGCTGGCCTTGATGTTTCTTATCATTGCTCCCGGCGGGTTGGGCATGGGAGTCGCTTTCCCAGCAGGGTTGCGCTTCTGGCTGCGGGAGGAGCCGCAGCGGCGCTGGCTGCCGTTGATTTGGTCGCTCAACGGGGCGGCTTCTGTCATTGCCTCGGTGGGCGCCATGCTCCTGGCTTTGAGCTTTGGTTTTTCGGCAGTCTTACAGAGCGGCGCCCTGCTTTATGCCCTAGCCGCAGTTATGGTGCAGGCGAGGGAGCCCCGCGCTGCACGCCCTCGCCGGTGAGGGGCACAAAAGCAACTCCGCCTAACTCATAGGCGGTAAGCTCCCCGTTTTGCTTGACGAACTTCCACAACGTCTGATAGCTGCCCGGCGGACCGATGGGGATGATGATGCGTCCCCCTTCCTTTAGTTGGGCAACCAGCGGCGCCGGTAAGTGGTCGGGCGCAGCCGTGACAATGATTGCGTCAAAAGGGGCAGCTTCCGGCCAGCCGTAATAGCCATCCCCCTGACGCACTTCCACTTTATACCCTAGAGCCCGCAAACGCTCTGCAGCTCCCTCAGCCAATTCGGGGATGATTTCAATGCTATAGACCTCTAAGTAGCCGAGCTGCGCCAGAATCGCCGCTTGATAACCGGAACCGGTTCCAATTTCCAACACCCGCTCATCAGGCTTCAGGTCGGCAAGCTCGGTCATCCAAGCCACGATGTAGGGCTGAGAGATCGTCTGTCCGAAGCCGATCGGCAAGGGGTGGTCGTTATAAGCAAAGTCCAGGTATTCTTCGGGAACAAAGAGGTGGCGCGGCACGGCTTTCATGGCGGCGATCACATCCGGGTTCTTAACCCCTCGCGCCACGATGGTTTGCTCCACCATGCGCAACCGCCGCTCGGTAAAGGCAGCTTCCTCTGCGGGCTCCTCCGGGAGCGGTGTTGCACCACCCTTCACTTCTGTCGGAGTGGGCAAGGGCGAGGCAGGACGAGGCGAACGCAGCCAGATTGCTGCGAGCACCAGCCCAAGCAGGAAGATCGCTCCTATCCCAAGGAAGACTTTGCGTTTGCTTTCTCTCATACTTCCCTCACTTCCAAACCTATGAACAGGAGCAACGCACCACAGGCGGGCGCCCATTGCGGAGGATACTCGAGAGCAGCGCTCTGCCCAAGCGCCAGATCGGAGGCATATTGGGATTCGGGCAGCCCAAGCTCTTGTGGCAATTCACCCGTTTGAGGAGAAGTAAGCGTTGAAATCCGGTGTACTCATTATACCGGGAAAGAGGGTTCTATACCCGGAGGGCGAGCTATTCCTCAGTTGAAGAAGGACCGGGCAAAGCAAAAGACCCTGCGCCCTTAATGGATCAGCCGCCGCAACGCCTCACCGAAGCGTTCAATTTCTTCCACCGTGTTGTAATGCACTGCCCCCACTCGCACCATCCCGCCATCTTCCTCTACCCCAAGGCGAGTGGTCACCGCTAGGGCATAATAGTTCCCATCCCAGACGTAGATGCCTGCCTTGTCCAATTCCTCTGCCACATGACGGGGGTGCCAACCCTTGAGGCGAAAAGCCACCGTGGGCACACGTTCGCTCAAGCGCTTGGGATCGCGCAGCCCGTAGATCGTGATCCCGGGCGTCCCTTCGAGGGTTTCCAATAGAGCGAGTGTCAATCCCGCCTCGTATTGGCGGATGACACTCATGGCTTTCTTCAGGCGCAGGCGTCGCCCTTGGTAGGTCTGGGCAAGTTCAGCCTCGAACTCGGCACCATAGGTTTCGCCCAGAGCCTCCAGATATTCGATGGCGCCTAGGACGCCGACAATCCCTTCGTGGTTGAGCGTGCCGGTTTCAAATTTGCCCGGCGGGCGTGAGGGAGCGGGCCGCACCTTGTAGGCAACTAAGGCCTCCAGAAGCTCATAGCGTCCGTAGAGGACACCCACATGGGGGCCAAACCATTTGTACGCAGAAGAGACCAGAAAATCGCAGCCGAGGGCCTGGACATCAATCGGGCCGTGGGGGGCGTATTGCACGGCGTCTACATAAACCAGCGCACCGGCCTGCTTTGCCATCGGGACGATCTCGGGCAAGGGGTTAATTGTGCCCAGGGCATTCGAGGCATAGCCTACGGCAACAAGGCGCGGTTGGCGTTCGAGCGCACGGCGCATTTCATCTAGCCTGAGCGTGCCTTCTTCGGGGCAGAAGTCCACCCAATCCACGATGCACCCCCGTTCCTCAGCGATCAACAGCCAAGGGCTGATATTGGCGTCGTGGTCCAAACGGGTGACCACAATGCGATCGCCCGCCTGAAGCCAACGCGCCAAGGAGCGGCTGAGGTGAAAGGTGAGCGTGGTCATGTTTGCCCCAAAGATCATTTCCTCCGGCCGAGCGGCGTTGTAGAAATCGGCCACTGCAGCGTGAGCTTCCCAAAGCAGTGCATCCGACTGACGGCTGGTGGCAAACGCGCCCTCGTGATTGGCATTGCATGTGGTGAGGTAATCCACCATCCGTTTGAGCGCAGGCTCGCAGATTTGTGTGCCGGCGGGGTTATCCAGGAAGATCGCCGTGCTCTTTTGCAGCGCAGGAAATTGAAGGCGGACAAGGAGAGGGTCTAAGGCCATAGGTAAGCTCCGGGCCGAGACTGGGTCGCGCATCTATCTATAAAAAAGCAGATGCCTGGGTGAGGGGGGCACCCAGACATCTGCTTGCATGTAGTTTACCACAAAATCAAAGTTAATCAAGGGTTTTTTGGATTTTAATAGATTAATGTTTATTAATCTAAATAATCCCGTATATCAATCCCTCCGAGTTCTGCGGAACACCGGCGGAGATAAGCCCGCAGCGTTGATCCCGGTTTATAGTGAAGTTTGGCCCAACTTCCCCGAAGACCCGAAGCGGTCTCCCTGAAATCAACCCTTTGCCGTCCCGATCCGGGTGAGCGTTACCTCCTGTTTGGGGGTATACTCGGAGGGTGTGTGACTCGGTTGGGGAGTCCATCTCGGGGAAGGCACATATGAGCTGTCCCGACCAATTTCTACGTCCACTGGTCAGAGCTTATGCAGGTAGCCACTCGTCTCCAGCGTGCTAATTTTCGCCGCCTTTATGCCGATATCTTCTGGTTCGGGGTTCTCAGCGGCAGCACCTTGACTTTTCTGGCCGTCTATGTCGCTCGCCTTGGGGGGAGCAGCGTCCAAGTGGGCTTGATCACCGCTATCCCCGGTTTGGTCAATCTGCTTTTCTCGATGCCCTTTGGCGCATGGCTCCAAGGGAAGCCGCTCTTGCCGGTCACGGTGAGCAGCCTGTTGTTGCACCGTCTCGGCTATTTAGCTTTCGTCTTTCTGCCTTGGCTGTTCCCTCCGCGCATCGAAATTTGGGCGATCATCCTCATCACGCTTCTCATGCATATTCCGGGCACGCTGCAGGCTATCGCTTTCAATGCCCTGTTTGCCGAAGTGGTTGCCCCGGAATGGCGCGCAGAAGTGGTCGGGAAACGCTTTGCTATTCAATCCTTCAGTCTCTCAGCGGCTTCTTTACTTTGTGGTCAATTGCTCGATCGAATTGTGTTTCCGCTCAACTATCAATTGATCTTCCTCATCGGCGCGCTTTCGGCGTTGTTCAGCACTCACGCTGTAGCCCGTTTGGTTGTGGAGTCCGGAGCGTCAGCCCGCCTTGGTGCAAGGACTGTCACGGTAAAACTTTGGTTGAAAGAAGTCCTGCCCAAAATTGCGTTGGGAAAGCAAAACTGTTCTAGCAGAACCCCGGGTGTGCTCTCGGCCTTTGTGGGGCTGCGCCGAGAGTGGCGCTTCGATCTGCTGCGCACTTCCTTTGGACCGTTTATGGGGGCCTATTTGGCATTTTACACCGTTCAGTATGTCCCGATTCCCCTCTTCCCCCTAGTCCAAGTCAACCTGCTGCATATGTCCGACGGCCAGATCAGCTTTGCCACCGCCCTATTTCACACCTCGCTCTTGTTCGGCTCGCTTGGCGTAAGCCGCCTTGCCCAACGCAAAGGACATCGCTGGATGCTGGTCAACAGTGGTGCATGGATCTTTCTGTTTCCCCTTCTCTATGCGCTTGCACGAAGTGCTACGCTGATCTACTTGAACAACGCTTTCGGGGGAGTGATCTGGGCCGGGCTGTTCAACGCCACCATGAACCGGCTGATGGAGCGGGTGCCGGAGGACGATCGCCCGGCGCACATGGCGTTACACAATTTGGTCTTAAACTTAGGCATGCTCGGCGGCTCGCTCTTCGGCTCCGCCCTCGCAGAGTGGCTGGGCTTGCGTCCGGCGATGTTCATCGCTGCGGCTTTGCGTCTGGCGGGGGCCTATCTGTTGTGGAAGTATGGGTAGAGGCGTCGGAAGCAAGCCCGGGAACCAGCAGCGACAAAACCGGAAGGGCACGGGCGAGCTTTGCCCGAGCACGGCACAGCGGCCGACCCAAACCGGCAGCTTCGTAGTAAAATGGCCCGAATGACGACCGAGTTAACGCCCCGGAGTCAGGAGTAAGATGGTGGATTGGTCTAAGTCTTTCCCGCCCGAAGTCGAAAGCGAGCTGGTCGAATTCGCCCAGCACCTGATCCGCATCCGGAGTTTCTCCGGGCAAGAGGGGGAGATTGTCCGGTTTATCGAGCGGAAGATGCTCGCCTTGGGTTACGATGAGGTGTTCATCGATGCCATGGGCAACGTAGTAGGGAAGATCGGCGATGGCGGGCAAGCGATCTGGTTCGACTCGCATATCGACACCGTGCAAGTCAACGATGCTGCGGAGTGGGAAGTCCCTCCCTTTGGCGGCGAGATTCGTGAGGGTCGCTTATATGGCAGGGGCGCCGCAGATATGAAATGCGGCGCTGCAGCCTCAATTTGCGCTGCAGCGCTCGCCAAACGTCTGGGCTGGATTCGGGATAAGACCGTCTACGTCTCTTGCACCGTGCTTGAAGAAGATTGTGATGGCGAGAACTTGAAGCACTTGTTCAACGAACTCCGCCTTAGGCCGGATTATGTGGTGATCTGTGAGCCTTCGAACAACCAGATCGCCCTTGGACACAAAGGCAAAGCGCAAATCTCGATCAAGACCTACGGCGTCTCTGCGCACAGCGCCTCCCCCGAAAAAGGGGTCAATGCGGTTTACGAAATGGCTGAGGTCATTCGGCGAGTGGAGCAAACCCACCTCGAGCTGATGAAAAAGGGCGAGCCGAGAGCAACGCTGGCGCTGTGTGGCATCTCCAGTGTCAGCGTATCGCCGAATGCCATTCCTGCGGAGTGCGAAGTGTATCTGGACCGCAGGATCGTCCCTGGCGAAAGCGAAGCGGACCTGCAAGAGGAGCTAGCGCAGATCATCCGGGGGAAGAGGGCGACCTGGGAGATTCAGACCCTGCGGCGCAAAAGCTGGACGGGGATGGAGGTGGAGTATCGACCCTTCCATCTGGCCTGGCAGATCGGTTTGGATCACGAACTCACTCAGGCTTGTATCGCAGCTTACCGTGAAACTTTTGGCACAGAGCCAAGCCAATACGGCTTTTGGGATTTCAGCACCAACGCCGTGACGCCTGTCCGTTTGGGCATCCCCACCATTGGTTTCGGGCCCGGCGATCCAAAACTAGCCCATATGCGCAACGAATTCTGCGAAGTGCGGCAGCTTTTGGAAGCCTGTGTGTTCTACACCCGATTGCTCAAGAACCCGATCGGGCCGGGGAGGGAGCCTGTTCTGCGCAAAGACTCGGATCGGGGAGATCGAGGTAGGGCGTTGGGGTAAGCGAAGCCGGATTGGGCTTCAAGGCTGGTGCGCTTTGGCCGCCGCAGGATTGACGATCGGCTTTGGGGAGGCGCATGGCCAGAGGACCGTCCGAGTGCCTAAAAGCCGGGCGCAGCCGTTGGTTGAAGGGGAGTCGTTGATCGCAACAGGGGGCTGCGCGGGCGCGGGCAGCTATCCACGGCCGGGGCTGTCCCTCACCTCTGGCTAGCGGCCTTCCCCTGCGCTCCTCTCTCCGGTTTGTCGTCGCAATACAGACAAAAAACCCTCTTGACTTGGGGGCGAAATTTTGCTATAGTAGAGGAGCAATCGTTTGCGCAATCGTTTGCGGGAGGAGGTATGCCCACCATCCGGGAAGTCGCCCTTCGCGCCGGGGTCTCTACCACCACTGTCTCCCATGTGATCAACAACACCCGCTTTGTCTCACCCGAGGCGCGCCAGCGCGTGTTAGAAGCCATGGCAGAACTGAATTATCGCCCCAACGTTCTGGCGCGCTCGCTGCGTCGCGGAGAGACCCGCACGCTGGGCTTGATCCTGCCCGACAGCGCTAACCCCTTCTTCGCCGAGATCGCCCGCGCTATCGAGGACAGCGCCTTCAAGGCCGGCTACAACGTCATTCTCGGCAACAGTGAAAGCGAGCTTGAGAAAGAACAGGTTTACGTGGATGTGCTGGTCAAGAAACAGGTGGACGGGCTGATCTTCGTCGCCTGTGGCGATCACAGCCCTTCGCTGCAGCCGCTCCTCGATGAGAATCTGCCCTTGGTGGTGGTGGACCGCCGCCTGAGCGATCTAGAAGTGGATACGGTGCTCACCGATAACTTCCAAGGCGGGTGGACTGCAACGCAGTACCTGATAGAGCTGGGGCATCGCTGCGTTGCCTGCATCACCGGGCCTTCCAACCTCTCTCCCTCGGCCGAACGGGTGGTCGGCTACCGGCGCGCCCTCGAAGAAAGCGGGCTTGCGATCGACGAAAGCCTGATCTGCCGCGGCGACTTTCACCCCCGCTCCGGCTATGTCGCTGCTAAAGAATTGCTCAACCATCAGCCCCCTCCCACAGCCTTCTTCGTCTGCAATGATATGATGGCGATCGGCGCACTGCGGGCGCTCAGCGAGGCCGGTCTGCGCGTCCCAGAGGATTGTTCTGTGGTGGGCTTCGACGATATCGAACTGGCCTCTTACGTCACTCCCCCGCTGACCACCATCCGTCAGGACAAAACCGGGTTGGCCGAAACAGCGGTGCAGTTGTTGTTAGAACGGATTGCCACCCCGGGCTTGCCCTCTCGCACCCATGTCCTCCCCACCCAGCTAGTCGAACGCCAGTCCACCCGGAGGGTGCAATGAAGAAGATCGTTGTTTTAGGAAGCTTGAACATGGATTTGGTGGTGCGTGCCCCGCGCCATCCCCAACCGGGTGAGACGGTGATCGGGGGCGAGTTTCAGACCTTCCCCGGGGGCAAGGGGGCAAACCAAGCGGTGGCTGCCGCACGATTGGGCGCCGAAGTGTGGATGATCGGACGGGTTGGTGGGGATGCCTTCGGCGAGGCCCTGCTGCAAACGGTGCGGCGGGACGGCGTCAATACCACCTTCGTCCGTTGTGATGACCAAGCCGCCACCGGCGTAGCGCTGATCACCTTGGACACCACGGGGCAGAACGCCATCGTAGTAGCTCCGGGAGCGAATATGCGCCTCACCGTGCAGGATGTCCAAGAAGCCGAAGCGGCTTTTGAGGGCGCCGATCTGCTGCTGATGCAGCTCGAATCCCCGCTCGAAGCGGTGGAAGCAGCGCTCCAGATCGCCCATCGGCGCGGAGCGAAAGTGGTTTTGAATCCCGCCCCGGCTCGCCCGCTCCCGAACGCACTCCTCACCCAAGTGGACTACTTAGTGCCCAATCAATCCGAGCTGCGCCTACTAGCCGATGGAGAGGTGGAAATAGAAGCAGCCGCGGCCCGGCTCATGGCGAAGGGAGTCCGGAATCTGATCGTCACCCTTGGGGAAGAAGGCGCGCTGCTGAAGACAGCCGATTTCCAAGAAAAGCTGCCTGCCTTTCCCGTCCCGGTGGTGGATACGGTGGCTGCCGGGGATGCCTTTGCTGCGGCTTTTTGCGTTGCCCTTGCCGAGGGCAAGCCGTTGCGCGAGGCCGTGGTCTGGGGCAACGCCGCCGGAGCTATCGCTGTCACCCGGCCGGGTGCCCAGCCCTCGATGCCCACCCGCGAGGAACTGGAACACTTCCTAAAGGAGCGCCAGGGATGAAAAAAAACGCCTTGCTCAACCCCGCCCTATCCGAGGTGATCGCCGCTCTGGGCCACGGCGATTGGCTGGTGATCGGCGATGCCGGACTGCCCATCCCCCCGGAAACGCTGCGCATCGACTTGGCCCTCACCAAGAACATCCCCTCCTTCCTGGATACCGTGCGCACCGTGTTAGAGGAGATGAAGGTGGAGAAGGCGATAGTGGCCCGGGAAACCGGGCAGATAAGCCCCCACATCTTGGCCGAGTTAAAACGGTTGCTACCTGAAACGCCGTTTGAGGAAATCGACCATGCCGACCTCAAAGCACGGTGTGCCCAGGCGCGTGCGGTGGTGCGCACGGGCGAATTTACCCCTTACGCCAATGTGATTTTGGTCGCCGGCGTGGTTTTCTAGGTTGTTTGCGGAGGAAGGCTCTCATGGCATCTGTTCAGCCGGCCGCCCCAACGCTAATCCTCGATCGGCGCACCTTTATCCAGCGCTTCGGATTGGTCTTCTCGTTCCTGTTGCTGGTCTTGGCCCTCTCCCTGCTCTCCGAGCGCTTCCTAACAGTTTCAAATCTGACCAACGTTCTGCGCCAAGCGACAATTAACGGTATCGTCAGCGTCGGCATGACCTTGGTGATCCTGAGCGGTGGCATCGATCTCTCGGTAGGGTCTGTGCTGGCGCTTTCGGTCACGATCGGGGCTTCCCTGATGAAGCAGGGGCAGCCAGTGGTTCTAGCCGTGCCGGCCGCGCTCGCTACAGGCACCTTCCTCGGAGCGATCAATGGGGTGATGATTGCGCGGGCCAAGATTCCGCCCTTCATCGCCACCCTAGGGATGTTGACGGTGGCGCGCGGCCTCACCCTGATGTACACCCAGGGGCAACCCATTACCGGCTTGCCGGCCGGCTTCCGCTGGATTGGGACCGGGGTCGTCGGCGGCATCCCTGTGCCTGTCCTGCTGACCTTGCTGGTGTTCGCAGCGGGTTGGGTCTTTCTCAGCCTGACCAAATACGGGGCGCAAATCTACCTGATGGGAGACAACCCCACCGCCGCTAGGCTCGTCGGCATTCCCCTTGAGCGCATGACGGTGCTGGTCTATGCCCTCTCCGGCTTTTGTGCTGCCTTGGCGGGGTTGGTGCTGGTGGCCCGCCTCGATTCCGCTCAGCCCATCATCGGACAGGGATACGAGTTCAACGCCATCGCTGCGGTGGTGGTCGGCGGTACCAGCTTTGCCGGTGGGGAGGGCGGCTTGGGCGGCACACTGTTGGGCACGCTATTGATCGAAACCCTGAACAACGGTCTTAACTTGTTGAACGTCTCCCCCTTGTGGGAGCAGGTGGTCAAGGGCGTGGTGATCGCGCTGGCGTTGTTGCTCTACAGAGTGCTCAGTCCGCCTGCGCGGTAGTCAAACGGATGGAAAGGAGGTGATTGAGGAGAAGAAGTAGTTGGGCGAAATTGCACCGCTTTCACTGGTTCGATCGGACTCGCGTTCAATTTCTAATTCAGGAGGAGAAAAATGAAGCACCTGATCAAGTTTGTCGCCTTACTTAGTCTCTTTGCTCTGCTGCTCGTTGCTTGCGCTCCGCAAGCAACGCCCACTGCGGCGCCGACCACTCCGGCCCCTGCCGAGCCTGCGGAGGAGATCACATTGGGGTTGGTGATTTCGACTTTGAACAATCCGTTCTTTGTGACGCTGCGGGATGGGGCGCAGAAGGCGGCGGACGCAGCCGGGGTGAAGCTGGTCATTGTCGATGCGCAGGATGACTCAGCCAAGATGACGGCGGGGATTGAGGACCTGATCAACAAGAAAGTTTCGGCGTTGTTGATCAACCCGACCGACTCGGATGCGGTGGTGCCTGCGATACAGAAGGCCAACGAGGCGGGCATTCCGGTGTTCACCGTGGACCGGGGGTCGAACGGTGGGACGGTGGTGAGCCATATTGCCTCGGACAATGTTGCTGGGGGGAAGATGGCGGCGGAGTTTCTGTGCAATGCCTTGGGTGGCAAGGGCAAGGTAGTGGAGCTGCAGGGCATTGCTGGGACTTCGGCGGCGCGTGACCGTGGGCAAGGCTTCAACGAGTATATGTCCGCCAATTGCAAGGGGGTAGAGATTGTGGCGCAGCAGACGGCCGACTTCAACCGGGACAAGGGGTT
>JANXBJ010000040.1 GCA_025057645.1 Anaerolineales bacterium
TCCCCTTCCCCCCGCAAGGGCAATCACCCCGATCCACGTCGATTACCACACCTTCGCTCTTCCGTTCCGAATCCCCTTCCGCCCGCAAGGGCATTAAGACCGATTGCTTTAAGGTATTCTCTTTCTTCTAAACATTTCTCAGTCCGAATCCCCTTCCGCCCGCAAGGGCATTAAGACCAAAACTTGCGTATTTATTCCCAATTGCACGGAACGTCCGAATCCCCTTCCGCCCGCAAGGGCATTAAGACTTCATGTTAGTCTTAGCCTCCTTTCTAATTTGATTTGGGTCCGAATCCCCTTCCGCCCGCAAGGGCATTAAGACGTCTCTTTGATGAGGTCACTTAGTCTCATGCTATAGCAGTCCGAATCCCCTTCCGCCCGCAAGGGCATTAAGACAGAAATTCGTCAAGTATATTTACCAAACTTGACATGTGTGTCCGAATCCCCTTCCGCCCGCAAGGGCATTAAGACTCCGGAGGCGGCTTATCGTCTGATGGATCTAAAGCAGGTCCGAATCCCCTTCCGCCCGCAAGGGCATTAAGACGCAGAGCATGCCATCATAAAAGAGATCGTCATTGAGAGTCCGAATCCCCTTCCGCCCGCAAGGGCATTAAGACATCACTCATGTAATCATGTAAATAATGGCAATTAAATGAAAGTCCGAATCCCCTTCCGCCCGCAAGGGCATTAAGACCTTCTCCAGCTGAAAATCCGAATGCCAACATCAACCGTCCGAATCCCCTTCCGCCCGCAAGGGCATTAAGACTTAATGTGAGGATAAAACCTTTCGATCGTGTGATTGGTCCGAATCCCCTTCCGCCCGCAAGGGCATTAAGACCTAGGGTTTTTTGTAACTACTATAGAGGAATGGGACAAGTCCGAATCCCCTTCCGCCCGCAAGGGCATTAAGACCTTCTTCCAACTGATTAATTTCTTTTACTA
>JANXBJ010000041.1 GCA_025057645.1 Anaerolineales bacterium
TCGTTTTTCGGGGCCAAGGGTTCAATGAGCGCAACGGGCGCCAAAACCTCCCCATCTATCTTGAGCAACCCTATCCCCCCTTTCCGCGCCGCTTCCTCCGCCCCAGCGTCCACCCGAATCCCATAAGCATACACCAGATACGGCCCCACCACCCCCTTCTGCGCCAGCTTCTCATGCCAAGCCGCCTCGCGCATCCGCTGCGCCCAAGCACGCACATCCCGATGCGTCAGCCGTGCCTTGGCCTCCACAACGGCCCACACCTTGTCGCCTGAGGCGTCCTCAAGCGGTAAAACCACGTCAATTTCCCCATCCAGCGGCAGCGAGAAGGCAGGCTTCAAGACCCGATAGCCCTTGCGCTGTAACACCACCTCCACCACGCTCGCCGCCTCTTCCTCGATGGTAGCCCCAAAAGCTGTCTGCAATGCGCCCACGGCTTGGCCCAGCTTGCGCTGGCCCTCGGCCAGCTCTCGCAGCCACGCTTCGGTGCTGCTCTGGGCTTTGGCTAACTTGTCCACCGTTTCGGCAAGCTCGTCCACCCGCTTTGTCAGCGCTTCCAAGCGCTCCTCGGTGCGCCGCTGTGCCTCGGCCAGCTCGTCCACGCGCTTTGCCAGCGCTTCCAAGCGCTCCTCGGTGCGCCGCTGCGCCTCGGCCAGCTCGTCCACGCGCTTTGTCAGCGCTTCCAAGCGCTCCTCGGTGCGCCGCTGCGCCTCGGCAAGTTCGTCCACGCACTTTGCCAGCGCTTCCAAGCGCTCCTCGGTGCGCCGCTGCGCCTCGGCAAGCTCGTCCACGCGCTTTGCCAGCGCTTCCAAGCGCTCCTCGGTGCGCCGCTGCGCCTCGGCCAGCTCTTCAACCCGCTCCTCAGTACGGCGTTGCGCTTCGGCGAGCTCCGCAATGGCCGCTTCTAAACGGTCGATGCGCGCTTCACTGCGCT
>JANXBJ010000042.1 GCA_025057645.1 Anaerolineales bacterium
GCCGCGCAGCGGCCTCAAACCCGCGATTCGGGAAGCCGTGCTGAGGGAAGAGAAGGTGATCTATGCGGCCTGAGCGCCTGTACCTGAACGATATCCTCGAGGCCGCTGATGCCATTGCTCGCTTCTTGCACGGCGTAAGCGAAGCGCAGTTTATGCAGGACGAACTACGGCAAAGCGCCGTGTTGCAGAAACTCATCGTCATCGGTGAAGCGGCCGCGCGCTTACCCAGGGCGTTCACCGAGAGACACCCCGAAATCCCGTGGCCAGACATCGTGGCTTTCCGCAACATCGCAGTGCATGAGTACTTCGCCGTTGATTGGCGCATCGTCTGGGTCACAGCCACGCAGGAGGTGCCGCTGCTGCAAAGCCAGATTGCGCATCTGGTAAAGAGGTTGAGCGATGAGCCATGAACCAAACACCTTGCCCGACGGCTACAAGATGACCGAACTCGGTCCCCTCCCCGCCCACTGGCAGGTGGTACGGTTGGGGGAGGTGGTTAGCTTGGACAGAGGTGTTTCCTGGTCAAAGGCCGATGAAAGTCGATCAGGAATCGAGGTGATCAGCATTCCCGACATACTCGGCGATGGCAGAGTCAGTCCCTTTCCAAGAGTGCGCATCTCTAGAGCAATCTCTCAAGACAAGCTTCTACAAGAAGGAGATATTTTGCTAGTCGGATCTAGCGGTAGTGTTCACAACCTCGGGCGGATGGGGATCGTTAGAGACTGGAAAGGACAAATCACCTTTGCATCCTTCACAGTGAGAGCAAGGGCAGTCGGAGCAAAGCTCTCCAAAACATTTCTTGCATGGCTCTTGCAAAGCTCCTGGGTTCCATTTGCTTTGTTTTCAAAACGAGCAGCAGATGGCAAATACAACCTGCAGCTACAGC
>JANXBJ010000043.1 GCA_025057645.1 Anaerolineales bacterium
CTTTGTTTCCATAAGCACTCTGCCACCTCCCGTTGACCACACCACCGGCATAGAGGATTTGCGAGTCTTTGCTCTGGTCGATCAGCAGGTAATCGCCGCTGGCGGACTGATAGAAGAAGAGATAATGGCTTTTGGTCTTGTAGCGCGCGTCTCCCCCGTCAGCGCGCAGGGCAACCCACAGCTCAATCGTGCCTTCGTCGAGGGGAAGGTTGTCCTGACGGGCATATTTCAGCACCCCGTTCGAGGGCAGCGCCAAAGCCTGTCCCCATTTGCCAACGGTGTAGGCTACGTTTCGGGCATCTGTGGGCGTTTCGCCGTTAGCGCCGATCGCCGTTCCATCGAGGTTGAGCAGGATGCCTTCGGCCACGAGGGTGTCGGTCAGCGGTGTGCCGTTAACCAACCAGCGATAGCGGCTGCCGGATTCAGGATCGCCCCCCGGACCGCGATAGCTTGCGCTGCCGAGGATGTAGGCATAGTCGGGTGTCAGAACTGCAACGGCCTCTGAACAGGTGGGCAAACCAGAGGACTGAGCGCGGAGAGCAGCGAGGGTCACCCCGAGAGCGATAAGTGCAAGGAGCGCAGTTGCGATTTTCATCTTCGCTCAAAGCTTCTCCTCAAACTATTATACAAGATAAATAATATCCGCAATTAATATTTACCAAAACTTTACCTAACCCTAACCCAACCTTAACTTGGAGTCGGTACAGGCTGTCGAGTTGTCTTCTCGACAGACATAGCGGAGAGAACACCATCCTCGGGATATAGACCAACCATCCAGCGGCACACGCAAAGAGAAATTAAGAAGTACTCCGGTCAAACCGGTTTACGAGAAAAAAGGGGCGTCAGAGCCGCACTCTGACGCCCCTCTC
>JANXBJ010000044.1 GCA_025057645.1 Anaerolineales bacterium
AAGGACAAGCGTCCCGAAGTGCGTCAACGAGCAACTGCGATCCGGTTGCTGGCGTTGGGACAGAAACCGGCAGAAGTGGCAAAGAGTTTAGCCGCTCAACCGCCGACGATCTACAGCTGGTTTCACCGCTTTCGGCAAGCTGGATTGGAAGGCTTAGCCAACCAGCCAAAAGGGAGACCGAACCGCAAAGCCGACCAAGCCTACTGTCAGGCGCTGGAAGAAGCCATCGAGCACGATCCGAGCGACTTTGGCTATCCCTTTGCCGTCTGGAGCGTAGAGCGTTTGCGGGATCCTCTTGAGCGGAAGACCGGGGTGCGCCTGAGCCTCAGCCGCTTGCGAGTGGTGATCCACAAACAAGGCTAGGTGTATCGGCGTCCCAAGCATGACCTGCGCCATTTACAGGATGCTGAGGCCAAAGAACGAGCTCAGGCACTGCTGGAAGCGCTAAAAAAGGGGCGCTCACAGACCCCCAAGTGGGGCTTCTCTTTATGGACGAAACGGTCCTGAGCTTGCCTCCGCCGCTGCGGGCTTGTTGGATGAAACGGGGGCAGCAGAAGCGCATCCCTACACCGGGTATCCAGCAACGCCTGCACCTGTTCGGAGCGTATCGCTTTGAAAAGGACACTCTGGTTTGGAAAGCCGCTCGCCGCAAGAACAGCCAGGCGTTGATCGAATTCCTCGAGCCCCTGTTTGTCGAGTGCCACCCAAGCGGTCATTTCATTTTGACGCTGGATAAGGCTTCGATCCACCAATCGGATGCCTCCTTGGCGGCCTTGAGTTTGTTCGAGCATCGGGTGAGCGTGATTTGGTTGCCCGCCTATTGTTCAGAACTGAACCC
>JANXBJ010000045.1 GCA_025057645.1 Anaerolineales bacterium
ATATCGTCGACATGCATGAGGCGCAGGGGTGTGCCGTTGGGCAGTTTGAAGCGTCGGAAGCCTGCGCCCGCCGCGGTTTTGAACAGGCTCTGGGTGATGACAAAGCCGAGTTTGCCCCCCTCTTTGAGCAGTTTATTGGCGACGACGAGCGTCATGAGGGCGGAGAGGTCGCCTTTGACCGCGCCCAGGCGTCCGCCTCCGCGCTCAGGCGGTAGCTTGTAATGCGCCCACAGGATGCGAATCATGTCGCGATAGTTGTCGGGCAGATGTTCCCAGTTGACCCACGGGGGATTGCCCACCACATAGTCGAACTGCCCGACGGTGAGGGGAGCGAAGTTGTTTTTGAGGATGCGTGCCCACAGCCCATTTAGCCCCTGCCGATGGAGTTCGAGCAGGGTGAGAAACAGGTGGCGCAGGGTTTCGGTGAAGCCCTCACCCCCTGCCCCTCTCCCAAAGGGAGAGGGGTGTTCAATGCTGGGTGGTGCATTCAAGGGCGACATGACGCTGGGGAACTCGTTTGTGGGCAGCAGCGTACCTGGCTCCCCTCGCTCCCCCTCTGAGCGTGGAGGCGGTGGGGAGATGCCGAGTGGCTCGCTTGTGGGCAACCCCGTGCTTGGCTCTCCTTGCTCCCCCGCTGGGAGTGGAGGTGGCGGGGAGATGCCGAGTGGCTCGCTTGTGGGCAACCCTGTGCTTGGCTCCCCTCGCTCCCCCGCTGGGAGTGGAGGTGGCGGGGAGATGCCGGGTGGCTCGCTCAAAGGCAACCCTGTGCTCGTCCCCCCTCGCTCCCCCTCTGAGCGTGGAGGCGGTG
>JANXBJ010000046.1 GCA_025057645.1 Anaerolineales bacterium
GCGATACCGACGCACCGCACCGCACTCTTCGTCCTACCCACTGCACTACGATATGCCCTTGCGGGCGGAAGGGGATTCGGACTGGAAAAATTCAAGTCATTTTATCCTATAAATGATTTGTCTTAATGCCCTTGCGGGCGGAAGGGGATTCGGACGAAAGCTTTACAGTCATAAATAATATATATATCAAAAGTCTTAATGCCCTTGCGGGCGGAAGGGGATTCGGACCGAAGAGTCTAAAATCAAAGGTAAAAATCCTCCGACTCCGTCTTAATGCCCTTGCGGGCGGAAGGGGATTCGGACCTGTATGAAATGTTGAGGTATTTGTCGAAACGAGGGACGTCTTAATGCCCTTGCGGGCGGAAGGGGATTCGGACTTACGATAAAAATACAAAAACATTTAAGTCCCCGGTCGGTCTTAATGCCCTTGCGGGCGGAAGGGGATTCGGACAAATCACAAGGAGGTAAAAAATGATCTACATTATACTGTCTTAATGCCCTTGCGGGCGGAAGGGGATTCGGACAAATTAGTGGTGATAACGTATTGAAAAAACTTGAAGAATATGTCTTAATGCCCTTGCGGGCGGAAGGGGATTCGGACGATCGTATGTGTGTTTTTCAATCCAAGCCGGGGTGAGTCTTAATGCCCTTGCGGGCGGAAGGGGATTCGGACCTAATCTCACCATACAAGTCGAGTTCAACAAGAACGTCTTAATGCCCTTGCGGGCGGAAGGGGATTCGGACGGTACCTACTGAAAAATAAAAAGTTTTAACGAAAAAGGTCTTAATGCCCTTGCGGGCGG
>JANXBJ010000047.1 GCA_025057645.1 Anaerolineales bacterium
CTATCGGTTCGTGGGGGTTGCAACTTCTGATTCCGACCCAGCTCTGATTCCGACCCAGTTCCTTTCAGTATCCTCTAACGGATCGTGGGGGTTGCAACCAGCAGTTATTAGCGTATTATAACACACAACTCTTATCTTTCAGTATCCTCTAACGGATCGTGGGGGTTGCAACCTTTCCAAAGATTTGTGCTAAAAATTCTTCCACAGCTTTCAGTATCCTCTAACGGATCGTGGGGGTTGCAACTTGTCATCCATTTGACCAGCGCGCATTTTGAGCACTGGCTTTCAGTATCCTCTAACGGATCGTGGGGGTTGCAACAGCTGAGCTTTTGACCTTGCCATAAACCTTCTCCACTTTCAGTATCCTCTAACGGATCGTGGGGGTTGCAACCAGGAATACCAAATACGGCCAGTCCCACCTGTATGCCTTTCAGTATCCTCTAACGGATCGTGGGGGTTGCAACTAGTTCCATTCACAACAACGATCGGATTCAACAGAAATCTTTCAGTATCCTCTAACGGATCGTGGGGGTTGCAACTCCGTGAAAAATTCGTTTGTATAGACATAGAGACAACCTTTCAGTATCCTCTAACGGATCGTGGGGGTTGCAACCCAGTGTGGACGGTCAACCAGTGTTTTCAGTATCCTCTAGCTTTCAGTATCCTCTAACGGATCGTGGGGGTTGCAACGTCATGTTGACAAACCATAAAAAATTACCTAAAAAAACTTTCAGTATCCTCTAACGGATCGTGGGGGTTGCAACGCGTTAAGTTAACAACTGAATACTGAATACTGTT
>JANXBJ010000048.1 GCA_025057645.1 Anaerolineales bacterium
TCGGTATCTCGGGGCTTTGGGAGATACAAGGCGCAGCGCAAACGATGTCACTCTCTGGGATCATTCATACTCAGTTGCCACTCTCTTCAAGTCTGCTCTGGCTTATGCAGTGTTAGCAGGTTGGACGAATAGCCCACGAGACGTGCGCTGGCGCCTGCTTCGCGTCAACTTCGACGTCCTCGCTCTCTTCGCCAAGGCAACGCGCATCCCTGACCTGCTCGGCTACCAGCGCGCGGTAGACCAAGCCTGCGCCGAGGTCAAGCGCCTCATCGAGGAGGAATACCCCCTTGGCAACGAGGTCTACCGCGACACCACCGGCATTTACTTTACCTTCCCCGACCTCGATTTGCCCGCTGAGCTCGACGCGGAAATCCGCCGTCGGGTCGAGCAGGTCGAGCCTGAGCTTGCTGTGCGCGTTGCCGTCACAGTCGGCGATGGTGCCACCGCGCAAGACCAGCTCAAGACCATCCTCGGCAAAGCGCGCCGCGCGGCACAGGCAGAGTTGAAAGACTCCTTTACTAGCGCGACGCTCAGCAAAACACTACGAGATGCCTGGCAGAACAAGGAGATCAGCGCTGAGCTCTGCCCAATTTGCCGCCTCCGCCCAAACGCGGAGGACGAGGACGCCTGTCAAGAATGTCTTGACCGCCGCGCCAAGCGCGCTCAGGACTGGGCAAGCAATCTAGACCACACCATCTGGATTGACGAAGTCGCCGACGAAACTGGGCGCGTTGCGTTGATTGCCGGCGCATTTGGCT
>JANXBJ010000049.1 GCA_025057645.1 Anaerolineales bacterium
GCCAGCCCGAACTCCGTCTGTAGCAGGTGATGCACCGAGCGCACGAGGTAGTCCACCACAGGCTCTGGGGTGTAATACACGCCGCGCAGCTCGCGCAGGCGCGGGTCGTAGGCTTTCAGGAAGGTCTCGTAGAAATGCACCACTGCGTCCTCGCGTCCTGCCTGCTGGGTGAACTGCTCCAGAATCGCGGGCATATCGGCGAGGTGTAGCAGGTACACGAGGTCATCTAAGAAGGCGACGAACGGCTCGGTTTCCAGCTCCGGGCTGTTGAGGGTGTCGAACAGTTGGCGCAGGAAGGGGCTGGTGCGGGGGATTTCGTGCGCGGCGGACTGGCGCGTGAAGATTACCCTCACCCCCGACCCCTCTCCCAGAGGGAGAGGGGTGTTGCGCGCCCCCTCTCCTTGTGGGAGAGGGGGCTGGGGGGTGAGGGCTTGTTGACATCGCGCCGCGAACAGCCCATACGCGAGGGTTTGCGCCAGCATGTCGGCGAACTCAGGCAGGTGTTGGGGCTGGTCGATGTCGGGCAACAGGGTTTCGGCAATCGCGTGGCGCAGGTCGTGCAGCAGGCTCGATTCGCGCCCCTGCTGGAAGGTGGCAATCAGCGTGTCGCGGATGAGATGGGCGTAGCGCGCCATCTGAATTGCAAGCGTATCGGCGTCGGCGATGGGCTGTGGAGCGTGGTGGAGGAAATTCTGCAGGAGCGTTGCTACCTCAGCACCTCCCCCAACGCTT
>JANXBJ010000004.1:0-108960 GCA_025057645.1 Anaerolineales bacterium
CCCCCCCACCAACACCCACCCCAAGCAGCCCACCCCCACCCCCCACACCCCCCCCCACCCCTACACTCTGTCCCACCCCCACGCTCTGCCGATCTGTGCTTCAGCGGCTTGGGCGTGGGCTTCCTCCCCGCTGCGCTGGTAGCGGCGGAGGAACAGGCTGCCCAAGGAGTTCTCGGTCATCGCCCAATCGGCGGGGGCGCGTTCGCGGTGGAAGACCGCGAGGGCCAAGCGGCAGAGAGCCACGCCCCCTAGGGCGTGGGCTTCCTCCCCGCTGCGCTCGTAGCGGCGGGCGAACAGATTGCCCAAGTTGTGCTCGGTCATCGCCCAGTTGTCTGGCGATTGTTCGCGGTTGAACACCCGGCTGACTTCGGCGTAGAGCGCTGCTGCGCGGTCTGCCCAGCTCGGGTCGCCGCTGATTTCATATAGCCCGGAACAGGCAAGGGCTAGATTGCTGCGGGCATGTGCCGCCAGCAGCGTCTCCCCGGCTTCTTCGGCTTGGGCGATCAACTCCTGCCAGCCCTCTACAACCGAGTGCCAGAGAGAGGGGCGGTTTCGCGCTTGCTGCTGCAAGGCGAGAAGTTCTTGGAAGCGCTGAAAAAGGGGAGAGGTGGAGGGGGTTTGAACCGGACGCTCTGCTAACTTTTCCCGTAAGTCGGGGTGCTGCTGCAAGGCGCGCTCAAGGTCTTCCGAGGAGCGGACTTCCACCCCCCGCCGTGCCAGTTCCTCCAAGGTTTGGCGCAGCTCGGGGGGAAGTTGGTTTTGCAGTTCTTGCTGCACGGCTTGCAGCCCTTGGCGCAGCGCCAGCGGCAGGAGCGGGCGGGGGACGAGCGGCACAAGCTCCAGCCCCTCCTGCGGCGCTTGTTCGCCCAGCGCTTGGCGCAGGCGGGCGAGCAGGTCGCGGGCGTGCTCTTGATCCTGCTCGGGGGTGGTGGCTTGGGCGGGGGAGAAGAGGACCCTCACCCCCGGCCCCTCTCCCTCTGGGAGAGGGGAGAGGCTTTCGCCCTGAACCGCTCTCTCAGAAGGGGTGGGGAAGTGGAGCAGGAGGGGGGCGTCAAGGATGCCCAGCGGTCCGCAGCTCGGGCAGGTGACGGTGTTCAGCGTGCCCTCTCGGGCTTGGGCGAGCAAATCCGGGCGTTCGTCCGCGTCGAGGATCAGCCAGAATTCGGCGTGGAAGTTCTGCCCGCACTGCGGGCAGGTCAGGGGGATGGTTTGGGAGTAAGAGACGGGCATGGCAGACTCCTGGGCAGAGCGGGGAAGGTGGAAAGACAGAGAGGAAGGGAAACCGACACGTTGTTTTCACCCTGAGGGGTGGACGGCAAAGAGCGGCGTGCGAGGCATGGCTGTGGCGGTGGGGCGGGCGTTTGCGTCCTGTATGGATTATACAGTGAATTGGGTTTAGGGCAACCCGTTGCGGGAGAAGAGGATTTCCCGCTGGGGTCTCGTGGGGGTGAGGGCGGGAGCGGGGTTGGGGGTGAGGGCTGGCTTCGAAGTTCGTCAGTTCTTGCCCAGCAAGGCGAGGCGCTGCGAACAATCCTACCTCAACCCAAGAACGCTCTGAGCAGGCCGAAAGCCCCGCCGCCGAGGATCAACCAGGTCGAATTGACCTTGAAGCGAACCAGCAACGCCAAGGAGAGAACAGCGAGTAGCGCGGTCGGGAGGTCGACCATTGCTGCCCGTCCCAGTTGCCAGGTCACCGCAGCCATCAAGCCCAGCGAAGCCACATTGACGCCGTCTAGGAAACCACTTACCCAAGCCGAATTGCGTATGCGGGGGATCAGGGGGTTCGAGAGCGCCACAAAGACGAAGGCAGGCAGAAAGATGCCCACCGTCGCTAAGACAGCGCCGGGCAAGCCGCCGAGCAGGTATCCGATAAAGGTCGCCGTGGTAAAAACCGGTCCGGGAGTCACTTGCCCAACGGCCACCGCATCGATCAACTGCTGGTCGGTGAGCCAGCCTAAACGCAGGACGAAATCTGCGCGCAGAAACGCCAAAAGCACATAGCCACTGCCATATAAAACCGAACCGATTTTCAGGAAGGTGAAGAACAACAGCGGCAGGCTAAACGAGCTTGAGAGCGCTTGAGCAATCCCTGCCAAGCCCCAGAGAGCCGTGGGAGCAAACAAAAAACTCCCCAGGGAACTCTGCTTCCATCGTTGGAGATTTGAAGCAAGCATCCCGACCAATCCCCCTGCAAACAGGAGAGCAATTTCATTGAAGCCGAGGAAGTAGAGCATCGAGGCGCCGCACCCCACCAAGGCGAGCTTGAGACTTTTGACGGCCGTCTTAGCTAAGCTCCACAAGGCTTGCAGGATCACCGCAATGATGACCGGCTTGACGCCATATAAAAGCCATTCGACTTGAGGGGAGGAGCCGAAACGCAAATAAGCCCATGCAAAAGCCAAAACGATGAGAAACGCCGGAAGGATGAAGCAGACTCCGGCCAAAACCAACCCCCACCACCCGGCGCGCACCAAACCGAGATGGATGGCCATCTCAGTGGAGTTCGGGCCGGGGATCAGGTTGGTAGCGCCTAACAGGTCGAGAAAGTGCTGCTCGCTCACCCACTTGCGCCTCTTGACCACCTCTTCGTGCATTAGCGCGATGTGGGCTGCTGGCCCGCCAAAGGCGATAGTGCCGAGTTTGAGGAAGAGGGCCGCCGCTTCGAGAAGATTTTTCCGGGAGATATAGCCGGATGACGCCAGTTCAGACTCCATTTCGCACCATGCTGCTCTTAGCTTTTCTGTTCCTTCCGCTTTCGATGTCTGCGAGGGATCGCTTTTTGTAGGGACAAGATAAGCCGACAACGTTTTCGGGCCAAAGCCTCACCTTCCTTGCGTTGATTCTAACCTTTCTCTCTCCTTCTTTGGGGGTCCCTTATGAATTTCAAGCGTAAGAATGCCAAGACATGCCCCTAATACACAAACCACGCCTCAAACCAATGGAACTCCCCCACCCATGCCTTTCGACCAACTGCGGTAGCTGCTCGTCCAGGATCTGTCCCTGCGGAGGGGAAGGGCAAAGAGCCGTCTCAGCAGACGGCGCTTCAATCGCCTGAATCGGCTCTAAAACGCTAGCGCCCTCAATCTAAAGTTTACTTAGCCTCACCATTCGCCGGGGTTGGTCAGGTATTCGTGGATCGAACGTGCTGCCCGTCGCCCGGCGCCCATTGCCAGGATCACCGTTGCGGCGCCGGTGACCACGTCCCCGCCGGCCCAGACGCGCGGCTTGGTGGTTTTGCCTGTCTGCGGGTCGGCGACAATGTTGCCCTTGCGCCCGATCTCGATGCCCGGTGTGGTTTGCGGGATAAGTGGATTGGGGCTGTTGCCAATGGCGTGGATCACAGCATCGAAGGGCAGAAAGAACTCCGACCCGGGCACCGGCAGCGGGCTTCGCCGCCCAGAAGCATCCGGCTCGCCGAGCTCCATGCGGATGCACTCCAGACCCTTGACCCAACCGCGCTCATCGCCAATGCAACGCACCGGCAAGGTTAAGTATCGGAAAATCACCCCTTCTTCTTCGGCATTCTCGATCTCTTCCAGACGGGCAGGCATCTCCTCGCGCGAGCGACGATAGAGGATAGTAGTCTCTGCGCCCATGCGCAACGCCGTGCGGGCACAATCCATCGCCACATTGCCGCCCCCGATGACGGCCACCCGCACGTGTCTCTTGACAGGGGTTGGGGCCAACGGAAAGGTATAGCCGCGCATTAAGTTAATGCGTGTCAGGTATTCATTTGCCGAATAGACACCGTTCAAGTTGTTGCCGGGCATCTCGCTAAACCACGGCAAGCCTGCCCCGGAGCCGACAAACACGGCATCGTATTCCTCCAATAAGCTATCCACCGTGCGCGTCTTCCCCACAACGTAATTCGTCACCATCTTCACCCCCAAACGGCGCAGGTACTCTACCTCGCGCTCGACAATGCGCTTGGGGAGGCGAAACTCGGGAATGCCATAGACCAAAACGCCACCCACTTTATGCAGCGCCTCAAAGATGGTCACCTCATGGCCCAGCTTGACCAAATCACCGGCAACTGTGAGTCCAGCCGGGCCACCTCCGACCACGGCCACACGCTTCCCCGTGGGTGGAGCCACCTCAGGCAGCATGAAATCGGGTTGGGCGGCTTCCCAATCGCCTAGGAAGCGCTCCAGGCGCCCGATGGCAATTTGCCCCGCCTTCCTGTGCAGAGCACACCCGCCTTCACACTGTGTCTCCTGCGGGCAGACACGCCCACACACGGAGGGGAGAGAGTTCTTTGCCTTTAGAATGCGCACGCCACGCTCGAAATCCCCTTCGGCAATAGCTTGGATAAAGCCGGGGATATCCACCTCCACCGGGCACTTCTCGACACAGCCGGGCTTCTTGCACTGAATGCAGCGGGAGGCTTCTTCCATAGCTAGTTTGGCATCGTAACCAAGGGCTACCTCTTCAAAGTTCCTTCGCCGCACCTCCACAGGTTGCTTGGGCATCGGACGGCGATTTAAGTCGAGACCTTTTTTGACCGGTTGTTCCATAATGCTCTCCTCTACAGCGGGCGGGTAGTGCGTAGGGCAAGGATTTCTTCTTGGAGGTAAGCTTTGCGCCGCTGGGTCAATTCTGCCCAATCCACTTGATGCCCATCGAAGTGCGGTCCATCCACACAGGCAAACTTGGTCTCCGAATTAACAGTCACCCGGCAAACCCCGCACATCCCGGTGCCATCGATCATCAACGTATTCAAAGTAACCATAGTTTTGATTTTCAACGGCAGGGTTTCCTGTGAGCCGCGCATCATCAGGTAATTGCAACCGTTGAGGATCACGCGGTCGATGCGCATCGGCAGGGCGTGGAGGATTTCGGCCAGGTTGCCGACGTGGCCGCGCTTTCCGCGCGAGCCGTCCCGTGTGAGATAGATCAGCCGATCTGCAACTGCACTGAGTTTCTCTTGCCAGTAGAGTAAGAAGGAAGAGCGGGCCTCCAGAACACACACCACCTTATTGCCAGCTTCTTTTAACGCTCGGGCAATAGGGTAGATACTGGCAATGCCATAGCAGCCGCCCACGCACAACACAGCCCCGTAATAATCGATCTCCATAGGATTTCCTAAAGGGCCGACCACTGTGGGCAAGGCTTGTCCGGCTTTCAGGGTAGCCAATTTCGCTGTCGAACGACCGACATTGAGATACACAACCGTGATGATGCCGCTCTCGACGTCCCAATCGGCCAGACTGAGCGGGATGCGCTCGCCTTCCTCTTCAGAGCGGAAGATGACAAATTGACCCGGCAGAGCGCTTTTTGCCACATCCGGGGCATGAACGGTCATCTCGTGAACATTGGGAACGAGCATGCGATTTTCTATGATCTCGAACATCCTCTTTACCTCTGGGTTAGTAACCACTGCCAACCTTGAATCCAATGGCTGAGCGGGTAAGAGAGATATTCGGGCTCTGCGCCGGGCTGAGGCTGACGTAATTTGTGGTCGCAGCTAACAGCTAACTCAAAACGGTCAACCGTCCCACCCTCCACAAAACCGCTGACCAGGCGGGCGATTTCTGCGCGAACCTCCTCGGCATTGTTGAAGTCAAAGCCTCTGGCGCCCATGGAACGAGCGATTTGGCATAACATTTGCCAAGCGGGAAGTGCTTCCCCCGAGGGAGGCGCCACAGCGTTTCCGACATGCATGACGCCGGCGTAGTCAATCCACGAAGCAGAAGTCTCGCTGAAGGCTGCTAAGGGCAAAAGCAAGTCCACCTTCTGATCGGGGGGCGGATACAGGTGTTGCATGACCACAAAGACCGAGTCCGGTAAACCCTTGGGAGGATTTTCACCAATGGTCATCAGGACGCGCAGACGTCCACCTTGTCGCCAGAACAAAGGGTCAGCAGAAATGGCAGGTAAAGGGGTTGACCAGCGTCCTATCACTTTCTGGCGTTGCTCTTCCTGGTCTAAACTGTAACCGCCGGGCAAAAGGTAGGGGAAGGCACCCATCATTAGAGCCCCGCTCAGGTTGCCCTGCGCCGGCAAAGGGATTACCAGGGCATGCAGCGCTTTGGCTAAAGCCTGAACTGCGCCGAGCAAAGCTTTATTCTTGACCGACTCCAACGCTTCAGGACCGACCAGAACCACCACTGGGGAGGCTGAAAGAAGTTTGGCGGCTTGAGCTAGCGCCGAGAGCTGTTCTTTTGACATGCGCTTTCCTGAGGTAGGCCTCCCCCGGACCAGGTGCAACAGCTCGTTCAAGAGAAGCGCTTCCTGACCTGGGGTGGCAAGCAGTTCGACGTCGGCGAAGAGGGAGAGGCTATGCGGCCTCGAATGCAGCATGACCAGTCGTGTCCTGCGGCGGTATGCCTGCACCAACTGATACTCTACAGGGGCTTGAAGGTATCGGACGTCCAGTCCAACACAAAGCACCGTTCGCGCCCTGGAGAGTGCCTGAAGTGAGACAGAGTGTCTCATCAGCTCGACTACTTGAGGGAAGCCCTCTCCATAACGTTGGGCGGCCAAGGTGCTGACCTGATGGGTGCGCATGACTACGCGAGCAAATTTTTGGGCAACATATAGATCCTCATTGCTGTTGCTCTCGGAAACTAGCAAGCCAAAGTTCTCCGGGGAGCAGTTGAATAGCTTGTCGGCGAGGACTTGAGCGGCTTCTTCCCAAGTGAGTTGTCTCCATCCGCTTGTTTCACGCAGCAGCGGAGTTTTGAGGCGTTGGGGATGATTGACCAGCTCTGGGATGCCAAAACGCCCGGCGAGGCATAAAGGCCCTTTTCCCAGTAGGTCGGTGGGTAAGCTGTTGATCACCTGACCTTTTTTGGTCAGCAGGCGCAACTCGCAATTCAAGGAACAGAGCGGGCAGATCGCCTTTACTTCGCCGTCGGGCCGGCCATCCCATTTGGAGTATTTCTCTATCAGCGCGCCGGTGGGGCAAACTTCTACGCAGGCCCCACAAAAGCTGCAGCCAGCTTCCACGTGATTACGCCCGAAGGCGGTGCCGACAAGAGTACGGCTGCCTCGCTCGACATAGGTCAAAGTGGTTGCGAAATGTAGCTCTTCGCAAACGCGCAGGCAACGCCCACACAAAATGCACAAGTTGTAATCTCGGT
Organism: Anaerolineales bacterium; assembly: GCA_025057645.1. GTDB lineage: Bacteria > Chloroflexota > Anaerolineae > Anaerolineales > UBA4823 > NAK19. The sequence goes on from JANXBJ010000004.1 coordinate 7,083, forward strand.
CGAAGAAGGGATCACCCTTCTCAACCGCATAACCGCGATAGAAAACCGGATAGGGAGATTGGCCGCTCAGCCCAATGCGGACGACTAGCTCTTGTAACTCACATAATCCATCCTTCGGGCAGGAACGGCAGCCGGTGGTCACGCCGCTCTTGCGTAGGGTGATCATGCATTCGTCGCAATGCTCCTGTTCGGGACAAACCAGACAACTGACCGGATGCTCGCTCAGCAACAGCCGTAGAATCTCCGAACGCAGGGCCTGTAAGCGCGGCGAATGGGTGCGTACCACCATCCCCTCTTCAACCGGAGTAGTGCAGGCAGCCGGTGTCTTTGGCGAGCCTTCCACTTCGACAATGCACAGGCGACAAGAACCATGCGGAGTGAGATGGGCATAGTCGCAGAGGGTGGGAATATAAAATCCATAGCGACGGGCGGTTTGCAGAATGGTTTCGCCTCTCTCAGCCTCCAGCACGCGACCGTTGATGGTCATGCGCAGCGTGGTCATAGGGTTACCTCCTGCGGTTGGCGGCTGCCGGTTGGAACACCGACAATAGCGTCGAACTTACAGGCTTCAACACAGGCTCGACATTTGACGCACAGCTCGACATTGAGGCTGTGAGGTTCTTTCTTTTCGCCGCGCACTGCGCCGTTCGGACAGACTCGAATACAGCGCCCGCAACCGGTGCACTTTTCGGCGAGAATACGATATTCAAAAAGCGCTGTGCAGACCGACGCCGGACAATAGCGCCCTTGGATGTGCGTGAGGTATTCGTTCATAAAATACTTTAGGGTGCTCAAGACGGGATTGGGCGCTGTCTGACCGCCACCACACAGAGCGGTGCGCTGCATCGTATCGGCAACTTTGTAGAGCACATCTAAGTCTTCCCTCTCTCCCTCGCCGCGGGCAATTTTTTCCAGGGTTTCGACAAGGATGCGCGTGCCGATCCGACAGGGTGTGCACTTGCCGCACGACTCCTCCCTGGAAAACGTCAGGAAGTAGCGCGCCAGATCGACAATGCAGGTTGACTCATCCAGCACGATCAGGCCGCCTGAACCCATAATTGAACCGCTAGCGCGCATGTTTTCGTAATCGACTGGGGTGTCCAAGTGAGCGGCTGAGAGACAACCGCCCAAGGGGCCGCCGGTCTGAACCGCCTTAAAGGGCCTAACCGTGCCTCCACCGATGTCAAAGACAATCTGACGCAAGGTCATCCCCAGAGGCACTTCAATCAAACCGGTATAACGAGCCTTGCCCACCAGGGAAAAGGTCTTCGTGCCGGTGTTGCCGGGTGAACCCAGTTGGCTGAACCATTCACCCCCCTTGCGGAGGATATTGGGCAAAATACCAAAGGTCTCTGTATTGTTAATCAGAGTTGGCTGGCCGCAATAGCCTCTCTCAGCGGGGTAGGGTGGACGCGGCCGCGGCATGCCCCGTTCACCCTCCAAGGAGGCGATCAGCGCAGTTTCCTCTCCGCAGACAAAAGCCCCAGCTCCTTCCTTGACCTCGATGTCGAAACGAAATCCAGTGCCGAAGATATTCTCTCCTAGGAAGCCATACTGGCGCATCTGTTGGATGGCGTGGCGCAGGCGAGCGACAGCAAGCGGATATTCGGCGCGGACGTAGACAAATCCCTGTTGGGCGCCGACGGCAAAGCCGGCAATGAGCATGCCTTCGAGCACGGCGTGGGGGTCTCCTTCCAACAGCGAGCGGTTCATGAATGCCCCCGGGTCGCCTTCATCGGCATTACAGATCACATATTTCCTGTCACCGCTGGCCGCACGACAGATCTCCCACTTTTTATACGTAGGAAAACCAGCTCCACCTCGACCGCGCAACCCCGAACGCTTAACTTCTTCGATTACGCCCAGCGGCCCTTTCTGCAAAGCTCGGATGAACCCGACGTAACCCTCGTGGGCGAGGTAGTGGTCGATTTCCCGAGGGTCGATCAGACCGCAATTACGCAAGATCACCCGCACTTGGGGCTTGAGCATGGGCAGATCGAAAAAGCGAGGGATACCGCTCTGCCGGGTGAAATTCTCATCGCCGAAGTGGCCTACGGCCAGTTTGGGGGAGAGATCGCCCTCCATCAAAGCGGCGCGCAGAATCCGCTTGGCCTTTTCAGGGTTCACCTTAGGATATGAGATGCGCGGCAGACCGGGCAATTGCACGTCCATGAGTGGTTCTAAGTAGCATGGCCCAATACAACCCACTTGGAGAATGTGCGCGGGGCGGCTGAGCTCTTGCAGGGTCTCCTGAATGGCGCAGAGGGTGTCTAGGGCGCCGGCGGCGCATCCACAAGAGGCTGTACCGAGGTAGATCAATGGCTGCAGGCCGTTCTGCAAGGCGGCCCACATTTCGCTTGCCCGGCGCTGTATAGCCCGAAATTGAGCGAAGAGGTCGTCCGTCATAGGGTGTCGATTGGCTCAAGCAGAAGTTGGAGCGAGCAGAGATTGTGTCTCTGCTTCGGAGAAAGTGGACTGTTGTCCACGGAGTTGATCGATTTTTTTGAGCAAGCGGTCGGGGGTCATCTTAGCGTGGATGACACCGTCAATCACGACTACCGCAGCTTGGGCACAACACCCCAAGCAAGCGACTTCTTCGTAGTCAATGCTGCCATCCGGCGTTGTCTCGCCCGAGCGAAGGTTTAGTTGTTTTTGTATCTCCCTGGCCAGATGAGCGCCGCCCTGAACGTGACACGCTGTCCCTAGGCAAACTTTGAGATGATGTTTGCCCGGCTTGTGAAAGCGAAATTGGGAGTAAAATGAAGCAACCCCGTAGATATGGTTCTCCGAAATCTTGAGCAACCGGGCGATTTGGCGCACCGATTGTTCGGAAATGTATCCTTCGAGTTGCTGGATGCGTTGCAGTAAGGGAACAAGGTGACTGCGATCGCAATCTTCTTGGAGAAGCTGGCTGAATGCTGGATGGTCCATTGCTGGATTCCCTTTACGGCGGTGGAGGATGCTTTCCTAGGGCAGCTTTGAGCAAAAATGATTGAATTTGCACAATTTTGAAAGGTCCTGCCCAGCTTGAGTATAAATAGCTGTGCACGAAATAGATAGTGATAAACATCACATGTTTGCTCGACAAATGGAAGACGGAGGTCTTGCGATGAGTGTCGGTCGTTTTATCGGCGGAGTCGGCGCACTGCTCTGGCGCAGCAGTGACAACCGCTACTTATTACTCCAACGCTCACCCGACAAAGATTACGCTCAAGGGGTTTGGGAGCCGGTCACCGGACGCCTTGAGCAGGGCGAAGGCTTTGAGGATGCACTGCAGCGCGAGCTGCGCGAAGAACTGGGGCTGGATGCCCGCCCCTTGTATATTTTGGGCACTACCCATTTCTATCGTGGAGAGGCCGTAGCGGAGAATGAGTTGATCGGTGTCGTATATCTCTGTCATTTCAGCGGCAAAGGCCAGCCTCGCCTGAGTGCAGAGCACACCCAAGCGCGCTGGCTCACTGCGACAGAGGCTTTTGCCTTGCTCACCGATCCAACCCCGCCCACCCTGTGGACGCGGCGGGTCATCGAACGCGCCGAGGCTGTGCGGCAGAAAATTCCTTTCCAGAGCCTGCTGGCCCTCTCCCAAGAGGGCTACGAGTTGGGTTAGGCGGGATTAGGCTTCCCGCCTTTATGGAGAGCTCAACTCAGGAGCACCCGCAGGAGGCCCCGCTTCCTGCGAGGGGCTCGCTGCCAATCCAGCCATTTGACGGTAGGCCAGAGTCCACACCGACTCAGCGAAGACGAGGAAAACGCCGCCGGCAACGGCCGAAATTGCTACGATGATCAGGGTAATTCCGATGCCGATGGGCAGGAGAAGCGGCCAGAAGTTGCTCAAGCCGGCCCCAAGGAGCACGAAGACCAGGATGCCGACCAAAATTGCCGTTGGAATCCCGATGAGGATGGCCAAAACCAGACTGATCCCGAAGAGGATCAAAGCCAATAGGATGGTAGGACCGAGGTTCTGAGTGAAAATGCGCCAAGCGCGCCCGAAGCTGGCGATCACCCCGTAGCCCTCTAAAGCGATGGCGCGGCTGCCGAAGAGGGTGAAGATAGCGATCACAAGTTGAAGGAGGAGGCTCACGCAGACCAGACAACAAAAGACCACAAGGGCCGCAGGGAGGAGCGCCAAAAGCTGTTGCGTCCATTCGCCAGAAGGCTCGGCGCCACGCAGCAGCCCACTCTGCCAGAAGTTGTAAAAAATTACAAGGATCACTCCTACTATAGCCAGCCCAAGGATCAATATGGGTAGGCTCAAAATTAGCTCCAGTCCGAAGAGCGGGCGGAACGAAGCCTTGCCCTCCTGCCAGGCCTGGCGGAAACTCAGTTCCTCACCGTTCTCAATCCGGTTGACCGAGCGCACTAAGGCTCCGCGGGCGAACGCTGCGACTGCAGTGGCTATAACGATGACTACGAGGACCAACACAACAAACCCGACGATGAGTCCCCAAAAGGCTGGGCTGTTGATGAATTCCTCAATCTGTCTTAGGAGCTCGGGTGAGATCGGAATCTCTCCATTGCCTTCTCCTCGTTGGGAAAGAGTGTCGCCGAGATTGAAATTTCCGCCCCCACCTCCGCCCTGACCACGGCACAAGGCAATCGCAATGCCGAAGGGCCAGAGGAATTTGTACCTCCAAGTGATCTGCCACGCCCGCCGCAGGATTTGACCGTATTCCATCTCTCTTCACCTCGCTTTCTGTCGCTAGGATTTGACTCCGTTCGCTATGGGAATTATAACTTGCTCTGGTCCTCGAAGGTTTCCAACGCTAACTCAAGAGAACTTACGGAAGGGTTTGGCTTTGCCCGTTGCCGGTGCATGCCTCACGACTAGAGAGCTCGAATGAAACCATAGTGGTTTTACTTAAGTTTACGCTTGAGCGGCTCGAAGGTTGTGGATTCCTTTTCCTAGCCCCTGGCTCTACCCCTTTTGGCGCACTTAAGCCCCCTAGTCCAGTGGGTTTTAGGGTAAAATAAGCCTAAATCATCTCCATAATTTCGGAAGAGAACTATGGCCTTTACACCAACTCGTGACCGCATCGACCCTCAAACCTTGGACACTACTCCGCTGCGCCGCCCGGAGTGGATCCGCGTGCGCGCGCCGACAGGGGAAACTTACCAGTGGGTATACGGCCTAATGCGCAGTAAAGCCTTACACACCGTGTGTGAGGAGGCCATGTGCCCCAACTTGGGCGAATGTTGGGGTGCTGGCACGGCGACCTTCCTGATGATGGGCGATATCTGTACGCGTAGCTGCGGCTTCTGTGACATCAAACGCGGGCGGCCGAATGCGCTGGATTGGTTGGAGCCGGAGCGCATTGCCCAGGCAGTGAAGGCGATGAATCTCCAGCATGCGGTGATCACCAGCGTCAATCGCGATGATCGTCCCGATGGCGGCGCGCCGATCTTTGCCATGGTCATCCGGCGCATCCGCCAGCTCCATCCCGGGTGTTCGATCGAAGTGTTGATTCCGGATTTTAAGGGCAGTCTCGAAGCGCTAAAGATCGTTATGGACGCTCGCCCGGAAATCCTCAATCACAACGTCGAAACCGTTCCGCGGCTCTTCAAGCTCGTCCAGCCCCAAGACCGCTATGAGTGGGCGGCGGCAACGTTGAGCAATGCCAAGAAATTAGACCCCGAGGTGTTGACCAAGTCGGGCATAATGGTGGGCCTAGGCGAGACGATGGATGAGGTCAAGGCGGTGATGCGCGACCAGCGTTCGTGGGGTGTGGATATCCTGACCATCGGCCAGTATCTGCAGCCGAGCAAAAGACACCTGCCCATTGCCCGCTATTACACCCCCCAAGAGTTCGCCGAGCTGAAAGAATACGGGCTGAGCATCGGCTTCAAGTGGGTGGAGAGCGCGCCGCTGGTACGCTCTTCCTATCGCGCAGCCGAGCAAGTGCGCGCGCTGAGCGTCCTCCATCGCCGTCTATATGGCGGCAATGGCTCACAGACAGATTAGCTCAGTTTGTGGGCGGGAGAGGAACTCTGCTCCCTCTGCGGTGACCACCACGTCCTCTTCGAGACCGATATAGCCTCGCCCGGGGAGCATGAGTCCGGGCTCGAGGGTGTAAACCTGCCCGATCTCCAGTGGCTTTTTGGGGGAATCGCCGTAGCGCTCCCATAGGGGCGCTAAAATGCCGCCGCCGTCGTGGGCGCGTCTGCCTAGCTGATGACCCGTGCCGTACATGTATTCTGGATATCCTGCTTGGGTGACCGTGCTGCGGGCGATGGCATCCACCTCGTATCCTAGCACCCCCGGCTTCATTGCCCGAGCTGCTTTTTGAATCGCCTCGACAACCACCTCGAACCCATGTCGCACCTCAGGGGGTGGTTGAGTTTCGCCTTCAGCAAGGAAGTATACTACGCGCTGGAGATCAGAACAGAAACCCGCCTTCCGTACGCCAAAGTCAATGTGGAGGATTTGACCGCGCTGAATGCACAATTCGGTTGGGCCGCTGTGTCCAACGGGCGAGTCCGGCCCGGCATTGACCGCCGGACAGTTCGTGGCAGACCAAGCCAGCTCCAAATTGCGGGCGGCAGCGCGCTGCTGCATAAACCTTGCTATTTCCTGTTCGCTTTGCCCCGGGCATAAGAAGTTGAACGTCTCGATGAAGATCTCCTCGGTCACCTCTATAGCTGCCCGGATGCGCGCCAGCTCTCCGACCGTTTTCCTTCCGACCAGGGCATGGATGATTTCTTCAGAAGAAGTCAAGCGAGTGGCGTATGGCGTGTCCGCCAGAATGTCAAGGAGCTGCCGGTACATTCCATGCGTCAGGCCGTCGGCGAGTGGGTCGTTTAGGGAGGTGTTGATGGCAATCCGATGCGGGTCGAGGGCAGCAATACGCTCACGCAGCACTTCGCTAATGCCCTGATGATAGGGAATAACCTCTGTGTAGCTACCTAAGCGCTGCACTGCTTCCGCTTCGTAGTGTCCTACGATTGCGATCCGTTCCCCGGTGCGGGAAAGGAGCAAAGCGCTATGCCAGGTCAGATCGCCCTCGCCGAAGATCAGAGGCAGGATTGGATCGGGAGTTAGCATGGTCTCGCGCACAAAGGTCAGCCAGAGGTCCACTCCTTTCTCCTGAAGAATCTGAATGGCCTGGGCGACTTTTTCTTGGACAAGTTCAGACATCCTCAACTGCTCCCGGAGGTAGGATTTTGATGCGGTCCAGGCGGAAATGACGCTCTTCTTCACGCAGATAGCAGTAAGCCACGATGTACAACCTGTCTGGGGTCGGCAGCACCTGCAGCGGGCGAATGCGCCGCCGAGTGAGGTTGCCCCTTCCATCCTGGTAGAGAATTTCGAGGTCGGATTGGGCCTCCAGGGCTTGGCGCAGAAGGGGCGGCAGTTCCGATTCGATCTTTGCTTGGGCATCCCAACTCCGAGCAAGAGCCAAAGGGATCAAGGATGGCTCATTCTGCTGCGCATCCAGCACCTCTTGGAAATACCGGAAGACGCGGTAGGTGGTCAGGGCGTCGCTCAAAGCGCGATGGGCCTCCTGGACTGCGATCCCTAAGGCGGCGGCGACTGCGGGAAGGCTGTTGGAGGCGAAGTGAAAATACTGCCGCGCTAGCTCTAGGGTATCAATCACTTGCCGGGGCTGCCAAGTGCGTCCCAGACGGGCTAGCTCGCTCTGCAAGAATCCGAGATCAAACGGAGCGTTGTGGCAAACCACGATCTGTCCGTCTAGGCGCTCGATCACCTCATCCGCAATTTCGGCAAAGGTCGGTTGGTGACGCAGAATCTCGTCTGTCAAGCCGTTGACCGCAGCAGCCTCTGTTGAGAGCGGCCGGAGCGGATTGACCAAAGAGGCATAGGTTTCGAGGATTTGCTCGCCCTGGGCGATCACGATGCCGACTTCACAGATTCGATCACCGGACCAGGGGGATAAGCCGGTTGTCTCTACATCGAAGAAGACTTGGTAGGGGGGAGTCCGGAAAGACTCGTACGGATTCATAGGTATATTTTAACCCATATCTGCGTCTCACCAAGAAGGCATGCGGGAGGCAACGACTAGGGCAGTCGCTATGGGGTGGTTTCCTTGGTGATGGTTCGGCTTTGTCCTCTCTGGGAGATGCTTACCGAGGTTTCTCCGGGCCACTACCTCTTTGCCTCGGTTGGACATCTTGTTGGCTAGCCCCTCGGGGGCAGATGCTCGTTGCCGGCCGGAATGGCGGAGCTTCGCCGGAGACCCGCATCGTCGCCCGCTCGAAGGACCTCCTCCCTCTCCTCGGCGGGGCCGATCCCCAAGGTTGATGCACGGTGCGCTAGAGGATAGGCGATCCGTCCCTGCTTGTGCAAACCGTCACTGGCGCAACTCGCCGCTGATCGGATCGACACCGCTGTCGATATAACCGCTGACCAGCTCGCCGATCATCTGCTCGGTAAACGCCTGCCTGCCAGGGCTGAACAGCGCTTCGTTGGCATGGGCGAGGGTTAAGGAGAGGCTGATGCTCTGTCCCCCTTTGCCCTCTAGGAGGAGCGGGATCAGGGCGCGGATTTCTGAGGCTAAATCGATACTCTGAATGGAAACGACCCAGCGTTCTTTGAGGTCGGGAGGCGGGGGTTGATCGGAGATCAAATTGAAGCCCGCTTGCCCAAACGCAGCCAACCATTCAGGCGCAGGGCGGTGCAGGTAGACCGTTTTGACCGACCAGGTCTTAAAGTACTCCATTACCGCCTCTACGTCTGTAGCGGTAGAGGTCTTGGAGAGTTGTCCATAAAGGGGATAAGTTGGCACGGGAAACGGCGGATAGAGGGGTTGACAGAGGCCGCACAGATAGCGCACGCCGTTGCGAAAGGCGTTTTGGGCTGCTTTGCCCTCAGCGGTGGTCGGGTCGGATACCACCGCCACACGCCAATCCTCGGTCACTGCTGCGGCGATAAAGCCGGCAACGAAGCCCTCCCAATCTGCGCGGTAGGGTTGGGCGGAGATCAGGCTTAGGTTGGGTTGAGGCGTTAGGGAAGGGTAATCGATTGCCAGAAACTGGGTTTGCGGCGCAGCTTTGGCCAGGGATTCGGGCTCAGCCTCTGCGGGGAGAATCACAGCCAAGGGAATGGAACGACTTTGGATTTCCTGGGAGGTGATAGAAGGCTTGACTTCAAATAGAAACCCCTTTTGCCGGGCGATTTCTTCTAGAATAGGGCTTACCTCGGCAAACCAAGGGCTTGCTTCGCCTCGGGGGGCGACTAAAAGGAGAGTCGGGGGGAGTGGGCTGGGTGTGACGGTCGCTTCAACGGTTAAGGTAGCTGGAGGAGAGGGTGTCGGGACGACCGGTGCCGTCCTGATGCCGTTTGCGCAGGCGGCTAGCAGCAGAAGGCCGATGAGGATGGCAGGGGAACGGAGGGCGATGAGCCGCATAACCTTGACCCCAGGAAGAGCTGGAAGGCTATTGTATCATGGCTCGCCAGGATCGATGTCCCCGTCCGCCAGCAACCGGCAGCCGACGCAGATGGGCACAGCTTTCGTGCTCCTCTCGCCCTTTGGGAGAGGAGCCGGGGGTGAGGGCCTTTGGGCGGCTGAAGCGGGGATGGCTGCGGGCACGGCTTGGTCGCAAACCCAGAGACCCATACTCATTAACTTACCTACCCCGGCACGGTCTTACATCCCGTCAACCTAAACAGAGCCACAAGCCCTGAGAGTCCTTAGCCGCTACGCTGCCTCAGAGTGACAGGACAGCCAATGGCGTTTGAGAGCGAGTCTCAAGGGTAAAAGGACTCCCCCCCTTACGCCCCGCCTCGGAACAGCAGGACGTTCCCCTGAAACGACAGGCTCTCATGGCCGACTGCCTCTCTCGCCTCCCCGGAAGACTCGTCCGTCCAAGACGTGTTTCGGGTGACATGAGAGTGTCTCGGGACCGTAGCGGCGCACAATCAAGATAAAAGCCAGGATGACCGCTGCGGTAACCGCAGCCGCCACCGTGCCTTCGCTGCCCGCCACAACCGCATTATATGAGCCGTGCCATAGGATCGTCGCAAACACGCTGCCACCCGTGCTGTTATACAGCCAGGTCAGCACCATTGCCCCAGCTACGATACTGACTACGAATGCCAACACGGAGAACAGGGAGAGTTCATAGTTGTAGAAAAAAGCCGGGGCGTGCCAGCCTGCCCACAACAACCCTAAAATCAACGAGGCGTCGCGCGCACTATAACGGGCTTGCAAGCGGGGTAAGGCAAAACCCCGCCAACCCGTCTCTTCGCCCAGACCGGAGATGAGAATCCACGCCAACCAGCCGCTCAGCCAACCCAAGGATGGCAACTCTGCCACCTTGCCAAAAACACCCGCCGCCTGCCAGGTTCCACTGACCAAACGCAGGACCAACACCACAACGCCCAAGACAATCACTGGGCTGAAGGCTGCCGCCAATCAGCCCCAACCAATGCGCCAGCGCGTCAGGCGGTTGATCAGTTCACGCAACCCTGCCCTGCCATCCGTCCATGCCGTGACAACGAAGGCCGCTAGCAACGGCCCGTAACCCGCTGCCAGATGCAGCCAGTTCGGGATGCCGCTCAGCAAGCTTTGCCCCTGCAACGCTAGCGGGACATAGGCGCACCAACTGATGAAATAGGCTAGGAAAAAGTACACAACTATTCCTTGACTCATTTTCCTCTCCGCTAAGAGTTAAACATCCCCATGTTCTTTACACAGTCCGAAAGACATCCAAAAAGTGGCTTGGCGGGTTGCACCGACCCCGTGTTAGCACCACCAGCGGAAAGGTAATCACCTTGCCCGACTTCCTACCCAAGGCCTCGAGCGTGATCAGAGATTTGGGTGCAATGCCCCGCATGCACAGTTTTGCCCAACAGCCGTTGGGGAACAAACAGACACCAGAATAGCCAGTAGAAGCCAAACCCGAACAGGTAGCCCGCTTCTGCTCCCAGAAGACGGGTAGCTAGAGCAAACACTGCCGCTGTAGTAGGCAGCAAGAGGAAGGGGATGGCGATGGCAAGAGTCGGGTTCAATTACCTTTTCATCGGCTGCGGCTTGAGATAGGTCAGCGAACGCCACAGCCATTCGGCAGGCCCGTAATAAAAGCGCTTCATCCACCAATAGCTGAAGGGAATTTGTAGCAAGTAGATCACGAGGGTCAGCCCGATGCCCGCTGCCGCGCCCACCTTGCCAAATAGCCCCAACCCGTAACTGTAGAAAATCAGCGTACAAACGATGGACTGGGTCAGGTAGTTGGTCAGTGCCATCTGACCGACCGGGGCAAGCACCCTGAGCCGCTCGCTCCAAGTGGGCGAGAGCGCCAGTAGGCAAAAAATGGAGACATACGCCAGCATGAGCAGCGGCGCGCCGATGGATTGCCCAGCAGTTGCTAGAAAGAGCGCCCAAGCGGGTTCGATGCGGGACTGATTGAGAATCAGGGTGGCATAAAGGGCATTACCGCTCACCCCAATCACTAACCCCCAGACCAACAATCGTTGGAATAAGCCCCGATGCGCTGCCAAATTGCGGAAGATGCCCTGCTTGCCCAAATAAACCCCCAGCAAGAACATCGCCAGCACGTTGAAACCCATCACTAGGAAAGCAGCGGGTCCCATGCTGAAGTAATCAGCAATGCGCTGGCGAGTGATCTCGGCGAAGTTTCCGTTGGCATATACTCGGTAGGCTTGCGCCAATTCGGCTTCAAAGACGGCGGTAGTCTGGGCAAAGCTGGCTTGGATTTGCGACGAAGCCTCTGGAATGGAACGCCCCCACTCCAGCAAAGCAGTTACTACCAGATTGAACAACAATGGCAGCAGGAGCAAGATGGCAACCCAAATTAGTAGCGTGCGCGGTTTGGCTTTGCGGAAAAGTATCAGCGAAAAGCCAAGCAGGGCGTACATGATGAGGATGTCGCCTACCCAAATCAGAAAGGCATGCACGATGCCGATACCCAATAGCACGAACAGGCGGCGGGCATAGAGCGGCACAAAGCGTCCACCGCGCCCTTCGATGCGCTCCATTTGTAAGGTCAGCCCTAGCCCGAAGAGCAATGAGAATAGGGCATAGAATTTCCCCTCGCCAGCAAGGTGAATGAACCACTCTGCAGCGCGATCATACCAGGGCGCAGTGGGGTCGATAGGAAAGAGGACAACCTGGATCGGGCGAGCGAAAATAATCATATTGACCAGCAGGATGCCAAAGAGAGCAAACCCACGCAGAATATCCACGATCTGAATGCGTTCAGCCTGCTGGACGGGGGAAAGAGGGATAGAAGCCGTCATAATTTCACCTCAACAAAATCGCAGTATAAAAACTTCCGATGCACCTGCCCAGTTTTTCGTCTCGAGGCTAGATCTTTCTCTTTTCGGCCGAGACTTTCTGTCCTGTCTACCCGAGCAAAGCGGTGCACAATAGACCGGCTTCTTGCCCGAACAAGCGATAAACCTCTAGAGTACGGGTGATACAACAGGTCATCTGGCTAGGGTCGTTGATTTTGAAGCTCACTTCACTTCGGCGAAGGTAAAGAGATTGCCGCCAGCCAGCTCAGCCGAGCGGGGCAAGGCAGAGATTGGCGGAGCGACCTCAAGCGCCGGAGGAATTTCACACTACCAAGGAGACCTAGAACAACAAGAATGAGGGTAAAGGCGTGCACGGTAGTTCTCTTCTGAAATGCTCGATTTTCACCCAATCATCTAATATTCCATACGATCCAAAGACAGATGGGTAGCAATAGCGCCCACACCCAGACCAAATCTGCCTTGAGCGGCGCAGGTGTGGGTTCATCGGTTGGCTCAAAGGTGACGAAGGTAAAGCGCTCTCTCTCGGCAATGAACTGCTCCGGCGTCATCTCGAAACCGGCTAGTTTCATCATGTTGCGTATGGTGGGGTTGGATTGCGCCCACTCGAAAGCGCGTCGCAGTTCTTCTTCCGTTTCAATCCGCCGCGCCCGCACCGATTGCGCCCCGCGCCAGGTCTGCACGGTGGCGAGCGGATTCGCTTCCAGATTGCGATACCAATCGGTTCTCGTTCCCCAGCCGCTCATTACAGTTGGTTTGCCCTCGAACTCGTGGAACTCAATTGCCGTGTGGCGCAGCTTTCCGCTCTTGCGCCCAATCGTGGTCATCACCATAAATAGGCGGCCGACTAAAAAGCCTAATCCTAAGCGATAGAGCAAGATCGGCGATTTGAACAAAAGTTTCAGCAGCCCTTTGAGGTAGGGCATGATTTCAACCCAGGTCTTTTGGCTCAACGGATAATCTCCGTATCAAGAGAGGCGATCTCGCACACGGCGGGGTTTTCTGGCAGATAACGCACGGTAACCCTGCTCCCGACACGCACGGCCCCATAAAGCTTGGGGCTGGTCTCCTCTGTGCGCACAAAAACTTGCCAGCTACCATGCGGCGCTCTGGCTTCGAATGCAAAGGCGATCGTGCATTTGTCAACCTCTTCCGCAGTCGCCTTGTACAGCTTCCGCCACACAATCAAGCCCGGAACTTGTTGTCCCTCTCTTTGCAAGCGAAGCCATTGTAAAGTGCGTCGAGAGTTTTCAACCAAGAAGGGGAGGAAACCCCAGAGAATAACGGGAAGCGATGAGCCCAAAATAAGATATAAACCCAACAGGGAAGGAGGAAAGGAACCTTCTAGGATGGAAATCGATGGATTTGAAGGCAAATATCGCACCGTGACCTGATCCCCTACCCTGAGGTGGAACAGAGTAGATGCTTTGACCTCTTGAGAGTCACTCACCTTTTGATACTTTCCATCCACAGGAACTTGAAATTCATAAGCAACCGAAGAGGCATCCAAATTGGTCTCCACAATGGTGGCTTGAGTCGACTGAGAGTCGATCCACAATCGCCATTCTTGCACAAAGGCAAGCACCAGAACTAGGACGGCCACTGCGATTCCATTCACGGCAAACCAGAAGAGTGCCCAAATCAAACTGGTCTTCAAGGGCTTCTCGGGAAACGGGAGAGAGAGATTTCGGTATTTCTCCGGCAACGTGCTGGGACTTTTAGCAAAAGCCAGGGGCTGGGCATCCTGGGAAGGTGTTTCAAGACCACCCTGCCTTTGCTTAGAAGCGCGCCAAGCCTGAACCAGTGGGCGAACTTTGAAATATCCATAACCGACCAAAACCAAAAAATAGATTGCAACCACGGGTGCAGCTCTGCCGAAAGTGCCCCAAAAGAAAGTGATCGTCATGATCAAAATCAGAACACCAAGAACGATCATAAATGTTGAACGGAACACAAAAGCGACTCGTTTCACTTATCCCTCCACGAAGGTTAGGTAAGGAAAGTCGAGTTTCGGCGTTAGACCCTCCGTAGATTCTGATCACCCGGCTCCGCTCGAGCCGCCCCCCGAAGCGCCTCCGCCATCTCCACCCCCCGAAGAAGAACCGATGTCGGTGTAGGAGAGAAAATTGCCCATCGAACTGAAAGCACCGGATAAAGAGTGAAACCAAGACGGGAGGGAAACTCCGCTCATCTTTTCAAAATACCTTGCCCAAGCTTCGCCCAAGCCGAAGATAACGGCATAGGCAAGATAGCGCTCAAAGACATCGGGGCGCATGGCTGGCTCCTGCCCGGCAATCATGCGGTTGAGGTAGGTCCAGAAACTCTTCCAGTGCATTTTCTGTTCCTCGCCGGTTGGGGTGAGCGGCGAGTAATACGAAGCATACACTATCAGCAGGCTCGAAAGCAGAAACACTCCACCACCAAAGCCTGCCAAGGCTGCTCCAATCCAACCCACAAGTTGGCCAATAGTGGCAAAAAACACAAGAACAAAAATTCCTACAATGCAAAGCACCAGACCAACAACAAGAGCGATCACGCCCGTTACCTTGAGCACGGTTCGTTCCCTTTTCCGTTGCGGGTCAAGCCATCCGCGACGCACGAGTTCCTGCTCTATAGGTTCTTCAAAGCGCTTCCTTTTCGAGGAAAGGCGAAGCAGAACTTTGCCGAGGTCTGCCTGACTTTCACCGGGCTTAAAGATGAGCTGGAATATCCCTTGTTCAAAAGGATGGAGCGGTTCTGCTTGGTTAATCCATTCGAGAAGGTATTTCGCTCCCCAGCGGCTTTTTTCTTCGCGAATTCGAAAAACGCCGCGTTGGGCGAGGTCGAGCAGTGCCCCAAGAGCGGTATAGTTCTCCTGCCCCATCAACTTGCCCACCAACGCCGGCGATAAACGGTCATCGGGCGGCGTAGGAAGCGGGTTCATGGGGGGTAGATTTAGCTCTCTGCGATGAGCCTGAACATAGGCAAAGATCCCCAAGCCGCCGAGCAACAGGGTCGCAAGTCCGCTGAGCAAGCCCACCGGAAGCGCATTCAGCAGAGCAGCGCGACGTTCTTGCTCGCGCACTTGCCATTTGGGCATAGCGCTCACGAGGCTATTGGCGGGGAACTCGGCGGTCAGGATTACTCCCTCATTGGCACCGATGCCCGAGGTGGTGAGTTCGAATCCGGTGGCGGTCGCAGTCACGCTGAAAGCGCGGTCGAGGGAAGGAGACTTAAGCGGCTGAACATTGGGCGGAACATTTAGCCAGATGGTGCTTTGGCTAATGGGGTAGCCGTGGTCGGGGGGGATGACGTACCAGCGCAGGATGTCTGCCCCGCCGGTGCTCACGACCCCTGTGACACGATATCGCACAACAAACGTGTGCATCGAATTGCTGGTCGGAGAGAAATGCCAAGTCACCTTCAACGGATCGCCGGTTTGCACTTCAACTTGCCCTGCTTGGGTACCTTGTGGCATCGCAATGCCATCCATGCTGGCTTCCAGGAAAGTCAAGCCGTCCGTGCGCTCGGCGGAGATATGGCGGAAGGCGTAGGTAAAGGGTCCGCCTTCGAAGCGAAAGACAACCGTTTCGGTGATGATCATGTCGCCGTCCGGTTGGAGATCCAGTTGCACATTGAAACGCTCAGCGTAGTAGCTTTTACCGGCTTGGGCAACGGAAACAAGAAGAATCAAGAGAAGACTCACGAGGAGAATTGCGAAGATTTTTCTGCTCATCTTTTCTTTATACGCTCCGGGATGTGTTTTGGTTTCGAGAAGAAATGTATACCAGATGGGCAACCCCCAATATGAAGTGTTTATGCCGTTTGAGCGACTAACCGAATGCGTTCTCGGGCTAGTTCTACGATCCAAGGCAGAATAGGAACCTGAACCTTCTCAGGCAAGCGCAAAGGAGCGCTGAGGGATGCCCTGGGAGAGGGTTTTGGACTTTTAGGCGAAAGCATTTGCTGGATCACCTGCAGAAATTCAGCCGTGCGTTGTTGGTTCAGGCGGCCACGGCGTAATCGGACGAATGGGTTGCGCATCCAAGCGGGGTTGAGCACCCCACTTACTGCGCTCACCACTAAGTGCAGGTTCGGCACATGGCGTATAATCACTTCAATACTTGGAGACCAATTCTCCAGCTCCTCCTCCGCTCCGGGCATAAATAGGGGATCAGGTTCGATGCGGCCGCCCGGAAAGATCAGAACGGTGCCCCCATTTTGCAGATGGCGGATCACTGCGCGCAAGGTCTTCGCCCGCTCAAAAGTATCGAGGGAGGAATAAATTAGATGACCGGCCGTAGCCTTCAAATGGCGCAGGAAAGGAACACCTGAAGCTACGACACGCAGGTCTTTGCGCGGCAGACGAGAGGCCAGCACCAAACTGTCGACTAACCCCGGATGATTTGAGACCACCAGAAGGGCGCCTTCCTCCGGGAGGGGAGCTTCAATTTGGACATATACTTGCTCGGCAAAAACGGGCAGCACGCGTCGAGCGGCTTCAGAAAACCCCTTCAGAGCGACATTCCGATCGAATGCCACCGCAAGCTCGGCAAAGCGCTGAACAGCAGGAGAAAACAAAGGCTTCAACGCAAGGCAAAGGTACGGAAATCTGAGAAGACCCAATGCCTTGAACACCTCATCGAGCAAGAGCTGGCGCAATTGCCCGACTTCCACGGCTTCCAACCTCGAGTTTTCAGCTTTCGCCTAGCGTGTTTTCCACTTTAGCGCCTGTTGAGAGAGACGCCTGGTCAGCAGATCGTAGAGCAAGCGCACACCCACGCTGGTCAGGATCACCAGCACCGACATTGCGGCTGCAGCGGCTGTGTCTCCGGCATCGTCCATGTTGACAATGGCCACCGAAGCCAGCTTGAGGCGCGGTGAGTAGAGAAAAATGACTGCTGAAACGGTTACCATTGCATTGACAAAGTAATACATTCCCATCTCTAACAGCGCCGGCAAGCTCAGCGGCACGGTGACCTTCCAAAACGTGCGATAGAACGGCACACCCAGCGATTCCGAAACCGACTCGAATTCGTTGTCTAGTTGCTTTAGGGCGGTTGTGGCCGTCATGAAGCTGACAGTATAGAAATGGACGATGTTGGATAGCACCAAAATTGCCATCGTATTATACATAAAGTGAAACGGGTTGCTCACTCTCAACGGCCCCAAGTTCCACTCCAGAGGATTGAAGAAAAAGATATAGGCCAAGCCGATCACCATCCCCGGTAAGGCGACGGGGATCATCGAAAAAAAGTAGGCCAGAGTGCGGATTGAGCGGAACGGCCTGAGCTTCTCAAGTGCATAGGCAGAGAGAAAAGTCATTGCTGTGCCGATGACGGCAGTATAAAAGGACATGCGCACGCTGTTCCAAAAGGCGGCATAGCCACCTCCGCCGACCTTTGAAAAATCAAAGTGACGCAGGGTCAGGTTAAGCTTATAGGGCCAAATATCCACCAGAGAGGCTAAGAACACCGTAGCGATCACCGAAAAAACCGCAAAGGTAACTAAGGAGCAGTATACGAAACCGAGCGCGTCTGCCCAGCGGTTGGGCTTGGGCTGATAGGGGACTGCCCGCGAAGTTAGAACTGCAGCCTGTCTTCTTTGCATCAGGCGGTCAATCACGAAGGCGATCGCAGTCGGGATCAAGAGCAAGACGCTGATCGTTGCCCCCATCTCAAAGTTCTGCTGACCGATGACCTGTTTATAAATGTCGGTAGCCATGACGTTGTAATTCCCGCCGACCACTTTTGGAACCCCGAAGTCGGTCAGCACCAAAGTAAAGACGACAAAAACCGAACTAACCAGCCCGTATTTCATACTCGGCAAGGTGACGGTCAAAAACGTGCGCCAAGGGGGGGCTTGTAGGGTCAAGCTTGCCTCGTATAGGCGGGCATCAGCTAAGCTGGCCGCGACCAGTAAGATCATCACCGCCTGGGGGAAGACATAAAGTAATTCCCCCAATAGAATGCCATTAAAGCCGTAGAGGTTAATGTCCCATCCCTGCCAGCCCACCAGACGCTCGAATGCGCCCCCGAATCCGGTGGTGATCAACCCTTTGCGCCCAAACAGGTATACCAAGCCGATAGCATGGGCGAGAGGAGGGACATACAAGGGCAGCATGGCGGCAACCAGAAAGAACCGCTTGCCGGGCATCTGGGTTCGGCTGAGGGCATAAGCATACCCAAAGGCCAAGGTCACTGCTAGCAAGGTAGTGATGACTGAGACTCTCAGACTGTTTGCAAAAGAAATTGAGAGCGCCGGGGTGTTGAAGTAGCGCAGATAATTAGCTAATCCCACCCAGTTGCCGTCTCGATCGGACAAGCTACGCTGCACAAGAGGAATTAAGGGAAGAACCACCCCCAATAACAACCAAGCTAAGACTAGAAGGATTAGCAGCTTCTTGAGAACGTCTTCGCCGGCAAAAAGAGAGAGGGAAACGCTGCGCCGCAATCGTTCGTGCCAAGCCGCCGTTGTCATACCTTATACCGAAATTGAGTTTGTCTTGGGGTAGACCCGTAACTGGTCGGGAGGAAGATATATCGGCACCTCTTCCCCCTCCTGGATAGAGTACGAGGAGGAACGCTGCGGTGGTAAATAGGCAATCAGTCGTTCTGCCTGAGCGAGCTGGAGGTGCAGGCGGTAGAACGCTCCGATGAACTCCACTTCGCGCACGCGAGTGCGCAGGACATTCTCCCGCCCGTCGCCTGAACTTTCGACCACTTGCACTTTCTCCGGGCGAATGGCCAGCAGAACACCTTGTCCTGCGGGATGGCGGATCTCTTGGTGGAGGTTAATATCTACTTCGCCGACCCTGACCCGTCTTAACTCCGGTGCGACAACCACACCGGAGAGAAAGTTCATCAAGCCGACAAAGTCCGCCACAAACGGTGTCGCCGGACTGTGGTAAACCTCCTCCGGTGTGCCGATCTGAGCAATCCGCCCTTGATCCATCACTACCACCCGATCGGCCATGGTCAGGGCCTCTTCTTGGTCGTGACTCACCATAATGGTGGTGATCCCCAACTGGCGTTGTAGACGGGCGACTTCGATGCGCAAATTGGCGCGCACGCGGGCATCGAGCGCCGAAAGCGGCTCATCCAAGAGGAGCAGGCTAGGAGAAATGGCCAGAGCACGGGCAAGGGCAACCCTCTGTTGTTGACCACCACTTAGCTGGGCGGGGTACCTCTCCCCGTAGCCTTCCAAACCGACTAGCTGGAGCAAATCCGCCACACGCCGGCGGATTTGCTCTTTGGGCATTTTGCGGTTTTCTAACCCATACGCGATGTTTTGAAAAACGGTCAGATTAGGAAAGAGAGCATAGGACTGAAAAACGATGCCGATGTTGCGTCTGGCCGGAGAGAGGTAAGTGATATCCTGTCCTTTCTGCAAAATCCGTCCGCTGGTCGGCACCTCTAGTCCGGCCACAATCCGCAACAGGGTCGTCTTGCCACAACCGCTTGGGCCGAGTAAAAAGACGAACTCCCCTTCTTGAATATCTAGGGAGACGTCTTCGAGAGCTAGGGTGCGGTCAAATTTCTTGGTGATCGATTCGATCCGCAAGTACGGTTCTGCCATACTCTGCGCTTTTCGCCTTTTTCGACCACATGGATGAGGAAAGCCGTAATGGCTTCCCTCATCCATGGAGATGCTTATTTATTTGGGTTCGGACTTGGCGTCGTAGCGCTTCAACCACTCGTTAAGGATGCGCTCGCGGTTAGCGGCTGCCCAGTTGAAGTCATTCTTGATCAATTGTGCCACTGGATCGGCGGGGTAGCCTTCGGGAATGGGCACACTAGTTTCGGCAGCAGTAATCGGATAAGAAGCGGCGTACTTCTCCATGGCTTCGGGGCTGATCGCCCAATCCAAGAAGAGGCGCGCTGCAGGTTTGATCTCGGGCTTCTTGATCAGGGCATTGGCCTCGATCTCCCAACCCGATCCTTCTTTGGGAAAGACCGGTTCTATCGGCTGGCCTTCGGCCTTTTGTTTGATGGCACGATAGTCGAATGAGATGCCGATGACCGTCTCGCCGGCGCCGGCCATCTTGCACGGCTTCGAGCCGGAATGAGTGTAGACGGCGATGTTCTCGTGTAAGGCATCCAAGTATTTCCAGCCCTCTTCTTCACCCTTCAATTGTAGGATAGCCGACACGGAAAGATAGCCGGTACCCGAGGAGTTGGGGTTAGGCATGACGATCAGACCCTTATACTCCGGCTTGATCAAGTCTGCCCAAGAGGTGGGCATGGGCAAGTTTTTAGCTTGCAACTCCACAGTGTTGACGCAGAAAGCGGAGAACCAGGCGTCAATTCCGACCCAGTGCGGCGGGTTCTTTTCATCGCGGAAGCTGGGACGAATTCTCTCCAAGCCGGCGGGGGCATACGGCTCTAGCATTCCCATTTGGTCGGCGATGAGCAAACTGGAAGCAGCCAACCCCCAAACCACATCTGCCTGCGGGTTGTCCTTTTCGGCCAAGAGCTTGGCGGTGATAATCCCGGTTGAGTCGCGCACGATGTTGACCTTAATATTGGGGTACTTCGCCTCGAACAAGGGCAAGTAGACTGCGATTTGATCGTCCTCAAGGGCGGTGTAGACCGTGATTTCACCGCTCACCGGTTCTTCGGTTGCTGCAGGGGCGGCTGTTTCTTGGGCTGCCGGTGCACCCGTTTCCGGGGTTTGCGGCGCCTGGGTAGCTGTGCAACCTGTAACGAGAAAAGCGCCAACTAAAAGCCAAGTTGCCCATTTAGGCAAGCGGGACGGTTTCATTGAGACCTCCAAAATGTCGATTGAGTTTGGAAAGCAGTGGAGCGAAGTTGACCGATACAATCATACAGGGTTATGGTTAAGGCTGATACATCATACAGTAAAGATTCGGTTAATGAAATGTTCAAAATTCTTAATGCTCCCTGTGCCGGGAGCAGCGAGAACCCTTGTCCCTAGCCCTCTCTCTGAAATCAGGCAAAAGAAATCCCCTTGCCCCCTAGGGAGAGTTAGGTGTAAGAGCGATTGCAAAGAGGCAGCTTAAGCGTCTATAGCTGATAAACTTCGGAGAGTCGATTTCCCCCCTGATTGGTTGTCGAAGAAACCCGCAGAAAACGAGGAACTAACGTCGGTTGTGCCAATAAAGGGTTATAATACTGGCGACGATTTTCTTTTCTGCCGAGGAGCAAGGATGCAAAGGGTGTTGAGTTTCTTTCTAGGCGCCCTCATCGGTGGCTTTTTGGGAGCTCTCTTGGCGCTTTTGCTTGCGCCCAGCTCAGGCGAAGAACTGCGCTTCGAAATACGAGAACGCGCTCAACGGCTACGAGATGAGCTGCGCCAAGCGGCTGCCCAACGGCGTGCTGAATTAGAGGAGCGATTGGCTGCTTTACGTTCGCCTAGAGCTTAGCCCCTATGGCGAGAAGAAGAAGCGATAGGCGGTTGGCTGACGAGTGAAGCGCGTCGTACCGCTCACCACAAGGACTGCTTCACGTAGGTCTTTGCCGAAATTTAAGGGGAGCTTGAGGGTGTTATCAGGCTCAAGGGGGAGTGGCTCGACAGTGGTCGTCTTACCAATGCGGATCAGCGAAAGACGATAGCTCTGAGGCAGAACGTTTTGCACCCGCACAAACCCGGCCGCTTCCCAACCGCCATTGCCGTCCTCAAAGTTGGTGAAGTAGCCGATTTCTGGGATAGCGATATCGTCCACAAGCAATCCCTCTCCGTTCACTGCAGCGTCAGTCACATATTCAAAGCGCAACTGCACCTTTTGCCCGGCAAATTTAGACAGATCCACACTTTCTTGGATCCAAATCGCCTGTTCCCCTCCGCCGCTCGTCCCATTATAGCCGAAGCCGAAGTTGTTGCCTGTCAAGTCATTGTCGGTGCCGGAGGGCGGACGAAGCATCTCCCAGTCTTCGCCATTTGTCGAAGCTAAGACATAGACAAAGTCATAGTCCTTCTCTAAGTCATACCAAGTCCAGTACTTTAGGGTGATCGGACCTTGGACTTGGGTGAAATCGAAAGTGCGCGTGAGAGTCATGTCCGACTCATCGCCCTTGTTTGACCAAAAGGCCCATAGTCCAGAGTAAGGGTCCGCAGGGAGAAGCCCCACGATGGTCGATCCCTCGAAGACTAACGTGGTCGGAGCGGAGCAGCGAAGGCGAATGTAATCTGTGCCATACTGTCGGACTTGGCGAGTCTGCGGAGCGGAGTCGCAGGAGGAGATCGTCTCCGTATCGGAGACTTTAGGGAGAGCGGGATAGTTGGAGTAAAAGTAGCGACCGTCATCCACTTTAGGGTCGTTGAGATAGTTGGCAATTGTCCAATCGACAAAGATGTCATCTGCAGTAAGGACACGACCGGTGCGTGGGTCGCGAATTCCCAACCTTTCCATCAGGAGATCAATGCCGGTAAGTCCATTCTCGGGCAACCGAACCAGTTCCTTGGTCGCAGTTTCGCCAAAGCGATCTAAGAAATAGGTCATAAAGAGAAAAGAGGCGCCGTAATGGGGGCCGGTGGCCTCCTGATCGGTCGGCCAGTCGTTCAACTGGATATCCGGATCTCTTGAAAAAAGCCAGTCGTGTCCACCGGTGTCGTAGCCGTTCAAGAACATTGCCAATTCGGAGAAAGCCTCGTTCAACCAAATTTCCTCATTGCGGTCGTTCGCCCAGTGGATCATATGTTGAAACTCGTGCGCTAGGACGCCATAAGTGAATTCCTCGTTGAGGTCTACAGTGTCAGCATTGAAGACAAAAGTTTCATGCCAGTTGGAATATTCATGAGCTTCGGGAGGATAGGAGTCCACCGAAGAGAAATAGCCGGCGATGTTGTTGCCGGCATTACGCACATAGAGGATGTAAATCCGTGGATCGCTATCCGCACCGGGACTCCACTCGCTGCCAAAAAAAGCGCGATTCGTAGGATAAATTTGCTTTTCAAACGCTTCTGCTAGATCGCGAAGCTCACTCTCCCGGTAAGAGACTCCGTTTTCGACCCAGAAATAGGCGTGCTCGGTAATGTAGCGCAGTGTGGTCTGAACTTGAAAACTCTCGTTTGTGTCAGAGTTGGTGATCCAAAACGACTTGGTATCCCCGATCTGATAGGGCCTGGCGGGAGGAGGTTGCGTTCGTTGGATGTTCTTTTTCCCCTGCAAACGTCGCGCCAAATCGACCAGATCATTTATCGGCACGACCGTGTCATTCAAGATATCTAGGACCTGCTCAGGTGAAGCTCCGCTCAGCTCGGGATAGCCCGGCAAAGGTGAGGATTGCCCCTCCTGATAGGTAGGCAGAACTGCAGTGGGCCTCGCCGAGTCCGAGAGCATCGGTGTGCTCAAAGGACGCAGCACACGCGGGGTTGGGGTCGGTGTTCCCTGCGACCAACTTACCTCGAAGGTGGACCGCGTAGCGGCCTCTTGCCAGACCCAATACGAAGCCCCTCCGGCAAGTGCGCACACACATAAAACACAGGCGGAGACCAAAAGGAGTATGCCAACGATCCAACGCCCCAGACTTTTGTCGTCCATGAAACATCCCTAGATAAAATTGGTCTTAGTTGGGCGGATTATATCACTTCTATCCCTATACTGGAGAGCTTCTGCGCAATCGTGGGTTGAGCTTGTCTGCCATTCATTGTGCTCCTCAGCAACTAAGTGCGGGGAATGCCTTCGATTTGAGAGGAAGGTCCAGTTCTCCGAACGATCCGATCACTTTGCGGGCTCCTTGTCTTCCGTTCGATTCTGGTGCATAATTCCAAGCAGGCTCGCATGGTCCGATCAGCGAGACCTATTCTTAGTTTTTGGCCCTGCCAAATGGGCTCTACCCTTTCGTAGAGGAGGGCACCATGTCTATCCAACTCACTCCTTCGCAACTGCGCGCCGTAGAGCGCAAAAAGATTACCCTTCCTGATCTCCGGCAAAAGAAAGAACAGGGTCGGCCGATCACGATGCTGACCGCCTATGACTACCCTACCGCCAAGGCCATTGACGAGGCAGGTGTGGATGTAATTTTAGTGGGCGACTCTTTAGGAATGGTGGTGCTGGGCTACCCTAATACTTTACAAGTTACCATGGAAGACATGCTCCACCATTGCCGGGCAGTGGCACGAGGGGCAAAAACCGCCCTACTTGTCGGGGATATGCCGTTTCTCTCCTATCAGGTTTCAACCCAAGAAGCAGTGCGGAACGCCGGCAGGTTCTTGCAAGAAGGAGGGATGGAAGCCGTAAAACTAGAAGGCGGGCGCGAACGGGCGGAGACCATTCGCGCAATAGTCGCCGCCGGCATTCCCGTAATGGGCCACCTCGGCTTAACCCCGCAAAGCATTCATCAGTTGGGCGGCTTTCGCGCACAAGGTCGCCACGCTGAGGCAGCACTCCGCTTACTGGAGGATGCGCTGGTCTTACAGGAAGCAGGGTGTTTCAGCCTGGTGCTCGAATCGGTACCACGACAGTTGGCGGCTTATATCACCCAACATCTGGAGATTCCTACCATCGGCATCGGTGCCGGGGAAGGGTGCGATGGTCAAGTGTTGGTCACGCACGATTTGTTAGGCCTATTTGACCGTTTCACACCGCGCTTTGCGAAACAGTATGCCCAGCTCTATTCAACGATGCGCACCGCCTTTGCCCAATATGTTGCCGAGGTTCAAGCGGGTCTCTTCCCCGACAAAGAGCATAGCCTAGAGATGAGCGAAGCGGAATGGCGCTCCTTTCTGCAACAGGCTGCAACTTTCTCCCCGGGTCAGCGAGCTGAAACAAGCCTGCGGTGAGTGAAGAGCGTATCTTGATTGTTGGGACGGGCGCGCTGGCTTGTCTGTTTGCGGCTCGCTTTGCAGCAGTGGACATACCCGTGGCCATGCTGGGAAGTTGGCAAGCCGCACTTCAGACCCTTGCAGAGCGAGGGGTGACCCTCATTACGCCGGACGGAGAAAGAAAGACATACCCTGTTTTAGCCACTTCTGACCCTGCTCAAGTTCAAGGGGTTCGGCAAGCCCTAGTGTTAGTAAAGGCCTGGCAGACAGAGCGAGCAGCGAGGCAGTTACAGGGGTGTTTGGCCGGCGAAGGGGTAGCGCTGACCCTCCAAAACGGTTGGGGAAACTGTGAAGTCCTCAGCCAATATCTCGGAGCCGAGCGGGTTGCGCTGGGAGTAACCACTTTGGGAGCCACGCTACTTACCCCCGGAGAGGTGCGTCAAGCCGGCGAGGGAGTGGTTTCGCTTGGCCTTCATCCCCGCCTGGCATTCCTGACAACATACCTACGCAAGGCGGGCTTTGAACTGGAATTCACCTCCAACGTTGAGGCACTGGTTTGGGGTAAATTGGTGGTTAACGCCGCAATCAACCCTCTGAGTGCGCTATTGAGAGTGCCCAACGGAGAATTAATCCGCCGAGCCTCGGCACGGGAGTTAATGCATCGTGCTGCGAGAGAAGCCGCCGCTGTTGCTCAAGTCCAAGGGGTCGCTCTGCCCTACGCCGACCCGGTTGAAAGAGTAGAAACTATTGCTCAGCGAACAGCAGAAAATTTTTCGTCCATGCTGCAGGATATCCTTCGAGGTGCACCGACCGAGATCGATGCTATCTGTGGCAAAATTGTCCACATTGCCCGCCAAATCGGGCTGCCAACGCCCACGCTAGAAACCCTGTGGCTCTTGGTGCGCGCTCTAGCCGAGCGGCCCCACGAGCAAAAACCGTCAAACAGCTAAAATGTCGCAGGCCTTGCCTGTGGGCTGCGACTAGGGTGGCACTTTGCTCAGTCGGCGATGCCCTGAGTGGTTGAGGAGCGAGGACTTTGTCGGCACTTGCCGGACCGAGTAGGCTACCCGACCCGGGTCACCCTCCATAGCTGCCAGTTCGCTTCCACTGCACTGCGGGCGGCGGACAATTCATCTGCCGAGGCGCAATATAATAGGTGGGCAACACAATGGCAATCCGTTGAACCGAATCCAGGTTGTGAGTAGCTTAACCAAGGTAAACTGGCCAGCTCCATCGCCCAATGGCACTCCTGACGTCTCGTATCGACCCTGCACCAAACTTCCTGCAGCCGGGCTACCCCGCGCAGGTAATCAACATGCCAATGATACTTTGAAGGGTTGAGGTGGTGCTTCAACCGTCCACCTAATCCCCCTGCCCCAAAAGCACTGCCTACGTAGAGATAATAACCGGCTTGGAAATTTAACTGACCTAGCCTGCCTACACTGAGGATTTGCGGCGCCACAAGCCAAAGCACTAGAACGTAGCTGCCCTTAGCGCTAGGAAAGACAGCACCGGAGCAGCCATTCGAAGCTTCCACGCTCATTGCCTACTTCGCCAGAAGAAAAGAAAGACCCGCCTCACCCCCGTGAGTCGAGTCCTCGGCATAGATTTCGTAAGCAGAGCAAAGGCCCTAAGCACTCAATGATGAAGAAACCGAGCGCAAAGTTATTTCTCGAAGTGATCCTCGATGGCTTCCCTCGCCCAGGCTAGAGCAGCCATCGTTGTTGGAAAGCCCAAGGTGGTAATCCCCAATAAGATCGCATGCTCAACCTCCTGAGGGGTAGCGCCGGCCTCCAGAGCCCGATGGGTGTGAGATTGCACTGCGCTCTCGGATCTGCTTGCCGCAGCCATACCCAGTCTGATCAACTCGCGAGTTTTCTGGTCCAGACAACTCACTCTAGCAATCGTCTCTCCCAAACCCTCAAAGGCACGGTAAACCTCCGGAAATTGCTCCTGAAAGCGACGATAGGGTTTTGGTAGTTCTGCCATGGTTTTTCCTCCGATGGGATGTGCAGAATGCCTGCCAATAAGAAATGCAAAGAATCACAAGCCCTCGTTTTCTAGAAGGTTTTCTTCTCTGCCGTCTCTTGCTCTATAGCGCCTCGCTGAGTCCGCAATCTGCAAACAGGCAAACTCATGGCTTGCCCCACATTTCCAGAGCCTGATCCAGAAACCTAGGCCGACCATCCAATTGCAGGATCACCCCCTTTTCTTGTGCCAGCTCCTGTGCCCCCTCAGTTGTACTTTCCCCCGCAGCCACCGGCAACGCTCTCAGGCCTGCCTGTCTCAGCAATGCTGCCCGCCGCAGGGCACGTTCGACGTCCTCACGATCTACAACAACGGAGATTTCCACAGCTAGCCATGCTTCGGGACGGGGCTGCCCCTCCCTGACCGGCAGACGTAGCCGGCCATGGAGGATCAAATCCAGAAGGAGCAATTCGTCAAACTGGTCCTCATCGAGGTGCTCGCCGAGCAAAGAGGTGAGTTCCGCTACATCTACGACTCGAGTGTTTAGAAGAATCTTGCCGAAGTAAGAGGAAGCCCGGCTACGGTACTGCATTTCCAGCATAGTGCCGGAAAGCTTTCCAACTCGGTCGGTCAACCGCTGAACTTGATATTCGGTACGTTTTTGCGCCTCTGCCAGCTCCGCCACCGTCTGCTCTAACCTCGCAACTGCCTGCTCGAGACGCGTCAAGCGTTCCTCCGCTTGCTGCTGGGCCTCCGCCAGCTTCGCTACCGTGTGCTCCAGACGACTTAGGCGCTCCTCCGCTTGCTGCTGGGCCTCCGCCAGCTTCGCTACCGTGTGCTCTAACTTCTCCAACCTCTGCTCCAAATTTGCCACCCTGTGTTCAAGACGGCTCAACCGTTCCTCGGCGCGCTTCTGCGCCTCGGCCAGCTCGGCTACAGTCTGCTCTAAATTCCCCACTGCCTGCTCTAACTTCGCTACTGCCTGCTCGAGACGCGTCAAGCGTTCCTCGGCACGCCTGTGCGACTCTGCTAGCTCCCGCACCACCTGAGGTAAGCTCAAAAGCTCCTCCGAGAGCACCAGAGAACGCAGCTCAGCGCGCCACTCCGGATGCTGGTAAAGCATCTCAATCAGGGAACGAAAATCTTGGACGCTAAAGCTCATCTGAGGTCGACTCCTAGGCAGATTATACACCAGGAATAAGGCTACAAATAGTGCCAGTGAGATTCCGGCAAAGTTCTCTTTCCACCGACAAAGTCCTAACGGTTGCCTGAACCTTCCAAACGGTTGTCTTCTCCCCCAAAATCTCCTTGCCCAGATCTGTCACCAAAAAACGGGCTTGCGCAGCCCTGTAAGCTCTGCAAGCTGAGAAGTCTTCCAACCTGAAGAAGGTTTTACTCCACCAATGGCACCTCGACAGCCATCCAAGCATTGATGCCTCTGACCAAGTTGCGCACCTTGATATAGCTGAGCATCTTCAAAGCAGCGAAGACCTGGCGCCGCGGTGTCCTGAAACACAGTAAATGAAAATCGGTCGAT
The DNA here is from genome assembly GCA_025057645.1 of Anaerolineales bacterium. Taxonomy (GTDB): domain Bacteria; phylum Chloroflexota; class Anaerolineae; order Anaerolineales; family UBA4823; genus NAK19. The sequence goes on from JANXBJ010000004.1 coordinate 35,522, forward strand.
TGAGTCTCTGCGGATTCTCCAAATCCTTAAGCAAACTCGCCCACGGGGAATGCCGACTGCGCCCTCGGCACACCTTATCCCAGCAAGTTTGCGCTCATCCATGGGGAAAGGGGGTTGGCGACAAGCTCTTCGTTCAGGGCAATCCATGTTGACCATGCCATAGCCTTTATCGTGCAGTATTGCACTATGGACTTCTCAGAAGAGGGCGAGGAAATCAAGCGGCTCTCCGGTGGGCGAGGACAGAAAGGTGCTGCCCATGTCAGCACCTCGACAGTCTCTAATGCTAGGTGGCTTCTTCTCTCGGGCACATTAGGCTAAGCACAAGCACCCGAGAGAAGAAGAGAACAAACCATCCGACAAACTTCTTTACACTGCTTCTCACCTCACCGAGTCTAGCGCCCGAAGAGCGATTCCCTGGGTCTTAGGGGGCTTGTTCCACAAGCGGCGGGATATTCTCCACGATCACAGACAAATTGGCCTCCAATTCCTCCGGCTTTACTTTATCCACAGTGAGGAAAATCTCCGGATTGCCATGACACGAATTGCAGGTTGTTGCCTGGGGAGTTAGACGCTGAATATTGTGTGGCGTGGCATATGCCCAAGTTGGCAGCGCGTTGAAGTTAGGCAATAGATTAGCACCATAAAATTGATAGCTGGTCGGTGCAATAGGAATATGGCGCACCGGGACATACTCATAAGGGCGTATAAAGCTCGGATTGGGATTACGTCCGATGAAAAAGGTCAAGTAAGTCCCTTGTGTTTCAAAGAAGGGATTGCCCGTCTTTTCGCTGATTGCCACATGGCAACCATCACAACTAGTGTAAGAGACGGAATGACACACTTGACAAGAGAGCTTCGTTCCATGCTGGAGGTGCATTTGGGGTGCATCCGGACCGGTCAAGGAGGCCGCATGGCACGACTCACAGGAGGGAGACTGGAAGCCAGCGTAGCGGTGATCAGGGGGCGGCAACTCAGCCGTGTCCTTTGAGCCCGGGTGACAACTCGTACACTGAGCGGGATCACCATGGAGGGAAGAACCGCTGTGACAATGGATGCAATTCATTTGACCTTGGCGAAAATGGATGTCCCCGGGAATACTCTCGTGCTTGCCCATATATTCATCACCCACGCGGGTTCCATGACAAGCGGTACACGAGCGCGTCATCGGCGGTGTCCGCTTGAACAGGTGGCCCTCGAACAAGCCACCCCCAGCCGAAATGGGCGTGCTGACATGGCAATCGCCACAAGTGGTGTGACATTTGGCACAGTGGTTATCAAAGACCTGTTGTAAGGCCTCATGGTTCTCCGGCACAGTACGAGCATACATGGTCGTGAAGAAGCCCTGCTGAGTATAGTGCAAGCTGTTCACGTAGTGCTGATGAACATTGGGGTGACAATCTTTGCAGACCGAGTTTTCGCCTTCGCTTGGGCGGTGGATCAGCCCCTGATGAGCCGTGTCCTTATCTTCAGATTGGGTTCCACCGTGACATTCCATACACGATTTCTGTCCGTGCACATCTCTCGAAAACGCCTCGATATCGACCATATATTTTTCCCAAGGCTGCAACGCAGCCACGGAGCCCCAACCAACCCCCTTTGACTCACTTTCCGTGTCTTCTCTAGGCTCCGCCGCCTCGGTGAGGCGTTGCTGGTTACTATGGCAGGCTACACATGCATCTTGCGCAACGGGAGCTTGGTTGGGATCGGTATCGACGTCTTGGAGAGGTAGGGTTGCGGTCGGCACAGCCCTGACGCTTTCCGTGACAAGCGCTTGAGTAGTTGCTGTCGGCTCGAGTGAGGAATTAGGCGAGCTGCATCCCAAAGCAAGCAGCACGATACCGAGCGAGCAGAAGAGAACAGGTAAAAATTTGTGCATTTCTGATGTTCCCTAGTAAAGCTACTTTGTCTCATTTTACAAAGGCCCAGCTCATGCTAGCAAGTGACGAATATAACCTTTGTGATAATGTTGACTATCGGTAATATAGACAAGCTTTCTCAAGAATGACATATATCACTTGTTTTTTTTATGCCTTCCGTGCTAAAGTAGGAGCTAGAGCAGCAAGGAAAATGGTGGCTTTTCATCTATTACCTGTCTTTTTTACGGTCGTAGAGACGTTGAGCTTCATGCACACGGCTCAACGACTGCGTGTGTGGCAGCCTAGTTTCAGCCGGTGTATCCGAGCTTCAGAGCGCAACTCTGGCTGCCGACCGTTTGCGCGCAACGGGCGCAATCTTGAATTAACCGATGCCGGAGTCAAGTTGGCGCCCTTGACCCAAGAAGCTGTGCTCCTCTCGACAGGGATTGAGAGTAAGATGGCCTCGATGGGCAACTCCGAGGCCATTGCCTTGACGGTGCGCACCGGGCTGGGGGTTTTCATTTCCGAAAGAGTGGTCGAAGCCCGAGAGATTAAAAAGTTAGCCATCGTTCAGACAAAAGGCATAGAAGTCGAGCGCAACATTTCCATTCCTAGGAATAAACGGCCTCCTTCGACCCCTGCCCGATCCATATTTTGCTTCAGCCCTGAGAGTCCTTTGGGTCTCTGCGAAAGCGACAAGCCAAATCTTTGGATCAACCGAGGTGTCTATGAGAATCATTAAGGCATGGCTAGTCAACCTTGCTCCGTGGACAGCAGGAGCTTTGGTGGGTGGCCTGGCAATGCTGCTCAGCCTCAGCGCAGCCTCGGCCGCCCCCCTCCCTCAGGACCCTTCGCCGCAATTTCTGAGCGATGAGAACTGTAAAAGCTGTCACTTAAATATCACGAATCTCTGGGCCGAGAGCGCTCATGCCCATGCCTTTGACGATCCTTACTTCCAGGAACGTTGGAATGGCTTGGGCAAACCGGGCGATTGTTTAGTCTGTCACACAACTAACTATAACGCTAGCGACGGAAGCTATGCTCACGAAGGGGTTTCCTGTGAGGCTTGCCACGGCAGAGTGGAGGCAAACCATCCGCCTGCTGTCGTGCCTGTTCGCTCGGATACTGAATTCTGCGGCACTTGCCATACGACCACAATCCAAGAGTGGCGTCTGAGCAGGCACTCCCAAGCCGGGGTAGGTTGCATCGATTGTCATGATCCCCACAGCCAACAGAGCTTGTTCGAAGTTAAGGACGACCTGTGCATTAATTGCCATCAAGAGGACATGGAAGCCTACCTCGAAGACATCCACATCAATAAAAACATTGGCTGTGTGGATTGCCACGCTCTGGTCATTCCGCCGGATCCCGTTCCGGTGGACGGGATTGTTCCAACCGGGCACACGTTTACCATCACCCCTGCCACCTGTGTGGCGTGTCACACAGACGCACTCCATGCAGGTTTCTCGCTGCCGGGCTTTGAACGCGGTGCCAAGGCAGCTACCGAGCAGATTACCGAAACCCTAGTGACCACAAGCACATTGCTTCAGAACAACCAGCGTTTGCGAACGGACAATTTGGCTACCGAGCAACGCATCCAAGCGCTGGAAGCAGCGCTTGCCAGCCGTCAATTAGCGCGGCTGTTCCAAGGCGGGATCATCGGTTTGGTTTTAGGGGCTTCGACCGCCTGGTTGGTTGCTCACAACGTACGGCGCACGTTTGGGGCAAGCCACTCCGAGCCAAAGGCGGTCCGCACGGAGGAGAGTGATGACCAGCAAAAATCCTGACGAGAAGCAGAAAGCACCACCGATCCTCACCCGATCGGATTTCCTAAAAATCGGCGGCGCCACACTCGGGGCAGCGATTCTTTCAGAGTTGGTCATTTCTGGCCCCTTTTCCCCCGAGGCGATTCAAGGTATCGGCGCAGAAGCCCATCCGGGACAGGGTTCGGAGGAACATCAATGGCATATGGCTATCGATCTCGACCGCTGCATTGGGTGCATGTATTGTGTGCGCGCTTGTCAGGCGGTCAACGATGTGCCAGACGATGAGATGCGGTGGAATGTGGTTTTCCCGGAACAACTTGAGGATGGCACTCCATTCTTCATGAACCGCCCCTGTCAACACTGCCAAGAGGCCCCTTGTGTACGGGTGTGCCCGGTAGGGGCGACGTGGGTACGTCCGGACGGGATTGTCGCCATGGATTACGATCGCTGCATTGGTTGCCGTTACTGTCAAGTAGCTTGCCCTTATGACGTGCGGCGCTTCAACTGGAAGACCCCAGACGCCCCCAATCCCTACCAACCCACTTGGGGAATCGCAGAGGTTCCTCGTCGCCCGCGGGGAGTGGTCGAAAAATGCACCTTCTGCGTGCACCGAGTTGACCGTGGGGTAGCCCAAGGGCTGAAGCCCGGCGTCGACCGCGCTGCAACCCCAGCTTGTGTGGTTGTCTGCCCTGTAGGAGCGCGCATCTTCGGGGACATCCGCGACTCGGAGAGCCCTGTCTCAAAGTTCCTAGCCGCAAACACCACCTTCCGCTTACGAGAGGATTGGGGCACTGAACCAAAAGTGCACTACGTGCGTCCGACCAAGAAGGAGACCTAAGATGACCACCACAATCAGAACTCGCCCGATCCTTACTCTGACGCCATTCACGCTTTGGGTGGGGAGCTTACTTGTCGCTCTGCTGGCCGGTTTGTTCGCTATGGCTCGAGTTCTAGTCAACGGCCTACAGGTCACAGGCTTGAGCGATCTCGTCCCTTGGGGTTTATGGATCACGCTAGACTTATCCGCTATTGCGCTGGGGGCAGGGGCCTTTACTTTCTCAGCGGCGGTGTATCTCTTCCGCATCCATCGCCTCGAGCCCCTTGCGCGCCCTGCGGTTTTCATCGGCTTTTTGGGCTACACTTCGGCTATGCTGGCACTGGCGATGGACATCGGTCGCCCCGATCGTTTTTACCATCCCTTAATTTACTGGAATGTGCACTCGGTACTATGGGAGATCACTTGGTGCGTGGTCCTATACTCCACGGTTTTGGTGATCGAAGTCTTCCCCGTCGTAGCAGAAAGTCGCTTCTTCGAGCGTTGGCCTTGGGTGAGGACATTCGCCCATCGCGTTCATAGTCTGACCCCCCTTTTGGCTGTTCTCGGGATGGGATTGTCGCTCTTGCACCAATCCTCTCTGGGAGCAACCTATGGGGTCCTGAGCAGCCGCGCTATCTGGTTTAAGCCTTCCCTGCCGATCTTATTTATTATTTCCGCAGTTGCCGGCGGAATGGCGTTGACCTTACTGGCGACCATTATCTCCTCCAAGTTGCTGCACACGGATCTTATCCCAACAGAGATCAAGCGGGAAGTGGCGCGCGCCATTGGTTATACCACTCTTGCGTATTTATACATTAAGCTCTGGGATTGGGCAGCGACTTCCTACTACAGCCACGCGCCCGGCACCGCTAGCACGCTCCAACGCCTGGAAGCTACCACTCCTTATACGACCACCTTCTGGGGCATTGAGATCATTCTAGCCGGCATCGTCCCGGCGGTGATTTTGCTTTACCGACCGCTGCGGCGCAACGATCGCGCCCTGATGATCGCTCTGGGGTTGATTTGTCTAGGTGTGGTGGTTAACCGCTGGAATGTGACACTCTCCGGCTTGGTTGTTCCCCCCGATTGGTCGCCGGGTATGCTCGGCGATGTGGTCGCTACCTCATATTTCCCTACTTTCACCGAGATTCTGGTCGCAGTGGGCATTGTCGCCTACGCACTGCTGGGTTTTACCCTTGGCGTGCGCTACCTGCCTTTGTATCCTCGCCATCCGCAGACCTAAAACCTTATCCGTTCCCTTCGGTATCCTTCCACGGGAGAAAGAAACCCGTGGCGGATCCCCTTTTATAGTCAGTGTGATAATCTCACCTACTCCGCCCTCTAAGCAATAAATCAGCTCTTCGCCTGCGCTTCGCCTCACGAGCAGCAAATCTCGAGGTAATCCCTCCAAGCCCTAGACTAATGGACCGGATCAACGCTCGATTAGAGCCTAGCGTGAGCCGGCATTCGGCGCGCAGCAATCGACAAGCATCAAGGCTCACAGGCGATTGCCGTCACCGCACTTCGGAAATTCAGCCCTAGAGGGAAAGAGCATCTGGTGGGAATGCAAGCCTGTCCGATGTCCAGCGACCGCTTAGAGCGGGTTGCCCAGATCGCAAACTAGAGCGCTCCTTTCCGCTGGAGTCAGGCATTCAGTCCTGAGATGGGTTGCGTTGCTTATATATGGGGCGACTCGGTGCACTTACCCGAAAACAAACAGCAAGAGGGAACAAAATTGCCCTCGTCACCGTTATCATTAAGAGAGCCAGCGTGAAGCACCGGTTGTTGCCCTATCGGGCGGCTTCGCAAGCTATCTTAGAGGCTGGTATTTCTCGGGTTCCGAGTCGGATTCAGCGGGCTTAACCGAGATCTGGCGCGGCTCTCTCGAAAGCCTGACTCTCGAAGTAGGTGTCTCTCTTAGAGAAAACACACGCAGGTAGGCCTTTGAGCTACAAGAGAGTAGCCAGGATGCGAGATGAGACTCAGATAAGGAGGAGAGAAGATGAGGCCAAGTTGGCATAACCTACGAACCGGATGTCTAATTTTAGGCATTCTGGTGCTCTTCTTGAGCGGTTGTAACCTGCCCGGCCTCCAGAGCCAAGCTCTCCCCGATGAAAGGATCGCACCTACGCGGACTGCCGAAGCGGTGCAAAGTTTGCTTATGACCCAAATGGCCGGTACGCTTGCGCCCCCCACTGCCACCCCAACCCCGCCTTCGCCCACCGCCCCTAGCCAAGCGACCATTACCCCTACGGCAACTGTGGCAACCCCACGCAGTGATCTCTGCCTCGACAAGGCAGGATTTGTCGAGGATATCACCATCCCCGATAACACTGTGCTCAAACCCGGTGAACGGTTTACAAAAACTTGGCGGCTGCAAAATCGCGGCGATTGCGCCTGGTCTCCTCAGTATGCGTTGGTCTTCGTCGAGGGGGATCGCATGGACGCCCCCCTCGAAATCCCCCTTGCGGGGTATGTCAAACCCAACGAGACGGTCGACCTCTCGGTTGAAATGACTGCGCCGGCCGAGAGCGGCCAGTACCAGGGCCAGTGGATGTTGAGGAGCGCCGATGGCAGCCGCTTTGGCATTGGCGAGAAGGCCGATAAACCTTTTTGGGTGCGTATCGTGGTCTCCGATACGGTCAGCGATCTGAATTTGGGCACGCCCACTTGGCGAGATACCTTCAAGAATGCTTCCAATTGGTATCTTCTGAAGACCGCTTACACCGAATTCAGAGTGAAGGACGGCGCTCTGGTCATGGAAGCCACACCGGGCGGCAGTGATGAATGGGGACTGGCTACGCACACCGCCATTCAGGATTTTTACATGGAGGTCGAATTCCGCACCGGTGAAAAGTGTAGCGGCAAGGACCGTTATGGGTTGCTCTTCCGGGCCCCCAGTCCTAACGCCGGCTATGTGTTCGGGTTCTCTTGTGAGGGGCGCTACCGCCTCTATCGATGGGATGGACGCAACTACAACCCGCTCCAAGAATGGACGCCTTCCCCGGCAATCCTAAGTGGGCCGGGCCAAACCAACCGTTTGGGTGTGTGGGCCGAGGGGGCGACCCTCAAACTCTATGCGAACGAAGTCCTGCTCACCGAGTTGAGCGACAGCACCTACCTCAAAGGACGATTCGGTTTGTTCATCGCTGCGGTTGAATCCGATCCATTCAAGGTCTTTGTCGAAGAGATCGCCTACTGGCTGTTGAAATAGTCTCCTCGTGAGGTGGAAACGATGAGAAGAGTGAAGTTTCTTTGGATGCTTTGGATGCTTGCCCTGAGTGCGTTGGCCTGCCGTATTCCTAGCGCTGCTGTGGTCACCGAGGACCCTTATGCGATCTACACCCAAGCAGCCGCCACAGTGCAGGCGATGATCACCGAAATGGCCGGACAGACTGCGGTCGCTTTGATGACCGAGATGGCTCAGCCCCCTGCAGCGACACCGACCCCTGTGTTCCCCACACCGGAGATCGCCACGTTCACCCCCTTACCTAGCCCAACCCCCATCCCTCCCATTGCGACGCCGACCTCCCCACCTCCGCCGCCCACCCCAGTTCCGCCCAGCGCGCCCTGTGATTTAGCGCAATTCGTCAGCGATGTCACCATTCCCGATGGGACTATCCTGCCTGCCGAGGCAACCTTTACCAAAATTTGGCGGGTGAAGAACGTGGGCACATGTACTTGGACAAAAAACTATGCCTTGCGCTTCGTGGACGGCGCAGATATGGGGGCTAGGAAAGTCTATCCCTTCAACGGCAGAGTCTCCCCCGGAGAAGTGGTGGACATCGCCGTAGAGCTAACCGCCCCGGGTAAGGCCGGCGACCACCGTAGCTTCTGGATGTTGGCAAACGAAGAGGATAAACTCTTTGGGGTAGGTGCGGGAGGAAAATCTGCCCTCTCGGTAAAGGTTACGGTCGTCAAGCCGAACGCTGCCTACCGTTACGACCTTGCGTCATCAATGTGCTTAGCGAGCTGGAAGAGCAGTGCAGGCGACTTGCCTTGCCCCGGGAACAGCAAGAGCGCCAGTGGCTCAGTGATCCTGCTGACCAACCCCAAACTGGAAGATAAGCGACAGGAAAACGAGCCCACCCTGTGGACACGCCCTCCCAAGGGCAAGGGAAGTTGGATTCAGGGCGTTTATCCGGCTTTCAAGGTCAAAAATGGCGACCACTTCGTGGCTGAAATCGGTTGCCTTGACCAAAGCTCGAAGTGCAAAGTCACCTTTACTCTGCAATATCAGGTGCCCGGTAATAAGGTCGAAACCCTTGGCGAATGGAACGAGACCGACGATGGCAAAACCACCATCGTTGACGTGGACCTAAGCTTCTTGGCCGATAAACAGGTCAAATTGATCCTAACCGTGACCAATAATGTGAAGGATGGGAATCCTAACGCCTTCTGGTTCGTGCCTTCGGTTCGCAGCGGTGGTGTGCTGCCCACTAGGACGCCCACACCCACAGCCACTAGTCAGCCAACCAACACCCCCGTTCCTACGGCAACAGCTACTCCAACGGTAGTGCCCAGTCCGACACCCACTGCCACCGGAACGGCCACTCCTGCAGCGATTCCGCTTCCCACGGCGACACCGTGAGGCCTCTCTAGGTCAATCTCTTATCGAGGACCTTCCGCAGGGTAGCACTTGCGGAAGGTTATCCTTTGGGCGAGAAAAATGGACTTCCGATCAAATCCGGTTGAGTCAGAGAAAAGGGCCTATACTCCCCAGCAGGCCGCCAAGTAGTCATCGAGCACCGAGCGGATCGCCCTCATGATCACCTGTTGTGGCCATTGAGGGGTTCTGAGGAGCGATGCCCAGTCCTCCGCTTGGGGAAGATATTGGCGAAGCAAACCGGGGGGGATAGCCCTGCCGTGGAGGTTGTGGAGCAACTTTGCCAGAGCTGCTTGAACGGAGGGATCACTCCAGTAGTAACGGATGCGATCGCTGAGGCTAAATTTGCGCTTTAGGGCTTGCTCGGCAGGGGTTCCGCCGTAATAGCTTTGCCAATGAGTAGGATTCTCGAGCATTGCCCGCTCGAGGACTTGAAACAGGTGCGATTGCTCCTCAGTTGAGCACAGATGCTCTTCTATGTGGGCTAGGGCAAACACAGCTTCCCGAAAGGCAAAAGTGAGTGCAGGGCCTACCTTGAGGATGGCGAAATGATCGCTCACCATCTTGCGCAGGTTCTCTCGGGTCTGATAATCTGTGGAATGAGCTTCGAAGACAAGTGAGGGTTGTGCCTCAATCCAGCGCACTAGAGACCGGGTGTTTTGAGGCTGATAACTAAAGATGAAATCATCGCCAAATTCCACCCCCGGTTGGACAACTAGGGCAACGACTTGATCGAGCAGAGCCGCAAGACCAGCTCTTCGGAAAGCCGATTGAACGGCAGAGAAGCTCTCCTGGAGATTCGCAACCTCTGTCACAGCGATACCCGTCTCTGCCACAGGAGCACCGCCCGGGGGAGGGACTTCAGAGCCGATCACGAAACGCAGGCGGTTTAGGCTTTCTTGATCCGGGGCAGCTTGAACAGCGGCCAAAGCGAGTTGGGCTGTGCGTTCGGCAATAATCTCAAGTGGCAAGGGTTGGGTGAGATCATCATCTCCTAAGGGCATGCTGGCGTCGAGATGGATTTTTTGATAGCCAGCCTGCACAGAAGCGCGGACAAGCTCTTGGGCCTTTTCCATAGCGCGCTCTGCGCCTTCTCTGCGCCAGGGGTAGGGCCCAAGGTGGTCACCACCTATTAGAAGCCGCTCCTTCGGGAAGTCCTCTTGATCTGCGAGAGAACCGAGATAAGCGACAAACTCAGCCGGTGTCATGCCAGTGTAGCCGCCCTCTTGATTGACCTGATTGCAAGTGGACTCGATCAGTAGAGGCTTATCCAAGGGAGCATAGGCGCGCAAGGCCGTCCTCAGCACCCAGGGGTGGGAAGAACAAATCGAAGGGATGCCGAGGGCAATTTCTCGGTGCTGAGCGGCAACGATTTCATCTAGAAACATATCGCAATGCCTCCTCAAGTGTAGGTTGAGCGTTCACCCCGCCGGCAGCCCGGGTGGAAAGCGAGCCATAGACAACGGCAAGCTCGAGGGACTTCCTCAAGGGGAAGCCTGCTAAATAGCCGTATAGGAAACCTGCGTTGAAGGAATCGCCGGCCCCCACGGTGTCGACCACTTGCACCGGTAGCGCCGGCACGACGACGGTTTCGTTGTCGCAGCGGGCGATGGCACCTTTCTCCCCTAATTTAACCACAATTATGGGGCACCTCTGCCCGAGGAGATCCAGCGCCTGGGGGAGATGGGCAGCAGAGGCGATGGCCAAAGCTTCTTGTTCGTTGGGCAAAAAGACATCCACTTGAGCGATCAAGTCCAAGACACCCTCCCATTTTCCACTTGGGTCCCAGTTCGTATCTAAGGAGATCGTTAGACCGAAATTGCGGGCGCGGCGGAAGAGCGAGGGCAATCCGGGGCGCAAACGGCTCTGGAGAAACAGGCTGCAAACGTGAAGGTGGCGCGCTCGGGCAAGCAAAGCATCGGGGATCTGGTCGGCCTCCAAAGCACTTATACACCCTAGGTAAGTTAGGATAGCGCGATCGCCGCTGCGGCTTAGAATGACGCTTACCCCAGTCTTTTGGTGAGGTGAGACAAGGATGGAAGAAGTATCCACATTGCGTTGGCGCAAAGCCTCCTGCATGAACCTGCCCAGCGGGTCATCGCCCACTACACCAATGAGCGCAATTTTGAGGCCGAGCCGAGCCGCTCCGCAGGCGAAGATCGCCGAAGAGGAGCCGATGGTCATCTCGAAGTCTTGCACCAGAACCTCCCGCTGTCCAAAGCGCGGCTCAAGGTTGGGGTCGTTAAGGATGAGGTCCGGGTTGATCTCGCCGGGGACAAGGATGTCGATATTTCTCATACCCCTCCGCCTGCCTAAGGAAAGTTCAATCTTAGCTCTAACAAGTATCTTCCTCAGTCCACAAAAACAAAAATAGCCCTAACGGAAAGGTCGAACAACTCTCCTGAAAACTAAAAAAACCAATCAAAAAGCTTCGAAAAGACCCTTGAAAATTTGTCGATTTTATGTTTTAATGAGATTGGTTAATATCTTTTTTGATCTTTAGTGCATCAAATTATAACACATAAAAGATTGTTTATGAGTGGATCAAGCAACCTTTCAAATATAGAACGACAAGAACAGATTGTTCAACTACTCTCTCGCCAGAAGCGCGTCACGGTTAATGATTTATGCGAGGCTTTCTCCATCAGCAAAGCAACCGCAAGACGAGACTTGGAAGTTCTAGCCAGTCAAGGGAAAATTCAGCGTGTTCATGGGGGGGCTATCCTGGTCAGCTCAGCTCCGCCGGAGATGCCCATCCTCCAACGCCAAAGCGAGCAGGCGGAAGAAAAGAGACAGATCGGAATTGCTGCCGCTCAATTGGTTTCCGATGGCTCAACGGTCTTCCTCGGGAGTGGCAGCACTGTTCTAGAGGTCGCCAGAAACCTGCGGGATCGCAGGAACCTCACTGTAGTTACTAATTCATTACCCGTAATTAACATCTTTGCCGATGTCCAAGATATCACCCTAGTAGTGATCGGAGGTCTATTCCGAAAAAGCGAACTTTCTTTCATTGGACATCTCACGGAGCAAGCACTAAGAGAAATTAATGTCGATCAGGTCATCATGGGGGCACGTGCAATCAGTCTCACCCATGGACTGACAAACGATTATTTACCCGAAACGATGACCGATCGAGCCATTATCCAAATCGGTCGAAGGGTAATCTTGGTGGTTGACCACACGAAATTCGGACGGATTTCCACCGCTTTTTTAGCTCCTTTGGACGCTATCCACGTGGTCGTTACGGATTCCCGGACCCCTCGCTCTTTTTGTGAGGGTCTAGAGGCAAGGGGAATCCAAGTTATAAGAGCCGGTAGTGAACGAACAGAAAAGGGAAGAGTAGAGGAAGGAGGTGAAGAGCCAGGTCCTTTGTAAATCAAAAACGAGCGAGATCGACAAATATCACCCTAATAAACCTTAGTCTTAACGAGAGGAGAGTTGAAAATGAAAGCAATAAGATTGATTCTTTACTCAGTGATAATCCTTACCCTTCTTGTGAGCTGTGCTCCAGCAGCGACAGAAGCCCCTTCGGCACCTGCGAAGACGGAAGCCCCTGCTGCTCCAGCCCAAACCGAAGCCCCACAGGTTCAAGAGCCAGTTAGCGGAGCCCCTACTGGAAAGAAGCTCACTTACTGCTACATTACTCCCGGTCCCGATACGTGGTATAAGAGAGATGTTGAAGGCTTCCAGTATGGAGCTAGCCTAGATGGAGTGGAAGTGATTGTGGTGAATTCCGATTATGATGTTGAGAAGGAACTAGCCAATATTGAATTTTGCATTAACCAAGGCTCGGACGGCATTAGTGTCTTCTCGTTCAACGAAAACGGGGCTATCATTGCTGCTCGACGAGGTCAAGAGGCCGGAATCCCTGTCGTGGCTACGGACTCGGTAGGTTCGGTCGCAGCCTCGGGACAGGAAATTGTGGCAGAAATCGATTTTGACTGGACTGCCATGGGAGAAACGTATGCCCAGTGGATGGCAGATAACTATCCCGGCGAAGATTTTGTAATTATTACGGGTAACTTCGAGTCCATCCCCTGCCAGAAAATCAACGAGGCTATGAAGAGGAAGTCCGAAGAATTGGGTAAGAACAAACTCCTTGACATTCGCGATGCTGACTACAACCCCAACAAGGCGGTGGAAGTTGCCCAAGACCTACTTCAGTCGGGCTTGGACTTCAAGATTATGTTTATCATGGACGAAGACATGGCAGCGGCTGTTATCCGCATGTTGAAGGACCGGGGTGTCCTAAACAACCCAATAAAGGTTATCGCTCAAAATGGATCTCCCGCTGGCATTCCGTTGGTTAAGTCCGGCGAGCTAAAATTCACCATCAGTAGCTCTCCAGGTTGGGAAGGTTACATCGCCTACCTAGCTCTCCACAACTATGTTATCGGCAAGATCAGAAAAGTGAACCAGCATATATTCTTGCCTATTATGCCAGTTACTGAAGAAAACATTGATGATCCAATGCAAGTCGTCCCCTGGGAAGTAGTCCCGGACGTGTATGAGAAACTAACGCAACAATACTTCCCTGAATTATTGGAATACCGAAAACAGTAAACTATCACGCCAAAGTGGGGTATGAGTCTGAACTCATACCCCACACCGTATTCAGGACACCTTCTGTGCAGGTGAGAGAGATAGAGTAGAGGCGAGGTAGCAGGCGTGGAAGAGAGAGAAAGAATTCTAATCTTGAGCCATATCACAAAGGATTTTCCAGGCACACGAGCGCTGGACGATGTCAGTTTTGACCTCTACGCTGGAGAGATTCATTGCTTAGTCGGTGAAAATGGCGCGGGAAAATCAACCCTCATCAAAATCCTCTCTGGCGCAGAAAAGCCGGATCAAGGAGAGATCATACTATTCGGGAAGACGTATCGACACCTAACCACCAAGCAAGCCATCGATCTAAAAATCGCCACAATTTACCAAGACGTGGATCTAGTGGATAGCTTGACGGTGGCAGATAATATTTTCTTAGGAGTGGAATTGCGCGATCGCCTTGGGGTTGTTGACACAAAAAAGCAAGAAGAAATTGCGCAAGATATCATGAGGCGCCTGAATATCCACATCGATCCTCGGTTGTTAGTGGAAGAGCTATCTCCGGCTCAAAAGCAAATCCTTCAGCTTATTAAGGCTCTACACCGAGATGCGCGCATCCTGATTATGGACGAACCGACGTCCTCATTAGGCATAGAGGAGACACGGGCTCTTCTTGAACTAGTCAGAACACTATCTAGCCAAGGGATTGGGATCATTTACATCTCACATTACCTTCAGGAGGTTACTCAAATTGGAGACAGAATTACTGTCCTGAAGGATGGCAAGACAGTTGCCTGCTACCGCAAGTCAGAATTTACGATCGAGCAATTGATTCGAGACATGGTAGGAAGAGAGGCGAGTCTTTTCTATCGCAAGGATCCTGTGCCTATAGGGGAGGTGGGCTTGAGAGTTGAAAACTACTCTGGGAAGAGTTTGGTCAAGAACGTCTCTTTTGAGGTGCGTCATGGGGAAATCTTTGGCCTCGGGGGCATGGTAGGCTCTGGGAGGACGGAACTCGTCAATCTAATCTTCGGAATAGACAGGAGGGATTCGGGTGAACTGTATTTGGACGGACAAAGAATTACTCCCAATTCCCCTCGTCAAGCAATTCGGCATCGAATGTGCCTAATTACTGAGGACCGAAAGGGAAGTGGAATTTTCCCCTTCCGATCTGTCAAGGAGAACATATCGATTGCTCGAAATGAGCAGGAGAACAAAGTCGCACTTCGCCTTTCGGCTGAAAGGCAACGGGTTGAAAAGATTATAAAAGCCCTTAAAATACAATTAGCCTCGATTGAACAAGACATAAACAGTCTAAGCGGCGGAAATCAGCAGAAAAGTATTTTGGGGAGATGGTTGCTAAACGAAGCAGACGTTTTCATCTTTGATGAGCCAACGAAGGGAGTGGATATTGGGTCGAAAGAGGAAATTTACCGTATCATGACAGATCTCTGCCGTCAGCAGAAGTGCATTATTATGGTCTCGTCCGACATGCCTGAATTAATTTCTATGAGTGATCGAATAGGGGTGATGCGGGATGGGAGGCTGATTGCAATTGTCAATGCGCGTGAGATCTCTGAAGAAGAATTGTTGCGGATTTATTTAGGTTACTATGTTGAGGAGAAGAGCAATGGTAGATATGTCGAGTACGTCTCTCAGTAAACCAATTGAGCGCCCTCACATTCCTACGTGGCGGAGGATTATCGAGAATCAATGGTTTTTATTACTGATTGTCGTGTTTTTGATCTCAGGAGTTACCGGCTACGTAAACCCCCGCTATTTTATGCAGCAGAACCTAATGAATATTCTTGAGCAAATTTCCGTTCTAGGACTAGTCGCTGCTGGAGCAACGATATTAATCATAGCTGGAAATTTTGATATTTCGGTTGGCTCCATGATCGGGCTCTCTGCCTGTATTATGGCGATTCTCATTAACAGGGGTGTGAACGAATTTTTAGTTGGCGTCATAGGAGTGTTGGTTTGTATTCTCTGTGCCACACTAAACGGTGTGCTCTCAGTTGTCTTTCGCACACCTTCTTTTATTATTTCCCTCGCAATGATGGGGGTCTATCATGGCATTGCGCTTGCTCTAACCCAAGGCGTGATCCAAACAATCTATGGACGATTTGAATTTATTGCTAGCACAAAATTGCTTGGGTTTTTCCCTCTCCTATTCTTCATCAGCATCTTGGGTTATCTGTTCGTTCACATTATCCTAAAATATACCCAAATCGGGAGAAGGGTCTTCGCCATAGGCAACAATCCCCGTGCTGCATTCCTTGCGGGTATAAACGTTCCCCTGAATACTATTCTATTCTTCTTCCTCAATGGAATTTTAGTCGGGATGGCCTCCGTGTTAATACTCTCCCGCTTGGGAGCTGCTCTACCTTCAACTGGCTCTGGACTCGAATTAAGAGCCATAGGGGCAGTGGTTATAGGAGGCGTTCCGATAACTGGAGGAAGGGGAAATATCTTAGGCACTTTCCTCGGGGTTCTTCTAATGGGAGTTATTTCAAACAGTCTGAACATGATGCGGGTCAACCCTTATTTTCAGGAGGTTGCGTATGGTTTATTGATTATCTTTGCAGTAGCAATTAGCTCGATTCGCTATCGGTGGCTGGGAGCACGATAAAAAAACCTTGGACTTGATGGGACTTTGCTGGATATTTGGATATGTCTGGACATAACCTGATCCTAGAAAGGAGAGAGTAAAATGCCCAAAATCGCAATTATCGGTGCAGGCAGTATTGTCTTTTGCAAGACCTTAATTCTTGATATCCTCAACAGCGGCCTTGAAGATCTTGAATTTGCCCTAATGGCTCCTTCAACGCTTAAGACAACCTGGGTGAAAGAATTTGCCGAGCGCGTGATAGAGGCCAATCGCTTAGACGCAAAGGTCTTTGTAACAACGGATCGCCGCAAGGCGGTGGACGGAGCAAAATACATTATCTCCACCTACCAAATTGGAGGGCTTAAGGCAACCACACTAGACTACGAAATCCCGATGAAGTATGGTGTGGATCAGTGTATTGGGGATACCTTAGGACCGGGTGGCATCTTCCGTGCATTGAGAAGTATTCCCGTTGCTTTAGAGTTGGCTAAAGACATAGTCGAACTAAGCCCAGATGCATATCTTCTGAATTACGTGAATCCAATGTCTATGGTGTGCTGGAGCCTAGGCACAACACCGGTTAAGTTCGTGGGCTTGTGCCATGGTGTCCAAGTCTCTTTAGACTTAATTAGTAGCTACACGGGTGTTCCCAAGAACGAGATTGTGTTCTTAAGTGCCGGAATAAACCATATGGCATGGTTCCTAAAGTTGGAGCATAAGGGACGAGATCTGTATCCCTTACTACGAGAGCGATTCGAACTCCCCGAATTTTACGCAAATGAGAAGGTGCGCGGTGAAGTCTTTCGGCATTTTGGCTATTTTATGACTGAGTCAACCGGCCATCTCTCAGAGTATTTGCCCTACTTCCGCAAGAACAAGAAGGCTCTTGAGCTCTACTGCAATGAGCCCATGTTTGGCGGAGAGAGCGGTGCCCACGTGCGATGGTCAAAAATTGTGGCTGAGAAATACGGTTCAGAAAATATCCTGAAGGACGAGCCTTCTACTTTGCCGCCACGCAGCATTGAATATGGCTCCTACATCATCGAAGCTATTGAGAAGAATATTCCCTTTCACTTCCAAGGGAATGTTATCAACGATGGGATGATCTCAAACTTGCCTCAAGACGCGTGCGTTGAGGGTCCGATGATTGCTGATGGAAGTGGGCTTCATAAAATTATTGTTGGTGAACTTCCTCCACAATGTGCCGCGCTGAATCTCACTAACATTAATGTGCATCGCCTTACAGTCGAAGCAGCGATTAGTGGTGATCCAGAAAAGATTGTCCATGCTTGTGCTCTGGACCCTTTGACTGGCGCCGTACTAACTCTCAAAGAAATTCGAGAGATGGCCTCGGAAATGCTCGAAGCCCAAAGAGAATGGTTGCCTCAATTTGCAGGAAAGAGAATCCAACCGAAGCCTACAATTATAATCCCACCCGATGTAAAGCGTGCAGAAGTTCCTCTTGACCCCGCCCTAGCGATTGCAGCCCGCTTTGGTGAGCTCAGCGCCCCGGCGAAACAAACCCCCTAAGAAAATGCAGACTTTCGCATGAACTTCTAGGCTTTTTAGAAGGTGCTCATGGAACATGTTTACCACACCCATACTGAAACCTTCTCCCAGACCGAAGCCTGGATAGACGCCCTAGAGGTGGTGGAAGCCAATCGAACGGCGCTGGAGGCGCTTTTCCGCAAAGACTTTTCTCAAGTTTTATTGATCGGCTGTGGCTCTACCTATTACCTTGCCCTTTCGGCCGCTGTCCTCTTCCAGGACATAACCGCCCGATTCGCCCGAGCGATCCCGGCCGGAGAACTGTGGATGAATCCCAACTTTGCTACCCTAAACGGCAACTTGCGCCATAAGACACTGCTGATTGCCATCAGTCGTTCTGGGTCAACCACCGAAACGGTGCGGGCTGTGGAAGCTTTCAAGGCACTGAACGGAGGCGCTGTGCTGACCTTAACCAACTATCCCGGACAACCGCTTGTGCAGATGGCAGACCTGGCTCTGGTCATCGAGAAAGGCAAAGAACAGAGCGTGGCACAGACTCGATCCTTTGCCTCGATTTACGTCGCTACGACTGCTCTGGCCTTGATCGCTGGCAACCATCAAGCCCAATTGAGCGAATTGAGACGCCTGCCGGAATTGGGCAAGCGTCTGCTCATGGAGTATGAGTCTTTGGCCCAAGACTGGGGGGAAAACCTGGGCTTGGATCGATTTTACTTCCTAGGCTCAGGACTCCGCTATGGGCTGGCTTGTGAAGCCAGCCTCAAGATGAAGGAGATGAGCCTCACCCATACCGAACCTTTCCACTTTCTGGAGTTTCGCCACGGGCCTAAAAGCATGGTGACCGATACTACCGCTATTGTCGGTTTGCTCTCTGATTCCAACCGCGCTCTCGAGCAGCGTGTCCTGGATGAGGCAGAAGGTTTGGGCGCAAAAGTGCTTGGTTTGGCAGAACGAGACGCATCGATCAGTTTTGATAGCGGCTTACCGGAAACTCTGCGGGGCGTTTTATACCTCCCCGTCCTACAGGCAATGGCTTACTATCGTTCCCTGGCAAAAGGGTTGAATCCGGACCAACCAAGGAACTTGACCGCAGTCGTGACGCTGGATTAGCGGCAAGGGAGCGCAAGCGAGACGGGATTGGGTGAAGTTCGCCCAGGGGAGTAGTGCAACACAGGAGGACACGTTCGCCGTAACTAAGCTCTGATCAGCAAAGTAGCCCCTCAACCAAGGAACTCACCCGGTTAACCCTCTGCTGTCCCTCCCTGCACCTCTTCGAGGTGCTGTATCACAGCGCGCTTGGCTATCTCGGGGTCACGGGTTGCCAATGCCTCAATCACCGCTTGATGACGCGCCGCAAGCTCTTCCAAACTGATCGGAGTGCGCTGCATAGTGATCAGGATATATTGACCCAACTGTAAATTGTCATAAATGCGCTGTAAGAGAGTATTGCCCGATAAGAGAACGATCTGGAGGTGAAATCGCCGGTCGTAACGAGCCGCCGCAAGATAATCGCCCGCTTGTGCTGCTTGGATCATTTTCTCCATAATGCTGCGCAGCTCTGCCAGGTCTTGGTCGGTCACCTTTTGGGCTGCTTGTTCTGCCGCAAGAGCGTCCAGCACTGCTCGCAGGCTATGAATCTCTTGCATATCCTTATCTGTTAATGAGCGCACCACCGCCCCCTTATGCGGCTCGCGCTCTAGGAAACCCAAACTCACCAGATCACGGATCGCTTCCCGCACTGGCGCCTGGCTAATGCGCAACTGGCGAGCAAGTTGACTCTCCACCAACCGCTCGCCCGGCTGTAACTCGCCGCGCTCAATAGCATCGAGGAGATACCGCTTCACTTGGTCGCTCAGGACCGTCCTACTGATCCCGTCCATGGGTCCAAGTCTCTGATCTACCAACCTCGCTTCCTCGGCGACGAAAATCTAAATCTCTCTGACGATTTTACCCCAATTTAGTCGGATTCGCAGGAGTGTGGTAAAGCTGCAACGGCAACAGCCCTCAGCCCGAGCGCACGGGAAAGAAGACCCGGAGGCCTAAAGCCCACTTATCACGCAGGCTGAAGCATATTGACGAGATCGAGCTGAGGAGATGGCTCTCGCTGTAATCGGAGGAGTTTCTCCTCTTCACTCAACCGGACGTCTTTTCGCCGCAGAAGGTTGCCAGAACCTCGCTCGCCTCAAGCACGGGATTTCGCCCTTGGAGTGGCACGCCGGCTGGGACGCAAAGAGAAGCTTATATAGGGTCGAACAGGTGTTTACGTCGGGGCCTAGGACCACAAGGATACAGCAAGATCAAGAGTGCATCGCAGCGACAAACTGTTAACATTTTTCTTACCCGAACAACCTTGCATCTTGGGTAATATATAGTATAATTATCTTAATAATCCGATTAATCACACCCCCTTTGCGGGTGGGAAAATCCAAGGCAAAGAAAGGAACAGAGCTATGACCAAGCAATTCGAACTTCCCGAACTAGGTTACCCATTTGACGCCCTTGAACCCGTCATCGATGCGCTCACCATGGAAATCCATCATGATAAACATCACGGCGCCTACGTTACCAACCTAAACAAAGCCCTAGAAAGCGCTCCCGAATTCTTTGAGAAGCCCATCGAAGAAATTCTCCGGAATATCCAAAGCGTGCCGGAGAGCATTCGCACTGCGGTGCGCAACCACGGAGGCGGTCACGCCAATCATACCCTGTTCTGGAAGGTAATTGCCCCCGGCGGCGCCAAGCAACCTTCCGGTGAACTCGCCAGAGAAATCGAGAGCGCTTTTGGCTCCTTTGACGCCTTTGTCGAAAAGTTCAGCTCGGTCTCGGTTGCCCACTTTGGCTCCGGCTGGGGCTGGCTAGTGCTTGATGGTGAGGGTAAATTGCAAGTCTACTCCCTACCCAACCAGGACAGCCCCTACATGCAGGGCCACACCCCGATCTTAGGGTTGGACGTCTGGGAACATGCCTACTACCTAAAGTACCAGAATCGCCGCGCTGACTACGTCAAGGCCTTCTGGCAAATTGTCAACTGGACCCAGGTAGAAGAGAATTTCCGTAACGCAAAAGGGTAGCAGACAAACTCTCCTTTCTTTTCGCGGGTTCCTCCCTCCCCCAATGGGTTCCCTCCTTTCGGTAAAGGAGGGAACTCTTTTTCAGAATTCCGTCAATTTTATCTAAACAAACACTATGATATTTGTCATAATTAAAGTGTGATCGGATCGGTGGCAATATCTACGAAAGTTGGAGTAAAATACAGGCAAATGGTCCGTTTTTCAACTAGTTTCACCCTTTCATTCTAACAGGAGGAATTCCCTATGACCCACATCATCACTAGTTTATGCCTGCGGGATGGCAGCTGCGTTGAAGTGTGCCCTGTAGAGTGTATTGTGCCGGGAAAGCCCATCGAGGAGTGGCCATGGTACTATATCGATCCGGACACATGCATTGACTGTGGCGCCTGCGTCCCCGAATGTCCTTACGAGGCGATTTTCCCCGAGGATGAAGTTCCTTCGGCATATGTCGCCAAAGGTGGCGAGTACCAGAACAAAGTCGGTTTCACCGGACACTATGAAGGCGTCAACCATCACGGTGAGAAAGTCGTTCTCGACACCGTCCGTCAGCTGGAAAAAGGCGAGGTTGTTGACCTGACCCCCGACATCAAAGACAATTACCGTTATTTCCAAGAGGGTCCGGGCTATAAAGCCCTCGAGATGTAACTCGAACTAAGAGAGCCAGACATCCGGTCGTGTCTGGCTCTCTTGATGGCTCAAATCTGCGACTACTCTTCTGCTTGAGCAGGCAATCTTTCAGCCCGGGGAGGCGATAATGCAGATTACGCGCGCTGAAGTTGTCCCTGTTGAGCTCTCGCTCCACCAAGCAATCCGTATGGCGCACTTGCCGCCAATCCGATCCGTGACCGCAATTTTCGTCCGTTTGGAGACGCGTCAAGGCCAAAGTGCCTGGGGTTGTACGATTGCTCATCCGCAGTTAAGCGGATTCCAACCCGACCAGGTGCTCCAAGTTTGTCAGGAGTGTGCTGCGAAGGCGGTAGACCTCCATCCACTTAACCTAGAGAATGCCCTCGCCGAGCTCGCCCCGCTGTGTGCCGATTGTCCGCCGGCGCTTTGTGCCTTCGATCTGGCCTTTCACGATCTGTTGGGTCTAGCTGCCGGCCTCCCTCTTTACCGCCTGTTAGGCGGGTACCGTAACCGTATTCAGACTTCGATCACTATTCCTATTGCCTCGGTTGAAGAGAGCGTAGAGCTGGCCCGCCAATTTGCCGAGCGCGGCTTTCGGATCTTTAAGGTTAAGGGCGGAGTCGATCCCGATCTGGACGTGCAACGCATTCAGGCCATTCGTCGCGCTTGTCCGGACTTTACCCTGCGCCTAGACGCAGATGGCGGATACTCCGCCCAAACAGCCCTCGAAGTGGCACGCGCCTTAGACGGTGTGTTGGAGTTCCTTGAGCAACCCACTGCGGCTAACGATTTGCAAACCCTGCGCGAGGTCACCCACCTGAGTCCGGTGCGCATTCTCGCCGACCAGAGCGCTTGTGGCGCTGAATCAGCCCTACAAGTGGCTGCCCAACGTGCTGCGCATGGAATAACGCTCAAGCTGGCCACTTGCGGCGGCATACGCGCCGCCTACCAAGTGGATGCCATCGCCCGCGCAGCAAGGCTGGCCACCATGGTCAGTTGTCTCATTGAGCCAGCCCTGCTGATCGCCGCTGGATTGAGCGTTGCACTTGCCAGCCCCAATGTCCAATACGGCGATCTAGATGGGCATTTGGTGCTGAGCAATGACCCCAGCCGAGCCGGCTTTGTTTTACAGGACGGCTGGCTGATCGCCTCCGAAGTGCCAGGCCTAGGCTACACGGTCGATTTGTGATCGATCCCGCCCGGTTTCCCCTCCAGGGCGGGCCGAGACCGTGAATTTTGACAATTTTCGAGTAAAATTACGCCCATGGCGGCGCTGATCCTGATCCGTGGCGCTGGCGAGATGGCAAGCGGAGTAGCATATCGCTTACATCGCGCCGGCTTAAGAGTGGTGATGACCGAACTGCCCCAGCCGTTAGCGGTACGGCGGTGGGTTTGCTTTTCCGAAGCAGTCTACGAAGGGCAATGGACTGTCGAGGGCATTGAGGCGCGGCGGGTGAAAAATCCCACCGATACCCTGAAAATCCTTCAGGTCATGGCGAAGGGGGTTATTCCTGTGTTGATCGATCCCGAAGGGGAATCCATCTCTGCCCTGCACCCCACAGTGGTCGTTGACGCTCGTATGCTAAAACAGCCTGTCGAGCTAATTCCCCAGCGGGTCAGTCTAATCATCGGTCTAGGGCCCGGCTTCACGGCAGGCAAGAACTGCCACGCTGCTATCGAAACTAACCGCGGGCATACGCTAGGAAGAGTCTACTGGGAGGGTTCCCCCCAAGCAGATACCGGCATCCCCGATGCGGTGGGATCGATACGCGAACAGCGCGTCTTACGCGCACCGGTTGGCGGCATCTTTCTGCCCAAAGCCTCGATCGGTGACTCGGTCGAAGCAGGAGAAGTGATCGCCGAGGTGAACGGTCGCCCAATAATAGCTCCCTTCAAGGGCGTCGTGCGCGGTTTGTTGCGTGCCGGCATGGAAGTGACCCCAAACCTGAAGGTGGGCGATCTAGACCCGCGCAACGACCCTTCCTATTGCAGCCTGATCTCCGATAAGGCCCTTGCGATCGGCGGTGCGGTCCTTGAAGCGATTCTTTCCAAGCCTAACTTGCGCCCTCACTTGTGGGCCTAAGAGGAAAATCCCGGCATTCTGCATGGAAAGCTTCCCAGAAAGACGGTTGATTCAATCTAATGCCCAAACGAGAATGCTCTGCTCGCCCTGGGGTGTTGTAGAGCAAAGCTCCCTCTGGTGCCGCAATCCGCAAGCAGGGTTTGCGACTCAGGGGGAGGCCCGATACACGGCAACATTCGATGCTCCAGAATAGCCACGCCAACATTCCTACCCTTTAGCAGTTAAATCCTTGAATGCAACGAGCCTGACCCTTCTGCAAGCTCTCCGTTTATCCTCCACCTCAGCGATCGCCCTCGTTGGCGCAGGGGGGAAAACCACAGCCCTCTATCAGATAGGGAGGGAGTACCGCCAAGGAAAACCGCTTGTTCTGCTCACGACCTCCACCCATCTCGGATATGACCAAGTTCTTGCCGCAGAATTTCACCTGGTTGTCCACCGTGGTAGCGTTGAAGAGACCTTAAGACGGTTGCCTTCGGACCAAGGTCTGATCTGCTTGACTGCTGATTGGGACAATCAGACCCAACGCTGGCGAGGACTCGACCCGGAGATGCTTCAAATGGTCGCCCGATATGCGCACGAAAGGAGCATCCCCCTAATCGTTGAAGCCGACGGAGCGCGTGGTCGCTCGCTCAAGGCGCCTGCCGAACACGAACCGGCCCTTCCCTCTTTCTGTGATCCGATCCTCGTTGTCGCCGGCTTAGCCGCCCTCGGCAGACCACTGAGCGAAGAGTGGGTGCACCGTCCGCAACGGTTCGCAGAGCTGAGCGGTCTTAGGCTGGACGAAACGATCTCAATTGAAGCTGTGCAACGCGTCCTAAGCCACCCCTTAGGGGGGCGCAAGAATATCCCTACCACCGCCAAGAGCCACGTTTTGCTCACCCAAGCCGAAATGCCCGAAGCGCAAGCGGCGGCAAAAAAGTTGAGCCTTTCTTTGTTAGAGCGGTTTGATTCTGTGATTGTCGCCTCCAAAGGACAGCCCTTTCGACCGTCCACCGCAGTGGATTTCCGCCATCCCTATCGCATTCTCGCCGCATACGAGCCTGTTGCGGGAGTAGTCCTAGCCGCAGGGGCATCTTCGCGCTTTGGTCAACCAAAACCTCTGCTCGCCTGGCAAGGGGAGACCCTCGTCCACCGCGCTGCCCGTCTGGCCCTTGAAGCCGGGCTACGGCCGGTGCTTGTCGTGTGCGGTGCGGAGGGAGATCGAGTCGCTGCTGCCGTGGCCGACTTGCCTGTGCAAGTGGTTTGGAACACCGCTTGGGAGAGCGGTCAGAGCACCTCTATCCGCGCTGCGGTTCAGGCGCTGGGGGAGAAGACCGGCGCAACCCTCTTTCTTTTGGTGGACCAACCCTTTGTCTCAACTCGGTTACTGCAATCTCTAGTGGAGACCCATGCTCAAACCCTAGCGCCGGTAATTGCGCCGCAAGTGGGCGGTCAACGCGGTAACCCGGTGCTCTTTGACCGTAGTACCTTCCCGGATCTGCTGCGTCTCGAGGGGGATGTGGGGGGTCGAGGCATTTTTGCCCGTTACCCGCTCCAATGGTTGCCTTGGCAGGATGAGCGATTGCTCTTCGACCTTGATACCCCCGAAGATTACCAAAGATTGCTACAGATGGACGCAGAGGATGCATAGCTCCGCTCCGTCAAAGCCTGTCGAAGCAATTGTATTAGCAGCCGGGCGGTCGTTGCGCATGGGGAGGCCGAAGCTGACTCTGCCTTGGGGAAAAACGACCGTGCTCGGCGCCGTGATCCAAGCCTTAGCGGACGGAGGAGCGACATTGGGCCTGCAGGGGATTCTTGTCGTCACCGGCGGTCACCACTGGCTAGTGGAAGAGCTTTTGCGCCAACTTCCTTGCCCAATCCCCATACGCTGGACCTACAACCCGAACTATGAAGGCGAAATGCTCCTCTCTCTCCAAGAGGGCTTGAGACATACCCTATCAACCACCCAAGCTGCCTTGGTGACTCTAGGAGATCAACCCCAAATTCTTTCTTCTACCGTACAAGCTATCCTTCAATGCTATCAAGAAGAGGGACATTGGTTAATTGCCCCCAGCTACCAAATGCGTCGTGGTCACCCATGGCTGGTTGCCCGCCCCCTGTGGAAGGACTTGCTCGCCCTCTCGACCTCCCACACGTTACGGGACTTCTTCCGCATTCATGCGGGAAAGGTGTACCACCTAATGGTTGAGACACCCACCGTGCTCAAGGACCTTGACACCCCTGAGGACTATGCGCGCGAAAGACCCCAAGAAGAATAAATCGGCACAGGAGTCCTGTCCGCTCTGGCCGGGCAAGAAACAACCTGCCCAAGTTTTTCAGCGAAATCCTCTAAATACGTTTATAATTCTACCCACCCGATCTTCCTAGCTAACGTTGGAGAAGTGCGAGATCGAATGCTGTCCAAACCGCTTGGATTGTTAAGGACAAGAACAACCCAGCCAGGTGTGTGTCAAGACAGTGTGCCTTTACGATCATCAAGCTGATTATGCCCGCTCAACCCGGAAAGTTCCCAGTCTTATCAGCCAACGGAAGCCAGACCTTGTGCTCCCGCATATTGCTTTCCCCTACATTGGCTATGGCTAATGGCTGCGCAGCGTTTGTGTTGATAAACGATTTGACGCTATATGACCAACCCCTCTTATCTCGGAGAATATTCAACTTAGCGGGATTAAGAAAGGCCTATCTTCGGGGGCTTCGGTTATTTGCCGAAGCGGGTTGCTTTCTGGAATCGGAAGGAACGATCGAAAGGTTGCTCCAACGCCACGCCTCTCCCTTATGAGTCAAGTGTTGCGCGCCTTTATTGCAATTGAGCTTCCCTCTGGAGTTCAGCAAAGACTGGGCAGAGTGATCCAAAGATTGCAAGATCAATTGCGGGGTGTAGCCATTCGCTGGGTAAAGCCTCAGAACCTGCATCTCACCTTAAAATTCTTGGGTGAGGTTTCTCTAAACAATCTTGAACTAATTAAGGAGATTTTGGCTCGAGAAGCAGCACAGGTTCCCTCCTTTGAGTTTAGCATCGGGGAGCTCGGAGCCTTTCCCAACGCAAAGCGTCCACGAGTCCTCTGGCTCCATGTCACTGCACCCCCACCGCTGCTCGCCTTACAACGCAGTCTTGATTTGCAAACTGCCAGGCTCGGTTACCTCTCTGAGGAACGGGAGTACTCACCTCACCTCACCATTGGCAGGGTCAATCGTCAAATTAGCCAGACAGAACTTAACCGCATCACTCTTTTATTACAAGAAGCTCACCTAGGCCTAGACGAAGTAGTCAGTGTGACTTTCCTCACCTTGTTTCGCAGTGACCTGCACCCGGATGGCTCGGTGTACACTCCCCTTGCCGTTGCGCCGCTCAAGAAACCCTTACAGGAGAGGTGAACTCTGGACACATTAGCACTTGCCCGTGAATTAGTTAATGTTCTAGAAAGCAAAAAGGGAGAGGACATCCTCCTGCTAGACTTGAGGAACATCGCTCCCTTCACAGACTTCTTCATCCTTTGCACCGGCACCAGCGATCGGATGATCCAAGCCTTAGCAGATGCTGCGGTCGAGTGGATGGATAAGAGTCACGACTACAAAGGCCGCATTGAGGGCGAGGGCATTGACGGGTGGATTTTGGTGGATTTTGGTGACGTCATCCTCCATGTCTTTGCCCCTGAAAAGCGCGCTTACTATAACTTGGAAGAACTCTGGAGCGCAGGTAAGGTCCTGCTGCGTCTGCAGTAAGCCGTTCTCTGAACCTGCGCGCCTCCCTCTCTGTTGTCAAACTTAGCCTTAGCGGGTCATAACCTCTCTCCTCATTGCAGTCTCAACGGCGGTCTGACTTCGATGTTTTTCAGGATGTCCCGCCTCCTTCTTTAGGAATTCAAGGGACAACCCTCAGCATCCTAAACCGAGGGTTAATTTTTAGCGACCAGTTTCCCCCGGCCACTGCTTCCGAAACCTTCCGGCCGGGCAGGGGAAATTTCGCACCCAAAATGTCCATATCGGGGTTAAAATAGGCAAGCATATGCTGTCACCGAGAGCTCAAAAATCAAGAGGTTGCCCGGATGAGTGAGAACCAACTCGAAAAGCCTGTTCACTTTTTTGACCGCCCTAACGTGGAGGTCGAGACGTTGCCCTTCGGAGAAGGCGTCCCGGTCGGTATTGAACAAGTTTATAACCCCAAGGTCGGCATTGGTGGCGCCTATGCCGGCTGGGGTGTTGCGGTCGACAATCAATCTTTGCCCCGCCGCCTTGAGGAACGCTTGGGAGAGGAAATTACCCGCAGCGAGGTGGGTTCTCTGGATGAATTGGGTTTCTACAGTCGCCATCACCTACCCGACCTCAGCCCTCAGGAGCATCTGGACCTCGAAGTGGAAGTGGGTGCAAAGCTGCTTCAAAAGGCAGTCGCTGCTAATGGCTGGCAACCCGAAGAAGTCGAGGGAGTGTTGATCGGCATAAGCAGTCCAGTTTGCGGAGACTACCTAGAAAGAATCTGCCAGAAAGCAGGCATTTCCCCGAAGGCGCTCAAAGTCAGCGTTCACAAGGCCTGTGACGGCTCGGTGGGCAGCCTCCAACTTGCCCTCAATCCTTTTCTGGCTCTGCCGGCGAAGATCAATATCGCCGAGGAACTCTTCGGTAAAAAGGTTTTAGTTGGAGGAATTGAGGGATTGAGCCGCTTTCTTTTCAAATCCAGAGACGTGAATGCTTTGCAGCTCTTCGGGAACGGTGCGGGGGTGATCGGCATTATTCCCGGTGAGACCATGCAATTCCTTACTGGCGCAACGCGTGAGGCCTATGACGAAGAAGGTGTTTTACAGGTTAAGATGACCTACCCTCATTCGCGCGAAAGTATGCTAGAGGTCACCCAAGTCAACCCATTCCATCTGCGCGTGGCTGGCTTAATGCACGAACCTGAAGGGGATGCTCCAATTGCCATGGCCGGGATGATGGGCATGGTGAAGTTGTTCATCCGCAACGGGGTGCAAGTGGTGGTTGAGGTGTATCGGGCTTACCGAGAGCTGATGGAGAAACTGGGTCAACCGGGCAAGCAACTGGCCGTTGCAATCGCCCATCATGCTAACTATAAGATCAACAAGCTTAAGGAGAAGCAGATCCAGGGCGCTGGCATTTCGGTGAACTTCCCTTGGTTACTGCACGATTTTGGCAATGTGAGCGCAGCTTCGAACATGATCGCCTTTCTACGTTACCTTCCTAATCTCCGCCCGGGTGACCACATCTTGTTCGATGGATTTGGCGCCGGCACTTATTATGACTCCTTGACCGTTGCCCTGCCCTGAGATGGAGCACTGCGCCGTGAATTCTGGTGAGGTGCGTAGCTGGCCTTTTTTTCTACCGCAATCAAGTGAAGCCCGGCGATGGCGAAGTTCTGATCCACCGCTCAGGCCTTCTTCACCTCTCTCGTCCTGTGAGAGTCTGTGAGAAGCCCGCTCAACCTCTGCTCTAAATCGGTTTTCCTTGTGGAAAGTCCCCCCTTTTCCACCTCCTAAATGACACCACACGGGCCGATCAGCCCGAGAGTTTAGGCTCTCAACCTTGCCAGCCCTTCCTCCACGTAAAGCAGTCCGCCATCTTTCTGGAGGACTACTCCCATCTCGCTTGCCAAGGCAGCCGCCCCTTGCGTCACATCCCGCCCCGCAGCCACAGGCAACACCCGCAACCCTGCTTTACTCAGCAGATCGGCTCGCCGCCTAGCCCGCTTCACATCGTTCTGATCGACCAACCCAGATACTTCCACAGCCAGCCAGAGTTCCGTAAAACCCATGCGTTCCATCAACAGCCGACTTAGCTTTCCATAAATAAGCAGGTCTAAGGCAAGCAAGTCCTCGCGCTCTTCTTCGCCTAGGTTGGGCTCAATATGCTCCTCCCAGATTTCCTGCAGGTCCACCACTTGAGCGCGCGAAATGATTTTCCCGAAGTAACTGAAAGCGCGCTGGCGATAACGCACTTCGAGCATATCGCCGCGCAACTCGTCGACCTGAATGGAGATTACGTCAACTCGCTCCGTCAGTTTTTGCAACTTTTCTTCGGTTTTTCTCTGCGCTTCCGCCAGTTTGGCCATGTTCTGTTCTAGAAGTGCCAGACGTTCCTCACTGCGCTTCTGCGCTTCGACCAATTCGGCCACGGCCTGCTCCAAACGGGTCAACCGCTCTTCGGCATACACTAGGCGTTCTTCAGTATTTACCAGACGCTCTTCGACGCGCACCAGACGTTCTTCGACATCTACCAGACGCTCTTCAACACGCACCAAACGTTCTTCAACATCTGCCAGACGTTCCTCAACACGCACCAAACGTTCTGCAACGTCTGCTAGACGCTCTTCAACACGCACCGAACGTTCTTCAGCGTCCGCCAGACGTTCCTCACTGCGCTTCTGCACCTCGATCAACTCTCGCATCTGTTGTTCGGTGCGTTTCTGCGCTTCGGCGAGTTCCCGCACAATTTGGGGAAGCTCGAGTACATCTGGCGAAAGCAGCAAATGGCGCAGCTCCTCGCGCCATTCGGGATGTTGCTGGAGCAAACGCACTAAATCATGATAATCTTCGACTTGAAAAGCCATTTGACACACCTTTTCTGCAGCAAATTATATTCGAAAGCGAAAGGATTAACCGGCCCCAAAACTTCGTTGACAAGCATAGCCCCGATTTACTGCGCAGGTTGTTTCAGAGTGCTTTTCTTTTACCCCAGTAAGAAGCCACTTTAGACTCCTCGCCTCCCTGAGTCTTGAGGAGTCAAAATCCCAACGCAACTTGGAGGCCTGAACAGGGCGTTTTTATGATACAAATAAGTTGATGGAGTTTCCGCGCAAACTGCTCGAGGCTCTCCGTCAAGCGCAACGGATAGCCGCTCTCACCGGCGCAGGGGTGTCGCAAGAGAGCGGGCTGCGCACCTTTCGCGAGGCTCAAGACGGCCTATGGGCCCAGTATCGCCCAGAGGACTTGGCTACGCCCCAAGCGTTTCAGCGTAACCCCAAGCTGGTCTGGGATTGGTATGCCTGGCGCAGAGAAAGAGTCTACCAGGCAAAGCCAAACCCCGCTCACTATGCCCTCGCTGAACTCGCAAGGCTGGTGCCTCACTTCACCCTGATCACCCAGAACGTGGACGGTTTACACCAAGCCGCAGGCAGCCCCAACGTGATCGAACTGCATGGCAACATCCGGCGCGTGCGCTGTTCGGTTTGCGGGCAAGTTTACACGCAATGGGAGCAACACGCAGAGGAAGTTCCTCGCTGTAGGTCTTGCAACGGCCTGCTGCGTCCGGACGTGGTTTGGTTTGGAGAAAACTTGCCCCCGGCAGAACTGGAAGCTGCCTTCGAAGCAGCGCGAACATGCGAACTCTTCTTCTCCATCGGCACCTCTGGAGTGGTCCAACCTGCCGCTTCTCTGGCTTACCTAGCTCGGAGGGAGGGTGCACGCATTGTCGAGATCAACGCCGAAGCAACTCCGCTTACCCCTTTCGCCGATTTTGCCTTCCAAGGGAAGGCGGGAGTCATTCTGCCGGCTTTAGTGCAGGCTGCGTTTTTCAACCCGCCTCACTAGTTCCGCCTTCCCTTATACGCTATACGCAAGCGCTTGAAGACCTTGCCAAGCCCAATCAATTGCAGGAGCTCGGTATCTCGAAATTGCCTAAGCGAAGGACGGATTTTGCGTCTGCGCGGCAAGCCCAATTTACCCAATCTCAAGCGCTTTTCTCCAAAGACGATTTCCTGCACAGACGAGAGACCGTTTGCGAGTGCACTCTGCTCGAGGCATTTTTGAATCAGGCCTCCGTATCTAGGGAAGCAGCTCAGAAGTGAACGCCTGGCTTACCTCCACTGCTCTAGGCAAAGCCTGGTAGCGTAACAACATGTCTGCCAAGGCCTGCCATTGCTCCAACCGTTGTGCCCCATAACCCTCGGCGGTATCTGCGTCCTTTAGCTCGCTTTCTAACATATAGCGCATGTGTTCTGGATCGCTCTCGGGACCGCTATACTTGAGCACAATCTGCACCGCCTCGTCCACGTTCTGAGAGGCATATTCGATGCCGCGCAGTGCGGCACGTAGGAAACGTCTGAGGACGTCCGGTTGAGCAGCGATGAAGTCCTCGCTGGAGACGTAGGCCAATCCCAGGGTGGGCACTCCGTAATCGGCAGCGTCCCACAGCGTGATCTCGTATCCCCATTTGCGGATCAGATAGGGTTCATTAGACTTAAAGAGTGGATAGACGTCCACTTTCCCTTCAGTCAACACCCGCGGGTCAAAGCCGACGTTGATCAAGGTGACCTTTTCGGGGTCAGCTCCAGCAGCGCTCAGCAGGGCAAACAGATCAGGGGGTGGTGTCCCTTTGTATCCTACCGTTTTTCCTTCCCAATCCTTGGGGGTCTTCATCCCTCGCTCCGCCAAGGCAGCATACGCCTGCTGACCACGCTGACCGATCAGAGCGATCGAAACCACTGGCAACCCCGGCTCAGCGCGGCGTTGGAGGATGGTAGCGGCATCCATCGTGGTCACCTGAACCTTGCCGGCCGTCAGAAGCTGCACGTGTTCTCCCTGGCCGGCTGAATGCTCGATGGTCACTCGCAGCCCTTCTTGGGCAAAATACCCCTTTTCCTGGGCCACATAAGCGCCGACAAAAGGCAGGTTCGCTTGGGGCTTATAGCCTGCCATGAAGGTCAGCGCAAACGGTTCGGGCGTGGGCGTAGGGGTGCTAAGATTCATCGATCCGCAGGCGACCAAAAAGAGAAACCCCAAAGCCAAGCCTAGGCGAAAGAACCTATTCATCGAAACCTCCTTGAAAGAAAAAGTTTACTCCACAGGCGGTGTCCGCCAGGGCATAGCCCGCTCTTCAATCCACACGATCAGCAAGTAGATCAGGGCGCTGACCGTGGAAACAACAAAGATGGCCGCAAAAAGGGGAGGTAAGTTCAAGTTAGCGTAAGCCAACCACATGATGTGTCCCAAGCCGTTGCCTGCCCCGGTCCATTCGGCGATAACCGCCCCCATCAAAGAGAGCGGCGCAGCTACCCGTAGGGCGGCAAATAAATAGGGGAGCGCCAGCCAAGCCCGCAAATGGCGCAGGGTTTGCCACGACGTGGCCCGATGGAGGCGCATCAAGTCGAGCATCTCCCCATCGGCGCTCTGTAAACCTACGAGGGTGTTCACCAGCACAGGGAAGAAAGTCAACAGGGCGGTGATAATCATCTTGGGTAGAACACCGAATCCCAACCAAATGGTCAAGAGCGGAGCGATGGCCGCCAGGGGCATCGACTTGATCAGCAAAGCCAAGGTCATGACACCGCTTTCCAAACGTGGCCGTAAGGTGACTCCCACAGCCACGCCAATGCCGGCCAATAACCCCAGAGTCAGACCTCCGAGCGCTTCGCCAAGGGTGATCCACAGAGCGTCCAAGTAATAAGTCGGATTCACCCAAAAGGTCTGCCAAACCTGGCTGGGAGCGGGCAAGAGGTATACTGGAGTGCGGCTCACTCGCACCCCAGCTTCCCAGGCGGCCAGGGCAGCGGCCAAAAGGACGAAGGCGGTCCAAAGGTCATGCTTGGGGTTGAGCTTCATGAACCTAAAGGGAGTCCTCTCCACCCGCGTAAGGAAATAGGCTGAATGCGGAATGCCTGCCAGGAGCGTCCCTTAGGGCGCTCTGAAAAGCCTGTGCCCAAGTAGCGCTGGCGCAGACGGGCCACTAAGGCCTGAGTGCCACCAGGATAGTCGCTTTCCCTCAGTTGCACCGCTTCACCTCTGGCAACAACGCGCCGCAAGGGAGACCACGGCTCATCGATGGTCAAGGAGACTGAAGGGTTACGTTGAAGATAATCAGCCCATTGAGACCCCTCCCACGCAGCTACATAGAAGAAATGCCCATCCCACTCCTGCCACACCGGCACCACATGGGGCTTTCCCTCACGGTTGAGGCAGGCCAAGCGAGCTACGAGCGGCATGCGTAAGAATTGTTCGATATCCTCGGCGCTCAGGGGACTTTGCTCGACAAAGGCCAGGGTCTCCTGCGTTCGGTACGGGGCGTAGAAAGTTGCACCCAAACGGTAAGAAAGGCGCATCGCCATTTCTCGCAGCGGGGCGAGAAAGGTCAACGCCAGCGAAGCCTCTGCCCGCAACCGAGGGACACTCAACAGCAGAGCAGCCGCTGCATTCCGACCATCACGACAGATCGGTAAGGCCAGTTCCACTAGTTCCCGCCCCTCAAACAAAGCATACCCCTGCTGAAGGGTTCGTTCGTCGAGCCAAGGGGGGAAGAGTCGTGGGGCCGCCGAGTCAGCGATGGAGAGCACCTCACCAGCATGGAACAATGGCTGCAGACGGTGCTTTGCCGGCAGAACTGCAAGAACTTGAGCCCCCTGAGGGTGGGGTAAGGCTAGAGCCAGAGTCTCCTCTAGAGCACAGGAGAGAGTTTCCTGCTCGAAAGCTTCAACCCAGTCCCGCCAACGCGGCAAGGAAAGTCCCGCCCATGCCAGCCATCGTCTTCCGAGAAGGTAGGGCCCGCGTGGATGAAGTTGTTCCACATACTCCTCTTCTTTGAGGAGGCTGATCAAGTTGAAAAAAGAACTGCGCGCCATGCCCAACTGATCCATCAGCTGGGTTGCAAGGCAACCGCCGGGGTTTTGACGCAAAATCTCTAACAGATGCAAGGCCTTCCGGAGAGTTTTGGTGGTCTCGGTCATTCCACCTCCGCCACACTGAAATCCGAACCTAGTCTAGTTTTTTGGATTATAGTCTAAATATATGAACTGTCAACTCCTCCGAACTTTCGGCGCCCTACTCTTCGGCGGAAAGTCAGCTGCCATTTTTTATCCGACGTCCATCCCACCGAACGCAAACCTAAAGCGGGTTCGATCTTCTCCTAAGAACTCCTAAAGCCCGACCTCTTTGCCCGTGACTCGGCCACCTGTATCTGTGCTGTGGAAAAGGCTGCAGCACTGGGGAAAGACCCATGGGAAAAATCCTTTGAGATCCTTGTTGCTTCCCTGGATCGGGCTTCTCGGTTCGCCCTACCTTGCACCCGCTTACCCCTCGTTCCAGATCCTTTTGGCTGTGTTTGCCCCCAACGTCTCCTGAACTCTCTCATGAGTCTTGTGTTCCCTGCTTACGAACCAAGTCCCGATCCGCTTCTGCGAGCACGAACTCCTAAGAGCGAGAAGCGCTTACTTATCCCTTTTATCCGGCCGGGAACAATGGTCGTTTCCTTAGAGCTATTTTTGGGGCCTCATTCAGTCCATCAAGCACAGCTACCCTCCGAGACAGCTATCGAACCCCGGCCGAAGGGGCAGAGCAATCATTCGGTTTCCATCCCCTGCCCTATCTCACAGGTCGGGAGCATATTAACCAAAAAATGAGGATAGACGTCCATTGAACTTTGTTTCTACCAAGGATAAGCTAGATTACAAGGGCACCTTGGTTCTCATACGGGGAGAGGAGATAAAAATGCAAGGAATTGCAGCCAAGATCAGCAGCGGAGCGCAGAAAAATCGTCTGCACCGGCAGATGCGCTCACTAGAGGGGAATCCGGTTCAGATGCTTGTCTCAAGTGAGGAGGGGGATCAACGATGAAAGTGACCCAACGGTGTCTCTTTATTCATGGTCTGGATAGCAGCAGTCAAGGGGTCAAAGCAAGCCATTTGCGCCAACTTTTCCCGGAGATTCTCACCCCCGACTTCCGGGGTTCTCTGGAAGAACGGATGTTTCAGTTGAATCAGATCATTGGACGCAAGCGGGATTGGACGCTGATCGGCTCCAGCTTCGGAGGTTTGATGGCGACGTATTTCGCTTGCTGGCATCCTAGGCAGGTGCGCAAAATGATCCTGCTCGCTCCCGCTTTGACCTGGCCCGATTTCCTCGCTGCGCCCCCACCGCCGATCGACGTGCCGGTAGTGCTCTACCATGGACGCCTCGATACGCTGATCCCTCTCGAGCAAGTAAAGCCCATTGCTCGGCAGATTTTTCGCAACTTGGATTTCCATGTGGTTGAAGACGACCACAGCCTGCTCAGAACTTTCTTTGAGATCGATTGGCGCGCTCTGGTTTTTCACTAACGAGGAGCCTCCATCTGGTGGATGAGGGTCTATTACGACTTTTGGGTTTCGAAAACCTTCCTTGACACGTTTTGGGCTTCTATATATAATACAAGAACAGTATTCCTCGATAGCTCAATTCGGCAGAGCAGGCGGCTGTTAACCGCAAGGTTCCAGGTTCGAGTCCTGGTCGAGGAGCCTTGATGGTCACTCTGATTGTTTCCCTCCATGTCAAGCCCGAGTTTATCGAAGCCTTTAAGGAAGCCACACTGGAAAATGCGCGCCACAGCCTGGAAGAACCCGGGGTCGTGCGCTTCGATGTGCTCCAACAAACGGACGACCCGACGCGCTTTCTCCTGATCGAGGTCTATCGCACTCCAGAAGACCCTGCCAAGCACAAAGAGACGCCTCATTACAATAAGTGGCGCGAGGTTGCCGAGCCCATGTTGGCCGAGCCGCGCACGCGCGCCCTCTATCACCATCTCTTTCCCGGCGAGTAACACCCCCCAATTAGACAACCCGGTCTACCCGCCGTGCCTGCAAGCCTCACTTGCGGCTAGGCCTTTGCTTCCCCATGCTGCTCAGGAATGAGTTTGGCACCAACCCGAGCGCAGCCCCTGCGGCAGAGAAAAGCCCTCGCTCCGCAACTGATTTTCCCTTTGGTAGAGTGAGGGATGTGTTCTCCGCCACGAGATTGCTCAAAAATCCTGCAAAATCAGTGCAAAATATTGACAAAATTTGTATAATGTGTATAATCTGATCACAGGACTCTGAATTGGCATAGGAAGGAGAATACAAATGGATCATCAACCTTTTGAGACCTCCCAATTGTTCGCCGCCCCCCAGCCCTTCATTCTGATCGAAGGCGAGATCAAGCCCGCCGACAGCATCCAGCAGGCTGTGCATCAAATCCTGCTCGAGATCGGCGAAGATCCCACCCGAGAGGGTTTGCTCCACACCCCCGAACGTGTTGCCCGGATGTATGAGGAGCTCACCAGTGGCTACCGCATCGATCCCGACCAACTGATCAACGGCGCGCTGTTCGACATCGACTATGCTGATATGGTTTTGGTGCGCGAGATCGACTTTTACTCCTTATGCGAACACCATCTGTTGCCCTTCTTCGGCAAGGTGCACGTTGCCTACATCCCGGATAAGAAAGTGATCGGCCTGAGCAAAATCCCGCGCATCGTTGAGATGTTTGCCCGCCGCCTCCAAGTGCAAGAACGCATGACCAACCAAATTGCCGACCTGCTGGAAGCGAAACTTCAACCGAAAGGGCTCGCGGTGATGGTTGAAGGCTCTCACCTGTGCGCTATGATGCGCGGCGTGAAGAAGTCTCAGGCTACTATGACCACTACCACGATGCGCGGCCTCTTCAGGACGGATGCTGAACTACGACGCGAGTTCTACACTCAACTCGGTCTTCACAGCAACGAGGAATAAGGACGAGGACGTGGATGTCTCGCCCTTTTTTAGGTGAACAGAAAAAGGCATAGATACTAACCATTCGAATTGAAGCAGCACCCATGCAAGTCCAGAACGTTTTGATCACCGGGGCTGGTCGGCGCATCGGTCGCGAGCTGGCTCTGGCTGCAGCTCAGGCTGGTGCTAATGTGGCTCTCCATTATTACACTTCAGCAGAAGGCGCTGAGCAAACCGCTCAAGAAATCCGCTCTCTGGGCAGAGAAGCTACCACCCTGTGTGCCGACCTCACGCAAACGAGAGAGCTTTCGAACTTGATCAAACAAGCCGAGAGAGAGCTTGGCCCGCTCACTGCCTTAGTCAACAATGCGGCGATCTTCGAACCGCTGGATTGGGAGAGCACCACTCTCAGCGAGTGGGAGCGCCACCTGCGTCTCAATTTGACTGCCCCCTTCTTGCTCAGCCAAGCTTTTGCCCGCCGTCTTACCCCCGGCGCCAGCGGGCGGATCATCAATATCCTCGATTGGCGCGCCCTGCGTCCTGGTGCAGATTACCTGCCCTATACCATTAGCAAAGCTGCTTTAGCTGCACTCACCCGCTCGCTTGCTCAAGCCCTGGCTCCGCACATCACCGTAAACGGGCTGGCCTTGGGGGCCATCTTGCCCCCTGCCGAGCCAAACGCCAACAAAAACCCATCTGTGCTGGCAAACCTCCCCATTCCTCGTTGGGCAAGCATGGATGAAGTCACTGCAGCGTTTGTGTTCTTGCTCTGCGGGCCCACCTATATCACTGGCGAGATCTTGCACGTGGATGGTGGAAGACACTTAGTCTAGCTAATCGTAGCTGAGAACCGAGGAGAGAGGATGGACAGAATCTTAATCAGAGACCTAGTAGCGCGTGGGATCATCGGGATCAACGAGTGGGAACGGAAAAATCCCCAAGAGATTCTGATCAACCTCATCCTTTTCTGCGATACCCACCAGGCCGCTAAAGAAGACTCAATTGAACACTCGGTAGATTATCGCGCCATCGCCAAACAAGTGCTTGCCCATGCCGAAACTGCGGCTCGCTTCACGGTCGAAGCCCTTGCCGAAGACTTGGCCGAGCTCTGTCTGAGCCACCCGAGGGTCAGCAAAGTGCTCGTCCGGGTGGAAAAACCGGGCGCAGTGCGCTTTGCCCGCTCGGTCGGGGTCGAGATCGAACGCAGCCGCGAGGAAAAAAGCCAAAAGTAGCTTTCGCATCCTTTTCCTAAAGATAAACGTGGAACACATAGCGCATATTTCCTTGGGATCGAACATCTTACCCCATGTGCACCTGCCCAAAGCGATTGAAACATTGAGCCGACAGCTCGCTCTACTGGCTATCTCTTCAGTCTATGAGACTCTCCCGGTGGGCAGCAGCGGACCGAATTTCCTCAACGCTGTAGCAGTGCTCCGAACCCCCCATCTCACCCCCCACCACCTTAAGGAAAAGACCTTGAGGCCGCTCGAAGCGGCACTCGGACGACAGCGCACAGCCGACAAGTTTGCCGCACGCACTATCGATCTGGATATTCTAGCTTGGGACGGAAAGATCCTCGACAGAGACGTCTTTCGCTACGCCCACCTTGCCGTGCCCTTGGCCGAAGTTCTAGGCCTTTATCCTCTAAGGCACGCCAACCGTCGCATCCAGCGGCTGGCTGAGCAGTTCCAACGTCAACGTCCCCTGCTTCCCCTCTCGCTTGCTGGATTTTGCGGAGCTAAGTAGAGTAACCCCGAGCTCTCAAGTAGGGAGCAAAAGTTTGGTTTAGGATTTCCAATTCCCTTTCACCGAAAACCTGACGGTGACGACCGACTTTTCCTTGACGGAAGTGAAGCCCTATTTGATCTTTTCGGGCACTTCGAGGTTGATAGCGCTCGATCACCGCTTGAATCGGCGCCTTAGCGGCATCCACTCCTAAGAAATGCGCCAAGCGGTTGGCTTCGATAGGATACTCTTCCAAAAGATCTTCGTAACGTGTGGAGAGCACCCACGGAATAGCCAGCCACTGCTCCGAAATAGCAACGTATTGACGCATAAATCGCAATGCATGCTCAAAATCGATCAATTCGGCGAAAGCATTACGGTTGCCTCGTTTGCGGGCACGCTGGCCGTTTTCGTAGGCCGAGAGCAGAGCATCCCGCGGATCGCGGTAGATATAAGCAGCCTTCATCCAACCCCACCTCAGAAGCCACTTCGCCAAAAGAGTCGGAGCAGCGTGGGCCTTGAGCACATAAGTGTGCCCGAACACCGAAGGCAAGAGAGAAAGCAACAGACGACGTGGGGTCAGCGCACCGAGGTTGCAATTCACCTCAGTCAGGATAGACTCTAGGTGGTAGCGGGAGCGGATTTGGCGCGCATCAGTGCCGCCCGCAGCGACCACCAGATCGTGCATGAGGTTATAGTACCAACCCGAACCAGCGCGCGGCATTCCAACCGATAGAATCAGCATAGGCAAAAGGATTATATCATTACCGCTTGCGACACAGGCTGCAATCCATGGTGTCCCTGGGAGTTGAGAGCAGACAGGTCAAGGCCTCTGCTTCCGAGAGAGGCCCACGATCCCAGCAAAGCCGGGGAATTTGTCTTACCTGCTTTCGGCCCTTTGCCCTGCGCTAGACTCCTCCAAGTACCCGATCAGCAGCACCAGAAAGCCAGTTAGGTTGGCAAGGTCGGCGACGTTGAAGGCATTGGGTAAGAGGATAACGAGAATATCCGTCACATACCCTTGCCACAGACGGTCGATCAGGTTTCCTACGAAGCCGCCCAAGAGAAAGCCAAAAGCCCAGCGCATGTAGGGTTCAGCCACTGCAATGCGCGGGTAGAAGAATAAAATCAAGCCGATCGCTGCAAACCCAAAGGCAACGATGAACGGCGCTCCTTCTTCCCCTAAGAGACCGAACGCCGCAGCAGCGTTATCGAAGTGCACGATGCGCAGGGAGTTGCCCAAAGCTGGGATCGGCAGCCGGGACTCGCTCAGTGGAATAGTCGCCCGCACCCAAGCCTTGGTTAGCTGATCAAGCAGGATCACGGCTAGAGGGGTGAAAACCAAGGCTTTTCTGGCCTGCCAGATGTTCTGAAGTGCGGATGCCGGTTGCATCGTCCTGTTTAGCTCCGCCTACTGAGGGTTGGATTGCAAGAATTGGATCCAATCCTGAGCCTCGGCATCGAGATCAGCGTCTTCACTCAGCTCGATCACCTTTTGTAAATCGGCAATAGCGTTTTCGATCAGGCGTTTCTGAGAGTAGATCAGCCCGCGCAAAAAGTAGAACTGGGGCTCATCGGGCAGCAACTCAATCGCCTTATTGACCTGAAAGAGAGCAGTATCGAGATCATCTAACTCAGCATAAGTAGCCGCAATACGATAGTAACCATAGGGGTCATTTGGAGCGAGTTCCAGGTACTTTTTGTAATCCTCTAAGGCCTTATCAAACCTCTCTAGCAAAGCATAGGCGGTGCCGCGATTATAATAGGCACTCGCCAAGTCGGGTTTCAACTCAATGGCTTTGTTGTAATCCGCAATGGCTTTCTCAAATTCTCCGGTTTCGGCATAAACGTTAGCCCGGTTCACGTAGGACGAAGCATAATTGGGATCGATCAGGATGGCTTGGTCGAAATCCGAGAGAGCCTCCTCGTAGCGCTCCTGACCGGCAAAGAGATTGCCGCGCGCATTGAACGCTGCGGGGTCATCGGAACGCAATTCGATGGCCTTATTTAGGTCCGCAAGTGCTCCCTCGTAATCGTTTAGGAAGCTCTTCGCCAGGCCGCGCTTTAGGTAAGCCAGAGCATTTTGAGGCTCAATTGCAATAACCTCGTTGAATTTCTGGATCGCTGCTTCTTCGTCTCCTGCGTCAAGGAGATCTATCCCCTCTTGGAGGAGACGATCAAGGGTGTTAGTAGTGGGCGTGCTTG
This sequence comes from Anaerolineales bacterium, assembly GCA_025057645.1. Lineage (GTDB taxonomy): Bacteria > Chloroflexota > Anaerolineae > Anaerolineales > UBA4823 > NAK19. The sequence continues at coordinate 76,378 of JANXBJ010000004.1, forward strand.
TCGCCACCGGTGGAGTCGGCGAGGGGTTTACGGTCGCAGTAGGAGAAAAAGTCGGAACACTCGTTGGGGTCGGCTGAGGGGCGCAAGAGAAGACCGTTAGGAGCACCCCTGCAATCCACACGAGTTGCCAACGCTGTTTGTTCCACATGGTCTCCGTTTTCCTTTCGTTGGAGGATGTCGCATGGCGGGAAATTATACCAAAAAAGCCCCACTCCGCCGAGTGGGGCTTTTTTGATCAACTTGTGACCGAAGCTAGCTTACGGCAGCTCGTAAATGAAGCGGAAAGGTCGCTTCCCTGCGTTTCTAGGCTTGTCGTCGAACACGAAGCCCTGGAAGAAGTTGGGCTTCTCCATCCGCGGCTCACCCCAGAACTTGTCAGCCAAACGGCGCATAGCAGTGCAGCTAACGAAGTTTAGCATCACATTCCTGCGCAGGTCGAGCGTCGCAGATGTAGTGGTGGTGCCGCATGCGGTTACAGTTGCGCTATATTGTCGGCGGGTGACCTCGAAGACAGATTTGCGGTAGTCGTCGGTGTTCCCCTTAGGAGTGGCGGTAAGGAAGTACTTTTGCTCACCGCGATACCTCAGGGTGAAGTAGATGTTATCGCCGGTGTAGTTCCAAACCGTCAGTTTCGCCGGCCAGGGATCGGCTGCCGACAGCAACAAGGCTGCGAGCAGAACACCTAGGATGATCAGACGCTTGTTCACGATTAACCTCCTTCAAAAAGATTTTTTGGTTTTGCAAAATTCGCCTTATAGCTTCTCCACAACTTAATCTTCGCTAGGCAACACCTCCTTTCACGGAGAACGTCCTATAGAAGATTAATTTTGGATTAGTGACATTATAACTTAACTCCCGATGAGAGTCAAGGGTTTTTGGCTCATGGAAGATTAATATTTTTCACGTCCCCTCTTCCCAAGAACTCAAGTATCTCCTTTGCTCCTCGGTTAGAGTGTCGATACGCACCCCCATGGCATCTAGTTTGAGCTGAGCAATTTGGCGGTCAATTGCCTCAGGCACTGCGTAGACCCTCTTCTCCAGCTCTCTCCCGTGCTTTGCAAGGTATTCAAGGCTGAGAGCTTGATTGGCAAACGACATGTCCATCACGCTGGCCGGGTGCCCCTCGGCGGCTGCGAGATTGATCAACCGACCTTCTCCAAGCAAGTGGATACAGCGTCCGTCCTCGAGCACATATTGTTCGACAAAGGGACGCACTAAGCGTTTCTCGACCGCCATTTCCTCTAGGGCGGGGATATTGATCTCCACATTGAAGTGTCCTGAATTAGCCACAATCGCTCCGTCCTTCATCACTTGAAAATGACGCCGATCGATGACATTGATGTTGCCGGTGACGGTGACGAAAATATCGCCGATCGCAGCCGCTTCATCCATCGGCATCACGCGATAGCCATCCATTACCGCCTCCAGAGCGGGGAGAGGATCAACCTCGGTGACAACCACATTGGCGCCCATACCGCGCGCTCGCATCGCCAAGCCGCGCCCGCACCAGCCGTAACCGGCAACCACAAAAGTCTTGCCGGCCAGCAAAATGTTCGTTGCGCGCACGATGCCGTCAATGGTCGACTGCCCGGTGCCGTAGCGGTTATCGAAGAAATGCTTGGTCATGGCATCGTTGACGGCGATCACCGGGAAGCCCAAAGCGCCATCGGCCGCCATGGCGCGCAGGCGGATTACGCCGGTGGTGGTCTCTTCTGTGCCGCCCAACATGTTCTCTAGCAACTCACGACGTGACTTGTGCATCGTGCTCACTAAGTCGGCTCCGTCGTCCATAGTAAGGTGCGGACGGTGGTCGAGCGCAGCATCGATATGGCGATAATAGGTGGCGTGATCCTCACCCTTAATGGCGAAAACCGGGATTTCAAAGTAACTTACTAGCGCTGCAGCCACATCATCCTGAGTGGAAAGCGGGTTTGAGGCTGTCAGCACTACTTCTGCGCCCCCGGCCTGCAGCGTTTCCATTAGGTTGGCCGTCTCGGTAGTGACGTGCAAACAAGCTGAAATGCGCAATCCTTGGAGGGGCTTTTCTTTGGCGAAACGTTGACGAATCAGACCGAGAACGGGCATCTCCCGCTTGGCCCATTCAATTCGCCGCCGCCCCCCTTCGGCGAGGTTGAGGTCGCGAATCTCGTATCTTTCCATGGAAGCTCCTTAGCTCAGAGGGATGTCTTGTAAGTCCCGGGCTTGGGGGTGCCAAGCCTGTCTTACCGCAGGAGTGCACCTGCGCTGGGGTCTCTTCCGGGGTTGAGGAACACTTCTAATTTCCCTTGGTCATCGAAGATTTGGCGAAAGCGTTGCACAAACTCGGCCGGGGTATAGCGGTGAGTCTGGGTGCCGTAATGCTCCAAGCAATAGGTTGCTGCTAGGGCACCCACCCTACCACAGGTCTCCCAATCCAGACCGCGCCCATAAGCCGCCAGAAACCCGCCCCGGAAGGCGTCTCCGACGCCGGTGGGGTCGGCGACCCTCTGAGGAGGAACGGCAGGAATATGAAGGTGTTGTCCTTCAGCGTAAAGCTCCGCCCCGCACTCCCCGCGCGTCACCACTGTGAACTGCACCCGTCGAGCAATCTCTTCAATGCTGTAGCCGGTCATCTTTTGGATCAAGGCGAACTCATATTCGTTGACGAAGAGCGCTAAAGCATGATCGATTCCGTGGCGGAGTTCCTCCCCGGTAAGACGCACAATCTGTTGACTCGGGTCGTAGAGATAGGGAATCTGCAAAGCGATGCATTCATCCACATACTGTTTCATCGCCTGCGGATCATTGGGGGAGATAAGCACTAGCTCGGGTTTCTCGCCGTCCAGCTCGGTCAGATGCAATTGGGAGGCATACGCCATTGCGCCGGTGTAGAAGGTAGCAATCTGAGCATTGGCGCGGTCGGTGTTGGCAAAAAACGAAGCGGTGAACGTGCCGGGGATCACTTTGGCGCCCCGCGTATCGATGCCGTTCTCCTCGAGCCACTGTCGATATTCCTCAAAATCTTCACCGACTGCGGCCAGCAAGCGCGGTCGTTCGCCAAACAAGGCCAGAGTATAGGCGATGTTAGGGGCTACACCACCGCGCCGCTTTTCCATCGTCTCAACCAAGAAGGACAAGCTGATGTTTTCAATGTGTTCGGGGAGAATATGGTCTTTGAAGTAGCCCGGAAAACTCATCAAGTAATCATAGGCGACCGAGCCTGTAATCAGGATATCCAAGGCTGCCCTCCCTTACTTGAGTTTGTGTCTTGATCTCTTCAGGCCTCCATCTTTGTGCACCCAAGGCATTCACCCGGCTATATTAGAGGAGATGCACTCCACTTATTAAAACACAATTATATTCGACTTCCTCAGCTCGAGGAGGGGATCTCGGTTTGCAGGTTATTGAGTCAGCTTCTCGACCAGTTCCATTAATTGCCTCATCCCTTGGCGCAAGGGGGAAGCGTGAATCATTTCGTGAAGGGTATGCGCCTTTTCTCCGTAGGTTAGCCCAATCCCAATTGCGGGGTAGCCATAGCTAAGCGGAATATTGGCATCGGTCGAGGCGACGTTGAGAACGGGCTGGATACCCCCTCGCTTGAGCGCTTCAACGGCCAATTGCACGAGCGGATGACGTTCAGAAATTGCGCCGGCCGGACGGTCGCCGATCCTTTCTGCGCTCACCTTGACCCCATCGCGTTGGCTCTGATGAATAAGCTGAGAAACTTGCCGCTCTAGCTGAGCGAGGGACGCAGCATCTTCTGAACGCAGGTCGAGCTCGGCGGTAGCACTCGCAGCGATGGTGTTGACCGAAATTCCCCCCGAGATGACTCCTACGTTCAACGTGGTGCGCGGCGAACGAGGGAGCGGCAGAGCGTCCAAAGCCACTATGAGCTTCGCCAAGTGATGAATAGCAGAAGGGGTACCAAAGTCCACCCAGGAATGTCCACCAGCAGTCTCAACCTTGAGGCGGTAGCGCCGCACCCCTAGGGCACGATGATAGACCTGCCCCAAAGCCATGCCCTCTAAGACTAAATAAGCCCGCACTCGTCCCCTAAAGCGCTCCACTACGGCTCGCATGCCCCGTAGGTCCCCCAAACCCTCTTCACAAACGGTTGCAATCAACCAGAGGTCACTCTCTTGTGAGAAGGGATACTCCTCTAATGCCCAGAGCACTCCGAAGAGAGCAGCGACCCCCAGCGCATTGTCCCCAATTCCCGGCCCGTGGATGTAGTCCTCCTTCCGTATTGCAGCCTTATTGAGCTCGGCAGGAAAAACGGTGTCCAAGTGAGCGCTGACCACTAAGGGAACTCCCTGCGTTTGCCCTTGGCGCAGAGCATATACATTCCCAACCGCATCGGAGAAAACCGCATCGAGCTTCTCCTCTCGAAATCGCTCGAGAACAAACTGTGCCCGTTGCTGCTCCTGAAAGGTGGGTGCGGGGATGCACTGGATTTGGATAGCGAGGTCCAAGATGCGCTCTAGGAGATGCGCAGGTAAATCCCACTTCATAGTTTTCGCACCGCTTGACGCAACGCTTCCAGACGCGCCCGAGGCAAACGCGGTTCGCAATCCAAAGCGTAAAACACACCAATGCCCTCTGAGGCAATCGAAGCCGCCACATGGCCGTACAACGCAGATTCCAAGGGATCAAAGGTCTGGCAAAAGCCGGCCAGAAAACCACCGCAGAAAACGTCCGCTGTTCCGTGAAGAGTAACCGTGCGCGCCGGGTAGGAGGGGACAAACCAGCGTTTGCGTCCAAGAGCATCATATACCAACTGACCAAGGCCACCGGTGCGCACAGCGATGATCTCAACGAACTCCCCCAACTCTTCGATCATTTCCCAAATATCCTGTGTGCGCTCCTTGAACAAAGAACGCAAGTCCTTCTCGCTGGGTAGGAAAGCCGTTAGGCCGTGCAAAACCTGGGGAATCTCGCTCCAGAAAGATGGATGCATATACCCCGGTGAGGGGGACAGGGTGAGAGTGGTGACCAAGCCCTGCCGCAGCAAGGTGGGCAGTAAATTGTGAGTAAGGTAATCTACCGGAGCGAGATGGGCTGCCCTCGCTTCCAAGTACTCTCGGGGCAGGTCAGTGGAACGCAAAGAGAAGGGTTGGGTTTGAGTACGGCTGTCGAGAGAAGGAGGCGAGGGGCGATACCCCAATAGCGTCCGAGGAAAAGGCAAGCGGTGGCGGGCATAGTGGAGAATAGCGTCCTCCTCAGTGAAGCTCTCCGAATCGGTGTAGGCGTAGAATGCCCGAAGGTCTATTTGCCGATTTGCGACGCGGATTCCTCTAATATCGATCCCCTTCTGCGAGATTTGCTGCAGCCACTCTTGCGGGTAATCCTCACCAACCTTGGCAAGGATACCCGCAGGTTGATCTTGCTGCCAAAGAAGCCATCCCACTGCTGAATAGAGAGCATTTCCTCCCATCTGATCTTCAAACGCCCGCCCGTCCGGAAGGAGCACGAACTCTCGTTGCAGGCGACCGGCAAAAACAGCATACGGGGAAGGACTCATAGACCTACGCAGAAAGCGAAACGGTCCATATCAAGTGCTTTGGCTTTTGAATTATAGCAAATTTCCCTTTTACGCACGGACGAGAGAAGTCCTCTCATAGCGAGCGATGAGGGTGGGTTGGAACGGCTCTTTGAGAGCTGATCTCGAACTAAGTCAGGGGCATGGGATTTCTGGGCGATGGGAAGCATCGAAAGCGGAAAGCCCGCCGGTAATCAGATAGAGTTGGGGGAGAGTGTAGTGCTTGACTTTTGGCGGAGGCCACGTCCGCTAATCCTGCCTTACCCGGGGTATAATTGAGAAAAGCTGGGCTTCGGCTAACGTGGGCTAGGGGCAAGAAAAGTTTCTCTACGGCCTTTGGCTCGTTCCCCAACCTGCTATCCCGTCGGCCGAGGAAAGAGCAAAAAAGGAGCCGGTATGTCCGAAAACCGTGAGGTAGCACTCCACTACGTTGAGAACCATCTCCCCCGGTTCTTGGAAGAATTGAAAGCCTTTGTGCGCATTCCCTCTATTTCGACAGAGAGCGATGCCCAAGTGCATATGCAAGCCGCTGCCAACTGGGTAGCCGATCAACTGCGCTCGCTGGGGGCAGTCAATGTCGCCCTTTATCCCACCGAGGGGCATCCGGTAGTCTGTGGGGAGTATCTTTGCGGCGATGAAAAGGCGCGGACTCTGCTGATCTACGGCCATTATGACGTCCAGCCTGCCGATCCCTTGGAACTATGGCAGAGTCCACCTTTTGAACCCACCCAAAGAGGAGACTACCTCTATGGTCGTGGGGCCTCAGACATGAAGGGACAACTGGTTGCGGGGCTTAAAGCCCTTGAATCGATCCTCCGAACCGATCAACTCAACCTCAACTTGCGCTTTCTTATCGAAGGGGAAGAGGAGCTGGGCTCCCCTCACCTTGGCAAGTTCATAGCCGAAAATCCGGAGCTGCTGCGCGCCGATGTGGCTATCAACCTCGATGGGGGCATCCTCGCCCCGGATTTTCCTACAATCACTGTTTCGTTGCGCGGTCTGGCCTATTTCGAGCTGCGTGTCTATGGCCCGTCCACTGATTTACATTCGGGGCTTTTCGGGGGCATCGTGCACAACCCCGCTCAGGTGCTGTGCGAGTTAATCGCCGGCATGCACGACTCAAAGGGCCGAGTGACCCTGCCCGGGTTCTACGATCGGGTGCGCCCATTAAGCGAGACCGAGCGGGCAGAATTAGCCCGCCTCCCGCTTGGTGAGGATTATTTCCTCAAGACCACCGGAGTACTTGCCCTTTATGGCGAGGAAGGATATACACCGCTCGAACGCCTCGGTGCCCGCCCCACGCTGGAAGTTAATGGGCTGTATTCTGGCTATGTCGGAGAAGGCTCCAAAACGGTCCTGCCGGCCTACGCCATGGCAAAGCTCTCCTGTCGCCTAGTCCCCGACCAGGATCCCAAAGAAGTCTATCAACAACTCCTGGACTACCTGAAGGCTTGCGCTCCTACTACAGTGCGCTGGGAGGTAATCCAACATGCCGGCGCCCTTCCGGCGATGATCGAAACCAAGCGTCCAGAGGTGGCTGCCCTCAGTCGGGCTATTGAACAGGTCTGGGGGAAGAAGCCTGCTTTCAAGCGAGAGGGCGGAACGATCCCTGTTGTAGCTCAACTTAGGGAAATCCTAGGGATGCCTACCATCCTAACCGGGTTCGGCTTGCCGGACGATAACCTCCATGCCCCGAATGAGCGGTTACACCTTCCGACGTGGCAACGGGGGATTAGGACTCTGGTTTATTTCTTCTATCACCTCATGGAGTAGCAAGGCGAGCCATAAGCCAGAACGTCTCCTAATCAGTTCTTAGAGTTCGTTGCTCAGGCAAGTTGATCAACGCTTCGCAGGAGATATAGCACTCTTACCGGTAGAGGTCAGCTATGGACAAGTTGAGAATGCCTACATACGGCGGGCAGGCGGTTATCGAGGGAGTGATGATGCGGGGGCGTAACGCGGTTGCCATCGCTTTGCGTGCCCCGAACCGAGAAATTGTCATTCACGCCGAGCCACTGGGCTCGATTTACCGCAGCCGCTGGATGAAGATTCCTTTTTTGCGCGGTGTGCTTTCCTTGTGGGATGCCCTAAGCTTGGGAATGCGCGCCCTCACTCTTTCGGCCAACCTTCAGAGCGGAGAGAGCGAAAAGCTCGAAGGAGCGCCGTTATATTTGACCCTCTCTGCTTCGCTGGCGATCGCCATAGGTCTGTTTTTCCTTGTCCCCGCCTTCCTCGGGCAGTTGGGCGAGCGGGTGTTACAGTTGAACGCCTGGCAGGGCAGCTTTGCGGAGGGATTGACCCGCTTGGCCTTGCTGGTGGGATATATTGTTGCTGTGGGCAGAATTCCGGAGATCAGGCGCGTGTTTGCCTATCATGGGGCGGAACACAAGACCATCAACGCCTTTGAAGCTGGCGCAGAGCTAACCCCTCAAGAGGTCGCTCGTTTCCCCCTGGAACACCCCCGTTGCGGGACCTCATTCTTGCTCACCTTGGTTGTTCTCTCGATCCTGGTCTTCTCCCTGCTCGGCCCTCTAGAGCTTCATATGCGCTTGATCACCCGCATCTTGATGATCCCCGTGCTTGCCGCAATCGCCTACGAGTACATCCGCTGGACTGCAGCCCACATCCAGAATCCTTGGGTGCGCTGGATGATTGCTCCTAACTTAGCCCTACAGCGGCTGACCACGCGCGAACCCAGCCTAGATATGATCGAGGTCGCCATTGCTGCCTTTTGTGCCATGCGTGCTAAAGAGCAGGAATTCGGTCTCTAGCCCGCCTCGGGCGCCTACTCTCCGATGATTTGCACAACTAGCTCGCGGCGACGAGCATGAATGTCGAAGTCAATAAAAACAATCTGCTGCCAGGTGCCGAGGGTCAGGCGCTGATTGACGAAGGGGATCGTCAAGGAAGGTCCTAACAACGCAGCCCGCACATGGCTATGACCGTTGCCATCCCCCCAGCGGCTGTTATGAGCATACGGCTGTCGTGGATCGACAATCTGATCGAAAAGACGACGCAGATCACTCAAACAGCCGCTCTCGAACTCAATAGTGGTCACTGCGCTAGTAGAAGATGGACAGAAGACCGTGACGATCCCATTGGATAATCCGCTTTGCAAAACGAGGTCTTGCACAGCATCCGTTAGGTCATGGATGTCGGCATTGCCGCGCGTGCTAAGATTCAGAGCCATGGTCTTGACCGCCATCGGTGCCTCCTTTCTTAGAGTTGATTATAGCATTCTCCCTCTACCTCTCCGAGATCCCAGCGTGCGCTCAAAATTGTTGGAAAAAGTGTAGAAGAGTCAGAACCTAAGACAAAAGTTTTGGAAACAGTCACCCGAGCGGCCTTGGCGGACAATGAGCCTGACTCGAAGCCACAAAACAAGCCCCTAGGGGACAGGTGAGCAGGGCGGAAGCAGTGATGCAGGCTTGCCAAGCTTTGTGCCTTCATGGCTGCCCCCTTTCAGATTGCTTCAGAGGACGTGAACCAGACGAGAGTTCTCGTGAGTTTAGGTACGTTTGCCCTAACAATCTTCCTCTTGTTCCTTGTGTAAAACGATACTTGTTGGTAAAATTTTTTATATACTTCCCGATCAATCGCACGGTTGGGACCTTCTCAAAAAGCTTGAATCTAAGTAAGGAGGTGTGAAAGGAGAGAGCCTTCAACTGAATAGACTCCCTCGCTACTATCCAAGACCAATTCTTTTTTGGAGGAGCATGAAGATGTCAAAAAAATTCTTCGCTCTCGCTAGCCTTTTGATCATCCTCAGTCTTACTTTGGGTGCATGTGCTCAGCCTAGGCCCGCAACCCTAAAGATTGCCATCCTAGCCCCCCTGAGCGGTGCCGTGCCCACCTTCGGCGTTTCCACTCGAGATGGCGCTCTATTGGCAATTAAGGAGTGGAACGCAAAGGGTGGGGTCTTAGGCAGACAAATTGAGGCGATTGTCGAAGACAGTCAGTGCGAAGCCGATCCGGCTGTGAATGCCGCTAACAAAGTAATCAACCAAGACGGGGTCAAGTTCATCGTTGGCGAAGTCTGCTCCAAAGCTTCGATCCCGGTTTCCGAAATTGCCGAGGAGAAGGGTGTAGTCCAGATCAGCCCGACCTCCACCAATCCCAATGTCACCGTGAAAGCAGATGGCACGACCAAGCAGTATGTCTTCCGTGCCTGCTTTATTGATCCGTTCCAGGGGTTGGTTGGCGCTTCGTTTGCCATCAATGAGCTCGGGGCTAAGACCGCTTTCATTCTCCTCGATCAGGGGAACGACTATGTGCGCGGTTTAGCCGAGAACTTCGAGCAAGCCTTTGTCGAAAAAGGCGGTCAGATCGTCGGCAAAGAGACCTACACCTCCTCAGATACCGACTTCTCGGCTATTCTGGCGAAAGTAGCCGAAGCTAAACCGGATATTGTCTACCTGCCCGATTACTACAACATCGTCAATCTCGTCACTGCCCAAGCCAAGGAAAAAGGCATCACGGCGCCCTTCCTCGGTGGGGATGGTTGGGACTCCGCTGACCTCGACCGTGCTGCTGCGGACGGTGGCTACTTCACCAACCACTACTCCGAGCAGGATACACGCCCAATCGTCCAACAGTGGGTCAAGAACTATCAGGCAGAATATGGCTCGGTCCCCGATGCTTTGGCCACCCTCGCCTATGACGCAACCAACCTGCTCCTCGCTGCCATTCAAAATGCTGGCACTGATGATCCGGCTAAAGTTAAGGATGCCATGGCAGCCATCAAGTGGGAAGCCGTTTCGGGGACGATCACTTTCGATCAGTATCACAACCCGATCAAACCTGCCGTCATCCTTCAGGTTAAGGATGGGCAGATTCGCTACGTAACCACCGTTGCCCCATAGGGTTGTGTAAGAGCGCTGGGGGGCGAGGTTTCGCCCCCCAATCCTGTACTCCAGAGAAGGCGAAATGAACGCTCAGCCGCCAACTTTACTGGAACGTATTCTCAAGGGAAAATGGATCGGTAAAGGATTTCTGCTCCTTGTGGGTTTGGTGGTCGTGTGGTGGGTCGGAGGAAAAGCTCTTCAAAGTCCGTCGTTGTTCTTGCAACAAATTATCAACGGAATCCAGTTGGGCTTTGTATATGCTCTCATCGCCCTGGGTTATACCATGGTCTACGGCATCGTGCGCTTGATTAACTTTGCCCATGGCGATGTGTTCATGTTCGGAGCTTTTGTAAGTTACTTTTCTGTAGGGCTCTTCCAACTTCACCTCTGGCCGGTTCGGGTCTTCCCCGGTCTCTCCCCAACGGCTGCGATTATCCTCGGCACGGTCTCGGTGATCCTCCTCTCCATGGTCTCTTGTGCCATTCTGGCAATCACCATTGAGCGAATCGCCTATAAACCTCTGCGCGATGCCCCGCGCATTTCGGCCCTAATCACCGCCATTGGGGTCTCTTTCTTTTTGGAGTACTTTGGGGCTCTTCCCTTCGTCTTTACCCCCAATTTCATCACCTATAAACGCCCCTTCGAGATTGTAACTTGGTATGTCAAGGATGGGATTCATCGTTTAGAGATCGGCACCGAAGCGCCACCGGGAAGCGTGATCTTCTCCAATGTCCTCATCATCATCATTATTGTCTCCCTGATTCTCCTTGTGGGATTGAACTACATTGTGCGGCGAACTAAGATCGGCAAAGCGATGCGCGCTACTGCCTACGACAAGCCCACCTCCCGTCTAATGGGCATCAACGTTGACGGGGTGATCTCGACCACGTTCGCCATCGGGGCTTCTTTGGCCGGTGCAGCCGGGGTGCTTTATGCCACCGCCTACCCTCAAGTGGTCTTCTGGATGGGGATCATCCCCGGTCTGAAAGCTTTTGTGGCAGCCGTTCTGGGTGGGATCGGCAGTATCCCCGGCGCCTTTGTCGGTGCTCTGATCATGGGGCAGGCCGAGGTGATCTCTGCAGGCTACATCTCTACTCCGATGCGCGATGCCGTTGCTTTTACGATTCTGATCCTGGTGCTGTTGATCCGACCCACCGGTATCTTCGGCGAACCCGAGCGTGAGAAGGCCTAAGCAGGAGGAAAGACTATGAGAATTGACCGCCATACGCTCGGCTTCTGGGTTGTGCTTCTGGGGCTGATTATCCTCGTTCAAGTCCTCGTCAGCTTAGGAATTCTCAGCCCCTTCTGGGAGACACTGCTCAAGATCGGCGCAGTGATGGCCATCGTCAGCTTGGGATTAAACCTGATCTACGGGTTCAACGGGCAATTCTCGCTTGGGCAGTGGGGTTTCTACGCCATCGGGGCCTATGCCGCTGCGGATGTGACCTATCGCTGGACACAAATGAACAACGCCTCCGGGCTGACGGTGCTCTTTGCTGCGGTAGCTCTGGTTGGGGTTGCTTTTTTCCTAACCGCCAAATTGGTGGCTCGCCTGCGCGGCATCGATCCCCTTTCTGCGTTTGCGCTCTATATTGTAGCGACATTGATCGCTGCAGTAATCGGGGTGCAGATCGGCATTGCGCTGATTGCCCCGGTCACTCAACTCTTGGCTACTCTGCCGCCCGGGCTTGCGCTTCAAATTGTTTATCTTATCGCTGTGCTCCTCGGAGGATGCCTAGCCGCCGAGGTTAGCTATCTCTTCGGCTTACCGGTTCTCACCCTCGGCTCGGATTACTTTGGTATCGCCACCCTCGGCTTTACCATCATCGTCAAGGTGCTGCTCGATAACTCGGACACTCTGCTGGGCTTCGAGGAGATGAAAGGCGCCCGTGGCATGGTCGGCATCCCCAAGACAACCTCGTGGTTCTGGGTGGCTCTCTTTCTAGTGATCGTCATTGTCCTCTTGCGTAATCTGCTACACTCCAGCCATGGGCGGGCGATTGTCTCGGTGCGCGAAGACGAAATCGCCGCCAAAGCAATGGGGATTGACGTCGGCCAGCAGAAGACCCTTGCTTTTGTTTTAGGGAGTTTGTTTGCCGGCCTGGCAGGCGGCTTGTATGCTCATATCAATGGCTTTCTGCACCCCAACACGTTTAATTTCATCCGATCGTTCGACCCGATGATCATCGTTGTGTTCGGTGGCTTGGGTAGCGTCTCCGGAACGATCATCGCTGCGTTTACCTGGGCGCTGGTCTTAGAGGGATTTTTGCGCATCTTGCTGCCAACCGGGTTCGAGACCTGGCGGTTCGTGGTCTACCCGCTTTTCCTGCTGGTCATGATGCTCTTGCGTCCACAGGGTTTGTTCGGCGGTTTCGAGTTCCCTTACTTGCGCCCAGTTTTGCCCAGGCCTTACGTGCCCGAAACTGAGGAACAAGTTGCGTTGGTTCATGCTGTCGAAGAGGCGACAGAAGGAGATTAGGTGATGAGCACTGTAACCTCTGCCCCCTCAACCTCAGCCACTATTCGGGATGCCTCTGCAGAAAGACCGCTTCTGGAGATTCAAGGGCTGACCAAGGAGTTCGGTGGGCTTAAGGCCGTCAACAATTTCGACATTTCGATCTATCCGGGTGAACTGGTTGGGCTGATCGGACCCAACGGCGCCGGAAAGACAACAGTCTTTAACCTGATTACCGGCATCTACACGGCGACCTCGGGCTCAATCCGATACAAGGGGATCGAGTTGATCGGTCTGCAACCCCATGAGATCACCCGTCTGGGCATTGCCCGGACCTTTCAGAATATTCGTCTCTTTCCCAACCTGACGGTGTTGGATAACGTGCGCATTGCTTACCATACCCATGCGGGTTATGGGATCTTTGATGCCTTCACCCATAATCACCGCTACCAAAAAGCCGAAAAAGAACTAACCGAACGAGCTCAAGAATTTCTCAGCGTCTTCAATCTCCACACCCGTCAGGGGGAGATTGCCAAAAACTTGCCTTACGGTGAACAGCGCCGTCTGGAAATTGCCCGCGCCCTCGCCGCTTCGCCGGAGCTGCTGCTGCTTGACGAGCCGGCTGCCGGAATGAACCCCAAGGAAGTCGCTTCGCTGATGGACCTGATCCACTTTATTCGCGAACGCTTTAACCTGACGATCCTGCTCATCGAACACCAGATGCGGGTGGTGATGGGGATTTGTGAGCGCATTACGGTAATGGACTTTGGGGAAGTGATCGCGCGCGGAACGCCCCAAGAGATTCAGAACAACGAAAAGGTGATTGAAGCCTACCTCGGTCGAGGTGCGACTGCCCTATCCCAAAAACTGCAGGAGAAACGCGGTTATGCTACTGGAAGTTAGAGACCTGAACGTCTATTATGGGGCTATCCACGCCCTGCAAGGGATCAACTTCTGCCTAGAAGAAGGGGAAATCGTCACCTTGATCGGCGCCAACGGGGCAGGAAAATCAACTACCCTGAACACGATCTCCGGGCTATTGCGTCCGCGGCGAGGTCAAGTGCTGTTCAGGGGAAAAGATATCACTTTCACTCCCGCAGAAGAGATCGTGCGCATGGGGATCTGCCAGGCACCCGAAGGGAGGAAGATCTTTGCCAACCTTACCGTAATGGAAAACCTTGAGATGGGCGCCTACACCCAGAGCGATAAACAGGAAATTCAAAAAAACCTTGAGCGCGTCTTTCGCAGTTTCCCTCGCCTCAAAGAGCGGCAGAACCAACTAGGCGGCACGCTTTCAGGCGGTGAACAACAGATGCTCGCTATTGGGCGGGCCTTGATGTCTCGCCCTCAGCTACTCTTGTTGGATGAGCCTTCTATGGGGCTTTCGCCAATTTTGGTCGAGGAAATTTTCAACATTATTCAAGAGATTAACGCACAGGGCACCAGCATTCTCTTGGTGGAACAGAACGCCCAAATGGCTCTTTCGGTAGCTCATCGGGGGTATGTGCTTGAGACCGGGAAGATCGTCTTAGAAGGGGACTCAAGCGATTTGCTGGATAACCCAATGGTCAAGAAAGCCTATCTGGGCGCCCATTAGTCCTGCTCGTATTCAGGAGAGCCTCCGTTGGCAGAGGTTTCGGCAAGCCAAGGGATGAGGTCTATGCCTAGGCCTGTAAGGGCTTTTGATAGTTTCGTGTTCTCTGCTCACATCGCAGGCCACCCCTGCGATGTGAGCAGAGCATTCCTGCAGAACATTGCGATCCTCGGACTTTCCGCAAACTTGCCCCTTGAGTGGGCTTGAGTCTCGGCTGCTCTTTGCTGCGGAGTAGACCTTGGCGCCTATTCTATAATGTCTCCGCTCGTCTGGGAAGAAGCCGATGGCATTTCGAGACCTAAGAGAGTTTATTCAGGCCCTCGAGGAACAGGATGAACTGGTGCGTGTGCGTGTACCGGTCTCGCCTCACTTAGAGATCACGGAGATCGTTGATCGCGTCTGTAAAGGGAAAGCCAAGCGCAATGTCGCTCTGCTCTTTGAAAAGGTTACGGGATATGAGATCCCGGTGTTGATCAATGCCTTTGGCTCGGCGAAGCGGATGGCTTTGGCCCTGGGAGTGGCAAACCTCGATGAGCTTGGGCATAACCTGGGCAAACTGATCGACCCTCGCCTGCCCGGTTCTCTGGCAGAGCTGATCGCCCGCGGCCAGGATTTACTTAGGGCGCTTCGATCGATCGGCCTGGGACCCAAAAAAGTGCGCCGTGCGCCGGTGCAACAAGTCATCCTGCAAGGGGAACAGATGTCATTGGCGAGACTTCCTATCCTGAAATGCTGGCCTAAAGATGGCGGTGCGTTTATCACGCTCCCTCAAGTGATCACCCGTGACCCCCAGACCGGGGTGCGCAATGTAGGGATGTATCGCCTGCAAGTGGTCGATGAACGCACCTTGCTTGTGCACTGGCAGCGCCATAAAGGGGGCGCGGAACACCAGCGCATCGCTCAAGTCCAGCGCAGGGATCGCATTCCCGCTGCGGTGGTCTTGGGGGGTGATCCCGCCAGCATGTGGTGCGCTTCGGCACCCCTGCCGCCTAATATTGACGAATACCTGCTGGCTGCTTATTTGCGCGGTGCGCCGGTCGAGTTCGTCAACTGTGTCAGCCAACCGCTGGAAGTTCCTGCCCGGGCTGAAATCGTTATTGAGGGATACGTTGACCCCAACGATCAACGTCCGGAAGGTCCTTTTGGAGATCACACTGGCTACTACACGCCTGTAGAAAACTTTCCCGCTTTCCATGTCACCGCTATTACTCATCGCCGTGATCCCATTTACCCCGCCACGGTGGTCGGTATCCCACCGATGGAGGATGTGTGGATGGGTAAGGCCACCGAACGGCTGTTTCTGCCCCTAATGCGCCTCTTCTTGCCCGAGATTGTCGATGTGTGTATGCCCGCCGAAGGAGTCTTTCACAACTTGGTGTTGGTCTCGATCCGTAAGCGCTATCCTGGCCATGCCCGCAAGGTCATTTTCGGTTTGTGGGGCTTAGCGCTGATGTCGTTGGCTAAAGCGATCGTGGTGGTAGATGAATGGGTGGATGTCCAAAATCTCTCGCAAGTCGCTTGGCAAGCTCTGGGGAATGTGGATTGGAGTCGCGATGTAGTCGTGGTGGATGGGCCGGTTGATCACCTTGACCATGCCTCTTATCACCACTCCTTTGGTGGCAAAATCGGCATCGATGCCACGGCCAAGCTCCCTGAAGAAGGCTACCTGCGCACCTGGCCGCAAGTCGCTCGTATGGACGAAAGCGTGCGGGCGCGCATTGACCAAATTTGGCATCAACTCAATCTCTAGGTGATGACGATGAGAATATACTCGACTCTTGCTCAACTCCTCGTACTCTTTATCCTGATCCCCGCCTGCGCACCCCAATCAACAGGTCAGCCTCCGGCTGCTGCAGAAACCGGCCAGGTGGCCATTCCTGTGCTCTCCGGCGAGGGACAAGCTCCGGGTGAGCCCTACCCCGCTCCGGCCGAGGTCTTCCAACCGACTCCCGCTGCAGATCAGCCCTACCCGGCGCCGGGTTCTCCGGTCGTCCCACCGGCTTCCTCCAGCGGCGCTTACCCGGCACCGGGTGAGACGGCCCTCCCGGTGCACGGCGGCGGGGAGAGGTTGCGCATCGCCATCTTGCCCGTTGTGGATAGCCTCCCCATGGTCGTTGCTCAGCGCGAAGGTTTGTTTGCCAAGTATGGGGTGCAAGTTGAGTTGATCCCGGTCGCCTCGGCCGCAGAGCGCGATCAGGTGATCACCGCCGGCCAGGCCGATGGCATGATCAACGACCTCATCTCGACCCTGCTATATAATAAAGAGGGCATCCAAGTGCAAGTTGTGCGCCTTGCTCGGGTCGCTACACCTACATCGGCGCAGTACCACTTAGTTGTCTCCGCAGCAAGCGGGATCGACGAAGTCAGCCAGCTCAAGGGCGTGCCGATCGGCATTTCGCAGGGCACGATCATCGAATACATTACCGACCGCCTGTTAGAGCGGGAGGGCTTCCGAGCGCAGGAAATCCAGAAGATCGCTGTGCCTAAAATCCCGGACCGCCTAGCCTTGCTCAGCTCCGGAGAACTCAAGGCTGCAACTTTGCCTGATCCCTTTTCCTACTTGGCGGTACAACAAGGCGGGCGTTTTTTGCTGCAGGACTCCAAATATCCTGAGTACGGACACAGCACCTACGCATTTCGGAAAGCCGTGATCGACCGGAAACCTCAGGCGGTCCGGGCATTTTTAGCGGCGATCGAAGAAGCGGTGGCGCGAATTGCGCTCTCCCCTGACCAGTATGTCGGTGTATTGGTGGAGGAAAAACTGATCCCTGCGCCGCTGGAAGGCAGCTACCAGGTGCCGCCTTTCCCACCCAAGGGCATTCCCGATGAATGGCTGTGGAATGATGTATTGGCTTGGGCAACGGCAAAGGGGATTGTTGCTACAGCCGTTTCGTATGCTGACTCGGTCACGAGTGCACTTTTACCGTGATCCCACCACGATTTGCAAGTGCCCTCGCCTGCGAACGTGGCGAACGAGGTCGTCCGCCCCCCGCAGGGCGGGCGTTCGTGCCTGCGATCATCAGCGGACGGGGAGACCCGCCGTCTGACCGAGATAAAGAGATTTGCCGTCCGGCCGGACTATGATTGAAGTCGAATCGATCACTTTTGCTTACCCTTCCGGAAAACCGATTTTCCTCGACTTCTCTTGGCAGGTTGCACGCGGCGAGATTTGGGCTGTTCTGGGGCCTTCCGGTTGCGGGAAAAGCACCCTGCTCTACCTGCTGGCCGGGCTGCAATTCCCGCAAAAAGGGCAAGTGCGCATCGATGGCAAGCCACTCACCCGTCCCCGTCCGCAGACCGGGTTAATTTTGCAGGACTACGGGTTGCTGCCCTGGGCAACGGTGCGTCAGAACGCCGAACTAGGGTTGAAAATCCGTGGCTTTTACGGCCCGGATGGCAAGCACGCCCCAACGCAAATGGATTGGGATCACAACGTGATCCCTTGGTTGGAAAGACTGGGTATTGCCGCAGTCGCCGACCGCTACCCTTCCCAGATTTCCGGGGGACAGCGCCAGCGCACTGCTATTGCCCGCACATTGGTTTTGCATCCCGATTTACTGCTCATGGACGAACCGTTCTCCTCGCTGGACGCTCCCACCCGCGAGGACTTGCAAACGCTGATCCTGCAGTTACAACTCGAAAACCGCTTGACCTTGGTGATTGTCACCCACAGCATCGAAGAAGCTGCCTTGATGGGCAGGAAAATTCTCCTGCTCTCCCAGCCGCCGATTCACCAGGCCATGATCTTCGAAAACCCCGGTGCGGGCTTGGAGCCCTACCGCAAGAGCGAAGCCTATCTAGCCCTGTGTGAGCGCTTGCGCTCCCAACTCGATCGGGCATGAAACGCCGCTTAGACCTCTTGATCACCCTTTTCATTCTCCTGCTTCTCTGGCAGCTTGCTGCTTGGTGGGTCAATCGTCCCATTCTGCCCGAGCCGCGGACAGTCTTCCTCGCTTTTCTGCGCGAAACCCGAGATGACCTTCCATTTCACTTTGCTGCCAGCCTGTGGCGCGTGCTTGCTAGCACTGCTTTAGCCATTGCCACCGCTGCGCCGGCCGGTCTGCTTCTCGGTCAATCCCAGCGCCTAAACCGCCTTTTTTCCCCTCTGATCTATCTGCTCTACCCGATTCCGAAAGTTGTTTTTGTTCCGTTGGTGTTACTCTTCTTGGGCTTAGGGGATGCGCCCAAGATTCTGATCATCTATCTTATCCTGTTTTTCCAAGTTCTGGTCTTGGTGCGCGATCAGGCCGCAGCGTTACGTCCCGAGCTTCTGCTCAGCGTGCGCAGTTTAGGCGCCGGGCGGCGGGCTTTGTTTCGCTTTGTCTACTTACCTGCCAGCCTGCCGGCCATCCTGACCGCCTTGCGCCAATCGGTTGGCACTGCTGTGGCGGTGTTATATGTCGCCGAGCTGTACGCTACCCAGCGTGGGTTGGGCTACTACATCTACATAAACGGCAGCACGTTTTTCGATTACCCGGCGATGTATGTCGGGATTCTTGCCATGGGCTTGCTGGGAGTGGGATTATATACCGGGGTGGATTACCTGGAGAAACGGTTATGTCCGTGGAAGTAACCCGCTTCCCTCATCCATTGGATAGAACGGGCAGAGTCTCCAACCTGAGCCGTCGTTTGAGCCTGTCAAACTAGCAGCCTAGGGAAAACGGCTTTCGATGAGCAGCGCTTCCAACTCCCCGAGCTGTGCAGGTGGAGTGGGGTGAGAGCTTGTGTCAGGACTTGCGCCCGTCCCCTCTTCTTGCCTTGGAAAGGGAACAGAGATAAGGGCCTCGGAAGGCAGACGAACATGTGCCATGCTTGGGGATGTTCTTAGCTGCGAGTCCATGAGCTGTGTAGGAAGACCCATTGCGATTAGGTGTGCTGAGCAGGCAGTGCCTAGGGGTGTCACTATGGGGGCGCTTTTTACGTGACAACCCTTGGCTCCACACGGTGACAAATTTCACATTGACTTCCCCTGCTGGGCTGGTTATAATCGAGGCGACAATTGAAGATACCTTCGGGGCAGGGTGCGGTCGGAGACGACCTATTCCCGATCGGCGGTAAAGCCCGCGAGCGCGAGGGAGCGCACGATTCGGTGAAACTCCGAAGCCGACGGTATAGTCCGGATGGAAGAAGGTCACTTTGCCAGAACTCAGGCGCGCGAAAAACGCGAGCATACGCGAAGCCCCGAAAGCCTTTGGTTTTCGGGCTTTTTCTTTAGAGAGCGCCTGGGTTGGGTAGGCTCACTTGCCCCGAATCCGATCCGATTCGGGGCTTTATATTACGGCGAGAAACGATGAACCTAATCGAGATTCCCAAACGACTTCCTTTTCAAAGGCGACTCAGCCTTGCCGAGCATACGCTAACCGCCTTCATTTCGCTCGCAGTTATGGTGACCGTCTGGCACGGGGTCACCCAAATTTGGAGACTGCCCCCTTTCATTTTGCCCTCCCCGGCGTTAGTCTGGGAGCGCTTCCTCCGGGTGCTAGGGGACGGCAGCCTGCTTCGCCACAGTGCCTACACCCTCTTTGAGGTGCTCTGTGGGCTGAGCCTAGGCGTTCTCACCGCAACCCTGCTCGGCTACCTACTGGCCAAATCGCATTGGTTTGAGCGTCTTTTATCCCCGTATATTGTTGCCAGCCAATCGATTCCGATTGTGGCGATTGCGCCCCTGTTGGTCATTTGGTTCGGGCCGGGGGTTTTCTCCAAAATTTTGATCTGTGCCTTGATCGTCTTCTTCCCGGTTTTGGTCAACACCGTTGTTGGATTGCACTCCGTGCCGGAGGAATTGACCGACCTAATGCGCTCCTTGAAGGCCGACCGTTGGCAAACAGTTCGGTTCTTGGAGATCCCGGCTGCCCTACCGGTCTTCCTCGGTGGGTTGCGAATCGGTGCCACTCTGTCGGTGATCGGCGCCGTGGTAGGCGAATTTGTCGGCGCCGACCGCGGTCTCGGTTTCCTGATCAATGTCGCCCGTGGCAGGTACGATACCCCTCTGGTCTTTGTTGCGGTTTTTACCCTAATCGCCATGGCCTTGCTCCTCTATACCAGTGTCCTTGCCCTTGAAAAGCGGTTGCTCGCCTGGCGACAACCCCAAGAAGAACCCCATTCCATTCCATAAGGAGACTTCCATGCCCCGTTCAACTCTCTCCCTCTTTCTTTTGCTTTGGCTCGGCCTCACAACCTTTGCCTGTGCCCCTCAGATGGGCGGCTCCCAAACGCAGAGCCCCCCTACAAAAGCCGTGGACAGGGTGCGTTTGCCCATGGGCTATATCCCGAATGTGCAGTTTGCTCCCTTCTATGCCGCCCAAGACTTCGGCTACTTCTCGGACGAGAACATCGCCATCGAATTCGACTACAGTTTTGAGACCGATGGCATTGCGCTGGTTGGGGCGAACAACCTGCAGTTCACCATAGCTTCGGGTGAGCAGGTCCTGCTCGCTCGTGCCCAAGGCTTGCCGGTCGTGTATGTGATGGCCTATTACCACGACTACCCTGTAGGGGTCGTTTCGTTCCCAGAGCAGAATATTAAAACCCCGGCTGATCTGAAGGGCAAGAAGATCGGTGTACCCGGCCTATTCGGCGCCACCTATATCGGCCTGCGCGCTCTGATGAAAGTGGGCGGCGTGGGCGAAGCCGAGGTGATTCTGGATTCGATCGGCTACAACCAAGTGGAAGCCTTGATCGCCGGGCAAGACCAAGCTGTGGTGGTCTATGCTAACAACGAGCCTATCCAACTGGCCGCTCGGGGGTATACCGTTGACCTGATCAAGGTCGCAGATTACGTTCAGTTAGCCTCGAATGGCTTGGTGACCAACGAAAAGACCCTTTCTGAAAACCCCGATTTGGTGCGCCGCATGATTCGCGCCATTCTGCGCGGCATGAACTACGTTCTTCAAGACCGCGATCAAGCCTATGAGATTTGCACCAAATATATCCCCGGCCTGACCGAAAGCGATGAGCGCGTTCAGCGCGAAGTCCTGCGGGCCACAATCGAATACTGGAAGGCAGAAAGAATCGGTCATTCGGACCCGCAGGCTTGGCAGAACATGCACGATCTGCTCTTGGAAATGGGATTGCTTCCCAGTCCACTCCCGGTAGATCAAGCCTTCACCAATCAATTGCTCACGCCCTAGGGAAAAGGAGGTGCTATGGCCAAGTCCCCTCCCGAGGTCATCCCAACCTCCAAGGCTAAGGCAACGGAAACCGAGGAAGCGCGAGTGGCTATTGAGGTGCGCAATCTCAGCGTCACCTTCCGCAACGGCAATGGTGGATTGCGCGCCATCCAGGGAATCTCCTTTTGCATCCGCGAGCGCGAATTCGTCTGTGTTTTAGGCCCCTCGGGCAGCGGCAAATCCACGTTGCTGCGTGTGCTGGCTGGCCTCCTGACCCCTACGCAGGGAGAGGTTTATTTCTACGGCGAACCGCTCAAGGAACCGCGGCGTGAAATCGGCCTGGTTTTCCAAAAGGCCAACCTGATGCCTTGGCGAACTGCGCTGCAAAACATCGTGCTGCCTTTGGAATTGCAAAACGTGCCCAAGGCGGAAGCGCGCCGCCGAGCAATGGAGCTGATTGAATTGGTCGGTTTGCACGGCTTTGAGGACACTCTCCCGCGCGATCTCTCCGGCGGCATGGCGCAGCGGGTGGCTATTGCCCGCGCGCTAGTCCATGACCCCCAGGTGCTTCTCTTGGATGAACCTTTTGGCGGGCTGGATGCCTTGACTCGCGAGCGCATGGGCGACGAATTGCTGCGCATCTGGCAAGCGCGGCGCAAGACGGTGGTCATGGTGACCCACTCTATTCCGGAGGCGATCTATCTCTCCGATCGCGTTTTGGTCTTCACCCCCAGGCCGGGCCGCCTCAGGCTGGACCTGCCGATCTATCTCCCTAGGCCGCGCACAGAGGAGATCCGTTACTCACCAGCTTTTGGGGAATTGGCAAGGCGCCTGCGAGCGGAGATTGGCTAGAATCGCCTTCCCGCCCTGCCCAGCGGCCTCATTGGGCATGCTCAAACGTCTCGCTTTGAGATGAGGCTCGGCATCTCTTGATGCGCCGCTCGTTTGCCCGATTCCCCCGGGTGTGGCCGCAATTCCTGAAGGACTCTCTTTTCAGGTATACTTAGGCAAAAACCATTCAAACCGAGGGAACCAATGACCAAACTGGATGCTGAGTTGCAGCGTTGGGAGGAAGCTGTACTCAAACCGACTCTGTCCCGTTTTCCGGAACGAAAAGCAGAGTTCAAGACCTCCTCGGGCATCCCGATGCCCCGCTTTCTCCTCCCTACTTGGGAAGATGAGAGTTATTTGGAAAAGCTTGGCTTTCCCGGCGAGCCGCCCTTTACGCGCGGTATCCAGCCGACTATGTACCGCGGCCGCCTGTGGACAATGCGCCAGTATGCCGGCTATGCAACCGCCGAGGAGTCCAACCGCCGCTATCGCTACCTGCTCAAGCAAGGTCAGACCGGCTTGTCGGTTGCTTTCGACCTGCCCACCCAGATCGGCTACGATGCCGATGACCCGATCGCCAGCGGCGAAGTGGGGAAAGTGGGAGTCTCGATTTCCTCTTTACAAGATATGGAGACGCTATTTCGCGACATCCCACTCGATAAGGTCTCAACCAGCATGACCATCAATGCCCCGGCAGCGATCTTGCTGGCGATGTATATTGCTGTCGCCAAGAAACAAGGGGTGGAAATCCGCCAGTTGCGGGGCACGATTCAAAACGACATCCTCAAGGAATACGTGGCGCGGGGCACATACATCTTCCCCCCCAAGCCCTCCATGCGCCTGATCACCGATGTCTTCCGGTTCTGTCATGCCGAGATGCCCCATTGGAACGCAATCAGCATCTCCGGTTACCACATTCGCGAGGCTGGCTCGACCGCCGTCCAAGAGGTTGCGTTCACCCTAGCCCACGCCATCGCTTATATCGAGGCAGCGATCCAAGCCGGACTCAACGTAGACGAGTTCGCCGACCAAATCTCTTTCTTCTTCTGCGTTCACAACCACTTTCTGGAGGAGATTGCCAAGTTTCGCGCCGCACGACGCTTATATGCCAAAATTATGCGTCAGCGTTTTAAGGCACAGAACCCGCGCTCATGGATGCTGCGCTTTCACTCCCAGACTGGCGGTTCTACCCTTACTGCCCAGCAGCCAGAGAACAACATCGTACGCACTGCCCTGCAAGCTTTGGCGGCGGTCTTGGGCGGCACCCAGTCGCTGCACACCAACAGCATGGACGAAGCCCTCTGGCTGCCTACCGAGACCTCGGCGCGCATTGCTCTGCGCACCCAGCAGATCATCGCCTACGAGTCGGGCGTCGCTGATACTGTCGATCCGCTAGCTGGTTCTTATTTGCTCGAGTACCTGACCGATGAGATCGAACGACGCGCTCAGGTTTATCTCGACCACATCGACGCTCTAGGCGGCGCACTTATGGCGATCGAACAAGGGTACATTCAGAACGAAATCCAGAACGCAGCCTATGAAACCCAAAGGGCGATCGAGCGTGGGGAACAAATCGTGGTCGGCGTGAACTGTTTTCAAATAGAAGAAAAGCTCGAACTGGAGCGCTTAAAGGTCGACCCAGCTATTGAAGTAACCCAGCGCCAGCGTCTGGCAGAGTTGCGCGCCAAACGCGATCATGCTCGTGTTCAGGAACTATTGGCGCAGTTGGAGAGCACGGCTCGGGGAGAGGGCGCGCTGATGCCCCTCTTCATCGAGTGTGTGGAGAATTCCGTCACCCTCGGTGAGATTTGTAATACCTTGCGCCGCGTTTGGGGCGAATACCGACCACCTCAATTTTAGGAGACTCAATGCCTACCATCCGCAGAATTGACCACTTAGCTGTTGTCGTCTCTGACTTGGAAGCCTCCCTCGCCTTCTGGCGGGATGCGCTGGGCATCCCACTCGCCGAAGTGCGCCAAGTGCCTGCAGAGGCTGCCGAAGTGGCGTTCCTGCCGGTTGCCGATTCGGAGATCGAACTCGTGCGTCCGACCACCGAGGAGAGCGGTTTGGCCAAATATCTCGTCAAGCGCGGGCCGGGCATGCACCATATTTGCTTGGAAGTGGACGACTTGGCGGGAATGTTGCAACAGCTCAAGGCCAAAGGGATTCGTTTGATCAACGAAGAACCCCGTGTGGCAACCGATGGGAAAAAGTATGCTTTCATCCACCCCGAGAGCACGCATGGCGTGTTGGTCGAGCTGTATGAGCTTGCCAGACCGTAGCTTCATCGTCGCCAACAATTCTGCGAAGTCGAGTGGAGTGCTTTCTTGAAAACCGGGCGTTGGATGTATTTCTTTTCTGCAGTTCTCGCTATTCTCGGAAGTGTGGCCTATCACCATTTTGTGAAGCGCATCTCACCGGCGATCCACCCTATCGTCTCCATCGTGGGAATCTACGTGGGTGTTCTTTTGCTGAGCGGCAGCCTATTGCTGGTGTTTCCGCCCGCAGAGGGCTACCGGCATCATTTTCGTCAAATCAATTGGGTGCAGCTTGCCGTAGCGATCTCGGTCTTCCTCATTGAGCTAGGATTTGTGCTGATGTATCGGGCCGGTTGGAATCTGAGCACTGCAAACTTGGTAACCGGGGTTGTGATCAACATCCTCTTGGTTGCGCTCGGCCTGTTGCTATTGCGCGAGAAAGTGAGCCTGATCAACGCTATCGGCATTGTGCTCTCGATAATCGGAGTGGCAATGATCAGCTACCGTCCCTAAGGCCAGCAGGTCGAATGCAAAGAGGAAGTTGCCGAAGGGCCTAGAAGCATGACGGTCGAACTGCGCACGTTTTATCTCCTGTTTCTCTTTAGCTCCACGGGGGTTGTTCTTCTCTTGTCCTTGCTCACCTGGCAGCGCCTTGCCTACCTAGGGAGGATGGGGGTGTACTTCTTGCTCTGCCTGCTGTTTGTGTCGATTTATAACTTTGGTTATGCTATGGAACTCTTGCAGAGCAGCCTTGACGGAATGATGTTTTGGCTACGTTTCGAACATTGGGGAATTCAGTGGTTAGGCCCGACCTGGTTGTTGTTTGTGCTGGCCCTTAGCGGGAACGAGCGTTGGATCACTCTCGCAAGAGGTACGGTGCTATACGGAATTGCGGCCTTCTTCCTCGCTACTACTCAGACTCTCGGTGGGTCAAATCTCTTTCACCAAAATCCTCGCCTCAACACCGGCGGGGATTTTCCAACCTTCACCTACGATCGAACTTGGGTGACTTATCTGGCTCTTTCTTATTATTCGCTGTGTGTGTTTCTTACTCTCTTTCTCTTCACGCGCACGTTCCTTCGTTTGCCATCGCCCTTTCACGCTCAGGTTGTTCTGTTTTGGATTGTCTCTCTCCTGCCATGGCTTGGGGGAGGCTTGTATGTTCTAGGAGTCACCCCGCACTCCATCGATCCCACTCCGCTCACCCTCACCGTCAGTCTCCTGCTTTTCACCTTGGGCATCTTTCGCTTTGGCACATTGGACCTAATCCCCCTAGCTCGGGATGTGATCTTTGAGGGGATGAGCGAAGCGGCGTTAGTGCTGGACCATAAAAATCGAGTGCTCGATTTTAACCTTCGCCTGAAGGCGATCGTAAAAGAGGCCACACCGGGGATTATCGGGAGGCCCGTGCAGGAGGTTCTTCAAGACCATCCCGCTTTGGTTGAGATGATCGAAAAAGACCTGGCCGGGTCGGTCGAGTTCTCCGTTACCGATGAGAATCGCCTGTTCACTTACGAAGCGAAACAATCGCCGTTATATAAAATCGGTCAATCCCAAAGTGTTGGCAAGATCCTCATCCTCCACGACATCACTCCTCTCAAAGAACTGGTGCGGAAGTTGGAGGTCTTGGCAACCACCGACAGCCTGACTCAGCTCTATAACCGTCGTTATTTTCGAGAGCTGGCCCTCTCGGAGTTCTCTCGAGCGGAGCGTTACGGAGAAGAGCTTTCTCTGATGATCTTCGACCTCGATCACTTCAAGCTGGTCAACGATCGCTATGGGCATGGGGCCGGAGACGCTGCGTTGGTGCAGGTGGCTCAACTCTGCCGCCGCCTGACGCGGCAATCTGACATCCTCGCCCGCGTCGGGGGTGAGGAATTCGCAGCGCTGCTGCCCGAAACGTCGCTCCAAGCTGCGATCCAAGTAGCCGAAAGGCTGCGAGTTGCCTTTGAGCAAAATCCGATTGAGTATGAGGGAAAACGCTTTTTCGTGACGGCGAGTTTCGGGGTGAGCCATCGCTGTCTTCCTGAACGAGGCGATTTGGAGCAGCTCTTTAGCGCTGCCGACCGTGCCCTGTTTCAGGCTAAGGAGGCCGGGCGCAACCGGGTCTGGGCTGAGGGAATACTGCAAGGCAAGGAGGAGAAATTATGAGCCAAGCATCGGTTCGGGTGCTGAGGAAGCGAGAGTTGCCTGCCCACGGATGGATTGGGCTTGCTCTTATGCTGGTCTTTTGGGTGCTCAACTGGGGGCTGAGTGGGTTACGCACCCATTACCTCTTCTTCGGGTTGTGGCTAGGCTTTTGCCTTGCGGTTGACGGGCTGACGGTTTGGCTCAGGGGCAGCTCGATGATCACCCGCAGTTGGCGGCGCTTCTTGGCTTTATTTCTGCTTTCTGCGCCGGTGTGGTGGTTGTTCGAGTTTTTCAATGAACGCTTGCAGAACTGGCATTATCTGGGCACGGAGAGCTTTACTGCGCCGATCTTCCGTCTGTGGGCGACCTTGAATTTCAGCACGGTCATCCCGGCCGTCTTTTGCGCTGCGGAGTTGGCCGCCGGCTTTCGCTGGATTCAACGTCTGGGGCGCGGTCCCGTGCTTCGGCCTACGCTTGCCACAACGCTTGCTTTTTTTGTCGCCGGCTGGGTGATGTTGGCCCTGTTGCTGCTCTGGCCGCGTTGGTTCTTCCCCTTCGTGTGGATCTCGCTCTATTTCATTTTGGAGCCGGTCAACATCTGGCTGGGCAACCGCAATCTGGCGCAGTGGACGGCACAAGGAGATTGGCGTCCGGTGGTTTCTTTGTGGGTGGGCGTGCTGATCTGTGGGTTTTTCTGGGAACTGTGGAACTATTATTCCTACCCGAAGTGGATTTACACCATTTCCTACGCCGATTGGTTGCGCATCTTTGAAATGCCCTTGCTCGGCTACGGTGGCTACTTGCCCTTCTCCCTCGAACTCTACGCCATGACCCACTTGATTGCGGGGCTGCTGGGGAAAAAAGACCTGCACTTCGTGGCGATCGAGCCGGTCGAGAAAACTTAGGGGGTGACTTCGCCGGACCGGTGTGTTAAGGTCCCTGTGAGATCACCGGCGCTGAGCCGCTTGGAAAACGGCGAGGGGCGACGGGCTCTCAAGCGAACACCGACCGCTACTCTCTCGGCCTCCTTCACTGAGGGCATTGTTTGGATTTGAAGCTCAGTGCGAACCCATTTGCCCAATGCGGGTTGTTGACCAATATCCTACCGAAGAACCTCTGGAAAATATCGCCGGCCTGCCTTTGAAGACGATGCGTCCCAGTGACCGGCTCGGCTCAAAGGCTTAGAACAAGTTGCATGGGAAGGGCGTATGGAAATGGAGGCGGCGGTCAAGCGCAACCCACGCTCAGGCTCGGAGGGCCGGCCGGGCAGGGGCTTGGGTTTCTCGATGGCGCGCCGAGATGCGCCTTAATCAAGTCTCTTCCGCTCTGTGGCAGAGGATGTCCTCGTCAGGCTAAAGGGCGCAATTCGTTCTCCGCTTCCCCTGAAGCATGCTCGCCACCTGTGCGGCCGGCGGGGATCGCTGCCCGTGCGTCGCTCACGGACCGGGAGGGATCGGTTAGCCCCCATAAATCATAGGCGCCCCCGGCGAGATTCGAACTCACAACCTTCTGATCCGAAGTCAGATGCTCTGTCCATTGAGCTACGGGGGCGTGCGTCCAAATATTTAGGACGAGGCATGGGAGCGCCGGTGCAGGTGGAATTTTACTCTCGGTATCCCTACTTTGGCAAGAGATTCGTGGAAATGTCTGAGCAAATTTTTCGGCGAGCTTGGAGTATCGTTTGCGATTCTGAGGACTAGCCTTCTTTGGGCAAGGGCAGAATCCTCAGGACTTGGCAAACGCATGAAGGCGTCGCCATAATCCGCAGAGCATTGGGTGTTTTGAATTCGTGGATTAGGAGTTTCCCCCGAATGTAAACTACAGTTTGCCGAATCGAAATTTGGTCGAAAACTCTACCCACTGCTTTTCATTTGCGTTTGCATCGACAGGGCAAAAAACCCGCATTCTTGACCCCACCTCTGTCCTCGCAATTTCACTGGCGTTGCGTTGGGGCGCCTTACCCCCTATTCGGCTGCCTGTCGACGCGCCATTCACGCCATTGAGGAGAGGAATGGATCGGTCAAGGGGTTGAGGTTGTCGTGCCAGATTTGTGGGATTACGAAGTGACGTCGGCTTTGTTTTGGCTTTGCGCTCACGGTGAGTTGACGCGTCAAGTTGCCTTAGAAGGCTTGCGGGCGCTATTTCGCCTGAATCTGCGACATGTTCCGGCTTCGGCGGAGTTATGCTACCGAGCATCTCTGTGGGCGGAGCGGTTGGGACGGCAGCGTGCCTACGATTCCCAGTACATCGCCCTAGCCGAGATGTTTCAAGCCGATTTTTACACCGCCGATAAAAAACTCTTTGGTCGCTCTCGTGAGGAAAGGATAGGGTTCGTCAAGTTGTTGGAATAGCCGTGTCGGTGTTCTCTTGTAGCTCTCACTTGGCATAAATTTGCAAGGTTTTATCTGTTCACGGATTTGGGAAAAGCTATTTTCGTCCATAGGCAGGGCCGCTCGAATCACGTGAGCGAAGCGACGCCAGTCCCTGCGGGTGGGATGCCTGCGACTCCAAGACGCAGCTGTCGGGGAGGCCTGTGATTGTGGGGCAGGGCAGGCAGGGAGGTTCGCAGTGCCGGCTTTCGCCGAGGGGGGTTGGTGAGAAGACGACTTTTCCGCTGCTCTATGGGGGAGGAGTGAAGCGAGGGAAATGAAAGAAAATCCCTAAGTGCAGGTCAGGCAAAGTATAAACAATGAAGTTTTCTAAATATGGGGAAATATTTCGGCCTTCCGCCGACCCGAAGTCAGGCGCTCTGTCGATTGAGCTACGGGGGCGAACCGCCTCGTGTACCGCGTTATCGGGGGATGTTGTAATAGTTATAGACCGCCCGCGAGAGATCGGCGACCAGCTTCGATGCCGGCTCCCAGATCAGTTGTTGGGGATGGTAGAGAAAAATCACCAAGACGTAGTTCCCCCCAGGGGTATAGACAATGCCGGCATCGCTGATGGTGTTGATAATGCCGTTCACCGAGACCCAACCGTGCTTGTGCGCTACCCGAGTGCCATCGGGCACACCTGCTTCGATCAGAACCCCAATGTTATTGCGGGCCAGCACTTCGATCATCTGCTGGCACTCTTCTTGGGTGATCTGTCCGGGGAACACCGCCATCAGCGATCCACCGCCGTTCTCGGCGCACAGGTAAATGTCTTCCAGCAACATTCCGATCTCGGAGGGAGTAGTCTGGCTGTAAGGGTCAGGGTCGGTGAAGACGTCGGTGCGCTGGTTGGCGGGGGTCTTAATCACCTCTAGCAGGGGAGCTCCGGCATAAAAGTAGCCTGCCAAAAAAGTGTTCGGCAAACCTAAAGCGCGCATATCCTCTGTAACGGCAAGCGGACTGCGGTTGGACGCTATTACCCGGTCCATTAACCAGTCCGCTGCCTCATTACCCGATTTTTCGATCATATCGCTGATCAATTTCAGCGTTTCAGGGTCGGGTTGCTCTCCTATACGTCGAAAGACCGACACCAAAATCGGGATTTTTATGAGACTTGATGCCGTGAAGGCAATGTCCGTTGGCTTTACAGCGATGCTCTGCAATTGGCGGTAGCCAAAGTGGATTTCCGCCATGTTTTGGAGATCGAGCAGGTATAGACCGGTGAGTCCATCAAAACCCGATAGATCAATGGTCTGCTTAAGCAGGATTTCTAAGTTCTGAAAAGCTGGGCGGGAAGCCCGCGTGGTGATGATAGGCAACACCACCGTGCGGTTATCCAGCGAATACAAGGCCCTTGCGATGGGCGGAATTGCCGCCTCTATATCTAAGACTCGGCCGGGTTGGCCCGGTTCGAAATTGACCGTGCCCACAATCGGCCTAGGTGGGATGGGAGGAGAGTCGTAGCGAGGAGCGATCTCCTGCTGCAGGTAGGTGCGTAGGCGTTGCTCGGAAAAGGTTGCCCGTAAGGGAATCTCCTCGCTGGGTGTCTCTCGATTCCAAAGGTAATCCCAGAATCCAACCCAAAAGGATTGCTGGACTCGTTGGAGTTCCGCCGCTGCTAGCATTGCCTCGAGGTCGAGTTGAAAATCAACCACCGAGGGATCGAGATGAATGATCGCCTCCCCATAGCGCAGTTCGACCGGCAAGTCATAGGCTTCAATTAACCGTTGCGCAGCTTGCTGACGGTCTAAACCGCCCACTGGCACGCCAGCGATCACCTGCTCCGGCGCAAACACACTCCGGGCGCGGCTATAACTGACCAGCTCGACACTGGTCAACCCCACCGCTGCAAGGAGGAATAGGACCGAAAACCACCGTAAGGGTGAAAAAAGGCCTCCGTTGTTCATCGGAGCGGATCATACCACAGCCTGGTCGGCTTTTGATAGAGGGGGCTTGAAAAAGAATAATGCTTCTTTTGCACCTCCCCTAAGCCCTGAGAGCACTCCTTCGACGCAAAGGAGCCTCCAGAGTGTGTGCAAGGAGCCCAGTTCGAGCGGGGGTTGCATAAGGGAAATGCGACAACTCAGCGCGACAACGTGAGCTTAATCAGTCTTCCCCTTTCATCCAACGTCAGGCGGGCATATTGGGTGTAGAGGTGTTCCTTTCGCCGTTCTTGGCGGGTGAGGATAATGATTTTGCGCACTTGTGGTTGCTTCCCTTTCGCCTGTTCGGCGGGAGTACACCGGGCCGCTTTGCCTTCTTCGGGGTGACAAAGCGGACAAATTTGCTGTGGCTGCTTTTCGCTCAACACTTCGATTTTTGAGAACTCCATTCCCGGCAAATGCTGAGCCACCAGCTTCTTGACCAAGCTTTCCAACTGGGGGGTCAATTCCTCTGGGCGAGCTTGGTAAGCATGATCACAGGTAGAGCGAAGAGCCACCGCTGCCGTTTTGGAGTGGCGCAAGACCTGAGGAGAAAGCTTGACCGGGTGGACTTGAGCCAGTGGGTCTCCGTATAACACAAAGGAAGTTAGCGTTTTCTGATCTTCTCCGTCTAAGTGCCCGTATGCGCTGGTGAGCTCTTGAGCCATCTTCAACTTCGCCTGACGCAACGCCTCCCCCGCAGGTAGACCTTGGCGCAGGAATTTCCAAAATTCATAGGCCAGCAGGTCCGCAGCTAAAAGCGGAGTAGCATTCGAGCCGTAGGAAGTGCAGGTCGAACCGACAAAGGCGCGGCATCCCTTTTGGAGAAAGGCGAGAGCAATGGAAGTTGAAACGTCCTTGCCGAAAGTGTGGGCGCCAAAACAAGCCTCGGTGAAGACGAACTCGATTCGAGCCTTCGGATTAAGCAAGAGATCTCCGGGCTGCAGGGCAATGGGATGATCGGAGGTGGCCACTAAGTTGCCCTCGCCTTCGCTGGGATCGCTTTGGCCGAACCACTCAGGCGAGTCGGCTAAGCCGTGCAGGTTGAAATAACCGGCTGTGGCGCAAGGCAGGGTGACCTGCTCCGTTCTGGTTAGCCCGCGAGTCGCAGCGGAAGCCTCCACTCTCGCTTCTTCAAGCACTCCGATCACCTTGGCGTGACGCACTAAACGCTGCTTTGCGGCCTCTGCAGAGCTAAGTTTTTTGATCAATTGGGGAGAGATCAACATCGACCGTGGATCGCCGATCTGGCGGAAGACCGCAAAGGAGGCCAATCGCCATGCCGCAGCGGTATAGCCAAACGAAGAAAAGGTGTAGCTTGTGGGTTGGAACAAGGAAAGGAGATACCGAAGCCAACTCCATAGGAAGGCTAAGGACTTGGGATAGCTTTGGACTCTTGGTGGCGCACTTTTGCTGCGGTAGGGAAGGGTGAGATTTTTGAGCACCCCCAGCCAATCCTCGGGGTGTTCGACGGAGCAAGGCAGCCTACCGACTGGCCAATCCATAACGAAATAGTTCTCATCTCGCGCTCCATAAGGGTTATCGCTGTA
>JANXBJ010000004.1:108970-173389 GCA_025057645.1 Anaerolineales bacterium
GAGCAAGGCAGCCTACCGACTGGCCAATCCATAACGAAATAGTTCTCATCTCGCGCTCCATAAGGGTTATCGCTGTAGACTTCGGGGTCTCCATCTTCGAGCGGGTTGGGAAGACGGTGAAAAGGAATCACTTCGTGAGGGCCGACAATGAGCACGGCTCCGATCATTTCCCCCCGTTTGGCAAGCAGTTGATCCAGTTGGTGCAGGCTTCGCTTTATTGCCCAAGGATCGTTTTGGGAGACGGGCGCAATGTGGACGGTTTGGTTTCGAAGAGACAGAGTCAATCCTTCGTCAACGTTGTAAAGCAACCCCTGCCACCCCTGGCTCTCTTGGATGGCGCTCAGCAGCTCGAGGATCGCTTCCTGCACCTGACATACCTTTTCCGGAGGAAAATAGCGACCGAGTTGACTCTTGTTAGTCAGGGCAACATAGACGGGTCTGCGCCCGTCAAGGTATTGGAGATGGGGCTGCTTCAAGCGCATTGCAAGCTGGTTGAAGACTTCTTGGACTTTGCGTAACTCTTCGGCAAGAGGGGAGGGAACGGCTTCAACCAGCGAGCGCGTGGGAGGATCCAGGTCTAAATGATCTTTTTTCAAGTAGGGGGGCTCTACAGGAGGACGAGAGTGGCCATTGGATTTTTGGGAAAGTGCCGAAACCACGCCCTCTTCAGCCTGTTCTGTGGGCTGATCGACTGCTCGGCGCTCCCACTCGTTCCCCGGCTCAGGAAGCCGATTCCAACCGAAGATTGTGGCAATCCTCGCCGGGATAGGAACGTCAAGCCGCTTCTCGAGGTTCTTCGGCCAGATTTCGAGGAAGGGGTGCTCAGGGCTCCAAAGCCGTTGAAAGACCTGAGCAGTTAGGTCTTGCGCAGCCAAGCTATGTAGGAGCGCTACGGCTTGATCCTGTTCGCCGTTCTCCATGGAGATCTCAACCGCCACATAAGCGAAATAGAGACATCTTGGGAAGGTGTGTCGGTAATGTGCTACCACCTGCCGCAAAGCGGGCAGCGGATGGCGGCCCGCTTTATAGCTTAGATAAAGACTTCGGACATGAGTTATAGCCACTAACGGATGGGCACTCTTTCGAGCCAGAAGGGGCTTGAGTTGATTTTGAACTTCCCGAGCAAACAATTCGTCCTCTAGGGCTGAAGATACTTCTAAACTCTTCCGGATGCGGTAGAGCTCCTCACCCCACCTCATTTCGAGGGAAGGATATGGATGTTTTACGCTTCCGGGCCGATAGCCTTGAAGCGCGTTCAACCATTCTCGATAGTCCGCAAGGCTGTAAGAAGAGCGGTGGGAGCTAGGAGCAAGCTTGATGGCTCCCCGGTCGACTTGGATTTCGATTTCCAGCCGCGCTTGCAGCGCTTCGGTGAATTCCGGATCGAGCTGCAGCACCTGATCGAGAATGGCGATGCCCAAGGAGGCTTGACCCGCCTTCAACCGGGCAACGCCATAAAAATAGCGCATGGGCAAGTCGCCCGGGAAATCGGTCAACCAGTCAAGTGCTACTTGGGCGGCAAAAGAGTACTCCTGAAAAGTGTAAGCGGTTTGAATCAGTTGGAGATAGTCTCGTCTCGAGAAGGACCGTTGGAGATAAATTTGGGTTGCTGAAGGGCTCATGGGTTGTGCTTCTCCCTTGTCCTTTGAGCGTGGAGGAGATTCAACGCAATCACGGCTCCGAGTTGGCGCTGAATTGCCAGGTTATCCGGTTCAATTCGAGCTGCCTGGCGCAACATTTGTTCCGCACGAGGATAGTCCTTAAGTTCCTTGTAGAGAACCCCGCTCCGGAAGTAAGCCAGACTGTTCTGCGGGTTTACTTGCAGGCACTGTTGGTAGGCATCTAGAGCGTGTTCGCTTTCCCCTCGAGCGACGTAGACATCGCCCAGCATTAGGTACACTGCATCGTCCTTTGGCCTTAGTTTTAGCGCTTCGCTCAGGTGGTACACCGCTTGGTCGAGGTGACCACTGCGGTAAAAGAGCTCTCCCAAGAGGCGATGGCTGCAAGCGTGATCTGCAAGAGCGGACCGGCCTTGATGGGCTTGGCGTAAGGCGGCTTGTGCAGCGTGAATGGCTGCTTCGGATTGACCTAGGGCCTTCAGCATTTCCGCCTGCCGCAGCAGCAATGGCGTTGCCGAAGGCAGATGTTGAAGTAGGGCGTTGATGGCCTCTAAGGCGGCTTCGCACCCGCGCCATTCCTCCAACATCGCAATCCGTTCAAGGTGGAGGTCGAGGTACTCCGCTCGTGGAGGAAGCCTTCGTTCTAATATGCGCATGGCATCCCTTGTCCTGCCCGAGGCATGGAGGGCGCGTGCCAAAAGGGCCCACACCCGGGGGTTTTCTCCGGCCTGTTCAAGGGCTTGCTGGGCCACTTGAAGAGCTGTAGGCACGTCCCGCATTGTCAGGGCGATCTCGCTGCGCAAAATTAGCACATCGATGTCGAGCGGACTGTGTTCCAAGGCCGTTTGGGCGTGTTGAGCGGCGAGATCCAATCGAGCAAGCTGTTGGTAGGCTTTGGCGAGCCAGTAATGGACTTGCGGTCCCTGCGGGTCGAGTTGGGTGGCTCGGTCCAGCACCTGAAGCGCAGCTTCGGGTTTTTGCAGGGCTAGGTAGAACTGGGCCAACTTCAGGTTGAGATCTAACGAATTGGCGTTCCAACGCAGCGCTTGCTCCAAATGCTCAATTGCTTTCTGGAAGTTCTCCGGCTCGGGCCAGCACCGGAGGGCGAGTTCGGCGGCGAGAAGATGCCAGTTTACCTCCTCCGGGTAAAATTCTAAGGACTCATTGAGTGCCTCGAGGGCAAAAGCCCACTTTGTCTCAAGTTCCTCAACTGAAGGAGGATCGGCTTGCAAGAGAGCCCGAGCATAAGCGGCTGCGACGAGGGCCAGAAAATGTCTAGAGCAGAGAATCCAATCCTTTTGGCTCAAGTTGAGCGGGGCTTCAGCTCTGAGTTTTTCGAGCAGAGGCTCAAGTGAGTTCAAAGCCCATTCAGGGTGGGTGCTCAAAGCCGTTAAAGCGGCTTGAAATTGCAGGATCGGACGGTCTGGAAAGGCCGCTACAGCAGCGAAAAGCGGTTGGGGATTCGCTGCGGTTAAGAGCAGAGTGCCGAGGATCTCCGGTCGGATCTGCCTTTCCTCAACCTGCTGCGAGTTGTCCTTAGAGAAGAGGATTTCCCCGCGCGTGATCCACTCTTCCATTTCTTGGTCTTCAGGCGGGGCTTTGCGGCTAGTGTTCGGCCGAGTGGCCTGTAGAAACTGCACCGAGGCCTCAAAAGCCGCTCTTGCCCTTTTGCCTAGGGCTTCTGGGCCGGGCACATTGTGGACCACATCCACGTGTTGGCAGACGAGCTGATATTCCGCACGTCGCACTAGCAGTTGCACTCTGGCTCGGTGAGCGCGAACCCCTTCGGGCTCGATCCTCAAGACTTGCTCGAGCAATTCTAGAGCCAGATTCCATTGCCCCAAGGATTGTGCCACGTCGCAGAGCGTATATAGGGTCTCCAAATAATGCGAGAGGGATAGCAATTTCTCAACTGCGGGGTGGAAAAGAGAGGCGCTCTGGAGGGGACGCTCTATTTCGCTTAGGGCACTCTCGAAGAGCTTCTTTGCGTCTTGGAAGTTCCCTTGATGCATCCTAACCCTGCTCAATAAAGCCGTTAGGCGGGGATGCACGGAAGCTGCGGAGTAGGGATGGAGCAACGCTTCCAGAGGCTCTTCCCCGCGACTGAGGCTACCCTCGAGCCAGTCACAATAGGCCTCTACGGAGACCGCATCCGAGGGTGAAAAGCCAACCTGAAAGATGCGCCTTGTCTTTTGGCTCCAATATTCTGCCAGAGGTGCCTCTCCTCGGCTGCGGTAAATGCGGCCCAGTTCCGTCATGCCTGCCAGCAGCAACGCAGAGTCGCCCTCCGGTTGAGCCTGAGCATGCGCAGAGGCCAAATCGGTCACCAATTCTCCCAACTGTTCAATCGCTTGTTGAGCTCTGCCTATCCAGCGCAGAAAGAGCCCATAGGCAAGCGAAAGCTCTTTCGAGGCGGGGTTTTGCTTGGAGTGGCGTTCAAAGTGTGCGAGAATGTCCAGACCAAGTTGGGGATCGAGGGCGGAGAGGGGTGATTTGAGGTGGATCGCAAGCCAAGCAACAAGATAATCTAAAAACAAGCTCGGGTTATCAGGAGATCGCTCTATTGCCCGCTCTAAGGTGTTTTTCCACTCCAGAGAACGGCGAGCCTTGCGGTGGATTTCTGCGATGGAGCGGAGAATCTCGCTCGCTTTCCTCTTCTCCTCAGGGCTTGCTCCTGGAATAAGGGCGAGACTTCTTTCGTAACATGACAGGGCCGCTTGGGGTTCATTGAGTAGTTCGAGATAGTGCCCGGCCCTGGTCAACTCTTCGATCGAGGCCTGAAAAGCAAAGGAGGACCCGCTCTGAGGCACGAATTGGAAAAGGATTTCCTTGGCCCGCCCGTGGTTTCCTAGTTGGTAGAGGGTTTCGGCTAGGAGCAGATTGAGACCGCTTTGTTGTGGAGAGAGCCGGAGAGTGGCTTCTAGAACATCTGCGATCTGGCGTCTGTGCTCCTCAGAGTGGGCGGAGTCTAGGACGGCTATCCGATTTAGAAGGTCGAGGCACCACTTCAAGGTGGAGAGCTCAGAATTTGCCGAGGAGCGCACTTTCTGAACTGCTTGGGCAGCCTCTTGGAAGAGGCCAAGCTCACAGTAAATTTCTGCAAGTTGCTGTTGAGTGCGAGGTTTCTGCAGATCGCATTCAAGCAACGTAGCCAAGGCCAGTTCATACTCACCGGCCTTTTGAGCTGCTTGACTCATCTTAAAACTCAGCTCTTCCTTTAGGGAAGGCTCGTGCGCTTGAGGGAAGCGCAGAATACGATCGTAGAGCTTAAGCAGGGCCTGAGGTTGGTCCGTTGCCTCTAGGGCTTGAGCCAACAGGAGCAACCCTTCAAAAGAATCGGGGTGCTCTGCAAGAAGTCCTTGAAGGAGTTCGATCACCTTCTGTGGGGTAGCGAGGTTCTCCGCAACTAAGGCACAGCGGGCGAAATCCACAACGGCTTGGGGATTCGAGGACCTTGCGAGGACCACCTCTTGCAGCAATCGTCCCGCTTCTCCGAAATTGCCGTCTGCCATCTTGAGTCGTGCTAGCTGATGAGCGAGCCCTTCGTGGTTGGGAAACTCTTGTAGGGCCTCTTCTACGGCTCGGTGGGCAGCCTCGGTGTAGCCTAAACGTTGTAGGGTTTCCCCGTAGCGAGCAATCAAGTTGCCGTACCAGCGGTCGAACGCAAGGATGTCGCTGCCCCAATCGGGATTAAGGCGCAGGTTGAGGGTGGCAATGAAATCCAAGGGGAGGCCTGTGCTGGTTAGCCACTGATAGGGAGAAAGACTAAAAGTCGGAGGGGAGATGCCAGCCGCTATCTCGGCTGCCGAACTCAAATGAGATAGGGCGAGGCTCGGTTGCCCGGTTTCCAAATAGAGCTCACCTAGGGCGGAATAAATGAAGGGATTGTCGGGCAGGGTTTGTGCAGCGGCCTTGAGAATCTCGATCGCCTTTTGCGTCTCTCGGTTCTTGCGGGCAGAGCGAGCATGGGCCAGCCAGACATAGGGGGCGGAAGGGGTGAGTTCAATGGCGCGCTGGTGCAGCTCCAAGCGGTAGTCCGGCTTCAGGTCGGGATCGAGCTCGGCGAGTAAACTCAATAGGATGCCGTCTTGAGGAGAGGTTTGTAGGGCTGAACGGCATACTTCCAAAGCCAGCCCAGGTTGATCGGAGAAGTGAGCGCAGCTAATGAACTCGTAGGCGATCCCGGGGGAAGGTGAGGTTTGGATGAGTTTTCTCCAGATCGGGAGCGCTTCGAGCCACTCCCGGTTGAGTTGGTGGCTCTGAGCGAGCAGGAAAGCGATGTGGGGGTCTTCGGGGTAGATCGCTTCGAGGAGGTGAAAGAGATTCAAGGCTTGCTCGTGATCGCCCTGGGAATGGAGAAGGAGCGCGAGGATGAGCAGAGAGTGAGGATGGTCGGGTCTGCCTCGTAACAGCAGTTGAATCGCTTGCCTCGCGGGGGAGTAGAGCCTTCGTCTGAGGCAGTGGGTGCACAGCAAAGCTAGAAGATACTCGAGGATTTCTGGGTCGCTCAGAAAGGGGTCGGAAGGGGCAAGCGCCTGCACCTCGTCAAGAGCCTGTTGGGCGAGTAGCTTGAGAGAAGCCGGAGGTGTGGAGAGATGAGAAAAACGCTCGCAACCCGGGCTGACTTGGATAGCAAATTTTAGGAGGGAAGTCTCAGGCTCGAACCCGGTACGAATTTCGGCCTCAGCGTGGGGGGTGGATTCTCTTTCCGAATTGGCGCAGCTAAGCAAGGCCATGGCGCGCAAAGGTTCCGAATCGGGGTATAAGTGGAGGGCCTTCTGCCAGTGGAGCGGTGCTTCGCTCTCCGCTGTGTGTCCTTCAGAAAGAATGGCCAGCTTGGCCCACAGCAAGGCCTGGGATTGAGCGGTGAGCCGGATCGATTGGCTCAGTTTTTGGGTTATGTGTTCAGGCTCGTCTTGGGCGAAAATTTTGACCGAGTGGGAAAACGGCATCGCCACGCTCTGAACTCTCCCGGACTTCCCTTCGGGCTGGTTTGAGCGCTTGGCATGAAGGGAATCGGATGAGCAGCACAGGCTTCTCAGGATGGGGATATTCGCTGCTAATGCGGGAGGCAGCCGAGCGAGAACTGGCTGGAGCATCTCCCTTTCCTCTGAGGAGAGCAAATTGAGCAGATGGGCAATCAGTTCGTTTTGCACTGCAAAAGGCGCCGGGTTGCTCAGAATCACTTGGAACACTCGGCAGTAGCCTGCCTCGCTTTCCTCCTCCGTTGGGAAGGGGAGAAGGGCCTGCAAGAATTCAATCTGATCGGGGATCATCCCGAAAAGACAAACCAGAGCCACAGAGGGAGTTTGCTGTAAAGTCGCTGTCCAATCGTCCCAAGAGCCGGTTGAAAGACGCTTTTGGCGCAAGTTCAACGCTTTGAGTGCAGCGTCTTGCAGGGAGACCAAGGGAGTGTGCTCCATAGCCTCTGCTCGTTCCCGAAACGCTGCTTCAACCGGGATGAGGGGGAAAAGGCGCAGCTCTTGAGGTGACCGAGGGTATTTCAGGGCCTTCAAAGCTAAGACTGCGGGTGAGCAATCCTCTGGCTTGCCGATAATCTCTCCGAGGTCGTGGATCTCAAAAACCTGCTCGAAGTTGCATAAGCTTTCCCAAATTAGGGGCTCTAGGCGCAGCGCAGGCAGAATCCATGGCCAACTGCTGGAGGGCAGTAGCGCCTTGAGACGCCGAACGATAGACGAGCAGGAGAGTTCCATCGACTTCATCGTACCAATTGGTAGGCAATAAAGGCCGCGGTGTTCAGTAGGACGAAACCGACTAGGATCAGGGTAAAGCCCACTCCCGCAGTGCTGCGGATCAAATCGTTCACGGCGTTAAGCAGAGTCGAGGCTTGTCCGATCAGGGCAGCGATATCCTCGGCGAGGCCTTTTTGGACTAGGCGACTGGTTTGTGCAGCGAGGGTTTTCAATTCGCTGCTGTAGGCGCGATTGATCAGAAGGATCAGCCCCGCCAGAATGGAAAGGCTGCCGAAAGTGAAGAGGGTCAGAGTAATCAGGATCAAGAGGTTGAGAGGGGTCAAGAACTCCATTGCCTACGCTCCCGAACGGCAAACTCGTCCCGCCGCTTTCTCCGGAGAGGTGCAGGAACTATGCCAAGACTAGTTCCACAAGGGTTCTTCGGGCTGCGACTCTCGTTTTCAGGGTCTCGTCGTTTGCGTCCCTCATCGGGACAGGGTGGGAAACTCACAGGTTAGGTTAGGCGACCTCTCTAAGCGCAACTGCCACAGCTCGATAGAGTTAAGAAGGTCTAGATCGGAGTTGAGGTGCTCGGGAATGAGCGTCTTGAATTTGCCCAAGATTTGGGGTTGCCAAGGCAAGGTCTCGCAGAGTCGGCGCAGGTAAACGCTTGAGAGAAGAGTTTCATTGTCCTGGGCGTCTGTTAGGATGGTTGCCTGAGCAAGGTGGTCTAACACGAGAAACGAATGCCACAGCAGGTTGCGTTTTTCGATCGCTGCAAGAAATTCCTCGCTTAAGCTCCTCCCCTCAATTTGGAAAGAAGTCACGAGCTCCTCATCTGGATTGTGCTCTTGGAAAATAGGTAAGAAGATCAGTCGCAAGGAATCGTGCGGGTGGACCAGTAGCCAAGCGCTGGTCAGTTGAGGATGGGGAGCGCTCAGATCGTTCACGAAGAGGAGTAAAAAGTTGGTTTGAGCCGGGGTAACGAGGGACGGAACAGGAGTGCCGCTAGGTTGGTCTATCTTGTTCGGCAGCGGGTACGCCGGTTCAGGGGAGGCTTGAAAGGGCAGGAGACGCAACAGGGCCGACCGCAGAGAAGGATAAGCAACAGAAATTCGAGTGCCCGCCCAGAATCCGATTGGGAAAAAGAGCACAAAGAGGAACAAATACGAGGGCCACGAAGAGGTCTTCATCATCGTTTCTTGCTTCCCTTTTTAGAATAGGGGGCCGAAGAGGAGCCCAAAGATCATCCCGCTGAGCAGTGCGACGACCGAGATGAGCAGAGACATCTGCCGGCGCTGACGAAGAGGGCGGACGGGATGGCCGCCTTGCCCCTCAAGAGCTGTTCGGGGGCTCTCGTAAAACCGAGAGCTGAAGCAGATAAAGAAACGCCAGAAGTTCAGCTCGAGTTTCTCCAGCCAACCTGCGGCCATTCTGGGGTTCGTGAGCTGATTGGGATCACTTGGAAAAAGAAATCTTAAGGATTTTGCCCTGTTCATTGACGGTAGCCCGAATCCACTTTAGAATCGGTTTCTGGTTTTCGGTAAGCGTGGTGGTGCGGAAGGTGAGCACCACGCGTTTTTGTCCTAATTCGGGGATGTAGACCTCTCGCACTTGAGGGGAGATGCCTCGAAGAGACGGGTACCGCTGGTAGAGGCGTTGCACAATTGCTTTGAGTTTATTGGCGTCCATAGAGCGACCCGGAAGGAGAGGAGCGCCGACGCAGGAAAGCCGGAACGTCCAGGTCTCCGGCATCGGCTACCGGTAAGGCTTCGGCAGGGACTTGACGCACAGAGGGGGACTCAAGGGTGGGCCGGGCGGAGGGCTGTAGCGGTCGGGCCGTCCTTTCCGCCGGTTCGGCTTTAGGGGCGAGGGAAAAGGCTTCTTCCAGAGGGGTTGCCCCAATTCCCGTGACGACCAGAATCACCTGGACTCGGTTGGTCATCCGCTCGCAATTCATTACACCCATCACCACCTCCACGTCGGGGTTGCATTGCTTTTGCAAAAACTGCATGGCTTCGTCCACTTCAAACAGGGTCAGGTCTGGGCCGCCGCTGAAGTTGATAATCAGGCCATTTGCGTGCTCTAAACAAACCGACTCCAGTAAGGGGTGGTGTAAGGCTTGGTCGATCGCTTCGATGGCTTTCTTCTCTCCGCTCCCTTGCCCTATAGCCATCAAGGCGCCGCCCCCGATAAGCAGCATCCGCCGCACATGCGCAAAGTCGACATTGATCAGGCCGCTTTGGGTGACCAGTTCGGTGATCCCCTGGATGGCCTGGCGCAGCACGTCATCGGCCATGTGAAAGGCCACGGTGAGAGGTTGCCCTTTCGGGACCACGTGGAGAAGGCGGTCGTTGGGGATGGTGATCAGGGTGTGGGTGTGAGGAAGGAGAGAACTCAGACCGGCGGCGGCATTGGCTTGTCTGCGCCCCAATTCAAACGAAAACGGTGTGGTGACCACAGCGATTGTCACAATGCCCAGATAGCGGGAGATTTCGGCCACCACCGGAGTCGCTCCGCTGCCGGTGCCCCCTCCCATTCCGGCGGCAAGAAAGACCATATCCGCTCCCTGAAGGGCTTCGGCGAGTTCGCGGGCGCTCTCCTTAGCCGCTGCTCGTCCGACTTCGGGTTTGCCTCCCGCTCCGAGCCCTCGAGTAGTGTTCGGGCCTAAGAGGATTTTGGTTGGAGCGGGATTCTGGCTCAAGTCCTGGAGATCGGTGTTCGCTGCAATAAACTCCACGCCGTGGACTCCGAACTCCATCATGCGCGCCACAGCATTCCCTCCCCCACCACCGATCCCCATCACCTTAATAACGGGTCGGTAAGCTTGCCACGATTCTTGGCCCTCAAGAGGTGCCTGGGTTATAGGGAAGTTGGTCTCGTCCATAAGGCCTCCGAAGAAGAGTCGCTTCGATTCGGAGCAAGTTCCGTGCCATCCAAGCGGAGGGGATGGAGGAGACAGGAACAGCCTTCCAGTTCCTCTACTTCTGCGCTTGTGGGCCACGAGAGCCCCTCCACATACCAAACGTGCTCCGCTTGGGCAGCCTCCTCCAAGCTGAAGACAATGAGGGGTTGATAACGCAACAGAAAAGGTTTGAGTTTTTCCAACACCTGATGGAGCTGAATCACCGCCATTCGGGGCAAAAGGAGTGCGTGGGGCAACGTGTGTTTTCGAGCGCTCTTGGGCTCTTCGGGTTTCTTCTGCAGCCTTCTGATTGCCTCAACAATCGGCAGCGGTTGTCCGTTGGGCAAGAACCAGGCTCTTGGGTCGCCCCTGTTGGGCTGGCAAGGCAGCCCATAGAACCCTAAGCAGAGCACGCTGGGGTGAAAGGGCTCGTATATGTGCCCTTCAATTTCGATGTCTTCCCCACTGCGCTCATCGAACAGGCGACGGATCGCACAGAGCATCCTTTGGTGGACTTCGGACTGAGAGAGGTAGCG
This sequence comes from Anaerolineales bacterium, assembly GCA_025057645.1. Lineage (GTDB taxonomy): Bacteria > Chloroflexota > Anaerolineae > Anaerolineales > UBA4823 > NAK19. Next base: position 119,724 of record JANXBJ010000004.1, read on the forward strand.
GGGAGGGGTGCAGGGATCGTCCAGCAAGACAATCGGCAGAGCTCTGCCCAAGGTGGCTTGGGCAAGTGCTTCATACCAATCCGCAATGTAGAGCCCACGCTGGTCTTGGGAGTGAGAGCTCTCTTGATAGGGTTGGGTGTTCGGCCAGCGTTCCGGACCGCCAGCTCCCCAGTTGAGCGGCCGCGAGGGATCGTAAATCGCAAGATAGGCAGACAAAATCAAGGTCTCGATCAGCCACTGGTGGCCGCGACGCACCAAACTTTCCAGCGCCAAACGCAGAAAGGAAGTGTCCCAGAACCCTCTTGCGACTTCCGGAGTCGGAAAAATAGGGTAAATGTTATACTTAACTAGAATTTCAGCATAGGGTAAGAAGAGGTCGATAAAGCGCTCGACAGGATTCCCGCTTGTCCAGGAGACCTTTCCCCAAAAAGTTTGGGTATTAGGGCGATCGAAGAGTTGGATGTATTGAACACCCCAAAGGGCATAGCTACGGATGACGGGTTCCAGTTCGGCGATAAACCTTGGCTCGGCCGGAATCCCAACGATGCGCACGATAGGGGTGAGACCGCTTTCCAAAGCGGCTTGGAGAAACGGCTCTGGGATAGCTATTAGACCGGGGTTGTCCAGGATGAGCCACGCTACCCCCAAAGAAGAGACTTCCCGTAGCCACCTTTCGCGTGCCTGGGTGTGGTAATGTTGAGTGTCCGAGAAATAATAGACTCCGAGACCGGCCTTGGGGTGCATGGATGCGACCTTGGTAAAAGGGAAGGCTTTCTCTCTCGACTGTCTTGTACTTATGCAAGACTCATGCCATGCTGCACCCCATATGTGGCAGGGAGTTGGGAATGAATGACCAGATATGTAGGCTGTGCTATAATGCACATAAGGGTTTGGGCGCAATTTCGTCCGAACTTAGGCGAAGTGAATGAGACCGAGCCACCAATCCCTGCTTCTCTCTTTGCTAGTGTTTCTTTTCTTGGCTGCCTGTGCAGACAGCAGCGAAAGGGAGACCCAACCCAAAGGCACTTATCCGCTTCATCCCAGCCTTAGGTCATTCTACGAACAGTTAGGAGGCAGAGCTCGTCTTGGGCCGGCTATTTCTCCACCCCTCGAGCGCGGCGAGAAAATCTATCAATATACTACGGCGGTCTTGCTGGAGTACGATCGCCAAACCGGGCAGGCCCAGCTCGCTCCCTTGGGGTATGAGTTGGGCGTTCGGGCGCGTCCCGAGCTTAACGGCGGACCGATCCCTCCAGCCCAAGTAGAAAGGGTGAAAATTTTCCCCTTGTTTGCAAAAGTGTACGCCGAGATGGGGGGAGAGAGCGTGGTTGGCTTTCCGCTCAGCGAAGCGCGCTATAACGAACGGTTGGGACGATACGAACAGTATTTTGAGCGGGCGGGCTTTTATCTTCTGGAAGAGGACCCCTCTCAGACCGTCTATCTTCTTGCATACGGAGCTTGGAAGTGCCGACAGAGTTGTCCCTATCCGGTTGCGGAGGACAGCCGTATCGACCTTCCTTCGCTGAGGGTCGAGCCGATCGTAGCTTTCGTTTCCCGCCATGGAGTGGAGTTTACCGGGTTTGCCCTTTCAGAACCCTACTTGACCGAGGACAAACTGGTCGAGCAAATTTTTGAGAACCTGGTGATTGTCTTCAATCCCGAACACCCTGAACAGGTGGGTCTGAGACCCTTACCTCAATTGCTGGGCATCCCTGCCGATCCTCTCGAGCCTCCCCAGACTCTGCCTGAGTATATCTGGGTGAGCGTTGAACGAGAGCAAGGGTTTCTCGTGCCCAAGCGATTTTGGGAGTATCTTCAGGCTCATGGTGGTTTAGAACTTTCCGGCCCTCCACAAACCCGCGCCCACGAGCTGAGCGCAGGGCGGCAACGACAATGTTTCATAAAGTTCTGCGTTGAGGACCAGGTCGATCTCTATGGTATCCCGGTTGTGCGTCTCTCGAGGCTGGGCGAAGAATACCGCAAACGAAAATTCAAGGAGAGCGGCGGAGCAGAAAAAACCTGGGAACGCCCCCAGATTACCCTGCGCACTTGGGAAACTCAACCATTGCTCGCCTCCGGTCAGACTCAGATAATCGGAGTCGGTGTCTATTCAGGAGCTCAGCCATTGAGCAGCGTCGTCCCTGAACTCATTCTCAGCTACCCGGATGGCAAGGAGGAGCGGATCACCCTACCGCCGACCGATAGCCAAGGCAAGACCCAAATTGCACTGCCTCCGGTTGAGGCTGAGAACGGCACTTTGATCTCCTACCGCGTATGCGTTCAAGATCGGCAGAATCGCAGATTTTGTGTACGTGATAGTTTCTTAATCTGGCAGGAGGGGATGGCCATTCGCAATTTGCTTCACCTGCCGGTGATATACCGGGGGGCAGATCGGGCTTATCAGGTCTTTTTGCCGTTCATCTCCCGTTAAGGGAAAGGGAAGATTCGTCATGTGATCGTCAAACCGCTTGTTCGGTTCATGATCCTCTGGCTGCCTATGGGATTGGTCGGCATCTGGCTGGTTGGTTGTGAGCCGGCCTCACCCGACTTTGAGTCCCTTTCACGCGGGTTCTTTTCCATTGCTCCGGAGTTCGAGGCGTACTACCGCAAGGTGGGTGGGGAGGAGGTGCTCGGAGCGCCCATTTCTCCGCGCTTGGAAGAAGGGGAGTTCGTCTATCAATACTTGGCTAATGCCCTTCTTTTTTCTGCTCGCAACGAGAGTGGCAGCGCAGAAGTTGGCTTTGTTCCGATCGGACTGGACTTGAGTTTGCCTTCCCCTTGGCTGACCTTAGGGGTCGGCAGGAGTCAAGAGGTGGCGGATTCGTTACCGATCCATCGCGAGTTCCTGCCCTTGTATGAAAAGCTAGGCGGTCGGGAGCGAGTGGGAAAGCCCCTAAGTGGGCTACGCTACAATCCTCGCTATAGGCGATATGAACAATTTTTTGAGGGAGTAGGGATGTATCGTGCCGAGAGTGACCCGCCGGGCGAGGCAAGGTTATTGGCTTATGGGGCTTGGAAGTGTGGCGAGGTGTGTCAATATCCTTTTCCTATTCGGGCTGTGGTGAGTTCGGCAAGGCCGATTGACCTGCGAGCTGCTCCACTGGTAGAGCGGCTGGGTGTCGACCTGACGGGCTTCCCTCTCTTGCCAGCTATCCGGGAAGCCGATGGCGATGAGATTGTAATCTTTGAAAACGTTGCCTTGGAAATTAAAGCCAATTCGGAGAGCAGAGCAAAGTTGGCCCCTTTGCCGCGGAAGTTGGGAATTTTCCCAGAGCGGATGGTGGACTACCAAGAAAGCGAGGAGACGGTGTTTATTGCGAGGGAGGACAACAGAGGATACCCTGTGTTGCGCTCTTTCCTGAATTACATCGAGACCCATGGTGGAGTGGAGTTGATCGGCTTGCCGATTAGCGGACCGATTAGGGAGGAGAATGCCAATGTTCGCCAGTGTTTTGAAACCCTGTGTCTGATCGAGGACCGGCAGATTGAGGGGATTTACCGCATCCGTCCGATACCTCTGGGCTTTGAATACGCCTCCCTTTATCACCCCTCCGAGCTTGAGGAGGAGGCTGAGGCCCGGCCAAGCTCTCGATCGACCCTTCAACCGTCCGGTGCATCGGCCTCAGAACAGGACGCAAGTTCTCCGGGTCAAGAGGTCACCTTGCAAATCTTCGAAGCCAGGCCCTTTGTCGATCAACAGACGCAGCAGGAAATCGGGGTCATCGTCTCTTTAGGCCAACAACCGGTGGTCAACCTCAGGCCTAAATTAGTGCTTTCTCTCTCAAGTGGCGAGACGCTGCAACTGGAAATGCCACCAACCGATCAGCAAGGGAGGTCGTCAATAGCCATTCCGCCGCTTCAAGCTCCTAATGGCACGCTTGTAGACTATCGAGTGTGTGTGGTTATCCAGGGCAAGATGGAACTCTGCGCTCGGGAGGATTACCTAATCTGGTCGCCCTGAACGAGTGCGGGGCGCTTTGGAGGGGCCTGAGTTCTGCCTTGCAGGCATTGCTTGCACTTCATAGGGGAGGTGATGGAGGTCAATGGCTTCGTCATCGCAGAAGATCATCGCCCGTTCGATGGCGTGGGCCAACTCGCGGATGTTCCCCGGCCAGTCGTAGGCCATGAGCGCTTCCATTGCTCTAGGAGTCACATTGCGGATGTTGGTGCCGCGCCTGGGGTTGTTCTTTCGGATCAAGAAGCCAACCAGCTCTGGGATATCTTCTTTGTGTTCCCGCAACGGGGGAACTTCAAGATCAACCACTTTTAAGCGATAGTAAAGATCGGAGCGGAAAGTTCCTTCTTCCATCATTCTTCTCAAGTTGCGATTGGAGGCGGCAAGGACTTGGACATCGACTTTGATCTCTGTGGTGCTGCCTAGGCGGCGAAAGGATTGTTCGTCCAGCGCGCGGAGTAGCTTAGCTTGGGTTTCAATGGGCATCGAAGAAATCTCATCCAAGAAGAGCACCCCCCCATCTGCAGTTTCCAGCAACCCGAGCTTTCGCTTTTCGGCGGAGGTGAAGGCGCCGGCTTCGTGTCCGAATAGCTCCGATTCGAAAACGCTTGCCGGGATTGCGCCACAATCTACGTGCACAAAAGGCTTGTTCGCTCGCGGTCCCATCTTATGGATTGCTTTCGCCAGAAGCGATTTTCCGCTGCCGGTCTCGCCGGTGATCAATACGGAAACCGAGGCCAAGGCGGCGCGTTGGGCTTGTTCGTACAATCGGCGCATGATCGGAGAATTGCCAATGATGAAGTCAACACTCTGGAGTTGGGCTTGACGATAGAGATTAAGCTCACGGCGCAAGGCGACATTTTCTGCTGCACGCTGAAGGCTTTTTTCGATTTGGCTGAAGACCACTGGCTTTTGGAGAAAGTCCGTTGCGCCGAGCTTCATTGCTTCAACCGCCATTTCAATGTCCCCGTGGCCCGTGAACACGATGACCGAGGGGCGAGTGGGCAGAGAGGCTGTCTCGTGCAGTAGATCAAGACCGTTGCCATCCGGGAGAAGCACATCCAAGAGGACGATATCGCCAACTCCTTGGTTAAGATACTCGCGCGCTTTGCGCAGCGTTGAGGCTACTTTGACCTCATAGCCTCGGGATTGGATGTAGGGTAACAGAGGGGTGATGCAGTCTTCTTCGTCTTCCACCATCAGCACGGTGTAAGCCATGGTCACTCCTTAGGAGAGCAAAAAGACTCCGGTTGGTTTAGCGGCAACCGCACAATGAATACCGTGCCGCCGGGGATGCTCTGATAATCGATCGAGCCTTGATGGGCTTGAATGATCTTGCGGCAAATCAGCAGTCCTATCCCGGTTCCGTTAGGCTTGGTAGTGAAACTCTCTTTGAACAATTTCTCCTTATACTCTTCGGCAATTCCTGGGCCGCTATCGGCGATGCTGATCTCGAGCCATTCTGTGCTGCTCTCTTTAGGTCGGGAAAGGCGCACCTTAACCGTCAGGCTACCTCCCCTCTCTTTCATAGAATAGATGGCGTTGTCAATCAAGTTGGTGAAGACGCGCTCCAAAGCGCGCCGATTCCCCCGAATCGCCGGAATTTCTCCCTCTGCTTCGTAGTTCACATGGATATTTGCCTGTTGCAGAGGAAGGGATTGGCGATCGAGGATTTTTTTCATCAACGTTTGGACCTCGACGCTCTCGAGCTCCATCTCGCTAATGCGGTTATAGGTTAGGATGGTGTCCATTAGCCCGTTAAGTCGTTCGCAATTTTGTTGGATGCGCTGGAGAATCGCCTGATTAGGGTCGTTCTCGGGCAGGTTCAAAGACATCCACTGCAGGTTGGCCATGATGTTATTGAGAGGATTGCGGGCCTCGTGGGCAAAGAGGGTAGTGAATTCGCCTAAAAGGGCTCGTTGTTCCATTCTCATCGACTGTGTCAGCAGCGTCTCTTGTTCGGTGCGATCTTGAATGAGGATGGCTACGCCTGTCACCCGTTGATCGATGTACAAAGGGATCAGCTGCAGGTCGGCAAGGAAAGGTTGTCCTGTGCGGCGGTATAAGTGTACGGAGCGGGCTTGCAGGCGCAACTTTCCCTCCAGCGCGCTTTGGATCAAAGGGGATAAGTCTCGGTTGCCGATCAAAAAGGATTCGAGGTTTTGGCCCAGGACTTCGCGCCCGGTATAGCCGAGGATCGTTTCGGCTGCGCTGTTGATGACCAAGACTCGCCGGCTGGCGTTGATCAGGAGCACACCCTCTTGAATGGAATTTAGCAAGCGACGATGGATGGCGTTCTCGTGGGATTGGAGGGAGAGTTCTTTTTCTAGACCCCGGATCTGAGAGAGGAGCTGCACTAGAGCGGATAGATAGCGGCTCAAATCGATCAGGCCCTCGAGCGAAATAGCAGGACGATACTCTCCTCGGCCACAGAGGAGGATCAACCCAACCCGAGCAGCGGACTCACCCAGAGGCAAGGCAATGAGGAAACCCTGTCCTCGTTCCTGGGCGATGCGCGCCAAGTGGCTTGTTGCAGGTAGGTCTCTTCTCCAAACTGCCGGTGAAGCAACCTCAGACAGCGCCTTAGCCGGAAGCCGGGATGGGAGAACAGCCGTGGTGCTTAGGGAGATAACCCGGGTGAGGTGGGTACGATTGGGGTGGGCTGTATAAAGAAAACCGTTCTCACTCGCAGTAAATTCCTTCAAATTCTCCAGTGCGCGGGCGAGCAGAACATCCGCAGGGCTTTTGAGGAGCAGGAGGACGGCCCAGTCCAACGCTTGCCAGATTGTTGCTTGGGTCTCCGGCTGGCATGGCTGCGCAGAAAGGGATGACTCCGAAGGGCTAAAGAGAAGGAGAGACCATTGGCTGCGTTTAGGCAAAGCTTGCAAGCGAGTGCTCCCTTCTAGGGCAGTGCCGCTTGCGGTAAGGAGGTGGCAAATGAAGGCCTGATGGTGGTTTTCCGCAAAGGTCACGGGCAAGTCGGGGAAAACCGAGCGAAGCGAGGCGTTTTGCAATTGGGGATTTGTCCACCCACAAAGCTCTAAAGCAGATTGGTTCGCCAGAAGGATTTGGTTGGTTGCGGGGCTGATCAAAAAAGCAGCCTGGGGGATCTGGTCGAGCAGAACATTTACGTCCGCTAGACCAAGGCCACCGACAAGAGCCGGAAGGATGCGCAGTTGCGGAGAGGTTTTCATCAATAGAATCTTAACCGAAATCAGGGAGTAGAGGCGGCCGATTTGTGAGGTTTCTTGACCTTTGAGCGAATATGGGCCGGTAAGATTCCCTCCATGGCGCGGTATTTTGCCACGGTGCGGCGGGCGACCTGGAAACCACGAGCTCTGAGCAGCTCGGCGATCTCCGTGTCAGTTAGTGGATGGGACTCACTGGCGATGATCTCCTGCAGTTCGGCGCGAATATGCAAGCTGCGGTCGAAGAACTTGGCCAGAGGGATGATCTTCCCGTTCGGCAATTGAACGGTTTTGCCGGAAACAGCTCTGGAAATGGTTGACTCATGCACTTCTAATTCTTGGGCTAAACTCGCCCGGGTGAGGGGATACAAGTAAGCATCGCCCTCGAGGATGAACTTCCTTTGGCGTTTGACCAGGGTTTGGATCAGGCGAATCAGAGCTTGATTGCGCTGTTGGAGGCATTTTACCAGTAGAGTGGCGCGTTCTAAGTGGGCTTGCCATTGTTCGAGCTTTTGTGGGGGAGCTTGGCGCAGACCTTCTCGGAAGAGAGGATTGACACGCAATTTGCCACAAATAGGGAAAATCACCTCGACCACGAGGGGGGCATTCTCGTCGTTGTTGAGCAAAGAGATGATCACATCCGGCGTGTAGTAGGCTGCGCGGTAGGAAGGGGTGGGATGATGGAGATCGCCCCAGTTTGCTCTCGCAGGATAGGGGTTTAGGTTCTTTCCGAGAAACTCCGCAATTTCTTTGACTTTGGCAAGGGAGGTGTTGAGGAGCTTGGCTAACGTGGAGTATTGCTGATGGAGCAGAAGTTGCCAGCCTTCTTCTATGGCTCGTTGAGCCAGTGGAGGGATAGGGTGAGTTTGGGCAAGCACGTCCAATTGAATCAGCAGCGCCTGCCTTGGGTCTGAGGAGGCAACCCCCAGAGGGTCGGCGTATTGGATGATCCGCTGCACCTTTTCGACACGGTTGAGGGGCACCCGGTGATAGGCGGCGATCTCGATGAGCGGGGTGCGCAGGAGACCATCCTCGTCCAAACTGGTGAGGAGATGGGCTGCAATCGGACGATCGGCTTCTTCTAGCTCCGAGGCAATCTGGCGAAAGACGTAAACGGCCAAATCTTCGCATTCGACCATCCTCTCCTCAAGGGAGCTTTCCGGTTCTTCCTCCTCGGACCAAGCGGCATATGAGGGATAGCTGTCATCTCGGGGGGAGAGGAAAACGATTGGCTCGTCGCCGGAGAGGTTTTTGGGACGCGAGCAGAGAGGGCAATCGAGGGTATCGATTAGGGGCTTTTGGCAAATCGGGCAGAAAGGGCCTTCGATGAGTTCTAAGGCCGGATTGGAGGAGAGCTCGGCTTCAATCTTTTCGTGAAGTTCTAACACAGAAAGCTCGAGCAAGGCCATGGTCTGCGCCAAGTGCGCAGTGGTCGTTGGACGGACTTCAACGGCCTGCAGTTGACGGAGTAACATCTCGTCTTCCCTTTCTAGGATTCTAATCGGTTACAAGATTCGTGCCAAGTCGTCTTGCGCATGAGTTCAAGAACTAGGCTGAATCTCATACAGAAAAACTTACCCCTGTCTGTGGTGAACACGGGAAGGGTATGCTAGAATCGATTGGGATTTTGAAAGCCGGCAGCGCAAGGCATGAGCGCTTGTGCAGAGGGTTCTCTCTTGAAGGAGACAGAGGGGGAAGGCGGTTCGGTCCAGCCTCTTGAGCTGGTTATTCTCCCTAACCTCCAGAGAATTCTGTGTAAGGAAGGAAGCGAGACATGTTGCGCGCATTTTTTATTTATCTCTCCAAAGCCTCATGGGCGAAGCAAATCGTCACCCGCTGGCCAGTGGCTTGGCAAGCCGCAAGCCGGTTTGTTGCCGGTGAAAAGCTCGAAGATGGAATTGCTGTGGTGCGAAAACTGAACCAGAGCGGTATACAGGCCACGCTGGATCAACTGGGGGAGCACACCACCAGTACAGAGGGGGCTGAGAAAGCCACACAGGGGATCCTACGAATGTTAGACGCTATCGAAGCAGAAAATGTGCGCTCGAATGTGTCGATCAAGCTGACGCAGATCGGCCTCAAAGTCGATGTTGGACTTTGTGCAGAGAACCTAGCGCGGATTCTCCAACACGCCAGAGAGCGCAGCAATTTCGTGCGCATCGATATGGAGGACTCCTCTTGCGTTGAGGATACGTTGGCCCTGTTTGACGAGATGCGCAACGGACGCGGTTTTCACAATGTAGGCGTAGTGCTTCAGTCTTATCTCTATCGCACAGTAGAGGATTTGATGCGCCTGATGCGCATCCCCGCTCGCGTCCGTCTCTGTAAGGGAGCGTATAACGAGCCACCTCATCTTGCCTACCCCAAGAAGCGGGATGTGGATGCCAATTACGATCGCCTGACTCAGATCTTACTCGACCGTGCTCTAGAAGTTGGGGCGCCGGAGCTTAGCGAAGACGGTCGGGTGCCTCCGATCCCTGCCTTGGCTACCCACGATGAGCAACGGATTCGTTTTGCTTTGGAATATGCCAAGCAGATCGGTTTACCCAAAAAGGCGCTCGAATTCCAAATGCTGTATGGAATTCGGCGAGATTTGCAAACCGGCCTGGTGGAACAGGGATATCCGGTGCGGGTGTATGTGCCCTTTGGCACAGAATGGTATCCCTACTTTACCCGTCGTTTGGCTGAACGGCCGGCCAATGTTTGGTTCTTCATCTCGAATTATTTCCGCAAGTGACGAATTCGCAGGGCAGATTCTCGAAAACTTGGCGAAGCTAAGTTTTCCAACTGTTGGCGTGACTGCGGACTTCCTTTTTGAAGCGGAAGTCCGCAGTCTTATGCGAGTCGTGGTATCATCATCCGGGCGAGGTGTCTTTGGCAAGGAAGTAGATCTGTGAGTCTGAAGCGGTTGAGGTCTCCTAGGCTGCTGGTAGAAGGTTGGGGGCGTTAGATGAGCGCGAAATGGGTTACGCCGGCCTTCTTCTTTGAGAGTATTCTGTTATACAGCCTTGGACTGGGGATGGCGAAATACCTCGGAACGACTCTGCACTGGGATCGTGCTTGGCTGGGGATCCTTTGGGTGATATGCTTACAATTAGCAGGCCTCTTTCTCTGGCGTCATCACCTGCGGGTCAACGGACCTCGTGAGAGAGGGCAACTGAGAACCCCTCCGTTCTCTAGGGAGCTCGGAATTGCCATCGCTGCCTTGGCTAGCGGGGCTTCTGTAACGGTGCTGATGATCGCCAATCGGCTTTATCGGGTGGAGGTGCTGTGGGTGACCCTTCTGGCGGTTTTGGGCACCTTGATCGTTTCGAGGTCCATCTATATTGCTGAGGCAGAACGTTTTCGCGAGCTCGTCCTCAGCTTCCTGATGGCGACCTTGATTCCCTGGATGGGCTTTCTTCTTCAAACGGGGGAGATGCATCGCCTGTTGCCGATGATCACGTTGCCCTTGCTGGCATTACGCGTCGCAATGCTTTTGAGTTACCAGTTATCCACCTATGCAGGCGATCTGAACGCAAAGAAGCAGACCTTGCTCTTGCGCATTGGTTGGCAAAATGGGATGAGCCTTCACAATGCTTTGATTGTCTTTGCTTTCTTCTGGATTGCTCTTGCCATCCTGTTGGGGATGCCCCTTTCGGTCGGATTGCCGCCGCTGGCGGCTTCGGTGTTGGGTTTGGGACAGATTTGGAGCATGAAACGCATTGCCCAAGGCTCGAAGCCGAATTGGCGAGGGCTGGTTTGGGGAGGGGCGGCCTTATATGGCCTGGTCATTTATCTGTATGCCTATTCATTTTGGATTCGATGAGCGAGAGGAGGCTGCAATGCCCGAATTCCTGACTTTGTTGACCCCCCAAGAAGCGCGCCAAAAGGTCTTTGAGGCTCTTACGCCACAAGTCAAACTGGCGGTCGAGTCTGTGCCTACGCAGGAGGCCTTAGGGCGGGTGAGTGCCCGTGAAGTCCGGGCGCCCCACCCGTTGCCGATGTTCAACCGCGCTACCGTGGATGGGTACGCGGTGCGTGCCGAGGATACCTTTGGAGCAAGCGAGAGCCTTCCAGCGTACTTCCGGGTGGTGACCGAGGTTGGCATGGGTCAAGAAACCACGGTGACCCTTGGAAGCATGGAAGCCGCCTTGATTCACACCGGGGGAATGTTACCGCCTAATGCCAATGCCGTGGTGATGATTGAACAAACGCAACGGATCGCCGAGGATGAAATTGAAGTCTACCGGGCGGCGTCTCCCTGGGAGAACACAATCCGTATCGGCGAAGAGGTCAAAGAAGGCGAGGTGGTTTTGCCGAGACATAAACGCATTCGACCGGTCGAAGTCGGGGGACTTCTGGCCTTGGGGATTCTTCAGGTGGAGGTGGTCAAAAAACCCAAGGTGGGAATTATCTCCAGCGGAGATGAAGTCGTCCCCCCGGACGCTCCGCTGCGGTTAGGACAGGTGCGCGATGTCAATACCTATACCCTCTCCGCTCTGGTAAGCCAGTGTGGTGGAGAGCCTTTGCCTTACGGCATTCTTCCCGATCAAGAAGAGGCGCTAAAAAAGGCGCTGGATGAGCTCAAGGCCAAGTGCGACATGATTCTGATTACCGCCGGCTCCTCGGTGAGTGCCAGGGATTACACCGCTCGGGCGATCCAACAAATGGGTGCCCCTGGCGTTCTAGCCCATGGGATTAACACTCGGCCGGGAAAACCCACCATCTTTGCAGTTTGTGATGGAATTCCGGTCATCGGGTTGCCAGGCAATCCAATGTCGGCCTACGTTATTGCCTTACACTTTGTGCGGCCGATCCTTTTCCTGCTGCAAGGCTTGCCTCCGGAAGAGATGAAGCCCCAAGTGGAGGCGACCCTGACGGTCAACTTGAGTTCAACCGCCGGTCGTGAGGATTGGGTCCCGGTGCGGTTGGTTCAAGATGCAGAGGGGCTCCGGGCAGACCCGGTGTTCGGCAAAAGCAATATGATTTTGGCCTTGTCGCGCGCAGATGGTCTGATCCGTATCCCTGCGGCTGCTACCGGGTTAGCTGCGGGAGAAAAGGTGCAAGTTGAGTTATTGGAGTAAAGCACAAACGATGAAGGTGGACTTATGAGTGTTTACCTACAGGACATTCCTTTGGACGAAGCCCAAGCGAAATTGTGGGAAGAGCTATCGCGCTACGGCTGGGAAGGGTTACTCGGCAAAGAACAAATCCCCGTCGATGAGAATGCGCTCGAGCGAGTGTTGGCCGAGCCGGTCTGGGCAGCGATTTCCTCGCCTCACTATCACGGAGCGGCTATGGATGGCTTTGCGGTCTCGGCCGAGAGCACCAGCGGAGCGACGGTCACAGAACCGATCGAACTTCGTGTCGGCGAGCAAGCTGTCTATGTTGATACCGGTGATCCTATCCCGCTTTGGGCGGATGCGGTCATTCCCATTGAGAGTGTCGAGCCCCTGAGCGAGAGTGGGAGCGTGGCGGCAGATCTCCGCCATCCGACGCGGATTCGCATCCGCGCTGCAGCCGTTCCGTGGCAGCACGTGCGCCCAATGGGGGAAGATATCGTGGCTACCCAGTTGGTCTTGCCTTCGGGGCAGACCCTGCGCCCAGTAGACCTAGGGGCGATTGCTGCTAGCGGACAAACCCGAATTTGGGTTGCGCGCAAGCCGAGGGTTGCCATTATCCCCACGGGGGATGAGTTGGTCCCTATCGGCGAACCCCTTGAAGCGGGAAAGATTATCGAGTTCAACTCGATTGTCTTGGCGGCCCAAATCCGCTCTTACGGAGGGGAAGCAACGCGGTTTCCAATTGTCAAGGATCGGCTGGAGAGCATCCGAGAGGCAATTGCCCGGGCAGCCCAAACCCATGACCTGGTTTTGGTCAACGCTGGTTCCTCTGCAGGTTCGGAGGATTATACTGCTAGGGCGATCGAGAGTCTGGGCTATGTCTTTGTCCACGGTGTAGCGGTGCGACCGGGGCATCCGGTGGTTTTGGGAATGGTGCAGCGCAGCGCCGAGGAACAGTCGCAACGTTCTCATGTGCTCGTGGTGGGTGTGCCCGGGTATCCCGTCTCGGCTGCTTTGACCAACGACATCTTCGTCCGCCCGATTTTGGAGCATTGGTTGGGCAAGCCGCAAAGCAGCTATCCGACCCTGCAGGCGGTGATCACCAAGAAAATCACCTCTCCCGCAGGCGACGACGATTACGTGCGAGTGGTGGTGGGCAAAGTGGGAGAGCGAGTGTGCGCTGCGCCGCTAGCGCGCGGCGCAGGGGTGATCACCTCTTTGGTGCAAGCCGATGGAATCGTGGTTGTGCCGCGCGGAATCCAAGGGCTGGAAGCCGGAGAACGGGTAACCGTGCGCCTCTACCGACCGCCGGAAGAGATCGAGAGGACGATTCTGGCGATCGGTTCGCACGATGTCGGACTGGATGTGCTGGCTCAATTTGTCGCCCGTCGTCAAAGACGCCTGGTCTCGGCCAATGTGGGGAGCCTGGGTGGATTGATCGCCTTGCGTCGCGGAGAGGCCCATTTCGCTGGCGCCCACCTCCTCCATCCTGAAAGCGGAGTGTATAACCTTCCTTATATCCGGCAGTACCTCCCGGGGCAGGCTGTTGTTGTCCTCGGATTCGTCAATCGCTTGCAGGGCTTGATCGTGCCTAAAGGAAACCCCCAAGGGGTGCGGTCCTTGGCGGATCTAACCCGAGAAGAGGTGCGGTTCGTGAACCGCCAAAGCGGTGCCGGCACCCGCATTCTCTTGGACTATCATTTGAGGCAACTGGGCATTGACCCGCATCAGATCCGTGGCTACGAAAATCAGGAATTCACTCACCTGGCGGTGGCTGCAGCCGTGGCTTCGGGAAGGGCCACTTGCGGCCTTGGCATCGCCGCGGCTGCCCAGGCATTAGACCTGGACTTTATCCCGCTGTTCTCGGAAGAATATCACCTAGTGTTTCCACAACAGTTTTATGAAGATGCGCTGCTTGCTCCCCTGCTAGAAGTGCTTTATGACAGCCGCTTCCGTGAGACGATTCAAACGCTGCCCGGCTACGATGTCGAACCAATGGGAAAGCTGATTGCGCGCCTGGGTGCGGGAGGAAATTGATAGAAATCTAATACTTAATGGTGATGAATTAGAGTAAAATACGGGAGATTATTTGTGCAAGATGTTACAAAGTGTTCAGGTCGGTTTTGAGGATTTGTTTTGGATTTTAGGAGGACGTTATGCCCCTGACCGCCGGAAACCCTGCTCCTGATTTCACCCTGCCTGACGAAAACGGCGAACTGCGCCGCTTATCCGATTACCGTGGCAAAGTTGTGGTGTTATATTTTTACCCCAAGGACGATACTCCGGGATGTACCACTGAAGCCTGTGAATTTCGGGATGCGTACGCCGAATACGAAAAAGCGGGCATTTCGATCCTCGGGGTCAGCCCAGATGATGTCAAGAAACATCAAAAGTTCAAGGCAAAACACAGCTTGCCTTTTCCTCTTCTTGCGGACACCGACCATGCGGTATGTGAAATGTATGGTGTCTGGGGTAGGAAGAAGTTTAGGGGAAAGGAATATGAGGGGGTTTTTCGGACGACCTTTGTGATCGGCAAGGATGGAACGATCTTGCGCGTCTTTGAGAATGTGAAGCCGGAGGGCCACAGCCGAGAGGTCTTGAAAGTGGTAGAAGAACTGGAAGGGTAGTTTTTAGACCGAGCGGAGAGCAAGGCAATGTACTAACCAGAACAGGCTAGGGCAGCGATGAAAGCATCTCTCTGGTTTGGGATCGGCGTGAGTGCGATGACAGTTGGGTTCGGAATGCTCCTCTTCGCCCAACCCCTCTCGTGGACGGTAACTGTGTCTGCGGCAGTCCTATTGGCGACCGGGATTATCTCGGCGTTTGCCCTTTGGAAACTGGGTTCGGAGAAAGCGCGCCGTGCGCAAGAGCTTGCCCGCATGATCGTCTCTCTGGAAGAGCAACTCTTTTCGAAGTACGAGACGATTGCCCATATCAGCCACCGCTTCGCCACCGCAACCGAAGAAGCCCAAGTCCTCAATTGGGCGATGGAGCTGATGCTTGATCTGGTCAATGCCAAAGCCGCAGCTTTTACTCCGATTGACGAGCTGGGTGCAACGCTCGGCACCCGAGTACAGGGAGAACTGCCCGCCGGCATCGCAAAAGAGTGGATCGAATACCTCAGTTCGCCTACGGTGCGGAGAAAGTGCCCAAATTGCAACCGGATGGGAATCCTCAGCGACCAATGCCCCTTAGTTTACGGCAAAGACGATCAGTTCTCGGTTTACTGTGTTCCGGTGCGTCGACCGGATCAAGAGCTAGGAATCTTCCATCTCTTTTTGACTCCAGGAGTCTCCCTAGGACGGGAACAAGAGTTCTTGGTGAGACTGATCAGCGATCAGACGGCGCTGGCTCTGGAGGGGGCCAGGCTGCGCTCCCGTGAGGTGGATGCACACTTTCAGCTTGAGGCCGCTAAGCATCAGCTCGATGTGGGCTATTTTATCGAAGAGCTTTTGCGGGGGCTTGTGCGCGGCTTGGAGGTGGAGGCGGCGATCGTCTCTGTCTGGGATGCGCGGCTGAAAAAGCCCGTCAAGGCGTTTTCGGTTGGAGCGATCGGCGAGGCCGAAAAGGAGCGCCTCTACACGTTCCTCTCTCGGCGCAGTCTGGAGAAACTCGAGAAGGCTCTCCATCCCCTCACACTTGAAGAAGGGGGCAAAATGCGTGATATTTTGCTACTCACGGTTGCGATCCCCATCGAGCGCAGGGATTTGAGAGGGGTGTTACAAATTTTGCTCCCTGCAGCGCGCCGCGAGTTCACTGCAAAACAAGAGGAGATGTTGAAAGCCGTGGTGACCCAAATTTCCTTCCTTCTTCAAAACGCTAATCTGCTCGCCGAGGTGGAGATTAAGGCAATCCTCCAAGAACGCATTCGCTTAGCTCGCGAAATTCACGACGGTCTCGCCCAAACGCTGGGCTTCTTGAAGCTGAAAATCTCGCAACTCCGTTCCTATCTAGACCAAGGGGAGTTTGAACGGGCGAATCAGACCGTTCAGCTACTCTATCAGGCTGTGCAGGATGCCTATATTGAGGCGCGGCATGCCATCGACCAATTGCGTGCCTCCGTCTATGACGCGCCTTTGGCCGAACTCTTGCAGGAAGCCCTGGATGAGTTCCGCGAGTCGAGCGGGATTCCTTGCGAGTTGGTGGTTGAGCCTCAAGATTTGCGCCTTCCCGTCGAGATCAACGCTCAGCTTGTGCGAATTGTTCAAGAGTCGCTCAGCAATGTGCGCAAGCATGCCCGTGCTCATCGCGTGCAAATCCAAACCGCCGTCAAGGGGGATTGGCTCATCCTCGAAGTGCGGGATGACGGGGTGGGCTTTCAACCCGAGGAAGTGAGCCGCCGTTCTCAATACGGATTGCGGGGCATGAAGGAGCGCGCAGAACTGATTGGAGCAGAGCTGCAAATCATCAGTCAGCCCAATCAAGGGGCAACCGTCCAGGTGAGATTACCCTTATCCCAACTGGAGAGGAGTTGGCAAGCATGATCCGCATTGTGGTTGTGGATGATCACGCTTTGTTTCGTTCAGGCCTAATCAGCCTTTTGGGGGAGATGGGAGAGTTCCAAGTGGTCGGAGAGGCTGCCAACGGTCGGGAAGCCCTGGAAGTCGTGCGGCAGACTAAGCCGGATATTGTCCTCATGGACGTAAATATGCCCGTGATGGGCGGGGTCGAGACCGTTCGTGCCCTCAAAGCCCACGAATCCTGTCGCATCATTATGCTGACTATCTCCAAGTCCGATGAAGACTTGCTTAGCGCCATTTCAGCCGGTGCGGATGGATATCTGCTCAAAAATGCCACCCCCGAAGAGCTTAGGAAGGCCATCCTCCAAGTGCACCATGGCATGGGGGTGCTCTCCCCCGAAGTCACCCGTCAGGTGATGACCGCAGTAGCGAGTGGGAGGATGCCTCAACAAGAGGTGGGTCTGAGCGCTCGCGAAATTGAGGTGCTCTCTTGCCTGGCGCGGGGACTGACGACGGCTCAGATTTCCCAAGAGCTGTTCATCTCCGAGAACACCGTCAAAACCCATGTGCGCCATATCCTCGAAAAGCTCGAGGCCTCAAATCGTGTCGAGGCGACACGCAAAGCCGTCCAGATGGGGCTAATTAGCGCCTCCGAATACTAGATTTTTCTGAAGAGGAACTGCTACCGTCTTCTAGGGGGAGAAGCCGAGTCGGTTGTGTGCTACAGGGGTGATGCGAAAATCACCCCTCCGTAGTATCGAAGAATCCCTCGGTTTGTCGGTTGGGGGGTGTATGACAAACGCTTCCTTGTTTGGTACAGTAGAGCCGAGTCATTTAGGATTGGTTGGCTAAAAATGTTTCGCAACTTCGGTCGCTCTCCGGTGCGGGTCTTAATTGCTTCCAATCATGCCCTCTTCCGGCATGGTTTGGTGAGTCTATTCAAAAAGAGATTGGGGGTCAGAGTTGAAATTGTGGGGGAGGTCACGAACCTAGAGAGCGCCGTCGCCGCCCTAGAAGAGCGCAATGTGGACTTGGTGATCGTCGATTACGATGATGAACAGCTCAACCGGGAGGACTTTCTGGCCCACTTTGTAAGCGGTGGGGGACAGAAGCGGGTGATCTTGCTTTCACTATCCAATCCCGAAAGTGCCATGTTATACGATCGGCGGGAAGTGCCGCTTTCCCAGCTCGAGGCATGGTTTGAGGGGTGGCGGGAGTCTGATACGCAATCTACGTCTCCCTCCGTGGAGAGAGCGGGAGAGAAAATCCAAACAAGGAGTAACCGTATGAAGCATCTCATCGTCGCCTCGATTTTGGTGATCGTGCTGACGGTATTGATCGTTCTCGGCGCAGGACAGGTGCGGTTGTTGCCTGTGGCCGCCAGCGCGCAGGCGCAACCTATCGACTCTCTGTTTCGTCTAATGTTCCTTGCCATCGCTTTCTTGTTCTCTTTGATCGTGGTGTTTATGCTGTATAGCATCGTCGTTTTTCGCCGCCGAAAGGGAGACGAGACCGATGCCCGCCACATCGAAGGGAACAATACCTTGGAAGTGACCTGGACGGCTATTCCTTTGGTCGTGGTGTTGGGTCTGTCGTTTTTAGGGGCGCAATCACTCGCCCAAGTGGAAAGACCAGACCCAAAGCCCCTCGAAGTGGATGTGATCGGCTTGCAGTGGACCTGGCGTTTTGAGTACCCGCGCTACGGGATTGTTTCCAATGAATTGGTCTTGCCGGTGAATAAGCAAGCAATTTTGTATTTGTCCTCTCAAGATGTGATCCATTCCTTCTGGGTGCCCGAGTTTCGCGTGAAGCAGGACCTCTTGCCGGGAGGTGAAGAGTTCGTGCGCACTCTGCGCATCACTCCCACCCAAATCGGTTCGTATAAGGTGCGCTGCGCAGAGTTGTGTGGCATCCGCCATGCCTACATGGAATCGCCGGTGATTGTGGTTTCGCAAGCGGACTTTGACGTTTGGGTGGCTCAGCAGACCGGTGAACCCACGGACCCGGTGGAACGGGGCCGCAAATGGGCAAATCAATATGGCTGTCTTTCTTGCCACTCTCTGGACGGTTCCAAGCTGGTCGGGCCGACCTGGCTGGGGTTGTTCGGTTCGGAAGTGAAGTTGGCCGATGGCCGCACCGTGATCGCCGATGAGGTCCTATATTATCGAGTCAATTCGCAATCCCGGTGCTGCCATTGTCGAGGGCTACCCGAACATCATGCCGGCTTCGTTAGGCCAAGACCTGAGCGATGAACGGATCCAGGATATCATCGCCTTCATCAAGACTTTACGCTAAGGGAGTGTGATCGATGAAAGAGCGCGTTGGTGTGTTTGAAATCGGTTTGGTGCGAGGGCTGATCGGAATGGTTTTGGGGGTGTTGATCGGATTGGGATTGGTCAGCGCAATTCGGGCTTTGCTAGGATTGCCGGTCTGGCATGCCGAGGCGGCCTGGGTTGTCGGAGGGCTTTTCGGCACCATTGGCTTTATGTTAGCGATCGGGGTGATGCGCGATTGGATCAAGTGGGCCTTGGGAGAGGAAACGCCCGACTTCCCTGAAGCCGACCCGCGGTTCCAAGGCTGGGCTAAGTATCTGAGCGTTTCCTACGATCACAAAGTGATCGGCATTCAGTACGGGGTGACCTCTCTCATTGTCATCTGCATAGCGGGTCTGTTTGCCTTGATCTTCCGCACCGAGTTGATCGCCCCGGGAATCCAGTTCCTGCAGCCCCAGGATTACAATACGATTATGACCCTGCATGGGATTGTGATGATCGGGGGGATGCTTCTGGGGGTTGGGGCAATGTCGAACTATTTGGTGCCCCTGCTGATCGGCGCAAACGATATGGCCTTTCCGCGCTTGAACGCATTTTCCTTCTGGATCAATGTGCCTGCGGTGATTTTGCTGCTTGGCACCCTGTTTATGGGCGGCTTGGAGACGGGTTGGACGGGCTACCCTCCGCTCAGTGCCCGGGCGCCGTTGGGTACGCAATGGTTCTTGCTCGGAGTCTATTTCATCGGCTTTTCTTCGATTTTCGGCGCCTTGAACATCATTGCCACGGTCATGAAACTGCGGGCGAGGGGGATGACCTATTTCCGCATGCCGATCTTTGTCTGGACGGCAGCGGCAACCGCCTTGATTGCCCTGACGGCCACTCAGTTGATCGGACTTTCCTTCCAGTTGGTCATGTTTGAAAGGCTGTTCGGCATGGCCTTCTTTGAGCCTGCAAAGGGCGGCAATCCTATCCTCTTCCAGCATCTCTTCTGGTTCTATTCCCATCCGGCAGTGTATGTTTTCGTCCTGACCGGTTTAGGAGTGATCAGCGAGCTTTTGCCCGTCTTTGCACGTAAGCCGCTTTTCGGCTATCGCTGGGTGGCCCTCTCATCGTTTGGCATTGCTTTAGTGGGATTCTTCGTCTGGGCGCATCACATGTTCACCTCGGGGATGGAGCCTTACCTGCGGGTGCCGTTTATGTATAGCACCTTACTGGTCGCAGTGCCCACCGGGGTCAAGTTCTTTAGCTGGGTAGCCACCATTTGGGAGGGAAAGCTCTCTTTTGAGACACCGATGCTGTTCGTTCTCGGTGCGATTTCAATTTTCTTGCTCGGCGGTCTGAGCGGTCCTCCCAACGGCGTGGTTGCAACCGACTTGCACTTACAGGATACCTACTGGATCGTGGGGCACTTCCATGCCACAATGTTCGGGGGATTCTTATTCCCCTTCTTAGCGGCGATCTATTACTGGTTCCCCAAGATGACCGGGCGCATGTATAACGAGACGCTGGGGAAAATCCACTTTTACCTGATGTTGCCTGCGTTCTATGTGCAGTCTTTGGGGCAGTTGCAAGTAGGGTTACTGGGGATGCGACGCCGCATTGCGGACTACGATCCGGCTCTGCAGATCGAGTTCACCCACCTGTTGATTACGGTGGCAGGATACGTGATTGCCCTCTCGCTGCTGATCGCACTGATCAATTTTGCCTATAGCGCAGTCAGAGGAAAGGTGGTCACGGAGAATGTCTGGCGTTCACGCTCTCCGGAGTGGACCTTGCTCCCTTCTCCGATACCGGCTCATAACTATCCTACCCCGATCGAGGTGGTGGGTGAACCCTATGACTACGGGTTGGCCGGCGCAGTGTATGCTCGGACGGCCTCCGCTGTTCCCACCCGCAAAGAAGGCGAGGCTGCGTTGCCCTCTGACGCTGCCGCTGCCCCCGCAGACTAGACCGATTGGAGGTTGAGCATGGAGAAAGATTTAGAACAGCGCAAAAAGCAAGCGTACAGCGTGGGGTTGAGTGTATTTATCCTGCTGGGCTTCCTGACCATTGGGGAGTACTTTTTAGGAAGCATTGCAGCGACATGGTGGGTGCCCTTGATAGGAGTGGCATTGCTGAAAGCCTTTTTTGTGGTGCGTGAATACATGCACATCGGTCGCCTTTTCACCACGGAGGAACAAGAATGAGCACTCAAGCTGGGGTAAGCTCTTCATATCGGGAAAAGTTGGCGATCAACCGCCTCGGGCTGTGGCTGTTTATCCTTTCCGACTCTTTCGTCTTCGGAGGCTTGCTGGTCAGCCGGTTTTACTTGCTCGGCACGCAATCGCGCCCGCATTTGGATCAGTTGGTGGGCTTTGTGGTTACTGTACTGTTGTTGACCAGCTCCTTCTTTATGAATCGGGCAGAGATCGCCATTGCCCACGGGGATCGCAAAGCTTTTCTGCGCAATACGGCGATCACGTTGGTGCTGGGTGTGGCTTTCTTGATCGGGGTCGTTGGGGTTGAGTGGCAGATCGCACCGTTCGGCCCTGCAGACGGAGCGGCAGCTTCGATTTTCTACACCCTCACCGGCTTTCATGCCTTTCATGTGCTGACCGGAGTGCTCTTCTTGGCGGTGGTGCTGCGCAACGGTTTGCGAGGGCATTACTCGCCCGAGCGGCACTGGGCTGTGGAAGCCGCAGCGGTGTATTGGCACTTTGTCGATGTCGTTTGGATTTTCTTCTATCCGGCGCTTTACCTGATCGGCACGCCTCTGCCCTAATCGAGGAGGTGAGGGCAATGGCAAAGCAAAGGTTCTGGCTGTTCGGTGGCTTGCTCGGATTGTTGCTCATCTTGCTGGGGATCGGGTTTGCATTTCGTCCCCACACCTATCGTGGGACGCTCATCGAGCCTCCTTTGCCCATTGCCGACTTCGAACTCATCGACCAAAACGGAGAGACCTTTCGCTTTTCCACTTTGCGGGGCAAGCTGGTGTTGCTCTTCTTTGGTTACACCTACTGCCCGGATATTTGCCCGATCACGCTGGCGGAATTCAAGCAGGTCAAGGAGAACTTGGCTCAAGAAGCCGAGAAAGTGCGCTTCGTGTTCGTTACCGTCGATCCTCAGCGCGACTCGGCCGAAGTCCTCAAGAGGCATTTGCAAAACTTTGACCCCCAATTTATCGGCCTGACGGGGAGCGAAGAGGACCTGAGCAAGGTCTGGAAACAATTCGGTGCTTACCGCGCAATTCGGCAGGTAGAAGGGTCAACGAACTACCTTGTCGATCACACGGTGCGCATCTACGTAGTGGATGAGGACCAAAATCTCATCCTCACCTACCCTTACGACAGCGGGGTGAAAGTTTTGGTTGAGGACGTGCGTCACTTGTTAAAGGGAGTTCAGTGAGCGATGCCGCTCTCCTTTCGACCCTATCTGAAACGTTTTGCGATCGTTTTCTTGATTGCGGTGGTCTTTGTGGCTTTGTTCAACGAAGCAATGTATCTCCTCCAGCGAGACGAGCGCGACCGGCCGCCAAAGACGATCGAGTTGGTGATTCCTAGAGGGACAGCGGAGCGCATTGCGCAGGGGAAAGAGGTCGCAATCCCTGAAGGAATGACCTTTGTCGTCGGCGACGTGCTTTTGGTGCGCAATGAAGATGTGGTGGATCACCAACTAGGGCCGCTTTGGATTCCGGCTGGTCGTTCGGCGAGTTTACGCTTTGATACGGCTGATAAGTTGGCTTACCAGTGCAGCTTTGTGGTGGGGAACTACTTCGGTGTGGACATCCTGAAACCCACGACCTGGACCAGTCGCCTATCCGCCTTGGCCATGGCAGCCCCCACTCTGGCTGCGCTGCTTTTTGTCTACAGTCTGGTGGTTTTGCCGCTCAAGCCCGTTGAGGCGAGGAGGACCGCCCATCCAAACGGTCGAGGGTAGGAATTCCCCAATGGTTGCGACACAACCGGAGTCTACTCCGTCCATGCCGATTCGTGAGGGAGTGAGTCGTCTCCGCTTTTGGGTCACCACGCTTCTGGTGTTGATTGCGGTTGGGGTGATGGTGCGTTTAGGGATTTGGCAGCTCGATCGCTTGGCTCAACGACGTGCTTTCAATGCCCGAGTGCAAGCCCAGCTTGAACAACCTGTGCTGGTGCTTGACGCTGCGGCGCTCGAGGAAAACCTCGATGAGCTTTATGAAATGGAATACCGTGCAGTGATCGTTGAGGGCGTTTACGACTTTGCGCATCAGGTCGCTTTGCGCAATCAAGCCTACCAGAACCTTTGGGGAGTTTACTTGCTGACCCCTCTAAAGGTGCAAGGAAGCGATTGGGCGATTATGGTCAACCGCGGCTGGATTCCCGGCGAAGATTTCCTAAGCGGGGATTGGTCGCGCTACGATCAGCCGGGACAAGTTACTGTGCGCGGAATGATCCGTCGCGCTCAGATCAAGCCGGATTTCGGAAGGCGTGCTGATCCCACCCCAGGACCTGGCCAGCCCCCGCTAAGGGCTTGGAACCTTGCTAACATCGAGGCGATCGCTCGGCAAATACCCTATCCTGTAGTGCCGAACGTCTATGTCCATCAGACCGAAGGAGAGAGAGGGATGCAGAATTTGCCAATTCCCACCCCCATTGAACTCGACTTAAGCGAAGGTCCGCATCTCGGGTATGCAATCCAGTGGTTTACCTTTGCCACAATTTTAGGGTTGGGATATCCCCTTTTGCTCAGACGGAGGAGGCGAAAATGAACCTTGCCTTGTCGGCGTTTCTTGCTGCCGGATTGGTGTCGCTTTTGGCGGGCTGGTTTGTGCTCCGCCGAGTGGGATGGATTGTATCTCACCTTCGATTCACCTTCTCCACGCCTTTTGCCCGGCGCACACTCTGGGTAGTGGGGGCGCTTGTTGTCGCGTTGGGCAGCGGTGCGGTTGTCGCTCACCTTGGCCTCGGACGTCTTTGTTCAGATTGGCCTCTCTGCACCTCGGACCGGTTGTTGCCGACGAGCCTGCTGCAATGGGTTAATATGGGACACCGCCTGATCGTGCTGCTGATCGGGATCGGCTGGTTGCTTTATTGGGGGCATGCTTTCACCCTCTATCCAGAGAAGATGCCGATCGTGTTGCCCGCTACGCTGGTGACGGTTCTGTACCTCGCTCAAGCGTTGTTGGGGCAAAAGCTTGTCGAGAGCTTTGCACCTTTCTGGGCGGTGTTTCATCAGCTCACTTTCCTGGGCCTTTGGATCGCCGCTACGGTCTTGGTCGTCGGGGTGGGACGATCGGGGCTTTCGCTTGAGGATGAGGTCCTTCGCTCTAAGACCAACCGCTGGCGGTGGAGCATTTTGGTCGACTTCCTGAGGTTGACCAAGCCGGTCGTTGTGGCTTTGCTCTTAGTGACCACTTATGCCGGAATGGTGGTCGGCGGGCAGCAGTTGCCTGCTCTAGACCTGACCTTCTGGACTTTGTTCGGTGGCTTTTTGGCTGCAGGCGGGGCAAGCGCCATCAATCAGTATTTAGACCGCGAAGAGGACCGCAAAATGCAGCGCACCCAAAAACGGCCTATTCCCTCCGGCCGGCTGACCCCGGCTCAAGGGTTGGCCTTTGGGGCGGGACTCTCCTTGCTCTCTTTCTATCTTCTGCTCGTCAAGGTTAACCTGATCGCAGCACTGCTCAGTTTGGCTGGGTGGATCTACTATGTGCTCATTTACAGCCTGTGGCTGAAGAAAGCCACTCCGCAGAATATCGTGATCGGCGGCGGCGCCGGTGCTATTCCTCCTTTGGTCGGATGGGCAGCAGCCACAGGCGATCTCCAACTGCCAGCGCTGCTCTTATTTGCGGTGATCTTCCTGTGGACTCCGCCGCACTTCTGGGCTTTGGCCTTGGTGCGTAAAAAGGATTATGCCCGAGCCGGAGTGCCGATGTTGCCCGTCGTGCGCGGGGAAAGGGAGACGCGACGGCAGATCTTCCTTTACACCCTCGAACTGGTGGGATTGACCTTGCTCTTGCCCTTGTTTGGCCTGGGGGGAGGATTCACCCTTGCCGGTGCTGCTCTCTTAGGACTATGGTTGCTTTCCTCGGCTTGGAAAGTGTGGAGGCAGGAGGGAAACAAAGTCGCCTGGAGAATGTATCGCTACTCCAGCATGTATCTGGCTTTCCTGTTTGCAATCTTGGTCCTCGACGCCCTCCTATAACCTTCGATTAGCCGGGTCCATCAGCCACTCTTGGATGTTCAAGCATCCTTCGTTGTCGGGAGGTTTCAGGCTGAGATAGCTGCCGTCATCTTGCATTTGGCGGGCGCAGGAATTATCAGCGAGGTACATCTCCAACACTTTGCGCAAGTAATTATGGTGGCGCGGCTCTTCAATGGGAAAGATGACTTCTACACGGTGATCGAGGTTGCGAGTCATTAAATCGGCGCTCCCGATGTAAATCTCCTCTTTACCGTCGTTTCGGAAGTAATAGATACGGCTGTGCTCCAGAAAACGGCCCAAAATGCTGATCACACGGATGTTTTCGCTGTAGCCCCGCACGCCCGGCACCAAAGTGCAAATGCCGCGCACAATCAAGTCAACCTTCACCCCGGCTTGGGAGGCTTGATAAAGTAGCTGCACAATATGAGGATCGGCGAGGGAATTCATCTTGAAGATCAAGTGGGCTTTTTTGCCGTTGAGGGCGTGTTGAGTTTCTCGCAAAATTAGTTCCTCGAACTTTCTCCGCATATTCACCGGAGAGACCCAGAACTTTAGATACTCCTGTTTTGTCGAATAGCCCGTGAGATAGTTGAATAAATCGGTGGCGTCAATGCCCATCTGTTCGTCACAGGTTAGTAAGCCGAGGTCCTCGTAGATTTGGGCGGTGACAGCGTTGTAATTGCCGGTGGCTAAGTGAAGGTAGCGTCGAATCCCATCCCGTTCCTTGCGGATGACCATGGCCACCTTGCAGTGAGTCTTCAGGCCTACCAACCCATAAACCACATGGGCGCCGGCTTGTTCCAGGCGCTGAGCCCACTCGATGTTGCTCTCCTCGTCGAAACGCGCCTTCAGCTCGACTAGGACGGCTACTTGCTTGCCGTTTTGGACGGCTTCGATCAGCGCTTCCACCACCGGGGAGTTCTTGCCGACGCGGTAGAGCGTCTGCTTAATCGCTAAAACTTGCGCGTCGCGCGCCGCTGCTTGGAGGAGCTCGATCACCGGCAAAAACGAGTCGTAGGGATGATGTAAGAGGATATTGCCCTCGCGAATGCGCTCGAAGATTAGGGTATTCGGCTGGAGGTTGGCCAAGCGTTTCGGAAGGTGAGGCTTGTAGGGGGGAAACTTCAGCTCCGCAAGCTCCACTTCCTCATAAATTTGCCTCAAGGCGGAGAGCGCCAGGGGTTGTCCGATCGAATACACATCCATAGGCTTGCACTCCAGGTTTTCAATGAGCAGTTCACGGATGTGCTTGGGCATCTCGCCGTCAATGGCCATCATCACCACCGAGCCGAACTTGCGTGAGAGCAGGCTCTCTTTCATCGTCTCCAGGAGATCGTCCGCTTCCAGTTCCTGGATTTCGATGTCGGCATCGCGAATCACCCGAAAAGGATGAACCTCCACCACTTCCAAGCCGGGAAATAACTGATTGAGGTGGACCGCAATCAGTTGATCAAGCCAAATATAGTAATAGTGCCTAGACGACTTGCCGAGGTGAGCACTCTTTCCGGCATGGCGGCTTGCGGCGACCAAAGGGGGCAGGGAATTCGGCACTTTGACGCGCGCAAACTTCTCCCGGCCTTTGTGATCGTGGATCACTACGGCCAAGTTTGTGCTCAGGTTTGAGATGTGCGGAAACGGATGGCCGGGGTCGACAGCCAAGGGGGTCAGAATGGGGAACACCACGTTGAAAAAATAGTCATCGACGCGGCGCTGTTGGGCTTCGGTCAGTTTGGCGTAGTCCAAAATATGGATGCCGTTCTCGTTCAGGGCCGGAAGAAGCTCTTTGCGGTAAAGGCGTTGGGCGATGCGATAAAGCTCCAAGGCGCGCTTCCGAATGGCAATTAATTGCTCCCTAGGCGTTAGACCATCGGGCATGACGTCCAGAACCTGCAGCTCTACCTGTTCGCGAATGCCGGAAACGCGCACCATGAAGAATTCATCCATGTTGGAACCAAAGATGGAGAGGAACTTCAGCCGCTCGAGAAGAGGGTTATTGGGGTTAGCGGCCTCTTCCAGCACACGCCGTTGGAACTCCAACAGACTCAGCTCACGATTGATATACACTCGTGGCGTCAGAACAATCCCTGTGCTCATCTCGTCCCCACTTAGGACATGGCAATCATTTGAGCAGGGGTTAGCAACCACTCCAGAGTCGCATAACCGGCGAAGTCCAACTGATTGAGAGTGAGGCAGCAAAGGCCGCCCTTTTTGAGGGTGATGCTCACGGCTGCATTGCCGCAGAGCAACGAGCCGATAAGCTCGCTGAGGTAAGGCTCGTGGCCAACGCAAACTAAGTTGGCGACGTTGGGATGCTGAGCGGAGATTTCTTCAAAAAGGGCTTGGGGGTCTCCGAATGGGGTCAGATGGTCACTGAAAACCAGTTGGTTCTTCCCCAATTTCAACTCTTCGCAGAAGATCTCTGCGGTCTGGCGAGCGCGGGTATAAGGGCTGGAAACCACCAGGTCGAAGGTGAGGCGCAGACGCCGGATGCCGGCGCAGATGCGTCGGAACTTGTCCTTTCCTTCCTTGGTCAGGGGGCGCAGGCTGTCGTCAGGATACTTGATCGGGTCACGGACATCGGCGATAGCATGGCGGAGAACATACAGTTTCATTATTCCCTCTCAATGGTCAGACGAACCGAATCGCTTTAGGCTGAACTAGTTTTCGGGGGTAGCGGGGCTTTCTGCTCTCTCTGGTTCGGCGCGTTTCGGTTTGCGCTTGGGGGACTGAGTTGGGGGAGAAGCGGTGACTTGCTCTTCTTCCCAGGGGAAGGGCCTCGTGGCGGAAGCGCGCCAGAATTGGAAAAGCTCATCCTTTCTCTCCATATAGGCTTGAATGGTTTGGGTGTGGCGGTTTTGGTAATATTCGAGAGCTTGGCTCAAAGTGTGGCCGTTTTTCTTGGCTGCAAAGGTATTTAAGGTGGAGAGCAACACCTCGACGTCCTGAATATCGCCCATCAGGGTTTGATAATCGTGCATGGCGCGTAGGTTTCCCTCAGGGAAGTTGGGCAGGAAAGGATGGATACATTCAACCATGTAGCGGAACTTCTTGAAGCGCACCCGCACGCGGTGAATCGTGGGCGGGATGTTGGGGTCGATGCGCTGAAAGCGCTTGAGCACACTGGCGTAGACACCGTCTAGAGTCCGAAGGAGATGGTTGATCAAAGAGGTATCTTCGCCGATTTTCTGCAGGGTTTTGTGTAGACTGGCCAAGCGCTTTTCAAGCGCATTCAGCTTGTATCCTCGGACGTTCTTTTCCGCAGCGCGGAGCAGGGTTTTTTCCCGTTTCGCCAAGAATTTTTGGAAAGGGGATAGACTCGGGATTTCTTGCACTCGTTGTCCGATTTCCAAGAGCATCACTTGGGTATCGCGCAGATCATCGTAGCTATCGAGTTGATCTTTGAAGGCGGGCAGCAGTTTTTGGGTCTGCGCATTGGGATAAAGGATGCCGATCAGGTCGAGCAAAGCTAGGAGACGCCGTGTCGCAACCCGCAGGTCGTGGACTGCCTCTTCTGAGAATTGAGTGCGACAGCGATCAAGCTCTTGGAGATACTTTTCCCAGCGAGCTTGCAAGGAGTTGGACAATTGTTCTGGGATCGAAACTCTAGCTTCCATTCCACACCTCCACGGTCAACTGAACGCCAAAAACCTCTTGAAACAAAGACTTTTTCTTTTCAACCCACCACTTCTCCAGCAACAGCGGATCTGGGCTGACCAGGATCAGCTTCCAGTGGTGGTCGTGTTGTTCTAGAATCAGGTCTTGCAAGCGCGCCGTATGGCTGATGTCGAGGGCATCCGCAATCTGCATAATCGCACATAACTTGGACACTACGGCGCGGTCGCTTTGCGACAAGGACTTGAACACCTCGTCGGTGGAGGACAAGGACTCCCTGCGGTGATAGCGCACAACGTGGGCAAGGATTTCCTGCTCTTTCGGGGAAAGGCCGAGCAAGGGGGTGTGGAGCAGGATGTAATACCCGTGTTGATCGTGATCGATGGTGTTAATGAAGTGGCCGATATCATGGAGGTAGGCTGCGGCTTCTAAGATCAGCAGCTCCTTCTCGGTCAGATGGTGCAAGGAGAGGGATTGCAAGAAAAGACGCGTGGCAAATTTTGCCACAAAGCGTGCATGTTCCTCGTCAAACTGGTATTTCTGGCCCAGTTTGATCGCCGAGGTGTGGATTTGATCGCGCCGTGGGCGGGGTGGGCCACGAAAGGCGGAACTCATTTCCAGTAAAAGACCGTCCTTCAGCCCGACGCTGGGAGTTAAGATTTCTTTCACCTGAGCCACTTTAGCGATCATGCGCAGCACGACTGCAGCGGGCAACAGCACATCGGCGCGGTCGGGGCGCAGGCGTAATTTTTCAATCCGTTCTTCGAGCGAGAGACGCTCCAGGGTCAGGATCAGCTTTTCTAGTTCACTGAGGGTAATGCGATCCTCTTCGGCACCCTTGAACAGGCGCTTGCGCAGCCGTCCCATTTCCTCCGGATTGCCCCCGGTGGCGACGCACAAATCGATCGTCTCTGCACCGATCTGGGTCTGGATGCGCCGGCGCACCTTTTCGGCATACTCGCTGACCAGTTGGTTAAAATTCAGGTTTCTTCCGTTGCTCCCTTCGAGTTTGCTGAGCAGGCGCACCGTCCCCAGCGCATAGCTTTCTACCGAGAGCACATTTTCGTTGGAGAGAGTGACCTCCACACTGCCACCGCCGATATCGATGAGCAAGGCGCGCTTGTTTTTGAGATCAATCACCTTTTGAACCGCCAAGTGAATAAGACGGGCTTCTTCGATCTCGCTGATCACCTCCACTTGGAAGCCAGTTTGAGAAGCAATACGGTCGATCAGGATGTGGCTGTTCGAGGCCTCGCGCAGCGCGCTGGTCCCCACCGCTCGGACGTGCTTGGCGTTGAACACTTGGGCCAGGTTGCGGAAGCGGAGGAAGGTGCCGATGGCCATCTGGATCGTTTCTTCGGTGAAGTAGCCCAGGGTGAAGGCATCCTTCCCGAGCCGAACAGGCACGCGGGTGTTTTCGAGAACCTCTAGATTGCCCTGAGGGTCAAGGCGGGCGACGGCCATGCGGATGGCGTTGGAACCGATGTCGATGGCGGCGAGGTTTTCCTGCATTTGGAATCTATCTTAGGCTTCTCTTTTACAATTAGACAACGGACAAGTTCGGTGTAAAAATTATAACATTTTGCATCAGTTAATTTTGTTTAATTTGCGTTAATTAGGCTATTTATTATTTACATTCATAACGCGCTTGATGGTTTGCAATGGTCAAGGGCGTCGTTCGAGCGGTTTGCCCTTCAGAGCGCAGTGCCGGTCGGGCTGAGCCTAGCTGCCTGCGTAGCATGGCCAACCCCGATCGCACCCCCGTCCGTTCTCGCCCGAGTGTTGTCGCAAACATCGGCCGAGATTTGTGACCTGAAAAACCGCTTACAAAGCTGGATCACCCCAGAGGAGAATTCGAGCTTTCTCCGGGAGAGGAGAATTGCTCTAAAAGGCGTTTGCGATTTAACTGGCTCTCAGCCTGGGGAAGTTGCGGTTTTGTGTGGCGGACGACCCGTTGGGTTTGAGCAGAGGGACAGAGTGATGGTATGATTGAGGTGATGTTCGACACTTCTCTTCAGGGTCTGCAGGAAAGGTGGGAGGAGGAACTTGTAGGAGAGAAAGGCTGACCGGCGAGAAAGATTCGCCAGAATCAAGTTGCGAGAAGGTTGGATCAATGATGGGCATAATTTGGAAAAACCTAATGCGCCGTAAAACCCGTACGCTCTTAACCGTGGCGGGAATCGCCATTGGCGTGGCGGCGATCGTCAGCCTAAGCGCGTTAGCCGATGGCTTTCAGATGGGATCTATGGCTCTCCTGCGGGGGAGCAAGGCCGACTTGGTGATCAGTCAACCCGATGCCTTTGATCTGAGCATGAGCTCGATCGACGAATCCCTCGCAGCCGAATTTGCTTCCATGCCCGAGGTAAAGCAGGTCAGCGGAATGATTCAAGGGTATTCTGAAGCCGAGGGACAGCCCTTCTTCTTCGTCTTTGGCTATCCGGAGGGCAGTTTTGTTCTAGAGCGCTATTCGATCAAAGGCGGAGCGGGTCTTGCCGCTCAGGGGGGGAAGTCGGTGCGCGGCCGGCCGCTGATTCTGGGCGCAGCCGCTGCCGAAGTGCTCGGAAAGGCGGTGGGAGACGCAGTAAGGGTGGGCGGAAAGGTGTTTCGCGTGGTCGGAATCTATGAGACCGGCGACGCGATGGAGGACTCGGGTGCAGTCATGCTCCTCAAGGACGCTCAGGAACTTTTGGGCAAGCCTCGTCAGGTCAGTTTGTTCTATATCCAACTCAAGCACCCGGAGCTGCGTGAGCGTTTGATCCAACGCGTTCAGCGACGTTTCCCCGATCTTTCGATCGGGGGAGTTCAGGATTTGGCCGAGCAGTCCTCCCTAGCGGATATGTTGCGAGGATACGTTTGGGCGATCAGCGGGCTGGCGGTGGTCATCGGCGGGGTGGGGATGATGAATGCGCAACTGATGTCTGTTTTCGAGCGCACGCGCGAGATCGGAGTGCTGCGGGCGATCGGTTGGGGCAAGGCTAAAATTTTGGGGTTGGTCTTGGGTGAGGCGTTGATGGTTTGCTTCGTCGGAGGGGTCGTGGGGTCTCTCGGCGGGGTGCTCTTGATCTATTTGCTCTCGACTACCACAACGTTTTTCGGCGTTAACCTTTCTATCCTACGTTTGACTCAATTCGCCACTGCGTTTGGGGTAGTCATGGTGTTAGGGATCACCGGAGGGCTCTACCCGGCTTGGCGTGCTGCTCAGTTGCCGCCGATCGAGGCCCTGCGCTACGAGGGCGGGGGCTCCGGGGCGAGGGTGCGTCGCCTGCCCTTTGGGGGGATGGCCCTACAAAGCCTTTGGCAGCGCTCAACCCGCACCGCTCTCACCCTCTCGGCGATCGGCTTGGCAGTGGGGGGAATTATGGCCATGGAGGCTGTCCTTCGCGGCGCCTTTCAGGACCTGGACGCCATGATCCTCAGTGCAAACGCAGAGATCATGCTCCGTCAGGCAAATATCTCCGACACCGGATTCAGCGCAATTGATGAAGAAACCCTCGGCCGCATCGCTGCCCTGCCGGAAGTGCAAGCGGTCAGCGGTTTGATTTTCACGGCGGTGACGATGCCTGAGGCCGGGGGATTTTTTGTCGTTCAGGGCTACGCCCCAAACGAGTTCTTCATTCAGCGCATTAGGGTGGTGGAGGGGCAGCCGCTTACGACCAATCATCAAATCTTGGTCGGGCGGACGATGATGGAAACACTGGGCAAGAAAGTCGGCGATACCCTCGAGTTGAGCCGGGTGCGGTTTCGTATCGTAGGGGTCTACGAGTCCAAGGTGAGCTGGGAAGAATTAGGGGGGGTTATCACCTTGCGCGATGCGCAGAGCTTGGCCGGCCGACCGCGCAAGGTGAGCATGGCTGCGGTAAAATTGCGTGACCCGCGCACTGCAGAGGCGATGGTGAAGAAAATCAACCACCAATTTCCGGAGGTACATGCTACCCTCAGCACCGAATTCTCACGTCAGATGCCGGACCGTCTCTCAGCCGAAGTGATGCTCAATGCGATCTCGTTCTTGGCGATCTTTGTGGGGGGCATTGGGGTGTTGAACACGATGTTGATGTCGGTCTTTGAGCGCACGCGTGAAATTGGTGTGCTCCGAGCTTTGGGGTGGCGGCGACGGCAGATTCTGGGCATGATTCTGAAAGAGGCCCTGATTTTGGGGCTGTTAGGGGGCTGGATTGGGGTCGTGTTTGCCTTCGTGCTCGGCTTAGGTTTGACGAAAGTTCCGCTGCTGGGCGGGCTGTTGCACACTGTGTGGGAGTGGGATATTTTCGGGCGCGCTCTCGGGATAGCGATCGGCTTAGGGGTGCTCGGCGGAGCTTACCCTGGGTATCGGGCCACCCGCTTGCGGCCTGTCGAGGCATTAAGGTATGAATAGTTTATTCCATTGCTTCAGGAGTCGGATATGAAACTTGGCAGAAAACTTGGTAGCCTTTGGGTTGGGCTTGTTCTCCTCGGAGGGATGATCGCCGGTTGTCGTCCCTCCCAAGCAACCCCAACCGCAGAAGAGCAAATGGCGCTGAACACTCCCCCGATGGTCAGTGCCACCGGGGTGGTCTTGCCTCTCAAGCGCTCAACGCTGAGTGTGACCTTCCCCGGCGTGGTCGCCGAAGTGTTAGTCGAAAGGGGGGATGTGGTCCAAGAAGGGCAAGTTTTGCTGCGTTTGAAGGGCAAGGAAGAGCTGGAGGCTCAAGTAGCAAAAGCTCGGGCCGAGGTGATCGCTGCAGAACAAGCCTTGAACGACCTCTACGAGAACCACGATCTGGCCTTGGCCTCCGCCTTACAGGCATACTACTCGGCCAATAATGCGGTCAAGGAAGCCCAGTATCAGTTGGATAACTTTACCGTTCCCGTCAACCAGAAGGATTTGACCGCTGTGGAAGCGGTTAGGGTCATGAAAGAGCGTCTGGACGCAGCCCGAGCTGCTTTCCAGCCGTATCGTAACGAGTCTGAGCAAAACGAGACCCGCAAGGAGCTGAAGGAGAAGCTTGACGAGGCACAGGCTGACTACAACGCAGCGGTCAAACGGCTGACCTACGAGTTGGCCCTGCAAGAGGCGCTGGCAAAACTGGCCAAAGCGGAGCGCGATTACCTCACGCTCTCAAAAGGCCCCGATCCGGATTTGGTCTCCATTGCCGAAGCGAGGTTGGCAAGCGCTAAAACGGCCTTGGCTGCCGCCGAGAAGAAACTGGTCGATCTGGAACTCAAAGCCCTCTACTCGGGCACGATCAGCGAAGTCTATGTGCGCGAAGGAGAGTGGGTGGCGCCGGGACAACCGGTCTTGCTCCTTGCCGACCTGGCACACCTGCGCATCGAGACCACCGACCTCAATGAAATCGATGTGGCGCGCGTCAGGATCGGGGATCGAGTCGTCATCACCTTCGACGCTTTGCCGGACGTGGTGGTCAATGGGAAAGTCGTGCTGATCGCTCCCAAAGCCTCCGAGGGGTCCGGGGTCAACTACACGGTGGTGATCGAGATGGAACAGACGCCCCCCGAGCTGCGCTGGGGGATGACGGCGTTTGTAGATATCCAAGTCGCAAAATAGCGGGAGCACGAGTATGGAACAACCTCAACCGGTCCTCGTTGAGACCGTCGACCTGACGAAGGTCTATGGGGATGGAGAACAAGTCTACGCTCTCAACAAGGTGAATCTGCGCATCACTGCCGGCGAGTTGGTCGCCGTCATGGGTCCAAGCGGCAGTGGAAAAAGTACGTTGCTCAACCTGCTGGGGGCATTGGACACCCCAACCAGCGGCAAAGTGCTCGTCCGTGGGGAGGACTTGGCCGCCCTGCGCGATAAGGACCGTTTTCGGGCGAAGACCGTTGGCTTTGTCTTCCAGTTGCACAACTTAATCCCCACCCTGACAGCGCGGGAGAATGTCGAAGTGCCAATGATGGGATATTACTCCGCCGCCCAGCGCAGGGCAAGGGCTTTGGAGCTGCTGGCCATGGTCGGCCTGGCCGACCGGGCGAACCATCTCCCCGCCCAACTTTCCGGGGGACAACGTCAGCGGGTGGCGATCGCGCGGGCTTTGGCCAACGATCCGTTGATCGTGCTTGCCGACGAGCCGACAGGGAATCTGGACTCGCAGGCCAGCCTCGATCTGATGCGCCTGATCGCCGAGCTTAATCGGCTAAAGGGAACGACGTTTGTGGTGGTGACTCACGACTTCGCCGTGGCGCGTCAGACGCGACGGGTGTTGACCATGGCCGACGGTCGCATTGTGCGCGAGGATCTCATCGGTTCGCCCCTAGAAGAGGACCTCAAGATGTGGCGTTATTCGGGGTTGGGGCAGAGGATTTATGAGGGGAAGCTTGAGGAGCTGCAGATGTTGGGCATTAAGCCCAAGCAGCAAAGAGCGATCCGCAAGCTGCTTGAATTGGCCGAGCAGCCCTAGAAGAAGCTGTTGCGGGCGTCAAATGCCGGCATGGCGCCTTCTACTCCGGGAGTGCGCCGGACTGCCGAGGAGTTAACTGCAGACCTAAGCGCAAGACCGTTCGGCGCTTCTGCGCCTCGGTGCACCTGCTGCGCAGTGAACCTTTAGAAAAAAACTTAATTCTTCGAAAAGGCCCTACCTGCCTTGTCAAGTCCCCTAAAAGGTTATAACCAGAGCACAAAAGGAACTTTTGCGCACCCCCCTTGAAAAAAGGCCGAAAATGGGCCAAGAGGGGAGGGGGGTGCGCAAAAAGGGGCGGCACCTTAAAAAGTGGGAGAGAGAAGGTCTCTTGAGGACCGAAGGGCGAAGAAAAAAGGGGTGTTGTGGGTTATAAAAGGCCTTCTGAAGGCGAGAATGAGGGGAGGTGGGTCTTGTGAAATTTAGAGCAATCGGGGAGGTTCTTTTTATGAACACCTGTTTTATGCGCTGACTGTTGAAAAATTTCTCAATCTTCCGCGCACAAGGTTTCCATTTTTTGCGCTTCTCCATTTTTTCTCTCAGAACGTAGCAAATTAATGATAGCAAGCCCATACCAAGGTGGTGATTGAGAGTGTCTGGTTGCTCCCTTTTTATCCCTCTTATCCTTTCGGCATAACCCTTGACAATTTTTCTCCCCTTAAGGGTATAATGGGTGGTGCCGCCCAACTAGAGGAGGGAATAATATTTTTCACCTTTCCTGTTGACAAATTCCAAGAACAGGCATACTATCCTACTGGAGGTGTATGATGGAAGACGACCCTGACCGCACAGTGACAGACTGGACTCTTCTGCTCATGTTTGATTTCATAGGCCCTTTCCTTATCCTCGGCATGTTTATTGGCTGGATTGCATCCCTCTTCGATAAACTCTTCCCGCCACAGGAGAGCAGCAGCGACGATATCTGACCGCGGTAATGTCCGCCCTTCTCAGAAGGCGCCAAACCATCTTCTCAAAAGGCGCCCAACAACTCTCACCTTTGTGTCTAGTCTAATGTCAACTGCCATTTACGCCATACCCGGAAGAGATAA
Source organism: Anaerolineales bacterium (assembly GCA_025057645.1). Taxonomy (GTDB): domain Bacteria; phylum Chloroflexota; class Anaerolineae; order Anaerolineales; family UBA4823; genus NAK19. The sequence continues at coordinate 155,857 of JANXBJ010000004.1, forward strand.
ATTGGCCTTCGGCGATAAGGCAGTTGATGTTTTTTGACACCATCCCAGACTAGATTGCCTGTGTCAGTCCGAATCCCCTTCCGCCCGCAAGGGCATTAAGACGCTTTGGGAATGTAAAGTGATCCTTTCCAATCTGCCAGGTCCGAATCCCCTTCCGCCCGCAAGGGCGTTTCGCTTCTTATCTAAAGCGTGTCCGGCTCTGCCTTCCTGCGCGCTCGGCTCAACCTCAATGTCGTCACGCTATCCCGGATAGAGAGAAACTCATCCGCATCGAATCGGCAGCCGATGTCTTTCTGGGCACTCTTATAGACCCAATCTGCGTGTTATCCGAAACGAAGCGCAGATTATCCTTGCCATCCTCGGTAAGGAGAGTTTGCCGTCCCTTCCTATCTATAGACCAAGGGTCAACAGGTTTCCAGAGCATGCCCTTCCGAGGTTGCAACTCCTCGGGAAGAGCGTAGCGAGGGCAGCGCGCAGGGCTTCCAAAGAGCCGACCGGGCATGCTGCGTTGCGCAGCAGCTCTCTCTGCTTCTCCCCACCCCCGCCGCCGATCGGAGGCCGCTCGTGACCGTTCCTGCGCAGGCAAGCGCAACCGCAGGGAGAGAATGACATAGTCGCTTCAGGCCTGCTCTGCGGGTGTAATTTTCCCGCAACATCCGGTTTGCCCCCTCTCAAACGAGAAGTAAAGTTTCGCCTCAATCCAGAGGACTTCTTCGCAAAGCCCCGGCGGGCCTTCGCAGCGCGTTGACCAATTGCGCCGTTGTTGTTATAATACGGTAACTTATGTTATTTACCACATAAATTCACATGAACCTCAACCACCGCCAAAGGCTAATTTTGGAAAAGCTGGCTCAGGAAGGAGAGCTGACCGTCACCTCCTTAGCAGAAGCGCTGTCGGTCTCGAGGATGACCATCCATCGCGATTTGGATGGACTGCGCCAAGCCGGTCTTGTTGTCAAGCAGCACGGCAGAGTGGCTGCTACAGCTAAGCTCCGCGGTGAGGACCCATCGCACTGCCAGATGTGCGGTCAAGCGATCAGAGAGCGATGTGGATTTCTTCTCCTGACCAAAGCCGGAAAAAAGGAATACCTCTGCTGTCCGCATTGCGGGCTCTTAGCCTGTGGTCATCGCCAGGATATTTGGCAGACCTTAGCGGCCGACTTCTTGCACGGCCACATGATTACGGCCACACAGGCTTACTATCTTCTGCAGCCCGACTTGACGGTCTGTTGCTCTCCTAGCGTGTTTGCGTTTGCATCGCAACAAGAGGTGAGCAAATTCCAAAAGGGCTTCGGCGGTCGGATCGCCGATTTCCACACGGCGGTTGAGTTTTTGAGCCAAAGCCAAACTATGGTCTAGCAAGGAGGCTACAATGAGGAAGTGGCTGCAAACCCCGATTCTGGCTGTCGTTTTGGCAACGCTTCTCGTAGCCTGCCAACCCCGAGGGGCGGGCATAGAAGCTCGTGAAGTTTGGGCGCCGTCCGCAGTTAAGGGTGGCAACGGGGCGGTGTACATGGTGTTGCACAACCATTCCGCTCAGGCAGATGAGCTTGTCGGTGCGCTTTCGGAGGTCGCCCAGACTGTGGAATTGCACAAATCGGATGTCAACGATCAGGGGGTGATGGTGATGCAGAAGCAGGAGGCCATTCCCCTGCCTGCCAACGGCGAGATAGTGATGAAGCCCGGAGGCTACCATGTTATGCTTATTGGCCTAAAACGCGATCTTAAAGAAGGGGATACCTTTGAGGTCGTGCTAAAATTCAAATCTCACCCCGACCTGCCGCTGCGGGTGGCCGTGCGGGGGATGGATGTGCACACGCTCCCCGAAGGCGGTCACGAGCACGAGGGGGATACGCACAAGCACCCGATGAGTTCTCCCACTCCTTAAGGGTGTTGCTACTCACCTGACGATCACTCGCGTCCCAAAGCCGCGCCGCTCCCAATCGCGGCGCGACTTAATGGGCAGCTCGTAGACGGGGGTGGTCCAGCGGAAGAGCCATTTGGCGTCCTCGTTGCGCAGGTTCACGCATCCCCGGCTCATCCACACCCCGAAGTTGTTGTGCCAGTAGGTTCCGTGGAAGGCTACGCCTGTTTCGACAAAGAAGCAAGTCCAGGGCACTCCCGGGAGGGAGAAGCCCCCGCGTTCTTCGACATCGGGGTTTCCTGTTATGCTGCCCATGTGTTTGTTGGGCATCTTAGAGAAAATGCGGAATTCGCCTTTCGGGGTTTCGGTCGGGATTCCTTGTCGCCGGGGGTTGAGATGGGGAATGCCTGTGGAGACGCGGCAGGAGAAGATCTCTTGGTTGTCTTCGTAGGCGCGCAGGGTTTGGGTGCGAATCTCTACCTCGATTAGTTTTTTGTGCGCAGGGACGTCCGGGGAGAGGGGAGTATACTCCTCATCGGCAACCGGGCGGAGATGAGTTGCGGGCACATAATAGACCAGATGCTCGGTCAGCTCGGAGCTGATCTGGTACCACGGTTGACGGTCTGGCCCTTCGACCACGTCTGTCACCCAGTGCAGGGTCTCGTAGTAAAGTGGATAGGAGTCCCACTTTTTCCACCCCTCCTTGCTGTATTCATAAGCGGCGGTGTAGGGCACGGTGACCTCGCAGAGCTGACCCTGCTGCGGAACTTGGGCGAGAGGTGGATTGAACTGCACGCGCACCTTTTGCACTCGCGCCGAGTGCAGATACCCACCCCAGACCCGGTACCATATCGGGTTGTGCGCCGGTCCCTTAGGCGAGACCACCTCTTCGTAAATGTGGACGATTTGATCGCGGTAGCGCTTGCCGACAATCGGGCTATCATCGCGCGGCTGGCTGTAGAGGTCCACCTCACGGATGGTAATCCGCCCCAGATTCCCGAAACCGGTCTCTTGAGAGAAGTGGGAAAAGCGCGCAAAGGCCAGGCTGCTCAAGCCCAAGCAACAGATTTGCAGAAATTCTCGGCGGGTGATCGATCGAGCGCTCACGGTTAAGATTATACCCATCTTGCCCCCTTTGCCAAAGGGCAAGGGCGGGAGGCGGTCCATCAAAGGACGCCTAGCTTTGCCCTTGCGGGAGAGGTCAGGCTTTGCCCGCCTGCCCTCGCCGCGAGGTGCGCAGCGGCTTAAGGACTCTTTGGGCGTTGAAATGCCCGATCCCCTTTCTATAGACTCTCGGGAGATTGGGGGCGGTTTCCCGCTTTGCTTTGTCGGATCGCCCCTTCGGCCTGGGCCGAACCTTGGAACGAATTGACAGACTCTGCCTGCAAAGTTACAATCGCAGCAAACTTCCGGCGGAGAGAGGTGATGGCTGCGAGAAACACCCTAATGGCTCTCATTTTCCTTCAATTTATTCCAGTTCTTCTCTACCCTCCCCGAACTCTCCTCAGTGGGATCGGGGTGGTGATCGTGGCTCTACTCTTTTTTGCTTTCCTCGGCTATAACTTATGGCGGCGGCGCCAATGGGCACTCACCCTGAGCATTTTTGTGCAAGGCTTGAATATCATTGTGCGCTTAATGATGTTCTTTCCGGCTGCCAAGACGCCCCAGGGGAATTGGAACATTGAGCTGACCCTTTTCACCGCAGCCGCAGTGATCTTGTCGGGGTGGATTTTGTTGCGTTTGGACCGGCCGGACATCCGTTCGATGATGACGGCCTAACCGGAGTCATCTCATGCGGCCCGCTCATACGTGTCGCAAGGCTTGTTCTAGATCGGCGATCAGGTCTTCGGCATCTTCGATCCCCACCGAATAGCGGATTAGGTTATCTTCGATCCCCAAAGCGAGGCGCTCTTGGCGCGAGAGTTCGTAATATGAGATCACTGCCGGCTGAGAAACTAGGGATTCAGTGCCGCCCAGTGAGACTGCCAAGAGCGGGATCTGCAGCGCGTCGAGCACTCGCGCTGCGCTTTGCCCATCGCCCTTGACGGTGAAGGAGACCACTCCCCCGAACCCCCGATATTGGCGTTTCCCGATAGCGTAATCGGGATGGGAGGGCAGAGTAGGATACCAAACGCGTTCAACCGCAGGATGGGCGGCTAAGTATTCCGCAATGCGTTGAGCGTTTTCGTTGTGACGCTGGATGCGCAATCCTAAGGTCTTGAGGCCGCGGATGAGCAATGCAGCGATATAGGCGTCAGTGATCGCCCCGACCGTGCCCTGAAATTCGCGCAGGCCGGCCAGGAGCTCGCGCCGCCCGGCCACCACCCCGGCTAACAGATCGTTGTGCCCGGCGAGGTATTTGGTTGCGGAGTGCACTACAAGGTCCACCCCCCATTCAATGGGGCGTAGATTGAAAGGCGTGGCAAAGGTGGCGTCTACTACGGTGAGCAGATGGTGTTGGCGGGCGATTTCTACGAATTGTTCGAGATCTAGCAGGCGGTTGTGGGGGTTGGTTGGGGATTCGGAAAACAACAGGCGTGTGTTGGGGCGAATGGCTGTTCTCAGGGCATGGGCATCGTTGAGCGGCACGACGCTACACTCGATGCCGTAGCGAGGCAGGGTTGAAAGACACAATTGGCGAGTTTTGCGATAGAGGTTTTCGGTGATGATCAGGTGATCGCCCGAGGACAGCAGGCCGAGCAACAAAGTGGAGATCGCCTGCATCCCCGAAGCGAACAGGATCGCCTCTTCGGCCCCTTCCAGCGCAGCCAATCGAGCTTCGGCTGCGGTGATGGTGGGATTGCCATAGCGTCCGTATTCGCTGCGTTCCAGCGGTTCACCCCACAGTTTGTGGCGCATGTATTCATTCACCGCTTGGGTGTTTTCGAAGGTGTAGGTTGCGGTCGAGACCAGCGGCTCTGTGATCGAATGATAGGGATTTTCCGAACGGCCGCCGTGCACGGCCTGGGTGGAATCCCCTAATCTTGAGGGGTGGGCAAGCACAAGGGCTTGCTGTTCCGGGGTGAGCACTTCATTGGACACAAATTGAGCGTTCATACCATCCTCCTCGCCTGACCTTAAAAAACAAAGCAGGCTACTCGGTGTGGGTAGCCTGCTGGAGAGTGCTGCGGAAGTGGCTTTTTAATACCGCAAGCAGACCAGTGCTTCCCACACCGAAGCGCGGCCAGACATCATCATGCCCATCATCATGACGATCGCTAAGAGGGAAAGAAACACTGGCGAAAACGCTTCTAGCATGGGAAGACCATCCTTATTGTGTTATGATACAGAAACTTTGTGCCGCAGGCTATAGGCAATTTTGCCGATCTTTGCCTTCTTGGAAACAACACTTTGCACAAATAAGGGCGCTCATCTCTCGTCTAGCGGGCGGGTCATGCGGTAGATATGCAGGGCAAGCTGAACTGCCAGGCGATTCTCGGGCTTGTCGAGATCGATTTTGGTGATGGCGGCGATGCGTTCTAGACGATAGACTAGGGTATTGCGGTGGATGTATAAGGCCTCGGCGGTTTGCGAGAGGTTGCCGTTGTGAGCGAAGAAAGCCTCCAAGGTGTTGATCAATTCTTGCGGGTTTTCGGTGGCGAGCAAGTTGCCCAGAATTTCCTCCTGAAAAGCGATCAGCTCCGGGCTGTGCTCAAGCTGAAGCAGCAACCGGTAGACCGAGAGGTCCGGGTAGTAGAGAGGCGATTTCTCGTTCAGGCGTCGGGCCATATCCAGCGCTTGGCCGGCTCGCGTAAAGGAGACGCGCCATTCGCCGAGCGCTAGGGCGGGCGTGCCGATTCCGCAACGGACGACGGCTTGCGGGTATTCGCGTTGGGCTTGGCGCAACACCCCCTCAGCAAGGGCAATAGCTTCCGCAGGGCGCGGAGCTTCCCCGTCCACCGGGCAGAAGCAGATCACTTCGGAACCCATGGGGTGGACAATAGCGCGCAGGCTGCGCTGGGCGATCTCCCCGTTGATGATGGTCTCTAGGCGGCGGCGGGAGGGAGGGGCCGGCATATCCCACATAAAACGCAGGGCGACATGCGCTTGCTGGGGGTTTAGGCCCATAGCTTGCAGCCACAGACGGGCATCGCGCGGGGTGAGCACTTCTTGCAATAGGGCATTCAGTAAATCCCCCTTGAGGCGTTTTTCGGTTTCGCGAATGGCCTTGTTGCGTGCCATCTCGATCGCTAGGACCAAGCCACCTTGCTCGGCAACCAGATAGTCGAGCGAGTCGAATTCGCCCTGCACGCCCACCAGCGAAAGATAGCCTCGAGCCACTTCGCCGACCACTACTGGGGCGATCAGGCAGCTTAGGCCTCCATCCAGATTCTGACAGTGAATGGTGGGCTGGCTGCCGACGCGCTTGCGATCGAGAAAGGCCTCTGGCAGCGGACGCAGTTCGCTAAACTGGGCGAGGATATCCGGCCAGATTCCCGCCAGCGTGGTCGAGGGGTGATGGGCGAGGACCATGCCACGCTTATCCTGGAGGATCACCCCGCGCGCAGTCATCTCGGCCATCGCCTGCACCAGACCCTCTAGGCCACGCCCTTCGGCTTCCAGTTGTGCCAGTTGAGCGTGGATGCGCGCTCCGCGCTCGATGATCGCCGCCCGAGCATTGATCAGAACGGCCGAAAGGCGTTTCTGCAGGGTGCGCTTGTCGATTTTTTCTTCGACAACGGCGAGCGGCAGCGAGAATTCAGGAGGCACCTCGGGGGCTTTGCCGAGGCAGATCACTAGGGCTGCGCCTTTATGCTGGGCTTGACGTAGGGCTGCAGGCGTGCACTCGGAGAAGCCCAGAATCAGGATATCGCCGGGATGCAATTCTTCCAGAGAGAGTGCCACCCAATCCGGGGCTTGGGGGATGGCCTCCGGTTCGTGCAGCCACCGTGGCGGTCGTTCCAGGGCGAGTCGCAGAGTTTCCTTAAGCGTTAGGGTGCTAGCAACCATGGTTTTCTCTGGGTGATCTTTGGTTCTCACGCGGCCAGGAGCAATGCTCTCAAGCAGTTAAATTTCTCGAGGGGTAGATTAAGTTATTATACCTCGGAAACGAGCCGGGGGCTCGCATTTTCGGCCCGCGCCGCAGCACAAAGGGTTCAAGCGAGAATTCGCTGCAAAAGAGCGAGTTCTTCATCCAAGGCTGCCTGAAGCGCTCTCGCACCGGCGATCCGAATTTCCCGGCCGACCCGCCAACGGGCGTGCACCGCAGAGCGCAGGCTTTCGCGCACGGTAATTAGGGCAAGCCGATATGCCCCCGAGTCGAGGGCTGCAAAGGCCGCTTGCCATCCCTTGCCCCTCAGGAATTCCAGCGGCCCTAGTTCGTCCACCACCAGCAAATCGCACGGGATGGCCTCCCGGAGCACCCTATTCCCCCACTCCAGGGCTTCGGCATCCAGCAACCACTCGCCCACTGCAACCGGCTCGGAGGAAAACGGGGGGTGAAGCGCAAAAGCCCGATGCCACGCCAGGGGGCGCTTCTCCTCGCTGTGCAGGTCTTGAACCTCAATGCCTACCTTCATTCCGCCTTCAAAGCGGGCCGGGCTGAGCAAACCACGCACCTTCACACCCCTTTGCCGCACCACTGCCACCAATGTCTGGCAGAAGGTGGTCTTGCCGCTGCCGCTCTCCCCCACGACCAGCCAGAGTTCACCCGCTACAGCCATTGGAGGGTCTTTTTGCCCTCCACGAGGGTGATTTGCAGGGGAATCGAGTAGACCTCTCGGAGCACCTCACTGGTAAATACCTCGTCGAGCGCACCGTGACGAAAGACGCTGCCTTGGCGCAGGATGACCACTTGGTCGGCCAGCGCCAAGACCACTTGAGGATCGTGGGAGGTCATTAGCACGGTGATGCCCTGGCGCTTGAGTTCACGCACCACTTCCACCAAGCGATAGGTGTTTTGCAGGTCGAGGTGCGCCGTGGGTTCATCGAGGAGCAACAAGCGGGGTTGCTGGGTGAGGGCGCGAGCGATGAGCACCAACTGCCGCTCGCCGCCGCTGAGGGTGCGGATCGAGTGATCGGCCAGGTGCGCAATGCCCACCCGCTCTAAGGCCTCGAGGGCGATGCGCACATCCTCCGGGCCCGGCTCGGCCAAGCTGGGCAGGTGAGGGGCACGACCCAGGAGAATATATTCGAGCACGCTATACTCAAAAGGCACATATTCGGTCTGGGGGACCAAGGCCATCAAGCGCCCGCGTTCACGACGGGTGAGGCTGGCAAGAGGGCGGTCCTCAACCCAAATGCTGCCCTGCTCTGCCTTAAGCCAACCCAGAGTCAGATAAAGCAGCGTGGTTTTGCCGCAGCCGTTGGGACCGAAGAGGACGGTTACCTGATGCGCAGGAAGAGAGAAGGTGACCTCTTTAAGGACGGCTTGAGCCCGAGCATCGTAGCGGAAGCTGACTTGTTCGAAGCGCAGCAACGGTTTGTTCATCGCTGCTGCCACTGTTTCCCCTGAAAGCCGAACAGGACCAAAAAAGCCACCGCTCCGATCAACGAGGTCAAAATCCCCAGCGGGATTTCGCCGTTCAGCAGAGTGCGGGCAAGATTATCGCAGAGGATCACGAACCAACCGCCGATGAGCATAGCACCGGGCAAGCTGAAGCGGGCCTCGGCCCCAAACAGTCGCCGCGCAAGATGCGGAATGATGAGACCGACCCAGCCGACCATTCCAGCTACCGAGGTTAATGCGGCGGTGGGCAGGACGGCAGCTACGATCACCAGAGCTCGTTCACGGTGGGGTGCCGCCCCAAGCGAAAAGGCAATTTCGTCGTTGAGGGCTAAGAGGTTTAGCCGCCAGCGGTAGAGCAGAAGCAGGGCTAGTCCGAGCAGGGAGAAGGGCAGGATGGAGAGGAATTTCGGCCAGGTCAGGCTGGCCAGCCCGCCCAAGAGCCAAAAGGTGATCTCGGGCAATTGACTGAGCGGATCGGCTAGGATTTTCAACAGACCTACGCCGGCCGAAAACAGCGCCGAGACGGCGATGCCGGCCAGGATCAGGCGCAGGATCCACCCGCCATAGCGCAGGCGGCGCGCCAGCAGATAGGAAAACCCCAAGCCGGCTAGGGCAAACACCGCCGCGTTCGCCTGCACTATCAGAGCCGAGGAAGAAAAGAAGACAATGGCGAGCGCAGCTCCGAAAGCCGCCCCTTGGGAGACCCCCAAAAAACCCGGCTCGACCAGCGGGTTGCCGAAGAGCAGTTGAAACACTAAGCCTGCCGCCGAGAGCGACATCCCCAGGAGAAGCGCAGTGAGCAACCGTGGTAGGCGCAATTGGAACACTAGGCGTTCGGCCAACTCATCACTGCTCAGGCGCTCCGGTGAAAGCAGCCCCGGTGAGGGGTAGCGACCGAGCAGTAAAGAAATCCAGAGCAGCGCCAGCAATCCTACCCCCAAAGCCCAGAGCATTCGCTGCCGGTGCAGGCTTGAGGCCTGCACTGCTGCCAACGCTCGAGTGTCGCCCATCAGGGAAGGTCTCCGGTAAAGCTTGGGATGATCTTTTCGTTCACGAAGGTTTCGTCCAATCCATACAGGGTTTGGTAGAACTCCTTGACCTCTTGAACGGCGTCGTAGTCCGGGAAAAGCTCGGGGTGCATGCGCGCCGCCAGCCAACTTAGCCCCAGAATCCAGCGCACATCGGGTTGATCCCAGCTATAGAGATCGCCGGCAAACCCGTATAGATTGCCCTCTCGCACGGCGCGCAGAGCTTCCCACTGCGCATCCTGTTTGAGTTGGGCGACCACCTCGGAGACGTTGCGGAAGTAAGAGATCACGAAAATCTTATCTGCATCCCAGGCCGCTATTTGTTCAAAGGAAACTTGCGTCCATCCTTTTCCTAATTCGATTTGTTTCCAAAGGGGTTCCCCGCCGGCGATTTCGGTCATCAGGGTTTGCATCCAGCTTTGGGGGGGCACGTTGAAGGCTACCTTGCCGTCCTTTTCGCTGTATTGCAAGATCAGCACTCTCGGCTTTGCGACCCCCTGGACGGTTTGTTGCACGCGCTCGACTTTTCTCTGGTAATAGGCCACGATTTGCGCTGCGCGCTCGCTTTGGCCGAAGATCTGTCCGAGGGTGGTCAGATCGCGCCAATATTGCTCCGGCGTTTCTAGGTCCAGATAGACCACTGGGATGCCCAGCGTTTCGATCGGCTTGCCCAAGTTTTCCGCCAGATAACTCTTCAGCAAGACCAGGTCGGGTTGGTAAGCAGCGATCTGCTCGGCGCCGGCGTCCCCGGTCAAAGTGGCCTTTTGCTGGTATTGCGGCTCGTAGAGGGCGAGGAAATTACCGCTCCCCTGTCCGGTTTGCCCTAAGGCTACAATGCGTTCGCCCGCTCCCGGGAAGATATATGCTGCGTTGGCCAGCATGAAGAGCGCTCTTCCGGCGATCACAATGCGCCGGGGTGGAGCAGCGAATCGCACTTCTCGCCCAAGCGCATCCTGCACTGTAAATGCGGTAGACGGGGAAGGCGGTTCGGGGTATGGGGTTGCCTCGGGCAGAGCGGGGGGCAGGGTTGCCACAACCGGCGGATAGGGAGTGGCTGCTTCGCTCTCCAGTTCGGGGGCGAAGTCCGATGCAGGGGAAGCGCAAGCGGCCAGCGAGAAAGCGATCAAGAGCACAAGGGTCTTGAAGCGTTGCATTTTCTCTCCCGTGAGTCGCAAAATAAGATCAAAGGCTGTCTCTGCGGAAAGGAGAGACAGCCTTTAGGAGCGCAAAAGCGGCTCTCCTTTCCAAGTCCTCACCCGACTAGGCGGGGGGAGCGGGAGGCAGAGGCGCTTCCGCACTCTACCCGGTAAGGTAGCGCGACTGCCTCACTGTCCTGCTGCCCTGCGGTGACTCCGTTTAGGCAGTCAGGCTTCGGAGAAGTGCGCCCTATTATAACACGACAACACGACCCGGCGAGTGGGCGCGTTCTCTGCCGAAGGGGGCGAACTCCGTTCGATCAGGCCGAAGTGGCAGGGTCGGTCTTCGCTGCTCCGTTTTGCCCAAAGTTTCCCGACAAGCCGTTAAGATCGAGAAAGGCTCAAGAGTGCAGTAAAATTCGAGAAAACCGCTGACCAGGAGCCAAGATCATGTCTCTTCAAGGCCTCTTTGCCAAAATCTCTGGGGACGAGATTGCGCATCTGACACGCGAGTTGGTTCGTTTCGATACCACGAACCCCCCGGGCAACGAGCGCAGGGCGGTTGAATTCGTGGCCGAGTCTCTCAAGCCGTTTGGGTTTGAATGCCTGTTCCTCGAGCATGAGACCCAGCGCGCCACTCTGCTCGCCCGCCTGCAAGGGAGCGGTGAGCGCGGCGCATTGGTTTTCAACGGGCACATAGACGTGGTGCCTGTCGGTGTCGAGAGCTGGCAGCACCCCCCTTTTGAGGGGGTGATCGATGGGGGGAAGGTTTGGGGGCGCGGTGCAGCGGATATGAAGGGGGGTGTGGCTGCGATGATGGCGGCGGCCAAAGCCGTGGCACAGGCCGACCTTGCTTTGAAAGGTGACTTAATCCTCACCGTTACGGCCGGCGAGGAAGTGGATATGCTGGGAGCGCGCGCCCTTGCCGCCTTGCCCGAGGCACGCCACTGGCAAGCAGTGATCATCTCGGAACCCACCTCGAACCGGCTCGGTCTGGCAGAGCGCGGGGTTTTCTGGCCGGAGATCACCACCTACGGCAAAACCGCGCATGGCTCTACCCCGGAATTAGGGGTCAACGCAGTGATGATGATGGTGAAGCTCCTCGCCGAGTTCGAAAAGCTGGATATCCCCTTTCAACCCCACCCGGTGCTGGGCGAGTTTACTCGCAGCGTCAACACCATTCACGGCGGGGTCAAGGTCAATGTCGTGCCCGATCGCTGTTCGGTAATGGTGGATATGCGTACGCTGCCCGGACAGGATCATGCCGAGTTGATGCGCCTTTTGGAGGCCTTTCTCGCCCGGCTGGCGGGAGAGATCCCGGGCTTTAGGGCGACGATCCGCCTGACTTACGAGCTCCCGCCGGCCGAGACACCCCAAGAGGCAGAGGCAGTGCAGAAGTTCCTCTTCGCCGCAAAGGCTCACTGCGGAGTGGATCTTCCGATTGTCAAAGTCCCCTTTGCCACCGAGGCAGGGGTGTTTGTGCCGACCTTGGGGCTTTCCACGCTGATTCTCGGCCCTGGCGATCCGGCGCTGGCCCATCAGCCCGATGAGTTTGTCGGCATTGCCGAAATGGAAGAGGCTGCAAGGCTTTATATCGCGGCTGCAGTGGAGATGTTAGCAGCCTGAGAGGGAGGGCCTTTTGCCTGCTCTCGTTTCTCGCCCTAACAGGGGAAAAGGCGCGCAATAGAGTGCCCTTTTGTGATAAGATTTTCCCCAGTGGATGAGCCATATTTGTTTCTCCCCTCGCGCCGGCAAGGATCGCTCTTTCAGGGGGCGTTGGTTGTAATCTTTGGCTGTGCCGGCTTGCTAAGCCTGATTCAGGGCTTTCGCACCCCGGTCGGCTTGGAGTTTGTGCTCTATTTCCTCGCCGCTTGGGTCGCTGCTGCGATAATGCTTTGGGCGCTTTATCGTTGGCTCGCGCTGCACAGCGCCTTCTACTCTCTCGAACGCAGCGGCCTGCGCTTGCGTTGGGGGTTGCGTTTGGAGGAGATTCCGTTGAACAGCGTGCGCTGGGTTCGCTCCGAAGCGGAAGTGCGCCGGCAGCTAGGTCAACGCCTTCCGTTGCCCTGGGGCGCCTTGCCGGGGGCGATTGTGGGGAGACGCTCGCTGGCAGATGGGACGGTTTTGGACTATCTGGCTTCCGATTTCTCGAAGATGGTTTTGGTGGTCACTGACGACCGAGTGTTTATCCTATCACCGGAGAGGCGGGACGATTTTCTCTTCTTTCTCCAACGCACGTTGGAATTGGGTTCGATTTCCTCATGGAAACGCCGCTCCCACAATCCGGCCTCGTTTCTCGGCGAGGTTTGGCGCAACCGAGTGGCACGGCTGTTCTTAGGGCTGGGGTTGATCGGTAGCTTGGCGCTTTGGATTTGGGTCAGTCTAAGAATCCCTAACCTCGGCGCAGTGTATATAAGCTCGGCTGCAGAGGAGCCGGCGCCAGCCGCCTTTTTGTTGCTCCTCCCTTTGGCGAATGGCTTTTTCTACGTCCTCAATGCCCTAGGCGGGCTTTATTTTTACCGGCGTAGCCTTCTAACGCTCGATGCCTCTACGGAAAATCCCTCTTCCTTTTCTCTTTCAGCGGATAAGGTCTATGCCTACTTGCTCTGGGGGTGTGGTGTGGTGACAACCGGCCTGTTTTATTTGTCCGTCTCTTTTGCCATCTATGTGGAGTGAGCTTTCGCTAAGCCGCCTCGGAACGGCGTTTCTGCTCAGCGCAGCGATCAGCGTTCTGGCCTGGCGGGCCAAGGCGCTCTCGCAGAGCGGTGCAATTGCGGCTTTCTTCGTTGGGGGGGTTGTCTTTGGGGTAGGCGGCTGGAGCGGCGCAGCGGTTCTATTGACCTTTTTTCTCAGTTCGAGTTTGCTCTCGCGCGCCTTTGCTCGACACAAAGAAGAGCTTGGTCAGTTTGTCCTCAAAGGGACGGAGCGGGATGCCGCGCAGGTGTTGGCTAATGGGGGGTTCAGCACCCTCTGTGTGTTACTCGGATTGCAGTTTCCTATGTTCTCTGGGTGGTTCCTCGCCTTTTGTGGCGGGCTTGCGGCGGCCAACGCCGATACTTGGGCAACCGAGCTAGGTGCTCTTTCGCCTCAGCCGCCGCGGCTGTTGAGCACCGGTCAAATTGTGCCGCGCGGGACCTCCGGAGGAGTAACGCCGCTGGGACTCTTGGCCTCTTTGCTGGGAGCGGCTCTAGTGGGAGCGGTGGCTGCCTGGTTTGCCTCCGAAAGGCTGCTCACCTTTGGTGCGGTCAGCGTGGGAGGCGTGGTCGGCAGTTTGTTCGACTCCTGGCTCGGCGCCGGCTGGCAAGCCGTATACCGTTGTTCGCGGTGTGAGAAGGAAACAGAACAGCATCCCCGCCATGCCTGTGGCGAGCAGACCTATCGAGTGCGGGGCTGGAAGTGGCTGGATAACGATGGGGTCAATTTCGCTTGCACGGTTCTGGGAGGGATCGTCGCAGCGGGCCTGGGTTTGCTCCGTTGAGCCATACCCTGGGTGGTTTGAGTAGCCGGCACCGAGCAGCGCAGCCAGACCCATTTTCTCACAGCTCTTGTGCAGCTTAAGCCTGCTCTGCCCGCATTTTCCCCTCGCACCCCGATTGACGGAGCGCATTTCCTATGGTAAACTTCGCTAGGATATGCATCTTTCCCTAGCCCTGTTTACCCGTATGCGTCGTCACTTCCTGACCCGCCCCGGGGAAGGAAGGGATGCACGCACAGAGTCGTAGCATCTATCTATGCCTACCGTTGACGATCGAGAGCGAGCCCTCCTTCCCGGAGGGCTTGTTTGTATTATCTGGCATTGAGGAGTGTGAGATGAGCAAGCCCGAAGTGAAGAAAGTGGTCTTAGCCTACTCCGGAGGCCTGGATACCTCGGTGATTGTCCCTTGGCTCAGGGAGAACTATGGGTGCGAGGTGATCTGTTTCACCGCCAATATCGGTCAGGGGGAGGAATTGGAGGGTCTGGAGGCAAAGGCTTTGGCAAGCGGCGCCAGCCGGTTGATCGTGCGCGATCTGCGAGAGGAGTTTGCGCGGGATTATCTCTTTCGCCTGCTGCGCGCCGGGGCAGTTTATGAGCGCAAGTACTTGCTGGGGACCTCGATCGCCCGTCCCCTGATTGCCAAACATCAAGTGGAGATCGCCCATGAAGTGGGGGCCGATGCGGTTGCCCATGGGGCCACGGGCAAAGGGAATGATCAGGTGCGTTTTGAACTGACCTATATGGCGCTCGACCCGCGCTTGAAGGTGATCGCCCCCTGGCGGGAGTGGGATATCCGCTCTCGGGAGGATGCCATCGCCTATGCTCGAAAACATAACATTCCCGTTAAGGCCTCTCTCCGCTCGATTTTCAGTCGCGATGGCAATCTCTGGCATCTTTCTCACGAGGGAGGGCCTCTGGAAGACCCATGGCAAGAACCCGAGGAGGAGATGTTCCAGTTAACCGTATCCCCTCAGCGCGCCCCTGACCAGGCCGAAGCGATTGAAATCGGTTTTGAGTGCGGTACACCGGTCTCCTTGAATGGCGAGAGGCTCTCTCCGGCGACGTTGATCGAGCGCCTCAATCGTCTGGGCGGCAAGCACGGCATCGGCCGCGCCGATCTGGTCGAGAACCGCCTGGTGGGGATGAAGTCGCGCGGGGTTTATGAAACACCAGGAGGCACGATCCTGCTCGCTGCGCATCGCGAGTTAGAGTCGCTCACCCTCGATAAAGAGACTCTGCACTTCAAGGACTTGGTGGCTCTGAAATATGCCGAGTTGGTCTACAACGGTCAGTGGTTTTCGCCGCTACGGGAGGCGCTGGATGCCTTCGTGGATAACACCCAAGGCCCGGTGACGGGCGAGGTGCGTCTTAAGCTATATAAGGGCAATGTCCTTGTGGTCGGGCGGCGCAGCCCCTTCAGCCTCTATCGGGAAGATTTTGCCACCTTCGGTCAGGAGGACGTCTATAATCAGACCGATGCCCAAGGCTTTATTCGTCTGTTCGGTTTGCCGCTCAAGGTGCGCGCGCTCAACGGCTTGCCGGTTTCCGGGTTGGATATGCCCCGACCGGATTACTCCCGCTTCAAGCGGGACTAGGGGAGAGCGAGGATGACCCTGTGGGGTGGTCGGTTTCGCGAGTCGATGGAAGAGTCCGCTTGGCGACTCAATGCTTCTTTGCCCTTCGACCGGCGCCTGGCCGAGCAAGATGTGCGCGGCAGTCGGGCTTGGGCTAACGCCCTCTGTCGCGCTGGTTTGCTCACTCCAGAAGAAAATGCCCAAATCCAAAACGCTCTCGGCACAATTCTGGAGGAGTTCCGGCGGGGGGAGTTCCAATTCCAGCCGCACGATGAGGATATTCACACTGCAGTGGAGCGGCGTCTGACCGAGCTGATCGGTCCGGTGGCGGGCAAACTACACACCGGGCGCAGTCGCAACGATCAGGTGGCTACCGACTTTCGCCTATGGGTTTTAGAGGCTATTGACCGGTTGGGTGCGGCGTTGCGCAACTTTCAAGCCGTTTTGGTGGCGCGCGCCGAACAGGACCTGGCTCTGATCCTGCCGGGTTACACCCATTTGCAACGGGCGCAACCGATCCTGCTCAGCCATTGGTGGCTTGCCCACTTTTGGCCGTTGCAACGCGATCGTCAACGGCTGCTCGAGCTGCGCAAGCGCACTGCGGTCTTACCTTTGGGCAGCGGGGCGCTGGCCGGCACACCGTTCCCCGTTGACCGGCAGGCGCTGGCCGCCGAGTTGGGGTTCGAGGTCCCCTGCGCCAACAGCATCGATGGCGTCTCCGACCGGGACTTTGCCGTCGAGTTCCTCTTCTGCGCCAGCTTGGTTGGGGTGCATCTGGCGCGCCTGTGCGAGAGCTTGGTCATCTTCACCAGTGCTGAGTTCGGCTTTTTTACCCTAGCAGAGGCCTATTCCACCGGTTCCAGCTTAATGCCCCAAAAGAAGAATCCGGATTTGTTTGAGTTGGGGCGCGCCAAGGCGGGCAAGCTAATCGGCTTGCTCAGCGGGTTGTTGACCACGCTCAAGGGTCTGCCCTCGGCCTACGATAAGGACCTTCAGGAGGATAAACCGCCCGTCTTTGCTGCTTACGATACTCTGATGGAAGTTCTGCCGCCCCTGGGGGGAGCGATTGCGACCCTGAAGGTCAACGCCGAGAGGTTGGCCGCAAGTTTCGAGCCGGCTCTGTTCGCCACCGACCTTGCTGATTATTTGGTTGAAAAGGGAGTGCCCTTCCGCCAAGCGCACGAGTGGGTAGGCCAAGCGGTGCGCGCAGCCGAAGAGCAGGGGATAACACTGGAGCGATTGTCCCTTGAGGTATACCGGGCGATCACTCCCCATTTTGAAGCGGATCTCTACGCTGTCTTCGATCCCTTGCGCAGCGTCACTCGCCGCAAGGAAGAAGGGGGAACAGCGCCGGAGGCGGTTCAGCGTCAGCTAGCCCGGGCAAAGGCGCTGCTATGAGAAAAGGCGACATGCGCTTCGGGCCTTCGGGGTTTCTGAGAGAAAAATTAAAAATTTTTCGCAAATGAGGGGCATTTTGGCGCAAAATGCGATTTGCGAAAATACGAAGTCAACTGATGCTTCTCCTCGAAGTGGGCTAGGGAAGAACGGCCGCTGTGGGGCTCAAATTAGGGCGATTCTCTTGGCAAAGGAGAAAAATGAGGTATAATAGGCTTGAAAGCTAGGGGGTTGCACCCCCCACGATCCGCTAGAGGATACTGAAAGTC
The DNA here is from genome assembly GCA_025057645.1 of Anaerolineales bacterium. Taxonomy (GTDB): domain Bacteria; phylum Chloroflexota; class Anaerolineae; order Anaerolineales; family UBA4823; genus NAK19. The sequence continues at coordinate 173,046 of JANXBJ010000004.1, forward strand.
CTAGTCTTTTTTTTGCTTAAAACAATTGTGATAAGTTGCACCCCCCACGATCCGCTAGAGGATACTGAAAGCGTTTTGATAGAAATCTCAATGTTTCGTACAAAACGAAGTTGCACCCCCCACGATCCGCTAGAGGATACTGAAAGCTGAATCTGAACTGGAAAGGCTCTGAATCTGAACTGGTTGCACCCCCCACGATCCGCTAGAGGATACTGAAAGCGCAAAAAAGAAAAGACAGAGATAGTTTTTCGAAGGTGTTGCACCCCCCACGATCCGCTAGAGGATACTGAAAGTTACAATGGAAAACACAAAGATTGAGACTGTCTATTGTTGCACCCCCCACG
>JANXBJ010000050.1 GCA_025057645.1 Anaerolineales bacterium
AAGAGGGGGATGATTTTCCGGGCCAGTTCTGCGACCGAACGAACCTCGTATTTATACGTTCGGTCCGACCGGCTGTACCGGATCGCTCCGCATCCGAAAAAGTTCTGAAGCGCCTTCAGGAGATCCAGGTCTCGTTCGGAGAGGGAGACCGAGAAAGAGGGCCTCGTTTCAATCCCCACCCGAAGTTTCGGACACCGATTGAAACTCACCATAAAGGTGCCCTCCCCTTCCACGAGACCGGTCACATACCATGGCGACAGCACTCCGCGCCCTCCTTACATCTGAAGGATGCCTCCATAGTTGCCCCCTTCTTCTGCCTCGGGCAGAAGGGTGAGAGCCGGCGTATTGCGCACCGGAGGTCCGTGCGCCTCCCCTTTCGGGTCAGTCGTTACGGGGTCAATCCTCCGCTTTCGCTTCGGACGACTTCCCTCGGGGTTACCCACTGCAGTCCCGCTCCCGCAGGAGGGCTTCCCCGATATGAGCCGGCTTTCGTTCCCCCTTCGCAGGGGGACGGGGCAAGTTGATACTTACCCGACAAGGAATTTCGCTCGGTTTCCCCCGCTCTGTTTCCAGAGGGGCCGGACTTTATCTTCTTCGCCCGGTATTCATTGTAGACGCAATGGCACGGATTTTCTCTATCCCTTCGGGGGTCAGATGCTCGTTTCGTTCTATCATCAGCAGGATTCTTCGGAACTTCAGAAAATCCAGCCGCTTTTTCGTTTTGAGG
>JANXBJ010000051.1:0-339 GCA_025057645.1 Anaerolineales bacterium
CGCCAAGCGCATCGCAAATCTCGAAGGCAGCCGTCTTTTGTCCCTGCAGCCGTGCAGGATTGATGTTGTTTACCAGCACAATCGGCATGCGCTCGCTCACCGCGCGCACTATGCGCAAGCCGTCATCGAAGTTGCCTTCAATGGCGACCACCTGCGCGCCATAGCTAAGCGCGCCTGCGAGCTTGCCGAGCGCGATCTTGCCTTCGGGCACGAGCACAACGCACTTCAAGCCGGCGCGCGCTGCGTAAGCCGCTGCGCTTGCAGCAGTGTTTCCTGTGCTCGCGCAGATCACAGCCTGCGCTCCATCTGCCACAGCTTGCGTGATCGCCGCCGTCATGC
>JANXBJ010000051.1:349-693 GCA_025057645.1 Anaerolineales bacterium
CGCGATCCTTGAAGGAGCCGGTGGGGTTCAGCCCCTCATACTTCAAAAACAGCTCGAACCCTCCACCTAACGCTTGCGCCAAGCGCGGCGCGGGAATGAGCGGAGTGTTGCCCTCGAATAAGGTGACAGGGGGCACGTCGTGGTTAATCTGCATGCGCTCGCCGTAGTGTGCAATGACCCCTCGCCACGCGAGCGCTGCTTGTGGCGCGCTGTGCTGCATGTTGCAGCGATTGTACGCTACGCTATGATGCGGGCAGCGTCCATGACCTACGAGTACTTTATCGGTCCAGATGGCGTCTTCCCGTCACCGCTCATCGCTGTGCTCTTCACGGTGGCACAGCTTG
>JANXBJ010000052.1 GCA_025057645.1 Anaerolineales bacterium
AGCCTCAAAAACCCGGCCATCGGGCAGGACGGCCTGGGCCGTCTCTCTGGGCTGAGCGGGCCAAATCTCCGAGTCCATTGGTCAAACGCTCTCGCAGTTCCCGATAAATGTGGGATATGCTCAAGGAAGATTCACTCCCCCGCGTTTATCCGCGTCCTATTTCCAACGAAACCTATTTTACCACATCCGACGGGGTTGCAAAAATGCGGGGTGGTTGGTATAATATAGAGCGGAGAGGTAGCGTAGCCGTGAGCCGGAAACGGCTCCGTGGGTTCGAATCCCACCCTCTCCGCCTCAGACGCCCCCGACCAGGGGGCGTTTTTGTTCCGGTACGAAAATCCTCGTCGCAGTGGCTCCGCCATCGCAACGAGAGTCTGGTTGGTGGATATAGGCGCGTGAATCAGAAACCCGGCCCTCCGATCGTTCGCAGGGCAACGCTCTCCGATGCGGAGGCCCTCTCCGCTATCTGGGAGGTCATCTGTGCGGAGCGGGTCTACTCCGCCGTCAGCCGCCCCTTTACCCCTCAGCAGGAGCGGGAATATCTGGCCTCCCTCTCCGACCGGGAGGGGGTTTTTGTCGCGGAGGTGGACGGGGAAGTGGTTGGCTTTCAGTCGCTGGACCGGTGGGCCCGCTATACGGATTCCTTTGACCACGTCGGCACGCTGGGGACGTTCGTCCTGCCTCC
>JANXBJ010000053.1 GCA_025057645.1 Anaerolineales bacterium
TTCAACCTCCTATCAAAGAGAATTTGCATTAAACCTTTCAGTATCCTCTAACGGATCGTGGGGGTTGCAACCCAAACTCAACGTCAACGCCAACGCAAACCATCAGCTTTCAGTATCCTCTAACGGATCGTGGGGGTTGCAACAGCAGGATCTTTACATGCTGCTTTTCTTGTGTCATCACGCTTTCAGTATCCTCTAACGGATCGTGGGGGTTGCAACTTGATCAAGTCCAACCTCGACTAACCTTAGAATTACTTTCAGTATCCTCTAACGGATCGTGGGGGTTGCAACAGAGAAGTGTCTGCGCTAAAACAACTGAATACCGTGACTTTCAGTATCCTCTAACGGATCGTGGGGGTTGCAACATCACACCTCTTCCAATCTCATTGATCACATTCATTAACTTTCAGTATCCTCTAACGGATCGTGGGGGTTGCAACTTAATAGACACAATTCTTTCCTACAGCCACTATAATCTTTCAGTATCCTCTAACGGATCGTGGGGGTTGCAACCTGTTCTGTTACACCCCTCCTCCACGATCCGTTAGCTTTCAGTATCCTCTAACGGATCGTGGGGGTTGCAACAGTTCAGATTCAGAGCCTCCTCAGTTCAGATTCAGCTTTCAGTATCCTCTAACGGATCGTGGGGGTTG
>JANXBJ010000054.1 GCA_025057645.1 Anaerolineales bacterium
CCCCGATAGCCAGCGCGAGCCTGCCTACGGCGCGGCGCTGAGCGAATTCCTGTGGCGGGGGACGCTTGCCGAGAAAGTGAGCTATTCCCCCGATCGGGCTGCGCAGGAGGAAGGGGAGGCTACGTAGCAGACTCTTCTCGCCTTTTGGGAGAGGGACCGGGGGTGAGGGCTGCTTCCCCTTCCCCTGTTCACGGGGGAAAAGTTGGCAATAGGGGGCGTTCCCGAATTCTTCTATTGTGTGCTAACTGTCAAAAGAAAGAAAAAACTAGAGAAGAATCAAACTTTCCCCCAAGTGAATCAATTGCTCTCGGTATGCCTCCCAGGCTGGGGGATTGATCCACAGCACCGCTTCCCAATCTGCTTTCTGCACCGAACACAATCTCCTGGCGAGGTCGGCAGGAAAGACACCGGCCGCTTTGCTTCGCGCATCGCTGATCGCAATGCTCAAGGATAATCTCATTTGGGTACAAAAACCCCAAACATCGGCAAGGTCTTTGGGTTCTTCCCGATCCAGTAAGGCCGTGATCTTATTGGCGAGGATATTCTCTGGGCTATCTAGCCTGCCCAAGGTTGGATGAAGGCGGATTTCGCCAATGTGAGCCGGCACATCGTTGATCATCTCGATCTTGATTGACA
>JANXBJ010000055.1 GCA_025057645.1 Anaerolineales bacterium
GGTTGATAAGTCAGGCAGGGTCATCCACGTTCATCGAAAAATCATCGAACAGCCACCCTTTGCAACAGGCAAGGAAGTAAAGGCAGTAGATACGGAGTTTGGCACAGTTTCTGTATTGTTGTGTGGTGATTTATTTGATGATGATGTAAAAGCCAGAATAAGCCGAGATACTGATATTTTGATATTGCCGCTGGCACGCAGTTTTGATGGGAAATCGCCTGATTTAGAAAGATGGCTGAATGAAGAACGCCAAGCCTATGTAGATGAAGTTAAGAAAGTTGGCATAACTGGCTTGATTGTAAATTCTCTGGAAGATTCAGCTCTGCCCGAAGCATCGTTTGGTGGAGCGATGGTAGTCAGTCCAAATGGTGAAGTTTTGGCAGAGACAGAACACGGGACGGATAAGGCTTTGATTTTTGAGTTGGTTTCGGCTATCTCAAACGGCGGCTAACACGCGTTTTCAGCCGACAGCGCTCCGCTTCGCTCCGCGCTGCGGCTGAAACGCCAGCCGTTAGCCCGCCAATCAAAGCGGCTGGTTGCTTGGAGGAAAAAATGTCCAGACCTTTGCGGAAAATCGTGTCCATTTTCGTTATATTTGTCTTCGGCTCTGCTTGCAGAGCCAC
>JANXBJ010000056.1 GCA_025057645.1 Anaerolineales bacterium
AGTCCGGATTCAGATGATGGTTGGCGTGCACCCACCGGACAATCTGGGCGAACTTCTGGAAATCCTTCCCTTTCGCTCCGGCCAGAGGATACTTCTCAAAGTGAGGGATGATTTTCCGGGCCAGTTCTGCGACCGAACGAACCTCATACTTGTACGTTCGGTCGGACCGGCTATACCGGATAGCCCCACACCCGAAAAAGTTCTGAAGCGCTTTCAGGAGATCCAGGTCTCGTTCGGATAGGGAGACCGAGAAGGAAGGCCGCGTTTCAATCCCCACCCGAAGTTTCGGGCGTCGGTTGAAACTCACCGTAAAGGTGCCCTCCCCTTCCACGAGACCGGTCACGTACCACGGCGATAGCACTCCGTGCCCTCCTGCACTGGAAGGATGCCTCCATAGTTGCCCCCTTCTTCTGCCTCGGGCAGAAGGGTGAGAGCCGGCGTCTTGCGCACCGGAGGTCCGTGCGCCTCCCCTTTCGGGTCAGTCGTTACGGGGTCAATCCTCGGCGTTCGCCTCGGACGACTTCCCTCGGGGTTACCCACTGCGGCCCCGCTCCCGCAGGAGGGCTTCCCCGATATGAGCCGGCTTTCATTCCCCCCTCACGGGGGGACGGGGCAAGT
>JANXBJ010000057.1 GCA_025057645.1 Anaerolineales bacterium
GCCTGCAGCATGCGCGCAATCTCCCGCTGCTCGGCCAAGGGCGGGAGGGGGATGAGTTGTTCCCTAAGTAACGCGAAGTGGCGGTTGTACCCCCGACTGGGCAACTCCAAGGCGCAAAGGGCAAAATACAGAAAAAGGGGTTCAAACTTGCTTGTATCAGGCAACAAAACCTTCGTGCCATCCGCGCCTGTCACAAATGCAAAGTCAACATACTTAACAACTCTTGTGTGATCTCCAAAAACAATGACAGGGATAGAGGGATGGAAAGGCTCAATATCGTTGACATAGCCGGCAATATAGCGCTGCCCTTGGTCGATAACAGGCACTTTGCCGATTTTTAAGTATTTCGATTGCTGCACCTTTGGAACTCTGATGGTACGCGAGATTGCATTCCCAACCTTCTCCACCTGCCAGTGGGCGGGGAGGGGACCGAGTTCGGTGTCGCGTAGGGGCGAATCATTATTCGCCCCTACATTGTCGATCGCCACCGGTCCATATGTGAACAGATGCCGCATCAGGCTTTTTTTCAGCGCGCGCAACGCCGCCACGATGCGCTCGCCCG
>JANXBJ010000058.1 GCA_025057645.1 Anaerolineales bacterium
TGATCAACTCTGTTTGGATCTCGATACTCTGTAGGAGTTGCAACCCCCACGATCCGTTAGAGGATACTGAAAGAAATAAAAATGTCTCAAATTGATCTCGGCCCTGAGTCAGTTGCAACCCCCACGATCCGTTAGAGGATACTGAAAGGCATTAAAGAATTTGCATTGAACATAATATCACATCGTTGCAACCCCCACGATCCGTTAGAGGATACTGAAAGACCTCGGACAGGCGCAGTAACATCGTGGCAACTTCTTGTTGCAACCCCCACGATCCGTTAGAGGATACTGAAAGGCGGAATGGCTGGACAGCGGAATGGCTGGACAGCGGAATGGTTGCAACCCCCACGATCCGTTAGAGGATACTGAAAGAAAATTTCAGTGTGACAGTGTTTCCCATTTTTTAACCGTTGCAACCCCCACGATCCGTTAGAGGATACTGAAAGCACATTGCACTTCCACGATCCGTTGGGAAATACTGAAGTTGCAACCCCCACGATCCGTTAGAGGATACTGAAAGATCTTTCAAAAGGTCTTTTAATATTTCGATCAGAATTTG
>JANXBJ010000059.1 GCA_025057645.1 Anaerolineales bacterium
AACTGGTCTGGGATACCCCCGGGGTGCAGAGTGGATGGCATAAAGTCTATGCGGTGGTCAATCCACAAGGCACGTTGGCCGAGGCGGATATGGAGAACAATGTTGGCTGGATAGGGGTGGGCATCCTGCCCGACCTGGCGTTGAGCCGGGAGTATCTGAGCACGACCGTGAGAGCTGAGGGGACAGCGGTAACGGTGCGCGTGTTCAACGTGGGCGATCGGGATGCCGAGAACGTGCTGGTTGGGATTTACAGTCAAGAGCCCAGTGCGGGCATGGAGCCGGTGGTTGGGCAGCGGGTCAGCGTGCCAGCGCAGGGGTATCGGGATGTGACGCTTGTGCTGCCTGCGCTGCCCTTGGGGTTCTACGTGGGGGTGGATGTGAACTACGAAGCTGGGGATCGCGATCTCAGCAATAACATCATCACGATAGGAGATTTTTACCAGATTTACCTGCCGCTTATCTGGAAGCGCTAAGCCAGAGAGGGGCGTCAGAGTGCGGCTCTGACGCCCCTTTTTTCTCGTAAACCGGTTTGACCGGAGTACTTCTTAATTTCT
>JANXBJ010000005.1 GCA_025057645.1 Anaerolineales bacterium
GGGGGTGAGGGTCACTCCCAGGGGCTTGCTTCAAGAGGGCAACACCTCACGCAACCGTGCCGCTGCTTGTTCGGGGGTGATATCGCGCTGCGCTTCGGCGAGCATCTCGAAGCCGACCATGAACTTCCTAACCGTCGCCGAACGCAAAAGCGGAGGGTAAAAGTGGGCATGCAATTGCCAGCCGAGCACATTCTCCTCGAGGAACGGCGCTCCGTGCCAACCCATAGAATAGGGGAAGGAAGTGTTGAAGAGCCGGTCGTAGGCAGCCAGCAACCGCTTGAGAATCGCCGCCAAGTTCAAACGCTGGGAGTTCTTTAGCTCCGTCAGGCGGAGCACGGGGCTTTTCGGCAAGAGCAGGGTCTCAAAAGGCCAAATTGCCCAGAAAGGCGTCACGACCAACCAATCTTCGTTTTCCACCACCACCCGCTCGGCCTGCTGAAGTTCAAGCTCGACGTATTCGAGCAATAAAGGCCGCCGGTTTTGTCGGTAGTGCTGCGTTTGCTGGTGATGTTCCTTAAGCACTTCGTTTGGAAGCGCCTCTAGGGCCCAGATTTGGCCATGGGGATGGGGGTTGGAGCATCCCATCATCTCCCCCTTGTTCTCGAAGATCTGCACCCAGCGAAAGCGTTTGCCCAACTCCTCGGTCTGCTCAATCCAGGCATCGACCACGTGAAGGATAGCCTCCACCTCCATCTCGGCCAGGCTGAGGTCGTGGCGGGGAGAGAAACAGAGAACACGGCATTCGCCGGGCACGCTCACCGCCCGGAGCAGAGGATGGTCCTCGAACGCTTTGAGGGGAGTGTCGGGCAGCAAAGCGCTGAAGTCGTTGACAAACACAAAAGTATGCTGGTAGTTGGGGTTGCGTTCGCCGCTTGCGCGCAAGTTACCCGGACAGAGGTAGCACTCGGGGTCATATGGAGGGCGCCTCGCTGCGGTCACCCGTTCCACCTGTCCCTGCCACGGGCGCAGAGCGCGCTGAGGAGAAACCAAAACCCACTCTCCATTCAGCGGGTTATAACGGCGATGGGGTCGTTGACGGAAATCGGTTCCCATCTCAAGACGGAAGCACCCTCTTCCGATCGGTCCGCTCCTTCTGCGGGAGAGGGTCGGCAACCCTCATCTGGCGCGCATCGGGAGTATTTTATGACGAAATCGCACGAGGGGGGAGGGGAGAGGCGGGGTTTTGCTCCCCCCAAGTGGAGCACCGGCGGGTGGGAGGTGCGGTGAGGGTTGCTCCCCCCACCCACCAGAGGGAGTTTGGCCTAGCGGTTTCCCCCACCCCTTGCCGTAACACTATGGCTGAACCACTTGCCCGATAAAGAGCAGGGCTCCGTATTGCGCGTCGCGGATCAGAAAGAGAAACGGGCGATCGACTATCATGGTCACGGGCGGCTCGGGCTGGATCGCGGTCACTTCCATGATCACACCGGTGGCGGCTGCCGCTTCGGTTCCGGCCTCATCTACGTTGATATAAGCTTTGTGAACTACCTCCCCAATATACAGGTCCCGTTCCCCGTTCATCCCGGAGAAATCGGCCTGGTCGGGCTGGAAAGCGATGGGCATTCCCAGCCTTTTGAGTGCGTCCGCCAAACTGAAGGTTGCTTCGAACTGGAACTTGGGGAAACTTAAGTTCACCGTCCGATATTGCCGCGCTTCGAGGGCCTGACTCAGCCAAGCCGGGGTAAAGTTTGCTTGAAGGGCTTCAAACTGCCCCTCCGCAGGCAAGATCACCACCATTTCCAACGGAGCTCCATGGTAGGGCAGGGAGACCAATTGATACCCCTCTCCCTCTGCATAAAGCAGCGACTCGCTCAATTTCATCATCGGAACCTTCACTTGTTCGCCGCTGAGGAGCGTAAAGGGTTGCTCGCTGGTGGCTTCTTTCTGGAAGGGATGCTGCCAGGCAGCGTTGAAGTAGATGGCGTTGGTGAGCACCAGGCGGGTCAGGGGGTCAATTGCGCCCGGGGGGATCAGGTCTTGAATTTTTTGTTCTGTCTGTTCGCTTACCCATTGGTTGATCGTTTGGCGAGCGCCCTCGGGGTTGGCTTTGAAATCGACCAGGCGCAAGCCGGCACCGTAGTTTTGAGCCAGAACATCGAGGAACTCGCCGAGAAATTCAAAGCCTTGTTGTCCCCATAGAGCATTGGCAAGATGCAGACGGAAAGGCGTGCTTTCCTCGTCCTCCGGGGCTGCTTCTCCTAAGCCGGTGAAGTACTGATCCAGAGCGTTAAAGGCGGGGTGAAGGCGCTCTTGGGGGAGGGTGAAGTGGAGGGCGCTTGCCATTTGCCTTTCGGTCTCGCCTCGCGCACCCGCATAGGTCATCGCCAGAGCGATGGAAACGCTATGGGGGGAGTAGAAGAGGTTCTCCGCCGCATCAGCGCTCAGGAGGCGGTAGAGATCAAGCGCAAAGGCCGTATTGCCCGAAACAAGCTCGGCGAGATCTTCGGCAGGGACGTTGGGCGAAGGGATGCGCGTTTTCTCCGATTGGACTACCTCCGCTCGTGCCACCGGTGCAGTGGGCAGCGGAGGAGCGGAACAGCCCGCCAAGGAGAGGATGAACCATCCCAAGATCAGAGAGAAAAACACCTTTTTCATCGGGCGACTCCTTTCTTCACATCAGAGTTTCCTTGTCTCTTCGTAGGGGACGTTGGTTCTAGGCGATTCGTTCCCGAGCTGGTCGTCAAGCGCATCCGGCAGCAGCACCTTTGTGAGGCAATCGGGCCGCGTCCCTAGAAGGCGGATACCATCGCATTCGCCGGGGTTTGCAAGACCCAACGTGCCTGCACCTGCTCAAGGGAGGCAGTGCTGGCTCGGTCACCGGTGGCGTTCGCCTCTCGCCCCGCAGGAGGCCCGCCATCGGTCGAGCAAGGGCCTCAACCCCGCTTGTGGGAGGCTGCGCAGAACTTGCCTCTCTCCTCCCAACTAGTGCCCCTCTTCGATCACTCTGCCTAACGCTTGCCGACACCCGGTCGCAAACGAGCTAAAATAGGGATAGGTAACCTTGCGAAATGGAGGAAGGAAGGATGGCTCAAGTGGTTGCTGAAAAAGTCTTTTCCGAGCAACGGCGGTTGCAACTGGTGCAAGGAGACATCACCGCCGAAGAGGTGGATGCCATCGTCAACGCTGCCAATCGGTATTTACAACACGGAGGCGGGGTGGCTGGGGCCATTGTGCGTCGCGGAGGCTCGGTGATTCAAGAGGAGAGCGACCGTTGGGTGCGCGAACACGGACCGGTGGCACACGACTCCCCTGCATATACTACTGCGGGTCAACTCCCTTGCCGTTATGTCATTCACGCTGTTGGCCCGATGTGGGGAGAAGGGGATGAAGATGAAAAACTTTGTGCTGCGGTGCGCGGTTCTTTGCGGGTGGCCGAGCAATTGGGGTGTGCCTCGCTCGCCCTGCCGGCGATCTCAACCGGCATCTTCGGCTTTCCCAAAGAGCGGGCGGCGCGCCTGATCCTGCGCACCCTCGCAGACTACTTTGACGCTCGGCCAAGTGGAACGCTCAAGACGGTGCGGGTGACGCTGCTCGATCCGCCTACCCTCAGTGCCTTCCAAGAGGCTTGGCAGGAGCTTTGGGGGAGTCCTTCACCCGAAGCATGATCACTTCCCTGCACAACCCCAAAGTGCGGTGGATCAAAGCCCTGCAGTCGCAACCGCGGCGCAGAAACGAGGAAGGGGTGTTTGTGGTCGAAGGCGTCCGTTTGGCAGAGGAGGTTCTGCGTTCGGGATGGCCAGTCGAACTAGGGTTGTTTGTCCCTTCGCCCGACGAGCGCAGGCGGCGCTTAGTCGCAGAGTTGTGCCAAAGAGGGGTGAATTTGGAAGAAGTGAGCTTGAGCGTTCTTCGAGCGATCAGCGAAACCGAAACCCCTCAGGGGATCTTGTTGGTGGTCAAGCAGCAAAGCCTTCCACTGCCCGAAAAGCCTTCCTTTACCCTTCTGGTGGATAGCGTGCGCGATCCCGGCAACCTCGGCAGCATTTTGCGCACCGCAGCCGCAGCCGCCGTTGAGGCTGTCATTCTCCCGCCGGCTACTGTGGATGTCTACTCCCCCAAAGTGGTGCGCGCCGGCATGGGAGCTCATTTCCGGCTGCCCATTCTGCGCTTGAGTTGGGAGGAAATCGAGCGGCTGATCCAACGGCATTGCCTGACCGTTTTTCTTGCCGAGGCTCAAGGGGAGGTCGCTTACGATCAAGCGGACTTTCGTCAGCCGTTCCTGCTTATCATTGGGGGTGAGGCAGAAGGAGCCAGCCCGAAAGCACGCGCTCTGGCTCATCGGCGGGTCTTTATCCCGATGCCGGGCGGCACGGAGTCGCTCAACGCTGCCGTGAGCGCAGGCATCTTGATCTTCGAGGCCATTCGCCAGCGAACTCGTCCCTCAATCGCTTGACAGGCTTCCCTCTATCGGTTAGCATACGGGATGCCCGTCTGCGGAAACGGTATTTCTTCCTAAGGAGCTACCTTCTTGACCGAGGAACTCACCCAACCGAAAGAACGCCTCAGCTTCGCCGATTGGATGCGCAGCAAGTTCGGCAACCTGCTCAACCCCCTCGCCGCCTTCCTAAACCGCCTCGGCCTAATGCCCAATACCGTGACTTTGATCGGATTGGTCGGAAACGCAATCGGGGCGTATTTCCTTGCGCGCGGGCAAATGACCCTTGGAGGCCTATTCGTGTTGCTGATGGGCCCTGTCGATGCTCTGGACGGCGCTATGGCCCGCCTGCGCGGTCACCCCACTCAATTTGGCGCCTTCGTTGACTCGGTCACCGACCGTTACTCCGAGTTGGCCATCTATGGCGGGTTGCTCTATTACTATGCCACCCACCAGCAATGGTTACCGGCGGCTTTGGTGTATTTGGCGGCTTCTGGCTCGGTGCTGATCTCCTACGTGCGAGCGCGCGCTCAGTCGGTGGGGGTGGAGACCAAGGTGGGTATTCTGACCCGCTTCGAGCGCTTCCTTGTGTTGGCTCCGACGTTAATCCTCAACATTCCTCTCGTTGGACTATGGATTCTGGCGGTGTTCACCCATATCACAGCCTTGCAGCGCATCCTCGATGTGCGTCGCCAATTTCGACAAGGAGGAGGCTACCGATGATTCCGGGAATCCGGATCGGCCCTTTGTTGATCCCCTATTACGGGATGATCCTGATGACAGGGGTGATTGCTGCGGCTTGGTTGAGCGCATACCAAGCGCGCCGTCGTGGGCTTGATCCCAATGTGGTCTGGGATAGCCTGCTCTGGGTGCTGATCGGGGGCATCCTCGGCGCGCGCCTCTGGTTTATCCTCAACCCGCCGCCTTCGATGATTGAGCGCGGCATCACCACTTGGTACTACCTAACCCATCCTCTCGAAGCCCTGGCAACTTGGAAAGGCGGCTTGGGCATCCCCGGAGCGATTGTCGGTGGGGTTTTTGCCTTTTGGCTCTACGCCCGGCGCAGAAAGCTGAATTTCCTCGAGTGGTTGGACTTAGTGGCACCGGCTCTGGCCCTTGGGCAAGCCATTGGCCGCTGGGGGAACTTCGTCAACCAGGAACTGTATGGCTTTCCCACCGACTTGCCTTGGAAAATCTATATAGCGCCCGAGCATCGCTTGCCGGCTTATAAGGACTTTGCCTATTATCACCCGCTGTTTTTGTATGAGTCGCTGTTCAATTTGGCGAATATGGCGTTGCTCCTCTGGCTGGGCAAGCGCTATGCGGATCATTTGAAACCGGGGGATTTGTTCTTGATCTACCTGGTTACCTATCCTTCGGCGCGCTTTCTGTTGGACTTTTTGCGCATCGATGCGGTGCGCATCGGCGGCGTGACAACCATCCAGATTTTTATGCTGATCGTCTTGGTTGGTGCGGCGGCGCTCTTCGCCCTACGCCATCGTGCCGATCGGGTCGAGCCTGTTGAACGCCGCCCGGAGGACTGAGGAGCGCAGCCTTCCCAAGTGGGGGAGAGGACCTTACGTTTCGGCTTCTTCTCCCAACGTTTTTGTTAAGTGTAGAAGAAGGATTTCTTATTGTCAATCGTTCCGGTTCTGGATATGATTTAGGGGATGATTGAGACCGAGGATTTGAGCAAGGCCTTCAACGGTTTTTGGGCAGTGATCGGGATTACGTTGCGGGTTGAAGCCGGTCAAGTGTTGGCTATGCTCGGCCCAAACGGGGCGGGCAAAACCACTACAGTGCGCATGTTGACCACGGTCTTGCGTCCCACTCGGGGCACGGCCCGCGTCGCCGGCTACGACGTTCTCACCCACCCGGAGGAAGTACGATCTGTGGTGGGCGTGTTGACCGAGGGACACGGGCTATACCCGAATATGTCAGCAGAGGAATACCTCGATTTTTTTGCCCGTGCCTATCGTATCCCCGCCCCAGAAAGAAAGCGACGCATCGAGGAATTGCTGGAGTTCTTCGGCTTGGTGGAAGCGCGGCGCAGAAGAGTGGGACGGTTTTCTAAAGGGATGCGCCAAAAGCTTGCTCTGGCTCGCGCCCTGCTCCACAAACCGCCCGTGCTTCTGCTAGATGAACCGACCTCCGCCATGGACCCGGCCAGCGCTCGCTTGGTCCGGGATGCCATCTTGGAGTTGCGTTCGAACGAGCGCGCCATTATCGTCTGCACCCACAACCTGACCGAAGCCGAAGAAATTGCCGATCAGATCGCCATTATTAACCAAGGCCGGATTATCCTCTGCGGCTCCCCACAAGAGTTGAAAACGGCCTTTCGAGAGAAAGCACGCTTCCGTATCCGGTTTGCCGCCGCTCTTAATGGACGGGGGCTTTCTCTTGTTGAGGGTGCGGAACTGCTGGAGTCCGGGGAGGATTGGTTGATCTACCAAACGTCACGGCCTGAGAAGGTTAATCCTCTTCTGATCCAGTTCCTCAGCCAGCAAGGTTGGCCGATCGTGTCGGTGGAGGAGCAGATTTGTAGCCTCGAAGAGGTCTACTTGTGGGCAGTAGAAGGCGGGATAAAGCATGGTCATTAAGCGGTTTCGGGATTTTTTGTCGGGCGCTCTATTAGTTACAGGGCGCGAAGTGCGCGAACAGTTCCGGGATTGGCGGATCATCTTCCCAATTGTAGTGCTCACTTTGTTCTTCCCGGTTCTAATGAACTACACCGCCAATCGTTTGGTCAATTTTGTGCGCCAGTACGATGCTCCGATCATCGGCGAGCGATTAATTCCTTTCCTGCTCATGGTGGTGGGGTTTTTCCCCATGTCGATCTCGCTGGTGATCGCTCTCGAGAGCTTTGTTGGGGAGAAGGAACGTCTGACAATCGAACCCTTGCTCTGCACGCCGCTCTCGGATACCCAACTCTATGTAGGCAAACTGCTTGCTTCCCTTACGCCTCCTCTTCTGGCCAGCTATCTGGGCACCACGGTTTACCTTATTGGGGTTACCCATCGGGTGGGCTGGCGGGCAGACCCGCTCTTTCTTGTGCAAATTTTTGTGCTGGCGACCATGCAAGCGCTGGTCATGGTGAGCGGTTCGGTGGTGATCTCTTCGCAGACTACTTCGGTGCGGGCGGCCAATTTACTGGCTTCGTTTATCATCATTCCCATGGCTTTGCTGCTACAGGCGGAGAGCGGCCTGATGCTTTGGGGGCGCTATGAAGCCCTTTGGTGGGTGGCCGTTGGCTTGCTGATTGTCGCCGGCTTGCTGATTCGCGCCGGGTTGGCGCAGTTCCGTCGTGAGGAACTGCTCGAGCGCGAGATGGACACCCTGAATCTGCGCTGGATCGCCCAGACCTTCTGGCGCTTCTTTAAGGGTGAGGGGCGTTCAGTATGGAGTTGGTGGCGTGCAGAGGCGTTGGCCAGCGGGCGGGGGGCCTTGCTGCCCAGTGCACTGACGATCTTGGTGCTGCTGCTCGGGGCCTATGTAGGGGTAACCCAAGCTAAGGTGTTCGTCTTGCCTGCCGAGTACCTTCAAGAGTTTTGGAACAGCGGGGAGATCGCCAAACGCTTGGGAGGGTTGCAGTTGTTGCCTACCTATTCGGCCGGATTGGTGTGGTTTCAGAACTTGCGGGCAATTCTCCTTGCTTCCATCGGTGGCTTCTTCACCTTTGGAGTTTTGGGAATGCTGGTGCTTTTGCTGCCCTTTACCTTGATCGGTTACTTTGCTGCCAGCCTGGCTCAGGCGGGGATTTCCCCATGGGTCTTCTTGGGAGCTTTCATCCTGCCCCATGCCCTCCTCGAGGTGCCCGCAATCCTGTTGGCCGGAGGGGCAATTCTGCGCATGGGAGCCTCGTTTGCAGCGCCGGCCCGCGGCCAGACGGTAGGGGAAGCTTGGTTGAAGGCCCTAGCCGAGTGGGCAAAAGTGATGTTCGGGCTGGTGATGCCGCTCTTGCTAGGTGCAGCGTTGGTTGAGATGCTGATCACCCCTCGTTTGGCGCTGTGGTTGATCAGCCGCTAACCTCTCCTCAAGGAGGGATGGATGTCGGACTTAACCGCTGAGTTACTCGTTTTGGGTTCTGCCAGTGCAATCCCGACCCTCGAGCATGAGAACACCCATCTGTTGGTTGTCGGAAAAGAGGACTTGATCCTCATCGATTGTCCTAACAATCTGGTGGTGCCTCTGCAAAAGCGGGGGTTTGATCCCCTGAAGGTCACCCATCTGATCCTGACCCACTTCCATGCCGATCATGTGGCTGGTGTGGCTCCTTTCTTGATGAGTTCTTGGCTGATGGGCAGGCGGCAACCTCTGCATCTCTACGGCCTAGAGGAGACTCTGTGGCGCTTTGAGAAGATGATGGAATTATTCCAGTGGGAAACGTGGAACGGTCTTTTTCCGATCGAGATCCACCGCTTGCCGCCGCAGCGGATGTACTTGGCCTTCCAGAGCGAACAATTTGAGGTGTATAGCTCCCCTGTGCACCATTTGATTGACACCGTGGGGCTGCGCATCCGCAACCGCTGGACCGGGGAGTGCATTGCCTATTCTTGCGATACCGAACCCTGTGAGGAGGTTGTGGAGTTGGCCCAAGGGTGCAAGGCGCTCATCCACGAGGCCGTTGGTGCATATCGGGGGCACACCAGCCCCCAGCAAGCTGGGGAGATCGCCCGCCGCGCCGAGGCTCAGTCGCTTTACCTGATCCACTATCCCTCTGAAAATGAGCAAGTTCATACATGGGAGGCACTGGCGCGCACCACGTTTGACGGTGTGGTCGGCTTAGCCCAGGACGGTTTGAAGATCCCCTTTTAGCCTACCACCCCTCCATGAAGGGTAGCCATTCTTCGTTGCTTGCCAGGTAGCGGGCAAACAGATAGGTGGCACTGGCGGGTGGCGCCTTGGGAGGGCGTAAGAGGCGCATGTTCACTTGCTCGGGAGTGTGGCTGCCTTTGCGGTGATTACAAGCCGGGCAAGCCGCTACAAGGTTTTCCCACACGTGTTGTCCCCCAAAACGACGCGGGATGACGTGATCTACCGTCAGAAACGGGCTGCGTTGCCCGCAATATTGACAGGTGTAATCATCGCGACGCAAGATTTCCTTCTTGGTCAGGCGCACCGTAGGTCGAGGGCGTTTGACCATTTGTTCCAGACGAATGATCGAAGGGCGCGGGTAGGTGCGCGAAATGGTGTGGATCTCGCCTCGGCCGTTCATCACTAAAGTGGCTTTGCCACTCAGCACCAGCGTGATCGCCCGCCGCGTTGTACAAACATTGATCGGCTCAAAATTGGCATTAAGAACAAGGACCGGCTCCTGCATCGCTTGCTCCATAATATACGTGAATTATAGCACAGCAAGCTGCCTGAGACCTTGCTCCCGAAGGTTTGTTAAGAACTCATAGCATTGTAAAGCCTGCAATCAAGCTCTTTGAAACCCGGGACGCCTGCGCCGGATGGCTGCAGGTGGGCGAGTTAGAACCTTCGCTCCTTGGCAGGAAAGAGCTAATTAATAAAGAGTGCAGCCCCATAAAAAGTCGTCTGGGAGGTTATAATCGAATGGATCGATAAATTTGCAGTGGTTCTATCGGTCTTTCAACCCGTTTTGAAGAAATCAACCCGTTGGGAGGAACATGATCAGGCAAGACCGTTTCCTGACCTTCATTCTGATCGGGATTTTCCTGTTGGTTCTTCTCTCGCTGGGGGTTTATTTCACCCGTCAGCGAGGTTTAGAATACGGAGAAGAAGTCTCACCCTCAGGAGTGGTGCGTAACTATGTGATTGCCCTACTCAAAGGGGACTACGCAAGGGCGTATCGCTACCTAAAAGAGGGGGAATTCAAACCCACTGAGGATCAGTTTCGCCAGGCTTTTCTCACCCGCCAACCAGACCTTCGCTCCGTAGCTTTACAAATCGGCAAGGAAAAGGTGGAAAAGGAATCTGCCACCGTTGAGCTGATCCTGATCCGAAACGCCAACGATCCTTTTGGCAATTCCTTCACCGAAAACGGAACGGGCAGTTTGCGCAAGGATGCGGATGGGAAGTGGAAGATCGAGAACCTGCCCTATCCCTACTGGAACTGGGATTGGTATAATGCGCCGCTCCCCACGCCCGAACCCCTGCCAATCCCTGAGGGTCAGGACTGAGGAGGCGGGTGATGCAGGTCATTCGGCGTCTCTATTTTTATGCTGTCGCATTGGTCAGCCTCGAGACGGTGATCTGGGGGCTGATCGGCTTGATGCGCACCGTCTTTTCCCCTCCGACGCTGGGTGCCACTGCGGATCGCTTGGCAGCGCCTTTAGCCTTTGTTCTGGTCGGTTTGCCGGTTTTTCTGCTTCATTGGCGGGCTGTGCAACGTTTGGCTGCCCAAAGTGCCGAAGAGGCGATGGCGCGCATTCGAGCTACGTTTTTCTATGTCGCCCTCCTCGTGACTCTGCTGCCGGCAGCGCAGAATGCCCTTGCCTTTCTCAGCCGTACGTTTACGCAGGCTTTTGGTCTGGAAAGCACTAGCGCTCTGCTGGGTGGTGGTCAAACTCTGGCGGATAATCTGATTGCGGTCGGTGTCAACTTGATTTTTGCGGTCTATTTTTATCAACGTAATCGTGAGAATTGGAGCGCAGCCGTTTGTCCTTCCCTGAGCGAAGCGGAAACCGCGCAACTGCGTGAAAACTATGCCGATGCCCGCCGCGTTTCCCGTTACCTTTGGTTGGGCTATTCTCTAGCCCTCACGGTGTTGGGAGTGCGCCAATTGTTGGCGTATCTTTTCGTATCTCCCCAAACGATTGGAATGCCCGCTGCGGCAATGCTGGCCAACGGATACGCACTTCTAGGAGTGGGCTTGCCCATTTGGTTCTACACCCAGCGTCTGATCGAGCGTTCGTTGACCGATCGGGCAGAATCGTTCTCTTGGTTACGGATGGTTTTCTTATTGGTTCTGAGTTGGCTCAGCATGTTCCTAACCCTTTACCAAATTGGAAGGGCTGTGGAAGTGTTCCTCCGCCTTGCTCTGGGCGAAGGTTTGAACCTGTTTCAGGTGCTTCAATCCTTGCGCCCAGCCGTTGCGGTTGGTATCCCGATGGCTGTGGTTTGGGGCTTCTACGGCAAGCAACGCCGGGCAGCGGTCGAGTTGCGTCAGACGCTCCCGCTGCGCGCAGCGATCAATCGTTTCTACGTTGCCGTTGTGGCAAGTGCGGCACTGTTGGCGATGATCTTGGGCAGCAGTCGCTTGCTTGCCTTCGCGATCAACCTGCTTTTCGGCTCTGAGTCCTATTTCATCGAAGTCGGCAGGGGCGAACTGAGCGCTTCTCTAGCGACTTTGCTGCTCGCCATCCCAGTTTGGCTGCGCTATTGGCGTCTGCTGCAAAATGAGGCTCGCCGAGAAGACGAACTCGGTGACGAAGCGCGGCGTTCGGTAGTGCGCAGGGGAATGCTGTATCTGTGGATTTTTGTGGGGGTGATCGGAGCGATGTTTGCCACGGGGAACTTTTTCTTCGAAATTATCCGCGCCTTGCTCGCTACCCCCTCCGAGAATTTTGCTTTGGACAGTCTCCTACGCCTGCGCTTTACACTGATTTTTTTGGTTGTCTTGGTTTATCATCTCGCCGTTTTGCGGCGCGATCAGCGGCTTGCAGTAGCCGCTTTAGCGGCGCGCCAAGCCGGCTTCCCGGTGGCGATCTGGATCGAGACGGATAACCCACTTGCCCGCGAGCTGAAGAGCGCTTTGCAGAGAGAAGCCCCCAACCTGCCTCTGCTTTGGTGCGATGGCAGTCAACAACCCTCTCTCGAGCAACTCAGAGAGGCAAAAGCCTGGGTGATCTCGGCCAGGGTTTTTGAGACTTCGTCGAGAGATGAAATGTCGGTTTGGAAATCCTTCGCAGGACAATGTATCGTCCTTCCCGATCCCCAAAGCCAATGGTATTGGATCGGCGGCAGCGCTCAAACCATCCCTGCGCTCGCCAAGCAGACGGCGCGCGCCTTGCGCCTGCTTGCCGAAGGACAGCCCTTGCCCCGTCAGACCTACAGCCCCGTGTTGGCCACGATTGCTTACGTGCTGGCAGCCTTGTTCGTACTCCAGTTCGTCTCGGCAATTCTCTTTGTCGGCATTGCCTCGTTGCTGGATTAGTTCGGCACTCAAGGCGAACCGAGGTTTGCCGGGGG
Organism: Anaerolineales bacterium; assembly: GCA_025057645.1. Classification (GTDB taxonomy): domain Bacteria; phylum Chloroflexota; class Anaerolineae; order Anaerolineales; family UBA4823; genus NAK19. The sequence continues at coordinate 12,527 of JANXBJ010000005.1, forward strand.
TCGCCCTTCCCGATCGAAATGGGGTTCAACGCACCGGCACATCAAACCACCGAGCCCCCAAGACCAGTACCTCGATGGCATTGACGATGGCAAGCACAACATAGGGCAACAGTTTCCCGATCACCAATTCAAGGGGGCGGATGAGGATGACGATCAGTTGTTCGATGGTGCCGCATCCACCGCATGGGTAATGCGAAAAGAATCGGCGGCGGCGCAATAGGCATCAAGCAAGCGGCGGGCGGATGAACTGCGGTCTCGATCGAGAACCGCCAGCGGAATATTGCGCACGTCGTTGGTGGCAGCGCAACCGAGTAGGAAAAGCTGCATGATGGGGATGATGATGATCAAAGCCAAGGTGCATGGATCGCGGCGGATTGGATAAATTCTTTGCGCATCAAGGCTAATAAGCGCGAGTTGATCATCTCGGGTGCTCCTGAACTAAGATGCCATAGAGGAAGATGTCGATAAAGTGTTCTAAGACCGGAATCTCGCCATCCGAAGTTGGGTTGCTGCCGGCGATAAAGCGGGTAATATAGTAAGCAAAGAACATGCCCAAGAAAGCCCGGGCTAAGACAAACGGGGGAAAGGACGTAAGTAAGAAAGTGGGGTTGTCAAGGACCGCAGAGAATGCTACGGCCGCACAAGCAGCCGTAGCAAGGCGAAGCTTTGGGGTGGTGCTTTCCGGGTGCTTGGCTAGGGAAACTTAGGGTTGGTTGGGAACAAATTTCTCTTCAAAACCGTCTCCTTAAGGGTCTCGAGATTCCAGCCAATGGGGTTTTTCGGGCGGTGTGGTGCTCTTGCTGCGGGCTTTTCGCCATCGGAGGCTCTTCGGTTTTTGGGGAGAGCTACCCATCGATGCGGTCGGAGAAGGCTGGCATTAACCTTGCACCGGTGATCGTGAAGTGCCCGCAACCTGTTCCCACGCATAACCCTCAGGAGAGTGAGAAATGAAACCCGGTTTAGCACGAGTTCTAAGGCTTCTAGGGGTGATCGGCGCAATTTTTTTGGTAGGGATATTAGCCTCTCGCAGTCCGCAGAGCGGTTTGACTCCTCCAGTGCGCGTTCTCGCTGAGGAGAGCCCCCCTACCTCGGTGATCCTTCAGCCCGATCAACCCGCTGAACTCTCCTCAGCAGACGGCAGGGTGTTGATCAATTTCAGCGCTGGTTCTGCCGACGAGCCGCTGGAAGTGACCCTACAAACCCTGAGCCAGCCCATGGCTGCATCCGGTCAGGGGAAGCGCCCACCCTTGCGCTCCTTTGTCCTTAGAGCGGTGGATGGCGGAGGGCTTCCGGTAGAGGGCCTGAACCAACCCTTCCTAGTCACCCTAGACTACGACGACCTCGGCCTTAGCAGTTCGGAGGAGAGCCAACTCTCCCTTTTTTGGTGGGATGAGAGCGCCCAGGCTTGGCAAGAAGCCGCTCAGACTTGCCAGCCTCGCCAGGATGCACAATTGAACCCTGAACTGAGGGAGTACCTGGTCGGGGTGTGCAAGTTTGGTGAGTTCGCCTTTTTTGTCAAAACTGCCTCGCCGAACTTCTCCTTCCTCCCGTTGATTACAAAACTTTTAGCAAACCAAACTCTGCAGGGGACAGTGACCGACTTCTGGGGGAACCCTATCCCCGGGGTTGAGGTGCGGGCCAATAACCTTGCGGTTACTTACACCGATGAGGAGGGGAGGTATCGCATAGGGGGTTTACCCGGCGAGGCAGCGATAGTCGAACTCGCGAAGCCGGGCTATATCTTTCCGGCAAGTGGGTCCACACTGGATTTAGTAGAAAGCCGTGAATATCACTTTTCAGCCTTGCAGCAACCCGGCTGTTATGAGCTGATTGACAACGGCAGCTTCGAAAGGAATCGGGGATGGCACATCTTGGGGTCCACCGCCCCGGCTTCCTATTCCACTCTCCTATCCCGGAGCGGTTCGCGCTCAATGCGCAGCGGCATTCTCAAAGGTGGCCAGAACCGCTACAGTTTTTCGCTCTTCAGCCAGGAATTCGATATCCCCTTGAACACCACGAAAGTGATCTTGAACCTGTGGATTCGCCAAAGCACCACCGAAGACACCACCACCCCGCAGAGTGAACCTGCCGCCGAGATCGAGACGGTGACCTATTCTCCCTCGGCTGTCGAGTTCCCGGTTGGGGGGAAAGATATTAACTACGCTGGCTTGTTTGACCCCAACAACACGCTGATGACCACGAACTACCTTTTCTGGACGCGTCAGAAGTCCAACCAATGGCAGAACAAAGCCTATCAGTTGATCAATTTTGACGGAAGGCGCGTGCGCTTGAAGATCGGCACTTACAACGACGGCACCGGTGGGGTGACAAGCATGTTTACTGATGACGTATCCTTGGAAGTTTGCGTCAACCCCCCGCCGGTTAGCAATTTGATCGTCAACGGAGGTTTTGAAAACGATCGAGGTTGGGCGCGCCTGAACGCCGACCGGCCGGCCCTCCAGCCCCAATACACCACCGAGCGCAAGCGCAGTGGCAACCGCTCGATGTTCGCCGGAGTCAAGACCCAAGGCTCGAACCTCAAAGGATACTCACCCTTTGAGCAGGTTGTCACCATCCCGGCTGGCTCGACTAACCCGGTGTTGGAGTTTTGGATGTGGACGCAGAGCAACGACTCGAATTTGACCAACGCTGCCGAAGGAATGCCGGCGCAGGGTACGCTTTCGCTTCAGGCTGAACCGGATAACGACGTCCAGTATGTGGCTGTTCTGGATACCGATCACAGAGTCCTGCGATATTTGGTATGGCGACGCAGCAATGCCCAAAGGTGGGAGCGGTTTACCGTTTGTAATTCACCGGCTTGCACTGTCAACGTCAACCTCCTCGATTCTTTGATCGGCAAGACTTTTATCCTGCGCTTCGGGGTCTATAACGATGGAGACGGCAGGGTCAGTTCCATGTACATTGACGAGGTTGCTCTGACCGTCAACACGCTTGTTGTGCCAACGCCCACGCCCACTAACACCCCGACCCCGACCAATACGCCCACACCGACCAACACCCCGACCCCGACGAACACCCCCACTCCAACGGTCACGGCTACGCCCACTTGTGGCCCGAACCTATTGGCTAACAGCGGCTTTGAGAACAACAGTGGCTGGGATATCAGAGATTCCCCTGTAAGGCCATTCTATACCACGGCGTGGAAGTATCGCGGTGCGCGTTCGATGTTCGCCGGTGTGTCCGCTAGAGGTTCGACAGCCAGTGGCTACTCGGTCTTCCAGCAGGTGGTCACCGTCCCGGCCAATGCCGTCAACAGCAGGCTGGAGTTTTGGATGTATCCGATCAGTTACGAGGACAATTTGACCGGCCAAGCCGAGCCCTTGGGAGAGTTAGATCCCGCTTCTGTTCCCGGAAACGACGTGCAGTATGTGGTGATTTTGGACACAAACCAGAACCAGCTCGGGAATTATCTTCTCTGGCAACGCAGCAACAATCGGGTGTGGGAGAAGAAAAGCCTGCTGCTTAGAGACTTTGTGCCTCAGAGCGACTTTTTAGGCAAGACCATAATCGTGCGTTTTGGGGTTGCCAATGACGGCGATGGCGATGTGACGGCGATGTATGTGGACGAGGCTTATCTGTGGGCGTGTCCGTAGCTCTCCCCTCGGATTTTCTCCTTTTCCGGCGGTGAGGGAGTTGCTCCTAAGGGCTTTAGGCTTCTGGCATCTTAGGCTTGCGGACAGGGTGGACGGGGATGTGCAGCTTCCGGCCGGAGGCGTCCCCGCCCGCCCTGTTTTGGGGTCATGGGCGTCCCTAGCTGTGAACTTGGGCGGATGGGGACTCTGCCCTCATATGTGCTTGCCTTGGCTGCTCCTCCAAAGGGGGAAGGATGTTTGTTCGCAAGATATCAGAATTTTATAAGAATCTCTCGCCTACCTCTTGACGTAGACGAGAAAGTTCGATATATTTTAGGCGCAAGTTAGCACTCTCACCCTTTGAGTGCTAACTTTTCGCCATGTAAGCGAACTTTCACAAACCCTTTTCTCAAGGAGGTTTATATGTCTATCGTACTAAGACCCTTGGGCAACCGTGTCGTGGTCGAACCGATCGAACAAGAGGAAGTCACTCCGGGTGGGATTGTCTTGCCCGAAACGGCAAAGGAAAAGCCCCAAAAGGGTAAGGTGCTCTCGGTTGGGCCCGGAGAGCGCGATGATGAGGGCAAGCGCATCCCTATGGACGTTAAAGAGGGAGATATGGTTCTGTTTGCCAAGTATGCTGGCACAGAAGTAAAGATCGACAATAAGAAATTGCTCATCCTGCGCGAAAGCGATCTTCTAGCCATCATTGAGTCCAAGTAAATCTTGACCTAAAGGAGAGGAGCTATGGCAGCAAAACAACTTGTCTTCGGAGAAGATGCACGTCGTAAACTTCAGCGTGGTATGGACACCCTGGCCACCGCAGTGGTCACCACCCTCGGTCCTAAAGGCCGCAATGTAGCTGTTGACCGCAAGTTCGGTTCCCCGACCATCACGCATGACGGTGTCTCTGTTGCCAAGGAGATCGAACTCGAAGACCCCTTTGAGAACATGGGAGCTCAGTTGCTCAAAGAGGCAGCGACCAAGACGAACGACATCGCTGGTGACGGTACCACCACTTCGACCGTGTTGGCGCACTCGATCGTCACCGAGGGGATGAAGAACTTAGCCGCCGGCGCTAACCCTATGCTGCTCAAGCGCGGCATCGAGGCCGCGACCAAGGCCGTCTCCGAAAAAATTCGCAGCCAGGCCATTGAAATCACCACCAAGAACGAGATTGCCAACGTCGCTTCCATTTCCGCCCAGGACCGCGCCATCGGGGACTTGATCGCCGAGGTGATGGACAAGGTCGGAAAGGACGGGGTCATCACCGTGGAAGAGTCGAAGGGACTGGAATTCGAGACCGAGTACGTCGAGGGCATGCAATTCGACCGCGGCTATATCTCTCCTTACTTTATCACCGACCCCGAACACATGGAAGCGGTGATTAACGATCCTTACATCTTGATCCACGATAAGAAGATTTCCGCTGCTGCAGATATCGTCCCCATTCTCGAAAAGCTTGTCCAGATCGGCAAGCGGGATCTCTTGATCATCGCCGAGGATGTGGACGGCGAGGCCCTCGCCACCCTGGTGCTGAACAAGCTGCGCGGTATGTTGAACGTGGTAGCGGTGAAAGCCCCCGGCTTCGGCGATCGGCGCAAAGCGATGCTTCAGGACATCGCTATCCTGACTGGCGCTACGGTGATCTCCGAAGAGACCGGCCGCAAGCTGGAGAGCGCTACAGTGCAGGATTTGGGCCGCGCCGAAAAGGTCGTGGTGGATAAGGACAACACCACCATTGTCGGCGGCAAGGGCGATCCTGCTCAGATCAAAGGTCGGATCGAGCAAATCCGCGTTGAAATTGAAAAGAGCACCAGCGACTACGACCGTGAGAAGCTCAACGAGCGCCTAGCCAAGCTCTCCGGCGGCGTGGCGATCATCCGCGTTGGCGCTGCTACCGAGACCGAGCTGAAAGAGAAGAAGCACCGCGTCGAGGATGCCCTCTCGGCGACCCGCGCCGCGGTTGAAGAAGGGATTGTGCCGGGTGGCGGCGTGGCTCTGATCAACGCCATGAGCGCTTTGGATGACCTCAAGATGGATAACGAAGACGCTCAGATCGGTGTGAACATTGTCCGCCGCGCTCTGGAAGTGCCGCTGCGCAAGATCGCCGAAAATGCCGGCAAGGATGGCATGGTGGTGCTTGAAACCGTACGTCGCCTTCAGAAGGAGCAGAATAACCCCAACATTGGCTACAATGTGCTCACCGAGCAATATGTCGATATGGTCAAGGATGGTGTGATCGATCCGGCCAAGGTGACCCGCGGCGCTCTCGAGAACGCCACCTCGATCGCCGCCATGATCCTGACCACCGAAGCCCTGATCACCGAGGTGCCGGAGAAGGAAAAACCTACACCGCCGCCGCCACCGGAATACTAAGCCGAAATAATTGAGCTATGCGCCCAAAGCGAGGCTGAAAGTGCAGCCTCGCTTGGTTTTTTAAAAAAGCTGTTCAGATGGTTGACATTTTCGATGTTATTTTGTTTAATAGCAAAAACGGTGTGGATATCAGAGAGTGAATCCCGCAGTTAGTCCTTTAGCTCAAGACCCACCCCGCCAAAGCTTGGAGGAAATCGGAACACACTCCGAGCAGCCTGGCGAGCTCTTCTCTTCCTCTCTTTCTCCACCGGTGGGGAGCGAAGCTGACTTTCGTGCCTTAGCCGAAAACGCCCTCGAAGCGATTTTTGTTCTCAATAAAGAAGGTCTTTTGGAATACGTCAACGGGCAGGCTTGCCAACTGTTGGGCTATGGGCGTCAAGAGTTGATCGGAAAGCATTTTTCGATTTTTGTTCACCCGGGGGATTTGCCCTTGGTGGCCGAGCGCAGAGAGGCCCGTTTGCGCGGCGAGCCTGTTCCAAACCGCTATGAAATTCAACTGGTGCGCAAAGAGGGCGCCGTGATCCCGGTCGAAATGGGCGTGACGCTCACCCGTTGGCGAGGGGAGACTGCGACGCTCGCCCTAGTGCACGAGATCAGCCTGCGCCGCGAGCTCGAAAAGTCGCTGGCCGAAGAATTGCGCTTGCGCACAGTCCTGGCTGAGCTCTCGAGGAATTTGCTTTGCGCCTTTGACCTCGAACAGCTTTCCGAAGTCGCCCTTCGGGAAGCGCAACAGTTGACCCAAAGTCCGCTCGGTTTGATCGGTTACTTGGACCCGGAGAATCACCAAGAGTTTATCGGGGTGAGGGGGCGCTCGAATTCGCAGGGGGCCAGTTTTGAGAGGGTTCTCGATTCGTTTGACCGCCTGAAGGGGTTGTGGGAGTGGGCAGCCCAGCGGGGAGAAGCCGTTTTTACCAATGAGTTCGCTCAGGACCTTGGAGTCTCGCCCTTTTCAAGCGATCATCCACCGGTCGCGCGTCTGCTCCTCGCCCCGGCCAAGATCGATGGCTGCATGGTGGGATTGCTCGCAGTCGCCAACGCTGCCGAGCCCTACCGCTCGGTTCAAGCCGAGCAGCTCCAGCGCTTGGCCGATCTCTACGCTCTAGCTCTGCAGCGCCATTGGCACGAAGAAGCTCTGCGCCAGGAAAGCCGCCGTGCCCGGGGCTTGGCACACATTTCTCAAACGATCACGGCCCGGCAGCGTGAACCCTCGGTGTTTACGGAGAGCGTAGCCCAGCAGACTGCTGAAGTGCTGGACGCTACTTGTGCGATTTTCACGCTGGGTGAGGCAAAAGAGAGCCTGCACTTAGCCAGCCTTGCTCACCCCGACCCGCAGAGGCTCTCGCTGCTCAACGAGGCCTTTGCGCTGCGAGACTTCCCTGCCGACCAGCCTGCTTGGCAAGAGATCCTGCGCAATCCGCAGCCGCACTGCTTTGCAACTCTGCCGAGTTCGCCCCCTCCTCTGCTCACTGCGCCCCTTTTGCAGCACCTCGACAAACGGATCGGCCTGCGTAGTTTGATGCTTCTCCCCCTAGCGCAAGGCCGAGAGGTAATCGGCCTAATGATGCTTTGCCGCCACAGCGGGGAAAGAGCGTTTTTGGCACAAGACTTCGCCTTTGCCCAGGAAGTCGCTGCCCGCCTTGCTTTGGGAATGGCCAACGCTCGCCTGGTGAGCGACTTGGAGGCTCAGCAGGCCTTGCTCGAGCTACGCATTGCCGAGCGAACGATGGAATTGCAAGCCGAGCGCGAGTTCGTTCTCCAAGTCATGAACTCGATTGACTTGGGCATCACCGTGGTTGGGCGAGATCGGCGGTTTGTCTTCGTCAACCGCGCCTTTGCCGAAATGTTAGGATATGCCCCGGAGGAGTTGGTCGGGAAATCCCCCCACGAGATCACCGTCCCCTCTCACATCGTTGTGTTAGAAACCCAGTGGCGCAACCGTTTGCAGGGTAAGAGAACCTCTTATGAGAACCTTCTGATCCACAAGGATGGCACGCCGGTACCGGTTCTGATCACAGCTACACCTCGTCAGCAAGGCGAAGAATTTGTCGGTTCGATTGCCGTGGTCACCGACCTGCGCCAGCGCCAACTCCAAGAAGAAGAGCAAATTTGGTTGCAAAGTTTCCGCGATCTTTTGCTCTCCATCGCCCACACCTTTATCGAAGGGGTAACCTTGCACGATCAAGTGGCGATCGAGCAGCTCCTAGGAGAAGTAGGGAAATTCCTTGAGGTAGACCGGGTTTATCTCTTCCTCTTCGATTGGTATAACGAAACGGTGTCCAACACCCACGAGTGGGTTGCTGAGGGCGTGAGAGCCGAAAAAGCGAACTTGCAGAACATCCCCCTCGAGAGCATCCCCGCCTGGATGGAGCGCTTACGCAAAGACCCCTATATTCTCATCCCCGATGTTGGGGAGCTAGGCATAGAATGGGGCGAGGTGAGAGCCATTCTAGAAGCGCAAGCGATTCAATCCCTCTTGGTGATGCCGGTTCGCTCGGGGGAAAAGCTTTATGGCTTTGTGGGGTTTGATTCGGTCAAGGAAAAGCGGCAGTGGAAAGAAGAAGAGATTTATCTTCTGGGTATCCTCGCCAACCAATTTGCTGGCCTCCTCATCCGTCAAGAGGCCGAAGAGGCTTTGCGTGAAAGCGAGGCGCGATACCGCCTCTTGGCCGAGAACGTGAGCGATGTAATCTGGACAACCGATCTGGATTTCAACTACACCTACATCAGCCCTTCGGTGACTGCGCTCACCGGTTACTCGGTAGAAGAGGCGATGCAATTGCATTTAAAGGAGTTGCTCACCCCCGAATCTTACCGGGTGGCGAAGGCGGCTATTGTCAAAGAAAGGCAACAGCTCTTCCAACTTACTCGCGAAGAACAGCGCAGTTGGTCACGGACGCTCGAATTGGAACATCGCTGCAAGGATGGCTCGACACGCTGGATGGAGGTCAAGACAAGCCTGCTGTTTGACGAGCAAGGCAACCCCATCGGCTTTCTTGGTCTGAGCCGCGATATCAGTGAGCGCCGCCGAGCGCGCCAGGTTTTGGAGTATATGGCGACCCACGATGACCTGACCGGTTTGCCGAACCGTGCACTCTTTAACGATCGCCTGAAGCAGGCCCTAAAGCGGGCAGCTAGGGAGAAGCGTTCTTTGGCGGTGTTCCTGATCGACCTTGACCACTTTAAAGAGCTCAACGACTCCTTTGGTCATTTCAAGGGCGATCGGGTGCTCCAAGAGGTGGCGCAGCGGTTGGTGGCGGCTTTGCGCCAAAGCGATACGGTTGCTCGGATGGGCGGCGACGAATTCTGCGTAATCTTAGAGGATCTCGACCGAGCCGAAGATGCCGGGAGCATCGCCGAAAAACTGTTGAGCGTCATTGCCCAACCTTATCCTATCGAGCGCGGCATTACTTGGAGCTTGTCGGCGAGCATTGGCATCAGCCTTTACCCCCGGGACGGCGAGGATACTGAAGCCTTATTGATTGCCGCCGATATTGCCATGTACCGTGCCAAGCGGCGCCGCAATCGCTATCGATTTTACTCCCTATAACGCCACCAAACGAGACCGCCTGCAGGTCGGTTTCGATGAGGTTTATGCCCCCCTATAGCCGGAAGATGGACCTTGCGATTAGCCTAGGTTGCTCCACGCCATTTCCTGTCTGGGTGTGCTCGGAAAAACAAACCGAGCGGGCGAGATTTGATTTCTCGCTTTCCGAGTCAAAAATGCCCCCAACGAGATTCGAACTCGTGTTTTAGCCTTGAGAGGGCTATGTCCTGGGCCGCTAGACGATGGGGGCAGACGTGTTCGATTTTACCACAAAAACTCGTTGTGGCAACGGCATTCTAAGTCTGATCGGGGTGAGCAGAGTTCTTTGAACCCGGTCGTCGGGCCTTCCTACGGGCTTAAGTTTTGTGAAGCGTGGTTTTCGGGGAGGCCTTTGCAGCGGACTGCTTCCTCCTCGGCTGATAAGCGTCTTTGCCAGCCGGCAGAGGTGTTAGCCCTGGCGCTTTCTCTGCGGTGCAGGCCCATATCTTCGGCCGGAGCTTGACCGGAGCGCTAAGGACTTGGGAGAGATTGACGATTATCTCGTGCTTGCAGTATGATCCGGGGGAAAACCTTCACCTCGTGGAGGAGGGATGACCAAGAAATCTGCTTCCCACAAGGCTTCCGTTTCTAAGGGAACGGGAAAAAGGCCTCCGCAGTCCGCTCCCTCGCCGCTTCTGACCTGGTTGATGCTTGGTGCGGTGGCTGTGCTGTTCCTTTACACTGTGTATCGCCAGATTGTCTTCGCCAACCGCCAGGGCGTGTCGATCCCCGAGATCAGCGTTGAACAAGCTTACGCCAAGTATCAACAAGGGGCCTTTGTCTTAGATGTGCGCCAGCCTGAGGAGTGGGAGCAGGGGCATATTCCCAATACAATCTTGATCCCCCTCGATCAACTTCCCCGAAGGGTCAATGAAGTACCGCGGGACCGCGAAATTGTGGTCGTGTGTCGTTCGGGCAATCGCAGCCGTGAGGGCACGCGCGTCCTTCTCGAAAATGGCTTTACGCAGGTGAGCTCGATGGCCGGCGGCGTGCTGGAATGGTCGGCAAAGGGCTACCCATTCGTGCAAGGACCCTAGAGAAAGATGAAGAAACGCTTTGAGGGTTGCTTGCTTGGTCTAGCTTGCGGTGACGCTCTGGGCGCAAGCGTCGAATTTCAACCGCCAGGCAGCTTTATCCCGCTCACCGACATGGTTGGCGGAGGACCTTTCAATCTGAAGCCGGGGCAATGGACGGATGACACCGCCATGGCTCTGTGTCTGGCAGAGAGCTTGGTGAGCTGCCGGGGTTTCAATGCCCGGGATCAAATGGAACGCTACTGTCGCTGGCGGGACGAGGGCCTGTGGAGCAGCACGGGGGTGTGTTTTGACATCGGCTATACTACGGCGGCTGCTCTGCGCCGCTTTGAGCAGAGCGGCGATCCCTATGCCGGCTCCACCGACCCGCTTACTTCCGGCAACGGCTCGTTGATGCGGTTGGCGCCCATTCCGATGTTCTATGTTGAGGACTTGCGAAAAGCGGCTTTTTATGCGGCCGAAAGTTCGCGCACCACTCACGCCTCCCGTGAAGCGGTGGATGCCTGCCGCTTATTTGCGGTGATGGTGGCTTTGGCCTTGCGTGGCGAGCCAAAGCATGTGCTCCTCTTCGAGACCTATGAGTGCTATTTTGAGGATGCAGATCTAGCCCCTGCGATTGCCGAACTGGCTCGGGGCAGCTATCGCCGCAAGAAAGAGGCAGACCTTGTCGCCAGCGGCTATGTGGTTAACACCTTGGAAGCAGCCTTGTGGAGCTTTTGGCAGGCAGAAAATTTTCGCCAAGCCGTTTTGCTCGCTGCCAATTTGGGCCACGATGCCGACACCACTGCCGCTGTTTGCGGTCAGCTTGCCGGTGCTTTTTATGGGGTCGAGAAGATCCCGCGCCACTGGTTGAATTGCCTTGCTCGAGCTGAAGAAATTCGCCGCTTGGCTGCTCAACTTTACGAATTGCGTTGGCGCCCTTCTTGACCCTCTCGTTCTTTCTATTTGTGACATTTGTCGCTTAACGAGGGGAAGTCTTATCGCAATTATGCTAAAGCCTATTCGGATAAGCGCGTTATCGGGGGTTGGTGACCGTGAGTGCGTTGAGTTAGATCGGCCAAGAGGACGTTGTAAGGGGCATCGGTAAGAAAAACGGATCAACCATTTCTGCATTGGTGTTCAGGGCAACTAGAAAAAGCATTATCCTTGTCATACAGGTGACGGTTGGGCCGATAACACTTTTGTGTCTTTGGCCTTGCAACTCCTCTTTGGGTCAGACGAACGAAATCGTAAGACTCTGCCCAGCTTGTGTGCGTTATAATGAGAGAGGCGGAGGATGTGGTGGATATTTCTCTCCTGATCTTGCTAGCAATTATCTGTGTGGCCATTGCGGTGCTAATCGGCTTTCTTTTGGCCACTGTGCTATGGGGGAGATTCCCTGAGCCTCCCCCTCAGGCCCGCAAGGCAGGGTTGGACCGTCGCATCAGTTTTTACACTGACGAGAAGTTTCAAGCTTTGGTGATTCAAATGGATGGGAGGACACTCGACTCTCCCGATTTGCTTACCGAGGAGGAGAGCCGCCAACTCTTGCTGCTGGATCAGGTGCTGCGCAAGTGGCTGGATCAGGAAGCGCTGCCTCTGGCCGAAGCGGCGGGGACTTCCCGGCAAGCGCAGCCTTCGGGAAGTTCTCAGCCGGGGGCAGAGGTTTCACAACCCTCTCCGGCGCGGGAGCGCCTTTCGTTGTTAGTAGAATCTTCAGGGGCAGCGGTTGGCGCTGCGGAGAAGCTGCCTGCCAAGCGGGGGCTTGCCGATTGGCTCGCTCAAGCCTTGCAACCCAAGTCCAGTGCAAGTGGACCTCCAAAGAGCATTGCTATGCAAGTGGATGAGATCCTGCAAAGGAAGTTACAAGAAAGGGGTTGGCAACAGCGGGGCATCCGCCTTATGGAACTGCCCCACAAAGGGATGGTGGTTCTAGTGGGCTTGGATCAATATGCCACGGTGGAGGAGGTACCCGACCCCGAAATTCGCGCCCTAATCCGCGCTTCGGTCGAGGAGTGGGAAGCGAAAATGTACCGGGGTTAGCGATGGCGGCGACGTTTTTTCTTCGAGCCGGCCCCATCGGTCTTTTGGGTCGCTTGGGGTGAGGCGACCGTTTGGTTGGATTGAGTTTCGGCGATCGCCTCTCGGGAGGGGACTTCGGCCTCTTCCGAGGTAGCGCTGCGTTCGGCAACTTGGACGACGCTGAGCTGACGTGGGCGGTAAGTGAACATGCGCGAGATCACCCCCAAGCGCATATTTTGGATCAGTTCCTGGAACAGGGTCGATGCTCGGGATTTGTATTGCACCAAGGGATCGCGCTGGGCATAAGCTTCAAGGCCGATAGAAACCCGCAGGGCTTCCATTTGGGTGAGGTAGTCCACCCATAATTCCGAGATCACTCCCAACAACAATTGGCGGTAAATCGCCGTTAGAGCGCGCCGCCCCAGTTCGGAAAGGATCGCTTCGCGGATTTCTTGGGGTAGGGTCTGCAAGGGGAAAGGAAGCGATTGCTCATAGGCCTCTTCTCCGATGGCCTTGCGGATGGCTTGGCGCGTGGCGGAGTCGAGTTCCTCAAGGCGGTTTTGAGCCACCTTTTGGAATTCCTCCGCTCCGAGGAGCAGGCGATGGGCTTGTTGGGCTGCTTCGAGATGGGCTAAAACCTCTTGAGCCACTTCTTGGGGAGCACGGCCTTCAAGGTAGCGGGCTGCGAGATAAACGTAATGGAGACGAGGGGTAACCACCTGAACGCGCCGGTGAGTGCGCTTATCGAAAACGGTCTGCTGGCTTTGGGCCATGACCAGCAATAAATGGACCGCCCCAGAAGGATCAAGGTATCCCTCTGTCCTTCCTAGGAAGGCATCGAGGTCGCGGGCAATGGCCCCTTGAAAGCCGTTGCTTTCGTTGCCGAGCCAGAGTTGACGACGAGCGTCCAGAACGCGTTCGAGGAATTCGAAAACTTTTTCCTCTAATTCATCCCATGAACGCACAGTCGAGAGCAGATTCTTGAGAGCGCTCTCGTCTTGCAAGCGGCGCGTTACCGCTCCGCTCACTCGGACGAGGGTTTGGTTCCAGAGCCCCTCCTGAATTTGGGCCTTGATCACTTCTTCCAGCTCTAGCGGGTCTTCGCTCAGCAAACGAAGCTGTTCGTTGGATAACTTGACGGGGACGCGGGCGACTTCGTTTATTTCCTCCAGAAGTTGACGCGGGTTGAGCTGCGACTCTGCTTCGGTGTTCTCTCGGATGCCGCCGAGAAAAGTCTCAATTGCCTCAAAACGTTCTTCCAATTGTGACTCGTAGCGTTGACGGATTTGCTCCAGCGAGTCGGAAATCACTCGCCGCAAGTGTTCCTCCTCGGCATCCATAGCTGCCCGAGCAATCGATAATAAGACGGGCTTCAGACCTGGTATAGGGAGCACTTCTTGCCCGTTGTGCTCTACCGAATGTCTATGGATTAACTCTTCCGAAAGCAGCTTAAGAGTGAACGAAGGGAAGAGGTGATGATTCACCGCAAAAGGAGGTTGAACTTGCTCCAGCCAAGAGAGCAGACGCCAAGGGCCTTCCTCTTGGCGCAAAGCCTCGGGAATGCGGCGCGAAATTTCGACCTGCAACATTTCGGTTACATCATCATGCAGGTCCTCTTTGGTAAAAATGCGGTCGCGCTGCTTGTAGATTGTCAGCCGTTGGCTGTTGAGCACGTCATCGTATTCGAGCAAGTGCTTGCGGATGTCAAAGTTAGCCCCTTCGACTCGGGTCTGGGACTGTTCGATCAGGCGGCTGACCAAATTCATCTCCAGTGGCAGCGCGTCGTCCATCTTGAAGCGTTGCATGAGTGCGTTGGCTTGCTCACCCCCAAAGAGACGTAGGAGGTCGTCCTCCATGGAGAGGTAAAAGCGCGACGAACCGGGATCGCCCTGGCGAGCGGCGCGCCCGCGCAGTTGATTGTCAATGCGTCGGGCCTCGTGGCGCTCGGAGCCAATAACGTGCAGGCCGCCGAGCGCGCGCACTTTCTCCATCTCCTCCATGTAGCGCAGAAAGTCACTCACTTGGGTATCGTAGATCCCGTATTCACTGGCCTCCATACTGAGCAGCGCTTGGCGGCGTTCTTGGAGCGACATGGCATAGGGATTGGGGTATCCGGCGCGGCGGAGCACGCGGTGTACGGCAGTGAGCGTTTCCTCTTTGAGTTCGCCCCCTAATTTGATATCCACTCCCCGTCCGGCCATATTTGTGGCGATGGTCACTGCCCCAAAAGCCCCTGCGCCCGCAATGATCTGGCTTTCCTCGGCGTGCTTGCGCGCATTCAATACTTGATGGGGGATGCCCCCTTGCAAGATCGCCAAGAGCCGCTTCTCATCCTGTTCCCTAAGGTGGAGAATCTGGCGCAGGCGGGCAAGGTTGCTGGGCTCTTCGGGGTTGAAAGGCACGTCCAATTCGCGAGCCAGTTTGCGCATTTGAGTGAGGTCGATTTTCTCCAGGGGTTCATAGAGGAAGAGCAGCTCCGGCACTTGGCGGCCGTCTTCTTCGCGGTTGTGCTTTTCGAACCACGCTTTGCGCAAAAGAAGCACCTGAGCGAGGCGGCGGATCGGTTCGGCGCGCAGGCGTGCCGAAAGGCGTTCAGACATCTCTACCGAGGTCGTCCCGACCAGCAAGGGACGCCCGAGCGCATGATTTTGGATAATCTCTTGCATGATGGCTCGGATCTTGGCTTCTTGGGTGCGATAGACTACGTCCGGGTAATCCTTGCGCTTCCAGAAGACGGGCTTCTTTTCCGGGTCGTCTTTGCGGGCATAGTAACGGTACTTATACCCGAACTCATCCTTGGCCTCTAATTCCACCAGCTCGGAGTCGGGCTGCATGGCGCGATATTCCAAGTTCGTTGGGATGGCAACTACGCCCAGCTTGTAGATCTTATCGAACTCCTCGGCCTCGGTCACCGCCGTGCCGCTCATGCCGGCCAGTTTTTCGTACATGCGGAAGTAATTCTGGATGGTGATGGTGGCGTAGGTGACGTTCTCCGGCTGGACGCGCACACCTTCTTTGGCTTCTACGGCTTGGTGTAAGCCATCCGACCAGCGTCGACCGGGCATCAGCCGGCCGGTGAATTCATCAATGATGATCACCTTGCCACCCTGCACGAGGTAGTCCTTATTGCGGTGAAACAAGAATTGGGCACGCAGGGCCTGTTCCAGATATCCCAACAAGCGAGCTTGTTCAGGGGTGACATCTTCGGGGCGGTCGGGATCACGTAAAGGCATCCCCAGCAGTTCTTCCACGTGGGCTTCACCGACTTCGGTTAGGGAGACGGTGCGATCGCGCTCGTTGACTTCGTAATCCTCCGGGCGCAAGGCGCGCACCACTTGGGCCATGCGGGTATACCACTCCACATCTTCGGAGGCAGGCCCCGAAATAATCAGCGGTGTGCGCGCTTCGTCGATGAGAATGTTATCCACTTCGTCGATGATTGCGTAGTAGTGCCCTCGTTGCACTCGGTCTTCGAGGCTCCAGACCATGTTATCACGCAGGTAGTCAAAGCCGAACTCGCTGTTCGTCCCGTAAACGATATCGGCTGCGTAGGCCTCGGCGCGCGGCACCATGCGCAATTGATGTTGATCCTCGTGGGGTGAATGGCGCTCTAGGTCAACAAGGAAGGCCTTTTTGGCGTTTTCGGTGCGCGCCGCCATTTGTAATACCCCCACCGTCATCCCTAAGGCGTGGTAAATGGGCCCCATCCAGCGCGCATCGCGGCGGGCCAGGTAATCGTTGACCGTCACTAGATGGACGCTTTTTCCCGTCAGGGCGTTGAGGTAAAGCGGCAGGGTGGCGACCAGGGTTTTACCTTCCCCGGTGCGCATTTCGGCAATCTTGCCTTGATGTAACACGATCCCGCCGATCAACTGCACGTCATAATGGCGCAGCCCAAGGGTGCGCTTGCTGGCTTCGCGCACCGCTGCGAACGCTTCAGGCAAAAGGTCATCCAGCGTTTCGCCCTCTCTAAGCCGTCGGCGGAACTCAACCGTTTTTGCAGCCAGTGCTTCGTCGCTCAGCGCCTCGAAGTCGCTTTCTAAGGCGTTGATTTGAGCGACAATTTGGGCATACTTCTCCAGTTCTTTCTTGTTGGGGTCACCCCCAATTAGAGTGACCAGTCTTCTTAGCATCGTCATTTCCTCGAATGGGGATTATAGCACAGGCAACAACCGCAGGAGGTGAATGATATCATCTCCTCAGACTTGCGCACTTGGCATAGACAAAAACATCAAGGCCCGTAAAGACCGAGAATTGCCACCTATTGCCCCTGCGACTTAGGGATTGAATGGTCGGCGTGGAGGAGGGAAAAGGCGCCGGCACCCTTACGCCGGTTGTGCCGGCAGGGAGGCTGACTGGCGGCTTTCGGCGGCGATGGAAAGGCTGAGCAGAAAGCCGATCATCATAATCACAGCGCCGGTCAAGTAAGGGAGAAACATCCGGATATCGAAGACAAGTCCGGCCCATAGCGGCCCGGCAATGCGCCCCAGGCTGAGGAAGGAATTAGCGACCCCCATAGTAAAGCCTTGTTCCTCCGGAGTGCGCTTAGAGATCAAGGCCGCCACAGCAGGGTTGAGTAGGGCATTGCTGAGCACAAACAACCCGCTGGTCACGAGGAGTTGAACAAGGTTTTGGGCCAAGAGCATCAGGATGAATCCTATGGCGCTACCCAGCAGCGCAGCGCGCATGACCACCACCTCTCCCCAGCGTCGTGTTGTAGGTCCGACCAATCCCACTTGCGTCGCTGCGGCAATCAGTCCAATGAAGGTCAAGACCGTGCCCACTTGGGCGGGGGTGAAGTCGTAACGGAGTTGAGCGTAGAGGCCGAAAATTCCCTCAAAGTTGGTCAGCCCAAAGCTGATGAGGAAGGAGATAAGAAATAGCAGACCGATCGGGCTTCTCAGAGCCGAAGCCAATGCGCCAAGGCGCGACCGCTTCGGCCTAGCGAGTTGCACCGGACCGGAGGGGTGGCTTTCGGGGAGAAGCACAAAGACCAATACCAAGGCGACAAGGGAAAGGCCGGATGCCAAGAAGAAGGGCGCAGAGAGCGAGAGATGGGCTATCCAGCCCCCTAGGCCGGGGCCCACCACCATGCCCAGTCCCATAGCAGCGCCGATCATCCCCATCTTGCCCCCGCGCTCGCTTTGTTCGGTGCTATCCCCAATGTATGCCATCGCCGTGGGCAAGGTGGCGGAGGAGAGGATGCCAGCTAGGGCGCGCGCAGCGAAGAGCATCCAGAGGTGGGTGGAGAGGCCGTATAGCAGTTGAGCGATGGCATTGCCCAAAACCCCCAGCATGAGAATCGGTTTGCGCCCATGGCGATCCGAAATGCTGCCCCAAAGCGGGGCGAAGAGAAATTGCATCACTCCGTAGATCGCCATCAGCCCCCCTAGGGCGCTTCCGCCACCGCCAAAGCGGACGACATAAAAAGGGAGGATAGGGATCACAATGCCAAAGCCCAGCATGACCACAACAAGGGTGAAGAACAAGATCAATACCGGTCGGTTATGCATTGCTCCTTGGCTTAGCGTTTGCGCTATCTCTATAAGCTCGTCAAAGCTAAAGTTGGCAAGAATTCTATCATTACATTGGTGTTTTGCGTCTGGCGAGAGTCCGTCTGCGATGGGGCTTTGCGCTCGATCGGTGTTCGTGCTTGGAGTTTCGGCAGGCGTGTAGGTCAGGGTGGGAGGGACGAATGAAATCGCCTGTTAGGTGAGGAAAGGAAGCCTCTGTCGGTCGGGAGCGTGCAGTTATAATATCGCCACTCGCTCCTCGGCGGGGTGTGAGTGTAGTCTCTTTGGAGGGATCATCCGATGTTCGGCGCAGGTTGGTTATTCTATTCTGTTCTTTCCCTTCT
Organism: Anaerolineales bacterium; assembly: GCA_025057645.1. Taxonomy (GTDB): domain Bacteria; phylum Chloroflexota; class Anaerolineae; order Anaerolineales; family UBA4823; genus NAK19. Next base: position 30,974 of record JANXBJ010000005.1, read on the forward strand.
CACCTGGGGTCTATGGGGCTTTTTCGGGAAGGTGGCTTCCCGGAGCATTTCGGGCGAAGGCCTGGTTTTGGTCTCCAATCTCGGCTGGTTGGCCACCTACCCGATTTTGGTTATCGCCTTTCGCAATCACTTGCGCTCCTCGCTGAGCAGCGGCGATTTGTCTTGGGGAATCTTGGCCGGAGCGGTTGGAAGCCTAGGGATGTTGTTTTTTTACTTTGCCTTGGAGCGCGGCGAAGCTTCGCGTGTAGTTGCGATTACGGCGGCATATCCTTTGATCACCGCGTTGCTGGCGTTCTTGCTCTTAGGGGAAAATTTTTCCTTGCAGAAGTTGGTCGGCTTGGTTTTCGCTTTGATTGGGGTTGTGATCTTGTCACGCTAGGTTCACCCAAGCTGCCGAGGCAGCGGGAGTGCGAGCCCCAACAGTCGCCTGAACCTCTCCTCCCTCGGGACGGCCTAAATTTTAAGCTCGGCTCGAGAAGGCTCATGCTATAATCTTCCTAGCCCCATGAGTTTTGTGCACTTACACGTCCATTCCGAATACTCGCTGCTGGACGGTTTCAGCAACCTCAAGAAGCTGGTGCGGCGCGTCCAGGAGATGGGAATGCCCGCCGTGGCCCTCACCGACCATGGCACTATGTTCGGCGTGGTCGAATTCTATCATCACGCAATGGCAGCGGGGATCAAACCGGTCGTCGGCGTCGAGGCTTATCTGGCGGCGCGCAGTATGAAAGACCGCGACCCTCAATTGGATAAAAAATCCACCCACATTTTGCTGCTGGCAGAAAACCAGACCGGGTATCAGAACTTGCTCAAGTTGGTTAGCGCCGCCCAGTGCGAGGGATTTTACTACTATCCGCGCATCGATCATGAATTGCTCGCCCAATACTCGGAGGGTCTAATCTGCACTTCGGGGTGCATGTCTGCAGAGGTGCCTCGCCTGATCCTCGAGGGGCGGGTTGAGGAGGCTCGTCGGCGCCTGGATTGGTATTATGAGGTCTTCGGTCCCGACCGTTTCTTCTTGGAACTCCAACAGCATGATATCCCCGAGATGGAGACGATCAACCGTAATCTGGTGCTGCTCGGCAAGCGGTATCAGGCCCGGTTTGTCGCCACCAACGACGTTCACTACATCGAGAAAGAAGATTGGCGGCTGCAGGATATCTTGCTCGCAATCCAAACCGGCAGCGTTCTCAGCGATCCGAATCGAATGCGGATGACCGATCCCTCTTATTATTTGCGCTCGCCCGAAGAGATGAGTGCTTTGTTTGCCGAGGTGCCCGAGGCGCTGCGCAATACCCTGTGGATTGCCGAGCGCTGCAACGTTGATTTGAGCTTCAAGGGATATCACCTCCCAGTTTTCGAAGTTCCAGAAGGATATACGCCCCACAGTTATCTTCGGGAACTCTGCGAGGCGGGTCTGAAGAAGCGCTATGGCTCTCGCGCCGAAGATCCAACGCTGCGCCAACGCTTGGAATATGAACTGAGTGTGATCCATCAGATGGGGTTTGACACGTATTTCCTCATCGTATGGGATTTGTGTCGCTACGCCCGCCAGCAGGGTATTTGGTACAATGCGCGCGGCTCGGCAGCCGGTTCGGTTGTTGCCTATTGCCTAGAAATCACTCTGGTGGATCCACTTGAGCATGGGTTGATCTTCGAACGCTTTCTGAACCCCAGCCGCATCTCGATGCCGGACATCGACTTGGATTTTCGCGATGATCGACGCGTGGAGATGATGGAATATGCGACGCGGAAGTACGGCGAGGATAAGGTTGCTCAAATCATCACCTTTGGCACGCTGGGGGCACGCGCTGCCATCCGGGATATCGGTCGAGTCATGGATATCCCCCTCAATGAGGTAGACCGCGTTGCAAAGCTGATTCCTAACATCCCCGGCAAACCGGTGACCATCCGGCAGGCGCTGGAGGAAATTCCTGAGCTGAAACAAATTTACGAGAGCGCGCCGTACTTAAGAGAATTGATCGACACGGCCAGTCAAATGGAAGGCGTCGTTCGCAATGCAGGCACTCACGCTGCAGGAATCGTGATCGCCGATCGTCCGCTTGTGGAGTATATCCCTATTCATCGTCCTACCGGAAGCACAACCGAGGAAAGCCCGATCAAGATGGTCACCCAATTTGAAATGTCCGTCTTGGAGAGCCTGGGCCTGCTCAAAGTGGACTTTCTCGGCTTGGCTACCCTGACCATCATGGCGCGAGCCTGTGAGTTGATCCGCCAACGGCATGGGGTAGAGCTGAATCTCTATAACATTCCGGTGGATGACCCCGCAACTTACGAACTCTTAGGTCGGGGCGAAACGGCAGGGGTATTTCAGGTGGAAGGTTCGGGGATGCGTCGTTATTTGATGCAGATGAAGCCGAAGAACCTCTCCCATGTGATTGCCATGGTGGCCCTTTTCCGGCCCGGGCCGATGGATTTTATTCCCGGCTATATCCGGCGAATGCACGGTGAAGAGCCGATAGTGTATCGCCATCCGGCCCTAGAGCCAATCTTTCGCGAGACTTATGGTTTTCCGGTTTACCAAGAACAGTTGATGTTTGCTGCCATGCAGTTGGCCGGCTATACGGCTGCTGAGGCGGATGATTTGCGCAAAGCGGTTTCCAAGAAGCTCAAAGACAAGCTTTTGAAACATCGCGAGAAGTTCATCCAAGGGGCGAAGAAGAACGGGATCGACGAGGAAACTGCTGGGGCTATCTTTGACGATTGGGAGGAGTTCGCTCGCTACGGCTTCAACAAAGCTCATGCAGCCGATTACGGTGTGATTGCCGTTCAGACCGCCTATCTCAAAGCTCATTACCCGGTCGAATATATGACTGCTCTGCTGTCCGTCTCGGCCAACGAGACGGAGAAGGTGGCTCTTTATGTCGCCGATGCGCGACGCATGGGAATCCCGGTCGAACCTCCGGATATCAACGTCAGTGGGTGGGATTTCACCATCGAGGATGACCCTGTAAGCGGCCGCTCAAAAATTCGTTTCGGTCTCGGAGCGGTGAAGAACGTTGGGCATGGTCCGGTGGAGGCGATCTTGAAGGGACGCGGGGATAAGCCCTTTTCCGACCTGAACGACTTTGCCCGCCGCGTCGATCTGCGTCAAGTTGGCCGACGGGCACTCGAGTCCTTGATCCGTGTTGGGGCTTTCGATCGTTTTGCTCCCCGTTACGCTATCCTAGAAGCCATCGATACCATGATGGCGATGAGTGCAGCGCATTTCCGCGCCGCGGAGAGCGGTCAAATGAGCCTCTTCGGCGCCCACACCGGGGTGAGTGAAGTCATCGCCCTTCCCAAGGTTTTCCGCGAAGTCTCCAAGAAAGAAATGCTCGGTTGGGAAAGGGAGTTGCTCGGTCTATATGTCTCTGACCACCCGCTGAACCCCGTTATGCACCTCCTCTCCCAGGCTGTCACCCATTATTCGGGCCAGTTGGGTGAAGCTTCTCCACAGGAGGCGGTGCGGGTGGCAGGAATGGTCACCCAGATCCGCCAACACCAGACTAAGAGTGGCAAGCCGATGGCCTTTGTCACTCTGGAGGACATCCAAGGCACCATCGAGTTGGTGATCTTCCCGAGCACCTGGCAAAAGGTCAAGCCCCTCGTCCAGCTAGAGCGTATCCTCCTTGTAGAAGGCAAGCCTGCCGGCGATGGGGGCGAAGCCAAAGTGGTTGTCGATCAGGTCTTCACCGATCTTCGTCTGGTCACTTCCTTGGATAGCTCACCCCCTCCAGCCTCGGCAAACCCTCCACCTCTGCTCTCCCCTAGCAGGGGCGAGGCTGCTTTGGTCTCTGAAACCCCAGAGACGGGAGTGGGAAGTTTCTCGGACAAAGAGGAAGATGAAGGGCTTTCCTCTGTCGGAGAGCCCCTTTCACGCACGAAGGAAGCGTCCGAAGAGACTCAGGCTGCGGTCGAGCCGGATATGAGGGGGCAGACGGAAGAACCTCAACCTGTTTCGGCTCTCGTAGCAGAGCCCGAAAGCGATCCCCTTCTCCGAGGCGCGGCGGATGATGAACTCCAAGCGCCGCAAGGCCCGTACATCCTACCCCCCCAGTTCGAGGAGGGTAAAGGAATTCACATGGTGACGGTCGTTTTTCACCAAGGGGAAGACCGCAGCCGCGATCTGATCCGTTTCCGCCGTATCTATGGCACATTGGTCTCTTACCCCGGTGAGGACCGGTTCTGTTTCCAAGTTTATGACAACGGTCGGGGCTACTTAATCCAATTTCCCAACGAGACCACGCGGGTATGCCCTGAGCTTTTGGAGCAGTTGCAAGATTTAGTGGGAAAGGAGAATTACTGGGTTAGGAAACTCTCCCTTCATCCTGCGCCCGGCGCTTAGCTCATTTGTAGAGAAGCGACCGCTTGCGGCTTGTTTGGTTTTCTATCCTCTCCCTCCTAAGCGCTAGACTCCCGAAGAAGTATATCAAGGAAAGTAGTTTCACTTGGGGGCAGGCCGAGTGCGATGCAGAGCGATCCTCGCTCTGGCTTGCCGAGGCCACAACGGTATGGCCTTTTTTGCTGGTCAGGCAGGTTGAGTTTCCGAGAGGGCCTCAATGATGGCTTTGCAGAAGTCAGGGAGATCGTCCGGCCTGCGGCTGGTGATCAGGTTGCCATCGCGCACTACCGGTTCATCCAGGAAGATTGCACCGGCGTTGATCAGGTCGTCGCGCAGGGCAACCACTCCGGTCATTCGCTTGCCTTTGGCGATGCCGGCTGAGATCAGGACCCAGGGAGCGTGACAGATCGCCGCAATCACCTTCCCCCGGGCGTGGCAGGCGCGGACCAAATCGAGCACGGCCGGATTGCGGCGCAGGTAATCGGGGGAGAATCCGCCGGGCAAAACAATTCCGTCAAGGTCCTCGGCGCGCAAGTTTTCCAGCTTTTCCATACGGTAATGTCGCCCCGGAGGCATTACGGGGATCGGCACGGGATGGCCAAACCGCCCGGTCACAGGCTTATCGGGTAAGTAGGGCCTGGGATGATGGCCCATTGGAACGGCGACAAGGAGGATAGAAGCCCCCTCTTCGCTCAAGCGCAAAAGAGGATAAAGCAGCTCAAGGTCTTCGAACTCGTGGGCAACGAGAAAGGCTATGGTTCGGTTCACAAGCCGGGACATTCTGCCACCTCGAAAAAACGACAAAAAGACCCAGTTGCAGAGAGGGCGCAGCCTTATAGGGAGGGCTTGCCGCTCTTGAGCGACAGAAAGGCGGGCTAGCACCCGGTTGCCCGTGGAGCAATCTCTCGTCTGCGGGGCGTCGAGTGCCCTGAACGGTGGATTTACCCTCTTGGAAATCCCGGAATCCGGTCACCCGAGCGCTAACCTCTTAAGGCTCTGCCTAATCACTGGTCATAATGAAGAGTGGCTGAAGCTGGAACGACTTGTAGTGCGGGCGCAGGCGCTCTTTGTTGTAAAACCGCTCGACATCTACCTGCTTCTTCTTGCTGGTAACGACCTCGATCGGCACGTTGTCGTAGCGGCCGTCTTTCAGCACTACCAAGCGCCCGTGGATGCGGTTGAGGATCAGGTCCAAGGCCAGATTGCCATAAGCCATCGGCACGATGGAGTCGATCGCATCCGGATCCCCAGCCCGGACTAGGTAGGCCAGTTTTTGGTTGACCACATTGACCGCCTTGCCGTTGTTATATTTGGGAGAGAGTTCCTTGAGCTTAGCGGCCACTAGGTCACCAATTCCACCCAGTTTTTTGTGTCCGTAGGCATCTGTGGTAAGGTCTTCAAAGACCATCTCACCACCCTCGAACATAGCGCCTTCAGAGACGAGCACGACCGCATAGCGACTGGGGTTCTCTCTGCGATCTTGGCAAAGCAATTCGGTCAACCGCTCGATGTTGAACTTGTATTCGGGAATAACGCAGCGGTTCGCCGCTCCGGCCATGGTCGGTAACATCGCTGTAAAGCCGGCATAACGGCCGAATACTTCGAGGACGAGGAAGCGCTCGTGAGAGCCGGCGACCGTGCGCAAGCTGTTAGCAAGTTGGATCGTGCGGGTTACGCAGGTGCTGAAACCGATGCAGTAATCGGTGCCCGGGACGTCGTTATCCATGGTCTTAGGAATGGCGACGACTTTGACCCCTTCGGTGTAAAGGCGAACCGCGTAGCTTAACGTATCATCACCCCCGATGGGGATCAAGTAGTCAATGCCCAGAAACTCCAGATTTTTCAGCACTTCCCCGGTTAGGTCGTTTTTCTCCGCCGTGTATTGGTCCTTGAGGTGGTCGGGGACACTGTCTTTGCTCACGTTAGCCGGGTTCGTGCGGGAAGAATGTAGAAACGTGCCCCCTGTGCGCCCTACGCGGTTGACGATATCTTCGCTGAGTTCGAGGTAACACTCACTGTTGTCCGCTTTGGGGTCGCGCACCATTTCTACCAGGCCTGCCCAACCACGCCGAATGCCGATCACGCGATAGCCCTCGTCAATGGCTCGAATGGTCACAGCCCGAATAGCCGGATTCAAACCGGGAACGTCGCCTCCGCCGGTAAGAATGCCGATCACACCTTTAGTCCTCAAAAGTGTAGCCATGCCTAAACCTCCAAGTATCTCCTTTGAGGAGATCGATTTTCTCGTTCTTTGCGAAGCTTGTGTTTTGCTAGGGGTTCGCTTTTTCCTCACAGTGACAAAGAATTATAGCATTATTCCCGAGTGAAGCGCAAAGTGGCCAGCTTTTCTAAGCCTAGGACCAAAAGGAAGCCTGCTCCCATACAGAGGATGGCGCCTAAATCATAGAAAGAGAGCGCTTGAGGAAGTGCAAGGACCAGCGAAGAGGAACCTTCGGCCGCAGGGAGCTGCCACGGCCACACTTTGCGCAAAGACCCGATCATCAGGCCGGTCAGGGCAGCGACCGTAGGATCGGGGAAATGGGCGATCAACCACCGTAGGATGCGCACAAAACTCAGCAGACCGATTACACACCCGGCTGCGAAAGTAAAAAGCACCAGCAGATCGAAGTGGATCAATGCGCTCAGAATATAACTGTATTTACCCAATAGAACCAAGACAAAAGCCCCGGAGATGCCGGGCAAGATCATGGCGCAGATGGCTATTGCGCCGCTTAGAAACGTAAAGAGAGGAGTGTGGGGCGTCTCGATCGGAATTAACCCTACTAGGAAATAGGTCAGGGTCAGAGTGGCCAGCGCAATGAGGATGAGGTAGGGCGACCAGTTCCGAATCCGCTTGCGCACAACAAGGACGGAAGCAAAGACCAACCCAAAAAAGAAAGCCCAAACCAGGGATGGATGCTTCCCTAGCGCCCAATGGATCGGGCGGGAGAGCGTAAGGATGGCCGTGGCGATTCCAAATCCGAGGACGGAGAGAAAACGCCATGGGAGTGTTTGAAAAGCCTCTCTCCAGCGCAAGGTTAGGATCAGCCGCGCAAACTTGAGATCAATGGCATGGAGCGCATCTAGCAGAGGCTGGTAAATGCCGAGGATAAAAGCCATTGTACCCCCAGAAACACCGGGGACCAAATCGGCGGCTCCCATGCAGAAACCGCGTGCGAAAAGTAAGACATGTTCTTTGGACGAAGGAATTTGCTCTGTTTGGGTCATGGGGGTAAGTATATCGAACATGGGCAGGTTCGGCAAGGAAAAGATTCCCGTTTTTTCTCTCCTGCTCAAGAGTTGAGGGTAATTCCCACCGGGGCATAACTTCTTGGGCAGGAGCTCAACAAGTGCCTCTGCGGTGGAAAGATTGGCTGCCCTCCTAACTGAGCTGTAAGGTTTGCAAATTGACGCTCGTCAGGCTTGAATGTATAATCTCCATGAAGTGGATTGAGCCGGCTTGCGGTAGGATGGAAAGATAAAAGGATGGCGCTAAGAGGCAACCTCAAAGACTTTGGGCTGAATCAGTTGTTGAACCTTATCCACTTGGCAAAGAAAACCGGAACGCTCTTCCTCGAAGGTCCAAGAACTAAGGCCTGGTTAGCCTTTAGAGAAGGAAAGCTGGCTTACGGCCAGTACGGGGATGAGGATAACAGTTTGGCAGCCATTTTATATAACGCCCGAAAGTTAAATGCGCATCAGTTCCGCCTGATTAAGGAGCGGGGCAATTCGATGAACGATAAAGAACTGGGTCTGCTGCTGGTCAATGCGGGGTATGTCTCGCAACAGGAGGTTCTCGCTAGTTTGCAGGAGTACATGCTCAATCTCGTAAAGCGCTTATACACGTGGTTGGAGGGTTCGTTTCATTTTGACAGCGAGCGGCTACCCCCGAACGATAAAATCAACCTCCGTTTGAATTTGGAGAACTTGCTCCTCGAAGGGGCAAGACAGTTAAAGGAGATCGAACAATTGCAAGATGAGATTCCCAGCCTGGATATTGCTTTGAAATTCCGTGAACGGCCCGAAACCAATGTGCGCAACCTGCGTCTGAGCAAAGAGGAATGGCAGGTTGTTTCGTTTATTAACCCTAAGAACACCCTCAAGCAAATTGCTCAGGCCCTGAGAATGAATGAAACCGAGATTCGGCGGGTAGCTTACGGTCTAGTTCAAGCGGGCGTGGTTGAGTTCGTACGCCCGGAGAGGCCGATTCCCCAACCAGTCACGCTTGGGATTCCCAACGCCACCCCTCAAGAGCAAGTTTCTCTGGTCAGAAAAATTATTCAACGCATCCGATCGCTATAGCTTCTAAGGACGGGGATTCATGCGAACAGTCAAAATGGTAGTTACAGGACCCTTCAACGCAGGTAAAACCCAGTTTATTAAAACCGTCAGCGAGATTGATGTGGTCTCGACCGAGCGCAAAATCACCCGCGAGTCGGAGAGGGTAAAAGAAACGACAACTGTTGCGATGGACTTCGGGCGCATTACCGTTGACGAAGACGTCGTACTCTATTTGTTCGGCACACCCGGCCAGCGCCGCTTTGACTTTATGTGGGAAATCCTCTCGGAAGGCATGCTGGGATTTATCGTCATGGTGGATAGCTGTCGTCCGGAAACCTTTCGCGAAGCGCGCAGTATCCTCGAGACCTTTCGAGCCTATGCTCCCACCCCCTATGTCGTGGCCGCCAATAAACAAGACCTTAAGGAGGCTTGGAGTTTGGAAGACATGCGCATCGCGCTGCGCCTAAATTCAACGGTGAAGCTGCTCCCTTGTGTGGCAACAGATAAAGAGTCGGTCAAGACCGTTTTGCTCGAATTACTTTACCTGGTTCTCGAGGAGATGGAAAAGCGAGCCACTTGAGGAAGCGGATGTGTCTTCTATAACCACCGACCAGGGAATTTTGCACTATGAGGTGCTGGGACGAGGAAAGCCAGTGATTCTGCTTCATGGTTGGTTGGGTTCTTGGGGGTTGTGGCAAGAGACAATGGCGTTTCTTAGCCGCTACTACCGTACCTATGCAATGGATTTCTGGGGATTTGGCGAGTCCGAGAAGAGGCGCAGTAGCTATCACGTGAACGACTTCGTGAGCATGGTCGATCAGTTCATGGAGCAGCTAGGCATTCAGAAAGCCCCGTTGGTCGGGCACAGCATGGGTGGAACAGTCAGTTTGATGGTGGCAATCCGATATCCCCAACGGGTGGAAAAGGTGACCGTGATCGGTTCGCCTATTATCGGCTCTTCGCTCTCTTGGTTGTTGAAAGCCTTCGGTTTGCGCCCGATTGCCTATCTGGTATATCACAACCTATGGCTGTTGCGGCTTGGCTTTCAGGTCCTTGCTCCGCTGTATTCGCGTGATCCGAACTGGCCACAGATGATGAGCCGCGATCTCTCGCAGACCACTTTGGATTCGTTTCTGATCAGCATTATCTCTCTGCTCGAGACCGATTTGCGCTCCGAGCTCCCCAAAATTCAGGTACCGGTGTTAGGGATGTATGGGGAGCGAGACCTTGTAGTTGACCCCAGACAGTGGCAGACGCTCAAAGCCGGGGTTGCTCACGCCCGAATTGAGCGGTTTCCCTCCGCCGGACATTTTATTATGCTCGATGAGCCAGAAGCCTTTCGCGCCTGTTTGATGGATTTTCTGCAAGATGGCAGCGACGGATCGAGCTAGTCATGTTTCTTGGGCATCCTGTGCCAACTTTCTTGCGCGCACGCTGTTCCTTTCCCTTAGGGAAACATTGGGGGATGGGTTCTTCCGCTCCGTCCTAGTCAAAGCAGGGCTAGAGGACTGGGCGGAACGCTCAATTCCCGACAACGAAGCGCGCCAATTTCCTCTCAAGAAGTTGGAGACCCTCTTCGAAGTGATGGCCAGGACGGATGGGATCAATGTCCAACGAGGCATATTGCAACGCAGCGGCCGTGCGTGGTTCTCCTCCTTGTCCCGCCGTTCTTCTCCTGCGTTGAATATTTTCACCTTCGCCGTTCTTACCCTACCGAAGAAGTTAAGAGTCAAACGCTGCGGGGCGATTCTCGAAGAATACTTCCAAAGCTATATGGAGGGGGTATCTTTCTCGGTTGAGTCCCCGGCGCAGGCCTTAGAATGGCAGTTCAAGCTTTCTGACTCCGAGCTTGGGGTCTCGTTGGGCAACGGTTTGGCGGACTTGTGGCTTGGTTTTTGGTATGAGATGCTTTACAACCTGTCCGGGGGCAAGCCTTATTTCCTAGACCTGACCTTTTGCGCAAAAGAGGGACAGCCCGTTTGGGTGCTTCACATTCCCTATTTGCCTTTTGAGGGATGAGACGCAAAACCAATGTTGAAGATCATTATTGAAGACCCCCGTCACGTCTATCCCTTCAACGAACGCGCTCGCGATCTACGCATCCAAAATAAGCCTTTATGGCTTCATCAGCGCGATATGCTAGCGCCATATACCCATCAGGAGCTGGTGATCCCGTTTGGGGCCCCTCTTCCTCCCGTGCGTGAGCCCTGCATTGTGTATCGCGACCATTTGTTTTTCGACCAATTCTATTTGGAGGCTTTTTTGGATCAAGCCCAAAAGCGGCGATGTGCTAGTCGGGCTGCGTTCACCCTCCAAGACGCTGCCTTCCGAGAGCATGCTTTACCTTTGGCCACCTCTTATACGGTTCAGGATGGGCTCTACTTGGCGGATTTTTGGTATTTCCCGAACGGGATCGAAGTCGAGATTGAACCCTTGGTGATCGATCTAGAGGCAAAGGAGGTGGGCTATTATCACGTCCCGACCTACATGGCAACCGAGAGCGGGGATTTGGTATTTCAAGTCCCGCGCAGGGCGCTCCTTGCCATTGACTCGTGGGTGCATGTCTTTGTCGCCGATATTGTCTTCGGGGTCTTTGCGCGCGGGGTGCGCTTTGAGGACCGCCTGGCGAGCGACCCTTGGTTCAAGCTGAGCATCCTTGCCCGGGCCATGCTCGAAGGAAAGCAAGTGCTAGAGTGTTCGAAATTGGTGCGCATCGGCCGTAATTGCGTTATTGATCCCCATGCAGTGATCCACGGCCCGACGACCATCGGGGATAACGTGACCATTAACGCCGGAGTGGTGATCGAAAATTGTATCATCGGCGACAATGTCAATATTTCCCAAGGTTGCCACCTTATGCTCTCGGTGGTCGGGGATGGGGCTTTCTTGCCTTTTCGCGCTGCGCTGTTCATGACCACCCTGATGGATAACAGCATGGTGGCACAGAATGCTTGCTTGCAGATGTGTGTAGTGGGCCGCAACACCTTTATCGGTGCAGGAAATACTTTCACCGACTATAACCTCCTGCCTATACCGATCCGCGCTCGAGATGGGGAAGGGCAACTCCGGGAGGCAAACCGGCCGGTGCTGGGTGGTTGCGTGGGGCACAATTGCCGCATCGGCTCTGGGATGATTATCTTTCCTGCACGCACGATCGAATCGGACGTTGTGCTTTTCGCTTCTGCGGAGCGCCGGGTGATCGACCACGATGTCCGGTATGAACAGAGCGACCACCTGAAATTACCTTTTCACCACCTTCACCCTCGTCTTTACCCTCGTTTGGGTGAGGTTACCGTTGAGCCGTGGTAATCAACTTGCATCGAGATCAACCTAACAAAATTGTCGATATCGAAAAGAAATACCACTCGTTGTCAGAAAGCCATTAATGCCGTAAGATTAAGGGAAGACGGCGATCTTCGACTGAAGATTGGGAGGCCGAAATGAGCAAACCTCGCTTGCTGATTGTAGAGGATGACCACGACATCGCCGAGATGTTGCAGATTTTCTTCGAGAGCCAAGGCTACGAGGTAGAGATTGCCAGCCGAGGCGGCGAGGCGCTGGAAAGGACGCGTCAAAGCTTGCCTCACTTGATTATCTTAGACATCATGTTGCCCGATCTGGATGGCTTTGAAGTCTGCCGCACCTTGCGCACTCACACGCGCACCAGCCATGTCCCGATCATTTTCCTGACCCAGAAGGACGAACGCAGTGACAAACTCCAAGGGCTGGAATTGGGTGCGGATGACTACATCACCAAGCCTTTCGATATTGAGGAACTCAAGCTTCGTGTTCAACGGGCGATCTCGCGCGCCGAGCAACAAAGTCTCACCGACCCCCGGTCGGGCCTGCCCACAGGCCGCCTAATCGAAGACCAGTTACGACAGATTATCCAGCGCGAGGGATGGGCGCTCATGGATTTGCGCATTAATTCGTTCAACGCCTTCATCGAGGCTTACGGCTTTGTCGCTGGGGATGATGTGCTGCGCTTTACGGCGATGCTTCTCAATGAAGTGGTTAACCAATTAGGAACCCCGGACGATTTTATCGGACACGTCGGTGGAAGCAATTTTGTCGTGATCACTACCCAAGATCGCGCCGAGAGCATTCGCAAAGCCCTCAAGGAGCGCTTTGCTCAAGAAATCTTGGTTCACTATAACTTTCTCGACCGTGAACAAGGGTATCTGTTGATCACTGACGATAGTGGACAGACGATAAAGTCGCCACTCATGACCTTGGCCATTGGGGTTGTCTCCTCCAAAGACCACGAATTTGCGGATATCCGTGAGATCACGGAATTGGCTGCGGAAGCTCGTCGCGTCGATGCTCTGACCTAATCGGGCGTTATGGTCACTTCGGGTTCGGCGTTGAGCTGGCTCGGTTTCTTTGCCATGCTTCTTAGAGCTATTACGGCTGTTGGTCGGATAGTCAAGGGGAGAAAGGCGGATTTCTTGCGCTCATTTTCGCCTCCCGCTTTGCCTCTCAATTTGGGTTTAGAATCCCATTCCCAAGCCGTTATTTTGGTTTTACAGGGGGGGAGAATCGAGTACATGAACTCGGCAGCAAAAGAACTGTATCGCATAGGGCAGAGGCGTCCCACCTTAGAGGGTTTGGCTCGCAGGGCAAATCCCTCCGAGGCTTTTCTGAGTCTTTGTGCCGCAGAGGGCCGAGCCCGCTTTACGGTTGAAGGCAGGCTGTTCGAGGGGGTTTCGTTCCGAATCCCTTATACCTCAGGATGGGCCATGCTGATCTCGCTGCAACGTTTCCAACTCTTCCTCAGCGAGCGTCAGCATCCTTCCGCAGCCGATGGCATCCCTCGAGGCTTGGAAGCTTTTGTCGAGCTTATCCAAGCAATGACCTTGACTCAAGATTTATCTGGCACTTTGTCGGCCATTTTCCACAGCGTCGGGCGGGTGATCCCCTTTGATGCCTCCTTGATCCTTCTCTGGGATCAGGCTCAACAACTGTTCGTTCCCTATTTTTGGAAAAGCCAGGAGGACCACTATGCCCTCGAGCGGGGAGAACCGATCCCGGTGACCGAGGAGCTGCGGAACACCCCGTGGCTCTTTCAGCGTGAGGTGACTTTATGGAGCGGCACTCAGGCAGAGGAGATCAAGAGAACATTTTTCTTCCCATTCCATGCTATTAGGCCGTTTCCTTGTCTTCTGAGCGCACCTTTGTGGTCTAAAGACGAGTATTTCGGGCTCCTGATTTTGGCTTCTTTGTTTGAGGAGACCTACACGGCAGAAGACCTCGACGTCCTTAGGCGGATCGCAGATCTCGCTGCGAATGCCTTGCGCAATGCCAGGCTTTACGAGAGTCAGCAAAAACAGCTTGTTGAGTTGACAGGGTTCGTACAGCTATCTCAAGCTGTGAACGCCTTGAGCGACCCGGAGGAACTCTTTGCTCAGTTGATCAAAAGCTATGCTCCATTGTTAGGCGTGCGTATTCTCGGCTTCTTGCTTTACGATGAAGAGCGCCGCATTCTCGAAGCCCAATCGCCTTTTTTAGGTATCCCGCCTAGTGCTCTGGAGTTTGCCCGCTATTCTATCCGCCCCGAGAGCGAGGCAGCTCGATGGCTCAACCGCCAAGAGGCTTATATCTCCGAGGAGGCCACTCAAGATGAGGTTTTAGGAGAATTAGAATTCGCTCGCTTTGCTCAAGCGGTTGGCATTCGCCATCTTGCTTTACAACCTTTGCTCTTGGGAGGGAGGGTGTTAGGATTCCTCCTGGCCGCTGAAAAGGATAACGGGGAACCCTTCTGCGCCGACGATCTACGGATTCTATCTCTCATGGCAGCTCAGACCGCCTCGCTCATAGAGCATGTCCGTCTGATGCAACAGGTGCGCCGGCGAGCTTTGGCAGCAGAAACGCTGCGTCGCATTACCAAGTTAACTAACTCCTCGGCTGAGCTGGATGAAATCTTGCAGCATTCGGTTCTCGACTTGGCTCGTTTGTTCGGCTGTGATGTCTCGGCTCTGTTTCTCTTCAATGAGGCCAAAGGCGAGTTGTCTCTGCATCAAGCTTCAACTTACGGGATTGAACCCCAAGTCGCCGGCCTCCTAAAGCGCATCTTGGTTAACGATCCTCGCTTCCCAAACACGGTAACCGCTCGTCGAGTTCCTCTGCTATGCGGTAGCAGTCTCGAAGACCCGAACGTGTTAGCAATCTATAACGAATGGGTTGGTCCTCTGCAGTTGGACTCGGTTCTAACGGTGCCTATAACGGTGCGCGACCAGGTCCTAGGGGAGTGGATGTTTGGCAGCCGGAAGCCCAATTTCTTCAGTCAGGTGGATGTGCAAACGGCTTCCACGGCCGCAGCGCAATTGGCCAGCGCAATAGAGCGGGCCGAGCTCTACTCTCAGACCGACGAAAGCCTGCGCCGTCGGGTGACTCAGTTAGCGGCGATCACTCGGATCAGCCGCGAAATTAATAGCTCTCAGGACTTGGAACACTTGCTCGAACGGATTTATGAGGAGGCCTTGAACACTACTGGAGCGGATTGTGGGACGCTTCGGCTCTTCGGTTTGGGGGAGCCGATCTCGCCCTCCGTTTCCGAGCCGCAGATGGTCTCTTACTTTGGGGATTCTCCTCCACCTCAGCTACGGCCCGAAGAGCGATGGGTGACTCGAAGTGGAGAGAGCATCGTTATCGGGGATTATTCTAATCCCCAAACCGAGGCGTTCGTTTCGATGATCGGGGAGGAGAGCGAGGCAGCACGCCGAGACCTTCAACCGCCACATCCAGAAGTGCGTTCGGCCCTCGTTGTTCCTATTCTCTATCAAGACCGGGTCGTGGGGTTGATTCACCTTCACTCCAAACATCCCCGGGCTTTTGATCCTGCGGCACAAGAGGTAGCTGAATCACTGGCGACTCAGGCGGCGATTGCTATCGGGAACGCCCGGCGTGCTTACGATCAAGCGCGCCATCGCCAAGCTCTTACCCAAGAAGCGGATGCTCTGGCTAAAATCCTCGAGGTTGCTCGATCCCTCCAGTTTGATCTATCGCTCGAGAAGGCCTTTGAAAATCTTGCCCACGCTCTCCGCTCAATCACCCCCTTTCAGGGGATTGCCGTTCACCTCTACGACCCCCAAAGCGCCCTTCTCCGGCCATTTTTCTCCCTGGGCCTGGAGGAGGATCAGCAAGCCTTCGAGGGGAGCCAACTTGCGTGGCCGGAGCTCCAAGCTTTGCTAGAGGATCGCTATCGCTTCGGAAAGGCTTATTTTATCCCCGTTGAATCTCAGGGCAGGGAACAAGGGACAGCCTTTCCCACACCGCTGCCGGTTGATCAAAGGGAGAACGGTCTTTCCAATTACTTTTCCTGGAAAGAGGGCGATCTCTTTCTACTTCCCTTGTTCGACTCGAACGGGCAAATTCTAGGGTTGATCCGAATGGACAAACCTAGGGATCACTTGCGTCCTGACCATTCAATCCTGACCTCTCTGGAAGTGATCGCTCTCCAGGCGGGTTTGATCCTTGAAACTCATCTGCGGATCAGCCAACTTCAGGAAAAAGTCCGCAGGTTGGACGCAGAGCTGGAGCAAACCCGCCACCTGAACCTGACTTTGCATTCGCAGTTATCGCAGCAACTAGAAAGCCAGTCCCAACAGAACAGCGTAATCGAACGATATCGTTCCCTAGGGGAACGTATTCAGGTCTTACTTCAAATTGGTGGCGAGTTGGTGAATTACAGCAATCGCCAAGAATTGTTGTGTGCGGTCGGGAGGGTGTTTCTGGAGAAGCTGAATTATCAGACCGTGCTTCTGGCCGAAGCGGCGGCCGGAGGATTACGTCTGATGGAAGTGTTTGGCGAGCTTGAAGAGCCTCTCAGTATCGAGCCCTTACTAGGCCAGCGGAATCCTCTGTTGACTTCTCTGCGCAACCGCCGAATTGAAATGGTGGCTTCTTTGGAAAAGGAAGGCCGTTGGCAGGACTCACCCTTGCTCCATGCGCTAAGAGCACAAGGTTTCGTCTGCCTGCCAATTCTACCTCAGGACGCTCCCGAAGCGGTGCTTTTGGCCATCTCGCAGAATCCGTTGCCGCCTTTTTTGGCCGAGGATGCCCAGTTGCTGGACTTGCTGGGACGCCAGATTGCCTTTGCGCTGCGACAACTCAGCCTGATGGAGGAAATCGAACATCGCTTCCAAGAAGTGGATTTCTTGTTGGATTTTAGTCGTCAGCTAAGCAGTCTGGAGCCGCAGCATATCGTCAAAGCCTTGTTGCAAGCTCTCCTCCATCAATTACAGAGAGCAGAGGCCGGCATGATCGCCATTTGGGATGCGCAGCAGCAGTTGCTTGTTCCGCAAGCGGTTCTGGGCTACTCGGATAACGAGGCGATTCGCAGGATCAGATATGCTCCCGGGGCTTCCCTGGTTGGGAAGGTCTTTAGCAGTGGTGAGGCAGTGCTGATCGAGGAGCTGGATTTTGCCCAGCATTACCAGCTTTCTATAGAGGAACTGACGGCTTACCGACAAGGCACAAACGGACGCCTGCCGATCTCTTGTTTGGTGATGCCCCTGAAGGGCTCGGCGCAAATGGCGCCAATCGGGGTTTTGGTGTTGGACAACTTCCGCTCCCCCTCTGCTTTCACCCAGGAGGATTTAGCTTTAGTCTCTTCTTTGTGTCAACAGGCAGCCCTCCATTTAGAAAACTCCCGCTTGTTCCATGCTTCTCGCCAGCGCGCAGCACAACTTCAAGCCCTCACGAATGTGTCTGCCTCGGTCACAGCCAAATTGTCGCCGGATGAGTTAATTGCTTCCCTCTTGGATGAGTTGGCGGCTATCGTGCCTTATCACACGGGCACCTTGTGGCTAAGAAAGGGAAAAAACATGGTGATCGCTGCGGCGCGAGGGTTCCCCGACCAAGAGCAGCGCATCGGCTTATCGGTTTTCATCGAGGATAGCGAACTGTTATCCGAGATGATCCGCACTGCCCAGCCGATCGTGGTGGCGAATACCCTTCACGACCCTCGCTTCCCCAAGTTTGCCGAACAGGCTTCGGTTTCGTGGTTGGGTTTGCCACTGGCCGTCGGGGGGAATGTCCTTGGGGTGATTGCGCTTGAGCACGCAGAGGTCGGTTTCTTCAACCCGGAGACGGTGCAGATTGCGGCCACCTTTGCCTCTCAAGCCGCCGTTTCGCTCGAAAACGCTCGCCTTTATCAGGAAAGTCTCGCTCGCGCTGCAGAGCTTAGCGAACAAACTCGGCGGCTTGCGATGCTGAATCGTCTGGCACAAGAGTTTAGCCGGACGCTCGACCCGGATCAGATTCTCCGCCTCACGATAGAGCAAGTGCTTCAGGTGACCCGTGCGGAAGGGGCCATGGTGGTCTTGTTCGACTCTTCGGGGATGCCTCTTGTTGTCGCCGAAAAGCCCTCTCGAGCAATTCCTTATCCGTTGAGCATTGCCTCGCTTCCTGTCTTTGATCGGATGCGTGAAAGTCCGGGGGTTTTCCTGACGGAAGATGTGACTCAGGAGAAGGAGTGGGAAGCTCTGAGAGAGCCCCTCGCAGAACGCCAAGCCCGCTCTCTGTTGGTCTTGCCAATTGCAACCGCCGATGCCCTCCACGGAGCAGTGCTTGCCTACTTGCGCTCTAGGGGGCGATTCCCCGCCGAGCAGGTCGACTTAGCGCGCACGGTCGTCAATCAAGCGGCTGTGGCTTTGCAGAACGCGCGCTTGTATGCGGAGACCCGCAGCCTGAGCCAGGAACTTGAGAAACGCGTCCAGGAGCGCACTCTGCAGTTGGCCTCTGAGCACCAGCGGACCCAGATTCTGCTCAGGATAGCCACCGAGTTGACCGCCAGCCTCGATTTGGAGCATGTCCTTGATCGGGTCCTGCCGGTGCTCAACGAGCTGGTGGGGGCCGAGCAAGTGGCAGTCATGGTTGTGCGTGCCGACTCTCCGAAGCTCTATCACCTTGCTTCGCTGGGCTATGCGCCCCCGCCGCCCCTGGGTGGTCAACCTTCGCCGTTTGGCCGAGGGGAGGGCTTAGCCGGTTGGGTGATCAAGACCCGCCAGCCAGCCCTAATTGCTGACGTGCGCCAGGATTCACGCTGGGTGCCTCTTGCCGATCGTCCGACCGAACACCGGAGCGCCATGGCTGTGCCGATGATTGTCGGGGAGGAGGCCTTAGGGGCTTTGCTCTTCTTCCATCGGCAGCCGAACCGCTTCACGGCTGCGCAACTAGACCTCGTGATGGCTGCTGCCAATCAAATGGCCATCGCCGTAAACAACGCCGAACTCTATCGTCTGATTCGCGATCAGGCGGAAGATCTAGGCGCAACGCTGCGCAGACAGCAGATTGAAACCAGCCGTACCCGAGCCATTCTGGAAGCAGTGGCCGATGGGGTTTTGGTGACCGATGCCAATGGTAGGATTACCCTCTTCAATGCCTCGGCGGAGCGCATCCTGAACCTCCCGCGCCAAGAAGTGATCGGCAAGAACCTCGATCAATTCCCCGGCCTGTTCGGGAGCGCAGCAACCAGATGGATGCAGACGATCCAAACCTGGTCTCGCCAGCCCAAGTCTTACTCGCCCCAAGACATCTACTCGGAGCAAATTGAGCTGGATAACGGGCGAGTGGTCGCCGTAAATTTGGCTCCTGTCTTGCTGCGGAATGATTTTATCGGCACTGTATCTGTGTTCCGCGATATCACCCATCAGGTGGAAGTCGATCGCCTAAAGTCCGAATTCGTGGCCACCGTGAGCCACGAGCTGCGCACTCCCATGACCTCGATCAAAGGGTATGTAGAGCTATTGCTGATGGGGGCAGCGGGGGCTTTGAGCGAACAGCAAACTCGCTTTTTGGAGATTATCCGCAGCAACACCGAACGTCTGGCCGCACTTGTCGGTGATCTGCTGGATATCTCGCGCATCGAGGCCGGCAAGGTGGGATTGAGCCTACAGCCTCTCAACATGATTGACCTGGCCAGACGCTCGCTAGCAGAGATTCGCGACCGGTCGGTGCGCGAAAACAAGCCCATGAGGTTTGAGCTCTCGGCGGAAGAGCCGCTCCCTTTTGTGCAAGGGGATCCGGATCGAGTAATGCAAATTTTGGATAACTTGCTCGAAAACGCCTACCTCTATTCTGATCCGGGGCGCACAGTGCGGGTGCACCTTCATTCCCAGGACACGGTGGTTCAAGTGGATGTGATCGATCAAGGGGTAGGGGTTCCGCCTGCGCTGCAGGAGCGCATTTTCGAGCGTTTCTATCGTGGTGAAAATCCATACGTGTTGGCAACCTACGGCACTGGATTGGGCTTATCTATCGTGAAGAGGTTGGTGGAAATGCACGGAGGAAAAATTTGGGTGCAGAGCAGCGGCATTGAGGGAGAAGGCAGTGTCTTTTCCTTTACGCTACCGATCTTTGCTGCCAAGTCGTGACCACATGTCGATGGAGAGGACACATGGCCAAAATTCTAGTTGCGGAAGATGAACGAGATATTCGCGAGCTAATCGCCTTCACTCTTCAATTCGCCGGACACGAGGTGATCACCACCAGCAACGGCGAGGAAGCGCTTCAGGCAGTGCGCACCCAGAGGCCCCAGTTGGTGCTCTTGGATGTGCGCATGCCGAGGATGGACGGCTACGAAGTGTGCAAGGAGATCAAAACCGACCCACAAACAAAAACGATTCCGGTGATCTTCTTATCTGCCAAAGGACAAGAATCCGAAATCCGCAGCGGCTTGGAGGCTGGGGCAGAGCAATACCTGCTCAAGCCTTTTTCGCCCGATCAACTCATTGAACAGGTGAACAAAGTTTTGGCTGGCCGGTGAGATGAGTGTCATCATTCTGAGAAGTCAAGTGGTGCACTACGAAACGTTGGGGCGGGGGAAACCGGTGCTCTTTCTGCACGGTTGGATCGGCTCTTGGCGTTACTGGGTGCCCGCAATGCAAATAGCTTCGACTGCCTTTCGCACCTATGCTTTAGACCTATGGGGGTTTGGGGATACGGCAAAGGTTGCCGGTAATTACTCCCTTAAGGCCCAAGTCGAACTTGTCAAAGAGTTTTTGAGCGTCCTGGGCATAGGCAAAATTGCTTGCGTAGGGCATGGCTTGGGGGCCTTGGTCGCTTCGCAGTTTGCCCAGCAGTCCCCCCAACAGGTAGATCGCCTGCTGCTAGTCGGGCTGCCGTGGCGCTCTGCGATCAACGGTCGAATCGCTTCGGCAAACATCGCCGATCTGGCGGAGTGGTTGCTGGGCACGGAAAATGGCGTCAGCCAAGCTACACGGGTTGAAGCGCGCAAGGCTGATCTGCAAGCGGTGCGCACCTCGGTCGAAGAACTGCGGACAAACCCGTTCTCTCAAGTCTTGGCTTCTCTCTCCGTCCCTTACTTGCTAGTCTATGGTCTAAACGACCCCTTGGTGCCCTTGCCTGAGGAGGGAGAGATGACCGGCTTGCCGCCTAATGCGCATTGGATTGTGCTAGAGGCCAGCGCACATTATCCAATGTTGGAAGAAAGTGCCAAATTCAATCGCTTGTTGATGGATTTTCTCAACCTCAATTCGGGTCAAAGTCCTAGAGACTTGCAACTGAAGGAAGAATGGAAGCGGCGAGTGCGGTGAGTGGCGGGGCACTCCCTTGAAGGCCGCTTACGGACGCTAGGGCGGGGCGAAGCCCCAGTTCTCGCTTTTGCGTAAAGGCCTGTTTTTTTGCGCAGCATTGGCCGAGACGGCGGGCCTTTGTCCATTTCATGCTAGAATGGAGGTTGATCTCCTTTGACGATCCGCTTAGAAAGTGTAGCTTGGCAAAGAAGATTTTCCGTGAACGGCTTTGCATATAAAATCAGTTCAGGGAAGGCCTGCGCTTGCGCATTTTGTCTGAAGAGGGGCTGCGCCGCCCGGCGTTTCCGTTTCCGCTCCTGCAGCTTGGATAAAGAGCAGCCTTTGTTTGCCAGAATCTGAACTTGTGTTTTCGGAGGTCCGAAATGGAAGAACTCAAACGGAGAATCCTAAAGGAGGGGAAGAACCTGGGGAACGGGATTCTGAAAGTGGATAGCTTTATCAACCATCAAGTCGATGCGCGCTTGATGGATGAATGTGGAAAAGAATTGGCGCGACGATTTCGGGGGGTGGGGGCAACCAAGGTTCTGACCGCCGAGATCTCAGGTATTGCGCCGGCGCTCACTACGGCTTTTCATTTAGGCATTCCGGTAGTCTACGCCCGCAAACACAAGCCGATTACCATGCCCGATCAAGTCTATCTCACCCTGACGCCTTCGCACACCAAGGGGCGGACGGTGGAACTGATCGTCTCACCGGAATATCTGGCCGGAGGCGAGCGGGTTTTGATTATCGACGACTTCCTTGCCACGGGGGCAACCATCTTGGGGTTGATCCGCCTAGCCGAGGCGGCCGGAGCGACCGTAGTCGGGGTGGGAGCTCTCATTGAGAAGACTTTTGAGGGCGGACGTCAGGCGCTTGCCCATCTCAACGTCCCGATTGAGAGCCTCGCCCGCATCCGCTCGATGGAAGGGGACACGATCGTCTTTGAAGAGTAGCATGGACACCCTCGTTGTGCTTGACTTCGGTTCTCAGACTGCGCAACTGATCGCCCGGCGGGTGCGCGAGTGCCAAGTCTATTGTGAACTGCTGCCGTGGAACGCGCCCGCCGAGCAAGTCCTGAGCTTGCGGCCCAAGGGTTTTATCCTCTCCGGAGGGCCGGCCTCGGTGTATGAGGAAGGATCGCCGCGCATCCCTGAATATGTCTTTCGGAGCGGCTTGCCGATCTTGGGGATCTGCTATGGGATGCAAGCCTTAGCGCACCAGTTAGGAGGAAAGGTACGCCCTGCTCCACAGCGTGAATACGGCTTTGCCCTGCTCACTCCCCTCCGACCCAATCCCCTGATCCAAAGTGCAGAGCAGGTCTGGATGTCGCATGGTGACCGCATTGAAGAGTTGCCGCCCGGTTTTGTGTCCATCGCTGCCAGCGAGCATTCGCCCATCGCCGCCATGGCAGACTTTCAGCGCCGTTATTTTGCGTTCCAATTTCATCCCGAAGTGCGCCACACTCCGAATGGGATCGCCATGCTGCGCCACTTCGCCGTAGAGATTTGCGGTGCCAAACCGGAGTGGACGCCGGCTTCGATGATCGAGCAAACTGTCCAGCGGATACGTCAACAGGTGGGCGATCAACGGGTGCTCTCAGCGGTCAGCGGCGGGGTGGATTCCACCGTGGCAACCGCAATGGTGCAAAGAGCGGTGGGCGAGCAGTTGATCGCCATTTTTGTGGACACCGGCCTGCTGCGCCAAGGGGAAGCTCGTCAGGTGCGCGAAGCCCTGCAAACCCATTTGGGGGTTGAGTTAATCGTGGTCGATGCGGCCGAAACCTTCCTCAAGGCTCTGAAGGGTGTCACCGACCCTGAGCGCAAGCGCCAGATCATCGGCGAGACCTTTATTCGCATCTTTGAAGCCCAAGCGCGGCAGGTGGGCATGCCGCCTTTCTTGGTTCAGGGGACGATTTACCCCGATGTGGTTGAATCGAGCGCCCCTGATCGCGCCCAAGCGCAGCGCATTAAGACGCATCACAATGTCGGCGGCCTGCCCGAAGACCTTGGGCTCGAACTGGTCGAGCCGCTCCGCTATCTCTTCAAGGACGAAGTGCGCATGGTCGGCGAGGCGTTAGGGTTGCCGCCCGAAATCGTCTGGCGTCAACCGTTTCCGGGCCCTGGCTTAGCCGTGCGCTGTTTGGGCGAGATCACTGCCGAGCGATTGGAAATTCTGCGCCAAGCCGATGCGATTTTTATTGAAGAGCTACAAAAAGCCGGGTATCTACGCTTGCGTTACACCGAAGACCAAGTAGAGGGCACGGCGCAGGCCTTCGCCGTGCTTTTGCCCGTGCAATCGGTCGGAGTGATGGGCGATCAACGCACCTACCAAGAGACGGTTGCCCTGCGGGCGGTTACCACTGAAGATTTTATGACCGCTGACTGGGCGAGATTGCCCTATGACCTGTTAGCCCGCGTTGCCAACCGCATCGTCAACGAGGTCAAGGGGGTCAACCGCGTCGTTTACGACATCACCAGCAAACCGCCGGCGACAATCGAATGGGAATAATTGCACTTGCTTCAGCGTTTTCTTCTATACTACTTCACCGAGTGAGGGAGTTCTTTCCACTGATTCCTATTGTTGACTTGAGGAGACCAGTCACACACGAAGATAGTGCGCCATGTTCTGAGGTTGACAGGATACCGTAGGCAATGTTCTCGAAACACCTGATGGAAGTAAAGTTGACCAGTGAAGGCCCAATCCCCAGTTGCCGCCCGGCGCATTTTCTTTTCTTGAACAGGTAAGCTAAAGTTAGCGATAACGAAATCAGGCTTAAGGACGCCCAGCGAGTAGTCGAAGTCAAATTTGTTGTGTCCGGGCTTGCTTCCATTGGAAGAGACGGGTAAGCGCGCAATGTAACGGTCTGATTTGCCGAGCAGATCAATTCCATATCGCTCCGAAAAGTAGAAGACCGAGCCTGCCCAAAAATCCGCAACTTTGCTGTCCGGAAGCGTATTTTGCTTGAGAAGCAAACCGATCCTAATATTGCCGATATCGGCTGCGTTGGATTCAAGAAATCCACGGTAGTGCTCCGGAACAATCAACGGCGTACTCAAGAGGAAGAGAAAGAGAAGGAGCGCCCTGAGCGAATTAGACTGCTGAAGCGAGTGGATTGGAGCTTCTTGCCGGTAAGATAAGACTAGACCACCAATGATCAAACCGAAGCCTAAGGTAAGGGAAAGAAATGCTCGCGTGCCAAGACCTTGGATGGCTTTAGCGCTCATGAAACCGCTAACCAAGGATAGTGCAATCAGTATAAGCCCGGAAATGAATAGGGCAAGATAAGTGACTGTTCGGAGGGAGCGTCGTTTGAAAGCGTCCTGGAGATACCGAAGCATCCGGGTGAGATCGAAGGTCTGAGAACCGAGAAATGCCAATATCAGCAATAAAGGGAGAACAGGGACGAAAAACCTAAAGTGTGGAAATGCATCTCCGCCGATATATGCGATGTAAGCAACGTAGGCTAGATACGCAGCAAGTAGAGAAAGCTGCATCCGCTGTCGTGCTAAAAATACGCCTACTACGGCAAGCCCGATCACCACGAAATAGTCTCTTGCAAATTCAGCAACGTACTCTAGACCTGCCTTATATCGCTGATCCCAGCCAGAGGTCTTAAGGTAGGCAGTGTTAGGCAGAATATCGCCATAGTAAAGTATTCTGAATATCTCATGCGCAAGTGGCAGGGCAAGGGAGAGTGCAGAGTATATCCCTACAAGCTTTCTTTTTGTGTGCAGTAGCAGGGCAAGAAGATATACTAGCCCCGATAAGACCAAGGCATCTGCTCTGACCAAAGAGATGCTGGCAACGAGTAAAAAGGTGAGTAACCTCGGTTTTCCTTGTTGCGCTTCTTTGATCACACGATAGATTGCTAGAAGAAAAAGGAGGGACAACAGCGGGGTTTCAAATCCTGCGGTTGTCCAAAACATCGTGTCTTCGTTGAGCACATAGCCCGCTACTGTCGCTGCTGTAACGAATGAGTCGCCACCAAGAATGCGGGTGAGACGGATAATCACAGGAATTAGGGCAATTGCAAGAAGAATATTGGTGAGCAGGATAACCAACGAGATTTTTGGGGTTGGAATAGGGAGCAAATGGACGAAGGCCATATAGAGAGTCCACAAGAAATTGGTGTATCCTTCAACCCTCTCGCCAGAAGGGTTCCAGACTAAGCCAAAACCATTGGCCAAGTTACGGGCGTATCTCATAGAGATCATGGCGTCATCGCCAAGCCACCAGTACCTCTCTCCAGCAATAGAGGTACTGTGGCCGACAAGTACTACTGGAAGCCACACTGCGACAATCAGGAGGGCGGATACGAGTAACAAAGCCCACTTCTTATCGAGAACGGCTTGTATCAACGATTTCAAAAAGGACCATCGCGATAAAACGAGCCAGCCAATGCAAACCATCAGAATACCGCCTAGGAGCACATTCTCACCTATTATGTGTAACCTGCTCGGCCAATGGGATTTGGGCGATTTTCCCATCCAAAGAGCGAGACTCAAGATTAACCAGCTATTGAGCTGTCTGCTTGTCAACAACAGCAGACCAAACACAGTGAGAGACATGCCCACGGCTACTACAAAACCCCTGACGGGATAGCTTCTTAACTCGTGGTCTTTGCTCATAGGAGGACCGTCTGTGGCGCGTCAGAGCTATAACTTGCGTTCTCCCCTGCGCAGTGAGGCAGGGTGGGAGCAGTACTATCGGCAGCCACTCCTTCTTCTCCTGCAGCGATGCCGCTTTCGCAGAGCAGAAGCTCATTTACGCCAAACCAGTCCGCCTTGCAGACCTTGGCAGAGCTGCGCCGCAGGGTTGTAGGATCAGGCACACGCCCTAGTTCCAGCTCTTTACGAACTGCCTCGCTCGCCCGCGGCCGTCCTTCCATGTCGCGATAGCTGAGCTTTAGGAAGAGCATTCGCAAGACCCGCGGCTCGATTGAGACAATGTGAGGGGATGCGGACTCTTGGCCAGGGAGTAAAGCGACAAGGCTTGCTGGGTTAGCCGGTAAGCTATTCTTGCAAGGCATACGTATGCTTTCTCGGGTGGTCCGCTCTAACCTTACCCGGTTTTAGCCATGAGTGTAGCAAAGCCATCTCAACCAGCAACCAAAGCATCGTCTATATTGCTTCCCTAACCATAGCCGCCCGACAGTTGGTTTTAGGCAGCAGCGACAATATGGGCAAGACCTCCTTCGCCAAAAGACTACTCGGCTGGCTCGCAACATATGCCCGCAAGTGGCGAAGCCACCGTCCGCTGTAAACAGTGTTGGGCAATGATTCAGGTTTTGCTTATTGCTTCCAGAACAACTTGTTTGGTTAGTCCATTCGTCAGACATACTCTCAGTGCGTGCTTACATCTGGCCAGCAGAAAGCTATTCCAAATGAAAAGCATTTCTTTTAATTCCTGTTCAAGACGGGCGTCATCGATATGAAAATCACGGCCTATGGATGCAGCTTCTAATTCGTTCACTAACCAGTAACTCTCTTCGGTTAAGTAGTCGGGATATTCCACGCCTGCTAGGATGGTTAAGAACAGATACAACGCTTCACTGCGGTTTTCGGCCTTCGAGATGATGTTTTTCAGCAGTTCGTCAGGTAGCTCGGGCCGTTTTGAGAGCCCTTGGTCGGGTGTCAAACAATACAGGAGGTACTTGCGAAATTTGGGGTCGAGAATGTCTTCCGCTGAATCGAGTTCATCTTCTGGAATGATCAATTGGTAACTTAGCGCAGCCAATATCATCATCAAAGCTTTATGCATTGGGGTGGCCACGTCATAATACGGCTGCAGCTCAGGGTGCTTGCTCATAAATTCAGTGAGCTGCTCTTTTGTCTCATAACCATAGAGCAATTGTTTCAATAAATCTCTGGATACTTTCGGTTGATCTAGCATAATTCCCACTTCCTAATCAATTCAACAGGTGACCCGATGGCTTGCGTTTCAGTAACACAAGCGGAGCAAGCGTCTGCTGCAGACTCCTCGCCGATTTGAGAATACGCTTCTTGATTTCACCCAAATCCGCACACCCAGGTTGCCAACATCTGAGGAAAGTCTGCCCATTTCTAACTTGACGGCCGCCAACATGCGGATTTCACGTCCGAAGGACTCGGCGTCCGTCTTTTCCGCAAGAAGTACCTTGTCTGGAATTTCAATTGTAATCTGCTGGAGAGCCATATTTCTACCCCTTCTGTCCACCGCTAATTTTACCCGCTTCACAGCCAATTTTTATGACGATTTTCTTTGCCCAGGGCGGACGTGCCCACATTGAATCCAAATACCCTGTATTTTTGCCGCATAACTGACCTAGGAAAGGGGGGTAGGCTGTGATCATCCTTTGATGAGCCCAAAAGCTCCTACGAGAATACGTCTTTCATAAGTACGTCTAGTGAATTCCATGCCTGAGCATCTTCTTCAAAGCCCAAAAACCCCTTGGCCAGCTTCGCAACGTTACTCGTCTGAAACATGATTCCTACACAGAGAAAACCTACGTCCACTGGGCAAAGCGCTATGTTCTCGATCACAACAAGCGCCATCTGGCTGAAATGGGCGTTGCTGAGATCGAAGTCTTTCTCACCTATCGGGCGAGAGACCGGTGGACATCCCCCTCGGCCAAAAACTCGCAAAATATTCTGTCAACCCCTCCTCCACTGAGGGACTTTGGCCTAACGCCTATAATTGAGGGAATGGAACTGGTAAGCTGACGTTTCGCGTTTCAGTTGCAGCGCAGAGCGAAGCGGAGCGGGTCGGCTGGGAACGCGTGTTAGTCGTTGCGCTCTCCTAACTCCCGCAGAATCCTTTCTACCTGCATCCTTACCTCACCTAACTCCCCACTGACTATATCCCATACCACATCCAAGCTAATCCCAAAATAGTGATGGATTAAACGATCCCGCACTCCTGCCATGCTCTTCCAGGGAACTCCCGGATACCGTTCGCGTACCTCATTGGAGAGCCCTTTTGTCGCCTCACCGATAATCTCCAGATTCCGTACCACAGCATCCTGTGTCTTCGTATCCTGCAGAAAGGTCTCGAACGTCATCCCCTCCGTATACGCCTGAGCCCGACGAATGGCTTCCAAAATGTCGCTCAGAAACTCCCGGTCTGTCCGTTTAGACATAGATAATGCTCTGCTCAATTTCCGTCGCTATCCACGGTAGCCGAATCTGGCTAACACCCACAGGGGTCAACAAATCCACCTTCCGGCCCAGAAGGTTTTCCAGATATTCCGCCAGCTCAACAAACCGAAACCCTATTGGACGTTCAAACTCTACAACAAGGTCAACATCGCTCGCCTCATCAGACTCGCCGCAAGCAAAAGAGCCGAACAGCCCTATCCTTCTGATGCCATACTGGGTGGCGAGGTGAGCGTAATGTTGCCGAAGTAAGGCAATGACCTCTTCACGATTCAACATTTTGCTTCCCCTTCAAGGCTTATGGCGGCTAACTATTTAGACGAAATCCGTCTTTCGAGTTCAGAGAACCTCTTATCCGGAATCGCTCGAATCCCACGAATGGTTGGCTTCTACGGAAATTTTTTGGATATAACACTGCACGGTTTCTCTCTGCTTGTTTTCATTATAGTCTGTTCCCCTTCCCCGTCAACACATTCGGAGGTGTCTTGTGCCACTCAATCCCAGCCTAGAAAGCTCCTCGACCAAGTGCGCGAGGCGCTCCGCCGCAGGCTCTGCGTGCTAAGAAGCCCAAGCGCCTGCCCGCTCTCTTGACCCAAGGGGAGGTTCAGCAAGTTTTTAACCATCTTTCTGTAATTTCTCTACTGAGAGCGCGCTCGCTCTCGGGCTCTGGTTCATGTTTGATGGAATGCCTCTATCTGCGGATGACCGCTCGCAACTTTCATTACTGTGCGATAGCCGTATGGAATGCCAAGAGTGAGAAGGAGCGCATCCCGATCCTGCCTGAAGGTCTGAGCGCACCGCTGCAAGACCATTTGCAGGGGGTCAAACGAACCCATGAAAAAGAGCTAGAAAAAGGCTATAGGGCGGTGTATTTGCCTTCTGCCCTTGAGCGCAAATCTCCCAACGCCCATCCCGAATGAGCCTCGCAGTAGGTCTTTCCGTCCCCTCGCCACTCAATTGAGCCCCTCCGTGGAGCAATTCGCCGCCATCCTCTGGAGGAAAGCGGGGTACAGAAAGCTATCCGCCGGGCAGCACGCCTTGACGGTGTTGCCAAGCCAGTAGGCCTGCGTATCTTGCGGCATGGCTTTGCTATGCCTCTGCTTGAAGCCGGTTACGACACCCGCACCGTACAGGAACGGTCGGGTCAGAGGTGCGCAGGACAATGCTCTACATCCATCGCCTGCGCCACCACCAACTCGCTCCAGCTTCTGCGCGCCAGGCAGCGTAACAAAGTCTTCGGGTTTGCCCCAGTTGCGGATGAGAACATGCCCTGCCAGTCGCAAGCCCTCCGTGGTGGCCAGTGCACCGAGCAGAGCTCTGCGAGGCAGAGAGCCATGCGGGGTAAGCCAGAAGCCTCCCGGACAAAGAGGACAGAGCTGCTCCCCTAAAAGATATCCACGATGCTCGAGCTGCGCAGGTGCAAACCGAGTGACCACAAAGCGGTCATTGCCCCGAGAATCACCAGGGCAAGGAAGGCGTAGATTTCCCAGAAAGACATATCAGCTTTCAGCCGTCTGATTTAGCTGGTCGAGCAAGGCAAGCAATTCTTCGTTGGCGGGAATGTCTGCCATGCTGTGACCATAATGCACATAACGGGCGATTCCCTGTTTGTCGACCATCACCTGTGCCGGCATCCTGCCCAGTTTGAACAAGTTCACCTCTTGCCCGTAGAGCTTCAACACACTCCCCTTGGGATCGGGAAGGCCGATGAAGGGCAAATGGTTCTTTTGCCAATACTCGGCGAAGGCTTTGGCGTTTTCGGGACCGAGGACGAGGATTTCTGCACCGCGTTGCTTGAATTGTTCGTAGTCCCGGCGCAACTGCGCCATATGCCGCTGGCAGAATGGTCAGACAAAGCCGCGGTTGAAGACCAAAAGGACATGGGCTTTGCCGCGAAAATCGGAGAGCTTGACCAGGTTGCCGTTGAAATCGGCGAGGCTGAAATCGGGAGCCGGAGCATTGAGCGAGACTCTAGGCATGGTTTCCTCCTTGAGTGGAATCTGTTCTTCTACCTTACCTTATTGCGCATCCAAACCTTGCGCCATCAAAAATTCTTCTACGGCTTGCAGAAACTCCTGCGGCTTTTCCTCGTGCGGCACATGTCCGGCATTCTCGATCACCGCCAAGCGGGCGTTGGGCAGCTCCTGCGCCAGGCGCACACTCTCGGCGGTCGGCACAATGCGGTCATCGTCGCCGGTGATCACCAGACAAGGCATCTGGAATTCAGATAAGCGAGTAGGCAAATCCGATTGACGGCTGGCAAGGGTCAGTTCCCACAGGGCTTTATCCCAATTCTCGACCTTGAGCGGTTTTTGATAAAGCGCGATCGTCTCTGGGGGGATGCGGCTGGGATCGTGCCAAGCAGCGCGCAATAACTCCAGGCCTTGCGTTTGGATCTGCCGGACGAGCAGCGGGCCGAGACGGCGCATCTGTGGTGTGGCCAAGAGCGGGCGCAACCAAGCGGGGGCTCCCCCGCCGGTGTAAACCGCCGCATCCACCAAGATCAGCGCCGCCACTCGCTCCGGGTGTGCTAAAGCCGTCTGCATGGCGATCGTACCGCCGGCCGAATTGCCGATCAGAATGGCTTTCTCGGCCCCGAAATGATCCATCAACCCGATCACCAGCTCCACCTGTGCTTCTGGGCTGTAGGGGTTGCGTCCTTCCCAGCTTAACGGGCGTTCGGTCAGCCCGAAAGCCGGGCGGTCGAAGGCAATCACTCTGCCGTATTTCGCCAGACCCGGCATGACCGCATTCCACGAGTAGACGCTGGCGCCGAATCCGTGCAATAGGATGAACACCGGTTCGCCCTCGCCCTGTACTTTGACGTGCACCTTCAGCCCGTTCACCGATATGAACAGGCTATCGGGGTCGGCCAGCGCCTCGGGCGGTTGGGTGCCTTCTAGGGGTGGGATCGGCACGAGAAAGGGACCCACCAGGAAGACCACGAGCAGTAAGCCCAAAAAGAGGAGCAAAATGCGCGCAAGAACTTTCATGGAACGTTCTCCACCAACCGAGCAGGTTTCCTGACATAAGAGAAGAGTAGGCTCGATGAAACGAGGGCAAACGTCACCCAGGTCGGGATCACCACTGCGCTGACCGCGGCGTGTTTTACTGCGATTCCTGCCAATGCCCAGAGAATCACCAGAGTATAGGCGAGATCGTGACGGGTGAGGTTAACTGCCCCGGCAATCCCGGCAACGGCGATCAAAACCAGACTCATCCAGATTTCAGGGGCGATGCCAAACCCGTCCCAGCGCAGATAATCCAACACGGTCGTGACATTGGCAACGGTTGCCACCGTAATCCAACCGAGATAGATGCGAAAGGGGAGATGGACGAAGAGGTTCTCGGTCCATTCGACTTTTCGGCGGCCGATATCCAGCTTGAGGTAGGTTTGAATCAGGCTGAGCAGGAGAACCAGCATGGCGACGAGGGTGAGCGGAAAAAGCTCGTAATGCCAGAGGAAAATCCACGCGCTATTGGCGATGTTCCCCAGCACGACCCACCCCCCGATCGCCCGCAAGCGAGGGTTTTCTCTTTGGGCCGGCAAGGCTTGGAAGACCGCAAAAGCGATCAGCCCGAGGTAAATCAACCCCCAAATCGAAAACACATAGCCGGCCGGCACAAAATAGACCCGAAAACGGTCGGAAATCCCGCCCGTGGTCAACCCATTGAGCGGCAAAGCGTTTGCCAGACCGTTTACCACCAGGGTGGCAAAAATCGAAAGAACGACAGCAGCTTGGCGAATGGAGTCTTTCACCGCGTTTTTAGGCTTTCTAAGAATTGAACTGTAGCCAGGAGAATTTGCTCTTGCTGAGCTTGCCGGGAGATGCTTGCCACGCCATCGCCCGGTTGGTCACCGTACCAACCGAATTGAGCGTGATTGCCCCCTTCGATCCGCACCCATTGCGTATCGGAAGGCAACAAAGAGCGAGAGGCTTGAATCTTGTCCAGCGTCGCCAAAGCATCTCGATCGGCAAATACCGAAAGCACGGCAAGCCCGGTCTGCGAAAGATCGTCGCTGCTCGCCGGGTAGGAAGCCCACAGGACTAGGCCGACCACTTTCTGCGGATACTTCTTGGCGAAATTGGCTGCCATAGCGCCGCCCAGCGAGTGCCCGCCCACCGCCCAGCGTCCAATTTGGGGGTAGCTTGCCATCACCGCCTCGGCGGCGTTGGGATTGAAAACCGCCAGATTGAGCGGCATTTTCACCAGAAACACGGGATAACCCTGCGCAGCGATCGACCGAGCCAGAGGAGCATAGGCGCGGAAATCCACCCGCCCGCCGGGATACAAAATCAAGCCGATATCAGAGGCCGTAGTGCGGGGCAGAAATGTCAGCCAACCGTCCTCGGCGAGAACTTCGACTTGGATATCGGACTTCAACGCTGCCAGAGCCTCGGGCATGGGAGGCAGGGGGTTGCTCGCCCAGAGGACGAAACCAGCGCTTGTCAAAAGCAAAACACCCAAGAAAGCCAGCAGGAAAACCTTTGCCCACTTAGGCATGAGAAGCCTCCGCCTTGAGGCGTTCTTCCCGTCCGGGACGGATAATGCGTCGGTAGGTGAAGGTGACCGTCCACGCCATCAGCAGCGCCGTGAAGATGCCCGGCGCCCAGATGCCGAGGTTCTGCAGCAGAAGGCCACCCAAAGTCGGCGCAACTACGCGGGTTATGGCTTCCAGCGAAGCCGCTATGCCTAGGATACCCCCGACCTCTTCCCGGCTGACCGCTTTACTGATAGCGCTTTGGATCACCGTATTCAAAATGCCTCCTGAAACCGCTAAGGGCAAGAGCAAGATTAAGAGAGCTACTAAATTGCGGGTAAACGCCCAACCGAGCAGCGAGCCGCCCATTACCCACAACGCAGAGATGAGCAACGCATTCTCACGGAAACGCCGCGTCAGGAGGCCGATCAAGCCGCCTTGGGTGATCACGGCTAACAAGCCGACGTAAGCCAGCACGAAACCGGTCGTTTGCGCTTGCAAGCCGATGGCTTGGGCGAAGAGAGCAAACACGGTCTGAAAGGTGGCAAAGGCTAAGCCGAAGAACAAGCGCACATGCAGGAGGGGACCGACTTTTGGCCGTTGCAGGGCTTGCCAGAGCGCGCGGAGGGTGAAGGGCGCCCTGGGACGTCGGGCAATTTCCTCACGCCGTTCGGCGGTCAGCGATTCGGGCAAGAGGAAGAAAATCTGCAATAGGTTTAGGAAAGAAAGCGCTGCTGCAGCAAAGGCAGGAGCGCTATACCCGAAGCGGCTCAGGGCACCGCCGGCCGCCGGACCGATGATGAAACCCAGCCCAAAAGCGGCTCCGACAATTCCCATCCCACGGGCGCGATTTTGCTCATCGGTGACGTCGGCAATATAGGCTTGGGCGACGCTGATGTTACCCCCGGTTAGCCCGTCTAAAATGCGGCTGAAGAAGAGCACGGCTAGAATGAACGCGTTGGATTGTTGTGGTGAGATGCTGTGCGCAATTGCGCGTCCTAGCGGGTCGGCCAAACCGAGCAA
The DNA here is from genome assembly GCA_025057645.1 of Anaerolineales bacterium. Lineage (GTDB taxonomy): Bacteria > Chloroflexota > Anaerolineae > Anaerolineales > UBA4823 > NAK19. The sequence goes on from JANXBJ010000005.1 coordinate 64,778, forward strand.
GAGCAGGCTCAGAAAAGTGCCGAAGACGGAGACGAGGAGAATGGGGCGCCGCCCGTAGCGATCGGAGAGGCGGCCGAGGATCGGGGCGCCGAGCAGTTGCGCCGCGGCATAGGATGCCACCAACAATCCAACCACCGCAGGGGTAGCACCGTATTCTTCGGCGTAGTAGGGCAGGAGGGGCAAGATTAGCCCGAAGCCCAAGAGATCGATAAATACAATGAGGAAGATTGTGAATAAGCGTGAATTTCTCATGAGTTGTTCTCTATTGCTGCGGGATGGGAGACCGGATTTGCAGAAGGACGACTGGCTAGGAGCTTGAGCTTGCGGATCAAGCCGCTGAAGATCAGGCTGTGAATGGGGTAAAGCAGATACCAGTAAGCTAGCCCTGAAAGCCCCTTGGGAGCAAAGAAGGCGGTCTGAATCAGACGGGTTTGTCCTTCGCCGTAGGGCAGTGCCTCAAACTGCAGCCAAGCCTTGCCGGGCAGCTTCATTTCAGCGCGCAGCAAAAGCCGCCGCTCTTCTTCCACAGCTTCGACACGCCAGAAATCAATAGCATCCCCAACGCGCACACTCTCCGGGTCTCTTCGGCCGCGCCGTAGCCCCACCCCGCCGATCAGTCGGTCGATAGCCCCGCGGATTTGCCATAGGATGTTGAGGTATAACCATCCCGTTTCGCCGCCCAGGCGGGCAAATGTCCGAAAGGTCTGGGAGGGAGGGGCATCCACGATCTCCTGCCGCCGTTCGAGGATCATCCCCTCGTGGATCGTCAAGGAAACCGGCACGACATCCCCCTGACTGGTGGAGAGGGCATCACTCCACGAAGTTTCAATACGTTGGGCATCCAATTCGGCTAGGGCAAGCGCCAATGCGCTCTGATAATCCAGCGGTTGAATATCGGGAAAGAGTTGCCGGGCAAGGGAGTCGCGGACGATCACTTCGTTGCGCAGGCCGTCGATCAGCGGGCGCGCCAGCGAAGCCGGGATTGGGGTGACCAGATGCACCCAGTACGAGGAAAGGCGCGGGGTTAGGAAGGGAACTGGAACCAACCAGCGCTTCAGACCGCGCGCCCGGGCGTACCCTAGGAGCATTTCGCCATAGGTCAGAACTTCGGCGCCGCCGATTTCGATCGTCTGATCGGCGCTTTCCGGCGTTTCTAGGGCGGCGACCAGATAGGCGATCACATCCCGAATTGCAATCGGTTGAACGCGCTGATAGACCCAGCGCGGGCAGATCATCAGCGGAATGCGCTCGGTCAGATAGCGGATCATCTCGAAGGAAATGCTGCCCGAACCGACCACGATGGCGGCGCGGAATTCAGTCACCGGGATGCCGCTTTGACGTAGCACCTCCCCGGTTTGCTGGCGCGAGCGCAAGTGTTTCGAAAGGTTCGCCTGCGGATCGCCTAGTCCGCCTAAATAGATCATTCGTTGAACACCCTCTTGCCGAGCGACTTGGGCAAAGTTCTGCGCCGCTTGCAGGTCACGCCGGTCAAAGTCTGGGTTGGCGGTCATGCTGTGCACCAGATAGTAGGCCGCTGTTACCCCCTTCAGGGCATGCGGGAGGGTTTCGGGACGCAGAACATCACCCTCGGCCACTTCGACTTGCCCGAGCCATGGGCGGCCCTGCAGGCGGCGAGGGTCGCGAGCAAGCACCCGCACGCGATATCCTTTCTCTAGTAAAGCAGGCACCAGTCGCCCGCCGATATAGCCGGTTGCGCCGGTGACCAGAATGAGAGAGCTTGATCTTTGCTTCGGGTTGATCATCATTTCGAGATTTTGTATAGTATTTGTATATATTATAGCAGGTCTTGGGCGGACAAAGATAAGAGTTTTGATAAGTTTTCAGCGCTTGACTCGGCGTACCCCGGTCGAAATCCCCGACCAAATTGCCCGGCTGCGGATTCGGCATATCTCGGCAGTGAGCTTTTTGGGGTATACTAAAGATCGGACTAGGACTTGCTTAAGCGACTTGCCGACAATGAGCGTCTCAGGCTCATCTCCTTCCCCCTCTCGTCGTTGGCTAGAGCGGCTCAAAAGGTGGCCGTTGGGTGTGGCTTTGCTCGGAGCCAGTGTGTTTCCCTGTCCGGATTGCGGACTTCCTGTCGCAGTTCACACTTGGCCGTTTTTGCTACTGTGGGCGGCCAGGGTGTGGGCCGGGCGGGCTCGGCAGGCGAAAAATTTTTCTTCTCTGCTTCAGGAAAGCGCAAAAAGCGATAGACAAGGAGAGGGGAGGCAGATCTAAGATCCGGTCACTTCCCGCAACACTCTCTCCAACACTTTCACCGCACGACGATATTCTGTGAGCGAGAGGTGTTCCTCCGGGGTGTGATCAAGGTTGGAGTCGCCGGGCCCATAAGCCACGGCTGGACAATTCCACACCGGAGCGACAATGTTCAGGTCAGCCGTGCCGGTCTTTAGGGTGAAAGATGGGGACGTACTCTCGCCTTCTGCCGCAGCCACAGCGCGGATGCTTTGGAGAAAGGCCCGCACTAAAGGGGTGTTCTTCTCGGCGCGATAGGCCGGGATGGCGTACCCTGTCGGCTGCAGCCGGCATTCGACCCCCTCCAGGCATTCGAATAAACTTTCCACGCGGCGGTACCACTCTTGGGGCGAAACTTCGCAGGGCAGGCGCACCCCAACCCGAAGGGTGGCTGTCTCACTGAAACCATCTTCTGCTGAGCAAAACCCCCGCAGGCGGGGGGTAATTTGGTCGAACTGCCGCTCTTTGTCTTGGTTATACGCTTGAGTCCACTTGAGCAAACTGTCCCAGAAGATGAACGCAGCTTCGCACACCGAGGGACGGCTAGAAGCCGAGTGGCTGGCTGGAGAGCGGAACGTGGCTTCAAACCAAGCCGTCCCTTTGTATCCCAAGGTGACCCGATTCCACTGGCTGGGTTCGCCGATAATGGCAAACTGCGGCCGATACCGATCGGCGACAAATCTTGCCCCATCCGAGTCGGCTTCCTCTTCCACAGCCCCGATCACCACGATCTGCCATCCTGGGATTTTCCCGACTGCAGCGGTGGCGTCCACAAAGGCGGCCAGAGGGCCCTTAGCGTCCACCGTGCCGCGGCCGTAGAAGCGGTCGCCCTCTAGGCGGAGGGGAAGCTCTCCCTTAACCGTGTCGATGTGCCCGAGCAACACGATGGATTGTGGCCCGTCGCCCAGGATGCCGACTGCATTGCCCACCTCGTCCCGAAATGCTTGAGTGAAGCCTAAGCTCTGCATGTGTTGCACCAGCCAAGCGGTCGCTTCTTCCTCTTGCCCGGAAGGGCTGTAGCGCGAAACCAACCCGAACAGGGTGGGAGGGACGCCGGGAAAAGCGGAGAGCGGGCGGGTTTCAGGTAAGGGCTGCATTTCGATCCGCCTCAGTCCGCCGGGATTGCTTCCTCGGTGGCCAGTTCTTGGGTTAATACGGTCTCTAGCGCTTGGGCAACGCGTTCGAGGTGTTCTTGCTCGATCACCAGCGGCGGCAACAAGCGGATCACGTTCATGCCTGCGTTCAGCACCAACACTCCCTGCTCAGCCATAGCTTGGATATAAGGGGCAACTTTTTGCTTCAATTCGATGCCGATGATCAGCCCTAGGCCGCGCACTTCGCGGATTCGGGGAGAGCTGATCTGGCGCAAGCGGTTTTGCATCCACTCGCCGAGGCGCGCAGCCCGGCCGGGCAGGTCCTCCTTTTCGATCACTTCCAGAGCCGCTAAGGAAGCCGCACACGCTAAGGGGTTGCCTCCAAACGTAGAGCCATGCCAACCGACCTCCAGCGGGCCGACACGTTCCCCGATCAGGGTGGCACCCATCGGCAGGCCTCCGGCCATCGATTTCGCCACGCATACCAAATCGGGATCCAAGCCATAGTGCTGATAGGCGAACCACTTGCCCGTCCTTCCCCAGCCCGTTTGCACTTCGTCAATGATCAATAGCGCGCCGCGCTCTCGACAGAGGTCTTGGGCGCCTTGCAGAAATTCTGCACTGCCGGGATAGACCCCTCCTTCGCCTTGAACCACCTCCAGAATCACCGCTGCGGTCTGATCGTCCACGGCCTGGCTCAGCTTCTCGAGGTTGTTGTAGGGTACATGGCTGAAACCGGGCACGAGCGGTTCAAACGCCTCTTTATACTTCTTATTGAAGGTGGCCGAAAGTGACCCCATTGTTCGCCCGTGGAAGGCACGCATCGCCGCCACAATTTTAGGGCGCCTGGTGGTGGCGCGAGCAAATTTGAGCGCTGCCTCCACTGCTTCAGTCCCAGAATTGCAGAGGAAGACACGGCTCATCCCGGTGAGGGTGCACAATCGTTCGCTCAGCTTCGCCCTCTGATCGTTATAGAACATCTCCGGACAAATTGTCAGGCGTTGCGCCTGAGCGGCGATTGCGGCAGCGATTGCCGGGTGAGCATGGCCCAAATTCGCTACTCCCTGACCACCGACGCAATCGATGTACTCCCGGCCCTGATCGTCATAAAGCAACGCTCCTTTGCCTGCGACGATAGTGAGGTTGCGCTTCGCATATACGCCACTGGTGTACTTGGCTTCAAGCTCTTGATAAGTCTTCATTGCTCTACCTCTAAGCAAGGATGGTAGTTCCTTCCCCTTGGAGGGCACGACGGATAGGGGATTCCACGCGCCCGTCAGCGATCAGCACCCGCTTCACCCCCCCTTCTAGGGCTTCCTGCGCCCCGAGCACCTTTTTCTTCATTCGCCCTTGGGCGGCTTCCAGCGCCTGGTCGATCTGGGCAAGCGTCAACTCTGAGATCAAGGTGTTCTCATCCGGGAAATGGCGCAAAAGCCCGGGCGCAGCGGTGAGCAAGATCAACGTAGATGCCCCTAGGGCTGCTGCGATCATGGCTGCGGCGCGGTCGGCGTCCACGTTGAGAGTTTCCCCGTGGCGGCTGAGCGCCAGCGGCGCTACCACAGGCGTGTAGCCGTTTTCAAGCAATTGGTGTAGGAATCCCACGTTGACCTCTTCGATCTTTCCACTAAAGTCGTCTCGGATGATTCGTCGCCGCCCGTTCTCCACGCTAATTATGCTTTCTTTACGCTCGGCCAACAACAGCCGCCCGTCAACGCCGCTCAGCCCTACAGCGTTAACCCCTAAAGCCTGCAACTGTTCGACAAGAAAGGTGTTGATCTTGCCGTTGACTGCCATGACGAAGATCTCCAAGGTGCGACGGTCGGTGTAGCGGGAAGTATGTCCTGAGGGAGAGGTGATGAAGCGCGGCGGGTAGCCCAAGGACTCTCCGAGCGCCGTAGCTTCGGCTGAGCCGCCGTGCACCAGCACCACCCGCCTCCCTTCGCCAAGCAAGGCAGCCACGTCCTGGCAGATCGCCCGAAAGTCCACTCCTTCCGTGCCGCCTAATTTGATGACGAACAATCCGCTGCTGTCCTCGTCCATCCTTTGACCCTAAGAAAACTCTCTAGCTTTGGATTCTTGGTGACTTTGTGTGAGTTGCCCTCGTCTCTTCGTGTCTTCGTGTGAACCACTCTTTACTCTTGAGGTTCTCCGTGCCTTGGTGCGAACTGCTCTTATATTGGATGCAAGCCGGGAAACTCCAACCCCAGCGTTTCTTCCAACCCGAACATTAGATTCATACACTGCACCGCTGATCCGGCAGCGCCTTTCATCAGGTTGTCGATAGCGCAGATCGAAACCACTTGCCCGCTGTCCTCATCCAACTCAAAGCCGATATCGGCATAATTGGAGCCGACCAGAATCTTAGGTTCTGGTACCCGGTAGATGCCGCGTTGTTCTTTTACCAGGCGGATGAAGGGGTTTTCGTTGGCAAAAGCCCGGTAAGCGCGCCATAGGTCTTTGTTGCTCACACCGCTCTTGACCTGAACATGCGCAGTTGCCAACACCCCGCGCACCAACTCCACCGAAGTCATCGTCAACTTTACATGGGTGAGACCGGTTTCCTGAATCACTTCGGCAGTGTGTCGATGTCCAAACGCCGAAAAGGTGCGCACTACATGACTGCGTTCCGGGTGATGCGAACCCGGATTGCCTTCGGCGCCCCCCTCTGAAGAACCAACTTTTATTTCAACGATCACGGGCTGTTCAACCTCGATTAAGCCGGCCCTAACCAGCGGCGCAAGAGCTAAGTTTGCTGCTGTGGCATTACATCCTACTCCGCTGACATAGCGTGCGGTGCGCAATTCCTCGCGGTGCAACTCGGGCAAGCCATAGACGAAGCGTTCTAGCCACTGGGGTGCAGCATGAGGATGACCGTACCACTGCCGATAGGCCTCGGCGCTGCGCAAGCGAAAGTCGGCCGAGAGATCGATGAGACGCTCTGCCAACTTGACGTAGCGTTCGATTTCCCCTTGTGCTTGGCCATGAGGCAAAGCGAGAAAGAGCACATCGCAGGGCTGGAGCGTTTGCGGATCGCAGAACTGGAGCTGAGTGCGCTTTCGCAGATTAGGATGGGTTTGGTAGACATATTCTCCGAGATGGCTGCGCGAGGTCACCTGCGCTACCTCTACCTCGGGGTGATCGAGCAGCAAACGTAATAACTCCCCACCGGTATACCCGGAGCCACCGACAATCGAAGCGCGGATCATGCCTCTCTACCTCGAGCGAAGTTCTCTGCTGAGCCTAGCCCGGCACTTTCTCTCGGCGCGCCACTGCCAACAGATACTCAACAATGAAGCCCGGGATATCCACACCCGTCAGCGGGTAGGTGGTGTGGAATTCCATAGTATGGTTGACTTCGTTCACCAATAGGCCGCGGTCAGGGTCCTCGAACAGGTCAATGGCCAGAACCCCCCCTCCCACGGCTTGTGCTGCGCGGACACAAAGTTCGTTAAGCTCGGGCGTAACCGGGCACACTTCGCCTTTGCCGCCGCGCGCAGTGTTGGTGATCCAGTGCGGCGATTTGCGGTAAATGGCCGTGATGGTTTGATCACCGACCACAAAGGCACGGATATCACGACCGGGCTTTTGGATGTACTCCTGGATGTAGTAGACATTGTGCAGCGGTCCGCCCAGGGTTTCACGGTGTTCGATGATCGCCTCGGCTGCATCACGGTCGTTGATCTTAGTCACCATCCGCCCCCAAGAGCCGATCACCGGCTTAAGCACTACCGGGTAGCCCATTTCTTCGATGGCTTGGAGTGCGGACTCGCCTGAAAGGGCAGTCACGAAATGGGGTTGGGGTATGCCGGCTCTGGCTAGGGCAAGGCTGGTAAGCAGTTTATCGCCGCAGGTGGCCGCCACTTGCGCTGTGTTAACCGTAGGAATCCCCATTGCCTCCAACATGCGCAGCGCATAGAGTCCGCTGGTGAAACTGATGCTGCGCTCGAGAGCGGCATCGTATTTCCGCCAAAACTCTGCGTTTTCTACGTCAAAGATTGCCGTCCGGTCGTCGATGTGGTCGTAGGCCACCCCGCGCTTCTCTAGGGCCTGAAAAATGTACTTTTCCTCTACTCGCACCCGCGAGCAGAGCACCGCCACACGCAATGAGGAACTCATCGGTGCAGGTCCGTTCAGAGAAGATGGAGACTAGAGCGATCTACTCGCCCCAATCTTCGGCTTCCATGGGTGCGGGCGCCAAGCTCGGTGGGTCGAGCGAAACCACCTCTAGGTCCACTCCACAATCGGGGCAGACGACGATTTCGCTCAACATGGTGTCCTCTGCAAGGGTTACGCTCGCTTCGCATTCAGGACATGTCGATGTCATAGTCAAACCTCCACAACTGTATAGTTTGGGTATAAAAAGAACCCTCCTTGAGGAAGGAGGGTTCTTTTTGTCAACTGCTGCATTTGGTTACCGTGCAGAAGCCAACGCAAAGCAGCCCATCCTTCCTCGGGAAGGTGAGAACGGACGACGAGCTGCCGGCTTAGCGAACGGTAACATCATGGGGCCTAATATAATCTGGTTATTTTGAACCGTCAACGGTTTTGCCGGATAAAAATTGCCGAAATTTAGGCAGTTCTTTTTGTATAGAGTGACCAAAGAGGATTTGAGACAAACAAGCCTTCCCCTCCTTCCTTCTTTTCCCTCCTTTGCCCTAGAGAGAGAGTAAAGAGAGCTTCTTACTCCCTGCCGGGGAGGGCTGGAGCCAAAAAGGCTCTTTCGCCGAATTTGGGGGAACGGCCAGAGGTTGCGTCCGGGGTGAATTTGCGGCCGGCTTTCTCGTCAATGTTCGATCTCCCCCGGAGTTATGAAACGCAATGCACACTTCTGATAACTTGTTCGTCTGAGCAGACCGCATGAACGGTGTGCCCAACCAAGGAAACCTCGCATAATTCTCACGCTTTCTGGAAAAGCTTGAGTGGAATAGGGGGACTGTTCCACGAAGTTGCTAAGGATATAATTGTAACCGTGCAACGAGCCTGGGCATCTTCTCTTTCTATAGTTCAAAGGTTCACCTATAGCATAGTCATCGTTTTGTGCGCAACGCTTTTGCTCTACCCCTTGCGCGAAGTCGTCGGGATTGAAATCATTGCCCTGCTCTATCTGTTTCCGATCGGGATCAACGCCACGTTCTGGGGCTTGAGGGCGGGTTTACTCTCGGCGATCTTGGCTTTTTTCGCCTTGAACTTCAATTTCATTCCCCCCTACTATACGTTATATGTGCACCGAACCCAAGATGTCATCATCTTGGTCGTCTTTTTGGTCGTAGCTGTTTTTATCAGCCAGTTGGTCGGTCGTTTGCGGCGCAGCCTGCGGCTTGCGCAAGCGCGTGAAGCCGAGGCTGTCTGCCTCTTCGATTTCATGGTAAAACTTGCCTCTCTTCAATCCGAACAAGCAATCCTCGATGTTTTGGTGCGGCAAGTTCAACAAGCCGTTCATGCCGATCGGGTCTCAGCTTCTCTAAAACTTCGTCTGGAAAACAAAGGCGCTACTTCTACACTCTCCAGTGAGCTTCCTTTGCAAGAGCACCCTCCGACAACCAAAAATCCGCCAGACCTTTGTTTTTCGTTGCAATTGAGTCCTCCCTCCGAGGGCGAAATTCAAATTTGGAGACCACAGAAACCTTTCTCGGAGACCGAGAAGCGTTTTCTGCAAATCTTCATTTCTCAAGCCGGTCTGGCGTTAGAACGCCTGCGCTTGAGGCATGCTGAGATTCAAGCCAAAATCTTAGCCGAGAGCGATCGTCTGAAGGCATCGCTGCTCTCGTCTGTATCGCACGAACTGCGCACGCCATTGGCAGCGATCAAGGCTGCTATCTCAAGCTTGAACAGCCCGAGCGTCGAATTGGATACAGACAGTCGCAAGGAATTGATGGCGATGATCGAAGAAGAAACCGATCACCTGAATCTTCTGGTCGGCAATCTGCTGAATATGTCTAGGTTAGAAGCCGGAGCACTCACCCTCGAGCGTTCGTGGAGCCGTTTAGAGGACATCGTGCGCAGCGCAACGGAGAGGACGCGCGTTTACTCGAAAGACCATCAGGTTGTCGTTCAATTCCCGCCCGGATTGCCCGATCTCTATGTAGATTATCTGCTGATGGAACAGGTCTTGATCAACTTGATTAACAACAGCCTCAAACACTCGCCGGCGGGGAGTAAAGTGGAAATTGTTGTGTTTCCGCCGGAGACTGACCAAGTGAGAGTCGAGGTGCGCAACCAGAGCCCGGCGATTCCGCCCGAATATCTGGAACGCATCTTCGATAAGTTCTTTCGCTTAGAACAACCCCAGCGGGTGCGCGGCATAGGGCTTGGGTTGGCTATTTGCAAAGGGATTATTGAAGCCCACGGAGGAAAAATTTGGGCAGAGAATCGAGAGCGGGGCATTGCTTTCGTTTTCACTGTACCTTTACAGAGCAACGCAGTGGTTTCTGAAGTGGTTCAGCTAAAAGAGGGCGAGCTTTGAATCCAGAAGTTCATATTCTCGTCATTGATGATGAACCTCAAATCCGTCGCGCCCTGCGCACGATTCTGGCGGCGCATCACTTTCGAGTGAGTCTGGCGAGCAGCGGCGAAGAAGGCTTGGCGTTGGCAGCCAGCTTACAGCCCGATTTGATCATCCTCGACCTCGGTTTGCCGGATCTGGATGGGATTGAGGTGTGTCGGCGATTGCGGGAATGGAGCCAAGTTCCCATTATCGTCCTTTCGGTGCGAGATAGCGAACGGGATAAGGTGATTGCCCTCGATCGCGGCGCCGATGACTATTTGACCAAGCCGTTTGGGATCGAGGAATTGTTAGCCCGCATTCGCGTTGCCTTACGCCATGCTGCTCAATCGCCCAGAGAGGGCACAAAAGTGGTGCGCAGCGGTGATGTAGTGATCGACCTCGTCAATCATCGGGTTACCCGGCGGGGTGAGGAAGTTCGGCTAACCTCAACCGAATATAGGTTGCTGGCTTACCTTGCCCGCCATGCCGGAAAAGTGCTCTCACACCGCACCATCCTTGCCAATGTCTGGGACCCTGCCGATGCCGATCGCCTTGAATACCTGCGAGTCTACATTCGACAGTTGAGGAAAAAGCTGGAAGAAGACCCCGAAAATCCCAAGATCATCGTCAACGAACCTGGAATCGGCTATCGCCTTTACGCCGAGTGAATTTTTATTCTTTTTTTATCCCCTCTCTTCCCCTCTTTATTCATTCTTAATTCCTTTGCGCTATAAGCAGCTAGGATGCAGATCATCCAGACGGGTTCTCCCTTTTTGAGGGGCCGACGTTTTATCGATTCGAAAGAGTTAGTAAACAAGTTCTCTTCAGTTGATAGAAAGAAGGCGAGATGCTTCATACAACTGCAAAACACGACCTGATCTTCCACATCGAGAAGAGCTTTTACATCGAGGGGGAGCAAAAAGGGATGCTTTGGCGCAATCAAACTAAAACCGTTCGGCAACAGTTCGTTGCCCAGGCGGAGCAAATTTTGCGGGCGATTCAAGAAAATCGCCCTGTCCTTGAGTTCTCTTTACCCGAAAAAGTGATTCTCATCGATCCCTTTACCCATGCCTACCGCGAAGAGCCTGTTCCTGTGCGCCATCGTCGCCAGACGATTCGGCGTCGCTTCTTTCGCCGCGGCCGATCGATCCTATCGGACGTGCTTCAACGCCTGAGCGATCTGCAAAGCTCCTCATATCTGTCCCTTTCTTTGTCCGCAAACATCCTGCGCTATTGGATCGCCCGCCTTTGGCTCAACCAAATTCCCGAAGGAGAACCCTTTCCGCAGAGTCCATCGCCACAGTCGCCTTCCGCAACAACAGTTGAGCCTCGAAGAGGTTTCCCGGAGTGGTTGCTTTTCGATACCAAGGGAGACCCGCTCTTTTCCACTCCAGAAGAAGTTGAGCAACGCATCCGTGCCATCAAGTCCGCCCTGCAAAGCCTTCTCTCTGTGATGGCTATCGATCCAAGCATTGTGGAAGAAGAAGCGTTTCGTTCCCGCTATACAGCTTTAGTGACGCAATGGACGGAACAGGGACGGTTATATTCTGAACATCTCACCAAAGGGATTATCTCGACCATCCATCAACGCAAAAGTCAACACACTCTGAACCGCGGTTTGTCCATCCATCTTCCCTACTTTGACGATCAATTACTTGAGATCGAGTACCTTGATCTGGAGGTAGTACCACCGGGTCGCATCCCCTTTGAGGAGGTTTTCCTCTTTGAAGCCGTCCAAAAAGCTAAACAACAGGTATCCAAGGATGGGAAGCTAAGCCCAACCACACGCCAACATTTGCTCGCCGAGTTGGAGCTTTTGGAGTCCTCCTGTTCAAGTTGTCCCTCCTACTTACCGGTAGGAGTTTTATCTCCCTATTATCACTGGGTCAAAGCCTCTCCTTCTAGCGATGTTCTACAAAACAGCTCAAAATCCGACGGTTGAAACTATATAAACGAGGTAGGAAAGATGTTGTTCTCCATAGCTCTCTTGTTGCTCTTTGTCTTTCTCTCTCTAAAGGGTGCTCCAAAAGAGCGCGAAGAAGACGCGCATGTTCATGGTGCGGGCCAAATCGGCGTAATAGCCGCTTTAGCCCTCTTCGGAGTGGATTACTTCACTTCGTTCTATTACGCCACCGGCGAAATGATGAGCGCCTTGCACCCCTATGGCTTACAAAAGTGGGGCTATATCTCCACGGCGGTTATTGCTTTTGCCAATATTGTGTTTGGACTGCTTTATATGTACTCCTTGGGCATCTTCAATGAGGGTGGTGGGTCTTACACGGCTTCGATGCGCTATCTCTCCCCCGGCATAAGCCTCGTTGTAGCCGTCTTGCTGATCCAAGATTATATTTTTACGATAGTCGTCTCCACCCTCTCGGGCGCCGACCAAATGCTCTCGATTTTGAATATGTACAATGTCAATTGGATTTGGCACTTCTTGATCGGCGCCGCCCTTGCCAGTGTGACTTACTATCTGACCATCCGCGGCCGAGGGGAGTCCGCCCGAGTGGTCTTTACCCTGCTGGGTATCTTCTTCTTCTTGACCCTGACCATGTTGATCGGGTTGATCATCGCTCACGAGAAAGGTGTCCCCCCTGTGCCCTATCATCAAGAAGTCGAGCAGGTTTCTTTAGGACGCGCCCTGTTTCACCTGCTCACGGCATCCATGAAAGGGTTGGTCGCCCTGACAGGGCTAGAAGCTATGTCTAATGGGATCCAATTCGTTAAGAACGAAGATTTTGCATTGGTGCGTTGGGGCAAGCAAAAACTGCCTCAGTTACGCTCTCTGTGGAACTTTTACAGTGGCAAATCTGGGATTGGGCGGTTCGTCCAAACATCTTTCCTGTTCTATGGCGGGTTGACGACCTTGATGCTCACCACCTTCGCTATCCGCTTCAATGTCTTTGACGGGACGTTGGGCAGAACTCTGGTCGGGAACCTGGCGTATATCGGTTTTGGTCAGCTTCCGGGTGGAATTTTCCTTTTTTGGGTCTACCAAATCTTAGCCGTAGCCATGCTTGCTGCTGCATCAATGACCGCTTTCCAGGACTTGCAAGCGACTGCTTGGCGAGATGTCGCCATTGGCGAAATCCCTGAAATCGTGGTGTATCGCAATGCCCAAGGAACCTTTACCCGCTCGGTGACGGCCGGCTTTATCGTTGCGGTGATCATTCAATTGTTAGTGCGCGGCCGCACATCTGCAGCCGTTCCGTATTATGGGATTGGGGTGTTTGTTCCGATCACTGCCATGGGACTGGCGATCCGCCGGCATATCCTGAAGAACTACACCGGAAAAGCCCGCACTTGGGGGAGCTTGGGCGCCAGTTTTTCGGTTGTGCTTTCTTTCCTAGTGTTCGTTGGGCAGATTGTAGGCAAATGGGAGGAAGGCGGTTGGGTTGTCTTGATTTCCTTCTCGGTGTTGATCTTGGTTGCCCACGCGCTCCTCATCTCCCCGATCGGTTATCGCTCGCCGCAACAGATTTACCGCATCGTACGCCAAAAGGCGCGCGTACAGGGTGCCATGGCGACCATTGTCGAATGGCAATCGCTGAAAATGCAGGAATATCGTTATGCGATCCTGGTCGGCATCACCCGTGCCCTCGAGCTATTCGGCGTTCGCCGGCCGGTTCGCTTTGAACCTCCACCGCCGGCCGGGGATTACATCGAGGCTCTTCATGATGAACAGTCGGGTATCGATATCCTACAACCCTATCTCAATGAATCAAACCTGGCGCCGCTTCCGAAATAGCCCGAAGTTGGAGCAAAGCTCGCTCCTAAGCTCGGTGAGGGGTCTGAGAGGTGCAATCTAAAGGCCCCTCACCCCGCCTTTGGAGCAATCTGAGGCGGTGAGCTGTGGCCTAGTGCTGCATTTTGCGGCGCGTTTGGGTCTCCTCAGAAAGGGAAAGGTAGAGGGGTCAGAAGCTCTAGCGCTCGACCTCCTGGCGTGGGGAACTGGCCAGCAGGCTGAGAAGTGTAACTGGGGTGCGCCTGACGCTGCGCTGCGGCAAGCAGGGGATGTCAAGAAGCCCCCAAGACTGCTTTCGGCCTTCTAAAAGCTGAGATTAGGAGGCCCCTTGGCTCAGAGCTTTAGCGCGCTCGGCCATTTGGTTGCGCAAGGTGTGGACATCGTGGTCGATGGTGAAAAGCGCACCGATATAGATCACGAAGCACAGCAGCCAGGCGGTGGTACAAATGACCAGAATTGCCTGCCCCAGACCGATGGCTACCGCCACTGCACCGGCCAGTGCCGGCGCCAAGGCAGCACCGCTGTTTTCGATGAAATACTCGACAGCCTGAGCCGTGCTGCGCACTTCGGGAGCGGTGACATCGAACACAGTGGCGATCACATTGGCCGAGGCAAACGGCATAAAGACCGCCGTCAGGGCCATCATGACGAAGAACTGACCTCGTGCCTCAACCGGGGTGGTTAAGGCCAGCACTAAAAAGATTGCTCCCATAATCACCCCGAACGAGGAGACCAAAATACGCCCCTTATTCGTGCGCTTGAACAGCCAATCACCCAGGGCGCCTCCGATCAAATAGCCCGAAGCTAAAATGAGGATCACCGGTGCCATCGTGAACAGCACCGACTCGTTATCGTATCCCCGCTCACGCATGAGGTAGCCGAAGAAGAAGTAGGTGATCACATTCCAAGGGAAGACGCCGAAGAAACCTTGAACGAAGATAAACCACATGGTCCGTTTTCTAAAGATCTCCTTGGCTTCCGCCCACGAGAAGCGGAACTGTCCGATCTCCGTCATTCCTTCAAATTCGGGCTCGGCTTTGCCGCGCGGCATGTCTTTGACGCCGAGGAAGATGGTGAGGGCGATGAGAATCCCTAAGGAGCCGGTGAGGTAGAAGACCGAACGCCAGCCGCCGATCGCCGGTGCCACCATCAAGGCGAGGATCATGCCCAGAAGATAGCCCAGCGGCTGGGCGAGTTGCAAAATGCCGTAGATTTTGCCGCGCAGGTGAGGGCCGAAATAGTCCGCGATCAAACTGTATAAACCCGGGTAGGAGGAGTCGTCAATGCCGGTTGAAGCCCGAGTAGCCAGAAAGGCCGGATAAGTGCGTACGATGGCACTCAGCCAAGTGGTTGATCCCCAGATCAAGGAGGCCAATGCCAGCAGTTTGTTGCGCGCATAGCGGTCATAGAGATACCCCCAAATCGGGTAGAGAAGGGTTGCGACCACCAGCGAGCCCGAGTTGATCAGGCCCCATTGGAAGTCGTTTAGTCCAAAGGTTTGGCTAACCGGCAACTGGAGCGAACCGATCATGAGTTTGTCGGTCTGATGAAGGAGCATAAAGGAGAAGAAAACTAAGACCACGAACCAGCGGTATCGGGCGAACTTCGTGTCCATGTCCGACCTCATAGATTAGGAATACAGCTAGAGTTTAGTCCAAAACTTAGGGAATGTCAAAGTTGGATCAAGGCGTTTTTTCCGGCGAGCTGCCTTATTAAGAAGTTGCACAAGAAGCAAGCCCGTGTTAAAATTGCATCCAAACGAGTAAAGTTTTGTTCATCCGTAGGGAAAATCTCATGGCCGAAGAAATGGTTGAGGTTGTAATTGACAGTATTCGGGTCAGCCTAATGTCTCAGCAGCGGATTGTGATCCTCCGTGAGATCAATGCTGAGCGCTATCTCCCGATTTGGATTGGCGTGTACGAAGCCGAGGCTATCACGATTGCCTTGCAGGAAGTGGAGGTAGCCCGGCCTCTGACGCACGATCTCCTGAAAAACATATTCCATGTCTTCAATGCGCGCATCTTACGGGTGGAAGTGGCTGCGCTGAAGGATGACACCTTCTACGGCAACATCGTTGCCGAAATAAACGGGAGAACGGTGCACATTGACGCTCGACCTTCGGACGCCCTGAATTTGGCGGTGCGCGCTCGGGTGCCCATCTATGTCGCCAAGTCGGTGATGGACGTTGCCGGTGTCGTTCCGGAAAAAGACCTACAGCGGGAGACCGAGGAAAGCCTGCCGGCGGCCACTCCCTCCAGCCCTAAGCCGGTTCCAGAAGAGGACCTCACGGATGAACGGTTATCGGTCTTTGAAGATTTCTTGGAGAAACTCGACCTGGACAAGGGTCCAGAGGAAGACGATAGCGAGGAAGAAGACAAGTGAAATCTGGGCCCGATTGTAGAACCTAGCACTTGCTGAGATCATAGGCAAAAGAGAAGCAAGCCAATGGCCTCTTTTTACCCCTCGGAGGAGACCACCGCTCCCGGTCCTCTGCTTGTCCCTCACAACCGGGAGGCAGAGGAGGCTGTCTTAGGCTCGGTATTGATCAACCCCGAGGCCTACTTTGAGGTGGCCAGTTTTCTCCGCCCCGAGGATTTTTACCTCATCCGTCATCGCTGGATTTGGGAGTGCTTCACGCACCTTCACGAAACCCGGACGCCCATCGACTACCTTACCGTGACCGAGGAACTAGCGCGTCGCGGTCAATTGGAGGAAGTAGGAGGAGCTGCATATCTCTCCTACTTGATCACCAATGTGCCAACCTCCCTGCACGCTCAGGCCTACGCTCGTATTGTCGAGGCCAATTCTATCCGCCGGCAGATGATGAGTGCTGCCAATGAGATTGCTAAGCTGGCAGTCAAGGAAGACACCACGGTCGAAGACCTGATGGACGCTGCGGAGAAGGCCATTTTTGGCGTCAGCGAGCGGCGGCTCGAGCGAGACCTGAAGACCCTTCGTGCTGTGTTAGGCGAGTATTACGATCAGCTCGAAGCCATCGTCCTGCGCAGTGAGGAAACTGTAGGCATCCCGACCGGCTTTATCGATCTTGACCGTCTGTTGGTGGGACTGCAGCCCTCGGATTTCATTATTGTCGCCGGCCGTCCCGGGATGGGAAAAACGGCTTTTCTGCTCTCGGTGGCGAAATACGTGGCGCAGGTCAAGCGCAAGCATGTGGCCATCTTTTCGATGGAGATGTCGAACGAGCAATTGGTGCAGCGGTTGTTGTCTCAGGAGACGGGCATTGACTCCCAGAAGCTGCGCACCGCTCGGTTAAGCGCCGAGGAGTGGCAAGTGTTGACTCAGGCGATCGAATCCCTGCGCAACGTGCAAATCTTCTTGGATGACACTCCGGCTCTAACGCCACTGCAAATGCGCACCAAATGTCGCCGCCTGCACCTTGAGTTCGGCTTGGACTTGGTGCTGGTGGACTATCTCCAGCTCATGAGCAGTGGGATGCGCCACGAAAACCGCGTTCAGGAAGTCTCCTATCTTTCGCGCAACATGAAGATCCTTGCTCGAGAGTTGAATGTGCCGGTGATGGTCGCAGCTCAGCTCTCCCGAGCCGTGGAACAGCGCGCCGATAAGGAGCCACAGCTCTCAGACTTGCGCGAGAGCGGCAGCTTGGAACAGGACGCCGATGTGGTGATTTTCCTCCATCGGCCTGCGGAGTATAAGAGCGATCCGCTAAGGCAAAACATCGTCGAACTCAAAGTGGCAAAACATCGCAACGGCCCGGTCGGCAGTTTGGAATTGGTCTTTCGCGAGAAGATCACCAAATTTGAAAACGCCGCCACGCGGGTGATTGACCTAAATCAGATTTAGACAAGATGTCAGCCCTTAGAGTGTTCTCCGGTTTTTCCGAGGGCGCACGCCACACAGTCCCTCTGCCGACCGAGTTCTTTCGAGACCTGCTGGCAGAGGTTGACGATCTCAACGAGCTGAAGGTGATCCTTTACACCTTTTGGTTCTTGCACCGACAGGGTGGGGCGGTCCGTTATATCCGCGCAGTGGATTATCAGAGGGATGCTGCTTTTATGGCCGGCCTCCTCTGCGAGGGCAGCCATCCGCAGCGGGCTCTGTCTCGGGCTTTGCAAAGGGCAGTGGAACGCGGGGTTCTGTTGCGCGGCTTGGTCCGCAGCGGAGAGGACGAGGTAGAGTTATTCTTCTTAAACACTTCCGTGGGTCGAGCAGCGCTTCAGGCGATTCAGGAGGGAAGATGGCGCTTCACCGAAAGTCGGGACTATCCGGTCGAGGTCGAGGAGGAACTGCCCAATATTTATCGTCTCTACGAGCAACACATTGCGCCGCTCACGCCGATGATCGCCGAGAGGTTGCGAGAAGCAGAGGAGACTTATCCCCCTCAGTGGATTGAGGAAGCCATTCGTATTGCGGTCGAGAACAACGCGCGAAGCTGGCGGTATGTAGAGGCTATTCTGAGGCGTTGGAAGGAAGAAGGCAAAGGTGAGCGAAAGGCTGGAGCAGATCCTCAAGAAGCTCTCCGAAAGTACTCCGAGCAGTGGCGAAAGCCGAGTGGAAAAACCCGCTGAGAGCCGAAACGGAGGGGCAGAAGAAAGACACCTCGGGGAGGAGAACTGCCCAATTTGTCAGGGCCTCGGATACATCCGCTGGGAAGTGCCTCTAGGGCATCCGAAGTTCGGGAGGGTGGAGGTTTGCGAGTGCCGTGCCTCCCAAAGCCGCCAGCAGATTTTTCAGCGTCTCTATGCCCACAGCCACCTTGACCACCTCAGTCACCTCACTTTTGAGAACTTCCACCCACGCGGACGGGCCGGCTTGTACCCTCAGGAGGCGAACTCGATTGAATTGGCTTACCGGCAGGCGCGCACCTTCGCCGAAACCCTTCAAGGCTGGTTATTCCTGCAAGGGGGATACGGATGTGGGAAAACCCACTTGGCTGCGGCGATCGCCAACACGGCAGTGCAGCATCACGTCCCCACCTTGTTTCTCACTGTGCCCGACCTCCTGGATGGCCTGCGCTCGACTTTATCCGAGGCAGAGAACCGCTTTGAAGAGCACTTCGAAGAGATTCGCACTGTTCGCCTGTTAATTTTGGACGATTTTGGTACCCAGAATGCCACTCCGTGGGCACAGGAAAAGTTGTTCCAAATTATGAATTACCGCTATGTCAATCGGCTACCCACGGTGATCACGACCAACTTGCGCCTCGAGCAGATTGAGGGACGCATCCGCTCACGCCTGGAGGACCCGGAGTTGGTGACCAAAGTGGTGATCCTTGCGCCGGACTATCGGCGTCCCACCGCTGAATTGGGAATGCACGAATTCGCCATGTTTCCCAAATTGCAACGCTGCACCTTCGCCAATTTTGATTTGCGCAAGGACGAGGGGTTGCCCGCCGAGGCCTTGCGCGAGCTGGAAGCTGCTTTTCGGGCGGCGCGCGAGTTTGCGCAGAACCCCCTTGGTTGGATTGTCTTCAACGGCCCCTCGGGCAGCGGGAAGACCCATCTTGCAGCGGCTATTCACAATTACCGCCGCGATGTCGGACAGCCCTCGCGCTTCGTGGATGTCGGAGAGTTGCTCAACGCCCTGCGAGCCACCTTTAGCCCTTTCAGCCCGGAGAGTTTGGATGAGCGCTTTGAGGATGTGCGTCGCGCTCCGCTCTTAATTCTGGACGACCTAGATAGCTATATGAGCTCTCCCTGGAGCATCGAAAAGTTATATCAGATCATCCATTTCCGTTATTTAGCCGAGTTGCCCACCGTGATCACCCTGGGCAGGTTGCGCGACCAACTCGAACCGCGTCTGCTAACTCGCATTGAAGACCGGCGACTCTGCCGCATTTACCCGCTTTCCGTGCCCTCCTATACTGCAGTTGAGCGTGAACCCATTAAGCCAAGCCGTCGAAGGCAGAAGTAAGATCATCCTTCCCAGAAGGAGTGTGTCATGAGTTCAGAATCCCCAGAGGCCGAAGCCTTGCCTTTGCCCCCTTTTTATGACCCTCAGAAGGTCGGCGAAGTGTGGCGTGTACCCTATCAGCAACGCGCCGAAGAGGCCCGCCAGTGGGCAGCCCGCCATCATATTGCGCCGGCCCAATGCGATACCTTCAAAATTGCTTTGGTGGCCATTGATGTGCAAAATACTTTTTGTATCCCGGAATTTGAGCTGTTTGTCGGTGGACGTTCCGGAATGGGCGCCGTGGAGGATAATCGCCGCCTGTGCGAGTTCCTCTACCGTTACCTTCATCGCATCACCCGGGTAGTAGTTACGTTAGATACCCACCGCGCTTTCCAAATTTTCCACCCGGTCATGCTGATTAACGAACAGGGTGAACACCCCGGCCCGGTGACCCTGATCACTTTGCAGGACGTGCAAAGTGGCAAATGGCGGTTCAATCCCCAAGCCGCCTATAGCCTCGGAATTGACGAAGCGTATGGGCAGCAGCAACTGCTTCATTATGTGGAAGAGCTGGCCAAGAAGGGAAAATACGAGCTGACCATTTGGCCCTATCATGCCATGTTGGGTGGCATCGGTCATGCGCTGGTGTCTGCCTTCGAGGAGGCGGTCTTCTTTCACACCATTGCCCGCAGTAGCCAGGCTCATTTTGAGATCAAGGGCGATGCTCCTTTGACCGAAAACTACTCTGCCATTCGGCCGGAGGTGGCGGAAGATATGTGGGGGAGGCCCTTAGCCGAACCTCACCCTTACTTTTTCCAGCTCCTTCAGGATTTCGATGCTATCCTTGTTGCAGGTCAGGCAAAGAGTCATTGTGTCAACTGGACCGTCGGGGACTGGTTGCAAGAGATTCAACGCATTGACCCTGCTCTGGCTTCCAAAATTTACCTCCTTGAAGACTGCATGTCCCCGGTAGTGGTGCCGAACGTCGTTGACTACACCGAGATGGCCGAGGCGGCTTTTGCGCGCTATGCCGAGGCGGGGATGCATCGCGTGCGCACTACTGAGCCTATGGACCGTTGGTTAACGACAGATTAGAGCCGAATTGTGCGCTATTGACAAGCCTCGGCTTTTATAGGATACTCCAAACGGCCATTTCTCGAGAGAGTGGCCTCCCTCCTTCGCTACCCCACCGAAGAGGAGGTGATGTCGATGACAGATAGTAGTACCTTACGAAGCGCTGCGGCATCCCTCCTCGGTGTAGGATAGATGACCGCAGCGCGCAGGAGACCGTCCGAAACGGCGGTCTCTTGTTTTGTTCGCGGTATAATCAAGGTGTGTCCGTGATTGCGGGTCATAGCTAGGATATGGGGCAGCGAAAAATTCGCGTGTTAATTGCTAAGCCGGGCTTGGACGGTCATGACCGGGGAGCTAAGGTGGTCGCACGAGCTCTGCGGGATGCCGGCATGGAAGTAATTTACACGGGCTTGCGCCAGACTCCGGAAATGATCGCCGAGGCTGCTTTGCAAGAAGACGTGGACGTGGTCGGCCTCTCCATCCTCTCCGGGGCGCACATGGCCCTTGTGCCGCGGGTTCTGGAACTCCTACGGGCGCAGGGTCAGGAAAACGTCAAGGTCTTTGTGGGAGGGATCATCCCCGACGAAGATGTGCCGCGACTGCTGGAAATGGGCGTGGCCGGCGTTTATGGTCCCGGCACCTTGACAGAGCAGATCATCCGAGACATCTACGCTGCGGTGGGTGAACTCGATCGGCCACTTCGCTCTTGAGCAACCTGCTAGAGTTCGTGAGGTTGGATGTCTTTAGCGGAATCGGTCTTGCAGGGTAACCGTTTGGCTTTAGCTCGGCTTCTGAGTCAAGTAGAAAACGAGACGGAAGAGGGGTTGGCGGAGTTAAATCGGCTTTTCCCTTATACTGGCAAGGCCCACCTTGTCGGAATCACCGGCGCGCCCGGGAGCGGGAAGTCCTCTCTGGTCACTCAACTGGTCTATGCCCTTCGCCACCCCGCTCCGGAGCAAAAGCCTGTCCGCGTCGCCGTAGTGGCTGTCGATCCATCCAGTCCCTTCAGTGGGGGAGCGATTCTGGGAGATCGAATCCGGATGCGAGAGCTTGCCGGCGACCAGGGTGTTTTCATTCGTTCGATGGCCTCACGGGGCGCTCTGGGGGGAGTCGCCGCCAGCACTGCTAATCTGGTTAGCGTTCTGGATGCTGCCGGCTTTGAGATCGTCCTCATCGAGACCGTTGGGGCAGGGCAAACGGAGGTAGAAATTGCCCGTCTTGCCCATACGGTCATTGTGGTTGAGGTGCCCGGTTTGGGAGATGATGTTCAAGCCATCAAAGCTGGCCTTTTGGAGATCGCCGACATCATCGTCCTCAATAAAGCTGACCAGCCCGGGGTGGAGAATGCCGAGCGCGCCCTGCGTACGATGCTGGAACTGGCCTCCGCTCGAGGAACGCTTTCCGGAAACGCACAACCTGCCTCGCCGCAATGGACTCCACCGCTCTTGCGCACCGTAGCTACTGAAGGGCGGGGGGTGCAGGCGGTGGTCGAAGCACTCTACAATCATCGCAACTTTCTGTGCCAGAGTGGTGAGTGGGAACGACGCGAGCGTTTGCGCTTTCAAACACAGCTAGAAAACTTATTTCAAGCGGCATTGATCAAGCGATTGCACGAGACTGTTTCGGCGACCGAATATGGGCATATTTTAGACCGAATCGTCTCACGTCAAATTTCCCCTTGGAAAGCGCTTGAGATTTTGTTGGATGGAGTGGTGCAATGAGAAACCTCCACGGCCACCGCGAAATCAACCTATACGGAGACATCAAGTTGTTTGCCGGGACCGCTTGTCCAGCCCTAGCGGCGGACATCTCAAACTATTTGGGCATCCCCCTAAGCGGCAGGGATGTGATTCATTTTCCAAACGACAATTTGTGGGTCAAGCTGCACAAGAGCGTGCGCGGTCAAGATGTCTACGTAATTCAGACCACTTCTGCGCCTGTCCATCAGAACCTAATGGAGCTCTTGATCATGTTGCAGACGATGCGTCTCGATTCCGCCGGACGGGTCACAGCGGTTATCCCTTACTTGTGTTATTCTCGTTCGGATAAAAAGGATAAACCGCGCGTTCCGATCACCGCTCGCTTGGTCTGCGACATGATCGAAATCGCCGGCGCCGACCGCTATATTACCCTTGACCTCCATGCAGGGCAGATCCAGGGCTTTTTCTCCATTCCCGGGGATGTTTTGTCTGCCTTTCACATTCTCACCGCCTACGTGCGGCGCAAGCAGCAACATATGCGAGACCCGGTCGTGGTTGCTGCCGATTTAGGCTTTGCCAAGAAAGGACGAAATTTTGCCGCCAACCTGGACGTCCCCATTGCTTTTATTGAGAAGCGCCGCACCGGCAAGGAAGACACTCCCGAGGCGTTGACCTTAATTGGTGACGTCAAAGACCGTGATGCGATTATCGTCGATGACGAGATCGATACGGGCAGTTCGATGGTCTCGGCTGTGCATCTGGTTAAGTCGATGGGGGCCAGAGATGTTTACCTGGTATGCGTTCACCCACTCCTCTCCAAAGATGCCGCAGAACACATCGCAGCTCTGCCGATTAGGGAGTTCATTACCACGGACACGATTCCCCTTACGGAGTACAAATACCAGCTTCTCAAGGATAAAATCACCGTGCTCTCTGTTGCGCCTTTGCTTGGCGAAGTGATCCGCCGCGCGAACCAAGGGCGTAGCGTAGGAGAGATGTTCGACGAATAGCGCATGCCCGAGTTACCCGAAGTCGAATCTATCGCCGCCCGCTTGAGGTCGGGTAACGCCCAATCTCCACCTTTGCTGGGGGCGCGCATTCTCTCTGCTAGGGTGTTCTGGCAGCGCAGTGTGGCAGAACCCCCGGCCGAAATCTTCGTCCAGAGGCTACAAGGACAAACGATTTGCGAGATTCGCAGGCGGGGGAAGTTCTTGGTATGCGAGCTTGAGGGCCTGACGCTCCTAGTGCACTTGCGCATGAGCGGGGATTTGTGGATGGAGCCTTCCTCGCAGCCGGTGGCCGCTCACTGCCGTGTAGCTCTTAGCTTGGACTCGGGCTACCGCCTCACCTTTCACGATCCGCGCAAGTTTGGCCGGATGTGGTTGCTCGAAGATCCGGAGAGGGTATTAGGAGAATTAGGGCCTGAACCCTTTGACCCTGGGCTGACGTCCGAAGCGTTCTTTGAGAAGCTCTCCTCCGTCCGTCGTCGGCTCAAGTCTTTGCTACTTGACCAACGTTTTCTCGCCGGTTTGGGCAATATTTACACCGACGAAGCACTACATTGCGCCGGTTTACATCCCCTTACGCTGTCCGCTCAGGTGAGTCCCAGCCAGGCAGAGCGCTTGTTAGCCTGTATCCGAGCCGTGCTGGCTGAGGGCATTCGTCGCAGCGGGGCGAGCATCGATTGGGTCTATCGAGGTGGAGATTTCCAGAACTATTTTCGGGTTTATAGGCGCACCGGGCTCCCCTGTCCGACTTGTGGAGCACCGATCCGGCGCATCCTGCTCGGTCAGCGCGGGACGCATTTTTGCCCCCAGTGTCAAGTGCTCCCTTCTTAGGCGTCTTGGCTGTAGAGAGCCTCTGACCTTAGGAGATCTCCTAGCTGTGAGAAAACATAAGTTGGTTCTTCTATCGGCCTGAGCGGCCGAGTATGGGAGGCAACACCGCTGCACACCAGCGCAGTGGGAATGCCGGCTTGGTTGCCCATGCGAATATCGGTCTCGGGATTGTCCCCGATCAGCAGACACTCCTCAGCCGGGAGACCCATCATTTCGAGGGCGAGCTCAGCCATCAGAGTAGCCGGTTTGCCCAGCAAAACATCCAGGTGGCGGGCGGTACAGGCCTCTAGGGCGGCGATGATCGCTCCGGTATCAGGCATTTCTTCGCCGTTTTGGCTGGGATAGGTGCGGTCGGCATTAGTGGCCAAGAAGACGGCCCCCCGCCGAATGGCGTCAAAGGCAAGCTTGAGCTTGCGGTAGTTGAAACGATGATCCGTGCTGACCAAGACCACTTGAACTTGCTTGGGATCGTTACACAACACTAGACCAGCCTCCCTCAATTCCTGGTGCAAATCCCCTTCGCCGATGATCAACAGCGGTGACTGAGGGTGATACTGGCGTAGATACTGAACGGCGATATAAGAAGGGTTGAGGATTTCTTCCACCAAGACGGGGATACCCATCTGAAGCAGTTTTGTCGCAATGCGCTCGCGACGCTGCGAAGCATCATTGGTGAGAAAGAGCAGACGCTTCCCAAGCTCTCTCAGGGTTTGTAGGGTCTCTCTTGCTCCGGGAAGAGCTTTCTTGCCAAGGTAGACTGTGCCATCCAAATCGATCAGATACGCTTTGTATTCTAGGGGAGGACGCACCATATCACTCGATGGTCGATAAGGAATTTGGCACTGTAGACCTCAGCCGGCTGGGGGCGTTGACAAATCCCCTTCGAGGCAGCCCTTGTCCCGGTGGCGGGGTTCAGTTTTGAGCTTGGGTTTCGAGAACTCGCTTGAGGTGTTTCACGGCCAAGCGTGGGCTGGTAAGGATGGGAATACGCTTCTCCTCAGGATCGAGTGTGTCGACAGCGCGCGCCATAGAGGCTTGGGCTAATAAAATAACGTCATTTCTTTCCATCAAGTCGAGTAGGCTCCGGCGCACAATCTCATCGTGGGTTCTTACATCCCCGCTGAACAAGGCTGCGTAAGCACCCTCGCAGAGTCGGGCCTCCACCTCCACCTCAAGCTGATGAAACGCCGCCCGCCGATAGACGAGGTCCGTGGTTGGCTTTAAGGTCGTGACAGCAGTAGCGGCGATGCCAATGCGTTTCCCTAGATGCAAGGCCTCGTCTACCATCGGTTGGTCGATCTTCAATACCGGAATACCGACGAGAGGCTGAGCAGCATCAACACAAGGGGAGATTGAGGAGCAAGTACATTGAACCGCGCTTGCGCCGTAGCGCTCGGCTGCGATCACGTGGTCGGCAACCCTTTGATAGACGAAGGGCGAAAGCCCTCCTTGAGCCAGCACAAGCTTTAGCAGCATTTCATCGGCCACATGGGTTGGCTCTACATTCGGAAGCAGCTCTCGAGAGAGCTCGTCGAACAGTCTCACCAGGGCTGGAACCGTATGGAGGAAAACCACTTTTTTCATCAGAATGCTCCGTGCGTTTGCCGAAAACCGGACGTAAAGCTTTCCCTCAATTATACCTTCTGAGTGCGATCATCCGCCCTGGGTGGAAAGTTGGACTTTTGAGGGTTCTGAGCAGAGGAGCTCTGTTCTTTGTCTTTGGCCTTAAGAACGCAGAGCGTAAGCGATCTCACCGGACAGAACTCGTGGTATCAGGGGGAGTAAGAACAGAGGTTTACGAAGCCTAACCCCAAAACCCTTCTCGAAGGTCGAATGAGGCTTTTACCCCCTTGGGCGCAGCCATCCTCATGCCTCGTTCGACCGCTTATGGGCCGAGGGGCTTACCTCGGTTTGAGCGCGCTTGGTAGATCAGGGCGCCGCTGACGATTAAGAGAAACAAAACGACCGTCAGGACCACACCCCCCCAGCCGCTCAGCCAGCTAGGCTGAAAAGGCGGCGTGGGCGTGGGGCGGAAGGACTCGACAGGCTTGGCTTGACTGAGGATGAAGGCAACCAGATCGTCGATCTCTGCTTCGCTGAGCGGCCCTCCATTCGCTTGACTCCAAGCCGGCATCGCCGAACCCTCAATTCCATTGGCGATCACGTTGCGAAGGCTTTGATCGGGACGAATAGAGGGCCAATTCTTCGCCAAGGTCGCTCCGACTCGCCCCTCCAGATTCGCTCCGTGACAAACTGCACAGTTTTGATCGTAAAGGAGGGCACCCCGATTGGGGTCGCCCTTAACGTCAGGGGGCGGGGTTAGGGGTGGGCGTGGAACCGGGGTCGGTGTAGGGGGTAGGACTCGCGGCCCGCCACTTTCCCAAGTGAGAATGTAGGCAACAATGGCTTCGATCTCCTCATCGCGCAACGGCCCTCCTTTGGCCTGACTCCAAGCCGGCATGGCGGAGCCGGGGATGCCGTTGGCGATGATCGAGGCAATTGCCCGATCGGGGCGCAAAGAAGGCCAGTTCTTGGCCAACCGAGCACCAACACGCCCTTGACCATCCAGTCCATGGCATACCGCACAATTCTCACCGTACAATTTTTTGCCCAGTTCAACGGGATCGTCCAGAGGGGTTTGTGCCAGCACAGAACTTGGGAGAGCGAGTACCCCAAGCAGCAAGACAACAAAGATCGCCTTAAGCCCGGCGAGCCCGAGAGAGTCTTGACTGCGCATCCTCCTCTCGAACGAATTTTGAGAGCACCTCGCACTGCGATATCGACTCATGCTTTCCTCGCCATTTCACTTGAGGGTCAGAAGGTAGGCGATGATGTCGGCCAGTTCTTGATCGGTGAGGGTATCTCCGTAGTTTGCAGGCATCACCCCGGCCTGAAAGCCCGGCACAATGTAGACGTTAGGCAAGACGATCGACTCGTGCAAGTATTGCGCAGCCGTTTTGGCGTTGCCGGTATAGTTGGGGTCGGTAAGGATCTCCTCGGCGCGAGTAGCAATGCCGGGCTGGTCTGGGGTTGCCAACCAAGCCGGGCCTGTAGGTGCGGAGATGTGGCATACGGCACATCCCTTGGCGGCGGCCAGCCCCTGGCCGCGCACCGGGTCGCCTTCGGGAAGTTGCTTGTTAATATCCGTGCCTGTGGGAGGACCGGCCATTTCTGCCATCTGAGCCGTGCGATCTGGAGCAGTATCTTTCCAGTTCAGGATGAAGGCTGCGAGGTTACGAATTTGATCATCCCGCAGAGGGCCGCCATACCGCTCTGCCCAGGCCGGCATGACCGGACGGCCCTGACCCGGATAGAGATCGGGGCGAGTTGATACCAAGCGCCCGCTCGAAACGGTCGAGATAATATAATCCTCCAGCGTGCCACTCCAACCCACTTCGGTGAGCCGGTTGGTGAAAAAATGGCGGTCGTTTAGCGGTGGCCAAAGTCCGACCACCCCTTCCCCTTGCGGGCCGTGGCAGCCCTTGCAGTTAATATCATAGAGTTCTGCTCCCACTTCGATGGCTTTGGCGCGCTGGTGGAGTTCGTATTCTGCCATGCGCTTCGGCTCATTCAGCCCATACCAGATGAGCAGCGCACTAGTGAGTGCAACGAACAGGATTCCCAGGGAAATTTCAAGCTGAACACGCGACATTTCTGCCTCTCCTTATTCGTTGCCGCGCAACCGATGGAGGAAGATGTGTCTCTCGTAGGTCTTGCGCTGTTGGGTGTCCGGATCATCCCAGAGGATGCGGAAGGTTACTTTGCGCAGATCGGTCTGCCAATCTTCGATGATCAGGAAAGCCTGCCCGTTAGGCAAGCGCTGAATCTTAGGCAGCGAGGTATCGTTAATTGCGCGATTGACACGGCGGCTGTACTCCGCAAACACGCTGGTCAGCGCCGGGCAACCAAAATCCAAGTTGGGGCACAGGTCGCGTGGCACAGTCTCCTTAACTTCGTAGGTTCCAGGTTGCAATTGATCGAACGGAACCTGGCGCAATGGCCCCACCCCTTCTTCAGGAGCCAGGTCCTGCACGATGCGCGTCGCCGCCGGAGTTTCGATTCCGTAGAGCGGCGTACCCATGTAGCTCAAAACGACCAAGACCAAGAGCGAGAGGATGCCAATTCCGACCGCTACCGGGCGTTTATAGAGGCTGCGATAGGGGTTGCGATCAATATAGGGGATTGCGATCAACAATGCCACAACCAAAGTGGGCAGAATGACGCCCATGAGGGTTTTATCTCCTAACTTGAGCAGCCCTTGCAACCACCAGAAATACCACGGTGCTTTGGTGTCCAAGGGGGTTACCTGAGGATTGGCAATGTTCTCCAGCGGAGCGCTATATCCGAAGACGATGACGCTGGCGACCAACGCAAAGATCCCTACCGAGGTGAGGAAGACTTCGTGACTCAATAGATCGGGGATGAAGTCGATCCGCTGTCTGGCGTTCTTCTTCTCTTCGGGGGAGACATCTCCCTCCTCGTATTTTGCCGGAAGCGAAATCCCATGTTCGCGTGACACTTTGTAATAGTGAATGCTGATGAGCAGCACGGCCACCGCAGGCAGCAGGACGACATGTAACAGGTAAGCCCTCAGCAGACCGTTGGCGCCAATGTCAGGTCCGCCCCGGAGCAGCAGGTTCGCCTCACGACCGAACAGGGGTGCTGCTTCTGCCATTCCGGTGCCGATGGTCACTGCCCAGTAAGCTAGTTGGTCCCAGGGCAGCAGGTAACCGAAAAAGCTCAGGAACAGAGTCACCCCGAGCAAGAGCACCCCGGTGAACCAGGTGAACGAGCGCTCCTTCTTGTAAGAGCCGGTTATAAAGGTGCGCACCATGTGTAAGAAGACAAAGATGACCATTGCCTCGGCTCCCAGGCGATGCAAGTCGCGGATTAATTTGCCGAAGGGGACGTTGCTTTCCAAGTTTAGAATCGACTGATAGGCCTCCGAAGGAACCGGGCTGTAATAGATCATCAGGATGATGCCTGTGATGGCTTCGACAACGAAGAAGAACATACTGAAGAACCCCAGGCGAAACGTGTGAGTGAAGATCGTACTCGCCTTCTCGTAGTAGCGGGGACGGATATGAAAGAGAAAGCTGGTGGTATGAACCTTGTAGCGCGGGTTGGGTTTCTCTTCTGGGGGGTCGCCGCGCAAGACGTTGCGTAACTCGCGGATGTTCAAGCCTGCGGTAATAATCCGCACTCGGTTGTCAATCGCTTGATACAGTTTGGATTTGAGGTCTTGGAGGTCAAGAGACTTCAACATAGCCGTTATGCTCCTTGATCTCGGATTTAGCTAGCCATGAACTTTGCCGTTGATCCGTTGCCCAGTATCGACCCGGACAATCGCATCCGGGTTGTCGGGCACAGGCAGGGGACTGGGCTCGTTGCTCTCGGCGATCACTTCACCGCTGTTCGGATCGACAATTTGAATCTTGAACTGGTCTAGAGAGCGCGGAGCCGGCCCCGCTATGAAAGTCCCATCAGGTTGAAATTGCGAACCGTGGCAGGGACAGATGAACTTATTTTCTTGATCGTTCCAGTTATACAAGCAACCCAAGTGAGTGCAAACTTTGTAGAGCGCAGAGATGCCCTCTGCGGTTCGGGAGAGCCAGAAACGCACTTTGGGATAGTTTACCGGGGGAGAGCCGGGGGGAGGAAGCTCCGAAACTTTCCCTACGGTAAAGACCCCGCCAAACTCGCCCTCCTTGAACCTCGGCAAAGCGAATAGATAGGTCATTCCCCCGAGATTCAGGACGAGAAACCCCAAGGAGGCTAACCAAGCAAGGTTGAGAAGTTCACGGCGGTTGAGTTTATTTTTTTCTGAGTTAGTATCTGGCTTTGCTGCGCTCATTCAAACCTTCTCCTCGATCTCACTCTAATAGGGTCAGAAAGAGACTGCTTTCACGAAAGGGCTCTGCGCAAGGGAGTTTTCGTTCCCAAATTAGTGCTTCCTAGACTTTCTAGTTTTGTCCAAAACCACACTCCACTCTAGGGAGTGAGCTTTACACTCCGATAAACTTTAGGTGTTCTCAGCTTGTGAGTTTACTCAAGGGTCAAAGTTCTTTCTATCCATCCCCTCAAGCCAGAGGTATGATTTTGTTTCAACCGAAGGGGTGATTGCGTGCATCACCCTGAAGTGAGTCCCCCGAACGCTTGCCCGAGAAAGTCATCGGAGGCAATTCTCCAGAACGCCTCTAGAAGGGCATAGCCTCATTCAATTCGTGGTATCCTTAGGGCAGACGCAATACCTTGGTTGCGCATCTATCTTTTCAGTGAGGAACTCCAACGATGACTCTTCAGGAAATCATTTGGGAAGCTCACGCACGTTTGGGGAATGCCGCTTTTTACTATGCGGCAATTATGACTTTATGGGGTTTCTGGCGCATCCTCAAAAAGCGAGCTGTGGATAGCAACTACTGGGGTGCGATCGTCATCGCCGAAATCTTGATTTTGCTCCAAGGGGCACTGGGGGTGTATTTATACTTCTTCAGCGAGTTTCGCTTGGCGCGCCAGGTTCACATTCTATATGGGATCGTCAGCGCCCTTGTGCTACCGGCTGCCTTTGCTTACACTCGTGGCAACCAGGAGCGCCGGGATATGATCATTTACGGGGCGGTTTTCTTGATCTTGACCGTCCTGACCGCCCGCGCCCTGATGACTGCCGGCATGGTGATTGTAATCGAGTGAAAAAGAGCGGAGAGGGTGGGATTCGAACCCACGGAGCCTTGCGGCTCACGCGCTCTCCAGGCGCGCGCGTTAGGCCAGACTACGCTACCTCTCCGTTGAACCGGTTTCCTAGATTGAACTCGACCCCGCTAGTAATTATACCAGTTTTCGGGAGAGTCTTCAGCGAGTTGCGGAATTGCGGCAGACGGAGGAGCTTCTTTGGCCTCAACCTTGCTCCCGGCGAAGAGACGACTCTTGTGGCTTCTTTGGTCTAGGTCTAGCGCGGGTTGGGTTTTGGCGCGCAAGCTGCTTGGGTTGGGAATCCGGTATAATTTAGAAGCCCTTGGGAAACGGCGCAGAGAGACTTGAGGCACGATCAAAGGAGCAGAGATGGATGGTCCCTCGAGTTGGGTGCAAAGTATAAGGCGCAAACTTGTCCTCTATTGGCCTTTGATTAAGGGCTTACAGACATCGCTCCTGATGGTGACCGGCTTAGCCGGATACATGAGTGCACGCTCCCCGATCTCAAATCTCGCCACTCTGGCAGGGTTGAGCGGGAGTCTCTTTCTCGCTATCAGCGGCGCAACCGTCCTGAATATGTGGTGGGATCGGGATATCGATGCCAAAATGGGGCGCACTCAGAAGCGGCCTCTGCCACGCGGAGAGCTTTCCTCCCAAGAAACTTTGAGATTGGGGTTGATTCTCTCGGTTCTCGGAATAGGGTGGTCGGCTCTGCTTGCGCCTTTCTATGCCCTGGTCGTTTTTGCAGGCTGGTTCTTCGATGTCATCGTCTACACCCTCTGGCTCAAACGACGCACTTGTTGGAGTATTGTTTGGGGCGGCATTGCGGGGGGGATGCCCATTCTGGCGGGTCGGGTGCTGGCTCTCGGTTCGATCGATCTGATCGGGGTTCTGCTTACGCTTGCGGTCTTATTCTGGATTCCCACCCACACCCTCACTTATGCGATGCGCTTTTACTCGGACTACCAGAATGCCGGTGTGCCCACCTTCCCTTCCTGTTATGGCTTCCCGGTGACTCGGGCTACGATCGCTGCCTCAAGTGTGCTAGCCGCTTGTGCTATTGCGACTGCCAGCGTTTTGGTCGGTGTGCAATGGGGGTTTGTGCGTCTGCTGATTGTCCTTTCCAGCGGATTGTTGCTGCTTGCCATCAGCAGTTTGCTGCGCCCTAATGAACGCCTCAATTTTGGTTTGTTTAAATACGCTTCCCTTTACATGCTCGCTTCGATGGTTTTGCTCTCTATTCGATGAAAGTCTCTCTTGTCGATCGATTGCTCTTCTTGATGACGGCAATCGTTGCCTCTTATCAGATCGCTATTGGGATCGAAGGGTTAGGCAGTATCCCAACGCTGGCCTACACCGTTGGCTTCGGAGCACTGTTAGTCGCAGGCTTACTCATTCTGATTTTGGGCTTTGAAGTTTTGCAAAGCCCGGTCGTGGTGGTTGTAGCGACACTGATTCCGCTGAGTTTGGCCATCGGAATGGTATGGGAATACCTGCCCGGTTGGCGAGAAGCCTACGTTCTCTACGCCGGGGTAGGGCTTCTGGCCATCGGCTTGACCCGCTTCATTCGCACATCCCGTCAGATAGCGACATTAGTTCTTGCTGTCGTGCACGGAGTAGCGGGCTTGACCATTATGCTTCTGCCTCTGGGAGCGGTCATGGCTCAAAGGGCGAACCCTGCCTTTCTGTTCGTCAGCTTGGGTGGAGCGTTGATCGGTTTGATGGGACTACTGCTCTCTTTTCTGCGCATGGGGTCACTGGCCCTTGGCCAGGAAAAACTGCTAAGAGCTTTTACACTGCTCTTCTTCGGGGTTACTGTGGTACACGTATTGGGATTCGTTTGGCGTTGAGCCGAGGGGAAGCCCTCTGATTTTTCACGAGCGGATCGAAACCCCGCTATAGATCTCGGCAGAGGAAAGGTGTCCGCCTTCCGACCGGGGCGTCCTTGCCGAAAGTCTGGTGAAGTTTGCAGGCATCCTCACTGCGAGTGTAGCGGATAGAGGGCGCACCGTCCGAATGGGATGTCCTTGCCGGCAAAGAGGGCGGACGGAGATGTGCGCTCTGGACCGATGGGCTGAAGACCCTGTTTGAAGAGCGCAGGCAAAGCCAACGACCTCTTCAAACCTCTTCATTCTCCCAATCTTGCTTCCGGCGCAGGGCTTTGATCTGGCTGCGCCTCCGCTTGGCGTTCAGCCGTGCTTGGCGGGCAGCGGCACTGGGTTGAGTTGGGTGGCGCAGCTTTGGCTTTTGCGCCGCCTTTTGCAAAAGCAGGATCAAGCGCTCGAGGGCTTCTCGGCGGTTTTGCTCTTGGGTGCGATGGCGATGGGCTTGCACGATCAGTTCGCCTTCGGAATTGACCCGCTTCCCTGCCAAGTGAATTAGGCGTTCCTTCACCTCGGGGGGCAAGCTTTCGCTCTGGAGGACATGGAAGCGCAATTGAACTGCGCTGGAAACCTTGTTGACATTTTGTCCTCCGGGACCGCCGGCGCGCACGAAATCCCATTCGATTTCTTCTTCATCTATTGAGATTTGAGGAGTGATGCGGATCATAAGCCAAGTGTATCACCGATCTGAGGACGCGCCTCAGAATCATTTTGGAGTTTGAGAGTAAAAGCCCTCTGACGACCGTCGAGAAGCCAAGTCGAGAGTTTGCCGGCAAGACTGCCGGCAGAGGCACAGTGTCGGAAATGCCAAAAGAGCTATGGAAGTGCTGCGAAGAGACCAAAAGTTAGCGCCTGCCAGCCCCCAAAAGCGGCAAACCGTTGCGCTCACCATTCCGCCACCTAACCGATTTGTAAAGCAAATGCAGGAGGAAATTTAGTTATACTCTCGAGAGAACTTAGGTGATCGTGTCAATATCCGCGCTGATCTGTGGGATTATCCCCGGGCTGCGCCTAAGACGTTGAAACAATGGACGGGAGAAATCCCACTCGATATCTATAGGCCTACGACACATAATCCGATGAGAAGCGATCGTGACCCGGCTTATCCCCTCTGCTCTGGTGCTCTCTACTCCCGGGCATGCTGATGGAGAGATGGAGATAGAGAGGTTTTATTTGGAGCACCGCTTATTTTTCAACACCCTCTTTGAGAACGCTCGGGATGCGATCTTCGTCAAGAATGCTTCATTGCGCTATGTCCTCGTCAATCCGGCGATGGAACGCCTCCTAGGTCGATCGCAAGAGACCATCCTCGGCAAAACTGATTGGGAGTTGCTGGACGAAGCAGTTGCCCAACGCAGTGCGTTAGTGGACCGGCGTGTGCTTCAAGGAGAACGATCGGTCGAAGAGGAAAGCTTCGAAAGCGGAGGCAAGGTCCGGGTTTTCAGCGTGGTTAGAACCCCGGTACGCAACTCGGAAGGCAAGGTCATCGGCATTTGCGGCATTGCCCGCGAAATCACTCCCTACAGGAGCCTGCGGAGCACCCTGCAGGAAAGCGAATCTCGTTTTCAGGAGCTCTTTGAGAATGCCCCCGATCTCATTCAGGCGATCGCTCCAGATGGACGGTTTCTTTATGTCAACCGCGCTTGGCGAGAAACCCTTGGCTACACGTCGGCAGAAGTAGCTCAGATTTCCCTCGCCGATATCCTTGCGCCGGAGTGCCGCGAGCATTGCCTGAAGCTTTTTCATCGCATCTCAGCCGGTGAGTCGATCGAGCTGGTGACCGCTACTTTTCTAACCAAAGACCGACAGCGGGTGGAAGTGGAAGGCTCGATCGGCAGGTGGCATCTGAACGGAGAGAAGATCGCCACAGTCGGGATCTACCGCGATCTGCGCCGGCGTCAACAGCTCGAGAACGCATTGCGCCAAAGTGAAGAGCGCTACCGCAATATTTTTGAAACGGCGGCGGTGTCCATTTGGGAAGAGGACTTCTCGGCGGTCAAGGCGGCGATCGAGGAACTTCGCACCCAGGGAATCACTGACTTCCGGAGCTATTTAGACTCCCATCCCCAATTCGTCAGGTTGGCGGCGCAGAAGATCTTCGTTCGCGATGTGAATACCACAACCTTGCAAATGTTTGGAGCAAAAAGCAAGGCAGAGCTGCTGAGCAACTTGACCCGGATCATCCCTGAAGACGCGCTGGATGTGCTGAAAGAGGAGATTTTAGCCATCGCCGAAGGCAAAACTTTCTTCGCTAGCGAAACGGTGAACTGCGCTTTGGATGGCAGGCGCATTGAGGTACTCTTGACCATTCGCTTTCCCCCTCCGGAGCATAGAGAAGCTTTCCGGAACGTGCTGGTTACCCTGATGGACATTACAGACCGGAAGCAAATAGCGCGCGAAGCGGAGAGGCAGCGCGTCTATTTTCAACAACTGTTCGAAAACACTCCGGTTGCCATTGCGATGCTGGATACGCAAGACCGTTTTCTGGGCGTAAACCGTGCCTTCGAGAAGCTGTTCGGATACGCCGAAGACGAACTGAAAGGACACCCAATCAACGAGCGGATTATCCCTCCTGAACTCACAGAAGAAGCCAGTGGACTTTCTATGGCGGTCTTCTCCGGCGCAGTTGTCGAAAAAGAAACCGTGCGCATGCGCAAGGATGGCAGCCTCGTCCCCGTTCAGGTCTATGCTGCACCTATTCAAGTGGGTGAGGAAATTGTTGGGGGGTATGCAATGTATGTCGATCTGACCGACCGCAAACTTAGAGAGCAAAAATTGGAGTATCTCAGCAGTCACGATGTTCTCACCGGTCTGCGTAATCGCGCTTACTTTGAGCATATCCTCTCGCAAACCGAGCGAGAGGGTATTTTGCCGGTCAGCATTTTAGTGGCTGACGTTGATGGACTAAAGCGGATAAACGATGAATGGGGACACAGCGCAGGAGATAGTTTGCTGCGCAGCGCAGCCGAGATCCTGCGTGCCTGTTTTCGCTCTACCGATGTGGTGGCACGAATCGGTGGAGATGAATTCGCTGTATTACTCCCCCTGGCCGATGAAAAGACCGCTGAGCAACTCCTGCGCCGGCTTGCCTCCAACTTGAGACGCTATAACCTCTCCCACCCTCAGTCGCCGGTGCACTTGTCTTATGGCATTGCCACTGCCCTCCAGCCAACTTCTCTTGCTCAACTCTTAAGCCAAGCGGATCGCAAGATGTACGAGCACAAAGCACGCAGGCGCCCGCAAAGAAAAGCCCCGCGCTCCAGTAAGCCGACGGAGAACTAATACTCTTGCATCAAGTCCATCCCCTCGTATAAATGGGCAACCTCTTCAGCATAGCCGTTGAACATCAAGGTGGGCCGGCGGCCGCTCTCTCCGATGCGCCGCTCCGTAGCTTGTGACCAGCGCGGGTGGGGCTTGTTCGGATTTACGTTCGAGTAAAAACCATACTCATGGGGGGCTATTAAGTTCCAGAAGGTAGGCGGTTGTTGTTCGGTCAGTTCGATCTTGACGATCGCCTTGGCGCTTTTGAAACCGTACTTCCACGGCACGACCAATCTCAAAGGAGCCCCGTTCTGATTGGGCAGCAATTCTCCGTAGAGTCCGGTGGCTAGGATGGTTAGAGGATGGAGTGCCTCGTCCAAGCGTAAACCTTCCCGATAGGGCCAAGGGTAGAAGCCGGAACGCATTCCTGGCATTTCCTCCGGGCGGGAGACCGAGACGAAGCTGACGTAGCGAGCAGAGCCCAAAGGCTCAACCTCCTTTAGCAGCTTAGCGAGAGGGAATCCGAGCCACGGAATGACCATTGACCAGCCCTCAACGCAGCGCAAGCGGTAGATGCGTTCCTCTTGGGGGTACTTTTTCAGCAGATCGTCAATGTCGAAACGGCGCGGCTTGGCCACCAACCCACTTACCTCAACCGTCCACGGGCGAGTCTGAAAGTTCTTAGCCAGGCGGGCAACGGCTTCCTTATCCGCCGAGAATTCATAATAGTTGTTGTAATTGGTGATGGCTTCGTATGGAGTCACCGGATCTCCGTACTCATCTCTTCCGGGCTGAGGCGTCTGACGTGGAGGGAGAGTTGCGGTTGGTGTTGGGCCTTGCGAAGCACCGCAGGCTGCAACTACTGCTGCGGCTGCTGCAATAGCCCCCACCTTCAGGAATTCTCGCCGTCGCAAATAAATGTCCTTGGGGGTGATTTCAGAAGGACGAACCGGAACGCTTTTCCAGAGTTTCTCGCTCATTTTGCACCTCGTCATTGCGCTGACCTAGGGAAATTAGGAATGCTAGGTCTTCTTCGCCTGCTGAACAATCCCAAGTGGAAATGAAGCCCCGACTCTTGGACTCTGGTTGTTGGATTAAGGGGCCTACTTAGACTATATTACCCCTAATCATCGTCTTTGAGCGTTAACGTTTGATCAGAGATTCATGGCCGAGTGGCAGGAAATTGCCTGGGCCGGATAGATCGCTAAAGCGCTGCTCGACAAGCAACCTCTCGATAACTCCCCGGCTATCTCATCGGTAACCTTTTCCAATTCGCCTTTCTCGGTCATAATAGGGTTATGCATACTCTCTCCCTTCCCGCGCATGGAGCTTCGCCTCAGCGTTTCTCTGCCAATTCCTGCCTGTTGGAACTCCCTCACAAGCCCTGGCGCTTCTTTCGCCATGGCTGGCAATCCTGGGCGTTTAGCAGTTGGGTTGACCCTCAGGCCCCTGCTGTGCCGATTCGTGCAGCGCAGTTTCGCGCCAAGGACGAGGACCCTCTCTATGCCCTGGCCCAAAAACACACCAGTGCTTGGGTGGCTGCGGTTCAGTTGGATGTGGATGACATCGTACTAATCGGAGGGATGGACTGGGGGGCGCGTGTGCAGTTCGAGGAAAACCGCCTCAGAGCCTTCTACGAGTCGGGCGAGGGCGAGTGGCTGCTCGTGCGCAGCACCGAATCCGAGGCGTTTTCCTACTACACCCAAGCCCTGCTGGAAAGGTATCCTCGCTCTTCGCCCAGAAAAACGCCGCGGGTGTGGTGTTCTTGGTATAGCTTGTATCGCTTTATCCGGGAAGAGAGCCTCCACCACGTGCTGCGCGAGTTGGGCGATTTGCCCTTTGATGTCTTCCAAATCGATGATGGCTGGCAGATCAGCACCGGGGATTGGGAAGCTAATCCGAGGTTTCCAAGCGGCATGGCAGACCTAGCCGAGCGGATTCGGGCAAGTGGGCGTCAGGCGGGGTTGTGGCTTTCGCCTTTCATTGTGACCCCCGACTCTACGATTTACCGCAAATCTCCGGAGTGGTTGCTGCGTGACTCGGAGGGGAAGCCCGTCTTTGCCGGGAGAAATTGGAGCGGGATGACCTATGCGCTCGACGTGACCCACCCTGCAGTTTTAGAGTGGCTGGAAGAGACCATTCGACGCGTCATCGGTTGGGGATATTCCTACCTGAAGCTAGACTTTCTTTATGCCGCAGCCTTGCCCGGACGGCGTTACCGAGAGATGCCTCGTGAGACCGCTTACCGCCAGGCGCTAGCGGTTATTCGCGCAGCAGCGCCTGAGGCCTATCTCCTCGCCTGCGGTGCTCCGATCCTACCGAGCCTTGGGTTGTGCGACGGTATCCGCATCGGCCCCGATGTCACCCCGTTTTGGTTGAACCGTGCTCTGAGTGTATGGCTCAGCAATCCCAATCACCCCAGCACCCAGAATGCGCTCCGTACCTCTTTGCACCGTCTGTGGCTAAAGCCTCTGATCGATATCGATCCGGACGTGGTCTACTTTCGCTCTAGGCATAATGCCCTGACCCCAGAACAGCGCCGATGGATGGCCGATCTAGCTTCGATCTGCGGCTTCCGCAGCACTTCGGATCCACCCCATTGGCTGACCGCCTCGGAACGCGAGCAGTTGCGCTCCTTTCTTGAGCAAGAGATGTGTGTTGAGCCTTTGGGCGAGTATCGCTTTCGTCTGGACGGACGCGAAGTCGATTTTCGCCCGATACTTCCTTTGCCCTCCCCGCAGAGGGTGCCTCTCTGGTTTGCTACCTCTCTGGGCTTTCTTCAGATGGGGGTTTATGAAGTGCTGCCGGCTTTGTGGGAATCGTTGCGCATCCGAACGGGGCGCAATTTGAAGCGGGGGGAGTAGGGCTGAGACACCCGGAGCAGCCGCTGTGGAGAAAGCGGCTCAGCGGTTGCGGAGGCGTGTCCCGCCGAGGTAAGCGGCTTTGACATGCTCGTTTTCGCGCAGTTCCGCTGCCGTACCCTGAATGGCAATTTTGCCGGTCTCTAGAATATAGCCGTAGTTGGCGATTGAAAGGGCCTTGCGAGCATTTTGTTCGACTAATAAAATGGAAACCTTCTCCTCTTCGTGGATCTGCCTGATCACCCGGAAGATCTCCTGAACCAAAATCGGCGCTAGTCCTAGCGAGGGCTCGTCTAGGAGCAAAATCTTGGGCTTGGAGATCAGCCCGCGTCCGATGGCAAGCATTTGCTGCTCGCCGCCGGATAAAGTGCCGGCAAGCTGCTTCCGCCGCTCTCTGAGGATAGGAAATAGAGTGAAAATCCATTCCTTGGTCTCTCGTATCTGTCTCTCGCTCAGTTTGTGGCGCACTCCCCAGGTGCCGAGGTTCAGGTTTTCTTCTACGGTGAGGGTAGCAAAAACGCGTCGTCCTTCGGGAATATGGGCCATTCCCAGCGCAGCCAATTGATGCGGTAGGTACTTGCTCAAGTCCTGACCCATCAGTCGCACCACCCCGCTCTTGATCGGCACCAAGCCTGAGATGACTTTCAAAAGGGTGGTCTTGCCGGCTCCGTTGGCGCCTAGCACGGCAATGATCTCCCCTTCTTGAAGCTGCAAAGAGATGCCCTTCAAAGCTTCAACTGCGCCGTAAGCAACAACCAGATTCTCAACCGAAAGCAGGGCCTCTATAGCCTAATCCTCCTTTCCCAGATAAGCCTCGATGACGCGGGGGTTCTGATAGATTTCGGAGGGCAATCCTTCGGCGATCTTCGAGCCCATGTCCATCACCGTCACCCAATCCGAGATGCCCATGACCACGTTCATGTCATGCTCAATCAAAAAGAGCGTGAGGCCCTCGGCCACAAGAGTTTTGAGGAACTCCATCAGCTCTTCTGTTTCCTTCTCGTTTAGCCCCGAGGAGGGCTCGTCAAGGACAAGCAAGCTCGGGTTGGTGGCTAGCGCCCGCGCAATTTCCAGCAAACGCTGCTTTCCGTAGGGTAGGTTTTTCGCCAGCTCGTTGCGAAATTCCCACAGCCCGACCTGATGTAGGCGATAGGAAGCAATTTCTAGGATTTGCCGCTCTTCCCGCTGTTGGTGTGGCGTTCGGAAAATCGAGGCCCACGTGCCGCTCCGAGCATGACAGTGCGGTCCGGACATCACATTCTCGATGCAGGTCAAGGAGGGGAAGAGGCGAATATTCTGAAAGGTACGGGCAATTCCCTTGCTGACCACTGCGTGGGGCTTGAGGTTGGTGATATCCTCTCCCCTAAAGATCACCTTGCCGGCGGTGGGGCGATAAATGCCGGTGATCACGTTGAAAAGGGTGGTTTTCCCGGCGCCGTTCGGCCCGATCAAAGCAGTGATCTGACCGGCACGAATCTGAAGGTCAAACGCATTGACCGCCACCAGCCCACCGAATTGCATGGTCAGGTTTTGAGTTTCCAACACTACGCCGTTTGTCGCCGGCGCCGGGTTAGCCCTGAGCGTTGTCAGGGTCTTGCCTTCGCTTGACTTTTGGACCACTCCCACGATGAAGATGTTTTCGTCTTCAGGCACGCCCCCGATTCCTAAACTGTGGAGGCCTATCCCTTCGCGGCGGCGGGGCAAGATGCCTCCCGGACGGAAGATCATCATCATCACCAAAGCTGCACCAAAGAAGAGCAAGCGGTAGCTGGCGAACTGGCGGAAGATTTCCGGAAAGACCACAATGATCGCTGCGCCCAAAATATTGCCGGGAATCGACCCTAATCCCCCGAGCAAAACGATCACGAAGAAGAGGGCTGAGTCCATGAAAGTGAAGTTTGCAGGGGAGATGATCATCATCTTCGAAGCGTAGATGTTCCCCGCCAAACCGGCCAGCGCAGCCCCCGAGACAAAGGCGATCAGCTTATAGTAACGCACATCTATGCCGTTGGCTTCGGCAGCGATTTCATCTTCGCGGATGAAGTTCCAGGCCCGTCCGACACGCGACCGCTGCAGATTGACTAAACCGAGGATCACCAAGGCGACAATAATCCATACATAGAAATAAAACTCAGTCGGAGTGCGCAGGGCGAAAAGTCCGAAGTCCGGATTGCCGATGCCGGTGATCCCATTGGCGCCATTGGTCAAGCCGAAAGGGTTGTTCAAGGCGGCTAGGCGGACGATCTCGCCGATGCCAATTGTGACGATGCACAGGTAATCTCCGCGCAAGTGAATGATGGGGGAAGTAACCAAATAGGCGAACAGTCCTGCCGCCAAGGCGCTTAGAGGCAACAGCACTACGATGGGAATATTCCAGCGAGTGTAAAGGATTGCGGTGGTATACGCGCCAATGGCATAAAAAGCCGCATGCCCTAAATCAAACAGTCCAACTTCACCTAAGACAATGTTCAAGCTCAGCCCCAGCAGGACATAGATTCCTACAAAGAAGCCTACGTCGATCCAGTAGTTATTGACGAAAGGCAGGAAAGGATAGACAAGCAGCAAGAGAATGATCAGACCAACCCAAAGCTTTGTTGAGCGTGCTGAGCGCACTCTGCCTTCTTGCTGCGCCTTCCATAAGCGTTGGGTGAGTTTCTTGGTAAGGTCGATCATCCCTTATACTTTTTCGGCTACTTTTTCTCCGATCAGTCCGGTGGGACGCACGATAAGAATGACAATCAGAATGAGAAACACAAACACGTTCTTCCATGCCCCGGAGACAAACCCCTCAAAGAGCGATTCGAGCAGGCCGAGCAGCAGGCCCCCGACCATTGCTCCGGGGATGTTGCCGATGCCTCCGATAATGGTGGCGGTGAAGGCCTTGAGTCCGTATCCCCATCCCATATTAAAAATGATGCGGCTGTAGTTCAAGCCGGCGAACACTCCTGCTAGAGCACCAAGAGCCGGACCAACCGAGAAGACAAAGAGAATAATGGAACGGAAGTTGATCCCCATCAGGGTAGCCGTCTCACGATCCAAAGCCGTAGCCCGAACCGCAGCTCCGAAAAGGGTCTTTTCGACAATGAAATAAATCACCGCCATTAGGGTCAGCGAAACCAGTAGGGTGACCAGTTTGATGTCCGGGATATAAATCTCCCCAAACAGGCGCAGTGTGCCGGAGGGGATGCCGGTTTGGGGGTAGGCTTGAAAACGAGGGCCCCAAACGGCCATAATTCCGTTCGAGATAAAGATCGAAGCTCCCAACGCCGAAACCACTAAGGGCAGACGTCCGGCTTTATACACCGGGCGGTAAGCGACCCGTTCCACCAAGAGACCCCCCAAGGCCAACCCCAACATTGCCCCTAGAATGGCCAACGCAATTCCACCCCATAGACCGAAAGTGCGCGTTACCCAGCCAGAGCCGATCACCAGGATGGTATAGCCCAGGTAGCTGCCCAAGGTGAAGAAATCGCCATGGGCAAAGTTGATCAGCTTCATCACCCCGTAGACCATAGAGTACCCCATGGCAACCAGCGCATAGAAAGAGCCAATGGTCAAACCGTTGGTGAGCTGCTCGAGGAGCAATTGCATCGGAAGCCTCCTAGTTCCTCATCGAGGGGGGCCCCTCTCCCGCACTGGGAGAGGGGAAAAGGAACGCAAGAATCCACTCGCAGTTTACTTGGGATAATATAGCTCCAATTGCCCCTGATCGTTGTAGATGTAGGCGTAGTAAGGGATGTTCTTGCGGTCGCCGCGCTCGGTGAACATCAGCGGGCCGGTAATTCCCTTAACATCGGTCATAGTGCGCATGGTTTGGGCGATCGCATCCGGATCGAGTGCCCCGGCCTTTTGGATGGCCGCAGCTAGGGCATTTAGAGCGTCTGCGGCGTAGACTGCCCAAATGGATCCGGGGAGCTCGTTGTACTTCGCCTTATAGGCTTCCATGAACTCAATTGACTCTGGGTAGTTTAAGAATTGGGGCATAGGCTCGTTGAGGTGGATGGAGCCTTTGATCACATCGATGCCGGCGATCTTCTCGAACTCGGGGGTTGGCACAGAGTTGTTGCCCACAAAGAGCCCGGTGTAGCCGGCCTGGCGGGCCTGTTTGAGCAACAACGCGGCTTCTGGGTAATAAGCAGTGAAGAACCAGACATCGGGGTTGATCTCCTTGATCTGGCTGACCACAGCAGAGTAGTCACTCTCCCCCGGGGTAATGGCATCGTAATAGACCAATTCTACTTGTCCTGCATCAATGTAAGGTTGGAGAAACTTCTTGGCGTCCTCCGCTACGCCGCGACCGTAGTCTTGGTTGTCGTGCATAATGGCGATGCGTTTGGCGCCCAGCACTTCTACGGCGAATTTGGCGAAGAACTCGGACTGGGTGTCATCTCGACCCGAGGTGCGGAAGAAATAGGGGCGTTGCTTCTCCATGGTCAGACGTACAGCGGTGCAACCGTAACCGACGGAGACCACCTTGTTGGCATCGTAGAGGTCGGCTGCGGGAGCGGTCACCGAGGAACCGTAAGAGGCAATGACCGCTTTCAAGCCTTGGGAGATCAACTTTTGCGCTGCTAGGGCGCTATCTTTGGGGTTGGAAGCGTCGTCGGCGACGATAATTTCAATCTGCTTGCCTAGCACTCCTCCCTTCTTATTGAGCAGCTCTTTTGCCACCTCCACCGATTGCACCGCCCATTGGCCTTCAGCGGCGAAGTCTCCCGTTAGAGGGGCTTGCAAGCCGATTTGGATGGTTTGGGGTTCTGCAGGTTTTGGCTGGCAAGCTGCCAAGGCCAATGAAAGGGTTAAGACAAGCACAAGGATGACGCCGGGGATTCTCTTCATTTCCTTTTTCCTCCTCCTAAGGGTTTAGGATCAGATGAGTGGGTTCATCTTGCTCAAAAAACCTAGCGAAGGATGAAACCGTGCTGCAGAGGATCTTGGGGGTCGATCAACCACTCGCCCAGCCCCACAATCGAAGCGCTGCCCGAAACCTCCGGAATGACTGCTTCGTAAGGACCGTATTGAAGCGTTTGAACTACCTTGCCGGTGAAGGTTGTGCCGAGGATGCTCTCGATGATGATCGGTTGCCCGAAGGTGATTTCTTTCCGAGCATAATGAAGGGCCAAGCGGGCGCTCACGCCAGTGCCGGTGGGCGAACGGTCCACCTCTCCTTCGGCAAAGATGCACACATTGCGGCTGTGGTGCCCTTCCTGAAGTGCTCTTCCGACAAAGATAGTGCCGTATAAGAAGCTTAGGTCTTCCTCGAAAGGGTGCCTAATCGGCACAGCTTCCATAACGGCACGCTTGATGCGCATGCCGAGGTCGATCAGGGTGCGGAAGTCTTCGGCTTCTAAACCCACTCCAACCTCCTCGGCTTGCACCAAGGCATAGAAGGCACCACCAAAAGCAATGTCGAAGCGCACCTCCCCCACACCCGGCACGGGCACTCTTTGGTCGGCGAGGTAGACAAAAGAAGGTACATTGTGAAAGGCCACTCGGCGCACACGGCCATTTTGGCGATAAGCGTAGGCTGTGATTAGGCCGGCCGGCGTTTCGATCTTGATTACTGCCGGCTCCCCATCCTTTTGAAGCAGACCACAGTCCAGTAGGACCACCCCTAGCCCAATGATCCCATGACCGCACATTGTGCTGTAGCCCTCGTTGTGCATAAAGATTACCCCCACATCATTCTCAGCGGAGGCTGGCTCGGTGAGCAGCGCACCGTACATATCGGCGTGACCGCGCGGCTCCCACATTAGGGCAGTGCGCAGGTAGTCAAGATTCTCTTTGAGGTAACGGCGTTTCTCGAGAATGGTGCCTTTAGGCAGGGGAGGAAATCCTTCGAGGATCACTCGCAAGGGCTCGCCGGCGGTATGGGCTTCAATGGTCTTAATCCGCATCCAGTCTGCAGGGGGAGTCCAATCGAAACTCATCGGGCGGTGCTCAGTGGCGAAGGAAA
Source organism: Anaerolineales bacterium (assembly GCA_025057645.1). Taxonomy (GTDB): domain Bacteria; phylum Chloroflexota; class Anaerolineae; order Anaerolineales; family UBA4823; genus NAK19. The sequence continues at coordinate 109,494 of JANXBJ010000005.1, forward strand.
CTTCCCTTATCGGTTGAGAGTCCTCTGCTCACCAACCTTGGCTTTGCGGCAAGACGAACGGGGATGGCAAGAAGAACGACAGCTCTGCTGTCAGAAGAAAAGAAATTGGAGAGTCCAAAGGCTTGTTTGCCGATTTGAAACTTTGCCTCCTTTCCTCTGTTTGTGCGGTTTCTTTCAGAGAGGCTGCTGCGTTACCCGAGCCTAGTTAATCCACCTTACGCGCTCCTGCTTCCTCCCCAACGGTGATGCAACCTTCTGTACACAGCATATTTTCACACAATTGCAGGCATCTGTCAATAAACGAGGGTGTGGATTTCCCAGAAAAATCAGCGCAATGGCTTCTCAGATCCGCCCGCGTGGTTGGGGTGCCGGTCGCCCAGCCAGCTCTTCGGGGCGAGCTTTGGTGATGCGCACCACGGCGGCTTTGTATTCGGGGATCTTCGCCAGAGGATCCAATTGATCGTGGGTAAGCAAGTTGGCCGCCGCTTCGTGGAAATGAAAGGGGATAAAGACCACACCGCGGTTGGTCTTCTCGGTGACCCGAGCGCGGAGGACGATTGAAGCCCTGCGTGACGTCACGCGCACGGCGTCGCCGTCCTCGATGCCTAAGGTGCTGGCATCATGGGGGTGGATTTCCACGAGGGGCTCCGGATAGAGATCGTCCACCCAGGAATGGCGGGTCATCGTTCCTCCATGCCAGTGTTCCAAGACCCGCCCCGTGCTCAATACCAACGGATACTCCTCATCGGGCATTTCGGCATTAGGTACGTAATCCAAGGGATGAAACTTGCCCCTGCCGCGCGGGAAGGTCTCGGCGAATAAGTAGGGGGTGCCGGGATGTTTCTCATCCCACACCGGGGTTTGCAAACCGCCTTCTCGATCTAGGCGCTCGTAGGTGATTCCACCGTATTCCGGAACGCCGCGCCGAATTTCTTCCATGATCTCGGCAGGGTGCGAATAGTCCCAATAGGCACTTTGTCTCCGCCCCAGTTTGCGCTCGATCCGCTTTGCCAGGTCGCAGAGGATTTCCCAATCCGCCCGCGACTGGCCGCGCGGTGGGATGGCGCGGCGCACGCGCTGGACGCGCCGGTCGGTGTTGGTGAACGTCCCATCCTTTTCTGCCCACGAAACCGCAGGCAGAAAAACGTCCGCAAAGGCACCGGATTCGTTGATGAACAGGTCCTGAGCGACCAGGAACTCCAACTCGCTCATCTTTTGACGCGTATGATTGAGATCCGGCTCCGACATCATCGGGTTTTCCCCCATGATATACAGGGCGCGCACGCCGTGAGGGCCGACCGCGCTGAGGATCTCGGTTGTAGTCAAGCCGCGGCGACGGTTCAAACCACCCGGCTCGACATTCCATAATCTCTCCCAGCGTTGGGCGTTTTCCTCGTGATCCACTCGCTGATAACCGGGATAGTGCCATGGCATGGCACCCATGTCGGAGGCACCTTGGACGTTGTTTTGACCGCGCAGCGGATTCAGGCCGGTGCCACGCCGCCCAATGTGACCGGTAAGCAAGGCAAGGTTAATCAGGCTCAGCGCATTTGCGGTGCCGTGTGTTGACTCGGGGATGCCCAATGCCCAGTAGATCGCTGCATTGCGCGCCGTGGCATACATGCGGGCCGCTTCGATAATCAGATGGCGTGGCACACCGCTGATTTCCTCTGCCACTTCGGGGGTGAATTTTTCCATTGAAGCTGCGAAGGCTTCAAAGTTTTCGGTGCGCTGTTCGATGAATTCGCGGTTATACAAACCCTCCTTGAGGATCACATGCGCCATTGCCGAAAAGACGGGCACATCGGTGCCCGGCTTGAGGGGCAGATACAGGGTGGCATAATCGACCATCTCGATGCGTCGCGGGTCGACCACAATTAATTTTGCTCCGTATTTGCGCACCGCCGCTTTCATCTGCAGGGCAATGATCGGGTGATTCTCAGTAGGGTTGGAGCCGGTGAGGATAAAGACGTCGTTTTCAATCACTTCGGCGGCTGTATTGCTCATCGCCGAAGAGCCGATCGCCATCTGTAAGGCGACCACGCTGGCGGCATGACAGAGGCGGGTACAATGATCAACGTTATTGGTGCGGAAGAGGGCGCGATAAAGCTTCTGAAGCAGGTAGTTATCCTCATTGGTGGCCTTAGCGCAGCAGTAGACCGCCATTGCATCCGGGCCGTAATTGCGGTAAATCTCCACCAAGCGGTCGGCGACAAAATCCAAAGCCTCGTCCCATGAAACTTCCCGCCACTCCTCAAGGTCAAAGGCCTGGGTGCGCTCGCCGGGCTTTTGAGGTTTTCTGCGCAGCAGGGGTCGGGTTATCCGTTTAGGATGGTAGAGAAAATCTGTCCCGAAACGGCCCTTGACGCATAGATTTCCGTGGTTGACCGGCGAGTCGAACGGCGCCGAGACGTGGTAGATGAAGTTATCTTTGATGTGCAACTGCATGTTGCAACCGACACCACAGAAGGGACAGACGGTGGAGACAATTCGATCCGGGGTGAGCATAGAGACCTCCTCATGCGCTGCGCTCGGCTCGGCGGCGGCGCCCGCCACGTTCCGAACGCGTCATCTGCAGGATTTCCTCGATGGCATAGCCGATCTCTAAGAGATATTGGCGCTTGAACTTCAACGCCCCGGTGGGGCAAACGCCGATGCATTGCCCACAAAAGACACACGTCGATTCGGGCATGGGCACTTCGTAGAAAGTGCTGATTTGCGTCTCGTAACCACGCCCTTTGAAATTGATGGCGTAAGTATATTGGGCATCCTCGGCGCACACCTGCACGCAACGCCAGCACAGAATGCATTTGGCATAGTCGCGAACGTACATCGGGTTATCGTCAATCAGCGGCGGACGACGCGGTTCAGCTTGAGGGAAGCGCTGACAATCAACGTCATAAGCTGCAGCCATGGCTTCAATTTCCGGGGCTTCGGACAAGTCTACGGTGGAGTAGAGCATCTCTAAGATCACGCGTCGCGCCCGTTGGACGCGTTCGCTCTGTGTGTGAATCTCCATGCCGTCCTGAACGGTCGCCGTGCAAGCCGGCACCAGAACCCGTGCCCCCTTAACCTCGACAACACAAATGCGGCAAAGGGCATTCGCCGTGCAGTAATCGTGATAGCAGATGGTGGGGATAGCTATGCCCAGTTGCTGTGCGGCTTTGAGGATGGTTGTGCCCGCCGGGGCTTGAGCGGGGGTTCCATCAAGGGTGAATTGGACAAGATTGGCGGTCATGGCAGTCTGCTCCTTAGGAGGGTGGAGGTGGCGTCCCCGGAGTGGGGGCATCTTGCTCGGAGTTCTAGGCCTCCTCGCCCGCAAGTCGGGGGGTAGAGAGATCTGCCCCCGATGTCGAGAGTCATCTCCCCTCTCTCCCGGGTCAGTCGGGGGAGGGGAGTTTATCTTCGTTCTGCTGCCGGTTGAAACAACTCCGGCCAATGCTTCATTGCGCTTAAGATCGCCGAAGCCGCCGTCTGCCCCAAGCCACAGATCGAAGCATCGGTCATCGTCCAGCCTACGTCCTGTAGGCGTTCCCAGTCGCCGGGCAATGGTCGGCCTTCTAGCACGCGCTCCATGATTTCTAGCTGACGCTGGGTGCCGATCTGACAGGGGTAACACTTCCCACAGGACTCTTCGGCAAAGAATCGTGCCAAGCGGTAAAGTGGATCGCGCAGGTCGCGAGTCGAGTCGAACACCGTGACCACTCCTGCGCCGAGGGGGATGCCCGCTGCGCGCAAGCCCTCAAAACTTAGCGGAGTGTCTAGGTGTTCGGGCGTGGCGAAAGCTCCCGCTGCCCCGCCAATCAGTGCGGCTTGGAAAGGAGCGTCGTTGCGCATCCCTTGGCCTAAGTCCTCGATTAGGTGCCGCAAGGGCACTCCCAGTGGCACCTCATACAAGCCGGGACGCTTTACGTCCCCAGAGAGGCAAAACAACTTCGGGCCTGGGGATTGCGGGGTACCGAGACGGCGGTATTCTTCGGCGCCGAGCCGCAGGATCAGCGGGACGTTGGCCAGCGTTTCTACATTGTTGATTACAGTTGGCTTGCCGAACAGACCGTGGGTGGTTGGGAAGGGTGGTTTGAGACGCGGAAAGCCGCGCTTGCCTTCGATAGACTCAAAGAGAGCCGTCTCCTCGCCGCAGATATAGGCTCCGGCCCCACGGCGGATTTCGATTTCGAAGCAAAAGTCACTGCCGAGAATGCGCTCACCGAGCAAGCCGGCTGCTTGGGCTTCTTCAACCGCCCGTTGCATCACCCGGTAGGGCAACATGTACTCACCGCGAATGTAAATGTAGCCTTTGGCAGCGCCGATCGCATAGGCGGCGATGAGCATCCCCTCCAGAATGGCATGGGGGTTGTCTTCCATTAGCACTCGATCCTTGAAGGCGCCCGGCTCCGCTTCGTCGGCGTTGCACACCACGTATTTTGGACTGCCCGGCGCCTGAGCGGCGCTCTGCCACTTGATCCCGGTGGGGAAGGCTGCTCCGCCGCGTCCGACCAACCCCGAGGCTTTGACTTCTTCAATGACCGCTTCGGGAGGACTTTGCAGAGCTTGCTCGAGGGCACGATACCCTTCGTGTCGGCGGTATTCGTCTAGGCGCACAGTGGTATGTCGTCCGCAGAGGGCGGTCAACAGGCGCACATCCCCGTCCACGTAAGTTAAGGGGCGGGTTGCTGTCGCTGCTACCAACTCCTGCCAGGTCTGGGCCGGCGAGGCCTTGACCGGCAAGCTCTGTACCAATACGGCTGGAGCGTGATCGCACAGCCCTAAGCAAGGCGACTTTTCTACCCGCACCTTTGTGGAAACCCCTTCTCCGGCCGCCGACTCTGCGGTTTGAAAGACGATTTGCTTATACACTGTGTCTGCCCCAGCCAAAGCGCAAGCCGGGTCATTGCAAACGTGCAATAGCACCTCCCCCACCGGATGACGGTGGAAGAGGGTATAAAATTCCACCACCCCAAACACCTCAGCCAAGGGCACGCCTAAGGCTTTGCCGATTTGGGCAGCCACTTGGTCGGAAATATAGCCGAAGGTTTCTTGGGCAGCGTGGAGAGCCGGCAGAAGAGCCGTGCGTCCTTGGGGGGCAAGAGAGGTCAAGAGAGCTTCAAAGGAGGAGGAAGACTGGGCCATCGCGACCTCGCCTTTCGGATCGGGGAGTGCAGCCAAACCTAACTTAGAGTATCGAAATTATAGCAATAAACGCTCAAAGGTGGGGGGTGATTTTTGCCTTGGGCAACGGATTTCTCGGGCTGACTCTCAAGGCGGTGGATCACTCGGGGGAAAGGCATCCGTGCAGGGCAATCGGGGTGGGATCACCCCGAAAACAAACCCGTTGAGAGCGCCGAAGAAGACAAACCAAGTCGATCGAGCCCGCTCAGCTTTTGGTTTGCCCGAGCGGGGCGGCAAAAAAGATCGCTCTGTTCAGCAAGGCGGGCGCTATGGGGCTGCGAGCGGCACATTCGCTCGCCCGGAGCAAGTGCCCCAAAGAAGGACTTCTTCAGCGGCGGTCTGTTTTTGAGAGAGAGGCTTTCTTCGGGTTCGTCTCCCGAGACAAGTGCAGAGACCGTCTCTCTCCCGCTGGCTCTGCCTCGCCTCGATAACTTCGGGCAGTCGGACTTCTTTTGATTGCTATTCTGGTCAAGCATGTTCCAAACCGTCCCCGAGACTAACCCACTTTGCAGCCGGGAGTTGAAGAGCAACCACCGGAGTAACCCCTTTCTTAGGTATAATCCTTCCAGCCGCGTTTGCGCAGAAGAATACCAACCTTGGAGGTAAAGATGTTCAAAGCCATATGGAACGGTCAGGTGATCGCTGAAAGTGAACAAACGGTTTTGCTCGAGGGCAACCATTACTTTCCCGCCGAATCGGTTCGCAAGGAGTTCTTGCTCCCCAGTGATACTCATACCACCTGTCCATGGAAAGGCGTAGCCAGTTACTATCACATCAAGGTGGGCGATCAGATCAATCGCGACGCTGCTTGGTATTACCCTGAACCGAGCGAAGCGGCTCAACAGATCAAGGGGCACATTGCCTTCTGGAAAGGGGTGCAAGTGGTCGAAAGCTAGAATGGCAAACTTCCACCGTTTCTCGAATCGCCAACTTGCCCAGATCTTTGAGCAGATTGCCGATCTCTCCGAAATCAAGGGCGAGGTAATCTATAAGGTGCTTGCCTATCGCAGGGCAGCCGAGTCCTTGGCGGAACTCAACCGCGAGGCGTTCGACATTTGGCAATCGGGGAAGCTGACCGAAATCCCAGGGGTGGGCAAGGCGATCGCCGAGAAAATCGAAGAACTGTTCACCACCGGCAGGTTGGGTTTTTTAGAGAAGCTCACCGCTGAAGTACCGCCCAGCTTAGCGGAATTGCTGGCTGTGCCCGATCTGGGACCGAAGAAGATCGCCTTGTTCTGGAAGGAACTGGGGATTACCACCCTGGCCGAGCTAGAGGAGGCCGCTCGTACCGGTAAGCTGCGCACTTTGCCCGGGATGGGCGAGAAATCCGAAGCGCGCGTTCTAGCCGGCATCGAGGCTTATAAGCGCCGCTCGGAGCGCATTCCTATCGGGCGTGCCTATCCCTTTGCCCAACGGTTGATCGCCCGCCTCCAAGCAATACCCGGTGTGCAGCGGGTTGAAATGGCCGGCAGCTTGCGCCGCGGTCGTTCCACTGTGGGCGATATCGATCTCTTAGCTGCAGCGGCGGACTCGAGTTCAGTGATGGAGGCCTTTCTCTCCGATCCGGAGGTGGTGCGGGTGACTGCCAGTGGGGAGACCAAGAGCAGTGTAGAATACTCCCACGGCCTGCGCGCCCAGCTCTGGGTGCATCCCCCTGAGCGCTTCGGCACGGCTTGGCAATATGCTACCGGTTCCAAGGAGCACAACGTTCGTTTGCGGGAGCTGGCTCTTAAGCAGGGCTGGTCTCTATCCGAACACGCCCTGAGCCGCAAGGACGGAAGCGAAGTTCTCTGCAGCCAAGAGGAAGAGGTCTATGCGGCTCTGGGATTGCCGTGGATTCCACCCGAGCTGCGCGAGGACCGCGGCGAAATCCAAGCCGCTTTGGAGGGAAAGCTACCACGTCTAATTCAACTAAGTGAGATTCGCAGTGAGCTTCATGCCCATACGACCTGGAGTGATGGCAAGCTCACCATCGCCGAGCTGGCCGAAGCGGCCCGCAAGCGAGGCCTAGAGGTGCTGGTGATTAGCGATCACTCGGCCAGCTTGGCGATCACCGGGGGTCTGACGGCGGAGGCAGCGCTAGAACAACGGCGTGAAATCCAGAGGGTGCAAGAACAACTGGGCGACTCAATTCGCTTGCTCCACGGGATCGAGGTCGAAATCCGCGCCGATGGCAGCTTGGACTTCCCCGATGAAGTGCTGGCCGGCTTCGATCTTGTCACCGCCTCGATGCACACTGCTTTGCGTCAACCCCGTCAGCAAGTCACCGAGCGGTTGCTCAAGGTGCTCCGCAATCCCCATGTCGATATCCTCGGTCACCCCACTGGAAGAATGTTCCCCAACCGGGAAGGGGCAGACTTGGACATGGAAGCCGTTCTGCGCGCTGCACGAGAGCACAACGTGGTTTTAGAGATTAATGCTCATCCCTCGCGCTTGGACTTGGACGATCTCTATGCCCGTCGCTACGCTGAAATGGGCGGCTTATTGGCGATCAATACCGATGCTCACGCTGAGAGCGATTTCGACCTGTTGCACTTTGGCGTCACGATTGCCCGGCGCGCCTGGGTTGAGGCCGAGTCGGTTATCAACACTTGGCCTCTTGCACGTTTGTTAGCATGGTTGGGAGCGCGGCATAAGGGTTGATGTTCCTAGCCGGGTGCGCCGAATAGCTTCGCCAATTGCCCAATCTGTTGGGTATGGGCAATGGCGATCACCTCATCATAGGGTTGAAAAACTGTCTCCCCTTTAGGGATGATCAACTGATCGTTGCGGAAGATGCCGACCAAGGTGCAGTCCTTGGGGAATTGGATTTCTTTAACTGCTTTTTGAACCACCAAGGCTTGTGGGTCAACCCGTTCCTCTACGATTGAATATTCCCCGCTGCGCAAGCGCAGGAGGATCATCATATCTCCTAGGGACATCTCTTCAACAATCAGTTTGGCCATGATGTCGGTTTGATCCACGGCGATGTCCACTCCCATCTCTTGATTGAACAACCAAGCGTTCTTAGGATTATTCACGCGGGCAATCGTCCTAGGGACGTGGAACTCGAAGCGTCCGAGGGTGGTAATCACCAAGTTGGTTTCGTCTTCTCCAGTAACCGCTGCGAGGACATTGGCTTCGCGGATGCCTGCCTTTTCGAGCATGCTTGGAGAGCTGCCATCACCTAGTAGAACCACCTCAGGCTCGAGCTCGCGTCGCAGACGTTCAACGATGGTTGGCCGATTTTCGATCAGGCACACTCGATGTCCAAGTTGAAGCAAATGTCCGGCCAAAAAAGAGCCGGTCTTGCCTCCACCAACGATGATCACAAACATTCTCAACACTCCTTATGCGTAACCTATGAGTGCTTTCAAGCGCTCGAGTGCCGACGTGTGCACGGCGATATAGATCAGATCTCGGTTGCGGATTATAGTGCCTTGGAGGGGGAGAATAGCTTGGCCTTGCCGAGAGATCGCAATGACATGAATTTCACCCGGCACGGTCAGGTCGCGCACCTGCTTTCTATCTAAGAGGGGAGAAGCTTCGAGGTTGACCAAAGCTACCTCCCCGCTGCCAAAGGTCATCATCGGCTCCAATTCTTGATAGGTCAGTAGCTCGCGCACCCGCTCGGCCCCGAGTGCGGTAGAGGAAAAGGTAAGCAAGCCGAGGCGGCGGTAAATTTCTGCCCGCCGCGGGTCATAAACGCTGGCTACCACCTTGGGCACGTGGAAGATATTGCGAGCGATGCGCGCAGCAATGATATTGGCGTTGTCGGAATTGCTGGTGGCAGCAAAGGCTTCGGCTCGTTCAATGCCCGCTTGGATCAGGACTTGGCGGTCGAAGCCTACTCCGAGGATCACTTTGCCGCCAAACCCCTGTCTCATCCGCTCCAGCGCTGCCTCATCCGTATCCACAACCGTCACATCGTGCCCTTCAGCGTCCATCAGCCGGGCAAACTGCTCGCCCACTCGGCCGCATCCCATTACGATAATTTTCATCCTCAATCCTCCTCAAAAGGACTCAGTCTCTGTCGGGCTTTCCCGACTGGTCTTCAACCACTGGAAGAAGTGGAGCAGTTGTTTGCGCACTCGATCGAAACCATAAAGGAGGGGACCGAACAGCGCAAGTGGGAACCAGTATTCGAGCGGCAAAGGCTGGTGATCGAACATCTCCGCCAGAGGCGGCACGTAGATTAAAGTTAATATTAATGCAATTTCCCCCAAAATGCCCAACCAAATTAGCGGATTGGAGAACCATCCCACTTCACTGACCCGTAGGCGTTCCGAACGGCAGGCTAGAACATTGCCGACTTGGGCCATCACCACTCCGGCGTGAAACATGGTTACTGCTAAGACGTGAACGTGGGGCGGCACGGTGTGAAGCAGCTCCGGGAGAGCCCGCCCCGCAGCTAACAACTCATCCAAACGAATGTTGTAGGCTCGGGCGTAAATGTAGAAGAACCCTAGGTAGCACAGCGCCGTTTCGATCATCCCCAGCCAGGCAAAAGAGCGCATGAGAAGCGAGCGCTCGATAAGCGGTAAGCCGCGCTTGCGAGGAGGACGACTCATGATATCCGGTTCGGGTTTCTCGGCCCCCAATGCCAGAGCCGGCAAAAGGTCGGTGCCCATGTCGATGGCCAAAATTTGGCGCACGGTCAGCGCTAGGGGAATCTGGAAAATTGCCGAGACCACAAAGGGCACTAACTCGGGCACGTTACTGGTGAAGATGTAGGTGATAAACTTGCGGATGTTGTCGTAAATAGCCCGTCCCTCTTGGATGGCGTCGACAATGGTGCTGAAGTTGTCTTGGGTCAAAATTACATCTGCAGCCTCGCGGGCAACATCGGTGCCGATAATGCCCATTGCTACACCCACATCGGCCTTGCGCAAAGCCGGAGCGTCGTTGACGCCATCGCCGGTGACCGCAACCACTTCACCTTTGGCCTGCAGGGCTGCCACAAGGCGCAGTTTATGCTCCGGCGCCATGCGTGCATAGATGACCTCCTTCTCCAGGAGGTTCTGCAATTGCACATCGTTCATCTCTTCTAGCTCGGCTCCGGTCACAATCATCGGATTAGGCGTGCTTAACATCCCGATGCGCCGAGCAATGCTTTCTGCGGTCAGGCCGTAGTCGCCGGTTACCATAATGATGCGAATACCTGCCTGACGACAGATTTCCACTGCGCGGGCAACCTCAGGCCGAGGGGGATCATGCATGGCCATCAAACCCAAAAAGATCAACTCGCATTCCACATTTTGTTCGGCGTAGCTGCTCCGCGGAGGCAACAGGCGGTAGGCAAAAGCTAGGACGCGCAAAGCGTTACGAGCATAATCGTCATTGGCGGCGAGAATCTGGTTGCGAGTCGAGTCCTCCAACTGCAGGACTTGGTTGTTGCATTGCCAGAAACGGCACAAGTGCAACACCTCGCGCGGTGCGCCTTTGACAAAAGCAATTTCTTCCTGACCCCAGCGGTGAATGGTGGTCATGCGTTTGCGCCGTGCTTCGAAGGGAATCTCGTGCAATCGAGGGTATTGACTGAGAACCTCCTCTTCGGAGAGCCCTCCCTTACGGGCGACCACTCGTAGCGCAGCCTCGGTCGAATCGCCAAGCGCTGACCAATAGGGATGATCTGCAGTAGGCGGAATCAAACGCGAGTTGTTGCACAGGGTGGCGGCGGTCAACAGAAGTTCCAGCTCAGACTCTAGGTTTAGGGAGCGAGGGTCTGGGGTGATTTCCCCCTGAGGTTCGTAGCCAATTCCGCTCACGCTGAGCTTCTTGCCACCCACCCAAATCTCGCGGACGGTCATCTGGTTTTGGGTGAGCGTCCCACTCTTATCGGTGCAGATGACTGAGATGTTTCCCAGCGTCTCCACCATCGCCAGCTTCTTGACCAAGACACCGCGCTGCGCTAGGCGCTGCACAGCCATAGCCAGTGAAAGCGAGAGAGTGGCCGGCAAGCCTTCGGGAACAACAGCCACTAAAATTCCCAAGGCAAAGATGAACGCTTGCACCAACCGATCCTGAGGGTCGAATAATTCGACTTCCGGATCGAAGGCACCAACTAGAAAGACAACTATGCCAATTCCCAAACCAATAACTGATAAGCGACGGGTGAGATGAATGATCTCCTGCTGAAGCGCTGAGGGTTGTTCACTGACCCTTCCGGTCAGATGGGCGATGCGTCCGAATTGGGTGAGCATCCCGGTAGCGTAGACCACGGCTTTTGCGGTGCCGCTGAACACAGAAGTGCCGGCAAAGACCAGGTTAGGCCGCTCCAGTTCGCTAATCCCCTCGCGCAGGGAAGCATCAGAGGTCTTGCGCGCCGGCATGGCTTCTCCGGTGAGTATGGCTTGGTTAACACGCAGGCCATACTCCTGCACCACCCGGGCGTCGGCGGGGATATTATCGCCCTCGGCGAGGATGAGAATATCTCCCGGAACGATTTCCGGCGTGGGCACGAGGATTTCCCGACCTTCACGCAGCACGCGGCTATAGGAAGGCAAGATCTCTTTCAAACCGGCAACGGCCACCGTAGCGCGATACTCCCGCCAAAAAGAAAAAGCCGCATTGACAAGAATCACCGACCAGATAACAAGAGCAAGGCTAATTTCGCCGACAATCAAAGCCAAGATGCCCGCAACCCATAAGAGGATAGCCATGGGGTGGACGATATGCACCAGAAATTTGCTCCACCAGGGCGGTGGCGTCGGCTCTTGAATCACATTTCTTCCGTAGAGCGACAGACGCTCTGCTACCTGCTCCGCAGTAAGCCCCTGCGGAGAGGTTTCCAGAGCGCTGTAGACCTCCGTAGCGCGTAAACGGTAAATCGGTTGTGAGGTCATGAGGGTGGGTTAGCGGAAGGCTCTTCCTTAGCGGGTGGCGTCTGGGGGTTGGAAGCTGGATTTTGGCTGAGATAAGGTTCGAGGTAGGAGTGGCGCGTATGACCGACTTCTACAGCCTCTTCAAATTCGCCTGCGGCTATAGGCGGTTCGAAGCGAACCGGACGACGAACCCCAAAAAGCTCCCAGAATTTAGCGATAGCGATCAGTAACTGATAGCGGTATTCTTGCACTTTGAGCGATTGCCACTCGACGATAGCTCCCATCGGACCCTCGACGCGGGATTTTACGCGCACGATCCGGTAAATCTGGTCGGGGTCGCGATAGCCGATGGGAGAAATCAGAATTGCATGAGCCATGAGGACGACCAGGATTAATACAATCAGTACCAACCAACCGCCTTCAAACCATTTCCCGGCGATTTGGCCGACAAAGACAAACGAGGAAAGCGCAATGGAGAAGTTAACGCCGAGGAGGGCGAGGGTGCGTTTTCGACCTGTCTCGTGCAGTTGCACGTGGCGGCGCATGGCAAGCCCCATGGCAGTAATGGGCAAGAACACCCCAACGCCGTAGTAAGGCACTGCGTGACCTGTGTCCCCCCGCACCAGAAATTGGATGATCACAGCGGCGATAAAGGCGGCCGTCACCGGGCGGGTGAAGGTGCCTTTCGGGTTGCGATAGACTACGATTTCGGGAATCTCGCCGATAGCCACATTGCGCCAAGTAACGGATTGCATGTCCTGATAGGCGGTCATAGAGGCGGCCGAGAGCAGAGCGACGGCAAGGAACTGGTAGAACCAGTAGAGGATAATCCCTCCGGGGAATTGATCGAAGCCGATGTAGGCCAGATTACCGACCAGCGTGCGCCCAAAAGTGCCGTCAAAGACGTTGAAGCGCAGTGAGAAGATCGTTAGGAATAGGGTCGTCAGTCCACCGTAGAACAGAAAAGCAGTCTGAACCGTCCTGCCGATGCCCGATTTACCGCTGTAAAAATTCCACAGCCAATTTAACCGGGGCAGGTGCTTCTTCCCCCACCGAATCAGAGCATAATCTTCGTCAATCACAAATTGCATGCCGTTGGACATTGCCTCCAACCCGGTTAGAGCCACCATTCCCTTCATGCTCGCCGTCAGCATGTGGTATAGCGCTTGCGCAAGCGTTGTCGGTTGAGGAGGCTCAGAGGGTGCAGGGGGCACGCCCCTGAGGTGGGCGAGGATCAGACCTACGGACATAGTCAATGTCAGGCCGGCAAACAAGCCGAGGAGTGTGAAGACAACCTGGGCCGACTCGCCCCGGCCGCGGATGGTCAGATACCAGGTTGTGAATGCCAAGGCGGCCCCGATGAGGAAGTGCCAGAACCAGTTGACATTGTATGCTCCGATAATCGAGAGCAACTGATCGCTCCCGGAGAGCGTAGAAACAACGATGGTCAGGACGTAGTCTTGGACCAGAACAACGGCGACGATCAAACTCAGCGAGGGACCTAAATAGCGCATTGCGGCCGTGAACGCCCCCCCTCCTTCATTGAACACCCCTAGTGAATACATATATAACGCACCAAAGACAAAGTTGGCTAGCGCGATAACGGCCACACAAATGAAAGCATACTTCTCTAGGCCGTAGGGATGCAAAGCATGCATCATTTCGCCGGTAGCATAGTAGTAGGAAGTAAAGTAGTCTACCCCGAAGAGAGCTAAGGCTGCAAGCATCCCCACTTGGCCTGCGCCGTGCACCAAAGCATCCTCTTGGCGTTCGCGCGGGGCGAGGCGATAGGAGACAAAGAAAAGGACGATCAGTAAGCCAATGGCGAACAACATATTAACTCAACCTCGGCGTATAGTCTTGGGGAGAATTAGGGGCTTCGCAGGGAGAAGTTCAAGAAGGCTTCTTCAAGCATCTTGAGCTGCTTGATAATGTACTTGCGCGTGGTGGGGTTCAGGCGCGTGTCCTGAGCAACTTTGGCTTCTTCTTCGCGCACAGCCCGCACTACAAAGGCGGGGACAAACATGATCCGCCCCGCTGGGATGACCACGAAGGGATAGATCTTCATGGTCAAGTCCTGATCATCAAAATAGGGGAGGCGGATGGTCAATCCGCGGTTCAGATTTTGGGCGCGTGCCCGCCTTTTGATCGTCTCGATGATTTGACGGGTTTGGTAGATCGCCAAGGCTCGCCCCTGGTTGACCAACTGGCCTAGCATGCCATAGCGTTTCTGTTGATAGACCTCGTCCACGATAATACACGGGGAAAAGGCGGCAGCATAGTGGAGCAAGCGCAGATAGCGCTGCATGGAAGCAATGTGTGATTCGGCCTCTTGGACGCTGGAGAGCAGTAACTCGCCGTTTTCGTCAAAAGCTACCCACTGAGGCAAGAAAAAGCGCCGTGCGTAGGGCACGAAAGGAACGAGCAGCTCACCCCGCTCGGTTTCCTCGCTTCTCTCCTCTGCAATGGCGTCGGTTGGGGCTGTCAAGGCCGACTCGACCTGTTCCTCCTCAACCGGAATGCTGGGGATTGTTTCCCCTTCTTCGGCAAGATAGTGCACCGAGCGGCCGGCGGGCAACAAATTATAGACGATGTGCACGGCAGTAGTATGACGCAACAGACGTGAAGCTTCTCGGATGCCTTGATTTTCGCTTTGCTCAAGCTCGGTCAAACGCTGTTTGGCTAACACCCGTAACTCGATGCGACGCAGACGGGTCGCCCATCCGCCAATGCGGTATTCACGTTGTTCCGGTGGAATGCTCACCGTCTGAAAACCGTCAGCCGGGGCAGGGACGAGCACTCGATCCGGGAGCATGAAGCGCGCTTCAGGGACATTGGCGATTATGGCATCGGCCAGACTCGCAGCTTGAGACTCAATGAAGCGTTGGACCATCAGGGGTTGGGCTGCAAAGAGCTGACGAACTTCTTCCAACTCGCATTGTAAAGGTTCGGTCAACTCTGCAGGAGGCTGGAGGAGCGAGCTCGCTTCCTGAACAGAAACTCGGCTGGCTGGCTCGGGCATAAGCGCTTCCTTATATGGGAAAACTAACGTTTATTCTATCACAATATACTTGCCTTCCGTCTCCCAAATTTTCGATCCCGTCCGCCCCCCTGCTTTGGAAAAAGGTGAGGGATACGGATGCTGTGCTTGGCCGATAAGGGTCTGCGCTATGCAAGTCGGTCGATCGTGTCTTTACTCGGCTATGGCTTGCCCCTCATTTCGCTCTTCCGAAGAGTTAACGGGAGAAAGCGGCGCAACAGACCTTAAGACCTGCGGGCAGGCATATGCGCCCGCCCGCTGCCTTGTTTATGTAGTGAATAGGATGTATCGCTAAGGGTCCGGAGTCACCGGCTATTCGGAGCCGACGGACGGATTGGGCTCTTCACGCCGGTTGGACCACTTGGGTATATACCTCGAATTTGGGGGGTTGCTCCATGTGCTTCTTGACCGCACACAGCTCGGCCGCCCGTACTAGGGAGTCGCGATACTTTTCCGGGAATGTGGGAGGAACTTGAATCTCTAAGTCGATTTTGCCTACCATCCCTGTGAAGGGATTGGTGTGCATGCGCTGAACGATGCGAATGCCCTCGGTGGACAGGCCACGCTGGCGGCAGAAGCCCAGCACATAAATCCCCGCGCAAGTGCCGATAGAGGCTAGAAACGTCGCAAAAGGGGTCGGAGCCGTGGCCGAAGGGGGTTGGTCCGTCCTTACTGTAAACTTGCCAAAATGCGCATCCACTCGCTCCCCACCGGGGAAATCGATGATCATTTCCATAGTCAACCTCCGTGAGCAGAATTCACTCTAAACTCTCTTAGGGTGATCGCACTGTTGATTGGATGCGGTAGCTCTGGAAAGGTTACAGTGTTCTTGGCCTTGATGGGGGGACAAAAAGATTGGACGGGGAGTTCGGCGACCGGGACCCCGACCCCTAGAGCGGGTTGTGGAAGGAAAAGGACGCTTAAGGACACAAGGTTTTGTTGTAAAATTCAAGTATGCGATCGTTAGTGGTACAGGCCGGCGGCGAGTCCAAGCGAATGGGCAGGGATAAAGCGCTGCTGCCCTTCCTAGGCAAGCCGCTGATCCAGCGCATCCTCGAGCGGCTGATCCCGGTCGTGGACGAGGCCCTGGTTACCACCAATCATCCGGAGAGATACGCTTTCCTAAACGTGCCTCTGGTTGAGGATATCTTTCCCGGTCGCGGGGCTTTAGGGGGGCTGTATACGGCTTTGCGCAGCGCGCACTATAGCCTTGTGGCCGTAGTGGCCTGTGATATGCCCTTTGCCAGCCCGGAGTTGCTCGAAGTTCTCTTTCGCGTCCTTGAGGAGAGCAAGACCGATGCTGTGATCCCTCAGACAGCCAGCGGCAACGAACCCTTCCATGCCGTCTATCGGCGGGAGAACTGCTTGCCGTTGGTGCGCCAAGCTTTGGAAGATGGCCATTGGCGCGCCGATGCATGGTTCTGGCAGGCTAATCTGCGCTTTTTTAGCCCTGAGGAGATCAGTATCTTCGATCCGTTGGGATTGGCCTTTCAAAACGTCAACACGCCGGAAGAGTTGGCTGCTGCCGAGGACCTGGCCCGCCAACTGGAACAGGGCTAATTCTCGCTGCGTTCGCCGGGGATAAGGTATTGAATTCTACAAAAAGGCTTGACTTGATCCCACACCTCATCTTTGAGGATGTTTCCCGAGACGTGCATCAAGGTGTCGCTGAAATCGCTATCGACCCCCATGCTGGCGAGACAAGGGTAGTGGTGATGAAGTAATCCGGCTTTTTCTTGGGCTTCTTCCACTGCAACCCCCACCAGCCCTTGAGCCACAAAGTGGGCGCAGCCACAGACAGCATCGCGATTCACTGCGACAGCTAGGACCAGGCGAGTCTGAGGATCCACGGTAAAGGTGAAAGACGGCCGTCCGAAATAGCGAGCAAACTCAGCAATCTCGGGACTGCGATAGGGGAGGCGTTGGCGGCGGGAGATCCAATAATCCCGCTCGGTTAGCGAGCACAGCGGTTTCGGCGTGGCGCAGGCGACCCCGAGGTCTTCCAGCCAATTGCGCAACTGACGTGCCAAGCCACGCGGCAACCAATCTTCGTTATCAATCGGAGCGAGCACGGCCTTCGCCCCGCTGCGACGAGCCAGGTCGGGCAGCAGTTCGGCCACCCCTTTCACTTCGGCAAAGGAGAGGATGAGGTCAGAAGGGGGCACCTCTGATGGAAGAAAGTCCTCTGGGTCATCGATCACCGGAGGAAAATGGGAGACTGCCCGCCAACTGTTGACTTCCCAATGGGCAGGAGCTCGTGCAAGCAGATTTTTCAGGTGGCGTTGTCCGTACTCGCCTGTGTAAATCACCAAAAGACGCATTCCCACCTAAATTTTACCTGAGATCGGGGAGATTTTTCCAACTTTTACAGTATAATTGCTCCCAGCACGGAAAGTGAGGTGAAAGTGACCGAGAACAAAACCCGCACTCAAAAGTCGTTCGAGGCGTGTATTCCAGAAGAGACGCGACAGCACTTGCGCGCAGCCGGCGAGGAGTTACGCAAGAGCGTGCAGGCTTTATTGCCCGAGGGTTTTGTCACTCATCAAAAACGTGCCCAAAAGGAATTCTTGCTCGCCTGGCGCAGTTTGATCGATGCCGCAATAGATCGCCTCGAAAAGAGTGAGAGCAAAGCCGCTTAGAGTGCCTCTCTTATGGACGAGGAGTGCCATCTGCTCCTCCAAAGAGAGGGGCCTCAAAGCTGCGCTTTGGAGCTTATCTAACCAAAGACCCGAGGAGAATTAGCGCGGCGAGGGCCAGGCATAGCGCGCCTGCGGCTTCTTTTCCGCCGAGCAGCAATAGGATACCGCCGAGGAAGAAAACTCCGCCTATCCAAGCGAAGTATAGGCGATCTAGGGCTTTTTCCATGCGGCGGAATTGTTCTTCCAAACGCGGTGCCTGAACATTTAGTTTACCGTTCTCTGCCAGTTGTAGCACGCGGTCGGCGCGCGAAGGTAGGGAAAGTAAGAGGCGCAGCCGCTCTCCGGCCTCGTTCAGCCAATCTTGCCAGCGCGAAGCTGCCTCATCTGCGATCAGCTTTTCGGCATAGGGCTGAAGCTGAAACCAGACATTGAAGTTGGGGTCCAATCCGGTGCACATTCCCGAAAGGATGGCCACGGTGCGCCCAAGCAGCAGCAAATTGTGGGGGATTTGAAAGGGCATATCGTAAAGCAGTTGGCGGAACTGCAAGGCAAAGCGCATCACCTCGGCATGGCTGACCTGAGTTAGTTCGCGCATGTTCATCCCCCAAAAACGTTCAAACAATTGGGCTTCGGCCTGTTCGATCAGTGCTAAGTCGGCGCCGGGCAGCAAGACATTGAGGGTTTGGTAGGCACGCACCACGCGAGCAGCATCCCGGGTGCCGACAGCGATCAGCAACTCCCGCAAGCCGTGACGCAGATTGTCGGGCACTACCCCCACCATGCCGAAGTCGACGAACGTCAAACGCCAAGTTAAGCCTTCTTCCGTAGGCGAAGCCAGAGGGGTGACGAAAAGGTTACCCGGGTGGGGATCGGCATGGAAAAAGCCGTCTTCGAAGATTTGCTTCAAGTAGGTGTCCAGTAATTCCTTGGCCACCTCACCGGTGTCGATCCCTGCTTGGCGGATCGACTCGTAATCGGTGATCTTAATTGCGTATACGTCCTCGAGAGTTAGGACTTTCGAGGTGGTCAACTCCCACACCACGCGGGGAACGTGGACTCGCTTGCGTTGACGGAAATTGGCGGCAAAGGTCTCGGCATTGCGACCC
The DNA here is from genome assembly GCA_025057645.1 of Anaerolineales bacterium. Taxonomy (GTDB): domain Bacteria; phylum Chloroflexota; class Anaerolineae; order Anaerolineales; family UBA4823; genus NAK19. Next base: position 128,251 of record JANXBJ010000005.1, read on the forward strand.
TCGGCAAGGTAGTCGATCTCCTGGCGCACGGTTGCGGCGAATTCCTCGACCAGAGCGGGCACATTTGCGCGTCGGCGGATAGGCTCATAGCGATGTAACCAGCCGCCGAAGCGACGTAGAGCGCTCAAGTCGACTTCGATCAGGCGTTCGATATAAGGGCGCTGAACTTTTACCACTACCCGGCGAAATTCTGCGGCGCACGAAGCATCCGCAGACAAGAGAGCTCGGTGCACCTGACCCAGCGAGGCGGCCGCAAGCGGGATGGGGTCGAACTCTGCGAACAATTCCGAGAGCGGGGCGCCTAACTCGTGTTCTGCCAGTTGACGAATGATGTTGAAGTCTTCTGCAGGCACTTCGTCCTGTAAACCGGCTAGTTCTTCGGTTGCCTCCGGGGGGAGGATATCCAGCCGTGAGGAAAGGAACTGCCCGACCTTGATCATGACTCCGCCCAATTGGATGGCTAGGGCACGGAACTGCCGCGCAGCACCCCGGATGCGCTTGGGGCGCGTGCGCCGGGTGAGGATGCGCAGGCCGAGACGCGGCAGTAAGATTTCCCAAAAGATAAAGCGCAAGGTCAAGTGGGCAAAAAACATCATAATACGACGGTAGCGGGCTTGTAGGCGGCGTTCATCCATGGCCTGTCAATCCGTCTTAAGGCGGTTTGCTTCTCCGCTTAGGAGGATGCGCAAACCTTCTAGAGAACAAGTGCGGTAATGATGGCGGAAAGCGCGGCTTTCTTCCAGATGGCGCTGCAGCTCGACGAGGAGCGCTGCTGCGGTCGAACCCGGTCTGCCCGGCTTGAGTTGGAAGGTGAAGCCTTGGTCATCGGCGGCGAGAATTTCCAGTCCCCCTCGTTCCGCCAACACCTGCACTGCAAGGCGGACAGCCCCGACTCGTTGGCAGGTAGCCGCAGCCAACCACGTCCAGGTCGTCTGTCCGTGGTGACGAACTGAGATGAATTTGAGTAAACCGCTTATGCGTTCCATTAGGCGATGGAGATCGTCCATCTGCGGGTCGACCGCAAAGAAAGAGATGCGCTTTGGACGCACCAGCCGCAAGGCTCGGCGTAGTTCGCCGGCGCTTGGTGGAATCGTCCAGACCACCAAGTGAGGATGGGGGGCAAGCTCGGTGCGGTCTTTGCCCTGAACTGCGGTGCGCTCGCCAGCTTCGGCCCAGATGAGTAGTTCCCCTTCGTTTCCTAGCGCCCGTAGGCGTTCGAGGGGAAAGCTCTCTCCGCGGTAATCCAGTAGGGCGATCTCTTCGGTGGCCGTAAGTTCAACAGAGGGCTGCATACGGGGGCGAAAATCCACCCATTCGAATTGCAAGCGGCGTTCACCGTTATAAGTCCGCCCACGCAAGCGATAGGCGAGGTCAAATTTGCCCTTGGGGAGCGGCCAACTAGAGCCTTGCCACCAAATAAGCCGATAGCCATTTCCCTGCTCGTCTTCCACGTCTAGGAGCAAGTGTTCGTTCTGTCTCCCGATTTCGGAATAGCCGATCAGGGTCAGATTCTGGGCGGCAAAGATCGGCGCCGGGTTGCCTGCTCCGAAAGGCGCTAGGCGTTCGAGTTGCTCGGCCAGCGACCAATCCGCCTGCTCCAGCGGCAGATAGGCACTTAATTGCAGTTGGGCTTCCGGCGAGCGTCCGCCGAACATCTTCTGAACCGTGTAGCCGATGGCCTGACGGAAGCGAGCGATGCGTTCGGGTAAGTCGGCGGCAGGGGCAAAGGTTAAACCGGCAGCCATGGGGTGACCGCCAAAGCTGCTCAGCATCGCTGCATGGACGGCGATGGCCTGAGTGATGTTCACGCCTTCCACAGAACGCGCCGAGCCGCGCGCGCCTTTCTCCTTTTCCCCGCAAAGCAGGATCGCCGGCTTTCCAAAGTGTTCAACCAAGCGACTGGCAACGATCCCTACCACACCGGGGTGCCATTGCGGGTGGTATAGCACTAGGACAGGGTGCTCGAGCAGCGAACGGTCTTGCTCCAACTGACTTAAGGCTGCCTGAAAGACCTCTTCGGTCAGGCGCTTGCGCATTTCGTTAAAGCCCTCGATTTCAAAAGCCAGGCGCTGGGCCAAGCCTTGATCGGGTGTAGTGAGGAACTCAACCATGGGGTTAGCATCGGCCAGACGGCCGACCGCATTTAGGCGCGGCGCTAGGCCGAAGGAAATCTGTTCTTCGGTCAAGTCGGCAGCCGACATTTCGGCATTTTCCAACAGCAAACGCAAGCCGAGGCGAGTGTGTTGGCGCAGTTGCTCGATCCCGAGCTGGGCAAGATAGCGAGTGTCTCCGCGGAGCGGAGCGACATCGGCAATAGTCCCCAAGGCAACCAAGTCGAGAAACTGAGTCAGGGCTTCTTCGCATCCTAAGGCTCGATAGAGAGCTTCCACCACCTTATAAGCTACACCTACCCCGCACAAACCGTTCAGCGGATGATCAGGCGGCAAGAGCTTCGGACTGGCAATGGCGGTTGCTGGTGGCAATTCGGCCGGCAGTTCGTGGTGATCGGTGATCAGAAAATCGATCCCCCATTCTCGGGCGGCCTGCGCAGCAGCGTAGGCCGAGATACCGGTATCGCAGGTGAGAAACAAGCGTGCTCCTCGGCGGGCGAGGCTTTCTAAGTAGGGTAGATTAACCCCGTGGCCCTCGCTTTCTCGGACCGGGATGTGATAGATGACCCGTCCTCCCAAACGGCGCAGCGCCGAAACTAGGAGCGCAGTTGCCGTCTGACCGTCCACATCGAAGTCTCCCCATACGGCGATAATCTCCTCCATCCTTAGGGCGCGCTGTAATCGATACACGATCGCTTCCACCCCGGGCAATTCCTCCGGCGGAGTGGGTTGGTAGAGGTTTGCATCGAGAAAGGCGCAAGCAACTTGCGGATCGGTCAGACCGCGTTGCACCAGGGTTTGTAACAAGATCGGATGGCCGTCAATTGCTGCGGCTAATTCGTGAGGGATCTGAACCGGAAGGGGTTCCAGCCAAATCGTCATCGGCTAATACTCGATTTCCCCGACTTGTTCCCAGTCCTGAGGGAGAGAAAGCCTGAGAAGTTCGATTCCGGTCTCGACATCGTACTCTTCCGGAGCGAGGAAAGCGCGCTCGCAATAGGTGCGATAGGGGCAATAGGCACAAGCGCGTTCATCGGCGGTAAGCTCGAACTCCGTTTCTTGGCGACCGAGGATTTCGGCCATAAGGTGGGAGAGATAATCTTCGTCAGCTTGAAATTGGGCTCTGGAATAGAAGAGGGTCTCCGGGCGGTCAGGGTCGTTGGCAAACCAGTAGACCATCCTCACCTGTTCGGGTTCGATCGCAGCTCCCTCGTTGAGACTCGTTCCGGCGCGCACAAGGAGATAAGGATACAAGCGGGACTGAATCAAGGCCTTTATAGCACTTGGCGCAGGCTTTTGCCGGGTTGTCTTCCAATCCACGATACTCCAACGTCCGTCGGGATGGGCGACCAGCAAATCGTATTTGGCAATCAAACGGGCATTGTCCAGCGCAGCCGTAAGAACCAATTCGGAATAGCGTTTGCCGAGCAGGATGCCCTCCTGTTCCGTTTGCCAAAACCGGCCGAGCTGTGTCCACCAGTCGAACAGCTCGGCGGAATGCTCTCTAACGAAGGGTTCAAGCAGCTCATCGGCAATTCCCAGTGCTTTCTGATGGGCCAGATGGTGAAAATCTTGGGCTAGGGTCAGGCGTCGTTCCCATTCGAAAGCTTCGCCACCCGCTGCCGAGGGCCAGGCCAGGCGGCGTATATAGCGCAGATAAAACCTTCTCGGGCAGATGAGGAAATCTTGCAAATTGGCTTGGCTGAAGATAAAGTCAAACGGCAGATCGGGCATGGGTTTTCTCCCAGTAGTCCTTCAGGGCTAGCAAGGCTAGGGCGGGCACTTTATCCTCGCGGCGGCCGCTGTTGGAGGTAATGATTAGCTCGCGCTTGGCACGGGTGATACCTACATAGAGCAAGCGCAGGCGTTCGCGCACATAATCTAGACGGGCTTGCACTGTGGGCATCCCCTCTTCAGGGAAGTCGGATTCGGCGGGGGAGAGCAACCATTCCAATTGGGCTAAGGCTTCGGCTTGCAAATTGAGCCGCCCTCGCAGGAACCAACGTTCAGGCTTATAGGTGTCGTAAGCTGCCCCGGAGGGATAGTCGTAGTTGTTGACCGAGATCAGGTATACCCGATCCCATTCCAATCCTTTGGCTTTGTGCACTGTCGAAACCACCACCCGTCCGGGATAGGCTTGGGGATCAAAACCGCTTTCCTCGCGACTGAAGTTGAGCAGGCGTCGATCGTTGTTGGAGATCAGCGTAAGTTCTTGGGCTAATTCCTGCAACCGCCATCTTGGGTTGGCATCGCTGGCTTGGCGAAGAATTAGGGCAAGCTTGTGGCTTAGGGCCAGTTCAGCCGGTTCGCGGAACAGATCGCCCTGCAGGGTCAGGATGAGTTGATCGATAGGTAGGAGCACTGCACTTTGCCAGCGGTGCATCCTCTTGCGAAAGTGCGCCAAGCGGTAGTAGGTCTCCTGTTCACTGATCGGAGCTGCAGGGTTCTCTGCACCTCGAGGCGGGCAAACCTCCATAAGCCAATCAAAGGAAGAGGAAGGATAAAGGTAGGCTTCAATTTGGGGGCAACGTTGGATCAGGGCTTGGTCACCGATTACCTGAGCGTGCAGGACCGGGTCTTCGAGGTCGTCTAATCGCCAAGCGCCGTAAGCAGTGGCCAGCTTTTGGGCTGAAAGAGGATCGGCGAGAGCATGGAGGATGTCACACAATCGTTGTGCAGCGCGGCGTGTCGAAGCGCTGGAGCGCAGAAGGGAATCTTCAAAGGGGATATTCTCTCTTTTCAAAGCCTCGACAACCTTAATTGCCAACTCATGGGTCGGTGCTAACACGGCTACCGTCCTGTCGGGATGATCCTTGAGCCAGTTCTTCAGCGAGCGGGTGACCTTCTTGATCTCCTCGGATACCCTGAGTTTTTTGGTGTAGAGCACGACCTTAGAAGGATCATCCGGGGGATTGGGGTATGGGTCGTCAGCCGGGACGGGGGTGATGAAGGGGGGGCCTTGCAGGCTGTCGCGCACTTCGGCAAGGGGGTGGTGCTCCATCGTCCAGCGCACTAAATGATTGGCAAGCTCCATGATGCTCCGAGTGGAGCGGTTCGAGTCGGGCAGATCGCGCTGGATGACACCCTCCTCCCGAACAAACTGACGAAGGTATTTCGGATTGGCAGTTGTGAAGGTCTCATAGATGGCTTGGTTAGGATCGCCAACGCGCACCCAGTTGCCGCTCTCCCCGACCAGCGCCCGCAGAATCTGCTCTTGGATATAGCTGGAATCCTGGGCTTCATCTTCGAGAATGTATGGCCAGCGATAGCGCAAACGTTCGAGGAGTTGCGGCTCCCATTGCAACACCTCATAAGCGAGACGGACGAGGTCGTCAAAGTCTACGGCGCCGCGGTAATTGAGCGCGCGTTGGTAGTCAGCATAGATAGCTGTGCCCATCTCCAGTAAGGGCAATGGGAACGGTAATTGGTCGAGCCGATGGCGTAGTTGAGCGGGAGTCAGACGTCGGTCCTTAGCGACGCGGATAAAGGCGGCGGCAATTTCGCGCACTAGGGTCGGGAATTCTTTGCGGCGGACTTTTTGGACCTGATACGCATCTAAGTCTTCGGCGAGGTAACCTGACAAGAGATCGCTGTGGTTATGCAGCCAGCTCTTCACCGCGCTCTCTAAAATGCGGTTACACTCGCCTTCGTCTAAAATCACGAAGCGTTCGTCCAATCCAACTACTTCGGGGCGTTCACGCAGGATGTCGTTGGCGAGGCCGTGCAAGGTGCGCACGCGAAAATTGAGGGGCAAGAAGCCGCGCGCTTCCAAGAGAGTTCGAATGCGCTGGGTGAAGAGATCGACAGCCGAGTTGACCAAGGTGACGATCAGAATCTCTTGCCCCCGTCGCAAGGTTGTGTGGGTGAGCAGTTCGGCTGCCAAATAAGCAAGGGTCAACGTCTTGCCGCTGCCGGGCACGGCTAGCACCCCCATCTTTCCGCTGCGGTAAGCTACGACCTCTGCCTGAGCAGGACGAAGTTGGAAGTTCATCCTTCCCCCGTGCGACCAGAATTACCCCATGAAGTTCCCCTGGCCATCATTTCTAGGCTGTCCTGCAGAACGCGCAGCAAATCGCCGCGCTGCTCGTAGCCCCCAACGCTGTATTCGGAATAACCGAGGTAAATTCGCCTACGACACCGGCGCACCAATCCCAGGGTGATCCGGCGGAGGTTCTCTTCGGCTGCTTGAGCTTCCTCCGCTGCAGTCCAAACTCGGCCCTTCGACCAACGCCGACTCAGGACATAGGGTTGAGTTAGGGGTTGAAACAGGCGTTCGTACCATCCGGAACTGCCGATGTCCAACCAGAACTGTACTTCAACGGGACGATTGCTTAGCAGATAAGTGTAAGCTGGGCTGAGTAGAACCGCTTCTTCGTCCTCGGCTTGCCAACTGCGGAGATACTGGGCTGCGATTACGCCCTCGCTTACCAGGCGCAAGTATTCGCGGTTGCGCTCCTCTGTGTTCACATTCATACTCTCCCGGAAAACCTGGCGGAATTTGCGTGCCGACTCGACTAAATTTGCTGTCAGTTCTCCGGCCTGTTCATTGCGGTAGAAACCGTATCCCCGCTGAGAGAGAAGCTCATCGAACAAGCGGACAAAGAAGACTTCCAATTCTTCAGGGGCAGTAGCCCGTGCGTCTTCGAGCCAGCGCCGTAAGCGCTCGTAGCGTTCGCCGATGCGGTAGGTGATGCGCTCCTGCGTTTCGGCCTGAATTTGTTCGAAGGAGGACAAGGTGGGCAAGCCGTTCTCCTTGCGCAAAACGATCGCCGTCAATAGGCGGGCACGGACTAGGTCCAGACCCTCGATCGCTTGCAAGAGAGCTGTAGTCAGATCGAACTCCCGAAGCAAATCCGGCGGCAGGCCCTCCGGATAGGCCAAAGCGGCTAGGGTCAGGAGGCAGCGGATTACCGGTTCTTCCCGCAAGGCTCGCGAAGGACGGTGAGAACGCACCCGAACCCGGCGCCTTTCTAACAGCTCGGCAAGGGCGAACCGCAAAGCATCCGTGAGGTAGGGAGTGAGGACCACGATTTGGGCAGGAGAAATGCCCTCTTCGTCGATGCAGCGGGCGACCTCCTCTGCCACACGTTCTAACATTTGCGGATAGAAACGCTCAAAAAGGGGAAAGATCGCAGGCGCTCCGGTTTCGGCCTCGGACGGAAGAGGCTGGGCTCCGAAGGTCCACAACAGGGTTCGTTCGAATCGTTGTAGGGGGGGATCGGTGACAAAAGAGGTGTCAAATAGGCGCTGAATGTTGCAGGCCTGTTTGAGAGAATAAGCGGAGACCGGGTCTGCGCCGAGAAACACGCGGTAGCCGCCGTCATGATCGTAAATCAACAATGCCGAGTCAAAGCCAGGCAGCCACTCCCGCAGGAGATCGTGTGAAACCGGTGCATCCTCTTCGAGATTGTCCGCAATGAGGTGGCGATATTGACTCTGGAGAGTCTGACGAACCAAGGGATGCGGCCAGAGATAGCGAACAAAGACCTCCACTTGCAGGGAGAAATCGAGGAGGTTGTGCTCCAAACAAAATTGGCGAAAGAGGTTGGCACACGTTTGGACGTCCTCATAGACACGCAACTGTCCGGGGCTGCCATTCCAGGCGCTCTTCAGCCGTTCGCCGATCTCGGTGTGAGGAAAACCGATCAGGGCTGCCTTGTTCAAGTTGTCCAGAATTTGGCTGTATAAGCGGTTGGGAGGGAGGTTGACCGAAGCAAAGAAGCCCTGTTCAAGGAGCGGCCGCACCAGTTTGGCCATAAAATATTGTGCCGTCTCCAAGGTGAGGAAAATTGGCCACTCGCGGGGCTGTCCGAATCCAGCCTGTTCCACCACCAGCGGCCAGAAGGTCTCAATAGTGCGCTTTGCCAGTCCACCTAGGGTTAGGATGGTCACCGCACCGCCTGCCATCACTCCCGGCACCGCCAGGGCTTGCTGATAAGGTCTTGCCAAGGTCCGCTGGGGAAGATAGATGAGAATTTGGTGAGCAGGCACTCCTGCTTCCATAAGGTAGAGCACTCTTTCAACAGCAGTGCTCGTTTTGCCGCAGCCGACTTTGCCTTCCAAAAAGCAACGTTCTCCAAGAGGACGGTAAATGACCTCCAACTGTTGACTGGTGAGTAACATCGTATGCGAATTATAATGTCCTTCGCCTACGAGTGCCAAAATAGGCTGATAAAATGACCGAAGAGACCTTTCGGCAAGCTGTCTCTGCAACCGAGCTATGGTATGCAACCCCTGCTCAATAAAATCGTCTCTTGGAGTTGACAATGAAGAAGACCGCCTTGATGCTTGTCCTTCTGAGCTTGGTTAGTATAACCTGGCTCACCGCTTTTGAGCCTTCCCCGCGCGCTCAAGTGACAATCGTTAACAAGTCGGGAGTCAAGCTAGGCATCCAACTGATTGACCCTCAGGATAAAGACAATCTTTACTTTCTGACCATCGAAAAGGGAAATCGCGAGCAGCCAAGAGAGAAAACCTTCGAGCTCAAACCGGCTACCTACTCGATGATCGTATATTATATGGAAACGTGGGATCCGGTGTACGGTTTCCCGACCTGTGGCGGCTTGGTGTTGAAATCCCGGCTATGGGCGAGGGGGAAACAACGCGTGGTGTTCACCCGGTGTGGGGTGATCCCTGTAAACCCCGGCGAGCCGAAGATGATGAAATTCTGGCTTTACACGCCTTTCTTTTACCCCTATCGGTTTGTGTACTGAGCTTGGGCCGCAAGCTTTTGGCCGGAAAGGGTAGGAAACGTGCGAGATGACATCCCAATGGGTATAATATGGGGGCAAGATGTCGGTAATCGATGAGATCAAGTCACGGATAGATATTGTCGACCTGATTTCTGAGAGCGTGAGCTTGCGGCGGTCGGGAAAGAATTATCTCGGCTTTTGCCCATTTCACACCAACACGCGCACGCCGGCCTTTGTAGTCTTTCCCGAGAGCGGCACTTGGCGTTGTTTTGGGCAGTGCAACGAGGGCGGTGATGTTTTTGCCTTTGTCATGAAGAAGGAGGGGGTGGATTTCGCCCAAGCCCTGCAAATCCTCGCCCAGAAGGCCGGGGTAGTGCTCAAGCCTCTTACTGCTCAAGAGACGGCGGAGCGTCAAGAACACGAAACCTGGCGAGCACTGCTGGAAGATGCGGTGACTTTTTATCGCCATCAATTGCTGAACACCGAAGCCGGCAAACAAGCCTTGGAATATCTCTCCGGGAGAGGGTTGCGTGCCGAAACCTTAGAGGCTTTTGGGATCGGCTACGCTCCGAACCGCTGGGACGCTTTGCTTCAACACCTCACCGCGAAGGGAGCTTCGATCCCGGATTTGGTGCAAGTGGGGTTGGTTAGCGAAGGTCAGGACGGAGGCGTGCATGACCGCTTTCGCCATCGCATTATGATCCCGATTCGGGACGAACAGGGACGGATGGCCGGCTTCGGAGCGCGCGTTCTCGACCCCAAAGATGTGCCCAAGTTTCTCAACTCTCCTCAGACACCGCTCTTCGATAAGGGACGTCTGCTCTACGGCTTAGACCATGCTCGGCGGGCGATCCGGGAAAAAGATCAGGCGGTGTTGGTTGAGGGCTATCTGGATGTGCTCGCCTTACATCAAGCTGGGTTTGCGAACGTGGTCTCTCCGATGGGAACCGCTCTGACCGAACACCAGTTGAGCTTGCTCAAGCGCTTGAGTAAGCGCTTAGTCTTGGCGCTGGATGCGGATGTGGCCGGTGAGAAAGCTACTTTGCGGGGTTTGGAGGTTGCCCGTCAGGTCATGGACCGCAGCCAAGAGATGGTTTTTGATAGCCGGGGTCTTTTGCGGATCGAGGCGCGCTTACAAGCCGACCTTCGTGTGGCAACCCTGCCGCCCGGCTTAGACCCGGATGAAATAGTCCAAACGGATCCTCAGCACTGGGAGCGCATAATTGCTGAAGCCAAACCTATCGTCGTGCATGTGATGGAAATTCTGGCCGAGCAACGCGATCTGAATGACCCCAAGCAGAAGGACGAAGTCGCCAACCTCGTGCTGCCCTTAATTAGCGAGGTTGCGAACCCGTTGGAACGGGATACCTACTTGCAGCGTCTTGCCCGCTTATTGCGGGTGGATGAGCGCGCCCTGCTGTCAAGGCTGTCCTCGGCGCGCAAGCCTGCGCGGAGAAGTCCCAAAACTGAAACCACCTCATCCCCTTCGCAGCCTGCGCCCATTCCACTCGCCCAGAGCCTCTTCAGCCTAGAACAGCACATTTTGGGGGTGTTGCTGCGTTTCCCCGATTTGCTTTATCGACTCGACCGCGCTCTGCAAGAAGATGAACTGGAGCGTCTCTCCCCGAGCGATTTCTCTTGTGCGGAGCATCAGACTTTACTGCGTTTGCTTCAAGAGTCTCTTGAGCAAGACCTCGTTGAGCCGCTGCAATATGTGCTCCAGCATCTCTCCTTGCCCATGCTGGAGATCAGCGAGGCCCTTCTGGAAAAATCCCAAGGATTGGAGGGGCCTTCCCAACGAATCTTGGACGACCTGTTACGTGCAGTGCTCCAGCTTCGCCAGCGCAGCCTGAATCAGCAAATTGAGTACCTACGCTTCACTTTACAAGAGGCCGAAGAGCAACATACTTCCTTCGACCCATCCTTGCGTTCAGAAATCCTTGCCCTAGCGCAGAGACGCCTTAAAATTGATAAAGCGCTGAAAAAGGCGACCAGTCACTAAGGCGGGTTTGGTTGGTTTGTTCATGAGGAGAGAGCAGCTATGAGGTCATCCCAAACGTCGAGGAGGAGACAGAGAAGGTCGGGTGCTCCACCTTTTGAAGACGGCAAACACGAATCGTTGGAGGACTTCTTTGTCCCCGAGAAAGTGGACGATCTAATCCCCGGTCTCGAATCGACCGACTTGGAGGATTCTGAGCAAGAGGCTTTCCCGCTGGAGGCCGAGGAATTTGAGAGAATAGTTGCTGAGGAACCGTTGGACCTTCTGGACGATCCTCGCTTGCTGGCCGAGTTGGGGGAAGATCCGGTGCGGTTGTATCTAAAGGAGATCGGGGGGATCGAACTTTTAGACGCCGACCGTGAGTTCTGGCTGGCAACCCGTCTGGATGCACTGCGCCGCATGGAGGCACTGCTGCCCGGCGAGAGCAAGGATGTCCAGAAAACTTCTCGGGCGTATTACGAAGCGCTTCTCAATGAGGTGCGCACTGCATGGAGGCGGGTCAAAGAGGATACACAACGCCTCAAGCAGGAACGCCCGGAGTTGGAGTTGATTTTCCGGGAAGCGCGTGCCCTGCGCCAAAACTGGAATCTAAGCCCGCCTTCCTATGTGCGCTCTTACCTGGACAATGGCCTTTGGGGACAGGATCGCAATTGGGATGCGTTGGCCCGTTACGTTTTCTCAACTTATGAGTATTTGTATCTATTCCCACAGCCGTCGGTGGCCGAGTTGGGCGAATATATTGCCTCTAAGAAGGAGATTCCGCTTCCGGGCCGTCTGAGCAGCTACCCTCCGGATGAAGAGGTCTTCCGTGAGGAGGTCGAGGAAATCCGTCAGGTGGCTGCCGAAGCACAATCGCTGTTGATTCGATCCAATCTTCGCTTGGTGGTTTCCGTGGCCAAGCGATACATTGGGCGAGGAAGCGCTTTCTTGGACCTAATTCAAGAGGGGAATATTGGGTTGCTGCGCGCTGTGGCGAAGTTTGATCCGGCGCGGGGGTATAAGTTCAGCACTTATGCGACATGGTGGATCCGACAGTCGATCAGCCGCTCGATTGCCGACCAGGCGCGCACCATCCGCATCCCAGTGCACGTTTTTGAGTCGATCAATCGTTTACTCCGGATTCAGCGGCGTCTGTTGCAACAGTATGGGCGGGAGCCCAGCCACGAGGAGATGGCCTTAGAAGCCGGATTTCTTGACCCGAAGGATGAACAAGTAATCCGTCGCTGTCGGGCAGAGGGGACACCAATCCCACCCGATGTCCGCCGGCGTTGGCAGCGCGCTGCGGCAAAGGTGGAGCGCATTTTACAAGCCGCCGAAGAACCGATGTCGCTCGAAAGCCCGGTGGGCAGCGAAGAGAACAGCCAACTCGGTGACTTTATCGAAGACCAAGAGGCTGTCGAGCCGATGGACGCTGCCGCGCGAGAAATGCTGCGTGAGTCGATCCAGAACGCCCTTTCGGTTCTTTCGGAGCGAGAGCGCCAAGTGCTGGAAATGCGTTTTGGACTTCTAGACGGCAAAGACCACACCCTGGAAGAAGTGGGACAGTACTTCAACGTCACCCGCGAGCGCATTCGCCAGATCGAATCGAAAGCATTGCGCAAACTCCGCCACCCTACCCGCAGCCGTCATTTGCGGGACTATCTAGCTTAGGAGCTGATTGGGAGCAGGAGCTGATCGCTGCTCCCTTTTTTTCCGTCTAGAAATGCAGCTCCGTCCGACATCTAAAACGGCTGAGAAAAGTTTGGCTGGTTTGGTCGAGCGTCAGAGCACGACCGAAAACACAGGGCAAACCTGCCTAGCCAATTCCGATCCCCCTCAGAGTTGCACTGCTCGCTCTCGGAGGTCCGAAATCGCCTCTCCGCTGAGGATAGCTGGCACAAAAAGCGCGCCTGGCAGGCTGGCAATCATGGTCAGCAAGCGGATCAGAAGGGCTACGGTCAAGCCGGTGGCTTGGGAGATGCCCCCGACCGTGGAAAAAATCAGGGTGAAAGAGACCTCCTGTAAGCCGTATCCGTTAATGGAGATCGGAACAAGGGTGACGAAATAAACGAAACTCCATAAGCCGCCGATCTCCCACAGCGCTAGAGGCTCCCCTAAGCCTTTGAGCAGCAGGGCCAGGCTTCCGAACAGGCAGAGCATGTGAACCCAGGTCCAACCCAAGGCGGTTAACAGAGCGCAGCGTCGATCCTGCCATAGCCGCAAGGTTTGGAGCACCTTCCCAATGAATAGCATCCCTTTCGTAATCAGTCCGATAAGCGCTCGATTCATCACCGCAATGGAGAAGAAAAAGTGCGGGGACATTCCAGAAGACCCCGATTGCAACTCGCGACGCAGTGCCGCCCAAGCCGGTAACCCGAAAGGAAGGGCCATTGCCATGCCTGCCATGCCGATCAAGCGATCGGCGATCAGGGAGGCAGCAACTGTCGCTGCATCCAGCTTGGCTTGAATGGCGCCAGCCAAACGGAACACATCCCCTCCGACAGTTGTCGGCAGAACGTTTGAGGCGAATAGCCCGCTGAAAGTCAAGCGCAGAGTGCGCTCAAAGGGGATCGGGACTTGCGCCGAGCGCAATAGCACATGCCAACGCAGCGCAACTGCAAACCGGGAGCCGAGCATAAGTAGGAGGGCTAGCCCCACCCTCCAAAGAGGGAGTTTGGCTATTGCTTGTCCGATCTCCTGCCAGCCCTGTGAGGCCAGGAGGTAAATCAGCGTGCCGACGCTTAATGCGGTGCCAAGCCACCGCAGCCACTTTCGGCGAGAGCTTCCCCTCGCTGCCGAGGATTTCACCCTTTTTCCTCCCGTCCGTTCCGGTAAATGATGCGCACTGTGTAGATCGGCTTATGCTGCGATTCGTGATAAGTGCGGTTGAGAACCTCGGCTTGTAGCCCCATGAGCAAAGATTGGAAGCCCATAATGAAAAGCATCACACTCAGTAATAATAGCGGGGAACGGATCAGATGTTCGCCGATGGTCAAGCGGCGGATGACCAGAGCAGTGACGGTCAACACGCTCAAGGACATCAAGGCGATTCCTGCGCCGCCGAAAACGTAAATCGGTTTCTGGGCGTAACTCATCAAGAATTTCACAGTGAACAAATCCAGGATGACCTTGAGGATGCGGCCAAGGCCGTACTTGGCTTTCCCGTGAAGTCGCGGATGGTGGTGGACAGGGATTTCAACGATCCTTGCCCCAACGCTGCTGGCATAGGCGGGAATGAAACGATGCATCTCGCCGTATAGGCGAAAACCCGTCAGCACTTCGCGGCGATAGGCTTTCAGCGTGCACCCGTAATCGTGGAGATGCACCCCGGTCACAATCGAGATCAGCCAGTTGGCGATCTTGGAGGGCAAGGTGCGGGTGAGAAAAGCATCTTGGCGATTTTTGCGCCAGCCGCTGACTACATCGTAGCCCTGCTCGATTTTCTCGATCAGCAAAGGGATATCCCTAGGGTCATTTTGCAAATCGGCATCCATCAGCACAATCACGTCCCCTCTAGCGTGGTCGATTCCGGCAGCGATCGCCGCGGTCTGGCCGAAATTGCGGCGCAGAAGAATAGCCGTTACATGTTCGGGATCGGAAAGGGCAATTTGCTGAACTTTTTCTGGGCTGGAATCCGTGCTGCCATCGTCCACCAGAATTACTTCCCAAGAGTGATCGTTCATTTTGGAGAGCACAGAATATAGGGCGGATTGCAGCAACGGGAGGTTTTCCTCTTCGTTATAGACCGGAATAACGATCGAGATGTGCATGAGACTCCTCTGAAGGTTTTGGCTTAGCGACAGGCGGTGATGTCATAGAGGCGCCGATAATCGATGCTCAGGGTCTGTTCCTCGATCAACTTGACACAAGGTTGTTTCCAAAGCGCCTTGACGGTCTTTTCCAGTTGATTCCAGTATGCACCACCGACATACGCGTGGGTATAGCCGGCGGCAGCCAATTCATAAGGGTCCGGCCTTGAAACCCGTTTTTCCCACTCGGGCAACCATTTTCCGTAATCCGAAGCGGTAATACCGCTGGAGCGTCCGAAAACCACGATGGCCCGCGCCGGGTTGGGATCGAAGATTTGGGCCTCGGGTTCAAGGCGGTTCCAGTAACGTTGGTAGAAGAGCAGGTCCAAGCCCCTAAAAAAGTAGGTTGTCTGCGGGCGGCCGATGGCAATGAGATTAATGCCAAAAGTGACCAAGCCGCTCATACAGACCACGACTGCCCAGAGGGCCAGCACGGATTGCAAGGTGTGGCTTCCCTTCCTCCATAATTCGAAGAGCCTCGGGAAGGAAAGGATCAAGACGCTCAAGATCGCTGCGTCGAGTAGGCGAGTGATGCCCCCTTCTGAGTCTTGGATTCCCAGAACCAAACCCAGTGCCAAGGCGAGAGTGGCTCCGAGCGCAATGCTCCGAGTGAGGAAAGCGGCCGAGGGTTCGAGCCTGAGCCGCAGCAGCGTGAGGGGGAAGAGGATCACCAGCGGGCCGATGAGCAAGAAGCTTAGGAGCAAGGTCTCCCACCGGAAAAAGGAGAGTTTTCCGAAGTAGAGCGTCGAGAGAGAGGGAGGCCAAATCCAGGTAAATTGGATTCCCCCTTGGTTTTTGACAACTGTCCTGCCGAAGAGCGCAGCGAGTTGATGCTGAAACAGCACGCTCAGCACACCCCCGCCCGCAAGAGCCAAGAGAAGGGCAGGGGACCAAATCTGGACTGCAGTGATCAGTGGACGCAGCGATTTCTCTCGGAGCGTGCCTAGGAAAGCTGTTCCAAAACAGCCCAGCGCTAAGAGGCCGAATAAATACTCCGCCGTCAGAGCAACAAACGACAAAACCAGACTGATCACGAAATTTTGCCAGGGATGGCCTTTGACGGGGTCAAGGAGCAGTAGCAAGCACAGGGCTAAGCCCACCGAGGCGCCACTGCTGGTGAGCGCCAGGGTTTGGGGCTTGAACAAGGCGTTGACAAAAGCGAAGGGATACGAGACCGGTCCGAGGCCGTCGATTTTCCATTGGCTCAGGAGCACCTCATAGAGGGTTGAGCCGCTTTCCACCGCAGTGTTGATCAAAGTGATGGATTGATTGATCTTCTCCAGCCAAGGCAAAGGCAGAAAGACCAAAAGCCACTGGGTGCTCCCTGCAAGATAGATGAGCAGGGCGCCCAGCACGGCGGCCCAGAGGTGATTCGTCCGGCGGTAAAACCATAGGCCGGCTAGGACAAGCATTAGAGCGTGGGTGAAGGCGCGCACGAGGTCGAAAGCACTCCACGGAGCCAACTGGGCAAATTGTACCAGCAGCGCTGAAGCGAGGTGAAGTCCATAGTGATAAGCCAAGGGCTTCCGGGGATCGAAGACGAAATGAGGAGGGAGATCACCGGTTGCCATGCGGGCCACGATCGGGAGATTATAGTTCTCGTCAAAGATGGACAAGCCGCGGTTGATCAGGTAGAAAAGGGCCAGAAGTCCAAAGAGCACCGTTGTCGAAGGGAAGCCCTCTCTCAATCCCTGAAGCCACTGCTGCAGCGGAAGCTTCCTCGCTCTACCGACTCCAACGCCCAAGACGCACAGCGCAGCCAGCAGATAAGCCCACAGTAAAGGGAAGAAATGGCTGAAAAGGTTGATCAGGGGGATAGATAGGACAAAAGCAAGGGCAAAGGAGACACTGAGATGCTCCCGGGGCGGGAGGTGAAGCTCAAAGCGCGCAATGAGAAAAGCTCCGAACCAGAGCAAAAGACTCGATAGAAGAAACAAAAAAAACCAGGGGGTCATTTCGGGGTTGGCGGTCATGGGGAGGAGAAGGCAAGTTTACAGTACTTTGGAGACGGTTTCGCTCGGCGCTCGAGGATTTGAATTCCTGCATTGCGGAACGCTATGTAGGCTTCTCGATGGGGCTTGTAGTAGCAGAGCAACGGCAAGGCTACCCTTTCGACCCAGAGGTTATTTTCGATACCGAACCGCTCGCTGCCACCGGCGAAGCGGTAGGAAAGCGGATCGACCACGATGTACTTATAGCGTCGGGATTGGATGTCTTCTAGAAAGCGCTGTAAGTATGGGGTATGACCGGCCATCACCATTTCCATCAGGAAGACGCGCTCGTAGTCCGGCACCAGTTTGACCCCGGAGAGATAGCCAAAGGTGACCAAGTGTCGTTCGGAGATCAACAGCACTTCCTCGTCAGGCGAGCCTTGTGACAGAGTTTTTTGCATTTTTCGGAGCAATGCCGAGGTTTTGGACTGGTCATAGCGATAAAAGGGCTGGACGAGAGCAAGCGGGTGGAGAGCCGCAACCAGCGCAGCCAGCAGACAGAGCGTTTGTACGCTCTTCTCTTCCCAAACCACAGGGAATGCGAGTGGTTCTTCTGCGCGGTCGCCTCGGAGCTTGCCGGCAAAGAGGTAGCCCACAAGCACTGCCAGGAAGGCCCAGAAGGCATCTAGATTATGTAGGTTGCTTCCCCCACCGATCTTGAGGCTGACGATCACTCCTCCAAGGTAGAAAACGGCCAGAATAGCCCCGATCGCTGCCCACCTCCATGGGTTGATTGCTCCCCAGTGACGGTGGAGGTAGAGAAATGCGAGCGCAGCTAGGGGCAGGATAAGGCCGAGCGAGCCTAAAAGAATGCCGGGGGGATATGTGGCATTAGGGAACAGACGATGCCACAGCAAGGGCGAACTAAAGCTGGTGCTAAAGAACTCGGCAGGGTTGCCGGAAAGGTGGATGTAAGCCTCGCGGGTGAGATAGGCGGTGCCGAAACCCAGCAGACTCCAAAGGAAAGGCTTTGAGAAGTAACGCCCGAAAGATTTGTGGAAAGGAACTTCGAGGAAATACAGCATCGAGGCTAGAAGGCCCGGTACGGGGTACCAGTTAATGCGGCTGAGGCCTGCCCAGGTTGACGCGAGGATTAAGCAAGAAAGGGAAAGGATCAGCTCGCGTGTAGTCTTGGGTTGGGGGGAAAAACCGAACAACACCATTGCCATGCAAGGGATCAAATGATAGTAAATAGGTCCGACAAGAAAGAAAACAAAGCACGCAATCAGGGCCAAATACTGCAACCAACGGTCTGTGAGGCGCAGGCGATAGACTAGCGCAGCGGCGCCCAGCGCAGTCAATCCCACCCAGAGTATGCTTTGCCAAAGGCGATGTATCCATAGGGGGGCCGAGAAGAAAAAGGGCACAGCTTGGAGTAGATAGCGACTGGGGTGAAGCGGAGACCACGGGATTCGACTGCCGTAGATTTTTTCACTCAGGAAAAGGGAGGCATAGTAGTAGCGGCTGGTTTCTGACCAATCGAGCGAAAAGGGATAAGTATTCACTTCGCTCGCAAAATAGAAGAGATGAAGGACTGCCGAAAGGGTCAGAAGAGAAAGGAGCAGCTTTAGGAGTGGGCTTTTCTGGGGATATGCCGCATGGAGAAGGAGATAGCCCAGTGCCGCAGTGACGCCGTAGGCGAGATAGCGTAGAAACACGTTTGCGAACAGTCTATCCGCCTGCCTAAACAAAAGGAACGTGACTAAAACAAAGAGCATGAGCCATAAAAACAGATTCGCTTTGCCGAGACGAGTCAGGAGGGCCATTATGCACTCATTTCCCGGGCAATTCTTTGCAGGTCGGCCTCGACCATCAGGCGCACCAGCTCTTCGAAGCTCACCCTAGGGTGCCACCCTAACTTTTGGTTGGCTTTGGTCGGGTCGGCAACTAGGTGGTCTGCTTCGGCAGGGCGAAAGAAGGACGGGTCCTGGACGACATATCGGCGGTAATCTAAACCGAGGTGGGCGAAGGCCAATTCACAAAACTCGCGCACCGAATGGGTGACGCCGGTACCCAAGACGTAATCCTCGGGTTGATCTTGCTGCAGCATCATCCACATTCCGCATACGTAATCCCCGGCAAATCCCCAATCTCGGCGGGCGTCTAAATTGCCCAAGCGCAACTCTTTTGCCAAACCCAGCTTGATGCGCGCCGCTCCGTAGGTGATCTTCCGAGTGACGAACTCCAAGCCACGGCGCGGGCTTTCATGGTTGAAAAGGATGCCGGAAACGGCAAACATCCCATGGACTTCGCGATAGTTAACCGTAATCATGTGGCCGTAGACTTTGGCAACACCGTAGGGGTTGCGAGGATGAAACGGAGTGGTTTCCCGTTGAGGAACTTCGCACGCTTTACCGAACATCTCACTGGAAGAAGCCTGGTAAAAGCGGATTTTAGGGTTAACTAAGCGGATGGCCTCTAGCAAACGCGTGACTCCCAAGGCGGTAGCCTCGCCGGTTAGCACCGGCTGGCTAAACGAGGTGGGAACGAAGGATTGCGCAGCCAGATTATAGACCTCATCGGGTTGGTAAGTTTCAATCAGAGAAACCAGGGAGCTTTGATCGTGTAAATCACCCTGGGCGAGGATGATCTGATCTTGAATATGCTGGATGCGCTCAAAGCTGATCGTGCTGGAGCGCCTTACCATGCCGACTACTTGGTAGCCCTTGGAAAGCAAAAGCTCGGCTAGATACGAGCCATCTTGGCCGGTGATACCGGTGATCAGCGCAGTAGGCATTCGTTTCCCTAGGTGGTTTGGGTTACGATAATTATAGTGGACTTAGCTATCTCTAGCAATGTAGGGTGACCATTCCAAGCTGGTTTGGTGGTTCCCTCGAGTCTTTCGCTCCCGTTGTATAATTTGCTCAGTTCTGACAATCGAGGGGCTTAACCGGCCTGTGGAAAACACCTTCTCTTCTCTTCTGACGATTGTTGTCCCAGTCTATAACGAAGGGCAAGTGCTTGACCGAACTGTCCAAACGGTGGTCCCCTTTGCGGCTGAGAGAAGCTGGGAAGTTATTTTTGTTGACGATGGTTCTACGGATAACTCAGGCGAGATTTTGGACAAACTATCCTCTACGCCGCACGTGCGGGTTGTGAAGCACAAGGTCAATCGGGGGTATGGAGCAGCTTTGAAGAGCGGAATTTCAAGGGTGAAGACCCCTTATGTGGTGACTTTTGATGCCGATGGACAACATTGCGTGGAGGACATCGAGCGTAGCTTGAGGTATGCGATCCAAAACAACTCCGACTTAGTGGTGGGGAGTCGCCAAGGTGCTGGCAAGCAGGATCGCTATCGCGCACTGGGCAAATGGATTATCCGTCGCTTCGCACGTTTTCTTATGCCGCTGAGGGTTGTGGACTTGAATTCGGGCTTCAAGCTTTACCGGACCGAGTTAGTTCGACAATATCTTCCGTTATGTCCTAATTCGATGGCTTTCAGTGACGTGATCACGCTGGTATTTACCCACCAGCGCCATTTGATCCACGAGCTTCCTATCACGGTGCAGCCCCGACCCTCGGGGCGAAGCGCCGTTAATACCTGGACAGCGCTGGAAACCGTTTTGGAGATCCTGAATGCCATGATTATGCTCAATCCGCTTAGACTGTTTATCCCGCTTTCCCTTGCCTCGATCTTGGCGGGGGTTAGTTGGGGGGGATATCTGATTATTCGCTTCGGTAGAGGGGTGAGTGTGGGGAGCATGTTGGCCGTGGTCAGCGGCCTGATCTTCTTCATGCTCGGACTTTTAGCCCACCAGATTTCGAATCTGCGCTTGGACCTCGCACGCAGCAATTACCTAGCAGAAGCAAAAGAAAGAGGTGATTTTGAGCAGTTCGAACCGGTCCGGAAGGACATTTTTCAGTAAATTGAGAGGGTTTGACTGGCTGTTTGTTTTGTTTTTGGTGGCGTTTGTCACCCTTTTTTCGATTGAACGAATCCAATGGGATTATCCTCATGTTTTTTTAGGAAGCGATGCGGCGAATATCGTGTCTTTTGCCCTAGCCAAGAACCATCCCGATTGGTTTGCGAAAGATTTTCTGCTAAGCGATCGGCGCAATTTTGAGATTTATCTCCAGTTTCACGTGCTTTACACTCAAGTGCTCGAACGCTGGATAGGAGATGCCACGCTCGCTTTTCTGTCTTTGCTTCCGGTGACGGTGCTCCTCTACCTCGGAGGGTTATACTTTTTCGGAAGAGTCTTCCTAGGGTCTCCAGCGTGGGCCTTAGCCTTTACCGCCTTGAATGCTTTGCCCATCTACCTGCCGGTAGATGATATCGGCATCCAAACCGATCCGTTGCCCCGCACGTTGTTCCACAGTCTTCTGCTGTTCCTGCTAGCAGGCCTATGGCAATGGAGAGCCCAGCCGCAGCGATGGCTGCTTCTCGCAGTGGGATTTGGTGGGTTAGTTTACATCCACGCTGTCAGTGCGCCGATGTGGGTGCTTGCCTTCTTAGCCAGTTGTCTCTTCCTTATGCCGCGGGCATGGACGTGGAGGCAGCGGGCGGAATGGCTGGTAAAAGCAGGGTTAATTCTCTCGGTGGTTCTTGTACCTTTCGTGCAGAATTATCTGCAAAATACATTTGGGGGGCGAACTCTGCCAGAGGGGATGAGCTATGCCAAGTTTATGGAGATTTTCACCAGTTACTATGCCAGCCCCGAACTTCATCACCCCCTCAGCACAGCTTTCTCCGTCTTGCGCATCTTGACCGAGGCGGGGCTGATCCCGCTGGGGGTTCTGGGATATATCGTGGGTTTTTCCAGTCCCGAGCAGAGGCAAAAGCTTCTGCTCGTTCTTCTGTGGCTGGCTGGTGTTGTGGGCTTCTCCGTTGTGCTTCCCTACTTTGAGCAGCTCCTAGAGAGGCGATTGCAGGTTTTGCCGCTTCAGACAGAGTTTTTGCGCGGAATCCGATTCGCAAGATGGCTCATTTCCTTGCTCGCTTTGAGTGGACTTCAACTCCTTCAGGCAAAGATCGGGCGGCCTTATGCCTCCCCTCTCCTATTGGGTCTGTTGCTCATCTTAACGGCCAGGATGTACTATCAACCCGAGACCCTGATGCTGATCCGCTTCCCAAAAACGGCCGAGTGTCTCCTCAGCCAGCGGCGTCTTCTCTGTCAGAAAAGTTCCCCTCTTCGGGAAACGCTTCTCTTCCTGAGGAATCACACCCCGATCGATGCTGCTGTTTTCTTCGCTCCGAAACCGACCGATACCGGCGCTTTGGCAGTGCGTTACATGGCGCACCGTTCCCTAGTGTATTCTTGGAAGGACCGCGGTTTGGGGTTTGCCCGCCCCGAAAAGCTTGTCGAATGGCATGTGGCATATTCCAAGCTCAAAAGGTATAAAACCTCTAAGAGGTGGCTTGCAAAAGACCCAGAGCAATTTTTGCAGTTCTTGAAAGCCCTCGGCGCAAGCCACTTCATCGTGATGGGTTCATGCCTTCCCGAGGACGACTCTATAGGCAATCTCAGGGTGGGGCTCGTCTATAAAAATTCTGACTACTCTGTCTGTCGCCTCGATTAATCTGCTCGGTCTGACTTACAGCTCCTAGGATGTTGCCCAAAATTTCGATCGTTACTCCTACGTTGAACCAAGCTGTTTATCTCGAGCGGGCTATTCATTCCGTTCTGAGTCAGAATTACCCCAATCTAGAATATATAATTATAGATGGCGGCTCAACCGACGGCACACTCGACATTCTCGAACACTATTCAGGACAGCTCCATTTTATTAGCGAAAGAGATTCGGGGCAGTCCGATGCCCTGAATAAGGGCTTCAGAATGGCAAGTGGCGAAATTCTTGCCTACCTCAATTCGGACGATGAATACGAACCGAATGCTCTGCTGCGGGTGGGTGAGTTTTTTAGGCAAAACCCTAGTGCTTTTTGGGTCACCGGGCGTTGCCGGTTGATCGACTCGCAAGGTCGGGAAATCTTGAGACCGATTACGCTCTACAAGAACCTTCTTTTATCTATAAAAAGCCGCGCTCTGTTACTGGTCGTAAACTACATCTCCCAGCCAGCCACGTTTTGGCGTCGCAAGGTGCTAGATACAGTGGGAGGCTTTGATCTGAGTCTTTCAGCGGTCATGGACTACGACTATTGGTTGCGGATCTCTAGGGTATTCCCTCTGTTCACAATTAGGGATTACCTTGCTAGGTTTCGCTTTCATTCCGACTCTAAGACAGTGAGGAGTGCTATGGAGGAGTGGGACGAGGAACTGAGGATGATCGGCCGCTATGCTCCGTCGAAAGTTTTCCTCTTCTTACATCGTTTCCATCGCAAGATCATCACAAAGGGCTATCAGATGTTCCAGAGAACCGGCCTTTTCAAGAAGTCGCTCCGCTAAAGGTCTGCTCTTGCTCTAAGATAGAAAATGGGCAAGTGGAGAGTTTGGCCGGCGCTTTTTGCTCTCTTCCTGTGGGCTTGGTCGGGATTAGCTCAATCGGACTCGAGCTTACAGGTTCGTGTATCTCCGCCATCGTTAGATCGCTTTCCATGGATCGAACTCTGGCTGAAGGTTTATGACAACCAAGGTAAGTTTGTTCATGGACTATCGCGTGAAAGCGTCACCCTATACGAAAACGGTACGGCGATTAACTTGCGAGAGTTCAAAGAGCAGCGTGTGGGGGTTCAGGCGGTTTTCGTGCTGAATCCGGGGGAAGTTTTCCTCCTGCGCGATGCCCAGGGGTTCACCCGTTACGATTACTTGATGGACGGTTTGGTCGGTTGGGCACGCCGCCGCCTTGGCTCAACTATTGACGACCTAAGCCTGGTTGTGAGTGAAGGTCCTAGACGTGCTCACCTCAACAACCCCCTGGAGCTGTTCTATACC
The DNA here is from genome assembly GCA_025057645.1 of Anaerolineales bacterium. Taxonomy (GTDB): domain Bacteria; phylum Chloroflexota; class Anaerolineae; order Anaerolineales; family UBA4823; genus NAK19. The sequence goes on from JANXBJ010000005.1 coordinate 151,662, forward strand.
CTTGCCTCGTACCAAGTGCCAAGGGAGATAGTGCCTTCTTTGGACGCCTTGATCAAAGGGATCGAGTTTGCTGCTGATCCTTCCCCGAGGTTTGGAATGGAAAGGGTGGTTTTGTTTATCACTGCGCCGCTCAGCGGTGACCAAAGCCTAGCTATTCAAAACGCTGTTCAATTGGCCCAGCAGAATGGGGTGCGGGTGTATGTCTGGTGTTTGACCACATCGGCGCTCCCTACTTCTCAAGCAATCGAGTCGCTGAAGCTGCTGGCAGAGCAGACCCAAGGCAGATTTTGGGTGCTAACAAAACCCGAAGAGCAACCTGATCCCGAGGTGCTCTTCGAGCCTTTGCGCACCCTCTATGTGCTGCGCTACTTGGCCTCGTCGAGCGGAGGCAGTGAGCGAGAGGTGGAGGTAGAGGTGCGGATCGGTGAAGCCGCAGTGCGCTCTCAGCCGATTTCGTTTCAGATCGATATAGGACCTCCGAATATCGCCTTTGTCTCTCCGCCTACTGAGATTATCCGTCAGCCCGTTGAACACCCCAGCCGCCGTGCTCCGGCCTCTGAGTTCTTCGAGCCCCGGTATTGGGAGCTAAAGCTGCTGGTTGAATTTCCCGACGGGCGGCCACGTTCGATTGCGCAAATGCGGGCATATGTCGATGGGCAACTGGTGTTCGAACGCTCTGAGCCTCCCTTCGAAAGCTTCCCTTGGGACCTGAGAAGTTACGATCAGACCGGCCAGCATGTTTTGCAGGTCGAAGTGATTGACGAATTTGGATTTGAGGCAAAAACAATTGCCACCCCTATCTGGATCAAGGTCAACCGTCCACCGTCCTCTCCCTTGAGCGTGGTGCGCAGAAACCTCTTCCTTGCCGGACTCACGCTCGGGGTCTTCTCTATTGCACTGGTCACTTTGGGGATGGCTATTCGGGCTCGGCTGGTGCCGACTGCGCAACGCACGGGTCGCCGCCTCGGCTTGCAGGAAAAAAAGGCATTAGACCCCCTGCGGCAACCCGTTCCCATTCCAGCGTTAGAACCCCTAAGAGGGAAGCCTCCTGCGGCGAAGAAAGTTCCCAATGAGCCTTCTACGGGGGCAAGACCTGCGGTGCTTGCCTACCTATATCACCTCGCCTATCCCGAAGAGCAACAAGCGGGTGGGCCCTTTGCAATGGTTCGCGAGGAGCTTCCGATCGGAAGTAGTGCGCTCAGAAATCTTTTGGTGATCGATGACCCCACGGTGGAAAGCGTGCACGCTCTCCTGGTCCGCCAAGCGGATGGCCGCTTCCGGATTATGGACCTGGGCACCCTAACCGGGACATGGGTCAACTACACACCCGTTTCCAAAGAAGGGATCACGCTTGAGGATGGCGATTTGATCCATATCGGCCGTGTGGGTTTTCGTTTTCGAACTTCTATTAGAGAAGGTAAGCAGAGTTCTACTGGCGCTCAGCCCGAGGAGAACCACCCATGAAGTCTCGCAGGACATTGCTAATCCAGACCGCAGCCATCACCCACCCCGGGATGAGTGGTAAGCGCAACGAGGACCGCTTCCGTATCCATCACTTTGTCACTCCAGACCATCGGCAAGTGACGCTTGCTGTGGTTGCGGACGGAATCGGTGGGCACCGCGCTGGTGAAATTGCAGCCAATTTGACGACCACAGAGATTGTGCGTTCTATTGAGGAACTCGGGTTAACTCAACCGACTCAAGCCCTCAGGCAGGCAATGTACTCCGCTAACCAGGTGGTGCTCAGTGGGGCTCAGTCCAACCCTCAATGGGCGGGGATGGGTAGCACTTGTGCCTGTGCGTTGATCGTGGGGGAGCGTCTCTACACGGCCTCGGCAGGGGATTCGCGTATTTATCTGATCCGGGGCAGCCGAATTATTCAGTTGAGCCGCGACCACACTTGGGTTCAAGAGGCCATCGAGCTGGGGACACTGTCCGCCGCTGCCGCCCAGCGGCACCCCAATGCCCATGTGATCCGCCGCTACATTGGAGCTCCCCACGGAGTTCAGCCGGATACTCGGCTGTTTCTGCGGGGAAATGAGAGCGACCAGCAAGCCGAAGCCAATCAGGGGTTGAGGCTAAAACCAGGCGATTGCATCATCGTGTGCAGTGATGGGTTGACCGATTTGGTCACCGACCGCGAAATTCTGGCGCAAATCCGGAAGCGTCCTCTGGATCTAGCCTTACAGGAGCTGGTTCACTTAGCAAACTGCCGAGGAGGTTATGACAACATCACAATTGTAGCTGTACAGATAGCGAAGTCCGTAGGGAGTCGGGTGCGGGGGACGGTGATATCGCTACTGAGCGGTTTGGCCTTGTTTGGGCTTCTTGGCGGTTGGCTCGGTTTTTATTTTTGGGAGAGGGATGTAGTTTCCGGCCGGCCTAGCCCCACCTTGACAGAACTGGCTCCCCTTCCGGCCTTCTACCGCACCCCGCCAGTAGCTTCTCCCGGTGAGCTTGGTCCGGCAGCCCCGTCGCCGACAGAGCCTTGGTTGGTTGCCCCCAGCCCCAGCGCCACTTTTCCCCTTTGGCCAACGGCCACGTTTACCCCCTGGCCAACCCACACCCCTGAGCCTTAGAGCCTAGGGTAGATAGGCGTAATATACGCGGTTACCGAAGGCCAGAAAGGCCAAGCGCTGCTCAGAAGAGACGGCCAGCGCAGTTGCCGGAACCGCCTGCGGCAGGGCGTCAAAGGAAGGAGTGGGAATTGGGCGGAACTGAGCATGAAAGGTCAAGGAGCGGAGGCTAAATTGGTAGATTGTGGGCTGCGTGGGTTCCAGCAAATAAAGCGCCGGTTCGGGTGGGTGAGAAATGTAAAGCCGGGTGAAAGGCCTCTCGATTTGCAAGGGTTGATTTTCGCGGCCCGGCCGCGAGTCGCGATAAGGCAAGGGATCAACGCAACGGGGTGGGGCTGAGACATCACGCACGCACTGACTTACGTGTCCGTCGGCATAGAGGAGGTATAAATCCTCGCCATATACCCCAAAGTCGATCACCTTTTCCATCGAGGGCACTTGGTCTGCAAAAAACAGTTGAGGCTCTTCCTTGTATTGGTTCTTCCAATAGACCCAGACCGCATTTTTCTCCGGGTCTAGGACATAGCTGTTTCCTCGGTCGATGACGAACCCCTGGAGATTGCCCATGCCTCGGTCCTCCGGCGTTAGCGACTCGATTAGAGGAGGGGCGTTATAGTCGCAAGTGATCACTCTCCCTTGAGCGTCAACCCCGACAATCAGGGCTTGCAATTGGGTTGCCTTGCGCACCATACCAAAGCCGACCAGTTTTCCAACCGTGGCCCCTTGGATGCCCGGACCGCAAGAGGCGCTGGGGTCAAGCACGTATCCTCGAGCCGCTGCAGCAGCTCGCCATACTACCCCAAAGTAGGCATCCAGGAGGAACAGCTCGCTTTCTGTGACTGCGATTTTCGTGATCTGAGCTTCCTTAGGCAGATCTTCTAAGGCGAGAGCAAAGTCCAGCCTCTTGACCAGCTCCAATCGATCGATGGCAGCGTTTGCCTGGGCGCGCAGGGCCTGAGCTTGGGAGGAATTAGAGTATTGGTTAGCGCGACTCAGATAAGCTAAGGCAGCGTCCCAAGCAGCACGTTGGGCTAGGGGGTCGGAAAGGGTTTCCGCTTGGCGCGCAGCCTGTTCGGCGAGGCCTAAATAATGCTCGAACTCTCGCAATTGACCCTGGCGGAAATAGACTACGCTGGCAAGTGTGACCACCACCAGAGGAGTGAGAATTGCGATCAGGGCCATAACCGGGGTGGGGATTTGAAAAACGCTTGCCCCCGGGAGGAACTTCCTAAGGTTCTGGATCAATTGCGCTCCTATGGCTTTGACTTGCGCTTGTGCTTCATCCAGTAGCGACCTCTGGCGAGCGGACTTCTTGGGGTGGGAGCTTCTCTCCACAGCAGGTGGCGCTGCAGCCTTGGGGGAAGGTGTCGGTGGAGGAGAAACTGAGGCAATCGACGCAGGCAATGGCTCCGAAGTCGATGGAGCAAGAACCTCTTGCGCTGAGGGGGTGGATGGCGGAGGTGAAGCCAGTGAAATCTCGCCTTTGAGATCGGAAAGAGAGGGAATTGGCTCTTCTAAAGCAGAGTGAGCAGGAGAGGTTGAGGGTTTCGCATCAACCGCTGCTGACCCGGCCGAGATCGGAGGAAGATGAAACACTTTTCCCGCTCCCGTTCTGAACTGGAGCGCCCAGGCTTCAGTCCCTTCCCCTGTCGCCAGCTTTTCGCTGAACTGCTCGATGCTGCGCTCGCAGAGCGAGCTGAGAATAGAAAGAGTCCAGGAGAGAGGCGGTTGAACACAAACAATCAGGCTCTCTTTGTCGCGAAGCTCTCTTTGCACAAAGCGCACTTTGGCTAGCTTGCTTCTCCCCAAGCCCGGTCCGGCCAAGTCTGGGTCGTAGAAGTGCTCAACTCCTTGGGAGGTGAGCCGGTATACGTGGGATTCTCCACTCTGAGCGAGCGTTAGAAGGGTTCCTCGCCAGACGATCTGGGTGAGGAAAGCAAAGGTTTGATCCTCGGGGTTTTTCAGCCGGGCATTGCGCTCAAAGAAGAATTGGTTGAGGCTTTCCGCTACGGTTCGCAATGCTCCTGTAGTCGTGCCCGGAGTTTTATAGAAGAGCTCCCCAAGCCGCCGGAGCAGCAGGGTGCGTTTCTCGGGCGAGAGAACCTGGCTGCCTCGGAGGTAGAGATGGATAAAATACCTCTCGTTCCTTCGGTGGCGGGCGACTTTCTTTGCCGCCTGAGCGAGAAAAAATTCCGCAGCCCCGTCTTGCTCTTGCGCCTCAGAAGAAGGACTCAAGGGTAAAATGTAGAGGTCCAACACGAGTCACTTCCTTGTCTAGGAAGAGCGTTTATTAAGTTTTTTGCATTATACTGATAAAATCCGAAGCCGTGACTTTTTTAGGGCATCGATCGGATATCGATTCTTGTCCGCTACGCCCGGAAGGGAGTTTTGTCCTGAGCCATGTGGCAATTCCAAGTTGTTCAGACCCTTGACGAGTTCGGTGCTCTTGCAGGCGATTGGAATCGGCTCTTAGCAGAGAGTGCAAGTCATGTGCCATTTTTACGCCACGAATACCTTTTCACTTGGTGGCAAACTCTTGGTGGTGGCGAATGGCCAAGTGGGGAGCTTAGTATTGTCTTGGCTCGCGATGAGACGGGGGAGTTGCGGGGCATAGCCCCCCTCTTTTTGACCCAAAACCGGGAAGGGCAAGCAGCGCTGATGTTGCTGGGCAGCATTGAAATTTCCGATTATCTGGATTTCATCGTCCGCCAACCCGATTTGCTTTCTTTCTGCAGAGGGCTGTTGCAATTTCTCGGGGGGTTAGCGTCACCCGCCTGGCAAGTGATTGACCTTTATAATGTGTTAGACAGTTCACCTACTCTTCCCGCTTTGGAAGCCGCAGCCCAGCAATTGGGCTGGCGCTACCGCGCAGAGCCCCTTCAGCACTCCCCGTACATTCCTCTGCCTGGGGATTGGGAGGCCTATCTGGCGGGCATCAGCAAAAAGCAACGCCACGAAATCCGCCGCAAGCTGCGCCGTTTGGAGGAATCGGGCTTGTCTTTCCGGTGGTACATTGTGCAAGAGGAGCAGCACCTCGACCGGGAGATTGGCGATTTTATCGAGCTGATGGCGATGGACTCAGAGAAGCAGGCCTTTCTGACGGCGGTTATGCGCTCGCAGATGCGCTCGGCCGTTTGGGCTGCCTTCCGCGCCGGCTGGTTGCAGTTGGCGTTCCTCGAGATCGAAGGAGAGAAAGCCGCTGGCTATCTCAATTTCGACTACGGCAATCAGATTTGGGTCTATAACTCGGGGATGAACCCCCGCTTTAATGCCTATTCCCCAGGGTGGGTTTTGCTGAGTTATCTGATCAAGTGGGCCAACGAACACGGACGCACTGCGTTTGATTTTATGCGTGGGAATGAAGAATATAAATACCGCTTTGGAGCTATCGATCGCTTTGTGATGCGTTTGTGCTTAGAGCGCTGAGCTGGGGTTACGTGGCTAGAAAATAGCGCGCGGCAGCCCCCAACCGCCCAGACGCACTTCTTGAGGATGCTCAGTCCACACCCCAGGGATGGTGCCGCCGCACTGAGGGCATCTCCCATCGGCGGTGATATGGTATTGGAAAAGCGTATAGCCGCGCCGCTCAACCAGCAGGGTGCGGCAGTGAGGACAGTAAGTGTTCTCATATTCGCCTACTCGGCCGGGGAGATTTCCGGCGTAGACAAAGCGCAGGCCGGCCTCCTGGCCGATCTCGGCTGCTCGCAGCAGGGTTCGGGTGGGCGTGGGCGGGGGATCGATCATTTTATAGTCGGGATGAAAGGCAGTGACGTGCCAAGGGATATCCGGTGAAACCGAGACGATAAACCGGGCAGCGTCCATTAGTTCCTCGGTGCTGTCGTTGAAGCCAGGGATGACTAGAGTAACCACTTCTACCCAGAAGCCCAATTGGTGGGCCAGTTGAATGCTATCAAGGACATGCTGCAGAACGCCCCCAAGGCGGCGATAATGGCGATCTTGCATGGTCTTTAAGTCGATCTTGTAGCCACTGACGTAGGGTCGCAGGTAGTTAAGCACCTCCGGCGTGGCATTGCCGTTGGAGATATATACGCATTTCAGGCCCGCTTGGACTGCTTGACGGAAGATCGCCACTGCCCATTCTGAGGTGATCAGGGGCTCGTTATACGAGGAGGCGACCACCTCAGCGCCGCTCTCGAGCGCCAGTTTGACCATTTGTTCCGGCGAAACTTTGCGCACGTAAGAGGCTGCTAAATTCGAAGCCGGGTCGCGCAGGAACTGGGAGGTGAGGTGGTTCTGACAAAATGAGCAGTGAAAATCGCATCCTAACATGCCAAAGGTCAAGGCATCGCTTCCGGCTAAGAAGTGGAAGAAGGGTTTCTTCTCGATCGGGTCAACCTGCAAGCCGGAGACATACCCAAAGGGCACGCGCAGGACTCCCTCTTGGTTAAAGCGCACCTTGCAGATCCCGCGCTTACCCGGGCGGATCAGACAGCGATGCCCGCACGCATAGCAACGCACCGATCCGTCAGGGAGCTTTTCGTATAATTGCCCTTCGGTTGTAAGCGAGTCCAGAAGTTCAGCAACTGTAGCCATCGCTTTTATTTTACCCCAATTCCGGTGGAAATGGAGAGAATTCTCCTTCGATTTCCTTAGAAAGAGCAACCTTGGGGCGAGGGGTTCGGGGATTCCATTGACGCCGAAGTCTTTTTATGATATAGTTAGAGTGTGTAAACGTTCTCATATCTTCTCTCGTCTTCCTCTCCGAAGGAGTTCGTTATGGCTAGGCCAAATGTTCACGCTGTGCATCGCGATTGGGAGCGACCCTTTCCCGTGATCACACACACCGAAGGCATCTACCTCTACGACGAGAACGGTCGGCGTTATATTGACGGCTCAGGAGGCTCTTCGGTGGTCACGGCCATTGGACATGGGGTGCACGAAGTTGACCGGGCGATGTTCGAGCAGGCTCAAAAGTTCTCTTTTTACCCTGCCCATGCCTTCAGTAACCAGCCTTTCCTCGATCTCAGCGACTTGGTGGTTGAGTTAGCGCCGGGCAATTTGCGCAACAACAGCCGCGTCTGGGTCACCTGCACCGGCACCGATGCCAACGACGATGCCATTCGCTTGGCCCGCCAGTATTGGGTCGAGAGCGGGAAACCGTCAAAGTATCTCGTCATCGGGCGCTGGCAGGGCTTTCACGGAAACAATATTTACATCGCAAGCATCTCAGGCATCACCGCTCGGAGGCGCATCTTTCAGCCTATGTTTGTGGACTCGCCCCATATTGCCCCGGCTTTCTGTTATCGGTGTTACTTTGAACAGACTTACCCCGAATGTGACTTGCTCTGCGCGCGCGCTTTGGAGTCCTTAATTTGCCAGCTCGGGCCGGAGAACGTGGCGGCTTTTATTGCCGAACCGGTGGTCGGCGCAGCGCTGGGGTGTGTGCCGGCTCCGCCGGGGTATTTCGAGAAAGTGCGCGAGATCTGCGATCGCTATGAGGTGCTGTTGATCATTGATGAGGTCATGACCGGTTGGGGGCGCACCGGTGCTTTCTGGGGCATTGATCATTGGAACACCAGTCCGGATATCTTGACCACCGCCAAGGGTATGACCGGCGGGTATACTACACTGGCTGCCGTTGTAGCACGTGAGGACATTTGGGCTGTTCTGGAAAGGAATCGCTCTCCCTTTAAGGCGGGTCATACCCTGAACGCCAATGCGGTCTCCTGCGCCGGGGCAATCGCCGTTATCCAATATATTCTGAAGCACAACTTGACCGAGAATGCGCGTCAGCGCGGAGAGCAGGCTCTGGCTGGGTTGCAGGCCTTGATGGAACGCCATCCGATTATCGGTGATGTGCGGGGAAAAGGTTTGATGTTCGGCTTTGAGTTCGTTAGGGATCGCCAGAGTAAAGAGCCCTTCCCTCCCGAGCAGCGGGTGAGTTTCCGCTTCGAGCAAGCAGCCCTGAAGCGGGGCCTGGTTACCTATCCATGCTTCGGCACGGTCAACGGCGTGGCCGGAGATATGATGTTGCTTGCCCCACCCCTAATTATCACTGCCGAACAAATGGACGAGGTGCTCAATATTCTAGATGACTCGCTCACCGAGCTAGAGAGGGAATTGCGATGATCCGCTTGGCGCTGGCGATTCAGACCCCCGAAGTGCCGAGAATCCTCCCGGTTGCGTTGCTTCAAGGGAGCTTTGCGGAAAAAATCCAGAAAGCTGCTGCGCTGGGCTATGACGGTGTCGAGATCGTCAGCACCAACCCGGCGGAGCTGGACCGCGATGCTGTTAGCTCACAACTCCGCGCGCTGGGATTAGGGGTCTCTGCGGTTGCCAGCGGTGGAATGGCTTTTGCGGCCGGCTTGACTTTGCTGCACCCAGACCCCCAAGTCGCCTCGCTGGCCTACCAACGTCTGCTGGCATTGATCGATTTTGCCTGCTTCTTGGAAGCAGAGGTGGTGACCATCGGCACTTTTCGTGGTCGGGCGGTGGGCGACAAGGGGGCTTCGCTGCGCAAGCTGGCCGAGATTTTGAGCGCAGCCTGCGAGTATGCTGCCCCCCGAGGGGTTCGTCTGGCTCTGGAGCCGCTCAATCGCTTCGAGGGGGATCTGCTCAACACGGTGGCCGAGACTCTGGAGTTTGTCAACCAGGTCGGACATCGTTCGCTGGGGTTGCTGATCGACTCTTTTCATGTGAACATTGAAGAATCTTCCTGGACACAGCCCTACCGGATGGCCTTAGAGGCCGGGCGGCTCTTCTATGCCCATCTTGGCGATAACAACCGCCGCCCCCCCGGTGAGGGTTTGATCGATTTCAAGGCAATTTTGACCACGCTCTGCGAAGGAGGATACCAAGGTTGGCTTTCTGCAGAATTGCTACCACTGCCGGACCCCGACCAAGCCGCTCGGCTCACAATTGAGTATATTCGCCCCCTGCTGCGAGCGGTCTCATGCGATTGAGTTGTTTGCCGGTCTCTTTTTTCAACGAGATTATCAGTGGGCGTATGTCTGTGGCTGATTGGGCGGTGCTAGGAAAGGAAGTCGGGCTGGATGCAATCGATCTCAGTATTCTCTTCCTCCCCGAGCGAACTTTGGAACAGGCGCGCCAGATTCGCCGATCCGTTGAACAGGTGGGGATGCAGGTTGCTATGATGACCAGCTACCCGGACTTTACCCACCCGGATATCGAACGGCGCAAAGCTGAACTCAAGGCTGCTATTTGTTCTGTCCAACTTGCGGCTGAGGTCGGTGCTCGCTTCCTGCGAGTGACAGCCGGGCAGGCCCATCCCGAAACTCCTCTTGAAGCAGGATGTGGTTGGGCCATTGAGGGTCTCAATGCTCTCGCCGAGCAGACGGCTCACCTCGGCGTGCAGTTGGTCTACGAGAACCATGCCAAACCGGGTGTGTGGCAATACACTGACTTTTCTCAACCCCCGGAAGTCTTTCTTTTTATTCTGCAGCACCTGGACCAACGCATTAAGGTGAATTTCGATACCGGTAATGCCACTGCCTTCAGCCCTGAGCCTCTGGCGCTGTTGGAAAGCGTTCTTCCCCGTTTGGCCACCTTGCACGCTTCGGATACAGCGCAGGTCGGCGCTCTGGAGCACGTTCCGATCGGCACGGGCAAAGTGGATTACCCGGCCATGTTTCGTCTTCTGCAGACGGCTGGCTGGGATGGTTGGATTTGTATCGAGGAAGCATCCTACCAGGGCAGAGCAGGTATCCGTCAGGCGGTTGAATTTATCCGGGCCACTTGGCAACAAACTTTATTGGAGAGAAGGGTATGACCGAGCGAAGAACACCTCCTCTAGAACCGAGTCTCCTGATTGAGATGTATCGACGCATGCTAACGATCCGTTTTTTTGAAGAAGCCGTTTTTGAGGTTTATCGAAGAGGCTGGATGCCGGGATTGGCCCACCTCTCGGATGGGCAAGAGGCAACCCCCGTGGGGGTGTGTATGGCGCTCCGTCCGGACGACACTATCACCAGTACGCATCGGGGTCACGGGCATATCATCGCCAAGGGTGGACAGGTGGAACCCATGATGGCCGAAGTAATGGGCAAAGTGACCGGGTATTGTCGAGGGAAGGGTGGAGAAATGCACATTGCCGATGTCTCCTTAGGCATTTTAGGAGCGAACGGCATTGTCGGTGGCGGATTGGGGATTGCCGCCGGCAGTGCTTTCACGGCGAAGCGCGAAGGGAAAGGACGGGTAAGTGTCGCCTTTTTCGGCGATGGGGCTGCCAACCAAGGCTTATGGTACGAGACGGCTAACATAGCCGTCCTTTGGAAGCTGCCGTTGATCTATGTGTGTGAAAACAATCAGTACACCGAGTTCACCCATTGGAAGAAGTTGACTGCCGGTGAGGGGCTAGCTGTGCGAGCACGCGCCATGGGAATGCCCGGGATAGAAGTAGATGGGAACGACGTAGTTGCAGTTTATCAAGCAGCTCGAGAGCTTGTCGAGCGAGCTCGCCGCGGCGAGGGCCCCGCTACTTTGGTGTGTCATACTATCCGTTATGGAGGACACCATGTGGGTGATCCCGGGACAGCCTATCGCACCAAAGAAGAGATGGAAGAGTGGCGCAAAAAGGACCCGATCGAGCGCTGTGAGCGGTTGCTGTTGGAGACCGGGATCCTCTCGCCTCAGGCAATTGAGGCAACCCGCAACGAGATCTACGAGCGCGTTCAAAAAGCTGTTGAACAAGCCCGCCAAGACCCATTCCCGCCTGTAGAAGAGGTGTATGAACATGTCTACGCGTGAACTCACGTTTGCTCAAGCCATCCGTGAAGCCCTGGATGAGGAGCTCGCCCGGGATGAGAGAATTGTCCTCTTCGGCGAGGATATCGGTGCATGGGGGGGAGTGTTTCGCACCACGGAGGGCCTCTACGAGAAGTACGGCCCCGATCGGGTGATCGATACCCCGCTCAGCGAAGAAGGATATGTTGGGATGGCGGTCGGAATCGCCATGACCGGCATGCACCCGGTGCCGGAGATCATGTTTGGAGACTTCATCACCTTGGCCATGGATCAGATTGTCAATCAAGCGGCAAAAATGCGCTATATGACCGGCGGTCAGGTCGCAGTGCCGATCACGATTCGCGCCACAATGGGCGGTGGCCGATCCTCCGGCGCGCAGCACTCTCAATCCTGGCATGCCTGGTTTGCCCACGTGCCGGGGCTAAAGGTGGTCGTGCCTTCCACCCCGTATGACGCCAAGGGTTTGTTGAAAACCGCCTTACGCGACCCCAACCCGGTTGTCTTTTTTGAAGATAAGGTGATGTATCACAAAATCAAGGGTCCGGTTCCGGAGGAAGAATACCTGATCCCCTTTGGAGTTGCCGACATCAAGCGCGAGGGCAAGGATGTGACAATTATCGCCCTCTCGAGGATGGTGCACACCGCCTTGGCCGCTGCTGAGCGATTAGCTCAAGAGGGCATCTCGGCAGAGGTTGTCGACCCTCGAACTCTCACCCCGCTTGATGAGGAAACCCTTGTTCAATCCGTTTGCAAGACCGGTGGGGCCGTCATTGTAGATGAGGGCTACACCCGCTTTGGCATCACGGCGGAGTTGGCGGCAGTGATCGCCAAAGGAGCCTTTGACTATCTCGATGCCCCTATCGAGCGCGTTGGAGCGTTCGATGTGCCGATTCCGTTTTCTCCTCCTTTGGAATTCGCAACCATCCCGGATGAGGAGCGGATTGTCCAAGCAGTCTATCGCATCCTAGAAGGAAGGCGACCCCAATGAGCGTAGTGCAGGCCAGTTATGAAATTGTGATGCCGCGCCTAGGGCTGACGATGGAGAGCGGCGTCTTTCTCAAATGGCTCAAAAGCGAGGGGGAGGTAGTTCGCAAGGGCGAACCGCTATTTGAGATCGAAACCGATAAGTCGGTGGCCGAGGTGGAGGCGATGGAGGAAGGGGTTCTCAGTCGAGTGCTTGCACGGCCCGGCGAAACCTATACAGTGGGTCAACTGCTCGGATACCTTGCTCCACTCGAGGGCAGCGTTCTGCAACCGACAATTTCTGGGGAGCGATCTCGAACCAGTGTCTCCTCGGCTGAAACAAAGAGTGTTCAACCTCCTTTGTCTACGGTCTCTATGAAGCCCAAAGCAAGCCCTGCCGCTCGTCATCTTGCTAAGCAGTTGGGCGTGGATTTATCTCAAGTGGTTGGCAGCGGGCCGGGAGGACGGGTTGTTGCGTGGAATGTACGGGCAGCGGCGGAGCGTTCTTCGTCGGTTACCCCTTCCCCCTCTACCGCTCGGGTTTCACCGGTAGCCCAGCGTCTTGCAACCGAGCTGGGGATTGATCTGAGTGAGATCAAGGGGAGCGGACCGGGGGGCACGATCATCCGCCGAGATGTAGAGGCAGCCTATCAGAGTCAGGCTGAGCCGGCTGCGGCGCTGACTTCTGCAGAGCCTTTGGGTGAAGAGGCGACCCTCGAGCTGCCCTCTGCCGTTCAGCGACGGATGGCGGAACGGATGGTGCAGAGTTTTACCACTGCGCCCCATTTCTATCTCCAGAGCGAGGTGGATGGGCGCAATCTTATCGCCCTGCGCCAGTCGCTCCTACAGCCCTTGGAAAACCGTTACGGTGTCCACCTCACTTTTACCGACTTGTTTATCTACTTTGTCGCTCGGTTGCTCCCTCGTCACCCTCAACTTATGAAACAGTGGGGCGAAAAGGGGTTGGTCAGACTTGCTCACGTGGACATTGGCATCGCAGTGGATACGGAGCAGGGGTTGTTTGTGCCGGTATTGCGGGATGCCGATCGGTTGGGCTTAGCGGAGATTTCCCGGCAGCGCGCTGAATTAGCCGAACGAGCCCGGCAAGGAAAGTTGCTCCCCAGGGACTACGAGCGCGGGGTCTTCACGGTGACCAATTTGGGGGTGTGGCGCGTGGATGTTTTCCAAGCCATCCTCAATCCCCCACAAGCTGCAATTCTGGCCATAGGACGCATCAAGGAGCGTCCCTTGGTTGAGAACGGAGTCGTAATTGCCGCACCTACGTTCACCCTTTCGCTCTCGGGAGATCATCGGGTGTTGGACGGAGCACAAGCTGCCCGCTTTTTGAGCGAGCTGGTGGAGTGGTTAGAAACCCCCGCCTTGAGTATGGCTTGACCTGCGTGGATGGATCCTTGGACTTTAGATAAATGTTATCGGCGACCGGTTGGGTAAGGCTGAGCTCTTGCAAGGCGGCGAAGGCAGAACGAAATGGCGCAATGACATGGTGTGACTCAAGAACGAAGTGAGTGAGTTTAGCATTGTATTCGAGCAGTTCGAGCTTGATAGAAGCGCCTAAAACTGCAAGGAGATGTAAAGTGTCCTTGTCTGAGTGACTTACGTTAGATTCTACATTCCACTGCTCTGGATTAGATTGCAGCACTCATATTACTAGTTAAGTAATTACTTGTATGAATTCAAAAAACGGGCAAAATATGATACAGTTACGGCATGCCCAAAAAACTCGACTTTCACCTAACCGAAACCGAACTTTTACAACTCACACAAGCAATCCAGAAGGACAAGCGTCCCGAAGTGCGTCAACGAGCAACTGCGATCCGGTTGCTGGCGTTGGGACAGAAACCGGCAGAAGT
>JANXBJ010000060.1 GCA_025057645.1 Anaerolineales bacterium
CATCCAGCAGCTCGCCCACCGTCACCTTGCCAGGGTCCGGCAAAAAGCCGGCCCGTTGTGCCAGTCCCTGGGGCTACCCTACCTTTTCGGCGGCTTCTGCCCAGGTCTTGGCAGCGAGGGTGTGGCGCTTGCCGGCCACCATCAGGCTGGCAGCCCAGCGGCCATCAGTAGTGCGCTTGTAAATGCTCCCCTCACCACTTGTGCGCTTTGGCATCTTGCCCTCCTTGATTGCTGTCAAATTGCTGTCGGGCGAGGGCAAGCGAGGGAAAAGGTGGCAGGGACTACAAGATATTGGGATAATCCATCAGAAGAGGCACAAGATATTGTGGGCCAAGCTGGGGGTCGAGGATTCGAACCTCGGCGTACGGATCCAGAGTCCGCTGTCCTACCGCTAGACGAACCCCCATTACCGTGCTGCCATTATACCATATGTTCCGAAGGTTGGCAAATCGAGGCCGCCGCCTCGCGCTGGCGTGCATGCGCCTCGACCGCACGCACAAAGGCGAGGAACAAAGGATGCGGCCGCGTGGGACGCGATTTGAATTCTGGAT
>JANXBJ010000061.1 GCA_025057645.1 Anaerolineales bacterium
CTTACCATCTTGGACAGCGTGTAGTTTGATGATAGGACAGCGTATTCCGCCGCCTTCCTCAACCCCTCCCCACCCATGGAAAGAATGTAGCTGTAGGCTCTGACGAGGACGGCAAAGTTTCCGTGAAACATCTTAACTGCTCCTACTCCTTCCTCATTTGTCTCGAGCCTCAGAAGTCCATCTTTCTCTACAATTCTAGGTGGTGGGAGATATTTAGCAAGCCTTGAAACCACTCCGACGGGCCCAGCCCCCGGTCCTCCTCCCCCATGGGGTGTGGAGAAGGTTTTGTGGAGGTTGAGGTGGACGAGGCCCATGATGGCGTTGAGGTTTGCTCCGTCGTAGTAGAGGAGTGAGTCGTTCGAGTGGATTATCTTAACTATCTCCTCGATGTCTTTCTCGAAAAGGCCAACGGTGTTCGGGTTAGTCAACATTATGCCAGCTACATCGCCGTCGACTATTTTCTCGAGTTGTTCTAAGTCAACGCATCCATCCTGCCTCGTTTTGACGACAGCTACGTCGAAGCCTGCCATGCCGGCGCTGGCCGGGTTT
>JANXBJ010000062.1 GCA_025057645.1 Anaerolineales bacterium
TGCAAGGTGAGAGCGCTCATTCGTTGGCTTTCCTCGTGCCTGATCCCCCGTGGTAAAGCTCGTTTCTCAGACACGTTCGCTTTGTCACCTTTAAGTCATGCTTAAGAAAGCGATCGCTCTCCCTCAAGATCATGGCTCTTGGGTTTTTCTGCTAAGTCCGTTATTCATCGGGCTTTTCATCGGTAGGACGATTACTCTCGCCTCAATCGTATTTATAGCTGCGGCTCTGGCTGCTTTTTTATTGCGCCAACCGGTGAGCATAGCGGTTAAGGCGTGGAGCGGTCGCCGCTCTCGATCCGACTTCCGCCCGGCTTTGTTCTGGATTCTCATCTACGGCGGTGTTTTATTTCTTTTCACCGCTTGGCTGATCCGGTTGGGGCACGCACGACTGCTTTGGTTGGGTATACCCGCAGCTTTAGTGTTTGGTTGGTACCTGTGGTTGGTCAGAAAACGCAGTGAGCGGCGTCAGATGGGGATGGAAATCGTTGCCACTGGTGCTCTCGCCCTGGCTGCTCCGGCTGCTTT
>JANXBJ010000063.1 GCA_025057645.1 Anaerolineales bacterium
AATGGACACGATTTTCCGCAAAGGTCTGGACATTTTTTCTTCCAAGCAACCAGCCGCTTTGATTGGCGGGCTAACGGCCTGCGCTTCACCTGCGGCGAGCCGAGCGCAGCGAGGCGAAGCCGTCAGGTGCAAGCGCGTGTTAGCCAGCCCGCATTACCCATTGCCGAAATAATCCGAATCAATTCGTTTGAGTTGATAGTTTGTAACTGGAGTAACACCTACATCGTAATCTATCATTAACTCAGCCAAACGTTTACCATCAATCAATACAATCTTAGCATCAATGCTTGAAACATAGTTCACAGCATCCGCCGAAAACGATGATGTCGTTATAAAAATACCCTTTTTAGCCCGTTTCCCCATAAGCGCGCCAACAAATTTCTGTATCTCTGGTCTCCCAACAACGTTATCCCATTTCTTGGCCTGAATGTAGATTGTGTCGAGTCCTAGCCTATCTTCATCAATAATTCCATCTATTCCTTCATCGCCCACTTGGCCCACA
>JANXBJ010000006.1 GCA_025057645.1 Anaerolineales bacterium
GATACTTCTCAAGCAACCTCTTTCCTTCACCGGGTGAGGGCAAGCCTGCTAGTTCTAGGTCGGCATCCACCATAATTTTGACCAAATCCTTGAAGTAAATGCGCGGCTCCCACCCCAAAACCTTCTTGGCGTAAGAAGAGTCTGCCAACAGAAAGTCCACCTCCGTAGGACGAAAGTAGCGCGGGTCGATCTCGACGTATTCCCGCCAGTCCATGTTCAAGTATCCAAAGGCTTCCTCCAAAAACTCCCGCACCGAATGAGCCTCACCCGTGCCAATCACGAAATCATCTGGTCGATCATGCTGTAGGATCTTCCACATAGCTGCAACATAATCGGGGGCGTAGCCCCAGTCCCGTTTGGCATCCAGATTTCCCAAGTATAGCTTTTTCTGTTTGCCGGCCACAATAGCTGCCAAGCCGCGGGTAATCTTTCGGGTGACGAAGGTCTCACCACGGCGCGGGGATTCGTGGTTGAACAAAATCCCATTGCTGGCAAACATCCGATACGCATCACGGTAATTGCGTGTCACCCAATAGGCATACACCTTGGCTGCAGCGTATGGACTGCGCGGCTCAAAGGGCGTTTTTTCGTTTTGGGGCGGCTTGGCGCTGCCGAACATTTCACTGGACGAGGCTTGGTAAAAACGAGCCTTAATTCCGCTTTTGCGGATCGCCTCTAAAATGCGCAGCGTCCCCAGTCCGGTTATATCCCCCGTGTACTCAGGCAGGTCGAAGCTAACTCGCACATGGCTTTGGGCGGCAAGGTGATAAACCTCATCCGGCCGAATATCGTAGATCAAGTCCACGAGGTTACCGGTGTTTGCCAAATCGCCGTAGTGCAAATAGAGCTTCACCTGCTCTCCATTATGAGGATCGCGGTAAAGATGGTCAATTCGGTGGGTATTAAAAGTGCTGGCACGGCGAATCAAGCCGTGAACTTCATACCCTTTTGAGAGCAACAACTCCGCAAGATAGGATCCATCCTGTCCAGTGATTCCGGTAATAAAAGCTTTGGGCACTTACCCTCCCATTGCGGACAATATCCTAAAAGAATGCTCTAATTCTACCACCGATTTTGCTCTTTCTTCCGAGCCAAATAACCGATGTCAAGCTCGATTGGGACTTGCCGTTGGTCGCTTAGCCACTTCAACAAAACCCTGACTCGTTCGCTGCCCGGGATGCGCGTATCGAAGATCGCCTCGTACCCGGCAAAGGGCCCTTGGCGAATATACACTGGATCACCGGGTTTCAACCCATCGAAAAACTCACCTCCGGCATCAGCAATCTCCCGGACTCTCTTCCTCAGCTCTGCAATGAGGTGCTCGGGCACGATCGCAGCCTCTTCGCCAAAGCACACCAATCCCATAGTATGAGGCATCCACTGAAAGAAAGACAAACCGACCACCTCCAAATCCACATGGACAAACATGTAACCTGGGAAATAGGGCTGGATTTTCCTTGCCCTCGGGTTGATAGGATAGACACGAATTCGCGGGTAATACACCTCTATATTCTCGTTCAAAATCTGACGATAAACGACTTCTTCCTTCCGAGGTTTACTCCTCAAGGCATACCAGTATTCACCCATGGTTGTTCCCCAGTTGGAAATGGTTATGTTAGCTGGCGCTGTTTGCTCGATGCAGCTGCGCTGACAATTCCGATAAATTCCTCAGCTTTTAAGCTGGCTCCCCCCACAAGAGCACCGTCGATCCCCGGTTGCTCAAAGAATTCCGCAGCATTTGCCGCCTTGACCGAGCCGCCGTAGAGGACCCGAACCGCTTGAGCGACCCGCTCCCCGTATAAACTGGCCAAAGTCGGCCGGATCACCTCCTCGACAACACGGTTCGCAATTTCACCACTTGCAGCCTTCCCTGTACCAATTGCCCATACCGGTTCATAAGCGACTAGCAGAGGAACTCCCCCGCTCTCGTCTACTTCCAGCTCAACACCCCGCAGGCCTTCCTCAAGCTGACGCCGGACGACGACCTCGGTTTTCCCATTTTCGTTCTCTTCTAGTGTCTCACCCACACAAACAATGGGGCTTAATCCAACGGCGAGGGCAGCCTTGACCTTTCGCCGCACGCCCTCGTCTGTCTCCCCAAAATAAATCCGCCGTTCGGAATGACCGAGGATCACATACTGGCAGAGTTCTGCCACCATCTTCGGAGAGACTTCCCCTGTGTAGGCCCCCTCAGTCTCCCAAAACATGTTCTGGGCTCCGAGACCAATATCAGTTCCTTCTAGCAAAGCTTTCACGGATAAAAGCGCAGTAAAGGGCGGACAGAGCACCTTTTGGACGCCTTCGATATCCTGTAGGCCATAGACTAACTCCGGGACGAGCTGACGAGCTTCGGCAATCGTCTTATGCATTTTCCAATTGCCCGCAACTAAAGGGAGTCGTATCATGGGGGTAACCTCAAATTGGCTCAAAATAGATTCTGGGACTACTGCTTGGTTCTATAGAGAGTTATGTTCCAAGTTCTTGTGCATCATCCATGCATTTTTGAAGGCAGCAAACTCTCGCTTATTATAAACGAAAGCGCTCGAACTAGAGCTGAGAAGCAATTCCTCTTACGTTACTGCAAAAAAGAATCCTGGAACTGAGCCCCGCCCTCTCGAAGACGATTGACTCACAACCGCAGAATTACGGAGCGAAGGAGGCGATCCCTCGCTCTCCTTCGCTTAATCTACTTGTCTAACAAAGCAGCCACGCCCGGGAGCACCAAGCCCTCCAGCATTTCGAGCGAAGCGCCGCCCCCGGTTGAGATATGAGTGATACGGTCGGCAACTCCGGCCTTAGCCACTGCTGCAACAGAGTCACCCCCTCCGACAATTGTGGTGCCTTTGCACTCAGCCACTGCTTTGGCAATTTCAAAGGTGCCTTCGGCAAAATTCGGAAATTCAAACACCCCCATCGGACCATTCCAAACGATGGTGCCTGCCGGCAAGATCACTTTCCGGTAAGCCGCAACCGTCTCCGGGCCAATGTCCATGATACGCCAACCATCGGGAATGGGCCCCATCGCCATAGTCCTCTTTTGGGCACCATCTTCAAATTTGTCAGCAATCACCACATCCACCGGCAAGCGTAACTTAGTCCCACCTTGGGCTAGTAGCTCTTTTGCAACCTCCAAGGCTTCGTCCTCTACCAACGAATCCCCTACCGGATAGCCTTGGGCCTTGAAAAAGGTGTTTGCCATTCCTCCACCGATCAACACTTGATCGGCCTTAGCAAGCAAATTACGGATCACTCCGATCTTATCACTGATCTTAGCTCCGCCTAAAATCGCCACGAAGGGCTTTTCGGGATTGGCAATAGCCTGCCCCAGGTACTGGATTTCTTTCTCCATCAAAAAACCTGCCACGGCTGGCAGGAACTTTGCTACACCCTCCGTAGAGGCGTGAGCGCGGTGGGCCGAACCAAACGCGTCATTTACATAAATATCCGCCAGCGCAGCCAATTGCCTTGCCATCTCAGGGTCGTTTTTGGTCTCCTCCTTGTGAAAGCGTGTGTTTTCCAGAACTAAAACTTCACCTGGCTTGAGTTTGGCAGCGGCTTCCTCGGCAACTGGACCAATACAATCCTCCGCAAAAGCGACCGGTTTGCCCAGAAGCTTCGATAAGTGCTCTGCAGTCGGTCTCATCGAAAACTGCGGATCGGGTCCTTCTTTCGGCCGGCCCAAATGGGAGCACAAAATCACTGCGGCACCCTGATCCAACAGGTATTGAATCGTGGGCAGAGCCGCCCGAATCCGAGTATCATCAGAGACAACACCGTCCTTGATCGGAACGTTAAAATCCACCCGGACCAATACCTTTTTGTCCTTGACGTCAATATCCCGAATGGTTTTCTTGTTAAACATAGTCCTCTCCTTCTAGCGTTTAGCCTTAGGTGATTCAACTCATAAGCCATCACGCCCTGAAGAAACAATTCACTAGAGAGTCCCCAAATGGGGACTCTCTCGAAGACTTTAGAGCGACTTAGCCATCAAGGCCGCCAAGTCAGCGGTGCGCACCGAATACCCCCATTCGTTGTCGTACCAACTGACGATCTTTGCGAAGTTGCTCTCCCCTTTGCCCAGCACCATGGTAAAGGGAAGATCGACAGAGGAGCTATAGGGACTTCCCTTGAAATCGATGCTAACCAGAGGCTCGTCAACGGCCTCAAGAATGCCCTTAAGAGGAGGTTTGCAAGCCGCTTCGCGATACACTTGGCGCAGCTCCTCAGTTGTGGTAGGCTTCTCAAGTTCCACGGTTAGGTCCACAACCGAGACGGTTGAGGTGGGAACCCGCAGCGCATACCCATCCACTTTGCCTGCAAGATCAGGGATGACCAGCTTCAACGCTCGTGCTGCACCGGTTGTGGTCGGAATGATGCTTAATGCTGCAGCCCGAGCGCGACGCAGATCGCTATGGGGTAGATCCAAAATCCTTTGGTCGTTAGTGTAGGCGTGCACCGTAACCATAAACCCGCGCACCACCTTGAAGTGATCGTGGACAACTTTGATCGCAGGGGCAAGGCAGTTGGTTGTGCACGAGGCATTCGAAACCACATGATGATTCGCCGGGTCATATTGATCCTCGTTTACGCCCAGAACAATGGTGATATCCTCCCCTTCAGCCGGAGCGGTGATAATGACTTTTTTCGCTCCCCCGCTGGTAATGTGATTCTCCGCTCCTTTCACCATTTTTCCCTTTTTATTGATCCCGTCCTTCTTGACCGTGAACAGACCCGTTGACTCGATCACAATGTCTACACCTAAATCCTTCCAAGGAATGTTAGAGGGATCCGATTCCTTGAAAGCCTTGACCTTTTTCCCATCGATCAACAGGCCGTCCTCAACGATCTCAATGGTTCGATTGAAGCGGCCATAGTTCGAGTCATACTTCAGAAGGTGGGCCATGGTATTCAAGTCACCGACATCATTGAACGCAACTACCTCAAGGGTGTCACTGTGGTAGTCCAGGATCGCCTTAAGCACTTGCCGGCCAATCCGTCCAAATCCGTTGATGCCAACCTTGGTTACCATTTTGAACCTCCGTATGTAATATCAAGCTATTGTAATCATCAAGCTCATCTTTTATGATTGTACAATCCACCCAATTTTACCCAATTCTTTTCCAAAAGAACATGTGCAATTCTTCACAATCTCCCTCGCGGGATGACACAAATCAACCCCGCCACCACTGATAAATCGAAATCAGGCTACGAGCGAGCCAATCCGAACGATGGCGAGCAAGGTGAGTATCATCATATAATTTTTCCTTGAAAACTTGATAATCCGGCAACCGACTCCCGCTTATTCTTACCCACTCGATGGTATCTTTTAGCTGATCCTCCGGGGGCAAATTAGCCAAGACGATTTGGAATAACCCCTTTCCGACATGCGTCTCAATTGCGTGCACGTGATCTTCACAACTATAGTGATCTGTCTCGCCGGGTTGAGTAGCGATGTTGCACACATAAATCTTCAAGGCCTTGCTGCTTCGGATCGCCTCGGTGATTTCCGGCACGAGCAGATTTGGTAGGATGCTTGTATAGAGGCTGCCGGGCCCAATCACGATCAAATCGGCTGCAAGAATTGCTCTAATTGCTTCTGGATAGGCAGGCGGAGAATTCGGTTGAAGGTATACCCGCTTTACCTGCCAAAGCCGGCTGGGAATTTCGCTCTCGCCCTCGATGCGCATGTCCGCCGTCAGAAGTGGCAAACGAACATCTGCAACCAAGTCCACTTGCTGTAATGTTGAAGGCAGTACGCGCCCCCGCACCGCTAGCACACGCCCTGACTCGGCGATCGCCTCTTCAAAGCTCCCCGTAATCTCAGCCAAGGCTGTGATAAGTAAGTTTCCCAATGAGTGCCCGTTCAAGCCACCTTGGCCATCGGGAAATCGGTACTGAAACAAGTGGGTGAGCAGAGCCTCATCGTTGGATAAGGCAGCGAGGCAATTCCTCAAGTCCCCTGGTGGCAGGATCCCCATCTCCTTTCTCAGCCTACCCGAAGAACCACCCGAATCGGCGACAGTAACAATCGCAGTCAGATTATAGGTGTACTCCTTTAGCCCTCTTAGCAGCGTAGCCAGGCCGTGGCCTCCGCCGATCGCCACCACCTTAATCCCCCGTTCTCGCTTGCGATGGATTGTCAACTCATCTACAACTTTTTTGCCCGGCTTAACAAAGGGCTGCATCAGAGCACGATTAATGCCCAGAATCCCTCCAAGCACCATCCCCAAGCCCAGCAAAATAAAGATAAGCGCTCGTAAGGGACGGGACAGAAAACGAAGCGAGGCCGCAGAGAGCAAGGGCAGCCACCAAGTTTCGGGCGCCGTCCGGTAGATATGGAGGATCACAATCCC
Source organism: Anaerolineales bacterium (assembly GCA_025057645.1). Classification (GTDB taxonomy): domain Bacteria; phylum Chloroflexota; class Anaerolineae; order Anaerolineales; family UBA4823; genus NAK19. Next base: position 6,354 of record JANXBJ010000006.1, read on the forward strand.
GAGCCCGATCCCAATGAGTGTCGTGCCCATTAGAGTCAATACCAACCACCGCTTTACACCGATTCCGGGGGACAACCAGCGAAAGGCTTGGGTAAGATCCCTGCAGAGCTTCCCAAGACCAGAAATTGGCTTGGACACCCTCATAAACTCCATCATAGCAAGGTTTGGGATTGTCGTCAACGTTTCTCAAGAAGTCCTAATCTATTTTTCACCCCTCCGGAAGTTTGTGCTATACTTTCCCCAACCATACCATGCAGCGGCTAACACCCCTCTCCCTCGAATACGAGTGGGATATCCTCTCTGAGAAGCGTCCAATTCCCTCTTCAGTAGAGGAAGCTCTATGGGACTATCCCCCCGTTCTCAGACAATTATTCTTCAACCGCAATATTTACACGAAAGAAGAAGCAGAAGCATTTCTCCACCCATCTTTGGAAAAAGCTCACGACCCATGGACGATGATAGGAATGCAGGCCGCTGTAGATCGGATTCTTTACGCCATTCAGAAAGGTGAGAAAATCGCTATCTACGGGGACTATGATGTCGATGGCATAAGTGGGACAGCTCTTCTATACGACTTCCTAAAAAATCTCGGCGCTGAGGTGCTTCCTTACCTCCCGAACCGTTTTGTAGAGGGTTACGGCGTTCGCCCTGAGGGGCTACGATCACTTCGGGATCAAGGTGTCAAGCTGGTGATCACAGTTGACTGCGGCGCCCGAGCAAATAACGAGGCAGAGTATGCCCATTCCCTCGGATTAGATCTGATCATTACCGATCACCATCAACCTCACCGAGAAAATCCCTCGGCGATCTGCATGCTCAACCCCAAACAGAAAGGCGAGGGATACCCCTACCCTGAACTCAGCGGGGCTGGCATCGTTTATAAGCTCATCCAAGCCCTAGAGCAAACGCTCCGCCCCACAAATCCGATTGCACATGAGTATTTAGATTTAGTTGCCCTGGGGACGATTGCAGATGTAGCACCACTTGACGGAGAAAACCGTATTCTGGTATCTAACGGCCTAGCCCAACTCCGTAAAACTCGACGGATAGGGCTAAGAGCCCTCATTGCTGTTAGTGGTCTCAAGCCCGAAGCGCTTAATGCCTACCATGTCGGATACATCCTTGCCCCGCGTCTTAATGCGGCCGGAAGACTGGACTCTGCCTATGCTGCGTTCGAGCTATTGACCACCAGCGACCCAAAACAAGCAGTGAAGCTTGCCCAAGAACTGGACAACCGCAATCGAGAGCGGCAAGAGCTCACCCTTCAGCACGACCTTTGTGCAAGTCGGCAAGTCCTCCAATCCCTAGACAAATCCCCTCTCCTGATCACCTTTGATCCCAACTATAACTTAGGCGTGATTGGGCTGGTCGCTGCCCACCTTGTAGAAACCTTCTACCGCCCGGCTATCGTGGCCACGGAGTCCAACGGCCTTATCCGCGGCTCCTGTCGCAGCATCCCCGAGTTCCACATCACCCAAGCGTTGGATGAATGTTGTGACCTCATAGAATATCATGGAGGGCACGCTGCTGCAGCAGGTTTCACAATCCGCAAGGAAAACTTCGCAGAGTTGCGGCACAGGCTCGAGCAGATCGCTCGGCGCGAGTTCAGTAAGAAGAGACTAAGGCCAACTCTGCATGCCGATTTGCCTTTAGACCTGAATGAATTGGGGAAGTTGCTCCGCGAATACCCGCTGTTCTTCGCCTTGGAGCAGTTCCAACCCACTGGGTATGGCAACCCTAGTCCTTCGTTTGTCTCCTTTGGCCTAAGACCTACGCGCGTTAGGAAATTCGGAAAGGACCAAAATCATCTTTCTTTCGAAGTTGCCCCAGCTTGGAAATGTATTGCCTTTCGGCTCGGCGCTCTTGCGGAGAAACTCACCCACCGCATCGATCTCCTTTATCATATCGAGAGAGATGTCTACGACGGGAGCGACATCCTCCGACTCAACGTGCGCGATCTTAAACCCTCAAAACTCTGAGAATGCCTTTTCAATCCACAAAGCGATACTTCACCAGTGCCCACAATGCCTCGAAGGCGTCCTTCATCCTGATCTTTTTGCCCTCAGAATAATCTCGGGGATAGAAAGCAATAGGCACCTCGAAAATACGGGCCTTGCGTTTTAAGATTTTGGCTGTAAACTCGGGTTCAAAATCGAACCGTCTGGCGCGCAACGGTATTCCTTCAATAACTTCACGGCGAAAGACCTTATAGCCCGTTTCCATGTCTGTAAGAATGTTGTTGTACAAAATGTTGGTCACCAAGGTTAAGATTTTATTGGCAACCATGTTCCAGAACAAAATCGGTCGCCGTGGCGCACCCAGAAACCGCGATCCATATACTACATCTGCGACCCCCTCCTGGATTGGCTTGAGAAGATTTGGATACTCACGGGGATCATATTCCAAATCGGCATCCTGGATGATGATGATATCACCCTGAACTTCCTTCAGCCCTGTTCGGATCGCTGCCCCCTTCCCTTGATTCCGTTGATGAAAGACCACCCGAAACTGATCTCGACATATATAGCTTTCTAAAATTTCTCGCGTGCCATCGGTAGAACCGTCATCTACAATAATGATTTCATCGGCAATTCCCATCCGCTGAACCCGCCTTAGGATTTCTTCGATGGTCTTTCTCTCGTTGTAAACAGGCACAATCACGGAAACCTTCATGCGTCTGATTATACTCGTATTGTCTCCAGAGGTCTCTTCAAATTGTCCAGAGCAACAAAAAAGTAAACCTACCTCGGTTAGGTGAGTTTACCCGCCGAAAAATGGGGTAACGGTAAACCTAAGTGAGCGCAAAGAAGCCGCCTTTGACGAAAACTCGTCCTATCCGAAGGGGCTCGCCAGCTCCGATAAGAGCTCAGCTGGCGAGCCTATCTGCGTCAAGCAGAACGACATGCTATAATCAATATCGAAGATAGAAGGAGTGCGGGCATGACTCTTCTACGCTCGAAGACCGAGGTCAGCACAAATCCACCGCAACCTGCAGCAGCTTTCGTCCCTTCCCCGATCACCACGATTGAGGACACCGGTTTATCCCCTCTATGGCTGCAGGACCTCATCCTAAAAATCCTTTACTTCCAAGGCTACCTGAGCGGCTTCAAAATCGCTGAGGAGATCGCTTTGCCTTTCACCGGTATTGTTGACCAAATGATGGAGGCGTTGAAAAGAGACAAACTAGTCGAGGTAAAATCCTCACAACAAATGGGGCTAGGAGAAGGCTCGTATATCTACGGCATTACAGGACTAGGGATCACCCGCGCGCGTGAAGCGCTGGAACGCAGTCAGTATGCCGGACCTGCGCCGGTCCCGATCAAGACGTACAACATAGCAATCCTTCGCCAAAGTCGTGTCAAATCCTATTTTACGGCCTCCCTGCTTCGGCAGGCCCTTTCGGCTCTTGTGATCAACGAGCGAACGCTACAGCGCATAGGACCGGCGGTGAATTCAGGCACTTCTGTATTCCTTTATGGTCCGCCGGGCAACGGCAAAACTAGCATCGCTCGCAGCATCGGCAACATGATTCTCCAAGACACAATGTACATCCCTTATGCTGTCTATGTCGATGGCCAAGTGATCAAACTTTTCGACAATGTCAACCACCAACTAGCCCGCGAAGAGAACACCACCGCAGTCGGGACGGGAACGCTCAAATCGACTGGAAAGCGCGACCCGCGCTGGATCAAGATTCGCCGCCCCTTTATTGTGACTGGGGGCGAGTTGAACATGGAAAGCCTCGACTTGGTCTATGACGACACTAACAAATACTATGAAGCTCCTTTCCAAATGAAAGCCAACGGCGGCATTTTGCTCATTGACGATTTCGGCCGCCAACAGATCCGCCCGCGCGATTTGCTGAACCGCTGGATCGTCCCTCTCGAGAATCGGATAGATTATCTTACTCTAAAAACGGGGCGGAAAGTTGAAATCCCCTTTGATGTGATGGTGATCTTTTCTACCAACTTACCTCCGCGCGATTTGGTCGATGAAGCCTTCCTAAGAAGACTACGTCACAAAATTGAGATCGGCGATCCTTCCTATGATGAGTTCCGCGAAATTTTTAAGCGCACGGCTTCTATTAAGGGAGTGATTTACAGCGACCAAGGGCTAGCTTACCTACTCCAAGAGTGGTATATCAAGCGCGGACGTAAGCTGCGCGCCTCCCACCCACGAGATATATGCGATCAGATCTTGGATATCTCGCGCTACCTCGGAGTGGAACCGGTAATGTCAAAGGAGTTAATTGACCGAGCAGCCGAGTCCTACTTCGTGGACATCTAACTATATAACTAAAGGACTCACTCACCTTCGCCTCAGCTCGCCATGATCGATAAGACGCAGAATCGACTTTACACCCTCAAGCGCCCGGTTATCTTCGCCCATCGGGGCGCTAGCGCCTACGCTCCGGAAAACACTCTTGCAGCCTTTGAACTGGCCATTAAGCAGAACACCCCGGCGGTCGAGCTTGATGTCATGTTGACCAAAGACCAAAAGGTCGTTGTATTTCACGACTTGAGTATAGAAAGGGTGACCGGCATCAAAGGGAACATCCGCCAAATGACCCTAGCCGAGGTCAAAAAGCTGGATGTAGGCAGCTACTTTGACTCGGCTTTCGAGGGAGAAAGAATCCCTACTCTTGAAGAGGTATTTGACTTCATTAGGGACAAGCTTCTCATCAACATTGAGCTAAAGAATTACCTGACTCCTTTTGATCCCCTACCCGAATTAGTAGCTAGCCTGGTCGAAAAGTGGCAGCTCCAAGCCAGTGTGTTTTTCTCTTCTTTCAACCCAATTGCCCTGATTCGGATCAAAAGACAGTTACCCCAAGTGCCAATCGCTCTCCTAGCCCCAGAAGGAAAGCTTGGGTGGCCTGCTCGTTCTCGGCTGGGTGAACTTTGCCGATATCAAGCCATCCACCCTCACTATTCAGATGTGAACGCAAAGTTCATAGCCCTTCACCATCGAAAAGGGCATTTGATCAACGCTTACACGGTTAACAACGTTTCGACCATGCGTTTGCTTTTTGATTTGGGTGTTGACGGAGTCTTCACTGACGATCCCCCGCTAGCCCAAACCTTGCTGAACACCCTTCATTACCCCGGGGAAAGGAAAAATGATTCCTCCTGAGTGGATTCAGGCTGCATCCCGGCGAGTTTCGCCTTATATCCGTAGGACACCGATTACCTACGACCCTAGCCTAAAAGTCTTTCTGAAATGGGAAAACCAACAGAAAACGGGCTCTTTTAAGTTACGCGGCGCTCTGAATAAAGTGCTTTCGCTTTCCGATCGGGAGCGCCAACCCGGAGTGGTTGCTGCTTCTGCAGGTAACCACGGCGCAGGAGTCGCCTTTGCCTGCAGGACTGTTGGGATCAGAGCCCACATCTTCGTCCCAAAGTCCGCAACTCAGGTCAAAGTATCAACTATCCGGGATCTCGGTGCGGAAGTAACTCTTGTCGAGGGAGGCTATACAGAAGCCGAGCAATTTGCCATCCAATATGCCAGAGACTCCCAAAAGCCTTACCTCTCTCCCTATAACGATGGACAGGTGATCGCCGGACAAGCCACTCTGGCTTTCGAACTCTTGGAAGAATTACCCAATGAAGCTAAGGCTTGGCTTGCTCCTGTCAGCGGCGGAGGCCTAATTGGCGGTATTGGAGCCGGATTGCGTGCTTTCTCCCCAAAGGTTTCCCCTTTTCCGCAACTGATCGGTGTCCAGTCCGAAGCTTCTCCCTACATGGAACGAATCTATTACACAGGAAGCCAAGACCATGTAGTCGAATTACCCAGCCTCGCCGACGGGCTGGCCGGCGCAGTTGAACCTAATTCGATCACAATCCCGCTCGTAAAGGAGTATGTCGACTCGATTCTCCTCGTCAGCGAGGAGGAGATCTGCGAAGCAATTCGCTATGCCTGGCTTTTCTACCATCAAGTCATCGAGGGCTCTGCAGCAGTCGTCCTTGCGGCAATTCTGAGCGGAAAAATTCGACAACGCCCCGCTCTCTTGATTATATCGGGCGGGAATATCGACTTAGAGCTTCATCGTTCGATCGTGGAGAACCGAAAATGAAGCCACCTACCCCAGATGAAATCATGGTCGTCTGCATGGCAAGACAAGTGCAAGATGGCGAGGTCGTAGCTCAAGGGATTGCGACACCGCTTGTTGCTGCGGCCTACTTACTTGCCAGGCATACCCACGCTCCAAACTTGTACTTTGCCTCGGCCATTGGACAAAGCATTTGTCGCGACCCGGCGCCCTTAGGTCTTTCCACGATCGAAGGGCTGTGGCTAGATCATGCTTTGGTTAGCGTGGGCTTTGCGCGCGCAGCCGCCGAAATCTTACCTACTTTGAAACCAAAAGAATTCTTTCGCCCCGCCCAAGTTGACCGCTATGGAAACTTTAACAACGTAGGGCTGGGAAAAGAAATCCTCGGCCGAGAACGTCCTCAATATCGTCTCAGGCTGCCCGGCACGGGCGGTATTCCCGATGTTACCACCTTTATCAGTGACATCTACCTATATGTGCCTCGGCACTCCAAGGTGACCTTTGTAGAACGAGTGGACGTCTGCTCTGGACTAGGGCATTCGCCTGCAAGAAAAAGGGGCAAAGGAGCGGTATATCTCGTTTCCGACTTAGGCCAATTCGACTTTTTCAATGGACAAATGCGTCTGGTCACAACCCATCCCGGCGTGAGCGTCGAGCAGATTCAACGCCAAACCGGATTTCCTCTCGAGGTCTCACCCGACCTCAGCGAAACCCCTCTGCCCAGCGAAGAAGAGCTAGCTCTACTGCGCAACCAAATCGACCCTCTGGGGATCCGCAAGTTGGAACTTCTCAGCGGGGCCGAACGGCGGGAATTGCTTCAGAGCATCTTGGAACAAGAACAGTGCTTATGAGACGCTCTCACCCGAGTGCTTACTTTCTCATTATTTGTCTCTCGCTAATACTTCAAGCTTTTTTGGGCTACGGATCAAGAAGCGCTCAAACTACCACCCCTGAAGAACAGGCTTATGCCCTACTCGAGCGATTAACCCCTGCCGAAAGAGTGGGGCAACTTTTCCTCGTTTCTTTCAGGGGTTCGACCGTGACCGAAGCCGACCCCATTTATACTCTGATCACCCAATATAAAGTGGGCGGTGTGGTGCTTTCCGCAGCAAACGACAATTTTACCCAAGTGGAAAATCTCCCCGAGCAGACTCAGAACCTAATCCGTACCCTCCAACTGTTCAACGCTCAACCCTCAACCCAAACCCTGACCAGCACTGCTTCTGGCCTTCCTGGGGAGTATATCCCACTATTCATCGGAATCGCCCAGGAAGGAGGTGGCCCCCCCTACGACCAAATCTTCAATGGAGTGACCACTCTACCCGATGCAATGGCTATTGGAGCTACCTGGAATCCCGAGCTATCCCGCCAAGTCGGAGAGGTCATGGGGAAAGAGCTATCCGCTCTGGGCTTTAATCTTCTCTTTGGTCCGGCTCTGGATGTTCTGGAGACCCCGCGTCTCGAGGGTCAAGTTGACTTGGGCACGCGCTCGTTCGGCGGCGACCCCTACTGGGTCAGTGTTTTAGGCAGCGCATACATTCGCGGCCTCCACAAGGGAAGCCGGGGCAGAATCGCCGTGATTGCGAAGAACTTCCCCGGCAATGGTGGGGCCGACCGCTCCCCGGAAGTAGAGGTGGCAACCGTGCGCAAGTCGCTTGAGGAATTGAAGAACTTCGATCTGTTACCCTTCTTCAATGTAACCGGCTATGCTCAAGAAGAGACTTCTAGAGCAGATGGCTTACTAGCTGCCCACATCCGCTATCAGGGTTTTCAAGAAAACATTCGTGCCACAACCCGTCCAATTAGTCTAGATCCCGAGGCCTTTAGGCTCTTGATGAACCTTCCCCCAATTGCTGCTTGGCGCGAAGCGGGGGGTTTGATGGTCTGCGAAAATCTCTCTGCCCCAGCGGTGCGGAATTTCTATCAACTCAACAACGAGAAATTCGATGCGCGCTTGGTCGCCCTAAATGCCTTTCTTTCCGGCAACGACTTGATCCATCTCGGAAACATTCTCTCGGATGGCGATCCAGACTCCTATATCAGCACTCAACGGGTCATTGAATTCTTTCGCCAGCGGTATATTGATGATGTGGCCTTTGCTCAGAGAGTGGATCAAGCCGTCTTACGCATCCTTACTCTCAAGTATCGTCTTTACCCCGAATTTGACCCCAACACTGTTCTCCCTTCTCTCGGTTCGGTGGAACAGATTGGCCAGAGTCAACAGGTCACAATCGAGGTGACCCGCCAAGCCGCTACACTGATTAGCCCCAGACCAGAAGAACTCCCTAGTAACCTCCCCAATCCACCCAGAATCAACGATCGCTTGGTGATCTTCACCGATGTTCGCACCCATCAGCAATGCTCCCAGTGTCCCTCTCAGGCACTGATCGGAATGAATGACTTAGCCGACCAGATCAAACGGCTATATGGTCCTCAAGGCAGCGGACAAATTTGGTCCTCCAACTTGGTTTCCTACTCATTTGAAGACTTGACACTCATGCTCAACAAGAGCCCAGAAGCCCCTCCCATAGAGAGTTCACTCAAGGCAGCCTCATGGATTGTCTTTGCAATGCTCAATGTGGACAAAAACATCCCCGCTTCTCAGGCCCTGCAGCGGTTCTTGACCGAGCGACCCGATCTCTTTCAACAAAAGAAGATCGTAGTCTTTGCCTTTAAGGCCCCCTACTACCTTGACGCCACCGATGTCTCCAAATTGAGCGCATATTACGGGCTATACAGCGCTACTCCCTCCGCTGTCGAAACAGCGGCTCGTTTACTCTTCAAAGAACTTATCCCCCAAGGAGCGTTGCCGGTTTCAGTGCCCGGAGTCGGTTACGACCTGATCACTGCCACTTCTCCCGATCCAAACCAAACGATTTCCCTGTTTATCGACTCGGGCTCAATTAGCGAAACCCCTCTAGCACCCACTCAGAGCGACACTCCACAACCCACTCCGACCCCAAGCTTTCGGGTTGGTGATTTCTTACCCATCCGCACGGGAGTTATCTTAGACCACAACGGTAATCCTGTACCAGATGGCACTCCGGTGCATCTTATCATCAGCGCTTCGGGAGAGTTGGTCAGTTTACCCCAACCTGTAACCACTCAAAACGGCATAGCCCGAGCCACAATCAAGCTGACCAGCCCCGGCATCTGGGAAATTCGCGCCGAAAGCTATCCTGCGAAGCAGTCGGACATCATCCGCCTAGAAATCCCCAAAGAGGAAGTGCAATTGATCACTATTATCACTCCCACGGAGCCGAGCACAGCCACGCCACTGCCTTCTCCCACTCCGGTCCCTCAGGTCCAAGAAACTCCCATTCCTCCCGCTCCCTCGCCCACCCTAGACCTGTCCGACTGGTTCCTCAGCTTATTCCTTTCAGCCCTTGTCGGCTACGGAAGCCTGCGCCTCTCCCTAGCGCTCGGGCAAACTCGCACCGGCGTGCAGAGCGGCTTAGCTGCGATCATCGGGGGGCTCTCTGCCTACTCTTACCTAGCCCTAGACCTACCTGGAAGCCACCAAATTCTTGCGAAAGCCGGCGCTGTTGGGATCATCCTGATGACCATCCTCGGAGCCAGCATTGGTTTAGCCTTGACTTGGCTACCGCGGGTAATAGGAAGGCATTCGACCCCTTTTTCTAGCGGGCAAGCGTCAGGATCAAGCTCAATAAGATAACCCCTATAGTGAGGAGCACCAAAGCTACCTCCAGAGGCGAGCTTATCAGATCGAGTAGGGTCGGTGGAGGCAACCGTACCTTTTGCGAAATCGTTACCTGTTCATCTCCGAGCAAGGCACGACGAAAGGTTTCTACATCGGGAGGGCGATCCTCGGGATGCAAACTCATCGCCCATAGGATCGCCCGCTCCGTCCGCACACTGATATCTGGATTAATCTGCCTTGGAGGAATCAGGGAGTCTGGCCGTAAAAATCGCTCATGGGCTTCTACCGGCGGGGTATTGGTCAGCAGGTGATACAGCGTCGCCCCAAAGGCGTAAATATCGCTACGGGTGTCGGTGTGCCCGGCTTCCCCACCGTATTGCTCCAGGGGAGTGTAAATCGCAGTTCCCTTGCCCTGAACGATGGTAACCGTCACTTCATCGCTCACTAGCACTTTGACCAATCCGAAATCAACCAGCTTCAATATCCCGCTAGGGGTATATTTTAGGTTCGAAGGCTTAATATCGCGATGCAAAATCGGAGGATTTTGACCGTGGAGGTAAGCTAGGGCATCTGCTAATTGATTAGCCCAAGAGAGCACATCCCTCTCAGAGAGAAACGTGCCCTTTCTCTGCGCCTCTAGCATAATTTGGCGTAAGTCCTTCCCAGGCACGAAATCCATAACCAGATAGTCCCTGCCTCCAACCGAAAAATAATCGGACACTTTAGGAAGATTCGGATGGTCTAAGCGGGCTAGAGTGGTTGCCTCGCGCAAAAACTGCTCCCTTGCCTCTTGAAGAAGCTCGGCCGTCAGGCTGCGATCGTGCACCACTTCCTTGACTGCGCAAAGACGCCCTTCCAAGCGCAAATCATCTGCGAGGTAGATGCTTCCCATTCCCCCCTGCCCGATGATGCGACGAATTCTATAGCGACTTCTTAATACTTCTCCTGGCCTTAGGGTGGTCGGCATTTTTTACCCGTGATTCTTGACAGAGCCAAGGGGGCTTGCTCACTGTCAAGCGCAACTTTTAGAGTCCTACGAAACTCATGCAAAGAGGGCCACCTTGTGTTATTATACACGCAGAGAAGGAGGTCAATGAAAAGAGAGATAGAGAACGTACCCTTTCTGGTCGCCCAAGGGGGGCCGCTGAACGGGCAGCGTTGGGCAATTCTGAGCGAACTACTCATTGGCAGGGATGAACGCTGCGATATTGTTATCCCCGATCGCCAAGTCTCCCGCCACCATGCTCGCGTTTCACCCACGGCTAAGGGAATCCAAATCGAGGATTTAGAGAGCAAAAACGGCACTCATGTTAACGGTAATCCTATCTTTCACCCGACCCTTCTCCAAGATGGCGACATAATCCAGATTGCTCTCGCTCAAGTGTTTTACTTCCTCAGTTCGGACGCCACTCTTCCCCTAGAGGAGCCCTCTCTTCTTGCTAGCCCACATCCAACTCGAGCCTTGCGGTTGGACAAACGTTCCCGCCGGGTGTGGATTCGGGATCAAGAAATCCTCCCCCCCCTCTCTTTACCCCAATATACTCTACTGGAAGTGCTTTACGACCATCCAGACCAAGTGGTCTCTCGGGCTGAGCTGATCGAAGCCATCTGGGGAGAGAAGGAAGCGGTTTCGGTCTCAGATCAAGCCTTGGATGCTCTAGTTCGCCGCCTACGTCAGCGGCTAAGCGAAGCCGATCCTGAGCACGAGTACATCCAGACCGTACGCGGCCACGGTCTCAGGCTGAACAACCCACACTACTGAGAAGCCCGCAAGCTCCGCTCCATCGAAAAGCGCAACATCATTTTGTAAAGCGCAGCTAAGCGAGCCCCCAAGTCCGGGTTCTCGCCTTGTTGGAGCTGATAGACCAGATTGGCGACTGTATTCACAAACTCCGGGGTAATTTTCTCCGCATTTTGCTCCAGAATACGCCGTTGTTCGGCCTCGCTTTCTGCTCCGAGAAGCTGATCGATTAATTGCATCTCTTCTGAGGGAGCGCTAGCCTTTTCAATAAGGGCTACGAGCTTGCGGAGTTTCTCCAGACGGACCTCATCCTCCTGTTGCTCTGCCTCCTCTAGGGCATGATTCAACACGGACAAAAAGAGGCCATCGATCACAGGGCTGTATTTGATCAATCCTTGCTCAACGTCCGCTTCGGAGAGAACTCTCTCCAACCTCTGACGTGCCTGCTCTGCTCTTTGAGCCAGCTCTTGGTCATACTCTTGCGTCAACTGCAGCAACTGCTCGCGCAGCTTGACCAGCCTTGCCCGCCCATCACCCCGCGCTCGGTCAATTCGCTCACTGAGAAGCTGGAAAAACTGATAATCCATCCCAGCTCGAGCCAAGCTAACCAAGGCTCTCAAGCGATCCTCGTTCGGCGCACTTATGACAATCTCTAACAACTTTTTGCGGTCGAGGGATTCCCCGGCATCCTTAAGGGTTCTTAAGGCTTCTTCCACTTCTCGGACTTGTCGCGTGAGTTCACGCCCGAGGCTCGACTCCTCCATAACGAGTTTTTGCAAGTCAGCCAACTTGCGCGCAGACTGCTCATCTCGACTTGCACTCGAAAGCTCAAGCAATCGCTCTAACAAGGCGAGAAATTGCTCGTCAATAAGCTGATCCTCTTGACGGACGATTTCTCTCTGAACGTCAAGAGAAGAGGCCTGCAACAAGCGCTGGATTAACGAGAGTCGCTGTTGTTGGGCCTGAAGCATCTCACGCGTGATCCCATCGGCCTCGAGAACCCGCTCAATCAGTCCCTGGAGCGTCAGGGTTTGCTGTGGACGCAGGAGATAAGCCTTGCGCTTCTCCTGAGGCAAACGGCTCATTACCTGATTAATCAAGCCTCCGATCATTCGCTCTTGCTCATTTGGGGGCAAACCAAGCTCCGGCGGAACGAAGGTGAGCAAAAGCTCCTTATCGGGGTCATGGTAGACAATTGGCATCGCTGCCGTGCCTCGAAATCCGCAGTGAGGGCATTGGAGCAAATTAAACGCCCCTGAAAGCAATTTCTGCTTGGCGGTGGGATCCTGATTCAAATCAAAAAGCTGCTCGATCTCGGCCGGCACAGGTCTTTTACAGTTCGGACAATTCACGATAGCTCTTGGCATAACCACTCCATTGTCATTTTTTTCGTTTGGCATCTTTGGGCAAAGAAAAGCAAATGCGCGTTCCTTTGTCAGTTTTCGGATCCACCCAGATCCGACCTCCATGAGCTTCGACAACCGCTCTCGCTAGATATAACCCCAAACCGGCCCCTTTTGTTGTCCGTTTTGCCACCTCTGAGCGGTAGAAGCGGTCGAAAACGTGAGGAATATCTTCTGGGGAAATCCCACACCCTTCATCAGAGACACAAATCACAACTTGTTCGGAACGAACGCTTCCAGTGATACGGATCTCGCCCCCCTCTGGGGAATACTTAATCGCATTCGAAAGCAAATTGGAGAGAAGTTGAGAAATGCGGTTCTCATCCGCCATAATTATAGGCAGATCCTCTGGCAAGTCGACGACAAACGTGTGGAGAGCGGTCTGAGTGCGGAACTTTTCCACAATACGGCGAATCAGGGGCGCAAGAGCTACATCTGCCAGATTTATGGATAAAGCTCCGGCTTGCAAACGGGTTGCATCGAGGAGATTTTCGATCAACTCAGTTAGACGATCTGCTTCCTCTTCAATGACTTCAAGGCTATCTCGCACAATCGAGGTATCCCAATGAGCATCCTCACGACGCAAAGTGCTGACATATCCCTTAATCAGAGCCACCGGGGTCTTTAGTTCATGACTAATAACCGAAATAAAAGTCGTCTTAAGCTCATCCGCTTCTCGAAAGCGAGTAATGTCCCGTACGGTGGCCACAATACTTACTAAGGCACCCTCCTGCATAAGGGGCGCATAGGTGATCCCAACCGGCAGAGGAACCCCACTCGGACGCTGCAGATCGCCCTCGACATATAAGGTGGCGTTTGAGGTCAGCGGCCATCCCTCCGCTTCCGCCTTTTCTAGAGTCATCTCATCTTGCTGCTTGGCAAAGACCACTACATCCTCGTGCCTGCGCCCGAGGATGGCTTCTTTAGGAATCCCGACCATGCGCACAAACGCCGGATTACAGCGTTCGATTCGATGGTCGGCGGCGATAATCAAAATCCCATCTGCAGCCGAATCCAGTACTGCATCTAAGTATTGCTTTTCGCGCCGGACCTGTGTGTAGAGCTGGGCATTATAGACCGCAATCGCCGCCTGGTCGGCGAAACTCTCCAGCAGCGCCCGATCATTTGGAGAAAACACGCCCGCATAGTTGCGAAAGATAAAAATCAGCCCGATAACTCGCCCGCGCACAACCAAGGGCAATCCCACTCCGGTGAGCCAGCCAAAACTAGCCGTACGGGTGAGCTGCTGGACTAAGTGGTTGATCTGGGATAAATCCAGCAAGCTTGGGTCTCTCTGACTAGAGAGCTGACCCAGCAGGGCTTCGAGATAGCGCAGAAACGGATTAGCAACCCCAATGGAGGCCGGAACCAGCCAACCTTGGCGATCGTCCCACAGGGCAATCAGCCCCGCCTGACCGGCAAGCATCTCGATCGAAATGTTCAGAATGCGCGCCAGGAGTTTATTGAGATTTAACTCCTGGGTGATCGCTCGGCTGATCTCTAGAAGATAATCCCGTTGACGAACACGAAAGTCAGGTAACAAGGGTTAAGGTCTCACTCTCACTGACAGTGATTGCTTCCTCGAGAATCTCCACGGCCTTGTCGATTTCTGCTCGAGTTACACATAACGGGGGCGAAATTCGAATTGCGCTTCTTCCACACCCTAAGACCAAGAGCCCGCGTCGAAACGCATTCTCGATGACCGCATCGCGTAATCTCTCTGCGTAAGCTTTCGTCTCTAGGTCTTCTACAAACTCAACTCCCACCATCAACCCCTTGCCGCGAACATCACCGATGGAGGGGTGGCGGAACTGGATATCCAACAAACACTTTAACAGGTACTCCCCCGCTTCGGCAGCATTCTGAAGATATTCCTGTTCAATCAATTCAAGGGTCGCCAAGGCCGCCGCACAAGCAATCGGATTGCCTCCGTAGGTATTCCCATGAGCTCCCTTCGGCCAATGTCTCATAATGCGTTCCTTAGCAATGGTTGCCCCTAACGGCAACCCCGAGGCAATTCCCTTAGCAGTGCACACGATATCCGGCTCTACCCCCCAGTGTTCAATTGCCCACCACTTTCCGGTACGCCCCACACCGCTTTGCACTTCATCAACAATGAGCAGAATGCCATGCCGATCACACAAGTCCCTCAGAGCCGGGAAAAAGCCCGCCGGAGGGACGATATATCCCCCTTCTCCTTGGATCGGCTCGACTAAGATGCCCGCAACATTCTCCGGAGGTAAAACTTGGCGGAAGATCTGCTCTTCAATGTAACGAACAACTGTTACGCCGTAATCCTCACCCTCTTTCGAAATCAGCACTGGTCGATATGGATCGGGATAAGGCACATGGGTAACACCGCTCATCAGGGGATAAAAATTGCGGTGGTAGAGCGATTTGCTGGCTGTAAAGGTAACGGCTCCAAGGGTGCGCCCGTGAAATCCTCCAAGAAACCCAATGAATTCCGTTCGTCCTGTGTAATGGCGGGCCAGTTTGATAGCTGTTTCGATACTTTCTGCGCCTGAATTGGTCATAAAAGAAACAGCCTGACTTGAGAATGGCGCAATTTCGTTCAGCTTTTCCGCCAGCTCGACCCACTTAAGGTGATAAAAATCGGAGGAGATATGCAAAAATTTTTCAGCCTGCTCCTGAATTGCTCTGACCACTTTAGGGTGGCTGTGACCGGTCGAAACCACTGCAATTCCAGCAGCGAAATCTAGAAATCGGTTTCCATCTACATCCCAAACTTCCGTCCCCCGACCGTGAGCCATGACAAAAGGAACACTGCGAGGATAAGAGGGCGAAATCACCTCCCGATCGCGCTCGATGATCGCTCTCGCTTTAGGCCCGGGCAGGTTCAGAATCTGCATAGAGAAGCTCCTCTTCGGATGAGATCATCTCCATATATCCCAACATAAAAATTATAACATTACTTAACCCTCGGCTAAACTGAAGACCTGGCCTTCTACCCTCATTAGATTGGGAAAGCAAACTCAGACGCGCCACTCCCATCACCACTTCCGAGTAATTCGTCCTCGTGTCAAAGGTCATCTAAAAGTCCCAACGATAATGGACCATCACCGTTAGAAAAGGACGCTGATCGAACCACTCGAAACCGAACGCCCACATCCGCCAGTCCAATTCATTCTCTGGCGGCGCAGGACGGTAAAGAACTAGATAGTTCAAATTCGCATACTCAAAGGGCCACTGAATATATCCCCTCACCCAATCTGCGGCTAGTCCCTGAGCCAGAGTGTTGCAAATCTCAACTGCTCCCTGACGCATATCTACCAACAGTGGATATAGAACTTCCAAGAAAGTACCTTCTAGAGCGGTTTGCAAGGCACCCCCGTCGCCAAACTTATATACTTTTGTCCCAATAAACAGCTCATGCAATTCTGGAGGATAACCTAAAAAGACTTCTGAGGAGGACCAATGCGTTCGGACGCGCAGCCCATGAATCGGGCTGACCAACTTGGCTAATCCATCCCCATCCTTTTGGTGAAACCTTTCAACCACTTCAAGAGACACCCCTTGAACCTGAGGGCTAGCACAGAACTGATCCGCAGCATAGGCAGGGGTGAGGTATTCTGCTTGTGCCCATCCTGTAGTTCCATCAGGAAGTCTCAACTCAACCCACAACTGCTCTCCAACCCTTTGAGATCGCCCACTAATAGGAAGCCGAGTCTGATTGGCGTCAAGCTGGGCTACGACTTGCGACGTCTCGCCAGGAGCAGCTAGCACCGGCAAGAACTGACCATCCGGCAGAAAGACTACCGAGACCATCGTTCCCCAAGAGGGAGACGGAGTAGGAGCGAGAGTAGGCGTTGTTGCAGCTGTTGAGGTAGGAGAAGAAGTCGGGGTCGAAGGGGCTTCAAGCGAAGCAACTAAGGAAGCCTCCCCTTGAGATGTTCCCACTCCACAAGACGTAAGAAAGAGAGGGAAAAGAAGGCAATAGCGGAATCGTCTAAACAGCAATGTCTATGCCCCGGGTTGAGTGACGGTGGACTGGACTTTTCGACGTGTGTAGGTTCGACGCGCTGTTGTTTCCTCTTCGGATTTCTCCTCTTGATCCTCTTCCATTAGCCTCTTGAGCAGGCGAAGGTGCTTGCGCTTCGGAGGTGCTGTGGAGAGAGCCACTTGGAGAACCTGGTCCATCTCCTCTACCGGGACAATTTTCAACTCGTCTCGTGCTTTCTTCGGCACGTCAATCAAATCTTTCATGTTCCGCTTCGGCAGAACCACGGTTTTCAGGCCGGCACGGTGGGCAGCCAAAACTTTTTCCCTAATTCCGCCAACCGGCAGAATCCGACCCCGCAAGGTGATCTCACCGGTCATTCCGACATCCTTCAATACCTCCCTGCCCGTAAAGGCGGAAACCAGTGCAGTGCAGATCGTTACGCCAGCACTAGGTCCATCTTTGGGAACCGAACCCTCTGGAATATGGATGTGAATATCTACTTTCTCAAAGAGGCTCATCTTGAGATTGAAATCCTCTGCGCGCGACCTTAAGTAGGAGAGCGCTGCTTGGGCCGACTCTTGCATCACGCTTCCAACTTGGCCGGTAATCTGCAAGTTACCCTTGCCTTCCATGAGGAGCACTTCTACAGGCATAATCTCTCCCCCGTATTCCGTCCAGGCTACAGCCGTAGCCACTCCGACCTCGTTTTTCCGCTCCGCTTCAAGGTTATAGAATTGAGGAGGACCGAGATATTTCTCCACTAGATTGGGAGTAACTAAAGTGGGATGCCGCTTGCCCTCTGCCTTTGCGCGAGCAATCTTGCGACAGATACGACCGATCTCGCGCTCCAAGTTCCGCACCCCTGCCTCATAGGTATATTCTCGGATAATCTTGGTGAGCGCGCTAGGTGTGAAACGAATCTGCGTTCCCTCCAATCCATTTTCCTCAAGCTGGCGTGGGATCAAGAATCGTTGGGCGATTTCCAGTTTCTCCTCTTCGATATAGCCCGGAAACTCGATCACCTCCATTCGGTCCAGCAACGCCGGAGGAATTGTGCCCGTGTAATTCGCAGTGGTAATGAACAAAACCTTAGATAAATCGTAGGGAATCTCTAGATAATGATCTGAGAAGGCATAATTTTGCTCTGGGTCCAATACCTCCAACAGTGCCGCAGCCGGATCACCACGAAAATCTGTGCCCAACTTGTCGATTTCGTCCAGCATGAATAGGGGATTAACGGTGCCGGCTCGTTTCATCGTCTGCAAGATCCGGCCCGGCAGGGCACCAATGTAGGTCCTCCGATGACCGCGAATCTCCGCTTCATCTCGCACTCCCCCTAACGATAGGCGCACGAACTTCCGCCCAAGAGCATTGGCGATTGATTGACCCAGGGAGGTCTTTCCTGTTCCCGGCGGTCCGACAAAGCACAAGATCGGCTGGCGCATCCGCTTCGGTTTCAAGTTACGCACTGCGATATATTCTAGGATTCGCTCTTTTGCCTTGGGCAATCCGTAATGTTCACGTTCAAGGATTTCGGCAGCGTGTTTCACATCCAGATTATCTTCTGTCTGCTGGGTCCAGGGCAAATCCAGAATCCAGTCGATGTAGCTCCGCAGAATCCCGACCTCGGGCGACATGGGTGTCATCTGGCTCAGGCGCTCAACCTCCTTCAAGGCCCTTTCACGTGCCTCGGGTGGCAAGTCGGTAGCTTCAATGCGCGCTTTGAGGTCTTCAATCTCTTGTGTCCATAAGTCCCCTTCACCGAGTTCGGACTGGATTGCTTTCATTTGCTCACGCAGGTAGTATTCGCGCTGGCTGCGATCTACCTCACTCTGTGCACGGGAATGGATTTTGTCTTCGAGTTCCAAGACATCGGCTTCGCGGGCCAGCAAACTAACCACCTTGTTGAGGCGCACCAGAGGATCAACGGTCATCAGAAACTCTAGGCGTTCTTTTACCGAGGGAGCAATCGTGGTCACCACCATGTCGGCCAACCAGCCAGGCTCGGCAATGTTAAGAGCATACAGGTAAGCCTCTTCGGGCAAACTGCGATTCAGTTCCACACACTTCTTGAATAACTCCAATACAGTGCGCATAGTGGCATCCGTCTGGCGGTCCACCTCGCGGCTTTCATCGATGACACGCGCCCTCGCCTTCATGAAGGGATGAAGTTGGGTGAACTCAACCACTTGAACGCGGCGTCTCCCTTGAACTAGAGCAGAACTTGAGCCGTCCGGCATTTCCAGCAGCCGCCCAACAGCCATCTCCACACCAATGGGCCATAAATCTTCAGGATTTGGATCATCAACTTCTGGGTCCCGCTGAGTCAAGGCGATCACCGTTTGATCCAAAAGTTGTGCCTCCTCGATCGCCGCAAGAGAACTCTCCCTCTCGATAAATATCGGCGAAATCATGTGTGGGAAAACCACCAAATCCCTTAGGGGCAGAACAGGGCATTCAATCACCCCGTTCTCATCAGGTATGCTATCCGGCACTCGGTATAGCTCCTCGGTGCGCTGGTGAAGCGCCTCACCGAATTCTTCTTCTTGACCTCTGGAATACCAATCAAAATCTCTCATGTTTATCTCGTACACCTCTTGAAGATAGAGCTCTTTCCCGGGAGCAAAATGGAGACATCTAACATCCGAGGTCCCCCATTAATCCCTCGTCCATCTTGCCCCTAAGTGGGATTCTACCTTAAGTTTTTTGAGCTAAGCACCTGTTTGAGCCGCTCAGAGCGCCAAGCTTGACGAGCTTCGGCGACAACGAAGATCGAGCCGGTGACCAAAATGGCTTGGTTTTGCGAGACCTTATCAAGAGCTAGCCCCAACGCCTCGGTCACATCGTCAACCACTTGCGCAGAGACACCAGCTCCATGAGCTTTATCAATTAGCAGCAGAGGAGAGATTGCTCTTGGGTGGAAAGAACGGGTGAAGATCGCCTGTTCAACATGAGGCAGCAGCTCCTCAAACATCCCCTCGATATCTTTGTCCTCAGACGCACCAAAGACCAGCAAAACCTTTCGATTGGGAAAGACCTTATGTATGGTGCTCATCAATCGCTCACAAGATTCGCGGTTGTGGGCACAATCGAGCACTACGGGAGGATCCCTCTGGAGAATCTCAAACCGCCCAGGCCAATGCGTCTTCGAGTAGCCTTCGATGATTTGTTGGTCGGAAACCGGCAGGGCTTCCTGGCGAAACCGATCGATAGCTAAGTAAGCCACAGCGGCATTTTCCACCTGGTGTTCTCCCAACAAGGGCAATTCAACCTGAAGTTTTTTAGCCGAGTGTCCATCAGCCTTCAGGGCATCCTGAGAGGGAATGTGAAATTCGATCAATTGATGGGTGAGTTCGGCATGGATAGAATACGCAGCAATGTCTTGGCCTACCACGGCTAAGGGCGCGTTCCGCTGCTGCGCAATGCGGTGGATTACCTCCATAGCTTCAGGATCTTGAGGGGCGCTGACGACAGGCACACCTGGCTTGATAATGCCACACTTTTCGGTCGCAATTTCTCGCAATGTGTTGCCAAGCACCATCATATGGTCAAAAGAGATCGAAGTGATTACCGAGACGACCGGCACCACCACATTGGTGGCGTCTAACCGGCCGCCCAGGCCCACCTCAATCACCGCTGCTTCGACCCCCATCTCCTTGAAGTAAAGGAACGCTAAAGCCGTGGTGATCTCAAAAGTGGTGAGTCTGGGAACAGCCTCTATATGAGGCTTAATCCTCTCAACCAACTCGACAAGATGGGCATGGGGAATGGGGGTGCCGTTAACTTGGATGCGCTCTGCATAATCGTCAAGGTGTGGAGAAGTATACATCCCGGTTCGATAGCCTGCAGCATAGAGAATTGAGCTGCACATCGCAGTGACCGAGCCTTTGCCTTTTGTCCCCGCTACATGAATCAGCGGATAAGCCAAATGGGGGTCGCCCAAGCGACGCAGGAGTTCAGCCATACGTGTAAGGTCAAACCTTGCTTGAGCCAACCGATCGGCTTTGGTTAGGCTGTAATCCACAAATGAATATAAGTAATCCAGGGCTTGTCGATAAAGACTCTCATCCTCCATAGCAGATGGATTGTAACCTCTCGCTGAGAGAATGGCAACCCCCCAGTGGTAAAATTTGGCAGTGAGTTTGAAAAGGATGTCGCTGTTCTACATCTTTGTCGGTGTCACCGGGCTTTTTCTAACTCTCCTTATCCTCTTGCGTGCAACCACCGAGTTGCTCGCTCGACCGAGGATTTTCTCCGTGGAGGAGGTTCCTTCGGCACCGGTCGCTATTGTATTCGGAGCCGGCCTACGCCGGGATGGGCAACCGACAACCGTGCTTCGAGACCGGGTGATGATGGCCGCCCGGCTCTACGCCAGCGGCAAAGCGCAAAAACTGCTCATGAGCGGCGACAACCGTTTTATCAATTACAATGAACCCCAAGCCATGCGGGAATACGCTCGCTCCCTAGGCGTACCTGACGAAGACATTATTTCAGATTACGCTGGTAGGAGCACTTACGAGACTTGCTACCGCGCCAAGGCCATCTTCGGCGTTAAGGAGGCGATCTTAATAACCCAGCGATTTCACCTTCCCCGAGCACTATACACTTGCCACAGGCTCGGTATCGAAGCCCGAGGGGTTGCAGCAGATAGGCACCCTTACCAACGCAGCGCCGTTTGGTTTTGGCAACTTAGAGAATTACTTGCCACTCTGAACGCCTTTTGGGAAATCCATATCTACCGTCCTCTCCCCATCCTAGGTGATCCTGAACCCATCTTTCCGGAGAAGAAACCATGAACCGTGAACAAGCCTTAGAGATCGTTCGCGAGTATGTTAAGAACGAAAACCTGATCCGGCACATGATAGCCGTTGAAGCTGCCATGCGGTACTACGCTGAGAAGTTCAACGAGGACCCGGAAAAATGGGGGATAGCGGGCTTGTTGCACGATTTCGATTACGAAATCCACCCTACGCTGGACGCCCACCCTCAAGAGGGCGCTCCTATCCTGCGCGCCAAAGGCGTGCCCGAAGAAATTGTGCGCGCCATCCTGAGCCATGCAGATCATACCGGTGTCCCGAGAGTGTCGCTGATGGAGAAGGCTCTCTATGCCTGTGACGAGATTACCGGCTTGGTCATTGCAGTGGCGCTCGTCCGTCCTTCCCGCTCATTAGACGATCTCGAGGTTTCATCGGTCAAGAAAAAGTGGAAAGACAAAGCTTTCGCAGCGGGCGCCAACCGAGCCGAGATCGAAAAAGGAGCACAAGAATTGGGCATCGACCTTTGGGAGCACGTTGGCAATGTTATTCTTGCCATGCGCCGGGTGGCAAAGGATTTAGGGTTCCAGTCGGTGAACCCCTCCCCGTAGCCCTTAGCCGAGTTCCTCTCGACCTCTAAAGCAATTTGATCTCTTTGACAATCTGTGATACACTATCTAAAGACGGCTATACGAAGTCTAACCGAGCCTGAAATGGACTCTGAGAATCTGTCTGCTCACCTAAGCTCCGAATCCACTCTTCCCCCCGCAATTCAGGGCTGGAAGATTTATTTAGCTGACCAAGGCAATTCAATCCATACGATCAAAGCTTTCGTTCACGACCTAGAGATTCTAGCCCAATTCTTATCTCCCACTCGGACACTCGGAAGCATTACTACTGCCGATCTGAATCACTTCCTCAACTGGCTTCAAAAAGGGCGCGGTGTCCCGTGCAGCCCTAAAACCCTCTCTCGGCGGGTCACTTCTCTAAAATCCTTTTTCCGCTGGCTTCATCAACATGCCGTTCTGCCTCACAATCCGGCCGAAAAGGTGATCCAGCGCTCGGTGATCAGCCCGCTCCCGATAGTCCTTACTCCCTCGGAAGTAGAACGTGTGATGGAGATCTGCCGAGAGCATCGCCGAGCGAAAAAGCCTGACGCTCGCTACTTCACCCTGTTTTACCTTTTGATCTCTACCGGGATTAAGAAAACCGAATGTTTAGGCATCAACCTCAACCACTTGGAGCTTCAACACTCTCCCCCGTTTCTCTTCGTGCGCTATTCCAATCCTCAATATCGCTATAAAGAGCGAAAAATCCCCTTGCCACTCGATTGGGTGGAAGGGTTTGAAGAATATCGCGCTCAGTATCAAATCCAAGATCGTCTCTTCCCTTGGTCTCAACGGCGCCTCGAATACCTCCTCGAAGACCTTTCCGAACAGGCTGGTTTGGAGAAGCATATCTCTTTCGACATGTGCCGTTGGACCTGTGCTTTGCTTGACCTCCAGAGTGGTATGGAGAAAAACGCCATTCGACAGAAACTCGGTCTTTCAAAGGTCCAATGGCGGGAAGTGGGAATGAAACTTGACCAATTAGCCGCTTCCATTCTCGCCGGATAGCTCGGCTGTTGAGGATTTAGCCGCTGGGGAGGAGCGTTATGTGAAGTGCTTTGCGAGTGTCAGGTCTAAGCTGGGCTGAATGGGCGATAGTGTATCCTGGCACCCAAAGGATTTCGCTTTCGCTGCACACCAACGGGTAGGCTTTACGCAACCAGAAGGGAACTTTGCGATTGATAAAAACGTCAGAAAGCTTGGTCTGCTGCCCATGCATCGAAAGCGGCCGGAAGCGGTCTCCGGGACGTGGTGGGCGGATAAACACCCCTCCCTTACAGGCTTCGAAGTCTATCCAGGCCTCATAAGGCTGGACTTGCCTTTGCTTCATCGCCAAATAAGGTTGACCTTCCACTACCTCAACTTGCACAAGCCAGTTCTCCCCAAGAGTAACTCTGCCCGAGAGCGGGACCACCAACACCTCATCGCTCTCTAACTGAGGATATCCCAACGAGGGCAAGCTCGCACCTAGCTTCAGGAAATATCCCTGATCTCTATCCTTTAGACAGAGCAGACGGCCACCGACTTGGCGGCGCAAAACCCCTTCAGCCAGCAAAACATCGATCAGTTCTTCAACCCAAGTAAATTCGAGATCGGCTAAACTTCCCACCACAAATTGCCAAGCTCGCCGGATTACCCTCCTTTGGATGGGCCGAGGAACTCGGCCAAACTTTGCCAAGTTAAGACCCAGCACTTTTGCAGGATGCTCCACAACGATCTCGCGCCAAGCCAACTCCAACTGTGCGTCCAAGACCTCTTCTTCATCAGCAAGAATGCACGAGGTCTGCCAGAGCAGCTTGCGAATTTGCGGATTATATGACTCAAGCTGGGGAAGGAGCGAATTGCGAATGCGGTTCCGCAGGTAGGCGTTGTCCAAGTTCGACTCGTCCCAGAACGGTTGAAGCTCCCTTTGAGCGAGGTAGTCCATAATCTGTGCACGCCACACGGAAAGGAGGGGTCGAATCAGCGGGATCGTTGCGCTCCAAGGGTTTGGCAAGAGAGAAACCCTCATTCCTCTCAGTCCCTCTCCTCCTGCTCCGCGCAACAGCCGCATCAAGAAGGTTTCCACTTGGTCATCTGCCGTATGGGCAACTAACACCGCTTTAGCCTGAATGCGGTGCGCCTCCTCAAACAGGAAGCGATAGCGGCAATGGCGCGCAGCTTCCTCTATGCTCATAGAGTTCTCCCGAGCGTAAGCAATAACATCAACCCTGCGGGAAACAAAAGGGACTCCTAGGCGAGAGGCAATTTCCCTAACTCCCTCCTCTTCGACATGCGCAGCCGGGCGCAATTGATGGTTCAAGTGAGCAACCATCATCCGCCAACCTGCCTCGTAAAGGGAGACCATCAGGGCGAGGCTATCCGGGCCGCCCGAAACACCCACCACAAGTTCATCGTGAGGCGCCAAATGGCACGTTTCTCGTAAAACGCTTTGGATAACGGCTAACATCCTAGGAAAGGATTATAATTTGTTTAACCCCTGTTTGCAGCCGGGTGGCGTGCAACATGGAGGCTTCTCTGGCAGAAAAGGCTCACCAACGGCTCTTCAGGTCAATGGGAGTACATCCGAATGGCTGAAAAGATTTTGATCGTGGACGACGACTTAGATACCCTCCGCCTAGTCGGTTTGATGCTGCAGAGACAAGGCTACCAGATTGTC
This sequence comes from Anaerolineales bacterium, assembly GCA_025057645.1. GTDB lineage: Bacteria > Chloroflexota > Anaerolineae > Anaerolineales > UBA4823 > NAK19. Next base: position 31,190 of record JANXBJ010000006.1, read on the forward strand.
GCTGCCAGCAATGGCCCCCAAGCTTTAGTGCTCGCCGAAAGGGAAAAACCTCACCTCATCCTCCTCGACATTATGATGCCCGAAATGGACGGGTACGAGGTTGCCAGGCGCATCCGAGCGAATCCTGCCACAGACACAATCCCGATCATTATGTTCACTGCAAAAGGCCAAGTGGAAGACAAAGTGATGGGCTACGAGGCGGGGGCAGACGACTATATTACCAAACCGACTCAACCGCGCGAGCTTTTCGCTAAGATAAGAGCCATTCTAGCGCGCACCCAAAAAGCCGCATCCGGACCTGCATCTGAAGTCTCCACCCCCCAAGAGCGAGGCCTACTGATCGGCATGGTCGGCGTAAAAGGAGGCGTTGGCACTACCACTGCTACCTTCAACCTCGGCCTTGCGCTCCACCAAAACAGCCAAAAGGAGGTAATTGTCGCTGAATACTCACCGGGCATTGGAACGATCGGGGTTGAGCTGGGCTACAAAGCAGCTGACGGACTAGATCGCCTCCTGGAACGCAATGAATTTGAAATCACTTCGCTTGAGATTGAAAACCATCTGATCCAGTTTGCTGCCGGCATTCGATTACTGCTTGCTTCCAGCAAACCGCTGGCACGGTTGAAAACTGCCTCGGCTACTCACTATCAACAAATCACCCAGTTCCTTGGGGGAATGGCAAAATTTATCCTCCTAGACTTGGGAGCTTCTTTGTCGCCGCTTTTTCAGCCAATTTATCCGAAATGCAGTGTCATCTTTCTTCTGGTAGAGCCCAGCCTAGTGGGCCTTTCCCAATTCCACGCGCTTCGAGAGGCTCTGATTCACCGAGGAGTTCATCAGAGCCGAATTCATGCTCTTGCCTATAACCGAGTGCGCTCAGATATTATGCTAACTCGCTCTCAAATCCAGGAAAGACTGGGAATAGAACTGTTCGGTATGGTTACCCCAGCTCCAGAACTAGCTCATTATGCTCTCCTAAACAACCGCCCTATGTACCTTTTGCAACCTGAGAGCATAACGGCCAGGCAATTTGACGAAGTGGCACTTAAGATTCTGGCTCTCGCCTAGATTTGGATGTCCTCTTTTCCACCAAATCCATCGACTAGTGTCCAAAGCGCAGCAGAGATCATCCGCAAAAGCAAGCGAGGAGTCGTCCTAAGCGGGGCAGGCATTTCTACCGCTTCAGGGATTCCCGACTTTCGCTCTCCCCAAACCGGTCTATGGTCTAAGATCGAACCCTTGGAAGTCGCTTCGGCGCTCTCCTTCCGCTACGACCCGCTTCGATTTTTCGATTGGCTGCGCCCATTAGCGATTCAAGTTCTTAATGCCAAGCCCAATCCCGCCCACATGGCTGTTCACCAACTTCAACAAATGGGATACATCCATACCATCATCACCCAAAACATCGATGGTCTTCACCAGAAAGCCGGAAGTAAGAATGTGATCGAGGTGCACGGCACCCTAGAAACGATGACTTGTGTGCAATGCTTCGTCAAAGTGTCTTCACAGCCCTATCTGCAGCCATACATTGAGCAAGGCTCAATTCCCCGCTGTCCTCATTGCGAGGGGATTCTGAAACCCGATGTCATTCTCTTCGGGGAACAGATGCCCTATCAACCATGGTTAAGAGCTCAGAAGGCCAGCCGCCAGTGTGACTTGATGATTGTGGCCGGCTCCTCGCTTGAAGTACTGCCCGTTGCTAAGCTTCCCATGGAGGCCATTGAGCGCGGGGCACATCTGATTATCATCAATCACACCCCTACCTACCTTGATGTCCGTGCTGATGTCGTCTTCTCTGAGGATGTCTCCGTGGTTTTGCCCGAAATTGTCGCCCGGTTGGTGGCCTTGAGCCGTTCCTAGGCAGGGTTTCGCCTAAGTTGAACCGCGTCTGCCAAACTGACGTTCCAACAGCTCGACCGAAAGATGAACCATGGTAGGCCGTCCGTGGGGACAGGTGCGTGGAGATTGACAGGCCTCGAGGTCCCGCAGGAGAGCCTTCTGCTCCTCAGGTGAAAGACTCTGCCCAGCCTTGACCGCCGCTCGCTTGCAGATACGAGCGATCAAGCGCTTCTCGAGCTCTTGGCTTAGTGGCTCCTCGTTTTCTTCAAAATCTTCCACCACTGCGCGCAGAGCATAGGCCCCATCCACCCCAGCGAAGAGCGCCGGAATAGCACGGACTTGATAGACATTCAAGCCAAAGGGCACAACCTCAAAGCCCAAGCGAGAGAGGGGAGGGAGGAGCTCCTCCAACATCTGCGCCTGAGCCGGGCTGAGAGTCAAAAGGCTGGGGTGCAGAAGCTCTTGGGAAGGAACCGGAGTTTGGGGTTGGCGCAAAAACTTCTCATAAAGGACACGTTCATGAGCTGCATGTTGGTCGATCAAATACAATCCATCCGGCCCTTCGGCGACAATATAAGCATTAGCAACCTGCCCGATCCACCGCAAGAGAGGAACGTTTTGCTTCAAGGAGGGCGACTCAATCGACAGCCGCGGCTGAGTGCTCGACAAAAGGAAGACACTTTGTTCGCCCTTGGGAGTTTCTGGTTGCACCGCCTCTGAGGGAGGTTGCCAAACCGGGAAATGGGGGACAGAAGCCACCGAAGCCGTGGTCACCAAAGCTCTGCGCACGGCGTGTTGGACGCAACGGTATACAAGTTGCGGATCGGCAAAGCGCACCTCTGCCTTGGTCGGATGTACATTAACATCCACTTGGGAAGGCTCAATCTCCAGAAATAGCCATACGATGGGATAACGCCCAACCATCAGCAAGGTGTGGTAAGCTTGCATGATCGCCGAGGTCAACAGCGGGTCTTGGATTGGCCGTCGATTGACGAAGAGATGGATTTCCCGACGGCTAGAGCGCGTTACGGTAGGGGGGCTTACAAAACCCTCTATCCGCATACGGGTCTCTTCATATACGACTTCGATCAACAAAGCTGCCTCTTCTGCACCAATCAACTGGCCAAGTATCTCGCGACGCTCTCCATTCCCGCTGCTCGTAAAACTTATCCGGCCTTCTTGGGAAAGCTGAAATTGAACCCGGGGAAAAGCCAGAGCGTAATCGAAAACGACGGCCTCGATTCGCTGCCGCTCGGTTATCTCACTCTTTAGGAATTTTCGTCTTGCCGGCACATTGAAGAATAAATCCTCCACTCTCACAGTAGTCCCCGGCGGAGCAGCAACAGCGACGATCTGCGGCTGCGAGCCCCCATCCATCCACAACCGGTACGCCACATCTTGTGAAGCAGGACGAGAGGTGATCGTCAGACGTGAGACCGAACCGATGGAGGCCAACGCTTCCCCTCGAAAACCTAGTGTCTGTATTTGCCATAGGTCTTGGGCTGTGCGGATTTTGCTAGTGGCATGGCGACAGGTGGCCAGAGGCAAATCTTCCTTAGAAATCCCCACTCCATTATCCGAAACCTCAACCAACCGTTTGCCCGCTGCTAGACACTGAACGACAATTTGAGTGGCTGCAGCATCGAGTGCGTTCTCGATCAATTCTTTGACCACTGAAGCTGGCCTCTCAACCACCTCTCCAGCGGCAATTTGCGAAGCGACATCCGGCGGAAGAATTTGGATCGACATCAGCACACTTTTCCTGATTATACCTGCCTACTCGTCCGTTTTTCAGGTATACTTTTGGGCATGGACCTCGAAGTTGCCTTTTTTGACCTAGATGACACACTTTATGACAAAAAGAGCGGCTTGTGGGAAGCAATCCGTCAGCGCATGTCCCTCTACATGCACGAACGACTCGGAATGTCCTGGGAGATCATCCCTTCCCTACGCCGCCACTACTTTGAAACGTATGGCACTACTCTACGGGGATTACAGCTCCATCACCAGGTTGACCCTGAGGATTACCTCGCCTTTGTGCACGACTTGCCCATCCATGAGTTTATCCAACCCGATCCAGAGCTACGTCATTTGATTCTCAGTATGCCGCTGCGCCGCTTCGTTTTTACCAACGCAGACCGCAACCACGCTCAACGAGTGCTGCAAAGGTTGAACCTAACGGATTGCTTCGAAGGGATCATTGACATTCGCGCAGTTCGTTTCTATTGTAAACCCGAGCCCCAAGCCTATCAAATCGCACTGGACATCGCTCAAGTTCAGAATCCCCAGCGATGCATCTACTTTGATGACACTCTGGCTAACTTGATTACAGCGCGCAAGATAGGATTTTTCACCGTTTTGGTTGGACAAGAGGACCTCGAAGGAAAAGTCGATTTGTGGGTTGAACAACTCAAAGAGCTTCCTCAAAAGTTGCCTGCCCTATGGGATAATCACCGAGGATCCAATGGTCGCACAGAGGATTTCGCTGGATGAAGCAGCTTCTTTGGTCCCCAGTGGGGTGATGCTGGCGCTGGGAGGGATGACCCTCTATCGTCGCCCGGTTGCTTTTGTGCGCCAATTAATTTACCAAGCACGCCACCGTAGTCCAATAGAAGGCTTGACCCTCTTAGCTTTCACCGCCGGGTTCGAATCGGACCTTCTGGTCGGGGCTAGAATGGTAGAAACAGTTCGCACGTGCTACTTTGGCTTCGAAATTTTCGGTTTTGCTCCAATGTTTACATATTACGCCCATCAAGGATTGCTAAAAATTGTTGAAGAGACAGAAGCCAGCATCGCCTTTGGTCTTCGCGCCCAAATGGCCGGGGTTGGATTTATGCCAAGCCTAGCTTGGATCGGCACCGACTTACCCAAATTGCGGCCAGATGTCAAAACGGTCATTGACCCTTACACCGGTGAAGAGTTAACAGCATTCCCTGCAATCGAGCCAGATATTGCCGTCCTTCACGCTCTTCGAGCTGATCGGGACGGAAACGTACTCATCGGAAAGAACAAAGGCATAGATGAGGAACTAGCCCTTACAGCAAAAACCGTGATCGTCACTACCGAAGAGATCGTTCCCGAGTTGAAGGAAGCAGATATCGCCGCTCCCTTTGTCGACTACCTTGTTCATACACCTTTGGGTGCAAAACCGACCTCATGTCACCCACTCTATCCCGTGGATGGATCTGGGCTGCTGGAGTACGTCTCTAGAGTTTCCGATCCGCCCTCTTTTGAACGCTATTTAGAGCGTTGGCTTCGCCGATGCTCTAATGAACTTTAATCTTTTCCATAGAATTTGTTTACATTTTTCTGTTTTAATCAAATCACGCAGAATCACGTAGGTAGAGAACACTCAACATCCGTTGTAAGGAATTGAATCCTTAGGAGACTGTATGGAAAGTAGAAGACCGCCTATCCTCATAATCCTTGCCTTATTTGTCATTGTGATCGGGGCAACCCTAACGGGCTTCTATGCCGGCAGAATTTCAGCAGCCCAGCAAGCTGCTGCGCCGACGCTCCCGGGAACAAGCTCACGGGAGGCACCCTCGGCAGAGGTTGCCTCGGATCAGAACGTAAACGAGCTTTTCGCCCCGTTCTGGCAAACATGGCGGTTGATTCACGAACAATATGTCGAACAGCCAGTTGACGATGTCAAACTGATGCGTGGGGCAATTCAGGGAATGCTCAACGCCCTTGAAGACGAGCACACTTCGTATATCGATCCCGAATCGTTGGAGCTTTATCAGGCCCAAATCAGCGGCACCGAATACGAAGGGATTGGTGCTTATGTTGATACTACTCGAGAATATCTCACGATTATCGCTCCAATGATGGGCTCTCCGGCCGAAAAAGCGGGCCTTAAACCTGGCGATCAGATCATCGCCATCGATGGTGAGGACATGACCGGCATCGACGGCGAGCTTGTGCGGCAGAGAGTGCTCGGACCGGCTGGCACTAAAGTTCGTCTGACGATCAAACGTCCCGGGGTTGAAAAGCCCTTCGATGTCGAAATTGTGCGCGCAACGATCAAATCCACTAACGTGATTGGACGGATGGAGAGGAACAACATCGCCTATATCCGCCTCATAGCTTTTGGCGATGAAAACACGACTCGGGACCTCCGCCAAATGCTCCGCAAACTTCTCGCCGAAAATCCCCAGGGACTCATCCTCGACCTTCGCAACAACGGCGGAGGTTTACTCAATTCGGCCATTGACATCGCTTCGGAATTTATTAAAGAGGGAGTCATCGCATATGAGGTTTATGGAGACGGACGCAAAGAGACCTTTAGAGCCAGCGGGAAGGGCCTAGCCACAGAGATTCCCTTGGTTGTGCTGGTGAATGAAGGCAGCGCTTCGGCCTCAGAAATTGTCGCCGGTGCAATCCAAGACCTCGGCAGGGGCAAACTGGTTGGAGCTACCACTTACGGCAAAGGTTCGGTCCAGGTCTGGAACGATCTTGTCAACAATCAAGGTGCTGTGAGAATCACGGTTGCGCGTTGGCTGACTCCGAAGGGACGCACCATTCAAGGTACGGGCTTGACCCCGGACGTAGAAGTAGCAATAACCGAAGAGGACTATGCTGCAGGGAAAGACCCTCAACTTGATAAGGCCATTGAACTCTTAACGAAGTAGAAACGAAGTAGAAAGGAGGAACAACGATGTTTTTCTTCGATCCATACTACCTTATCTTCATGGCGCCAGCCTTTCTGCTAATGCTGGCCGTCCAATTTTATGTCAGCTCCTCCTATTCGAAGTGGAGCCAAGTTCCATCGCGCTTGCGCATTAATGGTGCACAGGCTGCGGCTCAATTGATCCGCTATACCGGCCTCTACAACGTGCGTGTCGAGGGCGTGCATGGTCACCTCACTGACCATTACGATCCTCGTGACAAAACACTCCGTCTTTCCGAAAGTGTCTACGGAAGCGCTTCGGTTGCGGCTCTAGCCGTCGCAGCCCATGAGCTTGGACATGCTCTTCAAGATCACGAAGGCTACGCTCCTCTTAAACTGCGCGCCGCGTTGGTGCCCGCTGTGAATATCGGCTCTTACCTAGGCTGGATTCTCTTGATGATAGGCCTCCTCCTCCAATCCTCCCAAATCGCATGGCTAGGAGTGATCGTCTTCTCCGGTGGCGCCATCTTTGCCCTAGCCACTTTACCGGTTGAATTCAACGCCTCAGCCCGTGCCCGACGCCTTCTCCTTGAGTCGGGTCTGATCTCAACCGAAGAGGAACTGCGCGGAGTCAATCAGGTTCTCAACGCCGCTGCCTTGACCTACGTGGCTGCTCTAGTTACTGCGGTACTTCAGCTGCTCTACTACGCTACCCTCGTACTGGGGATGAGCGACCGGCGGAGAGAGTAGTTCTCTCCGCTCTTTTTCCTTCCCCGTTTCTACGCACTTGCTCCAATGCGTCATTTTCTTTTCTTAGTCCTAATCTTGCTGGGGATTCTTTTCCTGATTACCGGTCTTGGCGAAGTCCAAACGATTTGGGAAACGCTTCGCGAAGGAGATTGGCGCTTTATTCTGCTAGCTCTGATCGTTCAATCGATCTGGGTGATTAATCTCGGCGCTACTTATCAATCCATTTATCATTTGCTAGGCACTCATGATAATCTCAAGCGGCTGATCTCCCTCGCCTTAGCTTCCAATTTTGCCAATATTGTCGCCCCCTCTGTAGGTATGAGCGGGATGGCGGTTTTTATCGCCGAGGCGCGCAAGAATGGCCTACCGGTCGGCAAAGTAACCCTTGCTGGTATTCTTTTCTTGCTGGTTGACTATGTGGCTTTCCTCTTCATCTTGGCTCTGGGGTTAATCGTCTTGTTTCGCCGTCACGACCTCGATCTTGCCGAAATCGTTGCTTCGATACTCCTGCTCCTTTTAGCCCTTGGGATTGCGGCCGTGATTTTCATCGGTGCTCGTTCCCCTCTCACACTCGGCAAGATCTTGGCCGGTCTCGCTCGCGCAATCAACCGCCTCCTCTCCCCTCTGTTGCGGCGGGACTACCTTTCAGAGCAGCGAGCCTACGAATTTGCTCAAGAAGTGTCAGAGGGGATAAGGGCTCTCCGCTCAGGCCACCGCAATTTGATAATACCTTTACTCCATGGCTTGCTCAACAAATTCCTCTTACTCACCACCTTCACACTGATGTTTTTTGCTTTCAAAGTGCCTATTTCTATCGGCACAGTTGTGGCCAGCTTTAGCGTGGGTTATCTCTTCATGATCGTTTCTCCCACACCGGCCGGCATCGGCTTTGTCGAAGGAGCCATGACTTTGGCCCTCTCTTCCTTTTACATCCCGATCAGCGTTTCTGCTGTCCTCGCCTTGGCCTACCGGGGCTTTACCTTTTGGTATCCCCTATTCTTGGGCTTTCTCGCCTTTCGGGCTCTGACCCGCTCGGAGCCTTCTTGGATTTGACGGAATATAGTGCTATCGATTATAATCACCTTTTGTCCTAGACCTCTAAAATCTTACTTGTCGGGAAGGTCACATGCCAAAGAGAACTTACCAACCCAAAGTTCGTCGACGCGTGAGAGTACACGGCTTTCGGGCAAGAATGGCCACTGCCGGCGGCCGCAAAGTATTAAAGCGCCGCCGTCTGCAAGGTCGCTATCGCTTGACGGTGAAGTCAAACAACCATGTTAAGAAAGTCGACTGGAAAAGCTGAGAACTTACAACTCGACTTGGAGCATCCCGATTTGAGTTAACCGATTCGTTTTCGTGGATCGTAGATTTCGTCTGAGAGGTTCAAAGAACTTCCAGCGGGTCAGGCAACAGGGCATCGCTTCCGTTCACCCACTTTTGGTGCTGATCCATACCCCCAATTCAGTCGGTCAGGTGCGGGTCGGGATTGCTGCTGGTCGTTCAATTGGGAAAGCCGTGAAAAGAAATCGAGCAAAACGACGCCTCAGAGCTGGAATCCACCCTTTCTTGGAGTGCATTCAACCGGGCACGGATATTGTTCTTCTGGCGCGAAAGCCGATACTCCAGGCAAAATTCGACCAAATCACCAAAGCCATAGCCAACATTCTTCAGGAACAGCATCTAATTGCGAAACCCAGCTATGAAACCCAGGCCTCTGCCGCAAGAAATTCCACCTGAACCGTCCCTGCGCGAACTTAGGCTGACCCCTCAAACTGCTTTGCGCTTTCCCGTATTGGCGTTGATTCGTCTCTACCAGATGACCATCTCAAAAGCTCTACCACCAAATACCTGCCGCTTTTACCCTAGCTGCTCCCACTACGGGTATCAAGCCATTTACAAACACGGCCTGATTAAAGGCTCGTTGCTGGCTTTCTGGCGGGTATTACGCTGTAATCCATTTAACCCCGGCGGTTACGACCCCGTTCCTTAGGAAAACAGAACCCATCGAGTGCCCTAATGGATACACTGCGATACTCCTATCTCCTCAACTTTGTCCAGAGTTTCCTCCCTTGGAATTGGCGTAAGAAATCCCTGGCGGGGCTCTTGCTCAAGACTGCACTCTTTTTCTCGGCCCTTGCTTTAACTGCCTGCGGCCCCGGATCGATGATGTCTAACTGGCCGGGCGCATCTGTTGAGAACGGTGTTGTTTTTGTGGCCTATCAGGCTCACGTATATGCCCTTCGCGCCGAGAACGGTGCCGAACTTTGGCGATTTCCCCCTGAGGCGGACAATCGGATCGCTTTTTATGCGCCCCCTGCGCTTAGCCCGGACGGAACGCAACTCATTGTCGGCGGCTTCAACCACGTCCTATACAGCCTCAATCCGCAAAACGGAACAGAACAGTGGAAATTCGAGGAGTCCAAATATCCCTATATTGCAAAGGCCCTGATTACAGAAGAGACTATCTACGCTCCTACTAACGGGAACTTGCTTTATGCGCTCGATCGCCAAGGACGAAAACGGTGGGAGTTCGAGACCAAGGCGCCGACTTGGGCAGCTCCCGTCTACGATGTCAATTGCGATTGTGTATATATTGCCTCTCTCGACCACGTCATTTACGCTGTGCGGGCCAAAGACGGTGTCGAGCTTTGGCAAACCAAGAGGCTCGAAGGAGCCATCGCCAGCACCCCAGTGCTCGGTGAAAACGGAGTGCTCTACTTCGGCACCTTTGGCAATCTTTTTCACGCCTTCGACACTCGCTCTCAGGTTGACCTTTGGACTTATCAAACTTCGCACTGGGTGTGGGGATCGCCATTGCTTTTGGAGACTCAGGTAATCCTCACGGACCTATCCGGCGCCATCATCGCCTTAGAAGCAAAAAGTGGTCGCGAACTTTGGAAGTTCGTCACCGATGCAGCCATCACGGCAGCGCCTGCGCTGATCGAGGGAGTGATCTACGTGGGCAACGAAAACGGTAATCTGTATGCCCTTGATCTACAAGGGACTCCGATCTGGCAGCAACCTAAAAAGTTTGACGGTAAAATATTGTCAGCCGTATTGTCTGCCGAAAGGACTATTCTAGTCCCTCTGGTTGCGGAGGAACGAGTGGTCGTTGCTTTGAATTCAGATGGTGGAGAAACTTGGTCATTTCAACCAGCGAAATAGGGTGATGGAAGAACAAGATGTGGGACCTACTGATTATTAACCCGATGGTCAATACGCTGCTCTTCATTTATAGTGTGATCGGCAACTTTGGGGTTGCGATTATCATCTTTACTATTCTTATCCGCCTGATCACCCATCCACTGACAGTAAGTCAAATGAGAAGCGCTCAGGCGATGCAGGAACTCCAGAAATCCAAAGAATGGCAGGAAATCCAGAAGAAATACAAAGACGATAAACAGAAACTCTCCCAAGAACAAATGCGTCTGTATCAACAAATGGGCATCAATCCCTTTGGTTCCTGCCTGCCGCTCCTGATCCAATTTCCGATTATCATTGGCCTCTATCAGGCAATCATTCGCGCTTTGGCCACCACTCCCTACCAACTTTTAGAACTTTCGAAACATCTTTACTCGTTTATCAATGCTGCAGAAATTATCCCAATCGACAACCAGTTTCTCTGGATGGATCTGAGCCAGCCAGAACGTTTGCCGGTTTTCGGCATTGGCATTCCTGTCCTGGCAATTATAGTCGTGATCACCACCTACCTCCAGCAAAAACTTATGACTCCACCTCCAGCCCAACCGGGTGATCAGACAGCTCAGATGACCCAAATGATGAACATTTACATGCCTCTATTCATCGGCTATATCTCCTTTACCTTAGCCTCCGGGCTCGCCTTATACTTCATTACCAGCAATATAGTTGGGATCATCCAGTATGCCGCCATGGGCAAGATCCATTGGGGAAACTTACTCAGCTTCCGTTCTCAATCCACTCCTCAAAAAGGCGTAGGTAAGAAAAAATGAGCGAGACACGAACGAGTCTGGAAATTATTGCTCCAACGGTTGCTGAAGCCATTCAACAAGGTCTTGAACAACTGGGGGTTCATTCCAGCCAAGTGAGCATCGATGTTCTAGACGAAGGCAGTCGAGGCCTATTTGGCATTGGCGCACGTCAGGCACGAGTGCGCCTTACCCTCCTCACCCCTCCTCCTCAACCCCCCTCCCCTTTGAAAGCCGAACCCTCCACGGAGAGGGTCTCACTTGAAGAAGTGCCCCCGACCATCCAAGACCCGACCTACCTTCGGAAAGCTGAGCAAATTGTTTACCGTCTGTTGAGAGAAATGCGGATTCGCGCTCAAGTCAGAGCTTTCTACGCAGATCAACCCGGCCCATCCGGCGAGTATCCGATTCAGATCGATATTCGAGGCCGAGACCTAACGGTTCTGATCGGTCCGCATGCTGAAACCCTAAATGCGCTCCAGTATCTCGTTAACCTCATCCTAGGAAAACAAACTGGGCGGCCGATTCCGGTCATCGTTGATGTGGAAGGTTACCGCACTCGGCGGGAAAACCAACTGCGTCGCCTGGCGCGCAAAATGGCCGAGCAGGCGATCAAAACCGGCCGACGGCAGGTGCTAGAACCTATGCCGGCTAACGAACGGCGCATCGTCCACCTTGAATTGCGCAATTTCCAAGGAGTGACCACCGAGTCCATCGGCGAAGAACCTCATCGGAAGGTGACGATCATTCCAAAATCATGAGCTGCTTTTTTTCAAAAGCTGGTATAATTAAGGTACTCAAAGTGTTGCCAGCCAGCCTAAGCACCTTTTCGGCATGTGGCCATTCCAAGGGGGTGATTCTCTGAAAGGTTCCCTTGCCTTGTGTGTGACGATGAGCCGGCCGGTACGACAAGTATATTATTTTGAAACGGAGAGTCTATGGAACCAAAACTGTATGTAGGCAATCTGCCGTATTCGGTCACCGAAGAGGAGCTGCGAGAATATTTTTCGCAAGCAGGGACCATCAAGTCTGTGGCATTGATCCGAGACCGAGACACCGGCCGCTCCAAAGGCTTTGCCTTTGTGGAGTATGAAACTGATGAAGAAGCTCAAAAAGCCATTAGCATGTTCAACGGCACTGAACTACATGAGCGCACGTTGACGGTCAATCAAGCTAGACCGCGCGAAGAGCGACCCTTTGGGGGTGGTTATCGCCGCGACGCTGGCGGAGGGGGACGCAATCAGCGCAGTGGTGGGCGCCGCCGCTCAAACTGGTAAAAGTAAATAACTAAAGTGATGTGGATCAGGGTGCGAGTGCGCCCTGATCTTCTTTATTCCTGATTCTTGGGGTCAGCGCCCGACGTTGCCTCGCTGGGGTCAGCCCGGGAAACCTCAGGGATACCAGTAGGGCTGGGGAATATGGCTTGAGCAAGCCCCAAGCGTAATTAGGCTGCAGTGTCACAGAGCTTGCGCACAGGTCGCAATACCAGCATGATCAAAACGTGTGTTAAAATCCCCAACGCCCGAAGTAGTAAATCAAACGTGAATTGCGGTGAGCGATCCGAGATCGAGACGCCAAAGAGGCCCTCTCCCCTTGCTAAAGAAACGCTAATGAACCGGCTCGAAGGCAACCTTTCAAGAAGTCTCTCCTTCCCGCGCACCCGTCTTGAAGCGGATTTGATCTTAATCCTGGTCGCCGCTCTTTGGGGAAGCTCTTTCGCTGCTCAGCGTGCGGCCGCGGCGCAAGGAGAAGTGCTCTTTTTCAACGGCGTCCGCTATCTACTAGGCGCCAGCCTGATTTTGCCCGTCCTTCTGATACGCCGTCTGTGCTTGCGCACCCTTTCGAGGAGAGTGTGGCTTGGGGGAGGGTTGGCGGGATTAGCCATGTTCTTTGCGGCCGCCTTCCAGCAATATGGAATCCAATTCACCACTGCAGCCAACGCAGGCTTTATTACCAGCTTATATGTGATGATCGTCCCATTTCTTATGGCAGCCCTGTATCGCAAGCCACCAAGGGCAATGACATGGCTTGCCTCTCTAATAGCTACCGTAGGTATGTTCTTACTTAGCACAGAGGGGCACCTTACGCTCTCTCTCGGAGACCGATGGGTGCTGCTGGGCGCATTGATGTGGGCATTTCACGTGCTGATCATTGATCGGATTACTCACCAATTGGATCTATACATACTAGCGTTCACTCAAGCCACCGTATGCGGTGGTCTGAGTTTGGTCAGCGGTCTCTGGCTGGAGCAAGCTAAATTCGGTGACCTCAGCGGGATTTGGTGGGCTGTGCTTTGGACTGCTGTGGCTTCCATTGCGCTAGGCTTTACTCTTCAGCCCCTTGGACAGCGGGTTGCTCCCCCCGCAGATGCTGCTATTCTCCTTTCCACGGAATCGGTCTTTGCGGCGCTATTCGGCTGGCTAATCTTGGGAGAAGGCCTCAGCGGAATCCAAACCCTCGGCTGTCTTCTGATGTTGGCAGCAGTTCTTTTCGCCCAAGGGACCTTCTTCTCTCCCTCAAAGGGTCTTTAGCCCAATCTCAACTTACAGGAGGAAAGCATGAAATCGTTTCTCGTGCTCGGTTCAGGTCGTCAAGGGTGTGCAGCGGGGTATGATCTGGCGCAATGGGGAGAGGCAGACGAGGTAGTCATGGCTGATGCAAGCCTCGAAACGGCTCAGAAGTCCGCCCACCGAATAAACGTTCTACTCGGCAAGGAGATCGCCAAAGCAATCCAAGTGGATGTGCGGGACGAGCAAGCCGTCCGAAATGCTTTGCAAGGGAAGACCGCTTGCCTGAGCGCCGTTCCCTATTTCTACAACCTTCCCCTAACCAAACTGGCCATCGAGTCCAAGGTGCATTTTTGCGACCTGGGGGGCAACACCGATATCGCTCGAGATCAACATAAACTCGACCGTGAAGCGAGACAAAACGGGGTCAGCATTATCCCCAATTGTGGTCAAGTGCCCGGTATGGGTACCACACTCATTGTTTACGCCATCAGCCTACTAGACGAGACTCTAGACGTTTACATGTGGGACGGCGGGCTGCCCCAAAACCCCAAGCCGCCCTTTAACTACCTGCTCACCTTCAACATTGCCGGCTTAACGAACGAATACGCCGAGCCAGCCGTTTTTCTACGCAATTGGAGAATTACCCAGGTGGAGTCGATCACGGAATTAGAGACAGTCGAGTTTCCCCCTCCCATCGGAACGTTGGAGGCCTTCGTCACTGGTGGAGGGCTGGACACTCTGCCATGGACCTACGAAGGAAAATTACGCACGCTTCAAAACCTAACCCTACGCTATCCCGGCCACTACGAAAAGCTGCGTGCTTATCGTGAGTTGGGTCTCTGGGAGCTTAACCCCATCCGGGTAGGAAACGTAGAAGTGGTGCCGCGAGAAGTCTTTCACGCTCTCTTCGAGCCAAAAGTGGTCGATCCAACCCAGAAAGACTTCATCATCATCCGCATTCGGGCCGTAGGAAAAAAAGAAGGCAGAGAGGCCGAGGCTTGGGTGGAAGTGATTGACTACTACGATGAACAAACCGGCTTTACTGCAATGGAGCGCGGCACAGGTTGGAGCGCTGCCATCGTGGCAGAGATGATGGCAAGAGGTGAGACACCCCGCGGCGCCGGCGGCGTGGAAAAGATGGTACCCCCTGAGCCGTTTATAAAGGCCTTAGAGGAACGGGGGATTAGAGTCAGGTGCGAAATTCGCTATCTCACGAATTAGTCTCGTCACTTCCGTCCTGAATCCCAAATCGGGAAAACCGTCCTTTGGCAAAGTCAAAAAAGCGGAGGTGATGCTCACCACCTCCGCTTACCGCTTTCATCTACTCAGCTTTGATACTGATCTTCTTTGCTTTAGCAGCCTCGGCTTTGGGCAAGACCAGGCGCAGAACACCATGGCGGTAAGAGGCTTCAATACGATCTTGGTCAATCTCGTTGGATAGGCGGAAGCTGCGCTGATAATCACCGATTTCATATTCCTGTAAGGCTAGAGCATAGTTTTCCGGTTCTTTCGGCTCCACTAAAGCGTGTACGGTGAGGATATTCTTCTCTAAAGTGATGTCAATATCCTCTTCCTTCGCTCCCGGAATGTCCATCAACAGAACTAGCGCATCGTTGGTCTCGTAGATATCTGAGCGAGGTAGGAAGGTGACGCGATCACGAGTTAGTTCGGTTCCTTCGCTCAGAGCGACTTCTTGTTTTTCAGCATCAAGGGCTTTTTCGCTGTCGGGCATGGCTTCACCTCCGCTTTTTATTTGGCGACAACCTTAATCTTCTTGGGTTTTTCTTCCTCTTTGCGCGGCAAGTTGATGGTGATGACACCGTTTTCAAAACTTGCTTCCACTTTATTGGCATCCACGGCAAAGGGCAATTGAATCGAACGGGCGAACTTGCCACAGCCTCGCTCGCGCCGGTGATAGCGAACCTCTTCGCCCACTTGCTCTGGCAAGCGCTCTCCACTAATAGTCAGCAAATCATTGACGACGCTAACATCGATATCCTCAGGTTTGATGCCCGGAACTTCGGCCGTAACAACGATGCCTTCATCACTGACCCACAAATTCATTGCCGGGAAAGAGGGCGCAGGCTGAACGCGGCGGGGCTGAAAGCTCTCCAGCAATCGATTCATCTCGCGCTGCAGACGCTCGACCTCTTGCCAAATCGAAGGAGCACGATATCTTCGATAATACATTTTTGACCTCCTCCTAAGAGTTTGTCTTAATCTTAGACAAGCTCTGTAAAAAGGGTATAGACAAAACATTAGAAAATCATCTAACTCTCAAGGAGGAACGTGAGAAGAAAAGGTCATTCGACCAAAGAAAACCTCTCGGTAAATCACCATCAGCGCCTCGTACAAAGAAACCATGGCATTAGAGCGCCTCAAAGAGCTCTTAGGTTATATTAACAATATAGTGTTAGGCTTTTTTAGCTTGGACCGTCACAATCAATCGCCGCATCCTTCACCGAGGAATTCCAAATTTTCTGTATTGAGGTCGGTGATAGAATATGGTTATGCAGTTTCGCGATTATTACCAAATCTTAGGAGTGGATAAAAACGCAACAGAAGCCGAGATCAAGAAGGCTTACCGGAAGCTAGCGCGCAAATATCACCCGGACGTCAACCCAGGGGATAAAGCCGCCGAAGAAAAATTCAAAGAGATCAACGAAGCCTATGAAGTGCTTTCCGACCCGGTAAAACGGGAGAAGTACGACCGATTCGGCGCACAGTGGCGGCAATTCGAGCGCGCCGGTGGGCGGCCGGAAGACTTCGACTGGTCCGCCTGGACCACCCAACCGGGCGGGAGAACTTACACGCGCACAGTTACGCCAGAAGAATTCGAGGAGATGTTCGGTGGCGGATTCAGCGGCTTTTCCGACTTCTTCGAGGCCCTTTTTGGAGGGATGGGCCGCAGCGCTAGCGGTTTCGGCACTCGAACCCGCACCACCCGCCAAGCCGCCGCGCACGACATCGAATATCCGCTCCAGATCACGCTAGAAGAAGCTTTCTACGGCACCTCGCGTAAACTAGAGTTTGAAGGAGGTCGCCAGATCGAAGCACGCATCCCGCGCGGGGTAAGAACTGGCTCTAAAGTGCGCTTGAGCGGGCAAGGCGCACCTGATGCTTTCGGTCGAAGGGGTGATCTCTACTTGAAAATCGAGGTCTTGCCGCACAGCCGCTTCGAACGCGAGGGCGATGACTTGAAGACGCAACAAACGATCGACTTATACACGGCTCTGTTGGGTGGCAAAGTAAATGTCTCGACCATCGACAAAACGGTTGAGCTGACCATTCCACCCGAAACCCAAAACGGCAAAACTTTCCGCCTGCGCGGCTTGGGGATGCCCAATGTGAAGAACCCCGACCAGCGCGGCGATCTCTACGTCACGATCAATGTCGAGTTGCCGCGCAATCTAACTGAAGAGGAAAGGCGTCTCTTTGAGCAATTGCGCCAGCTTCGTCAACGGAGATACACTTCATGATCCCGCCTGTTCTCCCGCATCGCCCAATCGAGGGCATCTCGGCTGTTCTGCTGCCTTTCCATGCCAACGGCCACCCAAACTATGAGGAATTTCTGAGACATTTGGAACGCACGGTCCAGGCGGGATTGACGCCGGCTGTCAATATGGATACCGGCTATGTGAACTTGCTCTCCAAAGCACAGCGCCGTCAGATCTTGGACTTGACGGCGCGTTTTTTATCGGGCAGACCCTTCATTGCCGGTGCATATATCGAAGGCGAGGACGGAGAGACCTTCTCCTTATACACTGAGGAAATGGATGCAATCCTCGAGCGCGGTGGAACTCCGATCTTATTTCAGTCGAGTGCCTTAGTTGCCCTCTCCGAATCGCAAGTGCTCGCCCTGCACGAGAAACTGGCTAAACGCTTTCCTAAATGGTTGATCTTTGAGCTAGGTTCTCAATTTGCTCCTTTCGGAAAAATCTACCCCTTGGAGCTCCTCTCCGAATTGATGCAAATCCCTAGCATCCTCGGCCTCAAGCACTCCTCGCTGAGCCGCCAACAGGAATGGAAACGGCTGGAACTGCGCAATCAACTGCGCCCCGAGTTCAAGATTTACACCGGCAACGACCTCGCCATCGATATGGTGATCTACGGCAGCGACTATCTACTGGGCTTGTCGACCTTTGCGCCAGACTACTTCGCCCTGCGAGATCGCTATTGGGAGATAGGGGACGCGCGCTTCTATGAGCTGAATGACATTTTACAGTTTCTGGGTCAGTTCGCCTTTCGCCCACCGGTGCCAGCCTATAAACACTCAGCAGCCCAGTTCCTACAGTTGCGCGGCTGGCTCACGAGCGCCGAGCCGCCTCCCAACTCGCCCCGCCGCCCCGAAAGCGACCGCGAAACCCTGCAGGTTATCTTGGAAAAATTAGCTGAGTTTTCACCGCACTAAACGCATAGCGAACATGCCGCCCTCGGTCGTCCCCCTTGCCCAAATCCGCACCCCCGAGCAACTTGCGCGTGTCCTTAAAAAGTTAGACTTGACTTTGGGGTTTGATGCTGTTGTGGAAAAAGGGAAGAGTTCCCCCCTTGCCCAACCCTACCGCTTGCCGAATTTCACGATCGGCAACCGCTTTTGCGTCCAACCCATGGAAGGCTGGGATGGAACACCAGACGGGAAACCCAGTGAATTGACCTTTCGGCGTTGGCGCCGTTTTGGCGAGAGTGGGGCAAAACTGATCTGGGGAGGTGAAGCGGTGGCTGTTCTGCCCGAAGGGCGCGCCAACCCCAACCAACTCCTAATCAATCTCCAGAATCTGCCCGAGCTAGCCGCCCTGCGAGAAGCGCTGGTGAAAAGCCATGCTGCCCGATGGGGCACTGAGGACCTCTTAATCGGCCTGCAACTCACCCATTCAGGGCGTTTCTGCCGTCCCTATAGCAACCGACTCCAACCTCGCATTTTATATCATCACCCCATCTTGGATCGCAAGTTTGGCATCCCTCCAGACCATCCCGTGTTACGAGATGACGAAATCCGCCGAATTATCCAAGCCTTTATCGTTGCCGCCCGCCTAGCTGCTCAAGCCGGCTTCCACTTTGTCGATATCAAACACTGTCACGGATACCTAGGACATGAATTCCTCTCAGCAGTTGAGCGAGAGGGGGATTTTGGGGGCAGTTTCGAGAACCGCACCCGTTTTTTGCTGGAGATTGTGCAGGGAATACAAACAGAAGCCCCGGGACTCCTGATCGGCGTACGCCTCTCCGCTTTTGACTTTATCCCCTTCCGCAAGGGAGTCGACGGAGTCGGAGAACCCGAAGAATGGCCTAGAGACCAACCGTACCCATACGCTTTTGGCGGAGATAGAACCGGGACGGGGATCGACCTCACCGAACCGCGCCAGTTCTTGGAACTGCTCCGCTCTTTGAGTGTGCGCCTGGTCAACCTCACTGCCGGAAACCCTTATGCCAACCCTCACATCCAACGCCCGGCGCAGTTTCCTCCCTCCGATGGCTACCTGCCGCCGGAGGACCCTTTGGTGGGTGTGGCTCGCCTCATTCGGGTCGCTGCGCAGCTTAAGGCGGCCTTTCCCGACTTGCTCATTGTCGGCTCGGGCTACTCCTACTTGCAAGAATGGCTGCCCAATGTCGCCCAGCATGTTGTCCGCACGGGACAGGCCGATTTTGTCGGCTTAGGGCGGATGATGCTAGCCTATCCTCATTTGGTTGCGGATGTGCTTGAGGGTAACCCCTTGCAGCGCAAGCGCCTTTGCCGCACTTTTAGCGATTGCACCACTGCGCCGCGCAATGGATTAGTCAGCGGTTGCTACCCGCTGGATGAGTTCTACAAAAACCTGCCTCAAGCCAAGATTCTGGAGGAAATCAAGAAAAGACGATGAAGCGCGTTCTCCTGATCTCCGCTGGGCTTTTCCACCCTCCGCTCTTAGCCCGCCTCCGTTTGCAGCGATTGTTGAGCGAACAGGCAAACCTCTTGGTGCATTTCATTCGCAGCCTAGAGGACGTGCGAGAGGAGTTTTTGGATTATTCCGCTTGGGTTCTTTATTACCATCAGAAAAAACTTTCTCCACAGGCTCTAGCCCGCCTGCAAAAGTTTGTCTCCGAAGGGGGAGGGCTTTTAGCCCTCCACTCTGCAACCGCCTCGTTCAAGGACTGTCCAGCCTACTTCGAGGTTCTGGGTGGCCGTTTTCTCACCCATGGAAAAGTGACCCCCTTTGAAATCACCCCAGTCCCACAGAGCCCAATTTTTTCTGCTTTCGAACGGTTTCAAGTGCGCGATGAACTCTATGTCCATGAACTCAACCCGGCGATTCAAGTGCATTTCGTCACCGAACTGGATCAGCAGTTGGTGCCAGTTGTCTGGAGTTTTCACTATGGCAAGGGACGAGTATTATACGCCATGCCGGGACATTGCAGCTCGAGCCTCAGCCACCCAGCCTACCGAAGACTGTTGTTGCAGGGTTTGGCGTGGGTGAGTGCCGGGAGAGAAGGATAGGCGATGAAACTCCGCATGGCCATTGTCGGTTGCGGCGAGATTGCAGGTTACGTTGCTTTCCTCGCCCGCTTTGTGCCCCGCCTGCGGATAACCGCCTGTTGTGACATCGATCCCGACCGAGCGAGCCAATTTGCACGCCGTCACCGCATCCCCGCCGTGTATTCGGAGTACGACGCCTTACTCGATCGGGAACTGCTGGATGCCGTTTACTTAGCCGTGCCCCACGACCTGCACTTGCCCATGACCCTGAAGGCGGCCGAGAAAGGCAAAGCGGTTTTGCTCGAAAAGCCCCTAGCGCGCAACACCGCCGAAGGGCAGGAACTGATCAGACGAGTTAGCGCAAACAAAGTGGGAGTAAATTATCAGTATCGTTACGACTCGGCCGCCTATGCCCTCGCTCGTGCGGTCCAAAAAGGGGAACTTGGAGAGATTTATTCGATCGTGGTCCAGGTCCCGTGGCATCGCGAGCGCCGCTATTTCGAGGAAGCCTCCTGGCACCGCTCCCTCGAAAGATCAGGCGGCGGCACCCTGCTCACCCAAGCCAGCCATTTTCTCGATTGGGCGTTTTGGGCGCTGAGAGACAAACCTCAAAGCGCAATGGGTTATACCGCCTCTTTTGCTTTTGCTGTCGAAGTGGAAACTTTAGCGCACGGGGTCGTCCAAACCCAAAAAGGAACGTTGATCAGCATCGTTTCCTCGATGGTTTGTGCCAAAGAAGAGTCGGTGAGCATTCGAGTGGACGGACAGGCTGGCTCGGCGATTTACCGCGAGAAGCCTCTGCTCACCTTAAAGTTTCAAGGGGTCAAGGTCAAAGCCGAAAAGCCGCCGCTGAGAGGCTTCCACGCTCTGCAGCGTAGCTTGGCTGCTTTCGTAGCCTGGATTTTAGACGATCGGCCCTACTTGATCCCCGCAGCCGAAGCCTTGCCTGCTCTTGCCGCCGTTGAGGCGATCTATCGCTCCGCACAAACGGGCAAACGGGAAAGCACGATCTATCGGTAAAACGGCCTCGGAGTTGCCCAGATGATAAACCCGGAAAATTATCGCTACTTTCTCTCACACAAACCCCTCTCCCGCTGGGAGAGGAGCGGGGGTGAAGTAGAGAAGTGCCACAGATGACGATCTCTTAGCTGGGTTTTTCAACAGAGCAACTTTGGATAGATATTGGCACTCATTCTTAGATGGAGGAATTCGCAATGGATCAAGAAAGAGAAAAACTGAGCTTTTGGCAAAAGCTGGGCTACGGCGTGGGGGATATCTTCGGCGGCGGTTCGGGGACGCTGATCAATTTCTTTTACCTCGTCTTCCTCACCGATGTAGTGCGCATCAACCCTGCCTTAGCCGGCACGGTAATCCTGATCAGTAAAATTTATGACTCAGTCACCGACCCTTTCGAGGGGGTGCTTTCCGACCGCACGCGAACGCGGCTGGGCCGGCGGAGGCCTTATTTATTGGCAGGCATCTTTTTTGTTTTCTTATCCTTTTTCGCCATGTTCTATCCGATTCAAGCGCAGAGTCAAACCGCACGCTTTGCCTTCGTCTTAGCAACCTATCTCTTTTTCTCCACCGTGGTCAGCATCGTAATGTTGAACTATAATGCGCTGCAAGCCGAGCTCAGCTTGGACTACAACGAGCGCACTTCCCTGACCACCTTTCGCATCTTTTTCTCCACCCTCTCCTCAATCCTGTGTGCGGTCTTGCCGCTGGAAATTGTCAAAGCCTTCCCGGATGTGCGCAGCGGTTGGATCGCCATGGCAACCGTTTTCGGGTTGCTCTTTGCCTTGCCCTTTATTGCCACCGTAGCGGTCACCCGCGAGCGGCCGGAGTTTCAAAAGCCGCCGCGCCCTTTTCATTGGAAGCAGGCTTTTGTTGAGCCGTTTCAAGTGCGTACTTTTGTCTTTGTCCTTTTCATGTATGTGACTGCCTTTTCAGCCTTCGACGCTGTCTCCAGCATCGTGGTCTATTACATCAAGACCTACTTGGGTCGCGGCGAGGAAGTGAGCTTCGTCCTCGGCACCCTATTGATCGCTCAAGTCCTTTCCCTGCCGTTCTACCAATGGCTGAGCCGCCGCACCTCCAAGCCGCGCGCTTATATTGTCGGGGCAACCGCCTTTGTGACGGTGATGTTCTTCTCGTTTCTCATCACTCCGCTTTCGCCTACGGTTGCGCTTTACGTCTTCGCTGCGTTGGTAGGCCTGGGCTCCGGCGGGGTGGTGATGATGGTGTATGCCATCTTCCCCGATATTCCGGATGTGGACGAACTGCGCAGCGGCGAGCGGCGCGAGGGCATCTTTTCTGCCCTAACCACCTTCACCCGCAAGGTCTCTTCCGCCTTGGCGACCTTCTTGGTCGCTCAAACGCTTGCGCTCGCCGGCTACATCCCTCCGGCAATGGTCGAAGGCAGGCTGATCGAGCAAACCCAAACGCCGCAGTTTATCCTCGCCCTGCGGCTGGTCTTCGTGCTCTTGCCGGTTGTCTTCATCTCCTTCGGCATCTACTTCGCCACCCGCTTTCCGCTCAGCGTCGAGCGCCACCAACGCCTGAAGGCGATCCTCGAACGAGCCCGTCGTGGAGAGGCGGTGGACGAAAACGAAAGACGAGAATTGTCCAAAGTCTTGATCGGTTAGGGGAGGCCGATGACCACTGTTCATACCCTGCCCGATTACCAAATTCATCCTGTGGGCTCGCCACCCGAGGGCTATCCCCGCCGGGTCGTTCCCGATACTTTTGCCGAAGAACCCTTTCTGCCCAGCTATTCTCAGCGCCGCAAAGCGTTCCTACAGCACCTTCTGCGCAATCCGGCGCCGACCAATACCAAAGCTGTTTGGCATGAGCTAGGGCGTCTGGCAGCGGGCGGTGTTGCTCACCCGGGGGTCTTTCTGGCAACGCTTGATTTCATTGACGCACATAAGGACTGCGCCGATTTCGCCTTGCACGGTGTCCTGCGCTGGGTGTACCAGTTCAACCCTACCCAACCCCGACTATTATCCGGCGAAGGTGTGCAAGCCATTTTCCATCCGCCGTTCGATGAAGAGCTGCTCAACCGGGCTCACCGGACGATCTTGGGCTTCAAGTATTTCCCTGACGAGCCGGGCATCGACTCATTGTGCACCTGGACTGAAAATCATTACATCCTTTATACCTCGGCAGCCTACTTGGCGGGCCAGTTTTTCCCCGAGGAGACGTTCTCCAATTCGGGCGAGAAAGGCTGGCAGAAAGTGGAGAAGAACCGGAAACGCATTCTGCGCTGGCTGGACTTGCGCCTGCGCACAGGCTTCTCGGAATGGCTTTCCCACGTCTACTATGACGAAGACCTAGCCGCCTTGCTCGCTTTGCGCGACTTTGCCCAAGACCTTGAGATGCGTCAAAAAGCAGAAAACGTGATTCACCTCTTGCTGTTGGACATAGCCCTGAACAGCTTCCGCGGCGTGTTTGGCTCAACGCACGGCCGAGCCTACGGCAACACCAAGAAATGGGCCTCCCAAGAAGGCACTACCGATACCACCAAACTCCTCTTTGGGATGGGAATATTTTCTGGGTTTGACAACATGAGTGCAGTCGCCTTTGCCCTGAGCGGCTACACCCTGCCACCTGCCATCGAAGCCATCGCCCAGGATCAAAACCGCCCAGAAATGCTCAACCGCCAACGCATGGGCATCCGCTTGGCAGAAATGGAGCGTTGGGGTTTGTCTCCCGACAATATCGAGGATGGAATGCATCTCCTGACCCTAGAAGCCTACATGCACCCACGCACGGCTGAGTTGGTCTTGCGCATGTTTGATCGGTTCAATTGGTATGAGAACAGCTTCTTCGCTGTCTTCAAGAAATACCGCTGGCTGATCCGCCTCTTGCGCGCCACCCGTTTGCTAAAGCCGCTCGCCAAAGCCTTGGAGTGGGATCTGTGCCGCAACACGCGAGAACAGGTGGACATTGTCACCTATCGCACGCCCGACTACATGCTGTCGTCGGCTGTCGATTACCGCCCTGGCTTCGGCGGCGACCAGCAGCACATCTGGCAAGCCACCTTGGCGCCGAATGCGGTGTGCTTCACCACCCATCCCGGCAACATCGGCGGCAAAACGCCGGATAAGTGGGCTGGTTCGGGGGTCTTGCCCCGCGTGGCGCAGGTCAAGAACGTGGTAATTGCCATTTATCATCTTCAACGAAAGCTGGCGCTGTATGTTCCCATTCGCCACTTCTACACTCACGCCTGGTTGCCCAAACGGGAATTTGACGAAGTGGTCGAACGGGGCAACTGGGTTTTTGTCCGCAAGGGGAAGTCCTACTTAGCCCTCTATTCTCACTTGCCGACCTACTGGCAGACCGAAGGGGAAGACCGAGACGCGGAGCTGATCGCCAAGGGCAAGGATAACATCTGGATTTGCGAGCTAAGCTCAGAAGCGGAAGTCGGCTCGTTTGCCAATTTTCAGCAACGCATTCTCGCCGCGCCGCTTCGGGTGTATGGCTTGGATGTCGAGTACGACTCTCCCGCGCAAGGAAAGTTGCGCTTTGGCTGGCGGGGCCCGTTGCTCCAGAATGGACAAGAAGTGAACTTACACCCAAACGTTCGCTATGACAATCCTTATCTCTCTGTCCCCTTTGAAGTATCAGAGCTGAACATCAAAGCCAAGAGCGAGTCTCTGCGCATCCCTATCTATTGACTTTTCGAGTAGGTTAGACTGCCAAACGCAAACGCTAGGACTTTGCCTTGATAGCGGTGATGCGGGCACTGACCACAAAGTGAAGCGGCTCTCTTGCGCTCTTCGCGTTCCTTACCTCTTTCTCAAGCACCGTTTCGGGTTGAGTCTCGAGAGGCCTGCTTAAGGTAATCTCGATCTCTTTGAATCCAACCGCAGACAAAATCTGTGCCCATTCGTCCTTTGTAATTGCCCCAGCGATACAAGCTGCCCAAGCTTCGGCATCTTCCCGCAGCGCAGCAGGCAGCGGACGCAAGCTGACCCTATCCGTCACGGCAAGCCTGCCACCCGGCTTCAGGACGCGATAAGCCTCGCCAAGAACACGATGTTTATCCGGCGCAAGGTTGATCACACAGTTTGAGATGATGACATCCACACTGTTTGAGTCGATTGGCAAGTCTTCTAGATATCCTAGGCGAAATTCGACATTGGATAAGCCCAAACGCTGAGCAGTTTGAGTTGCTTGCTGGATCATCTGTGGAGTCATATCCACACCGATGACCTTGCCAGAGTCACCCACCCGCTTAGCTGCTAAGAAGCAATCGTAGCCCGTGCCGCTGCCCAGATCTAACACAACCTGCCCTTCCTGCAGATCGGCTATGGTTAACGGGTCGCCACAGCCGAAGCTGATGGGCTGAACTTCAGCAGGAAGACTCTCGAATGGTGATAAGGGAAGCGAGTCGGCGCTTGCACAGCAAGAACTACTTGAACAACACGATTCTCTCTGCTCTACCCGTTTTGCGTAATACGATTGAATGAGGTCGTGCAGTGGGGAGAGGGTCGATGTCATTTAGGGCTCCTTGGGTGATGTGGATGTATCCAAGTGGTTTTGGACGAGAGTGGAAATTTCGCTCTGCGGCGCAAAGTTAATCAATAGCCTGCCGCAGCAAGACACAAGGTGTGCTTGATTCAAAGTGTAGTAGGTGAACTTGCCTTCCTGACGAATGAGAACTAAACCGGCTTCTCGCAGGAGAGCAAGGTGGTGAGAGATGGTCGGTTGAGTGAGGTTAAGTTCGGCAACAATTTCGTTCACCGCCAGCCACCGACAGCAGATCAACTTCAAAATCCGTTGGCGCGTTTCATCCGCTAAAGCTTTTGAAAATATAACAGTTTCTTTATCCATAGACATCCATCTATTTGAGATTATATAGATTACCGTCTATTTGTCAAGGAAGGGGAGATTTGCACTCAACAGACTCCGTCTAAGAGTCTCTAAAAACAAGACTTTTAGGGTAGCCTCTCCAAACCCATAACTTGGGTCATTCGATGATGAAGGGCTTTTCATCTGCAGCGCAAATCAATTGGATGGCGTTCTTTCCCGAAGCCGCTGCCAGCGGTACACTGCCGCCCGGTTCTACCCAATGCCCAGCCATATAGAGGTTTTTCAAGTGCGGCAGGGTCTTGGGAACACCATTGATCAGCATGGGCATCGTCTCTTTGGTGAGTAGAAAACCACAGGTGGAGCCTTGCCAATTGCCAGTATAGCGTTCGTAGCTCAGCGGCGTGGCTTCATCGATCGCTTCCACATCTTCGTTGATGCCAGGGTACCATTTCTCGATGTAACCGCGCAGTATATCCGAAACTTGGCGTTGCTCATCATCATAGATACGGCGCCCGTAAATGTGCTGCCAATAGGGATAATGCGTGCGCACAATGATTTCCACTACCGACTTGCCCGGCGGCGCTAAGCTTGAATCGAAGCAGTAATGTTTGACCCCAATTTGGCGGTGTGGTTCGCCGGCGATCAGGATGTCATGGTCGAGCAGGTAGGTGACCCAATGGGGAAAACCCGAAAGGTCACGCTTGACCCCTAGCGAGATCTGCATCATACTGTGCATGGGCAGATGCCCGTCGTACATGCGCCGAATTTTAGGGTTGGTATATTTGCCATCCAACAAATCAAAGATCGTCGTCCGCCCATCGCAAGCGGAAATGATCACATCGCCCTTATAGACCTCATCGTTATATAATCGCACGCCTACGGCTTGATCGTTTTCGACCAAGATTTTTTCCACCTGGGCTTTGTAGACGATTTCGCCACCCAACCCGAGGAAGCGTCTTTCGATCGCCTGGGCAAAAGCCAGTGAACCACAGCGCGGGAAGCCGGCGTTGTGATTGTGTGCATATAGGCTAACAATGCCATACCCATCATCACTGGCGCCTCTTCCCACGAGAACATGTGAGCAAAGGCGCGCTTTAGAAAAGGGTGCTGAAAGCGAGCGGCAAATTCACCCGCCGAGAGTGTCCCCCAGCGGGTCATTGGGATCAGGTAGGGCATCATCTTCATCCCAAATTCGCGCCAATCCGCAGCGTTCATCAGTTGGCGCGGTTTGCGATACAGCGCCGAGAGGTCAAAACGGGTAAATTGGCGCACACCCTCACAAAATTGCTTGATCAAAGGCGCATCTTGTGGGGAAATTTGGCAGAGGTGGTCTTGAAGCTGGTCAGGGTTACAATAAACGATCAAGGTATGCTCGCCGTCGGTGATGCGTTGATATTCTGTATGGTTGATCATCAGACGCCCTTGGACAGCGCCGAGCTCAAGCCAAAGGTCATAAAAGGGTTGCCCTTCTCCTGACCCAAACAGGTAGTGAATGCAGCCATCAAAGAGATATCCTTTGCGTTCCCAAGCGGTGCAGAGCCCGCCGGGTAAGTTGTGCATTTCAAAAATTGTGGCTCGGTATCCATTCATCAGGGCATAGCAGCCTGCTGCTAAACCTGCCACTCCCCCACCAATGATCAAAATCTGTTTTTGCATGGAAGGATTATACTACCGAACGCTGCTCAGGACGGTCTCGGAACTCCCACCCGTCTCAGAACTTGCCGGGGCGTAGGAGACCTCCACAGCAGAGAGCACCAAAATCATGGCAACAAAGGCATCCTGCGCTCTGGATGGATCTCCTGCTACGTTGCTACAGAACCAATCTGGGATGTTGACTTTGGACTGCGAGAAGAAATAACTTGCCCACTCACTTAAGAAACCAAAGCCCGCTGCATAGGGCAAATAACGCTCAAAGGTCTCCGGGCTCAGTGGTTGATGTTGACCTTGGGTAATCTCTTTTAGGTAGTCAGCAAACGCTTTCCACTGCGCTGCCTGTTGTGCTCCCTGATCGGTCAGGGTAGAGAGGCTCAACGTCAGGACGATACCAACAAATCCAGCCAAGACCAAGCCACTGCCGCTGCCCAGCAAAATAGCACCGAAGGGATAGCTCCAACCAACCCCAACCCCGACCGCAAAAAAGAGCAATCCAAGCGCCATCATCTCCCCTGCGAAAATAGCAAATCGGCGCCGCTGATCTATCCTCTCAACGCTATGCCAAGCCCGCTGTACCAGCTCGTCCTCCAGCGCCCCGAGGTAGGACTTGGAGTTAGCTACTTTCGCAATTTGGGCGAGAGAAACACGCTCTCGCCCAGGATATCGAAACAAGACCTCCAGAAAAGCTTCCTCGTGCGGCTGGAGCGATTCCTGTACAGGCAGACGGACGATTTCAAACACCCTCTGCCCCCATTTCGGTTCCTTTTCCTCAACGCGCAGCAATCCGCGCTGGGCCAGGTCCAAAAGAGTTGCTAACGCAGCGCTTGAAGACCCACAGAGGTGTGCCACCAAGCCGGGCATGAGCGTCTGAGGAGGAAGAGTATAAACTTTCAAGGCTTGGGCAGCATAATCAAAGCGCTGTTGCAAGCTCAAACGTTTACGTAGGAGGAGGGTTAGAGCCAACAAACCGCTGATCGCAGCCGCCGCCCCACCCTGTAACCGCGCTTGCTCTTCGGTGAGCCGGGGCGGGAAGTTTTCCGCCTGCATTTGAGACAAGTTTACAACCGGAGCAGCCAGCCGAAATTGACACTCCTCTCCGATAAACACTCCTCTTGCCACAGCGACGCTTGGAAGTGTAAACAATAGCAAGATGACACCGAGAATCCTAATATGTGGCATCGAGAGAACTTCCTTTCCATCCTCACGCCCAAGCTTGGCAACGAAAACCCTTGCAATTGATTGTACGAAATCCAGACTAACGGATGGTTAACAAATGAGTTAACATCCCTTAAACAACTAGGTTCGGGAGTTAGTTCTTGTAATTGTGAGGCCTTCACTTATTCCGGGGTTGTTTGCCGGTCCGCCTATGCCTTAGCGCGCCACCTTCTCCACATAGGGGATAGCGCTTTTACACGGTTCGGTAAAGTATTGGGTGATGTTTTCCCAAGTAAGCGGCAAGCCGTTATTGACCGTTTGGTGAACGGCATAAGATAGACAACCGGGTCCGACATGGTAGTTTGCAGCCGTCATCCGCCACAGGTCTTCATAATTGCTCACCCTGCCCGGCATCTCGCCAGTGGCATTGTAGACAATCTGTGCTACTTGTTCGCAGTTGGCTTTGACCGTCTTGGCAAATAGGGGGATGCTAAAGAAGGTGTTGGTCAGGTCAATGCCCGCCGGACATTCTGGGCAATCAGCTTTCGCTTGAACCGCTAAGGCGCCGCGCAACATGGCTTGCTCATCTCGGCTGAGGTGCAAATACCCCTTGTCGCAAGTCTCCTGGGCAAGAATGAGTGGGCAAAATTGGCTGTAGAATTGCTCGTTCCAGAGCAAGAGGGCATCGGCGCCGAGATCGGTGATTTGACCTAAGCCAAACTCAAGGGGCGCCTTGAAGACTCCGGGCCAGAATTGGCTTTCCTGAGCAAAGAGATTTTTCAAGAATTGCGCGGGAACGCCGGTTTCATTGGCAGCTTCGAGGATTTTGGCATCAAATTGATTCTGCCAGGCTTGGAGATAAGGACGAGCCAATTCTAGACCACAGACATCGGCATAACCGTTAGGCAGCAGCCCTCCAGTGGGACAGGAGGAAGCGTCGACAACCCCTTGGCTAATTAGCCGTCCAGCCAAGTAGTAATACGGTTCATCCGAAGACATCAGGTCAATGCTGCCCGGCGAACTGAGCCAAAGCGGCGGGCCACCAACCGGTTGAAAAGCTTGCCAAGTTTCGGCGCAACTGGCCAAGGGATTGCCTTGCCATTGACTGCTCAAGACGTCCACATACCAACCGCTCTCGCCCCGGGTCTTGCGAACGCCTGTCTCAACCACACGGACAAAAGCCTTGTATTTAGGGCTGGTATCCCCGAAGCTGGAGACCGCCCAGAACTGAACTTCAACCCCCTCTATTGGAGTCGGCTTGAGCGGCAGCGAGCAACTTTGCCCTTCGCAGGCAAAGGGCTGTTCGGCATATGTTCCCTCAATCCCGATGATACGCTCGTTGGGCAAGGGCTCCTGACCTGTGATCAACAAATTCGGCAAATTCGGGCAGCGGTTCTCAGGAATAGTCGGTTGGCAACCTTCAAGACTGATGGTCGCACTTGCCACAGGTAGCTCAATAGTCAGCTCTTTCTGAGCAGGCTTGCTGGAAACCAGGTGCAAATAAAGCCCTTTGCAACCGAAGGTGTCAAAGCTCCCCACCAAAGCCGGCTCACACGGGGGCGTCGACCGCCATGCCTGATAAACGTCAAAGCCACACTGCGCAGTAACTTCTTCGGGTTTGGGCAATCCATCGTGATCAATAAAAATGCGACAGGCGATCGAATTATCCGACCACTTGAGCAACCACCATTCGTACTCCACGTAAGCAATCTGAATAGTGGTCTGGCGCACAGGCGGAGCATCTTCGCCGATTGCGGGGCTTGGGCTTCTTAGTGAACTTACCCACAATCCGATGCCGATCAGAAAACCGGTAATACCGCTTACCGCTCGCCTCATCACGAGGTACGATAACATGGAAAGAGAGAGTTGTCAATCGAGCGCAGGTTGCTTGTTGGTAAGACGAGCAAGGCACCCGCCCCGGAGAATCACCGATCGGCTTGGCAATCGCCCTGCAGACGGGTCACCTCAGAAGAAGGCTCAAAGGCGATCCCCTACATCGAGACTCCCCCTGCACTCAGACTGGTATATAATCAAGTTGAGCACTCTCATTCTCCGAGAGCACGACGCTCCTTGCTAAGAGGAAAATAGCCGAGAATGCTACCCCCCATGAGCTCGCAAGGAAAGGCCGCAGCCCGGCGATGTTGCAAATGTAGACTGCCATTCCGGTTATCGTTAGCAAACCCTTTTTACCGATAAGGAATAATGTATGCCTCCGATACTCTACCTAATCGACGGTCATGCGCTGGCGTATCGCGTCTACTTCGCCCTAACACGGGGCAATCCCGAGGGCTTCCGCACCAAAAGCGGCGAACCCACGGCCGGAACGTTCGGCTTCGTCAGCGTGCTTTTGCGCATCCTCGAAAGTGAGAGACCGGAATACTTAGCCGTGGCCTTCGACACCGGGAGAACCTTTCGGGATGAGATCTACCCTGAGTACAAGGCCACTCGGGCTAAAATGCCGGACGACCTCACCCCCCAAATCGAACGCATCCGCCAAATCCTGGATGCTTTACGCATCCCGCGCCTCGAGGTGGAGGGATATGAGGCTGATGACGTGTTAGGAAGTATCGCCAAACAGGCTGCCCAGGATGGATATGCAGTCAAAATCATTACCGGCGATCGTGACCTGCTTCAATTGGTCAGCGATCGCATTGTGGTCAATCTGCCGGGGAAGACCCTCTCTGAAGCAGAAAATTATTTTCCTGAGGACGTCAAAGCAACACTGGGAATCACTCCTGACCAAGTCGTGGATTACAAAGCCCTAGTAGGGGATAAATCGGACAATATCCCCGGAGTGCGCGGGATTGGCGAGAAAACTGCCATTGCTCTCTTGCAAAAATATGGCAATCTAGATCAAATTTACGCCCACTTAGACGAAATCCCTGAAGCCACTCGCAAAAAATTGCTCGCCGACCGCGAGATGGCTTACCTGAGCCGTCGTTTAGCTACAATTACGACCCACTTGGACATACCCTTCGACCCCGAACGAGCTCGAATAGGACAATTCGACCTCCAAGAAGTGGAGGAAATCTTCCGGCAGCTTGAGTTCCGAACCCTCCTTAGCCGTTTCCGAGAAGTCGCTAAGCTGTATGGGGTTGCACTGCCTAGCCCACGCAACAGCACCGCACAACTCTCGCTCTTCGAAGTCCCCCAAGCCGCCGAAGCCTCCATCGAGGTTTCCACTCCTCTGCTTCCATATGAGGTCATCAACACCGAAACTGCGCTCCTAGCGCTGAGCGAACAGCTCGAACGAGTGCCGGTCATCGCTATCGATACCGAAACAACCGCTACTGACGCTATGCGCGCTGAGCTGGTTGGATTGTCGTTGGCCACAAGCGGTGAGAAGGGATATTATCTACCTGTTGGCCACCATTCAGATCAACTGCGACAACTGCCACTCGCCCGGGTCCTGGAGGCTCTGCGTAAGCCCCTCACAGACACTAGGATTCGCAAAATCGGTCACAACCTCAAATATGACTTCATTGTGCTTGCTCGGCAGGGTCTGCGCGTTCAGCCGCTCTCGTTTGACAGCATGATTGCCGAATGGCTATGCGACCCGAATTCCCACAATTTGGGCCTCAAGAACCTAGCCTGGGTGCGCCTAAACTGGCCAATGACCACCATCGAGGAACTGATCGGCAAGGGTAAGAAGCAGGTGAGCATGGCCGAGCTACCCATCGAGCAAGTGGCGCCGTATGCCGCCGCCGATGCTGCGGTCGTCTTCCGCTTGCAACCTCTCTTGACCAAGGAACTGGAACAAAAAGCTGCTCAAAATCTCTTGGAAGACCTAGAGATGCCCTTAGTCACCGTTTTGGCAGATATGGAGATGAGCGGGGTCTGTTTGGACGTGCAGCTCCTTTGCGCGCTATCCGAAGAGCTAGCGGGGCGAATGAAGGCCATCGAAACACAGATTTACGAAGCGGTCGGAACGACCTTTAACTTGAATTCGCCGCCGCAACTTTCCGAGGTGCTATTCAACCGTCTACGCATCGCCCCGCCTAATCGCAATCAGCGCACAGCGAGCGGCTTTTATTCCACACGAGCGGGAATACTAGAGGAGCTGAGAGGAAGACACCCGGTTGTAGACTGGATCCTGGAGTATCGGGAACTGGCTAAGCTTAAGTCCACATACGTGGATGCGCTGCCACAACAGGTGAACCCGAAAACAGGGCGAATCCACACCTCTTTCAATCAAACCGGATCGGTGACCGGGCGAATAGCCTCTTCAGAGCCCAATCTGCAAAATATCCCCGTGCGCAGCGAGACCGGGCGCAAAGTGAGACAAGCATTTATAGCCGCACCCGGTTGTGTTCTACTCTCGGTGGATTATTCCCAAGTGGAGCTCCGGATTGTCGCTCATATCGCTCAAGATCAGGCAATGCTTGCGGCTTTTCGCGCCGATCAAGATATTCATGCCGCCACTGCAGCGGCGATCTACAACGTCCCCATTGAGGCGGTGACCAAAGAGCAACGGCGCCATGCCAAGGCGATCAACTTTGGATTGATCTACGGGATGAGCCCTTACGGCCTAGCGCGGACCACCGACTTAACGTTGGCGGAGGCTGAAAACTTCGTTGAAGCTTACTTCCGCAGGTTTCCCGGGGTCAAAGCCTATCTGGACCGAGTCCGTTTGCAGGCAGCCCAGCAAGGCTACGTCGAAACCCTGCTCGGCCGAAGGCGTTATTTCCCAACCCTAAAGACCGAAAAGAACGCAACCCTCCGCAACCGGGAAGAACGGGAGGCCATCAATGCCCCCATCCAAGGAACAGCCGCAGATATCATCAAGTTAGCCATGATCCGCATCCCAGAAGCCTTACGCGAAAAAGGACTGTCCGGGCAGTTGATCCTACAGGTACACGACGAACTGCTGCTCGAATGCCCTGAGGAAGAGGCGCTAGAAACTGCGCGTCTCGTCAAACAAGTGATGGAGTCGGCCTACCCCCTTTGCATTCCACTGAAGACTGAAACGCGATACGGTAAGAACTGGGATGAGTTGCTCCCGCTTGAGATATAATTAAGCCGAGGAGCAATCATGCCGGAGGACGCAGAACGTTTTCAGAAAATCCTCGATCAGGCTCACTCCTTAGCTTGGGAAGGGGAATGGGAACAAGCAGTTGCGCTTTATCAGAAAGCAATTCAACTTGATCCAAAGCAACCCAGTGCCTGGCTTGGGTTGGGGTATGCTTACCTTGAACTGGGCAATTTGTCTGAAGCCTTTCGTGCTTATCAGCAGGCCTCTCAGCTTCAGCCTCAGGACCCCATCCCGCTGGAAAAATTAGCCCGGGTGGCGGCGCGCCTCGGACACACCGACCAAGCTGCAAGATTTGCGCTTTTAGCGGCCGAAATCTTCCTAAGGAATCGCGAAGTACAAAAAGCGATCGCAAATTGGAGCTTTGTGACTAAATGCAAACCCGAGGAAGCAAGAGCACGACTATATCTGGCAAAAGTGTACGAGAAAGGCGGCCAAATTGCAGAAGCCATTCGGGAGTATCTGGCCCTGGCCGCAATCTATCAAGCGAATCAACAAGCTGACCAAGCCCTTCAGCTGCTGACGAATCTGCACCAAGCTTATCCCACACGCCAAGAAGTTCAACAAGCAATTGAGAAAGTTCAAAGGGGAGAAACCCTCCTTCTACCGCAGGACAACAGCCTTGCGGAAGGCGAGGAAATCTTTCCAAGGCAGACCAACAGGACTAAGGTTTCAAGCGAAAAAAGCGGCGCCGATCCAATTACCGAAGCCCATCAACTTGCCCTCCAAGAGCTGGCATCGCTCGTTTTCGAACTTGATGCAGAGAATGCCCCACAGACTCGGAGCAACCGTTCCTCCTGGCTCGGCGGGGGGAAAGGCTTCTTTGCAAAGTCAAGCGATCCCACAAAAATTGCCAAGCACCTCGGAGCTTTTTTGACATATGCAAAAACGGGAGAGAACGAACTTGCGATCGACGAGTTAGAGAAAGCGATTCAAGCTGGCTTGAAACATGCCGGCGCCGATTTTGAATTGGGGTACCACTTGTATCGCAAGAACGAGGAGGCGATCAAAGCCTTACAGAGAGCCACTAAAAACCCTACCTATAGTTTGGCGGCCACCCTGTTGATAGGCTGTAGTTATTCTTACCTCCAACGGAAGCGGGAAGCGGCAACAGCATTCTTGAACGCCTTACGCATTGCCGATGTAAGCACGCTAAGGGGAATTCAAGCAGCCGAAGTAGAGCGTATGTATGGCCCGATCAGCGAGGCCATCCTCTCCCAACCAAACGAGGCCCTATACGATAAAGTGATCGAAGGGGTGCAGGATCTACTCTTGCGGACCAACTGGCGAGCTCATGTTGAAGCCACCCGGCAGCAACTGAACCCCCGAGGCGCTTCTGGAATAGGCGAGCTCCGCCCTCTAGGGGAAGTGTTCACCCACACCGGCGGTTACAAGCTGATCGAAGCCATGGCATCCATCAAAGCGCTTGCCGAAGCGGGACACTTACGCTCCGCAATGGAGGAGGCTTATTACGCCCTAGACTTTATGCCGAATTACCTGCCTTTGCACATCGTGATGGGGGAACTGCTTGTTCGTATGGGCCTCACCGAAGAGGCGTTTATGAAATTTTATTCCGTAGCCCGCTCCTATGAAATCCGAGGAGAGCTCGACCAGGCAATTCATTACTACCGTCACGCTACAGAGATCTCTCCGATGAATACCACTGCACGCCAGAAGCTAATCCAACTGCTGGTCGAAAGTAACCAACCTAAAGAGGCGATTCAGGAGTATATTCACTTGGGGGAAGTCTACTACAACCTAGCGGACCTTCAACACGCACGAGAAACCTACCTCGAAGCGTATCAACTAGCACAAGATCTGCGGTTGGAAAAGCAGTGGGCAGTGATGATTCTCCACCTTGTTGGAGACCTCGATCGCCAAAGCCTCGAGTGGCGTCAGGCCCTCTCTATTTACGAGCGGATCCGCGAGATTGATCCCGCAGACGAGCAAACACGGCTGCAATTGGTCGACTTAAATCTGCGATTACAAAGAGAGCCTCAGGCCATTCAAGAGCTAGATGCCTATCTAAACTATCTTGTACAGAAAAGAGAATTAGGCCGAGCCCAGCATTTCTTGGAAAAACTCCTAGCGGAGTACCCAAACTGGAGTGTGCTCAGACGCCGCTTAGAGAGTTTACAAGCTCCGCCTCGCCACCTCCGCTAGCTTACTTCCAAATGCGGAAAGACGTTTCACTGCTGGCCTGAAGGTCGCCATATAGAGCATGGACGCGAACGACGGCGATACCAGGCTGCGTTGACTGATAGGGAAAATCGAAGCGGGCGATTCCACTGGCATCCGAAAGTCTCGGACCGGGAGGATAGGCTTCCAGCCCATCCGGGAGAAAAATGCGCACACTGACTTGGGCGTCCGCCACAGGACGCTCGTTCTGATCCTGAACGATCACATAAATCGACTGGGTTTCTATTAGGGAAGCCACCGGTTTCAGCGGAAAAGCGCGAACACGTATTGAGCGGATGAGTTGAGGGGCGTTGTTCTCCGCTGACAAGGCCGCAAGCAAGCGCTGATCCTCTTGAACCAGAGAGAAATATCGCCTACCGAGAGGGGATACACGCACCGGAGAGGCAGCGGACCCAGCTCCCCCCCATTCAATGCGCAGCAATTGAAAATATTGGACAATCAAGCCATCCTGAAGCACAACTTCAGAGATCGGATATCCAAAAATTCGCACCCCACCGTTTCGCTCAAAGAAATCCAGAAAGTCATAACAAACTGAAAAGCCCGTTTCAGGAAAGGATTGACAGCGGCCTAGCGGATAGGGGATTTCGAGCTCGGTTGCCGGCTGTTGGTGAAGGAAAATTTGTCCTAGCGGCGTGACTCGCACTCGCAATTCCGGAGGATTCTCGGGATAAAACTCGAAGCGCGTATTCTCGAAGTATTGGACGATTCGCTGTGCTTCCTTAGAGTAAAAGGGCTCGGTAATAGGCAGACCGTAGATCAGTTCTGGATTCTCGGCTTGAAGATACCTTCTTAGGAAGTCTCCGCTGACCGAGTGGCCAGTTTCGGGGTAAAAACGAGGCTCAAAATTGCTTGGCGGTCTATTCTCCTGTTGCGGAGATCGGACAAGCAGCACAATCCCCCCCAGCAGCAAGCTTAGTCCAACGAGTCCTGCCAAAAATCTTTTCATCATATGTACATTCTATACAATATTTTGTGAAAATACAATAGGATACAGTGTTACGAGTTTCTTAAGTAAGATCGTAAAGAAGAGCCGGTTTGCGAGAGCAAGTTGGGACTGAAACGGCTAGAGACCCTCTGGCGAGTCCCCGCTGTTTTCGCAACCTTGACCTTAGGGGTCAAAAGGTATTGCTTCGTCTTGAGAATACCCCAAGCCTGCCCACTAAAATGCTCTACTTACCGCCCATCCACCAAGAAAAGCAGCGAGGGACGCAAAGCTGAATGCTTGTGACCCGTGCAGGACTCGAACCTGCAACCAACTGATTAAGAGTCAGCTGCTCTACCGGCTTGAGCTAACGGGCCAAGGCTGACTAAATTATACCGCGTTGCTTGATTTTGTCAAATCTTCATTGACGACTCTTCGCTTCTTTGCTATCCTTAGTCAAAATGGATTTGCAACGCATCACTCCAACTTCCATCAAGGGTATCCGAGTTGGGCATGCTCAGGACGAAGAAGCGCTGACCGGCTGCACCGTGATCCTATGCGAGCAAGGCGCAGTGGGAGGAGTAGATCAACGCGGTGGAGCACCTGGGACGCGCGAGACTGACGCCCTTCACCTCGCTCATCTGGTTGAGGTAGTTCACGCCGTTGTCCTCGCTGGTGGTTCCGCCTTCGGTTTAGATGCTGCCAGTGGGGTGGTTCGCTACTTGGAAGAACGAGGAGTCGGGTTCGATACGGGCGTAACCAAAGTTCCGATCGTCCCTGCAGCGATTCTTTTCGATCTCAACCTCGGCAATCCAAAAATCCGCCCGGACGCCGAAATGGGATATCAGGCTTGTCTGAACGCCTCAACCGATCCGCCTGCCGAAGGGAACGTCGGTGCCGGCATGGGCGCAACAGTCGGGAAAATTTTGGGGATCGGGCAAGCAATGAAAGGCGGCATCGGTTGTGCCGGGCTGCACATTGGAGGTGGAGTCCTGGTCACGGCTATTGCGGCCGTCAACGCCTTCGGCGATATCGTTGATCCTTATAGCGGGGAAATTATCGCCGGCGCTCGCAGCCTACAAAAAGGGCCAATCAAAATTGGGTCTAAGGACTACTTCGCTGATACTTTAGAAGTTATGAAGAGCCTTGTTGGGCGCACAGCGCTGGCGTTTGCGAGCCGCGGGCACACGGTCATAGGATGTGTCGCCACCAATGCACGCTTATCCAAGGAGCAAGTCACCAAAGTTGCTCAGATGGCTCAAGATGGCGTTGCTCGAGCAGTTCGGCCAGCCCACACTATGCTCGATGGAGACACAATCTTCGCCCTCGCCACGGGGGAGAAGAAGGCCGACGTCAATATTGTGGGTGCTTTTGCCGCAGAAGTCTTCGCTCAAGCTATTGTCCGAGGCGTACGCCAGGCGACACCTATCGCAGGGTTACCTGCTTGCTCATCAACTGGGAGGAAAGATAAATAACCGAGGAGAGGATCGAGAGAATGAGTGGTGAAACCATCTTAATCGTAGAGGACAACCAAGCGCTCCGAGAGGGCCTTCGAGAGATGCTCTCACTCGAAGGATACCACGTTCTTTGCGCAGCTAACGGCAAAGAAGCCCTTGCAGAAATGGCAACGTTTCATCCGGACTTAATCCTTTCCGACATTGCCATGCCGGAAATGGATGGCTTCGAGTTTCTGCGCGCAGTTCGCTCCCGTCCTGAATGGGTAACCATTCCGTTTCTGATCCTCACCGCTCGGGGTGAGAAAGACGATGTCCTGATCGGCAAAAGCCTCGGTGCTGAAGATTATCTAGTCAAACCGCTCACCCGCCAAGAATTGCTCACCGCCATTCACGCTCGTCTGAGTCGTGCCCAAGAGATCAAACTGGCCCAATTACACAAGGCCTACGAAGATAGCCTTACTGCCCTTGCGAATGCTATTGATGTGCGCGACCCCTACACTCGAGGTCATGTAGAAAGGGTAACTGCCTACTCCCAAGTTTTGGCGCAAGAGATGGGTTGTCCCGAGGCTCTCATCGAACAAATCCGTTTTGGTGCAATTCTGCACGACATCGGCAAAATTGTTATCCAAGACGAAGTGTTGCTCAAATCCAGCCCCCTAACGCAGGATGAATGGGAAAAGATGAAGCGCCACCCTATTACCGGCGCAGAGATGATTAAGGATATTGCTTACCTTGCTGCAGCTGCTCCCATTATCCGACACCATCATGAGCGCTGGGATGGCACGGGCTATCCAGATGGGCTGAAAGGCGAAGAAATCCCCCTTGGAGCACGCATTGTTGCTGTGGCGGATTCCTTCGACGCTGTGAGCATCGACCGCCCATATCGGAATGGTCTTGCTCTCCTTGAAGCTTACCAGGAGATCCTAAAATGCAGCGGCACCCACTTTGATCCTCAAGTGGTAAAAGCCTTTCAGCGCGCTTGGGAGCAGAACAAAATCCAACAAATCTACTCTTCCACAATCACCAAAGTCCCCTCCTTCGACTCCACATAATTGCTCCCGGGAGGGACGACCGGAAGAGTCCAGCGATAAATCCATTTCGAGGCCGCCGGCGTCAGGTTAATGCATCCATGACTGCGCGGTCGCCCATAATCATTATGCCAATAGGTGCCGTGAAGGGAAACCCCTGTCCATGAAATAAAACAAACCCAAGGAACTCCCGGCAGGTCGAAGCCGTTCCCTCTTTCCTCATTAGCTGCCATGTGGCGCGAGGGTTGTTTGCGCTCC
The DNA here is from genome assembly GCA_025057645.1 of Anaerolineales bacterium. Classification (GTDB taxonomy): domain Bacteria; phylum Chloroflexota; class Anaerolineae; order Anaerolineales; family UBA4823; genus NAK19. The sequence continues at coordinate 70,817 of JANXBJ010000006.1, forward strand.
ACGCGAAACTCGCCCAGCGGGGTATCGCCCGCAAACGCTCCTGTGGAACAGCGCGCTGTAAGGATCACCCGTCCGTTCTCATACGCGTACACTTTTTGTTCCCCTAGCTTAACCAGGATACGCTTGTCCACCACTGCGGTGCGAATAGGGGTGACCTCCTCCTCTCTCACCGGACGCAGGTGCGTGGCATCGATATAGTGATACCCCCCAAATAGATCGTCGACGATTTCATACCAAGGGTTGCCGAATAGATCGGCTGTCAAAGAAGTCACCCAATGCGTACTTCCATAGTAGTATCTATAACTTCGTTTGAGCTGATCTCCTCTCCAAGTCCAGGCTTGAGTGAAGGGCACACAGATTTCCCCGAGGAACCCGCCGTGCGGCACAGCGCTCACAGGAACAGCAGGTTCATTGCGCACAAATTGCACCGAAGAGGAGTGAACCCAGCCTTGATCGGTTCGCAACCAAATGGGGTTGTGGCGCGGTTCAGGATCGCCGACACGGCTTTCATAGATGTTGACCACTGTATCAGTCACATAGTATCCCAACTCAACCCCGCTCAGGCTCGGCCGATCATAATAACGCAGAGAACTCACCGTCCTTCCGAGCAAAAGCGGTTTCTCCCCTAAGGCGGCTAGTGGTCGAAACCGCCTCTGACCTACAAAAGCCAAAGAAAACAAACTAGCCAAGCCCAACTTTAGGAATTCACGCCGATTCACTCTGGATCACCTCTAAAAGCTTTTCACGGCCTGAAGATTATACCAAGCTTCTCAGAGAAAAGCTTTATTGGGCGAACTACGAATTGGACTTGCCAACTCTCGCACAACCCCGCCCCCCTTACTGCTCGAGGTTTTTCTCACTCGTTCTGTATCAGGGCACAAAACAAAACCAAAACGCCTTCTCCATCCTCTTACAAGCCTCCGAGAAATTATCCCGCTAGGCCCTCGTAATACATCATCTCTGCCCATTCGTCCTCACTCATCGTACAGCACTCGCGCTCATCTTGCAACTCTTGTCCTTCCGGTTGGAGCATGTCTCCTCCAGTTCTACAAAGGCTTTCGCAACAACTATTCTCCAGAACGCACGTTCTATTTTAGCCGGATTCTCTCTCAGATAGGGGTTAATTTTGGGGGAAATGAATTTATAATACCCTTAACCCATGCCGAGCTTAAGTTCATCTGCCGAGCACACCCCCTCGAAGTTCAAACGCTTTGTTCTTGGCCTCCTATTGCTCATCCTTCTCCTCTACTGGGACCTTCTACTTGGGGCAATCCGGGGTTTGATCCTTCTACTGCGCCTTCCTTATCAGGACACTCCGGTTCTGAGCGAGGTGCTGCGCTACTGGGGAAGCTTCTCGCTTTGGATTCTGCTATTCCTACTCTCCACCTCCGCCTTCTTTTTCCTAGCCGCTTTCCATCTTCTCCCTAACCTCCCGCTGGAGCAACTCCTTGAACTATGGAAAAGGCTTTGGCTCTACCTCTTCGGCCGGCACGGCTCAGTGGTGTTCGTGCGCAACGGCAAGATTCTCGGCGGGGTGGGCGAGCAGAGCAAAAAGGGAGCAGGTCTGCTAGTCGTTGGGCCCCAAAGTGCTGTAATTGTTGAACAGAAAGACGGTCGAGTCACGCATACTAAAGTGTTTTTGGAGGGCATCGTTTTCCTTAAACCCGGGCAGAAGATTTGCGGCAGTCTCGATCTCCGCCCTCAACGCCGCTCTATTTCAGACCTTCACGCCTACACCAAGGACGGAGTCGAAATCATCACAAATCTTTCTACAGTCTTTACTCTCGGAGAGTCGCCCGAGGTTCTGCTTGTCACTTATCACCAAGACCCATCCCAAGATCAACTCAATGCCGACTCCTTACGGGTGATCCAACTCTCCGAACTCCCGCCCTCGCCCTCAAGCCTTCACCCGCTGCGCCACGTGGTTTCGTCTCTCTCCGATGAAATTGATCACGACGATCGAGAAGAAATCCATCGCTTTGTGCAAAACTTCCACCGAGAAAGACCCGAGAATCTCTTCCCTACTGCGCAGGAAGAAGAAAAGAGGAGTAAAACCTCCGTAAACCCCGAGCAAATCCTAGCAGCTTTTTACGGCATTCCTGCTTCCCAACCGTCGCAAGGCGCAATGGACTGGACTGACTTCCCTCTCCAAATTGTCATCGATCTCTTTCGCGAGTTTCTCGCCTCAATTTCTTTCGAATCTATCTACTCTCCCCATCGCCGCCCTACGCGTTCCCTAACCGAACTCAAATCCCAATTTTCAAAGCGTGCTCGCAATCAAGGTGCCCTTTGCTTCCAGTTCGTTCAGCGGAAAGACAATCTTCCTATTCGTGTCGGAGATGAGTGGCGAGTTTCTGAATTAATTTTCTATCCCGTCCAAAAGCTAACCACGCCAAAATTCCTACGCTCAAAGGGGATCAAGATCCTCAATGCAACATTCGGCGAACTCAGACCCGCCGATCAGGGCTTCGAAGCGCAACTTTTTGATCGGTGGCTTCGGGGTTACCGACTGCAGTTTCCAGACCAGGAAAGTACTGAGACTCAATCCGGCAGTGAAGGAAGGGAGCATATTGCCCAATTTCAAAAGCAATTGGCAGAAGCCTTAGAGCTGGCTTCGACCTCGAGTCATACTGCCCTCAGCCGATTTTTCACCCTGATCGAAGCCGAAATCGCAAATCCTTGGACCCAAAAATGGCTAGGCGAAAAGACTACAGACAAGCTTGAACAATTGCGCAAAAAACTGCTTGAAACCAAGACGTCCCTACCCTCTAAAGAGCACCCATGAGACGGCTTTACGGTCCTCTATCCCCGCTCTGCCTTTTCCTTTCCAGCTTTCTCCGCGGACAACATGCCTGGGGACGGCTGCGGTTGTTCGGTCTACTCGTGCTCGGGATAGGGCTGGGTATGCTCTGGGGAGCTGCGTTAGAAAGCCGATCCCTCTATGCTACTGCTGAAAGGCTTAGGGGAAATACGCCTCTGCTCGGGGAACTTCCCACTCCTTTGCTTATCCTCCTGCTCGTCCCTTCGCAATGGAGATCTTTGCGATTCTTATTCGTGCCATTCTTGGCCTTCGGGCTTGCCTTTCTCCTCAGCGCTCGATACCTCCAAGACATTTACCATCTGCCGAGCTTTAGATCGGCCTTGCACTATCTCTTGGCCTGTCTTTTTGGAATTAGCTATCCGACCCTGAAAGTTGATCCCTCCGAAAGAGGGGACACCGAGTCCACGCAGTCCTCCTACTTATTAGAAATTGGAGGGCCGGGTCACCTCCAGGTTCCTTCCGGATACGCAGTCGCAGTCAGCTCCCTCCGAGCTACCCCAAAGATTTACTTAGAAGGGAAACACTTCCTCCTTCCAGGGGAGAGATTAGAAGAGATCGCCGATCTACGCGATCAGACGGATAGCATTGACGCCATCAGTACACTCTGCTACGAAGGCATTGCTATCCGAATTTCTGACGTGCATTTTGGCTATCGGCTGTGGCAAACGCCGCCGCCGGAACACGCCTTCACCTTTGGCAACGGCTTCAAGACCGCCTCCCTCTCTTTACAGCCCCTGCGTAGCCTGTTTCAAAGCCGGGTTGTGACCGAACAAGGGCTGACCGAGTGGCGGACGATGGTTAGGGGGATGATCCGCTCCGTCATCAGCGACTTTATCTACCGACATTCGGTCATTGAACTCCTTAGGCCTCCCGCAAACTACAATCCATACGCCGATCTCAAGCGAACCTTCCACTCACGCGCTTTCCGTGCCCGGCTGCGCAAAATGGGAACGGAACTGCTCTGGATCAACGTGGGCTTATTTGACTTGGACAAAGAGCCGCATAAAAAGCTGCTCAAGCTATGGCAACACCGAGACACTCCCATATCTCCTCCTGCGGCAAGCGCCCCTCAGCCCGAGGATATGCCACAGGCCACTGAAAGCGGGCGCGCACGGGCTAAATTCACCGAAGAGATCCTAGAAACTCTAGAGTCCTCCCTTACTCCAGAAGAGGCAGTCGACAGACTACGATCGTTCCTGATGCTCTTCACTACCCCTCCCTCTACTCTTCAGTCCAATACCGATTGACGAGAACATTCACCGAATCGTCTCTATAGCTTCTAATACTTCGGCAGCTCTACCCACTGCAGAGACCGCCAACGCTCCTGCTCCGTTCGCGCGCCACAATCTACTTCTCTCATCCAAATTCAAAAAAGCCCAGCTTTGCCAAAGCACCGCAGAGTATAATTAGAGACTCGACCACCGAATTGAGGCAAAAAGGATATGCAAACCACTTGGCGACTAGTGATTACTTCCCCGGCGCGTGGGGCGTGGAACATGGCGGTAGACGAGGCCATCCTAGAGGCCATTGGCAGGGAGCTAGTGCCACCGACATTGCGACTCTATAGCTGGGAGCCCCCTTGTCTGTCTTTGGGCTATGCGCAGCCGATTGGCGATGTCGACCTCGTTGCCCTGCTCGCCAACGGTTGGGACTTGGTTCGGCGTCCCACCGGGGGGCGGGCAATTCTCCACACTGATGAATTAACGTACTCAGTCATCGGCCCTCACCATGAGCCACGCTTACAAGGGGGAGTCCTAGAAAGCTATCAACGGCTTTCTCAAGCTTTGCTCAAGGCTCTCGAGCTCCTCAATATTCCAGCACAAGTCCAACCTCTCGCCTCCTCTTCTGCCTCGAGTTTTCCTTCTCTGTCTGCTGCTTCTGTATCCAACGAGCTCAACCATCCCGTCTGCTTCGAGATCCCTTCAAACTACGAGCTCCTAGCCCAAGGCAGAAAAATCATCGGGAGCGCTCAAGCCAGGCGAAAAGAAGGGGTCTTACAGCACGGCTCTTTCCCCCTCTGCGGTGATCTCACTCGCATCTTGCAAGTCCTCAATTTTCCCGATGAAAACGCCCGCCTCGCAGCAAGAGAACGCCTGAAAGCTCACGCCGCGACCGCAGAACAAGTATTAGGCGAAGCGATTAGTTGGCAGCAAGCTGCCGATGCAATGATTCAAGGCTTTGAGCTAGCCCTTGATCTGCGTTTTGTCAAGGCAGATTTAACTGGCTTTGAGATTGCCCGCGCCGAAGAACTATACCACGAAAAGTACACCAGCCTGGGCTGGAACCACCGTCTCTAATCCCGAGGCTGTTCTTCAAAAACCACATCGCGATAGCCTAGCTGTAAAAACAAGCGCAGCAAATAAGCTTGGGCATTACGATTTGCTTGTTCTAGAATACCGTCCTCTAGAGCAGCCTTGCGAATTTCCTCTTCGGCCGCTTGACGAGCTTCGGTTTCAAGGTGAATGTTCCCTCGGGTCAACAGGCCGGTCTCCCGATCATAGACGTAGGACTTGGAATTGTCCAGGGTAGCAACGAAAATTTCTGCCTCCGGCAAACGGACGTAGAGCACCCCGTTTTCTAAACGCAAGTCCCTGGGACTTAGCTTCTCCAAATCCACCCCAGCGATAACCACCCCATGGGCGATTAGAAGCAGACGGTCACCGAAGAGAAAGCCAAACGTCCCTTGACCGCTTTCTGCGGTGATCACTTTTTCGACCGAATATTGGATGGTCTCAAGGCGCGCCAAGGAACGAATAGAGTGAACAATGGTCACCGGATCGGGGAGAATAGTCGGAGTCGGGCTTAGGGCCTGCGCAACTTGGGTACTAAGGTTTTGAGTCAGTTCCGAGAGAGGCCTGACAGCAGATTGAGCTTGTCTTATCCCCTCCTCCACGGCATTGACCATCAAGAAGCCGATCAACAAAAAGGCTCCAATCAGGAGCACCCCCAAGACGTACAGAGGAAGATTATTGCTTTTTCCCATAGATTTTATTATACTAGCTTCCACTCTCCAATTCACTTCTCGCTGACGAGTTCCATCCCATGAGCGTCGGACTTCTAACCCTCCACCTCCAAATTCCGGGATGCCGCTCTCTCAAAGAAAAACGCAGCCGTCTAAAACCCCTGATTGCCCGCCTGCGCAAAGAATTCAACGTTTCGGTAGCCGAAATGGACTTCCAAGATACATGGCAAGACTGCCTACTCATGATTGCCACCGTGGGCAATCATCAAGACCACACCCAGCGTTCCCTTCGAGCTGTAACCGATTGGATCGAGCAATGTTGGCCGGACGTAACGATCGTCAACGATAGCTATGAATTTCTCTGATGGAGGAAGACGTGGACCTCAAACTAAAGGGATTGCGCGCTTTGATCACTGGGGCTAGTCGCGGACTAGGCTTCGCCACGGCCTTGAGACTCGCCGCCGAGGGGGTCAACCTAGCCATCAATAGCCGCAGCACAGAAAACCTGCAACACGCTGCCGAAAAAATTGAGCACGAAACCGGTTCCAGGCCCGTCATCGTTCCCGGCGATGTCGCCCAAAGAGAAGAGGCTGAACGAGTGGTCCACCGGGCGATCGATGCGCTGGGAGGCTTAGACCTCCTGGCGACCAACGCCGGTGGCCCTCCCCCGGGCAAGTTCGAGGAGCTAGATGATATTTCTTGGCAACAGGCTTTCGAGCTCTGTCTCATGATGCACGTTCGTCTCATTCGCGCCGCCCTGCCGGCCTTGCGCCGGTCCAAGGCTGCCTCGGTGGTCACCTTTACCTCGTATTCGGCAAAGCAACCTATTCCTAACTTGATCCTATCCAACACCTTGAGAGCCGGCGTTTTAGGCTTGACCAAAAGCCTTTCCCAAGAATACGGCCCGGAAGGTATCCGCTTTAATTCCGTGTTGCCCGCCTGGATCGAGACCGAACGCGTCCTAGCACTGATGGAACATCGCGCCCGAATTAACCAATCCAGCGTTGAAGAAGAAATACACAAACAGGCCCAGCAAAGTGTATTCGGACGGATGGGCACCGCCGAAGAACTGGCTAGTGCAGTAGTGTTCCTCCTCTCCCCCGTTTCCTCCTATATCACCGGTGTCATGCTCACCGTCGATGGCGGAATGTATAAAGCGCTCTTCTAAATTCCAAAGCCAACCCAGCCTTACACCCTGATCGATCCCGAAGCGCAGGGGAGAGCTTAGCTACACTCAGGGGGAGCGAAAACCGAAAGAATTTCTCCACCAGCCGGCAGTAGTGTAAAGCGATCGCGACTCAGGCTAACATGCTCCTCGAGGAGCTGCTGAGCCATAGCGACAATTTTTTGCAACCCTCCGGTCGCGTCCTCTTCTAGCACTTGCCTTCCCTCAACAGGCGCGCCAAAAGAGAGATAGGGCACCCAGCGCTTTTTTTGCTCACGCCAAAGCTGCTCGGCTATCTGCAGGTACTCAGCAATCACCAAGCGTTGTCGTAAAGATCTGCCCAGGCGAGTCAACGGATGACGAAAATATTTTTCGAAGAGGATATGGCTGCAGATCACCGTCTGCACCATAGTTTGCGGAACGCGGCGCAAGAAGAGAACCAAGCTTTCCGACCATTGCTCAAGATACCCTCGCGCCTCGGATAAGAAAGAAGGTTCCGGGTCTACACCCCCGCTGGGAAAGATAAGCAAGGTGCCGCCTGATTGGAGATGACGAATTGCCTCCAGAGCCGCCCATGCCCGCCCACTCCCTTGGCGCGGGACAAAGATCAGGTAGCGCTGCAGAGAAGGGAGCTTGCGCAGGAAATTCAGACCCGAAGCGAGAATGCGTAAGTCGTCGCGCGGTAAGCAAGCAGGGATCAACAAAGCATCAATGGCGCCGGGATGGTTCGCCGCAATGAGCAGAGCACCTCGGCGGGGGATGCTCTCCAAACCGCGCACATATAACCCGCGCACAAATCTGGGCAACACCCAACGAGCAGCGGTTGCAAAGCCCTCGGTCGCAACTAGGGCATCGAACTGCAGGGCGATCTCAATAAACTGGTCGAGCGGTTTTCGCATCACCCGCTCCACCAAACCCTTTAGCCAAGGTTGGCTATCGATGCCCAATAGGTGGTAAAATTCCTCGAGTATTGCTCGGCGCAGTTCCGGGTAGCTCATGTTAACAAAGTATAACATTAATTCCCTATGCTCTTCGTGGATTTCGCAGTTGAGACCCCCAAAAATCTCCTATCGATAAGAAAGGAAAACAGCCTATGAAGTCCTATCGCAAGGAGTTATGGTTTAACGTTCCCACCCGGCGTGCCTTTATCAACATCACCCCACAAGTAGAAGAGGCCGTGCGCGAAAGCGGCATCCGCGAGGGGCTGGTTCTGGTCAACGCAATGCACATCACCGCCTCGGTATTTATCAACGATGACGAAGCCGGCCTCCATCAGGATTACGAACGTTGGTTGGAGCAGCTTGCGCCCCATGAACCCACGAGCCAGTACTTGCACAACCGCACCGGCGAGGATAACGCCGATGCGCACCTCAAGCGACAAATCATGGGTCGGGAAGTGGTTGTAGCTATCACAAACGGGCGCTTAGACTTCGGCCCGTGGGAGCAAATCTTCTACGGCGAATTTGACGGAAGGCGAAGGAAACGGGTTTTGATCAAAATTATTGGTGAATAAAGAACTTCCTCACACTAAACACCCTCACCCCAGCCCCTTTTGCCGTGCAAAAGAGGAAATGGGGTGAGGGAAAAGACGGGGAGCAGAATCTAGCGAAGTTACTGAGCGTAAAACTCGTGGGCTAGCCGTACCAGCTTTTCATTCTCCTCGTGGGTGCCAATTGTTACTCGCCACCACCCATTACGGCCGAAGATATCCTCCTGCCCACGCAGAATAATCCCATTCTGTTCGGCATACTTGATCATATCTTTTCCGGGCTTTCCGGTATCGGTGCCGTCAAAGAGCATATAGTTTCCGTAGGAGTCGTAAACGACCAAGCCCGGGATATCTGCCAAGGCTTGCTTGTAAAATTCGATCTCACGACGGTTAAACTCCACACGCTCGCGTAATGCCTCGCGATCCTCCAAAGCGGCCAAGGCTGCCCACATCGCAATCGTGCTGACATTCCAAGGGATCAAAGTCGCTGCGATCTGCATGATCACATCTCGATCACCCAGTGCATACCCAAAGCGCAAGCCGGCCAGACCATAGGCCTTAGAAAGGGTGCGGGAGATAATCACATTCTTGTAGTCCTTGACCAGCTTGACCATTGAACGTTCGAGATTGATGCCCGAATATTCAATGTAAGCTTCATCGATTACAAAGGGAATGCCGGTCTCGGCGATACGGAGAATGTCTTTCTCATCCATGAAATTCCCCGTAGGATTGTTCGGATGCGCCACCACAATCACTTTGGTCTTCGGGGTAATAGCGTTCAGGATGGCGTCAGCGTCAAACAAAATCTGCTTATCCTTGTAAACCATCGAGGTAGAGACCAACTTCCCCCCAACAACAGTGCAGCGCAGCTTATAAATACCGAAGCAGGGTGTTTGCTGAATAATTTCCTCGCCCGGGGCGACAAAAGCGCGAAAGATCATATCAAAGATTTCCGAAGAGCCATTGCCGAGCAAGACATTCTCAGGCCCGGGCAAGCCATTGAGCTCAGCGATCTTGCTCCGCACAATTAACCCCTGATCCATGTAGCGGTTCGCCACGCGCGCATACTTCTCAATCGTCTTGATCACACTTTCGGGAGGAGGGAGCGGGTTCTCATTGGACATCATGCGTGCCATGTTCGGATTGCGCCAGGCAAGCTCGATGTGCGGGGAAATATACATGGGTACACCCTTGATCCAAGGGACAAAGTAATCTTCAACTGGGGACATAGACACTCCTTTCTCGCGAGAATTCTCAACTAAGAAATTATACCGGGAACGGAAGAGTAGCACGACTCAGACCAGCTGCCCTCCCTCTTCCGCAGCCCCTGCGACCCGAAAAACTACTTGGCCGCCACGTCTTTCAACCATTGCTCATAACGATAGTCCGTAATATCCTCACGGAAGCGTCCAAACCATAGATTGGCGTAGCCTTGGAAGTCTTCGTCCAGCTTAGAAATGCTCGTTTGGGTGGTACCCCACATTGCCTCGTGGATTTCGGACATACACCACATTAACTTAGTGCGCGCAAAGTTCTTGGGGGTGACTTCACCGAAATACTCCTGCAGCAAGCAACGCACTTGGTCATCATTAAAGCGATGATGGTGGCAGAAGTTCCCCAGATCGAAGAAGATATCTCCCATCCCTGCGTACTCCCAGTCTAAGATCTTTAGCTCGCCTTTACCGCCTGGGACATCTTCATCGAGGAAGTTTAAGTTCAAGAGATCATTATGGCATGGGGTGGGGATATAGGGATCTTTAAGCAAGGCCTCTTCCACCTCACGCATCTTCTGCATGATCCAGTCGAAGTCGAACGGGAACTTACTGCCATGCTCTTTCGAGACCTTGGTTAACCATTCCACGCGTCGAAAGACGTTGAACTCACCATTGACCGGAGGAGCATTGCGATGATAAAGGCGCAATTTTCGCGCTACCCGCCGAATGTTAAACTCTTTATCCATCTCTTCCGGCGGGATGTGCTTCCCTTGAATAAACCGCGTGACTAGGTAGCCTTCTGGCTCGATAAAGTAGAGCACCTCAGGGGCAATCCCTAACAGACCAGCGGCCTTGTTCGACGCATATTCGACATCGCGGCGGATACCCAGCAGATCGGTGTTTTCACCAGTAATCCGCAGCATGTAAGATTTCCCATCCGCATCAATCCGGTAATTATTGTTGGTAATCCCACCCTTTAAGATCGTAACCTTGATCTCCTTTGCATCTCTCAGAAAAGGAACACGCTGAATAGCCTCTTCTACTGTGAGTGCCATTGCTTCCTCCAAGTCAGAAGGGATTCGGGGAGCAAGCCGCTCGCTTGCTCCCCCAATTTGAACTAACCCTTAATCATCCCCGCGCGCAATAATCCGCTCCAATTCCTCTTCGATGCGGCGTAGTTCTTCTTCGGAGGCTTTCTTCGGGCCTTCAAACCAGTGCTTCGGACCGAGCTGCCAGTAAATCACCATAAACACGCCTAGGGCCACCATTGTCCACAACGTCAACTCGTTGGGCGGCAGCACGAAGAGGAGGGTAATAAACCCGATCCAAATGATAGCAATTAAGTTGATGATCGGGCCCCACTTGCCTAAATACCAGGGTGCTATCTCTCGGGTTGTATACTCACCTTCTTGCCTACGCTTATTGCGCCAGTTCAGATAAATCGGAATGCCGTAAGCGAGGTAAAGCGAAATCGTGCTGATCGAGGTCACGACGTAGTACGCCGCAGAATAGACCGTCAGCAAGAAGGCAATCACACAAGTGACTACGATGGAGTTGATGGGAGTGCGGTACTTGGGGTGAATCTGCTTGATGAACCCCGAGCCGGGCATTCCATCATCCCGTGCAAAAGCAAACCACATGCGGCTCATGCTGGTAATCGAGGATAACCCACACAGCCACATACCACCCGCTACGATGATGGCAATCAGATCGGCGAAGAACTTACTGAGGTTTGAGTAGGCAATGTAGAGGACTGGGTAGTCATCGGTGGCCGTGGCGGCAATGTCCGGGATCGCATAGGTCAACGCTAACAAAATAACGTAACCGACGACCGCAGAGACCGCCACAGAGAGGAACACACCCCAGGCGCTGTTCAACCGTGCCATCACCGTCTCTTCGGCAACATGAGCCGAGGCATCGTAACCGGTAAAGGTCCATTGCGCCTGCAGGAAGGCAAGCACAAAGACCAGAGCAAAGGGTGCGGCGCGGTATAGATTTTCCAGCCCGGGAATCAAGCTAAACAACGGCGAAGGCAAGACCAAATTCCCAACCACCAGCGCCGGACGCACTGTCCCATCCGGGAATTCTGCCGAGGAGGCATCCAAGGGATTGACCGTGGTGACAGCGGTGAAGCCGAAGGAGAAGGGCTGATGGGTTTTACCAAAGAAGAACAGCAAGATAGCAATGATCGCCACGCCGCCGATGTGCCAATAGACGCTGAAATCGTTGAGCAGGGCGGTAAGTCGAATGCCGAAGGCGTTGATCAAGATCTGGGGGATCATGATAATGACCATTACGAACAGGTAGAACCCCCAAGAGTTAGCGGTGCCGAAAAGAGGCACAGGCGCATCTGATGGAATACCGAGCATTCGCACCACCATGCCCACGATGTAGATCGAGGCGGCGATGTCGATTCCCGCAGTGATCGTAATTTGCCCGAGCATATTTAACCAAGCGGTCACCCACGCCCACCGCTTGCCGCCCAAGCGGTGGGCCCAATAATAGAGGCCGCCTGCGGTGGGATAAGCCGAGGCCAATTCCGCCATCGAGGCCGCAACCGTGAGCGTGAAGAGCGCAACCACTGGCCAACCCACGGTGTTGATGATCGGGCCGGCGAAGCGTAAGCCATATCCATAGAGGATCATGGCGCCGGTCAGAATGGAAATAATCGAAAATGAAATAGCAAAGTTCGAGAATCCCCCCATTTCACGGAACAGTTGTTGAGCATAGCCCAAGCGGTGCAGGTCCTTAACGTCTTCCTTTATGATTTCTTCACGGGATTTGCCTTTATACTCAGCCATCGCAGGTCTCCTCACAAGTGGAATAGTTTGGATAATTGACATACCCGAGGCGAAGACTTAGTTCAACTCACTCCTTCTCCACAACCACCTCCTTTCCAAAAAAATGTGTTTCCTAAGCTCCCACCTCAGAACACCACCGGCTTGGGACGAAGCAACGGAGAAAGCTCTAACCTGCCCCGCCGGATCATTGCCCGAGCGCCATTCGCTTTGATTGTTAAGGTGCTTAGTCCCTTCTCCCCGACTAAAGCAAGTGCTTTACCTCGTTGACAATTCGCTCGACCGTGAAACCCAACTGAGCGAACACAACCTTCTCCGGGGCAGAGGCGCCAAAGCGCTCCAAACTGACGACGCTCGCCCTCGGAGGAAGATATTTGTGCCACCCCAAACTTACCCCCGCTTCAATCGCCACTGTCGGCACTTCTCCCGGCAAGACAGAGCGTCGGTATTCCTCCGGTTGCTGATCGAACAGTTCAAAACTCGGCATAGATACTACCCGAGCTCCAATCCCCTCCTGACTCAATTGCTCGCGCGCCTTTAGAGCTAGGCTTACTTCTGAGCCTGTCGCCAAAAGAACGACCTGCGGCCTTCCATTTTCTGCCTCTGCTAAAACATAGGCCCCACGCTCGAGTCCTTTGCCATCTTTAGTGATCACAGGCACGTTCTGCCGGGTCAGCAGCAGGGCGGTCGGTCCGTCCTTGCGTTGCAAAGCAACCTTCCAAGCGACCACCGTCTCGTTAGCATCCGCCGGCCGGATGACCACCAAGTTCGGCACAGCCCGTAGAGCCATGATATGCTCGACCGGCTGGTGGGTTGGTCCGTCCTCCCCCAAACCGATGCTATCGTGAGTGAAAACATAAATGACGGGCAACCTCATAAGGGCAGCCAAGCGCAGGGCAGGGCGCATGTAATCCGAAAACACCAAGAACGTACCCCCATAGGGGCGAAAACCATGGAGGGCCAAACCATTGAGGATCGCTCCCATCCCATGCTCTCGCACCCCAAAGTGGATATAGGAACCACCGTACTCGTTTCGCCTGATAACCCTAGCCTCTTTGGGCTTTGTGTTATTGCTGGGCGTCAGGTCAGCCGATCCACCGACCAAGCTTTCCAGTCGAGGGGCAATTGCCTCTAGGACCCTGCCGGAGGCCACCCTTGTCGCTAGGGGTTTATCGGCCGGGAACTGAGGAAGCGCCTCTTCCCATCCCTCTGGAAGCTCTCCTTTCATGATGCGTTGGAGTTGTTGGGCCTCGGCTGGATACTGCGCCTGATAACGTTCCCATAGTGCGTTCCATTCCTCCTGTGCCTTTTTGCCACGCCCCCTAACCTCTTCTATGTAGGGCTGAATTTCACCCGGTATGTAGAAGGCAGGCTCGAGTGGCCAACGATAGGCTTTCTTGGTCTTGATGACATTCTCCTCACCTAACGGCGCCCCATGCACGCTGGCATCGTCCTGTTTTGGGCTCTTATATCCGATGTGAGTGCGACACGCAATAAGCGACGGCCGCTCGCTCTCGGCTAGAGCTGCCCTCAGCGCCTTGTCGATAGAGGCAAAGTTATGGCCGTTGGCGCGCTGGGTATGCCAACCGTATCCTTTGAAGCGAGTCAGCACGTTGTCGCTAAAGGCCAGCTCCGTAGGGCCATCAATAGTGACGTGATTATCATCGTAAAACACAATAAGCTTGCCCAAGCCTAAGTGACCAGCTAGGGAAGCCGCCTCGTGGGACACTCCCTCCATCAGATCCCCATCAGAGGCTAGCACAAAGGTATAGTGGTCGATGATAGGAAAATCAGGTTTGTTGAAGCGAGCAGCTAAAATCCGTTCGGCAAGCGCAATTCCAACGGCAGTAGAAATTCCCTGCCCTAAAGGGCCAGTGGTCATCTCTACCCCGCGTTCCGGGTCGTACTCCGGGTGACCGGGTGTAACGCTCCCCCACTGACGAAAGCGTTGCAATTCCTCCAACGGCATCGGGTAGCCAAAGACATGTAGGAGAGAGTAGAGGAGCATCGAGCCATGACCTGCCGAAAGGATGAAGCGATCGCGATTGAACCATTGAGGGTCCGCAGGATTATGCTTGAGGTAATGTCCCCAGAGCACCGTGGCGATATCTGCTGCGCCTAGGGGCAACCCCGGATGCCCGGAATTCGCTTTTTGCACCCCGTCGATCGAGAGCATCCGCAGTGTAGTCGCAATTAACCGGTCAAGCTTGGTGTAGTCACTCATTGTCCCTGCCCAAAAGAATGGTCGATATTCAATTTTTATCCCCCCTCCCCGGAGGGAGAGGGGACGACGAAGAAAACAGGTAGACTAAGCCGGCACTTTATTGCCAAGCACAATCTTCATCCGCTCACCGACGTATTCCTCCAAACCAATTGAAGCCTTAGCAAAGGCTTCTGCAGTGGCCACTGTTGCTGGATGGTCGTTAAACTCGGTGATTTCCAAACCGTTCGGATCCATCGCTTGGATCGCATAGGGGATCTTCGTCAGTTTGTTCATCACCTCGGCAGGAATTTCCTCACCGATGCGGTTCGAGAATTGCAAGTCATTGCACTTTTGCCAGAGAGGCTCAAGTACGTATGGTGGCATCGTATAAACAATTTCCCCTCCGGCTAACATCTCGATATCCCAGAAGCGATGACGTCCAGCCACCACTGGGCCATCGCGCATTGAGCAGGCCAACAATTTACTGGCATATCCGCCTTCCGTGAGCAGGCGATAAGCTTTGCGGAAGACGTGGATTCCGAACCAGTGCTTGTCCTGCCACGTAAGCTTGATGCCTCGCCGGGCGGCCTGCACCTCTAGTTCCGGATTCTCGGTCAATCGTCCGATCATCATGGTGATCACGGCTCGCCACTTGCTCAGGTCCACCCCGTTCTTCTTGGCGATCTCGAGTCCTTCCATAGCCGCATTCGCCACCGCCATAATCTGGGGCAGCATAAAACAAGTGGTGACATTAGTCGGAATGCCCATCGAAGTCAACACCTTGACTACTTCCACGCCTTGGGTGGTCGCCGGCACTTTGATCATCAGATTGGGGGCGATGGCACGAATTTCCTGAGCATCGGCGATCATTCGCTCGGTATCAAAGTTAATGCGCGGATCAAGCTGACCAGAGATATAGCCAAAGCGCCCGTTCGACGCCTCCCACATCGGCATCAACATCTCCGCCCCTTTGCGGATGACTTCTTTGTAGGTCATCCAAAAAAGTTCGTGTTGGGTCTTGTCTTTGTTTTCAGAAATCAGATTGTCAATCCATTCGTTCCAATACTCGGGATCGTTCTTTACGGCCGTCAGAGATAGAGGAGGATTGGTGGTGCAACCGCGGATCACGCTGCTTGGGGGATCGTCGACGTTGAAGAACCGCGTGAGTTCTTCCTCCATTGTCTTTTTGCGCTCTGGCGGAGCCCAATCGATCATCTTTTGTTTCCAGGACTCATAGACCAAAGGCGAAGAGTCCCACCAAATCTCCATCTCGGGATTTGTGGCCACCAATCGCTCGACAACACTTGGCTTCATGGGAAAACCTCCTATCCGTTTGCAAATGAACTTAAGATGGTTGAACGTGCATGTGACTCAGGCATCACCAGAGAGGTGCGATCTCTGCTTATTGCCGAACTTTGGGTCATCGCTCCATGGCCACGGTTAGGGAGTACATATCGCCACGGTTATAGCAATAGGTAAACTCAACCGGCGTTCCATCTGTGGAAAAAACGGTCCGCTCTTTATAGAGAATGGGATATCCGGGTTTGACCCCAAGCAGTTTGGCAATCTCACCAGCGGCGGGCTTCGCCTCCAGCTTTTGAAGAGCGCGCTTTACCTGAAAACCATACTTCTCCATCACATCCCAAAGGTGCACGTTTTCCAACTCCTCGTGGATAATTCCGGCGAATAGCCGATGAGGCAGATAAGAATCGTGCACCGTAACCGGAGTATGATTGACGTAACGCAACGTGCGAATGCAGATTACGCTCCCACCCGGTTCGAGCCGCAGGTGCTTGGCCACCTTCTCCGGCGCAGCCAAAATCTCGATTTTCAAGACAACCGAAGAGGCTTCGATGCCCTGTTCTCGAGCGCTTTCAAAGAAATTGGTCAGGCGAGTATGATCTCGATCAAAGTGAGGATAGGAAACGAAGGTTCCGACCCCCCGCTTGCGGTGAAGTAAACCCTCTTTGATCAGGTCCAATATCCCTTGCCGAACCGTCATGCGGCTGACGCGATACTGTTCTGCCAATTCCTCTTCGGAAGGGATCTTCTGCCCTGGCTGGAGTCTTCCTTGAAGGATATCGCTCCGAATTCCCTCACGAATCTTTACGTATAAGGGAACGCCTTCGGTGGTCAGAATGCTACTCACTAGCAGCCCGCTCTCTAGATGTATAGACGTCTAGATTTTACAGCAAAACTTAGGGCTTGTCAAGTTAAAACCTGCGCAGCCTCACATGCGCAAGCAAGCAGATGGGAAAGAGGGAAATGCAAGGCGTTCTCCCCATCACTTGATTCGGCTCAGCAAACCCGGTTTTCTCTTGACAATCAGGGTTGGGCAAGGACAGTAATGTAGAAGCTTGCGGGGCAGCGAGCCCAATTCCCACTCCTCACCTTTGCTCAATCCTTGGGCACCGAGGACGGCAAGGTCGATCTCCGCTCTGGATATATAGTCTCGAATTTGTTCATATGGGTCACCATAGAGCAAAACGGCTCGAGTTGGCAACCCATGCTTCTGGAGAATTGATGTCGCTTTGTGCAAAATTTCGTCTGCATCTCGGAGGGAAATCTCTCTAGCCTTCCCATTTCCACCCGGCCAAAGAGATTGAAAGGCCCTTCGTTTAAGAATGGGGTGTATCGATAGGGGAGGGAGGACATGGACGACGTAGATCTCGGCTTCATCGGGTAGCGGGAACTGACCCAGGTACTTTGCAGCCCACTCTGCTTGGGTAGATCCATCGGTAAAAAAGCCGATCTTCCGCAAGCCCCGGTAGGGGTGTCGATAGATCAAGATCGGCAGTCGGATCCGCTCAACGACCCTCTCAGCCACACCTCCCAATAGAATCCCAAAAGCATGGTTCAACCCGGTAGCGCCCATCACAACCAAATGGGGCGAAAGTTCTTCCGCTACTTGAAGAATAACCTCTGCCGGGGAGCCCCCCTTGAGTATTGTATGGGCACAAATTTCCGCTTGCTCAAGACGACTGCGAGTTTGGTCTAGACAGGCCTCGCGCAAGGCCAAACTACCTGCTTCCCGCTGACTTACTACCGAGAGTGCAGTGACTGTACAGTGGTAAAGAGGGAGATCGACAAGCAAGTCAACCGCTGCCAGCACATCCGGTGAGCCATCATCAGCGAGCAAGATACTAAAATACCCGCGGTAAGAGTTGAGTAACGCCCGCCGAGTCGGCTGGAAATAGCGATTCATCTTACAACGCTCCTTCTCTTCGCCAACTTCCCATCAGCAACTAAACTACCTCCAAAAAATCAAACGCCAGGCTTACTTTCTGCCTATGGTCCGTTTGTTCTAACGGATAAGAGGCAGCAAGCCAGGCGCACAAGGGTTGCTCAATTGTCGCTGCCAGGACCCTATAGGCCTGGCATAGAGGTCTATCTTTACTATAACACATTGTTCATAGGTTTTCAATAGCATTCCCGTTTCTCAACTCTGTTCTTAGTTGCATGCTACTAACCTACTCCGAAAAAAAAAGCCTGTGAGAGCTGCTTTGTCTCTCACAGGCTTATCCATCCCATAACTTTCACTTGCCTAGACGCCTTTTGAACTCTTCGGTCAGGGCTGGCACGATCTCGAAAAGGTCGCCAACCACGCCATATTTGGCAAGATTAAAGATGGGTGCATCTTTATCCTTATTAATTGCCACAATAACCTTAGAGGTTCGCATCCCGGCCTGATGCTGGACAGCCCCTGAAATTCCGCAAGCAATATACAGGTCTGGCGAAACCACTTTGCCCGTCTGTCCCACTTGATGGGAGTAGGGAATCCAACCAGCATCTACCGCCGCTCGACTGGCGCCAACAGCCCCGCCGAGCACTTTCGCCAAGGCACGTAAGGGCTCGAAGCCTTCCGGCCCGTTGACGCCGCGCCCGCCAGAGACGATGATTGCCGCACCGTCTAGAGAAACCTCACCTTCTTCGACCACATAATCTAACACCTTCGTTGGCACCTGGTCCTCAGTCAGCACGGGAGCCACCCGGGTCAATGTGCCACTCTTCCCGACGCCACCCTGAGGTGCGGGGAAAGCTCGAACTCGCACCGTAATCAAAAGTGGCTCGCCCTTCTTAGCCATTTCATTGCACAAGAGTTTGCCGGCATACACAGGACGAGTAACAATCACCGAACCGTCCCGTACGTCCAGCCCCGTTGCATCGACGATCACGCCACATTCCAGGTCGATCGAAGCATAGGCGAAGAGATCTCTCACGCGTGTGCTGGCCGTCCCAATCACAACCTTTGGTCGAGCCTCGGCGAGAACCTTAGCAAACACCGCTGCGTAAGGCTCAACCCGAAAGTCCAGCAGGCTGGGATCGTCACAAAGGACAACCTCCTCAACACCGTACTCAAAAGCCTGTTGGGCAATCCCCTCTACACCGTTGCCGACGACAAGAGCGGTGATTCCGCCCCCGAGTTTCTCCGCTAAGCTCTTCGCCGCAGTTACCGCTTCCCAGGCCGAGGGAGTGGCTTGGCCCTTGAACTGATCAACGTAGACCCAAACCGGATTTGCCATTTCCACACCTCCCTAAATCACCTTTTCTGCGATCAGTTTATCCGCTAATTTAGCTGCGATCTCTTGCGGAGTGCTCCCCTCGATCCACTCCACTTTGGTTTCCTTAACCGGCATCATGTAAATCTCGGGCCATGCTACAAAGGCGCCAGCAGCTCCAACCCGACCGGGGTCAACGCCCAAATCATTAACCCCCCAAGTTGGGATCGTGGCCTTGGAAGCTTTGCGGATCCCCATGAAGGAAGGATAACGCGGCTCATTAATCCCCTTAATGACACTGACAACCGCAGGCAGCCTTGCGGTGCACACTTGGCGACCTTCCTCCAAGAGACGCTCTACTCTAATGGTCCTAGCTGCAGGGTCAAGGTCCTGAATTTTGATCACTTGCGTCAAGACCGTCCATCCCAAGTGACGCCCGAGCATTGCCGGAGTCAATCCGGTATCGCCATCAATAGCCTGCTTGCCTAGGAGAACAAGATCGACCTCTCCAAGCTTCTGAATTGCCTTGGCAAGAGTCAACGCCGTAGCCGGAGCATCCGAACCCTTGAGCACCGGGTCTGTGATTAGGTAGGCTTCGTCACAGCCTACTGCCAGGCAAGTCTTGAGCGCTTCAATGGCGCTTTCCGGTCCCATTGTGATAGCAACTGCTCTGCCGCCGTGCTTTTCCTTGAGCAGAAGAGCTTCCTCGTAGGCATACTCATCCCAGGGATTGACGATAAGTGGCGAGTCGCCCCAAGTCACATGGGAGTCGACCACCTGCAACTTAGCGGCCGTATCCGGCACTTGTTTGACACAAACGACGATATTCAATTTTCACCTCCTCTTCCCAAAGACTCTCTCGCAAAGAGAGGGGCAAGAGGGTTCACGTGGATATCTTGCTCCCTCCCTACCCCACGATCGGACTAGCAGCGAATCCGCTCTCCTTTAGGATCCCATAACGGCTCCCTGACCACTTCGGCCCCGACAATTTCTCCGAAGGACTCAATGGTAAGGCGGGTGCCGATCTTGGCATGCTCTATCGGTAGATAAGCGTAAGCGATACTCTTCTTCACCGAGTAGCCATAGCCTCCGGAAGAGACCCAACCGATGATTTCCTCTTTTCCTTCGAGGCGAATGGGCTCCTTTCCCAAGGCGATCGTCCGATCGTCATCTAAAACGATACAACAGAGTTTACGTTTGAGGCCTTCCGCTTTTTGCTTAAGCAACGCTTCGCGCCCGAGGAAATCCCCCTTATCCAGCTTCACAGCGAAGCCCAGGCCGGCCTCAAAGGGAGTGTAGTCGGGGGTCGTCTCACTGGCCCAATAGCGATACCCCTTTTCCAGACGCAGAGAGTCGATCGCCTTATACCCCGCAGGAACCAGGCCGAAAGGACGTCCGGCTTCCCAGAGCACATCCCATAGCCGCTGACCGTACTCCATTGGGCAGTAGAACTCCCAACCCAGTTCGCCAACATAAGTAACCCGCATGGCTCGGCAAGGTACATCGCCAACGCAAATCTTCTTAGTGGTCATATAGGGAAAGCCTTCGTTGGAGACATCGTCTGTGGTCACCTTCTGAAGGATTTCGCGGGCTTTCGGCCCCCACATGCCGATGCATGCATAAGCTGAGGTGATATCCTCGATGATCACCGAGCCATCTTCGGGCATATGCATCCGCATCCAAGAAAGATCGTGCTCACCAAAGGCGGTCCCGGTAATAATCCAGAACCGGTCTTCGGCGATGCGGGTAACGGTGAAGTCACATTCGATACCGCCTCGCTTGTTGAGCATTTGGGTATAGATTATAGTGCCCACGGGGCGATTAATGTCATTTGCGCACAAATACTGTAGGAAATCCAGCGCACCCGGCCCGCGCACCTCGAACTTATTAAATGAGGTCTCATCGAATAAACCGGCGATTTCGCGCGTTTTGAGATGTTCATAGCCAATAGCGCGCGACCAATTATGGTGTGCCCACCCCTTCGGCTCATGCCCATGGCGGGCCAAAGCTTCGTGGGGCTTAAACCAGTTCGGGCGTTCCCACCCAGTTTTCTCCCCAAACACAGCCCCCAGATCGCGCAAGCGGTAGTAGGTAGGCGATAAACGCAACGGCCGCCCGCTCATCCGCTCTTCCCCCGGGTAGTGAATATCGTAATACTGGGTATAGGTCTCAACGGTGCGGGCAACGGTATAACTCATGCTGGCATAATTTGAACCAAAGCGGCGCACATCTAAACGCCAGACATCATACTCCGGCTGTCCATCGATGATCCACTCCGCCATAACCTTACCGATTCCTCCTGCACCCGCCAAGCCATGAGCGCAGAAGGCGCACGCCACCCAAAATCCCTTGACCGAAGTAGGACCGAGGAGAAACTCCCCGTCGGGCGTAAATCCCTCTGGGCCGTTGTAATACATTTTGATCTCCGCTGTCTCCAACGCAGGAACGCGCTTGATGGCATTTTCCATTAGGGGAGTGAACCGGTCCATATCAAAGGGCAATAATTGGTACTTAAAGTCTCTGGGAATGCCATTGACCCCAAACGGCATCGGATCCCGTTCGTAACCACCGACCACTAAGCCGCCGGTTTCACGACGCCAATAGACGAGCAAGTCTGGGTCGCGCAGGGTAGGCATGTTCTGCTCCACGCCGGGAATGGGTTTAGTCACAAGATAGAGATGGGCCATTGGCACAACGGGCAGGAAGAGCCCCACCATCCTCCCGATCTCACCCCCCCACTGTCCGGCAGCGTTAACTACAATCTCAGTCTTGATTGAGCCTTTATTGGTCACCACCTCATCAACCCGCCCGTTCTTGAGCTTAATCGCCTCGACGTTGGTGTTCTGGAAAATTCGTGCGCCGCGCATTTTTGCTCCGGCAGCCAAGGCCTGGGTTAGGCCGGTAGGATCAATGATGCCATCGGTGGGGGTGTAGGCAGCTCCTAAAACCCCATCAGTGTTCAACAGGGGAAACATCCTTTTCGCTTCTTGGGGGCTGATCAATTCCATTTCCATCCCGAAGGAGCGCGCCATCCCTACTAGGCGTTTTAGATCCTCCATGCGTTCCGGAGAAGAAGCCAGACGGATACCACCCACCTCGTGCCACTCCGGATCCACACCTGTTTCATCTTTGAGACGACGGTAGAGATCGGTGCTGTAAAACATCATGCGGGTCAGGTTGGCATCCGAACGCAATTGCCCAACCAAGCCGGCCGAGTGCCAGGTGGAACCAGAGGTCAGCTCATGGCGCTCCAAAATCACCACATCCTTCCACCCCATTTTGGTGAGATGATAAGCAATACTACATCCCCCAACACCTCCACCAATAATCACTACATGAGCGTGAGAGGGTAATTCGGTCATTGGACTCTCCTTTTTGCGTTCAAAATAAGAGACCAGCACCTACTGAGCTGGCCTCATACTCACCCTCACTTTTGCCACACCGATTCGGGATGCGCCATCAGGGCTACAATATCGAATGAGGAGATCACCCCAAGAGGCATCGAGTCGGGGTCCTCTGGATCTACCACCACTAAACGATGATGGTGGTTTTCAATCATCATATCGGCAGCCTCTTGTAGGGTCGCATCAATTGTGATCGTCAGAGCTGGATGCATCACTTCGCTAACCACTTTTTTGGAGCAATCTTCTTCTAGGCAATACGGCAACAAGTCTAAACCGCTTACGACACCCAATGGGGTACCTTTGGCATCCACCACTACCACCGAACGCCAGCCGGTGCTAGTCATCGCCCTTGCGGCCGAAGCGATGGGTGTTTTATCGCGACAGACCAAATAGGCGTCTGACATCACATCTCCGACTTGGCCGCGCCCCAGCGGTGCGGATAGAGCGATGTGGGCAACGATGTCAGAAACGGAGATCACACCAACCGGCTTACCCTGATCGGTCACCAACAGGCGACGGATGTCCTCCTTGACCATCCGCTCGGCTGCCTCTTTAATCGAGGCGTTGGCATCGATACTCGCCACAGGGGAGGACATCAAGTCCCCGGCTGTTAGACTGCGCATCACTTCCAAACTCTGCGGATCTTGTGAAAGCCACTCTCCGGCTAAGAGGTCAAAGTCGGTGATCACCCCTACGATCCGCCCATCGCGGTCAGTTACCATTAGGGAGTGAACCCTATGTTGGTCCAGCATGACAGCGACCTGGCCAATACGAGTGTCCTTGCGACAGGTTAGGACACCCGGCCGCATGAAATCCTTCACCTTCGCATCCTTTGCTTCCATCGCACTTTTCTCCTTAGGTCATTGCCCATAATCTCAGTGAACTTCGTCTACGTCTTTATACCACTTGACTCGATCGCCAACCCTTGCCCGTAAACGCCAGGCGAGAGATTTCGGTTCGGCTTCTAGGCGAGCTAAGATCTCGTCCACCTGTTGACGGATGTGCTCTTTTTGCTGATCGGATAATTGAGGATAGGTGAAAGCTAACTTCTTCACCTTTTCCAAATTCATAGTAGTTGTCCGCCACAACCCCCAATCCTTGGCACATAGCGCAGCAACGCGCTCAACGTTGATCACCTCTCGGTCGTGGTCACCCAAGGGATGTTCCAGCAAGAGCATAATCGTATCAATGACGTCTTTCTCGTTGATCTTAACAATCTGCATCTTCTCGAGAAGCATTTCCGCCAAGGGTATGGTCGGCGAGTCCACCTCTAGCCGACCCGTCCAGTAAATCGTGTGACAAAAATCCAGCTTGTCGTAGAAAACGTCAACGTGCAGTCCATTCTTTGGATTATTAAAGATTGCCCGATCTCCCTCGCTGACAATAAAGATCTCTTTTTCTTCCTCGTAGCCCAGGCCAGCCATTAGAATAGCCACCTCTTTTGCCTGCGCACGGTAGCCAGCGAAGTCGATGTCAGTATACGCTCGTCCCATTGCAGCTTGCAAGTACCCGTAGGTGGGACAATGCATTTGAAAAGCGAGAGAACCGATGACCCTCAGAAGCAGCCCCCCCTTCTGACTGGCATCCAGGATGCGCTTTAGTTCTTCTTCAAATTTCTTGCGTTCGGCTTCATCCTGTTTGCCCATACCAATTGGACTGGTTGACATACCCAACTCCTGGACTCGGAATTTTCTGGGAAGAGCGAAGGAGGGCGGGGATGGAAACAGGCCCGAACGCCTTACCTAGGCAGTCCTGTTCAATCCATTACCCTTTTTCTTGGAGTCATTATACCAAAGATTTCAAAAACTTGCAAATTTCTTCAAAAAGCGTCTTATCCTTCATTCTCGAACCCCAACTCACGGATAGCCTGCTTTGCTCCGCTGAGCTCGAAATCCCCTCTGCGCAGTTCCTGCCAAAAGCGCTCATCATACTTGCGTGAGCGCAGGGGAATCGGCATGGGCACACCCCAACCCAACAACAAAACTTCTTCCCTAGGTTGCAAATGGGTCAACATCCCTCGTAGGGTCTCGCGGCCGGCTAAACCCGCCAGAACGGCACGGATGTCATCTTCATCCCCTAACCATCCGGAGATGCGGGTGCCCAATTGAGACATCACCTCATCATAAATCTGCGAGGGACGCTGATCTACGATGAGCAGCGTTACGTAGTATTTGCGCATTTCACGTGCGATCGTGCTAAAGGTGGTTTGACCGGCAAGCTCACGGTTGAGCAGTTTGTGCGCCTCTTCCAGAACAATCACCAAAGGCCGCGGCTCTCCTGTCCCGGTTGTTCGATAGCGATCGGTGCGCTTTTCCCAGACTTCACGGATGCGCCGAGTGAGCAAGTTCGAGACAAATAGGTAATCCACGTCCTGCTCGTATTTCCCAAAGGAGAGCACAACGTGCTGTCCTTGTTCCAACATCCGAACAAGCTCCCCAACACTGTCCGTGGCAGGTTGCTCCACGATATAATCCCGATGAAAAAGCATGCTTAATTTGGAGTGTAATCCCTCAGCAGCCAGTGGGTGAACTCCGGTGCGGTTCGCCCAAGCAGCCACGCTATCCGGGGCCGGCACCCGCTTCCCCTCCTCGGTCTCAACCACCGCCCCGTTACGCATTGCTCGGAAGGCACGAAACCACTCCTCAACACCGAAAGAACTCACCAGAGCTTCAAGGGTCGTGGGAGTGGTCTCGCGCAAATTCAGTACGCCGCTAAGCAACTCGATATCCACCGGACGAATATCCTTCATAGCAATCTCGAGGTGGAAATCTGGGGCTCGACCTCGGATCGTACTTGCCCTCCCCAGCCCTGCCACGCGCACACGCGCCGGAAAAGCGTCCCTCAACCCTCTAACCCTCAATCCACTGTCCGAAGCAACGTCATCGAACCCATACTCATTGTGCATATCAAAGACAAGAACCGAGGCGCGATTGCGACGAATTAGCCCGGCTAGCAGCAGCCGGGTCAGGAAGGACTTTCCCGTCCCGGTTGCTCCGAAAACCCCAGCAGACCGTTGCACAAAGCGATCTAAGTTCAGGCAAACCGGATGATTTCCCTCTCTGGTGTAGCCAACCACAAAATTCATTTCCTCTTGGGGATCGCCAAAGATTTCAGCGATGTCCCCTGCATCGGCCAGGTAAACATCCGCATGGTGGTTTGGAACCGTCTTGACGGGAAGAATCCCGGGTTCGGGTCGCAACCCGCTTTCGATCTCGGTGCGCCAATTTCGATAGGCCTCACTGCCCGGGTCTGGACCGCGCTCCACCATCAACACGGGCAAAATCTCAATATTGGTGAATAATGTCTGCCCAAGCAGGGACTGGGCAATCTCGGGGGGAAAACGAGCTCCGGTTGGTTCATCGGCAAAGCGGGGATCGGTTGCTCCGAGCTGGAGATCGGTCACCAAACCATAAAAGACCCAGTTTCCGCTGTAAACAGTCACAAAGCTTCCCTCTTGGACCTGGGCTGCGGGCACACTCAAGCGAGCCCGTAGGTTCTCACGCAGCCCGCCACCAACAATGTAACCTATCTTTTCTTTCCGTTCGCTTTGGGTAGACATGTTTTCCCTCTCTCAGCTCGACTATTCACGGGAAGGACTTTTCCTGTCCGAAGAGTCGTGCATCAGCCAAGCAACGCAAAACCCGAATCAAGGTTGGATAATCATCACGAAGCCAGGTAATCAATTCTTGGATCACCCATTGAGACCAATCAGCTCGCCCAACCTTTCGGTGAGCCATCTGAGCCAGTTGAAGATGAGCTGCCAGCACCTCAAATGCCAATGGAGAATTGTCTCGCAAAAGATGGCGCAGGTAACCAAGCTGCCCACTAGCAGTGAATTCAACCGTCTCAGCCGGCGAGCACAAAACCAAGCGATCTAGTCCTAGCGGAGGTTGGGGAGGTAGGAGGTGGAAGATTCTACCCTCCAAACGATAGCCAACGGATAGAACCCGGATTTCGAGGGGCACATTGCGATTTAGGCGATGGTCGTGGACAATAGCCTCGTCTAGGGGTTCCACAGTCGCTAGTTGACGCACGAGTCCATCATCCGCGATCGAAATCTCCGTGATCACTCCATAGACCGCATAATGGTTTTCCAATTCCACGCGCGCCAACGCGCCTAGCTTTGGGAGAGCAACCTGCGATACATGACAGCCGACCAGAAATTGACTGTTGTTTGCGCTTAGCAGACGACCGATGCGAATTTCGTCCATTTCTAAGTGACTATCTAGGACGTTCCTTTGCCCGCAAGGACAGGTTTTTCAAAGCTTGTTTTGGAGAAGGTCGTCCGAGGCGATGACCGCGGCGTTGCAACTCCACCGATAGAGCGCGCACAATGGCCTCCCGGTCTTCGGGATGGATAACCGCCACCTCATGGGCGCGATGCAGGAGATATGGGTAGGGATAGGCACCACTCTGGCGACACTGGGAGAGGACTACAGCGTGAAGTTGATCTACTAAATGTGGCTCCGCTGCCAACCATCGGGGAATCTCCACTCGTGCCAAACTAGGCGCAAATTCGCTCCCTACCTGTAAGTAGAAAAAGCACACTTCACAGCCCGGTGGCAGATATTCGGCCAGGGGAGACTGCAAGCCAAAAATTGCCGATCGCTCCCCGGGACGGAGGAAACTCAGGAAGAGGTCAGCATCCAGAATGCCTTTGAAAGGTCGAAAATGGCGCAATTCATCCTGATCTTGCGGAGTCGCTATGGCAAATTCCAACAAGCGAACTACATAGGCCGACTCGGGGCGATCAACGTAGCCACCCAACAGAATCCTCCGCTCATGAAACGTCCTAAGAACATCAAGGTACTCCTCTAGGAGACGCCTCCATTCCCGTTTCCCCTCCTCTGAGAAGCGGTAGTCCGGCCAAAGCTCCAGAGGCCCATCCGCGAGAGCAAGAACTGGAGGGTCTAGCGTGAGGCTGATCTCCGAAAGCATTTTCCTCTCTAGGACGTCTCTGCGAAAGTTGAAAAGGGATTCACTAAAGTCCTCGGCTTCTGCATACCAAAATTCACTGCGTGAATGTTCTCTGGGAAGCAAAGAAGAGAATTGGGGGAGAGTGACTCCTCCCACGTGAATTAGGCCGAAGTAGAGCTCAGCATGGCGGTCGGGTAAGAGTTGAGAACCGTCGGCAGCTGCCAAATTTACTACTGCTCCGGACTCAGACGAGGAGTAGCGAGTGTTTAGCGAAGCGTCGAGGGGCTTTGCATAGCGTAAGCTCCAACCCTCTTGCCTCACCGCCTGTTCGACTTTGTCCCTAAGAAACTCTAACTCCGAGCCGACGCGTTCCAAAACCTCTAGTGCCCTCTGCCTTCGCTCGCTGCGCTCGAGAGCAGAATTCGCAACCTGATCGGCGAGTCTCCGAATCTGGGGATAGAGTTGACGGTAGTTGATAGTCACTCTCTGCTCTTCTTCAACTTTACAAGCGTTTTTCAGCCCTTTGAAAAGTATCGCCTGACCGAGGTCAACTCTTCATGTTTGCGGTAGAATTAGAGCACGGACAATTTTATCACGAGGGCGAGATGATTTTTCTCCCTCATGGTTTGCTATTCTGTTTTGGGGGTGCCAATTAAACCCATGGTAAAGCAATCCTACCCACCGGCGATCCGGCCGCTCGATCCTTCTAAAGACCTATGGAAGATCGCCGATCTGATTGAACTGTGCTTCGCCGAGACCCTTGATCAAAGCAGCCGAGAGTACATCCGCCAGCTGAGACAAGTCGCAAAAGACCCTCACTACTTCTGGATCGGGAGCAGCGAAAATCACCTCTACGCCCCTCGGGAGGGCTTTGTATGGGAAGAGGAAGGAAAAATTGTCGGCAACCTGTCCCTCTTTCGTTTCTGCACTCGTATGGGTATTGAATATCTCATCGCAAACGTAGCTGTGCATCCCGAATTTCGTCGCCGAGGCATCGCAAAACTGCTCACCCAGCGTGCCTTAGATCATATTCGCCGGCGGGGCGGGTGCCGGGCGTGGTTGAACGTGCGCGAGGATAATCAACCGGCCTACTTGCTCTATTGCAAGCTCGAGTTCGTAGAGCAGCTTAGACGCACTCATTGGCAATTCTCACCCGACTCCTCTCCAATGCGGCTCAAGTCTCCTTCTCCCCTCCTCACCGGACAGTTGCAGATAAAGCGCCGCTCTCCTTTGGATTGGGAGCTTCACAAGCGCTGGCTTCTCTCCACTTACCCACCGGATTATCACTGGCATCTCGACTTTCAACTCTCCTGCTTTAAGCCAGGCTTTCTCACTTGGCTGCGCAATTTCCTTAACAGCACATCCTACCAACATTACTCCATCCTACTTAACCAAAACTTGATCGGCGTTGCCACCCTTCAGTCCACTTACAAGGACTACTACCTCTGGATGGCTTGCGACCCTCGATGGGAAGAGGAAGCCTTTGAAGGTTTCCTAAATACTTTCCTAGGACAACGAGGCCTCAAGCGGAA
Organism: Anaerolineales bacterium; assembly: GCA_025057645.1. Classification (GTDB taxonomy): domain Bacteria; phylum Chloroflexota; class Anaerolineae; order Anaerolineales; family UBA4823; genus NAK19. The sequence goes on from JANXBJ010000006.1 coordinate 99,821, forward strand.
AATTCTCCTCGATTATCCCGCTTCACGAGCTGTGCAGCCACTGCGCGCTTTCGGCTTTACGCCAACCCAAACCCTGATCTGGATGCAGCGCATCCTTAGCTCTTGCTCCTGACTCCCCATATCGGGCCTTTGGTTGATGTCCCTGTTCGTTCTCTTCATCGTTCTCCTTTCGACCCTTATGCATGCTGGTTGGAATTTGCTCGCCCACTACGACCGGAACGAAGGGGCATTCTATCAGCGCATGTTGCTCTTCATTGTGCTGGCCGGGTTCCTTCCCACGGTTCTGAGCGAATTTCAAGCCCAATCCCTGCCTTCTCTGGCTTGGCTGTGCGTCCTCGGCTCCGGCTTTTGTGCTGGACTATATCTCTTCTTTCTGGCAAAATCCTTTGAGGCGGCTGACTTTTCCGTAGTCTATCCGGTAGCGCGCTCCTTGCCGGTCATTTTTATTGGGATCACCGACACTATGCGTGGTCGCTCCTTGAGCCTATGGGGATGGGTGGGGATTGGACTGGTAAGTTTGGGATGCTTCCTCGTTCCTCAACGCTCGTTCCGATCTTTTTCCATTCGGTCCTACCTAACGCCAACCTCGGTATGGATGTTTATGACTGCTCTTAGCACGGTTGGATACACCTACCTAGACAAGCTTGCTGCCGAGGTGGTCAAACAAAGCCCGGCTACCGCCGCTCGCTACGGCTATCTCTATTTCGCTCTCTCCTATATTCCCTACACAATCTTTCTACGTTACCTCAATCCGCAGGGGCCGAAAGGGTCGGGAAATCGAGTACGGTGGCGCCCTGCTATCATAGCAGCGATCTTGAGCTTCGGCGCCTACTGGCTGATCCTATGGGCATACCAACTCACCCCATATACCAGTTACATTGTTGCTTTTCGCCAGTTCAGCATCGTTATCGGTAGTACAGTTGCGCTCACTTACTACAAAGAAAGCGGCCTAGTTGTGCGCCTTAGCGGTGCGCTGCTGATCACTATAGGCTTGATCCTGATTGCACTCTTAGGGAGATAAAGGTCTGGGCTCGAAACCGCAGAGGTCTTATTGGCGGACACCGCACGCCCTGTTCGGCTTTCCCCAGCGAGCAGAAACGGTTCGATTCGGCTCGACTACCCCATTTTCACTACAATGTCCGAAAGGATGTTCGCTGCTTCGTCTCCACGATCGGCGGCGTTCGAAAGATGCCGATAGGTCTCGCGGTACTTAAGCATCTCCACGATGTGTTCAGCATCTTTTGGTTGATGGAACAGGTCGGCCAGCGCCTCTCGATAAAGACGTTCCACCTGGTTCTCCAACTGTTTGGCACGCACGGCGTGGCTCATCGTGACACTACTGTGATCAGAGAGCCTCTGAACGCCCAAATGGATTTCGGAAGCCATTTTAGCCAGGCGCTGGCCGATTTCTAACATGTAGCGGTTTGGAACCACATCGAGAATTTCCATCTCAACGGTGGTAGTATAGGCATAATCTATCATATCGTCGATCGCACGCGAGAGTGCATGAATGTCTTCCCGGTCAAAGGGGGTGACGAAGGTGCGGTTAAGCTCGTCAATAAGGATACGACGGATCTCATCAGCGGCTTCCTCAAGCTTACTGACCACTTCTGCATTTTGTTCATTGGGGTTCTTGAAGTATTCGACCAAGGCGCGCAGCCCTTCCTCTGTCAGGGAAGCCTGTTGAATCAAAAGCTCCACGAAGCGATCGGGTCTTTGCTTTAGCAAATTTTTCAACGAGAGTTTTTTCCACAACGGGGTGCTTTTTTTCATATCTGCCACCTCCTGCGCTTTTTCACAAAACCTGACTTAACAAAGCGTAAAGGAGAGCCCCGAGCAAGCCCGAAAAGGGGATGGTAAGTATCCAAGCAATGAGGATTTGCCAAGCAACTCCCCAGCGCACCTTCTGGATTCTTTCTGCCGATCCAGCTCCTACAATAGAGGAACTGATCACCTGGGTAGTGCTTACGGGTGCACCTAACAGAGCAGCTCCGAGAATCACCACAGCACTCGCTACCTGAGAAGAAAAGGCGTGGACAGGGCGCACGCGGTAGAACTTGCCGCCCATAGTGCGAATTAGACGCCAGCCGCCGAAAGCCGTCCCCAAAGCAATGGCTAAAGCACACGCTTCGATCACCCAGCCCGGCACCTCAAAGCTGGGGATCACCCCAAATGCAACTAGGCCGAGGGTCAAAATCCCCATCGTCTTTTGCGCGTCGTTCGTCCCATGGCTCATGCCTAAGGCGATTGCGGTGAGCCATTGCGCGCGCTTGAAGAAAACGTTGATCGAGGGGGAAGCTGCTTTTCCAACCTGCAAGGTGAAACGCATAAAGAGCCAACTAATTACCAAACCAATCAGGGGAGAGATAAACAGACCGATCAAGACCTTCTCCATGCCCTTCGCCTCAATCACTTCTATTCCATATCCCATGACCGCAGCTCCAACAAAACCGCCGATCAGAGCATGCGAGGAACTTGAGGGAATGCCGAACCACCAGGTGAGAAGGTTCCAGAGAATCGCGGCCAGCAAAGCTGCCATAGCTACAGGCACGGTAACCGCGCGGCCTTCAAGTACCTCGTTCCCAATAGTTGTGGCAACAGCAACGCCAAACAGAAACGGACCGGCCAAATTCGAGAGTGAGGCAATCGCCAAGGCCCAAGTCGGTTTCATTGCCCGAGAAGCAATTGCTGTAGCCACTACATTGGCGCTGTCGTGAAAGCCGTTGAGAAAGTCGAATGTCAGAGCGATAACGATAAAAAGAACCAACAGTGGATCCACGCCGAACACCTCTTTTGAGATTGGTGGGGTTAGATTATACAACATTTTTATTAATCATGTTAATCGCAATTAATTCAATTGCCGATAATTTTAATTTTTGTTAACTTATCCGATGGCTTTCGATTCCCCATGCACAACCTCAAATCCCCCAGCAGCCTCCTCAGGACTGAGCGGGCACCTGCTCAGCCCTATAGAGTCCCCAAAGCAAAATCAACCCAAACTGAAACTCTCCTCAAAGTAGGGTGTTAACCTAAGAGTGAAGAGGTTTGCATTCATCATTTTTACCTACTGAGGAGAGCTTCCGATGCCCAAGGTTGCTATTGTGACCGATAGTACAGCCTATATTCCCGAGAACTTCCTTCGAGAATACCAAATTTCTGTAGCTCCCCAAGTCCTAATTTGGGGCGATCAAACCTTCGAGGATGGAGTTGATATCCTACCCGAAGAGTTTTACCGGCGGCTGAAGACCGACTCGGTCATGCCCACCACTTCCCAGGTGACGATTCCCAATTTCCAAAAGATCTTCAAGAACCTTCTCGAGCAAGGAAAGGAAGTTCTCGCTATCCTGATCTCCGCCAAGCTTTCTGGGACGATCGACTCAGCCATCCAAGCCAAAGCGACGTTTCCGTCCGACGCTCCAATCGAAATTGTAGATTCGTACAGCACCGCCATGGCAATGGGTTTACAGGTCCTAACCGTTGCTCGGGCCGCTCAGAACGGCGCAAGCCTCGCCGAATGCAAGCGCATGGCCGAAGAGGCAAGAGAGCGTACCGGGGTCGTGTTCGCTGTAGACACCTTAGAATTCCTCCACCGCGGGGGTCGCATTGGAGGCGCCAGCCGCTTTCTGGGCACTGCCTTGAACATCAAGCCCCTCTTGGAAGTTCGCGGTGGGCGAGTGGAACCACTAGAGCGCGTACGCACACGCAAGAAATCTCTGGCGAGGTTGGTCGAGATTATCGAGGAGCGCACAAAAGGCAAGTCCCCTCTACGGCTGTCGGTCATCCATGCCAATGCCGAGGAGGAAGCCCGAGAGTTGCTAGAGGAGGTAACCCAACGGCTCCAACCAGCGGAAGCGATTCTCTCTACAGTGAGTCCCGTAATCGGAACTCATGTGGGCCCAGGAACTGTTGGCATCGCTTATCTGACCGAAATGTAGGGCGAGTCTTCTGCTCGCTCACCTGCGGGAGGACGATTCGAGGGCATAAAGCCCAACCCTAATTCCTGATGGTTACTGTGCCCTCCCAATCCCAAGTAGGCTCTTCAGCCTGACAGTTCACTGAGTCTGCTAAGCACACTACGGATGTGTATGCAAAAGTTGTCGGATGTCAGAGCGATGCATTCTTGACCGAGGACTTGCCGATGACCGTTAGCCATGCAGTGCGCCGTTTGGCAGCGCAGGTAGCGCCATCTACCGGCTGGATGCCGGCCATCTGAGGCGAGAACTCCAGTTGGCCTGCAGCCACCCTTGATCCTATCGCCTGTCTGTTGGGCCCTAACCGCAAAAAGGTTATAACTCGTCTGCTCGGCAAGGCTCAGAGAAGTGGACTACGTTTTTTGCAGTGTCTTTGCGACGTTCCGCCAAAGCGTGATGGGCCTAAAGTTTTCCCCAGAGGGCCTAGCCGGCATCCCCGAGTCGGACCCGGCAGCAGACGTTGCCCGAAAGGGCTGCATAAGCGGGATCTTCTGGTATCATAATCCTCTATATTTCTATAGTCTCTATATTTCACACCGAGGGTCCTTTAGCCTTTTCACGGTCGAATGAGCACCACTTTTTTAAACAAAACCGCCCTCATCACCGGCGCGTCCAGCGGAATTGGCGAAGCTTTGGCCCTTCAACTTGCCCAGAGAGGCTGTGACGTAGCTCTGATTGCCCGCACCCAAGCTCGCTTAGAGCAAGTAGCCAGCCAAATCAAAGGTTTTGGGAGAAAGGCACTGGTACTTCCTACAGATCTCACTGACGCTCAAGCTACCCGATCCGCCGTCCATACTGTTCTGGACACCTGGGGCCGAATTGACTTCCTCTTTTCGAACGCCGGACAGTATTACCGTTCACCCATTGCTAAGCTGGCCACTGAACTTCTGCGCCAATCCATGGAAATCAACTTTTACAGCCACGTGGAGTTGGTCCTGTCAGCCCTGCCAGCAATGTTAGCGCGCAGAAGCGGGCACATTGTCCTGATCTCCACAATGGATGCCAAAAAAGGCATTCCCCCAGACACCCCTTACGTGGCTGCCAAATGTGCCCTATCTGGCTTCGGTGACCTCCTACGCCAAGAACTCTACAGGAGCGGGGTTGAGGTTACGATTGCCTTTCCCGGCAGAGTGGATACTCCGATGATTGCGCATTTGAGTGTGCCATGGATTTCAGCTAAGATTTCCGCCGAGCGTTGTGCCAAAGCAATCCTTAGAGGAGTCGAAAGGAGAAAAGCCGAGATTATTCTTCCCCCTCAAGCACTTTTGCTTTATTATTTCCAAGTCTTCGCCCCTCGAGTGGCGGATTTTGCGGTCCGTTTCTTCCACCTAGAGGGGTGGGAACATTCCGGGAGAGGTGGTTTATGAGCATCAACGTTTCTCTGTTAGCGATCCAAAAGCCAATCCACTCATGGTTGCGTCCCGTACGCGTTGCTTGTGTGGACGGGGATGCGACTCCCCTTCTCAAACGTTTCAACGAAGAGCTCTTGAAGAGGTTCTCTGCACACGGACATATTGTCCAGCCATCGCCCAACGCCGAGACAGATATCCTGATTACCAGTGCCCCCTTTGGCGAGCCTTTGGACTGGCGTCGCGCTTATTTATTTATAGCCAGGCGAAAGTTTGACCTTCCCCGTTTGCCCACCTTATTCACTGCCCTCCAAACCACTCCACAGCGCCTCCAACAACTCCTTGAGCGTTTCAAAGCAGCTCTAGCGAAGCCCAAGCCCGATCCAAAAGACTTTGAATTTCCGGGCTTGGCGCCCACGGCGTATCGAACCCTTTACGAACAAGGCAAGCGCGGAGGCCCAATTCTTTCCTTGATCCGAATGATCCAAGCCCAAGCCAAGTGCATCCGCATCCTATTGCTGGTTGGCGAGGAAGAGCCTGTTGAAGCTTACACGTTCGATTTGGTCGGCGCCCATCCCCGCACAAGTGCCTTTCCCCGCGAGGCTTTCTACGAGGACATTATGCTACGGATGATCACCGCCGCTTGCACCCAGGAGATCACCCACCACCAGGTCATTGGCGAAGTCATCCCTGCTACAGTATGGCAGAGCCTATCCACGCCCGCTGCAATGCGTCGAGCCGGTTGTGAATTGGGCAAACGCCACTTTTTCACCGAGATGGTGCGAATTGCTGATCTGGTTAATGTGCCTGCAATTGCCGAATCGGTTGCAAGCCAGTATAGCGAAGGGTGTTTCGCTACCTGGGAGCCCGCCCTTCACGCCCTGATTGCCACGATCACAGGCAGTGCCCGTCCGGTCGATAAAGACAACCTGAGCGATGACGAATTAGCGGTGATCGTTGGGGTGCGCCCCGATGGCCAAGGCGCACTCGTGCGCCACGTCGAGGGCAAACGCAACGATCCCCCCTCCTCCGAGGCTGTCGAGTTAGTGCTCATGGATCAAAATCTACCGCGTATTACGCTCGGCGAAGAATGGGGATTTCGATCGCCCGTAGAGGTACCGGTGACACGTTCCAAACTACACGGCCACCGCAGCGTTCGTTCCTACAACCCCCATTACGTCGAACATGTCCATCTCGATCCTGCGTATTACGCTTACCCGGTCTCCTGCTCAACCGAAGCCCAAGCCGAGGCAATCTGTCGAGCGTTTTCCAAGTCCGAAGCGCTGCGCAACCCACAAGACCCACGCCAAGTCGTCTTTACCATTATGCCCGGACACGGGGTGGTGATCGTTGAAAAGTGGGTAAGAGGCAAAGAGCCTTTCCAAGTGATTTGGGAATACATGGATCAAGGTCTTTTGGAAATCGATCCACTTATTCCACAGGGAAAGTTTGAGTTCGAGAGGACGGTTTCGGGTCGCGCGGTCATTCGAGTGGTGGAGTGAGCTAAGGAAACCCAACCGGCCCGCTTGGGCTTGTGGCCCGGCCGGCAGAATCCCGATTGCAATTTACCTGTCTACTTGAGCGGGTCTGGGGAAGCTAACAGACCCTCCAAGAGCAAATCCATTGCCCCTTGGGGAATACGCCCCCATTCTATCCCCTCTTGCTTCAAAGCCACTTGTAAAACCAACCCCACTCCAAGCGAGACCAACGTCACAGCGGCCAGATTCGCATCCACCGGCTTCAAGCTGCCCTGCCGAATCCCCTCTTCGATCCATTCGGCGAAGATCGAATGGAAGCGTTGATAGGGGCCAAAAGAAGCATTCCAAGCAGTCAGGTCTTTAGTTGCCTGATACCAAAACTCTAGATATAGCGGCGCTCGCCCGGCAGCCTGTTCAAACACATGGCAGAGCACCTCTGCTATACGTTCAAAACGCTTTGGCACCCAATCAACCTCATCGCGAATTGTCTCGAAGCTGGCTTCTAAATCTTGGATCCAATTTTCCAGTAGAGCCAAAAACAAGGCCTGCTTGCTGGGGAAATGGTGATAAAATGCGCCTTTGCTCACTCCAGCAGCAGCACAGATCTGATCCACACTTGCCGCCTCATAGCCAAAGCGGATGAATTGGTCGACAGCGGCTGCGAGAATGCGCGCTCGGGTTTCAAGACTGCGTAACTGAGTCGACATCTTCCTCCTCCTCAGGTCGGATTATAAAGCCAGATCGCTCCGAGTGCTCTCTCCATCGGCTATAATCGAAGATGGAGAAAAGCCAATGTTGCAGACGCTTAACTTCCTCTGGAGCCAATTCCTGAGTGTGCTACCCGAGCTCATTTTTGCTCTAGTCATTCTATTGGGAAGTATCTACCTTGCCAAATTCGCCAACCGCATTCTAGAAGAAGCCCTAAGGCGCCGCAAAGCAGGCGTCGAAATCACAGCCTTGCTGACCATGGCCACCCGTTGGACGATTGTCACCTTAGGGATCCTTACTGCCTTGCAACGCTTTTTTGATGTCACCGCTTTTCTCGCCGGCTTAGGGATCATCGGCTTCAGTGTCGGATTCGCCCTGCAAGATATTCTCAAGAACTTTGCCGCCGGTGTGATCTTACTGCTTCAACAACCCTTTAAGGTGGGCGATTCGATCGAGATTGGCAATTACAGCGGCGTGGTGCAAACGATTAACGTCCGCACCACTGAGCTACGCACCTTTGACGGACGTTTGGTCATCATACCCAACGCCGATCTGTTGGCCAACATCATCGTCAACCTGACCCGTGCCGATAAGCGTCGTATCGACCTAAGCATTAGCGTGGACTACAACAGCAACCTTCAACAGGTTCACGAAGCTTTGTTGAACGCTATCCGAGTTGTGCCCGGTTATCTGCCCGATCCGGCTCCTCTTGTTGTATCTGAGACCTTTGGGGAGTCGGCGATCAACCTGAAAGCCTATTTCTGGATCGATCTCGAAGCCACTAATCTCTTCAACGCCCGAGATGCAGCGTTGAAAAGTATCAAGGAAGAATTCGAAAGCCGGGGAATTAGAATCCCCAATCCCATAACAACCGTTATTCTACATACAGCCTGACTGCCGTCCTAAGAGAACATGCTCAACCTACCCAGAAAGCTTTCTCTCAAACGCCCTCTAGCCATCGCCTTGGGAGGAGGTGGAGCTCGGGGGGCCTTGCAAGTGGGTGCTTTGCGGGCATTGGTAGAACATGGGGTTCAACCTGACATTCTTGTCGGCACTTCAATTGGAGCAGTCAACGCCACTTATCTTGCCATCCATGGCCTCACCCTAGAAAGCCTAAAAGGCCTAGAGCAGGCCTGGCACAAAGCCGCCCAAGCCAATCTATTGCCCGCCAATTATCTCTGGCTCACTTTGCGATTCCTGCTAGGGGGAGTCGGATGGCGCAGCGACCATCGCCTGCGCGAGTTCTTTATCATGCATGGCTTGAGCCCCAAATTAACCTTTGCCGAGCTTTGTCATGTGCGCCTGATCTTGGTGGCAACCGATTTGGACTCGGGGAAGATGGTTCTCTACGGAGAAGACCTCAGTCAATCGGTCCTTGAAGGCTTACTGGCCTCGACGGCTCTTCCTCCTTGGGTGTATCCCCTCGATCAAGGCACGCGCTCCCTCATTGACGGTGGGGTGGTCAGCACACTGCCTATTGAACCCTCCTTACGTCAAGGTGCGAAGGAAATTATCGCTCTCGACTTGATGGATCCCCGTGTCACCTTCACTGTTGCAGTCCCCTCGTTCGGTCCCTTCATCGTCAAACTCATTAACACCGTGGAACAACGTCAACTGGAACTGGAGATGGCTCTGGCAGCCGCACACCGAGTTCCTGTCTGGCACATTCAGCTTCGAGGAGAAGGTCCTGTGCCAATGTGGGACTTTAGCCACACGGCTGCGTTGATCGAGCACGGCTATCAAATCACCCAAGCCGAGATTCGGAAACGGCTAGCAAAACCATCTCCTGAATGGCTCAATCGGCTGAGAAAGCTGCTTGTGCCAAACCCTTGATCAAAAATCTAACATCCTCCGCTAACGACATATGGATTAAAGAGACGCCGGTTAGACTACTCCTTTAGTCTGCTCGATCGACTATCGTAGTGCAGTCCTAGCCTTAGCCTTCGGGCAGATCAAGTGTCGGAAGCGGCCTATTTCGCCAAAACAGTCTCGGCGCGGCACTCTCATGCGCGAATTGCGCAGCAGAGCAAGGGAGGATAGGAGTATAATAACCATCATCAGCGACGTCATCCAACGACTTTCATCACTACACCGGAGAGCCAGGCCCGGCACAAGATAAACTGTAAGAGTCGCAATTCAGGCATGAGCGAACCAATCCTTAGGATCGAAAACCTCAGTTTGATCCGAGAAGGGCGTCCGATTCTCTCCAATGTCAATCTGGAAATCTACCCCGGTCAAGTCCATGCTCTACTCGGGTTAAATGGTTCGGGAAAGTCCTCTCTGGCCTACGCCATCATGGGTTGCGAAGGCTACATTCCCGATGAGGGTCGGATTCTATTTGAAGGGAGAGATATTACTCACCTCTCGATTACCGAACGCGCCCGCTTGGGCATCACTCTGGCCTGGCAGGAGCCGGCTCGCTTCGAAGGCATACCGGTAGGAAAGTATGTCGGCTTAGGCGTTAATCCCCCCAATCGTGAACGGGTGATTCAAGCTCTAGAAGCGGTTGCCCTGCCGGCAAAGGTTTATGGCTACCGTTCGGCGGATAAAACCCTTTCCGGAGGCGAACGGAAACGCGTCGAACTGGCTGCGGTTTACGCCATGCGGCCACGCTTAGCGATCCTGGACGAACCCGATTCGGGGATCGACATTCTCTCCCTCGGCGAAATTGCCACTCTGATTCGGCGGATGGCTATCGAAGGGGTGGCCGTCTTCCTAATCACCCACCGAGACGAACTAGTCGAGAGCGCAGATCTCGTCTCATTAATGTGCGCTGGGACGATCCTATTCAGTGGTAAACCGCTGGAAGCGCGCCGCTATTTCCTCAGCCGCTGCATCCCCCACTTGGAGGCCCTTGGCTCTCAGCCCTGGGATCTCTCAAAACCCGAAGTGCGAGAAGCCCTCGCTAGCAACGGGTTATTACAACTCATGGCTCAGCCCGGTGAACGTGAAGATGGAAAGGAGCAAGCTGCATGAGTGCTGTCGTTAAACTAAAACACGCCTCGGAGGACCGTCCCGGCTGGGTAAGCGAAATGGCAGCCCTGCTGGAGGCTTATCGGCAAGCTGGGGGTGAACCGGCAGCCTTGCAATTGCCCCAAGTAGCCACCCTCGTGGTCAGTTCCAACACCGTCTTGATGTCCCACGAAGTCCCGGGCATTCATTTTGACGCCGAACCCCTCGAAAATGGTGTTAAAGCCACTATTCGAGTTGAACCCAACGCCAAGATCGAACACCCTGTTCACCTTTGCTTCGGCGTGATTCCCGCCGAAGGAGTCCAAAAAATCCTTGCGAACTACGAGATCGGTCATGGAGCAGAAGTACGATTCCTTGCCCATTGTTCCTTCCCCAACGCAGTCCGGGTTCAGCACCTAATGGAAGGTACGATCTACGTTGGTAAGAATGCAAGCCTCACCTACACTGAGGAGCATTTTCATGGCCAAATGGGCGGGGTCGAAGTGTTACCCCGGGTCAAGGTCAGCGTTGACGAAGGAGGACGCTTCACCACCACTTTTGTCCTCACCCGCGGCCGGATCGGCAAAATGGTTTTTGACTACGAAGTGGAAGCGGGCAAGTGCGCCGTAGTTGAAATGACCACCAAGGCTTACGGTCATGGAGATGACGAAATAGTGGTAAAGGAAGTCGTTCACCTAAACGGAGAAAAAGCGCGCGGCCTAACCCGCACGCGGGTTGCAGTGCGCGACCGTGCTCGCAGTCAGGTCTTCACCACCATGGAAGGCAACGCCCCGGGCGCGCGAGGTCACATGGATTGCACCGAAATTGTACGCGATCAAGCAGTGGCCCAGAACACTCCTCTGGTCATCGTACGCAATGATCAAGCCCAAGTCACCCATGAAGCCGCCATCGGCAGCGTTAACCGCAAGGAACTCGAGGCATTGCTGGCACGCGGGCTAGACGAAGATGAAGCCGTTGACTTGATTATCCGCGGCATGATTCGCTAAGAGGCAAAAGCAAAATTATGAGGTCTTACGGAAAAGACAAGGATGGAAGCCGATGAATAACTCAAGCGAACCCTTTGGAGCCGGTTCAAAAGACATAACAGATGTTTTCCAAGCCGGACGCGCTTTAGGCGAAGCTTTAGCACAAACGCCAGTTTACCAAGAATTCCTAAGCGCTCTGAGAGCCATTAACCATGATCCTCAGATTCAACAAATTGCGGCCCAGATGCGCAATCACCAGAGAGCCCTTCAGCTGGGCGGGGACGGGGGCAATCATCAAGCCGAGCTAGCCCGCTTGCAAGCCGAACTGGACTCCCTCCCAATCGTCCAACACTATCGCAAAACCGAGTTAGAGACCCTCTCCCTTTTCCGTGCAGTGGATGCGCTGATCAGCCAGGCAATGGGCTTCCCCTTTGCTCGGAATGCTCACCGCAGAAGCTGCGGTTGTGGTAGCTAAGGAGGCATTCCATGGAGCTCCCCTCTGAAATCAAAGCTGCTGCCCTTGAGCTTGTCAAAGCGATGAAACAAGACTCCACCATTCGTCTCTATCTCTCTGCCAAGGAAGCCGTAGAGAACGATCCAGAAGCCAGCGCCTTGGAAAGCCGCCTGCTCGAGCTATACGAAGACCTGATCCAACGTCAGAGTCGGGGTGAAGAGCTAAGTGAGGAACACATCCGAGCCTTCAATGCCTTACGGTATCAAGTCCGCTTTCATCCCCTGATTGCTCGGCGCGAAAATGCCTTGGCGCAAATCAAACCTTACCTCGCTCAAATAGCGGAAGAAATCAGTGACTCCCTCGGCATCGATTACACCATCCTTGCTGATGCCCAGTGCCGCGGATGCTCTTGACGATCCACACGAGGGGGGTCGTATGATGAAGAGAGCCGCTGCTCCGCAAGATGCAACCAATATCAGTCAACACTTCGGTTGCACTCCCTCCTATATGGCTATGGCGGTCGAATTCCGAGGTAAAAGCGTGCCCAGAATACACGGCCGATCAGCCAGAGACAATTCCCTAAGGATGGATTGCCGATGAAATTCCAGAACGGATCCCTGCCGATCTTTGTCATCCTTCTCTCTGGGCTCTTCATAGGCCATACTTTTCGGCCTCCAAGCGTTCTGGCTCAAAGCAAACCCACGCCGACCGATCGCTATTGCCATCTTTGCGATCAGGTGGCCACCCAAGCCGTTGTGCGGGTGCTCCTCTTTTGGATGGAGGGCTGCCCACACTGTCACGAAGTCATCGATCATGTTCTTCCACCCCTCCGCCAACAATACGGGCGGCAGTTGGAAATTCGGATGATCGAGATTTCCTCGATAGAGGACGTCAATCGTCTCTACGAGATCGGGGAAGGGTACGGGCTAAAACCAGAGCAAATCGGTGTGCCCTTCCTGATCATTGGGGAGCATGTGCTCATTGGTTCGCAGCAAATTCCCGCCGAGCTCCCTGCCTTAGTCGAACGCTATCTCAAGCTTGGCGGTGTGGACTACCCGCAGATCCCTCACCTGGCGAATTTCTCTCCTTCTTCTAAGTCACCTGCGTCCGAACTAGCGAGCATCCAACCTACACCCCAACCCCCAACTGGCGAGCCTTCCCCTCTTGCTGTAGTCCAAGCCCAAATGCACGAGCCTGATCAACCAACGCCTTCGGCTCCAAAATCCTCGGGATTTACCTTAGCCATCGTCATTCTGATCGGGATGGTCCTTGTCCTAGCCTATGGAATCGGTGCTCTGGTATTGAACAGAGCTATTCCTGTTTCGGAGCGGTTCAATCATTATGCCTTTCCACTCCTTTCCCTCGTCGGCTTAGGTGTCGCCCTATATTTATCCTACGTTGAGACTCAAGAAGTGGCCGCAATTTGTGGGCCGATCGGCGACTGCAACGCAGTGCAGCAAAGCCCCTATGCCAAATTGTTCGGCGTTTTGCCGGTGGGGGTGCTCGGCGCGTTCGGCTACGCTGCCATCCTATCTATCTGGTTTTGGGGTCGCCTACGCAAAGATTGGTTCGCCCGAAAGGCGAACCTGGCAGTGTTTGTGATGACCCTTTTTGGATTGCTTTTTTCCATTTACCTCACCTACCTAGAACCGTTTGTGATCAAAGCAGTATGTGCTTGGTGCCTGACCTCAGCGGTAGTTATGACTCTTCTCTACTTCCTGAGTATCTCTCCTTTGGTCGAGCAATGGCGTTCTGAATTAGAGGTCGAGAACTTAGCGTTCGAAGTAGAAGAAGGCTAGAAGGATGCTCACCGAAGACTTTATGAAGCGTTACTCCTCTTTGCAATCTAGGCGCGAAGTTACTATGTGTGCCCAGACATGCTCGAAAGCGGATTCTCTAGAAGTGCTTACCGCCCTTGGTGGTCTCTATGCAATCAACGGAAACCCTCTCTGAGTTATGGCCCGGTTGGCTCGTGCTTGGGTTCGTAGTCCTTGCCCTCCTCTACGGGCTTGCCGCTCTGTTTAGCAACCGCACTTTTGTGATCCCTCTAAAGCGGTTGAACCTTCTCTTCTCTCTCGTTTGTGCAATCGGCCTCGGAGTGGCAGCTTACATTGCCTACGTACAACTCTTTCGAGTGCAAGCAATCTGCGGCCCTCTAGAGGAGTGCAACACGGTGCTACAAAGCCGTTATGCCAAGTTGCTGGGATTCGTCCCCAACAGCGTGATCGGGCTCATCAGCTATCTAGCTTTAGTTTTTTTGTGGGTTTGGCACGCACGGAGAAAGGGAGACTGGTTAGCCCGGCACTCTCCCCTCTTGATCCTTGCAATTACTCTGCTCGGCACTCTGCTTTCCGTTTATCTCACTATCTTACAAGTGCTCACGCTCAGGGCGTTGTGCATATGGTGTCTGAGCTCCGCAGTGCTCATCACGATGCTCTTTTTGCTCAGTGTCTCCCTCTCCCAATCCAACTATGCACCTATCCTAAACCCGGACAACCTATAAAATCCTGGATAAAAAACCGAATAGATCTCTATAGAATAGGGGTTCAGGAGGAACTTTTCTGCTAGGACAACTCAGCGAGAGAACCTAAACACGCAGGCCTAAGGGAGCACCTATTCGCCCCTCGGAGGAGGCCATCGAGGGCGAAGCGAGCATAAGGGCTTGTTTGTACCTCCTAATTCGGCATCTTGCAATCCCCTCCGTCAGAGGTTTAACTCTGGGCGCAAAAAAGCCAAAGCCTTTGCAGCTCTGCTCACCGCTCCCTTGCAAATTTTTCTCACTCCTCCTACTTGACGCACTTCTGCGCCGGAGCTACAATCTAGCCATGCCGCTGATCGTTGACGGTCATAACTTGATCGGTCAGATGCCAGAACTCAGCCTAGCCGACGTTGACGACGAGCAACGATTGATTGAGATTCTGTGCGAGTTTTGCCGTCGGGCAGGGCATACGGCCGAAGTCTATTTCGACAACGCTCTCCCCGGTGCACCTCGGGCAAGAAAGCATGGAAGGCTGACAGCTTACTACACGCGCACCGGCAAGAGCGCCGATCAAGCCATTTTTGAGCGGTTGAGTCGCTTGGGCAGAGAAGCTCATAATTGGACTGTCATCAGCTCTGACCGCCAAGTGCAAACAGTGGCCAGAGCGCATCACGCTCGAGTTCTCTCTTCGAGCGAGTTTGCCCGTCAACTCCGAGCGACGCTTCGTCAAGAGGAAAGGTCTACGACAGAATGGAGAGAAGCGCCGGAGATCACCGCAGATGAAATCAAAGAATGGTTGCGATTGTTTAGGGAAAACCGTCCAGAATAAATTCCCACAAATCGGGTAATTCTAATCTAATTTTAATGCAAATTCGACAAATTTAGTGTATATTATCAAAGCAAGACACCTGCCCTCCCTTTTACTGGTATTTCAGGTGTCCTTCGCCGGGCGCAACTTCAGTGTGTCCCCCCCACGCTGAAGCTCCCGGTGGACCTCCTTAGATCATCGAGCGTGCCCCCCCCACGCTCGATGACTTTTTACTACTTCCTTGCGGGAATTAAACTCCCCATAAGGATCAGTGCACTTCCAAGGACAAATAACCCAATAATCAGCAACGGGAAAAAGTCGATCCTCTTCGAGGAAGCACTCGAGGGGGGCAGCTGCGTGAACAAAGCCTCAGGTTTTTGATCTGGCAGCGCCGGTAGAGCAGTCGGGCTTCGCAACACCTCGATCGGCACGCTCGAGGTGAGCGTCGGCCGATCCGGTGGGGTCATAAGAGTAGCTGTTGGGGTTGGCGAGGCTGTGGGTTCAGGGGTCGGTGTGGCTTCTGCCTTTCGAATCAGGATTTTATCCCCCGGGTAAATCAAGGAATTCTCGGTCAAGCCGTTCAAGGATAAGAGGTCTGCCAGGGGCACCTTATATACTGCGGCAATGTTCCACAATGCTTGGCCTGGCTGTACAACGTGGACAACGCTTCCATCCGGGTTCGGGGTGGAAGTCACAATCGGAACAACAGGGATCGCTGTCGGAGCCTTGGTTGCCCCGCCAACGGGAGGGGAAATCGAGTTGCCACCGGGAGAGCCGGCAACATAGCCCACCAATAAAGTGTAAAAGACGGTGTCGCCGTTTTGAGCAATCCCCGCACCGGCATCCGTGGCATTAGGGTTGATCATGGTTTGAAGGTGAATGCCATCTCCCATCCACCAATTAACTGCCTGGCTCGGTGAGGCATTGTTGCCACCGTAGATATTCTCGCTCACGTAAACTTTTGCCCCACCGCCATAACCTGCTGCAACAGCTCGTTGGAGCGGCGTAGAACCACCTTTGCCGCTGTGGGTTACCGTGCCAATCGAAGCCTGATATTCGCTATGGGCTTGTGCTGCAGCCATTAACGCGCTATTCGCCTGAAGAGCAGGCAAACCGTATGAGGAGCGCACTTGGTTTACTAGAGCAACAATTTGATATCCGTCTCCTTGGTTCCTCGGGTGATCTAATGCCGAAGGCTTGCCTCCCACACCGGTCAAGAAGAGGGGAGCAACCAAAAGAACTCCCCATTGTCGCCTTAGGATGGAACATAACCCGAGGCCCTTCCTCATTATGGGTATCCTATTGAAGCAACCCATAGATCTCTCTCGTCCCAGCTCGCAGATATGGATGCTTATGATCCGTGCCTAAGAGAACAAGCCCGTAATCTAGAAAGGTCCGCCAACAAAAAGGCTACTTTAGGCTCTCGAAAACCCATCTTTTCCCCTAGCCCGACTGAAAGGCAATCCAAGGCCATCCCGCTTATTCAAGATTCTTTAGAAAGGCCTCTAGCACCTCGGGGTCTGTGCCGGGTCCATATTCGTACACCGCCCGCCAAGGCAAGTAGTGAGTGAAAAAGCGGTCTTGGAAATAAATCTGCCCTCCTTTGTAAACCGTACGGGAGACGGTAATGTCTGCCCCTTCAGCAGCCCAATCCACCTGGCGGATTTCATTCGGAGCTAGCTCTGGATTCTCTTGCAAGAGCGGCTGCGGCGGTTCGACCACGTATTGGGGGCCGCTGGTTTGCCATTCCACCACTCGCCCATCTGAGGTAGAATAAAACTTCCAAGTGAGCGTGCGGGCCGGCGCATTGACGTAGGTTTCCATAAGCAACCAATAAGGGGTGTCATTTTTGAACTTGAAGTCCACTACTGGCGCAAAGACCGTGGCATCCAAACCAGCCAGATTGGGGTCAAGCGCCCCAGAGCGAGTCTGCTCATAGTAGCTGACCCGATAGGCATGGGGATGACGTTCAACAATCGGATAGCCGCCGAAGAAGGCTGTGCGAAACAATGTCGTGCTGACCTGGCAGACACCGCCACCGACACCTTTGATTGTACGTCCTCCGAAGATAATCAGGGCCTCAGTGTAGCCATTATCTAAGCTGACATCGCCCAGCTTATCCACCATTGAAAAAATTTCACCAGGCGCGACCAGAACCCCATGAAACCGAGCAGCAGCCGTTTGGATATTTTGAATGCGCTCTGCACTCGACCCATAGAAATACGAAGTGTAGCTGGCGACTAATTCGCGGATGCCCAATTCCTCTGCCGTAACCGAGTCTCCAATTGTCGGAGGCTGGGTATCGACAACCAATTCGATCTCATGCTCCCCCTGCAGCAGCCTCTGTTCCACCACTCGGATAGACTGCTCAATATTCAGAGTGCGGCCGATAACGGCCGGTTGGATTACCTCTAATTGGCGCGTTTCGTCATTGAAAATGAAGCGTGCATTTTCGGGAGGACGATTGATCTCGGCAGCGATTTCCTCTAATTCCGCTCGCAATCGTTCCTCCTGAAGGCCGATGCGTACGAAGGCACTGGCTGCACCTTGAACCCGCTCTATGGCAACCATGCGAGCCAGCTCCTGTGGCTCATAGAGCCATTGCGATCCCTCTTCCGCACTAGGGGACAGTTTCAGCACCAGCGGAGCACTCAAAATCCGTTGTAACGTCTCGGCTTGTGCAGATAAATCCAAGATTGCGGGTGCTTGTTCCTTAACCCTCACCTCGACGATCCCATCCGTAAGGGTCGAAAGCTGATCGCGCAGCGCCAAGAGCGTGCCTTCGAAATCCAGACTTCGCCCCACGCTGCCCGGCACAGCTTCCACCTCCAAATTGCGGATGCTTAGGGAGGCCTCGGTCACCGGCACCTCGATTTCTTCGGCAATCTTTTGCAAGACCCCCTGTGCTTGGCGCTCATCATAAGTCATACGTGGAGATAACTGGACACCAGATAGCCAAATTTTCAGCGGGGCAAAGATCCGACTCAGAACAGGTCCCTCGCGCCCAAAACGGTATGCAGCAACGGCCGACTGTTGTGCATTTAGGGAGAAGCCGAGTTCAACAGGGTGAAAAGACCAAATCCGGCCTCGATCTCTCAGAACAATTCTGCCGGTTTGGGGGTAAAGGACCATCTGTTCAAGTGTTTGAGCCGCTTGCTCAACCGTCATCCCCGAGAGATCAACCCCCGCAACCTGAACCTTCGGGTAAATGCGCCCCGTATAGAGGAGCGCAATCAGAAGACTTCCAACCAATAAAGACACCAAGAACAGCCCCACCCCACCAATCAGAGCAATAAGCCCTTGTAGGAGATAGGCTTCCCAAAGAAAAGTTGCTGCCTTGGCGTTTGCTGTGCTTCTCATCTTCTCAGATTATATCGTAACTGATGCGCGGAAGATACTTTGCGCTCAGAAGCGGGTAGACTTTCCCAGATTCTTCGGTGAGCAAGCCTATCCTAAAGACGACCGCAGTCCTAGAGAACAAAACAGATGAATTCGCTTAAGAATTTCAAAGGCTTAGAAATCAAGAGGGCTTGTCCGAGAGAAATCCAAAAAGCTCCTAATGTCTTTGCAGGAAAAACCTAAGTTTTTGCAATATTTATACAATTGGTCCGGTGATCGGATTGGAACTCTTGGCCAATCGAATCTGGCACGGTAAGGGAGTCCTCGGGCCGGAAGCCTTCGATCCCGATCCATTCATCGAACGAATGCCTGCTTATGATTTCCCATATCGGATTATCGAACTCGAAGAAGAGAAGGTGAAGCCGTTGTTCTGAAGCTGGGCAGGTCCGAGCACGCCCAATTAAGCTTCAACTTCAAAAGGCGAGCTTATAATTCTGAAGGAGGCTCCAATCGGTTATCTGCCGAGCCATTCACTTCGAGACTACCTCTTACCCACTGCTCCAGAGCAGCGGGAGTGAATCAATCCGTTTACGATTTCATCAGAGGAAGGGAGAGGCAATGTATGCTATTCCCAACTGGCAACAAGCCACCCAAGAGACGGTCGATCACCTCTCTCGATTGATCCGTGCCGAAAGCGTAAACCCACCGGGCAATGAGTTACCTGCGATCCTAGCGATCAAAGAAATCCTCGAACAAGAAGGCTTACGCTCCTCGGACGATTTTGTGATCCTCGAGTCGGCGCCACAGAGGGTCAATTTGGTCGCCCGTTTACGCGGGGACGGGTCTGAGCGCCCCCTTCTCCTCTCAGGCCATGTAGACGTCGTGCCCGTTGAACGAGATAAATGGAGCCGCGATCCTTTTGGCGGCGAAGTGGTTAACGGCGAAGTCTGGGGGCGAGGTGCAATGGACATGAAGGGCTTTCTCTCAATGTACTTGCAAGTCTTCCTGCAGGTGCGGCGAATGCAGTTGCCCTTGAAAAGAGACTTGATCCTCGCTGCCATTGCCGATGAAGAGGCCGGTTTTGAACACGGTTCGATCTTTCTGGTCCGCAACCATCGCGATCTTATCGACGCCGAATATGGACTAACCGAAGGGGGCGCCTTCACCGTGCCTATGGGCAAACTGCGCATCTACCCGATTCAGGTCGCCGAAAAAGGGGTCTCGTGGTTGAAAATGACAGCCAAAGGCAAGCCCGGGCATGGGTCTCTGCCCCATGCGGAAAACGCAGTCTTCTTGCTCGCCCGAGCCCTTGAGAGAATCCGACGTGTCGGGCACTTACCCGTACACATCACCCCCACCTATCTGGCCATGGTTTCCAAAGCCGCTCGCCAGACTAAGTTCCCTCTTCCCCTTTTGCTTCGGGGGCTATCCCTGCCTTGGGTGGTAAAGCTTCTCCTTAGAGTCTTGAGAGGCCAACCGAAAACTCTGCTGATGGCCCTGACCACCAATACCTGTACTCCAACCGTACTCAAAGCGGGTGGCAAAACCAATGTTATCCCCGCAGAGGCCTTTGCCCACCTCGACTGTCGCCGTCTTCCCGGGCAGTCCCCCGCAGACCTAACGAAAGAAATTCTGGCAGTCACCGGCGAGGGTATTGAACTTGAACCGATAGCCACCTCGCCCGGGGCAGCCTTTCCCACCGATTCGCCGCTCTATCGGCTGCTTGAACAGGAAACCCACCGGCTCGACCCTGAGGGAATTGTGATCCCCATGATGATGCCCGGCGCAACCGATGCCTGCGTTTATCGTGAGGCCGGCATTACGATGTATGGGTTTACTCCCGGTCGTGTGCCGGAAGGCTTCCCATTATTGTCTCTGGCTCATGGACACGATGAACGCTTACCGATCTCGTTTATCGAAAGCGGCTTGCCTATCCTATGGGAAGTGGTGCGAAAATTCTGCTCGGGTGCTTGAGCGGGCTTGAGGGAGAAGGATGGCATCGATCGCCTCGATCAACTGGGCGAGGTTGGCAGCAGGTAAGACTTTGCGACAATAGGGGAAATATTCCAACATATCCGAGTCCCCGCTTCCCCACATCCAGGGCGGCTCTGGGTTCAGCCAATAGAGAGAACGGGCGCGATGGCTGAAACGCTCCAGTAAGTCTGCGCGCGACGGGTTGTAGTTATTCCGTCCATCTCCAACAATAATCAGTGTTGTCCGCCGATCCAGCGTGTAGAGAAAGTGCCGTTCGAATTCTCCCAACACTTGGCCTAAGTCTGTGTTGTAGTAACCCGGCGGCAGCTTCCAGAGAACCTGCTCGATTGCCTGCTGAACGGGCTGACATTCAAAGTCCGGAGAAATGTATTCGAGATGATCAATATAGGCAAAAGCATGGGTGTGGGTGATTTGATCCTGAATGGAATAGAGCAAGCTAAGCATCAATTCGGAACAGAAGCGCATTGAAGTACTAACATCGCACAGAATGACGATCTTGGGCTTTTGAGTCCGATTGCGGAAACATAACTCCATCGGCACATTGCCGCTCTTTAGGGAAGCCCGCAGAGTCGCTTTGGCATCCAGTTTGCCGTTGCGCTCGCGGCGCAGACGAAGAGCCAGCCGGGTGCGCAGGGCTGCAGCGAGGCGGCGCGTCTCTTTGCGCAAGATTTCCATCTCGCGCGGACTTAGATGCTGCAGAGGGCGATGCAGCAAGTCGCTTGGAGAGGAGCGGGGACGCGGCCGGACGCTCTCCATTCGGCGCCGTTCGCCGACATGGGCACGCAGTTGCTCCTCTAAGGCCTGTAAGTTCTGTTGAATGCCTTGGCGCAACTGCTCGATCTTTTGACGCGTCAGCCCCAGTTCTTCTAAGGCCTGAAGCAATTCCTCTAGGGCTTCACGCACTTCTTCAAACTGCAAAGCTTGGAGATAGCGCTGCAGCAATCTGTCTGTGTTGCGGTCAAGAGGCGAGGGGTGAGCGTTTATCCACTGGTCTAATTCGGCCAATTCTTCGGGGCTCAAGGGCTCGCCGCGCAGGATTTTTTCCATCCGCCGACGCAGCTCTTGAGCGAACTGACGCAGGACCTCGGCAATTTTTGTCGCTTCTTCCTCGGATAGGCCCGAAAACAGATTTTGCATCCCGGGGGGGAGCTCGGCCTGAAAGAAGAGATCAAACAACTGTTCAAAGATGGGGATGTCTCGCCGCTCCTTGATTAGCGTTGTCCGTAAACTTTGGCGAAAACGATTGCGGTCTTGAACCCCCACCTTAAGCATCGCTTGGAAGGCATCGGCGCTCTCGGCTAGGCTGACACGTACCCCGCTAGCCCGAAGCGCAGCGATAAACTGCAGTGTACGTTCCTCCATGTCACTCCCTCTATTCTCAAGTCGCACGAGTCCTTAGTTCTGCCAACGGGTCGGTGAGGGAGAGCGGGGGAGCTTACCCTCTCCGTGATCCTCGCTTTTCAGCATGCGCCGCACCCGCTCTAGGTCTGCCTCGTGTTTCAGCAGCACACTAAGCGTGTTCTGCAGGGTGCGTTCATCCAAAGAACGGGCATTGAGGGCAACGAGCGCCTTCGCCCAGTCCAAAGTTTCACTAATCGAGGGCGATTTTCTCAAGTCCATGCGCCGCAACCGCTGCACCAGCTCAACGGCCTGACGAGCCAGCTTTTGGGACAAGGCCGGCGCCTTTAGCCGCACGACAGCCAACTCTTGTTCCAATGTCGGGTAGTCGATAAAAAGATACAAACACCGTCGCTTGAGCGCTTCACTCAGATCGCGTGTGTTGTTGCTGGTGAGAATCACAAGAGGTTGATGCACTGCCTTGATCGTGCCGATTTCCGGAATGCTCACCTGAAAATCGCTGAGAATCTCGAGCAGAAAGGCCTCAAACTCAGCATCGGCGCGGTCGATTTCATCAATTAATAAAACCGTAGGGGTCTCCGAGATAATTGACTTAAGCAACGGTCGGGCAAGCAGGAAACGCATCGAGAAAAAGACATCCTCTTCCTCGGCAATACGATCGGCAGCTTCGCGCAAGGACTCCGCCTCAGCCAAGAGGTCTTGCAACTTATCGCGCAATAACTGAGTGTAGAGCATCTGCTTGGCATATTCCCACTCATAAAGGGCTTTGGTCTCGTCCAAGCCCTCATAGCATTGTAAACGGATCAATGGATACCCGCTGGCAGCCGCCAGCGCCTTGGCCAACTCCGTTTTGCCGACGCCAGCGGGGCCCTCGACCAGCACCGGCTTCCCCAGAGCACAGCTTAGGAAAAGCACCGTGGCAATCTCATCACTGGCAATATACTGCTGAGCCTGCAGCGCGGCTTGCAACGATCGGGGCGAAGCGAAAATGTCCATGATAGACCACCTTTCTGGTCTCGGAATATATCATAAATCAGAGCAGAAATGTTTAATTATACGTTAATAACCGATGAATTTCCGCCTCGGGCAGACAGGCGAGCACAAGCCGGGCCGAATTCCTTAGCGTCTCGACGTGATCAACGGCAGATACACTTTCAGGGGCAGATCTAGGCTGACTAACCCCCATCCAAGGTCTCGGAGGATACCAAGGGTAACCGAGCCGGGATGATGCACCGAAGCCCCGGCGGAAATGGCATAAACCATCAGGCGATGAGGGGTGTCTTTGAAAGTGTCATAATCTAAGTGAGCATAACTGGAGCCCGGTTGCCATATACGAGGGGCATATATCTTGACCGGGTTGCCGCCATTCGCTGCTCTTGCACTGCTGCCGTTGAAATACAGATTGTTGCTGGTCAATTCGGTGCCTAGGAGAGCAGAAGGATTGGGGAATACAGCAGTGTTGAGCAATGGTATTCTACCGCCGTTCTGTATAAACCGATCGTAAGAATCAGGGTAACCGTAGTATCCCCAGCAGCCGTGATTTTCTCCGCCGCAGTCCGGTCCATACCACATCGTCCCTAAAAACCCCAGTCCATGGGCAAGCTCGTGCAGAACGACTGTGGCAAAGTCATAATTTTGCTGCGGGGTGTTGCCATCAATGCCGAAATACCATGGAATCCCAGAGTTAAGAGCTACATATATGTCCGAGCGGTTTGGACTTAGGTCGCTCCCGTACAGTGCATTGGCCAACGCAACCGGGTACCAAGTATTGATCTGAGGTGCATTTCGAAAGTTCGCCTGCAGGTCGTTCGTTCCCCCAAAGCCGAGCACCCACGGCTCAAGATTGGTTGCCCAACAAGCATCGACTACAATCGGCACCGGCGAACTAAGAAGGCTGCCCCAAATCCTTGCGGCGTAGTCAAAGGCGAGTTTGGCCTGCTCCGGCCAAGAGGCACACCGGGTGCCATAGTAAAGGCCGGCCGCAAGATAATTGACCGTAAAGGTGGCAGCCGCTCCTTGAAGCTCCAGCAGGCCTTCAGGAGGTGCGATGCGCACCGGCCGGAAAGCGGGGTCCGCCACCACTTCGATCCAGTTTGTGTTCGGGACCGTTACCCCCTCAGGAGACGAAAATTGAGCCTGAACCGCTGCTGGCGCAACTCGCAGCGCCACGACAGCCAGAACAATGAACCAGCAAAGAAACCGGAAACCTCTCATGGTCTCTCTCCGGACTAGGTTGTTCTCCATTTTAGCATGGCCTGTGCTTCACCCATCCCAACATTAGTGTAAGGTTATCGATCGCTAACAATTGCAACGAGTCCGCGCAAGCCGGATCGAAAGCGAGCACTTAGGGCGCTTTTCGACGTCACCTGAGGAACAGGCTTCCTAAAGTTAAGCCCTTGCTTCAAACCCGGCTGCAAATTAGGAAGCCCCAAGGTATAATCCCTATCGAGTTGTCTCCTCCTAGGTTGTAGCCTTTATGAGCGAACACCATCCAGCAGTCCAAACCATCCGGGAACCACCGACGCTGCCAAACACGTTTTAAGCAACAAGGAGACTCTATGGAAGTCCATCGGCATTTTCAGCGCTTTTTGTCAAAGGGGTGGATCGGGAGCGTCATTTTATGCCTTGTTGCACTCGCTTGCTCTCTCCCACGCTTCACGCCGACTGTCGCCCCTTCCTCTCCCGAACCCACCGAGATCCCACTTCCAACCCCAACGCCCCGACCTTTGCCTCCAAGGTTGGTCGAAACCTCCCCTCTACGAGGCGAGAAGCTCGCCCTCGATGGGGCGATCAAACTGTATTTCAACCAGGCCATGGACACAGCCTCGGTCGAAGCCGCTCTATCGAGTCACCCTAAAGTCCCTGCCAAACTGGAGTGGGAGAACGCCGCCACCCTGATCTATCGCCCTTTGCAGCAGCTTGCCCCGCAAACCACGTTGCGACTAGCGATCGATCAAACGGCAAAGGCCCAAAACGGACTTCCCCTATCCGAAGCCATTAGTCTTGAATATGAGACCGCACCCTTTTTACGCCTTGCTCAGCGTATCCCGGAAAACAATGCCCAAGGGGTGCGCGCAGATACCGCTGTGGTTGCGGCTTTTAATCAACCCGTAGTCCCTCTGGGCGACGCAGCGGCGGGACCGCCGGCTTTCACTATTCTCTCAGAAGAGGGAGAGCCGGTTGAAGGAAGCGGCGAATGGGTTAACACCAGCACCTATCTCTTCCGTGCCCGGCCTGCCTTCCCAGGTGGCAAAACCTACCGTGTGCAGTTCAATCCGAACTTGAAAAGCCTAAGTGGCGCTCCCCTGCAACCCCCCGAGGAAGAGTGGACGTTTTCCGTGGCCCCTCCCCGGGTGATCGAAATTTTTCCCAGAGATGGAGAGAACAAGGTCCTCCTAGACAGCAAAATTATCTTGACCTTCGATCAACCGATGGACACCTCGAGTGTCGAAGCCGCTTTTTCGCTGCGGGATGGAGAAGGCAAAGCAGTTGACGGCCGCTTTGAATGGAATGCAGATGCGACTCAGCTCACCTTTACCCCTCTTGCCTTGCTCCAACGCAATCATCCCTACACCACGCTGCTCGGCAGCGACGCACAAGCTCTCGGCGGCACAGCTCTCCGTCAAGAAGTCCGAGCCGAATGGCGCACTTTACCTCCTTTCGACCTGCTTTATACCAATCCACCCCACGAGGGCGAAAAGCCTCCTCATGAGGCGGTATGGTTTTACTTTAGCAGCCCATTGGAAGAGAGAAACCTCGAAGAGCACTTCCGGGTCTCGCCGGCAGTGAGCAATCTTTCGGTCTGGTGGGACGATCAGGCATGGGCTGCTGCGGTTACGGGGGACTTTGATCCCAGCCGGAGCTACACGATTGAAGTTGCCCCAGAGCTCTCCGATCTTTATGGTCAAAAGCTCGGGCGCTCCGTCCGCATCTCTTTTCGCACAGCACCCTTACCCCCTAACCTGAGCCTGACGGCGCCCAACAGTGTGCTACTGCTCACCAGCGACGAGACCAGCGTGCCTGCCCAGGCGGTGAATCTGCCCCGGGTCCAGATCGGCAGCGGTAGCCTCTCTTTGGAGGAATTCATTCGCCTACAGAATCCGCTCAACTACTCCTACTTCCGCGAATTCCGCGCTGCCGACCACCAATCTTGGGAACAGATTTTTGAATTGGCTACCAATCAAGCCCAACCCATTGCCTTCTCCATCCAACCCAACGGACAGCCGCGCTCGCCGGGCTTATACTACCTCGACCTCGAGATGCCCCAAGAAAGAGGCTCTCACCGTTACTTGCTTGTGGTCAGTGACATCCATCTGACTTTCAAACTGTCCCCTCAAGAGGCTCTGGTATGGGCGGTGGAGAGTCGCAACCTAACCCCTCTGGCCAACGCTCCGATTGCCATTCTTGATGAGAGTGGAGCGATTCTGGCCCAGGGGCAGACCGATAGCCAAGGCATCTTTCGCAAAGCCATTCCTGCAGTGGAGGACCCCTGGAAAAATTTCTATGCTGTGGCTTACCAACCGGGCCACCCCCAATTCGGCATGGCAATGCTAAATTGGAATAGTGGGGTGGAAAGCTGGAGTTTCGGGATCCCCTTCCAATTCTCACCGCCCTCCCTCAAGCTATACCTTTATACTGATCGTCCGATTTACCGCCCGGGCCAAACCGTCTATCTTCGCGCAGTACTCCGCCAAGCGTTCAACGCCCAGTATACCCTTCCCGAGGTAGCAACGCTGCCCTTGCGGGTGCTCGATCCGCTGGGACGAGAATTGGCATACCTCTTATTGCCGCTCTCCGAATTCGGCTGCGCCAGCGGGGAGTTCACCCTCTCCCCCGATGCACCCCCCGGTACGTATTCGATCGAGTCACCTCTAGCGGAGTACCAAAGCGTATTTTTCGGGGTAGCCGCCTATCGAAAACCGCAGATCGAGCTTACCCTAGCTGCGGAGCGTGACCACCTCCAAGCCGGCGAGAATCTCACTGTGCGCCTCTCTGCACGCTATTTCTTTGACGCCCCTGCACCCAATCTGCCGATCCGCTGGGCACTCTATTGGCAGGAAGCTTCCGAGCCTCTCGAGGGATATTCCACCGGCGAGGCCGAGAAGTTCTGGTCCAGCGGTTTCACTTCCGACCCCATGTTCGCCCAAATGGCTCTGCTGACCAACTTGCTCACCGAAGGCGAAGCTCGGACCGATGCTGACGGCTTTTTGGAGCTTTCCATCCCTACCGAGAAGACCTCCCGGCCACGGCAGTATGTCCTCGAGGTGACCGCTACCGATGAAAGCGGCCTGCCCGTGAGCGGCCGAACTACAGTCTTGGCCCACCCTTCCCCCCTGATTATCGGCATCAGACCCCAGACCCAGCTTGGAAAAGTGAATCAACCGCTCGAGGCCGAGGTCTTGGTCACCGATTGGAACGGACAGCCCCTAGGCAGGAAGACCCTCTATGCCGAGTTCGCCACGCTTCGTTGGGTGCGCGATGAGACCCGCCTCGATCCCTTCGGGATGCCGCTCTACCTTCCACAAACCGAAAGGATCAGCAGCGCCGACCTGGTGACTGCCGAGAACGGCCTGGCTCGCCTCTCCTTCACCCCTCAAAAACCCGGCAACTATCTGTTGTCCGTTTCGGGGGAAGGGGCACGTAGCAGCGTGATCCTATGGGTTAGCGGGAGCGGCGAGTTCGCCTTTCCGGAGTTGCCCAACCAGCGTATTTCTTTGGCTACCGATCGGGAGAACTACGCTGCAGGGGAAACGGCAAGGGTCTTTGTTCCCAATCCTTTTTCGACCCCTGCGAGAGCTTTGATCTCGCTCGAACGCGGCACTACCATGAGTCACGAGGTTCGATCTATCCCAGTGGGAGGAGAGGAGATTGAGTATCGCCTCTCGGCAGAAGATGTGCCCAACGTTTACCTGAGCGTGACTCTGCTCGGCAAACTGGAAAACGGCCGACCGGATTTCCGCCAAGGGTATGCCAAGTTGCGGGTTTCCCCGAGCCAACAAACGCTGCAGGTCAGCGCTACGGTCCAACCCCAACGAGCAGCTCCGGGTGAGGAGGTCACGCTGGATATTCAAGTGCAAGATGCTCTGGGCAAAGCGGCGCAAGGTGAATTTTCCGTTGCGGTGGTCGACAAAGCCATCTACGCCCTTGCCGAGCCCAACGCTCCTTCCATTCTCGAGGCCTTTTACGGCGAGCACCCCCTAGGAGTGCGCACCGGTCTGGCTCTGGCCGTGGCTGCTTGGCGGTCGGTCGAAATGCCTAGTGGGGTGGGCGGAGGCGGACAAGGAGAAACAGCTCTCAACGTGGTGCGTCAACGCTTTGCCGACACGGCCCTCTGGATCGGTGACGTGGTCACCGACTCGGAGGGCAAGGCGGAGATCAAGCTGCGCCTGCCGGATAACGTAACGACGTGGAAGATCCTGGTGCGCGGCGTGGATAAGGCCACGCGGGTGGGAGAGAGCGAGATCGAACTGGTGGCGACCAAACCTCTGCTAATCCAGCCCGTGACCCCGCGAGTTTGGGTTGCGGGCGACCACTTGCGTCTCGCTGCCGTGTTACACAACTACACTTCCCAACCTCGCGAAGTGCAGGTTACGCTTCAAAGCGCCTCTTTTCAGTTAGATGAAGGACAAGCTGCAACTCAAACCGTATTCCTTTCACCCAACGGACGCCAACGCGTGGAGTGGTGGGGCAAAGTCGCAACCCAAGGCTCGATGGAAATTCTTTTCTCCGCCCAAGCCGGCGAGCTGAGCGATCAAGTCCGCATCGGTGGCTCGGAGACCGCTATCCAGCAAGTAAGTGCCAAGCAAAGCTTCAGCACTGCAGGCATCCTAGAGATCGCCGGGCAGCGAGAGGAGGTGCTCAGCCTGCCGCAATCGGTCGCACCTCAAGGAGGCTTCCTGAGAGTGGAACTGACCTCCTCTTTGGCGAGCATGGTCCTCGAAGGGGTCAAGACCTTTGCGCTTTTTGAGAATGAGACCACAGAGTATGTGCTCTCGAAAGTCCTGCTCAACCTTGCGGCCTACCGCCTCTTGAAAGAAGGCAACGCCGAGACGCCCTTCGACCTCGATGAACTTCGCCGAGCCACCCAAGCGGGGATTCAGCGCTTGGTTGCCCGCCAGCGCTTTGACGGCAGTTGGAGCTGGTGGGGTCAGGATCAGGGTGAACCGCTGATCACGGCATACGTCCTGTTCGGCCTAAGTCAAGCCCAGGCAGAGGGCTTTACCCTGCCCAAGGACACTCTCGACAGGGCCGTTCAGTATCTGATCTCCGGCGTTATCCGGCCGGCCCAAACTGCCAATGGGGCAATGCTAGACCGTTTGGCCTTTATTCACTTCGCCCTTGCTCAGGCAGGGGCTGCCGACTCGGCGGCTCTTGACGAACTGTTTGAACGCCACGCCCAGCTCAACCCTTGGGCACAGGCGTTGCTGGCCTGGGCGTTAGAAACCGTGCAACCTGGGAGCGAACAAGCCCAAACCCTGCGCGCCGACCTCGAAGGCCAAGCATTGCGCAGTTCCAGCGGGGCATGCTGGCAGGAGAAAAGCGAGAGCTGGCGCATGGCTTCCTACCAGGTCACCGTGACTGCAATGGTTCTTTATGCCCTCGCCAGTTATGATGCCTCGACCCCGCTGGTGGCAGATGCCGTTCGCTATCTGATTTCCACACAGCACCCCTCAGGGGGGTGGGGGTCGAGTTTCGGCACGGCGTGGGCCTATCTCGCCTTATCCGAGGTCCTCACCGACCTGCGCGAAACCCAGAGCGACTTCGCTTTCAGCGCTTTGGTTAACGGCATGCCCCTGATCGACGGCTCTGCTCAACAATATCGCACGAGCACAGCGGTTGGGGAAATCCCCCTGGAGCGGTTGCAGCGTCATCTGCCCAACACGTTAGAAATCCAACGCCAGGCTGGCCAAGGTCGCCTTTATTACCGAGCGATCTTACAAGCCTTCGTGCCTATTGCAAGCTCACAGCCGGTTCAGCGCGGTTTTTCTATCTCCCGCGCATACCGCATCCTAGGACAGGACTGCGGCACAAGAAGTTGCCCAACCGTGAACACTGCCAAGGCAGGAACGCGCATCGAGGTGCGCGTGACCCTGACGGTCGAGAAAGACGCCTACTACGTGGTAGTTCAGGATTACATCCCCGCAGGGAGTGAGATCCTCGACACACGATTGTCGACCACGCAGTTCGGTCTAGGTGAGTCCGAGCTGTCCATGCCTGAGTCAGAAGCCGATCCCACCCGCCCTCTCGAAAAGGGTTGGCAGTGGCAGTACTTCAGCCAACCGCTGGTTTATGACGACTACATTGTCTGGTCGGCGGAATATCTGCCCGCCGGCACCTACGAGCTGCGCTATCTAATCACCCTGCTCCAACCTGGGGAATATCATCTGCGTCCGGCTCAGGCATGGGAGCTTTATTTCCCGGAGGTGCAAGGCAGCAGCGCTGGCGGGATGTTCACCATTCTGCCGTAAAGAATTCCCGATAGAAAACCGGAGAAGTGGCTTGCGCTGAATTCCTCTTGCGCAGAAACCTCCGCTAAAGAAAAGCTCTTTTATAATACTCTATACTCTTACACAGCCAAGGAAGTTACAACTCATTATAAGGAGAGTCCTCCAATGAAAGTTGCCTATCAAGGTGCCCCGGGCGCCTACTCAGAAGCAGCCATCTTCGAGGTCTTCGGTGACCAGGCCCAACCTATCCCTTGCGAGACCTTTGAAGAAGTCTTCCAAAAAGTCGAGATAGGAGAAGCCGATTGCGGCATGTTACCCATCGAAAACTCAGTCACCGGCAGCTTGCATCGCAATTACGATCTGCTGCTCGAACACCAACTGGCCATCGTCGGGGAATACCCTCTGCGCGTGCGCCATTGCCTGATCGGCCTGCCTGACGCAGAGCTGAAAGACATCCGCAAAGTGATCAGCCATCCCCAAGGCATTGCTCAGTGTGAGAAATATCTGCGCGCCCTTGGGGTGCACACCGAAGCGGTCTACGATACCGCTGGCAGCGTCAAGATGGTCAAAGAGAGCGGCGACCCCAGCCTGGCGGCGATTGCCTCCAACTGGGCAGCCCAAATTTATGGCATGAAAATCCTCCAAGAAGGCATCGAGGACAACCCGGCAAACTACACCCGTTTCCTAGTCCTAGCCAGAGAGCCCGTCCAGCCTGAAGGCGAAGCCAAGACCTCAATTGTGTTCACCCTGCGCAACATTCCCGGAGCACTCTTCAAGGCGCTGAGCGTCTTCGCCCTGCGCGATATCGACCTAACTAAGATCGAATCGCGGCCCCTAGTCGGCAAACCCTGGGAATACTTGTTTTACATCGACTTTCGCGGCTCGATCACCGAGCAAAGGGTTGTGAACGCTCTGGAGAATCTAAGGGAATATGCGCTGAGTCTACGCATCCTCGGCTCTTATCCCCGTTTGGGGAACGAAAAGTCGCCCTAAACCGAGAATGCAGAGCAACGGACGGATTGGCTCTCGAGAAGACTCTCATGCACGAGAAGTTCTTTGCACGGCTTGCCGCTCTAATCCATTCAGCGGGGCTAAGGACCTTTGTTCACAGTGAGGATGTCGCTGCCAACCCGACTCCTCGGGGTCAAAGACCTTGAGAACAGCCAAGGAAGCGCCAAAACCCCCGGGCGCGGGGTACCCCGCGCGCCGGGGTTCTTTAGGAGGAGGAGAAGGAGGAGAGAGGATTGGACTATTCGGGCAGCAAAACCGCGTCGATGACGTGAATAACCCCGTTCTTGGCGACGATGTCGGTAATCACCACTTGGGACTGGTTGACGAACACCTTGCCGTTTTCAACCTTGATGGAGAGCGGTTTGCCTAAAACGGTATCTGCGCTTGTCAGTTTAGCCACCTCTTCGGACTTCACCGCACCGGCTACCACATGGTAGAGCAGAATGTCCTTGAGTTTGGGAATGTCCTTGAGCAGGGCCTCTACGGTTCCAGCAGGCAGCTTGGCAAAGGCTTCATCAGTGGGGGCAAAGACGGTGAAGGGACCTTCGCCTTTCAGTGTCTCGACCAGATCGGCTGCCTCAAGGGCTGTGGCCAGGGTAGTGAAGCGCCCGTCATTGATCGCCACATCTACGATGGTCTTTCCGGGAAGGATCACGGTATCGATAACATGGATCACCCCGTTTGCGGCCTCAATGTCGGTAAGGACGATCTGCGCTTCGTTGATGTAGGCCTTGCCATCTTGCACCTTGATGCGCACCGACTCACCTTGAGCGGTCGTCAGGTAATCGGCCGCAGTGACATCGGCAGCCATGAGCTTGCCCGGCACGACATGGTAGAGCAAAATAGCAGATAGCTGAGGGATGTCCTTGAGCAGAGCATCAACCGTGCCGGCAGGCAACTTGGCAAACGCCTCGTCGGTGGGTGCAAAGACCGTGAAAGGCCCTTCCCCATTCAGCGTGTCCACCAAGCCGGCGGCCTCGACAGCAGCCAGTAAGGTTGTGAAGCGTCCGTCCTTCTTGGCGACATCAACGATCGTGGCCTTCTGAGGCGGCAGCAGGACGGTATCGATGACATGGATGACACCGTTCGAAGCCTCGATATCGGCCAGGATGACTTGGCTGTCATTAATCATCAACTTATCCATGTCTACCTTGATGGTTACCTTATCGCCGTTGAGCATCTCGGCCTCGGAGAGCATCTTAGCTTGGTCGGACATCACCTTCCCGGCAATGACGTGATAGAGAAGCACATTCTTGAGCTGCTCGGGGTCGGCTAGCAGCGCCTCAAGGGTGCCGGCGGGCAACTTGGCGAACGCCTCATCGGTAGGAGCAAAAACGGTGAACGGCCCCTCGCCAGACAGGGTCTCGGCCAAGCCAGCGGCTTGCACCGCTTGCACCAAGGTGCTAAAGCGACCATCGGCAACGGCAATATCCACGATGGTCTTTGGGGCTTCCGTTGGAGTTGGCTCGGGGGTCGGCGTGGGCTCAGGTTGGGGAGTGGCTGTTGGTTGCGGCGTTGGCGTAGCCGCTGGAGCACAAGCGGTCACCAATATGCTGAGAACAGTTAGGAAAGTGAGAATACGGGCGATTCCTTTCATCTTTGATCTCCTTTTCTATTTTATGTCTAGTTTTTGTCAACCTATTGCAAATTATACATAGATTGTCCCTTTTGTCAAGGTTTTGCAACGATTAATTTTCGGAATTGTCCAAATATTAACCTTTGTGAAAGTCGAAAAAGAGGAAGTCTTCCTTCTCTCGGCAGGGACGCCTGCCTTTCCAAGACCCAAGGGAGAATCCGGCCTTGACAGGCTCAACCCGCCGACCCTAGGTGGGCAGCAAGACCTCAGCTCCGTTCTGGAGTCCACAAGCCCCGCCGATCGGCGGACAACTTGTCCCCTTTTTATGATACGATAGGGTTGCGCTAAGGAGGCTGTGTGCCCAAACTGCACTCCGCCCGAGCAGGCTTCGCCCTTGAGCGATCCGACCCCTGACCCTCCTTTATGAGCACAGTCCCTATTCCGCCACGCTTTCTGGAACGCATGCAGAGCTGGTTGGGAGAGGAATTCCCGGCCTTCCTCTCTGCGCTTCACCAACCCCCTCAAGGTGGCTTGCGCGTCAACCCGCTGAAAATCTCGGTCGCCGACTTTCTGAAAATCGCCCCCTTCGAACTGCAACCTATCCCTTGGTGTCCGGAGGGCTTTTTGGTCAGCAGCGAGGGGCGTCCCGGCAAGCATCCTTATCACGCTGCGGGTCTGTATTACCTTCAAGAGCCATCGGCGATGGCGGTGGTCGAGTTATTGGATCCCCAGCCCGGCGAGCGCATTCTCGACTTGGCCGCTGCGCCGGGCGGCAAAGCCACTCATATCGCCGGCCGTCTCCAGGGACAAGGGTTGCTGGTGGCCAACGATCTGCACCCGCAAAGAGTTTGGGATTTGGTCAAAAACCTCGAACGTTGGGGAGCGAAGAATGTGTTGGTGACCAGCGAACCGCTGTACCGTCTCGCCGAGCAGTGGGGTGCCTTCTTTGACCGTGTCCTGTTCGATGCGCCCTGCTCCGGCGAGGGCATGTTTCGGCGCAGCCTCGAAGCGCGCCTAGACTGGTCACTGGAGATCGTGCGCGCCTGTGCCGTGCGCCAGAGCGGCCTCTTGCCCCAAGCAGCACGCCTGGTTCGCCCCGGCGGTCGCCTCGTCTATTCCACCTGTACCTTCGCCCCCGAGGAAAACGAGGGCGTTATCGCCCGCTTCCTTCAAGGGCACGCCGAGTTTGAGCTTCTCGAGGTCCAAACCCGCGCCCCCTTCGACCGCGCTCACCCCGAATGGCTGGGCCTCGAAACCCCGCTTGCAGGTTGGCCGGGTGTTTACCGCCTGTTTCCGCATCACGGCTTCCCCGAAGGGCATTTCATCGCCGTCATGCGCCGGCGCAGCGGCGGAGAGTGGCGGGAAGTCTCCCCTTTTCCTATTCGTCTGCTTGCGCCCTCAGAACGGCGCAAGGTGCAACAATGGCTCAGCTCTTTCTCCTCAACACCGATCGATCCCCTGCGCTTGACCCTGCTCGGCCACCGCCTCTATTTTCTCCCCCCGGCGGCGATCGACACCGGCCGCCTGCGCGTTCTGCGCCCCGGCTGGTTCTTGGGGGAACTTAAGAAGAACCGCTTTGAGCCTTCTCATGCCTTCCTACTGGCCCTCAGAGCCGAGGAGTTGCCCCTCAAGCTCGATCTTCCGGCCGAACATCCGGCAATCACCAAATATCTCACCGGCGAGGTGCTCCCTGAGACGCTATTCACAGAGTACGAGCGCGCCATTTTCGCTCACCAAGGTTGGCTGGCCATTTGCGTAGACGGCCATCCCTTGGGTTGGGGCAGAGTGGTTGAGAGACATATCAAAAACCTCTTTCCTAAAGCGCACCGTCTTCTGCCCTGAGCTTCTCTCCCGCATTTTAGCTCCTTCGCACGCCTTGGCCGGCTGCGTTCTCGCAGCAAAGCGCCCAGGAGCACACACTAACATCCTTCCTCAAAAAGCAGGACAAAAATCACTGTTCGGCCTCAAGCTCTCCCTATATACTCGTGCCCGAATTGCCTTGCGAACGCATCAAGCCGCATCGCTGCCCTCCTCGCAAGGCTTCTTTTTTTCGCACCACACCGATAAGCTCGTGCTCAGCTAAATAGGACCTCTAAGTCCTCAGGCGTCAACGACTTGAAGATCGTCCCCTCGGCTCGGATGAGCTGATCGACCAACTGGCGCTTTTTCTCTTGGAGGAGCAAAATCTTCTCTTCGACCGTGTGACGCACGATGATGCGGTAAATGAACACCGGCTTCTCCTGTCCGATACGGTGTGTGCGGTCGGCTGCCTGACGTTCAACGGCCGGATTCCACCACGGGTCAAGGTGAATGACGTAATCCGCAGCGGTTAGATTCAGCCCTACCCCTCCGGCCTTCAGGCTAATCAGGAAGAACGGCAGGTCGGGGTCCTTCTGAAAGGCATCCACCTGGCTCTGACGCTGATAGGTCTGTCCGTCTAAGTAGGCATACCGCCACGAACGGAGGTCCAATTCTCGGCGCAGAAGCTGAAGCGCCTCTACAAACTGGGAAAAAATCAGCGCTTTATGCCCCTCCTGTTGAAGCGTTTCCAAGGTCTCCAACAACCAGGTGAACTTCGGCGCCTCGCCCCGGTAGCCCGGATCGACCAACGCAGGATGAATGCTGATCTGGCGCAGGCGCAGCAGGCCTTCGAGGACTTTCATGCGTTGCTCAAAGCTTTCCAGCGCCTCCGGTGAGCCCAGCAATAAGTTGCGATAGTAGTCCCGTGTCTTTCGATAAAGCTCCTCTTGCTCCTCGACCATCTGGGTATAGACCATGCGTTCTTGGCGCGGAGGCAGCTCGGGAGCGACTTGAGCTTTGGTGCGCCGCAAGATGAAGGGATAGACCAGCCGGCGCAAAAGCTCGGCCGTCTTCGTATCGCCCTCGCCTTCGATGGGATTGGCGAACTCGCGCCGAAAGGTCTCTAGGCTCCCCAACAACCCCGGTTGCAGAAAGGCAAATTGCGACCAAAGCTCAAAAGCGTTGTTCTCTACGGGCGTGCCCGTCATCACCAGACGGCGGCGACCGTTGAGCAGGCGCACCGCCTTAGAAATCTGAGCTAAGGGGTTTTTCACCGCTTGCGATTCATCCAGGATCACCAGGTCAAAGTCGTAGCGGCGCAGCTTCTCGACATCCCGCAGCACAACGCCATAGGTGGTGAGCACGACATCCACCCCGTCAAAGGCCTCGAGGTCTCTGGGGCGCGCCGCCCCGCTGTATTCCAGAAAGCGCAGCTCGGGGGTAAAGCGCTCGGCCTCCCTTTGCCAATTAGCCACCAAGGATTTCGGCACCACCAAGAGGTGCGCAGCCACGGGTTCACGCCGCTCTTTCAGGGACTGCAAAAAGGCCAAGACCTGCACGGTTTTTCCCAGCCCCATGTCATCCGCCAGACATCCTCCCAAGCGGTAACGATAGAGAAAATGTAGCCAGTCGTAGCCAGCCTTTTGATATGGGCGGAGCTCCCCCCGAAAGCCTCGCGGTAGGGGCTGAGGTTCAATCCTCTCAAAGTTCCATAATCGCTCGCGAAGCCGATCGAGTTCCTCGAGTCCTTCGCGCTGCTCTGCCTCTTCGAGCAAGAGATCGACCAATGGGAGTTGCGTTTTGGCAAGCTCCAAGCCTTGCTCACCCGCCTTGGTCAAGGCGAACGCTTTCTTCAAGCGGGCAATCCATTCTTCAGGGATCTGCCCAATCGATCCATCGGCCAACTTGACATATGGTTGGCCCTTGAGGATCGCTGCACGCACCTCTTTCCAATCCGCCTTCTGATCGCCAAACTGCACTGCAATAGAGAGGTCAAACCAATCGATCCCCGAGGAGACCCGCACGGAGAGAGTCGGCCGCGCACGATTCACACGCACCGAGCGGATGCGCTCCTCGCCGAAGATTTCAAAACCCTCTTTGACCAGCAGCGGAACCGACCTGAGCAAGAAATCCAAGATGTGCACCTTGGCACGCAGGGTATAGTGGCCGAACTGCTTCGGGGAGAGGCGTTTCAAGCCATAGCGTACCCCGACTAGAGTGCGCTCGACCGCCTCTTCATACGCACGGTTGCGGCGCACGATATAAGGCTCTTCCGCTTGCCCTTGTGCGACCACCAGATAGCCTTGGGGACTGTGATAGGGCACTTCTTTGCCGAGATAGTCAAACCGCAGTTCGGCCACCAACTCTTTGTTCCTTTCAAAGAGGTAAAGACGGGGGCGAGGTTGCACCTCTTCGGAGTGCTGAATCCCTTCCCCAATCAGGAGGAGCGCTTCAGCGATCTTAGGGAAGTACTCCTCCATGAATTGCTTTTGGTAAGCGGCGGGAATTTGGATTTGGGGCTCTTCGAGCAATTTCTCCAAGACACTCCCCGGGGGGTGCGAGATGCGGACCAAGGTCTTGCCGAGCAGCAACACCGGAGGATGGGTTTGAACCAAGAAAACCTTCTTGCCCGGCAGCGGCTGGATTTCCTCTCCCAGCGTCAGCGCTAACTGCAGCTCATACGTCTTTTCACTCTTGCTCAAAACCATCACCACCCTCTCGACATTCGGATGCAACTCCAAGCGTTGGTGGAGTTCGCCCGAAGCGTTGCACAGATAAAGGGGCAAGGGAGTGCGCCAAAACCACTCCAAACGGTTATTGAGCTGAGCATCAGCAGCGCAGAGCACACTAGCCAGGAGGTAGGCGCCGCTATCGGCGTTTAGGCAATAGCGGGTATCTCCCAGAGAGCGAATCGGTTCGGCCTTGCGCTGAGGCTGTCGACTGAGAAAGCGCTCGATCTCTTCCGGGTTGTTCCAATCGATCGCCCTGACCTCCTCGGAAATCCCCCCTACATAGATGCGAAAGGGAAGCAGGTCCCAATGACCGGGGGCGCGCTGGGTGAGGCCGAACACAACGACATATTGACGGGCCGCAACGGGCGTGGCCTCCTCGGACTGGGAGAACCAAGAGATCTGCCGGAGCAACCCATCCAGCTTCCGCCTCCAAGCGATCTGCGGCGGCAGGGGCACCTGGCCGCGGGCTTGTATCGCCGCCGCAACCAGATGCTTGCAGAAATACCCCCCCTCTCCGACCGGACAAGAGCAGGTGTATTGCAATTGACCGTCCTTCACTCTGAGCAACACGCGGTAGTCCAACTCTCCCCTCACCACCGCCTCGACTCGCTCCGAGGAAACATAGCGCAGGGTGACGCAGTTGCCGAAGAAATAGGCGCGGCCGCGTTCGAAGCCCGTATAACCCGCTAAGCGGATCAGGGAAGGGTCATCCAGAAAATCTGCCAGGGCTACTTGCTTGTCCATCTGCCTTTTACATGCTTCCCACGCCAGCAAACCCCGTCGGCGCTCCGAGCACTGTAACCCTTTATCTTACCACAAAGTGCGCAAGAAAACGGAGCGAATCGGGAAGATTTTAGGCCCGGTGAGGATGCAAAGCCGGCCTCAGAGCGCAGCAGGAGAGATGTCGGATGCGGCCGAGCTGCCCCGCCGGAGGCTGTGTTCCCGGCGAGCAGAGCTTGGCAGAAGCAACCTCCCTGAGATCTGACGGCGCTTCAAGGGAGGCGAGAAGCGAGGGCGATCGCAGGAACCGGGGTTTTGCGCGCCCCGCAAATGGGTTTTATGCCCCGGCGGCAAGCCAAAGCCTTTTGCGGTATAATTTGCCTTCGTGCTATCACCCCAATCCCTTTACTCTGTCTCCGGGCGAGCGCCCACAAGTCCTGACACGGCTTAGGAAAAGGATCGGCGAGAGTCTCTATGGAAATCGGCCTAGTCAAGCAAGTCGACATCGATGAACAGATGCGCACGGCGTACTTGGACTACGCCATGAGCGTCATCGTGGCGCGCGCCCTGCCCGATGCCCGCGATGGCCTAAAACCTGTCCATCGGCGCATCCTCTACGCCATGGACGAGTTAGGTTTGCGCTCCAATGCGCCCTATAAAAAGTCGGCCCGCATTGTCGGGGAGGTGCTGGGAAAGTACCACCCCCACGGCGACGCCGCTGTTTACGATGCGCTAGCGCGTCTGGCACAGGATTTTTCGATGCGCTATCCCCTGATTGACGGGCAAGGGAACTTCGGCTCCATTGACGGCGACGGCCCGGCGGCTATGCGCTACACTGAGGCCCGCCTCACCGCAATGGCCGAAGAGATGCTCGCCGACCTCGACGCCAACACCGTGGATTTCGTTCAGAACTTCGACGGCTCGCTCAAAGAACCGAGCGTTCTGCCCTCCAAACTGCCCAACCTGCTCCTCAACGGTTCCTCGGGAATCGCCGTCGGCATGGCGACCAACATCCCCCCCCACCACTTGGGCGAACTGGTCAGGGCGATCAACTACCTTATCGAACGCTATGACCAGATCGAGGAAGTCGAGATCGATGAGCTACTGCGCCTGATGCCCGGGCCGGACTTTCCTACTGGCGGCGTGATTGTCGGCAGCGAAGGCATTCGTCAAGCCTACAGCACCGGACGGGGGCGGCTTGTGCTGCGCGGCAAAGCCCACATCGAAGAAAACGGCCCCAACCGCTACCGCATTGTGATCACCGAAATCCCCTATCAGCTCAACAAAGCCACCCTGATCGAGCGCATCGCCGAACTGGTGCGCGAGGGAAAATTGGAGGACATCAGCGACCTGCGCGACGAATCCGACCGCCGCGGCATGAGCATTGTCATCGAACTCAAACGCGGCGCCCAGCCCCAAAAAATTCTCAATCAGCTCTACAAATATACCCCCCTCCAATCGACCTTCGGCGTGCAAATGTTGGCGCTGGTGGATGGCGAACCTCGCCTGCTCACCCTCAAGCGCGCCCTGCAGGTGTTCATCGAACATCGCCGCACGGTGATCACCCGCCGCTCGCAGTTCGAGCTGGACAAAGCCCGCGCTCGGGCTCATGTGCTCGAAGGCCTGCTCATCGCCCTCGCCCACTTGGACGAGGTGATCCAAACCATTCGCCAAGCGCCGGACGCAGACAAGGCCAAAGAACGCCTGATCAAGCGCTTCAAGCTGAGCGAAGTTCAGGCACAGGCGATCCTCGATCTCCAACTACGCCGCTTAGCCGCCTTGGAGCGGAAAAAGATCGAAGAGGAACAACGCCAGACGTTGAAACGCATCGCCTATCTAGAGGACTTGCTTGCCAACCCGAGTAAG
This sequence comes from Anaerolineales bacterium, assembly GCA_025057645.1. Taxonomy (GTDB): domain Bacteria; phylum Chloroflexota; class Anaerolineae; order Anaerolineales; family UBA4823; genus NAK19. The sequence continues at coordinate 139,851 of JANXBJ010000006.1, forward strand.
ATTCTGCATGTGATCCGAGAGGAACTCGACGAGTTAGCCCGAAAGTACGCCGACCAACGGCGCACGCACATCGCTCCCGAAGCTAGCGAGGATTTTGCTGAACAAGACTTAATTCCCGACGAGGCCGTGCTGATCAGCCTCACCGAGCGGGGGTATATCAAGCGCACGGCCGTGAAGGCCTTTCGTCCCCAAGGGCGAGGCGGACGCGGGGTTGCCGGGCACCTCACCAAAGAGGAAGACGAGGTGCTGGTCATCCTGCCGGCGCGCACGCTGGACACCTTGCTCTTTTTCTCCAATCGGGGCAAGGTGTATTCCGAGAAAGTGTATCAAATCCCGGACTCCGAGCGGCAAGCCCGGGGGATTCCCTTAGTAAACGTGATCGGTTTGGGCGCAGGGGAAACGATCACGGCTGTTGTGGCCGTCCCCCACTTCGAAGCAGCGCAGTTCCTCTGCCTCGCCACGCGCAAGGGCAAGGTCAAGCGCATGCCCTTGGCCGAATTCGCCAATGTGCGTCCCTCCGGAATCCTCGCCATCACCTTAGAGGAGGAAGATGAACTGGGATGGGCTCGTCTGACCCGGGGCGATAACGAGCTGATCTTGGTCACCGAGCAAGGGCAGGCGGTGCGCTTTTCGGAGCAGGAGGTGCGTCCTCAAGGGCGCACGGCGGGCGGCGTTGCGGGGATCAAACTCATTGCGGGCGATAGCGTGGCGAGCATGGAAGTGGTCGAAGCGGAGGGGGAGTTGTTCGTGATCACCGCATGGGGTTACGGCAAGCGCACGCCCCTGAGTGAATACCCGAGCACCAGTCGCGCTGTCAAGGGCGTGCGCACGGTGGCGCAAAGCTCCTTGGAAAAAGTCGGAGGCATCGCTGCGGCGCGGGTGGTGCGGCCCGAGGACGACCTAACGATCATTTCGGCGAACGGTGTCGTTCTGCGCACCAAAGTTTCGGCCGTGCCGGCGCTAGGGCGAGCGGCACGCGGCAACGTGGTGATCAAGCTGCAAAATGGGGACCGGGTGGTCTCGGTGGCCCGCCTTGCCGCCGCAGACTTAAAGGCGAGTTAGGAGGAGGCTTCCGTTCCACCTACTAGGGCGGCCGCCAGCGCTTCTCGCAACGAGCGGGCCTCGATCACCTCCAGGTCGTCCGGGTAGGGCTCCGACCGCCCCAAGCGGCGCGGCACCACCGCCGCTCGAAAGCCCAGTGCAGCGGCTTCGCGCAGGCGCACCCCGATTTGCCCCACCCGGCGCAATTCTCCGGATAACCCTACCTCGCCGATCAGCACTACCTCGGCGCGCAGGGGACGATTTTGATACGAGGAGGCAATCGCCGCCGCAATGGCGAGATCGGCAGCCGGCTCTTCGACCGTCAGGCCGCCGATGACATTGACAAAGACGTCCTGATCGCCGAGGCGCAAGCCCAGGCGTCGGGTGAGCACGGCGCAGATCAGCAACAGGCGGTTCAAATCCACCCCATTGGCAGTGCGTCGTGGATTACCGAAGGGGGTTGGGCTGGTCAAGCCCTGGATTTCGACCAACAATGGGCGTGTCCCCTCCAGGGTCACTGCGATCGCCGATCCCGGCGCATTGACCACCCGCTCGGCAAGAAACGCCTGTGAAGGATTTGGAACCTCGACCATGCCCCGCTCCCCCATCTCAAACACCCCTACTTCAGAGGTCGCTCCGAAGCGGTTTTTGACCGAGCGCAACAGACGATAGGACTGAAAGCGCTCCCCCTCCAAGTAGAGCACGGTATCGACCATGTGCTCCAACACCCGCGGCCCGGCAATCGTGCCTTCTTTGGTCACATGTCCGATGAGGAAAACGCTGATCCCGGTGGTTTTGGCCAGCTCGCACAAGCGGGAGGCGCACTCTCGCACCTGAGAAACTGAGCCGGCGGTCGATTCCAGCTCGGGCAGGTAGGTGGTTTGGATCGAGTCCACGATCAAAAGGCGCGGCCTTAGGGCGGCTACGTGCTCCAGAATGCGGGGGAGCTGCGTTTCGGTCACCAGATAGAGCGTAGGCGGAGCGCTGCGAACGGTCGAGGCCGTTTGCGGTTGGGAATCGCTGAGCAGTCGTCGCGCCCGCAGGCGGATCTGGCGTTGCGATTCCTCCCCGGAGACGTAGAGCACGACCCCCTGCTGTGCCATTTCCAAGGCCACCTGGAGCAGGAGGGTGGATTTTCCCACGCCCGGGTCCCCGCCGATAAGAACCACCGATCCGGGCACGATGCCACCCCCCAACACCCGGGCGAACTCCCCCATCGGCAGCGGCAGGCGTTCTTCCTCCAGGGCCTCCAGCTCAAGCAGGGGGCGCGGCTCGGAAGCGGCGGTCGAGAGCCCCCTCAGAGGCTTCCCCCCGGCTTCGGGCGGGGCAACAACTTCCTCGACCAAGCTGTTCCATGCGCCGCATTGGGGACAGCGCCCCAGTTCCCGGGGCGAGGTGCGCCCGCACTGTTGACAGACGAATTGGCTGCGCAGTTTCGGCATTGAACCTTTCGGCAATCCGGTCCTTCTCCGCATGCTTCCGCTCTGGGCAGCAAGGGAGAGCAGTCGGGTCTGTGCCGTATTGTAGCACATCCTCCAACCGGGATGGCTCTCGATCGGCTGCCCTTCTTCGCATCTCTCACCAGTTTCGCTCCCGCTCGACCTCGACATTCGCAATCCAAGAGCACGACCCCCTTGTCAAAGTGGTGCTTCTTGGTATAATATCAACAATTCGAACTGCGCGATTTTTGCGCACCCCCCCTTGAAAAAAAGGCTCAAAATGGCCAAAAAAGGGAGGGGGTGCGCAAAAGGAGGTGGCACCTTAAAAAGTGGGAGGAAGGCAGCCCCAGAAGGCCAAAGGAAGGCCGAAGATAGGGGAAATGTGGGGCGTCCAGGCATGATTGAAGCGAAAAGGTTGGGGAAGTGGGTCTTGTGAAATTTAGAACAATTGGGGTCCGAATCCCCTTCCGCCCGCAAGGGCATTAAGACATCTGATCCTCGCGCAGCCAAATCCCGGTCTGCTTGTCCGAATCCCCTTCCGCCCGCAAGGGCATTAAGACCCACGCTTAGACAAGTATTTCAATACGCTATAAGTAATGGTCCGAATCCCCTTCCGCCCGCAAGGGCATTAAGACTTAGCTCTTGGTGATTTTGTTCAACA
>JANXBJ010000007.1 GCA_025057645.1 Anaerolineales bacterium
GGCCTTACTTCCCTGCCGGATGAACTTTACGAAGCAGCCATGATCGATGGTGCAAACTCAATTCAGCAATTTCGCTTCTTGACAGTACCACTGATGATGCCAACGATTCTCGTTGCAATCCTAATTCGCACGATCGCTGCGTTGAAAACCTATGATTTGGTTTATATCTTAACACGCGGCGGTCCGGGAATCGCTACAGAGACGATCAGTTATTACATCTACCGAGTGGCTTTCGTTTTCTTAGATATGGGCAAAAGCGCAGCGATGTCTTTTCTGCTGTTAGTTGTCATTATCTTGCTGACGTTACTCCTAATGCGCATTATGCGCATCGCAGAAACGGCTTAATCTTCCAAAAGCGTTTCGGTTTATAATCAAGCCACTCCTCGTCATAGGGGTCTCCGGAGGTAAGACACCCTACCCGAGTTTTCTCCCGCCGATGATTTGGTGCAAAAAAGTCTTAGCGAACCAGAACTGGACCCGAGGTGTAAGATGAGCAAAGAATTACAACTCAAGGTGAGCGTGATCACCGGTGCCGGTTCAGGGATCGGCAAATCCATTGCCAAAGCATTTGCTGAAGCGGGAAGTCGCGTTGCCGTAACCGATCTCAATTGGGAGTGGGCAAATAGCGTTGCCAACGAAATCAAAAGGAGCGGCGGAGAAGCCATTGCATTGAAATTGGATGTCACCCGTCAAGATGAGTGCCAAATTGTGGCAGATTTCGTGGTCGAACGCTGGGGACGCATCGACATTTGGGTCAACAACGCCGGTGTCAGCACGATGAACCACTTTATCGAATTGACCGAGCAAGACTGGGATTTCAACATGAATGTCAATGCCAAAGGAACATTCCTTTGCTCTCAAGTGGCCGTGCGCCAGATGCTGAAACAGAAACCCGATATGAAGAGCGGCCTAAGGGGAAAAATCATTAACATTGCCAGCATGGCCGGCAAGCGCGGCAACGCCCCTTTCTTAGCCCATTACGTGGCTTCCAAGTTTGCTGTGGTGGGCCTGACCCAAGCGATGGCGGGCGAATTGGCCAAGCAGGGAATCACGGTCAATGCTATCTGCCCCGGCTATGTAGCGACTCCGATGCAGGAGCGAGAGGTGGAGTGGGAAGCCAATTTGCGCGGCGTCTCCCCTCAAGACGTGCGCCAGCTCTACATCAACGACACGCCCTTAGGGCGATTGGAAACGGCCGAAGACGTCGCCGCCGTTGCCCTGTTTTTAGCCTCACCGGCCTCCGACTTCATCACCGGGGAAAGCATTAACGTCAATGGTGGGGCATTCATGGATTAAGAGGCCTATGGATCGAGAACTGAACGCCGCCATCGAAGCCGCCCTCCAAGCGGGGGGTTTCTTACGCCAAAACTTCGGCAAAGCTAATGCCCTGCGCCACAAAAGCGTCACCGAAATTGTGACCGAACTGGATGGTCAAGCTGAACAGATTATTGCCGAGCGCTTGCAAAGCGAATTTCCTCACTACGGCTTCTTAGGCGAGGAGGGACATCGCCGAGAAAGCCAAAAGGGTTTCTGGGTAGTTGACCCCATTGACGGAACCACCAATTATATACGCCATATTCCCGTCTTTGCAGTCTCGATCGGTTTGGTGATAGGCAACGAGCCCGTGGTTGGGGTTGTCTACCAGCCCATGACGAACGAACTGTTTGCCGCCTTCAGCGGAGGGGGAGCGACGCTCAATGGACAACCGATTCGGGTCTCTCAGGTGGACTCGCTTGGGAAGGCGCTGCTTGGCTCTGGCTTTCCCTATGACGCGTGGACCTCTCAACGGGATAACTTGCTTCAGTGGGGACGAGCAGTGAAAAGCGCCTTTGCTGTTTACTGCACCGGCGTTGCTGCATTAGGGTTATGCGATGTAGCCGCAGGACGGCTCGACGGATACTGGGAGCTCCACCTTCACCCCTGGGACATTGACGCCGGCGCCTGTATCGTGCGCGAGGCCGGTGGAGTGGTGACGCAGACCAATGGAAAGCGCTTTGACCCGCTGGGCCATACCGTGTTGGCAGATAATGGGCGGATTCACGAAGCCTTGCTGACGATGGTGGAAGAGGACCAAGGATAAGCGTAATCGCTAACGAGTATATACAACCAAAAGGCTCGTTTCCTCTCGAGGAGGCGTGATGAGAGTCAAAGACACTTCGGAGAGTGACCGGATTATGTTTGAATATGCCCCCATCTCGCTTTGGGAACAAGATTTCAGCGGTATCAAACTCGCCCTAGATGGCCTACGCGCTCAAGGGATAGAGTCGATCGAGCCCTACCTTGACTCGCACCCCGAGTTCGTTGACGAATGTATGAGCCGAATTGTAGTGCGCAGAGTGAATCGGAAAACGTTAGAGCTCTTCAAAGCCGGTTCTCAGGAAGAACTGCTTGCCAACCTAGACATAGTTTTCCGGGATGAGATGCGTCGTCATTTCCGGGATGAATTAGTTGCTCTCTGGGAAGGCAGAACATACTGGACGGGTGAGGGCGTAAACTACACCCTAGAAGGGAAACCGATTGAGATCCGTCTGCATTGGTCTATTGCCCCTCAGGCGATGGATCATTGGGATCTCGTGTTGGTCACGCTGGAAGACATCACCCAACGCAAAGAAGCCGAACGCCGTTTTCGTTCTCTGTTTGAACACTCTCCGATTTCTCTCTGGGAAGAAGATTGGAGCGGGATCAAAGCCCTTTTGGATCAGCTTCGTAGACAAGGAGTGCGAAATTTTCCACTCTATCTTAAGCAAAACCCCGAATTGATCCAAAAGTGCATGAGCATGCTTCGAGTGATAAATGTCAACCAAAAAACGGTGGAACTCTTCAAGGCCAAAAGCAAAGAAGAACTTCTGGCGAACTTGAACAAGGTCTTTCGCGATGAAATGGCGGTCCATTTCGCCAAAGAATTAGAGGACATGTGGAACGGGATAACCGTCTATGAACGCGAAGGGATTAATTACGCCCTCGATGGAGAACCGATTTACGTGCACATTGAAGTCCGAATCATGCCAGGCTATGAGGAGACTTTCGGATGGGTGCTTGTCTCTCTGCAGGACATCACAGCGCGTAAGAAAGCCGAGGATTACCTCCGCTATCTCGGAACCCACGATGTCCTGACCGGACTACACAACCGCATGTTTTTCGAGCAGACACTGCGGGAATGGGAACAACAACCTCTCTACCCCATTAGCGTTATCGTGCTTGATGTCAACGGCCTGAAGACGACCAACGACACGTATGGACACCAAGCGGGAGATGAACTGATCCGCCGCGCGGCAGAAGTACTGCAGAAAGCCTGTGAGGAAAAAGATATCGTAGCTCGCATCGGAGGCGATGAATTCGTGATCCTATTGCCGGGTCGTGGAGAGAAAAAAGCCGCCCAAACAATCGAACGCATCCACAAATTAGTCGAACTGAACAATAAGTATTATTCCCAAGCCCCTGCCCTAAGTCTTTCCATCGGTATGGCCAGCGCCGTGTCAGATGTTCCCTTAGAGAAGCTGATCACCCAGGCCGACAACGCAATGTACAAAGATAAAGGACGGCATTACCGCCGACGCAGTCAAGATCAGGAGCTCTTATAAAAAGGACGCATTTCTTCGAATTGACTCTCAGAAACAAACTACAGGGGATTCATCCAAAGACCATCCGGGAAGCTCCCTAAACCCCTAAACTTTAGCTTTGAAAGGAAGCCAACTTAGAACAACCCCAGGTCATCCATCATGGTAAAATCGGCCTAAATTCTCTCGATTTGCGAACGAGGAAGGTTATGAGAACGAAGACAGCCCTTCTCCTCTTACTCGGTATAGTGATCTTTGCCCTAGCAGGCTATGCGGCCTATCAATTTGTCCTAGGCCCCACATTGCCACCCAGCAACCTCGCTACACCGATCCCGGTTGAAACAGCCATACAAAGCCAAACTTCCACAGAGGAGCCACTAGCTTACCCAGGCCCAACCGAAGATCAAGCGGCTCCTGCAACCAACCCAGAAACCTTGCCAAGCCCCTATCCCGCTCCCCAGCAAGCCACGCCGGAGTCCCCCGCCAACGTCGAAGGTTCATCAGTCTTTCAAATCCTCTCCGAGGAAAGCGTTGCTCGGTTCACGATTTACGAAGAACTGCGCGGCAGTCCCAAGGACGTCATCGGGGAAACCAACTTGGTGAGCGGGGAAATCCTAGTCAATCCAAGCGACCTCTCGCAATCGAAAGTAGGTGTGATCCAGATCAACGCACGCGGCTTTATCACGGACGACGAGCGGCGCAACTCGGCAATCCGCAACCGCATCTTGCAAACCGATGCTTATGAATACATCCTTTTCACCCCTACTTCCATCGAAGGTCTGAGCGGTAGCGGTGAAGTGGGCAAAACCTATACCTTCCGCCTTACGGGAGACTTAACCATTCGCAATGTCACCCAACCAGTTACCTTTGAGGTGACGGTCAATGCTGAAAGTACAACCCGTCTTCGTGGCAACGCAAAAGCCACCATCCGCCGCTCGGACTTCAACCTCGTGGTCCCCAATGTGCCGTTTGTGGCCAATGTAGCTGACGAAGTCAAACTCGAATTGATTTTTGTAGCAGCGGCGAAATAAGGCGTCCCTTGTGCTATCGAAACCATTGAGCAGTCCGGTAGTCTAAGGACTGCTCAATGGCTACGAAAGGAGGAAGGAGAGACGGCAACGAGCAGGGCTCGCTACTTACCCATTAAGTACTGGTGAATTCCCGCAGCCGCCTTGCGCCCAGCAACCATAGCCGTAACGACCAGATCAGGCCCTGTGACGGCATCACCACCGGCAAAGACACCCGGTCGGGTGGTAGCACCGGTTTCCTTATCTACCACAATCAAACCCCAACTATGGGTTTCCAATCCGGGCGTGGTCTCGCCGATAATCGGATCAGGCCAATACCCCAGAGCCAAAATTGCCGTATCGGCTTCGATAATAAAATTGCTTCCCTCAATGGGGACTGGCTTACGCCGCCCTTTAGCGTCAGGTTCTCCTAACTGCATGCGAATGCATTCGATCTGGGCAAGGCGGCCGTCAGGGCCGGGGATAAAACGCACCGGCTGGGTGAGGAAGTGATAGACGGCACCCTCCTCCTTGGCCAGCTCTCGATCATGACGCCCGCCGGGCATTTCGCGTTCGGTGCGGCGGTAAAGACAAAAGACCTCTTCGGCGCCCATGCGCAGCGCTGTGCGTAGACAGTCCGAAGCCGTATCGCCACCGCCGATCACGGCAACCCTCCGTCCGATTGTGGGTCGTTCGCGCAGGTGCTCAGGGAGTAGTTCTAGGTCTACGTTAGCGCGGGCGAGAAACTCGGTCGCTTTGTATACGCCGGGCAAATCTTCTCCGGGCACCTCCATCGGTGCATCGATCTCTGCACCCACGCCAATAAAAACGGCATCGAAGCCCTCGGCGAACAAATCATCAATGGTTTTGTCCTTACCAATGTAGGTATTCCCTACAAACTTTACTCCCGCTCGTTCCAGATCACCCCACCGGGCAAGTACGATCTCCTTAGGGAGTTTAAAATTCGGGATGCCATAAAGCAACAGACCACCGGGCGCAGGCTTCATGTCAAAAATGGTGACCTCATGGCCACGCTGTACCAATTGTTCAGCACAAGCTAGGCCGGCAGGCCCAGCACCGATGATCGCCACCCGTTTCCCGGTTGGTAGACCGACCGGGATTTCCACTCCAACCGTTTTGCGCTCGTAACAAGCTACAAAAGCCTCCAACGCCCCGGTCAAAACCGGTTGACCGTATTTGTTGCGCACGCAGGAGTTTTGGCAAAGTTGCTCATGCGGACAGACTCGACCACAGATTTCAGGGAAAGAGCTGGTCTGACGATATAGCTTAGCCGCTTCGAGGAACTGCCCTTGTTCGATCAACCACATCGCAGAGGGAATATCATTGTGAGCCGGACAGGCAGTGACACAGGCAGCCGGGTCGGGGCAGTGAATGCATCGCGAAGCTTCAAACATCGCCCGTTCCGGGGTAAGTGGAACTAGTACATCATCAAAGTCGCAGATCCGCTCTTTAGGATGGCGCTGTTGGAGATTCTCGGAGGGGACACGGGCGCGGAATTTGCGATCAATCGCCAAGAATTCACTTGGAATAGACTGCATCGTTGCACTCTCTCCTTTCTACCGCTGTTTTTATGTGATAAGATAATATCGGTAAAAGAGGTTTAATTTCAGTCATGGATGTCATAACTTCCCGTGAAACTTGTCACAAAACAACTTACCCCCTAGGGTATCTCCTTAAGACTCTTGTCAGGGGGAGATTAAGGTTAAGGACCGAGGCAAGTCTTGCCTTGAAAGCGAAACTCACGCCGAGTTTGCGCACCTTGGGCCAAGGGAAGGATTAATGTGAATGCTCCATTTTCACGAGAGAAAAAGCAGGATCACACTCGGAAGTCAAAGCCAACGCTGATCATCTGTGGAGCCGGAATCGCCGGCGTTAGCGCAGCATACTTCCTCTCCCAGGAGTGGAGAGGAGAAATTTACCTTGTTGATGGAAACTCACCTCTCTCCTTCACTTCTGATCGTTCTTCAGAATGCTACCGCAACTGGTGGTCTGACCCGGCAATGCTCGCCTTAATGAACCGCAGCATTGACTGGATGGAAGAGCTTGCAAAACAAACTGCGAACGCCTTCCACCTCAATCGCCGTGGTTACTTATATGTGACTGCTCGTCCAGAGTCCATAGATCAGATGATCGGCGAAGCAGAAACGATCGCCGAGCAAGGGGGCGGGGAGTTACGTATTCACGAGCCGACCGGCAAAAGCTATCAACCGACAGACCCAAACCTAGACGGAGCAGACGTCCTGATCGGCAGTCAACTCATCCGCCGCCACTTTCCTTACCTGACCGCTGAAGCAGTTGCTGCGCTTCATGTCCGCCGCGCCGGCTGGCTTTCGGCTCAGCAGTTCGGAATGGTGCTGTTGCAAAAAGCCCAGCAGAACGGAGTCTGCTTTCGACGTACTCGAGTTCTTGGGGCAGAAGTGGCCTCAGGAAAGGTTAGAAAGGTTCGCCTAAGCGATGGGAGTGACCTGCACTGCGATGTCTTTATCAATGCCGCAGGTCCATACTTAGCGGAAGTAGGCAAATTCCTTGGGGTTGACCTCCCTGTATTGAACGATTTGCACTTAAAAATCAGCCTGCGCGATCCTCTGGGAGTGGTCGGGCGGGAGGCACCCTTGCTGATCTGGAATGACCCTCAGGAGATAGAGTGGAGCGAGGAAGAAAAAGAGTTCCTCATGAGTGCTCCTGAGAATCAAGCATTGCTTTCCGCCCTTCCCCCCGGTGCACATGTCCGTCCAGAGGGAGGAAGGGCAAGCCAGATGGTGCTGATGCTCTGGGATTACCAAGCCCGTCCCTTTGTGTCGGTCGTTTGGCCGCCTCCGCTCGATGAGCTCTTCGCAGAGGTTGTTTTACGCGGCTTAACACCCATGCTACCGGGTCTAAGGGCCTACCAAGAGCGAATGCCTCGCCCTCAGCTCGATGGAGGCTATTACACCCACACTGTTGAGAATCGACCTCTTATTGGGCCTCTACCCATCGAGGGCACCTATGTGATCGGGGCGCTCTCCGGCTTCGGTATCATGGCAGCCTGCGCTGCAGCGGAACTACTAGCCGCATATATCCTAGAAAAGCCTCTCCCTTTCTATGCTGCCGATTTTGCCCTCGAACGCTATCAAGACCCAGCCTACCTCCCCCGCATCCTGAGCCAAGCGGGGTTTGGTCAGTTGTGAGCAATTAAAAGAGCTCCGAAGGCTATAGCCGCAAACACCGGACGCCTTGGCAACAGCTCACGGTTAGGTAAATCTTTCTCGCGCTTCGCACCCCGAACGCAAAACAGTAAGCTGTGATTTGAAGATCGTTAACAAACCGGGGGTAATGTTTGGCGTGAAACCCTAGGAAAGTTTGCATTGCACTGCCTGAGTTTCTTCCTTACTCGGGGATGATTTTCATCTTCGGTCTTGATTATCTATTACAGATTACTCTACTCTGAATTTGGACGATAATCAAAACACATCAAAGGCGGTGGTCCCCTTAGAGGTGGTGAATGTGCCCGTTCCTTTCTCGCTTACTGTTCTCCCCCTTCTTTCGGGCGTTTTCTCTTCCGTGAAGAGGGACTACAAAGCTCACTCACCGGAGTCTACTTTTTGAGGTAGGCGATGCGTACAAAACTCTCTCTCCAAACGGTTCGTGGCGAGTTCGTAAACCGCATTGAAACCATCAGCGGCCAAAGTTTATTAGCTTGTAACCAGTGTGGGAAGTGCAGCGCAGGTTGCCCGGTGGCCTTTAGCATGGATGTTTTGCCCAACCAAGTGATCCGTATGGCGCAACTGGGACTGGAAGACGCTCTGCAAGTACAGACCATCTGGACCTGTGCAGCTTGTTTAACCTGCGTCTCCCGCTGCCCAAAGGGGATTGACCTGCCACGCATGATGGAAGCTTTGCGCCAAATCTACATGGAAAAGTTCGGCAACGTGTTAGACCCCAACCAAATTGCCCCTGAACAAGCAGCCGAGATGCCCCAATTGGCACTCATCGGTGGCTTCCGCAAGTATTCTCTTTAAGAGAGGAGGGCATGGCTATCCCTTATTTTCCCGGCTGTACCTTATCCACTAAAGCCAGCGGTTACGATCGCTCTGGGCGAGCTGTTGCCCAAGCGCTAGGTCTAGAATTCCAAGAACTAAACGAGTGGCAATGTTGCGGCGCCACCTTCCCGCTTTCCGCCGAGAATGCCATGGCCCTGGTCGCCCCGACGCGCTTGCTGCGCCAAGCACAGGACGCCGGCGGGCAGGTAACTACCTTGTGTGCCATCTGCTTCCACGTCCTGCGCCGCACGCAACATTTTCTGCAAGGACATCCCGACGTGCTGGAGCGCATCAATTGGTTTACCGAAGAGCCTTACCTCGGCAATGTGCGCGTTACCCACTTTCTGGAGTTGCTGCGCAATGAACTCACATGGGAAAGTCTGAGGGCGAAGGTTAGACGACCGCTCCAGGGCTTAAGGGTCGCTCCGTATTACGGTTGCCTGTTGCTGCGCCCACCGAGCGAAATTCAATTGGATGACCCCGATGACCCGCACATTCTGCATGAATGCTTGGAAGCTTTGGGCTGTGAGGTGATCACTTTCCCCTATCAATCGGAATGCTGCGGCTCGTATTTGGTGGTCAACAAGCCTAAAGTGCCGCAGCAATTGGCGCAGGACATTCTTACTTCCGCGCAACGCCATGGCGCCCAGGCGTTGGTCACCGCTTGCCCCCTTTGTCAATACAACCTCGATTACCCGCAGAAGTCAGTTAGCGGCTGGACGCTCAAACTCCTGCCGGTGCTGTACTTCACGCAGTTGATGGCGGTCGCTCTGGGTTTGCCAAGCGAGGATTGGGGCATGGAAAACCACACAGTGGATCCCCGCCCGCTCTTTGAACCCTATCTTACAACCGTTGGCCAAGGCCGGACGGGAGGCGACAGATAATGATTGAACGGGCTTTAGTGGTTGGAGCAGGGATTGCCGGCATCCAAGCCGCGTTAGATATTGCCAACAGCGGCTATGAAGTGGTTCTGGTCGAGCGGGAGCCATCCATCGGTGGTCACATGGCGCAACTTTCGGAGACCTTTCCCACGCTGGACTGCTCACAGTGTATCCTCACGCCGCGCACGGTCGAAGCCGGCAAGCATGAGAAGATCCGTCTTTATACCTACAGCGAAATCGACTCTGTCCGACAAGATGAAAACGGCGACTTTCTTGTCCGCATCCGCCGCAAGGCTGCCTATATAAATTGGGATCTCTGCACCGGCTGCGGTGTCTGTCAGGAAAAATGCCCCTTCAAGGTTGAGTCGCTCTTCGAGCGCGGCGTCGGGACACGCAAAGTGATCTATACCCTCTCGCCGCAAGCAGTGCCGAACAAGCCGGTGATCGATGCCGCAAACTGTCGCTATTTGCAATCCAAATGGGATATTGAAGCCGGTCGCATTCCCGCAGTGGACGCAAAGGGCAACCCAGCTAAACCGAAGTGCGGCGCCTGCGAGAAGTTCTGCCCCACCGGCGCTATCCAGTGGGATCAGACTGATACCTTTCACGAAGAAAAAGTCGGGGCAGTAATCCTCGCCACCGGCTATGACCTCTTTCCGCAATCTCGACTGCCCGAATATGGCGGCGGCAGGATTCCCGATGTGATCGATGGCTTAGCTTTTGAGCGCTTATTAGCTGCCAGCGGACCAACTGCAGGTAAAATCCTGCGCCCTTCCGATGGAAAGCCGCCGCTAGAGGTGGTCTTTATTCAGTGCAGCGGCTCGCGCGATCCCGAACGCGGCGTTCCCTATTGCTCGAAAATCTGCTGCATGTACACAGCAAAGCAGGCGATTCTCTACAAACATCGCCTGCACGAAGGGCAAGCTTATGTTTTCTATATCGATGTGCGCGCTGGCGGCAAGGGATACGAGGAGTTTGTTAACCGGGCAATGGAAGAAGAGGGCGTGGTCTATCTGCGTGGTAAGGTGAGCAAGCTCTTCCGTGAAGGCGACAAGGTAATCGTCAAAGGGGTGGATACGCTCAGCAATCGCACGGTAGAAATCGCCGCCGATTTGGTGGTTTTGGCGACCGCCATTATCCCGCGGGCGACCAACCCCCAAGTGGCTGAGCTGTTTGGCGTCCCTTACGATGAAAACGGCTTTTACAGCGCCGCCAATGAGGAATTAGACCCCGTGCTAAGCCTCGCTCCGCGCGTCTTTATGGCGGGAGCGGCTCTAGGCCCGAAAGATATCCCCGAAACGGTGGCACAAGCCAGCGGTGCGGCAGCAAAGGTGCTTTCGCTCTTTCAAAGGCAACGCCGTACCCAAAAGGAAGCCCAAGGCGTTTTGGAAGCCGTGGCTGATTGAGGAGAAAACAGATGAGTCGGATCGGGGTCTTCGTCTGTCACTGTGGACATAACATCGCCGGGACGGTGGATGTCAAAGCGGTGGTCGAGCAATTGCAGCGCAACGGCGATGTGGTTTTTGCCATCGACTACAAATACATGTGTTCCGATCCCGGCCAGCAGTTGATTCGCGAGAGCATCGAAAAATATCAGCTTGACGGCGTGGTGGTGGCAGCTTGCTCTCCCGCCATGCACGAAACCACCTTCCGGCGCACGGTTTCGGCAGCCGGGCTGAACGGATTTCGTTGCGAGTCGGCAAATATTCGTGAGCAGGTCTCTTGGGTTCATCAGCAAGACAAAGAAGCAGCGACCCAAAAGGCAATCGAAATTACCGCATCGATTGTGGAGAAAGTCAAGGGGAACGAGATATTAGAACCCTTGGTGTTGCCTTTGACCCATCGCACGCTGGTGATCGGTGGCGGAATTGCTGGCATGCAAGCTGCCCTCGACATTGCTGAAGCCGGCTATCCGGTCATTTTGGTCGAACGCCATGATCATCTTGGTGGAAGGATGGCAGAATTGAGCGGCAGCTATCTGAACTTTCGAGCTGCTCCTGATTTGCTGGAGAAGAAAATCCAACAGGTCCTCTCCCATCCCAACATTCAGACCCTGCGAAACGCCGAAGTGATCGGCCTCTCGGGCTATGTGGGTAACTTTCGCGTCCAAGTCAAGCAAAATCCTGAGGCCGAGGAGACGCCGGTGATGCCTTTGGACGAGTTGCAACCCCTAACCTTTACCTTCGACGTCGGTGCGATTGTGGTCGCCACCGGCTGGCAACCTTATGACCGCGCTCGGTTGCCTGAATACGGCGGTGTAGAAATCCCCGATGTGGTGGACGGCTTGACCTTCGAGAAAATGCTGCGCGAAGGAGGTGTCCTCCGCCGCCCTTCAGATGGCAAGATCGCCTGTGAGGTGGTTTTTGTGCAGTGCGCCGGCTCACGTGACCCCGAACACGGCGTCTCTTATTGTTCAAAGGTCTGTTGTATGTATGTTGCCAAGCAAGCCATGATGTACAAAGAGCGCGTCCCCGATGGCCAAGCGTATGTCTTCTACATCGACATCCGCTCAGCAGGCAAAAACTATGATGAATACGTTCAGCGTGCCATGACCGATTACGGTGTGCTGTATTTGCGCGGCAAGGTCAGCCGCGTTTTCCGCGAGGGTGATCAGACCATCGTTTGGGGCAGCGATACCCTGACCGGACGGGCGGTGGAAATCGCCGCCGATCTGGTGGTTTTGGCGACCCCGATGCTGCCTTCCCGTGGTTCGGCCGAGTTGGGTCAACTGTTGCACATCAGCACCGATGGCTACGGTTTCTTCAACGAAGCGCACCCCAAACTGCGTCCGGTGGAAACCTTGACCGCCGGGATTTACCTAGCCGGCGTGGCGCAAGGTCCAAAAGATATTCCCGAAACTGTTTCACAAGCCTCCGGCGCGGCGGCTAAGGTCTTACAGCTCTTCTCCAAAGATGAAATGACTGCCTCACCGCTGGTTGCCAGCGTCATCGAAGAGTTGTGCGCTGCCTGCGGCGCCTGTGTCAAGGTCTGCCCCTACGGTGCGCGCCAAATTCACCCGATTTGGAATTACGCCACGGTCAATGCTGCTCTATGTCAAGGCTGTGGTGCCTGTGTGGTCGCCTGTCCCAACAAAGCCAGCCAAGTGCGCAATTGGCGTGTCGAGCAGGTGATGGGGATGGTGGATAGGTTGTTATGAGTTATGAGTTATGAGTTTTGAGGTTTGGTTGCAGGTTTAGGGTAGAGATGCAAGATTATAAGAAGCTAAGAGTTTGGGAAAAGAGTCATTGGCTTGCTCTTGAGATTTACCGTATAACGGCAAATTTCCCAAAGGAGGAACAATATGGCCTAACGAGCCAACTCCGCCGCTCCGCTATATCGATTTCGACCAACATTGCTGAAGGTTGTGGGCGGGGAGGGAATTATGACTTACAACGCTTCTTGTCCATTGCGATTGGCTCGGCGATGGAAACAGAATGCCTGATCCTATTAGCGCGTGACTTGGGATTTCTCTCAACAGAGGGTTACCAAAATCTAGCGATCCAAATTGAGTCGATTAGGCAAATGCTCATCGCCTTATACAAGAAAACGAAAAAACCAAAGAGCAATACCTTCAATTTCAGAAACCGAGATCCTGAATCCAAAACCCAAAACTCAAAACCCAGAACCCAAAACCAACTAAAAAAGGCTGAGGTATGAGCTTGAATTTTCACGAACAGATTGCCAAAGTAAGCAACCAATCCATCCTACTGTGCTACCACTGCCACAAATGCACCGCCGGATGTCCGGTGGCGGCGGAGATGGAGTATGGCCCGGATCGCATTCTGCGCATGGTGCAACTGGGTGAGCGGGAGAGAGTGCTGAAGAGCCGCGACATTTGGCTGTGTGCGGCTTGCGAGACCTGCGGCGCGCGCTGCCCAAACCATATCAATGTTGCCAAGGTAATCGATGCCTTGCGCATGGAAGCCTTGCGCAGCGGCGTGACGCCTGCCGAACCCGATGCGGCGAAATTCCACAAGCTCTTCCTGTTTGTGGTGCAAACGCTGGGACGCAGCCATGAAGCCAGCCTGTTGATCGCCTATAAACTCTGGACATTGAACCTACTTGCAGATATGGACAGCGGCTTGCAACTGTTCCTCAAAGGCAAAGTGCCCGTCTTGCCCAAAACGATCAAGGGGCGCGGGCAGGTCAAACGCATCTTCGTCAAGTCCGCCGAAGCGGTTGCCAAAAGGGCACCCTCCTCTGCCAACCTCGCTCCTGCGCAGGAGGTGCAATGAACGCCTACACCTATTACCCGGGTTGCAGCCTCGAGTCCACTGCCTGTGAATATGACGCCTCGGTGCGCGCCGTGTTCCAAGCCCTGGAAGTCGAATTGCATGAACTCGAAGAGTGGAACTGCTGCGGCGCTTCATCTGCCCATAGTGTCAATCCCTTGCTGGCACTCGCTCTGCCGGCGCGCAATCTGGCACTCGCCCAACCGATTGGTTACGATCTGGTCATGCCCTGTGCGGCCTGTTTCAACCGCCACAAGAGCGCCGACCACGCATTGCGCCACGACCCCGAACGGCGCAAAGAATTAGAAGAAATTGTCGGTTTCACCTATCAAGGGAATGTGGCTGTGCGCCCCTTACTTGAAGTGCTGACCGTTGGCGTCGGGTTCGAGCGCATTGGCGAGCGGGTGACTCGCCCACTAGAGGGTCTTAAGGCGGTGGGCTATTACGGCTGTCTCCTGGTTCGTCCGCCTGATGTAACCCAATTCGAGAACCCCGAAAACCCGAGCTTAATGAATCAACTACTGGAAACCTTAGGCGCTAAAGCGGTCGAATGGTCGTATGCCACGGAGTGCTGCGGCGGTGGGCTTTCGCTGACCAAATCGAGCGTTGCCGCCCGCTTGGTCAACCGCTTGGCGGAGCGCGCCAGAGAAGCCGGCGCAGAGGCGATCGTCACCAGTTGTCCTTTATGCCAGATCAATCTTGAAATGCGCCAGAGTGGCAAACAGAAAATGCCCGTCTTTTACTTTACCGAACTGATGGGCTTGGCTTTTGGGCTGCCCGAGGCGGAAGCCTGGTGGAGCAAACACTTAATTGAGCCACGCCCCCTGCTAGCGGAGATCAAATCTCTGCGCCGAGCTATGGTCGGACGAGGATGAATAACTGGGAAGCGGGCATGAGCGCAGCACGATTCCTGACCCCTCAACCTTTGGGCCAACCAACCGGTGCAGTAATGGTTGTCGGCGCCGGCATTGGCGGGATACAGGCTTCGTTGGATTTGGCTGAAGCCGGCTTCAAGGTGTATTTGGTGGAAAAATCCCCGGCAATTGGCGGCATTATGGCGCAACTGGACAAGACTTTCCCCACCAACGACTGCGCCATGTGCATCATGTCGCCCAAATTAGTGGAAGTCGGCCGCCATCTCAACATCGAAATCCTGACCACCTCCGAAATCGAAGGGATTGAAGGCGAAGCGGGCCATTTCCGCGTCAAAGTGCGCCGTCATCCCCGCTATGTTAAGCTGGACGCCTGCACTGGGTGTGGTGACTGCGCCACTGTCTGTCCGGTAACCCGCCCAGACGAGTTCAACAGCGGGCTTTCGCAGCGGAAGGCAATCTACAAGCCCTATCCTCAAGCCATCCCCAATGCCTATGCCATTGAAAAAGCCGGCATGGCTCCCTGTCGGGACGCCTGTCCGATCAACCAACGTGCCCAAGGCTACATCGCCTTGATCAAAGAAGGACGCTTCTTAGATGCCTACCGCACGATTAAGGAAGACAACCCTTTCCCTTCAGTGTGCGGACGGGTGTGCAACCACCGCTGCGAAGAAGCCTGCTCACGCAACCAAAGCGATCAACCGGTCAACATCATGGCGCTCAAGCGCTTTGTCACCGACTGGGTGTGGTCGAAAATAGAGGGCGGGGAATTAGACATCGAGCAACTGTGTCAGAGGAGCAAGGTCGAACCAAAGGGCAAAAGAGTGGCCATTGTTGGCGCGGGTCCGGCAGGTCTGACCGCTGCGCTGGACTTGGTGCGTATGGGTTACTCTGTAACGGTCTTCGAAGCTTTGCCGGTTGCCGGGGGCATGATGCGGGTTGGTGTGCCTGAATACCGGTTGCCCTATGAGCTTGTACAGCGCGAGATTGATCAGATTCTCGCCGAGGGGATCGAGCTACGCCTGAACACTCGTGTGGAAAATGTGCCTGCGCTGTTGCACCAAGGCTACGACGCTGTGTTCGTTGCGATCGGTGCTCATTGCGGAGTCAAGCTGCCTATCCCGGGGGCGGACCTTCCTCAGGTAACCGTGGCGACTGAGTTTCTGCGCCGGGTCAGCTTAGGAGAGAAATCCAAGGTTGCCGAGGACATAAAGGGAAAGCGCGTCCTAGTGCTAGGTGGTGGCAATGTCGCCATCGATGTCGCCATGAGCGCGGTTCGTTTGGGGGCAAGTTGGGTGGGCATGGCTTGCTTGGAGAGCCGTGAGACCATGCCGGCCCACGATTGGGAAGTGCGCGATGCCGAAGAGGAAGGAATAGCCATTTATCCATCCCGCACATTCAAGGAAATCACTCAAGAGGAGGGAAGGGTCACGGGCGTGCGTTGTGTGCAGGTCAATTTCCGCGGCTTTATTGACGGACGTCCCGACTTCGATGAAATCCCCAACACCGAAGAGGTTATCCCCGCCGATGTAGTCATTTTCGCCATCGGGCAGCGCCCTGAATTGGAATGCTTAAACGGTGAGGTTGAAACTGTGCGCGGGCGTCTCCTAAAGGTAGACGAACAGACTTTGGCAACCAACGTGCCGGGCATCTTTGGGGGCGGGGATGTCGTAACCGGCACATCCTTTATCGTTAATGCCATTGCCGCTGGACACCGCGCAGCGCAGTCGATTGACCGCTATCTGCGCGGCGAACCCCTCGCTGCTCCGAAAGCTCGACCGCCGAAGGTGGAACTCAGCCAAGCTGAGGTCGCTGCCCGCCTGTTGGAGTCTGCGGCAGCACGAAAGGCACGCGTTGAAACCAAGGCACGTCCTGCCGCAGAGCGGAAATTGGATTTCAGCGAAGTGTATGCCGGTTTGACCGAAGAGGAAGCGCGTGCCGAAGCAGCACGCTGCTTGAGCTGTGGCATTTGTTCGGAGTGCTTGCAGTGTGTCTATGCCTGTCGCGCTAAAGCGATTGATCATAATCAAGTGGAGACGATCGAAGAGATTGAGGTGGGAGCCGTTCTGCTTGCCCCTGGGGTGCAGCCGCTAAGCGATCAGATTCGCCCGGAATACGGTTACCGGCGTTACCCCAACGTCCTCACCAGTATTGAGTTTGAACGCATGTTGAGCGCTTCAGGACCGTTTGCCGGCGTGATACAACGCCCCTCGGACGGCCGCCACCCTGAAAAGATCGCCTGGATTCAGTGCGTTGGCTCACGTGATAACGCTTGTGGGCAAGGCTATTGCTCTTCGGTGTGCTGCATGTACGCCACCAAAGAAGCGGTTATTGCTCGCGAACACGATAGCCACATCCAACCGACCATCTTTTACATGGACATCCGCGCCTTTGGCAAGGGTTTCGATGCCTATATCGCCCGAGCGGAGCAAGAACAAGGCGTGCGCTATGTGCGCAGCATGGTCTCCAGCGTGCGCGAGGTGCCCGGCAGCCGTAATTTGCGCGTGAGTTATGTGACTTTTACCGCCGAAGGGAAACCTGTTCCCCACGAAGAGGAGTTTGACTTGGTTGTCCTCTCCGTGGGGCTCAAACCCACGCCCGAAGCGGTTGAAACGGCCCGGCGTTTGGGCATTGATTTGAACCCATTTGGCTTTGCCGAGTCCCCCCATTATCTGCCCACGCAGACCAATCGAGAGGGCATCTTTGTCGCCGGCGCTTTTGGCGAGCCCAAAGATATCCCTGAAACAGTCATCGAAGCCAGTTGTGCTGCGGCGCAAGCTTCGGCGTTGCTGGCTGAGGGGCGAGGAACGCTTACCCGTCAGGCGGTTTATCCGCCCGAACGAGATATTAGTGGAGAAGAACCACGCGTTGGCGTGTTTGTCTGCCATTGTGGGATCAACATCGGGGGTGTGGTGAACGTGCCCGAAGTAGTTGAATATGCCAAGAGCCTGCCCGCTGTGGTCTATGCCGAGCGTAACCTCTATACCTGTTCTCAAGATACCCAGCAGAAGATCGTTGCCAAAATTCAAGAACACAATCTCAACCGCGTCGTGGTTGCCAGTTGTACTCCACGCACGCACGAACCGCTCTTCCAAGACACCATCCGCCAAGCAGGCTTGAACCCGTATTTGTTCGAGCTGGCTAACATCCGCGAACAGGACGCCTGGGTGCATCGAGCAACGCCGCAAGTCGCCACCGAGAAGGCAAAGGAACTGGTGGCAATGGCCGTTGCCAAAGCGCGCCGGTTGCGCCCTATCCAGCGCGGCAGCTTTGACGTGGCTCACCAAGCCTTGGTCATTGGCGGCGGATTGGCCGGTATGACCGCTGCGCTCTCGATCGCCCGTCAAGGCTTCCCCGTCTATCTGGTCGAGCGCCAAGCCGAATTGGGCGGTAACCTACGCCACATTACCGTAGGCTTGGATGGCACCGACCCACAACAGTTGCTCCGAGACCTGATCGCCGCAATCCGCGATGAGCCGCGGATCACCGTCTTGACCGAGTGCGAGGTCGTGGAAACGCGCGGCTATGTCGGGCAATATACTTCGGTAGTCCGCCATGCGAATGGTTCTTGTGAAGAGTTGACCCACGGCGCCATCGTGGTCGCCACCGGCGGACGAGAGATTCCGACGCGCCTCTATGGTTATGGTGAAACCGCTGGCGTTATAACCCAGCGCGAACTCGAAAGCTGGCTAAAGGAGCACGATGAGGCTCCCGAATCGGTGGTTATGATCCAATGTGTCGATTCGCGCGATGACGATCATCCTTATTGCTCGCGTATCTGCTGTACGCAAGCGATCAAAAACGCCCTTGAGATCAAACGACGCAACCCGCATAGCCGCATTTATATCCTCTACCGTGATCTGCGTAGCTATGGCTTCCGCGAAGGCTACTACACCGAAGCGCGTCGTCAAGGGGTGGTCTTCCTGCAATACGCCGCTGAACAGCCGCCGCGAGTTGAACAAACCCCTGATAGAAGGCTATGGGTGCATGTCCTCTCCCAGCCCGAGGGGGAAGAAGTCCATTTATGTGTTGCGCAGGTGGTCTTGAGCGTGGGCATTGAGGCAGAGCCGGGCAATGAAGCCTTGAGCCGCTTGTTGAAGCTACCACTCACGGCAGAAGGGTTCTTCCTTGAAGCACATGTCAAACTTCGCCCGGTGGATTTTGCCGCCGATGGCATTTACCTTGCTGGCCTAGCCCACTCGCCGCGCTCGATCGATGAAACCATCGCCCAAGCGCAGGCGGCGGCAGTGCGGGCGGTCTCTCTGCTGGCGAAGAAACAGCTCACTGCCACGCCGATCATCGCTTCGGTCAACCCGCGCTTGTGTTCGGCTTGCGGTTTGTGTGTCGAAGTCTGTCCGTATAGCGCCCGCCGTTTGCAGCCCGGCGCAGCCTATGCCGAAGTGGTTGCCGTGTTATGCCAAGGCTGCGGCGCCTGCGTGGCAGCTTGCCCTAACAAAGCCAGTCAACAGTTGGGCTTTGAGTTCCTACAAATCAGCGAGATGATCGATACGGCTCTAGCGTGAACCCGGGTCTCTCGAGGAAACAAAGCCAAGGAGCAAACCAATGGCAGAAACCACGAAAGCAGAAACAACCCAATTTGAACCCAAGATCATCGCCTTTCTGTGCAATTGGTGTACCTACACCGGCGCCGACTTAGCCGGCACCAGCCGCTTACAGTACCCCCCTAACATACGCATCATCCGCTTGATGTGCAGCGGCGCAGTCGACCCGATGTACGTCCTCAGAGCGACCCTAGGCGGGGCCGATGGCGTCTTGATCGGCGGTTGCCACCCCGGTGACTGTCACTATCAAGAAGGGAACTACAAGGCCCGACGGCGAGTGATCGCTCTCAAGGAAATCCTGAAGAGCGCCGGCTTTGACGAAGAGCGCATCTGGTTGCGCTGGATCAGCGCCAGCGAAGGGGCACGCTTTGCCGAGACGGTGCGCGAGATGACCGAGGCAATGCGCGCCAAAGGCCCGAACCCGATGAAACAAGCGTGGGCGGTATAGCACTGCAGCCGGTCTAACGAACTGACGTAATGAACGGAGATGGAAAAGACGCTATGAAGATTTCTTTGTCGGTTGAGAACAGAAATCCGCTAGCTACGTTACAGAATTTCTTGAAAAGCTTTCTGGAAAGGCAAATCGTTGACGTGCTGCTCACCCCTATGCGCACTCCAAGCAATTCGGTAACCCCAGCTCTGGTCAGCGATCCTGCGCTGCTCAACCGGGCTGATCCCCTGGCGCCCGTCTTGCCGGTCAATGCTGCCACCTGGGCAGGCAAGATCAGCTTGCGCCAACCGCGGCCGAAAGCTGCGGCTGTGTTACGCCCTTGTGAGGCTCGCGCTCTGGTCGAGCTGACCAAAATGGCACAAGCCAGCTTAGATGATCTGCTGGTCATCGCCCTTGATTGTGCCGGCACCTATACTCCGGCCACCTTTCTGCACAAGCAGATGCAAAACGATCATCCGTTGTGGGTGGATCTATATGCAGCCGTCTGCCAGAAGCCTGAGTCACCCAACCTGGAACTGCGCCCTGCTTGCCAAATCTGCGAGCAACCAGTCTTTGAGAGTGCGCCGATCCGCCTATGTCTGTTTGAAAGCGATTTGGAGCGCACCCTGATCGTTGAAGTACGGGACGAAATTGCCCAAAAACTTAACCTGACGGGCGAAGCCACGAACGGACGCTCTCCAGAAATAGAGGCATTCATCGCTGCCCGGACTCAGGCGCGCGATCGAGCCTTTGCCGAAATCCGGGCACGCTTGGAAGGCGAAGAGGGAATTGCGGGTGTATTTGCCGCCTGTATTCGCTGCCACAACTGCATGACTGTCTGTCCGATCTGTTATTGCAAGACCTGCGTGTTCAGGAGTCATGTTTTTGACCACGATCCGATGAAATATGTGCAATGGGCTCGCCAAAAAGGTGCCCAACGGATGCCGCCGGACACAATGCTCTTTCATCTCACCCGCCAGAACCACATGGCTCTCTCTTGTGTCGGTTGCGGCATGTGCACCGATGCATGTCCTTCCGAGCTGCCGGTCGGTTTAGTTTTCCGAGCTGTAGCACAGCGCTTACAGCACACTTTCGACTATCTGCCCGGGCGCAAAGTCGAAGAACCCTTGCCCTTGATCACGTTCAGGGCTGATGAATGGACTGAAGTTGGAGAGTGACTTCTCACAGGAGGGCATATGGCTGAACGAAACGACCTGGTCCCGATATATATCATGGGCAAACGTTACGATGTGCCTTCGAGCTTGACCATTATGAAAGCCATGGAATACGCCGGATATACGCTGATCCGAGGCGTAGGCTGCCGCAGTGGCTTCTGCGGCGCCTGTTCGACCGTGTATCGCATTAAGGACGATCCCAAACTTTACTTCGGGTTAGCCTGCCAGACGGTTGTCAAGCCACATATGTACTTGGGTCAGATTCCTTTCTTCCCGGCGAAACGCGCCACCTATGACATCGCTCAACTTCAGGCGCAAGCTTCAACGCTCTTCCAACTCTATCCGGAAATCTTGCGCTGTTTGGGATGTGGCACCTGTACTAAAGCCTGTCCTCAGCAACTGAATGTCAAGGGCTATATGGCAGCAGCCATGCGCGGCGATATTGCTGCGGTGGCCAACCTCTCCTTTGATTGCATCATGTGTGGTCTTTGCGCTGCACGCTGTCCGGCCGAAGAACCTCAATATAACATTGCCATCCTGGCCCGACGCCTATATGGACGCTATCTTTCCCCTCGCTCGGATCACCTTCACAAGCGCGTTGAGGAGATCCAACAGGGCGTCTTCGACCAGAGCATCGCCGAGCTAAAAGCAATGGATGTGAACGAATTGAAAGAACGCTACAAGGCTCGGCAAATCGAAGCCTAGGAGGCCGACATGACCTACACACCCGAACTGCTCGAGCTGATCAAAGTGGTCGAAGCCACCCGCCCACAGCGTTTGGGGCAAACGTTCCCTCCGATGCCTTTGGAAGAACGTCAAGAGCTGCTCCAGAAGTTTCACCCAGATTACATCGAGTCGGGGATGCGGGAGATCCGCATCGGGAGTTACAAAGGGAAGCGCATGCCCAAGGAATTAGCCGATGTGGTCGAAGGACGGCCACACGTCGATCCCAATTTCGACCTGAGCAACCCGGAGTTCGAAACCGATGTCCTGGTTATCGGAGGAGGCGGTGCCGGAGCGAGTGCTGCCCTCTTAGCCCAAGAGCATGGGGCAAAGGTCACGCTGGTCACAAAGCTGCGCTTTGGGGATGCCAACACCATGATGGCCCAGGGCGGCATTCAGGCTGCCGACCGTCCCGAAGACTCGCCGGCGCTTCACTATCTGGACGTCATCGGCGGTGGACACTTCACCAACTTCCCCGACCTGGTGGAAGCCTTGGTCAAAGACGCGCCGATTGTCATCGCTTGGCTAGAAAGTTTGGGTGTCATGTTCGACAAAACCCCCGATGGGGTGATGATGGAAGAACACGGCGGCGGCACAAGCATTAAGCGCATGCACTCAGCGCGCGATTACACCGGCGCCGAGATTATGCGTGTCTTACGTGATGAAGTGCGCAACCGCCCGAATATCGATGTGATTGAGTTTTGTCCTGCGGTTGAGTTGGTTCTAGATGATAAAGGGGCAGTTTGCGGGGCGATTCTAATGAATTTTGAGACCGAACGCTATTTCTACGCCAAAGCAAAAGTGGTGGTCTTGGCAACCGGTGGCAGCGGACGCTTGCACTATCAAGGCTTCCCGACAACGAACCACTATGGTGCCACCGGCGATGGCATTGTCCTAGCGTATCGCGCCGGAGCTGAACTCGTCTTCCTGGACACAATGCAATATCATCCTACCGGTGCAGCCTATCCGGAACAAATTTTAGGACAGTTAGTTACCGAAAAAGTGCGCGGTTTGGGCGCGCAACCGGTGAATGTCAAGGGTGAGCAATTTGTCTATCCCCTGGAACCGCGCGATGTCGAGTCCGCAGCCTTCATTAGGGAGTGTAAGGAGCGCAACCTAGGTGTGATCACGCCCAGCGGGCAGCCAGCGGTTTGGCTGGATACACCGATGATCGACCTGATCCACGGCCCAGGCACGATCGAAAAAGCCCTGCCGGCCATGGTGCGGCAGTTTAGGCGCTTCAACATCGACATGGTGCGCCAACCAATCTTGGTCTACCCCACCTTGCACTATCAAAACGGCGGCGTGAAGATCGATGCCGATTGTCGCACTACTGTACCAGGCTTATTGGTCGCCGGTGAGACCAGCGGTGGCGTGCATGGGCGTAACCGCCTGATGGGCAACAGTCTGTTAGATGTATGCGTCTTCGGCCGGCGGGCAGGCATCACCGCCGCAGCGCTGGCAAAAGAGCGTCAACCGGGCAAGCCCACTCTTGCTCACCTCGAAAGTTGGAACCGAGCGCTGGACGAGATCGGCCTCAACGGCGCAGTTCGTTCCCCGATCCTAATCCCCAACTATGCTCGCAAGGGCTAAGCCTTTTTCGACCACGGGGAACGTAGTGCAGCTCGGTCCCCAATTACTCCTCTGGAAACGCTGCCTTTGCCTAACCAAAAAGCAGGCCGTTCAGAGAGCAACGGCCTGCTTTTTGGTTACGCCAAGCGAAAACCTCGACCCGATTAAACTCAGCCTCCGCCGGGGCGGTGAGGAGGAGACCCGGCGGAGGCGTTCGCCAAAGGAGGAAACAGCGATGAGCGTCAGGAGAGCTTCCCGCGTCCAATATCCTGCTTCAAGGGTACAACACTTTATGAATTCTGAGGACGGCTTTCTGTCATCAATATCATGTGATTTTAGTCACAAAGGTAATTAATGATCGTAAATAAATTCACAAATAGACAGACGCTTCTAAATCGACCATTCTGAGACAGACGCAGAGTTGCAGTTGCTCACCTGAACTCGCCGTAAGCAGGACAAAGGATCTGCGCCCACGGCATACATCTCATAAGGCTTCCTTAAACGGTGTGGGAGTACTTGAGACCCTTTACCCTGATCAAGAAAGCTAACGGTGAAGGCTCAACCAAGGCTAAAAGGTCAGCGTCACCTCAGGCCATCACAGATCACCCGGTATACATAGAGTTGTCTCCCGTAAAGTGACACCTTCTCAACAAATTCCAAGTTCTGCCGTGCGATCATCCCCCTCGCAGTCGTCCACCACAAGTCGGGTTTTAGGTAGTGTTGCTGGGTGCGAATAGGATGGCGGGTGATCAAATGGTCAAACCCGTAGCCACAATATCTCCCCGTAATTGCCGGCTCCTGTCCCATATCGCCGTAATAGACATTGGGCAACCCGATGCCATTGCGGTTGAGGGCAACGTGGAGATACATTTCGCGCGCATCGTCCGAGGGAAGCCACACTTGCTTCGCTCCACGGCTTTTTAGTAAATCGGCTAGGGCTTGGGCTTGTGGGTCGTAAGGGCTATAGGACGAACCGGTGGGACGGACCAACAGGCTGACCAGGCTGACTTGAATCGCCGCTAGAACAAAAAAGAAGGCGGCTCGGCGCTGATCTTCTCGGGCAACCCAGAGCAGCAAGAGCAGAAGCATCGTGAGCGCAACGAAGGGCAAAGCGCGCATGGGAACACGAAAGGTATCTAACAGAGAATGTCCCCGATACAAGGTAGCGGTTGCCAAAAGAATAAAGAGCATCATGCTGACCAGCAAAGCCAGTTCCGAGGATGCTGGAATTTGCCGCCTGCGGACTTTATCGACAGTCAACTTCAAAAATAGATATAGAGTGGGCAAACCAATCGGCGACCAGCTTTCCCAGCCCAAAGGCTTAGTTACCCCGAAAGCAAGTGAGAGCAAGATGCCACTAAGGCTGATCCCCAGACTAAAAACTGACTCGTCGGGGTTGCCTCGCGTTTGTCCGATCAAGTGCCAGACGCTGGGCAAGTGCAGTAAACCGATCGAAGCTGCAAGCAAAAAGCCCAGCCGAGTTTTTCGCTCTCCGGCTGCCACCAGCAAACTCCCCATAAGCAAGAGCGCATAGAAGGCATAGTAGTTCGATCCTGTCAAAGGGATAACCCCCACGCACAAACCGCTGAAAAGACCACGGCGCAAAGGAGGAAGCCAAGGACGAAAGAAAAAATACAACGCCCATAAAACCCATCCCCAAGAGAGAATCTTCTCTGTGTGAGCGGGCAGATAGGCCGAGAGCACCGGTGCAGTAAGCAAGATTGCCGATGCTATCCTTCCAAACTCAAAGGCGAGAAAAAGGCTCGCTAGACAGTAGGCAGCCCAGAGAGTAAACCATAAATGCGCCAAGTATACTAAGCGTGTCCCGACGTCCAGCGGAAAAAGCAGCCACAGCAAGGTAGCTGGCAAATAGAGAAAATTCCAGAGGGGATTTTGCCACTGAGGCCGGCCGCCATACCATAAGTCAGTATAAAGGGGCAAGGTGTGCTTCTCCAGAATCGAGGAGCGATAATGAACAACGGGGAGCAAATTCGACCAAGCATCGCCGCTTCCCCAGAACGGCGCCCGCAGCGCAGGCAGACAGTACAAAAAGGCGCTCGCAAAAAGAAAGGCTAGCGACAGCCCCCGAATAGGAATAGAAAACCGCTGCTCATCCACGGTTGTCTGTAAATCATTCACCGAATGGGGAAAGGGACTAATAAACAAGTGCTCAGGCAAGAGCGATTATACTCCACCAAAGCTGAAATTCCCTTTTACCGGTATTGTCTGCTTCAAAACCCAAACCGGGCTTAGAGTGTGCTATACTGCAACCAATGCATCCCCCAACCGACTTCTCAAACAACACGACCGATGATCTCCAAGAATCAGCTCGGTCATTCTCGCAGCCTCTGATAGCGCTCTCTGCAGGGACGTTGGTAGGTATCCTCGGTGGCCTGATCGGACTCGGTGGAGCAGAGTTTCGCTTGCCGTTGTTAGTCAGTTGGTTCGGCCTTCCCATTCTGCTTAGCATTTTGGTCAATTTGTTGATCAGTTTGGTAACGGTGACCTTCTCTTTGCTTTTCCGACTCCCAATTCAAGGCGGCTTGCTCTGGCTCACCCACTGGCGAGTGGTGGTGAACCTCTTGCTCGGTTCGCTTTTGGGCTCGGCCCTCGGGGCAAGGATGGCGAGCAACACAACCACACGAAGGTTGAAGGGGATCATCGCAGCCCTACTCGTGCTGCTCGGCGCTCTCCTGATCAGTCACGAGTGGCTTTTCGCCCAGCAACCCCTGAGGCTCAATCCGCTCCTGCGTTCGATTTCGGGCATCGTCGCCGGCCTGCTCATCGGGATCGTCAGCAGCCTGTTGGGGGTGGCTGGCGGAGAATTGCTCATCCCTACTCTAACACTTCTCTTCGCTGTCGAGATCAAATTAGCCGGAAGTCTGAGTCTGCTTGTCAGTCTGCCCACAATCTCAATGGGGTTATGGCGCTATTCCCGTCACGCGATTTTCGCTCAATTAAGGTCCCAAACCCGCTTGGTAATCTGGATGGCGCTCGGCTCTATCCTCGGAGCTTACCTCGGAAGTCGATGGTTGCCTTATGTCTCCAGCACGTTGCTGCAAATTTTCTTGGGCTGCATTCTCTTTCTATCCGCCTATCGCATTTGGCGCTCACACCCAAGCTGAGGATGCTAATAGGAGGTCTAGAGCCAAAAGAAGCGCTTTTTATTCAAAATAATCCTATTGCCATTTCTCCTCGTGCTGTGCTACAATCTTATAGCACAAGTGTTCTATCTAAACGATGTGCAGAGTCGAAAAGGATTGTCGCTCAATCTTGACGCCCAGAAATGCCGCTCTCGCTCGGAGTGGTTGGCTAGGCCTCCTATTACTTCTCCTTATCACCCTAGGCCCCTTTCACTCTGCCCAAGCGGGGACTCAACTGCCCGAGGATTTCGAGCTCATTCGTTCCTCGGTCGGAGTGCAGCTCTACCGCAAGGAACACCCCAACGGATTCCCCGACTATGTGCAAGTGATCCGCTTAGACCGAGGGGCAGAGGTTCACCTCCTACATGGGAGGGTCACCCATCACGGAGCTCGCTCCGGCGTGTATGGCGGCCTGGACGCGCGTTTCACTTCCCGGCCTATCTTCCAATACTGGGAGGAAATCTTCTCTCTCACCCCGCGCGCTTTCTGCGTTACCAATGGCCAGTTCTTCTACATGTATGAATACCCTACGCGCTTACCCTTCCCTCTCAAGGCCGATGGCAAGATTCTCTCCGGGGGATACGCCAAGGGAGAATTCACCGGCCAAAAGCTAATGCTCGAAATCTGGCACGATCACGCAGACATCCGTCCCCTGACCAAAGTTGACTTCCACAATTCAACTGCACCGAATATCGTGGCGGGCCTTGCAGAAGACGCCCGCAAAAGCCCAGACAAATTTGTCGGAAGGACCTTTGTGGGTGTTGCGGACCGGAACGATGACGGAATCCATGAAACTCTCCTCATTTTTAGCACCCAAGCCGCGCGTCAGCGCGACGCGGCTAAAGTCTTGCGTCAGTTCGGAGCCCAGAAGGTGATGATGTTGGATGGGGGTCTTTCAACTCAACTGGTCTGCCAGGGAAAACCCTATATCCAGACCGAACGGGCAATCCCTCAAGCGATCGCAGTGCTAGATGGCACAAAATCGTACCTGCACCGACTTCATCCCCAACCAACCCCGCCCCAAGCCGAGCGCGAGATGTCCAGAGCACAGCCCTTCAAGCAAGAGAATGCAGCCCTAGGAAGAGATTTCTTCCAACCTGCACAGCCCGAGAGGGAACCTCAGCCAGCAGGAACGCCAACGCCGACCGTCACTCCCCACGAAGGAGAACTCGCCGGGAGAATATACCTCACAGATGCTTTACTAATTGCTCTCATCGTTCTGGTGATTTCAATCGGCATAGCACTTGTTGTGCGTCGCTTGTGGATGCCCTTGTAGAGAAAAAAACTACCCCACACCCACCCAAAGGGGAGACTAAGGGGTATCCATTGAGGGAGCTGCGGAAGGTTTGTCTTCCGGCTCACAACCGATCACTCCACCGTTACCGACTTCGCCAAGTTTCGGGGTTGGTCCACATCCAAACCCCGCAGCGCCGCAATATGGTAAGCGAGTAGTTGCAACGGAATGACAGCGATCACCGGACTGAGCAACCAAGGAATTGGAGGAATCCAAAGCACGTGGTCGGCGATCGTAGGGATCAACTCATCTCCATCAGTGGCAATAGCAACCACCGTGCCCCCCCTGGCCTTTGCCTGTTCCACTTGGCTAAGCATCTTCTCATACCATGGATCCCTAGGAATAATGGCTATAACAGGCATATCTCGGTCAATCAAGGCAATCGGCCCATGCTTCATCTCTCCAGCGGGGTAAGCCTCAGCATGAATATATGAAATCTCCTTCAACTTCAAAGCCCCTTCGTAAGCCGTGGGCATATTGATCCCTCGGCCCAAATAAAGGCAATTGGATGTCTCCTTCAGGGCTTTTGCGACTTCGATCACGGCATGTTCGCGCTCCAAACACACTCCAGCCAACTTTGGCACGAGGCGCAAATCGCTGACCAGTTGGTGGCGTACGTGGGGCAAGAGATCGCCTCTCAAGTCAGCAAGGAGCACGGCCAGCATATAGAGATCGACCAAAGGGGCAGTGTAGGCCTTGGTGGATGCCACACCGATCTCCGGGCCACACTGCATCGAGATATACCCGTCCGCCAGACGCATAGCCTGAGAACCGATGACATTCACAATACTCCACAGCTTCGCGCCCCGCTTGCGCGCCTCTTCCATGGCCGCTAAAGTATCGGCGGTCTCCCCCGATTGACTAATGGCAAGGGCGACGCAATTTTGATCGATCAAGGGTTCGCGGTAGCGGAACTCCGAAGCGATATCTACCTCCACTGGAATGCGAGCAATGCGCTCGATCAGCACCTTTCCCACCATCCCGGCATGTGCAGCCGTCCCGCAGGCGATAATGAAAATCTTCTGGATCGAACGGGCAAATTCGGGAGTCAGATTCAGCTCTTCTAAGTGGATACGCCCCTTCTGGAAATCTACCCTCCCGGCGATAGTGTCCGTCAGAGAACGGACCTGCTCGTGAATTTCCTTCTGCATGAAATGGCGGTATTCCCCTTTCTCGGCCGAGACCGGGTCCCAAGGGATAGTATGGACTTGCCAGGGAACGGTCTCTCCGTAAAGGGTCTGGACGGAGACCTCTTCTCGGCCGACCACAGCGATTTGCTGCGACTCTAAGAAGACCACCCTCCGAGTGTGCTCTAAGATAGCGGGCAGGTCGGAGGCGACAAAGTTTTCACCCTCTCCAAGACCGATGACCACCCCGCCTGCATTCCCAATGCGAGCCGCAATCAGCTTATCCGGTTCACGACTCGAAAAAAGGACAATCCCATGGGCACCTTCAATGTGTTGAAGGGCCTTCTGAACCGCTTGAGTGAGGGTGTTTTGCCCGGTAAAATACCTCTCGATCAAGTGCACGATCACCTCAGTGTCCGTTTCAGAATTGAAAATTGCCCCCTCAGCTTCGAGCTCCTCGCGCAAAGAACGATAATTCTCAACGATACCGTTGTGCACCACAACCACTTCTCCGGTCATTCCCACATGAGGGTGTGCATTTCGTGCACTCGGCGCTCCATGCGTTGCCCATCGTGTGTGTCCGATCCCAAGATGTCCGCTGAGAGGATTTTGCCTGACCAGTTCGATGAGATGGCTGATTTTGCCCACATCCCGCCGTATCTCGATGCGTTGCCCGGTCAACACTGCAATCCCAGCCGAGTCGTAACCGCGGTACTCTAGGCGCTGAAGACCACTGAGAACGATCGGGGTCGCATCTCGCGGCCCGATATAGCCAACAATGCCACACATAAGGCTCCCTCCAAAATAAGATTCTTCCTCGGAAGAAGCAAAAAGTCACATTCCGCTTCCCGAGGGAAACTTCCCCACTCTTCCAACTTTTGTCCAGAGAGTTACCTCTCTGATTTGGATTGGAAGTTCAACCGGAGGGGAGAGAACGGATGGTGGGGGCATCCGGAGGGCTTCCGCTGATCCCTCGATTTTCCCGCAGGCTTTTGCGGTTAGTCTCTCTTCGCAGAGAGAAACCCTCTCCTCGTCAACCACCCAGGCGGATGGTCCTTGCGCTATCTCTCCCGCCGATCAGTTTTAGCAGTTCACCTCCAAAGGGGTAAGATCTCCGAGGGCGAATTATACCAGAGAGCAATTTCCCCCTCCACGCTAGGCTCCCAGGACTCCAAACAAACCTTAATGAAAGATAAGCCTTGTTCCGCAAGAAAAAGAGATTAAATTTTCGATGGTATAATCCCTGAAGTAGACTTGGGAGCAGGATGAAACGGGAAAGGAATAGCTCTGCCCACGTAGGGGCCCACTCTCACCTTGGCAAATTGCGTGAATCCCATCTCTAGGAGAGCAGCTTGAAGTTAAATCCCCTCAACTGGTTGTTGGGATTTTTCTCTTTGGATATCGGCATTGACTTAGGCACAGCAAACACCTTAGTGAACGTTCGGGGCAAAGGGATTGTGATCAACGAACCCTCGTGGGTCGCCATCAATAAGAAAACGCGCGAGCCTTTGGCGATTGGTGCCGAGGCCAAGGAGATGGTGGGCCGCACCCCAGCCAATGTGATTGCCATCCGACCTCTGCGGGATGGGGTGATCTCCGACTTTGAGATTACCCAGGCGATGCTCGAGTATTTTATTGGGAAAGCTCATGAACAATCCATCGTACCGGTGCCACGCCCCAGAGTCGTGATCGGGATTCCCCAAGGCGTGACCGAAGTCGAAAAGCGGGCCGTTTACGAAGCAGGCATGTCCGCCGGTGCGCGGGAGGTCTACTTAATCGAGGAACCAATGGCCGCCGCGCTGGGGGCCGGACTGCCGATCTCAGAAATTCGCGGCAGTATGATCCTCGATATCGGAGGAGGCACCACAGAAGTGGCGATTATTTCGATGGGTGGGATCGTTGTTGCCCGCTCCTTGCGCGTTGCCGGGGATGAAATGGATCAGGATATCATTCAGTATGTGCGGAATAAATACAATCTTCTTATTGGGGAGCGGATGGCGGAACAGGCAAAAATTGCTATCGGTTCGGCTTATCATCTACCCCAGGAGAAAACGATGGTGCTCCGTGGCCGCAACCTAATCACCGGTCTGCCGGAAGCCGTAGAGGTTTCCTCAGTCGAAATCCGCGAGGCAATCAGCGGCTCTGTGCAGACGATTATCGACACGATCAAAGACGCCCTAGATGAGGCACCCCCAGAAATCGTAGCCGACTTAATGGAAACCGGCATCTGCATGACCGGCGGTGGCTCGTTGTTGCAGATGCTCGACAAGCGCATTAGCGAAGAGCTGCGCATTCGTGCTTGGGTTGCAGACGAACCGATGTCCTGCGTGGCACGCGGGGCCGGGATCATTCTGGAGGACCTAGACAACCTTAGCCGTTTTCTAGTCGGGTTAGAACGCGGCAGCACAAAGCACGAGTGAGAAGCGAGAAATGAACGCTGGTTTGCGTAATTTGCAAACGATCGCCTTCCTCTTGATTGCGCTTGGCCTAATTGCACTCGCCTTAGCCGGGTATCTCACGTCCTTTTCGCGTGCGCTCCTTACTCCGTTCATTGAGCTTCAAGCTTGGGTGTATTCTCGCTATCAGGTTGCTCGGGACCTTCTTTCAGCCCCACAAGATATTGTGCAATTACAACAACGCAATCTCCAACTCGAAGCCCAAGTCTCTCAGCTACAGGCACAAATCATCGAGCTACAACAACAGCTTGCTGAGGCCCGCATCCTTTCTGCCCTTGTCGATTTCGCACGAGCCAATCCCGAAAATCGTTACCAGGCGGCAGCGGTGATCGGGCGAGATCCAAGCCCTTTCCTGAGGTATATCATCATCAACCGTGGCTCTGACGATAACATTCGGCGCGGGATGCCGGTTGTCACCCAACAGGGATTAGTGGGGCGCATCGACGCCGTCACCGCCAATGCCGCTAGAGTCCAATTGATCACCGACTCGGCAGCCGTGGTCAATGCTAAAATCCAGCCCTCCGGCGCCCAAGCGGTCCTGAAAGGGCAAATTACCGGAGACCTATTGCTCGAGATGATCCCTCAAGGTGCGCCCATTGAGGTGGGAAATTTAGTGCTGACATCCGGCTTAGGGGGTGGATACCCTCCAAATATTGTCATTGGGCAAATCTCGGGCATCCGTAGTCAACCGCAAGATATCTTTCAGTCCGCCACGGTGCAGAGCGTGGTCGATTTCAGCCAATTAGAAATCGTGTTGGTGATCGTCAACTTCCGTCCGGTCAACATTGAGCCTCTGATCCCACAAGAAGGCCAACCTTAGGTAGAACCCAATGTTGACGATTCTCGCAGCGCTCGTTGTGCTTGTTCCGTTGCTGATGGTCCAAGTCGGGATATTCACCAACATGCCTCTTCTTCAAGGTTACCCGGACTTGATCCTGCTAGCTGTGCTCGCCTGGGCGCTACAGCCCTCAGTGCGCAGGGCTTGGCAGTGGAGCGTTATAGGTGGAATTTTGATGATGCTCGCTTCCGCCACCCCGCCCGGCGTTTACTTGGTAGCCTATGCCTTGTCGGTGGGTTTCGTATCGCTGCTGCGCCGGCTGGTGTGGCGCATCCCTTTCCTAACGATGTGGGTTGCAACCATTGCTGGAAGTTTTCTCACCCATGGTTTGAGCTTCTTCGTCTTGCAACTAAGCGGTCGAGAACTCCCCATTGGTTTTGCCTTTTGGACGATCATCCTTCCCAGCGTCTTCTACAATCTCTTGATGGCTCTTCCGATCTATGCTCTAGTGGGTGAAATCGCAAGATGGACTTATCCGCAGGAGCCCTTATATGAGCCCTAACGGTGGTGCGGAAAGACGCCTTTCTCCGATTCGATTATCCCTATTCATGGTGGTTGTAGGGACAATTTTTTCGCTTTACACCCTCCGTCTCTTCTCCCTGCAGATTTTGCAAGTGAAAGATTGGGTAGCGCGGGCCGAAGAGAACCGAGTTGAAGTGCTCAATCTGCCAGCCATGCGGGGGATTATTGTTGACCGCAATGGAATTGTGTTGGCCCGTAACATCCCCTCCTTCAATGTGGTTATCACTGCTGCAAACCTGCCGGACGATCCCGGAGAAGTGCAGGAAATTTACCGCCAGCTCTCTGCACTGATCGATGTCCCCGTAAACCTGAACCAGATCACCCCGGAGAATCCATACGTGCCTTGCTTCTCCGAGCACGGCATCGCCCAAATCGCCGAATACGGCCGCTCCTCGACGCCTTACCAACCCGTGCGTGTGAAATGCGATATTCCCGAACAGATCGCCCGCATCATTCAGGAAAGGTCAGTAGATTGGCCCGGGGTCTCGGTCGAAATCGAACCTATTCGCGACTACCCAACCGGTTCACTCACCGCTTCCATCATCGGATTTTTAGGCCCGATCCCGGCTAACCAAGAAGAAGAATATAGGGATTTGTGCCCAATCGCGATAAAGTTGGCTACGCCGGCCTGGAGTTGCAGTTTCAGGATCTCTTGGCAGGGAAAAACGGGTCTTGGAAAGTCGAGGTCGATGTGGCGGGCAAGGTGGTTCGCGGTTTAGAACCTCCGGTGAATCCCATTCCGGGAGCGAATCTGCGCCTCACCATCGACACCCGCCTCCAACAGGCGATGACGGCGATCCTGATCGGTGAGATCGACTTTTGGAATCGCCATCTGAACACAATTCGCTCTACAAGCGGGGTGGTGATCGCCATGAACCCCAAGACGGGCGAAATTCTGGGCATGGTCTCTTACCCAACCTACGAAAATAACCGTATGGCACGCTTTATCCCCGCCTATTATTACAATCAACTGATCAACGACCCCGCCAATCCTCTGTTGAATCACGCTGTTGGAGATGTCCTGCCGGCGGGTTCCGTGTTTAAGTTGGTCACTGCAGTAGGCGCTCTGAATGAAGGCGTAGTCACGCCCGACCAGATTATCTCTACGCCGCCTAAAATTACCGTCACTGAGAGGTACTATGCAAACGACCCCGGACGAGAACGAGAGTTTGTGGACTGGAACAAAGCTGGTTTTGGGCAATTGGACTTTCTAGGCGGGATAGCTAACTCTAGTAATGTATATTTCTACAAACTCGGCGGCGGATACCGAGATGAGGTACCGGTCGGGTTAGGAATTTGCCGTCTAGGGACTTATGCCCGTGCCCTAGGATACGGGGAGTATCCCGGTATTGAGCTGCCAGACGAAGAGAAAGGGTTGATTCCCGACCCCAAGTGGAAACGCATTGCTCATGGAGAGGGATGGTCAACCGGGGATACGTATATCGCTAGTGTCGGGCAGGGGTATGTCCTAGCAACGCCCTTGCAAGTACTCATGTCTGCAGCAACTATTGCTAACGACGGCAAGCTGATGAAGCCTACCCTGATCCGCGAGATCACCGATGCCCAGGGCAACGTCATTCAACCCTTTACCCCGGTAATGCGTTGGGACCTGACCCAGGACGCCGTAATCCAAGAGTTTTATGACACTACCATCCGAGGTTGTGAACCCATTGAAGGTCGAACGAAAACCGTCCAGCCTTGGGTGATCGAGAAAGTCCAAGAGGGGATGCGCCGCGCAGTAACCGATGGTACCCTTGCACGCGAGTTCCAAAACGTGACCATCCCCGTCGCTGGAAAGACCGGGACCGCAGAATACTGCGATCAGTACGCCAATGCAAAGAACTTGTGCATTCCGGGCAACTGGCCCTCTCATGCCTGGACCGTAGCATATGCCCCATATGAGGACCCAGAGATCGCAGTTGTGGCCTTTGTCTATAACGGCGGTGAAGGAGCGTCCGTAGCTGGACCGATTGTCCGGCAGGTCATTGAGGCCTACTTCGAGCTGAAACGCATTGACGCTGAGCTTGGAGCACCGTAGGGTTCGAGTATAATTGAAGCAGAGAGCCTCTCCAACTCTCGCAGAAGCGGAGAACAAAAGATCTCTCTTCTACTGAGCAACGATCATGATTAGGGTTAAGGGTATCCGCGAAGGGTTGTTGTTTCTGCTTGAAGAGGGGAATTGGGAAGAGAATCGCCGCTATCTGCTCAAACTGGTCGAAGAGAGAGAAGCCTTTTGGAGAGGAGCGCAAGTGGCTTTGGATAGCCGCAGTGTAGTTCTCTGTGAAGAGGAAATCCTTGCCCTCAAGGACTACCTAAGCCAGCGCGGCCTGACACTTTGGGCCGTATTAAGCGACTCGCCTTCAACGCAACTTGCTGCTCAAAAGCTCGGCTTGGCAACCCGTCTGAACCGCCCTCCGAAAGACAAAGTGCCCTCTCTTAGCACCATCGTTCATGACGGAGAAGAAGCGCTGCTAATCAATAAAACCTTACGCTCGGGCTACCGGGTTGAATATGCCGGCCACGTGGTTGTGCTCGGGGACGTCAACCCCGGGGCAGAGATCATCGCCTCGGGGAGCATCATGGTCTGGGGTCGCTTGCGCGGCGTCGCTCATGCCGGAGCCGAGGGAAACACGCAAGCCATCGTCTGCGCCCTCGACCTCCAGCCCACTCAATTGCGCATCGCCGGCCAAATTGCCCTTACCCCACAGCGCAAGGGGAAGCCTCAGCCCGAGGTCGTTCGCTTGCAGAATGGGCAATTGGTTGCGCAACCTTGGAACGCAAAAGATCGGTGAGGACCTGTATGCCAGCAAAAGTAGTCACCATTACTTCCGGCAAGGGTGGGGTGGGAAAAACCACCGCCACCGCGAACATCGCTGCGGCTCTAGCTTCTCTCGGGGCTAAAGTTGTATGTATCGATGCAGATATCGGACTGCGCAACCTAGACGTTGTCCTCGGCCTTGAAAATCGCATCGTCTATGATTTGGTGGACGTGGTAGAAGGGCGCTGTCGGCTGCGCCAAGCGATGATCCGCGACAAGCGACTGCCCGAGTTATACCTGATTCCGGCGGCCCAAACGCGTGACAAGAGCGCGGTTTCCCCGAGTGACATGGTGCGCCTCTGCGATGAGTTGCGCCCCGATTTTGAATGGGTTTTCATCGACTCGCCGGCGGGGATCGAACGCGGCTTCCGCAATGCCATTGCTCCGGCGGACTTAACCATCGTGATCACCAATCCCGAGGTCTCTGCCGTGCGCGATGCCGACCGAATCATTGGCTTGATTGAGGCCGAGGAAAAAGGGCCTCCTCGTCTGATCATCAACCGTATCAAACTGGAGATGGTCAAGAAAGGCGATATGCTTTCGGCTGACGACGTCTTGGAGTTGTTGGCTATAGACCTATTGGGTCTAATTCCCGAGGACGAAGAGGTGATTATCAGCACCAACCGCGGGGTGCCGGTGGCCCTAGATGGCAAAAGTCGGGCCGGGCAGGCCTTTCGCAATATTGCTGGCCGCCTCCGTGGCGAAGACATTCCCTTCACAGAGCTGGAAGATCACCAAGGGAGCTTCCTCGGCCAGCTCACCCGTTTCTTACGAAGAGGAGGCGGCTAGGCTTATGGCCCAAATCATTGACCGCATTCTTAATCGCCAGCCCAGCTCTGCCCACCAAGCCAAGGAACGCATGAGACTGATCCTAGTGCACGACCGCACAAACCTTTCCTCCGAGATTCTCGAGAAACTTAAGGATGAACTTATCGGGGTAATCTCACGGCACATTGAAGTGGACGAGAAAGGCGTGCGGATTGAGATTTCGCAACAGGGAAGAGAACAGCGCCTAATTGCGGATATTCCGCTACGGCCTGCTACTCGTAGGAGACTGGGATAGAACGCAATGAAAGGGGTCAACTGGCGTCATTTCGATTTCTGGCTTCTCGGCGCCGTTGCCGTTCTGACTATTTTCGGCATTACCATGATCCGCTCGGCGATCGCCGGAAATATTGAGTTACAGGAACTCAATCTGGTGAGACGCCAGCTTATCTTCGCCACACTGGGTTTCATCGTAGTGATCCTGACTGCCTCAATTGACTATCACACGTGGTCGACTTTGAACCAAACAATGTATGTGGGGATGTGGATCCTCTTGGGGGTGCTTTTTGTGACGGGAGCAGTCTTCTTCGGGTCCGCCCGCTGGTTCGATACCGGGGTGATTCTGATCCAACCCTCAGAGTTGGCTAAAATCGTCATGATCTTGGTCTTGGCAGACTTCTTTTCGAAAAATCAGCACCGCCTAGGAGACCTGCGCGTGATCATGCAGAGCTTGATTCTGACCGTGGGAATCGTAATTTGGATTCTACTGCAGCCTAACCTCAGCACTTCGATCGTGATTTTTGTCCTCTGGTTCGCTCTGCTCTTCGCTGCGGGTCTCCAACCCAAGCATCTTTTCCTTTTTATCGGTCTAGGTATTTTCGCCCCCATTGTGAGCTTTCCGTTCCTAGTTGACTATCAGCGAGAGCGGATCATTAACTTCCTTTTCCCAGACCCTGAAGCACGTCACGGAGAAATTTACAACACCCAACAGGCTCTGATCAGTATCGGTTCTGGGGGGCTGTTTGGGAAAGGATACGGCCATGGCACACAGGTTCAGTTGCGGTTCTTGAAGGTGCGTCACTCGGATTTTATCTTTTCCGCTATTGCCGAAGAATTCGGATTTGTAGGCACTGTCCTGATCCTCTTACTATTGCTTTTTGTCGTTTACCGATGCATCCGCGTTGCACACCTTGCCCAAGACACCTTTGGGGGACTGATTGCTTACGGAGTAGCCACACTGATCGCCTTCCAAGCCATCGTCAATATCGGCGTCAATCTGAATTTGCTTCCTGCAACCGGCTTGACCTTGCCTTTTATCAGCTATGGAGGGAGTTCTCTCCTGTCTATCCTGCTTGGGATCGGACTGGTAGAGAGCGTTGCCCTCCGTCAAAATCCCCTTGAGTTCTCAACAGCCTAGTCTCAGTCGTTGTGGAGTCTATATAATATGGCGGAGAAACTACCTCCCGTTCGGGTACGCTTCGCTCCATCCCCCACCGGAAGAACCCACCTCGGCAGCGGCCGCACTGCGCTCTATAACTATCTGCTTGCCCGCCAAACCGGCGGGCAGTTCATCCTGCGCATCGAAGATACCGATCAGAAGCGATACGTGCCCGAAGCCGAGCAAGAACTGATCGAAAGCCTACGCTGGCTTGGCCTACAATGGGATGAGGGACCAGACGTGGGCGGCCCTTATGGGCCGTACCGCCAATCGGAACGAAAAGAAATCTATCTAGAATATGCAAAACAACTGATTGCGAGAGATAAAGCCTATTATTGCTTCTGCACCCCAGAACGTCTCGCTCGGTTACGGGAACAACAAATCCAAAACAAGCAACCAACAATGTATGATGGGCTCTGCCGTCGCCTGACCCCGGAAGATGCCTTGCGGCGCATTAAGCAGGGAGAGCCCTATGTGATCCGCTTCAAGACCCCGAAAGAGGGATTGATTACCGTGAGGGATTACTTGCGAGGAGAGATCACGGTCGAAAACCGCACGATTGACGATTACATCCTAGTCAAGTCAGATGGATGGGCGGTCTATCACCTTGCCGCCATGGTTGACGACCAGCTAATGCGCATCACCCACGTCCTGCGTAGTTCAGAGTGGCTTTCGACCTTTCCGCTTCACGCTCACATCATCCGTGCTTTTGGCTGGCAGGAACCGGTTTTTGTTCATCTCTCCGTCTTCCTGAAACCCAGCGGAAAGGGGAAAATGAGCAAGCGAGACTCGGCTCAACTGCTCCAAGACGGTTATTCAATCTATATCAAAGACCTGGAACAACTGGGGTACCTGCCCGAAGCGGTAGTGAATTGGATTGCTCTCATGGGCTGGAGTTACGATGACAAGACCGAATTTTTCACCATGCAGGACTTGATCGAAAAGTTCAGTTTAGACCACCTGAATCCTTCTCCGGCGGCTATTAATTTCACAAAATTTGACCACTTCAATGGACTGCACATCCGCCACCTCAGTGTTGAGGATCTCGCTCGAAGGATTAAGCCCTTCTTAGTCAGAGCTGGTTTCGAGGTGGACGATCAGAAGCTTCTCCAAATCACCCCCGTTATCCAAGAACGGCTGGTGACCCTAGACGACGCTGTAGAGTTGGCCGGATTCTTTTTCCGCGAGCATCTAGAGTACGAACCTACCCTACTGATAGGCAAGGATATGACTGCAGCTCAATCCCTGAAAGCTCTGCAGGAAAGTTATCAGCTTTTGAGCGGTTTAGACTTCAACGACAAGGAACATTTAGAAGCCGCCCTCCGTTCTCTGGCAGAACAAATGGGAATCAAAGCCGGGCAGCTCTTTGGCATTCTGCGCATTGCCGTCACCGGGAAGAGTGTCAGTCCGCCCTTGATTGAAAGCATGATCATTCTAGGCAAAGAGAAAGTCATGGAATGGCTTCAGACTGCGATCAAGCGTCTGGCAACCCTTGTTCAAGCAAATGCCTGAGAGGCTCGCAACCTCTGAGGGACTCTGTGCTTGTCCCCACGATTCAGCACACCTCACCTCACTGCGATTTGCACCGAGCTAGGGTGCTTGGGTAAAAATGGTAAATCCGCTTTGGAGCG
Organism: Anaerolineales bacterium; assembly: GCA_025057645.1. Taxonomy (GTDB): domain Bacteria; phylum Chloroflexota; class Anaerolineae; order Anaerolineales; family UBA4823; genus NAK19. The sequence continues at coordinate 39,084 of JANXBJ010000007.1, forward strand.
GTTTTGACGAAATCCCAATTGCGTGGTAAAATAGGAGCAAGGATGTTTGGGGGTTCGTCTAGCGGTAGGACAGCGGACTCTGGATCCGTATGCCGAGGTTCGAATCCTCGACCCCCAGTAGCACAGGAGTGGAAAGCCTACTCCTGTGCCTCTTCTTCTAACATAGGCTGCCATCTGGGACGACTTTTACCTCTTGGAGATAAAGAATCTGCTTGTTGTAGAGCTTTGGCAAGCGCACTCCCTCCTCTTCATCGAACCCGCGCTGGGGCTCGCAGAAAAATTTCACCCGTATCTTCTCACCCTGATAGGCACCCAAGTCGACGTTCACCACATACCAGTCCCGTGAGCCACCGATAGCCCTGAGCCGATCCCAACGAGATGTAATCCCGGCTGAGCAACCAAGACCTAACATGGTAATCTGGATCGGCATAGCACCCCACCTTACCGGCATAGCAGGAATAGGGTGACAAGATCAAGCTAAAGTGATGCAAATAACACTTGGTGATCTCCACCTCTTACTCTGAAGCAGCTTGGACGGGAGTCCTTATAGAGAAAATCGCCCAACTCAGAGCAAACAGTCCGAGACCGAGCTGAAAAATCCTCTGTTGGGTTTTCCGGTTCAATTCGTTCCCAAACGATCAGGCTTGGTTCAAAGAGGCTTCAATTTTTGCCCAAGTGTCCTTCAGGGTGACGGTTCGGTTTAGCACGATGTGAGCTGGGCGAGAATCTTTGCTATCCAGACAGAAGTAGCCCTCTCGTTCTAGTTGGAAGCGATCTCCGGGTTTCGCATCGGCCAAACTGGGTTCGACCTTGCAACCTTTTAGCACGATGAGCGAATTCGGGTTAACGTACTTCAGGAAATCTCCTTCTTCATCCTCCCCGAGCGGATTGGGCACTGTAAAAAGACGATCGTAAAGGCGCACTTCTGCGTCCAAGGCATGACGAGCAGAGACCCAGTGAATTGTTGCCTTGACCTTACGCCCATCAGGGGCAAACCCGCCTCGTGTCTCAGGATCGTACGTGCACCGCAACTCTATTACTTCGCCCTTCTCGTCCTTGACTACCTCTTCGCACCTGATGAAATAGCCGTAGCGCAAGCGCACTTCCCGGCCCGGGGCTAGGCGATAGTATTTCGGCGGTGGTTGCTCGCGGAAATCATCTCGGTCAATATAAAGCTCTCTGCAGAAAGGCACTAGCCGGGTGCCCATGCTTTCATCCTCGGGATTATTGACGCACTCGATCATTTCCACTCGGTCTTCGGGATAGTTGATCAGGGTCACCTTGAGAGGGTTTAGAACCCCCATGACGCGCGGGGCTACCTTGTTGAGCACCTCGCGAATGCAAAACTCAAGTAGGGCGATGTCTACCACGCTTTCGTTCTTTGCGACCCCGATCCGCTGGCAGAACAACCGAATAGCCTCGGGAGGCACGCCGCGACGCCGCAACCCGGCGAGGGTCGGCATGCGGGGGTCATCCCAACCCGAAACATAGCCTTCTTTCACCAGCTGAAGCAGTTTTCGCTTGCTCATCACGGTATAGGAGAGGTTAAGACGAGCAAACTCGATCTGCTGCGGATGGTAGATTCCCAACTGATCGAGAAACCAATCGTAGAGCGGGCGGTGATCCTCAAATTCCAGTGTGCAGATCGAGTGAGTGATCCCCTCGATCGAATCCGAGATACAATGGGCATAGTCATACATTGGATAAATGCACCACTTATCCCCCACGTGGGGATGTGGCGTGTACTTGATGCGATACATGACCGGATCGCGCATATTAAGGTTAGGCGACTTCATGTCGATTTTAGCCCGTAACGTACGCGAGCCTTCGGGAAACTCGCCGGCCCGCATACGTTGGAACAAATCCAAGTTCTCCTCCACCGAGCGGTTGCGGTAAGGACTTTCGACACCCGGCTCGGTCAAAGTGCCCCGCTGGACGCGCAGCTCCTCGGGAGAGAGATCGTCCACATAGGCCTTACCCATCTTGATCAATTGAATTGCATACTCATACAGTTGCTCAAAGTAGTCCGAGGCAAAAAACAAACGGTCACCCCAATCGTAGCCGAGCCAGCGCACGTCCTCCTTAATGGCCTCGATATATTCAACATCCTCTTTTTCCGGGTTAGTATCATCAAAGCGCAAATTACACAGCCCGTTAAATTCTTCGGCTATGCCGAAATTCAGCACGATGGATTTAGCATGCCCGATATGAAGGTAGCCGTTTGGTTCGGGTGGAAAGCGGGTGTGGACTCGACCCCCAAACCGGTTGCTCTCAATATCTTTCCGGATCATCTCGCGGATAAAATCAGTCCCCGTGGACTTTTCGAAATCAGGCATCCTCCACCTCTCCTCGGCAATATCTCATCAGCGGGTTGATTATATGATAGCAGGAATGTTTTTTCAATATTGGATGACATTCATCCATTGGCAGGAGGAAAGTTTTCAGGCATAATTTTTTCATCGGGCTGGGGTAAGCGATGCTTTGCTGAGTTGTCGGGCAGATTGAGCGCCTGCGACGGCTTCAAGAATATCCAGGATAAGGAGATTGAAATGACTGCAAAAATTATCGACGGAAAACTTATTGCCCAAAAGGTCAAAGAAGAAGTTGCGGCCGAGGTTAAGAAAATGGTGGAGGCCGGCAAGCCACGTCCGGGCCTAGCCACCATTTTGGTAGGAGACCGCGTCGACTCAGCAACCTACGTGCGGTCAAAACAGAAAGCCTGCGCAGAATTAGGCATTGAGTCCTACGGCTACCACCTCCCTGCAGATGTCTCCCAACAAGAAGTCGAAGACTTGGTCAAGCGCCTCAGTGATGATCCGAAGGTCAACGGGATTTTAGTCCAACTTCCGCTGCCCTCTCACCTTAACGAGGAGCGTGTGCTGCAAACCATCGCCATTGAAAAGGATGTCGATGGCTTCCATCCTGTGAACATCGGCCGCTTGGCACAAAAAGGTCGCGAACCTCTATTTATTCCTTGTACTCCATACGGTTGCATCTATCTTCTGGAGGAGGCGGGCGTGCCCATTGAGGGAGCCAACGCAGTAGTCCTTGGGCGCTCCAATATTGTCGGGATGCCGGCTGCTCTGTTGCTGATCGGCAAGAACGCAACCACAACGGTATGTCATTCTCGGACGCGCAACCTGCCGGAAATTTGCCGCCAGGCCGATATTCTCATCGCAGCAATCGGGAAAGCGGAGATGGTACGTGGGGATTGGATCAAGCCCGGTGCAGCGGTGATCGACGTGGGCATCAATACCAAAGAAGATCCAACCAAAGAAAAAGGCTATCGCTTGGTTGGCGATGTGGCCTTTGACGAGGCCAAAGAGGTGGCCGGCTGGATTACCCCGGTGCCCGGCGGAGTTGGCCCGATGACGATCGCCATGCTGATGAAAAACACCTTACGCGCAGCGCAGCTCCAGAATCCTTAGAGTTCTTATTGTGTCACAAAACCTCTTCTATGAAAACGCACTGCAGAGCGGGCTTTTTGCAGTGCGTTTTTAATTTGTCAGACAATTGACGTTTTTCATAAGTTGTGTTATACTGTATTTGTCTGACAAATCGGAGGTGGGGATGAGCACTTTACTCGTGCGAAATTGCACCCTCTTAGTCACTATGGACGAGCAACGTCGCGAAATCCCGAACGGTGGTTTGTTCGTTCGAGATGGATTTATCGAGCAAGTAGGTCCAAGTGAGCAACTCCCTGCATATGCTGATGAAGTTTTAGACCTGAGCGACCACCTTGTCCTCCCCGGTTTAGTTAATACCCACCACCACTTCTACCAAACCCTCACTCGGGTAGTGCCTCAGGCACAAAACGTTAACTTATTCAACTGGTTGAAGACGCTGTATCCGATCTGGGCACGCCTGACACCCGAAGATGTGCGCACATCCACACAAACTGCGCTGTGCGAATTGGCTCTTTCGGGATGCACCACCGCCGCCGATCAGCTCTACCTTTTTCCTAACGGATCGAAGTTGGACGACGAAATCGAAGCAGCCCTCCAGGTAGGGTTACGTCTGCACGCCTCGCGTGGCTCAATGAGCTTAGGAGAGAGCCAAGGGGGACTGCCACCCGACAGTGTGGTGGAGGAGGAAGAGCGCATCCTGCGCGACTCACAAAGGCTGATCGAACAGTATCACGATCCCAACCCGGGCTCCATGCTTCAGATAGTCCTAGCGCCTTGCTCTCCTTTCAGCGTCACCAGCGATCTCATGCGTCAGTCTGCAAATTTGGCACGCCAATACGGCGTGCGCCTCCATACCCATCTCGCCGAAACCCAAGACGAAGAGCAGTTCTGCCTCCAAAAGTTTGGCTATCGGCCGGTTGAGTATATGGAGAAAGTCAACTGGCTAGGGGAGGACGTATGGTTCGCCCACTCCGTATACGTTAATGATGCAGAAATTGAAATCTACCGCTCGAGCGGCTGTGGAGTTGCGCATTGCCCCACTTCCAATATGCGCCTCGCCTCGGGCATCGCTCCAATTGTGAAAATGCTTCTACGAGGGGTCAAGGTGGGCTTGGGCGTTGATGGCTCGGCGAGCAATGACGGATCTAACCTACTAGAGGAAGCGCGCCAGGCGATGTTGGTTGCACGTCTGAAGGCAGGACTGGAAGGCGCTTCCCTCTCTCAGGATCAAGCTCCACCGCTGATGACCGCCCGGCAAGCGCTGGAAATTGCAACCCGAGGTGGAGCAGCGGTGCTAGGACGAAATGACATCGGGTCGCTCGAAGTCGGCAAATGTGCTGACTTTATAGCCATCCATCTCAACCGCCTAGAGTATGCCGGCGCCCTTCATGATCCTGTGGCTGCTGTAGTCTTTTGTGCCCCTGTCCGGGTGGATTACACCGTAGTGGGCGGGCGCTTTGTGGTTAGGAGCGGGCGGATGGTTAATGTAGACGAAGCCGAGTTAGTTCAACGCCACAACGAGGCCGCAAGACGTCTGCTCTCGGGTGAATAACGCTAGATAAAACGATGGGCGACGCAACGCAGGGATTACAAGAACGTCTTGCCATGATTATTGCTAGCACACCCCCGGGAGACCGCCTGCCTTCTGAACCCGAGCTGGCCCGCAAGCTGGGTGTTTCGCGAGCCAGCCTACGCGAAGCCATGCGCTTTTTTGAGACCCAGGGCGTTATCCATCGCCGCCCCCGCGCCGGGACTTATGTTATGCAACCTCCTGCGGTGATCGAGACCGGGTTGGAAGTGCTGGAAAGTATCGACACCCTGGCCTCGCGTATCGGCCTTTCCGTCTCGATGGGGGACGTCTCGATTCAGAAACGGGTTTCTTCGCCCGAAGAGGCTTCTGCGCTGGGCATCCAAGAAGGAACAAAAGTCATCGACATTCGTCGCTCGATTCTGACCCAAAAAAAGGCGGTTGCCTATCTGATTGACATTGTGCCAGAGGGGGTAATCTCTGACGAAGAGATGCGTGGTTTCCAAGGCTCGGTCCTAGACCTTCTCCTCAGGCGAGGTTCGCCACCCTTACAATCTTCCCGCTGCGAGATCAACGTCGTCCAAGCCAATCGGGAGCTAGCGAAGATCTTCGGCATTCAACGCGGCGATGGTCTGCTAATGTTCAAGGCCTGGCTCTACACGGTTAGTGGTCAGGTCATTGACTACTCTTTCAGCTATTTCTTGCCCGGCTACTTTCGCTTCCATGTGGTGCGCAGAGTCGGGCAAGTTTTCAGTCCAACCCCAAATCTTTCTACGTGAGGAGAGTGTATTATGCGCAGCTTTATGGGTCGCGATATCCTGTCGCTCAAGGATTTCGAACGCAATGAGTTTTTCCACGTTTTCGAGGTTGCGGCGAAAATGGAACCCATTGCCCGCAGCCGTCGTAATTCGGATATGCTCAAAGATAAAACCCTGGTTACCGCTTTCTACCAGCCCTCTACTCGAACCCGCCTTGCTCACGAGGCAGCCATGCACCGCCTAGGTGGCCATGTGCTCGGATTTGCCGACCCCAAGATGACCCGCGCCGGGGACTTCTATCAGGAGTCGATCAAGGATACCGTCAAAATGCTGGAGTTTTACGGCGATGTGATCGTAATGCGCCACTTCCAACAAGGAGCTCCGCACGAAGCGGCCAAGTGGGCCTCTATTCCGGTCATAAACGGCGGCGACGGCTGGGGAGAACACCCCACCCAAATCCTCACCGACCTCTACACCGTCCTGCGCGAGAAGGGGCGCATCGATGGCTTACGCTGGCTGGCTGTGGGCGATATGCGTATGCGCACGATGCACTCCTTGGCCTATGCACTCACCCAATTCGACTGCCCAATCACTTTCGTCTCACCCCCGGAAATGTCCCTCACCGAGGAGTTCAAAGCCGAGTTACGCCAATACAGCCTAGACTTTAAAGAAGCAGAGCATGTCGAGCAAGCAATTGGCACCGCAGATGTGATCTTGGTTGAGCCTGTGGTCCAGCCAGACTACACCAAGTCGCGCGACGAGCGCACCGGAGAGGTTGGTTTGACCCCACCCAATTACAAGATCACCCGTGAACTCCTCGAAACCAAGGCCAAACCGGACGCAATCTTGTTGCACTCCTTGCCGCGCATGGACGAAATTCCTACCGACGTAGACATTACCCGTTGGTCACGCTACTGGCAAGAAGCCTTCTACGGCGTGGTAGTGCGCATGGCTCTTCTGGCCCTGGTTCTGGGTGCCATGGAATAAACCGTTCGACTCTCCAGAGTAGGTCGAAGCGCTTCGACCTACTCCCCTCTTCCTGCTCTGGACGGTGAGACTTTTTCAGGCTGACAGGCTCTCTGAGAACCCGGTTTATGGAGGTTGAAGATGCAAACCCACTTTTACGGAAGAGACTTAATCGGCGATTTGGACTTTAGCAAAGAAGAGGTGGAAACTGTGCTCGATGTCGCCTTTGATCTTAAGCGCCAGCGAGCCCTAGGACAACCTCATCCCTATTTGCGCGACAAAGTGCTAGCCATGCTGTTCTTTTTCTCAAGCACCCGCACACGCGGCTCCTTTGAGGCGGGCATGGCGCAATTGGGCGGACATGCGGCTTTCATCGAGAGCAAGACAACCCAAATTGCCCACGGTGATACCCCCAAAGAAATCGGTGAAATCTTTGGCCGTTATTTTGACGGCATTGCAATCCGCCATGTAGACTGGGGTGTAGGGAATCAATACATCAACGAAGTGGCAAAGTATTCCCGCGCTCCTGTTCTGAACATGCAATGCGATATTTACCATCCCTTCCAAATCTTGGCGGACCTAATGACCATCATTGAGAAAAAAGGTCGTGACTTGCGCCATAAGAAAATGGTGGTCTCTTGGGCCTATGCTGCATCGTACCAGAAACCCATGTCGGTCCCCCAGTCGCTTGTGGTGCAAATGCCGCGCTTTGGGCTAGACGTAGTGCTCGTTCATCCTCCGGAGTTCCGGCTGATGCCCGAGATTTTGGATATGGCCCAAGAGCAGGCTCGCAAATACGGCACGGGGTTTGAGATCATCAGCGACCCGGATGGCATGGAAAAAGCTTTTAAGGATGCTGATATCATCTATGCCAAGTCATGGGGCGCCATGGTTCACACTCCAGACCCTGAAGAAGGAGCGCAGATTATCAAGAAATACTCCCACTGGATCACCGATGAGCGCAAGATGGCTTTGGCGAAACCCGACGCCATCTACATGCATCCTTTACCGGCCGATCGCAATATTGAGGTCACTGACGGGGTGATTGACGGCCCCCAATCGGTAGTTTACGATGAGGCCGAAAATCGCTTACATGTTCAAAAAGCAGTGATGGCTTTGACCATGGGAGGGATCTAAAATGGCCGAGAAGAAAGTTGCTGTAGTTGCAATCGGTGGAAACTCGTTAATCAAGGATGAACAGCGCAAGACTGTCGAGGATCAGTACGAAGCCGCAAAAGAGACAACCTATCATATCGCCGACATGATCGAAGCCGGATGGGACGTGGCTATTGGCCACGGAAACGGGCCCCAAGTGGGCTTTATCCTGCGTCGGTCGGAGATTGCCGCAAAAGTTGAGGGTATGCACGAGGTGCCTTTGGATGTGTGTGGGGCAGACACGCAAGGCGCCATTGGTTACGCCCTCCAACAAACGCTGCAAAACTGGCTGCACAAGCGCGGCATCAAGAAGCCCGTTGCCACAGTGGTCACTCAGGTCCTGGTGGACAAAGACGATCCTGCCTTTAAGAACCCCACCAAACCCATTGGCAGTTTTATGGATGCCGAGGAAGCCCAACGGCGCGCCCGAGAAATGGGATGGAACGTAGTCGAGGATGCAGGACGGGGTTGGCGACGCGTGGTTGCCTCACCCCTGCCAAAAGAAGTGGTCGAATTTGATGCGGTTAAGATCCTTATTGACGCCGGCGCAGTAGTAATCACCGTGGGCGGCGGCGGCATCCCTGTAATCGATGTAGGTGACCGGGAATACCGCGGTGTGGCGGCAGTGATCGACAAAGACTATGCCAGCAGTTTGCTGGCCCGAAAGCTGAACGCAGACCTCTTCCTGATCTCGACCGCCGTGGAGAAAGTGGCACTGAACTTCGGTAAACCCAATCAACAGTGGGTTGACCGCATGACTCTTTCCGAGGCAAAGAAATACCTTGACGAAGGCATTCATTTCGCAAAAGGCTCGATGGCGCCAAAGGTTCAGGCGATCATCTGGTATTTAGAGGCCGGCGGCAAGCATGCGATCATCACCAATCCAGAAAACATCGGGCGGGCGCTGCGCGGCGAAACCGGCACTCATTTTGTGCCGGACTAGGGAGGCAGTAACCCAATCGGGACCGGGCTTGAGAACAAGCGCTAAGGCTAATCAAGCTGGTTCGGGAACCCCGGTCCTCGTTGCGGGTTGTTGGCTTGGTAAAAAATCAAGTCGCATTAACATAGTCTCCATAAAAGCGTTTATAATTTAGGTATGCTGGGAGAAAGGAGGTGCCAAGGCGAGAGAAAAGCAAGCATAGAGACTACTTTTCCCAAACCCTTTCGCTAGAAGTTCTTAGAGAGACTAGTAAGAGGAGAAGGTAAAATGGCATCGAAAACACTTCTGCGTATCCTTGGTGTCTTTCTTGTGCTGAGCCTGCTTCTCGTGGCTTGCCAACCCCAAGCTCCTGCTCAGCCCCAGGAGGAGCCCCAACAATCGGAGCAAACTCCACCACCCGGCGCTCAACAAGCAGCCGAACAACCCCAACAACCCCCTCAACCAGTACAAGTAACTGAACCTGCCAAGAAAATCAAGGCATGCTATATCTACGTTGGCCCGATCGGCGACCTGGGTTGGACTCACGCTCACGATGTTGGTCGGCGTTATGTGGATGACCGTTACGATTGGCTAGAAACTCTCTACGTTGAGAGCGTTGCCGAAGCCGACTCGGCTCGTTTCATCGATCGCTTTGTGGTCGAAGAGAAATGCGATGTCGTTTTCACCACTTCTTTCGGCTACATGGATGATACCCTGAAAGCCGCGCAAAAGTATCCGGACAAGATTTTCGTGCACGTCTCGGGCTTTAAGCGTGCTCCGAATATGGCTACCATGATGGCCGATTTCTACCAAATTTACTATCTGAATGGCCTCATGGCAGGGGCCCTAACCAAATCGGGCAAGATCGGTTACGTCGCCGCTCACCCCATCCCAGAGGTGGTGCGCCACATCAATGCGTTCACTCTCGGCGTGCGCGAAGCTAAACCCGAAGCCACAGTGGAAGTGCGCTGGCTCTACTCATGGTATGACCCGGCGAAAGCTCGAGAAGCCGCAGAATCTCTGATCGCAAACGGAGTGGATATCCTCGCTTTCACCGAGGATAGCCCCGCGGTCGTTCAGGTCGGCGAAGAATACACCACCCAGAAGAACCAACCCGTTTATACCTTCAGCCACTATAGCCCCATGCATGACTACGGTCCGAACTCGGTAATAAGCGGACAGCTCGTTAATTGGGGCCTGATCTACGAAGATATTTTGACCAAAATCTACCTAGGGATCTATAACAACACCAATCTAGAGAATGTAGATTACTGGGGGCTCCTCAGCGGTGGTTGGCAACTGGGAGCACCTTCGGCCGTCGAATTGGGCGCCCGTTTCGGAGAGCCGATCAACCCCAAGTTCGAATCCGCCCTTAAGGAATACAAGGTCAACGAGAAGTATCTCGGTGAGATCAGCATCTATGACCTCGTCTTTAAGCGCATCGAGCAAATGCGCGACCCGGCCTTGCTCTTCGATCCGTTCACCGGCCCAATTAACGACCAGACTGGGACACAACGAGTCAAGGATGGACAACGCCTCTCCTACCTCGAGCTAACCACCATCGATTGGTTTGTCGAGGGCGTGATCGGAGAGCCGAAGTAAATCTACAACAAGCGCTATTGGAGGGAGGGGAAGTTAGCCCCTCCCTCATTTCCTGACGCCACCCGGAGGCTTCAATGTCTGAAGTTCCCACTGCAGTCTTGATGAAAGGGATTACCAAGCGCTTTGCTGGGGTTGTAGCGAATTCAAACATCGACTTTGAAGTGCGAGAGGGCGAGATCCATGCCTTGTTGGGCGAAAACGGAGCAGGGAAGACCACGTTAATGAATATTCTGTACGGCATTTATCGTCCGGATGAAGGAGAAATTTATATTTACGGCAAGAAAGCCCACATTCACTCTCCCAAGGATGCAATCGCCCTCGGAATTGGGATGGTTCACCAGCAATTTCGCCTTGTTCAAACCCACACGGTGGTTGAGAACATCGTTTTAGGGACCGGCAACGGCCTGAGGTTCGAGGAAGAGGAAGTCCGACAAAAAATCGTCGATCTGGCTCAACGATACAGCCTTGCAATTAACCCTGATGCTCGGATTTGGCAGCTCTCTGCCGGCGAGCAGCAGAGGGTAGAAATTCTGAAGGCTCTCTACCGGGGAGCAAAGATTCTCATTTTAGACGAGCCGACCTCAATGTTGACCCCGCTGGAAATCAAAGAGCTACTTCAAACTCTGAGACGAATGACCGAGGAGGGGAACACAATCATCTTTATTACCCACAAACTGGACGAAGTTACCGCGGTCAGCCACCGTGTGACTATCCTTAGACAAGGGAAAGTCACCGCCGTGCTCGAAACCGCCAAAACCAACAAAGTTCAGCTCGCCAATCTAATGGTAGGGAGGGAGGTGCTGTTCCGCCTAGAAAAGCCCTCTGTCGAGCGCGGTTCTGAGGTGCTGAGAGTGGAAGGGTTGGAGGCTCTAAGCGATAAAGGGCTCATTGCGGTGAATAATGTCTCTTTCACTGTGCATCGAGGAGAGATTCTGGGCATTGCGGGCGTAGCCGGAAACGGTCAGCGTGAGTTACTTGAGGTGATTGCGGGCCTGCGTCCCGCAACACGGGGGAAAATCTTTATCAACGGGGTCGAAGCCACTCGCTCTTCCATCAGGGAACGCATTAACATGGGCATGTCTTATGTCCCCGGTGAACGGATGACGGCTCTTGTCCCCAATATGAGTATCGCCGAAAACATGATCTTAAAGTCCTATCGCACTGCCCCGATTTCGAAAGGAGCGTTCATCGACCGCCGGGAAATGCTGAATTTAGCCCAGCGCTTAATCCAGGAGTACGAGGTAATCACGCCGGGACCGGAAAAGCCGGTCAAGTTACTGTCGGGCGGCAACATTCAACGAGCGCTGATGGCGCGCGAGCTATCCCAGCAAGTGGATATCCTCGTGGCGGCTTACCCAACCAGTGGTCTCGACGTAGGCGCCATCGAGACGATATGGAGAATTCTGCTCTCGCAACGACCTCTGGGTAAAGCCATTTTGTTGGTTTCAGACGATCTTGAGGAAATCCTGACCTTGAGCGATCGAGTGGCAGTGATGCATAATGGCGAAATTATGGGCATTGTTGAACCCAAGGAGGAGAATCTGGAGAAAATTGGCCTCATGATGGCCGGCGCGCTGAAACTAGAGCAGGAGCAATGGGTATGAGCGTCAAGGTCCGCATCGAGCGACGACTAGAGGTCTCCCGAACGACTCAAATCGGATCCATTCTTCTCTCTCTGCTTCTCTCTTTCGTGGTGATTGCGGTCATTTTTTCTTTCCTTGGGGTAAATCCTCTGAACGCCTACCGGCGCATCTTGATCGGGGGCTTCGGCTCTCTTTACGGCTTATCCGAGTCGGTTGCCAAGTCCATTCCGCTCCTTCTCGCCGGGGCAGGGTTAGCGCTCTCCTTTAAGGCGCGGGTTTACAACATCGGAGCGGAGGGCCAAATTTTGCTCGGAGCGATCGTAGGAGGTGGAATTGGGCTGGCCTGGCCAGACCTACCTCGAGGATTGTTGTTGCCCCTGATGTTTCTCGGAGGTTTTCTTGGCGGAGCCCTCTGGGCGCTAATCCCCGCCCTGCTGAAGACCCGCTTCCGAGTTGATGAAGTTCTGACCAGCTTGATGTTGGTTTACATCGCTAGCGATCTGGTAAGATACCTCGTCTACGGTCCATGGCGAGGAGCGGAACAACGCGGGTTTCCCTATTCCTCTCCGTTTTCTCTCTCAGCACAACTTCCCCACTTGGGCACGACGCGAATTCACTACCCCACTCTAATCGTGGCTCTCCTTCTCACCCTGGCAATTTACATTTTGCTCTACTACACCAAGCTAGGCTACGAAATCCGCGTTGTAGGGGAGAACCCCGCTGCAGGACGTTATGCCGGGATGAGCGTAGAAAGAGTGATCCTCTTCGTGCTTGTGCTTAGCGGAGGCTTGGCCGGCTTAGCGGGAGTGGGTGAGGTTGCGGGTATCCACGCCCGCTTGGGCCCTCCGGAAGGGATTTCGCCCGGCTATGGCTTTACCGCTATCATCGTTGCGTGGCTCGCACGGCTGAATCCCTTGCTGACCGTACTCACGGCCTTCTTTATGGGAGGACTATTAGTCGGAGGAGACGCAATTCAGACAGCCTTGAACCTGCCTTCGGCAACCATTTTCATCTTCAATGGGGTTATCCTGTTCTTTATCATTGCTGCCGAATATTTGACCAATTACCGCGTCAAAGTGGAGGTGGTCAAGTGATTGATTTTATCGTTTCGGTCTTGACTTTGACCATCCCCGCCGGGACGGCACTGCTGTTAGGTACCCTAGGAGAGGTCTACGCAGAGCGATCGGGGGTGCTCAACTTAGGTGTGGAAGGAATGATGATCATGGGGGCAGTAACGGGATTCGCCGTCACTTTTGCGACCAAGAACGTGGTGCTTGGAATCTTGGCAGCCAGCTTAGCTGGCATCCTGATGTCTTTGATCCACGCCTATTTCTCGATCACCTTACGGGTTAATCAGGTTGTCTCAGGGTTAGCCCTGACCATGCTGGGCTTAGGGATCAGCGGTTTGCTGGGCAAACAGTTCATCGGGATGCCACTTCCGGTGCGTCTTCAGCCGGTTCACGTCCCCGTCCTAAGTGATTTGCCCATCCTTGGGGAATTTTTCAGGTTTAACATTTTGGTCTACATCTCTATTCTCCTTGTCCCTCTTCTCTCCTTTTTCCTCTACAAGACCAACTGGGGCATTGTGCTTCGATCGGTTGGAGAAAACCCAGCCGCAGCAGATGCCATGGGAGTGAATGTCTTCCTCGTCCGTTACCTTGCGGTGATGTTCGGCGGCCTGATGGCCGGATTGGCCGGGGCTTTCCTTTCTGTGGCTTACGCACCGGCTTGGATCGAGGGGATGACTGCGGGAGCGGGATGGATCGTGATCGCTTTGACCATTTTCTCGCTCTACGATCCAACCCGAGCTATGCTCGGCGCTTACCTATTCGGCGGGGTGCGCGTCCTTCAATTTCGCCTCCAGCCCCTAGGAATCCCGGCGAATCTCTTGAACATGTTACCCTTCTTGGTGACGATTTTGGTTTTGGTCTTGATTTCAGAGCAGGCTTTTCGAAGACGGATTGGTGTGCCCGCCGCTCTGATGCAACCCTACTCGCGGGAGGAGAAGTAACCTGTGAGTCGCTTTCTCGGCTATCGTTGTTCCCTTTGTCAGCGTGAGTACTTAGAAAGCCAAGTTCAGTACACCTGCCCGAAGGATGGTGGGAACTTAGATGTAGCCCTAGATGTAGACCACATTCGGAAGTTTGTCTCACCCGGCCAGATCTTTGCCCAAGCTGAGCCTTCGATCTGGCGTTACCTTCCCTTGCTGCCGGTTGACGACCCCGGTTTTGAAGGGACTCCGCTGCATCGTGTTGGCTGGACTCCCACCTTTGAAACTCCTCGCTTGGCCGAAGAATTGGGTTTGAAAACCCTGTGGGTCAAAGACGAGAGTCGCAACCCCACCGCCTCCTTTAAGGACCGCGCCAGCGCAGTCGTTGTCACCCGAGCAAGAGAGATCAAGGCAGAAGTGGTCGTAACTGCGTCTACGGGAAATGCAGGCGCAGCGCTGGCCGGGATGGCCGCGGCCATCGGGCAAAAAGCGGTCATCTTTGCACCGAGAACCGCTCCCCCTGCCAAAGTGGCTCAACTGCTGGTTTTCGGTGCACAGGTGATCCTAGTGGACGGCAATTACGATAGCGCTTTCGATCTGACCATCCAAGCTGCCCGGGAATTCGGTTGGTATTGTCGCAACACCGGCTACAACCCCTTCACCGCCGAAGGAAAGAAGACCGCAGCCTTTGAAATCTGGGAATGGTGGGAGAAAACGCGTCGCCAACATCCTCAATTTAGCCGCTTGAATGTGTTTGTCTCCGTTGGGGACGGTAACATCATCTCCGGCCTCCATAAGGGCTTCAAGGACTTGCTCGCTCTAGGGTGGATCGAGCAAATGCCGCGCATCTTTGGCGTCCAGTCCACCGGTTCTGCGGCGATTTACAATGCCTTCCAAGCCGGCACGGAACAGATCACGCCTGTCATAGCGAACACCCTAGCGGATTCGATCTCGGTCGATCTCCCTCGGGACGGAGTGCGCGCCGTGCGCGCAGCGCGAGAAACCGGCGGCCGTTATCTCGCCGTGGAAGACGAAAAAATCCTCGAAGCCATCGCCTCTCTGGGAAAGGTAGGGATTTTCGCCGAACCGGCCGGAGCCACCTCCTACGCCGGTTTAGTTCAGGCGGTTCAAGCCGGATGGATTGGGGAGGAAGACGCAGTGGTGGTGCTTAACACCGGCAGCGGCTTGAAAGACATCAAAGCGGCCATGCAAGCAGTTCCCCAAGCACCCGTTATCGAACCGACTCTCAGCGCATTGACGAAGCATCTTTATGGATAGAAGAGCAGAGACGACCCCAGAAATTTCCGTGATTGCACCGGTATATAACGAAGTTCAATCTCTGCCAGAATTCTACCGCAGAGTGCGACAAGTCCTGGATGGATTGGGCTTGAGCTGGGAGCTGCTTTTGGTCGACGACGGTTCGACTGACGGTTCAACCGAACTGATCCGCCACTTTGCTAAAGAGGATCGCCGGGTGCGCCCGCTGATCTTTGCTCGCAACTTCGGCCATCAACTAGCAGTGACGGCAGGATTGGATTATTGCCGTGGCCGAGCTGCGATTGTCCTTGACTCCGATCTGCAGGACCCCCCGGAAGTCATGGCAGAACTAATTGCCAAATGGCGTGAGGGATATGAAGTGGTTTACGCCATCCGCTCTGAACGGGAAGGAGAGAGCTGGTTTAAGCTGCTCACCGCTTCCCTCTTCTATCGGCTAATCTACCGGATTACGGATGTCAAAATCCCCCTGGACACCGGTGACTTCCGTCTGCTGGACCGCCAAGTGGTCAAAGTATTAAGAAGAATGCGCGAGCGGCACCGCTTTCTGCGCGGTATGTCGGCTTGGGTCGGGTTCCGGCAGACTGGCGTCCACTACCGCAGGGCAGCTCGATTTGCCGGGCAGACCAAATATCCTCTGCGAAAGATGATTAAATTCGCCAGTGATGCGATCACCAGCTTCTCCTATTTGCCGCTCCAGCTAGCCACCTACCTAGGATTTGCAGCAGCCGGCCTGAGCATCTTAGCCATCCCCATTGTCGTCATCTTGCGCCAATCGGGGATGCAGGCATTTCTAGGGCAAGCCACGACTCTGATTGCGGTCTTATTCCTAGGGGGAGTACAGCTTATCTCCCTCGGCATCCTAGGAGAGTACATCGGACGACTCTATGACGAAGCCAAAGGTCGACCATTGTATATTCTAAGAGAAGCCCCCGAGCAAGACGGGGCAAAAGAGCCTGAAGAGCTTGAAAATGAATTCTCGGCAACCGAGCTCTCTTGAAACTCAATCTTGTGCAAAGGAGAAACTCTATGGCGAAGATCGACTTGACGGTAATTCCCGAACGGCGCAAGCGAGCGGTGCAGCGTGTTCGCGAGCGCAATATTATCATCCCTACCTTTGCTCAAATGAAGGACCCCTCCCTGATCCCGGAAAAAATCAAGAATGAGCTAAAAGAAATTGGGTTATGGGACCTCAACCCCCGCAACCTCTTCCGCATCACTTGGAAAAACGAGCCGGTGGAAAAGGGTGGGGGGTTTGGCAAAGTGAATTTCATCGAGCTGCCCTCTTCCCTAACCGGGGTGCCGGCGCGCATTATCGCTCTCGTAGGCAAATGGTTTCCCACGGGGGCACATAAGGTTGGCGCAGCGTTCGGTTGCCTCGTACCGCGTCTGGTTACCGGGCAATTCGACCCCACCACGCAAAAAGCGGTTTGGCCATCCACGGGCAATTATTGTCGCGGCGGTGCCTATGACTCAGCACTTTTAGCTTGCGAGTCGATCGCAATCTTGCCCGAGGGGATGAGCCGTGAACGTTTTGAGTGGCTCTCTAGAATCGCCGGTGAAGTCATTGCCACTCCCGGCAGCGAGTCAAATGTAAAGGAAATCTTCGATAAATGCTGGGAATTGCGCCGCTCTGGCCAAGACCTAATGATCTTCAATCAATTCGAGGAGTTTGGCAATTATCTCTGGCACTATGAGATCACCGGCCACGCTATGGAAGAGGTTCTCAAAGACACGATGCGCCCGAAAGATCGCTACTTCGGAATGGTCTCCGCTACGGGTTCGGCCGGGACCATTGCCAGCGGAGATTATATGAAACAGCTCTTCCCGGCAAGCAAGATTTGCGCCAGCGAGGCCCTTCAGTGCCCTACACTCCTCGAGAACGGCTTTGGCGCCCACCGCATCGAAGGGATCGGGGATAAACACGTGCCTTGGATTCACAACGTCAAAAACACAGATTTGGTTGTTGCCATTGACGACAACGCAGTAGTCAACCTAGCCCGACTCTTCAACGAACCAGCAGGACGGGCATACCTTGTGAAAAGGGGTGTTCCGGAGCATATCGTCCAGAATCTGGACCTGCTCGGTTTTTCAGGCATTTCGAACATTCTCTCTGCAATTAAGATGGCCAAATACTATGAATTAGGAGAGAACGACATCGTGTTGACTGTGTTGACTGACTCAATGGAGCTATACGGCAGCCGGCTGAAAGAGATGCGAGAGGAATTCGGCGAGTACACCGAACTCGATGCCGCAGCTCATTTTGCCCAATACTTACTCGGTCAATCCACCGACAATATGCTGGAACTTCGTTATGTCGACCGACGACGGGTTCACAACCTCAAGTACTTTACTTGGGTTGAACAACAAGGGAAGACCTACGAGGAGATTCTCGATCAGTGGTATCAGCCCACCTACTGGACCGACATTCAAAATCAAGTCGAAGAGATCGACGCTCTGATCGAGGAATTCAACCGAGATGTGGGGCTTATCTAGGTAGTCCCTACGCCACCGGCATCGACCGATGCCCTAGGCAGCCCAAAGCGTCCGAAAGCTGTGCTTTCGGACGCTTTTTCCTTATGCAGACAATGCCTTATCTCCGAGTATAATAAACCCTGTGCTAGATCCAAGTGCTTTAATCCTCGTTGCCATTCTAAAATCACCCCGCGACCTAGAAATTGCTCGCGTATTAGGGTGGTACCGCATTCCGATGCGTTCGGCACCCAAAGTGATCCCGGTGGATTACTTGGCACTATATCAGACCGCTGCCTTCGGGAAGGCTAAGTGGCGCATCGAATATATAGCCGAAATTCGCGGGGTAGAACTGACCACCCGAGGCGAGTTGTTGCAAAATGAGTTGGACCACCCCTACGCCAATCAAGAATACTACAAAGTCCAACTTGGACCGCTAGTTTCCCTTGAAAATCCGCTACCGGTGGGACGATGGAAGCGGATCACCTTCTTCTATACCCTAGGGGAGTACTTCCTGCGCGCAAAGAGTGTCGATGACCTAATTCTGGCGGAAGGAGACCGCGCCGGTGTATGGCGGGCTCTGCGTGAACGGAATACCCAAGCATACCCCAGTGGAAAGCCAGAGGAATCAGAAACCGAACTCTCCCCAACGTTACTAGCAGCTCTCCTGGGGATTGCTGGAGCCTGGAAGGTCTATTCCAAAAGTTCAGAGAGAGGTGTGTGATGAACGGTAGTCGACCAATCTTGATTAGGAACGTGGATGTCCTCACTGCGAGCGAAAAATTCCGCGCAGATATCTTGGTTGTAGGCGAGAAAATTCATACCATAGGAGTAGACATTCCCACAGAAAATTGCGAAATAATCGATGGCAGTGGTCTCACAGCAATGCCGGGAGGAGTAGACGTACACACTCACTTCGATTTACCGATGTTTGGGACGGTATCCAGCGATGATCACTATACCGGCCATAAGGCTGCAGCTTTCGGTGGAACCACCACGGTGATCGACTTCGTTCCCCTAGACAAGCCCACTCTAGAGGAAAGCATTGCTGCTTGGCGGGAGAAAGCCGACCCCAAAGCCGCCATTGACTTCAGTTTCCACATGAACATCTCCCGCTGGAACGAGACTATCGCTAGGGAGATCCCCCGTTTGGTAGATTGGGGAATCCCTTCGATCAAGGTCTTCACGGCATACAACAACCGTTTGCGCATCAGCGATGGCGAAATTTTCTCGGCTATGCGCATCGCCAAAGAGTACGGCATCCTAACTATGTTGCATGCCGAGAACGGCGACGTGATCGAAACCCTCGTCCAAGAGGCTTTGTCCCAAGGCAAAACCACCCCAGAATGGCATGCCCACACTCGACCAAGCTGGGGGGCTGTGGAAGCCACTCTGCGCGGTATTGCCCTAGCAGCGCAAAGCGGTGCTCCGCTCTATATCGTGCATATGAATGCCGGTGGCGAGGTTGACCAGTTAGCCTACGGACGTGAAAAGGGTGTGCCTGTGATGGGCGAAACTTGCCCTCAATACCTTTTCTTTACGGTAGAGCACCTGCGACGGCCGGATGGTGCCAAGTGGGTTTGTTCACCCCCGATGCGAACGCCAGAAGACAACGAAAGGCTTTGGCAGGGCTTAGCTCAGGGAATCTTGCAGACGGTAGGGACCGACCACTGTCCCTTCTTCTACGACGGCACTCGACCGATTCTTTATGAAGGAAAGCCAATCGCCATCCCTGGCAAGGAGTTAGGCAAGGATGATTTCACCAAGATCCCAAATGGCTTGCCCGGCGTCGGTGATCGCTTGCCCATCCTTTGGACCTACGGCGTGCGCACCGGAAAAATCTCCGAAAACCAATTTGTAGCCCTCAACTGCACTAACCCGGCGAAAATCTTCGGTCTATATCCTCAAAAAGGAGCTCTTCTTCCCGGCTCAGATGCCGACATCGTTCTCTGGGATCTCAACAAAAAGCTCACCTATGGGGTAGCGGTGGCACAACACCGCACCGACTACAATTTATACGAAGGATGGGAGTTGGTCGGCTACCCCGTCAAGGTGTTCCTCAGAGGACAGTTGATCGTGGATGGCGATCAATGGCTCGGCAAAGCAGGACAAGGCCGCTTCCTTAAGCGCACACCCGGAACAGTGCTCTAACTCCAAGTTTATGATCCCCTCTTTCTTCCTAGCAGGCGCGGTTTTCCTGCCATTTCTGGCAGGGGTGGCGGTGATGATTTCCCGAGCGAGCAAAGCTAGGCTGGGTTTGCAGTGGATGTTGGCTTTCCTAGGGGTCGCCCTAAGTTGGCTATTCCTATTTGGGTTGCGCTTTTCCTTGCCACACTCTCTTTCCCTGGCAACTTGGCAGCCTCAAATCCTCTTTCCGCTCTCTCCGGAGTTGCTGGCCGATGGGTTTTCGTGGGCTGTAGCTCTGGCCTTAGCCACTGCAGGGGGCGCGGTGCTCCTCACCGAAGCAACTAACCCTTCGGGGAGTCTGGTCTTCGGGTGGACCTCTAGCCTCATCTTACTTGGGCTGGGCTTGTTCGCAGTCTTTGCCGGCAACGAACTCACCCTTCTACTGGCCTGGGCGGCGATCGATCTGGTTGAGCTAGGAATTTGGCTCAGCCGACCTGCGCAACCGACCTTGCGCGAGCGGGTGATTTTGGCTTTTTCCTCTCGGACATTTGGGGTGATGCTCGCTTTGTGGGGGTTAGGCAGTCCCTGGGCCTACGGGCTTTCGATCTTGCTGCGTTGGGGAGTGTTTCCTTTTCACCTCCCTTATTTGGAGTCTCAAGAACTCCGCCGCGGCTTGGGCACAATAATCCGCCTCGTTCCGCCCTTGACAACCATTCCGCTACTTGCCCGCCTCGCAGACTACGCTTATTTCCAAACCCAAGAAGGCATTGGGCTATTGATCAGCCTAATTAGCCTTGCTGCAACTATCTTGTGGCTTAACAGCACCCAGCCTCTCGAGGGGCGCCCTTTTTGGATTATCGCCACTGCAGCGTTTGCCTTCTATGCTGCAACGATCAACCGTCCCGAAGCCGTTATCGCCTGGGGGATGATCCTCGCCTTTTGTGGAGTTTTGTTATTCGTCTTCGAGAGTCGGCCCCGCCTTTGGCCGGTCGGCATTGGCGCGCAAATGCTTTTGCTGCTTGGTTTACCTTTCACACCGTTTTGGGACATACTCCGAATCTACCGTTCAGAATGGACTCTGCCCGAAGTCCTGCTTTCCCTTTCCCACCTGTTCCTAGCTGCGGGCTACCTACGATTCCTGCTGCAAAAGCCTGATGTGCCTCTTCCCGGAGAGCCTTGGGGAAAAGCCCTGTACCCGCTGGCTTTCTACGCTACGCTTGGAGTGTCTGTCGCAATCGGATACGGGGGTTGGAGAAGCACACTCGAAACAGCTCTGGAGAGTCCCTATCTCGTTCTGCGCACTCCGCTCGACTATCTTCTCGGACTCGGGCTAAGCCTTGCAGGGATCGGATTTGCGTTCGGTGCCAAGCAGCTCCACCTCAAACGGCAGTTTCCCGCAGCCTGGGTCGATCTCCTCTCCCTCGAGTGGATATACCAAGCCCTACGATGGAGCTTTCATCAACTCGGCACGCTTTACCGCCAAGTTGAAACGATTCTGGAAGGGAGAGGTGGGCTTTTGTGGGCATGGGTGGTCTTGCTCCTCCTTTTCCGAACTTTCTCCCTGCTGAGTAGAGGGGAATAGGGCTTGAGCCAGCAATGGGTAAGCTTTCTGGGTGTTCTCCTTGCTGTCGGGGCTGCCCTATATAATCTCATTTCTTCGGACTGGCGTTGGAGAATGCTAGCGCTTGGGGTTCAAGGGATCGGCTTCTTTCTGCTCTGTTTTCAAAGTCTCTCGCTTGGATTGTCTCTGGTGAAGTTCATCGAGAGTTGGACAGCGGTGGCGATCATCGGCACAGCTTTGGCGAATACAGCCCGTAATCCTGCCCGGGGAAGATCGGTGGAGAGAGAGACAAGCGGTCCTTTTCATTTTCCGTTTTCTGCGAGGGCATTCCGCCTTGCAATGGCCGTCCTTATCGGCATAGCGCTTCCCCAAGCAGTCTGGCACTTAATGTCTCTGTTCGGCGGCCTTGGCTTCTTCCATGCTATAGCTGCTCTCGCACTCAGTAGCATTTCTCTGCTGATTTTGAGCTTTCGGACCTCCACCCTTTCGATTGCGATTGGACTGCTCACATTTTTCCAAGGTTTCGAAATCCTTTTTGCTGCGATCGAACCCTCGCTCATGCTTACCGGTCTACTGGCGGCTATCGTCTTGAGCACGGCCTTCCTTTGCGCTTATTTCCTTCGGGTGGAAGAGGAGCGTCAAGCCCGATGAATGCCCCTTTAGTGTGGATCGGGCTGCCCACGCTCTTTTCCATCGCTCTGCTTCTCCTCCTCCGTTGGAGAAAGGTCGCCGCCCTAAGCGGAAGCATTTTCGCGCTCGGCCTGGCCAGCGCAGCTTGGGCGCTACCTGTCGGGGAAAGGGTACAAGTTGGGGTTCTGAGCTTTGAGATCGAGGCAAGCTGGCTCTTATTTGGAAGAAGCTTCATATTGGAGAGCTCCGACCGACCCTTGGTCATCCTGCTCAACCTCGCTATCGCTCTCTGGTTTGTCGGTACTCTCAGCAGTGAAGTTCATCCCTTCTTTTTCCCCCTGGGAATGGGCCTGAGCGTAGCTCTGATAGCCGCTGTTCTCATTCAACCCCTTTACTACGGCGCCATTCTCGTCCAGTTAGCCGCAGTGATTTCGCTCCTTTTGTTCGTCAGTGATTACCCAGAAATTGATCTAGGGATCAAGCGTTTTTGGGTCTTTCAGAGCCTTGCGATGCCTCCGCTGCTCTTTGCGGGCTGGTTGCTCGAGGGAAACGAAGCGAGTCCAGATGCAATTCCAAGCCTCTCTCTGCTGATTCCCCTTCTGCTCGGCTACAGCCTATTGCTCAGTGGAGTGCCTTTCCAAAGCTGGCTGCCTGCCGTTGCCCAGCACGCTAACCCCTTCTCCTTCGCCTTTACCCTCTTTGTTGCTTCCTTTACGACTGTCCTTTTTGCCTTTTCTCTCGTCCGGGAATTTGCTTGGCTGGTCTCCTCACCCTGGATAATCGCCTTTTTCAGCCTCCAAGGTCTGATGATGAGCCTTATCGGCGGATTGGGTGCGCTCTATCATCGCCACCTAGGCCGGTTTCTAGGATATATCCTAGTTAAGGAGCTTGGGTTTAATTTTCTGATCTTAGGCCTAGGGTTGCTCTCGTCGGAGAAGTCGCCCTTGCTTGCGCTCCTCTTTTTGCAAGCCTTGCCTCGCGGACTTGCGCTAGCTCTATTGACATTTGCCTCTAATATCTATCGGGACCAAAGGGGGAGTCTATCCATTCAGGACCTGGTTGGAATAGGGAGGCAGTATCCGCTGGCCACCTTCGCATATTTTGTTGCAGTGTTAACTCTGGCGGGCTTTCCACTGACCGCTGCCTTTCCGACACACCTTCCGATCTGGCAAGGTTGGTTTGAACGCTTCCCGCCAATCGCCATTAGCGCAGTGTTTGGGAGTATTGGAGTGATGATCGGCGGCTTGCGCACTTTAGCAGCCTTGATCCGCAGCACAGGCGAGCCGGGATGGGTCTCTTCTGAGCTTCACGGCCAAAGGGTTCTCTTGACCGTTGGAGGGCTTGGGTTGCTCCTAGCCGGCATCTTCCCCCAATGGTTCTTCCCGCTGCTGTTCCAAATGGGTTTGACCTTCCTCCAAGGAGGATAAGGCGGAGTTAATGGGCAGTCCAGGACTTGGACGATTCCTGTCCACCTCTATTTACCAAAGTCCAAAGGACTCTGAGGGGGTATGCCCGTGCTATAATCGACTCAAGAAACCTTCACCGCTTATGCCAAGGAGCCTTGATGCAATCCGAACAAATCCTCAAGCAACTGAATTGGCTGGATGACGAACGGCGTAAGGATAAAGCAACCATTGCCTCTCTTGAGGAAAAGGTCAAAGCCCTAGAACAAAGCCTGCAAATCGCCGATCAACAAATCAAAGAATTATCCACCGAGTTGAGTCGCCTTAAGTCGTTGGGAGGCCGCGTCGAGCAAATCGACGAAGCTGTCATGAGATTCAGGCTCGAAGTCAAGCAGCAGTTTGAAGAGTGGGAAAAAGAGACCCAGCGACGCGAGCAGGAAGCGGAGAAGCTTCGCCAAGTCGAAATCAAGGGTCTAGACACCTCGATCCTCGAACTGCGCAAGGAACTGAGCACCCTCGCCGAGGTCCGCCGCAGCCTACAAACCCGTATTGAAGAAGAAATGCGCCTATCGCGCACAATAGGCCAACTTGAAGAGAAAATCGCTGAACTTCAACGAACAGAGGAGGAGTATAACCGTCTTCTTCGCCAAGCGGAGGAGAATCGACGTCAGGATGCCCGCAAGATCACCGATCTACAAGGGGAAGCCATGGCACTTCGCAAACTCTACAACGAGCTCCAAGCGCAGCTTGAATTGGCCAGTGTGGCTGCAAAGCGAATCGAAAATCGAATGGCTGAGCTGGAAAACACCTTCGGCGAGCTCAAACAAGCACAGAGCAAGTTCATCGAAGAACAGGCTTTACTCCAACTCGAACGAGAACGACTGTGGAAAGAGTGGCAAGCGAAGATCGAACAATCGGAACAGATGAATGCCGAGGCGGAGAAGACCATTCAGACCGTAGACTCCACCAGCCGTGCAGTACAGAGGGCACACCAGGCTATTGAGGAACTGATCCAAAAGGTCGAGCGACGGGTTAGCGAACTCACCGAACTGCAGCGCCTAGGCGAAGAGCGGCTACGTCAAGAATGGGTGACTTTCAAAAGCGATGATCAAAAGCGCTGGACGAATTACTCCCTTGTCCAAGAGGAGATCCGCTCCGATCTAGTACGCCAGATCGAAAAAATTACCGGCCAACTCAACGAACACGAAGAAGGTCTCCGGACGATTCAGGAGTCGATGGCTCTTTTGAACGAACAACTGGAACGCAACCTGCGCAACATACTCAATGCTATCTATAGTTGGGCTGCGGAATACGACCGCACTAAACACACTCTTTAGAGACAACAAATGAAGGTCATCGGCACAGCCGGACACGTCGATCACGGAAAATCTTCATTGGTCGAGGCATTGAGCGGCATCAACCCGGATCGCCTTGCCGAAGAACAAGCGCGTCAGATGACCATCGATCTCGGGTTTGCTTGGTTCACCCTGCCGAACGGAGAGGAGATCGGTATTGTGGACGTGCCCGGCCACCGCGATTTTATCGAGAATATGCTAGCGGGGGTTGGAGGGATTGACGCAGTCCTTTTGGTGATCGCCGCTGACGAAGGGGTGATGCCCCAAACCAAGGAACACCTGGCTATCCTCAATCTGCTGCAGATCGAGCGTGGCGTTGTCGCCCTAAATAAGATCGATCTCGTTGACGAGGAGTGGCTAACCTTAGTTGAAGAAGACATTCATCAGCTCCTAAAAAACACCCGTCTCGCCAAAGTGCCAATTGTGCACGTTTCTGCCAAAACTCGTCAGGGGCTGGATAAACTCGTATTTGCTCTACAAAACGAGCTGAGCAACCTTCCTCAGCGGGTCAACAGCGGCCGTCCCCGTTTGCCTATCGACCGTGTCTTTAGCTTGAGCGGTTTCGGAACCATCGTCACCGGCACGCTAATCGATGGGAATCTGGAGGTAGGAACCGAGTGCGAGATTCTGCCCAAAGGTCTGAAGACACGCATTCGGGGACTGCAAACCCATAAAAGGAAAGAAGAAATCGCCTTTGCCGGAAGCCGCACGGCTGCAAATCTCAGCGGAGTCTCTGTGGATCAGATTCGACGCGGAGATGTTCTGGTCGGAACCGGTTCGTTTCGACCCACCCAACGGTTAGATGTACGGTTTCGACTCCTCCCGGACGCCACGAGAAACCTGAAGCACAACACCGAAGTAAAACTCTTTCTATACACCAGCGAAGTGCTAGGACGGGTGAGGCTCCTCGGTGCGGAAGAACTCCCTCCGGGGGAAGAGGGCTGGCTTCAGATCGAGCTGCAGTCCCCCGTTGTGGCTGCGCGGGGCGATCGATTCATCTTGCGCCGTCCTTCCCCTTCGGAGACTCTCGGGGGCGGAGTGGTGCTCGATCCTTTCCCGCTCCGCCGCTACAGACGCTTTAGCAACGAATGGCGCGAACGCTTGGAGGCCCTATCGCTAGGCACTCCCAAAGAGGTGATCCTGAACCTCCTTCAACGCAACGCGTGGATGACCCTCACGCAACTCCTCCAAGAGAGCAACTTTGCCCCAGAGAAGGTTGAACAAGCGATCTCCTCCCTGCTCCAAGAAGGACTGATCATCGATCCCCAACAAAGGTTCTCTAAAGAAACAAAAGAGAAACTTGAAGCTCCTTTGATCGCTCGCTCAAGGTGGGAGGAATGGCAGAAGAAGGCCCAAATCCTCTTAGAGGAATACCATCAGTCTTATCCCTTGCGGCGTGGAATGCCGCGGGAAGAACTAAAAGCCCGCCTCAAACTGCCTTCCTCGCTTTTCCAAACCTTGGTGGAAACGCTGAAGAGCCAAGGGAAAGTAAAAGAAGAAAAGACTGCACTGGCTCTCTCGGAGTTTCAAATCCGGTTATCCCCCGGTCAACAAGAACAAGTCAACACGCTTTTGCGTTTGTTTGCCCAAGCTCCCTTTTCACCACCGAGCGTCAAGGAGTGCAAGCAAAAACTAGGAGAAGAGCTTTACACAGCACTTTTGGAACTGGAAGAACTAATTCAAGTCTCAGAAGAAGTAGTTTTTCGCCGGCAAGATTATCTCAAAGCCAAGGAGACGGTGCGCCAACTGATCACTAATCAAGGAGAAATCAGTGCGGCGCAGGTGCGTGACCACCTGCAGACCAGTCGCAAATACGCCTTAGCACTGCTAGAGTACCTCGACCAAATCGGTTTCACCGAACGGCGGGGTGATGTGCGTATCCTGAAATCAACAGCGCTCCCAGCAAGAGAAAGATAAGTATAGGCGAAATATCCACCAGCTTATGTAGCACACTTACTATGAGAAACCGACTTATACGTCTTACTTTGCCTTTATTATTCGCTTTTGGGGGGATCATAGCGTTGGTAGCTGCGGTGCGCAGCGAGGCTTGGGCACAACAGGGCGCCCCGTCAACGATGTATCCAGTGCACCAAGGTTCTCTGCGGCCTCAAAGCGGTGGAGGGGACCTATCGATTACTAAAACCCACACCACTCCCCTGATCCTAGGACAAGTGACTACCTACACGCTATTTGTCAAAAACGTCGGCGCAGCGATCACCCCCCCCTACCTCGTGAAAATCACCGATACCCTGCCGATTCCTTCCCTCGCTTATCAAGCCCATCAGGGCACAGGGTGGAACTGCACGGTGATCACCCCCACAATTGGGTGCCAGTATGCACTCACCCAAACGCTAAATAGCAATGCTTTTCTCCCGCCGCTAAAAATTATTGTCTCGGTCAAGCAACCAACCCCTTCATCCTTCAACAACGTTGTCATAATCAGCGATACCCTGGGCACCAATAATACCTTTACCGATCCAGCGATTATCAGCACCAATCTCTCGATCACCAAATCAGCCTTTCCGGGAGTGATCACACCTACCCGAACCGTGACTTTCACTCTTCAGGTGAAGAATAACGGGCCCAACGACGCCAGCAGCGTTAGGGTCACGGACACCCTTCCGAGTGTCTTCATCTTTTCCGCAGCTAAGCCGAGCGGCCAATATAACCCCGCAACCGGATTGTGGTCTGTGGGCAGCCTCGCCAAAAACGAGACGAAAACGCTCGAGATTGCTGCCGTTGTAAGAGACCGAATTTGTGGTCAGCTCTATACCAACTCGGTTGAGGGGCTTTCCGCAGATCTAGTCGACCCAATTCTGAGCGATAATACAGCCTCGGCTTCCGTAACCGTCAGAAACACTTGTGTCGTAGGAAGAGTGGTCCGCTCAGACAACACGAGCATCCCTATTCAGAACGCCAGAGTGAGGATTACCGACAGTGGCAATCGGGTCTATACTATAACGGTCTCGGCTGATGGTGTGTTTACGTTCACCAACTCGACCACGCAGACGTTGGCTGCCGGCAATGCCACCTTCTTGGCCTCTGCGGTGGGGTTTCGTCCGAAAAGTGTCTCCAGCTCCCTCGTTGCCGACATCAAGAACGGGCCGATCATTATCCCCCTTGACCCTATTGCCCAACTCGACCTCCGCAAATCGGACGGCACTCTACACTTCATCCCCGGCGAGACGATCACCTATACCATCCCGATCACCAACCTAGGGGTGCTCAATGCACGCAATTTGGTCATCAGCGACGTCCTAGATAGTCAACTGATCTTTATTACCTATACGCTCAGAGACAAAAGCGGAAAAATCCCTCACGTTGTTCCCACGCCAGTGAACCGCGTCTACACTTGGACGCTCTCCTCAAGCTACATACTAACCGCTACCGAAAAGTTGACCCTCGCCATTCGGGTAAGGGTTGCCGACCCCTTGGCAAGCGGCACAAACCAAATCGATAATAAAGTGTCCTTGCGCTACAACGAGGACAACACTAGCCGGGTGAACAAAAGTGCCACCGACATCTCCTACACTCCTAATTTTGAGATCGTTCAGAACAGCGTCAATCCCACCGAAGCGAGAATCAACGAAAGGTTTACGTTTAGTTTCCGAGTCTATAACCGTCAACCTCAGGTAGCAGCAACAAATGTCGTCTTCACCAACACCTTTCCCGCTTACCTGAGCTTCTATTCAAGTAGCCCAACCGGGAGTTACAACAATAACAACCGGGTCTTCTCGGTTGATCTTGGGACGATACCTCCCAATTCGTTCAAAGACGTCCAAATTGTCATGAGCGTCAGCAATGTGGCTGCTTCTACACAAACGCTCAATAATACGGGAACAGCTCGGTTTGAGCACGGGGGCAAACGGCAGTGGCGCAGTTCAAACACCGTGCAATACCGTATCTTGGGCACCTCAACCCTGCCGGGGACCGGGTTTGGGCCTCCTGCAGCAGTCAAGTCAGTGGGCAACCTCTTCGAACCCCAAGAATCGAAAGCCCCCCCTTTCGCCTTTTTGCAACTCTTCCAAGAGGCCAAGGGTAGAAAACCTCTCACCCACCCCCTCAACTTAACAGAGGGAAGGAATCCATCCCGGGACTCTTTAGCGCTCCCGCTGGCATTCTGGGTGGCTATGGGCATCGGGATTCTCTTGCTCGGCGGTGGGCTGCTGGGGGTGGCCTATAGCCTGCTCGACCGCAGCTCGGAGTGGTCGAGTTGGGCGAGACAAATGGGATTGGTGGTGATGTTCGCCAGCTTGTTCTTTTTTGGAGGAGCGTTGTGGCTAAGAAGCATCGCTGCGCCGGTTCAATCAGAAGAATTCATTCGGTCTCCTCAGCCCGTGCCCACGCTGCTCAGTCAGCTCCCCGAACCCGCTCTCCCTCCGCCCGAATGGTGGGCAGCCCAGCCTGAAAGCTTGCCGGATTATCCCATTCCCACTCCGACCTTAGCCGCCGACCAAGCAGGCGTAGAAGTGGACGATACCCCACCGGTTCGCCTGCTGATCCCAAAGTTGGGCGTAGATGCCGTAATCAAGTATGTGCCCTTCGATGGGTTCACTTGGCTGATCTCCGGCCTACAGGATGAGATCGCCTGGATGGGAAGCACCTCTTGGCCGGGGCTAGGGGGGAACACTGGCTTGGCCGGCCACGTCACCCTGCGCAATGGCGCCGATGGTCCTTTCCGCTATCTGGACGCTCTACAAAAGGGAGACATTGTCCACCTCTACACCCAAGAAAGACTCTATACCTACCGCGTCCGAGAAAGCCTGATCGTTAAGGACGACGACTTTTCAGTTGTCCAACCCACTAGTGAGCCCACTCTGACGCTGATCACCTGTACCGGCTGGAATGACGACTTCGGGCACTACTTAGAGCGGCTGGTGATACGCGCAACACTGGAGAAGTCCCAGCCTTTGAGCGGCGCAGGTCCGTTAGGATGGCCGATTTGGGGGTTTGGATGGTTAGGGGGAAATTAAAAGGCTAAGCCGTAGCGCTACACCGGCTTGTTCGCCCAAGACGCTGGCCTCTCGGACGTAGGCAATCGAGATCGGCCGATTCCTCGGGGAGTCTGCAACCGCAGGCGTCAAGCGCAAGAGGTCTCTAAGCAAAGCATCCAACCCTCGGCAGCCTTAAACCACCGAGCCCCTATTCTATGGGGGGAAGCTCATCCGCTTTGCTTCTCCTGCCATACCCAATTTCCTCCAATCATGGTCGCAACCGGGCTGAGCTCCCTGAGTTCGCTCGGTGGCACCTTGTAGGGGTCTTGATCCAGGAGGATCAAGTCGGCATAATAGCCGGGGCTGAGCTTACCTAACCGGTCTTCCATAGAAGCCGCAAAGGCAGCGCCGGTTGTATAGGCACGCAACGCCTCCGAGAGCGTGATTTTTTCCTCTGCTACCCACCCCTCAGGGCCAGGACTGCCATCTGCCCGCTGACGAGTGACGGCGGCATGGAGACCCCAGAACGGGTTAGGAAACTCGACCGGCGCGTCCGAGCCGAAGGCTAGAATGGCTCCATAGTCTAGTTGGGTTCGCCAAGCATAAGCATAGCGGATACGCTCCGGTCCCCAGTAGCGCTCAGCCATCTCCATATCTGAGGTGGCATGAAGGGGTTGCATCGAAGCGATCAACTTGAGTTCCGCTAAACGCCCGAGGTCGTGAGGATGCAATGCTTGAACGTGCTCAATGCGGTGGCGCAATTGGGGAACTCTGGGATACACACTCTTCTCAAATTGGCGTATGTTTTGGAAAGCATCGAGAACTTCCCGATTAGCGCGGTCACCGATGGCATGAACAGCCAGCGACCAGCCACTCCGGGTCGCCTTGACGCCCAACTCGGTTAGCCTTTCGGCATCAAGAAGCAAGGAGCCTCGGTTATCAGGCTCGCCGATATAGGGATCAAGCATTGCTGCTGTATGCGGCCCTAAAGCACCGTCAGCAAAAAACTTCAAGCTGCCTAAGCGCAAACGATCGTCTCCAAAGCCGCTGCGCAGGCCCGAGGCAATCGCTTCCTCCATAAGCTCGGCAGGCAGATTCTTTACCACGCGCAGCTTCAGTCGTCCTTCGGAGTGCAGCTCCTGCAGGGAAAAGAAGCACTCTCGACCGTCAAAGTCGTGGACACAGGTCACACCGAGCCGAAAGAGCACCTCTTGGGCTTCCAAGATGGACTGCTTGATTTGGAGCAGAGTGGGCTGCGGGATTACCGCTGCCACCAACCGCATGGCATTTTCCAGAAGAATCCCGCTGGGTTTTCCATCGGATTGACGCTGAATAATCCCGCCCGGAGGATCGGGGGTGTAAGCGGAGATGCCCGCTTTTTGCAGAGCGAGGGTGTTTACCCATGCAGCATGCAGCGATTTTGCCGTAAGGTAAACCGGATGGGCAGGAGCAACCCGATCTAAAAGGCTTGCGTCGCCAAAGCCCTCTCTCCATGCATTTTGATTCCAACCGTGTCCCAAAATCCACTCGCCGGGAGGAAGCTTTTGCGCTCTCTCGGCCACCCGCTGGAGGCACTCTTCGATCGTGGTGGTCTCGCAGTTGATTTTTTGCAAGCTCGCACTGAAATGCTCCAAATGCAGATGAGCATCGATCAATCCGGGCAGCACGGTTTTCCCTTTCAGGTCAATGAACTCCGCCTCGAAAGGGTAAGCACGGTATCGAGCTAATAACTCCCGCTCCTCCCCGACCTCAAGGATGCGTTCGCCCAAGATCGCACAAGCAGAGGCTCTCGGTCGAAGATCGTCCAAGGTAATGAAGTGAGCATGATAAAGAACGAGAATCCGAGCCAAGAGAGACCTATCCTTCGTGCGGAAGGAGGCGTTGAATCAGAGCCTCTAGTTCCTCATCCGAGTAGTAATGGATCACAATTGTGCCGCCGCCCTTCTTGCGCTGCGAAAGCCTCACCTTTGTCCCCAGAGCTTGGGATAGCTGAGTCTCCAGAGAGCGGATCTCGGGAGCAGTCTCTCTGGGTATGCTCGAGGAGGGCTTTCTGCCCAAGAACTTGCGCACTAGCTCCTCGGTTTGACGTACGCTAAGCTCGTTTTGGAGCACAGTCTGCAAGGCAGCGAGCTGGGCTTGGGGACTAGGCAGAGCCAGCAAGGCGCGTGCGTGCCCCTCACTAATTCGGCGCTGGCGCAAGGCCTCTTTCACTGCCTCGGGGAGTTTGAGCAAGCGCAAAGTGTTGGTGATCGCCACCCGGCTTTTCCCCACACGCTCCGAAATCTTTTCATGGGAGAGATGGAAGTGCTCAATCAACACTCGATAGGCCTCAGCCGCTTCAAGGGGGTCGAGGTCTTCACGCTGAAGGTTCTCGACCAACGCCAGCTCTAGGCGGGTGCGCTCGTCTACCTGACGTTGAATTACTGGCACAGCGCTCAACCCGGCTTGTTTGGCCGCCAGCCACCGCCGTTCGCCGGCGATCAAGACGTAGCGCTCCTGTTCCGGGTCGTAGCTGACCACCAATGGCTGTAAAATCCCATGCTCCCGGATCGATTGCGCCAATTCCGCCAGTTGCCCGCTTTCAATCTGTGCGCGCGGTTGCAAAGGGTTGGGCACGATCCGTTCAATCGGCACAAAACGCACCCCTTGGGAGTCCTCGCCGGCTGGAATGAGTGCATCTAGGCCGCGGCCAAGAACCGTTCGCTTGCTCATCTTATACCTCAGCTCTGCTGAATTGGCGTGGGAATGAACACCCCATCCCCCTGCAGAAGCTCTTGAGTGAAAGCTTCATAGGCAAGCGCTCCACTCGACTGAGGGGCATAGAGCACAATGGGCTTGCCGAAAGAAGGAGCCTCGGCCAGTCGAACGCTGCGGGGGATGATAGTCTGAAAGACGTTATTGGGAAAGAAGCGCTTGACTTCTGCCACAACTTCGTTGGAGAGGTTAGTGCGGCTATCGAACATGGTCAAAAGAACCCCGCGAATTGTCAGTTCAGGAAAGAGGGCGCTCCGAACGCGCCGAATCGTGTCCATAAGGCGTCCCAGCCCTTCAAGCGCAAGATACTCGCACTGGACAGGGATGATCAAGCCATCCTTGGCAGCCACAATTCCGTTGAGCGTCAGAAGCCCAAGGGAAGGGGGACAGTCGATCAGGATGTAGTCATACTTCTCGATCAAGCTGCGAATAGCAGAGCGCAGTTTGCTTTCGCGTGCGATCTCGCTAACCAATTCGATCTCGGCACCAGCAAGCTCGGCGTTCGCTGGCAGAATCGACAACTTAAGCCGAGGATTATATAGAACGAACGCCTCCGGCGGAGAAGCACCGATCAATACCTGGTAGGTGCCGCCTTGGATAATATGACGATCGATATTTAAGCAGGAAGTGGCATTGGCTTGGGGGTCGAGGTCAATTATCAGAACCCTCAGACCAAATCTACCAAGATAGGCGGCAAGGTTAATGGCCGAGGTTGTCTTCCCAACTCCTCCCTTCTGGTTGACAAAGGTGTAAATGCGCCCCATCAGCACACCTCAACCAAGCATTGCTCGATCTCCCTCTGCGTCGGGATGCTCTCTAAACCGGCCCGGGTGACAGAAAAGGAGGCTAACTGAGTAGCAAACCGACCTGCCTCCCATGGATCGCGCGTCTCATAAAGGCGGATGAAGAAAGCAGCTGCGTAGATGTCCCCTGCACCTACCGGATCGACCTCAAGGATATTAGGCGGAGGACGAAAGCAGCGCACCTCTCCATTCCAAAAGACACGCGAACCCCCTGCGCCCTCTGTAACAGCCAGGATATGACACGAGGCCGCAAACTCGTTAATCATGTCTTCGCTACCTGCCACATCTTCGACACTGATCACAGTGGCATCCACATGGGGCAGCACAAAGGTAGATTCCGGCCACTCGGTCGGATAGACGTTGCCTTCCGCATCCCAAGCGCGCAGCCAGCCCTGAGGGGTAACCCCGATAAACGAGTGCGCAAAGTGACGCACGAAGTCCGGGCTTACCTCTTGGGCGACCGGCGCAAGATGAACAATAAGCGGACGGCGCCAAATTTCCGGCACGAGATAATATTCTAGGGTTTCAGCGCAGTGGAAGATCCTTTGCACCCGTCCCTTAGGTGTTTCGTGATTGGAAAATGTGGTGCTGGCTAGCGCAGGGAGATGCACCACCGGAATCGAACCGAGTGGATCTAAGGATAAGTCATCCCCAAATGAGGAGATAATCCCTACACGCATGCCCAATGCTTGCGCCGTCAGGCCAGCATAGGCCACACTGCCCCCTAGCCGGACGCCGCCCTCAACTAAGTCTAGTGTGAGATGACCTACTAAAAGATAATCAATCGGTTTTAGATGCTCTAAGGAGTAAATCATACCTGCATTATATCGAAAAACCCAAGACCGTGGGGCGTTAAGGCCGACCGAGAGACAGGGCTGAACGAAGGAAAATCATTACTTAACCTGTGTAAATCATCACTTGAAAAATCTTTAAATTATGTTACACTAGGTTAAGTCAAGTCCCCAAGTCGGGTGGGTTCTCACCTATAGGTCGTCACGTGTAAGCCTTGGGTTCTCTCGAAACCTAAGAATTCAGGCAATTACTACGCAGCAAAGAAAGATGGACATCCAGGGTAAGACAGCCCTCATCACAGGCGGAGCCCAGCGAGTGGGCAGAGCCCTTACTCTGGCCCTCGCCCGCGCAGGGGCCAACGTTGTGATCAACTACCATAACTCAAAGGAAGCAGCTCTAGCAACTGCTCAAGAGGCCTCCACATTCGGAGTGCAGACGCTTGCCATTGGTGCGGATATCTCGGACCACCGACAAGTGCTGCGCATGGCCGAAGAGGTGTCCGAACGCTTCGGCGGGGTCGAAGTTCTTGTGAACAGCGCTTCGATCTTCAAAGCCACCCCCTTCCCCAATCCCGACATTACTGATTGGTTGCGAGTCACCGGAGTCCTGATCAACGGCGCTTATTATTGTGCCAACGCTTTTGCGCCCTATATGCTCCAAAAAGGAGAGGGGGTGATTATCAACATTGTGGATCTGTCCGCTTGGGAGCCTTGGCCCGACTTTTCTGCCCACAGCGTAGGAAAAGCAGCGCTCTTGGCCTTGACACGGCAGCTTGCCTTGGAGTTGGCTCCTAAGGTGCGGGTCAACGCCATTGCCCCGGGGCCGGTACTGCCGCCTTTGAATTATTCTCCAGAACGAATTGCCCGCACGGCCGAGAAGACGCTCCTCGGTCGTTGGGGCAGTCCCGAAGATGTGTGCAAGGCGTTGCTTTTCCTGATAGAATCAGACTACATTACCGGTCAGGCCATCATCGTAGATGGCGGTGAGTTCTACGGTCATCGCAAACTTGAACCCGCCTAGGAGCAAAGAATGACCCTTGAAAGAAGACTCAGCCGAATTTTCCGCCAAGATGGCCGAGCTCTGATCGTAGCAATTGACCACGGCCTGATTGACGGTCCCACCAAGGGTTTAGAACAACCCGCCGAAACCATCCGCAAAATTATCGCTGGAGGAGCCGATGCGGTACTGACCTCCTATGGCTTGGCGCGGCGTTTCGCCAGAGAACTGGGCCCACTTGGGCTGATACTGCGCGCTGACGGGGCTGCGACCAAACTAGGTGATAAAGAGCAGCCTACACCGCTCTTCTTTAATGTCGAAGAGGCACTGCGTCTTGGCGCTGACGCAATCGCTGTTTCGGGCTATCCCGGCTCACAGCGCGAAATTTCTTCTCTTGAGAACATTGCTCGAGCCGTCCAGAAGGCTCACGCCTGGGGAGTAGCGGTTCTTGCCGAGATGGTACCGGGAGGGTTTGACAGCGGGCCAGAGTTCCGCACCACCGAAAACATCGCCTTGGCAGCTCGCTTGGGAGCCGAACTCGGCGCCGACTTCATCAAGACCCCCTATGCCGAGAATTTCTCTCAGGTAACCCAGTCAGTTTTTGTTCCGGTTGTCATTCTGGGCGGAGCAAAGCGCGGCAAGGAACAGGAGATGCTTTCCGAGATTAAGCAAGCTGTCGATTGCGGCGCAGCAGGCGTGGCTATCGGGCGCAACATCTTTCAGGCTGAGGATCCGCGCGCCATGACCGCCGCTATCGCGGCCATCCTGCACACGGGAGCCAGCGTAGAAGAGGCCTTGCACATTCTCCAAGGCGCAAAATGAGGTAAGTCCTGACCGCTTCGGGAGGGAAGTGGTCAGAGCGAGATCTTCTTGTAAGGAGGTGGTGGACAAGAGAAAGAAATGGAGAAAATAGCTGCGTCTCTTTTCAAAACTCCGTCTCTGTTGGAAGCCAATCCCGTGAATAGAAAGGAGAGGTAACATGAAACCGCGCTTTCTGATCGTCCTGCTTTCCGCAATCGCCCTTCTACTGCTCGTCCTGTCCGCCTGCCAGCAGCCACCGGCTACTCCGGAGAAGGTCATCGAGACCGTCACGGTGGTCGAAACAGTGATGGTTGAACCCGAAAAAGTGGTCGAGACGGTGGTGGTTGAAAAGCCGGCCGAGGACCCCTTAGCTGCGGCCCGAGAGTTTTTGAAAGGCAAGAAAATCTGCGCCGTCCTACCGGGGCCGGTGAATGACGCAGGCTGGACGACAACGGCTTACAATGCCCTAGTCAATCTGCGCGACAACTGGGGCATGGAGATCGCCTACCGCGAGGAGACCAAGGTTGAAGAAGCCGAAGCGGTTCTGCGGGAATTTGCTGAGGCAGGCTGTCATATTGTCTATGCCCATGGCTTTGAATACTTCGATGCCATCAACGCCGTTGCGAAAGAGTATCCGGAGATTCAGTTCCTACAAACCAGCCGCTGCACCGGGCAAGAGCCTAATGTGGTCGGGGTTTGCTTTTCCACCGGCGAAGGTGGCTATTTTGTCGGGCTCAAAATGGCGGCTCTGACCAAAACCGGCAAGACGGCTTTCGTGGTCGGTCAGTCCTTCCCGCAAATCGAATGGTCGGTAGAAATGGCCCGTCAAGCTTTCAAGGATTCAGGCAAGGAAGGACAGGTCGATCTGGTTGCTGTCGGCTCCTGGAATGATCCAGCCAAGGCGAAGGAACTGACCAAGGCCCTAGTCGAACAGGGGTACGACGTGTTTGTTCTGCTGGCCGATGCCGGCGACATTGGAACAGTTGAGGCTCTGAAAGAAGCCCGCGAAGCAGGCAAAGAAGTGTGGGGCATCTCCTGGGTGAAGGACAAGAACTACCTCGCACCGAGTATCGTGCTTGGCGGTTGGGAGGAAAGAGTCTGGAAACAAATTGAGAATGCCGCCGTTGCCTATGCTCAAAACGGCAAACCCCTGGGCAAAGGTATGCCTCAGGGTGTGGTAGATGAGGTCGTAACCTTGAATCCTTCTTATGGCCTCTTGCCGGAAGATGTCGAGAAACAAATCTTTGACCTATTCAATCGTTACAAGCAAGAAGGCCAGAAGGTAATCCCCAATTTGGTGGTTCGCACCGATCTCTAAACACAACCCTTCGACAAAAGTCAGGTGTTCCCTTGCTTACAGGGAACACCTGACTCTCTTCCCTAATTACAAGAGAATACGTTGTCCTCGGAGACCAAATGAGTGAACTGTTACGCCTTGAAAAGATGCGCAAGACCTTCCCGGGGGTATTGGCGAATGATGATATTGATCTCAGCATTGAACAGGGAGAAATCCATGCGCTGCTGGGAGAAAACGGCGCCGGCAAAACGACCTTGATGAACTGTGTATACGGGGTCTACCGCCCCGACCGAGGCAGGATTTTTTGGAAAGGGAAGGAAGTGACGATTCACCAAGCGCGAGATGCGATCGCCCTGGGCATTGGGATGGTTCATCAACATTTTATGCTCGTCCCTCCCCTAACTGTCGCTGAGAATGTGATCTTGGGCTTGCCTTCCCCGCGCGAACCCCTGTTGGACATAAAGGCAGTTGAGAAGGAAGTCGAGGAACTCAGTCAGAGATATGGCTTAGCCGTCAACCCAAGCGCACAAATTTGGCAGTTGCCTGTCGGCGTACAGCAACGAGTGGAAATCCTCAAGGCTTTGTACCGCAAGGCCGAATTGCTGATCCTGGACGAGCCCACCGCCGTTCTCACGCCGATCGAGGTCGACGAACTCTTTGCAGTGCTCAAATCCCTTAAGGAAAAAGGGATTTCGGTGATCTTTATCTCCCATAAGCTGGAAGAGGTGATGAAGATCTGTGACCGAATTACCGTACTTAGAGACGGGCGCAAAATCGCAACTCTTAAGACCACCGAAACCACTCCGCGCGAGCTGGCAAAGATGATGGTGGGACGAGAGGTGTTTCTCAAAATCGACAAACCGCCCCTGAAGCCCGGCGAGATCGTCCTAAAAGTCGAAGCGCTCTCGGCAAAAGACAACCGCGGGTTACCGGCGGTGCGCAACGTAAGCTTCGAGGTGAGGCGCTATGAAATCCTCGGCATCGCCGGAGTGGACGGCAACGGACAGGCGGAATTAGCCGATGTTTTATCCGGCATGCGTAGAGCCTCGAGCGGCAGAGTGGAAATTCTGGGCAAGGACGTGACTGACTGCACTCCCCTAGAGATCATCAATCACGGGGTAGCCTATATTCCCCCAGACCGCCAGCATACAGGACTTATTCTGGATTTCACCGTAGCAGAGAACTTAGTCGGAAAATCCTTTTTCAAATCGCCGCTTTCCAAATGGGGAATCCTACGCCGAGAGAGCATTGAGGAATTTGCTCAGCAAGCGATTCAGGAATATGGAATCCGCACACCCGGTGCTCAGGTCAAAGCTAAGCTCCTTTCGGGAGGCAACCAGCAAAAGGTCGTTTTGGCACGCGAGCTAAGCGGAAATCCCGATCTGATTATCGCTTCTCAACCTACGCGCGGCTTGGACGTGGGAGCAACCGAGTACGTGCGAACAAAGATGGTAGAAGCACGTAACCGAGGCGCAGCCATTCTGCTCATTTCCACCGAACTCGAAGAAGTCTTGACTCTCTCCGATCGCATCGCCGTTATGTACGGAGGAGAAATTGTCGGAATTGTCCCTGCTGATCAAGCGGACATCCATGAAATCGGCGAGATGATGGCCGGGACGAAAAGGTTGGTTGACGGTACCCTCACTCTTAAAATCCAAGAGACCGAGAAAGCCTATGAATCGTCCGATTAGGTTGAAGTTCTTCTGGCAAGAGTACCTAGAGCGCTCTTTTAGCCTTACCATCCCTCTTGCGGCTATTTTGGCAGCGTTCGCCCTCAGCGGCCTCCTGATTTTAGCTTGGGGCAGCAGTCCACTCGAGGCTTATGTTGCTCTCTTTAGTGGCGCCTTTGGCAGTCCGAGTGCAATTGCGACCACGCTACAACGCTTGACCCCTTTGGTTTTTACAGGGCTTGCCGTTACATATGGGTATCGCGGTGGGTTTTTCAACATCGGCGCCGAAGGCCAACTTTACATGGGGGCCATAGCCGCAGTTTGGGTTGCAATCACCTTCCCCGATTGGCCGAGCTGGTTGTTAGTGCCCTCTTGTATCCTCGCCTCAGCGCTGATGGGAATGGTCTGGGTTATCCTTCCAGCACTGCTCAAAGCGCGCCGAGGAATCAACGAAGTCTTATCTACCCTGCTGATGAACTATATCGCCATTCAATACTTCGAGTGGGTCATCCGGGTCGACCACGCTATGAGAGATTTTACGCCGCCCGGTGGCCTAGGATGGGCTTTCTACAACTGGCTAGGTCTCAAAGACCCCACCCAACCCCATCCAAAGTCCCCCTTTCTGGTGGAAGCAGCGCACCTGCCTACTCTCAAATCGATTCTAGAGACTCCCTTGCTGCAAGGATGGCTCGGAGGAAGCGAGTGGTATCAACAACTTCTGAGCGTGACTGCACTGGGGCGCATCTCTCTGGCGCCCTTCCTAGGTTTGTTTGCCGCCCTGTTTATCTATTTCCTCATGTTCCGCACCGTTACAGGGTATCGGGCTCGAGCGGTTGGCATCAACCCTGAGGCAGCCAAGTTTATGGGGATCAATGTCCCACGGACACTGTTCACCACAGCGTTGGTCAGCGGCGCCCTGGCGGGGCTTGCTGGCGGGATGGAAGTGCTGGGCACCCAACATCGCGTGATCCCAAACTTTCTGGTCAACGCCGGCTTTGACGGAATACCAGTGGCCCTGATCGGACAACTCAACCCCCTGGCTGTGCTGCTAAGCGCCACTTTCTTTGGAGCCCTGCGCGCCGGAGCAAACAAAATGCAGGTTGTCTCTTCCGTTCCTGTTGCTGTGGTTTATGTCATCCAAGCCCTTGCTATTATGTTTGCAATCGCAGGGACGACAATCGATATCGGGTTGGCTCTCCGCAAGCGCCGAGTTGCCCAAATGCGCCGCGAACAAGAAACCCTCGAAGTGGAAAGCGAGGCCGCCAATGCTTGACCAACTTCTGTCGATTTTTGCGAATGTCGAATTCTATGCCGCCATCATACGAATGACTACCCCCTTGCTGCTCGCCGCAATGGGAAGCCTGCTCGCCGAGAAGGCCGGCGTGGTTACCTTCAGCATGGAAGGAATGATGCTAATGGGGGCGGTCGGGGGAATCATCGGTAGCGGTGTGACCGGGAATGTATGGATGGGCGTTCTGTTGGCGATCCTTTTCGGCATATCTGTAGGGTTGATCTACGCCATTATGGCCGTCTCTGTTGGTGCTCATCAGATTGTCACCAGCGTTGGCTTGAATCTCGGCGCCCTAGGACTTTCCGCCGTCCTCTACCCCTTAGTCTTCAAACGGGGTGAGGAGGTCATTCAAACGGTCATTCGAGTGCCCTCTATGCCCCTCCTCAAGATCCCCATCTTGGGGGATATCCCGTTTGTCGGGAACGTCTTTTTCAACCATCTCCCGCCCGTATACATCGGCTATCTTCTCGCCCCGGTAGTGTGGTTTATCCTCTACCGCACTTCTTGGGGTCTGAAAGTTCGCGCTGTGGGTGAACATCCCCATGCCGCCGACACAGTCGGGATCAGTGTGGCCAAAGTACGCTACGCAACGATCTTGTTTGCCGGAGCCTGCAGCGGCTTAGCCGGGGCCTTTTTATCCATCGGCTTGCTCGGCTCATACATGGAAAACATGACCGCTGGGCGGGGCTTTATCGCTTACACCGCAATTGTCTTTGGGAAGTGGGAACCAACCGGAGTGCTCCTAGGCACCTTGTTGTTCGGCATGGCAGACGCCTTGCAGTTACGCATTCAAGCCCTGGGTATCGGCATTCCCTATCAATTCCTCGTTATGTTTCCCTATGTAGTCACCATGATTGCTTTGATCTCCTTGGTAGGAAAGGCCAGTTGGCCGGCCTCTTATGGAAGTCCTTTTCGCCGAGAGGCTGGATAGAGCTTGTTTTCAATGCATTACTCGGAGGCATTGCAATGGAACTAAAACGATTCACTGGCCAAGTGGCGGTAGTTACGGGAGCAGCTAAAGGAATAGGAAAAGCAGCCGCTATTCGCTTCGCCGAAGAAGGAGCGAATGTGGCCTGCTTGGACGTTGACGATCCGGCCAACGAAGATACAGCAGCTTCGCTGCGCCAGTACGGTATAGAGTCAATTGCCGTTCACTGCAATGTAGCCGATCCGGAGAACGTCTCGACAGCTATCTGCTTGGTTGTGGAAAAGTGGGGACGAATCGATATTTTAGTTGCGGCTGCGGGAATCTACACCGGGGCCCCGCTCAACGAAGTAACTCTGCAACAGTGGCAGCGCACG
Organism: Anaerolineales bacterium; assembly: GCA_025057645.1. Taxonomy (GTDB): domain Bacteria; phylum Chloroflexota; class Anaerolineae; order Anaerolineales; family UBA4823; genus NAK19. Next base: position 80,455 of record JANXBJ010000007.1, read on the forward strand.
ATTGACATCAACCTCACCGGCGTCTTTCTTTGCAATCAGGCCGTAGCTCCGATCATGATTCAACAACGCTCCGGGAGCATCATCAACATCTCCTCCATGGCCGGCAAAACAAGCTGGCCTGGAACCATGGAATATTCTGCATCCAAAAGCGGGGTGATCGGACTGACGCGCTCGGTTGCCATGGAGTTAGCTCCCTATGGCATCACCGTGAACGCAGTTTGCCCAGGCAATACTCTCACCGAAATGGTGCGGGGAGTTGCGGAAAAGGTCGGCCCTCGGGAGGGAATGACGCCTGAGGAATGGTTAAGAAAGCGCGCCGAAGACTGTCCGATGAAACGTATCGCTGAACCTTGGGAAATCGCCGGCGTGATCGCCTTCCTAGCTTCAAAAGACTCTCGCTATATCACCGGGCAAGCCATCGAGGTGGACGGCGGAATGGTGCTTTGTTGAACATAAACATAAACATAAAAGGTTGGATCTTATGCAGACACACACCGTAATCATCCCCGAACCGCGCAAAGTTGAAATTCGCAAAGTGGAACTCCCCCCTTTGGAGCCTCGTCAGGTTCTGGTCAAAGTCAAGAGCTGCGCCCTGTGCACTTGGGAGCAGCGCTTTTACCTAGGCGCATCACCACAATCCTATCCTTTTCGTGGAGGCCACGAAGTCTCCGGTGAAGTGGTGGAAATCGGCCGGGAGGCGGTACCCACAGCCCAGGTAGGGGATCGAGTGGCGCTGGCGATCATGACGCGCTGCGGCGCCTGCGAGAGTTGCCGTCGTGGTATGGACAATTTTTGCGAAATGGACTCTCATGGGAACGAGCCCGGACAACCATGGGGACCTGGGGGCTTGAGTGAGTATGTGATCCTCGAAGATTATCAGGTGTACAAAGCCCATTCCCAAGCAGACCTCAATCACCTGGCTTTGTCCGAGCCCGTTGCCTGTGTGATCCGCAGTGTGTCTCTACCCCCTCTCGAGGGAGGGGATGCGGTGCTCGTGCAGGGGGCAGGACTAATGGGGCTTATCCACGTGCTCCTTCTCAAGCGGCGCGGGATGAAAGTGATGGTAACCGAGCCGGATGAAAGGCGTCGTCAAAGGGCTGCGGAGCTCGGAGCGGATTTAGCCATAGACCCCAACGATCTCGCGTTCGGGGAAAGGATCGCCAGCTTTTGCGAAAAGGGCAAGTTCCGCGCAGTCTTTTTCACTGCAGGCGGTATCCCGGCAATCCGCCAGGCTCTCTCATTGCTGGACAAGGGAGCGTGGCTCTGTCTTTACGGCTCGGTGCACCCAAAGGGAACGCTAGAAATCGACCCCAACGAGATTCACTACAACGAATGGGTGTTGACGGGCACTTATTCCCACACTAAGAAAAGCTTCCGTCAAGCCGTAGCGATGATCTCCGAAGGGTTGATCGATCTGTCGCCTTTTATCAGTGAGCGAGTGGAGTTTCCGAAGGTGGACTACGCCTTCGAACGAGCCATCAGCCCCGATACCTACCGGGTAGTGGTCACCTTTCCCTAGGCGGCACAAGTTCGGGTTCAGTTCACCTCGGTAACGAGCGCTCTCCAACGCAAAGCGGACTCTTTTCAAGCCCGACTTAACTCAGAGAAATTTTCTACCTTTCATTTGACTTGGCGAAGAAGGTGTATTTCGGTGACATCGAGGTTGCTCCTCGGACTGGATTTAGGCACTCAAGCAGTTAAGGGAGTTTTGGTAGACCTGAAGGGCAGGGTGGTGAGCGAAGCGCGCCACAACCGCCAGCCGCGCCATCCCCAACCCCATTGGGCAGAGATGGACCCCGAGCGAGATTGGTGGCTAGCCTCGGTCCATGTGATTCGCGAACTGCTCTCGAAAGCCAACCCGAGCCAATCTATCGAAGGGATTGGTGTCACTGCCCTTGCAAGTTGTTTGTGCCCCCTCGACTCAGAAGGCCGTCCGTTGCGGGCAGCTATCCTTTACTCGGACAACCGCGCTGTAGCAGAATTAGAGTGGGTCAACCGGCAACTGGGCACAAAGCTGAGCGCCGAAGCCGTGGTGCCCAAATTGCTTTGGTTGAAGCATCATGAGCCCCAAGTGTTTGAGCGCACTGCCGTAAGCCTCACAGCGAACGGCTATGTGATCTATAAGCTAACCCGCATTCTCTCCATGGATTACGATAACGCTTCCATCATGGGGGGCGTCTTCGACCCCCACAGGCTGGTCTGGGATCAAGAGGCGCTGAGAGCGGTGGGGTTGCCTCCTTCTATTTTCCCCCAGCCCTTCCCGGCAACTGCAGTGGTCGGAAAAGTCACCAAAGAGGCAGCGGAGATGACCGGCCTGCCGAGCGGCATTCCGGTCATTGCCGGCACCGGAGACACCTTTCCCACTATTGTCGGATGTGGAGCCATTCACCCTGGAGATGCGATGATCTCCTATGGGACGACCGGGTTACTCACCCTCACCGCCCGCCCACTGGTGGAGGTTGTCGCCGGCCCCCATTTTCAGGATGATGTTTCCGGCGGAGCCGTGCGTTGGGGGGCGAACGTACTCACCGCCGGGCGCCTCGCCCAATGGTTCCGAGACCAATTTGCCCAAGCGGAACTCTCCGTGGCACAAAGGCTAAAGTGCAGCGAGTTCGTGCTTTTGGAAGGAGAAGCGAAGGAGATTCCCCCGGGCGCCAATGGCTTGATCGCCCTACCGCATTTCTCGGGAAGAAGGACGCCCACTCCCAATCCTTACTTACGAGGGGCGATCCTCGGCTTGACGCCTGCGCATACCCCCGCCCATGTCTATCGCAGCCTACTCGAGTCCTTCGCTTTCAATATTCGTCAAGGCTACGAGCCGTTGAGAGAGCAAATCCGCCGCCTGATTGCCACTGGCGGCGGCGCCTCCAGCGAGCTATGGCGCCAGATTATGGCAGACGTGCTAAATACCCAGTTGATTTACTACCCGAAAGCCAGCGGCGCCTTGGGCATCGCCTATCTATGCGGATACGCTCTTGGGCTCATCCCGGACTTTGAGACCATTCAACACGAGTGGCTCGCCGAAGCGAGTCTCACCCAACCAGACCCTCAGCAGGTTGGGCTTTACCAGCGGCTCTTTGAATATTACTGCAGGCTTGACCGAACCCTAGAAGGATTCTTCACCCAGATCGGTCAAGAACCGCATGGGATAACCTGCTAGAACCAGTTTTGTGAACGCCAAGAACGAAATCCGGCGCGCTCCGCCATCCGTTCAGCCGCCCTCTGACAATCGGCAATCAGGCGTTCCTCATTGACCGTAAGCAACCTGCCTTGACGGACAACGATTTTGCCACCGACAATCACGGTATCCACATCGTTGCCGTTGGCATTGTAAACCAGAGCGGAAACGGGCGAATGCACCGGGGAGATGTGCGGCCGTTGCAGATTGACCAAAACAAGGTCGGCATAGGCTCCGGGAGCTAAACGGCCAATTTTATCGGACAAGCGCATCGCTCGAGCACCACCCTGGTAAACCATCTCGACAACTTGTTCCGGCGAAAGCACCGTAGCATCCAAGGTAGCCACTTTCTGCAAGCAAGCGGTGAACTTAAGCACTTCTAACAAGTCCTGAGAATTATTCGAGCCCGGTCCATCTGTAGCCAGGGCGACAGGGATGTTCCGCTTGCGCCACTCAACCACCTTTGGGATGCCGGAGGCCAAATACATATTGCTTATCGGATTGTGAACGATTGTGGCTCCACTGCTTGCAATCAAGTCCATTTCTTCTTCACTGACCCACACGCAGTGCACAAGCTGCCAACGTTCGTTCAACACCCCTAACTCATGCAGCCAACGCACTGGCGGCACGCCGTATTCATCTAAGCTCATCTGGACCTCAGGCTGAGTCTCGCTAACGTGAATATGGATTCCAACATCCCATTCCTTGGCAAGCTCATTAGCCTTGCGCAGCGTTTCCGCATGACATCCCCAGGGGATGAGAGGCCCAAATTCAACCCGAATTCGTCCATCCTCACGTTGGTTCCAAGTCTTGACAAGGCGCTCTGTTTCCTGAATAACAACATCAGCCGACTCTTGAAAGCGTGGATTATAGGGATCGCGCTCTGCATACCCTCTAGCTAACAAGGCACGCACACCAATTTCGTGAGCCGCATCGGCAACACGGTCCATATTCCTCTTCGAGACTTGGACATAATCCTGACTGAGCACCGAGGTGGCGCCACATTTCAGGTTTTCTGCAAAGCCGATCAAGGCAGAAAGGTAAATATCTTCTTCGGTCATTGCCAGAGCCCCCGGCCAGATGGCGCAGGCGAGCCATTCTAGAAGCGGCTTATCATCGGCTAAGCCACGCAAAAACGTTTGAAAGAGATGGGTATGGGCATTGATCAAGCCGGGAATGACCAAAAACCCCTTAGCCGAGATCAGCTCATCACACTCGTTCAAGAAGCGTTCCGGCGGCTCCCCCGCACCTACTGCTGCAATAGTTTCCCCCTGCACGTATACATATCCCGGGGTGAGAATCTCCTTATAACCTTGTTCGCCGGTCAAAACTGCACCATCTCGAATCAGGATCTTTGACATGGATCACCTCATTTCAGAATAAACTCCGCTGAAGTGCCAGCTCTCCCCGCGTGGAGCACCAAAACGGATAAACTTTCCTTCTCTCTGGTAAGAGATCGACTCCCCGTTGAGGGTAAGCAAACTCGGCGGTCCACCCAACCAATGAACTGCCACCGGGGCCCAGGCGTTCTCGACATAGAGGTCGAATCGCTCCGGGGAAACCCGATAGCGCACGAGAGATTCATGACCCTCGGGTGAGAGAAAAGTACGTAGCAGCTCCCCCTCTGCGGGATAAACCTCTAGGGTCAGCGGATCGCAAGGTTTTTCCCCCACAAAGTTCATTTCCGGCCCGTAAGGAATTGCACTCCCGGCGCGCACATACAAGGGCAGGATATCCAACGCAGCCTCAATATCCAGCCACGCTGGTCCAGCGAATTCCTCTTTTGTCCAGTAGTCCACCCACCGGCCTGGCGGCAAATACACCCTGCGCCTGTTCGTCTCATCTAAAATCGGAGCAACCAAAAAGCTGCTGCCGAAGAGGTATTCATCCTCAATGAAGGGAGCAACTGGGTCTTGCTGAAACTCAAGGATCAGGGCACGCAAGAACGGTAAGCTGTTTTCGACACACTCTTTAGCTTCACTAAGGATATAAGGCAGCAATCGATAGCGCAACTTCATGTACTTGCGGAAGATTTGTTCCGTCTGCTCCCCGTACTCCCAAGGTTCGCGCGGCGGCTGACCATGACAACGCACATGAGAGGTAAAGGCCCCAAGCTGAATCCATCGCGCATAGAGTTCGGGGCTGGGCAAGCCACTGAATCCCCCGACATCGTGGCTGTAAAACACAAAACCGCTTAGGCCAAAATTTAAGGCCGACCGCACAACGCAGGCGAGGTCCTCGAACCGGGCAATTCCATCCCCCGACCAGTGCACTGGATATCGCTGGCAACCCGCCCACGCAGAGCGAGCCCAGATCACTGCATTCCCCTTACCAAAAAACTCTTCGGTAGCCTCAAAAATCGCTTGATTATAGAGGAGGGGGAAGAGGTTGTGCACAGACGAGGCAGAAGCGCTGTGATAAACCGCTTCTGGTGGTGCCCCTTCGCCGAAATCCGCTTTGATCGCTGCTACGCCCAAGGCAAACAAATCCCGAAGTTTCTGTTTGATCCACTCGACCATCTGAGGGTTTGAGTAATCGAGCAAAGCAGCATCGCTGAGAAAGCCGCTGAAGAGATAAGGGGTGCCCACCGGCCGCTTGGCGAAAAAGCCCTTTTCGGCGGCTTCGGGGAACAGCGGCGACTCGACAAGAATATTTGGCAACTGCCAAAGAGAAACGCGAAATCCCTTTTCTTTGAGCCTTTGGAGCATACCTTGCGGGTCGGGGAAATTCTGTTTACCGAACTTCAAATCACAGACCCACTCACGCTCATACCATCCTGTGTCAATATGGATCACGTCGCATGGGATGTCATGTTGGCGAAGTCGATCGGCCACTTCTTCCACTTGCTGCTGATTGGAATAAGTGACTCGCGACATCCACAGTCCGAAACTCCATGGGGGAGGGAGAGCAGGTCTGCCTGTGATGTCGGTATACCCTTTTAGAATCTCCTTCAGAGTCTCGCCCACAATCACGAACAAGTCCATCCATTCGGCATCTTCCACCAACACAGACACAGCGGTGTGATCGCGGCAGCCAATATCAAAGCGAACGGCATTCGAGGTGTGAACGAAAAGGCCGTAACCGCGAGTGCTCATGTAAAACGGCGTCTGTTTATAGGCTGCCGGCGAAGCATTACCGAAACACTCCTGAACCCACAAGCGGCGCTCGATATTACGCTTATCGAGGCGGCCAAAATCCTCTCCCAACCCGTAAACATGCTCGTCATAATGAAGCTGAAATGAGCCGAACACAGCAGAAGGCTTTTCTGCGGTTACGCCACAAGGGTAAGCATACCGGTGCAGAAACAGCCACCGTTCCTGAGGTGGACTCCACTGATATGCTGGGCGACGCAGTGGCTCGATATCTACAGGGCGCGTTGCCCAAACCACGTTGCCTTTTCGGTCTTGGAGCAGTAGTTGCCAAGGCTCGCGAAGAACTTTGAGGGAAATGGCCGAGGTAGAGATAGTCAGCCCGTCCTCGCTCTCTTCAAGTTGAAACTCAACCGACTGCTCGAAATTTCCGACCACCATCGGCGAGTGGAACTCAGGAATCCTTTCCCCCCTCCCCCAGCAAACACGCAAGATCGAGGGGGTACAAAAATGAAGGAGGACTCTAAGATCAGCCGTCTCCTCGGGAGGGGCAAACGTAGTCTCACAGCGGGTACCGTAAAAGTTGTATACCACGGGATGGTAGCGTCCCGCTTTACAAGTCAACTCGATCCGATTGCCCTGCCGCTGATAGGTTTTGAGCTCTCGAACTAAGTCCACATCGCGGCTCACGCCAAGAAAGGGAGATAACTCATAGGTCGATGCCATAGGACTCATCCTAATTCTCCTTCATATAGTCTAAGAGTTCGAGCTGCTCAACCGCTTGACGAGAAGGTATGCCCTGCTCATCCCAGCCCATGCGACGGTAGTATACGCCCAGCCAGTAGCGCATTTCCTCCGGGGTTAGAGCTCGGTTGGCGATCGGACCTTCTGAGAGCTTATAAAAAGCGCGGGCACTCAAGCGATCATCCTGAGCAGTAAAGCCTTCCCGCAACAAGTAGAGACGGCCCAGTGTGATCGCCCGAAGGCCGATGCGATTGATTTCATCTAGGGTGACATCCCACCCAGAAGCAGCGCTGAGGGCTTCCACCATATGTTGGTACAAATAAGGGTAGAAATGGCAGATCACTGCGCAGTCATAAAAGTTCTTGAAAGCGGTCTCATAGTAAAAAGCCTCGATCTTGAGTTCCGAAATCCCCCAAAGAGGCATCGGAACCGGAAGACCAACTTCCTTCAAGCGTGAGCAAATATCGCCCTCTTCAGCCGTGGCAAAGCTGTCATTATAGTTATGCATGTGATCTGCCCCAGTGGCAGAGAGGGCATATCCCATGGCCATCGTTTGTTTCAGACGCGGATCGTGCATGGGCAACTCTTGCCCTCGACCGGTTGCTAACCACTCATGTGCCCTACCTCCAAGCCGATCCGCCAGTCTCTGGCTTCCCTCGGCCATCCAATCGCCTGGGCCCTCTCGATGAGCAATCTGATGGATAGCCCTAATCAAGGACTCGCCATCCCCAAAGCGGGGTGCTATCTCCCGCCATTCGAGCGGCAATGCGCCCTGCTCAAGGGCTTCCATAGCAAAAGCAATGGTGCCGCCAGTCGAAATGCTATCCAATCCATAGGCGTTGCACAGCTCATTCGCCTTAGCGATGACCACCGGATCGGAAATATCACAAAGAGGACCCAGCGAGGCAATCGATTCGTATTCCAACCCGCCGTAGCGGGTATCGATTGGGGTTTCTTCGTCCTCGTATCCGACGACCAACTTGCAACGGACCGGGCACTTGTTACAGGTATCTCGGTCTCTCACCAAGAGTCGAAAGAGCTGTTCTGGCTCTAATTGGTCAGCTCCGCTCAAAAGACCTCGAGTATAGTTTCGGATCGCCGTGGCGCCAGTAAGCACATTCCCCAACGCCGAGCCAGCCGTGCCATATTGGATCGCCCAAGCCATATCAGTCTTGTAGTGCACATTAATCCATTTCTGGACCGTCTGCATAAGGCTTTTGTTCTCCAATCCTACAGGGAGCGAGCCGCGCACAGCGACAGCCTTGAGATTTTTGCTCCCCATAACGGCACCGATCCCCGACCGCCCCGCTGCGCGGCTCACATCGTGCATCACGCTAGCATAGCGCACAAGATTCTCCCCGGCCGGCCCAATACAAGCCACACGCAGCTTCTCATCACCTACTGCCTCTCGGAGCGCATCCTGCGTATCGGCGGTGGTTTTGCCCCAAAGGTGTTTGGCCGAGTGGAGCTCTACTTCCCGGTCGCGAATCAATAGATAGACGGGTTCTGCAGCCCTACCGTGAATCACCACCGCGTCATACCCAGCGCGCTTTAGCTCGCTCCCCCACCACCCTCCGGCCTCGCTCGAGGCCAACGCTCCGGTGAGCGGAGATTTAGCGCCGATGGCATGTCTCCCCGTTCCGGGGAGCACCGTCCCGCTCAGGACTCCGGCAGCAAAGATGAGCAAATTCTGCGGGCCTAGGGGATCAATTCTTGGGGGAGTTTGCGTCAGCAGATAGTGCAAAATAAAATTTCTGCCCCCCACAAAACGGCGATAAAATGCCTCGGGTGGAGATTCCACCCAACAACGGGGGGTGGTAAGATCCACATGCAACACCAAACCCGTATAAGCACTCTGCCCGTTTAGAAACTCCGCTCTTGGCAAGGGTAACGTATCAGCCTTGTAGACCAGCATAGCCTACCCTCCGCTAATTTGTACAACTAGGCGGACCTCGTCGCCTGAGTGCAAAATGTAGGATAAGTCCTGCGTAATGCCGTTGACAACCGGCGTGAGGGCGTTGGGCAGGCGCACCCCCAATAGCTGCAAAGCTTCGCAGATCGAGATACCGGCAGGGACGGGCACCCGACAAGGAGCCTCCGCACATCCGGCGGGTTTTGCAGTGAGCAGGGAGTGAAGACGTTTATCTATAATAACGAACGCCTGTCCTTCGCCCATTTGCATCCCTAAATCCTTCCACCCATGGTCAAGGCCATTAAGGCCTTCTGAACATGAAGACGGTTTTCAGCCTCATCGTAAATCACCGATTGAGGTCCATCGACAACCGCATCGGTTGCCTCATACCCGCGATCGATCGGCATACAATGCATGTAAATGGCCTGTTTTTTAGCCAAACCCATGCGCCGTTCATCACAGATCCAGTCCTTATGCTGGTCGCACATCGCCTGTACTTCCTTCGGATCCTCAGTGACCATAATCGGCCCCCAAGACTTGGCGTAAACGATGTCAGCGCCTTCACAGGCGGCATCCATCGAATCAACGACTTCAAATTTAGTGCCATTCTCTGCAGCGTGGCGTCGAGCTGCCTCCAGACACTTTGGCATCAGCTCAAACCCTTTGGGATGCGCAAGGGTAACGTCCATCCCGAACCGAGTCATCAACATAATGAGCGCTTGGGGCACCGACAGCGGGCGGACATATTTCGGCGCATAAGTCCACGAGATCACGAACTTTAAACCGCGCAGGTTGTGGCCGAATTTCTCGCAGATGGTCATCAGATCAGCCATGGACTGACAAGGATGGTCGACATCGTCCTGCATCGAGATTACCGGGATATTCACATATTTTGCCAGCTCATACATATAGGCCTGGCCGATATTGGTGCGACAATCGCGCACTGCGATTCCGTGACCGTAACGCTCCAAGACCATCCCAGTGTCTTTGGCGTTCTCGCCATGGCCTACTTGGGTAGCGCTAGGCGTCAGATAAATTGCATGGCCGCCTAGTTGAGTAATTCCCGACTCGAAGCTGTTGCGTGTACGAGTCGACTCCTCAAAGAACAGCATGAATAGAGTCTTCGCCCGTAGAATATGGTCGTGGGGCTCACCACACGCAAAGCGGCGTTTTAGGTCCGCTGCCATTTCGAGCATCGAGTTGAGCTCTTCGATACTCCAATCCTCTGTGGTAATGAAATCCTTACCGTAGAGATTCGTGAGCATAGCCTCTAAACCTCCTTTTGATCAAAAATTTCGGCGTATACAAAAGGAAACAGAGCATAGAATAGCGCTGCTTCTTTCACTTTACGCAAGTTAACTTGGTCCTCGGGAGTATGCACGTATTGCTCCTCTTGAGGACCGAAACCCAAAGTGGGGATCCCAGCCCGGCCGGCAGAGTAGGTGCCATCGGTGCTAAAGCGCCAAATCCGAACCGGGGCTGCTCTTCCCCACAGAAGTTCGTAGGTGCGGCGCCCGGCTTGGACGAGCGGATGGCTTTCTTCGATCGTCCACCCCGGGAAGAAGGCCAAATCGTCTAGGCGCAAGCCGGTATGAGTGCGCACAGGTTGCACAGGAAGGCTCACTTTCGCTCCAAGTGGAGCGAGGGCTTCCTCATACTGTCTAAACAAGCCTTCGACAGTTTCACCGGCCACTAGGCGGCGATCGATGGTGATCTCACACCATTCCGGGACGCTGTTAGGCGTATTGGGACTTCGAATTTGGGTGATTACTTGAGTACCTTGGCCAAGCAGCGGGTCAGAGGGCAAGTTTTGACCCATGGCCTCGACCCGCTCTATCACAGGGATCATTTTGAGAATAGCATTTTCTCCCTGCTCGGGCACGGAGGCATGAGCTGCTCTTCCCTTCGTAGTAATGCGAATCTCACATCGCCCGCGATGGCCGATACGGAGGGTGAGATCACTGGCTTCGGCAATGAGCACTGCGTCTGGCCGCAGTCCATCTCGCTCCACCAGCGAACGAAGCGCAAAACCCTCTGCCTCTTCTTCTAGGGTTGCGCCCATCGCAACCACCGTGCAAGGAGGCCTCAGATTCAAATGCCCAAGAATAGCCAAACCATAGACGATCGCAGCCACCCCGCCTTTGCAATCGGAGGCACCCAGACCATAAAGCGTCTCCCCCACTACTTGTCCTTCCAACGGAGGGAACGGATAGCTGCTTTCATCGCTAATTTCATTGGTATCTAGGTGGGCATCGTAAAGCAATAAAGGCCTGCCTTCCCCGATCTGACCGAGAGCATTGCCTGCTGTATCCATCCAGACTTTCTCGCAACCAATATGTCGCAGCTCTGTAAGGGTGCGCTCAACAGCCTCCGCCTCCTCGCCGGTATAGGAACGAATGCGAATCAGGTCAACCAGAAAATTGACCATTTGCGGGTAAAGCTCCTCAGCAGCCCGTCTCAATTCATCCACGTAAGGATAACTACTCCCCATTTCTTAAGGCTCCCAATCGGCAAAGGCATCGACTACCGCTTTGATGTCGTCCATCATAGGGTACAAGATAGGACAGGTCACCCCGGCCTCAATATATTCCTTGACCTTGGCGCGGCATTCTTCAGTTGTCCCGACAGCCATCAGGTTGCGCACCACCTCATCCGGGATCACTGCGCTGGCGCGAATGTAGTCCTCCTCAGTAGCCGGCCAGCTCATCAAAGCTTGCACCTTTTCGAGCAATTCTTCGCTGACGCCCGAAGCCTTCATGATGTGAGGCTCGGTGGCTAGGTAGTAGGCCACTAATTTTTTGCCTTCAGCCATCGCTGCTGCCGGGTCTTCATCCGATAAAGAACACACCAACAACTCCGGGCGGTCGATGTCCTCCAACTTACGTCCGGCTCTTTCGGCACCCGCCTTAACCCGCTCTACTGCGCGACGGATATAGTCGGTTGAGACCACATAATTCAACACCACTCCATCGGCAATTTCACCAGCTAATTCAAGCATTTGATCTCCAGTAGCCCCAATATAGATGGGAATATCTCTAGGCGAGCGATCTCCAAAGGCCACATCTAAACGCACTCGATCGAGATGAACAAACTCACCCTGATAGGTGACCTCTTCCATCGTAAACAATTGTCGTATAGCTTCGACATACTCGCGCATTGCTCTAAGCGGCTTAGTGCGCTTGACCCCCACGCGACTCGCAATCGGTTCCCACCACGCTCCCAGCCCGAGCATAACGCGGCTGCGCCCGTCCGCTTTTCCGGCCAACTCCCACATCGTGCTCCAAGTAGCCGCAATCACCGCTGGGTTACGCGTCCAAATCGGCAGCACTCCCGAGCCAATACGCAAGCGCTTCGTGCGCGCCAACAGAGCGCTCATCATGACAACACAATCGCGCGCCAAACGGGTATCTGCTTGCCAGATCTCGCTAAATCCCCGTTCTTCCGCATATTGGGCCATTTCGAGTTCATATGAGATGTTATGCTTGTCCTGAAAATAGAGTGCCATCCGCTGTGCCATACTTTCCTTCCTCACAAATAGAGATTCAGGTCAACGACAGGGTATGCTACCCGTTGACCATATGCACGAATTTCCGGTTTATACGTAGCGTCGATGATCACCTTAGTGTGCACGCCACGTTCGTTTGCGGTCGGATCCATCTCATGGCCCTGCGCGCCCTGAATGCGTACAACATCTCTCCCCCAGTCCACTCGGTTGGTCAATGCCCAGTGGAGATCAGCCGGATCGTAAATATTGACATCCGGGTCGACAACAATCACCTTGGCGATATTGACATGGGCTGTAAAGGCTGCTAAGGCGACGTTTTTGGGTTCTCCGGGGTTGCTCTTTTCGAGCTGAATAACCGCCAAGAAGCCATTCCCATACGGAGGGATGTGCAAAGCGCGCACGTTTGGACTCACATGGCGAACAAAGCGCAGCAACAGCGGTTCACGCGGGAGAACGTTCCCGATATAGATATGCTCGTCCCAACCGGGCACGATCGTCTGATAAATAGGCCGATTGCGAAAACACACGGCGGTCACTTCAAAAACGGGTGAATCCCAAATTTCTCCATAGTAACCGTGAAACTCGGCTAAAGGCCCTTCCGGGTGGCGTTTATGAGGAGGCAAATAACCCTCAATGACAATTTCCGCGTGATAGGGGATCAAAAGGTCAACCGTAACCCCCTTAGTGACCAGCACCCCTTCCCCACGCAGTGCTCCGGCGATGGCTAGCTCGTCTCCCTCGTATCGGGCCGCAGCGGCGATCATAATTGCCGGGTCGAGGCCGATGGCAACTGCAATGGGCAGCGGCTGATTCTGAGCTTGCTGGTGCTTATAGAACTGCATTACATGCCGCCACTCATTGACATTGAAGCCAAAAGTCCGCCGATCCAAAACTTGCATCCGATTGTAAGAAAGATTTCCCCGGCCGCTGACAGGGTCTCGGCTCACGGTTACCCCGCCTGTAATGAAGGCGCCTCCGTCATATTGCCCGTGGATTGGGATAGGCAAATCGTAGAGATTGATTTGCTCTCCTGTCAATACGTTAGCTTGCCAAGGAGGAGCTTGTTCAGTTACCCTGGGCGCTATCCCTTGCGCCGGATCCAGAGCTCTGCCCATGCGCGCAGAAAGATCCTCAACTGAACACTCCAAAGCCAGTGCAGCCAAGCTCGGATTGACCAGTGCGTTCGTAAAAACGCCCCAAGGGTACAACTGCCCTTGCTGTGAGGGCGGACTGTCTCGTTTGATTTTCTCAAAGAAAATTGCATTGCCAAGGCGACGCGCCACTGTTGCGGCGAGGTTCGCCAGTTCGTAATCCAGGTCGACATCTTTCCGGATGTGCAAGAGCCTCTGATTTTGTTCCAAGGTCTCAAGATAGCTTCGTAGATCGTATATTCCCATTGTTCTCGACCTCACACCTGAACATCTTGCGTTCAGTCCTCTAGACCGGCCTTCTGACGCAGCCACTTGAGCAACGCCGAGCCCTCTTTGATTAGGGTCTCCTCGTCAATGGTGAGGATTTTTCCGTCTCGGAGCACCCAGTCTCCTTCGATAAGCAAGCTTTCGACATTGCTGGCGCGTGCCGAAAGCACCAGTGCCGAGTCCAGATCATGAACAGGCGCTGTCCAGACCGTATCTAGGCGAAGAATAGCCAGATCGGCCGCCTCACCGCGCCTAAGACCGGGTTTCCCCCAGGCCACCTCCAATGCTAGACGAGGAGGAATCAAACTCGGTTTACAGTTAGCCGCCCGAGCCAGACAAAGCGCAAACTTCATAGTTTCAAAGCAATCCTGAACATCGTTGGAGGCCGGCCCGTCAGTCCCCAAACGCACCCGAATTCCCCGCTCGATAAAGTCGCCTAGCGGGGCTATCCCTGAACCTAGCACCGCATTGCTAACCGGACAATGCACTACAAGCGCTTTTCGTTCGGCCAACAACTGAAGCTCAGGCTCTTGAACCCAAACCCCGTGGACAATTTGGATGTGCTCACCTAATATCCCCAAACTCTCAAGCCATTCGACCGGATGCTTCCGGTATTCATCCCAGGTGAGCTTTACTTCCTCTTGGGTTTCGCTAACATGGATATGCGTAAAGGCTCCATACTGCAGCGCAAGCTGATGGGTGGCTTGGAGGGTCTCGGCAGAACAACGCCAGGGCGCCAACGGCCCGTTGGCAAACTTGACCCGCTGGTTCGCCTTGTTGTTGCTCAGCCATCGCTCGAGCTCTTCCATAACAGCCTTCGGGTTCTCGGCCCCGCTCCCCCGATCGGACCAAGCGCGGGCAATCCAAACCCTCAAGCCACTCTGTTGCGCCGCTTTATAGACCTTTTCAGTAAAGGAGACATCGTGAGTGATCTTTTGGTGATCGACAACCAGTCCCGCTCCGCTACGAATGTTCTCCGCCAGCCCGAGCAGGGCAGCTACCTCGAGCACCTCCGGACTGAAGGCCTGTTGGAGCGGCCAAATGGCCTCTCTAAGCCAGCGCAGCAAAGGGCGATCCCCGACAAGCCCTCGCAAGAAGGTCTGGGAAAGATGCGTATGTCCGTTGATCCAGACAGGCGTAACTGCTCGGCTAGAGAGGTCAAGCACCTCAGCTCCATCCACTCTCTGCGGGGACAATGGGGAAGGGGAAATCTCCTCAATCACCCCTCCCTCGATCAGGAGGAAGGCTTCCTTCAGCCAGCCGGATGGCTCCATAGCAGGCTCAACGGCGATGGTAGCATGGATCAGGTATAGCTTTTCCATCCAAGACTGCTCTCTCAGCAAAGGAGCTTTATTCGAGACGTAATGGGAATCGAGTGAGGCGCCGGCCTGTGGCTTGGAAAACTGCATTGGCAATGGCAGGAGCAGTTGCCACGATAGGAGGCTCGGCCAAACCCTTTGCGCCAAAAGGCCCCTCGGGCTGAATGGTCGATAATAAATGCACCTCGATCTCTGGCACTTGGGTCGCCCGCGGAATCGTGTATTTGTTCAACTCCGGCTTCTCAGGATACCCATTCTTATACGTGAAGCCCTCGGTCAGGGCATAGCCCAGTCCCTGGACAATTGCACCGATCATTTGCCCCTTTGCGCCCTCGGGGTAGACGATCATCCCCGCATCATGAGCTGCCCAAATATGGAGCACACGGATCTCCTTGGCCTTGAGGTTAACTTCTACTTCCGCCACCTGGGCACCATAGCAATAGGTGAAGTAGGGCTCCCCTTGTCCTTTTTCAAAATCCCAGTGGATTTGAGGGATTTGCCAATAACCCTCAACTGCCAGTTGGAAGCCCATCTTCAGGGCATGGGCTACAACCTCATCAAAAGTGGCTATTTCCTCGGTTCGAGGGTTCAAGAAGCGCTCGTCCAGACGTTGAACTTGCTCAGGCAAACAACCTAAGAGGTCAGCTGCTGCCAGATTGAGCAGATTGACCAATTTTTGGGCAGCAACTCGAACTGCATTGCCTCCCACGATGGTCGCACGCGAAGCCACAGTTGGGCCGGGCTCCGCTGCAGTCTGGGTATCTGGGCGCGGCATTCGGATGCGTTCTGGGCTAACTTGTAAAACCTCCGCTGCCAGCAAGGTAAAAACTGTGCGACTCCCTTGACCATAGTCGGTCAAGCCGTGATTGATCACAATCGTGTGATCGGATTCGATGTGAATGCGCGCTGAAGCATAGTCCTTACCTTCGCCTCCTAAACCTGTGCCATGGAAGTAGCAAGCGACCCCGATCCCTCGCCGAATAAATTGGTCGGAGGGTTGCCGAGCATACTCCGCTCGCTTCGCATTCCAATCGCTCCTCTCCCGAACCCACCGGAGGCACTCCGCAATGTGGACGGGATGTCGAAGAATGTTTCCCGTAAACGCAGGCTTGCCTTGAACGATTAGGTTGCGCAAACGATACTCGATCGGATCCTCCCCGAAGCGATGGGCAAGATCGTCAATGAGAATTTCGCTCGCAGCACAAGCTTGCGGATTGCCAAATCCTCGAAAAGCCCCCGCATAGCCGTTGTTTGTATAGACGACATAGGTGTCTACTTTTGCTGCTTCATAGAGGTAACAACCTGCAACGTGCATTGTCGCCCGCCAAGAGGAGAGCGGGGTCATCGAGGCATAAGCCCCACTATCCGCCCAAATTTGGGCTTGGGCCGCTCTCAGCCTCCCTTTCGCGTCCGTCCCCACTTTGAGATGGATCTCCATTCCTTCCCGCTTGTAGGAAGCCAACAGTGACTCTTTGCGGCTCAAAACGATACGCACAGGACGGCCGGTAATCAGAGCCAGCTTAGCGGCCTGAGCTGAAAGCTGATACCCAATGTCGTCCTTCCCTCCAAACGAGCCTCCAACTGGGGGTTGAATCACCCGCACCAAGTTTGAGGGCAATCCCAGCACAGCAGCTGTATTCTCCCGGTTGATAAAGGGACTTTGATCGTTGGCATAAATTGTCACACCGCCGTCGGGCTCCGGGATAGCCAGTGCTCCCTCCGTCTCAAGATAAACGTGTTCCTGAGGGGCAAATTCAAAGCGGTGTTCAACAACATGAGCGCATTCACTCAGGATCGCCTCGGCATCTCCATTGCGCACGATATGGGTAACGCAAAGATTACTTCCCTTGCCGGCATTCTCTGGGATGATGACCGTCTCGGGTTTGAGCGCCTGGTGAACATCGGTCACCACTTCCAAAGGCTCAAACTCTACCTCGATTGCCTCAACCCCTTTTTTTGCAGCTTCCTCGGTTTCAGCAGCTACAGCCGCAATCGGATCCCCCACATAGCGCACCTTTTGATAAGCCAAGATGAAGGCATCTCGCACCGGCCACCCAAATTGGCCATTATCCACAAAGTCCTTGCTCGTGATCACCGCCTTTACCCCTTCAACTTCCAGAGCTGGTGCGGGGTTAAGGCGCACGATGCGTGCATGGGGAAGGGGGCTTAAGAGCAGACGTGCATAGAGCATTCCCGGAACTCGTAAGTCCCCTACATAGCGAGCCCTTCCGGTGACCTTCTCGTAGCCATCAACGGGTTTGGCATCCAATTGATGGATATACCGATAGGGGGATTGGGGGCTCGGTTCGATGACCGGGGAGGGAGGTAGCCAGGGCAGGTTCTGGCGACGGTAGGCGGTCTCCTCGATGGCATCCACAATCTGCTGATAGCCCGTACAGCGACACAAAACCGAATTGATAGCCTTGCGGATCTCGTGACGAGTAGGCAAAGGCTTCTCGCGCAAGAGAGCCTCACCAGCCATGATCATTGCCGGAATACAGTAGCCGCACTGAACCGCACCGTGACGCACGAAAGCTTCTTGCAAGTCGGTCAAGCGCCCATCCTCAGCCAAACCTTCAATAGTCGTCACGGATGCGCCGTCAACTTCAACCGCCTTCGTCTGGCAGGACTTAACCAGTTGGTTATCGACCCAAACCGAACACGTGCCGCAGGTGCCACTGCCACATCCCTCTTTGGTGCCGGTGAGACCGAACGTGTTTCGCAAAAGATGAAGCAAAGTGGTCTCGGGCTTGACCTCGCATTTCACTGGCTTTCCGTTTAGGGTAAACCCAACCGAGGGACTCATAGCACTCTCAGCCTCCTCCTCAAGTTACGCTTTAGACTGCACTTCGGCCACCATCGATAAAGTACACCGCACCAGTAGCAAACTCATTTTCAATGAGAAAAGCAGCCAGCTGAGCCACATCGCTCGGCGAACCGATGCGCTTTAGCAGTGAGTTCTCAATCGCCCAACGTTTCTTCTCCTCGGTTGCGTTAGGGGGCAGCAGAACTGTGCCGGGTGCAATAGCATTGACCCGCACGTGAGGGGCAAGCTCTGCTGCCATTACTTTCGTCAGGGCAACCAAGCCCGCTTTGGAGGCGGAGTGATGAGCATACTCTCGCCATACTTGGAACGCCGAGAGATCAGTGATATTCAAGATCACCCCTCTCTGCGCCTTGAGCATGTGAGGCGCAACGGCCTGAGAGCAGAGAAAGGGGCCCTTGAGGTTAACCTCTAACGCCAAGTCCCAGTCTTCTTCCGAGATCTCAAGAAACGGCGCCCGCAGCCATACCGAAGCGTTGTTGATCAAAACGTCAATCCTCGAAAAATGTTCGACACACTTTTGGATTGTTGTCCGCACCTGCGCTGCATCCCGCACCTCCAAGGGAAGAGCCAAGCAGCGAACTCCACACTGCTCGATTTCCGCTTTTGTCTCCTGCCAGGGCTCTTCGGCGAGATAATATGTGAAGGCAATGTGGGCTCCCTTTCTCGCCAAGTACAAAGCCACCTCGCGGCCAACTCGCGTAGCAGCCCCGGTGATCAAAACAACCGCCTCTTTGATCTCCATCTTCGCCACTTCCTCGTGCAGACGTTTTAGTTTTTCTCCCTAGTGCGTACTCACCAGGCAAGCACAAACGGATTCTCGACCAACTGTTTGATACGCTGCAAGAAACGAGCAGCCGGAGCGCCATCTACCAAGCGATGGTCAAAAGAGAGACTCAAAGTAACTTGCTCGCGCAAAACAAGCTGGCCCTCGCGAGCGACAGGCTTAGGGCGGATCTTGCCCACCCCGAGGATCGCCGTCTGAGGAGGATTGAGCAAAGGAGTAAAGCCATCAATATCATAAGCACCCAAGTTAGTGATGGTAAATGTCCCTCCTTCAAGGTCCTCGGGCGTGCTACGATTGTTCAGGGCACGCTCAACCTTTTCAAGAAGCTCATAGTGGATTTGGCGCAAGCTTTTTCGCTGCACTTGGTGAATGACGGGGACGGTCAACCCCCGTTCGGTGTCAACTGCCAGGGCGATATTAATATCCTCAGGGTAAAGGATTTTATCCCCTTCGAGGTATGCGTTTAGCGCAGGATGTTCGACTAGGGCGATGGCACAGAGTTTGATCAACAAGGCATTATAGGAGACTTTCTGCCCCTCATTGCTCAAGACCTGATTGATCTGCTGCCGCGCCTGAACTAGATTGACCGCATCGACCTCGGTAAAGAGCGTGACTTGGGGGCGCTCCCGCCAACTCTGAGCCAAGCGCTCAGCAATGACCGCTCGAAAACCACTCAGCGGCTGCTGTCTGATCGGTTTCGCCTCCGCCACAGCAACCCGGCGTTCGGCCAAAGCTCTCTCAACATCCTGACGTGTCACCCGCCCTTGGAGGCCGCTTCCCTTAACCAACGAAAGGTCGAGCCCGGCCTCTGCAGCCACCCGCTCAGCTACAGGCGTTGCGCGTCTCTTCAAGGTCGTGGCCTCCCGTTGCACGTCCCTTGCGATTATCATCCCTCGAATGCCGCTCCCCCTAACACTGCTTAGTTCCACCCCAAGCTCACGCGCCAGCCGCCGCGCTTTCGGGGTTGCAGCAATTCTTCCCCGCTCAACCGAAAACTTCGATTCGACAGATAGAGGAACTCCCTCACTGCGCTTTCCGTCTTCGCCCTCCGCAACCACAGCAATGCCCTGTGCTGGCGCGGCCGAAGGAGGGCTGGCCGCAATCGGCTTCGGAGAAAGTTCCCCAATCACGGTGAGCACAGGAAGGGTAACGCCTGTCGGTGCAAGGATATGCAAATAACCCGAGGCCGGGGATTCGATGTCGACCACCGACTTCTCGTTCTCCAGAGCAAAAAGTGGCTCCCCCTTGTTGACCCAATCGCCTTCCTTGAAGTACCACTCCACTATTCTCGCTTCAACCATTGTCAATCCTAAACGTGGGATGACAATCGGGTAAGCCTCCTCGGTTGAGTTAGTCATCACTCGCCGCTCCCTTCGTGGAATAGTATTCGGAAAAAAGCTGTTGTACCTTTGCCCAAGCTTCTGCCTCAGTGGTAGAGGGGTAAAATTCCATCCCAACGAGCCCATCAAACCCAAGCTCGGCCAATTTACGAACTAAGTTGGGGAAGTTGATCTCCCCCGTTCCCGGCTCCTGCCGGGTTGGAACATCGCCGATGTGAAAAGTCGGGTATAGGCCGTAGCACTTCTCCAAATAGTAAGTCAGGTTTCCTCCACTACGCTGCTGATGGTAGCAATCGAAAGCAAGGCGAAATTGGGGATGGTCCATGCGACGCACCCAATCCGCAGCCAATTCCAAGTCATGGACAAGCAAGTCTCCCTGGATGTGGTACTGGTTGAGCCCTTCCACCCAAATTTGAACCGAGGTTTGTTCAACCAATTTTAGAATCCGCTCCGTCTGCTCAAGAAGATTGGCATATTGCTCTGCGGCGCTAATATTGCGCGACAAGCGGCGCGTCCACTCCTTCCCATTGACGATCTCAACCTGATTCGAAAAGATAAATAAGTGGGGAATCTCGTATCGGCTGGCCATTTCCAAGCTTTCTTGCCAACTGCGGTAAGTCAGCTCATTGTCGGCTGGATCGGCCAACGAGCCCATCTGATCGTCAAAGGTCGAGTTAATGATCGCTCCACAGGCCTTGCATTCCCTGTATAGCTGTTCCATGGGGACTTGACGCCAACACCAAACATCGAAGCGACGGATCCCTAACTCAACAAAAGGGTGAACCCGCTCAACGAAGGGACGGTCACGAAACCAGAAATCCAGATAGCCGCTAAACTCCATCTCGTGCTCCTTAGTGAAGTATCCGTATGCCCTGTGCCGTTTTTCTTACAGGGGTTCAGCGACCTTCACCCCTCTCATCAACTCATGGGCTGCTCTCAAGATATCCTCCTCCTGAGGCAGAACAGTTTGTTCAAGCGAAGGACTATAAGGAATTGGCACATTCTTGGCTGCCACACGAAGGATCGGCGCGTCAAGATACTCCACCGCTTGCTCGGCTAGGATTGCCGCAATTTCGGCCCCGGGACCCGACCTTCGATGAGCTTCGTGGACGATCATGACCCTGCCTGTCTTGGCTACCGATTCAAGAAGAGTCGGCACATCCAGAGGCACCAGCGTCCTGGGATCGATCACTTCTGCTTGAATCCCCTCCTGGGCAAGCTTTTCCGCCGCCTGAAGGGCTTTGGGCACCATCCCACCGATGGCGATGATGGTTAAGTCATCGCCACTGCGACGGATCGCCGCTTCGCCGAAGGGAACAGTGAAATTTTCATCTTCCGGCACCGGACCGCGCAAGGCATATAACATCTTATGCTCAAAGAACAACACTGGATCCCTGCCGCGCAAGGCGGTTTTCAACAGTCCTTTGGCATCTGCAGGTGTTGCGGGCACTGCGATCTTGAGGCCAGGCACATTCATAAACCAAGACTCGGCGCTTTGGGAATGCTGCGCTGCAGCGGAACCCGGTGCGCCGGTCGTTACTCGAATGACTAAGGGGACATCCGCTTTCCCGCCGCTCATATAACGCGCCTTCGCCACCTGATTGACAATCTGATCCCCGGCGCACATCAAGAAGTCGGCAAACATAATCTCAACAATGGGGCGCATTCCGCACAAAGCCGCTCCCAGCCCCATCCCAACAATTGCGGTTTCCGAGATTGCGGTATCGCGCACGCGCTCTTCACCAAACTCTTGCAGCATTCCCGCAGAGACTCCCCAAACTCCGCCGAACACTCCTACATCCTCACCCATCAAGAACACCCGCGGATCGCGGCGCATCTCCTCGCTCATCGCTTCACGAATGGCTTCAGAGTAGGTGATCTCCCTCATAGTGCCTTTCTCCTAGAAAACTAAACCGTTGTGTATGTCAGCGTAGACGCCATAAAGGGCATCCTCCGACTGTGGTTGCGAAGCCTGCTTTGCGAACAAAACTGCCTCGTCAAGTTGAGCCATGATCTCGCCTTGAATCTCCTCCAAAGTCGACTCATCGACAAGTTGTTCCTGAAGTAACCGAGCACGAAAGCGCGGGATGGGGTCGCGCCGTTTCCACTCCTCGACCTCTTGAGGAGTTCGATATACTTGAGGATCCCCTTCGTAATGGCCACGCAAGCGATAGGTCTTGGCCTCGATGAGCGTTGGCCCTTCACCATTTCTGGCTCGCTCCGCCGCCTGTCGCACCGCCTCATACACCGCCACAACATCGTTACCATCGACAATCACGCCGGGGAACCCATAAGCCACGGCGCGGTCGGCTAAGTTCTGGATAGCTGTCGAGCGATGCATTGCTGTGCCTTCTCCATAGAGGTTGTTCTCACAGAAGAAAATCACCGGCAATTTCCAGACCGCAGACTGATTGGCTGCTTCGTGAAAGGCCCCTTCATTTGCGGCGCCATCTCCGAAGAAAGCTAAGGCCACTCTCCTTTCCCCGCGCATCTTAAAAGCTAATGCAGCCCCGGCAGCGATGGGAATCCCGCCACCAACAATGCCGTTCGCCCCCAGAATCCCCAAATTGAAGTCGCTTATATGGAGAGAACCCCCTCGTCCGAGACAGTACCCGGGCTGCCTGCCCGCCAACTCGGCCATCATATATCGCGCTTCTCCCCCTTTGGCGATCAAGTGACCGTGCCCGCGATGGGTGCTGGTGATCACATCATCCGGGTTCAAGGCAAGGCAAGCCCCCACTGCCGTGGCCTCCTGACCCACGCAGGAATGGATAAAACCAGGGATAAGCCCCCGATGGCGTTCTTCGATAGCCCGTAGCTCAAACTCGCGAATTAGAGTCATCCTGCGAAACATCTCCAGCAGCAAAGAAGTTGGGTAACTCGAGAGACTCTTTGTTGCATCCATGGTTCCCTCCACACACAAGTTAAGAAGAATGGTGCACCTTCTGCCAAAGCTCCAGGGCAGCTTGATGAGCTCTCTGGGTGAGCGACTCCGCATCTCCCTTCAGGTAGAACCCATCTCTCATCAGCCACTCACCCCCGACCATTACACTGCGAACCTGGGAGCTATTCACGTAAAGTAAAGTCTGCTCATAGAGATTATGCTCCTCGAGAGGAGTTGGCAGGTTGACCTGAAAGAGCTGTAAATCCGCATACCACCCTGGAGCCAATCTTCCGACGCCTTCGAGGTTCAGAGCGCGAGCGCCACCCTCGGTAGCCAAATACCACACTTGCCAAGCCGGCATTACTTGAGGATTTTGTTTTGCCGCCTTATGGATCAGAAACGCCCCGCGCATGACCTCAAAAAAGTCCGTAATATATCCGTCGCTCCCCAAGCCTACCTGCACCCCAGCGGCGACTAAATCCGGAATCGGAGCGATCCCCCCTCCCACCTCACAATTGGAGAGAGGCATGTGAGTGACCTTCACACCCGCCTTTGCCAATCGTTCAATTTCTGCCGTATCAAGTTGGACGCACTGAGAAGCGAGCATCCTATCGCCGAGCACGCCTAGTTTTTCATAGTAAAAGACAGGCCGCATCCCAAAATGCTCGAGACAATACTCAGGCTCAAACGTTCCTTCAGAGAGATGGCAGTGGGTTAGGACACCATAGCGCTCCGCCAAATCAAAAGCCTGACGGATAAAGGCTTCGCTACAGGTGAAGGTGGTGTGGAAGCACATTAAGCCCCTCAAGCGCTCCGAGGATGCACAGGCTTCGATGCACGCAACATTCTCCCGTAACCCCAGCTGACCGTTCTCTGGAGAAACGCGCTCGGTGGCTTCAAAAGAGAGGACACCGCGCATTCCACTCTGCGCAACCACTTCGGCTTGCGCTCGGAGCACTCCTGGGAGAGCAAATGGAGCTTCGGTGCAGTCATAAAAACAGGTGATGCCCGAGCGCGCCATGCGGTACATTTGCACCGCAGTCGCTGCGCAAATCATCTCCCGCGTCAGTTGATCTTCAACCTTCGGCCACCAGAAATCGACCAAAAAAGACCAAAAGCCGCTCGGGGCATTCTCCAAGGGAATCCCATGAGCTAAAACCCCGTAAAGGTGAGTATGGGCATCGACAAACCCTGGAGCACACACCTGCCCTTTCGCTTGCACAATTTCGGCGCTAGGGTAACGTTCAAGCAGGACTTCGTGGGTTGCAATCTCTTTGACTTTCCCCTGTTCAACGCACACCCCATACCCGCGGTAAGGAGGCTCTAGGGGGGTGGAGATCAACCAATCGGGCAAGATTAGCATCAAGTCAGATTGACTCACAGCACTACTCTCCTTGCCTATCCCTTTACCGCACCTTCAATCATCCCTTGGAGGAAATAATCCCGCAAACGCAAGAACAGAACTAGAGCCGGAACCATAATAACCACGCAGGCAGCTGCCAACAGCTCGTCTTGATTGCCTTCCAAAACATGCTGGAAGTCAAATAGACCTACGGTAGCCATTTTCATACTGGTCTTGTTGATCAAGATCAAGGGAGTGAGAAAATTGTTCCAGTTATACACAAAGTTGATCAGCAGAGTGGCAATTAGGCCAGGCGTAGTGATTGGCAAGACAACGCGGAGAAAGGTCTGCACAGGCGTTGCCCCGTCAATCGCTGCTGCCTCTTCAAGAACTCGGGGGATGCTCTCAAAGAACCCCTTCATAATCCAAATGCTTAAAGGAACGCCGTAGGCCCCAAAAACCAAGATCATTAAGGTATACGTATTCAACAAGCCCAAATCGCTTGCAATTTTCAGGATAGGGATCAGATTGGTCAGACCCGGTAACATCATCATGCCGAGGATAAAGGCCTCAATGGCTCCCTTGCCTTTGAAATCAAACCGCGCCAAAGCGTATGCCGTCAACGTGGCGGCAATCGTAGTAACAACCGCCCCACCCACTCCATTGATAATGCTATTCAAAATATAGCGCGGAAACTGCCCATAGCGGAACAGGCGAGCGTAATTCTCAAGTGTCCACCGTTGAGGCAAGATGCTCAAGAAGGCCGTTTTTGGCTCATGGAAAGAAACCAAGAACGAATAGACCACGGGAAAAAGAATAATCAGACAAAACAGCAGAAGGAAGGCATTAATCAACACAGATTCAACCAGTTTTCTCCGACTCATCTTGCACCCCTATGCTGCTAAGGCGCTTTCCTGACGTAAAGCCCGGAGGTAGAAAGCTGCCAGAATTGCATTAATGATCAGCAGGAGGACAGCAATAGCCGCTGCATAGCCGAAGTTATAGTATTGAACCGCTTGGCGATACATCATGATCCCTAGCACCTCGGTGGCTCTCCCTGGTCCCCCCTCTGTTATGGACAGAATCATGCCCACACCGTTAATGCCCTGAATGAGGATAAACACAGCCGTAACCACAACAGTAGGTAACATCAGGGGCCAAGTGATGTAGCGAAACACACCGAAGCCGCTTGCCCCATCGATCTGGGCTGCCTCGGTGATTTCGGTGGGAATGGTTTGCAAGCCGGCAAGGAGAAGAAGCATCGCAAAGCTGATTGAACGCCACACCGTGGCAGCAATCACAATAATCATTGCCCCCCACGGGCGGGTGATAAGGGCAATGTTATTGATCAAGGGCGCAATTAAGTTCTGAATAATCCCTTCCTTGGGGTAAAACATCCAACGCCAAACAACACCGGTGGTGATCTCCGAAAGCACCCACGGGAGAAAAATAATGGTCATATAGAAGCCCGTAAGTCGAAGGCCGCGATTCAACATCAAAGCAATTGCGTATGCGATCGTAATCGTGAACAATACATAGAAAGCAGTGAAGATCAACGTTGCTTGCAGACTCTGGTAGAAATCTGTGGTATTCAGAATCCGGCGAAAATTGTCCAGACCGACAAACTCCGTCACGCCATGTTTGGAACGAGTGAGCGACATGTAAATACTGTAGAGAGAGGGATAAAGAGTCACTGCAAAGATTAAGAGAAGGGAAGGAAGAGTCAAAAGATAGGGGTAGATACCACCGCGGCTTTTCATTCTTGTCTCCAGATGCACACAAAAACAGGCCTGTGGGGCAATCCTTCTGCCCCACAGGCTCCTTTATGCTTTGAGCTCTCACTTGAAGTATTGATTGAGCAGTTGCTCCTGAAGCTTGCTCATCTCTTGCAAGATATCGAGATCAGGATTGAGCATTAGCTCCTGCACCTTGGCCGAGAGCGCATCCATGGTCTCGTTGTAGTAAGGGCTAACCTCAGTCGGGTGGGCATTGCGGGTCAGGTTATCCAGCGAGTCCTTGTAGAATTGGGAAGCAAAGATCGGGTTGTCCATTGCGCTCTTGGTAGGTGGGACTCCGTAGTTCGCATCAGCCCAAGGCGCTAGAACCGCTGGAGTAAAGAAGAAGTTAATGAATTTGATAGCGTTCTCCACATTCTTTGCGCCGGCAGTGACCGCCCAGTTATCCGAGCCCATAAACACATACCCTTGCTTTCCACCGCTTAGCGCAGGCGGATTCCCGATCTTGACCGTGCCGGCCTCAAAGCGCTCCTTCAGCCCGGGGATGTAGATATACGACCAAGTTCCACCCCGCACCGCCCCGGCGGTTCTCTCGATGAAGGGACCCTCGGTAGCGGTCCAGTCGCCCGTGAAGGCGATCTCAGGAACGCACTTTTTCTCTAGCAGAGTGCGCCAGAAGGTCAAGGCCTTGACCATTTCCTCTGAGGCAAAATTCGGTTCGCCCTTCTCATTGAAGATAGTACCTCCGAGCGACCACACAAGAGGTGCTAGCCCTTGAGCCATTGCAGCGGGATGTCGGCCGGCAAAGAAGGTGGCAACATATTTCCCTTGAGGCGCCAGTTTCTCGCAGGCACTGAACCAGCCTTCTTCGGTATCCGGGAAGCCCTCCGGGTAGAATTCGGTATCGTAATACCACTGACCGCCATTAATGAAGGTGCTGACGGCAAAGCGGTCGCCGGTCTTCTCGTTCAGTTTCTTTTCGAATTCGTTCAAGTCGTTATAGAAAGGAGTCCCCTCAATCTCTTTCTTAATGCTGCGTAGAGCTCCAGCGTTAATCAGGCCATCCAAGTACTCTGCCCCAATGAGGATCAAATCGGGCAGATCCCCCCCGGCTTGATGGGCAAAGGCTACCTTGGTTGCCATCTGATCCCAGGCCACTTGCTCATACTCGACTTTCACACCAGTTGTAGCCTGGAACGCCTCGATAATTTGCTTCAATTGCACAGGTCGGCGATCCTGTGTATCTGTCAGGTCAAAGAATGCCCACATACGTAACGAGCCGGGCTCTGCAGGGACCTCGACCTGCACCTCCTTGGTTACCTGAACCTCGACAGTTTTGACCACTTCCTTCGGGACTTCGACCGTCTGCACGACAGTCTGAGGGGCACACGCAGCCAGTAGCAAGCTAAATAAGACGGCAAAAGCGAGTAGCTTCGAAAAAACTCTCCGTAACATGGTTCCTCACTCCTCCAAAAAAGTTTAGGGTTTTTGTTTTAGATCAATGTGCACCTAGCGCCAGACTCCCTCGCCCAATGGCTTTTTACAACTCCCCTCCTTTCTATCCCACAAAGGGGCTACGGGGTAAAAACTTTCCCCATGCTTCGCTCACGATGGGTTGACCTTCCATGACCACCAGATGTCCTCGCAGGAAGACCATTTTGGGCCAACCCTGAATCTCCCACCCCTCGTAGGGGGTGTAATCCACCGCCTCGTGCAATCGGTAATCCCCCGGCTGCGCTTCTCTCTGAGTAAGGCGCACCATCCAATTGGGATCAAAGATTACCACATCTGCGTCGCTTCCCGGCTCAAGCGTTCCTTTGCGGGGATACAATCCCATAATACGCGCGGGTTGCGTACAACAGATTTCCACCCAGCGCGAAAGAGAAATTTTATTCCTCCCAACTCCAAATGTGTGAATTAGGCTAAGCCTAGGCTCTAACCCGGGCAATCCTGGTGGGCACCGCCTGAAATCTTCTTCTCCACGGCTTTTTTGGGTTTTAAGATTGAACGCACAGTGATCGCTGCCGATGGAGTGAATCACACCCCTAGCGAGATCATTCCAGAGTTTTGCCTGCTCCCCTTTTGGTCGCAGAGGCGGGGCACAGACAAAACCCACCCCACCGCCGTAATGATTCGCGCTAAAAACCGAATCGTCCAAGAGCAGATATTGAGGGCAGGTCTCCGCAAAAACCTGCCACCCAAGCTGCCGAGCCCGCTCGACTGCCCGCACAGAGGCCTCATGGGTTAGGTGAACCAGATAGAGCGGAACCTGAGCGATGTGCGCCAGATGAAGAACACGCTGGACTGCTTCGGCTTCGGCCTCCATTGGACGGCTCAGAGGGTAGTGCTGGACGGAAAGTTGCTTTCTCTCAACCAATCGGTTTTGAGACCAACGAATAATGGCATCGTTTTCAGCATGTACGAGCACCAGCCCACCCGACTCCCGGACAGCCGCAAAGGCCTTCAGGAGTTCTTCATCGGACAAACCGAAACCCACATAGGTGGTGTAAAGCTTGAAGGAGGGGATTCCTCGTGCAACGACCTGCGGGATCTGCTCAAGACACTCTGGGACAGCCGAAATCAGGGTCATGTGGAAACTAAAATCCACATAGGCCTGCTTCTCTACCAGAGAGAGCCTCTCCTCAAGAGCTTGGATCAGGGGTTGGTCAGGGGCTGGCTCGACAAAGTCAATAATCGTGGTCGTGCCCCCGCAGGCCGCAGCTCGGCTGGCAGAGAACCAGTCATCGCTGGTGTATTCCCCGTTATAGGGCATTTGAGGGTGCACGTGAACATCCACTCCCCCGGGCAGGACATAGCATCCGCGAACATCCCACTCTTGGGGAGCTCTCAGATCCTTGCCGATCGCAACGATCTGCTCACCCCGGATGGCTAGATCCGCCTCAACAGTGGATTCACTTGTGATGAGCAGCCCGTTCCTGATAACGATGTCCGCCTCTACTGCTGCCATCTGTTTCTCTCCTCGCTAGAAAACGGGCGGCGTGATTACGGAAATCCAGCGCACCGTGCCTTGACAATTGTTTGAGATATGAGTTAGCTGGCTGCCGTTGAAGTAAATTGCATCTCCCGCATATAAATCGTAATAGGTAGCTCCTAGGCCTACCTTCAAGGAGCCCTCAAGGACAAAGATCCACTCTTCGGTCTCCACTGGCAAGCGTCTCGCAATGTTTTCTCCACAAGCTTCCTTAATCTCGCCGATGAAGGCCTCCATTTTACGGTTGATATCGGGAGTGAGAAGCTGGTATCTCACCCGATGATCGTCGAATTCCAAAAGAGAGCGATTTTGAGCCCTCACCACGGGGGACTGAGCTGGCGCCTCACTGAGAAAGTACATAATCGGAATACACAGGGCATCGGCAATACGTTGCAAGGACTTGAGTGAAGGTTCCGACTTATTATTCTCTAGTTGGCTAAGAAAAGCAGCCGTCAGGTCGGTCTTTTTAGCCAAATCTCGTAGGGTAAAATTCAGTTCTTTGCGTCGCTTTCTAAGCTTCTCTCCGAGAGTTTGTGGAGAATTCATCCCTTTGACCCACTCGCTCCCATGGTTGAGAGCATTGACTTCTTAACTTTTGTTAGGTATATTTTAACTTAGTATAACTCAGATTGACATTTTGTCAATGGGTTTTTGCCCAATCTTCCTGAAAGAGAGGGAAAAAATGGCTGAATATACCCCTAAACCGGAACACAAATTCACCTTTGGACTCTGGACCGTGGGCTCGAGAGGGGCGGATCCCTTCGGGCAACCAGTGCGTCCTACTAGAAGCCCAGCCGAACTGGTTTACCTCCTTGGAGAAGTGGGCGCCTACGGAGTCAACTTCCACGATAACGACTTGATCCCCATCGATGCAACACCCGCTGAAGCCGAAGCGATTAAGAAAGCATTCCGCAAAGCCCTCCAAGATACGGGTTTGGTCGTGCCGATGGCAACAACCAATTTGTTTAGCGACCCAATCTTCAAGGATGGCGCTTTCACAAGCAACAACCCCAAAGTGCGCGCCTACGCCTTACAGAAGACAATGAAAGCCATTGATCTAGGGGTGGAGTTTGGCGCAAAAATCTATGTGTTCTGGGGAGGTCGGGAAGGTACTGAAACCGACTCCAGTAAAAGCGCAGTGGAAGCGATCAAACGCATGCGAGAGGCCCTGAACTTTCTCTGCGAATATGTGATTGATCAAGGATACGAGCTCAAGTTCGCTCTAGAAGCAAAGCCCAACGAGCCGCGAGGCGATATTTATTTTCCCACCACCGGGCATATGCTTGCGTTCATCGAGACCCTCGATCACCCCGAGATGGTGGGAGTGAACCCCGAAGTAGCCCATGAGCACATGGCCGGGCTCAACTTTATGCACGGGGTAGCTCAAGCTTGGGAAGCCGGAAAGCTCTTTCACATCGACCTGAACGATCAGTATCCCGGACGATACGATCAGGACTTCCGCTTCGGCTCACGCGATATTAAGGCTGCCTTTTACTTAGTCAAATTCCTCGAGGATGTGGGATATCAGGGCCCACGCCATTTTGACGCCCACGCCTATCGCACAGAGGATTACGAAGGCGTTAAGGAATTCGCTCGAGGTTGTATGCGCACCTACCTGATTCTCAAAGAGAAAGCCGAACGCTTTAACCAAGACCCCGAGATCCAAGCCCTCTTGGCCGAAATCAACACCACAGACGAGACACTCTCCCCCTATTTGGGTAAATATAGCCGCCAGAGTGCAGAGGCCCTAAAACACATCCCCTTTGATCGCCTAAACCTCGGCCAAAAAGGACTGCTCTACGAACGCCTCGACCAACTAACCATCGATCTGCTGCTCGGTGTGCGCTGAGCCTTAAGCAAGACTAGCACCTTTGGATTTTACTCATAGGAGGGGAAAATGTATTTTTGTGGCATAGACGTTTCAACCACCGCGACCAAGGCCCTTTTGGTTAACGAAGAGGGCGAGGTCATCGCCACAGCTACAAAAGAGTATTCTTTCGAAACCCCTAAGCCGCTATGGAGCGAGCAACACCCCGATCTCTGGTGGGAGGCTACGCGAGTTGCCTTGCGCTCGGTACTCCAGCAAAGCGGCATCAACTCTTCAGAAATCGGCGCCATCGGTCTGACCGGGCAAATGCACGGACTGGTGCTTCTAGATCGCCAGGGCAATGTCCTGCGACCTGCGATCCTTTGGAACGACCAACGCACGCAAAAACAATGCGAAGAGATCCACGAGCGTCTCGGAAGGGAGCGTTTTATCCAAATTACCGGCAACCCCGCTCTAACCGGCTTCACCGCACCCAAGATCCTGTGGGTCAAGGAAAACGAGCCGGAAATTTTTGCTCGAGTCGCCCATATTCTGTTGCCTAAAGACTATGTGCGCTACCGTCTGACCGGTCAGTTTGCTATGGACAAAGCCGATGGGGCAGGCACTGTCCTGATGGACCTAGGCCGCCGAGCGTGGTCAGAAGAAATTCTAGAGGCACTGGAGATCCCCATCGATTGGATGCCAACCCTCTTTGAAGGCACAGAAATCACTGGAGAAATCACCAAAGAAGCCTCCCAAGTGACCGGGTTAACCGCAGGGACTCCGGTCGTCGGCGGAGGCGGGGATCAAGCTGCCCAGGCCGTTGGGGTCGGCTCAGTTACAGAAGGAATTGTCGCCCTCACCCTAGGCACCAGCGGAGTTGTATTTGATAGCACCGACCACCCCTTCATCGAACCGGAAGGCCGTCTACATGCCTTTTGTCATGCTGCGCCCGGAAAATGGCACCTTATGGGGGTAATGCTCTCTGCTGCAGGCTCATTGCGATGGTTCCACGATAGCTTTGCACCATCTCTCTCCTACGAGGAGTTGGTAGAGCCTGCCGCCCAGATTCCGATCGGTTGTGAAGGACTGCTTTTCCTCCCTTACCTGACCGGTGAAAGAACTCCCTATCCTGACCCGTTTGCTCGAGGCGCCTTTGTGGGGTTAACTGTGCGCCACTCCCTTGCCCACTGTGTCCGCGCAGTTTTAGAGGGCGTAGCCTTCGGCTTGCGTGACTCCTTTGAACTGATACGTTCGGTCGGAATGACTCCGCTCAAGCAGGTGCGCCTCTCGGGCGGCGGCGCAAAGAGCCTCCTTTGGCGGCAGATCCTTGCTGATGTCTTGAACACTGAGCTTGTCACGGTCAACACCACCGAAGGGGCTGCTTTTGGGGCGGCTCTGCTCGCTGCAGTGGGGGCGAGGAAGTTCCCGGACATCACCACAGCTTGTGAACAGATCGTGCGCATCACCGGCTGTATTTCCCCCAATCAGGCTGCTGTTGAACAATACGAAGCGATCTACCCACTCTATCGCGAGCTATACTCCACACTCAAGCCCCGCTACTTCCAACCTCACTTTGCAAAGGAGCCCCTCCAATGAGCACAACTTGGTCGACCTTTGACGAGCGACGCTGGACCACGCTTTTTGAAACCTGGGAGGCCTGGTGGAATCATTCTCTCGACCGCCCGGTGGTAATTTATGAGGGGTATCTTCCCGGCTATCGGGAAACCCACCCGCAAGCTCCTCCCCAGCCGAGTCGCTTCTTTTTGGGAGATTTTCCCCTTGACACTCCCCCTGAGCAGCTCCTGCAAAAGTTCGAAGAGCACCTCCAGGCAGCCTTCTTTGTCGGAGATGCCTTTCCGCGCTTTTGGATCAACCTAGGACCGGGCGTGCTCGCCGCAGCCCTCGGGGCACAGTTTGAGTTTTTTGAGGGGAGCTTGTGGTTCCAGCCCAGTGTGAGCGAGGAGACACCCCTTTCAGAAGTACGACTGGAGTTTAACCCGGATCAAGTCCTTTGGCGCAAAGCCCTCCAGATTGCTCACCAGGCCGTTGAACGATGGGGGTCTCGAGTGGCTATTGGGGTCACCGACCTGGGGGGAAATCTGGATATCCTAGCCTCCCTGATCGGCCCTCAACGTCTGGCTATGGAGCTGATCGACCACCCGCTCGAGGTTGAGCGCCTTTGCGCAGAGATTCGTTCGTTTTGGTTACAGGCCTATCGCGATCTCGCTCAGCTATGCGCTAGCAACCATCGGGGCTACACTTGCTGGGGACCGCTGTATTCCTCTCGCCCGCATTATATGCTTCAGAGCGACTTTTCCTACATGATCTCCCCAGCGCACTTCCGCCGCTTTGTCGTTCCAGACCTCATCCGATGTTCCCAAGAAATTCCAAATGCCTTCTATCATCTAGATGGAAAGGGACAGATTCGGCATCTGGACGAATTGCTCAAAATTGAGAGTATCCGAGGGATTCAATGGATACCCGGCGCTGGAGAAGCTCCGCCTCAAGAGTGGCTACCCTTACTGCAGCGCATCCGCGAAGCGAACAAACTTTGCCAAGTTTACGTTAGCAGCGAGGGTGCCTTGCGCATTACGCGTGAGCTCGGCGGAAAGGGGTTTGCGTTTGTCTTAGATGATGAAATGTCTCCTGAACAGGCCGAGACAATCGTCAAAACCCTCTACGAAGCAGGCTAGTTTATAAAAACTCTTGCGCGACACATGGAGCAAGCTTGTGTAGCACCACACTGCAACCGCTACAGAGTTTGGAGAGAAGAGCATGGAGAACATCTTGAAGCAAATCTATGAGAGCGTGGTAAACGGAGACGCTTCTTCGGTTGAGGAACTAGTCCAACAAGCTCTAAAAGCAGGGATTGCACCCGAGGCCATCCTCAACGAAGGACTTATTGCAGCGATGCAGAGAGTGGGGAAATTATTCGAGGAGGGCGAGTTCTTTGTGCCGGAGATGCTAGTGGCTGCCCGCGCCATGCAAGCCGGGCTGAACGTCCTGCGCCCCATTCTCAGCGAAAAGGACATCCAACCAATTGGGAAAATCGTGATCGGAACGGTGAAAGGGGACCTGCATGATATCGGTAAGAACCTTGTTGCTATGATGTTGGAAGGCGCAGGTTTCCAAGTTATCGATTTAGGAATTGATGTGCCTCCCCAAAAGTTTATCGAGGCAATTCAGGAACACCAGCCCCAGATTGTCGCCATGTCGGCTCTTTTGACGACTACCATTGGAAACATGCGTCTTACCATCGACGAAATCACCAAAGCCGGACTTCGGGAGAGGGTAAAAGTAATGGTGGGTGGTGCGCCGGTCACGGAAGGTTACGCCCGGCAAATCGGAGCCGATGGCTATGCCCCGGACGCCGGACGAGCGGCTACCCTCGCTCGGCAGCTAGTAGGAGCGGAGCCGTAATCTCCTTTGCTAGCCCGGCCTCCAGCGACCAATTGACCTCCTTATCAGGCTCAAGCATCTCATGCCCGTATTATGCAGAGCTTAGAGGCGGCCTCCGCCGCCCCTAAGCTTCTCCCTTCGTCCGGAATTTTAGGCTGCGCCGACCGTGCGAATATCGACAATTCGCTCTACAAAAGGATGTAGAGCGGTGCGGAGAGCCTCGACAGTAGTATTTTCGACTTTGAGCGTGACCATTCCAGTCGAAGGGTCTTCTCCCATAAACGTACCAATGGAGATAATATTGGCACCTAAATCGCGAATAGCATTGGTGATCTCCGATAACTTCCCGGGTTCATCCTTGACCAGAAGGGTAGCGCGAATGCCTGCTTTGCGGGCGCCAAATAACTCCAAAAAAAGCTTAAATAAGTCAGTCTCAGTGATGATCCCCACGAGACGGCCATCCTGCATCACCGGCAATGCGCCGATTTTGCGATCGGCCATAATCCGCGCCGCCTCCTCGATTGGACTGTCAACCGTTGTCGTGATGACTTCTCGGGTCATGATCTCCTCGACCTTCACCTTGCTCAGCCAATAGTTCACCTCCCAAATACTCAGGGTGGTGGCATCAGATGGAGAAGCGTTGAGCAGGTCCTTTTCAGACACGATGCCGACCAATTTGCCGTGTTTGTCCACGACCGGGAAGCGACGCACCTTCTCTTTGCGCATTAGCGCCAAGGCCTCTTGCAGGGGTGTATCCGGGGTGATTGTGATAACGGGCTTGGACATGCGTTCTCCAACTAGCATGGCGGGGATCTCCTTTCTTCCCAAAACTATTTTTTACCTTCTCCGCAAAGTTCAGAGGCCCGTCCTCGGAATGCCTCTGAACCCTCGACCAACTCCGCTCTTCACTCACATAATCCCCATTCCTAGCTTTCCCTTTGGAGGTAACCTTCTAGTCGTCGCTTGACTGCGGGCCACTCCTCCGCAATGATACTGTAGTAGATCGAGTGGCGAATCGTACCATCTGGCAGGATGCGGTGATTGCGAAAAATTCCCTCCTTGACCGCCCCTAGCCGTTCGATAGCCCGCTGTGATCGGACATTGCGCAAGTCGGTTTTGAACTGGACGCGAATGCAGCCCAGCTCCTCAAAAGCATGCCTGAGTAAAAGATACTTGCTTTCAGTATTGACTGCCGTGCGTTGGTAGGCTTTGCCAAGCCACGTGCCTCCAATCTCTAAACCGCGGTCAGGCGGGCGGATTTCGAGATAGCGAGTTGCCCCGATCGCCCGTCCATCGGCGAGGTGAATAATGGCAAAGGGCAAGTCCGTGCCCTTGGCTTGGAGAGCAAGCATGCTCTCGACCCAGCGTCGCATATCCTCCTCGGTGCGCACCCAACCGTAGAGCATATACCGCCAGATGTCGTCATCGAGCCCCACAGCGCATAAATCAGGGATGTGGGCCAGAGAGAGTGGCTCGAGGCGCACTACTTTGCCGCTCAAGATGACCGGACGCACTTGGAAGGGCTGACTAGGCAAAGAGCTGCTCATTCGAGGGAACGAGCCCTCCTCAAACTGAATTGTATCCCAAAAACGGGGGAAATCCGAGACCGCTCCACTTATAAGAGCAAACACGTACCCCAGCGACTTCATCACGCACAGAGTTTGTCCGACGCAAATTGCTGTACACTTTTCGATTACGGGTCTGTCGTAAGAAATTTCTTGTTCCGCAGCTTGGGGCTGGCAACCTGATAAGCCGTTCCACCGCAGTTGAAAAAGGCTCTGCAAACCCTAAGGTTTTTCTGTTATCATAATCCACTGCAATGAAAGCAAGCGTTGGTAGTCAGTTGCGTGAAGCGCGCTTATTGCGCCGGCTCACTCTAGAGGAGGTCTCAAAAGAGACTCACATCAAGCTTCACTACTTGGAAGCGCTAGAAGCTGATGCCTTCGAGCGGTTGCCTTCTCTCTTCCAGGCGCGCGGCTTTTTGCGCGTCTACGGCAGCTTTCTGGGCTTGGATAGCGAAGCCTTGGTCAATCAGTTAGACTCGCAGAAGGGGTCTGGAGATAAGCCAACCTCCTCCTTTGGGTCAGAACAATCTCCCCCTTCTTCTGCATCAGCGGCAGAACCGGAAGCACAGGGGCTGGAAAACGCCTCTCGAAACGATCCGCCTCTCCGGGAAACCTCTCTCTCTGAACAGGCCAGCGGAGAGGCCCAAGCAATCTTCTCCCAAATCGGAGCCGAACTGCGGCGCATTCGCACCCATCTTGGTCTGAGCATCGAAGAAGTCGAGCGCCAGACGCACTTGCGCGCCCACCACATTCAGATAATGGAAGAGGGGAAGTTTGACCGCTTGGCCTCTCCAATGCAAGGAAGAGGATTCTTGCAGATTTACGCTTCCTTCCTGGGCCTGAACTCAGACGTCCTGCTGCTGCGCTATGCCGAGGCGCTTCAGGCTCAGCTTGCGGATCGCCGAGGCAGAGTCCCACGTCCTCGGGTTGAGGAAGTGAGGCCCGCCCATGGCCAATCCTACAGCTGGCTCTGGTCCGCCGAGTTTTTGATCATGGTCCTACTTTCGATCGGGACATTGGCCTTTACCGTTTGGGGCCTCTCGGGGGTTATCCGCACCCGAGCCAGCCTCCCCCCTACCCCTACCCCCTTCTCAGTCGCCGAGGCCCTACTCGCCCTCGAAGAAGAGATCTTAACCACTGCGACTGCTCCGCCTCCTACGCCTACAGCCACTCCGCTACTCGAGGCGATCACCCCGAGTCCAGCGCAAGAGAGCGAGCAAATCCTAACCGCACTTCCAATCCTTCCTACTCCCGGCAAGGTGCAGGTCATCCTCTCTGTCCAGCAGCGCGCTTGGCTGCGCGTGCTCGTAGACGAACAGGAGCTTTATAACGGACGGATAGCCCCAGGTGGCCTCTTCGAATTCAACGGCGAGCAAAAGATCGAGATTCAGACCGGAAATGCCGCAGCCCTAAAGGTGATCTACAATCGGCAAGACCTCGGCACTCTGGGCAGGGTCGGAGAGGTAGTTACGCGCATCTTTACATCACAAGGGGTTTTAGAACCCACTGCCACGATCACCCCGACGGCTACACGCACTTTGCGCCCCAGCCCCACGCCCCGCCCAACCCTCACCCCCCGCCCGACCCGCACCTTCACACCCTTCCCCACCGCACAACCCTAAAGGAGTCCCATGCCGTCCATCCGACCGAACACCTATCACTTAGTTTCCCTCGGCTGCGCCAAGAACACGGTCGATTCTGCCTCGATGGCACAGTTGCTTGACCAGGAGGGCTACACTCCGATCGATGAGCCCGGCTGCGCCGAAATCCTTCTGGTCAACACCTGCGGATTCATCGAACCCGCTCGCCAAGAGTCTCTGCGCACTCTGCGCGAGCTTGCCAAACGCAAGCGCAGAGGGCAATGGCTGATCGCTGCCGGGTGTTTGACCCAACGCTACGGCGAAGAGATAGCCCGACAAGTTCCGGGCCTAGACGGCATTTTGGGAACGCGGCGCTGGATGGAGATCGTCCAACTGGTACGCCAGGTGCGTGGCGATCAACCCTATCCTCCCTCTCCGTCTCGAGAGGGCGTAGCTGCTCTTTACGCCACCCCGGTTGCCACCCCGGTCGAGCCACCCAACGTGCTGCGCGCTGCCGTTCAAGGGGCTAGCGCCTACCTAAAAATAGCCGATGGCTGTCGCCGTCCCTGCGCGTTCTGCGCCATCCCGCTCATCAAGGGTCCCGCCGTCAGCCGTCCCCTTCCGCTCTTAGTAGAAGAAGCGCGCCGCCTAGCACGGCAAGGGGTCAAGGAACTCGTCTTGATCGCTCAGGACACCACCGACTACGGGTCAGACCTCCAGATGAAAGACGGCCTGGCACAGCTATTAGAGGCAATTACCGAGCAAGCGCCCGAAATCCCTTGGATTCGAGTGCTCTACGCCTATCCCGGCGCAGTGAGCGACCGTTTGATTGAGGTCATGGCTACCCGTCCGCAAATTTTGCCTTATCTCGATCTACCTTTACAGCATGCTCATCCGTCCATCCTGCGCGCCATGCGTCGCCCGGCAAACATCGATTGGGTCTACCGCACCCTAGAGAAAATGCGCCGCCAAATTCCCGGTCTGACCCTGCGCACGACTTTCATTGTCGGTTATCCTGGAGAGGGAGAGGCAGAATTTCAAACCCTATTGGACTTCGTCCGAGAAATACGCTTCGATCATGTTGGAGCGTTCACCTTTTCCTTCGAGCGCGGCACGGCCAGTGAAGCACTCGGCGATCCTGTGCCCGCCGAAGTAAAGCAAGAGCGCTGGGAGCGATTGATGGCGATCCAGCAGCAGATTTCTTTGGAAATCCACCAATCTCTGATCGGCAAACGTCTTGATGTCCTGATCGAAGGGCAAGGGACGGCACGAGCCGGGAATGGACGTCAGTCCGCCCGGTTGATCTCGGTTGGACGCACCTACCGAGATGCCCCGGAAATTGACGGCCTAACGATCATTGAAGGGAAAGCTCCGCTAGGCGAAATTGTGCCTGTGCGCATCTTGAGCGCTATGCCTTATGATTTGCACGGAGTCATCGAAAACCCATAGAGGAGCGCAGATGTTAGCATTGACCCGGGAAGTTCGCTTTGCACTGGAGGCTGTTCGTCAGGCGGCGTTGCTGGTCGCCCAGATTGAAAAAGAACTGGTCTCCACCACTCTGACGAAAGAGGATCGCTCACCGGTTACTGTGGCTGATTATGCGTCCCAGGCCGTTATCACAGCGGCACTGCAACGCACCCTTCCAGAAGAGCGCTTGGTCGCCGAGGAGGAAAGTGGCCTGTTGCGCGCTCCCCAATCACGAGAGCTTTTGCAGCTTGCGACCCAATACGTGTGCCGTATCGAACCCGATGCCGACGAAAATTCGCTCTGCCGTTGGATCGAGCGTGGCAATGCCGCCGCCGAAGGGCGTTTCTGGACACTCGATCCTCTCGACGGGACCAAAGGGTTTTTGCGCGGTGATCAATATGCAGTCGCTCTTGCCTTGGTCGAAGATGGAGTTGTCCAACTCGGTGTTTTGGGTTGCCCCAAGCTCACTCCAGGAGCACAACCTGATGCTAAGGAACAGGGCGCACTGTTTGTCGCTCGGCGCGGCCACGGGGCCTGGGTTACCTCTCTAGAGCGGCCGGAACTCTTTCGCCGCTTAAGGGTCTCTCAGCAAACGGACCTGCGTCAGGCGCGCCTTCTGCGTTCCTTCGAGAGCGAGCACACCGACGTAGAACGGATCGAGGCTTTTGTGGTCTCTCTTGGGATCGAAGTTCCACCCCAACGCATGGACAGTCAAGCCAAGTATGCTCTACTGGCAGACGGGCAAGGGGAATTCTTGCTGCGCCTTCGCTCTCCAAGCCAGCCTCACTATTGCGAGAAGATTTGGGACCAAGCCGCAGGAAGTTTGCTCGTGGAGGAAGCCGGGGGAAAAGTCACCGATTTGCATGGCAAAGAATTGGATTTCTCTCAGGGACGGACTCTGAGTCGAAATTACGGCGTGCTCGCCTCGAATGGCATTCTGCACGCCCAAGCGTTAGCGGCCCTCAAAGCCATAGGGGCGATTCCGGAAAATGAAGCCTGACTCGCCTGTCGCAACATCCCGGAGTTTTCGCGCTGCGAAGCGTTGAGCTCTCATGAAGGGCTGTGCCCCATTTCGTTTTCTCCGCCTTCATTGGGCCGATCTATTAGCGCTTTGGCTGAGCTTGAGCGGGGTGTTCATTGCTCATCGAGTGACTGTACACATTTTTGAGGCCGTGCCCCATATCGAAGACGAAATGGCTTATGTCTGGCAGGCCAAGGTCATGGCGCGAGGGAAGCTGACCATACCCTCACCGCCCTATGAGAAAGCCTTCTTAGTACCCTTCGTAATCGATTACCAAGGTCAGCGGTTCGGGAAATACCCGCCCGGCTGGCCGGCGATGCTTTCCCTAGGCGTGCGGTTGGGGATCCGGCCGTGGGTCAACCCTCTGTTCGCGGGCTTATCGTTGTGGCTAATCTACCGCCTTGGCCAGCGCTTGTTTGGCCATCTAGTGGGCTTGCTTAGCGTGCTTCTAACCCTTACCTCGCCGTTCTTCTGGATGAACTGTGGCTCCCTGTTATCGCATCCCTTTGGGCTTTTCCTGACTTTAGCTCTTGGGCTAAGCTGGCTGGATGCCTTCCAAGGGGAGGGCACGAAACACAGGTTGCCTACGCACTTGCCTCTGGTGGCCGGCGCACTCAGCCTGGGCCTTTTGGCGCTAACACGACCCTTGACCGCCTTAGGGGTCGCCTTACCATTTATCCTCCATGCAGCTTGGCTTTTCATGCGAGGCGATGCAAGCATTCGCTGGCGACTTCTCGGTTTTGCTTTCCTCGCCGGCTCGATCTCTGCCTTATTGTTCCTCTGGCAGTATGCCGTGAGCGGTGATCCGCTGCTAAACCCTTACACTTTGTGGTGGAGTTACGATAAAGTGGGATTCGGTCCCGGCCACGGGCGCATCGAGGGGGGTCATACCTTGCACCAAGCCTGGGTCAACCTGAAATATAGCTTGTTTTTTGGACGACATGACCTATTCGGTTGGGGATCACATTCGTGGGTGCTGATGCCCTTCGGCCTGATCGCAGTGCTTTGGAAGCGGCATTGGACTTCGCTTCCGGCACTCTCCGTCCTGCCAGCTTTGTGGGTTGTCTACCTGTTCTATTGGATCGGCTCGGCGTTATTCGGCCCGCGCTACTACTTTGAAGGGCTGGCGAGCGCAGTATTGCTCAGCGCGGTCGGCTTTGCCTGGTTGGCTGGCTTGCCTATGCTACCGGAGGAAAGGTACGTCCCTCGGCAGGGATGGCAAAAAGTGCGGCGCCTGCTTGCCACGGCGCTTCTCGCCTCTGCCGTGGCCGCCAATTTGCTTTTCTACACCCCTCTCCGCCTCAGGGGAATGTTCGGCCTATATGGCGTGACTGCCAGCCGCCTCCGGCCTTTTTTGACCGAGCAGGCCCAAGCCTTAACCCCCGCACTCGTAATCGTGCACCCCGAGCATTGGACCGAATACGGAGCTCTCTTGGAGTTAAACTCGCCCTTCCTCGATTCGCCCTTCCTCTTTGTGTATTCAATCGGACCTAACACCAATCGAGCACTGGCGGAGACCTTTCGTGAACGGAATATTCTCCACTATTTCCCTAAAGACCCGTATCAATTGATCCTTGTGCAAAAGAGAAAGTGAACTTAAGAAAAAGTGGGGCGAAATGGATTTCGCCCCACGAGGATTCCTTATCCGAGGAACGGCCTAGTAAACGCCCTCGGGCAGAGTAGCGATTTCACCGTTGATAATTTTCTGCTTGAGCTCCTCGATTTCCTTCTTCAGAGAGTCGGGAACTTTAGCCTCCCACTCCGAGCCGTATTTTAGGCCAACACCGCCGTTCTCCAGAGTGCCGATCCAGTTCCCACTCTGGAAGTTATTGTTGATCAACATCTCGATGGTCTCAAGGACAAAGAGGTCCATGTTCTTCATTGCGTTGCTGAGGACATATTTTGCCTTGTCGGGGTTGGCCAGTGACCAGTCGTTATCGACACCGATGAGGAGCCCGAAATCGCGCTCTTCCATCACCGCTAATGTGCCGAGGCCAACCGGTCCAGCAACGGGCATAATAATATCTGCGCCCTCGTCCATCAAGGTCTCGCCCATCTTACGTCCATCATCGGTGCTTTCGAAGTTACCGACCTCCAATCCCTGACGCT
The DNA here is from genome assembly GCA_025057645.1 of Anaerolineales bacterium. Taxonomy (GTDB): domain Bacteria; phylum Chloroflexota; class Anaerolineae; order Anaerolineales; family UBA4823; genus NAK19. The sequence continues at coordinate 122,476 of JANXBJ010000007.1, forward strand.
TCTCAACATCCCAGCCGAGCACTTGCACGTTCGTGCCGTGGACCTTGTTGTACTCAGCAACGCCCAAGGCAAATCCATCCATAAACCGAGTTGTTGCAGGGAACGCAATGCCGACATAGGTGCCGACCTTACCCGTCTGAGTCATGCCGGCTGCCAAATAGCCGTTTAGGAAGGTCGCCTGGTCAATAGCAAAACCGCTGCCGCGCAGGTTGGGGAATTGGAGGTAATCAACGTCGATCGTAGCAAAGAGCTGATCGGGATTGGCTTGCGCCGCTGCTGCAGTCGCATCGGCGAGCAGAAAACCGACAGTAATGATCAGGTCACAACCCTGCTCCAGGAAAGCGTTGATGTTCACCTCATAGTCGGCCTGCTGCTGCGACTCGAGATACTTCCCTTCGACCAACCCGGGGTATTTCTTCATTGCATCTTCGATACCCTTCCAAGCCGTGGCATTGAAGGACTTATCATCGATGCCACCGACGTCAGTCACTTGGCAGATTAGGAGCTTCTTTGCGGGGGTTTCGGTAGCAGCAGGTGCTTCGGTAACAGGAGGCGCTTCGGTGACAGAGGGTGGTTCGGTGGCTGCGGGTGCCTCCGTAGCCGTCGGCTGTTGGGGCTCGGGTGTCGGGGTAGAAGGTTGGGCACAAGCCGCAACCAGCAGCGAAACCAGCGCAAGCAGAGAAAAGAGTTTTGTCAACCGATTCATATGCTTCTTCTCCTCTCTGATGGGATGGTAAAGGGGTTCAGATCAGCGTTGAACCCTAGTTTATTATACTCGAAAGCAACGACCACAATTGGCAAGTATGGGAAGACTTTTCTCTGCGTCACAAAAGAAAACTTTGATATGTGCTAGGCATTATGCACTGCGTGTCAAGTCAAGCAGCCAAGGTTTGATGGTATACTTACGCGGCTCTATGCACTTCTTCGGTTTTGCGGTAGATAAAGTTAGACCGGACCGTCTCGCAAGGCATTGGAAATCCCTTGCAGGGGTACTGGCTGTAAACGTCGGCTTGGCTTTCTCGCTAGCCTACCTCTCTAACCGCTTTCAACACGCAAAAGGGTGGGAAAATTTTCTGGTAGCCTTGCTACTTGCCAGTTTGCTGCTTTGGGGGGGTTGGCAACTGCTGCGCCGGGAACAACCGCCGCTGTGGTTGGGGGGTCTTCTCATAGGAGCAGCGGCGCTGCGCCTAACTCTGGGAGCACTCTGGTTCCTCCTTCTCCCGATTGCAGGCTTCGGCTCACCAGCGGAGCGCAGCGGTTATGTGATGGCGGATGCCTATAGCCGCGACCGAGTGGCCTGGCGAGCGGCTCAAAGTGATGTGCCGCTGAGTAAATTACTCACCGGCCGGGTTTACCGCAAAGTTGATCAATATGGTGGTCTGTTAGCCCTCAGCACGGCGTATTACCGCCTCCTTGGTGGTGAGGTGCACCGCCCGCTCTTGATGGTCGTCTTGGCAGCGGCGTTCTCGGCTTTGGCGGTGATCTTCACTTGGGGGGCGGCCAAAATCGCCCTCGGGGACCGGGTAGCTGTTCTTGCTGCGGGATTCATGGCATTCTACCCCGAAGCTGTGCTATTAGGCAGTTCGCAGATGCGCGAGGCCTTTCTGATCCCCCTAGTAGCTCTCTCCCTCTACGGACTCTTCGCTTGGCTATACACCCATCGATGGCAAGGGGTCGTCCTTTGTGCCCTTGGCTTGCTATTTACCTACCCCTTCTCTCCGCCTTCCACCGCCCTAGTCCTGTTTACGCTTGTCTGTATCATAGCTATCAGCGGTGACAGAAAACTGCTACGCCGAAAACCAGTTTGGCTGGCCATCTTGAGCGCCGTCGTTCTAATTGCGCTTGGCCTCTGGTTCAGTTGGGGACGGTTTGCCCCGGACAAGCATAACAACCCGTTCTCCATTGCCACGTGGTGGTTCAGGATTTCGGCCGGTCTACAAACCTATCTAAGCATTCAGGACTCAGGGTGGATGCAGAAGATTGCCCGGCCTCTGCCCGAGTGGGCGCGCTTCGCCCTTGTCACTCTCTATGGAGTTAGCCGCCCGCTCCTGCCTGCGGCGCTGATCGCTCAGTCTGCCAAGCCCTTCTGGCAGGCTATGGCGATTTGGCGCGCCATTGGTTGGACGATTCTGTTGCCCCTTCTTATTCTTGCACCGTTGCTCGCCTTGCGCCGCTGCCAAGTGCTCAGCTTATCAGGGCGGCAATCAGTTCTAGCGCTCAGCGTGGCAGTCTGGGTTGGCATCCTCGTGGCCTCGATGCGCGGCGGGGCAGACTTGTGGGATAACCCGCGCTACCGCGCCATGCTTGCTGCGCCTCAGGTGCTCTTGGCGGCATGGGTTTGGGTGAGCTACCGCCAACGCCAAGAAAATTGGATTAAGCACGGTGTGGTTGGCCTTGGACTAGTCCTGCTTTGGTTTGTGCCCTGGTATTTACGCCGTTACGCCGCTTTCGCCTGGCCCGTGAGCGATTTCTTCCTCACCTTGGGGTTGGGGCTCATCAGCGCCATAATCTACTGGGGGATCGCATGGTGGACAGGGCGAAATCGCTTCAGAAAACCTAGCAACGGAGCAGGCTCAGCCGCCATTTCAGACGCACAAAAACCGCTTTAGCAGGAATTCTAGCATCCTCTGCAAGAGGCCTTAAGGGGCTGAGAAGCGCCTTAGGCTGCGATGGGCTAGGCGTCACCAAGGAAATTTAGCCGATCATGAGAGTTTCCTTAAGAAAGCTGTCCGCACGGGAAAGAAATGGTATAATTTTTATAGTAATTATCATATTTATACTACTGGAAGCGATCTCAAACCTGCCGAGGCTAAAAAAAAGAAGGAGGTAAAAAATGGAAAACGGAAACCACAAAACGCTAAAGACTGCGGCGGGGCGGACCTCACCTAAACGCGGAACGTCCAATCGGCATTGGTGGCCAAACCAACTCAACTTGAATATCCTACACCAACACCATCCAGCGTCAAACCCCTTAGGGCCTGACTTCAACTATCGCGAAGAGTTCAAAAAGCTTGATTATTTTGCCTTGAAGCGCGACTTAGCTGAGCTCATGACCACCTCTCAAGATTGGTGGCCGGCCGACTGGGGTCACTACGGTGGGTTGATGATCCGCATGGCCTGGCACAGCGTGGGAACTTATCGCATTTTCGATGGGCGTGGAGGTGGCGGCACCGGTGGGCAACGCTTTGCACCGCTCAACAGTTGGCCAGACAATGCCAATTTGGATAAAGCTCGACGGCTGCTCTGGCCGATCAAGAAAAAATACGGGAACAAAATTTCGTGGGCAGACCTGATGATCCTTGCCGGCAATGTGGCTCTAGAAACCATGGGATTCAAGCCGCTCGGTTTCGGTGGCGGCCGTGAGGACATCTGGCAGCCGGAAGAGGATATCTACTGGGGTTCAGAAACGGAATGGCTTGCAGATGTGCGCCATAGCGAAGACCACGAACTAGAAAAGCCTCTTGCAGCAACGCAGATGGGCTTAATTTACGTTAACCCCGAAGGCCCGGGTGGCAATCCAGACCCAGTAGCGGCTGGGAAGGAAGTGCGTGAGACCTTCCGCCGTATGGGGATGACCGACGAGGAAACCGTAGCGCTGATCGCCGGCGGGCATACTTTTGGCAAAGCGCACGGAGCCGGTGACCCCGCTTTGGTCGGCCCGGAGCCCGAAGCCGCCCCGATCGAGCAGATGGGCCTAGGTTGGAAGAGCCGCTACGGCAGCGGTAAGGGCTCAGACACGATCACAAGCGGAATTGAAGGGGCCTGGAAACCTAATCCAACCCAATGGGACATGGGCTATTTCGATATGCTTTTCGGCTATGAATGGGAACTGACCAAAAGCCCAGCCGGGGCTTATCAGTGGACTCCCAAAAACGTCAAGCCCGAACACTTGATCCCCGATGCCCACGATCCAACTAAGAAATATCCTCCTATGATGACTACCGCCGATCTTTCTCTGCGGTTTGATCCCGGCTTTGAGCCTATCGCCCGTCGCTTCCACCAGAACCCCGAGGCTTTCGCAGAGGCCTTTGCCCGAGCCTGGTTCAAGCTGACTCACCGCGATATGGGCCCGAAAGTGCGTTACCTTGGACCAGAAGTGCCCCAGGAGGACTTCATTTGGCAGGATCCTATTCCTCCTGTTGACTACAAGTTGATCGATGCTGCCGATATTAGGGAACTGAAAGCCAAAATCTTGGCCTCGGGTCTTTCCATCCCTGAGCTCGTTTACACCGCCTGGTCTGCCGCCTCTACTTACCGCAATTCAGACAAGCGCGGCGGTGCCAACGGCGCCCGGATTCGCCTCGCTCCCCAGAGGGACTGGGAAGTAAATATGCCCCAGCAGCTTGAAAAAGTATTGGCAACTCTGGAGAACATCCAGAGAGAGTTCAATGCAGACCGGCGTGACGGAAAAAAGGTTTCTATGGCCGACTTGATCGTGCTGGGAGGTTGTGCTGCGGTAGAAGCGGCAGCAAAGGCAGCCGGCTATGACATCGAGGTGCCCTTCACTCCGGGACGCAACGACGCTTTGCAAGAGCAAACCGATGTGAACTCCTTTGCTGTCCTCGAGCCGCTAGCCGATGGCTTCCGCAACTATGTAAAGGGCAAGCTGGATGTTGCACCCGAAGAGATGTTGATCGACAAAGCTCAACTGTTGAAGCTCAGTGCGCCCGAAATGACCGTTTTGGTCGGTGGCATGCGGGTCTTGGGAGCAACCTATGGCGGGAGCAAGCACGGTGTTTTTACCGACCGCCCCGGCGTGCTGACTAACGATTTCTTTGTCAACCTCACCGACATGAACATCGAATGGCAGCCAACCTCCGAAGAGGCGCAAACTTTTGAGGGACGAGACCGTAAAACCGGGGAACTCAAATGGACGGCCACTCGGGTAGACCTAATCTTCGGAGCAAACTCCCAATTGCGAGCCATCGCAGAAGTGTACGCCCAGGATGATAACCAAGAGAAGTTTGTGCGCGACTTTGTGGCTGCCTGGAACAAGGTCATGAATCTGGATCGTTTTGACCTCGAGTAAGAGGTTCTCTAGAGTCATCCATACTCGCTCTACCCCATCAGAAAAACAAGGGCAATCGCCGAGGTTGCCCTTGTTTTTTGGGTCGGCTGCCCTAGCGATGATACGATGATACAATTTTGCCGCCCGAGTACTCTTCTGAGTCGGAGTGTTTTGATGAAATCTCGCCTCGCCTTGCTCACCGGAATCCTGTTGATTCTTTCCGCCTCCCTGGGATTGCTCCTTTCCCTCGCCGGGCTATCGGCGACCTTGCGGTTCGCTCCCCGAGTAGCCGACACGCTCCAGCAACAGGTCAGTCTAGCCGAAGAGGTGATCGAGACCACTGCCCAAGGCTTAGAGGCGGCTTCGCAGACTTTGGACGCTACCCGCTTTACCCTCCAAACCTTAGACCAGACTGTGCTCACCCTCTCTCAAGCAATCACCGACACCATGCCTCTGCTGGATACAATGGAGACGGTTGTCGGAGAGGACTTGCCTGCAACCGTCCTTTCCACCCAAGCCTCTCTGGATTCCGCCCAGCAAAGCGCTCGAGTGATCGAGGGAATTCTGCGCACCCTGACTGCCATCCCTTTCTTCCCAGGCGACCCTTACCGGCCTGAAGTACCTTTATCTGTCGCCTTGGGAAACGTCTCGCGCAGCATGAATGACTTGCCCCAGTCGTTTCGCACCATGCAAGACAGCCTCCAGCGATCCAGCGCTAACTTAGCCACGGTTCAGATCGAGATTCAAAATATGCAGCGCAAGGTCGCGGAGGTGGAAAGCAGCCTTCAGCAAGCCCAGATCGTCCTGAGTCAATACCAGCAAACGGCTCAAACCCTATACTATCAGCTTGTCAGCTTGCGCCTCGCTCTCCCCGAGATCACAAGATGGGCAACGCTTTTCCTTGCGCTGTTTTGGATCTGGCTTGCAACTGCACAAATTGGATTGATGACCCAAGGCTTAGACTTAATCCGTCGCCGACCAACCGAACCGGGTTCCTAAGGTGCTCACTCTAGCCCGGCCAAATTGACCTCGCTGCTACACTCCTCTGAATCCATCCCGACATTCCAACGAAGGGTTAACGATTCGTCTACACTCTTCTTATGCTGGCTATCTATACTCGGCGAGAAGAGATGGGTCACCGACAAATTGGGAAGGAGAAGGTAAAAATGGTCACTGGGTCTGCACTGGAGCAATTTGCTAACCAGAAATACCTGAACCTAGAAACCTACCGTCGCAACGGCAGCGGTGTGCGCACTCCGGTGTGGTTTGTCGAAAAGGACGGCAAACTCTACGTGCGCACGGGTGCAAAATCGGGCAAGGCGAAGCGCATACGCAACTTTCCCCAAGTGCAAGTTGCGCCTTGCAAAGCCCAAGGCGAAGTTATCGGTCACTGGGTGAAAGGCATCGCCCATCGCGTCGATGAAGGCACCGCCAAAGTGATCGATCAGCTCTTTGCGAAGAAATACGGGTTGCAGAAAGCTTTCTTCGATTTTCTAGGCCGCATCCAAAAATTTGAGACGGCGACGTATGAAATTCTTTTGGAAAATCCGGAGCCCCTTGGCAGCAACCGAACGAATTAACGGTAAGCCCGATGTGAGCCATCCCGGTCCACACCCCAATCAAAGGTCTGCTTGGCCGAGGGACACAGAGAAGGAGGAGCAATGAACTTAGAGAAATACACTCAAAAATCTCAAGAGGCAATTTTCAAAGCTCAATCGATTGCGCGAGAGTACAACCACCAGGCGATCGAACCCCTTCACCTTCTGCTGGCCTTGCTCAGGCAGGAAGATAGCATTGTGCCAGCGATCGTCACCCGCATCGCCGGCGGCGTAGCCGCCCTGCGGGAGGAGGTTCAAAACGAGCTGGAGAGACGGCCGCGCATCTACGGAGCAACGGGAGAGATCGGTCTAGCGCATCCGACAGTGGATGTGCTCGAAGCTGCCGAGCGTTACGCCAAAGGGATGCAAGATGATTACGTTTCTACCGAGCACCTCCTGCTGGGCCTGACTGACAGCATCGAGGGAAAACGCCTAGCTCAGTATGGTTTGACCAAAGACGCGATCCTCAAAGCGCTAGCCGGGATTCGCGGCACCCAACGCGTGACCTCACCGACGCCGGAAGCCACCTACCAAGCACTGGAAAAGTACGGGCGCGACCTAACCGCCCTCGCCCGGCAAGGCAAGCTCGACCCGGTGATCGGAAGGGACGAGGAAATCCGGCGGGTGATCCAAATTCTCTCCCGGCGCACAAAGAACAACCCCGCTCTTATCGGCGAGCCCGGAGTGGGTAAGACCGCCATTGTAGAGGGCTTAGCACAACGGATTGTCAAAGGAGACGTGCCCGAGGGGCTAAAGCGCAAGCGCTTAGTGCAACTGGACATGGGCGCTCTGGTTGCCGGCGCCAAGTACCGCGGCGAATTCGAGGAACGTTTGAAAGCGGTGCTCAAGGAAATCTCTGACTCGGCCGGCGAGGTGATTCTCTTCGTCGACGAGATGCACACCGTAGTCGGAGCAGGTGCTGCCGAAGGTGCAATGGACGCAAGCAACATGCTCAAACCGATGTTAGCGCGCGGGGAATTGCACATGATCGGCGCCACCACCCTAGATGAGTATCGCAAGTATGTAGAAAAAGACCCCGCTTTGGAGCGCCGTTTCCAACCCGTGCTGGTTGACGAGCCAACCGTAGAGGAGACCATCAGTATCCTACGCGGTTTGAAAGAGCGGTATGAGATTCACCATGGTGTGCGCATCACTGATCCGGCAGTGATTGCTGCGGCAACCCTCAGTCATCGCTACATCTCAGACCGCCACCTGCCGGACAAAGCGATCGACCTGATTGACGAAGCTGCAGCGCGGTTGCGCACTGAGATCGACTCCAAACCCCAAGCTCTGGATGACGTCGACCGCCAAATCTTGCAACTCGAAATTGAGCGCGAAGCTTTAAAGAAGGAAAAGGATAAAGCCTCCCTCGAGCGGTTGGAGCGGCTGGAAAAGGAACTGGCCGATCTGCGCGAGCAGTCTAACCAATTGCATGCCCGCTGGCAGGCAGAGAAGGAGGCGATCACCCAACTCCAAGCCATCAAAGAGCAGATTGAGCAAACGCGCTACGAGATCGAACAAGCCGAGCTGCGCAACCAACTGGAAAAGGCGGCCCGCCTGCGCTATGGCACCCTCCGGGAGCTCGAACAACGCCTCGCTCAGAGTGAAGCACGCCTGAAAGAGCTCCAGAAAGACGGCGCCCTGCTCAAAGAAGAGGTAGATGCCGAAGAGATCGCCCAAGTTGTCGCACGCTGGACCGGCATCCCCGTGTCCCGCTTACTAGAAGCGGAGACCCAAAAGCTGCTCCACATGGAAGAACGCTTACACGAGCGCGTGGTCGGTCAAGACGAAGCCGTGCGGGTAGTTTCCAACGCAGTCCGACGCTCTCGCGCCGGCCTTCAAGACCCCAATCGTCCGATCGGTTCGTTCATCTTTCTTGGTCCGACCGGTGTGGGGAAGACCGAACTGGCCCGAGCTTTAGCAGAATTCCTGTTTGACGACGAACGCGCCATGATCCGCATCGACATGAGCGAATATCAGGAGAAGCATACCGTCTCTCGCCTTATTGGCGCTCCCCCCGGCTACGTGGGCTATGAAGAGGGTGGCCAACTGACCGAAGCCGTGCGTCGCCGCCCCTACAGCGTAGTGCTCTTCGACGAGATCGAAAAGGCCCACAGCGAGGTCTTCAATGTGTTGCTGCAATTACTTGACGACGGCCGATTAACCGACGGGCACGGGCGCACGGTGGACTTTCGCAACACACTAGTGATCATGACCAGTAATCTGGGCAACCAACTCTGGGAAGGTGGACGGCGTGTGACGCGCGAGGAGATCACCCGCGTGCTTCAAATGCACTTCCGACCGGAGTTCCTGAATCGCATTGACGAAATTGTCCTCTTCCACCCGCTCACGCGGGAACACCTTAATGGGATTGTGGATATTCAGCTGCGACGCATCTCCAATCTGCTCAAAGAGCGCGGCTTCACGCTGGAGGTTACTGAAGCAGCCCGCGAATACCTTGCCGAGGTGGGTTACGATCCCGACTTCGGCGCCCGTCCGCTCAAGCGCGCTATCCAGCGCGAGTTGCAAGACCCCTTAGCGCTCAAAATCTTGGCCGGCGAGTTCAAGGAAGGCGACACGATCCGGGTCGACCGTGGCGAAGAGGGGTTGGTCTTCTCGACAACAATCCCGGTGATCGAGGGAGAAGTGGTCGAATAAGGGCGGCGACTTTGGGGCCGACCGCAATGGGGTCGGCCCCAAGCTTTTTCATACCCCACTCAGAAGGAAATCCGCTTCCAGAAGCTTCTAAAGGGAAGCCAGTGCCTGCTTAACGGTAGCAAAAGACCACTTGCAAAACGCCTTCTTCTTTTCCCTCGGCTAGCAGACGGAAAGCCTCAGCCGCCTGAGAGAGCTCGAAGCGGTGAGTGATCAAGATGGCCGGCTTTATTCTCCGGATCATCTCCCAGGAAACCTCAAAGCGCCGTTCTTTGTTCCAACGCCCGCTTAATTCGGGCGCAATCGTGCTCACCTGGCTACTGACCAAGCGCAGCCGCCGCCGGTGGAAATACCCCCCCAAGTCCAGCGCAGTTTTCTTCGTCCCATACCAAGAACCGACCACGATCCGACCATCGAACCCGCAGAGCAGGATTGCCAAGTTGAGCGCAGCAGGTGACCCCGAGACTTCGAAAACCAAATCGTATCGACCCGAGAACTCTGTCACAGGGATGTCTCCTGCCAAAACGGGGGGTGCAACGCTGCGATGTGCTCCCATTTGCAGGGAGAGCTGACGGCGAAAGGAGATAGGCTCAAAGGTGGTTAACTCCGAGAGAGGAAAGGCGGACAACAACGCAGTCGTGAGCAGACCTACCACTCCCTGTCCGACCACTGCGACCCGTTCGCCTAAGCGCGGCGCCCCGTCCATAACCAGATTAACGGCCGTCTCCATGTTGGGCAGGAAAAGCGCCTCTTCCGCTGAGACTGACGGTGGGATACAGATTAACGCTTGCGGATGAACCTGAAAATGGCTTTCGTGGGGATGAAAGGCAAAGACCGCCCGACCTTGCCAATCCCTCGACACGGCTTCGCCAACCTGGGATACCCGCCCTACCATTGCGTAGCCATACTTCAGCGGATAGCCAAATGCACCCTTCAGCGATTCGATCGTCTCATCAACCGGCAGGTACGGAGGAACCTGTCCCCGGTAAAAGAGCAGCTCTGTGCCGGCGCTAATCGCAGAAAATTCCGCCTCAACCAACACTTGCTCGGGAGGCAGGGGAGGCAAAGCCTCTTGACGAACAGAAACCCGCTCAGGGGCTTCAAAGAACAGACTCTGACGGACGATCTGCATAGCCTTTTGCGTTCCTCCTCAGGGAAAGCCTGCTCAGGAAACCTTCTGCGCGCGCTATACTTGTGTAGGATAGCACAGCCTCCCCCAAACGAGGATGTCTTCCCCCGCTCTCTGGACCTCCATCTGTGCAAAGGAAGGGAATTCCAATACATCCCAGGTGCTGAGCGGTCGCTCAACGACCTTCAAGCCGCCAACAAAGCGCGGCGCAATCGTGATCACCGCCTGATCGGCTAATTTGGCCTCCAAAAGCGACTGGATCACCCGGGCCCCACCCTCGATCATTAGGGAGCGGATGCCGCGTTCATAAAGGAGGGGCAAGAGCTCAAACCAGCTCACCTTGCCCTGAGCATCCGGGGTAAGCGAAAAGAGAACCGCACCGCGCGCCTCCAGAACCTGCCAGCGGGAATTTTGAGAGCTTTCCACGGTGGCAATCCACGGCGGGCGTTCGGGGTTTTCGAATAGTGCGGCATCAGACGGTAGGCGCAGGTGGCTATCCAAGACCACGGGCTGCGGCTGGCGGCCGCGCACCAAGCGCACTGTCAGACGTGGGTTATCCGCCAAAACTGTGCCGATCCCCACCAGAATCGCATCGTGCAAGGCGCGCAGTTGGTGAGTGAGACGAAGGGCTACTTCGCTGCTCAGAGGCAACGGCTTGCCGCGCTCCAAGGTGAGGCTGCCGTCCAAGCTCTGAGCATAGCTCAAAGTCACCAAGGGGCGATGATGCTGCGCAGCGAAGGTTTCTGCCCGGCCCAGCCAGCTCTTGACGACCGACAGAACGCGAGCGATGGAACTACTCCCGATCGCTGAGGATACAGACAATCAGCAACACTTCGATAATCTTGGTGATCAACCCCAAGACGGTAGGGGGATTTGTGCCGATCGCAATCCAAGCAAGGATGGTAATGGCGGTGTAAGCCACAAAGCCGATTTTGACCAAGCGATGGTTTTGTCGGGCAAGCGGCACGGGGGCAAAGTAAGCCGCTAGAAATGCCAAATAGCCCAACCCATTCAGAATGAACAAGGTGTCCGGAAAGAGCAAGGAAAAGTGGATGAAGGCAGTTGCCAAGGTGAGGATGATGATCGCAATCCGATAAGGGGTCAGTTTCATGAGTCGTACTCCTCAGGCAAACGAGATGGATAAACAGAACGGGTGTCTAGGGCAGGTCGTTCTGGGACACGAGAGCGTGGACGGAGGTGCATCAGGCTGCCCAGGAAGACGCCCAAAAATGCCAGAAACAGATCGCGAGCGCGGTGCAAGAGACTCAAGCTCAACCCCAACGAGGCCCCAAGTCCCAGAATTTGGAGAGCAGCCACTTGGGAAGCCTCGAGCGCTCCTAAACCACCCGGCAGAGGGGTCAGAAAAGCCAATCGCGCTGCAGTAAGGGAAAATAGGGTTTGGCTGAGGTTTGCGTTCGCTCCTAAAAAATGGAGGGTGAGCCAATACTCGCCCACCATCGCAACCCAAATTCCAAGTGAGTAAAGATACAAGGCAATAACCTGTGCCAAGTGCTGGCGGATCAGACCGGCGCTACGCTGTTCAGCCTGTGCAACAAGGTGCAACAATCGACCTATAGCCGACAGCCCAAATTTCAGACGCTTTACCAACCAAGAAGCAGGTAGGATGCCGCCGGCCAAGGCCGCAAAGAGGAGAAACAGCACGCCGAGCAAGCCGATCATGGGCAGCATCATGGCGGCGCTCAAAGCCGGATGGGCAATTCCCAACCACAGGCTGATCAACAAACCCAACCCCAAAAAGGAGAAGTTCGACAGTATCTCGATCAACTTGTCCAAGGCAACCGAGGCACCGCCCTCGGTCAAGGGCACAGCGTGGCGGCGGCGCAGCAGAACCAACAGCCAACCCTCGCCGCCAAACTGCGGACCCGGAGTGAGGTAGCTCACCCCGAAGCCCGCTAAGCGGTAAACAACCGCTGAGAGAAATGGTACTTTGAACCCCTGCAAGCGCAAAAGATACCACCAGCGAGCGCTAAAAAGGGCTACAATCCCCAGATTCAGGCTCAATAAAAGGGCAATCTGCCAAAAGTGAAGCGCCCGCAAAGCGGACCACGCCTCCTGCCAGCCGGCGTAGGCGAAAGTCCAAACCAGCAGCCCGCCAGCCAGAGTAATCAAGCCTAGGGTCACCCCAATGCTCGCCCGCCGTTTGCTTATTCTCACCGTTCCCCCCAGCGCTGTCGGATTAACCGCTCCTCCGGTCTCCAAATCGACACCTCACCGCTACCCAGCAAGAACAACAAACAAGCAGAAGTCAAAATCCCAGCCTCCAGCCAGCCCAGAGGCAGTATGCCTTGCTGTAAGCCGACGCCGATCAAAAGCAGCGCTGCGCCAACGCGCCCCACCAAGCCCAAGACCACGGATACCACACCGATCCCATAGAAAGCCACCATCCAGTGATACTGGGTTTGGGCACTACCTAAGGGTGTCCAAGCGGAAAGGAATTGAGGTGGTGCGCTGAGCCAGCTCCAAATCTGCTTACCAACTCCATAGCCGATCCCAAGGCGCAATCCGAACAGCAGCCAATCCAAAATCCAACCCCTAGGCTGCGCCACGAGACATCCAAAGGATGAGCGGAGCGCTCGAAGCACAGCGAAATCAAGTCGAACGCCGCACATCCACAGCAGATCGCGTCCGAAATTGAGTAAAAAGGGAAGGCTGAAGAATGCCCCCGCCCAGACAGTGGCTGGCGGAGTGAAAACTGGGAGCAACACTGCGCCTAAAAAACCCATCTGCGCCCCGGCAAGGGCGCGGCGTAAGTTGCTGGGCGGCAGGTCATAAACGGGCTTCCCCAGTTTCTCCCTCAACTTGGCGACCAGCAAAAAGAGGAAACGTGCCAGCCCCACGAACAAAACCCAGAATGGCAGTGTTCCATAGCGAAAAAGCAAGATCGAGGCAAACAAAACCCCCAATCCATCTAGGCTCATGTCCAACCGTTCCCCCATCACGGTTACCTGACGCAGACGGCGGGCGAGATAGCCATCGAACAAGTCGGCGATCCCGTTAAGGATGTAGAGCGTTCCCGGCAGCCAAGCCATCCAGCCCACCGGCAAGGGAGTGAACAAAAAACCGGCCAGGGCGGCCAACAACCACCCTCGGAACAGAGAAACGAGGTTTCCAGCTCCAAAGTATGGGAGGAAGGCCCTATCCTCAACCCGATAATTCAGGGGCAACGCTTTCCAAAGCACTGCTAACACGTAGGCACAAAACGCCCCGGCAGCCACTGTCCAAAGCCACCGGATCGACGCGCCCCAATTCGCAGCGAGGATGAAGTTCATTCCCCAGAGAAACAACCCAAACGCAAGCAAGGTCAATAGCCAGCGTTTGTGTAAAGCGCCTATCCTCACCCCTACAATATCAGTTTTTCGATTCATGCCCTTTCTCTATCTTGCCTGCCTGCGAAATTCTGACCACTCCACGTAACATTGCTAAATTTTATCACGGCTGATCGTCTCACGAGTCGACTTCTAAGATAGTATAAGCCACTGGCTACGGGGGCTGGGCAGAACTAGGACACCCGGAAAAGCGGAGACGATCGCGATCTACGGGGCACCCAGGTCAGAGAGACCCGGATCGGACACTGCGGAGAATTTACCCTGCTCACCGGGTGCACCGATGAACGCACTCTCGGCATTGCAGACGATAGCCGTGGCCCTTTTCGATAGCACTGTCGGCAGAGTGTGCCAGCCCTCAGCGCATAGAACACGGGTCGGAGCTGATAGGTGCACCGGCACCCGATTGTGACGGGGAAGCAAGAGGGTATTGTCGGCTTAGTTCTAAGTGGAAATGGATATGCCTGGATCGTCTCCCAGAAGAATATCGGCCAACGAGTATAGACACTCCGCCGATCATTCCGAGATTCTACTGTTAGAGGCGGAACGAAGAGAAAGGTAGAACAAGTTGTCTGGAAGTTACCATCTGGGTTGATCGATTGAAGAGGAGAACCTGAGTGGTAAAATAAAAAGGGAGCTGCTCCAAGAGTGTAGTAATGGCGGGAAAAGGAACTGCTCCGAAAAGCGATGAGGAACTGAAACAACGAGGCGTTGCTCTCGCCCAACGTCTTGAATTACGAACACAAACCCAAGGGAGAGCGGCAAACAGGTGAATGCTGAGTGCAAATTTCAAGCCACGCCCAATACGACAGAAGAAAAAATCCCCGCCATCATTCAAGACACAGCCCACCGGCCGGTTTCGGGTGTAGTGGTCACCGACAGAGAAGGTTTTGGTATCCCATGTCCATGAGGAGGGCAGTCCGGTTTGATAAACTGGAAGATCGGTCAAGTCCTTGCTTCGAGAGTGTAAAGTGGGCCACCTACCGGTTCCGCGACCCTTTCTGAAATGGGCTGGTGGCAAGACCCAGCTGGCGGATGCGCTGCTGGAACGCAAGCCGGTTCGTTTCAATACCTATCATGAGCCATTCCTTGGCAGTGGAGCGATCTTCTTTCGTCTCTACCGAGAAAATCAGGTTCGGGATGCGGTCCTTTCGGATATGAACGCCGAACTGATAGATACTTATTTGGCTATCCGCGACCACGTTGCGGAAGTTATCGACTTGTTGTCCGGGTTTCCACACAGCAAGGAGTTCTACTATGAAATTCGCCGAACAGACCCGCAGAAACTGAGCCTGCCCGAACGGGCGGCAAGGATGATCTATCTGAATAAAACAGGGTACAACGGCTTATATCGCGTCAATCAAAAAGGGCAATTCAACGTGCCTTTTGGACGGTACCAATCGCCCAAATATTTGGATCGAGAGAATCTGTTGGCGGTTTCGCAAGCGCTACAGAATGTTGAAATCCTATGCACCCCATTCGATACCATCGTAGATAGAGCAAAGCCGGGAGATTGGGTATATTTTGACCCTCCCTACGTTCCCATTTCTGAGACTGCCAACTTCACTGCCTACTATCCCAATGGCTTTGGCTTGCGAGACCAAGAACGATTGCGGGATATTTGTATCGCCCTGAGCCAGAACAACGTTCACATCATGGTCTCCAATTCCGATACCGCCGTTGTGCGCTCTTTATACGCATCTCCCTACTTCACCATTGACGAAGTTTTGGCTAATCGCGCAATCAATTGCAAGGGGGCGAGGCGCATCAAGGTCACAGAACTGGTGATTACAAATTATCCCCTGTATCGGGCGACTCAACTGCAATTTCTTGACCAGGAGTATCGATCCTATCTTCCAAACACGGACGCGGCGACAGCGCCGGTGTCGGCGGCGTGCGGACTCGCCACAGGCAGGCCTAGGCAGAAACGAACGCCACCCCAAACGAGGGGAGAGGGGAAGACTGACCTCGCCTAGGACATCAAGAAACCTCCTCGTCACCGACACGCCAGGTCTACAATCGGTTCCTTGCTCGACATCTGTCGACAAAATTCCGCAAGCAAGGATGCCTCTGTGCTCAATCTGAATTGGTCTAGGGGACTGCGCGCCGCCGATCACTGCGCCGTAGGACTTGAAACTTGAAAATCGACCTCTTTCACGCGTAGCTCTCCTCGGACGCAAGCCGCAGCCATAGAAGGGCCGGGCGATGAGTTGGTAAGTACCGACCACGGGGTCAGGAGTCCGTGGACTCCCTGACGGGCGAGGACAGTAGGGAGATGTCCGAGGCGTTTGGCTGTTGAGAAGAGAAGCTGTTCAATTTCCCTTTGAAGGACTCAGCGTATAATAGAGGAGAGAATATAGAGAGGTTGATTTTGGGCAGAAGTGGCGACGTTCCAATCTCTAGTGAAGTAGGCGAGGAAGGCCTGAACTCCGGGACTGCCTATTTTCGAGGATGCACTTGTTAACTAGCGCCAGACGCATAATGCAAAACGAGGATGCAGAAACGGGTCGATAAAATGCTCCAATTCAATTTGGGAGAAGTAGAAGGTCGTTTATTGGAGCAAACGACGTTTACCTCAGCGTTGCCAGTCTATAGGAAACAGTCACTAGAACAGATGCCTCTTGTGAGCGGTGAGGCGGGATTTGAGGCCTATATGGCATTATGCGCTTTTGGTGAAGAGACAAGATGCGCCGGCTAACTACTCACCTCGTTCGACGCTGCCCCGCTGCCCTTTCACTCCACTCAGAGCAAGGTTTTGCGGGGCAGGCGAAACGCACGTCATTGGGCAGCATTCCTGCCATAAAGGGTGCCAAGAAAGTGAGAGCATGAGCAGACATCCTGTGGTTTGGTTCTATATTCTTGCGATCAGTATCTCGTGGCTTGGTTGGATACCCACCGTGCTGGGCTCACACGGCATCGCTCCGCTTGACGAACCCTATTTCCAACTTCTTCTCCTTCTCCCCGCTATCGCTCCCACTCTGGCGGCTGTTATTGTGACACGGATGACTTATGGCAAGTCACAGATCGTGGCTTTGCTCAAGGCGCTTTTCCAATGGCGAGTTTTCCTGATATGGTATGTCGTAGCGGTGTTCGGACCCCTTGTTCTTCTCCTAATGGGACGGATGATTACAGACTGGTTGGGCTTGTCTGCAGCGCAGCCAACGTTCCAAGGAGACTTATTTCCGCTTGCGCTCTCAGCTTTTGGGATGTCGTTGTTGTCCAACCCGTGGGAAGAAGTCGGATGGCGCGGCTTTGCACTGCCTCACTTGCAGAAACGATATTCCGCCTTGGTAGCCACGCTCATCGTGGGGAGTTTGTGGGGAGTGTGGCATTTGCCCCTGTTCTTCTGGGTAGGCAATCCGATGGCGGAATATCCTTTCCTACCTTGGTTTGTAGGTACGGTTGCAGGAGCGTTTCTCTACACTTGGCTGTATAATAGCACTAAGGGCAGTCTCTTGCCGGTCGCATTGTTTCATGTTTCGCTGAACACATTCGGAGTCGTGATAACCGGTGTATCGATTGGAATTCTGGCAATCCTGTATGTCCTCGTTGCATTAGTCCTAGTGGTAGTGTACGGTAGCATCAATCTATCGCGTCAGGAAAGGATACGCGCGGGCTAAAAAGCGCAGGCATCCGAGAGGCTTCGCCGCGCTGCGCTCGGCTTGCTTGGGGGTGAAGCGCCAACCTCTGGGCAGAACCCAAAACTGAAAGAAAGAGAACGCAATGACAATCAAAACGGACGACTTCAAGGGCTTGTGGCTGTATTTTTTGGTTGCCTACGCTTTCTCGTGGGCATTCTGGATCCCCAGCGCACTGGCGGCACACGGAACCAACCTTCCTGCAGGCCTAGCGGATTTTCTGGCTAGTCCCCTCAACCCGGCTGCCTTCGGGCCGCTCTTCTCCGCCTTTTTGCTGACTCTGCTCCGAGAGGGTGGAAAAGGCGTCCTGCAACTCCTGAAGCGGGGGGTTGACTTTCGCTTCGAGAAAACCTGGCTGTTCGCCATCTTGCTTCTTCCCCTCGTTTTATTCGGCGGGTCTGTTTTGGCTTCCGTCTTGGCAGGCGTGAGGGCGGTTGAGCTTTCAGTGGTGTCCAATCCGTCTTTTGCCTTGATTGCCTTTTTCGTCATTCTGTTCACCGCCGGACCCCTCCAAGAAGAATTTGGTTGGCGAGGTTACGCCTTGCCGCGTTTGCAATCTCGCTATAATGCGCTGACTTCCAGCGTCATTCTCGGCTTTTTCTGGTGGTTGTGGCATCTCCCGGCCGTTTTTATTCCGGGCAGATTTATGGCAGACAATCTGGTGGTCTTCTTGTCGCTGGGGGTAGTGATTAGCCTGACATCTGTTCTGTTCACCTGGATATACAACAACACGAACGGCAGTGTTCTTGCGGCAATCCTGACGCACACTTCGATGAATTGGTCGATGTGGTTAGCCATGCCCAGCATGAAGATGGACTTGCCTACCAGCGGATTCATGATCGCCTTTCTGGCGATTGCGGTGCTAATTATCGTCAGAATCTGGGGTGCGGCTCATCTGAGCCCTGAGCAAAAGTAAGTGCAGTTTTGCCCAACGTGGGCTTGCACCTGATACCGCTGCGCTCGGCTCGCCGTAGGTGATCTGCAGGCCGTTGGGCTTACAGCTACGAAATCAGAATCATGAGCCCATCAAGTTGAGCTTTGGTATCATAGGCAGAGAGCCTTGCATACCTAGTTTGGCGAATTTTCGGCTGGGACTGGGTCGACAAAAAACACCTTCGAATCGGTTGACGAGCCAGAAGAGGATGCTATAATGCAAGTACGCCATTGTATTGATCGCATAATCCACGTACTTGAGAAAATTTCCGTGAGTCTCAGCAATTTGTAAGATTAGAGGAACTTCGCATGAAGTTCTTCGAGCGTAAAATACGGATTCTGTCGAATAATAGTTAGTCCACCTCTGGAATGGTA
>JANXBJ010000008.1:0-118015 GCA_025057645.1 Anaerolineales bacterium
AGCGATTGGCACGCCTTGAGACCATTGTCGCCGAACTCGCCGAGGCCCAAAAGCGCGCCGAGGAGCGATTGGCACGCCTCGAGACCACCGTCGCCGAACTCGCCGAAGCCCAAAAGCGCGCCGAGGAGCGATTGGCACGCCTTGAGACCACCGTCGCCGAACTCGCCGAAGCCCAAAAGCAAGTTATCTCACAGCTGGCGAGACTAGAGAACCGTATCGGGGTCAGTGTTGAACGCGAAGCAGCCGATGCATTTGCATACACCCTGCGCCAAAAGGGCTATCAGCTCCTTGAAGGACCGCTGAATGTCCCTCTTGATGGTGAAATTGACGTTTTGTATCGTATCGCTGACGCAACAGGGAATCAATTGACCGCCGTTTTAGAGTCGAAGTTACGCTTGAGCTACAGCGCGGTGGAGAACTGGGCTCAGCGAATGCGCTCGGTGGAATTCCGTCAAAGGCTCAGTCAGGCCGGATACCCAGGGCCCTATTTGGTTTATGTCTATGGGGTGAGCATTCAACCAAGCGCTTACGATGCGCTAAAGCGCTTTGGCATCGGCCTAATCACTGACCGAGGTGAGTGGATCGATCCCCCGGAGACCCTCCCCTAAGCATAGCGCACCTTTCTTTGCCAAGGTCCTCCAAAGAGCCGACACACTCGATGAAGCCATCCACTTTCTTCTTTGCCAACCCTTGAGCTCGGCCTTCCTCAAGTAGAAGTCCTGACGAACCCGAATGTCCTCCTGATCGGGAATCCAATCGGCTCTCCTCCCCCTTACAAGGTTCCCCAGGCATTTGTGAAACGGTTGCTACCCAATGCTTGCCTCCCAGAGTGCATGATCTGCGTATGGCGATCTTACGGGCAGTTCACCAGAGTTCAGCACTCCAAAACAAAGCTTGGCTGTAATTTTCCTAGATAAGGGTGCAAAAGAATTGCCCTTATGCTAAAATGGAAGGGAACGAGGATCGTTTGTGGTTTGTCAGGTTTGGTGATCGTTAGGAGCGTTGGTGATGGACAAGAGGTTTTTGGACGTGCGTCCTTCCCCCTTGGCAGGTCGCTGGTATCCTGCTCATCCCCAAGTGCTAACGCAAAACATCGAAGAATATCTTGCCGCCGCCTCACCCCCACCTTTTGAAGGGGAGGTCGTTGGGATTATCGCCCCTCACGCCGGACACCGATATTCAGGACCTGTTGCGGCTTACGCATACGCTTTGCTGCAAGGCAAGTCCTTTGAGTTGGTTGCTATTCTTGCTCCCCAACACCGCCCTTACTTTGCCGCCTACGTGACAAGCGCGCATCAGGCCTACGAGACTCCCTTAGGAATCGTGCCCATCGACCAAAAAGCCCTAGCGGAGCTGGAAGGGCAGTTGAGAGCCTCGGCAGGTGAGTCGATCAAACGAGTAAGGCAGGACGAGGAGCACTCTCTAGAAATCCATCTGCCCTTCCTGCAAAAGGTGCTAGGACAGTTTCGTTTGTTACCCATCATGATCGGAATCGACGATCCAAAAGGGTTGCAGGTGTTGGGAGTCGCTCTAGCTAAGGTGCTGCAAGGGCATAAAGCGCTAATCGTTGCCAGTACGGACCTCTCTCACTTTTATCCTCAATCTTTGGCAGAGAAGCTCGATCGGGAGATGCTGCAACGCATGGAAAGTTTCGATCCGCTCTACTTCCTCCGGGCCGAAGTGGAAGGGAAGGGCTTTGCTTGTGGACGGTCGGCTGTGGCAACCGCAATGTGGGCAGCTAGGGAACTAGGAGCAGACCAGATCAAAGTGTTACACTACGCCACCTCCGGAGATGTCACCGGAAATTATCATGAGGTTGTAGGATATGGTGCTGCAGTGATCTTGCGCAGACCTCAGTCTTGAAAGGTTGGCTCTCAGTGGAGTTTTTGGTTTCCGATCTCCCTGAATTGTTCGTCGTTCTTTTCTTTATCTTCACAAACGCCTTCTTCGTCATCGCAGAATACGCTCTGGTCACTGTGCGAAAAACCCGCCTAGAAGAGCTAGCCCATCAAGGCGTAAGGGGAGCCCATTGGGCAAAACGCGCGCTCAGCGATCCGGTGCGGATGATAGCCACCGTCCAACTGGGGGTTACGCTCTCCGGCCTGGCTCTCGGCTGGATCGGTGAACCGGCGCTCGGGGACCTCCTTTCCACCTTGTTTAGCCACCTCTCCCCTAGGCTAGCGAGCAGTCTATCGGGAGGCCTAGCCTTTGGATTGATCACGTTTTTGCTCGTTGTATTTGGCGAATTAGTGCCTAAAGCCATCGCCCTGCAGTACGCCGAGCGTGCGGCGATCCTCTTAGCCGGCCCACTGGTTTTTTTGCAAAAGCTCTTTCAACCCTTCGTATGGATCCTAAATACTTGTTCAAATCTCATCCTTCGCTCGCTCGGAATCCGCTCCGGCGAGTCAAGAGGCACCGTGCTCTCAGTCGAAGAGTTGCGTATGATGGTCACGGCCAGCAAGGAGCAAGGGGTGTTTAAGGCAGAACAAGGGGAGATGTTGGAGGCAATTCTGGATATTGGGCAACAGTTGGTGCGCCAAGTGATGATCCCTCGCACGGAAATGATAGCCGTAGAGGCCGAAACCCCCTTGCCGGAAATCATCCGCCTTGCCGGAGAGAGCGGGTATACCAAATTCCCGGTCTACGACGAAAGCTTGGATCAGATTCTCGGTATTGTCCACCTCAAGGACTTATTACCGGCCCTGCTTTCCCCGGAGGCTGGCCAATATTCCGCTCGCGCCTTTGCTAGAGAAGCGCTCTTTGTGCCCGAAACGCTGACCGTGAGGGACCTCTTAGAGCGATTCCGCACTGCTCGGCAACACATCGCCATTGTAATGGACGAGTTCGGGGGCACAGGGGGATTAGTGACGCTAGAGGACCTTGTCGAGGAAATTGTGGGCGAAGTGCGTGACCCCTTCGATCGCGGCTCACCTTCTTTTGTCGTTCAAGCGGACGGGTCAATCCTGATCGACGGAATGACACTGATCGAGGAAGTCAACGAGCATCTAGGGCTAAATCTCTCGGATCCCTACTATGACACTATTGCGGGGTTCGTGTTGGGGAAACTGGGTAGAATTCCTCAGGTAAACGATGTAGTCGAGAGTGATGGAGTGCGCCTGCGCGTCGAGTCGATGGACGGCTTGCGCATTGCCCGCCTTGTGCTAGAGCGTCTTTCATAAAATGCCCCGTTTTTACCAAGTGGTGCCAAGCTTGCCTCAAGTTAAAGAGGCTTATGAATATCATCTGCCAGAAGAACTCGAGGAACAGGACTTAGAAGTTGGCAGCCTCGTCGTAGTGCCTTTTGGTCACCAATTGGCACAAGGGGTAGTTCTCCAAGGGGTTAAGACGCCTTCGATCCCAGCTACACGTCCTATTCATCGCATTCTCGACCCCCATTCGGTCCTCCCCGCAGCGCTTTTGAAGCTAGCGAGCCGTCTCGCAGAGGAGTATTTGACCCCCTTAGGAGAATGGATCGCCTTTCTGCTGCCCGAAGAGCATAAACGACGCAGCGATTGGCTGTACCGCTGGAAGGGAGCAGTCGAACCGGGTGAATGGCCCTCTCTCCAAAGGCGCATCGTGGCTGCAATCCAAGCCAAGGGAGCACTGCGAGGATCACAGCTTGACCATCGCTTTCCCCGTATCGACTGGCGGAGAGCAATTCAACCTCTAGTGCGCAGAGGCATAATTCAAGTTGAGCCGCTTCTGCTCTCCCCGCGAGTTCGGCAGCGAAGAATCAAATTGGCTTCTCTGTCGATCCCTCCCTCCCAAGTAGAGAGCTTTATAGAGGTGCATGGTTCGAGATGGGGGAGAGCCCGGGAGAGAAGGAGGAAAGTTTTAGAGTTCCTCGCTAAGGAAGGAAAACCGGTAGAAGTCGCTTGGGTTTACGCAGAGTGCGGCGCAGACTGGTCCGATCTCAAAAGACTCGCTGATTCAGGAGCGATTCGGCTAGATATAGGAGAGCAAAGAAGCAACCCTGAGACCACCCAATCTATAACCTCCTTTCCCTTGTTGGAGCTGACCCAAGACCAAAGCGCAGCCTGGGAGCCCATTCGGACAACTCTGCACCAAGCATGGCAAGGCAACCGCCCTAAACCGATCCTACTCCATGGGGTGACCGGCTCGGGAAAAACCGAACTCTACCTCCGGGCCGTGGCTGAGACTCTTGCAGCAGGAAAGCAGGCTATTGTCTTGGTGCCCGAAATCTCCCTTACCCCTCAAACCGTTGCCCGCTTCTCGGCCCGTTTTCGGGAAAAAGTGGGTGTTTACCATTCCCGCTTATCGCCAAGGGAGCGCTCCGACATATGGCAGCGCTGTCGCAAGGGTTGTCTCTCGGTGATTGTAGGAGCGCGCAGCGCACTATTCTTACCTTTCGATCAGCCAGGGTTGGTGGTGGTGGACGAATGTCACGATCCCTCATACTATCAAGACAGCCAACCCAACTATCACACAGTCCAGGCTGCGCTCACCTACATGGAGATCGCAGGAGGGGCCTGCCTTTTCGGGTCAGCAACGCCAGCTATTGAACAATCTTTTTGGGCACGCCAAGGCCTCTGGCAAGAGATCACGCTGAGCAAAAGAATTCTGCATCCAGCCGAGGGGATATCTCCTGCCCGTTGGTCAGCCAGAGAGGCTGAGCTCAGCCTCACCCGCTCACCCGCCGATGAGCGCGGACTCTCCGCAGTCAAAATTGTGGATATGCGCGCAGAGCTGAAGGCGGGCAACCGCTCGATCTTCAGCCGAGTGTTAAGTGAGAAGTTACGGCAGGTGTTGGCAGCCGGGGAGCAAGCGATTTTGTTTCTCAACCGGCGCGGTTCTGCAACTTATGTCTTCTGTCGCAATTGTGGCTATGTGGTGCGCTGCCCGCAGTGCAAAATTCCTCTTGCAGTTCATGCGCTGGAACAATTCTCCAAAGCGGCGCCGATGCTCTGCCATCGCTGTGGATATCGGCGGCTGACTCCTCAGCGATGCCCCAATTGCGGCAGCCCCCATATACGCCAAATGGGAATCGGAACCCAGCGGGTGGAACAAGAGGTCAGACGGTTGTTCCCCGAGGCGCGAGTCTTGCGCTGGGATGCAGACACCACAAAGCACAAAGGCGCTCACGAACAAATCCTGCGCCAGTTCTCCCTTCATCAGGCAAATGTGCTCATCGGAACCCAGATGCTCTCCAAGGGCTTGGATTTGCCTTCCGTAACCCTAGTAGGAGTGATCTTAGCCGAGGTCGGGCTGAATTTGCCCGATTTCCGGGCCGCAGAGCGCACTTTCCAACTACTCACCCAGGTAGCAGGTCGCGCCGGGCGCAGCGCTCTAGGAGGAGAGGTGATTATCCAAACTTACGAACCTGAGCACTATGCAATTAAAGCAGCCGCTTCTCAAGACTATGAATGTTTCTACCAAAAGGAGATTCGGTTGCGCAAAGAAATCCAATATCCCCCTTTTGCAGAACTGGTGCGCCTCGAATACCGCCACTTACGAGATGAACAAGCCCAAACCGAAGCCAAACGCCAATATCAAGAGCTCCAGGCCCGTGTAGACCAAGAGAAAATCTCCAACTTGCGTTTGGCCGGGCCTCTGCCTTGTTATTTCTCCCCCCTAGCAGGATGGTACCGATGGCAAATTTTACTCATTGGTGAGCAGCCACGGAACTTTTTGCACACCTTTTCACTCCGTAGGGGATGGCGAATTGAAATCAATCCACCAAGCTTGCTATAATAAGGGTGAAATTTTATACGGTGCAATCCTCGCCACTCTTTCCAGCAGCGCTATCTTGAGTGTTTGGGAGAGGAAGTATGGAGCGGAGAACAGAAATCCTCACTTGGCATGATGTCGATTTATTGATCGATCATCTTTTACCCCAATTTGAAGTCGAATTCGATGCAATCCTAATGATCACCCGCGGCGGCATTATTCCCGGAGGGCTACTAGCCGAGGCGATGGACATCACTCATGTGCTGACGGCTGCTGTGGATTTCCCGGCTCAAATCGCAATGGAGAAAGCTCGCCTATACGCCTGGCCGGAGTTTATCCAATTCCCCGAAGATCGTCTTTTGCGCGCCCGCAGAACACTGGTGGTCGACGACGTTTGGGGAGCCGGACGCACGATCACCGCAGTGAAGAATCGCGTTTCCTCTGCGGGAGGAATTCCCTATACTTGTGTGCTGCATTTTAACCCCTATCGCAATCTGTTCGGGTCAGCTCGTCCAGATTACTACGCTGCAATCACTGACGCCCACATCCTCTACCCTTGGGAAATCGACCGCGGAGGACCCGACAGAGCGTTCCTCCAAGGGGTGATAAAGCCCTCGAACTGAAAGGGCAAACTCAAGGGTTGAACGATGCGCCACGTATATAGTAGCCTCGAACAGAGACTGCAAGTGCTGAGCGAAAACCCGTATTTTTCCATGCTTCCTCTCTCTGCCCTAAGAAAGCTGGCAGCGGAAACTGAGCTGCGCTCCTATGAAAAAGACGAGGTGATCTTCTTGGAAGGAGAGGAATGCGCCGGCTTATTTATCCTGCACCGGGGGAGGGTAAAACTCTCCCGGTTCTCTCTCAGCGGGCGTGAGATCATTATCAGAGTCCTCAACCAAGGAGCAACCTTCAATGAAGTGCCGGTCTTAGACAAAGGCCCTCACGCAGTCAACGCCATTGCCATAGAGGAATCTCAGCTTTGGGTTGTCTCGGCTTCCCCGATCCGAGAACTGTTGGTGCAATATCCACAGATGAGCGAGAAAATCATTCTTAATTTAGCTCAAAATTTGAGAATGTTTGTCGAATTGGTAAACAATCTCTCATTCTATCAGGTCATCCAGCGTTTGGCTCACTACCTTCTCCTCCTTCCCGCCGACCCTGCCAGTGGCAAGAAAGTAACCAAGGTGACTCAGATACAGCTCGCCGCTCAGTTGGGCACAGTTCGGGAAGTGCTAGCACGCGCCCTCAGAGACCTTGAACAAACGGGCGCAATTCGAGTTTCACGGGGAGAAATCGAGGTCTCCAATGAGGCCGCTCTGCGTTCGTGGATCAATCCGACAACAGAGTAGACTTCCAACCGAGGAGCCCGCCCCTCTCCTTGAGAAGCCTAGAAACCCTGCACGGCGGCCTCACCGTGCAGGGTCAGTCACTAGGCTGGGCCAAATTCCGGGGGAGACCTACCCAACGTGCACGCCCAGAAGGGTCTATTTCCTGGCCTGAATCACCGCACTTGAAGCTTGAATTGCTTTCAACTGGGCTTGGCGAGCTAGGTCGGTCGCTTTCGCCAGAACGCGCAATGCCTCTTCGGGGTTGTGAAATCCCATACTGTTTTCCGCATTGATAAAGTCAACCCGCAGCTGAGCCTCGCGGTGCAACTGGCGAGCTTCGGCGAGCAACTCCGGATCGGCTTGGGGGTCCTGAGCGGCTTTTTCAATCGCCCCAATCGCTTCGACCAAAGCGTCCATGGCCACGTCCATCACCTCTCGCACTTGGTTCTGTATCTGTTTCACCCGATCTACCACATAGGCCACATCGGTGTGGCAGGCACCGCAAGACTGTTCGGGGGTGAACAGAGGGCTTTTGACATCGTGGCTGGAAAACTTTGCTGCGCCATTGCGAACATAGGGCATATGACAATCTGCACACGCCACGCCGGCGCGGTAATGGGTGCTGTTCGTAGCGTAGAGTTCATATTCCGGGTGTTGAATCTTGATCATCGGCGCCCCGGTGATCTTATGATCCCAGTCCTTGAACCCGATCTGATTGTAGTAGTCGGCAACGTCGTCAGCGCTAAGTCCGAGATCCCAAGGGAAGGTCAGATATTTCCCCTCACCCTTGAAATAGTATTCAACATGACAATTAGCGCAAACAACCGAGCGCATCTCTTGGCGGGTGAAAGTACGCCAATCCCTCCCCATCTCCTCGAGAGCTTCCTCCAGAGCCGGGTTAGTTACAATCAGCCGCATTGTATTAGCTTCATGGCAATTAGCACATCCAACCGGTTGATCGATTTTCTCGCCCAGCTTGGCAAAAGGGGTCTTGAAGAATTCCTCAGGTCCCATTTGATCCCACAGGCGGGGTGCATTGGCAGTCTTGCAGGAATAGCAGGTGCCGGGAGTTTTTTCATTGACCCGTTTTGTCTCCCGCACATCGGTCAGGCTGTTCATATGTCCTCGCTCCTCATTGTAGTCGATGCTGAAAGGCATACCGGCGAAGAGAGTGACGAGGCGAGGATCGCTTTCCAATTTCGAGTAAGGTTCGGAACCGCCAAAGGCTGTCCTTGCCTTATTGTCTTTGGTCAGAAGAAAGGTCGAATACTGATTGGGGAAATTCAACCCCCACTTCGAAGAGTCAGGTTCATACTGCGCAATTTCCACTAAGGGTTGGATACCCCTTTGCGGAGTCGGTTGATTACGCAGGTATATTAACACCCCAATCAACGCAGCCGCAAGCAAAAGGGTTGTGCCGGATAGGATCAGGATTGCGGGTGCTTTCTTCATCTGTAGGCCTCCATGTGCTGATAGGGTAGAAGGGAAAGCCCACGCTCCCCGTGGGCTACGGTGCGATGACACTCAAAACAGTATCGCTCTAGCGGTTGCGGACTTTCCACCATGGTCGCAACAGTGGTCTGATGACAGCGGATGCAGTTCTCTTGAATCACTTTGCGCGAAGACTCTTTGGCACGGATTGCGGGCGGAATTTGCCCAGCTATATAGGCAGTTACATGACGGTAACCAGAAACCGCTTTGACCCAATACTTGGGAATGAGGGCATGAGGTGTATGACAATCGGCACAAGTTGCCCAAGGCCTGTGCCCGCCGTGATACCAACCCTCGTAGGCAGCGTCCATCACATGACAGTTATTGCAACTCGTGGGGTTATTGCCAAGGTAGGCGGTGAAATCGGTGACATAGAGCCCAACGCCTATCACCGCAAGCAGAGAGAAAAGGGGAAGGACTAGAATCCATTTGCTCATTGTCTGCTCGCTTTTTGGAGTTCCTTTACTCTCTTTGGCTGATTATAGAAAAAGAGGCCTAAGAAGGGTGTAACTTAGGTCACAAAACTTCGATCAATTGTAGAGTTCAAACGAGGAAGCTATTGAGAAGAAGTATGCCGCAGGGAGTAGAGTTTGGCCCAAAGGAGGAAGATAGTTACTCGTGCTTAATGGCCTCAATAATGTTCACCCGAGCGGCTCGCTGCGCAGGCCCTATAGCGGCCATTTGAGCGACCAAAAAGGCAATCACCAACCCGATCAAGAAAGGCTGCCAATTGAACTTATACGAAAGATTGTAGCCGATCATCAGATTCATAGCGAGCACCATCACTTGGGCGATCAGAAAGCCGAATAATAGCCCGTATATCCCTCCCATCGTACCATGAGCAAGGGCTTCGGCTAAGATCATCCGCATCACCTGCAGGCGGGTCATCCCGATCGAACGCAGTGCCCCGATCTCGCGCTGTCTTTCGATGACATTCATGGTGAGGGTGTTGACCACCCCCAACGCCCCGATCAGGATGCCAATCAAGCCAAGCACATCGAAGAGGCGGAAGGCACTCTCTACCAAGTTCAACACGCTTTGCTTAAACTCGCGAGTGGATTGTAAGCTGATATGACGTCGCTTTTGATAACGACTCTCGATTTCCGCTGCGACCTGATCGACCGAATAACCTGGGGCTACCTTTAGGGTGAACCGATCGGCACCGCTTTCACCGAAATAGGTTTGCAGGTCCTGATAGGAAGTGTACATCACTCCCCGCTGCCCGGTGAAATCCAGAACAACTCCGGCGATGGTGAAGGAATGCTTGCCGCGAGGAGTCAGGATGGTGATGCGATCTCCTGTCTTGAGCCGATAGCGCTCGGCGGTCACGTTCGAGATAAAGACCGCATTGCCCCGCTTGAGACGCGCCCAGCTTGCTTCGGGGTCAGCTTGAGCATCGGTGAACTGCAAGTCTGCAATCTGACGAAAGGTATCTGGGTCGATAGCATAGAGGTAAAATTCGTTCTGCAGCGTATCTTTGGGCAACGACTCGGGTGCGACGCGCACCTCGAGCACACGCGTTGGGGTGACCACGGCCACCCCCGGAACGCTTCTAAGCTGGTTGCCGAAGGATTGGCGCATGGTTACAGCCGAGCGGACATAGAGATCACCCCCCAGTGCCGAATCGATCCAATCCCCCATGTCCTTCTTGAAGGAGGTGGCAACGGAGTTGATCGAGATAATCATTGTTAAGGATACCATGAGGGAGGCTACCGTGAGTGTGGTTCGGCCGACCGTGCGGCGCACGTTAGCCGAACCAAGGCGGCCTTCGCTACCGTAAGCCTTGGCGGCAAGGCGACGCGAGATTAACTCTAGGTATTGAATTGCGAGGGTTACGGTCAAAGTGGCGCCGAGGAAAATAGTCAAAACGGCAATGCTGCCAACGGGAAACATCCAATGCTCTGGCCAGCTCATGCCGTAAATGACAAAATACCCAAAGGCAATAAGGCAAAAGCCCGTGATCCAGATCGCCTTAGCGGGTTTCGTATCCGATTTTGCACGCACGCGCAGAGCCTCTAAAGGACTAATCCGTGAGGCACGGATGGCCGGTTGGAGTGCAGAGAGGAGAGCAACCCCGATTCCTACGGCAAGCGCCTCGAGGATGATGGGAACGGATAGACTAAACACCTCTTCGGAGGGAGTGATTACAGCATCCGTCATGCGGATCAATCCCCGCGCAAGGAGAATGCCCAGCGGAATCCCAGCCAAGGATCCGAAAAAGGCGACCACAAAAGCCTCTATCAGAACGGTCGAGAGGACTTGCTTGCGACTCATCCCGATGGCGCGCAGCATCCCGATCTCGCGAATGCGCTCGGAAACGGTCATTGAGAAGGTGTTATACACCAGAAAGGAGCCGACAAAAATAGCGATAATCGAAAAAAAGCTGAGTCCCAGTTGGTAAGTGGCTAACATTTGGCTGACGACCACGCCGCGCGAGTCGGGATAAACTACATCCCCGTTCTTCCCGATGCGCTGCTGCAGAGAGCGCTTGAGTTCTTCTAAAAGCGCGGGCTTGCTGCTGATCGTTTCTGAAGTGCGGATGGCAATTTCGTCAAGCTGCCCTTCAAGATGAAAAGACTCTTGAACCACCTTTAGCGGAGCAAAGCCGACGACGCCGTCATTAATCAGAGCAACTCCCTCGTTAGCCAGTAGGCCAGTGATCTTAAAGCGTGCAGTTCCCTGGGGCGTGAGTAGGATCAACCCATTGCCAAGGCGCAGCTTTTTCTCTTCTGCATATTTGCGGGGCAAAACGATCTCGTAGCGTCCTGCTTGGGGCATTCTTCCTTCTGCCAGCACATAGACTCGCACTTGCGGATCGAGGGCCGGATCAATGCCGTATAGCAAAAAGAAACTACCGACTGCCACGCCGTTGAGGTTAAGAGCAATCTGCCAATCTCCGGCTTCATCGGCGGGCAAGGTGTTCACCCGCAGAGAAGGAGCAGCAACCGCTACACCTTTCACCGATTGCACGGTTGGGAGTAACCCCTGTTTGAGGTTTTCATCCTTTTGACTGCTGGGGATCACCAGCAGGCTTGCCTGCCCGGCTGCGCGATCGAACACGCTGCGCAGCGAGTCGATGGTGGTCTGGTTCGTCACTTCAATCGCCAGAACCACCGACACTCCAAGAAGCACTCCGATCGCAGTCAGGAAGGCGCGGAATTTGCGTTGCGAGAGGTTGCGCAGAGCGATAAACCACAGCGCATGCATCGCTTTTGCGCTCCTATGCCTCTAAAGCTGCCATGAAGTCCATGATCTGTTCAAAGGGGACCCGGCCATTTTGCCCCACAATTTCATTAAGAATCTGCCCATCCTTCAGAAAAACAACTCGGTCGGCATACGAGGCCGCTTTAGGATCGTGAGTTACCATCACAACCGTGGTCCGAAATTCTTTACAAACTTTCTTTAGGAGCTCGAGAATGGCCTTGCCGGAACGCGAGTCAAGGTTGCCGGTAGGCTCGTCGGCGAGCACGATTTCCGGCTGGTTGACAAAGGCACGGGCGATTGCCACCCGCTGTTGTTGCCCTCCGGAGAGCTGATCGGGACGATGGGTTTCGCGGCCCTCCAGGCGAACCAAATGCAACAATTCGGTCACTTTTGCTTGGTACTGCGAAGGATGTTGCCCGTCAATCATCAGCGGTAGAGCTACGTTCTCGACCGCATTGAGCGTCGGCAAGAGATTGTAGAACTGGAAGATAAAGCCGATCTTTTGACGGCGCAGGAGAGTGATCTGATCGTCACTCAGCTTGGATAACGCTTGCCCATTAAGGTAAACCTCGCCTTCGGTCGGGGTATCTAAACCACCAAGAAGGTGAAGTAGGGTGCTCTTCCCAGAACCCGAGGCCCCCATAATAGCGACAAACTCGCCGCGCCGCACGGCAAAGTTCACATCTCTCAGGGCCACTACATCGACTTCACCCATGCGATAAATTTTGGTCAAATGTTCGGTGCGCAATACTTCATTCTTGAGGGTTTCGACAGACATTTGTGCTCCCTAAAAACACCTATACGAATGCTCTGCGGGGAGAATTGTAGCAAAAGATTGTTAATTCGAGATATGAAGGGAGTTTCCGGGCATGCCGAACCGGCAAATACCCCCTACTCCATGCAGCTCTCGAGAGGCTACGCCACCTAACCCGCCACGCTCGTGCGAGCGGAGTAAAACATTCGCCCGAATTGAGAGCCACCGTGAGGCAGGCCTTTCTATCCATCGCCCCCTTACCAAAGGCAAACTTCAGGCAACTTCGGATTCAGGAGGCTTCTGCCGAGAGGCGGCCCCCTCTGACGGTTGCGCCGATCACAATTCCCGCAGAGACCAGGACCATATTCTTGAGAATATATTGACCCTCGAGCGTGGGCACGAAAGGCACGATCGTAAAACACTCATTGGGGAAGAGAAAGAGCGGTGTGATCGTGCCCAGCATCTGCAGCCAAAGGAGTAACAGGGTAGCTCTCAAGAAGAGGCCGCCGATCAATCCCAAGCCGATCAGAGACTCCCAAACGGCTAGGATCAACACAGCCGTCCTTGCCGGGAGAAGGCCAAACGATAAAGTGACGATTGTCTTTGAGGCCAAGCTCTCCGCCGGGCTCAAGCCAGGGAAGAACTTGAGCAGCCCAAACCACAGGAAAACTACTCCCACGCTGAGACGCAGGAGAAGGATACCGTTCTTTGCCATCCATTGAGTTAGGCGTCGATCGATGCGGTCGAACAAGCTCATTGCACACTCCTTATACAATCCTGACAACTGAACCTTGGGGTGTTTTTTCGACCTCTAGGCGCGTCGGGAAAGCTTCTTTCAGCTCGTCAAGATGGGTAATGATGAGGATTTTGGCGAATTGGCTGCGCACCTGGTGGATTGCCTCGATCAGGTACTGGCGACCCTGAGCATCTTGCGAACCGAACCCCTCGTCGATCACCAAGGTCTGCAACCTGGCACCGGCGCGCCGGGCCAACAGTTCGGAGATCGCCAAGCGCAGAGCAAAATTAATCCGAAAGGCTTCCCCTCCGGAGAACAATTCGTAGTCCCGGATGCCACTGGCATCGCTAATCTGAATCTCGAGGGTCTCTCGCAAGTCCTGACGGCGAGCATCTTTATAGGGCACCTGTGTGCTGAAGCGCAAGCTCATCTTGCCGTCGCTGAGACGGTAAAGAATCTGATTGGCGCGTTCCTCAATTTGAGGCAAAGCTTGCTCAATGATCAAGGCCGGAACCCCGTCTTTCCCAAAGGCGCGTTCCAAGATCTTGTAGCGAGAGACCAGGGCCGCTTTCTCGCTGCGCTCCTGCTCAAGGTTTCGGGCTCGCTTCTTCAAATCTTCCAATACGTCAACGAGCTGACGAGCCACGCCCAGTTGGCGATTCCACTCCCTTTCTTCTTCTTCGAGCAACTTCAACTCTCTCTCAGCGGCCGGGAGATCGGGAGCTTGCCTCTCCGCTTGTTCCAGCAAGCTCCGAGCCGAGTGCCAGGCCTGAAGGAGGTCTTCTTGCTGTTTGCGCAAGCTCTGCATTTGCCTTTCCAAGTCTTGAACTTCACGGCTCAAGGGTGCGACAATTGCCCGAGCTTGGAGCAGAGTCTGATATTCCTCGATCACTGGGCGCAGTTCGCTCTCCGCCTGGCGCAGCTTTGCATGAGTCTCACGTTCGTACCCGAGGGCCTGAATCTGCGCCTCGATCTGTGCCATCTTCTGGCGCAGATGGGGAAGGAAAGCCTCGTCCTGGAGTTGTGTCCGAAGTCTCTCCAGACGCCCGGCACCGTCCTGTTGCCACTCGCGCTGAATTTCTTCCTCGGCACTCAACTTAGCCGCCCACTTCTCTTTTTCTCCTTCAAGCCGGCGCAGGGACTGCTCGATCCGGGTGCGCAACTGAGTCTGTTTCCGTAGCGCAGCCAGCTCTTCTTCCCACTGTGCGATCTGCGCCTGAACGGCAAGGTACTGCTCTTTGAGCGCTTTGCCCTCCCCTTCGAGGCTTTGGATCAACGATTGGCGGTCTTCAGGGGAGAGAGGTTGTCCGCACAACGGACAAGCCGCCTCCCCCGTCTGCTGCTGGAGGGCATCGATGCGGCTGCGAAGCTTTTTCATCTCTTCCATCCAGTGCTTGTTTTGCCCCTTGCGCTCGTGGATCTGTTCTTGAAGGAGCTGGAGCTTCTGCTCGGCTTGAAGACAAAGCGCAAGCTCTTCCTCTTTCTCCTTGAGCTTCTCTTGCACGGCGGCTATTTCTCTTTGAAAGGCGAGGAGGTTCTGTTGTGCCAGCTCGGCGCGCTTTTGGCTTTGCTCAAGATGGAGAACTTCTTGGGCAAGACGGGCGCGTTCTGCGTTCAGCTCGGCGCGAAGGCTTTGCAATTTTTGCTCAAGGTCGGTCAAGATCACGAAAGCGCGTTCCAAGGCTTGAAGCTGGGATTGGAGGCTTTGGTATCTCCGATAGCCTTCTTCGATTTGGGAAGCCCGACCGAGGAGTTCCTGATAGACGGCAAGCTCCCTTTGGCGATCCTGAAGCTTTTGCGTTACCTCCTGAAAATCCGTCTCAAAAGCTTCCACCCGCTTGCGAAGTTCCTCCAAGCCTCGCTTTTGCTCCTCCAACACAGCAATCTGTTGCCGATAAGTCACAACCCGTTCAGCTTGTGCCCGGCGCTGCTCCTGAATTTCGGCTAACTTGGTTTCAATTTCCTTGAGACGAAGCCGCCGCGCCGGCTCTTCGCTCAGTTCTTGTTTGATTTCTGCCAGAGCCCCATCGATGAATTCGATCTGTGCCTCAATGCGCTTTCGTCGCTCTATGGCACGGGCTTTATATTCCTCCCAAACCTCTAGGCCGAGGATACTGCTCAGGATTTTTTTGCGGTTGGCAGGGGTCTGGGTGGTAAACTGATCAGCCTTGCCTTGCAAAAAGAAAGAGGCATTGGTGAATGTCTCGTAATCCAAACGGAGCAGATGGTGAATTTGCA
The DNA here is from genome assembly GCA_025057645.1 of Anaerolineales bacterium. Lineage (GTDB taxonomy): Bacteria > Chloroflexota > Anaerolineae > Anaerolineales > UBA4823 > NAK19. Next base: position 15,440 of record JANXBJ010000008.1, read on the forward strand.
CCTGAGTATCGCGCAGGGTGCGCTCGGTGAGGCTGCGCCAACGCACTCGGGAAAGCGTCTCTCGGTCCAACAGGTCGGGAACAGTCTCGGGCAAGGCAACCTGGAATTCGAGGCGAGTGGGGGCATTCCTTGGACGAATCCGTTGAACTCGGTAGAGGTTGTTCTCATACTCAAAAATTAACTCTACCTCGGCTGCTTTGACCTCTGGATGAGAGTGGATAATGGTGTCATCCGACTTACGTGCCACGCCAAAGAGTGCCCACGTCATGGCATCAAAAATGCTTGATTTGCCGGCCCCGTTCGCCCCAGAAATACAAGCGATGTCGATCGAGGTAAAGTCGATCTCCACCGGCTGATAATAGGAAAGAAAACCGCGCAAGGACAAGAGCAGCGGAATCATCCCTCACCCTCCGGTTCTGCCGAAAAAACCTCTTCGGCTAAGGAAAGCAAGGCCTCAATCTCTTCAGGACGGTTGTGGGTTGCCTGAAGGTAAAGCTTGAGCAGGTCTTTAGGACCAAGATGGGTGATCGGAAGATGATCAGGCAGGCGCGCTCGACCGGGGTACAGGGGACGCCTGACAAGATGGAACTCAAAGGCTTCCGCCATCCACCGACGCAAAGCCGGCTCATCGATTCCCATTCCGTGATCTGCAGGATACTCGACCACCAGACGGACAATTGCGTTGCGAAGCCGTTCAGGAGGGGGAAGGACGTCAAAGACTTTCTGCATTGCGGTAGCAGGGTCTTCAATCCGGCAATAGAGGTCGAAAAAGGGGCGGATTTTGGTTAGCTTGCGCCAACATACCTCGGTGTTGCCCCGTTCCACCGCAGCGATCACGAAAAATTTCTCATCTCTGGCCTCGCTAAAATCGACGCGCTCGATCGAACCCGGATAAACTATTGGGGGGTGGCTGCCTGCATTGAGGTCTTGAGCAAGGTGAATATGCCCTAGCGCAACGTAATCGAGCCGAGCATCTCGCAGCAAATCGAGACTCAGCACAAGGTCATTCCCCAACATCCACGAGCGTTCGGCGCCATATCGAGCTCCTTGGACTGTGGCGTGAGCTGTAAGGACGGTCGGCAAAGTCGGGTCGAGCGTTTGCAACCATTCTTCCAGCAGCACGCGCAAACGCTGATCTACAGCCTCATCGATCTTCCTTACTTCAGCGGGGCTGAGGCTGAGATGGGCGATTAATCTCGAACGCGAGAGCCAAGGCAAGGCGATCACTTGGAGCGGCACACCCCCAAGGTCCTCGGGGCGTAGCAGCATCGGTTGGTCCACCACGCGCACATAAGGCACTTCAAGAGTTTCAAAGGCCTCTAAGGCATGAGCGCGACCGAGCGCAGGACTCATGTCGTGATTGCCCACGACTAAGAGAGTGGGAATCTGAGCGCGCGAGAGGCGCATGATCCGCCTTCCCCACTCGCGCTGGAAAGTGGGAGCAGGATTGCGATCCTTATACGCATCCCCTGCAAACAAAACCAGCTCAACCCGCTCTTCGATGGCCGTCTCGACAATTTCGTCCAAGGAGTGGAGGAAGTCTAATACCCGCAGGGGCAGATTGGTTTGCGGATCCTGTCGCCCGAAGTTCGCCAAGTCGATATGTGCATCGGCAAAATGTAGGATTTTGACCATGGCTATTCTTCTCCCGAAGGCTCAAGGTCAAAAGGGAGCGGATTCTTAAGCAAATTCTGGCGCTTAATGGGGATGCCATGGCGGATTTGAAACCAGTCAAAGTCCCGGGCAACCACGGTGTTGGGGAAGATCGCGCAGGCTTCTTGAAGCACATCCCGCTCGCGATAGCGTCGCGAAATATGGGTTAAGATCAGTTGCCCGGCGTTGATGGCTACGGCCAGTTGGGCCGCTTGCGCAGCCGTCAAGTGGGAGAACTGAGCCGCCATTTGCGCTTCCGCCTCTAGATATGTCGCCTCAATCACCAAGGCATCAACATCTTGACAAACCTCGACCAGGTTGTCTGTGCGTCCGACATCTCCAATGTGAACGATACGAGTGCCGCGTCTTTCTTCCCCGAGCACTTGATCGGGATAAATGAGCCGTCCATCGGGCAGAGTAACGCTCTTGCCTTGGACAAGCTCGCGACGCCAAGGACCGGGGGGGACTCCCAGGGCTTCCGCCTTCTCATTGAGGAAGGGACGACGAGGTTTTTCCTCGAATAAATAGCCAAAGCTATCGGCGCTGCGATGTTGGATCGGCACGGCGGTGATGGTAAAGCGCTCGGTCTCAAAAAACCTCCCTGCGGTAATTGGGATGAGGTGAAGCTCCATTGGAGGGCGATTGCCGCGCAACACAACCCCGAACAGCAAGTCATAGATGCGCTCAAGTGTAGTTTTGCCACCGTAGATTTCTAGGCGTTCAATCGTCTCCCAGCGCATGAAGGTCGAGAGTAAGCCAGCCAAGCCGAGGATGTGGTCGAGATGACTGTGCGTGATCAGAATGCGATTCAAACGCTTGAAACCCAGGCCGGAGATCAAGATTTGCCTTTGCGTACCTTCTCCGCAATCGATCAGAAAGCGGTGTTCCTCGTGGATCACCACCTGCGAGGACAATCCACGGTGAACAGAGGGAGCCGAAGCGGAGGTGCCGAGGAAGATAAGTTCAAACAAAGCCAATCCCCTTGAGTTAGCCTGGCTTTTCCGAGCTTAGGGGAAAGCAGCCCAGAGACTAGCCATTAGATTGTCCCCTCACGGAAGATTATTGCACCTGTTGTAACCAACCTGAGTCCGGCAAGGTCTGCTTTACTCCCCATTTTCTGCCTTCCTGAAAAACAGGACGTGCTCCTGCTTGATCACGTTGTAAAGTCCGAAGATCAACTTAGGCAGATTCCTCGCCAGCCTGAAGCCGAGGCTGGTCATGGTTTCAATAGTGAACTCAACGGTTCTGACCTCCTCTCCTTGGTAGGTCGCATTTCCGATGACAATCACTGCGTATTTGCCGGGCTTGAGCACGCGGTGCATTTCCCGGAAAGACTCACGCATATCGGCGTTATACAATTCAATCCGTTCTTTTCCCTTCCCTCGCACCCCAATAAAGTTCGCCCGAAGTGCGCTAAGCTCATATCCCATATCTGCCAAGGAATGAGCATCGTTCTCAACATAATCGAGCGCGATCGAATAAGGAGGGGAGGTGATGATTCCATCCACAGCACAATCGGGAAGATCAATTCGCCTTGAGTCCCCGATGCGAAGATCGACTTCTCCCAGCCTTAGATTCAGCTCAGCAGCCATCTCCCGATAGTCTCTCACCGACTTGATCATCAGGTCTAAATTCTTTAAGAAAGCGTGTTCAAAATGACGCCTTCGCCTTTCCTTATCACTTAGGGCCACCAGTCTCGCTAAGGCATAAAAATCCCGCACCCTCTCGTCAGGGATCTCAGTAAGGACTTTGTAGAAGTCCCGCTCTTGGTTAAAGATCGAAGGAGTCAGCCGATAGACGAGCGTGTTCTTGAGACGGGTAACTTCGTCAACCACATATACCGAAAGCGTTTTGACTTTTGCCTGCAGCACACAGAGGGGGGAAATATCGAGGCCGACACAGCGGATTCCCAAAAGTTGCGCCTCCAACGCCGTGGTTCCGCTCCCCAAAAACGGATCCAATACTGTGTCTCCTTCCTCCAGCCCAATGATGTTAAGCAGGGCCCGGATCATCTGGGGATGAAACTTGCCTTTATAGGGGTAAATCCAGTGGGTAAGGTATTGGTTAACCGAGCGCATTCTGTTTCTTTGAAGAATGTGAAAATAATCGGTGAACGCCCCCCCGACCGTCTTGAAGTAGGCAGCCCTCCTCTTAATCCTTCTCTGAAGCTCGGTGGATTTGTTCTTCAGGACAAAGTCCCGCAGGCCCTCGGTTGTCTCAAACTCTGCTCCGAATGCGCTCAGTTCCAACTTTGCCAAGCACAACTCATAAATGAATTGCACATTGTCGAGCAAGGTGAGGTCAGCCTCTTTGGAGTAGTCCGGACCGTATGCCCAAAACTGACCGATTTCTTCTGTCTTCTCAAACATACTCTAACCAGAGTGCAGGTTTTCCCTATTATACTTGTTTAGCACCTTCTCTCCGAGGCCTCTCAGATCGGCAAAGCTCCCCCCTCAAAGTAAAACCGCAATCCTCTCCCCAACAGGATTGACAACAACAGGTAGTTCCTCTATAATAAGTAGAACATTTGTTCTAAACTAGGAGTGCTCTTGGAAGGGCATCCCCAACGGAGGTGGAGGGATGAAGGCTCAGAAACGGCTGCGCCCCAGAGAGGGCGATCTCGATCCCCCGGAGATCGTGATTGACGATCCGGAAATCACCCACATGTTGGAAAAGATGGCGGAGCAAGAAGGGACTTCGGTGCAGCAAATCGCAACCCATTTGCTGCGCCATGCTCTTGCGGCGCACTACGCTGCACAAGAGCACCTGCACCGGATTTTTGCAGCAGTAGGATTAAACGGATACACACTTGCGGCGCACTACGCTGCACAAGAGCACCTGCACCGGTGGGAGCGGCTTTCCCGAAGAGAGCAACAAGTGGTCGCCTTGCTATGTCTGGGATACACTTACCGTGAGATTGCCAGCCGGCTGATCGTTTCCTACGAGACTGTGAAGACCCACGCTCGCAATGCCTTTCGCAAGCTTGAACTCCGAAGTGTGCACGAAATGCGCCGAGCTCTCTCCGATTGCGATCTCAGTGGGTGGCAACTTGATTCAAGTGTTCAACGGGGAAACTCGGAACTGCCTCCATAGCGTTGCGCCCCCTTCAAACCCGACTTGCGGCGAATCTGCTTCCCCACGCCAGCGCAGTTCTCAATTTGGGATAATCCTACGTCAGCCTGTATCGCTCGGCAGACAAAGATGTCTGCTTTGCGATAATCTGTGCTGCCAGCGCCCGCCCGAGTTTCACAGCATCGCAGGCGCAAACCAATGTAAAAGGTGAGAGACAGGAATTGCCCTCCGGTATCCCGGAACTACATCTGTCCTTACCCGCAAGGTGGGGGAGGGCTGCCCCCAAGGATAGAGGCTCAAGCTTTTCAAATTTCCCTCTTTGTGAGATAATATTTATAACGCCCCTGTCTCAAAGCTGCCCATCACGCTCGGCACCCGCTGCAGTGACCTCTGGGCAAGTAAGCAGCAACCCGAAGCGAAACCCTATCTCGGAGAAGTGCGGAGATGAACCCTGCCAACCCGGCGCGCAAGTATCCCTTTCGGTGGGAACTGCTCGGCAATTTGCGTCTTGGGCGACCCAACCTAGGTCCGATCACCAGCCTCTATGCCTACCGTCTGATGGTATACACCTTTCGCGATGTGCTCGAGCAGACTCTCGGCACTGAGCAGGCGGATCGAATCTTCTATGACGCCGGTAGGTTGGCCGGAAAGCAGTTTTACCAAAATGCTCTCAAGCCGACAGGTAGCCTGAGTGAATTCATCCGGGAGCTGACTTCAGCCCTGCGCGAGTGGGGAATGGGCATCCTGCGAATTGAAAAGCTAGACCTAGAAAACGGGGAGATCATCCTTACAGTTTCTGAAGACCTGGACTGCTCCGGGCTGCCAGAGCTGGACTATGAGGTTTGTGTTTACGACGAAGGATTCATCTGCGGCCTCCTCGAAAGTTACACGGGTTCGCCCTTCAGGGTTGAGGAGATCGATTGTTGGTGTAGCGGCGATCGCACTTGTCGCTTTCGCGCCGAAGTGGTGTCCCTGCCTGCGTTTGCGGCGTAGCGAGCTGTTAGTCGGGTAGGCTCCCTTTCGAGTCCGGCTCGTGGAACCCTCGTCCGCCTCACGAGAGATCAGTGTCGAGCAGGCTCTACGCCTGCTGGAACAGTTCCGTGCCCTTATCACCGAGTCTCAAGAACCCCCTTCACAACCAAGCCTTGCGCAGGAGCTTCTTCCCTATGAACAGGCGGCGCACGCTCTTTTGCAAGTCCGCCGCCTGCTCTTCGCCTTGGCCCAGGGCGATCTCTCCTATGAGGTCAGAGAGAAAGGCGCCCTTGCGGGAGCGCTAAAGTCGCTCCAAGCCAACCTGCGCCACCTGACTTGGCAAACCCAACAGGTAGCTCGAGGAGACTTCACCCAACGTGTGGAATTTATGGGCGATTTCTCCGAGGCCTTCAACACGATGGTTACCCAGCTAGACGCCATGGCCAGAGAGCTCCAGATCCAACGCGATGAACTGATGCGCCGCAACGAGAGCCTGATCCTTGAAATCGCCGAGCGGCAGCGTGCTGAGGCCGCCGAACGCAAGCAACGGGAACTGGCAGAAGCTTTGCAGCGGGCTGCCATGGCACTGAACGCCACGCTGAATTATGAGGAAGTTCTGGACATTATGCTGGAACGAGTGAATGAGGTAGTCGGATACGACTCGGCGATGATTATGGAAGTGGAGGGGATGAGCGCTCGGGTGCGCAGAGCGAAAAACTATCATCGCTACGGCGAAGAGGTGGAGAAGAAAGTCCTCTCTGCCTGCTTCGATATCCCCAGCACCCCGAACTTGTTCGCCATGTTTACCAGCTTGAGGCCTTTGGTGATCCCGGATGTCGACCGCTATCCGGCTCGGCGTCGAAGCCAGATCGTCAGCCCTGCGCGTTCGTGGATCGGCGCCCCGATTTACGCCCATGGCGACGTTTTAGCGTTCTTCTCTCTGGATAAGCTAGAAGCGGGGTACTACCAAGAAGAGCACGCTCGCACCTTGGAAAGATTTGCTAGCCAAGCTGCCCTCGCCATGGTCAACGCACGCCTCTTCCGAGAAATCCAACGCCTAGCCATAACCGACACCTTGACCGGCTTATACAATCGCCGTTATTTTCTCGAGCGCGCTTACCAGGAGTTTGCGCGCTCTTGTCGCTATCGGCATCCGCTCACCATTGTCATCCTTGACCTTGATCACTTCAAGTCGATTAACGACACCTATGGCCATCCGATCGGAGACCTAGTTTTGCAAACAGCGGCTCGTTTGGTCAATCAGACAGTGCGCAGAAGCGACTTGGCCGCCCGGTTCGGCGGTGAGGAAATGATTTTACTCCTACCTGAGACCCCTCCACAAGCTGGGGTAGTCCTAGCCGAACGCCTGCGGGAAAGGATTGCCACAACACCGATTGCAGCTAACGAGCATATCCTCTCGATTACGGCCAGCTTTGGTGTCTGCGGAGCAGAGACGGCAGATTGCCACATGGAACCCCGCCGTGCTGTCGAAACCTTGATCGAACTCGCCGATCGAGCGCTCTATCAGGCCAAGCAAGCCGGGCGAAATCGCGTTTGTTCGATCCAATTTAGTTTTACCGCTCCCCCGCTTGCATAACTCCCGAAATCCTGCGAGGAAACTCGGCCTGCTTTGACGGGAGGGTGAAGGGCTACGTGAGCGCCTTGTGCGTCGCTCCCTACTGAAAAAAGCCCCGGTGAATGATGCAGCACGCTCTAGGGCGAGCGCAGTGGTAAAATTCGCTCGAAAGGAGCGAAGCTGCCTGCCCAAATCTCACGAGGAGAGACTATTTATGTCAAATTCCCATGCTGAATTCCTGGCCCAAATGAAGCGCATCCCTGAGATGCTTGCCCCAAGCCTGGCCGAAGACTGGCCAAAATTACCTGTGGTCAAAGCCGAAGGAGTATACCTTTACACTGCTGACGGCAAGCGCTATTTGGATTTCACCTCCGGAATCGCCGTCACCAATCTCGGGCACGGACATCCGCGGGTGCTAGAAGCAGCCCGACGGCAAATGGAAGAAATGGTGCATAGCGCCGTAGGAGTAACGATCCACAAATCGCTTCTCGACCTGTGCGAGGCCTTACCCAAAGTGCTGCCCGGGGAGCTGGATATGTTCTTTTTCGGCAACAGCGGCGCTGAAGCTGTGGAGGGTGCGATCAAGCTGGCGCGCTACGTGACCCGACGGCCGGGCATCGTTGCTTTCGAGGGAGGCTTTCACGGTCGCACTTACGGAGCAGCCTCGGTAACCACTATCAAGTCAAAATACCGCAATCATTATGAACCTTTTGTCCCCAGCATTTACTTTGTTCCTTTTCCCTATGCCTACCGTTGTCCGCTTGGCTCCACCCCCGAGAAGGCGCTGGAATGGACTCTGCTGAGCATTCAACGTCTGTTTGAGCACCAGATTCCCCCTTCGCAGGTGGCTGCCTTTCTGGTCGAGCCGATCCAAGGGGAAGGTGGGTACATCGTCCCTCCGCGGGATTTCCTACCCGCGCTGCGCAAAATTTGCGACGAACACGGCATTCTCCTGATTCTCGACGAAGTGCAGACCGGGTTTGGCCGAACCGGCGAAATGTTCGCCTGTCAACATGTCGGTGTGATCCCGGATATCTTGGCGATCGCCAAGGGGATCGCTAACGGTTTTCCCTTGAGCGCCACGGTGGCAAACCGCAAACTGATGAGCCAATGGCTACCCGGCTCCCACGGGACCACTTACGGAGGCAATCCCATTGCTTGTGCGGCGGCCCTGGCAACCCTGCAGGTCATTCAGGAGGAAAACCTGCTGGAAAACGCTCGCAAGATGGGCCAACGCTTTCTGGATGGCTTGAGTGTGCTGAAGAAAAAATACCCGGTTATCGGGGAAGTGCGTGGGCTAGGTCTTATGGTCGCCATGGAGTTCATCCATCCCGAGAGCGACAAAAAACCCAACCCAGAAATGGCCTTTAGGTTATTGAATGCCATGTTGGAGCAAGGGCTTGTAGCCTACATGGGCGGAGTTCACGGTCAAGTGGTGCGCTACATTCCGCCGCTGATCGTGACCGCTGAACAGATTGACGAAGCCCTAGCCATCACCGAGAGAGGTCTAGCTCAGGTTGCGGCCTGATCAAGATCGCTGTTCCTTGCAGAACGTGGACGCTTCGTCCGTTACCGTGCGCAGGTAAACCCAAGAGCAAAGTCGGACTCCAGGCGAGGGAAACCTCCGCTACGGAGGGAGAGCAAGCCTAGGGATTGACAGAGAATTCAATTTACGATAGGATGCCCCTTACACTATGGGCTTACACTATGGGCAAGCGCCAAAAATTGCTCTACCTTGTCCTCAGAGGACGCAAACCCGGAGTCTATCTTGCATGGGAAGGTTTGGAGGGCGCCAAACTTCAAGTTGACGGTTTTGCCAATGCCCTTTATAGAGGGTTTTACACCACCGAAGAAGCCGTTCATTGGCTCAAAGCGCAAACCGAGCGTCCCCTTCCTGAATCGCTGCAGGAATGGCTAGCGAAGCAAGAAGAAGCCCTTGCGAGCAGCTCTTCCCCCTCCTTGCGCTCGAAGATCGAAAATCACCTCCGGAGCGGCGGAACGGTGATCTTCACCGATGGTTGCGCCTTGGGCAACCCCGGCCCGGGCGGCTATGCTGCGGTGATCCTGAGGGACTCCGCTCGAGAGGAGCTCAGCGGCGGTTTTCGGTCGACCACCAACAATCGCATGGAACTATATGCTTGTATTGCAGCCCTGGAACACCTGCAACCCCCGGCACAAGTTCTTTTGATCACCGACTCCGCCTACGTTTTTCGAGCAACCACCGAGGGATGGCTGCAGAACTGGGCGACCAACGGTTGGAAACGACGCGATGGAAAGACAATCCAAAATTTGGACTTATGGCAACGATTTCATCGTCTATGCCAAGTCTTTTCGGTGGAATTCCATTGGATCAAAGGTCATAATGCCACCGCCGAGAACGAACGTTGTGATCACCTCGCTCTCTCTTCGGCTCAGCAGTCCGAACTACCCGAAGACCCGGGCTACTCTCAACGCAACTGGCTAGTCCTTCCTGCGTAGACACGAGAAAGCAAATTTGTCCCTCAAGGAGGATTCTCCGTTGGTGTTTTGACGGCGAAGGAGAAAGACAAGATGAAATCCGCAAAGGTCCTTCACTTACTTTTGACCGTTGGGCTACTTTCGATTGCATCCCTCTCCTGTGCCTACATCGAGCGATTGCTCAATCCAGAAGAGGGTGGCGCAGGTGAACAAGTACAACCGACGCTCCCGGGCGCTCCCTCGGACCTCTCTCAGCCTCAGGAAACCACTCCCCCGAGCGAGCAGGGCCAGCCTCCACCGCAAGGAGAACCGAGTGCCGCCGGCCTAGTTCGCCAGTGGGCAAGTGAAGCGGTCGCCAGCTCTGCTTACGGCGAAGAGGGCTATGGCTGGTCAGCTATTCAGGCTACGGGAGAACCGAACACCCCGGATTGCGGAGACTTTTCCACCGCATGGGCATCCGCTCAATCGAACACTGTGGATTGGCTTCTTCTCTTCTACCCTCAGCCGGTGTATGCAGTCGAGGTCAACATCCACATATCCTACAATCCCGATCAAGTTACCTCGGTAGAACTGGTCGACCTTCAGGGTCAGTTTATCCCAGTTTACACAGCAGAGCCGCGCGAACTTCAAACCTGCCCGTATGTTCTTAGCATTCCCACCGCTTCAAGCGGTGTGTTGGCACAAGGGGTGCGCATCACCGTCGATCAATCCATCCTGCTGCTCGGTTGGACCGAAATCGATGCGGTAGAGATGGTCGGCACTCCCGGGGAGGGCACGCCAACCCGCCCGGCACTGCCTCCACCAACCCAGTAGCCCTAGGTAATGCAAACCCAACGCCTGCTAAAATTCAGCGTCAGCCTATTCACTCTGTTGGTCCTGGGGGGAGTTCTCTACCAACTCCCCCCAATTCACGACCGCATAGCTTGGCGGGTGCACGAAGCCACCGTTCTCCTCAAGGGGATACTCGCTCCTCCCGAGAAAATCGCCTTCGTCCCGGCTCAACAGCAAATCGAAGCCATCGTCAGCGCCACCTTGCGAGCTGCTCTCACTCCGACTCCCTCACCCACTCCTACACCCACCCCGCCGATTCCAGATACGCCTCAGCCTACAGCAACCCCCACCCTGACCCCCACCCCCTTGCCGCAGAGAGTCGCCCTAAGCGGCGTGCGCTACATGGATCAACACGGGCTGTGGAACTATTGCGCTCCGGCAAACCTGGCTATGGCGCTGTCCTTCTGGGGGTGGCCGGGAGACCGGTTGGACGCCGGCAAGTGGCTCAAGCCCTACAGCAAAGACAAAAATGTGATGCCTTACGAGATGGCTGCCTTTGTGAACGAGACCACCGACTTGAAAGCCATTGTCCGCGTCGGCGGAAACCTCGACTTGGTCAAGGCTCTGGTCGCCAACGGTTTCCCAGTGCTCGCCGAGAAGGGAACGTGGATCCGGGATATCAGCGGTGTGGTCAGTTGGATGGGGCATTATTCGGTTATCACCGGCTACGACGAGCTCGCACAGCAATTGATCACTCAGGATTCCTACTTTTCTCCGGACTATCCCGTCCATTACGACCAATTCGTCCGGGAATGGCGATCGTTCAACTACACCTACATCTTGATTTATCCCCCGGAGCGGGAAAGCGAAATCCAAACTCTGCTCGGACCCGATTGGGATCAAACCACTAATTCCCTAAACGCCGCCCAATTGGCCTCCAACGAGATCTTCGCCCTCGAAGGGGTAGATCAATTCTTCGCTTGGTTCAACCGCGGCACTAACTTGAAAGATTTACAGGACTACGGCGGCGCCGCGCTAGCCTATGATGAGGCGTTCGCCCTCTATAACACCCTGCCGGAAGACCGCTCGGTGCGTCCCTATCGCATTTTGTGGTATCAAACGGGGCCCTATTTTGCCTATTTCTACGTGGGTCGTTACTACGATGTGTTGAATTTAGCCACCACGGCCATCAATGCAGCCTTGGATGAACCGGCGATCGAGGAAAGCTTTTACTGGCGCGGCATGGCAAAGAAAGCACTCGGTGATACTTCTGGAGCAATCGCCGACTTTAAACTCGCCTTGAAATACCACCCCGAATTTGAACCGGCGTTATATCAATTGAACGAACTGGGAGTCAGTCCATAAGTTTCCGTTTTTTATCAATCGAGTACCATTAGCATCACAAGCGGGCTAACGACTAGCAATTCAACGGCAGCGGAGCGCAGCGAGGCGAAGCTTGTCGGCCGGCCCATAACAAGAGTTTAATCCCATAAAAGCAGTCGAGTCCTTATCTCACTTCTTGTGTTAGGCTTTTTTCGGAAGGCTTACGGTCTAGTAAGTATCTTGGCATAGTCTATCGTACCTCCATCGCCTGGCTTGCCGCTGTCCTGCCACCAATGTTGAATATAGTTGTGTCCACGTAGCGTTTGGCCCGATGGACAACTGGCTTTTGCCTTGGCCATGCCATCTGCGATAGAGGTTTTATTGTACTGCATCATCCAAGGATTATTCTGAACCTCGTATCTGACATAAGTGTTCCACTGAATGGCGGAGTTGCAACTACAATAAGTGGTCCATACGTTTAGCCCAAATTGATCCATAGAGCGGGATGGATTTGTGTAATCGCTGTAACTGGCGTTCCAATTCCGGCCGCCCTGATCTGTTATATAGTTATTGTAATAGACAGTCGTTAGGCCGTAGTAATTCTTAGACGCTGCATAAACTGTTGTCGCGAACAGAAACAAAGTCAATAGTACCACTGTAAGTCCAACAACTAACTGCTTTGTCCAAAGGGTTTTCATAGCACATCTCTCATCTAAAATAGGCTAAGATATCTGCTGGTGGCACATCGATTTTCTCAACGTTGAGAAGAGTAATCCGGCTCGCAAGCATAGTTTCGCCGCTTGGATAAATATGGAACTCTTCAACTTTCACGAGCAGGCCTGTATCCAAAGAAAAATAGTATTTTCCCATCATGCCGGAAAGGATTGTGGAGGATTTTCCCAGAGTTATCGGCTCTTTGAACATCTCTCTCGCCGTAAAGAGGATCACTTTCTTCCCATTCAGTTCCATCTCTGCTTGCTCGAGATCAAGGATCTCCTTGTAAGTTTCGGCAAAGGAGACAAAATCGTCAAAAGTAGGGCGATATGCTTCTTTCTCCTGTGAAGATGCTTCTGGTATTGAAAGATTAGTCCACTGGCCATCTTGAAAAACTGTCGTTTGAGAGGTGACGGGGTTGCCGGTGTCGTCAACTACCACAGCCTTGAGCGCGTATCCATCAGAATCCAACAGCACCCATAAATCATTGATTGATTTTGTCGGAATTGGCGAACCGTCAGGTAGTGTGGCTGACATGGTGAAAAAGAATTCTATTTGAGACTGGATGTGCAGCCACCCGGGTGTCAAGTACGATTGATTAGCTTTTGTGGTGATTTCCTTGGCAAAGGCAATGATGTCCTCGTTCGTCTTTTTCTGATCTAACCCAACAAAGACGGAATTTGGAAATTGTTCTGGTTGGGTAGTACTAGATTCAACCTGGTCTGAGGTCTCTTGCTGCCCGGTGTCAAGGTTGGCGGTAGTTGAAACCTGGTCTAGTTTAAGGACTTCTCTAAGTGTGATTCCCTGTGCCGAGACCCGCTGATACAGAATCCCTCCCACTAATACCAAAGGGAGGCCTATAGCCAGAAGAAATGGCACGTGCCTGCTTTTCATTGTTGTTTCCTCCTCTCAACTAACAGAGTCGCCTCTGGAATGATAGACACCTAAATTGTTGGTTGCATTATAGGGCATGTGTTGGTCGTTGTCATCACAGCTTCCCGTAAATTTTTCAGGGTTAGTCGCGAGGATAGAAATGTAGTATAGGACGGCTTGCACCCTGTTTGAAACACCCAATTTTGAGAAAATATGCTTCAAATGAGCCTCAACTGTGTTTTCGGTAGTCCCCAACGCCTCTGCAATTTCAGAATTTCGCTTTCCTTCAGCCAATAACGCCAACACTTCGCATTCACGCTGCGTGAGTGAAAACCCCTCTTTATTCACAAATATTTCCTCCTATGTTGTGCATGGAACAAAGAGCCTGACCATTAGCCTCTTCTGCTTCACCGTCTAAGTCTTTCGGGATAATGGATCAGCATGGAATTTATAGCCATCGAGCCTACCACGTTCACAAATTACGCGACGATAGTTACCTCGGCTAAAAATTTCTTCCTTTTGTCCTAGTGTGATATCTTCTAACTTGCGCTCCTTAACAGCTCTTGGAGCCTCCCTATGTAAACATCCATCCTTACTTCGATGAGAAAGCCTTTATGATGCAATGCCCGAAGCACATCACGGCTCTCGTCGTGTACTACGATGAGATTTCAGCCGCTATACAGTTATCTGCTCCTTTGTTGTGATTAATACCAGGCTCGTTTGTTTGCCCAACCTGGGATATGCCGATCACAGATCGGCGGCACAAACTGTACCGACCAGAGGTGGGTAGACAGGGCATTTTTACTCTAATTGTTTCGCCTCGTCCCAAAGGGCATCCATTTCGGCTAGGGTGAGGTCGGCTAAGTTCCTCCCCTGTTCCTGAACCCGCTGTTCGATGTAGGCAAAACGTTGGCGGAAGCGTTGGTTGGCTTGCCGCAGCGCGCTCTCAGCATCAATTTTCAGCCAGCGCGCCAGATTGACCAACGAAAAAAGAATGTCCCCAAACTCTGTGGATTGATCTTTCGCCCCTTTTGCGGCGAGCAGCTCGTGTAACTCCTCGGCCACCTTCTGCAACACGCCCTCGATTTGTGGCCAATCAAACCCTACCCGGGCCGCACGGCGTTGCAGCTCTTGAGCTTGACTGAGCGCAGGCAAAGCCCGCGGAACACCGTCCAGAAGGCCTTTTGGCTCTTCGCTGTTTTTTCTGCGCTCCTCGGCCTTGAGTTTCTCCCAATTGCGCAACACTTCGGAGCTATCGCGCACGGCGAGGTCGCCAAAAACATGCGGATGGCGGTTAACTAGTTTGCGGTGAATCCCTGTCAAGACCTCTTTCATCCCAAAGTCCCCCTCCTCGCTGGCAATTTGGGCATGGAGGACTACCTGCAGCAACAGATCGCCAAGCTCTTCTTGCATGGCGAGAGCATTTTCTTGATCGATGGCCTCGACCAACTCATACGCTTCTTCAAGTAAAAACGGTTTGAGCGTTTGGTGATTTTGCTCGCGATCCCAGGGGCAACCTTCGGGCGAGCGCAAGTGTGCCACCACCTCCTGAAAGGGCTCAAATGCAGTTTCGCGGGGCAAGCTCGGCACGTATAGGGAGGTCATCCAGTCAATCCAAGGGCTGCGGTCGATCTCGTAGAGACTTAGCTGCTCTACCTTCACCGCTGCAGTGCCTGCCTGATGCACCAAGCGCACCGGGTGATCGTGTGGGTAGACCTCCATCAGGGTTAACTTTACATCCGCGGCTACCTGGCGAGAATAGAGCTGAGCAATGAGGAGGGGCAAATGAGGAGGGAATTGAGGGACGTGAGAGGCAGCGATCTCCAGAGCGTCTGAGATGAGTAGGTTGGGCAACGGATCGATCTCCAAGGCGCTCAGGACCGGTTCGATGAAGCTGATGCCTTCCAGCACTCGCACGCTCAACCCCTCTTCGCGGGCTGCACGAAGAATAGCCGGGGTTGTGGCCTCCGCAACAAAAGGGTGACCGGGGACAGCATAAACCACCCCCTGGGGACGCTGAGCGAGCCGCAGGACCTCATCGACAATCTGCCGATAGACTGCCTCGAAGGAGTCAGCACGATTGTAAAGATAGTCGAAAGAGAAAACTCGAAGGTGAGCCGGCAATGCTCCTACTGCGGGATGGCGCTGGGTGCGGACGTAAATCTCCTCTATATCCCCTAACAATTCCCACACTTGGCGGGTCAGCAAGCGAGGATCGCCGGGTCCCAACCCTAGGATGGTAATCGAGGGAAAATGCATCATGCCCGCAGTTATAACACAAAAAACGGGAGTCTGCACCGGGTCAGCACTCAGCGTGTGTCGCAATCCCGGAGGATGTCTGCGCCTCTCATCGGAGCTTGCCACTCGACCCGGTGAGGGTGCGCAGCTCGGCCTCGGCTTAGACCGAAGCCCGGCGCAATTTGGCCTCAACCTGCACCGAACTACAACCGGAGAGACTCCGGAAAGAGCAACACGAAGCCGGCCCTTGAACGGGCCGGCTGCTCCTTCCACACAACTTTACGGCCCCAAAGCGGTCTCTAGTCGGGCGGAATCTCTTTGAAAGCGTAATCCACATCGATGCCTCGTGCCTTCTGAGCACGCTTGACAATCAAATACCACAGAGCAGCGAAGAGGATGATCCCGAAGACTACGCTATACGCTAGCGGGCTGGTCAACCCCAAGGCGGGGACCAAAAGGTAGCTGAGCACCATGCCGAAGCCAAAGATCGCTCCCAGTGTGCCTAGAATGGTTACCCACGGGATGTTGCCCAGTTTATACTTTGCCCCCGGCGAGGCCTCGTAAATCTCCTTGGCTCTGAAGGGGAAGAGTGCTCCGGCTAAGGCGCTCGAGGCGAAGACATATCCGCAGGCAAAGGTGACCCCTAGGGTCAACGATGCCCAGCCACCATAGAGATTATAAAGCAAGATCACCGGAATGCTCGCCAAGAAATAGGCAACGTGGGCATTCACCGGGGTGTGGAAGCGCTCGTGCACTTCGGAAAACCAAGCCGGCAGCAAGCGGTCGAGGGACATGGCGACCATAATGCGAGTGACCCCGATGTAACAGTTGTTGACAATTTGGAAAGAGTTGAGAATATAACCGATGCCAATCAGGATCACCACAATTGGGCTCCCGGTAAGAGCCACGGCGAGGATGTTCGGCCAGAGCCAGAAACCGCTAATCTTTGCCTCCTCTACCCCGGACCAGTAGCCAGCTCCGGCAATGTATAAGAACTCCTTACCACCTACGCGCTCGAGAGCCACACCAAGGATAGCTAACAGGATGCCGGTCATAATCAAGGAGCCGACCAAAATAAAGACTTGGCTCTTGAAGGAGCGCGCGTCCTTGATCTCGCCGTTCTGCTCGGCTGAATAGGTTGCCCATTGCAAGCTCGTCCAAGCGATGGCTGCGATCATTAGAGTATTGAAGAAGCTAAAAGGAGGATTTAGGTCGATGCCGGCTGCAAGAGTGGCTTCTTTGGCAGTCTGATAAAAGTTCGGCGATCCACCCGAGGCAACCGCAAAGGCGTTTAGGCGCTCAACAAACTCCGAGGTAGGCGTGGTGAACAACACCACGAGCATAGTCGCAAAAGCGACCAAAATGCCGTAGAACATTACATACTGGAAGCGCACATAGTTTTTGAAGCCACTGATTAGCAGCAACATGGAAGCCAGGGCGTTGAGGATGCTGACAATAACAATCCCCCAGGGGGTTGTAAACCAAACGCCGATCTGAGACAGAGTGGGGTTCGAGAGTGTAGCGCCTAGGCCCAAGAAAAGGGGAGCAAAGCCAAGATAAGAAAGCAACCAGCCCGAAAGGGCAACCCACTGCAGAATCCAGATCACAAACCCGGACATCAGGATGGTAAACCCCCAGAACCCACCAAAGACGCGGCTTTGGAAGACGTAGTCACCGCCCGAACGGGGCATGGCCGTCGAAAGCCACACGTAGGTGAAAGCAATGGGAAGCTCGAAGAGCATAGCCAGGATGATGCCCCAGAACAGATTGCCTCCTGGCAAAGCTCCCGGACCCCACAGATAGGTCCATGGGAAGATGAGGCCCATGGTTAGGATGTTGTAAATGAAAGCTGAGTAGGGAGACATCACCCGCACTAACCCCGAAGCTTTGCGGGTGAAGACCTCCGGCCTTGCTACCGCTGTCGTCATCGCTGCCTCCTTTCAACACACATTGGGTTTAGGACATCACCAGTAATCGGAACCACTACCAGAGACACCTTTACAATCATCGAGAAAAAGCGTCTTTTATCGAGTTCCTCCTTTGCCTCACCTCCTCTCCTTTCAGACTACCCACTGGTCATCTGATAGCTCTCCACTTTCCCTTGGGAGAGGTTAATCAAGCAACCGCGCAGGATTCCTTCCCCATACTCGCTGCCCGGGTTGACGCAAGTGGTGCGCCCGATGCGGATCACCCCTTGGGCTTCGTGAATATGCCCATGCAACCCTAAGGCAGGCTGATACTTTTCTATGGCCTGACGCACCGAGACGCTGCCGGCGCCGTGCATGACAATCTGGCCGGCCTTGACAATCGGGGTCGGTGGATCGGTACTCCAATCCAGCATTGGGCAGGTATCTAAGGTGGAGTCCTTAGGGGGATCATGGAAATTGAAGATGGCTTTGCTCAGATCGGGCACTTTCTGCACCATCTCCTCGATATAGACTGCCAGTTGTTCCTCACTGACCTCGCGCGGCGTGTTCCACGGGGTTGGGGTGCTGTAGCCAACGCTGATCATGCAATGATCCTCGTCAATGAAAACCGCTTCTCCTTCACAAGCCACAAAAGCTTCTGTTCCTTCTCGTTTCAAGACACTTAACACCTCCGGGTCGTCATCGTTGCCTCCGGTGACAAAGCAGCGAATCCCGCTGCCCTTCAGACGCGTTTCCGCCAAATCGATCCAATTTTCGAGCCGTTCCCGGGCTAATTGATGAAACAGTTGATCCACTGCAGCTTGATCGTTTTGCAACGCATTAAACTCTTCTTCGTCCATCACCTTGTAATAGAAGCCCAGTAAACCGATGCGGTCGATCAGGTTCTTTAGTTCCTCTTCGCCTTCGACGTGATGGACCGTCCCTTGCAACGTAGCGCGATACCGGGCGTTCCCCTCCCGGATGATCGGGATCAGCAGCTTTCCGGTAATATCTCCGCCCATCACTAAGACATTGGCCTCGTAAAACTTGCCGGCGTTGAGAAACTTGCGATAAGTGCGCTCCGAGCCGTGGATGTCGGTGGCGAAGAACAGGCGAGTGAACTTCTTTGGACTTTTTTTGAACAGAAATGACATAGAAAGCCTCCGACAGCAATCGCCATTAGCAAGTTAAGACCGACCGGTAAACAACAATCGCCTAGCGTTTGACGTTGGCGATCACCACTTCGATTGGCAGATTGTCCAGCATTTCTCGGGTGTGGCGATCTAATCCATCGTCGGTGATCAGGCGATGGATTTGATCCAGGCGCGCAACCTCAAAATTCGAGACCACACCCCATTTGGAATGGTCTACCAACAACGTACGAACCCCTCGTGTCCGCTCTAACATTTTGCGGATGAGTTCAGCCTCCATGCTGCTTGGGACGGTGCAACCATGGCGCAAGCTGACTCCATCCACGCTGACAAAGGTCTTATTGGCATAGACTTGGTCAAGGATTTCAAGGGCAAAACGCCCGGCCACCGAGTTCGAGGTCGGCTGAAAGTTCCCCCCCAATAGGATCAACTCGTACCCCACTTCTCCGACCTCTAAGGCAGCTTGGAGGTTGTTGGTAAAGACGGTGATATTGGCATCGCGAGGGATTTGCTTGATCATTTCAGTGGTGGTCGTCCCGCTGTTGATAAACACAATATCCCCTTCTTCAAGGAAGGAGACGGCGCTTAATCCAATAGCCCGTTTTTCTTCGACGTTGCGGGCAGCGCGCTGCATGTACTGTGGCTCCGTACGCATGCGCCGGCTAAGAATTGCTCCCCCGTGAGTGCGCTCAAGCACCCCCTGTTTTTCTAGCCACTCCAAATCGCGACGAACTGTCGCCTCGGAGACGCTTAACAAGCGGCTCAACTCGGACGAAGATACGATGCGCTGCAGAGCCAAGTACTCTTGAATGCGTTCGCGCCGTTGAGCCGGAATCAGGTTTTTGCTCACCTATGGAAACCTACCGGTGGAAGATGCAGTGAGAGAAAAGAGCAAATTTGCTCATCATTATATAGTATTTTGATGGATTTTGCAAGTTTTTGTTCAAATCAACAATGAGCAATTTTGCGCAAAACTGCTCACAACAACGGGGACGTCCCAGGGATCGAGCTGAGGAGCTCCCCCCTTACCCTACCTGAGTTTCGGCTATCTCATAAGGGCGTTTACAGCATTCACAGATGATCTCTTGCGTTTGGACTAGCGATCGTCTAAGCTGGATGGTGTGAGGAGGAGTGCAACGGCAATGAGCAATCACCTGCGGATCGCCGGGTGTGCTTCGAGCCATCAGTCCTTCGACCAAAATCACCGCCCGAACGATCCCTCCATACTGTACCAGCAATCCTTCCAACCGAGCCAATGTCGTCTCCCAGCGGCGCTGTCCCTCGGGTGCCAGGATCCATTCCACCTGCTGGGTTTTAGGGTTGCGATAAGAGGTTACCCCGAAAGCACGCGGAGGTTGCCGATAGAAAGGCGAGAAGCGTCCTATGCACTCCATAATCTCCAAAAGCAAGTTGACTACAATCTTCTCCGCAGCAACACATGTGTCGCTCAAATCCACTTGGTGAAAAACGGAGGAGAGGTCGGGCAAGCTCGCATTGACCTCGTATAGGCGACACATTTCCGACCAAGTCCTTGCCAATAAGTCTCGCATTCGTTCAACGGGGTCTACGACTTCTTGAGAGTGATCGCTCCCATTCATCTCTGCTCTCCGGCTTGCCTGAAGCAGAGCAGCGAAGATGACTCCCTAGGCGCAAAAACTCTTCACCTTTAGAGGAGGTTCTTAGAGCGGAGCAGCGAGAAGGGATCTGTCAGATTCCGCTCCAAACCGATCTGGGAAAGTGGGATGGCGAGGGCAATTCCCAGCAACTGCGTAAAGTACAACACCGGCAAGGGGGTTTCCAGCGCCATCTGGAATTGGCGGGCATCCAAGTTCGTATGACAGAGTGGGCAAGCAACGGCGAGAACATCGGCGCCAGCCTTTTGAGCTTCGATCAGCAGTTTTGAGCTTAAGCTCCGAACAATCTGCGGACGTGTCAGGGAGTGAGCTGCGCCACAACACGTGGTTTTATAGGACCAATCCACTACTTCTGCACCCCCCGCAGCGAGCAAGGTTTCCATTTCCGTCGGATTTTCCACGTGGACCGCCCCTGTGACATGCGGCGGGCGGGTGATCAGGCAACCGTAGTAACAGGCCACACGCAAACCCTTTAGGGGTCGCTGGGTGCGTCGAGCCACTTCTCTCTCCCCTGCGTGCACAGAAATGGCTTCCAACAGGGTCGTTATGCGCACGGAATCCCGGAAGGAATACTCCATTGCCTCTTCAATGGCGCGACGTCGCTGAGGAGAATGACGCATCTCGTAGCGCGCAGCCTGATGGCGGCTATAACACGCAGCACAAGGCATGGTGACCTCGCTGAAACCGCTTTGCTCAAAGAGCCGGAGATTTTGCATAGGAAGCTTGAAGGCTGTCTCTGGGTCAGCGCGATGAGCTGCGCTGCTCCCACAACAGACCCATCCCTCAGGCTCAACGAGTTCCAACCCCAAAGCCTTGCACACGGCGCGCGCTGAATCATCGAACTCTTTAGCGCTAGAATGGAGAGAGCAGCCGGGGTAATAGGCAATGGCTTGGGCAGCTCCTCCCCGGGGACGCGGCTTGCGCGGCGGCCGCACTATTCTGGGGAAAAAGCTCACTTTCCTTTTGCGCAGCATGCGAGCATATAAATCGAATTCATCGAACAAACTGCGCAAATTAGCCAGTTTCATTTCGATCATCAGGCCCGGCTCATACAGCCGCCCCCAGAGGCGTATTTGACGCAAAAAGGCGCGATTGAAGATCGCCACTTCAGGCGCTTTGGGCTCGATACCTTGAGCAAGCGCCTCACGGGTCAAGAATTCCATGATCGCGCTGATATCTAATCCTTGGGGACAGCGGGTCGAGCACGTCTGACAAGCGGCACATAGCCAGGGCGTCAGGCTGTGGAGGGCAATCTCTTCCTCTCCCAATTGCAAGGCACGCAAGATCTGATTCGGCTGCCAGTCAAAAAACTCCCCCATCGGACAACCGCTGGTGCACTTGATGCACTGATAACATAGATAGACATTCTGCCCCAGCTCCCGCTCAACCCGGCGGGCAAGATGGGGGCGAATTTCAGCAATTGGTGCACCGGTTGGCTTTTCAGCTTCCATCCCATACTCCGTTCTATTCTTGTTTAGGCCGGAAGCGGCTCAACAACCGGACGGGGGTATAAACCGGCCCCCTTAACGATCGGCTCAACCGCTTCTTCCCATTCGATCGCCATAATATGCACCCCTGCCACACCTTCGATCTGCATGATCCTTTGGATAAGTTCGACACAGATTTCGATACCTTTTTGCTTCCAAGCTTCCGAGCGAGCTTTTTTCTCTTCTTTCGTCAATTCGTCCTTGCTTTTTCCTGCCCAGGGTTTTCCAGCCTCCTCTAACTTTTGGATCAACTCGTCCGGGATCAGGATCCCCGGAACGTTCTCCTTCATATACTTCGCCATTGCTGGGCTTTTCAGGGGTCCAACTCCGGCCAAAATATAAGCCTGCTGGTGCAAACCCAAGGAACGCACCTTTTCCATGAAGAGCTCAAACGCGGCCACATCGAAAACCAACTGGGTTTGGATAAAATTCGCTCCGGCCTTGATTTTTTTTGCCAGGCGATAGGGGCGGAATTCCACCGGATCAGCAAAGGGCGACTCGGCCGCACCAATAAAAAAGCGGGGTTCCGTGCCTCTCAAGGGCTCGCCGCATTGAAAGGTGCGTTCGTCCCGCAGGGTTTTGACCATCTGAATCAACTGCACCGAATCGAGATCGAACACATTCTTCGCTTCAGGGTGATTGCCAAAAGTCTGATGATCGCCGGTCAGACAGAGCACATTGCGTATTCCTAAGGCGTAAGCACCCAGCAGATCGCTTTGAATCGCCAAGCGGTTGCGGTCGCGACAGGTGACTTGAATGACGGGCTCCAGTCCTTCCCGCGCCAAAATTGCTCCAGCGCCGATGCTAGACATGCGCACGATGGCTGTCTGATTGTCGGTGATATTGACTGCGTCACAAAAGCCGCGCAGCAAGGCAGCCTTTCTGCGGATCACTTCTGCATCTGCGCTCTGGGGGGGACCCAGCTCGGCGGTCACTGCGAAGTGACCTGCCCTCAACACCCTCTCCAAATTTGAACCACTAAGATAACCATCAGAGGATGTCAATTGCGCCATGTCATTCCTCCTCGATCAAGCGCAAATCCGGACGGACGATCTTGCGCGGCCCACCATCCCGCGAGGCACGCCAATTCTTGGGCGGGCGAATTTCGTACAACATTTCTACCTTCCCAAGCGCTTTGAGGCGGTCGTAGATCAATTGCCACCCACAGGGAATGTCCGCATTCACTTCGCAATGGCCGTCCTGCGAACCCCCGCAGGGACCGTTTAGCAGTGACTTAGAACAGCGGGCGATCGGACAAATTCCGGCAGTCAGGCCCAAGATACAATCGCCACAGGCGGCGCAACGCTCCACCCACACCCCCTGTTCTGCCGGCATTCCCAGAAAAGAAGTGTTCAAACCGGGCACCACCCAGGTCCGAGGGAAACGCTCAGCGATAGCCTGTACGCCAACCCCACAACCCAGCGAAAGGACCACCTCGGCTTTGCCCACTTGCTCGGCAACGGCATCGAGATATTCCCACTCACACTGGCGTTGCACTGTGACCTCGGTGATCTCTTTGGGATCACCGTTGAGTTTGAATGCCATGCGCAAAGAAGCAGCCAAAATCGCCGCCTCCCGTGCCCCGCCGGCGAAACAAACGGTTACGCAGGTGCCACAGCCAACTACTAAGACCTTATGTGCCGGCGCAATCGAGCGCTTGATTTCTTCAAAAGGTTTTTGTTCGGCGATAATCATTTCCTACCTCCAAGGTCGAAAAGAGCAGTACCACGTAGGGATGACACAAGGGAGTCACTCGCTTTCGTCACCCTTCTCTTCGGAAACGACTTTGGGATCGATACGCAAGGGGTTAGGCCCCAATTCCTTTACAATGCTGCACATCTCCTCAACGGCAGAGACGAACCGGCTCGCCATCGAGGAAGAGATGTGGAACATTTTGATCCGCTCCGGCTGCAGACCGATTGCTTGCAAAATGTGCTTCACCCGCTCAACGCGCCGCACAGCGTTATAGTTCCCCTCCAAAAAATGACAATCTCCCGGCAGACAGCCCGCCACCATAACTGCATCTGCTCCTTCTTCAAAAGCTTGCAGGGCATAAAGCACATCCATCTTCCCTGTGCAGGGGATTTGGATAATTTTGACCTGAGGCGGATACTGCAAACGCAGCCCCCCGGCTAAGTCTGCCGCCGCATAGGCGCAGTACTGACAACAGAAGGCAAGGATCTGATAATCCCCATTCATACCGGGCATACCTCTCGCCGACCGATGGGCTTGAACAGAGCCGAAACTTTTGCCAAAATTTGCTGGTCGGTGAAATTCATTAACTGAATTGCTCGGGCAGGACACTCTGCTACACAGGTCCCACAACCCTGACAAATCGCTGCTTCGATATAAGCAGCCCCTTGAATCCCTCCGACGCCTTGCAAGTCCGGTTTGACCTGTGGAACATTGAACGGACAGATGCGCACACAGGTCAGGCAGGCTGCGCACTGAGTTGGGTCAACCACTGCTACCTTTCCTCCAGCAAGGATGGATTCCCGGCTCAGCACCCGCCCGGCGTGTGCCGCCGCCGCTTGCGCCTGAACGATGCTCTCATCTGCCAGTTTCGGGTAGTGCGCCATTCCGGCAATGTAAATTCCCTCCGTAGAAACATCCACCGGGCGCAGTTTGACGTGCGCTTCCTGAAAGAATCCCTCGCTGCTAAGCGGCACTTTGAACAGTTTTGCGACCTCGGCTGCGGTCTCGGAGGGCACGACCGGCATCGAGAGCACTAACGCATCGAAGCTCAGATGCATTGTCCGACCGAGGGCAGGGTCTTTTGCTTCCACAACTAGCCGGCTGCTTCCGTTTCTGTAGAGAACCTGCGGAGGTTGAGCGGCAGTATATCGCACAAAGAGGACTCCCCTCTGCCTTGCCTGAGTATAGAGCCGCTCCTTAAAGCCGTAGGTGCGAATATCGCGATAGAAGAGCACAACCTGCAACTCAGGGTTCATCTCTTTCAGTGCAATGGCATTCTTTAGCGCTACTGTGCAACAAATCCGACTGCAATATTGTGCAGCCGGCCCGACGCACAAAATCATGGCAAGGGAGTCCCACTCCAGGATCTCTTGGGGATCACGGGCGATCTTTTCCTCCAAGTCCAACTGGGTCAAAACAGAAGCATGTGCGCCCAAACCGTACTCCGACCCCCGATACTCCTGCCCGCCCGTGGCCAGAATTGTCACCCCATGGCGGATCTCTTCGCAGTTACCATCCCTCTTTTCCACGCGGCTCAGGAAATTGCCGCTGAATCCTTCGAAGTCTACTACACGGCTTTGAGTGTGGAGAACGATGCGGGGCTGGTTCTCAACTTGCTGAATCAAGTACCCTAGCAGTTCCTGAGGCGACTCCCGCCTCCCTTTGCAGTCTGGAGGAAGCGAGGTGAAGACGCGTCGCAGATTGCCTCCTAGCTCGGCCTCCTTCTCGACAAGGTGAACCTCGAAGCCCTGTTCGGCCAAATTCAAGGCCGCCGTCATCCCACTTACCCCGCCGCCAACCACTAAAGCGCAATGCTCAACCGGCACCGAGACCGTCTTTTGGGGAGTGAGGTGCACAGCTTTGGCTACAGCCATACGCACCAACTGGCAAGCTTTCCGAGTGGCAACTTCCCGATCGTGGGAGTGAACCCAGGAGCACTGGTTACGGATGTTGGCCATTTCAAAGAGATAGGGGTTCAGCCCTGCAGCGCGCAATGCGTCCTGAAAGAGAGGCTGATGGGTCAGGGGCGTGCAAGAGGCAACTACCACACGGTTCAAGTGTAAGCACTGAATTTGCTCGATTATGTGACGGATGCTATCTTGTGAGCAGGTGTAAAGGTTGTGCTCTGCATGGATGACGTAGGGCAGGCCACGAGCGTATTCCGTAACCGCCGGCACATCCAAATACCCCCCGATGTTCGAGCCGCAATGGCAGACGAAGACCCCAATGCGTGGTTGCTCTCCGCTCACCTCCCGTTCAGGGGGAAATTCGGGCGTCCGAGTCAACTGGAAGCGGGCCTGGCTCAGTTGTGCTGCTGCGCAAGCCGCTGCGCTGCTGGCTTCGACCACCGACTCCGGAATATCTTTGGGTTCGCGGAAGGGCCCGACAGCGTAGATACCGGGTCGGCTGGTTTGCACCGGGTTGAATTTGACCGTATGGCAGAAACCATACTCATCGAGTTCGATTCCTAAGCGCCGCCCCAGCTCACGCACTTCTTCGGAGATTTCCATGCCCACCGAGAGCACCACCAAGTCAAACTCCTGTGCCCGCAAGGTGCCCTCTTCGTCTTGATAGGTGACCCAT
This sequence comes from Anaerolineales bacterium, assembly GCA_025057645.1. Classification (GTDB taxonomy): domain Bacteria; phylum Chloroflexota; class Anaerolineae; order Anaerolineales; family UBA4823; genus NAK19. The sequence continues at coordinate 41,546 of JANXBJ010000008.1, forward strand.
AAATTGCGGGTCAGTGGGTCTTCCTTGAGCGAGCTAATCCGGCAGCGGATGTATCGGACACCGTAGTTCTTCTCGGCGCGCTCAAAATAAGTCCAGTAGCCCTTGGAAAAGGCACGCATGTCCATCATGAACACTTGGACCTCGATTTGAGGGTGATGCTCTTTGGTCATGATGGCTTCCTTGGTGGCATACATACAACACACAGCCGAGCAGTAATCGTGACTCTGATCGCGCGAGCCGACACACTGTAGAAAAGCGATTCGCCGGGGTGCTTTTCCGTCCGACGGTCGTTGAATATGGCCAAAAGTCGGGCCTGAAGCAGAGAGATAGCGCTCATACTGCAGGGAGGTGATCACGTTAGGATACCTTCCGAAGCCGTATTCTTCGGAAAGCTCAGCGCGGTAAATCTCATAGCCGGGTGCTAGGATAATCGCCCCCACTTGAACTTCTTCTCGCCGAGGCGGCAGGTCGTGATCGATCGCCTTTGCCCCACAGGCAAACACGCAACTCATACACTCCGAGCAAACCCCGCACGCCAGACATCGGGCAGCTTCTGCCTGCGCGCTTGCGTCATCGTACCCCCGTTCGACCTCCTCAAAACTTGCTCGGCGCCTTTCGAGAGGCAACTCCGGCACCGGCACCCGCCCTTGACGGCGGATTTCTCCACAAGCGATACGTTGCTCAATTTCCTGCCGGCTCAGGCGGACAACGGGTAGCTCTGGCTTGGGCGGTTTCTCCAATGTCTCGCCCCGAAGATAGCGGATGATCGAATCGGCAGCCCGATGACCACTGGCAACCGCTTCGATCACAAACGCGGTGCCCGAAACACTATCCCCGGCGGCGAAGACCCCGGGCCGTGTGGCTGCCATCGTGTTGGGGTTAATAGCAATGGTCTGCTTGGAGGTTATTCCCACACCGGCATCGGCAGGGATAAACGCCAGACCGGCTCGCTGTCCTACCGAGAAGATGACCGTGTCACACGGGATCACGAAATTGGAAGCAGACACCTTTTCAACATGCAAACGTCCGATTTCGTCAAAGTGAAATGAGGCCACCCGCATACATTCCACCCCACAGGCGCGCCCGTCTTCGTCAGCGAGAATCCGTTCAAAGGTCACGTCGTTGTAAATTTGCACCCCCTCTTCGAGCGCAGCCTGCACTTCCCAAGGATGGGCCGGCATTGCCAGACGCGATTCAAGGCAAGCCATGGCTACTCGGGCTCCTAAGCGAACCGCCGTGCGCGCACAGTCAACCGCAACATTACCCCCACCAAGGACGAGCACATTTTCGCCCAGCTGCAGTTTACCTTCCTCAGGCGGTTTTCCATCTCCCCTGCGGGCAACGTAGCGTCCAAGCCGGACATCGCGTAGAAAGTGGGTGTTGACCAACACGCCATCCAAATTAGCGCCCGGGATTGGCAAGCGGATGCCTTCGTGGGCGCCGACAGCGATTAGGACTGCGTCAAATCCCTCGGCGAAAAGGTCATCCAAGTTGTTGACCTGCGTGTTCAGGCGCAGCTCAACCCCTAGGTCCAGAATATCCTGGATCTCCCGCTCAATAATCCAGGTTGGCAAGCGATATTCTGGGACGCCTAAGCGTAACATCCCTCCGGCAACAGGCATAGCTTCAAAGACTGTGACCCCGTAGCCGGCCCTTACTAGGTCCTGGGCAGCGGTCAGGCCACACGGCCCGGCACCGATGATTGCCACCCGCTGCGGATAAAGCCGGGGGGCCGGTTCCACGGGCCGGCGGGGTTCGGCATACACCTTGTCGGTGACAAAGCGCTTGAGGGCGCGAATATTGACCGGCTCATCGACTAAGCCGCGATTACAGGCTGTTTCACAGCGGTGATTGCAAATACGCCCACAGATCCCCGGGAAGGGGTTGTCCATTTTGATCACCCGCAGGGCGTCGTGATATCGGCCCTCACGAATCAAGGCAATGTATCCTTGGGCGCGTTGACCAGCCGGGCAAGCATCGCGACAGGCAGAGATACCCCGTTTTTCGATAGCATAGGCATTAGGAACGGCCTGGGGATAGAGCTTATAGATAGCGTGCTTCTTGACCAGACCTTCGTTAAAGCGGTCTGGGATCAGAACCGGGCAGACCTTCTCACAATCTCCACAAGCCACACATTTGTTCAAATCCACATAGCGCGGCTGATGTTCAAGGGTGACAGTAAAATTTCCCGCTTCGCCGCGCAAATCGACCACCCGCGTCAAAGTCATTACTTCGATGTTAGGATGCCGTCCTGTCTCAACCAACTTGGGCGAGATGGTGCACATTGCGCAATCGTTGGTGGGAAAAGTTTTGTCCAACTGCGCCATCTTCCCCCCAATGGCGCTCTTGGCTTCGATTAAGTACACCTTAAACCCCTGGTCGGCCAGATCGAGGGCGGCTTGCATCCCGGCGATTCCCCCTCCGACCACCATCACAGCTCCTACTTGGGCGATGCTCGCTCTCGCCGTCCGGCGCTCTTCCTCCTTTGGCATATTCACCATAGCACCATTCCTCACTCAACCACTTTTCTTAGATCGCCTACCTCGAAAGTCAACCTCTTCACTGTCCTCCTTTTCAGTTTCGGTGTCAGGTCGACCTGCCCTGACCTCACTGAGCCTAATTGGGTTTGGTCCCATTCGGCGAATCCTCTCCGTCATAGTTTGAGCAGCGATAGCAAAGGCGCCCCCTTGACTGCCCGACATAAAAAACATCTCCAACCGCTCGCCGCCCAAACCGATCTCATCCAAAATCTTCTTGGCGCGCTTAACCCTTGCCCAGCCACGTTCGTTGCCACGCACATGATGGCAATTGCCGATCGGGCAAGCCACTAGGTAGACCCCATCCGCCCCTTGCTCAAAGGCCTCCAGAATATAGCGAATGTCGGTCTTGCCGGTGCAGGGCAGGCGCACGAATTTGACATTCGCAGGGTACTGGATATGGAGAATCCCTGCCGTATCTGCAGCCATGTAACCGCAGTAAATGCAGTAAAAAGCGGTGATCTGAGGCTCAAAGTCCTCCGCCATAGCCCTTTCAACCAAAGCAATCGGTTGGACTAGTGGATAGGTTCGCTCAACCATGCCCCAAGTCCTCGAATCGGTCGGAGCATCATCTGCTCGTCAGTGTAGTGAGTCAATTGAATCGCATTAGCGGGACATTCACCGGTGCATGTGCCGCAGCCTTGACATTGAGCGGGATCGATGAAGGCCGCCCCACCTAAACCGCCCACCCCCGCGCGCATGCGTTGATGACGGGAGGGCAAGTTGGCATAGCTGCTTTCGTCACCGTGCTCGCTGTGCATCTCAAGCCACTCGGTGGGTTGGATCACCTGCGGAATGCCAAAGGGACAGATGCGCGTACAGGTCAGACAGCCGACACACTTTTGCGGATCGACATATGCCACTACGCCGCCAAGGTAGAGAGACTTTTGGGTTAGTAAAGTCAGCGCTCGCCCGGCGGCCGCCAGAGCATGGGTGATGCTCTCTTCGAGGAACTTCGGATAGGCAGCCATGCCGGCTAGAAAAATCCCTTCGCGCATGAAGTCCATTGGGCGCAATTTCAGTTGTGCTTCCTCGAAAAAGCCCTCACTGGAGAGCGGCAGGCGCAATCTGCGCGCTAGGGCTGCGCTTCCATCGGCGGGCACCACCGAAACGCTCAGCGGGACTACATCGGCGCAAATTTCCAACCAGCGGTCGAGGGCTAAATCGCGCACACGCACGATCGGTCTTCCCCGCTGCTCATCATAAAAGACCTGTGGGGGAAGTTCATCCAACCAGCGCACGAACAACACCCCGCGCTGACGGGCTTCGGTGTAGTATCGCTCGCGAAAACCGTAGGTGACGATGTTGCGATACAAAACGGTCACCTGACACCCGGGATTGAACAACCGCAAGCGGATAGCGTTTTTCATAGTGTTAGTGCAACAAACCCGCGAACAATACTTCGCCATCCCCTCCGTGCCCACACATTGAATCATCACCACGTTTTTCCACACCGCAACTTTTTGCGGTTCGTGGATGATCATCTCTTCCAATTGCCGTTGGGTGATAACACCGGGCAGGCGCAACCAAGGGTGTTCATGGGCTTCCCGCCCTCCGGTGGCGATAATGGTTACGCCATGGCGCACTTCGGTTGAGATCGTCCTTCCATCTGGCAAAGAGGTGTGCAAGGTCGAACGAAAGTCCCCGACGTGGCCGCGATGGCGAGCCACTTCCGTGCGTGTGTACACTTGAATGCGGGTATGGGCAAGCACCCGGTTCACCAAGTCGCGCAGCAACCTTTGCGGGTTATACCCTTCTGCGACATAATACAAATTGAGCAAACTCCCTCCCAGCATCTCGGCGCGCTCAACTAAATGGACCTCATAGCCGCTATCCGCAATGGCCAAAGCAGCGGTCATGCCGGCAACGCCCCCACCGATGACCAGGGCGGCCGGGTAACATACATGTCTTTCCTTGAGCACCGGTTTGGCCAAGCTCACCCGCGCCACTGCCATGCGCAACATCTCGCGCGCCTTGCGGTTGGCCAGGTCGGTTTGGGAAAGGTGGACGCCACTGCATTGCTGTTGTAGGTTGACCACCTCTAACAAATAGGGATTCAACCCGGCCGCTCGGACGGTTTTTTGGAACAGCGAGTCGTGGGTGCGGTTGCTACAAGCCCCGATCACAATGCGGTTCAATCGCTGTTCTTGGATGGTGGTTTGAATCTGCCGCAACCCGTGGGGGAAACAGGCCAGGTCGAGCAATTGAGCAATTTCCACTCCCTCCCAACTGGCGGCTTGGTGGGTGATCGCCTTGAGATCTAAAGTCTTGCATAACGTGCCGGCGCAAGTGCAAGTGAAAACCCCTACGCGCACGGGCTCGCTTGAAATATCTCGTTCCGGCGGAAAATCTTCACTAGAAAGGAACGGCGCTTCGTGCGAGAAGCGATAAACGTTCAAGCGATCATTCAACAACCGCATTACCTCCGCAGCTGCGCCGCTGGCATCCAGAATAGTCTCGGCGATCTCCTTCGGAGAGGAAAACGCCCCGCAAACAAATACCCCCGGGCGAGACGTCTGCAGGGGCACGAATTTATCGGTCTGGCAAAAGCCGAACTCATTTTGCTCGATACCCAGGATCGAGGTCAGTTCTCTCGCAGCCGCAGAGGGCTGTAAGCCGGTGGCTAAAACCACCATCTCAAACCGCTCGCTGACCTTCTTGCCGTTGGGAGTGGCATAGTGAACGATGAGGTCTTTGGTTTGCGGGTCCTCGTATATGCCCGACAGACGGCAATGAACGTAACGAATGCCGTACTCATTGCGCGCTCGGGCAAAATAGCGACTGTACTCCTTGTTAAACGCCCGCTCGTCCATGTTGAAGACCGTGCACTCTACTTCCTTCCCTAGCCGCTGCTTGGCGAGGATAGCCTCTTTGGTCGCAAACATGCAACAGATCGAGGAGCAGTAGGGGGTCTCCTGATCCCTAGAACCAACGCACTGTAACCACAGTATAGAACGCGGCTTTTTATGGTCGGATGGCCTTTGGATAATTCCCTCGGTGGGCCCTGAGCGGCTGGCCAGGCGTTCGTACTGCATGGCCTCCAGCACGTTCACGTAGCGTCCGAAGCCCAGTTCCTCCAAACCCTTGGGATTGAAGACCTGAAATCCGAGCGCAAGGATAATTGCGCCGACCTCGACCGTCAACAGACGAGGTTGGTCGCGAAGGTTAATCGCCCCGGTTGGACATACTTCTGCGCACTTTCCACAGCCTTCACAGTAGGGGCCATAATCGATCACATAGGCATCGGGAGTAGCTCGTGCAGCCACCTTGTAAGCTGCTTTGCGCAGCGTCAAGCCGCGCTGGTAGGAGTCGGGCAACTCAACCGGACAAACTTGCGCACAGTAGCCGCAATTAATGCACCGAGACACCTCAACATATCGCGGTTCTTGGCGCAGCGATACGGTAAAGTCCCCTGCCTGTCCGGCTACATCGGTCACCCGGGTCAAGGTCAAGATTTCGATATTGGGGTGCTGGTTGTGCTGGATATAGGCAGGGGAAATGGAGGGGCGCGTACAACCATAGCCGTGATCGGCGGTCCCGCGGCACAAAACACAATCATGCTGTGGGAACATAAACCCCAGTTGGGCTACTCGCCCGCCCAAACAGGGGGTTTGTTCGACAAGATAGACCTTGAGTCCTACCTCAGCTAAATCAAGGGCAGCGCGCATTCCCCCAATTCCACCCCCAATCACCATCGCTGAAGCGGGTCTAAGACGGATCGGTTGAGAAAAAGACTCTTGAACTGCCATCGCTCCAGTGACGGTAGGTTACAACCTGCCTGTGAAACCTACCTATAAACAAAACCTCTCCTCCCTGATTGGTTCTAATCGGGCGATGGCAGTAAATTGAGCTACGAAACCCTCTCCACCAATCAGGGATGACCTGAATTGGTGCGATGACGGGTCGCTGAAGCTGATTCCATTGTAGCAAGCCTTCTCGCCTCTGTCAACTAAACTGGCAGAGATCATTGTCACAAAGATGCGCAAGGCAAATATGAGTTTTATCGTAAACTTTATGACATATAGGCTGCGTTTAGGAGCGAAGTGCGATTTTTGCTCGAGGTCGAGCTTGATCCTTCACCCGTGGCGGAGGACAAAGGTTTGGGAGTAAAAGTGGAGGTGAGTCTCCGCCTATCCTGCTCGCCTGAGAGCGGGAAACCCCCACCTACCAAAGTCAGGAACTGTTAGAAATCTATCAAAACGCGTCTTTCGCGCTCCTTTTTCGGCCTCCTCGTGATAGAATAATTTTATAGATTAAAAACCTAGTTTATCCTGTTAATTCAAGGAGGACAGACCATGCTCCCCAAAGCCATGCAAGATGCAATGAACGAACAGATCAAGAACGAGCTGTATTCAGCTTATCTCTACCTCTCGATGGCCGCCCATTACGAGAGCAAAAACTTAAGCGGTTTTGCCAATTGGCTGCGCGTCCAAGCCCAAGAGGAGCTCGGTCACGCCATGAGATTCTATAACTTCATCCTCGAGCGCGGCGGCACTGTGACCCTCAAAGCCATTGATCAGCCACCCTCGAGTTGGGATTCTAACCTCGAAGCTTTCCAACAAGTCTTAGCGCACGAGCAGAAGGTTACTAAGAACATTCACGACCTCTACGCTCTGGCAGTGCAGGAGAAAGACTATCCCAGCCAGGTGATGCTGCAGTGGTTTGTTGACGAGCAAGTTGAGGAAGAAAAGAGTGCCACAGAGATTATCGAGAAGCTAAAGCTCATCGGAGATCACGGCGGCGCACTGCTCATGCTTGACCACGAACTAGGCCAACGTAAACCCGAAGAAGAAGAGGAGGAAGAGTAAGAAGAACAAACTAGCTACTCCCCGCCCTCTAGGCGGGGAGCAGGGGCGCTGCCCTGCGCCGGTGGGGCGAGCCCGCCGAAACTCTGCCAAAAGGTGAGGGCAGCGGGAGGACCACGTCCTCCCCCGCCCACTCTCTTGCTAAGAACATGCGAGACTCGGTTGAGCGAAAGCAGGTTAGAATCCGTTTGCTTTTGATCGTCACTTGACACTCCGAAGCCTCTGCGGACCTTGATTCCGGGCTAGCACCCCCAAGCCGCAGAGGCTTCCCGCAGTCTTCACACTTTCCAAAGGGAGCAGGCACCTACTATGAAACTCGCCACGCTCTGTTACCTGCGCAAAGAGGGCAAAACCCTGATGATCCATCGCATCAAAAAACAAAACGACATCCATGCAGGCAAATGGAACGGCTTAGGGGGCAAATTCGAGCCCGGCGAAACCCCCGAAGAGTGCGTCCGCCGTGAGGTGTATGAAGAGGCCGGCATCAGAGTCAAACGCCTCCAACTCAAGGGCTTTCTGACCTTCCCTAAATTCGCCAAGGATGAGGATTGGTATGCCTTCGTCTTCGTTTGCGAGGAGTTCGAAGGCGAGATCGCCGACTCTCTCGAAGGCAACCTCGCCTGGATTGAGAACGACAAATTGCTCGAACTCCCCCTGTGGGAAGGAGACCGCCTGTTTCTGCCCCTCCTAGATCAGCCCGGATTCTTTACGGGAAAACTGGTCTATCAAGACGGGAAACTGGTTGAGCACGAGCTTACTCAATATTCCTAGCCGCCTAAAAACCTCTCCTCTTTGCTGCTGAGTTTACTCCTCCAGCATCTTCAGCAGCTCTTCGTATTCCTGGTCGGGCATGCCGAACCAGTTTTCGGGCGCTGGGAAAGCCTTTGACTTCACCTCGCTGACATATTGGCGCAAGCCGTTTAGGATCACCTCCCCCGCGTTCTCGAATACTTTAGCCATCCGAGGCTTGAATTTAGGATAGAGACCGAACATATCATGAAAGATCAGCAGTTGGCCGTGCGCATGAGGACCAGAGCCAAGGGAGAAGATTAGCGTATTCTTTGCCCGTTCCTTGATCAGTTTACACAGACGATCGGGTACCATTTCCAACAAGATCGCAAAGGCTCCCGCTTCCTCCAGCGCCTTGGCGTCTTCTATGATCTTCTTTGCCAGAGCTGCCGTTTTCCCTTGCAATCGAAAGCCACCCAAAGCGGAAACCGACTGGGGGGTCAAGCCGAGATGTCCGATGGCGGGGATACCGGCGTCTACAATGGCGCGAATGCGCGGTGCCATCGCTTTCCCGCCTTCGAGCTTGATCGCGTCACAGCCTGCTTCGGCCATGAAACGACCGGCGTTTTTGACTGCGATCTCATCGCTGGGCTGGTAGGACATGTAGGGCATATCCCCCACCACAAAGGCCGTGGGTGCACCGCGGCGCACAGCGGCTGCGTGGCGGATCATGTCGTCCATGGTGACCGGCAGGGTGGTGTCGTAGCCCAACACGGTCATGCCAAGGCTATCCCCGACTAAAATCATCTCCACTCCGGCTTGCTCCTGCAAATAGGCGGTAGGATAGTCGTAACAGGTCAACCAACTAATCGGCTCTCCTTCTTGGGCTTTCTGAAAAAGATAGGGTAAAGTGATCTTCTTACGCTCGGTCATTTTGAGTCCTTTTAGAGGAAAATCTAACTTGACTCGCGGCGGTAAATTGAGAGCAAATCCGCCAACAATGCATATCCGGTCTGTAGGCGGCCGGCGCCTGCGCCGATCAACGTGACTTCGCCCAGATAGCGGGTTGTGTAGGTGATGGCGTTGGTCGCCCCCATGACCTGAGCGAGGGGATGCGAGAGGGGGAGCATGCGTGGCTTCACACTTGCCCTAATTGTACCTTCAACCGCCTCGATCGTGCCAATTAACTTCCAACGTTGACCTGCTCTTTGGGCATCTCGAATGTCAGCGGAGGTTAGGTGGGTAATGCCCTGTCGATCTACCTCCCCCATGGCGATCGAGTGGCCCATCAAGACGTTCGAGAGGATCACGACTTTGCCGGCGGCATCATATCCCTCGACATCTCCCGTTGGGTCGGCCTCGGCATACCCCAAACGCTGTGCCTCTGCCAAGGCTTCTGCGTATTCCATCCCCTCTTCCATTTTAGTCAAAATAAAGTTGGTAGTGCCGTTCAAGATGCCTTGAATGCGTTGGATTCCAGCCGCTTTGAGCCAATTCATCCCCAAAAAGATCGCCGGCGTGCCGCTCATGACCGTCCCTTCAAAGCCGATGCGCACCCCATTTTGCTCGGCCAAGGATTGCAACTCAGGATAATGCAGGGCAATTGGCCCTTTGTTGGTGGTGACAACATGCTTACGGGAGGACACAGCCTTGCGGATGTAACCGGTTGCCGGTTCGCCACTCTGCAGATTAGTATAACTGGCCTCGACCAGCACGTCGTAATCGACTTGCTCGAGCATATCCTCCACCGATAGGCCTTTCTTCTCTGCTGCAACGCGATTCAGGTCGCCTTGAGCCGCTGCGGCGAGCAAGTCGGGCAGGGAAAGCCCTCTTGGGTCTGCCAAGCTGCCCAGGCGCAGATCATTGACTCCGACCACCGAAAAATTGAGGCCATACTGCCTAAGGGACTGCTCTTGCTCGATCAGGATCGTCAGCAAACCTTGTCCGACATTCCCCAAGCCGATCATCAACAGACGAACTGATTGCATACGGACCTCCAAACCGGCTCGATTTAGAGAAGCACGCTGAGCGAGCTTCCCCTCTTGTCTGATTATAATTGGTAATAGGGGCAGCATCTCGATTCCGATCGGAGCAGACCTTCTAGCGGAAACCGTGCTGCATCTCTCAAGTCCAGCCACTCCTCTTCTGAGCCACTCGTTGTTCTTCCAAATCCTGCGCTATAATCTGAATGAAGGAAAAGCCGGACTGAGGGCGAGAGCAACACCAACCTGCACCCATCCAATACCGGAGGCACGGGTTGTTCTCCCAACCGTGGTGTGTCCCAAGAGTAGATGCGGGGAATTGTGGCAATGGCCCAATCAAGAGCAGCGAACGAAGAACAGCGCATTCACCGGGTCAAACAACTAACCAATCTCAAAAAGTGAGGAAAGGGCAACAGACATGTCAGAGGAGTTTCGTTTTGAGCGCGATTCTCTAGGCGAATTAGCTGTGCCGGCCCGAGCACTATACGGCATCCAAACCCAACGGGCGGTGCTGAACTTTCCTATCAGCGGCCGTCGTCCCTATCGGGCGTTTGTTTGGTCGATGGCGCTGATCAAAGCCTGTGCTGCGGAGGTCAACCATTCCTTGGGCTTGCTCGATGAGGCACGCGCCCAGGCGATCCAGCAAGCCGCTCAGGAAGTGATGGAGGGGAAATGGGAGGAGCACTTCGTGGTCGATCCGTTTCAGGCAGGGGCGGGCACCAGCCACAATATGAACGTCAACGAGGTAATTGCCAACCGCGCCACGCAACTGCTCGGTGGAGCGTTGGGCGAGTATCGCGTGCACCCCAATGATCACGTCAATATGGCGCAATCCACCAACGATACCATTCCGACCGCCATTCGGCTGGGCTGCCTCTGGCGCTTGGAGGAGTTACTTCAAACTGTCTCGGCACTGGCCGAAGCCTTTTGGCAGAAGGCGCAGGAGTTCGATGATGTGCTCAAGTCCGGCCGCACTCACCTTCAGGATGCCGTGCCGATCCGCCTTGGGCAAGAGTTCGGAGCTTACGCCCGGGCCATCGAGCGCGACGGAGAGCGCATCCGCCGCGCTGCACAGGGGCTTTATCGCTTGGGCATCGGGGGCACGGCTGTAGGCAGCGGTTTGAACGCTCATCCACAGTATCGCTTTCGCATCGTGGAGTGTTTGCGCCAACGCACGGGTTGGGAGCTGGTCGCTTCGGATAATCTCTTCGAGTCGATGCAATCGATGGCCGATTTTGCCGACTTTTCGGGGGCTTTGCGCACTCTAGCCATAACCATGACCCGAATAGCCAACGACCTGCGCCTGCTGGCTTCAGGCCCCGCCACGGGTTTAGATGAGATCCGTCTGCCGGCCGTGCAACCCGGTTCGAGCATCATGCCCGGCAAAGTCAACCCGGTGATAGCGGAGATGCTCAATATGGCGATGTACTATGTGCAGGGCTTGGATCACACTGTAGCTCTTGCGGCCCAAGCGGGACAGTTGGAGTTGAATGTGATGATGCCGATCATCGGACATTGTCTCTTCGAGAGCATGCATTTGCTAATCACCTCCCTAAAAACCTTTACCGAGAAATGCGTCGTGGGCATTCAAGCGAACCGGGCAAAAGCCTCTGCTTGGTTAGAGAAGAATGCTATCCTAGTCACGGCGCTCAATCCGCTGATCGGGTATGCGGCTGCTGCGGCGCTGGCCAAAGAAGCCATGGCAAACGACCTCCCGGTGCGCGAGCTCGCCCTGCAGAAAGCCAAGCGGGGGGAACTCCGCCACCGAGAAAGCGGCAAGCCTGTCGGAGAAGCGGAGATCGAAGCCGCCCTCCAAGATATTCGACGCATGACCGAAGGAGGGATTTTTGAGGGAAGCAGTGGCGGAGGGTAGCAGTCCCTCCTTTCCTCTCTGGTATAATCTCTACCGTGATGCGCAGGAAGAGCCCTGAAGACCTCACCGAAGAAGAATTGCGCTGGTTGCTGGTAGAGAAACGGCGCACGGCGCGGTTAGAGCGCCTCGAACGCTATCGACGCACCGGTCGGGTGATCACCGTCTTGCCCGACGAAAGCGCCAGGATAGCGCAACCGCTCCGCACCAGCGTCGAAGAGATCATGCTGGATGAGGAGGAATTGCCGGCTCATGCTAACCGGCGGCGCAAGGTTCTAGACGGTTTTCTCCTCTTCGTTGAAATCGTAGCCGTTGTCGGCTTTCTCTTTGTGGTGTTCAACGGCTTGAGCTTGATTCGCGAACTCAACCGAGAAGTGGCTGCGGCACTTGAACAGCCCACCCTGACCCCAACTCCCTTGCTGATGGCGGTTGTTCTGCCCTCCGGGCATACGCCTCCCAATTCTCCGGGAGGTGCCCGCCCAAACGAGGCAGAGATTCCCGAACACCTTCGCCCTTTGGTGCAATCGTTTGCCAGCTTACCTCTCCCCACACCCAGCCCTCAACAGGCGATCCGCATCCAAATCCCGGCTATCAAGGTGGATGCCCCGATCGTACAGGGGGATGGTTGGGAACAGCTCAAAAAAGGTGTCGGGCAAAGCCTTGGCACCCCTAACCCCGGTGAGAAAGGTAATGTGGTCCTTTCCGCCCACAACGATATTTTCGGTGAGATCTTCCGCGACTTAGATAAGTTGCAAAAGGGTGACGAGGTGATCTTATACACCAGCCAACGCGCCTTCACCTACGAAGTCGTCTCCACTAAAATTGTCGAGCCGACCGCCGTAGAGGTGATGGCTCAGACCGCTGAGCCGATCGTCACCCTGATCTCCTGCTATCCATACATGGTCGATAATCAACGCATTGTCGTTGTAGCACGCCTGAAGGATCGCCAGTAAGGCGACTTAGCCTAGGAGTGTTCATATGAGCAAGAAAACCAAACGTTCCTCACGCAGTTCTCCCGTTCGTTCAAGTCCACCTATCCCGGTTGCAGAGACAGTTCAAACTTCCCCGGTTTCGCCGCTCAGTGCCCGCCGCAGCGAGAGGGGCTTTAACCCCGACTATTCCGATGTGATCAAGGACCTAAAGCGGATCGGCACCTTGGCGGGTGCATTTTTTCTGATCATGATCGTCTTATCCTTCTTTCTCAAGTAGCCAAGCCGGGGAATGCATTGAACCGCCTTGGATGCCTTGAAGCCACAATTCTCCGAGAGCGTTCTTCCTTGGTTTCAAGATCGGGAGGGAAGCAAGACCTCGCTGCTCTCCCGGAGAAGGCCGGAGCTAGGCTTTGAGCCTTTTTTCTAAACCACAAGGGAGAGGACAACAGCTTCGCCTCTTCTCTTGCACCAAGAGGTAACCGAGCGTGCACACCCTGAGACAACCATTCTCCCCGCTCATCCTCTCCCTGCTTATCCTCTGGGTGTTGACGATGATCGCCCTGCCCATTGTCGGCTGGACATTGGGTGAGGATGCCTTGCGCCGAGGGATGTCTATCGGGGTTCTCGTCCAATGTGCAGCCGTCCTTGGAGCGCTACAGGCTCAATGGGGATGGAGACGAACGCTCCGCACCTCTTTCTGGGTCATCGCAGGCGCCTTCCTTGCCGAGTGGTTAGGCTCCACTACGGGTTTCCCTTTCGGAAAATATTCCTACACCCCTTTGCTCCAACCCCAGTTGGCCGGCGTGCCTTTGCTGATTCCCCTGGCTTGGATGATGATGCTGCCCCCTGCTTGGGCGATTGCCCAAATGATCCTTGGTGAGCAGGTATCCCTGAACAGTTGGAAGGGAATCTCGCTCTCGGCGCTTGCTTTTACGGCGTGGGACTTATTTCTCGACCCCCAAATGACCGCTTGGGGATTCTGGGTGTGGGAAGCCCCGGGAAGCTACTTTGGGATTCCTTTGGTGAATTTTCTGGGATGGCTGTTGGTTGCGGCTGTGCTCACCGCAGTGGCGCATCCGAATGAGTTACCTCTTTTGCCTTTGGTCTCCCTCTATATTCTCACCTGGTTGTTCCAGACTATTGGATTGGGAATTTTCTGGGCGCAACCGCTGCCAGCTCTTTGCGGTTTTCTCGGCATGGGAATCTTTGTCTTCCTCGCTCTCCGGGCGCGGCGCACTAGGCAGCAGGCTATAGCGCTGCACTCTGCGCCCGGAGCAAGAGAAAAGTTGAATGAACTCCAGCAACCCTACGTCCATAAGGAACTAGAGAATTAGGGCATGATTGAAGCTATCCTCTGGACCGGACTTTCCTTTTTGAGTGGCGCCTTGCCCTTTGCGGTTTGGCTTGGGCGGTTGAAAGGGGTGGACGTGCGTGCTGTGGGAGACCGCAACCCGGGGGCAATTAACGCCTTTCGGGCCGGCGGCAAATGGATCGGATTAGCCGTGATGCTTTTGGATGTCTCTAAGGCGGCTGCACCGATCGGCTTGGCCTACTACGAGTTTGGGTGGCGGGGGCTGAGGATCATCCCCATCGCCATCGCCCCGATGCTCGGACATGCCTTTTCGCCTTTTTTAGGTTTTCGGGGGGGCAAAGCCATCGCCACGGCCATGGGAGTGTGGATTGGCCTCACCTTGTGGAAAGTCCCCCTGGTGGGAGTGATCAGCATCACAATTTTCTATCTTCTCCTGCGCAATTCGGGATGGGCGATTCTCTTGACCCTGATCACGGTAGGAGTTTACCTTGCAGTCTTCCTGCCGCAACCGACTTTCCTTGCCGTTCTCGCCCTGCAAAGTGCGCTGCTCCTATGGAAGCATCGCCGAGAGCTGCGCCAGCCTCCTTGGAGCAAATCTACTCACAAGTCTATCCCCTTAGAGCCCGGTCTCTAACCCAAAAAGCCTCCCCGTCTCTGGGAGGGATCGATCGCCCCTAGACAATGTCGGACTGGTTGATTCTCTCCTACTTTCCCCTGGTGATTATCGCCATTGTGGCAATCCTCAATGCCTTTACCTTTCCACGCTTGCATTCGAAGCGGCCTCCGGAAACCGCCCCCTTTGTCTCGGTCTTGATTCCCATGCGCAACGAGGCTCAACGGGTCGGGGAAACGGTGCGCAGTTTGCTCGCCCAAGACTATCCCTGCTTTGAAGTCATCCTCCTCGACGACCAATCCGAGGATGGATCTGCGGAAATTGCCCGGTCGGTTGCATGTGGCGACCAGCGGATCAGAGTGATTGGCGGTCAACCGCTGCCTGAAGGATGGTTGGGTAAAAATTGGGCTTGTCACCAAGCCGCCCAGCACGCTCAGGGCGCGTATTTGCTTTTCAGCGACGCCGACGTGCGCTGGCATCCCCAGGCGCTCTCGGCGTTGATCAGCGAAGCTCTGCGCACAAAGGCGGATCTGTTGACCTGCTGGCCAACCCAGGAGACACTCTCCTGGGGAGAGCGGCTGACCGTGCCCCTAATGGCCTTCACCATTCTGGCCTATCTGCCGGTCTTGGCCGTGCATCACCTTCCTTTTCGGGTTTTTGCTGCTGCTATGGGGCAATGTTTGCTCTTTCGGCGAGAAGCCTACGAGCAAATCGGCGGTCATGTCGCAGTAAGAGGCCGGGTAGTAGAGGATATGGCGTTCGCCTACGCGATTAAGGGAGCTAAGCTGCGCCTGCGCGCCTGCGACGCCAACGGGCTATTGCGCACGCGTATGTATTCCAATTGGCGGGAAGCGCGCAACGGCTTTGCGAAGAACATTCTTGCCGGGCACGCCAACTCAATCTGGTTTTTGCTGTTTTCAACAGGGTTTCATTGGTGGATGTTTGTGATTCCTTGGATTATAGCGCTGACCCGCTCTTCTTGGGAATACGCTCTCTTCGGGTCAGTAGGGGTGCTGACCCGAATGCTGACCGCAGTGATCAGCCGCCAACGCGCCCGAGATGCGCTTCTTTTACCCGTTTCGGTTGTGCTGATGACCATCATTGCAGTCCAATCGATTTGGCAGCACTGGCGGGGTAGGAGCGTCTGGAAGGGCCGGGCGATCGCAAGCCAGCCCCGACATTCCGGGCAGGCAGAGCGCAGCCACCGGGGGTGAGCAGAGCCTCAAACACGCCATCCTCACCGGGCTTTGCCGCTTGCTTGACCCGGGATTTCCACTGGGAAGAGCCAACCGCAGCCGAGATGGGCAACATCACCGCTGAGTGGACGGCGACCTACCTATTGCAAAGAGTTGCTCAAGTGCAACCCTTTCTGCGCAAAAAGGCGCCGATGCCCCAGACCATTAGACTGATTAGAGCAAAATCTTCCATCGTATTTTACTCCCCTCAGATGACATGCCCCCCGAACCTCCAAACCGAGGTGGGCACTCAGCAGTTATGTTTCCAATCTTCCATCATCATCTGCGCTGCTCGCCGCCCAATCTCCACGGCAAAATTGGTGCCCCGATCCCAAGGATACACTTGGCTCATGCTGGCAAAATATAACCCTGGCAAAGGAGTCCGGATCGAGGGAATATTGCGCGAGTGATTGACAAACGGCACCGGCTGGGCGTAGGGTGTACGGAATAACCAGCTCTTATTCACCCATTGGGGCGTAAACCGCGCATTAATGCGCCTCAAGGCGGGAAGAAACCGTGCAACCAGTTCCTCATGACTCAGTTGAAAGTATTCGTGATCGGTCTCGAGGTAATCCCCGCAATACACTAGATGCTCTCCGCCAAAGTAGCGCGCCGGGACGAAATTGGTATGTTCAACCAAGGCCAAAAAAGGGAAACCGGCAGCCTTGGGAAGGTTATGCCAGTAATACCCCTCAGGGGAAAGAGGATGCTTAAGGGAGAAGATGAGCATCACGGCGCCCATGCTCCTGAGTTCCAGTAAGCCGCGCAGATAATCGAGAGGGAGCTCGGGGACAAGGCGTGCCAACACTGTGGGAGACTGGGTGACCAGAACTTGGTCGAAGTGTTCTTCCCCAATTACACTCTGTACGGATAATCCCCCTTCCCCTGCCGGCTTGATCTTTTCGACCGCGCAAGAAAGGCGCAAGTCCAACCCCATTGCCTTTAAGTGATTTGCAAAGCGGTCGGCAAAAGCTTGAAAGCCGCCCTCAAAGGTGCCTAACCGGGTGGTGCGAGCCTTAATCCGCGCCCAGAACCAAGCCATATTCACCAAGGGAGCGTAGCGTTCGCCGAACTTACCGATCATCAGCGGCTGCCAGAGAAGCTCATACACCCGATCCCCTGCCCACCGGCGCATCCACGCTTCTACGGTTGTCTTCTCGAGGGCTTGCCAGTTATTGGTCAAGCGCAGAAACAGCCCTACCAAGCCAAAGCGCACTTTATCGACCCCCCACCCTAGCCCGGGGAAAAGCGCCATCTGTAAAACCGAGTCAAAGGGGTAGAACTTTCCCCGGTAGTAAACAACAGTATAGGGACGGAAAAAGCGCACCTGCTTGCGCCAACCCAATTCGTCAATTAGTTGCAGGATGTGGCGGTCGGTGGCAAACCAATGGTGGTAGTATTTCTCCATCGACCACTCCCAGTGTGGCTCCTTGAAGCCGCTTGCTAACCCTCCCACAGTATCCAGTGCCTCATATAACGTGACCGAGCATCCTGCCTTGAGCAGGTCATATGCAGCGGCCAACCCACCGAAACCCGCTCCGATCACGGCCACACGAGGCCTCATAGGCAGCTCGCTCATTGCGCCTCCTTCAAGGCGGCTTCCCAGCGCACCCCTTCACGCCA
The DNA here is from genome assembly GCA_025057645.1 of Anaerolineales bacterium. Taxonomy (GTDB): domain Bacteria; phylum Chloroflexota; class Anaerolineae; order Anaerolineales; family UBA4823; genus NAK19. The sequence continues at coordinate 59,184 of JANXBJ010000008.1, forward strand.
GAGATAATAAGCTCCCAGCGCTGTAATCGGCAACCACAGAGCGATATGCAGCACAATCGTATAGCTGGAAGCAACAGCGGTGCTGACTCCGTAGGCCTCCAACACGGCGATTCCAGGCTTATCAAAGGTGCCAATGTATCCCGGCGCTGAGGGCAGCGTGGTTGCCAAGTTAACAATCCCGTTCATCAGCATTAGGGCAAAAAAGCTCACCTCGAATGGGAAAGCGTGCATTACAAACCAGTATTTGCCCGTCTCAAACAACCAGATCACCACCGAGGTGAGGAAAATCATCCATACATCCGCAGGAGAACGCAAGCACTCCAGGCCACTAAGAAAGCGCTCACTCAGCGAAAGGGTTTTGTCACGCCAGCGGGATGGGATCAAGCGTTGAGCCAACCATTCCACCAAAGTCTGAGTTCGCCGCGGAAACATGGCAGCAACCAAGAAGACCACCAAGGCGCCGAAGAAAAGCACCACCCCCCCCAAGGCAATCTGGCGGATGCTCCCCGTCCCAGCTACTCCAGCCCCGGCGGTCAGGCGGCTCAGTTCGGGCAGGTTGACAAAGACAAAAGCCAACATCACCAGCCCGTCGAAGATGCGCTCGACGATAATCGTAGCCAGCGAAGCAGAAACCGAAATTCCCTCGCGCCGTTTCAACACCACTGCTCGGAGCACCTCTCCGGCGCGGGCGGGATAGATGTTGTTGCCCATATATCCGATAGCGACAATGGGGAACATGGCGCGCGTCGGAACCGGCTTGATGCGCCGCAAAAGATAGTGCCAGCGCCAGGCACGCGCCCAGACGCCGAGGAAATAGACCCCCACGCCGGGGACCAACCAAACATACTCGGCTCGGCGCAGGGATGCCCAGAAGAGTTCAATCTCGGGAAGTAAGTCTTTGAGCACCCAGCCAAGAAAAAAAAGGCTGACCAGAACGCCCAGCCAGAAACGCCAGCTTTTCATCGATTGGATTCTATCACGCCTTCAGGAAGACACCCCTGCCAGAATTTCCTTCAAGCGAGGGTGATCGGCATAGACACCGCGATACTCTGGGGGCAAAAGCGCTGCAATGCGACACAAGATTTCCTCTGTGTTACGCTGCAGCATCTCTTCGCGACGCTCGCGCTCCACCGGTGGCAGTTGGACTGGATCGCCGAAGACAACCCGGATTTTAGGACGGCGCAGGGTCAAAATCTTAAAAATCGCTCCTTCTGTGCCGCTGATTGCAACCGGGATGACCGGCACTCCGGTCTTATCTGCCAAATAGGCCACCCCCGGTTTACCGGGCAACAGCCCCTTCGTGGGGCTACGGGTGCCTTCGGGAGCAATTCCGAGCAGTCCCCCCTGCTCAAGGAAACGAATGGCGTCCTTGAGAGCGCGGAAATCGGCTTCCTCGCGATTCAGCCAGATTCCCTTCAAAACTCTAACCAGCCACGGGATTAGAGGGTATTTCTTATACTTATCGGCGACCAAAGCGGTCAAGTCATCCCGTTCAATAAGCATGAACAACAAGGGCGGGTCCAAACGGCTAAGATGATTGGAAGCCAAAATGCATCCCCCACTCAGGGGGACTTTTTCCAATCCAACGACCTCCACGCAAGTCAACCAGTGAAAGAGCAAGCGGAAGAGGAAACGAAGTTGACGTTGCATGCTTTCTTCCCTTTTGACTTTCTCCGGCATTGCACCCCACGCTTGGCGGGATAACACAACACCTCTTCCCCTCCCTAATCGGGGCGTCTCCTCAGATCAGCAATTTTGGACCAACCCTCCCGTGGAGCCGGATTTCACGAGAGGGTTGGTAAGTTCGCAGTCGTTAAGCAAGCTCTAGGCTTCTGTTTGTATAAGCCGGGCAGCCTTCTCAATGGCCCGCACGATCGAATAATATCCGGTGCAGCGGCACAGATTGCCACTAATTGCCCACTGGATATCCTCGCGGCTAGGCTGCGACTTTTCCTCCAAAAGCTTAGCTGCAGACATAATAAAGCCCGGCGTGCAATAGCCGCACTGCACTGCGCCCTCCTCGATAAAGGTGCGTTGCACAGGGTGCAGTTGTTCACCCTGGGCCAGCCCTTCGATGGTAACAATTTGGGCGCCATGAGCGCGCGGCGCCGGCACAAGGCAGGACATCACCGCCATGCCGTCTAAAAAGACCGTGCAAGCTCCACATTCGCCTTCGGCACAGCCTTCTTTCGTGCCTGTCAGGCCAATATCCTCGCGAAGAAAGCGCAGCAAGGTCTTGTGAGAAGCACCGCGCACACGATATTCTATGCCGTTTACAGTGGTAACAATTTCGTCTTGACGTTGATGCTCTACTGAGGCATCCAAGGCGGGAGCATAGCCTCGGTAGTCCCTGCCCCATAGCAGCACGGGATCGGAAGGAACCGCTTGGGTTTCAACGCCCTGAGCGATTTGACGCAGGGCACGGGCGACAACCACCCGTACCATCTCGTAGCGATAGTCAGCAGAACTGCGCACGTCGTCAATTGGATGCGCAGAGAGTTGAGCCAAGCGACTTGCTTCTTCGATCACCTCTTCACTGAGGGTCCTTCCGACCAAGGCTTGCTCAGCTTGGGTGGCATGGACGATAATTGGGGTTACCGCCCCGAGCGTGATGGCGGCTTGCGTAATCCTTCGCTCGGGCAGCGGTTTCGAGTCCTCTGCTTCGAAGGTCACTAACACCGCTGCACTGACCACTGAGATTGCCTGGGCCTTGCGCAAGCCCAGCTTGAGAAAGGTGCCGCGCTGATTGGCTTGCATTGCCGGGAAAGAGATATCCACCAGCATCTCATCCGGGCGCATCACCGTCTGACGCACGCCGGTGTAAAACTCACTTAAGGGCACGACACGTTCGCCCTGAGCAGAGAGCAAAGTCACCTTAGCATTCAAAGCCATCAAAGGCGGAATGGTGTCGTTGGCGGGAGAAGCCGTGATTAGGTTGCCCGCCACAGTGCCACGATTACGAATTTGCGGTGCGCCCACTTCCCACGCAGCCACGACCAGAGGGAAAGCACGTTCGCGTAAAAGCTTCGAAGCGACACAGTGGTTGTGGGTCACCATCGGCCCGAGATGAATCACCTCATCCTCATCCAGGAGGATTTGGTCCAAGTTCGGCACGCGGGTAATATCGATCAGGGTCTCAATGCCGCGTCGCACTTGGCGTTCGATCTCGAGGATTAGGTCGGTCGCCCCGGCAATAATGCGGGCTTTTTCTTTCTCTCTGGCGAGAATTTGGATCGCTTCTTCTAAAGAGGTTACACTATGATAATGGTGCCACATTGTTCTCACTCCGCTTCAACAGATTTATCGGTTACCTTTAAGGCCATTCTTCTACCATCGCCGCCGTTACGCAACATTATAATCTCGGCGAGGATGCTCACGGCGATCTCTTCGGGGGTCTCAGCGTTTAGCTCTAGTCCCATCGGAGAGATCACCCGGTCTAGGGCTTCCTCCTTGACGCCCCGCTCCAAAAGCTTTTTGCGCGTGGTTGCCCAACGGCGCCTTGAACCGATCACCCCGATATACGCAGCCGGGCTTTCCAGTAAGGCCGGCAATCCTTCCACGTCTAGATCTGCGCCGCGCGTGGTCAGCACCAAGTAGTGCCATGGCGTGATTTCCATGCGTTGCGGCAGTTCCGGCAACGGACAAAGGTGGTACTCGTCGGCATCGGGAATGAACTCCGGATTGCAAAACTCAGGGCGGTCATCCCAAACGGCGACGCGAAAACCCAACCAACGGGCAAGGGAAGCCACTGCCTTACCGACGTGACCTGCGCCTACCACGACCAGGACAGGCTTGGGGCTGATCGGTTCGACATAAATTTCCACCTGCCCTCCACACACGCCGGGGTCGCCGCGGCTCGGGTCGGTCATGCTGTAAGAGAGGTAGCGCGGTTGCCCTTCCCGAATAGCTTGCTTGGCTTCTTCAATAACGCGCCGCTCCATCTCCCCGCCCCCCACCGTCCCTAGGATGCTCCCATCGGGGTAAACCAGCATCTTACTGCTTGCCCGGCGGGGAGTTGACCCCTGGCTGCGCACCACAGTACAGAGCGCAGCGGCGCGATTCTGGCGCTCTACTTCGGCGACCGCTTGGTAGATGCTACTCATTTTGCCTCCTCTGTGTTTGCGCTTGCAACGCTCGCCAAACCTTTTCCGGCGTAATGGGATTGGAATCGATGTTCACCCCACAGGCATCCAAGACTGCATTCCCCACTGCCGGGGCCACCCCATCCATCGGGATCTCGGCCACAGCCTTCACCCCAAACGGATGGGAGGGTTCAAAGGTCTCAACAAAGATGGTCTCCAGTTCGGGCATCTCGTGGGCTTGGAAAATATGGTAGTTTCGCAAGTCCCGCTCTCGGGCTCGCCCTTGAGCGTCATAACGCATCTCTTCACAGACCGCATATCCTAGGGCTTGGGTCATTCCACCTTCAACTTGACCCGAAGCCGTGAGGGGATTGACGATCACGCCGCTATCCACAGCCATCACCAACTTATCGACCGTCACTTGGCCGGTTTCGGTATCCACGGTCACTTCGGCGAACTGCGCCGCAAACGGTGGTGGGGAGACCGGGGAATAGTAGGAGGCCACCCCCATAATTTGTTCTTGGTCCTCGTGGTGCAAGGCATTGAGAGCGATTTCTCGGAGGGTGAGACTGCGTCCATCCGGCGCAAAAACCCTCCCCTCGCGCAGCACAAGCGAGTCAGGAGAAATTTCACCCTTGCCGTCGGCTTGCTGGTTGAGCATCCGAGCCGCACGAATGCGGATGCGCTCGGCCACTTGCTGGGCGGCCTTGACCACCGCAGCACCGGAGATATACGTTGTACTGGAAGCATAGGCTCCTTTATCGAAGGGGGTGAAGTCGGTGTCCGAAGAATAGACGATGATGTCCTCCAGTTCAACCCCAAGCACTTCGGCGGCCATTTGCGCCAGCACGGTATCTGAACCGGTGCCGAGGTCTGTAGCTCCGACCAGCAGATTAAACGAGCCATCATCGTTCATCTTAATGCTTGCCCCTCCCATATCTAGGAAGGGGATTGCGGTGCCGTGCATCACCAAGGCAGCCCCAATGCCACGACGCAGATGGGGCTTGCCCGGCACGCGATGCCACTCCGGGTTGCCATACTTTTGATCCCACCCAATAGCAGCCTTGCCCTGGCGCACGCATTCCTCTAGGCCACAAGTATGAATGATCTCCGGACGCGGTTCGCGGCCCTCGCTCCAAGCAATGCTGAAGGGCTGGATTTCACCGGCGCGCAAGGCATTCTTCAACCGAAATTCCAGCGGGTCTAAGTTTAGCGCACGGGCGATTTTTTCCATATGCCGCTCGACTGCCCAAAATCCCTGTGGCGCCCCATAGCCGCGATAAGCACCCGCAGGTGGGCGGTTGGTATAGACAATATCGGCATAAAAGCGAATATTAGGGTTCTTGCGATATTCTCCATCGCCCACGTAGATTGCCATGGACTTGTGCCCGGTATTACCGGCTACGGTCTGTGCATGCGAACCGTAGGCACCGGTGTCTGAAAGGACGTACATGGCGTTTGCCGTGATTGTACCGTCTTTTTTGACCCCGGTTTTGAGATGCAACCGCATCGGGTGGCGTGAACGAGCGGCGATAAATTCTTCTTCGCGCGTCATCTCATAGAGCACCGGCCGCCCGGTGGCGATCGTGAGATGAGCAGCTACGTCTTCAATCAAGACCTCTTGTTTGCCGCCAAAGCCACCGCCGATGCGCGGTTTGATCACCCGAATCCGTTTTACCGGCAGTCCTAAAACAGGAGCTAATATCCGTCGCACATGGAAGGGCACCTGAGTGCTGGTGCGGATCACCAGACGATCATCTTCGTCCCAATAAGTAAGCACTACATGAGGCTCCAAATAAGCCTGATGTACCTTGGGAACTTCGTAATCGCCTTCGAAGATGTAATCTGCTTCTGCAAACCCCTTTTCCACATCGCCGATATCGACCCGGATGCGAGCCGCAATGTTGCGTGTGGGGTCGGACTCGCCGAAGTTCACATACTCGGGTTCATCGTGAATGCACGGCGCCCCCGGAGCCATGGCTTCGCCCGGGTCCAGAACGGCCGGGAGCGGTTCATATTCGACTTCAATTAGCTTTAGAGCTTCCTCGGCGATTTCGGGCGTCTCGGCAGCGACAAAAGCCACTCGATCACCCACGAAGCGCACTTTGTTGTCCAAGGAGAAGGTGTCAAGAGGACCTGGGATGGGATCCGACTGACCTCCGGTGCAATAAACCACACGCGGCAGGTCCTGCCAGGTCAGGACGGCTGCAACACCCGGCAAGGCCTTGGCGCGGCTGGTATCAATGCGCTTAATGCGCGCATGGGCATAGGGGCTGCGCAACACTTTGGCGTAGAGCAAACCTCGCATTTCAAAGTCGGCTGTAAACGCCGGCTTGCCTTGCGCCAATTTGATGGCATCCACTTTCTTTTCCGGCTTCCCTACCCGCAAATGGCTTGGCACTTGGGGCGAGAAAATCACTTTGGGCAGAATCCTGGTTTTAGTGCGCACCTCCCCCGAGGGAAAATCTGGCACCTCTTCCTCACCAGGGGGTTCAGGAGCAAGGGGCAGGCTGATCAACTCGCGATCACCAAACGCAAGGGGGGGCACCGCTTCGCCACGCAGCATCGCTGAAGCGCGCAACACAGCTTCGACCGGCTTGAGGTAGCCTGTACAGCGACAGAGCACTCCAGAGAGCGCGTCTCGCACCCCGGCTTCGGTCGGATTCGGGTTATGCTCCAGCAAATGGTAGGCAGCAAGAATCTGCGCCGGAGTACAATATCCGCATTGAATTGCGCCGCTTTCGATGAAAGCCTGTTGCAAAGGATGCAAGCCTTCGGTTTGCTTCCAACCTCGTTCTGGGTGCTCCCCCAGCGCTTCAATGGTCTCAAGAACGTGCCCTTCAGCTTGGGCAGCCAAAATTCGGCAAGAATTCATCGGCTTACCGTCAACCAGAACTGTGCATACCCCGCACTCACCGGTATCGCAGCCAAATTTTGCACCGTAATACCCCAAGCGGCGCAAGACGTTTAACAAGGTCTCATGAGGAGAAACCTTAAGGGTGTGCTTTTGGTGATTGATAAGCAAAGAAATTTCCATAACTAAACTACCTCCTTACTCTCCGAGATCCTGCCAACATCGTTGAGCCAACACGCCGGCTACATGGCTGCGATATTCGGCGCTTGCCCACTCATCTGCGGCGTTGCTAAAAGCCGATTGCGCTGCTAAGCGCAAGCCCTCCTGGCCTTGCCCGTCCAGGACCAGCGTTGGGGTTTTTCCCCAGCCGCCCAAAGCAAGCCGCAAGCGTCCCGACGGCCAACGCGCTAAAGCTGCACATACAATGGGCAAATCCGCCGGCGAACGGGCTACGTATTCGTAGCTCAACTTCGCTTGCAAGCTCAGCGTGACCATTGTGATTAGGTGGCCGGGCAAGAATTCTTCGCGCAGGGCTAGAAAATCTCCGTAGCTCACCGTGCGCTCACCCGGGATTAGCTTTAACTGGGCATCGAGAGCTAACATTGCCACGCCGAACGGGGAACGTCCGTCTGCGCTCGCTAAAGTTCCCGCAACCGTCGCCTGATGGCGCAGATTGTAAGTGGCTTGATGACGAACGGCATCCCCTAGGGCGGAGGGCAAACCCGGAAATTCGATCAGCTGCTGCAAAGTTACAGCCGCCCCAATTTGGAGCAACTGCCCCTGCTGTTCAAGGGTGTCTAGCCCTAGGGCTTGCACGTCCACCACTGCAATTGGCTCTTCTGTCTTGAAGTTAATTGCCGTGCCGCCCCCCAGCGGATAGGTCCGGGGCTGCTTTCTCTGGAGGAGCTCAATGGCCTCTGCAAGAGTTCGGGGACGATGGTATTCAACGATCATTTTGCCTCCTCTGGATAAACTTTCCAACCAACACTTTCTAAATCAACCCCTCGATAAACCTCTTCCGGTACACCAACCAACAGCGCCTTGGCGTCCGCCAAAACCTTTCCTTCTGCATTTAGCAAAGCCGCCTTAGCGGTGGCGATGCGTCCGCGATCCCGAAGCGCCTTACCTTGGAGGCGCAACCGCCGGTTGAGCGGCACAGGCTGACGATAGCGGATTTCTAAGCGGGCGGTATACATAAACCGAGGGTTTCTGGGATCGCTGCCCATCAGCACCCGGCCACAGGCTTCATCCAACATGGCAGCTACCACGCCGCCGTGCGCCATGCCCGGAAAACCTTCATATTTGGGCTCGAGGAGGACATCGGCAAAGACTTCGCCGGGCTGCTCTTCATAGAAGACCAAACGCAATCCTGCCGGGTTTTCTAAACCACAGATAAAGCAGCCACGCGAATTTGCCTGCCGCAATGCCATCCTGAACACCTCCTGCGCCAATTATACAATGAGAATTGAGATCGAGGCCAACTAACCTCGCAAGTTGCGCAAGTGTGCTCAGCCCGTATTATTAGGCAGAAATGGCGTTTTTGCTCCGATTTGATCAACAAAACAGGCTTGGTAGGGTATAATCAGCTCTATGACGCAATTTGATGTTCAAGAATATCGGGCATTGCTTGAACTGCTTCACAAACACCCCGAGTGGCGGGCAGAGCTGCGCCAATTGCTTCTGAGCGAGGAATTGCTCACGCTGCCCGGGCTTGTGCGCGAGCTTGTTGAAGCGCAAAGACAAACCGAGCTGCGTGTGAAGGAACTAGCCGAGCTTCAGAAGCGCCACGAAGAGCGATTGGCGGGGGTCGAAGAGCGCCTTTCCCACTTAGAAGCAGCCGTTGCTGAGCTGGCCGAGGTGTCAAAACGCCATGAGGAGCGATTAGCGCGCGTCGAAGACCGCCTCTCCCGCCTCGAAGCCACGGTAGCTGAGCTCATTGAGATCGTCAGGCGTCATGAGGAGCGACTGGCGAGCGTTGAGGAGCGATTGGCGAGTGTCGAGGAGCGGTTAGCGAGTGTTGAAGACCGTCTCTCCCGCCTCGAAGCCACGGTAGCCGAACTTGCTGAGGCACAAAAGCGTAGCGAAGAGCGATTGACCCGGCTGGAGAAAGTCGTTCTGGAGCTGACCGAAGCCCAGAGCCGCACCGAGAGACAAGTTCAACGCTTGGTCGATCGCCTCGGGCACATTTCTGGGGATTTGCTGGAGATTAAGTACCGAGATAAACCCACAGCTTACTTTGGGCGCATTGTGCGTCAAGCGCAATTGGTGGATTTAGCGGATGTGGAAGGGTTGGTGCAAGAGCATCTCTCGGAAGAGGAGGTCATTGACCTCCTGCAAATCGACTTGGTCGTGCGCGGGAGGCTGCGGAAACCGCTCTGGAAAGAGCGAGAAGCCCCCGAAGTTTGGCTGGCCGTGGAAGTCTCTTCTGTTGTAGACCGCGAAGATCTGGAACGCGCATATCGGCGAGCGCAGCTTTTACGTCGGGCAGGGTTACTAGTCTTACCAGTGGCTGCAGGGCAAAGCTCGACTCTAGGCGCGCAAGCGGTTGCCAAGGCCAAGGGCATTGTGCTGCAGGCGGATGGCTGGTTTGAGTGTCTGGACGAAGCCCTTGAAAGACTAAAAGAAGGATGAAATCGCAACTTTTCAAGGCAGCCATCAGACTAAAGCCGAGGACCTTCACCGAAACGGCTTGGAGCTTCCGCCCAGACTTTCCCCTAGAAGCATCATCAAGGTAACTGTAGCGGTTGCGAAGCACTCTTGATCCTTTGGAGCCTCGCTCTTGGAAAGGCAACCGCTGATTGAACGGCGCGTGTTGACAACGGCGGACCTCCAAGCGAGCAGCATACATAAACCGAGAGTTTCTCGGGTTGCTGCCCCTCAGCGCCCAGCCGCAGGCTTCGCCCAACATGGCAGCTACCACGCCCCCGTGCGCCATGCCCGGAAAACCTTCATATTTGGGTTCGAGGAGGACATCGGCAAAGACTTCGCCGGGCTGCTTTTCATAGAAGACCAAACGCAGTCCCGCCGGATTTTCTAAACCATAGATAAAGCAACCGCGCAAATTGGCCTGCTGCAATGCTATCCTAAACACCTCCCGCGCCAACTCTCCCGGGTCTTCGTGAGTTGCAGAATAATGAGCAGTTTGAAGGGTGGCAAAGGCTAGAGTGCGACCCAGACAAAGGAAGAACGAGTTGGCAGACGTGCGGCAGGGCTAACTACGGTAAGAGCATCGAAAAGCAGTGATTTTCTATGGGGGAGGTTTATTATTTGCGTCACACGGTTTTTGGGCGAGACCTGTGCAATGAAACTATCCCGAATGGTAGATAGGGACTCGGAGGATTTCGGAACAAGCGCATCGGCAAGCCCGGCCTTTGCCTCGGGCGGGCTATCGATTCCTTTTCTACTGCCACGGGAGAAAGCTCGACAGCGCATATATGAGCGGCTGCAAGCAAGGGTTCGTGTTGTAGGCGGACGGCCAGTTTGAGCGCTGGGACGAAGCCCTACAAAAACTAAAGGCAATAAAATCGAAGCCCGCTGGAACAGCAATCGCGCCCGTTTATTTCCCACCCACGGCGGCCTAGGTCTAATGAAACTAGAGGAACGCAAGCGGGTTTCTCTATAGGGCAGTGCTTCCCTAAATTTAGACATTGAGGTAAAAATGAAATACTGTGGGTTTGCTTTGGAGGAGCAAGAATGGTTTTACCCCTTCCCGAAGAGACCTTGCTGGAAATGTATTGGACGATGTTACTCTCCCGTCGCTTGGACGAGCGCGCCTGGGTGTTGCACCGCCAAGGGAAAATCGCCTTTCATATTTCGGCGATCGGACACGAAGCTGCGCAAATCGGCGCCGCCTACGCCATTCGTCGCGGCTATGATTGGGTTGCGCCGTATTACCGCGATCTCACCCTGATGCTCGCTCTGGGCTACACCCCGCGCGAATTTATGCTCAGTCTGATGGGGAAAAAGGGAGACCCCTGCTCTGGTGGCAGGCAAATGCCCAATCACTGGAGCCTGAAGCGGGCAAACGTGATCAGCCACTCCTCCCCCGTGGCCACGCAGACCTCGCACGCTGCCGGCATCGGGCTGGCGATCAAGCTGCGCGGTGAGGATAAAGTGGTGCTTACCACCGTTGGAGAAGGCTCCACCTCCCAAGGTGAATGGTATGAAGGGGTGAACTGGGCCGCTGTGCACAAACTGCCTGTCGTTTTTATCATCGCTAACAACCTTTATGCGATCTCGGTTCGCCAAGAGCAACAAATGGCGGTAGCAAACGCCGCCGATAAAGCTCTTGGTCTGGGTTTGCCAGGCGTCTCGGTAGACGGCATGGACTTCCTCGCGGTATATGAGGTGATGAAAGAGGCAGTCGAGCGCGCTCGCAACGGCGGAGGCCCAACGGTTGTGGAAGCTAAAGTGTATCGCATTACACCCCATTCCTCCGATGATGACGATCGCTCCTACCGCTCTCGCGAGGAAGTCGAGCAGTTCAAACGCCGTGACCCCCTCCTGATCGCCCGCCAAAAGCTGGAGAGAGCGGGCATTCTCACTGCGCAGAGGGTTGAAGAGCTTGAACAACGTGCTAAGGAAACTGTCGAGGATGCAGTACGCTTTGGCGAAAGCGCTCCCTATCCCAGCCCAGAAGAAGCCGCTTTCCCCGTATACGCAGAGGATGCCCGCTATGCCTGAAATCACGTTGATCGAAGCCATTCGCCAAGCGATGGATGAGGAACTGGCGCGCGATGAACGGGTAGTGATTATCGGCGAGGATGTGGGCAAACGCGGTGGGGTCTTTCGCGCTACGCAAGGGCTGTATGAGAAATACGGGCCACAGCGGGTGATCGATTCACCGTTGGCGGAACTATCCATTGTCGGTGTCGGGATCGGGGCTGCGCTCTATGGAATGCGCCCGATCTGTGAGATCCAATTTGCCGACTTTATCTATCCTGCGTTCAACCAGATCGTCAACGAGGCAGCCAAGATGTGCTACCGCTCCAACGGCGAGTGGACGGTCCCTATGGTTATTCGTGCCCCCTACGGCGGCGGTATCGGCGGTGGCTTGTATCACTCGCAAAGTGTTGAGGCGTTTTTCGCTCACGTGCCCGGCCTGAAAGTGGTTATCCCCTCCAATCCGGCGGATGCTAAGGGCTTATTGAAATCGGCTGTGCGCGATCCCAATCCGGTGCTCTTCTTTGAACCGAAGAAGGGTTATCGTCTGATCAGAGGTGAGGTTCCCGAAGGGGATTACACCGTCCCACTAGGCAAAGCGAAGATCAGCCGTCAAGGAGCAGATTTGACGGTTGTCAGCTACGGGATGACCCACTACTACGCCCTCAAAGCAGCCCAAGTGGTAGCTGCCGAAGGGATCGAAACCGAAATCATCGATCTCCGTACGCTGCTGCCCTTTGACAAGGAAACCCTCTTGCAATCGGTCAAGAAGACCGGGAAAGTCCTAATTGTGCATGAAGACAACCTGACCGGTGGCTATGGAGCAGAGATCGCCGCCTTCCTTGCCGAACACGCCTTTACCGACTTGGATGCGCCGATCAGGCGGCTGGCCGGACCGGATGTCCCCGCCGTCCCCTTCAGCCATCCGATGCAGGATTGGTTTATGCCCAATGCCGAGAAAATCGCCACAGCAATCCGCGAGCTGGCAGCGTTTTAGTTAAGGAGACCGAAATGGCTACCCAAGTGATCATGCCTCAATTAGGCGAATCGGTGGTCGAAGGCACAGTGACTAAGTGGCTCAAGCAAAAAGGCGAGCCGGTTCAGGAAATGGAAGCCCTGCTGGAGGTCAATACCGACAAGGTGGACACAGAGATTCCCAGCCCAGCCAGCGGGGTGCTGCTCGACATTTTAGTCCCTGAAGGGAGCACCGTGCAAGCCGGCACGGTGCTGGCTTGGATCGGCGAGCCCGGCGAGGTGTTACCCCAAGCGACCGCCTTTACCCCTCCGAAGGAAGAAACGGAATCCGAAGTCGCCCAAGCCCTCGTCCCCACCCACCCCCTCCAACGGCTTTCTGCGCCGCAGGAGAGGGAACTAGGCTTCATCTCCCCGGTGGTTGCCCGCATGGCAAAGGAATACCAGATCGACCTCGCCCAAGTGAGAGGCACGGGGCAAGGGGGGCGGATCACTAAGAAGGACCTTTTGGCGTATCTGGAAAAACGCCAGAGAGAATTGGCGCCAGCCGAAACCCAGACGATCTGGGAGACCCCCGCCGACGGTGATCTCTTCCGCCCCACCGAATTGATTTTCGGAGAAGCATCAACACCACCCCTCCCACCTGTTCCCCCAAGCGGGCGGCTGATCCCTTTCAGTGCCCTGCGCAAAGCAATCGCTGAGCATATGACCGCCAGCAAGCGCATTGCGGCGCACGTGACTACGGTGATGGAAGCCGATCTCAGCCGCGTGGTCGCACACCGCAAGGCGCATCAAGCCGAATTTGCCCAGCAGGGGGCGAAACTTACCTACACCGCCTACTTTGCAGCGGCGACCATCGCCGCCCTCAAAGCCTATCCCATCGTCAATTCCTCCTTCACCGCCGAGGGCATCCGCATTCACCCTCAGATCAACCTAGGCATCGCCACCTCGCTAGGCGAAGAAGGCCTCATTGTGCCGGTGATAAAGGATGCCGATAGCCTCTCTCTGCTCGGTTTGGCGCGAGCGATCAACGATCTCGCTCAGCGCGCCCGCAGCCGCCAACTCAAGCCCGACGAGGTCAAAGGCGGAACGTTTACCCTTAGCAATCACGGGGTGAGTGGATCGCTCTTTGCCACCCCGATCATCAACCAACCGCAGTGCGCTATTCTGGGAGTAGGAGTAATCCAGAAGCGTGTAGTAGTGATTGAGGATGAGCTTGGCAGCGACATCCTTGCGATCCGGCCTATGGTTTATCTCTCTTTGACCTTCGATCATCGGATTTTGGACGGCGCTGCGGCGGACGCTTTCTTGGCAAGGGTAGTCGAGGAACTTGAGAAATTCTCGGACTAAACCGCTTTTGGTGGACGGGGATGCTCGCCCTCTGCCCGGAGGCGCTCCCGCTTGCCCCAGAGGTGCAGTCGCCTTCGCCGGCAAACAGGCGGATGAGGATGCCCACCCCCGGTTGAGGGCATCCCGCCCTCGAAACCCATAGAGTAGCCGCGCCTTTGAGCCGATCGAATAGAGGAACCCTGAGAGGGTTCACGTTATAATACATTTGTGATTGAGCTGAACATTCCCGGCCGGGGTTTGCTGCGCCTTGAGCACTTGGTCTGCGACTTGAATGGCACGCTGGCCGTTGACGGAAACCTCTTGGAGGGTATCCCGCGCATCCTCAAAAAGCTGAGCGATCGCCTTGCCGTTCATGTTTTGACGGCCAACACACGCAAGAACCTTGACACGATCGAGCTCCAACTAGGCCTGAGTGTGCACACGATCCTTCGCGGAGAGGAAAGCCAACAAAAAGCGGCTTACGTTCGTGCCCTAGGCGCAGAAACGGTGATCGCCATCGGACAAGGGGCAAACGATGCAGCCATGCTGAGGGAAGCCGCCATCGGTATTTGTGTGATCTCCCAAGAGGGCACTAGCATTTCCGCCTTGCAATCCGCCGACCTGCTGGTGCCGAATATCTATGCAGCTTTTGAGCTGATCGAAAAACCCCTGCGTCTGGTCGCTAGCTTGCGCCAATGAGTACGCTTAGCAGCGAACAGCTCCCCGATGACCCCAACATCCTGCCGCCAGCGCGGCGACGCCGGGCGCGCCGCTTGCTCGCCCCCTTGGGAGTGGACGAACGGGCCAATCTTCTCGATCGGTTTGCACATCGCGCCTCCCCTTCCTTTGAATTCTTCCTATTCTCTCTTCTCTCGGGAGGCGTAATCGGCTTAGGACTGCTCGCCAACTCCTCCGCCGTAGTGGTTTTGGGTTGCACACTCGCACCGACTCTCGCCCCGGCGGTTGGAATGGCGTTAGGGACAGTTATTGGCTCTTTGCGCTTCTTCTTACGCAACCTAGGCGGCATCCTAGTCGGGGCAATCTTAACTGTGATCGGGGGCTTATTCGGGGGTGCGTTGACACACCTATTGCCACTCGCTGAGCTTGAGATGCGTCTCACCGAGGCTCTGCGCGCAACCCAATTTACCTTGCCGAATTTCGTCGTCCTCTTGGCGACAATGATCTTGCTCAGCTCTACCATGACCCACCCCGAACGCCCTGCTCACCTACCCAGTGTCGGCGTCGCCTACTTGCTTTTCCCGCCCTTATCCGCCGCAGGGTTTGCCCTCGCTGTCGGCAAGAGAGAACTATTTGCAGACGGCTTGGCAGTTTTCGTGGTTCATCTCTTCTTTGCCGTCTTTGTCGGCGCACTGACCCTAGCCTTCCTCGGTTTCCGCCCTCCGACTCCGTTTGGTTACACTCTAGGCGGGGCCGTTACTTTGGTCACCGTTGTTCTGCTCGTTGGTGTTGGGAGTGCCGGAGTCGCTGCGCGTCACCACCTTGGATTTCCCACGCCGACAATGACGTTCACACCCACACTAACCCCCACGCTTACTCTCACGCCTACCTCGCCTCCGCCTACTGCAACACCCACGCTCACCCTGACCCCCACGCGCACCCCCACCAAGCCTCCCACGCCGACCTTCACACCTACCCCGCTCTTCGCCGTAGTGCGAGCTACGAACAGCGAAGGTGTTCTATTGCGTGAACGACCCAGCGGCGCTATTGTGGGCAGTCTGCTCAACGGGGTCGTGGTTGCCGTCACCGGGGAGCTTCGGGAGCATCAAGGGGCGCTGTGGGTGCCGGTGCTATTGCCTGATGGTAAAATCGGCTGGATTCGCTGGGACTACCTCGTTACAGCCACTCCGGTAGCTACCCCAACAACCCCTTAGGATAGTAGAAAACCATGGAATCTTCAACCGTCTCTCTAGCTATCGAAATCACTTTGGGCAGGCCGATGCCCTGAGTTCCCATTGGATTTTAGTACAGAAACCCCGATGAGACGCTCCTGGGTTGATTTTGTGCGCAAGGTTTCCAGCCTGCCGGCTGTCGCCCAAGTGCTAGCGTGCCTTTTGCCCTCGCTCGACCGCTGGTGGTTCCGCCTGAGCCGGGGTAGGCAAACCCTGACCGGTTTGCTCGCCGGCTTGCCGGTAGCAATGGTGACGACCATCGGTGCCAAAAGCGGCAGAATACATACGACACCGCTGTTGCCCATCATCGATCCTAATCAGCCGGGGAAAATCGCCTTAATTGCAACGAATTTCGGTCAGGAGCGCTATCCCGGTTGGTATTTCAACCTGAAAAGGAACCCCCAGGCGGAGTGTGTGCTCAACGGGGCGCGCAGATCGTACCTAGCCCGCGAGGCAAGAGACACAGAATACGAGCGATACTGGCAACTTGCCGAGCAAACCTTCCCCGGTTATCGCTTGTACCGCCAACGCATCCGCACGCGCCACATCCCCATCCTGATCTTGGAACCGGTCGCAGACTACTCGACATCCCAAGGGGCTACCTCCCGCTCAGACGCTCCGGAAAGCGACTCGTAGATAGGCCCGGCCAACTCGGGAAGGCGATCCGCCACCGCAGCCAACAGGCCGAAACACCCCGTAATCATCATATCCCCAAACGGGGCAGCAAAATAGGGACGCAGCTTGGAGCGCTTCATCATCTTGCGCCGTGGCCCCGTAACAGCGACACCAAAATCGCCTGTGCTTAGATCAATTGGGTGTCCCTCGTAGACCAAGGCGCCGTGCCCCATATCCTCGAACACCTCGGCATGGCGCAAGCTACCCTCTGCGAGGCGGATGAGTAAGTTCTCCAGTTTTTGGAGATCGAGAAAGCCAGTATGATGCTCGAACAAGCCCTCGATACCCTTCTCCCCGATACGGAACGCCAAGGTATGGAAATTGCCCACGTTTGCGATCAGCAAAGGCCTGCGCCGGGCAACCATCGGATCGAACAGCGCTCCTAGCACGGCAGCCGGAGCGGTATCCATTACCACAAGAGGCACATCCAATCCTTGAGCAGAGGCTGCCACGGCTCGCAGACGGGTGAGGATCGGCGGAATTCGATCAGAGAGATAAGCAAAGGCGCTCAAGCGGTTTTCGGCCCGCAAACGCTGATCGAGATACTCAAAGCGAAACTGGCGGTCGGAAACACTCGGCGGGGCATCTCCATGGTCAAAAACCGCTACCGCTACGGCGCAGAGATCGGTTAACTCAACGCCAAAGAGGCGAAAGGCGGCCTCAATGGCCGGGAAGTCGAAATCCTTCATCTCAATGCGCCGCACTGTCGCAGGCAGCGCTTGAATTTCATCGTCTGAGAGCAACTGAATGCCTATTTGACGCACCATTTCAAGATCATCGTTGAAGGAGCGCGCCGCAGCAGGAGTGGCATAGACGGGATATCCGGCCCGCAAATGCTCTTCAACGGCCCAGTGAGATGGCCCACCCCCCATCATCAGCCCGTGCAGGGCAATTGCCTCTCCCCGCCGGGTACACTCCTGCACTTTGCGTCGCACCATCATGGTGGGCGAGGGCAAGATCAGCTTGTAGCCGTTCTCGATATCCAGGCGAGAGTCATACAGGAAGATATCCTGTGTCCCGGTGCCGATATCTACCGTTAAGATTTTCATGAGGCATCCTATACGAAGGAGGTGGTGCAAGCTCGTTTCGGAGTAATCCGATAGGATTATACCCTCTTCAGTCCAAGTTGAGAGAGTCTCCGAACAGTTCGTGCCCTACCCCCACGCAAAAGGCAAGCCCTCAGAGTGCGCTGCTCGCCATGCGCAGCCCGGGTCGCCGGCCGTGTCAGTTTGTGGGCGAGGATTGCTGCAGCTTGCTCCACAGCTTGTAGGTGCATATTCCCAGTCCAAGGACATCATGCGTCCCTTCCTTACCGCACGCCTAGGACCGAAACCTCAAAGAGCAGACCTCTCCGCCCAGCTAAAACCTTCGGAGAACTTGGATTACGCAGTGAAGGAGATAGGGAAGGTTTCCCTGCTGTATTAGGGAGTTCCTTCATGGCTCTTGCCTTCAGATGCGGTTATAATCAAACCAATGCACTCTCTACAATGTGTCCTTTTACCGAGGTGAGACCCATGTCCAATCCAAGAAAAGTGCTTTTTTTATGTACGGGTAACTCTTGCCGCTCCCAAATGGCCGAAGCTCTGGTCAATGCAAAATTGGGTCACGAGTGGCAAGCTTTCAGCGCTGGCACCAAGCCGGCTGGCTATGTCCATCCCAAAGCACTGGCGGCTTTGGCAGAACTTGGCATTCGCCATCAGGGTCGGTCTAAGCACGTTGACGAACTGCGCCATGAGATCTTTGACGTCGTGATCACCGTTTGCGACTCGGCAGCGGAGGAATGTCCGCTTTGGCTGGGGCCGGGAAAACGCATCCACCGCAGCTTCCCCGATCCGGCCAAGAGTGATAATATGGAGGATTTCCGCAATGTCCGAGACGCCATTGAACGGGAGATCCTTCCCCTCTTGAAAAACCTAGCCCAATAAGCGTTTATAGCCGAGGGCAAAAGGGCCTACTGTATCGGCCTCATTCCAGAAGGAGGACAAAATGAGCAAGAATGTCACCACACTGGCTGCTCCGATGCGGGTCACGCAACGCCTCTCGTTTCTCGATCGGTATCTAACCCTGTGGATCTTTCTCGCCATGGCGATTGGCGTGGGGATCGGCTTCCTCTTCCCCGAGACCATTCACCGCCTCAACGAAGCAGTTTCGATTGGGACGACGAATCTCCCAATCGCCATCGGCTTGATTTTGATGATGTATCCCCCGCTGGCAAAAGTGCATTACGAAGAGTTGGGCGATGTCTTCCGCAATTGGAAGGTCTTAGGGCTTTCCTTGCTCCAAAATTGGGTGGTTGGCCCTATCTTAATGTTCCTGCTTGCTATCTTCTTCCTGCGTGATTACCCTGAGTATATGACCGGGTTGATCCTGATCGGGTTGGCGCGCTGTATTGCCATGGTGATCGTCTGGAACGAACTGGCGAAGGGCGATACCGAGTATGCCGCCGGCTTGGTGGCTTTCAACAGCATCTTTCAGGTGCTGTTTTACAGCGTGTATGCTTACGTGTTTATTACCCTTTTGCCCCCGCTATTCGGGATGCAAGGCCGACTCGTCCAAATCACCATCGGCGAGATCGCCCAAAGTGTGTTCATTTACTTGGGCATTCCCTTCATCGCCGGTTTCTTTACCCGTTTGTTGCTTGTCCGTTTGAAGGGTAAGGAGTGGTATCACAAAACATTTGTGCCCAAGATCAGCCCCCTAACCTTGATCGCCTTGCTGTTCACCATCGTGGTTATGTTCTCGCTGAAAGGCGACTTGATCGTCCAACTGCCCCTCGATGTGGTGCGCATCGCTATCCCACTTTTGTGCTATTTTGTGCTGATGTTCTTGGTCTCCTTCTTTATGGGCAAAGCCATCGGGGCGGACTATTCCAAGACCACCACACTTGCCTTCACCGCCGCCAGCAACAATTTTGAGTTGGCAATCGCAGTTGCGGTCGCCGTGTTCGGTATAGCCTCGGGCCAAGCGTTCGCCGCTGTAATCGGCCCCCTGATCGAGGTGCCAGTGATGATCGGCCTGGTCAACGTTGCCTTCGCCTTTCAAAAACGGCTCTATAAGGGGATGGTCAGCGCAGCACCTGAGATGGAAGCTGCGGCAGCCGAAGCCTGTCCGGCGCCAAAGAGCCCGATGAAGTAACGATTCGCCTGTGCAGCAGCTCTTTGGCAACCGCAGATTACCCGATGCATCCCTAGCCCAACGAGGAGTGCGCCAAAACGTGCGTTGGCTGACTCATCTTCTCGCTCTCCTGCCGGCGGCGATCCTAATGTGGGATTGGCTGAATGGCAATCTCTCGGTCAACCCCGTGCAGGAAGCGATACAACGGAGCGGCCGCATTGCCATTACCTTGTTGGTAGCCACTTTAGCTATGCGGCCGCTCTCGCACTGGCTGCGCCAGAACGCGCTTCTCGCCCAACGACGCCCACTGGGGCTATACGCGTTTGCCTACGCACTCTTGCACGTTGGCTTATTCCTCTTCTTCGATTACCAACTGGCACTGCCGTTGATCTACCAAGAGCTCGTCGAGAAACCCTATCTATGGTTCGGAGCAGGCGCATTTGTGATCCTCTTGCCGCTGGCGATCACCTCTTTTCGTCCCTGGATACACAAGCTGGGCAAAGCTTGGAAGCGTCTGCACCGTTGGACCTACGTTGCCGCCATTTTAGCCGTTCTCCATTACGGCGGCGCAGTCAAGGGCGACTTTCTCGCCCTGCGCGGCGAGGTTCTGGGCCCCTGGGCCTATGGGGCAGGCGTCGCTTTTCTGCTTGCTTGGAGGGTGTGGAGAAGATTCTGCAGGGAGTCAGCCCTCCACGACTAGCGGTGTGAGCGCTTCTCTGGGCTAGATAAAACCTGCAAGTCGAGGTGCAGAGTTCTCGCAGGCGGGGGAGCAAGTATCTAGCGAAGCCTGCCCGATGAGATTGCAATAAAAGCTATCACCCCGCTCAATTTCGCCAAATTGCGCAGCGTGTATCTCTACCTATCCGCCAAGAGAACTGCTAGCGATCGAAGTAAATGTTCTTACCGCTAACCGAAAGAGGGATGCCCATGACAAAATCCCAATCCACCCACCCGTTGGCGCGCGCTACTGCGCCGATGCGGTACATGATGCGGTTATCTACATTGAACAATCCGGCCATCTTCACCGCCGATCCGAGGGCAATGCCCATATCCAAAAGGCGGTAAGCGCAGATCGGCCCCTTAAACTCTTCCTCGGCTGGAGTCGCCTCCTCAAGCTCGGCACAAGTGGCATAGCCGCACGCGCTGCAGTTCAGGCCGGCCGGTTTAGCATCCTTAACGCCGATCAGCACCACGGCTTGTGAGTGGATGACGTTCTTGCCATCACGGTCAAAGTTGGAACGGTGATGTTCCTCACCATAGGCGACCATTTGCTCGCCTAATTTGCGCACTTCGTCGCCGAGCAAGGTTTTGACTTGGACGTAATTTTCGCCCCTGGTCTTGGGCGCAGT
Organism: Anaerolineales bacterium; assembly: GCA_025057645.1. Lineage (GTDB taxonomy): Bacteria > Chloroflexota > Anaerolineae > Anaerolineales > UBA4823 > NAK19. The sequence continues at coordinate 80,131 of JANXBJ010000008.1, forward strand.
GACGGCCGCAATTTCCATCATTTGAGCCACGACTTCTACTCCTTGCATGGTTGAAACTCCTTACATATACTCCTTTGCCATGGCGATCCGTTTGTTGATCGGGGGATGGCTGTAAAGCAAAAACTCCACCCAAGGTTCGGGGTCGGCCTCAGCCAGATTTTGGTCAGCAAGGCGCGCTAGGGCAGCCGCATAGACTGCAGGTTTTCCGGTCACCTGAATGGCATATCGATCGGCAAGGCGTTCCCGCCAGCGAGAGAATGCGTTCACCAGTGGCATCACAACCAACTGGAAGGCGCCAAAGCCCAGCATCAGGAGGGGCAGGGTGCCTACTTCCCCCACGCTGGTGAAGCCGAAAAAGGGCACTCCCCAAGCCATAACCACCGAAACTAAATACATCCCGACGATGGTCAGGAGAGCAGAAACAGCCATCAGCAAGGGAATGTCTTTATGGACGTGATGCCCAAGTTCGTGAGCCAGCACAGTTTCGATCTCATCGGGCGAAAACTCGCGCAGCAAGGTATCCCCCAAGATGATCCGCCGCGTGCGACCTAGACCGGTCAGGGCTGCGTTAGCGGCTTTGGTGCGGCGGCTCATGTCCATTTCGTAGACGCCCTCCACTTGGGTGCCAGCGCGCTCCCCCAATCGCTTCAGCCGTTCGACCAAATCGGCATGCTCCTCCCCCAGGGGCTTGAACTTGTTGAAGATCGGAAAGAGTAACACCGGAGCTAAATAGGCAAGCACCACGTTAAGAAACAACAAGAAGAGAGTAGCCCAAATCCACCAAGTCTGTGGCGAGGCACGCAAGATGGCATAGATAATCTCCAACACCAACAAGCCTAACAACCCTCCAACGCCTAGTCCCTTGACCTGATCGAGGATCCAACCGCGCATCGTCTGGGTGGAGAGCTCGAAGCGATGCGGCAGGTAATACGACTCGTACCAAGCCAGCGGCAAATTGATCAGGTAGAAGAGACCACCAAAACCCAGCAAGTAAAGAGGCACTTGTAGCCAAGGGTTCGGGGTAAGGCTTTGGATGGTTGCATCCCACTGCTTCGACCAGCCGAAGGCCAACCAGGCCAGAGCATAGCCAGCGCCGAGCAGCAGGTTGATCAGCAACAAGCGCCGACTGATACGGGCATACTGACGGGCTTTCTCTTGACGTTCAGGGTCGGGAGTTATGGGTTCCATACCTTGATTTTACCCAATTTTTAGCACCAGTGCAGGTTCTGCGCAGATAAGTTCGTTCCTATCCAAATTGAAAGGAGTGAGGGAGGTGCGCAGCGTCCATCGACTCTATTCTCCCGCCCGTGCTATAATACTATGAAAGTAGTTTCACTCCCATCGTTCCAAGCCAAAGGAGGCTGGGATGTACGATCGGGCAAAGCTGGCCGAGCTGCGCCGGCTCTTTCAAGCATGGGAGGGGGAGACGCTCGCGAAAAGTCTCGAACGGATGCCAGAACGTCGCCAACGCTTCATCACCGCTTCCTCCGAGACCGTTGAACGAGTTTACACCCCTCTGGACCTCGCAGAGCTGGATTATTTGCAAGACTTAGGCTTGCCCGGTGAATACCCCTACACGCGCGGCATCCATCCCACCATGTACCGCGGTCGCCTCTGGACCATGCGCATGTTTGCCGGCTTCGGCACAGCCGAAGAAACCAACGCCCGTTTTAAGTACCTTTTGGAGCAAGGGCAAACTGGGCTCTCCATTGCCTTCGACCTGCCCACTCTGATGGGTTACGACACCGACGCCCCCGAAGCTGAAGGGGAGTTCGGCAAGTGTGGAGTGGCCGTCTCCTCTCTCAAGGACATGGAAATCTTATTGCAAGGCATACCCTTGGATAAAGTCTCCACCAGCATGACGATTAACTCACCGGCAGCGGTGATCTGGGCAATGTACATCGTTACAGCCGAGAAACAAGGTGTGCGCCCCGAACACCTGCGCGGCACGATCCAAAACGACATTCTAAAAGAATATATCGCCCAGAAGGAATATATCTTCCCGCCTGAGCCTTCAATGCGCCTAGTGGTGGACACCATCGAGTACGGTGTGAAACATTTACCCCAGTGGAATCCGATCAGCATTTCGGGCTACCACATCCGTGAAGCCGGAGCCACGGCCGTCCAGGAGCTGGCCTTTACCTTAGCCGACGGGATGGAATACGTGCGGTGGGCCATAAGGCGCGGTTTGCCCATCGACGAATTTGCCCCTCGCCTTTCCTTCTTTTTCAATGCCCACAACGACTTCTTCGAAGAAATTTGCAAGTATCGCGCAGCAAGACGGATTTGGGCGCGTGAGGTGCGTCACACGTTCAAAGCCCAGAACCCCCGCTCTTGGTTGTTACGCTTTCACACCCAGACGGCGGGTGTCTCCCTAACTGCGCAACAGCCCGAAAACAATATTGTGCGCGTTGCCCTTCAAGCCTTGGCCGCAGTGCTGGGCGGCACGCAGTCTCTCCACACCAACAGCATGGACGAAGCGCTTGCCTTGCCCTCTGAACAAGCAGTGACAATTGCCTTGCGCACGCAACAGATTATCGCCGAAGAGTCCGGTGTGGCCAACACGGTCGATCCCTTAGGCGGTTCTTTTTTCGTTGAAGCGCAAACGGCTCGTATGGAACAGCAAGCCTACGATTACTTCCGGCGCATTGACGCTCTGGGCGGCGTTCTGCCAGCGATTGAAAAAGGCTTTTTCCAAGCCGAGATCGCCGATGCAGCCTACCGCTACCAGCAGGAGATCGACCGCGGGGAACGTAAGATTGTCGGAGTGAACGTCTATCAGGATCACAAGCCCATTAACATCCCGCTCCTAGAGATGGACCCGCAAGGGTATGCTCGTCAGGTCGAACGACTGCGGCAACTGCGCCAAGAGCGGGATAGCGGGCGAGTCGGGCAGGCCCTAGACCGTCTGCGCATTGCCTGCGAGGGCACCGAGAACACCATGCCTTATATTTTGGAGGCCGTGCGTGCCTATGCTACCCTAGGTGAGATCATCGGCGTGATGAAAACTGTCTTCGGAGTGTATCGCGAACCGGCTTGGGTGTAAGCCTCGGAAAGATGGACGAAACCACAGCGAACGAGAAGAACTCACCCCTTCAATCGCCCTTTGAGCCTGCTGCTTCTTCGAGCGAGACTGCCTCGGAAGCAGTATGGACATACCGTGGCTACCGTCTGAAGGCCAGCGAATTCACCACCGCCATGGTGCACTTCTTTCGCGCCGAGATCCAACGCGCCAACGTCTGGAGACAACGACTGGACACGACTACTAACTGGGCGGTGATCACCACCGGGGCAGCTATCGCCCTGGCCTTTGACCCCGATGGCTTTCACGGAGTGATTATCCTCAATACGCTTCTGATCACGCTCTTCCTCTACATCGAGGCGCGTCGGTACCGCTACTACGAGCTGTGGTCTTATCGGGTGCGGCTGATGGAAACGGACTTTTACGCAGCGATGCTTGTGCCCCCATTCCATCCCGCCCCGGATTGGGCGGAGAGTCTGGCCGAGAATTTGCTCCATCCGGACTTTCCTATCTCGGTTTGGGAGGCAGTTGGGCGGCGGTTGCGCCGCAATTACTTGTGGATTTACCTGATCTTGGGCGTCTCCTGGCTGGCGAAGCTGACCATGTACCCCACAATGATCCAGAGCTGGGACGAATTGATGCAACGGGCTGCCATTGGCAGCATCCCGGGCATCATCGTTCTCACGGGTGGGGTGCTGTTTTATGCGCTGATCTTCCTTGTGAGCCTCGTTACAGCTCCTCTCCAGCAGGCCACCGGAGAAGTGCTCCCGCGATATTTCGAAGAGGCGCGAGGTGTCCCCCTAAGCCGTGCAGCCTCTGAGGATAGGAAGCCGTGGTTTCGCCGGTCACGCCGCCGGAAGCAGCTCGTAGCGTTAATCATCACTGATCAGGCTGAGGCTATTGCCGAAATTATCCTCAAGGAAATGCGCCGTGGCGTGACTGCGATGAGCGGCACCGGAATGTATACCGGCAAAGAACATCGGATTTTGCTATGCGCCCTTACAGTAACCGAAATCAACCAGCTCAAGACCTCGGTGCGGAAAGTCGATCAGAAGGCTTTCGTCATGGTCATCCCGGCACAGGAAATCTTGGGGAAGGGCTTTCTGCCCCTGGAGGAGAGTCCTGAGGATAGAAAAGGGGGGTAGCGGATGGATGCGTTTTAACAGCCGAACGAAATGGTTGCGTCTAAAATACCTGACCCAAATTGCTGTCATCCTTATCCTCGGCGGCGGGATATTGGCGGAAGCGCTGGATGGAGAGGTAGGTTGGCGCCATTGGTTGCAGTGGACTGTCGGCAGCCTAGTGGCCTATGGAGTGATTGAAGTGATCTCTCGCAACTACCTATCTCTTAACCAACGCCTAGAAGAACAACTTCTCCAAAGCGAACAGCGCATCCGCACTCAAAAAGCCTTGATAGACCTAAGCTCGAGCTTGGCAACCTCAAGGGACGAAGAACAAATTTGCCAGATAGCCATTCAAACCCTCGAACAAAAGTTTGGCTACGATCGAGCTAGTATTCTTTTAGGAGAATCCGGACTCAACACCCAGCGCATTTCCTCACAGCCGGTAGAGGGAGTTGGGCTAAGCGCTCCTACACAATTGGTGCAAGCCATTCAGCCGCCCGAGCCGGGTTCCCCGCCGAGCATTGCGCACCTGCCTGCACCCTTTCCTGCACCACTGCTGCGTGTCCGAGCACCTTTGCGCAACGCCGCAACTCATTTCGGAGTTTTAGTGGTTGAGAGCTACCGGGGGAAACCCTTTACCCCCGAAGAACTGAGCGTGGTGTATGCCGTTGCGAACTTAATCTCGATCTCGCTCCAAAACGCCCGACACTATAAGGAACAACATCACCGCCAAGTCGAGGCAGAGCGAAAACAACGGGAACTAGCCGGGCGAGAGCGGTCGCTGGCCTTGCTCAACCAAGTCACCCGTGAAGCCCTGCAAGCACGTGGACTGAACTCCCTGATCGTCAGGGTCAGCGAGCATATCTCCCGGTTGTTTTCTGCGGATACCTGTCTCTTTGCCCTATGGGACGAGCGCCAGGAGTGCTCCCTAATCCAACACGCTTATGGCTACCGGGCCGAATGGATCAACAACCCTCTTCAAGACCCGGCAATTCGGAAGATCGATAGCATGCCGCTCACCAGTTCCCAGGCGCTCCCGATCGCCAAACCCTCGATCTCGCCATGGATTCATCCGCGCCTCATCGAACGGCTGGGAAGCCAAACTCTGCTCGCCCTGCCGCTGATCGCCAGAGATCAAAAGCTCGGGGTGATTTTGCTCTCCTATCGCAAGCCCCACGCCCTAAGCTCCACAGAATTAGGTTTTGCCGAACAAATCGCCAATCAAGTCGCCCTAGCCATTGCCAAAGAACAAGCTCTGGAGGTGGCTCAGCACCGCGCCAAGGAACTGGATGCCCTGCAAAAGGCGACTAAAGCTTTGCTCTCTACACTAGAGTTGGAAGCTTTGCTGGAGCAAATTTTGGACGCAGCTCTGAGCGCAATTCCGGCTGCCGAGAGCGGGCAACTGCACCTTGTTGTTCCAGAAACGGGGGAGCTGCAACTATACGCTGCCCAAGGGGGCGAGGAGAGGCGTATTCGCCTATTCAAGCCAGCGTCCGAAGAGAGTTACTCCGCCCAGGCCGTGCGTCAGCGGAAACCGTTTCTGATCGAGGACATACACTCCGAGAGAGCCGCCAGCGCCGCAGCCGACTTCCCTGATCTGCCGAAGATCTCTTCCCTAATTGTGGCTCCACTGCTCACAGCGGAACGAGTCTATGGAGCGCTTGCGCTAGGTTCAAGTCGCAAATCCGCCTTCAATGCCAACGATTTGCAATTGCTGGTCAGCTTTGCTGCTACAGCAACCACCGCACTGCGCAACGCTCAGCTCCACGCAGCGGTTCAACAACAAGCGGTGACGGATCCCCTGACGGGACTTTATAACCGCCGTGGCTTCTGGAACCTAGCCGAACACGAGTTCTTGCGCGCTCACCGCTTCCGCCGTCCCTTGTCGCTAATGATGGTCGACATTGACCTCCTGAAGCAAATCAACGACACCTACGGCCACTTGGTTGGAGACAAGATCCTTTCCATTGTGAGCGCCAACTGCAGAGCGGAGCTGCGCCAGGTGGACATTGTGGCTCGATACGGCGGAGATGAATTTATTGTCCTACTGCCGGAGACTACATTGCAAGAGGCACTCCAGGTGGCTGAACGTTTGCGCTCCCGAATCGAGGGTCTTCACTTATCTCATAACGGAGATCGGCTGAACACCACCATCTGCGTTGGCGTGGCCGAACTGTGCCCAGGAGATACTCTGGACTCACTGATTGAGCGCACCGATCAAGCGCTCTACCTTGCCAAGCAGAGCGGAAGGAATCAAGTCCGGGTTAGCAGCCAGTATCCTAGCCAAGAGAAACTGTAGGGGCAATTTTTCACCCTCGGAACACACACCAACGAGGAGTTGTGCTCCTGATTTTGCCCCTCACCAGAACTCTGAAGTGCACCCCGAGAAAGCCTCCCGGAACAGAAAGGAACGCAGGACCGTCCTGCCGTTCCTATCTCATCCGGCGCACTTGCGGCGCCTTTCGCCACACCACGCCCGAACCGATTCCCAACAGCACTGCAGAAATCATCACCGCCGCAGGAGCTCCCAAAAGAGAGGCCAAAGCACCGGCAAACAACGAGCCGAGAGGCATCAACCCGAAAAAGGAAAGGGAATAAATACTCAAAACCCGACCACGCAGTTCCTCGGGGGTACGCGTCTGCACCATTGAATTTGAGTTGTTCAAATAGATCATTAAGGTCAAGCCGAGAATTACCAATGCCCCTAGGGAGAGGGGCAGCCAGCGAACCAAGGCAAAGCCGAACAGCACAATAGGGAAGGCGACCATACCGAGGCTGATCAACTTGCCACGGATAGCACGTTGAGCCAAGGAAGCCGTGAGCAGCGCTCCAAACAGAGCACCTATCCCGCGCGCCGACTGCAACCACCCATTGGTCGTTGCTCCTCCCCCTAAAACCTCCACTGCCCAAGCTGGCATCAGGGTGACAAACCCCATTCCAAGAAAACTTACCGCAGCCAAGTATAAAACCAGCGGACCTACCACAGGATCGGCGCAGACAAAGCGCACCGCCTGCCGAATATCGTCCACAGCACGCCCGTGCGGTGCACTCTTGCGTAAAGTTCTCAAGCGCATGCGCGCTAAAGCGACAATGATGGCAAGGAAGGAGAGCATATTGAACGCAAAACACCAAGCGGGGCCAAATGTAGCGTAGGCTATCCCTCCAACCGCCGGGCCGATTGCAGTCGCAGCGTTAAACATGGTGGAATTGAGAGCGATTGCGTTAGTGAGGTCTTCCTGCGGCACTAACTCAATGACGAACGCCAGCCTCGCCGGGGCATCGAAAGCATTTGCAACTCCTAGCAAGAAAGCCAACCCAACGAGGTGCCAAGCCTGGACCAACCCTGTAAAGGTCAGGAATGCTAAGACGCCGGCTAGAGTCATCATAGAGCTCTGAGTGAGAATCAGCATAGTGCGGCGGGGCATGCGGTCGGCAATCACGCCTCCGTAGAGGGTGAACAGCCAAGTCGGCAACCCGGCGGCGAAGCCCATATACCCAAGATAGGCCGGCGAGGCGGTCAGTTCGTAGACCAAAAAACCCAGGGCAGTGGATTGCATCCAGGTACCGATCAGCGAAACCATTTGACCAAAAAACCACAGTCGGTAATTCGGGTGGCGCAGCGCAGCAAAGGTTGCACCTAGGCGAAAATTGTTCCACACAGAGGGAATCGCTATGAAGGGATGCTTTGACCGAAGGATCGACTTCCTCATAAGGGCTGTCGCCCCGCAAAACCGGCATCAATTTCATGCCAGTAGCGGATCTCATCCTCGCCGAACTGCCAGCACAAATAGACCTCTCGTCCATCTCGCCAGTGAGGAAAATCGATCAGCCCATGATTGATGTCTTTGACAATAGCGCCTTGGGCTTGAATGCTAGCGATTAATGCCTCCAACCGCCGAAAATCCTCAACCACTTCGCTGGCTATAGGCCCCCCACCGTTGCCCCTCGCTTTCTGGAGGATAGGAATTAGCTCCGGACGTTTCTCCAATACTTTCAAGCGAATCTTGAGGATCTCGCCCAGCAGGGGTCGGATTTGGCGCACAACTTGGTTGGCTTCTTCAACGGTAAAATATCGTGGCACACCGCGCTCCTTAAGCAACCGCTCGTCCCAAAGTATATCACGGAGTTATCACAGCAGCCTGCAGCACCCTGCCCATCCAGCTCTGCATGCGTTCGTAATGAGAACCACGCCAATAGATCTGGCCGCACCCGGCACAAAGGCGAAAGTCATCGTAATATAAACGGGTTAGCGGTTGAAGGCGGGAGAGGATTTGTTCCTTAGGGACCTCTTGCAGCAAACCATTGCAACGCAAACAGCGTCGGAAAGGGCGCACCTGAGGCACCAAGTTCCAACGACGTAACACCTCCACAAGCTGCTGGCGCGGAAGTTTGCTGCGCAGCCAATAGCCCTGCTGGACGCAAGCGCGCATCAGCAAGCGGTGATCGCGCGTGAGCAGAACGCGTTCTTCGGTATAAGAAATTTGGGCGAGCTCGTCGTCTTGAAGGTCATTGCGGTATAGGGCATCGAAGCCAAACAGACGCAAATAGGCGGCCAGACGGCCCAGATGATTGTCGAGCACAAAGCGAATCGGCTCTTCCGAGGCTGCCAAAGAGAGATGCGGCAAAGGCAAGGGCAGTGGAGGAGGATGCACCTCGATCCAATCTCCATCCTCGACCAGCGTGTCAAGGCTTAGCGTCTTCTCACCCAGCCTTAGGCTGCCTACTTCGGGGTGAGGCACTCCTAAGGACTCGATCAGGTGCTTGGCTGTTTGGCGGCCTCGAAAGAGACACCGAACAGGCCGGTTACGCCGCGAGGGCGTCAAGAAGTCATTCAGCTCACCATGAAAGAGAAACGTGGCTGACTTTTGGGCTTCGGACATTGCTCAAGTGCGGGTAAGCAAAACACACCCTGTTAGGGACAGGGTGTGTTTTGAAATCGATTGTCTTTGCTTACTGGGCCCAGCGCGGCCGATAGAGGTCGTAATCCGGATTGATCAGGACTTGGCAGGCGATCACGTCGTCGTTAAGGGCATCCTTGGCACAAACCGTGATCACCCGCTCGTCCTCCAGATCGGTGGGCATATGGAAATAAGCCCCGAACTGGCCCTTCTTGTCGGTGCGGACAATGGCTAGTTGGTGATTGGGATTCATCCAGTAGTATTTTCTTCCCTCGTAGGCCTTAATGTAGACAAAGCGCTCTTTGGGGAAGTTGGTCAGGGCGATCCAAGCAATATCGCCCAGGTGAAAGCCGCTGATGGAGGGCAGATTCTTTGCCGCAGGAGTGCCCGGCGCAGGGGTGGGAGCCGGGGTATTTGTAGGAATCACAGCTCCTTTGGGGATACACAGGACTTGACCAACAGCGAGCAAATAGGGGGGTTTGAGCTTGTTAACCTCCACCAATTCCTCGAACTTGACCTGAAATTTGGCAGCGATGCCGTATAGCGTGTCGCCTGATTGCACGGTATATTTCAAGGCACAAGCCGCCGCTTGGGCCGGGGTGGGCAGGTTGACCACTAAGATGGCCGCCACTCCGAGGAGGATGCCTCCACGCACCGCCCAAGCCAGTGGAGTTCGAAAATTAGGAAAATCCATCCTCATGGTCACTCTCCTTCTTCATTTCCGGAAGAGTTGCCCTGTACGGTGAAAAAGCAGGCTCTCCGGGTCGAAACTCAGGAAAGCGTCCCATCGCTCGGACTCGCTTTCCCTTGGTCGTATGAGTGCGGAAAACTATACCACATTTCCGCCCGGCCGGACATTAAAGACGACTAAGAGAGGAGAACGAGATGTGCTATAATTGAGCTAACGCCCCAGTAGCTCAAAGGATAGAGCGAGGCTCTCCTAAGGCCGAGGTTGTGGGTTCGACTCCCGCCTGGGGCGTTTGTCCTAAAAAAGGGGGCTTGCTGCGGTTCAACAGAATTGTAAGCCCTCTCGGATCTCAAATGTGCTATACTGCAATTGCGCTCCCTTGTACCCCATTCTCGCACAAACCTTACTGTGCCCATGGGTTTTGCAATCGAACTCGTTTGCCCAGAGTGTTCTCAGACCTTCGCTGCAGAAGCCGTCCAAACTTTTTGTCGCTCCTGTGCTTCTCCCCTTCTGGCTCGCTACGACTTCGAGGAAATTGCTCACGCTCTTGCGCCTGGGGTCGTTCGTCAACGTGCGAGGGGGATTTGGCGTTGGGCGGAGTTCCTGCCGGTCCAGGGAACCCAGTGGCGCATCACCCTCGGAGAGGGGGATACTCCCCTCCTCCCTTTACCTAAACTGGGTAAGAGGTTAGGCTTGAGGCACCTCTACTTAAAAGACGAGGCACGAAATCCTGCCGGCTGTTTCAAGGCACGCGGAATCGCCGTTTCGCTTAGTCGCCACTTGGAGCTCGGTTTGCGCCACTTTTACTTGGCAAGTGCAGGCAATGCCGGCGGTACTCTCGCAGTTTACGGTGCGCGCACCAACTGGCTTCTCCGCCAGAAGCAGGAGCGTTGTTCTTTCCGCATTTATTTAGCCTCTACAGCCCCGCTTGCCAACCGCCTTGAAATCCAAACGAGTGGAGCCGAGTTTTACCTAATCGAAGGCACGATTGCAGATGCCGCCGCTCGCGCCGCTCAGGATATGAACCTAGAACAAGGATCAACTCCACAGCGTTGGTTTGATCTCTCAACATTCAAGGAGCCCTATCGGGTAGAGGGGAAAAAGACCTTGGGCTTTGAGCTAGCGGAACAATTCGACTATCACCTGCCTGACGTGATTCTCTATCCCACCGGTGGCGGGACAGGACTCATCGGGATGTGGAAAGCTTTTGACGAGCTTGAACGAGTTGGTTGGATCGGTGAAAAGCGCCCCCGAATGATCAGTGTTCAGGCGCAGGGATGTGCTCCAATTGTAGAAGCGTTTCGCCAAGGCACAGAGCGCACCCGATTTTGGCACAACGCCGCAACCTCAGCCACCGGCTTGTGTGTCCCGCAACCCTTTGCTGACCGGCTGATCCTCAAGGTCTTGCGGGAAAGCGGCGGAGATGCTCTTGCCGTTGACGAGGAGGAGATTCGGCTGGCACAACAAGAACTCGCCCAACTGGAAGGGGTCTTTGCTTCTCCGGAGGGCGCGGCCACTCTGGCTGCCCTGAAAATCATGGTCTCCCAACAGAAGCTCGATCCTCAGGAAAGGGTAGTCTTGTTCAACACTGCAAGCGGAGTAAAATATACCTTGAAGTAACAACCCTGGAGGGCAGGGTGTTTTCCCTCTGGGAGCGGATGCGAGAGAATGCCAAATCGTGAAGGGTACCCCACCACGCAAGCCTCCCTTGAGCTTCTCTATAACATCAGCCGCGAACTCACCAGCGCGCTCGATTTGCACCTGGTTTTGCGGCGCGTGCTTTTCCTCTCCATGCAAAGCGTTGGGGCAATCAACGGCAGTATTATCGTCCTCGACAGCAATGGCAAACCTATAGACTCAGCGATTATCACCGGTGATGTGGTCCACGATCAAACCACCCAGCAACTGCGCATCACTTACGAACAAGGGCTCGCCGGATGGGTAGCCCAACATCGCCAAGCGGTCTTGATCAAAGACACTAGCCGAGATGAGCGATGGCTCAAACGCCCGGACGACGCTCCTGAAAGACGGGGACCGAAGTCCGCCGTCAGCGCCCCGCTGATGGTGCGCGATGAATTGGTGGGGGTGATCACCCTCGTTCACCCCCAGCCGGGCTTTTTCCAACCCGAACACCTCAGCTTAGTCCAATCGATTGCCGATCAAGCGGGGATCGCCGTTCTAAACGCCCGGCTCTATGAGGAAAGCCAACGCCGGGCGCGCATTATGGCAGCTCTGGCCAGCAGCGCCGCAGCCATCACCGGTTCGCTCGACCTGAAAGAAGTGCTTCAGCGCATACTAGAGCAGACCAGTCGAGCCTTGCTAGTTGACACGGTCTCTTTAGCGTTGATCGACCCCAAGCGCCAAGAACTGGTCTTCGAAGCCTCCACCGGACGCTACAGCGAGAAAGTGATAGGCCTTCGTCTCAAGTTAGGCGAAGGGATCGCAGGTTGGGTTGCTCAACGAGGCGAGGGCACCGTGGTCAATGATGTCTCAAAGGACGAGCGTTTTTTGCGCGCAGTTGACCTGATGACTGGCTTCCGCACCCGGGCAATCGCTTGTGCTCCCATCCGCTGGGGCGACGAAGTGATCGGCGTTCTCGAGGCGATTAACCCCCAAGCCCGAGTTTTTAACGACGACGCTCTAGATGTGCTGAACGGCATTGCCAGCCTCGCTGGCACAGCCATTCGTCATGCCCAATTATTCGCAGCGCTTCAAGCCGCCCACCAGCGCTACCTCGAGCTCTTTCAAGATAGCATCGATGCGATTTTCATCACCGACTGGGAAGGCCGCATCATCGAGGCCAATCATCAAGCCGAACGGGTGACCTTGCTCGGCGCCGAAGCCCTCCGCGGCCAGCTTATTCATTCTCTCGCCATCGTCAACTCTCAACTCCTAGGCGATGGGTTCGCCAACCTCAAACACGGTGAAACCCTTTCCTATGAGACCACCTTACAGACCTCCGCCGGGCGTTCGATGCCGGCTCACGTCTACGCCCGAAAGGTAAGCATCGACGAAGAGGAATGCATTCAGTGGATTGTGCACGACATCACCGAGCGCAAGAATTTGGAGACTCTGCGCGCCGACCTAATCTCCATGATCTATCACGACCTGCGTTCGCCCCTCGCCAACGTGATCTCAAGTCTGGACGTGCTCGAAAACATCCTTCCAGCCGATAGCGATGCGGCGGTCAAGTCTCTGCTTAAGATCGCTGTTCGTTCGACCGAAAGAATTCAGCGCCTGGTCAATGCCTTGCTCGACTTGCGCCGCCTCGAGGCTGGCCGGCCGATCAGCAATCCCCGGCCCGAAGCGGTGGAAAAGATCATCGCCGACTCTGTGGACGCAGTTCGGGTCGGCGCCGACGCAAAGCATCAAGCGATAGAGACCCACCTGAGTGCGCTCCTCCCTCCGGTGCTGGTCGACGGCGAAATGATACGCCGTGTCCTGATTAACCTCCTCGAGAACGCCATTAAGTACACTCCTCAAGGTAGTGCGATCACGGTTGGAGCACAATCCGAGGGAAAAATGGTTCAAATCTGGGTTCAGGACTGTGGACCGGGCATTCCACCCTCCGAGCAAGAGCGCATTTTTGACAAATTCACCCGCCTGCGCAGTGCAAATGGTCAGCACGGCTTTGGTTTGGGCTTGGCCTATTGCCGCTTGGCTGTCGAAGCCCATGGTGGCCGTATTTGGGTGGAGAGTCAGCCAAACCAGGGCGCCTGCTTCCGCCTTACGCTACCGGTCGCATCCAACGGGCAAAGATCTAACGAAACCCAAGCATAGAAGGTATAGCTTATGAAAGAAATCCGACCCGGAATCTTCTACGAAGACGCATATCTAGGGGTCATCCTTGTGGCCTTCGTCTTTCCTCATGGCACTATCTACCTCGACGCCCCCCTTAAGGCAGAAGACGCCCGGGCTTGGCGTTCTGCCTTGCTCAACCAGCGCGGCGGAAACAATCGCCTGCTGATCTTGCTCGATTCACACCTTGACCGCACAATCGGTGCCAAAGCCTTCGACTGCCCGATCCTAGCTCATGAAAAAACGGCCTCGGTTTTTCGCAGCCGCCCCAGCGCCCTCAAGGGGCAGACTTCCGAAAACGGCTCAGACTGGGAGGGTTATCTCGATTCGATCGCAACCCGTTGGACGGTTCCGGATATCACCTTTAGCGAACAACTGTCGTTGCATTGGGGAGGCCCCGAAGTGCGCCTCGAGCACCATCCTGGACCTGCACCAGGTTCAATTTGGGTGAGTGTGCCGAGCGAAAATCTAATCTTCATCGGCGATACTGTGATCGTAAATCAACCCCCTTTTTTAGCTAAAGCAGATCTCGAGGCTTGGCAACAATCGCTTGAAGAGCTGGCCACCCATTATCTAGGGTATCAGATTTACAGCAGCCGCAGCGGGTTAGTGACTGTGGAAGATATTCGTCACCAACAGGCCTTCCTGAGAGACCTGCAAAACCGCCTCGAACCGTTTACCAGCCAAAACGTCCCTCCTGAGACGGTCAACAAAATGGTCCCCACCCTGCTGAGCCACTTTAACTTCAGTAAGGACAAAGAAGAGCTATACGCCAAACGCCTACAAAACGGTTTGGTTGAGTATTTGTTACGCCGCAACCGCCCCCCCTCTGAGGAGGAAGCAGAAATGGGAGAGGTGTTTGAGGATGGTTCTGAGCTATAAACGGTCGGAGCAAGCTCTGTGGGTCTGCTTCGGTCCGTCCATAAAAGAAAAGGCTGAGCTCCATCTCTCTTATTGCGAAGATTATCTCTTGACAAAGGTGGCTTAATGCCTCAATTGCCCTATCAACCCCTCTATGAATTGTGCCGGGGCGATTTCTACCGGGCAAACCAAAATCAGATTCCTGAGTCGGTGCACTTCGGCGCTATTGCAGTGGTCGATGCCCACGGCAAGTTGATTGCCTCCTACGGCGACCCCTATGCAACCACCTACCTAAGGTCCTGCGCCAAACCCTTCCAAGCTCTGCCGCTGGTAGAAAGCGGGGCTTCCGCTGCATACGGCCTGAACGATGAGGAGATTGCGCTCATCTGTTCATCCCACTCGGGCTGCGAAACCCATGTCACACTAATCCGCCGACTTCAGGAAAAGTGCGGAGTTCAGGAGAGCGATCTGCTCTGCGGAGTTCACTACCCCTTGCATGAGGAAACTGCTCGGCTCATGCGTCAACGCGGCGAAAAGCCCAGCGCCAACCATCATAACTGCTCCGGAAAACACACCGGCATGATCGCCCTTGCCCGCTTCAAAAATTTGCCCTCTGACGATTATATAAACCCCAAACACCCAATTCAAACAACCATTCTGGCTGCCTTCGCCGAGATGTGTCGCCTAGCACCCGAGCAAGTGCAAGTTGGCACTGACGGCTGTTCTGCGCCTAATTTTGCTGTGCCTCTATATCATGTTGCATTAGCCTACGCTCGACTTTGCGACCCGCTCTGCGGGGAGGTCTATCCTCCGCAACGGGCCGAGGCCTGCCGGCGCATTGCGCAGGCAATGATGAGTTACCCAGAACTGGTTGGCGGCCCGGGTCGCTTCGACACCCACTTAATGCGGAGAGCAGAAGGAAAAATCCTCGCTAAAACAGGAGCAGAAGGGTATCAAGGTCTGGGATTGATGCCCGGCGTTCTGGGTACGGACTCTCCGGGGATCGGGGTGGCATTGAAAGTTGCCGATGGAGACCAGCGGGGAAAGGTCAGCGCAGCGGTCAGCCTAGAAGTGCTGCGCCAGCTCGGCGCACTCACCGAGCAAATGGTGCACGACCTGAGCGAGTTTGGTCCTTCTCTGACGCTCAAGAACTTTCGCCAACTGCCCATCGGCACAGCAAGACCGATTTTTTCTCTGCAGTGGCATTCCTGATGGACCCAAAAAGCTCTGAGAAGAAACCGTTAGCTCAGCAGATCACTCAAAAGCTCCATCAACTCTATGGAGAACCGCAGTGGCGTCGTCCTCTCTCCCCCTTGGATGAGCTTATCTCGACCATTTTGTCCCAAAACACCAACGATGGCAACCGCGATCGGGCCTTCGAAGCCTTACGGCAGCGCTTCCCAACCTGGGAAGCTGTGCGCGATGCTCCCCTTGAGGCAGTGGTTGAAGCAATCCGTCCCGCAGGCTTGGCCGAACAAAAGGGGCCACGCATCCAAGCGATCCTACGCGCTATCACTGCACAGCGCGGCCGCCTAGATTTGGATTTCCTACGAGAATTTGAACCCGAAGCGGCCTTGCGCTGGTTGCAACAGTTTAAAGGGGTAGGCCCAAAGACCGCTGCTATCGTTGTGCTCTTCTCCCTAAACAAACCCGCCTTTCCGGTAGACACCCACATCCATCGCGTTACCCGCCGCTTAGGATTAATTCCGCATTCGACCTCCGCCGAGCAAGCTCACCGACTCTTGGCAGAGCTCTTTGACAAGCGGGATTATGCCTCCGTCCACTTGAACCTGATCCGACTGGGGAGAGAAATCTGTCGAGCGCGCAAGCCCAAGTGTCCCATCTGCCCCCTGAAGGAAGATTGTGCTTTTTACCGGAGGGAAGATCGCTCATGAATTCAACCGAGACCCCCCAATCGAATAACTTCCCGTTCGCTCCCTTACGCAAGGGGCAAGCCACTCCTAGCTGGCAGCCGCTTCTGGAAAAAATTCTGACCGACTTGGAGCACCTGCGCGATTCCGCCTTGCCACCGGAGAGGCGCCAGGGATTTGAGGCCGTGCTCGAACAAATCCGCCAGCTGCCTAGGCTGCTCTCTGAAGAGAGCGAGTCCCTGCGACTGGCAGCCCTTTATCGCGTGTCCCATTCGCTGGGCAGCACCTTGGATGTGGACGAAGTGCTAAACCAGGTTATGGACGCAGTGATCGAGTTGACAGGCGCAGAACGGGGCTTCCTGATGCTCTTGGACTCGGATACGGGGGAACTGCGCCTGCGCGTGGCACGCAATTTAGAAGGAGAGACTCTGCAACGCAAAGATGCCATCAGCCATACAATCACCGAAGCAGTAGTGCATAGCGGTCACCCGATTCTGACTACAGATGCCCAAAGCGACCCCCGCTTTGCCAGACAAGAGTCGGTGATGTTGCACTCTTTGCGTTCGATCATGTGCGTACCCTTGCGCTCACGCGGGGAACTCATTGGCGTTGTCTACGTGGATAATCGGATCAGCGCCGGTGTGTTCACCCTAGAGGACTTAGACCTGCTGAGTGCCTTTGCCTCTCAAGCAGCGATCGCCATTGAGAACGCCCGTCTTTATGCCCGCACTGATCAGGCCTTACAGCAGCGAGTGGCCGAACTCGAAACGCTGACCCAAATCGATCGCGATCTCAATGCTAGCTTGGATTTTGAGCGCATCATGGAAATCACCCGGGCTTGGGCGCTGCGCGGCACCCAAGGCACACAAGCTTGGGTGATTCTGCAAGAGGAGGATGGCAAACCGGAGATCGTCTCGGGAGCGGCTGAAGTCTATCCTGGGACGTTACAAATCCCGAACTTTGAGCCGGATTGGACAGCAAAACTCTTGTGGCAAGAGTCCGGACAGAATCTTGTGGCTGCACCGATCCTTCGCGGCGGCAAGGTCCGTGGGGTCATTGCAGTTCTTAAAGAGCAGCCAATCACAGAGCAGGAAAGCCTCTTCCTCTCTCGTTTGGCGGCGCGCGCGGCCAACGCCATCGAAAATGCGCGCCTTTACCAAGCGGTGCAGCATGCCAATCAGGAAAAGAACCGTTTCATCTCCGTCATTTCGCATGAGCTGCGGATTCCGATGACCGCAATTCGAGGCTATGCCGACCTGTTGCGTCAGCAAGTGGTTGGCCCCCTCACCGACAAACAGCGCAATTTCCTGGATACCATCTGTAACAACGTCGACCGGATGGCAGCTTTAGTTTCCGATCTCTCAGATATTTCCCGCATCGAGAGCGGCCGGCTGAAACTCGAGCCGCGTCGGATCTCCCTGCCGCAATTGATCGAGGAGGTGCTCTCGAGTCTACGTCCTAGAATAGATGAAAAAGGTCACCGAGTGAGCAGCGAAATCGCCCCGGACCTGCCCGAAGTCTTTGCCGATGCGACGCGAGTGAGCCAAGTGTTGACCAATTTGCTCACCAATGCGATCAAATACACCCCGAACGGCGGTCTAATCTGGGTGCGTGCCCAACGCCAAGGCGAATCGATTTACATTGAAGTGGAGGATAGCGGCATCGGCATAGCCCCTGAGGACCAGCAACGGCTGTTCGAGCAATTCTTTCGCTCTGAAGACCGCGCCGTGCGCGAAGAGCAAGGTTGGGGGCTAGGGCTGAACGTGGCCAAGCAACTGGTTGAACTGATGGGCGGACGCATTGGCTTTTCCAGCCAGTTAGGCCAAGGCTCCACATTCTGGTTCACCCTCCCTATAGAAGGAAAAGTCGAATGAAGCGCCTCAGGGTGGGCAAACGCCATCCCTTGTTGTTCTATCGGCGCACTCTCGACCGCCTGTGGCCCACTCTCTTCCTCTGCGGGGCGATCCTGCTGACCATCGGCATTTATGTGCGCTTTGCCCGGACACCCCTCCACCAAGCCGAAGCCCCCTGGCTGATGCTTTCCGGAGGATTGCCGCTCGCTTTGAGTCTCTTTTTCCTCCTTCTCCGTCATGCCGCCTATGTGCAAGCCCATCCCGATCACCTCCGCCTTGTCACCCCCTTTTTGCAAATGCGCATCTCTTATCGGCGCATCCGCTCGACCCATCCGGCGGAACTGGACGCCCTCTTTCCACCCCAGCGCGTTTCTGCCATGCTGCGCTCGTTTCTTGCCCCGCTTTACGGCCGAACGGCAGTAGTGCTGGAATTGAACGGTTATCCCCTCCCCAAACCCTTGCTCCGACTTTTTCTCGCCCCGGCAATGTTTCATCCCCATACCGAGGGGTTGGTGCTCCTTGTGCCGGACTGGATTGCCTTCAGCAGTGAGCTGGACACTTTGCGGGCAGATTGGATCGGTAAATCGAAACAAACCGGTCCAGCCCTTTAGGACGAGGCTTTAGCGCTCCGAGCCTTAGGGAAAAGGCTAAGCCCCGATTCTGGTTGGGCTTTGTAGGCTGCGATCCGCCTTTCAGCAAGTTCCACATATTCGGGGACAATTTCGTAGCCGATATACTTTCTGCCCGCTCTTAGCGCTGCAATCGCAGTCGAACCGCTTCCCATGAAAGGATCCAAAACAATATCTCCGGCATAAGTGTACAACTGGATTAGGCGGTAGGGCAACTCAACGGGGAAAGGCGCTGGGTGGCTCACCTTTTTGGCCGACTCGGGAGATATCACCCACACCGATTTAGTCCACTCCATAAACTGTTCGCGCGTAATGGTAGCAGCTTTGTGCTCGGGCTTGGGGCGCGAGAAACTTCCCTTGGAGAAAACCAGAATATACTCGTGGGTATCGCGTAGGACCGGATTTGCGGCCGATCGCCAAGTGCCCCAAGCCATAGAGACCCCTGCTCCTGCGCCTTTATACCAGATGATTTCGCCGCGCATGAGATAACCGATCTCAATCATCATCTGCGAAATATAATCAGATAGGGGAATATAAGGCTTACGGCCCAAATTGGCCACATTGACACATGCCCGACCGCCGTAAACGAGAACGCGAAAGGTCTCGGTCAGCACCTTGCGCAGCAACTGCAAGTATTCTTCGAGGGTCAAGTCCTGATCATACTCCTTGGCGGCATTGTAGGGCGGCGAAGTCACCATGAGGTGGACAGAGTGGTCTGGGAGTTCTTTCATGTGCTCGGAGGACGCCAGCACAATGCGATTCTCGTATTCCGCCGGAAAGGGATTATCCGGCACGGGAGGCGATCTATGATTTCCTCGCAATTCGGAATACATCCGCAAACGGTAATATTCGGAGGAGTCATGGCTTATCCGCGAAGAGGCGCCAAACTTACGGGTCTTTGAGCCTTTCCTCATCAGAGCACCTCCGCTCAGTTTCCTATGCCGCTCGACCTAGATTTCGGTATGCCGCAACCCTCAACTCGCTACAAGCCTTGCCGGACGAGTAAGACACCGCACTATACCGGGAGCTGCAGCCATTGGGGGTAGAGAGATCGCTGTCTATTCCAATCTCGCAAACGGACCATGAGTAGCACTGGCGCAAAACCCTCTGCAACCTTTCCCTCCTACCAAGGACTGCGCCAAAGCACTTGCCCGGCTCGAGAGCAAAGAGCAGCACACTTTCCTCCCCCATCCGATCATCTAAACAGCACATACTCTTTCAGAAAAGCCTCCACCGCCTTGTAGAAGTGCTCGATGGTCTCACTTTTGCGAAAGCCGTGCCCTTCTCCGGGGTAAACATGATATACATGAGGCACACCCCGCCGGCGCAAAGACTCAACTATCTCATCCGACTGGGCGCGCGGTACCACCGCGTCTTCCTCCCCCTGAAAGATAGCCAAGGGATCGCGAATACGGTCCACGGAGTAGATGGGCGACCGCTCGCGGTAAACTGCGGCTGCCTCCGGAAGGGGGCCTAAGAGGTGATCCAAATAGCGCGCCTCGAATTTATGCGTTTCTTGCGCCAGCTTGAAGTGATTTGAGATTCCAAAAAGACAAATGCCCGCCTTGAAAAAGCTCGGATAATCTTCCAAGGCTTTGAGAACGGTGAAACCGCCGGCGCTGCCGCCCAGGATCACCAATTTCTCCCCATCGGCAAGGCCCCGCTGAACACAGGCTTGGGCACCGCTGACCGCGTCTTGCACGTCATAAAGGCCCCACGAAGCGCGAAGTTTTTCGCGGTAAGCTCGCCCGTAGCCTGTTGAGCCGCGGTAGTTCACCTCAAGGAAGGCATAGCCTCGCGTGGCGAAGAACTGAGCCCGGGGGTTAAAGCCGTTTTTGACCTGGCTGGTCGGCCCGCCGTGGACACCGACGATCAACGGAGGCAACCCCCTCCCGCTTGCGGATAGAGAGTGCGGCGGATAATACAAACCGTGCACAGTTTCGCCGTCCAGCCCTGCCCACTCGATCGGCTGCGCTACGGAATAGGCCTCGGGAGGGATTTCCTCCGTATATGCTCGCCCCCAAACACGGGTTCGTCCATCCTCGTAAGCGGTGATCACGCGCGGAGGAATGTTAGCCGCTGAGGCGATGAGAGCCACCAAGGTTTGCCCTTGCCACTCGCCGAGGCAAATCTGCCCCAGAACGGTATACGGGGGATCAAGTTCGATTGGGGTTTCTGCGCCGCTTTCGACCGAAATTCTTATCAGGCGATCCTGTGCATTCTGATTGCGAACGCAATAAATCCAGCGTCCATCCGGGCTGAACTGAAAGGTACGCAGGCCTTGAAGCCAAGCCGGCAAACCGTGTTCCGCCGGGAAGGTGGTGAGCTGTCGTTTGCTTCGGGTATGAAGGTCATAAAGCCATATCTGCCACCAGTCCTCGCTTTCGGCCACGTAGGCAAGATGCCGACCATTGGGCGAGAACAGGGGTTGAAAGACCGAAGTCTGCTCATCTCCGGCGAGGGTTTCGATGGCAACACAGTGCAAACACCCCCGATGTTCCTCCAGCTCAGCAAGACGCAGCCATGTCCCATCCCAAGGCATATTGGGATGATTCCAAGCAATCCAAGCTAAGTGCCGACCTTGGGGGTGCCACGCCGGCTGCATATAAAAATCTTCCCCTTGGGCAAGGATTTGCGGCCAGCGTTGGCCTGCGGTATCTACGATTGCCACTACATCTTTGTCCTCGTAGGTGTGCACATAGGCCAGCCATTTGCCATTCGGCGAAGGAGTCGGAGAAGCCGCTCGCCCAAAAGCCGGAGTAAGCGGTTGCGCTTGCCCGCCGCGCAAAGGTTGGCGGTAGATTCGTCCCTGATCTGCAACAACAAAATAGACCCATTCCTCCCAAACTGCAAAATCTCCTCCGCCGTATCCGACCTTCGCACGCACCGAAAACTCGGAATTCAGATCGCGCCGCCCTTCCCCGTTCAAGGGCTGCACCACGATCACCCCTCTGTCGGCGCGATTCTCCAACCATAGCAAATATCCAAGCGGCGAAAAGGCCACCTCCGCAAGGGTATATCCGCGCGCCATGGAAAGGGGCGAGATTGGGCTGGGGAACAAGCCGTATTGCAATTCTTTTTTGTTCATCGGTCCTCCTCGATCTGGGATACCGGGTCAAACGAACGACGGTGTAAAGGAGAAGCCCCCCAACGACGGAGAAGCTCCAAGTGCGCAGTCGTGGCGTATCCTTTATGAGCAGCAAAGCCGTACTGGGGGTAGAGAGCATCTGCCTCGCCCATCCAGCGATCGCGCGCAGTCTTCGCCAGGATCGAGGCAGCCGCAATCGTCAGAGAGCGTTGGTCTCCTTTGATCAGCGCCGTTTGCGGCACTTCGCATTCCGGCAGGCGGAAGTAGTCGATCAATAGGTGCTGTGGTGCAAAAGGCAAATCCGCTAATGCCCGATAGGCCGCCAATCGAACAGCATATCCGATGCCCAATTGATCGATCTCCTCGTTCGAAGCAAACCCGACCGCCCATGCGAGGGAAAGGCGTTGGATTTGTTCTGCCCAGCACGCTCGTTCGGCAGGACGGAGCTGCTTGGAATCGCGCACGCCGTACAACTTGCTAGAAAGCAGCGGGTCAGGAGGAAAACATACCGCTCCTACCGCAACCGGCCCGGCCAGTGCCCCTCGCCCGGCTTCGTCCATGCCTACCACCCGGCCTATGCCTCGTTGCCATAGCTCTAACTCATATTCCAAGCTCGGCAGCTCACTTCCCGAAGTCTTTTTTCGCACCGGGGAATGACCTCCAGTGAGAGCGGATATAAAGCAGGTCTAGCGCCATGCGGATCGAATCGCGCCCGATATGGACCTTACTTTCCGGATTGAAATACCACTGGATCGGCACCTCTTGAATGCGCATTTTCAGCCGCGTCGCCAAGTAGAGAATCTCGACATCGAAAGTCCAGCCGGTGATCGTCTGCAAGGGGAACAACCGCTCGGCTGCTGCGGCGGTAAAGCACTTGAAGCCACACTGGGTATCGTGGAACTGCGGCAGCACCAAAAGGCGGATCAGGAGGTTAAAGGCGCGGCCGATCCAATGGCGCAAGAGCGGCTCATGATAGCGCTTGGCCCCGGGCGCTTCGCGGGAAGCGATAGCGATGTCGACGCCGCTGAGCTGCGGGGGCAAGAAGCGCCCGATCTCATAAGGCGGCATCGAGAGGTCCGCATCGCACATCATGCGATACTCCCCGCGGGCAGCGAGCATGCCGCGCCGAACAGCCAGACCTTTGCCACGTTCCTCCTCATGAAGAACGTAGAGCCGTCTATAGCGGCGGGAGAGTTCTTGAGCTAACTGAAGGGTACGGTCTTGGCTGCCATTTTCAACCACCCAAACCTCAGAGGAGTAAGGTTGTGCATCGAGATAGGCAAAAAGGGTTTCAAGGGTGTGTGGCAAGCGGTGTTCTTCGTTGTGAGCAGGAATGATAATGGAGAGAAACGGTTTATCCAAGCGCAAAACCCAAGCATTTAGACTAAGAGCAGGAGAACTAAGAACAAAGCGAACTCTGCCGCTCCGACAAAGATGGCATTACCGACCTTGCAAATACTCGCAAACGAGCTGGACTCCCTCCTCAATCACCTGGCGCCGAAATGCGCTGAGCTGCGCCATAGAAATGTGCGAAAAGATGGCTTCCTGCAAGACGGACGGCGAGCGCACCAAGCGCACAAATTCTTCCACCGACAAACCTTGACGTGCGGCAAACACTTCTGCGGTGGCAATCCTGCTACCGGGTTTAAGCTGTTCCGCAATGATGTCTCGCCACCGGACCAAGTCCCGGTCGTTAACGAAAGGCAACCAACCGCAAGGGACAACCCGCTTCAGCTCCTCACTCCACTGGGACTCGAGGCTGGGCAGAATTTGCTCATCCAAGTAGGCACGCAGGACGTTATGGTAGATCAAGCGCTGCTCAAAAGTGCTCCAACTGTTCTGCAACCCAAAAACCGGGACAAAAATCTGCTGCACCCAACGCCAGTCCACTTGTAAATGGCACAGGTAGCCCACTAGAAACGCTCGATGCTCCCCCGTCAAGAGAGCGCTCTGCTTTAGGAGGGGATAGCGGCGAAGCAATTGCTGCCACGGCGGCAGGGCCTTAGCCTTTAGGGGCAGATCAAAAAAATGAGTTTCGGTGCGCGGCTGTCCGGAGACCACCTGCACATCTGGTGCGACGTGCCCGAGCAAATAGGCGCCTAGGTGACATTGGAGCAGGGAGCGCACCGCAACCGGCAAGTGCGCATGATGGAGAATCTCCTGTGCCAAGCTGAGGTGGTAAAAAGGGGTAGGCATATCCACTTAGATGAGCGGTACTCCTTCTAGACGGTCACTGGATGCCTCGGTGTGCTCCGTTACGACCATGGTCCTTCCGTTGACTTCTTTCAGGCGCACCGCCTTGGAGAGTTCAAAGGTGCTTGCCATTCGAGGCAACCGCTTCCCTGCGAAGATCTTCTGGCCTCGCTTAAGCCGTTCCACCAACTCGTTGCGCGAGAGAATGATCACATCCGAGAAAGCCTCTCCGCGCCGTTCGTAGCCACGCACCCAATCGATCTCACCGTTAGAACGATAACGCACGGTCTCAATAACGAAGTCTGCCTTCGGCTTTCCCATTTGTAACGCTCCCTAAAGTGAATGTGGAAGTATAACCGAGAGACTAGGCCTCCCCAAGGAGATAGAGTAAATCGCCTAAACTCTCCCGATTCCGGGCCTCAGGACCTTGAGCCAGTTCAGACTTAACCAACCCGAAGCCAACGCTCAGCAAACCTCCGATAACCTGAGACAAAATCCGCTGCGCTCTTGGCACAGCCTAATCCAGCACCTCTCCAACCAAGCGGGCAATTCCTAGATTGGATAAATTATAACTTACAGGACACGGCTTTTGATCAACCCGCCCTTCAAGGGATTAGCCGCATCTGCTTTGCGTTCGCTCATGAGAAATGCCTTGCCGAATCCAGAAAGCGAGGACTTTCGGACCAAAAAGGAGAGAACCCCGGTTCTAAGTTTCGGCCTCCGCGTCGTCGGGAAACGCGGAGGCCTTCGTAGGGGGAGGAGGACGAAATGGACGACCGAAACCGCCGTGAATTCACTTCACCTGCTGGGACTGTTGGACAGGGAAGAGGCTCTCGACAGGGATGCGAACAACGTCGCACCATTCACGCGAGTGCGGGTTGAGACCGCGCACGGCCTCGTGATAGGCCTTTTGGATCACCCGTGTAACTGGCCCCATCTTTCCGTTGCCGATCACCCGAAAGTCGATCTCAGTCAGTGCGATCACTTCTGCGGCCGTACCACTGACGAACACTTCATCGGCGATATAAAGATGATCACGAGCGATGGGTTCTTCGATCACCTCGATCCCCAGATCGCTGCAGAGGGTGAAAATCGTATCTCGAGTAATGCCCTCCAACACCGCTGCGGTGTGCGGGGTATAGACCTTGCCGTTTCGCACCAAGAATATGTTTTCCCCGGTGCATTCGGCCACATACCCTTGGGGGTCGAGCATAATGGCTTCATCGAAGCCCAAGCGTGCCGATTCTGTCTTTGCTAGGAGGCTATTCGCATAATTACCGGTGATCTTAGCTTTGGTCATCATGACGTTGGGATGATGCCGGGTGAAAGTGGAGATATTGGCGCGGATCCCCTTCTCCAAGGCTTCGTCACCTAAGTAGTTCTTCCACTCCCAGACCGCAATCGCCAGTTTGGGTTTGCCAGCGTCGACGCTCAGATTCCAACCGCCTTCATCTAAGTAGATCATCGGGCGAATATAGCACTCCTCGAAGCCATTTGCCGCCACGGTCTGGCGAACAGCCTGAGCCATCTCTTCCTCGCTCCAGGGCAGTTCCCGGAAGCCCAAGATCTTAGCCGATTGAGCGAGGCGGCGAATATGCTCCTTCAGGCGGAAGACCGCCGGTCCCTCGGGCGTAGAGTAGCAGCGAATGCCCTCAAAAACCGCCGCTCCGTAGTGCAATGCTGGAGTGAGGAAATGCAAGGTGGCTTTCTCAAATTCCACCAGTTGCCCCTCCATCCAAATGTATTTTGATATCGGCTTCATTTCAACCAACCTCCTCGAAGGATTGCCAAAAGTTCTCTAGCGTATCGTCTGGGCCGCTTGATCCCACGCAGGTGAGCGGGATGGTGCCAATTGTTCAATAATTGCGCGCGTCATCGCCTCGGTATTGGCGCTGCCGCCCAAATCTGGGGTGAGGATCCCAAGGCTAAGCGTTTCCTCCACGGCACGCTCGAGGGTCTGAGCTTCTTCTTCCAAGCCCAAAGAGTGACGTAGCATCAGCGCTGCTGAGAGAATCGTGCCTACCGGGTTGGCCATCCCTTTGCCAGCAATATCCGGTGCCGAACCATGAATCGGCTCGTATAGCCCGCGCGGCCTTCCATGACGGTTCTGCTGCTCGCCAAGCGAGGCTGAGGGCATGTTGCCCATGGAACCGGCCAGCATCGAGGCCTCGTCGGTCAGAATATCGCCGAACATATTCTCGGTGACCAAGATATCGAAACTGGACGGCCGCTGGATAAGATACATCGCCGCCGCATCGACCAACAAGTGTTCCAAAGTGACGTCCGGATACTCTCTAGCCACCTCGGTAACCACCTTGCGCCACAAACGCGAGGTCTCTAGAACATTCGCCTTATCGATCGAAGTCACCTTCCGTCGCCTCTGCCTCGCCAGCTGAAAAGCGAGATGGGCAATTCGACGCACTTCACTCTCGGTGTAAGTCATGGTGTCCACGGCGCGCTCTTCCCCAGCTTCCATCCAGCGCCGCTTTGGTTGCCCGAAATAAACGCCGGAGGTCAACTCGCGCACGAAGATCAAATCCACATTGG
Source organism: Anaerolineales bacterium (assembly GCA_025057645.1). GTDB lineage: Bacteria > Chloroflexota > Anaerolineae > Anaerolineales > UBA4823 > NAK19. Next base: position 106,703 of record JANXBJ010000008.1, read on the forward strand.
CGATCTTCTCCGGCTTGAGCGGTGAGGTATGGAGAAGGCGCGGGTGAGGCTTGACCGGGCGCAAGTTGGCATAAACTCCTAATTCTTTGCGTATCTTCAACAAGCCCTGTTCGGGGCGCAGTGGGGCATCTGGATCATCCCATTGAGGACCCCCAACTGCTCCAAGCAATACTGCATCGGCGTTTTGGCAGGCTTGCAACGTAAAATCCGGCAGCGGACTTTGGAATTGGTCGATCGCTATCCCCCCAATGGGATAATCTTCCATTTCAAAGGTATGTCCGAAGGCGTCGGCCACTGCTTCGAGCACAGATTGCGTGGCCCTAACCACTTCGGGGCCGATTCCGTCGCCGGGCAAACAGACGATAGTTGCCTTCATGCGTTCCCCCTAGCTCTCCGAGTGCTCAATCTGGGGGTTGGCAAGCGCATATTCAAAGCTATCGGCGATCGCTCGCCAGCTAGCTTCGATAATATTGGTACTGGCACCAACCGTGCTCCAGCGCTGGGTGCCGTTCTTGGTGTCAATCAGCACCCTTACGGCGGAGGCGGTGCCGTTGCCGCTATCCACAATTCTCACTTTATAGTCATCCAGACGCACGTTGCGGATGGTCGGGTAGACATCCTCAAGCGCCTTACGCAAAGCGGCATCCAGCGCATTGACCGGGCCGTTCCCTTCGGCTGCGGTATGCAGGATACGATCTCCGACACGCACCTTAACAGTCGCTTCGGCCAGCATGCCCCGCCCTTGACGGTGCTCCACCACCACCGTGAAATCGATCAGTTCAAAGGGAGGCTGATATCCGGGCTGGGCGCGCTGAAGCATCAAATTCACCGATCCCTCAGCCCCCTCAAACGTGAACCCTTTAGCCTCCAGCTCTTTAATTTCCTTCAAGATTCGGCGGGCTTGTTCGGCACTCAATGTAACGCCCAATTCTTGCGCTTTTTCAATGAGATTACCCCGTCCCGAAAGCTCCGAGACCACCGAGCGCCGTTGGTTGCCCACCAGCTTGGGATCAATATGTTGATAAGACCCCTCGTGCTTGAGCATAGCCGCAACATGGATGCCGCCCTTATGGGTGAAAGCACTAGCACCGACGTAGGGCTGATGGCGGTCATGCGGGAGATTGGCCACTTCGGAGACGAAGTTCGAAAGCTCGGTCAGACGGGCCAATTGCTCGTCCGAGACGCAGCGCTTGCCCATCTTTAGCTGTAAACCGGCGGTCACAGCGCAGAGATCGGCGTTGCCCACTCGCTCGCCGTAGCCGTTGATCGTGCCTTGCACGTGAACCACCCCGGCTCTGACAGCAGCCAAAGTGTTAGCTACGCCGCACCCCGTATCGTTATGGCAATGGATTCCCAGCGGGGTATGGATCTGAGCCTTAACCTCACTGACAATGCGTTCGATCTCCCAAGGCAGGCAACCACCGTTGGTGTCGCACAAGACAATAACATCGGCGCCGTTGCGCTCGGCGGCGCGCAGAGTTTCTAGAGCATAGTTCGGGTCCGCCTTATACCCATCAAAGAAGTGTTCTGCATCGTAGATCACTTCCTTCCCTTGGGCCTTCATGTAGGCCACACTGCTGCCGATCATGCGCAAGTTCTCTTCCAACGTAGTCTCTAGGACGTAAAAAACATGGAGATCCCAACTTTTTCCCACTAGCGTGACCACCGGCGTTTGGGCTTCCAGAAGGGCGCGCAGATTTTCATCCTCTTCGGGAGGAGTATCTTTGCGGGTCGTCGAACCGAACGCAGCAATCTTGGCATTCTGCCAGGTCATCTTCGCTGCGCGCTCAAAAAAGCGAGCATCCTTTGGATTGGAACCAGGCCATCCGCCCTCAATATAATGCATACCAAAGCGGTCAAGCCGCTCTGCAATGCGAATTTTGTCTTCCAACGAAAAGGAGATCCCCTCGCGTTGAGCACCGTCGCGCAAGGTAGTATCATAAAGAAAAACATCTGGGGAAGAGTTAGGCGAAGTCATAGCGTTTCACTCCATAAGGATAAGCTCGGTCGGAACGTTCGTAAGCTTCGATTTGGGCAGAGAAGCCAAGCAAATAACCTAGCGAATCCAAACCTTTCAACAGGCAAGTTTTATGAAAGGCCTCAATCGGAAATTGGGCTTGAGAGCCATCCGGTAAGCTAAGCGTTTGAGAAGCCAGATCGATCGTCACAGCCCAGACAGGGTCTTGAGGATCGCCGTTAGAGCGCACCTCTCTCTCGACAAGGTCAACCAAACGCGCGTGAGTTTGCCTATCCACCTGAACCGGCAAAAGGCCATTCTTCAGAGCATTGTTGCGGAAGATATCCGCAAAGGACGTGCTGATCACGGCACGAATATTCCAGGCCATAAGTGCCCAAGGGGCGTGTTCGCGGGAAGAGCCACAGCCAAAATTATCCCCTGCCAGCAAAATTCGCCGCCCCTGATAGCGAGCTTGATTGAGGGGAAAATCCGGATTCGGAGAGCCATCGGGCAGATAACGCCAGCGAGCAAACAGACCCTCGGCCAATCCCTCCTTACCGGTCACCTTGAGGTAGATCGCCGGGATAATTTGGTCTGTGTCGATATCGTTGTAGAGGATCGGAATCAGAGCAGAGGTGAGGCGCTCAAAGGGTTCCATTGATGAAACTCCTCGGATCGGTTACGCATCCCCGAATCGCCGAAGCAGCGGCCGTCAGCGGACTTGCCAAAAGAGTCCGTCCGCCTTGCCCTTGCCGACCTTCAAAGTTGCGGTTGCTGGTGCTCACTGCGATTTGGCCGGGTTGGAGTTGATCGCCGTTCATGGCAATACACATGCTGCACCCCGCATGGCGCCATTCTCCACCGGCCTCCAGAAAGATGCGGTGCAGACCCTCGGCTTCAGCTTGGCGACGCACGTTTTCCGATCCCGGCACGACAATCAAGCGCACGCCTTCGGCAACTTTGCGTCCCTTGAGCAAACTTGCAGCTTGGCGCAAGTCGGTGAGGCGAGAATTGGTACAGCTACCGATGAACACCACATCAATTGGCTGCCCCAACATAGGCTGACCGGGTTGGAAACCCATATACCGCAGGGCTTTTTCGAGCGCAGCCCGTTTCTCAAGGTCGCTCTCTTCTTGCGGATCAGGCACCCGCCCGCTGATCGGAATCCCCATGGCTGGGTTCGTGCCGTAGGTGATCATCGGCTCTAACTTCGAGACATCCACAGTCACCTCTCGATCGTAGTGCGCTCCGGGGTCCGAAGGCAGAGTGCGCCAATAAGCCACCATGCGCTCCCATTCCTCGCCTTTAGGCGCAAAAGGACGATCAGCGAGGTATTCAAAAGTCGTATCATCGGGGGCGATCATTCCGGCACGTGCCCCTCCCTCAATGGACATATTGCACAAGGTCATGCGCTCGTCCATATTGAGGGCGCGCACCGCCTCGCCGCAATATTCAAAAACATGCCCGGTTCCACCGCCTACGCCAATTTGGGCAATCAGGGCTAGGATCATGTCTTTAGCAGTTACCCCGGGTCGGAGACGTCCTTCAAAGACCACCCGATAAGTTTTAGGACGATACTGAAGCAAGCACTGGGTCGCCAGCACCAGTTCCACCTCGCTGGTGCCGATGCCAAAGGCCAGCGCCCCAAAGGCACCATGGGTTGCAGTATGACTGTCGCCACAGACAATGGTCATGCCCGGCTGAGTAAAGCCCAATTCGGGGCCGATCACATGGACGATACCCCGCTGGTCATGATCAAGATCATATAGGCGAATGCCGAACTCCGCACAGTTGCGGCGTAGCTGTTCCAACTGCCTAGCGCCTTGAGCATCAATAGCACTCAAGGACAACTCCTTAGTGGGTGTGGAATGGTCCATCGTCGCCACACATAGGTCCGGGCGACGCACCTTGAGACCCCGCTGACGTAATCCCTCAAAAGCCTGCGGTGAAGTGACCTCATGGATGAGGTGGAGATCGATATACAACACGGCGGGTGAGCCGGGTTCCTCCACCACGACGTGGCGCTCCCAAACCTTTTCGAACAACGTTCTCGGCTTACTCATCATCCCTGCTAAAACGCTACGAAGGTCTCGCAACGATCGGACTTGTCGCCGGGATAGTGGCGACCGATCTGCCATTCTTCGAAAGCTTTAGGGCAAAGAAGTTCATCCTCAACCTGCTCTTCCACCCTAGCGGGCTGCTCTAGCCTACGAGAAGAACCGGCGTTGTGATTGACAATCGAGGACATATCCCAATAACGAGGGTAGAGACGCACACGATGGTAATCGCCTAAATGGGGAGGGTTGGTCGAGCGAGATAACTCCTTCGAAGTCATGGGTTTTTCTCCTTTCTCGAGCCTACCTGAGAGCGTTCATTTGGGGTTGAGCTGCCGCCATCCTTCGAGAATCCACTGGCTGCCAGTAGTTTGTTCAAAGCCGCCAAATAGGCTTTAGCTGAAGCCACAATGATATCCGTGTCGGCCCCATACCCACCGAAGGTACGCACGCGGGTATAGCCGTTCTGGGGCGAAGTGCGCTCATGCAAGGTGGGGTCCTCGGCTTGAAGGCGCACGGTCACCTCCCCTAGGGCATCGATGCCCTCGGTGACGGCATGCACATTAAACTCCAAGAGCTTATTTGGCACCCCGACAATGGCGTCGATTGCACAGTAGGTAGCATGAACAGGACCGGTGCCGACTGCAGCACGGACGTGCGTCTGGCCATCGGGGCCTTTCAAACGCACGGTCGCAGTGGGCATACCCATCGTGCCACAAGCAACTTGCAGCCCATCCAGAGTATAGAATTCCTCACCGCGACTGACCTGGTCGCCCACCAGAGCTTCCAAATCGGCTTCGGTGATCACTTTTTTCTTGTCGGCCAATTCTTTGTAGCGTTGGAAAGCTGCATCCAACTCTTCTTTGGAGAGCTTATACCCCAGCTCTTCAAGGTGGACGCGCAGGGCGTGACGCCCTGAATGTTTGCCCATCACCAATTTCGAACGGCCTAGGCCGACCGTCTCCGGACGCATAATCTCATAGGTCTCTTGATGCTTGAGCATGCCATCCTGATGGATGCCTGCTTCGTGGGCGAAGGCGTTTGCCCCAACGATGGCCTTGTTCGGTTGGACCGGAATCCCGGTATAGGTTGAGACCATGCGGCTCACACGGGTAATCTGGGTGGTATCAATCCCGGTGGTCAGGCCAAACAGCGCCCGGCGGGTGTGGAGGGTCATCACGACCTCTTCTAGGGACGTGTTTCCCGCCCGTTCCCCGATGCCGTTTATGGTCACTTCGGCTTGACGGGCGCCGGCGCGCAGACCGGCAAGGGTGTTTGCCGTGGCCAAACCGAGGTCGTTATGACAGTGAACCGAGACAATGACCTTCTCAATACCGTCAACGTTAGCAATAATATTTCGGATCAGAGCTCCGAACTCTTCGGGAGTGGTATATCCAACCGTATCCGGGATATTAAGGGTGGTGGCACCAGCTTTGATGGCCTCGGAGAGGACCAGATATAAAAACTCCGGCTCACTGCGTCCAGCGTCCTCGGGAGAGAACTCGACATCCTCACACAATGAACGGGCATAGGCCACCATATCCTTCACCCGCTCCACCACTTCTTCCGGGTCCATGCGCAGCTTGTAACGCATATGGATCGGAGAGGTGGCGATAAAGGTGTGAATGCGCGGGTGAGCAGCATACTTGACAGCATTCCACGCTGCGTCAATGTCCTGCTTGTTCGCTCGGGCTAGACCACAGATGATCGGAACTCGGCGGGTGGTTTCGCCCTCCCCCCACATCGGATTGCCGACCTGTTCGGCGATCATCCGCACCCCTTCAGCATCATCCGGGGAGGCTGCAGGGAAGCCCGCTTCAATAACATCAACGCCAAGGCGCGCAAGGGCACGGGCGATCTCCAGCTTCTCGGCGGAAGTCAGACTCGCTCCGGGAGATTGTTCACCATCGCGCAAGGTTGTATCGAAGATACGCACGTAATTCGGGTCGATCACTGTCGGATTCATCGCACCTTCACCTTGAACACCAAGAGTTCACTCACCGGGTCGAATTTCTACAGGTTGGATAAAGGGCATCATGCGGCGTAGCTCAACCCCCACTTTCTCGATCAGGTGATTTTGCTCCTGTTTGCGCCGTTCGTTGAACCATGGACGCCCCTTCTGGTTCTCTTCGATCCAGCGCTGGGCATACGTGCCATCTTGGATCTCTTTCAGCAACTGCCACATGGTATGCCGAGTCTCCTCGGTGATCAAACGTGGACCGGCGGTGTAGTCGCCATGCTCCGCAGTATCGGAAACAGAATAGCGCATGTAATTTAAGCCACCGCGGTACATCAGATCGACGATCAATTTCAATTCGTGCAAACACTCAAAGTAGGCCAGCTCCGGTTGATAGCCGGCCTCTACCAGGGTCTCGAAAGCGGCCTTGATCAAGGCCGAAACCCCCCCACAGAGCACCGCTTGTTCGCCGAAGAGATCGGTCTCAGTCTCTTCGGCGAACGTAGTCTCCAAAACCCCGGCTCGGGTTGCTCCAAGGGCGTGGGCGTAGGAAAGAGCCACTTCTTTGGCCTTCCCGCTGGCGTCTTGATGCACAGCAAGGAGGGAGGGAGTGCCACCCCCTTCAACGTAGATTTCGCGCACGCGATGGCCGGGGGCTTTCGGCGCTACCATGCTCACATCCACATTCGATGGGGGTTGGATAGTGCCGTAGCGGATGTTGAAACCATGGGCAAACATCAAGGTCTTGCCATTGTTCAGGTAAGGGGCAATGGACTGCTCATACACCTTGGGCTGTTCGGTGTCGGGCAAGAGGAGCATGATCACGTCGGCCTCTTGCGCTGCCTCTGCCACCTCGCGCACAGGCAGACCCTGTTCCTCAGCTTTTTGCCAGCTCTTACTGCCCCGGCGCAACCCGACTCGTACATCCACACCACTATCGCGCAGATTGAGGGCGTGCGCATGCCCCTGCGACCCAAAGCCGATAATGGCGACTTTCTTTTGAAGGATCAAAGTGGGATCAGCATCTCGTTCGTAGTAAATCTTAGCCATAAAAGTCCTTCCAACAGCGGGGTTAGTCCACCTCGAGCTCCTCTTCGGGGTGGAAGCCGTTCGAGCCGGCGCCGGGCGTGTGGCGCACAGGTTCATACCCACCGCGCAACATCGCCACTTGCCCGGTGCGCACCATCTCGAGGATGCCGAACGGACGCAACAACTCGACTAGGCTTTCAATCTTGTCCTCGGTGCCGGTGATTTCCACAATCACCGACTCAGCAGCGACATCCACGATCCGACCGCGGAAGATCGAAGCCAAATTGGCGATTTCGGCCCGCTGGTCGATGCCCGCCTTGACTTTGATCAGCGCCAAATCACGGATCACAGCCGGTTGATTGGTGACATCATGGACATCGAGCACATTGACCAGTTTATACAGGTTAGCCTCTACTCTGCGAGCATCCGCTTCCTCACTGTTGATGACGATGGTCATGCGCGAGATGTCCTTGCGGTCGGTGTGACCGACATTCAAAGATTCGATATTGAAGTTGCGGCGTCGGAACAAAGAAGCCACTCGGTTTAGGACACCGGGTTTGTTCTCTACTATAGCGATCAACGTGTGTTGCATTTTTTCCTCCGGGTATCTCTATCTCCAAGTTAACCTAGGAAGTTGCTTGAGCCGAAGCGACCTGCTGACGCTTTGGGCGGCGGATCATGTTGTGCAAGTCCGCCCCGGACGGCACCATTGGATAGACTGCCTCTTCCTGCTCTACCCAGAAATCCAACAACACCGGACCCGGCGTCTGGTTGGCAAACCGCAATGCGTCCATCACTTCTTCAGGCTTGGTAATCCGTCTTGCCGGAATCCCATAAGCTTCGCCGAGCTTGACAAAATCGGGTCCGGACAAGTAGGTAGCGGAATAACGGCTTTCAAAGAAGAACTCCTGCCACTGACGCACCATTCCCAGGAAGTGATTGTTCATAATGGCGATCTTGATGCTTGCCCCTTCCTGGACAATGGTAGCCAGCTCAGCTTGGGTCATTTGGAAGCTACCATCGCCATCGATCACCCATACATCGCGGCTCTTGTCGGTAAACCAGACCCCCAAGGCAGCAGGAACCCCAAAGCCCATCGCCCCTGCACCGCCGGAAGTGATAAAACGATAGGGTTCCTCAAAGCGATAGTATTGGGCTGCCCACATCTGGTGTTGGCCTACCCCGGTGGTAATCGTTGCCTGTCCGTTTGTAGCCTCCCAAATACTGCGGATCACATGAGCAGTGTAGAGCTTGCCGTCATCTGGCCAGTAGATAATGTCGCGCTCGTCCGTGTCGGCACGCCACTCATTGATCTGGGCAAACCATTCATCGTGGCGGGCCTCTTCGACATAAGGCAGCAAGTCGGTCAACACTGCCTTCAAATCCCCAACGAGCGGCAGATCGACCACGACGTTTTTATGCACCTCGGAAGGGTCGATTTCAACGTGGATTTTCTTGGCATGGGGAGCATAGGTCTTAAGGTTGCCGGTTACTCGGTCGTCAAAGCGCATTCCCAGGGCGATAAGCAAGTCTGCGTTCTGAATGGCGAGGTTGCAATAGGCTTCGCCATGCATGCCCATCATCCCGAGGTTCAGCGGGTCTGAAGCCGGCATCGAACCGATGCCCAGCAGGGTCATCGCCACCGGAATATGGGCGCGATGGGCCAGCTCCTGCATCTCACGATAAGCCCGCGAGATCAACAATCCATGCCCGGCAAGGATGAGCGGACGCTTTGACTCCTTGATCATCTGAGCGGCCTTAATGAGGTCCTTTTTGGGCGCTGTGCGCGGCGGCTTATAGCCGGGCAGCTCGATCTTTTCAGGGTAAACGAACTCGGTTTTCTCGATCTGAGCGTTCTTGCAGATATCGATCAGCACTGGGCCGGGCCGGCCGGTACGGGCAATATAGAATGCCTCGCGCACCGCTCGGGCGATCTCGTCGGCGCGAGTAATCAAATAGTTGTGCTTGGTAATCGGCAGAGTAATGCCGGTGACGTCGGTCTCTTGGAAAGCGTCGCCGCCGATCAGATGGGCAGCCACTTGCCCGGTGATGAACACCACCGGCGAGGAGTCCATCATCGCTGCAGCAATCCCGGTGACCAAATTGGTCGCCCCGGGGCCGGAAGTGGCAAGAGCAACGCCGACTTTACCGGAGGCGCGCGCATAGCCATCCGCCATATGGGCAGCACCTTGCTCATGGCGCACCAATACATGATGAACGGGATACTTCAACATGGCATCATAAATGGGCATGTTAGCACCGCCGGGGATGCCGAACACCACTTCGACACCTTCCCGTACCAGACATTCCCATAGGATTTCAGCTCCACTCAGTTTCATCTTGACACCTCTCTTTCACTGGTAGTTGAGACTACGAAACCAAAACGGCTCCACGAGACGCGCTAGTCACAAAGTGCGCATAACGGCGCAGCCATGGACTTTTTGTGCGCGGTTCAAAGGGCGGCAAAGCCGCCAACCGATCTTGAATCTCTTCATCGCTTAGACGCACGTTCAAAGTGCGGCGGTCGATATCCAGCTCGATGATATCCCCATCGCGCAGGGCAGCGATCGGGCCACGGGCGGCTGCCTCCGGGCTGATGTGGCCGATACAGGCCCCACGCGTCCCGCCGGAAAAGCGCCCATCGGTGATCAAAGCCACCGACTCACCCAAACCCATCCCCATAATTGCCGAGGTAGGGGCTAACATTTCCTGCATTCCCGGACCGCCGCGCGGCCCTTCATAGCGGATAACCACCACATCCCCGGGTTGCACCAGGCGGTTGAAAATGCCCTCTACGGCCTCCTCTTGGCTTTCGAAGATGCGCGCCGGGCCACTGAAGCGGCGCATGGAAGGAACAACTGCTCCGGTCTTGACCACCGCCCCTTCGGGAGCGAGATTGCCGAATAGGATTGCCAAGCCACCGGTCGGGCTGTGCGGATTCTCTAAGGGACGGATCACCTCCGGATCCCGCACCGTGATCCCGGCAATGGATTCCCCCAGGGTGCGACCGCTGACCGTCAGTCGCTCCATATGGAGGGTGTTACCGCTGCGCGCAATCTCGTTCAAGATCGCTGGAACGCCGCCGGCGCGGTGCAGGTCTTCTATATGCCAAGGCCCCGAAGGGCTGATCTTCGTCAGATAGGGTGTGCGATCGGCAATCTCATTGATGCGCTCCAGAGGATAATGAATGCCCGCCTCGTGAGCAAAAGCCAAGGTGTGGAGAACGGTGTTCGTACTCCCACCCATTGCCATATCCAAGGCAAAGGCATCGTCAATCGTTTCTAGGGTCACCAATTGGCGTGGGGTGATGTTGCGCTCGACCAGAGTCATGATCTGAGCTGCGGCGCGACGCGCAAGCTCCTCGCGCTCAGCCGTGAGGGCTAAAGTTGTGCCATTGAACGGCAACGCCAACCCGAGCGCCTCTAAGAGACAGTTCATCGAGTTGGCGGTGAACAGTCCCGAACAAGAGCCACATGCGGGACAGGCATAATCTTCCAACACCTTCAGGCGCTCTTCGCTGATCCGGCCGGCCTTATAAGCCCCCACGCCCTCGAAGACCGAAATCAGGTCGATGACCTCACCTTCGGGGGTTCTTCCGGCGGCCATCGGCCCCCCGGAAATAAAGATGGTGGGGATATCCACCCGCAAGGCGCCTAGCACCATGCCCGGCACGATTTTGTCGCAGTTGGGAATGCATACCATACCGTCAAATTGGTGGGCTTCGATCATGGTCTCTACGCTGTCGGCGATCAATTCACGCGAGGGCAGGCTGTACTTCATGCCCAGATGCCCCATGGCAATCCCATCGTCAACGCCAATGGTGTTGAACTCAAAAGGCACTCCGCCGGCAGCACGCACCGCTTCTTTGATCACTTTGCCGAACTGCTGTAAGTGGGCATGTCCCGGCACAATATCAACGTAAGAGTTAACGATGGCGATAAACGGTTTCGAGAAATCCTCATCCCGGACGCCGACAGCCTTCAGCAAGGCTCGATGTGGTGCTCGTTCGACTCCTTTTTTGATACGATCAGACCTCATCATTTCTAACCTCACTTACTCTCTCAAAACCACATTCAAAATCAAACGGGGCTGCTTTGGTTGGGCAGCCCCGTTTTCGTTCGTTCCTCAAGATAGAGAGAATTATCTCTGCGAGGTTGCCCAAACCGGCAGCGGGTTCTCAATGACCACAATGAGAACCAACAAACCACCGAGAATGAGCACTAGCGAGAGATAATCCATAACCTTTGTTACCTCGTTACCTCTGTAGCTAACTTATCTTGTGCCCCAGTGTAGCGTACTCACAAGGGACTGTCTAT
>JANXBJ010000008.1:118237-133397 GCA_025057645.1 Anaerolineales bacterium
ACAAACAATGCGCCGCAAGAATTGAGCAGTGTACGAATGAGGATGGGCACAAATTTCCTCGGGTGTTCCCACTGCCACCACTTCACCGCCCCGGTCACCGCCCTCCGGCCCTAGGTCGATGATGTAATCTGCCACTTTAATGATGTCCAAGTTGTGTTCGATAATCACGACCGTATTGCCGCCTTCGACAAGGCGCTGCAAGACTTCGATGAGTTTGTGCACATCGGCCGCATGAAGCCCAACTGACGGCTCATCTAGCACGTAGAGCGTGCGTCCGGTGGACCTTCGGGAAAGCTCTTTGGCCAATTTCACCCTCTGTGCCTCACCTCCCGAAAGGGTGGGAGCCGGCTGGCCGATGCGGATATATCCCAGTCCCACATCTTGTAAGGTTTTCAAGCGGCTGACCATATTAGGAAAGGCAGCAAAGACTTCCATGGCCTGATCCACGGTCAAGTTCAACACCTCGGCGATGTTATAGCCCTTGAAGCGCACCTGCAAAGTCTCGCGGTTAAAGCGCGCTCCGTGACAGACATCACAAGGAACGTAGACATCGGGCAGGAATTGCATCTCAATGCGCAGTTGCCCTTGCCCCTGACAGGCCTCGCAGCGGCCACCATGGACGTTAAAGGAAAAGCGGCCGGGCCTATAGCCGCGCATCTTGCTCTCCGGCAGTTCGGCGAAGAGGGCACGGATCAGGTCAAACAAACCGGTATACGTGCCCGGATTAGACCGCGGCGTGCGCCCAATCGGCGATTGATCGATATTGATCACCTTGTCTATGTGCTCCAGACCATCAATCCGCTCGTAAGCCCCCGGTTGGGCATGGCTGCGGTAAAGATGCTGCGCCAACGCCTTATAGAGGATTTCGATGACCAACGTTGACTTCCCTGACCCGGAGACCCCGGTGACGCACACCAACCGCCCTAGCGGAATCTCGACATCGATGTTCTTCAGGTTGTGCTCGCGCGCCCCGATAATGCGCAAAAACCTCCCATTTCCGTTGCGCCGCGCCTTAGGAATGGGAACTTGCAAGCGCCGGGAGAGGTAAGCTCCCGTCAAGGAGCGAGGGTTGCTCAAAATATCCTCAAGCTTGCCCTGGGCAACCACCTCCCCGCCGTTCTCCCCAGCCCCCGGGCCGAGGTCAACGATCCAGTCGGCGGCTCGAATGGTCTCTTCGTCGTGTTCTACCACCAAAACCGTGTTCCCTAGGTCACGCAACCCCTCAAGAGTGCGCAACAGACGGGCGTTATCGCGCGGGTGAAGGCCGATCGAGGGCTCATCCAAGACATAGAGCACACCTGTCAAGCGGGAGCCGATTTGAGTGGCTAAGCGAATGCGCTGCGCTTCGCCCCCCGAGAGCGAAGATGCCGTGCGCTTGAGGGTCAGATAGTCCAGCCCGACATCCACCAGAAAGCCGAGCCGGGCTTGGATTTCCTTCAGAATGCGCTCGGCGATCAGCCTCTGGCGCGGAGTCAAGGGGGAGTCTTCCCCTTGGAGACGCTGCACCCACTGCAGTGTGCGCTGCACCGGCCACTCGGTGACTTGGATGATGTTATAGCCATCCACAGTCACGGCGAGGGCCTCTTCGCGCAACCGCTGCCCCTTACAGCGCGGGCAGACCACCTCGCTCATCACCTCGGCGATCCTCTCCCGGATATATTCTGAAGTGGTCTCCTGGTAGCGCCGTTGCAAGTTATTGACAATTCCTTCAAAAGGAGCGCGCAAAGTGGCTTCTCGCCCTTCACGATAGTAACGCACAGTAACCTCTCGGCCGCCTGTGCCATACAGCAGGATGTTCAGCTTCTCAGGCGATAGAGTGCAAACCGGAGCGTTGAGGTCAATGTGGTATTCCCGGGCGACGGCTTGCAAGGTCTGCCAGTAATAGCCTCCTTCCTCACGCGGGCCATGCCATTCTGGGACAATAATCGCTCCCTCATTGAGCGATAGCTCCTTATTGGGAATGAGCAAATCCGGGTCGACCACCAATTTTCCGCCCAACCCCTGACACTCCGGACAGGCGCCGTGAGGAGTGTTAAACGAAAAGGTGCGCGGCTCGATCTCCGGCAGGCTCACCCCATGTTCCGGACAAGCAAGATGTTCTGAAAAATGCCAATCATAGGGCTGGGGTTCGGCGGGCGAGTCGGACAGCGTCTGTGCCGTCTGACCTATTGAGGAGCGGGGGAGCACCTGCACGGTCAAATACCCCTCGCCGAACTTGAGCGCCGTCTCGACCGAATCGGTCAAGCGGCTGCGAAAAGTCTGGCGGCCTTCCGGATCGTCCTCCTCGGGGATGATCAAGCGATCCACTACAGCTTCGATAGTGTGCAACTTATAGCGGTCAAGGGTGATCTCTTCGTCCAAGGCATAGACTGTGCCATCCACCCGAGCACGAGTGAAACCGGCTTTGCGAATCTCCTCGAAGACCGCCTGGTGGGTGCCTTTGCGCCCCCGGATCAGCGGTGCCAGGATCAAAAAGCGCGTGCCCGGCGGCAAGGCCTCGATGGCCTCTACAATCTCCTGCGCCGATTGCCTAGCCACCTCGCGCCCACAAATCGGGCAGTGAGGGACGCCCACCCGGGCATAGAGCAAGCGCAAGTAGTCGTAGATTTCGGTGACCGTTCCGACCGTCGAGCGCGGGTTGTGAGAAACCCCTTTCTGATCGATCGAGACCGCCGGGGAAAGCCCTTCGATATAGTCCACATCCGGCTTTTCCATTTGGCCCAGGAATTGGCGCGCGTAGGCCGAGAGCGACTCGACATAGCGGCGTTGCCCTTCGGCAAAGATGGTGTCGAAGGCTAACGAGGATTTCCCGGAACCGGAAAGGCCGGTGATCACCACCAACTGATCGCGGGGGATGTCCACGCTGATATTCTTGAGGTTATGGACACGTGCCCCGACCACGCGCAAGACTTTCTGCGCCATCTCGCTTTCTACCTACCCATAGAGTTCTTCAGATTTCTCATTATACCAACTCCATTCGACAAGGAGCGGCACTCTAACTGTTAGTCCTCACGCCCCTAGTGCACCCTCGCAGCCCCAGGCTCTCCCCCGAGTAGCAAAAACACACAGAACATCCCTCGCTACGCCCCCTGAGGCCGACCTTCCGCCGCTCCCCCAACCCAAATCAGCCGCAGAAGGGTTCAGAATCGCACCGGCAACGCCTTCAGCCCACGGATGACAAAATTCGGGCGATATTCCAACTTCTCGCTCGCCAGGCGAAGGTTGGGCAACCTTTCCAACAGGGCCTGAAAAGCCACCTGCATTTCTAAGCGTGCCAACGGAGCGCCGACGCAGTAATGGAGACCCGCCCCAAACCCTAAGTGCGGGTTATCCTGACGGGTGATGTCCAAACGGTGAGGGTCGGGAAAGCGCGCCGGATCGCGATTGCCAGCGGCATAGAGCAGAGCCAGCCGGGATCCCTTCTCAAAACGCAAGTCTTTATACTCTACATTCTCCCTCACCCAACGGCGGAACATCTGCAAGGGGGTATCGTAGCGGAGAACTTCTTCAACTGCCGTCTTGATTAGCTCGGGCGAACGTTTCAACAGCTCATACTGATCGGGATGGCGAAAGAAAGCCAACATCCCGTTAGCGATAGCGTTCACCGTTGCCTCATGGCCGGCGTTGAGCATTAGGATGCAAGTGGCGATCAACTCGTCCTCGCTGAGGCGATGGCCTTCCTCCTCGGCTTCGATCAAGGCGCTGATCAGGTCCTCGCGCGGGGCCACTCTCCGCTCGGCAACCAACCCCTGAAGGTAGGTTGAGAACTCGGTCACGGCTCGGTTCGCCCTTTGCTCATCCTCAGGCGTGGGAGCCAGCTCGTACATGGCCACGATTGCCTGAGACCAGGGACGCAGGTAGGCTCGCCCCTCTTCGGGCACGCCTAGCAACTCAGCAATGACCATTACTGGCAAAGGCTCGGCAAAGTCGGCGAGTAAATCCATCTCCCCCCGCGCTTGAACTGCGTCTATCAGCCGGTGTGCAATCGCCGTAATGTGGGGGCGCAAGGCTTCAACCCGCGCCGGAGTGAAGGCCCTGTTGACCAAACCACGCAAACGAGTATGATCCGGTGGCTCTTTTTCCATCAGAGAATTGTGGTGCAATTTGCCGAAGGGGGTTCTCGGGTCGGGCTTGGGCGCACCTTCCATATCCCTGCCCAAACGCCGATCGCGCAGGAGAGCATTGATATCCTCATAGCTGCTGATAAACCACAAACCCCAATCCGCATCGTAAAGAATCGGGCTTGTCTGGCGCAAGCGTTCGTAGGAGGGATAGGGATCAGCGATAAACTCTGAGGAGAGCAAATCAATGCCCAGATGATTTAGACTGAGACTCATCCCTCGTGCTCCAAATCTCGCTACTAAAGAAGCCAAGGCAATCGACGAGCAGAATCTGAAAAAACCATTCGCTCAAGCGAACTGAGCCTGGACTTAGCTTATACCGAATTCTACCTTAGATTGCCAGAAGCTCAGGGCAGGATAGCAAAGCTCATCTCTTCCAAAACGCGGTAGAATTCTTTCGCCATGGATTTTCTTAAGGGCCTCAACCCCCAGCAACAGCAAGCGGTTTTAGCAGTGCACGGCCCGATCCTCGTGATGGCCGGACCCGGCTCGGGGAAGACGCGGGTGCTCACCCAACGGGTAGCCTATCTGATCGGCGCCTTGGGCGTGCCCCCTCATTCCATTTTGGCGGTCACCTTTACCAACAAAGCCGCGCGCGAAATGGAAGGGCGCATTATGCGTCTGATCGGCGAGAAGGAAGCGCGCGGGCTTACCTTGGGCACATTCCATGCCCTCTGCGCCCGAATCTTGCGCCGCGAGGCACGCCACCTGCCTTTCGGGGCCGACTTCGTCATCTACGACACCGAAGACCAGCTAGCCCTCTTGCGCCGGGCCCTTGAGGACCTCAATCTTGATGAAAAGCGTTACCGCCCACAGGCAGTCCATGCCACGATTTCCTATGCCAAGAATGAACTGTTCCTACCCGATACTTTTCCGGTGAATGATTACCGTGACGAAATCGTGGCACGCATTTACCGCCGTTACCAAGAACTCCTGCTCGCCAACAATGCACTCGACTTTGACGACCTCTTGCTATACACCGTCTACCTGATGGAACAGGTTGCAGAAGCCAAAGAACGCTATGCCCGTCTGTTCGAGCACATCTTGGTAGATGAATTTCAAGATACCAATCAAGCGCAATACATCCTAGTGCGTCATCTCAGTTCATTTCATCGCAATTTGTTTGTCGTCGGCGATATCGATCAATCAATTTACCGTTGGCGTGGGGCGGACTACCGCAATGTGCTGCGCTTTGAACAGGATTTTCCCGACGCTCAGGTGATCTTGTTGGAACAAAACTACCGCTCCACCCAAGCGATCTTGGACGTGGCCACGGCAGTTATCGAGCCACATCCTTACCGCATGGCCAAAGGCTTGTTCACCACGCGCGGCCAGGGTGAGCGGGTGGTTGTGGTGGAAGCGCGCGATGACCTTCACGAAGCCCAATGGGTAGCGGACACCATCGCCCATATGATCGAAGAGAGAAGAATCCCCGGCAACGAGATCGCCGTCATGTATCGCACCAACGCACAATCGCGCCTTTTGGAAGAAGCCTTTCTTCAGCGCGGAATGCGCTACCGGCTGGTCGGGGCACAACGCTTTTATGGGCGGCGCGAGATTAAGGACCTGATTGCCTATCTGCGCGTGATTCACAATCCCGCTGACGAGGTCAGCCTGCTGCGCATCTTGAACGTTCCCCCGCGCGGGATCGGTAACAAGACCGTCCTCGCCCTGAAGGCCTTTGCCCAACGCCAGAAACTGAGCAGCGGTCAGGCACTTCTCGCCATTGCTGCCGAGCCGGAAAGCGCAATTTCGGAGCTCTTTCCCCAACGCGCGGTCATTACTGCCGCCCGCTTTGGCGATCTTCTGGCAAACTGGCGGGCACAGGCGGCACAATCCACCCCTTTACAGGTGCTTGACCGGGTGATCGGCGACATCGACTACCGCTCCTACCTAGACGACGGCACCCGAGAGGGACAAGAGCGTTGGGAGAACGTGATGGAACTGCGCCGTCTGGCCGCAGAGTTCAGCGAAGCTGGGTTAGAGGCTTTCCTCGAACAGGTCGCACTGGTCTCTGACCAAGACACCCTGGCTGAAGACAACGATGCGCCCACTCTGCTGACGTTGCACGCTGCCAAGGGTCTGGAGTTTGGCGTGGTTTTCATCGTCGGCCTCAACGAAGGCAGTCTGCCCCATGCGCGTTCCTTGGACGATCGCGAAGCGCTCTACGAGGAACGCCGCCTCTTCTATGTCGGGATTACGCGTGCCAAGGACCGGTTGTATTTGGTTTATTCTCAGTTTCGCAATGCCTATGGTTACGCCGAGCTGCAAGCCCCTTCTCGCTTCCTAGAGGACATCCCCGCCGATCGGGTGGATTTCCTCCCCCTCGCCGGTGAACGGATGGATTTTTCTCGCCGGGCTTTGAGCGAGCGACCTCAGGATAAGACGACTTCCACCTCGCTGCCAATCCTCGAAAAGCGCTTCTCTCCCGGCGACCGAGTGCGCCACCCGATTTGGGGAGAGGGGATGGTCTTGAACAGCGATTTGAAGGACAGCGATGAGATCGTGGATGTCTTTTTTGAATCGGTAGGGCTGAAGCGCCTCTCCGCCTCGATCGGCAAGCTCGAAATGCTCGCCTAGCCTTGTGTTGGGACAAGGTTTGGGCATATAATCCATCTCGGATGCCCATCTTCGATAGCCAATCTATGGAATTCATCAGCCGCAGTCCGGCACAAACGCGGCGCTTAGGCGCGCGCATTGGGGCGCTGCTTCAGCCCGGGGACGTCGTTTGTCTTAGCGGGGAACTAGGCAGCGGCAAAACTACTCTGGTGCAAGGGATCGCTGCAGGGTGGGGCTCGCCCGACCCGGCAAATAGCCCCACTTTTGTGTTGGTCAATATCTACCGCCACCCAGTAGGAAAACGTCTTTACCATTTGGACGCCTATCGCCTTAGCAGCCCCGCCGAGGCGATAGACTTAGACCTCGAAGCCATGCTGGAAAGCGGCCCTCTAGTGGTCGAATGGGCGGATCGCATTCAGGCTGTCCTGCCACGGGAAAACCTGTGGATCACCCTGCGCTGGATCGACGAAGAGCAACGCGACATGGTATTTAAGGCAAACGGAGAACGCTATCTGGAGCTGCTCACTCAACTACGGCGGCAAATCTATGGAGTGCCCTGATGCGCCATTCTGCCTCGCCTCTTCTGCTGGCCTTGGACACCTCTACCCATTGGGTGAGCGTGGCGCTCTACGATGGAGTCAGTCTCTTGAGCGAACACACCTGGTTGAGTCGGGATTACCACACTATCGAACTGGCACCCACGGTGCACCAAGCCTTGGAGCGGTTGGGTAGAAGCGCCCGTGAGTTATCCTGCGTTGCTGTCGCCATCGGCCCTGGATCGTTCACCGGTTTGCGCGTGGGCATTGCCCTCGCCAAAGGGCTGGCTCTCGGAAACCGCATCCCCTTGGTCGGGGTGCCCTCGCTAGACGTCCTCGCAGCATCCCAGCCGGTAATGAAGCTGCCGATGATCGCCGCTCTGCGCGCCGGGCGCGGGCGGCTAGCCTTACGCCGTTATGAATGCCGAGAAGACAAATGGCAAGCACAGGGCGAATACCAAATTCTCACCGCCGAACAATTGGCTGCGGCGTTGGATCAACCCACTTGGCTATGCGGCGAGTTCGACTCTGCCGAGCGGCAAATCCTCTCCGCCCGACCAAACGCTCTCCTCGCCAGCCCTTTCCTCTGCCTGCGTCGCGCTGGCAAACTGGCCGAGATCGGCTGGCAGCTTTGGCAGTCAGGAAAGCTCTCCGACCCTGCAACCCTCTCTCCGATCTACCTTCATTTTCATGAGCCTATCCCGACCTGAGCCTTCCTTCCCTCTTCTTAACGGCGAATTTCACGTCCGCCCGATGCGCATTGAGGATTTGGCCGCAGTCCACCAGATCGACTGTCTTTCGTTCAGTCTTCCCTGGCCGGCTAACGCTTTTCGATATGAACTGCTCGAGAACCCAAACTCCCGCCTCTGGGTGGCCGAGATCGAACGAGATGACGGCACGGGCGTAGTGGTGGGGGCTATCGTGGTCTGGTTGGTGGTGGACGAAGCCCACATCGCTACGCTTGCGGTCCACCCCGATTACCGCCGCCACGGCATTGCTACGCAGTTGCTCAGGACTGCCCTTCGGGAATGCGCCCGTTTGGGAATGCGCACCGCCACTCTGGAGGTGCGCGCAAGCAATTTAGCCGCCCAGGCTCTTTATCACAAGTTCGGCTTCGAAGTGGTCGGCCGCCGCCGCGGGTATTATCAGGACAACCAAGAAGACGCTCTGATCATGACCCTAAGCGACCTCCAAGCCGCTGCTTGCGCCTAGCCCCCAAGGGGCATCCCGGTGACGAGCCGGGCAGGCAGGTGTGCGGTTCGGCAGAGCAAAACTTACCTTGCGGAGGAGCGGGGGCTTGAGAGACATCCGGGGAGTTACTGCGCCCGATGCATCCAAATTTGGCTAAACTACCCAGTGCGCTGGCGGGTAAGCCTTCGCTCTCTCTGAGGCCAGCGGGGGGCCGTTTTCTCCCATCCGGTTGCGCCGGATGGATCGGCTTCCCTCCCACGGCTTGCCTTGCACTCCGCCTTTCTCTCCCGAACCTTCACCTCCCTCCGAGGAGGAAGCCCGAGTCGGCTTGACCCTACCCCTCGGCTTCGGCTAAAGGGAGTAAAACGCCGCAGTAGGGACAATGGGCAGCCTTGGGGTGATCCCACTGAACCGTATGAGGCCGCAGCGGCGCTCCGCATTGGCGGCATTCGCTCGGCAAGAGATGCAGAGGGTAGGCTGCGGCCGCAGAGGATAGCTCTGCAGAGGCAACCTCATTCTGCTCTTCAGCGCTCTTGGCCTTTTCCTCGAGCACTTCAAATGCGTCCGGCACTGCGAGCATCAAGACGGCTTCCAAGATCGAACTCAGCGCCACGAGCACTAGAATGCCCGGCCACCACCACCCCTGCCAGGCCAAAACGGCAATGCCGATGAGCCAAATTCCGCCGTGAATTCGGCGCCAAGGATCTTTTAGACTTTGCTTTACCCTCTTAGCCATCCGCTCTCCTTCCAAGAGTTGAACTAGGGCGAAGATCGCCCCTCTCGATTCTAACCGAGAAACCGCAGCCCGCAGCACTTTGTTACCCAGCCGCAACTCGCGCGGCCGCGGTCAAGAGCAGTACGATCAGGCTGAGCACCCAGTTCACTCCGAGCCAGAACCGCTCGCTGCGCTCCAGGTATTCCGCCTCCGGGTGCGATGGCCTTTGGGCGCGCAGCCACGCCAAACGGTTTAACCGGGGGTAAACGCCCCAAGTCAGCCAGGCGTTCACGGCCGTCATCCCCACAAAGACCAAGTGTTTGAGGAAAATAGCCACTGACCAGGGATTGCGGACCACCAGAAACCCCTCATATTGGGGGCTTGCGCTCATCTGGAAAAGACCACTCCCGACCAGAATGGCCAAACAGAGCCAGGATAAGGGAGTAAAGCGCTGTCGGAAGCGATCCAGAAAAAGCGCATATGTGCCGGGGTCCAAAGAACGTTTGGCTATCGGCAGAAGAAGCAAAGCGCTCACTGCCAGGCCACCGATCCAGACCACTGTGGCGAGCAGATGAAAGAAATAAACGAGAGAGAGACTCCAAAAATAGCCGTCCATAGCCGCTATAAATCACCACCTAACTTATCTCGGGATTGAGAGCGAACTCTTCCACTCACCCATTGTGCTGCGCTTCCTTTGGATTTTCACCCTCGGAGAGTCTCGGGCCTTTGAAGAAAGGGGCAAGCAGCTTAGCGAGGAGTCGGCGCAGGTATGCCGCTCCGCTGCGCTTTTCCTGTGCACTCGGCAGCCAGACCAACAAAGCGAGAACCACGGCAGAGCAAAGGGCCAAGCGCCAGAACGAGAAGGGAATCCATTGCGCAAGCAAGTAGCCTAGGACCACCAACGGGATGCCCTTCAGGAACATGCGCCGATTCTCCGGGGAGAGGCGAAAAGCAATGACCCGGCTTTGCAGGGTCAGATCAAAGACCAGGAAGAGCAAGTTAACCGCAAAGTAGCCAAAGAGCACGGCTGCAATTCCCCAACGCTCGAGGAACAGCATCGAAAACCCAGTCCAACCCAGCCACTGAGCCACTCCCTCAAAGAAATAATTCCTCATTTTTTCCAACGGCACCATCGAAATCAAGATGTTCATGCGCATAAAGAAGAGCACATCTCCCATCAACTGCCAAATGAACAAAGGAGCCACAGAGAGAAAGGCAGGGCTAAAAAGCAGAGGAATCCAAATCTCCCGCCCTGCCAGCAGAGCAACCGTGAAAGGCACCAGAGTCAGCCAACCCAAGCGAAGACTGTTGTTCTGGATGCGCACTACCTCGCCGATGTTTTCCTTGAGGGCGGAGAGTTTCGGAATACCATAGCCCCAGACGGCCGTGTTCACAAAACCCATGTAGGCGAATGATACCGAGTAAGCGGCTTGGTAAAGTCCGTTGGCCTCGACGCCGAGCTGGCGGATAATCTGGCTGCGGATGATCAGGTTGAGCAAGGTGCCGAGCAAGTTCATCACCGTTAGAGGAGCGGCGAAATCCCACAGCGAGCGCAGGATTGACCACTGCGGCTTGGCCTTCCAGAAACGAATCGGATAGCGTCTTGCGGTGGAACGCACCAGCAGCCCAAACGCCAAGAGAAAGCTGACCACCTGTGAAATCAACAACGAGAGGACTGCACCCCATACTCCCCAGAGCAAAACGCACCCCAACATCACCAAGACATTGATGGCGTTTCCGAGGATGGCCACCAGCGAAGCCTCGCGCCATTGCATTAGGCCGCGAAAGACGATCAACAGCTCTTGATAGTGCAGCCAGGCAAAGGCGGTCAAACCGACCAGAATAATGTAGCCCCGATAGACGGAACTGCTGAAGGCAAACTGCGCCAAAGGTTGGGCAAAGAGAGTGCACAGGGCAACAAAAATCAAACCCACCCCACTATAGGCAAGCATCACGGTTAGGATCGTCTGGTTCAGCCCCGGGTAATCCTCGCGGGCGCAGGCCTCTGCGACCATTTTGGTCAAACTCCCACCCAAGCCGAGGATATAAAATCCCTGCAAGAGCGTGAAGAAGGTGTTGGCCTGTGAGAAAATGCCCACCCCAAAGGGACCTAAAGTGGCAGCGAGAATCTTGGAACGCAGCAGACCCAGCAGCACGGCAGAGCCGTGCTGCAGGCCGAAAAACCCATAGGCCTCTAGCAAGTCTAACACAGCGAAGTCAAAAAACCTCCCGCAGGTTGCTGACGCCGAACCTGCGGGAAGCGCTTAAGAGCAAGAATAAGCAAAAGCTAGAGCGCACCACTGCGTATTGCGGGTAGGCGACATTCGATCAGGAAGCAGGCAAGGGTTTCAGTTTGCCCAGGCCGCGCAGCACGCGCTCCGGGATCAGCGGAAACTCGCTAAACCAAACGCCGCTTGCATCGTGCACCGCAGCAATCACTGCCGGCGTCAGAGGCAAGAAGGGCATTTCGCCCACTCCCCTCGCCCCGTAAGGACCGAGCGGATCCGGGTATTCCAAGATCAGCGAATCGACGCGTTCCGGGATGTCCAATACCGAGGGGATCAAGTAAGTCGAAAGGTGCTGGGTTAGCACGTAGCCGTCCTTTTGGACGAAATTTTCCAGAACAGCGTAGCCGGCAGCCTGCACCACCGCTCCTTCGATCTGGCCCTGAACTTGGATTGGATTCACCGCCTTCCCGACATCATCGGCGGAGACCACCCGCAAAAGGCGCACATGCCCGGTTTCAGTGTCGATTTCGACTTCTGCCGCTTGAGCCACATAGCCGTAGGCAAAGTTCGGCTCGCATTTGCCCGTTTGCGGGTCGAACGGGGTGGTCGCCGGCGGACGGTATTGGTATCTAATCATGACCGGCCGTTCTTCGGCACGCCACTTTTCCAGCGCTGCCTCACAAGCCTTCTTGATGGCGTTGCCCGCCATGAAGGTCATGCGAGAGGCCGAGGCCGAGCCGGAGTTGTCGGTCAGGGCGGTATCCGAGAGGACCAGGCGCACCCGCTCGAGGGGGATGCCTAGGGTCTCGGCGGCAATTTGCGCCATAACCGTATGCGCCCCCTGGCCGACATCGGCGCCGGCGTGGCGAACGATAGCCCGCTCAATTTCGGCCCCGCCGTATAACTCCACAGTCGCCCAACATTGCTCCGGATAGCCAAACGAGAAGCCCACATTCTTGAAACCGCAGGCAAACCCGATCCCGCGCCAGAGATGAGGAGCGGGGTTCTGCGGCTTGGGCGGACGCTTCCACCCGTCCTCGGTTTGTTGCCAGCCGGCTGCCTTGGCGCATTCCTCAATCACCTGGGCAATGCTGACCCCCTTAGGCAGGGGAGTGCCTACGGAGAGCAAAGAGCCTTCTCGCAACACATTGCGCAGGCGCAGCTCCACTACGTCCATCCCCAAGGCCTCGGCCAAGCGGTTCATCTGAGTCTCGGCGGCGAACAGAGCCTGAGGACCTCCAAAACCGCGGAAGGCGCCGGTGGGGATGTTGTTGGTGTACACTGCGTACGAGTCCACCTTAACATTCTCGATCTCGTAGGGCCCGGTGCACAATAAGGTGGCGTTTCCTAGCACCTTGGTGCTGGTATAGGCGTAGGCCCCGCCATCGGCGATCAGTTGCATTTCGGCGGCGATCACTTTGCCCTCCTTGGTCGCCCCCCACTTAGCGCGGATCAGGAAGGGATGTCGCTTATGGTGTCCGATGATCGACTCTTCGCGACTCCAGATGATCTTCACCGGGCGATTGATGCCCCGCTCATGCAGGCGTAAGGCGGCCAGGGCCAAAACGATCTGAATCGACATATCCTCGCGACCACCAAACGCCCCTCCGATGGCAGGGTAGATCACGCGCACTTTTTCTAGGGGCAGGTTCAGGGCATGGGCGATCTGTTCCTGGTCCTCATGAGTCCATTGCCCGGCCACCTGGATGGTCACCCGCCCCTCCTCGTCGATGTAGCCAACGCCAGCCTCCGGTTGAAGGTAGGCATGTTCCTGCGAGGGAGTGCGATATTCGCCTTCGATGATCACATCGCAGCGCTTAAAGGCTTCCTCCACATCCCCTTTACGAATACGGTAATGACAAAAGACATTGGAGCCACGATCTGGATGGAGAAGAGGGGCATCAGGTTGCATTGCTGCCACCATGTCGGTCACCACGGGCAGGTCTTCGTACTCGACCTCGATCAGATCGCGCGCCTTTGCGGCAATTTCTTCTGTTTCGGCAATGACCAAGGCGACCTGATCCCCGATGAACCGCACCCGATCAGCGTAGGGCTTATTTGAACCCGGCCCACACAGCACCGGCTGATCGGGCATGATCAACCCGTACTCGTTATTAGGCACATCCTTAGCAGTAAACACTGCAATCACACCTTCAAGCGCCTCGGCCTTGCTCGTGTCAATGCGCCGGATGATAGCATGGGGGCGCTGGGCAAAGAGGATTTTCATGTAGGCCTGATTAGGCAGGTTAACGTCCCCGGGGAAAAGGGTTTCGCCGGTAACCTTACCAACAGCATCGACTCGATGTACCGATTGTCCGACCCACTTCATTGTATGCTCCTTTCTTACAACATGCTCCGGGCGCAGGGCGTTGCCCTGCAATGTTCCCTCCTCTCCCGGAGGGTCACCGCATTCGTCTGCCATGATTATACCAATATTCCTGAGCAGCCAGGACTTCTGTTCCGTCCAGTCCTCTCTAAGCCCTCTTGCGCAGTCAATCTTCTTGGGCGCTCCACAGAGACAGCCTTCGTTTCTCCCATTCAGCAACTTCCTCTTGTGAAATTCAACCGTCCGCTCCGAACGGCTTCTTATACGCCCCAATCCGTCGAGAGCAAAGTTTCTTCCAAAAGGTGGTAAGATCAGCGCAGAAAGAGCGTTCGCAAACGTGCTGATCGAAGAGTATCAAATCGAGCTATATACGCCGCCTTGGAATCCCGGAGCGCACCGCTTCGCCGCCCGAGCGCGCTTTGCAGTCAACATTTCTAAAGTTCTGCCTTACCTCAATGCGGTCCTGTGCGGTGCGCATTACGTGCCTTCTATGAACACCCTTATGCTCAAGCAAGGGGACTTGTTGATCGCTTTTCATCCCCACGAAATCTCGATCACCGATGCGGCCAACCCCGAGGATGCCGAGCAGCGGCTGAAGCCCTATATCGACCTAGTCAACCAGACTTGGGAACGCCGCCGGGAAATCACCCCTGATCAACGCACTCGTTTGCGCCCTACGCATCTCGCAATCTACAGGCTATTGCCTCGGACCAATTGCCGCGAATGCGGGGAAGCCACCTGCTACCTCTTTGCTACCAAGTTGGTACTGAACCTGAGAGAGCTGCGAGACTGTAAGCCTCTCTTGGAAGCACGGTATCGAGCACAGTTGTCCGCCCTAGAAGAGATGCTCACTCCCTGAAGTTGAGCAAGCACTCTGAAGACAAGTCAGAGGGCCCACACAAACCGGAGAGACAGCAGCATTCATGCCTCAGTATCCTCTAGCGGATCGTGGGGGGTGCAACAAAATACACTATGATATTCAATCACAAACATATTTCATCTTTCAGTATCCTCTAGCGGATCGTGGGGGGTGCAACTAAAGATTTCCGTGCGGAGGTAGCATATGAAATCTCTTTCAGTATCCTCTAGCGGATCGTGGGGGGTGCAACTTCCAAACTTCTAACCACAAAGACAATTCAAAATTCTTTCAGTATCCTCTAGCGGATCGTGGGGGGTGCAACTCAGTAATATTAGATCGTGAGTTTTTCGATTCCTTTGAGCTTTCAGTATCCTCTAGCGGATCGTGGGGGGTGCAACGACAAATCATAAAAAGTTACTTAAAAAGAAAAGCGCTTTCAGTATCCTCTAGCGGATCGTGGGGGGTGCAACTGGGTAAAGGTTGTTCCATGCGACAGCAAAATTAACTTTCAGTATCCTCTAGCGGATCGTGGGGGGTGCAACCCAGTTCAGATTCAGAGCCTATAGATACGAAGACCGGCGTGTAGGGAAACACTGTAGTCGAGTGGGTGGAGCACGCAGGGAGG
>JANXBJ010000009.1:0-96414 GCA_025057645.1 Anaerolineales bacterium
CTCCTCAGTACGGCGTTGCGCTTCGGCGAGCTCCGCAATGGCCGCTTCTAAACGGTCGATGCGCGCTTCACTGCGCTCGTGCAACTCGGCCAGTTCCTCGATGCGTGCCTCGTTGCGCTTGTGCAACTCGGCCAGTTCCTCGATGCGCGCCTCGTTGCGCTTGTGCAACTCGGTCAGTTCCCCGATGCGCGCCTCGTTGCGCCTGTGCAACTCGGTCAGTTCCTCGATGCGTGCCTCGTTGCGCTTTTGCGCTTCGGCTAAGTCACGCACAATCGCTGCCGTCTCGCGCAGGAGTGCGGGCAGCTCCAGCACTTCTGTGTTTAGGACCAAGCGGCGCAGTTCTTCCCGCCACTCCGGGTGACGGTGGAGTGCCTCAACCCATCGGCGGAATTCAGAGTCTTCAATCGTTGCGCTCATAATTTCTTCCCATTATACACCGGTTCTGGAGAGAGCACCTCACAAAAAGGCAGCAATTTCTATCAGTATGGGACTCCAATGCAGTATGGCTAAAACGGCAAATCTCTGCGCTGCTTAGCGAAAGAAACAACAAGAAATCTTCGCAATCAACGACAAGAATGCTGTTATGGAACAGCTACTGCGCCTCTTCGGGGAAGATCCATCCAAGTAAGCCGCATTTGCACACGGCTATAGCGGAAGGTCTTGTGGGTTTCCGAGTCCAACAACCCTTGTCCACCTGTGTTAGCCCAAACCTCTGTCCCGCAAATACGGGCTATGCGAGGCTGGAAATTCAACAGGGCGGAGGAAACCCGCCCTGTTGTCTTTTCGGTCGCCTCCGAAAGGCTGCAAAGCCTAGATAATTTCAAGCTCTCTGAGCTTCTCCTCCGGCACTACGCCGTTGATCCAGCCGCGCGCTCTGTAGTACTCCTCCAGCATCAAGTCCAGCTCGCAGATATGACCCTGAGAACCGGGCATGGTCGAAGGTTCCTTCAGGAAGCGCTCAGGCAAATAGTCGCTGCCTTCGCGGAAGCCAGCCAAATTGTTATAATAGCGCTCTAGGTTGTAGATACGCTCACCACATTTGAGCAGCTCTTCAACCGTGTAATTCAGACCGGTCATAGCGTTAAACTGCGCAGTATATTCTTCCATGCTCTCCGCAAACGCTGAGAACTTGCAAAGGTCAAGCGAGTCTGAGACTGCATGCACGTCCTGGAAGAGTTTGGTTAGCTCGCCTTTGCCCTTCCACTCCAGGGGGTCAGCCTTTAATGAGCGATAGGGCATAATGTTCAGCTCTGCTGCTGGAGTATAAGCGCGCAGGTGGCAAGCGCCGCGATTGCTGGTAGCATAGGCTATGCCCATCCCTTTCAAGCCACGGGGGTCATAAGCCGGGATCGCTTGCCCCTTGACCGTCATGGCAATTTCGGGATGCCCCCAGGCCTTGGCTGCTCGCTCGGTGCCATTAGCAAGCACATCTCCGACGTCCTCGCGGAACACGATCTTGTGCGTCGTCTCAATCATCCCATGCACGTCACCCCACCTTAGGCCGCCCGAACCATTTGCGTAACCGCGCTCCGAAGCTTCCATATAAACGGAGAGCACATTGCCGTGCTCAATGGTATCCAATCCGTAGTCGTTGCATAGGTCAATTAACTTAGCGATCGCAGCGACATCATCGTTATCGCAGTTGGCCCCCAGCGCCCAAGCCGACTCGTATTCGACGCTCTCCATGTGTAGCCCTTGGAACTCGCCTTCTTTGATTTCAACTTCCTTCTTACAGGCCACCGGACAGGCATGGCAGGTCGGATCGTCAACCAGGATGTGTTCCTTCACGTATTCGCCGCTGATTCGCTCTGCCTTCTCGCCGAAGGAAGTCACCTGGCTGTTGCGGGTGGGGAGCGCCCCCATATTACTCGTGATGTTCATCAATACGTTTGTGCCGTAAACCGACAGACCACCCTTGCGTGGGCTGGTAATATTTTCCTCGGCCATAATGGTTTCTAGAGCGCGCTTGTGGGCCTCCTTCCAAGCCTCGCGGTTCTCTGCTTTGGGCATCTTCTTCTCGGCCTTAATCACGATGGCTTTGAGCTTCTTGCTTCCACCTACGCATCCCGTGCCACCGCGACCGCTGGCGCGATCATCCTCGTTCACCCAACAGGCATAACGCACCAAGTTTTCCCCAGCTTGGCCAATCGCAATCACCGATAAGTCTTTTTCGCCGTATTTCTCCCGGAAGTATTTCACTGTATCATGGACACCCTTCCCCCACACTTCCGAAGCATCTAGCAATTCTACAATGCCATCATGAACATAAGCATACACCGGTTTCTCCGCCCTGCCCTTAAAGATCAAGCCGTCGAAGCCAGCCCAGCGCAGGCGGGCGGCCGACCATCCTCCGTGATGGCTATCGGTCACCGTGCCGGTCAATGGCGACTTAGTGACGATAGCCATCCGGCCGCTCATGTTGGCTTCCGTCCCGGTGAGCGGTCCATTCATGAAGCACAAGAGGTTCTCTGGAGAGAGGGGATCCACTTGTGGGCCATTTTCGAAGACGTACTTGACCCCCAAGCCTCGTCCGCCGATATACTTCTTTGCCCAGTCGTCGGGAATTGACTCATAGGTTACCGCTAAGGTGCTGAGGTCGACGCGCCCAATTCGATCGGCATACCCTCCGAGTGTGGTCATTTGAGCCTCCTTCTCATAACCAAACTCAATTCCACATGCCTATGGAAAACTAGAGCGTTCGATCGCTTCTCTTCGCCCTATTTCCGCACCTCCTTTCCGCCGTTTATCCTTGGCTTGGGTCTTAGGTTGAACTTCTTGCAAGAGAAGGATGAAGCGCACAGACCTCATCGCTTCTCGGCTTGAGTCAACCCATCTCCCCCTCTGTCCGCCTGAAACGAGGGCTAATCCCACGCTCACGCTGCCCACCTTTGGCCGGCAGGAAATCCAACCTGCCTTAAAAAAATTTTACAGAAATTTCTCAGGGAATTCAAGTGAGATTCATCGCAAAAGCAGCGAAATCCCTCACATCGGGTTTGCGGAAGCGTCGACGAAGTCCCACCGCTTGCAATTCTCGGCCGTATCGGGTTTTGCCTCGCCCCGAAGGAGCGAGGTTCTTAAACTTGTCTCCAGAAGGAGGATACACAGACCCTTTGCAGAGACTCCCTAGCTGGGGTTGGGCTGCGCTTAGATGTGCTGGGCGCTGCGGCCTGCCGCAGGCCACAGAGGGAGACGTTCCCGAGTCCCATCCGGCGCTTAAGGGCTCGAGGCTCAAACGCTTAGACGCCCTGTTCTGAGGGCACAACCCAAAAAGGGTATAATACGGCGAGTTTAACCTATTTGCGGCGGAGGTTTGTTATGGGGCTGAAACCCGATCACTGGATTCGCAGAATGGTGCGCGAGTATGGTATGATCGAACCGTTTGCCGAAACTCAGGTGCGGGACGGGGTGATCTCCTACGGGGTCTCTTCCTACGGTTACGACATCCGTGTCGCAGACGAGTTCAAAATTTTTACCAATGTGTTCTCGGCCATAGTCGATCCAAAGAACTTTGATCCCAAATCCATGGTCGATTTCAAGGGGGAGGTGTGTATCATCCCTCCCAATTCGTTTGCTTTGGCGCGCACGGTGGAGTATTTTCGTATCCCGCGGCGGGTGTTGACCCTATGCGTAGGCAAAAGCACTTACGCACGCTGCGGCATTATTGTGAACGTCACACCCTTCGAGCCTGAATGGGAGGGCTATGTCACCCTCGAAATATCCAACACCACTCCGCTGCCGGCAAAGATCTACGCCAACGAAGGCATCGCTCAGGTGCTGTTCTTCGAAGCCGACGAAGAGTGTGAGATCTCCTACGCCGATAAAAAAGGCAAATACCAGAAACAACACTCGATCGTCCTACCCAAGCTTTAGGAGGAGGTTATGCGTCTGTGCGGCAGATCGAATGTGGCTGAATTCTTGGAGGATTTTATCGTCTATCGAAATCTTGCACCGATGGACGAACGCTTGCCCAAGTTAGACGATTTGCGCCCTAAACTGAATCTCCCGCCTGGGACAATCCCGCGTAAACACGAACTCTCCTATGCCCAAGTCATTGTCGAACTGTTGCGTGCTGCACAGTGTTTGCAAAATCCCAGAGCCGAACTCAGGCGTTTAGTGTTCATCGGCGACACGCGGATGAGCGATGGCGGGGCCTTTGATAACATCTGTCAGGTTGCCGGCTGGGAGGGGATCATCTTCATCGGCTCAGAAAACACCGAGCTTTTTGAGTTTGAGAGTGTCCAAACTGCGGGAGGACAGACCATGGTGCTTTCCAACCGGTGGTCGGCGCTCAACTCCAGCGAAGAATACAATTTGCGCCGCTATTGCGCTGCGCGCGGTTTTCCGATTGACGAACACACAGCCGTGATTGTGGATCTGGACAAGACAGCCCTCGGCGCCCGAGGGCGTAATTCACAGGTGATCGACCGTGCGCGCGTGGAGGCAGTCCGCCAGACAGTCGAAACCTTGCTCGGCGATGCCTTCAACCTCGAAAGTTTTCTCTTCTCCTACAACCAGCTCAACCAACCCGAGTTTCACCCTTTCACCGCTGACAATCAGGATTACCTCGCTTATATTTGCCTGATCCTCGGCAGCGGCTTGTACGACACCGAAAAGGTGATTCGCGAAGTGCGCGGCAAACGGCTGCTGAGCTTCCGCCAATTCATCGACCAAGTTGAGACGCATAAGGCCCAGCTTGCACCCTCGTTGCAAACCATTCACGACACAATTTACGCCAACGTTCAAGCTGGGGATCCAACCCCCTTCAAGGCTTTCCGGTATAATGAATATCGCCAAACGGTGCAGCGAATGGGGTATCTGCCCGATGCAACTCCGCTAGATGTGTTATTACGCGAAGAGATTGTGATCACCCAGGAGGTGCGGGCCTTAGCATTGGACTGGAAGCGAGAGGGAGCGCTGCTCTTTGGTCTCTCCGATAAGCCTGACGAAGCCTCGTTACCTACCCCAGAACTCGCTGCAAAAGGCTATCAACCCCTACACCGCACTTTCACCCACGTTGTGGGGTTACCCGGCTGAGGAGGGAGAATGTCTCCTTCGATAGAGCCGAAGCTAGATTGTGGGAGCGAGGACTGCCTCCTCGATCAGGGCGAGATTGACCGCAATTTGCGGCGGCGTGGGCATCGATTTCACAATGATGTCCGGATCTTTTAGGCCATGTCCGGTGCAGATAGCGACAACGCGCTTCCCCCTCGGTTGAATGCGCCCCGCTTCGACCTCGGCGGCGAAGCCGGCTAGCCCAGCCGCCGAGGCCGGTTCGACCCAAATTCCCTCACTTGCCAGGGTCTTCTGCATGGCAAGGATCTGCTCATCACTCACAGCAATAATCCGCCCGCCGGACTCCTCGGCGGCTTGAAGAGCCTGCTCCCCACGCGCTGGGCGGCCAATGCGGATTGCTGTGGCCACCGTTTCGGGATGCTCTACCGGGTGACCCAACACCAAAGGCGCAGCCCCGCTGGCCTGCACACCCAAGATACGTGGCAGACCGCTTTGCTGCAACTGATTGTATTGGCGAAACCCCATCCAATACGAAGTGATATTGCCGGCGTTGCCCACGGGCAGGCACAACCAATCCGGCGCCGCCCCCAGCACATCGCAGATCTCGAAGGCGGCGGTTTTCTGCCCTTCGAGACGATAAGGATTGAGGGAATTGACCAGAGCGATCGGGTGGCGCTGACAGAGTTCCACCACGAGGTGCAGGGCGTCATCGAAAGAACCCTGAATCTGCAGGACCTGTGCACCATAGGCAACCGCTCCGGCCAACTTTCCCGCCGCCACCTTTCCCTGAGGAATCAAAACCACAGCTTTTAGGCCAGCGCGTGCCGCATACGCAGCAGCCGAGGCTGCGGTATTGCCTGTGGAAGCACAAATGACCGTTTTGGCCCCGCGACCCACCGCCTCGCCGATCGCAGCCGTCATGCCACGGTCCTTGAAGGAGCCGGTCGGGTTCAGCCCCTCATACTTGACATACAGTTCAAAGCCGCCCCCCAACTGCTCCGCAAGGCGGGGCAGGGGAATAAGCGGCGTATTTCCTTCGGAAAGGGTGACGAGCTGGGTGTGTTCGGGTAAATCCAAGTAAGGGCGATACCGCTGGAGCAAAGGCTGCGTCATCCGGGCCTCAGTCGATCAGGGAACTGCTGATAAAGTCGGGGCGCGCCTCGGGGCGACGTTCGCCACCATCCGAGGGAGTGAGCGCCTCAAAGCTCACCTGACGGTCGGAGTCGAAGCGGCTGGGGTCAAAGCCGGTGCCAGCCGGAATGAGCTTGCCGATGATGACGTTCTCCTTGAGTCCAAGGAGCGGATCCTTTGCAGCGGCTATCGCCGCCCCGGCAAGCACCCTAATCGTATGCTGGAACGACGAGGCGGAGAGGAACGAGTCAGTGCTCAGCGAGGCTTTTGTGATCCCCAACAGCACATCCACCGAGCGAGCAATGCGCTTACCCTGTGCCAGCAGTTCCTCGTTCTTGCGCTTCAGCTCAATGCGATCGACCAAATCGCCGGGCAGATAATCGCTATCGCCAGGACGGATCACTTGGGCTTTCGACATCATCTTGCGGATGATGATCTCGAAATGCTTGTCGTTGATGTTCTGTCCTTGCGAGCGATAGACTTTTTGCACCTCGGTCAACAGGTACATCTGACATGCTTCCCGCCCTTGGATGCGCAGAATGCGGTGCGGGTTGAGCGAGCCTTCGGTGAGAGGCTGGCCGGGCTCGACATGGTCACCGTCCTTCACCAACAAGCGCGCCGTGGTCGGAATCTCATACTTCACCTCTTCCACCACCTCGCGGCTGACGACGACACGATGCCCCTCCACGCGCACCCTCCCCGGATTCTGGGCGACGATGGTCGTATTTTCGTCGGCATAGGCAATGACATCCCCTTGGCTGACTTCCCCACCGTCCTCGACCACGATCGTCCAATCTTCGGGGATGTCATAAGGCTCTTCGATCATTTGGGAATTGCGCACATGCACTTCGCGCAGGTCGCTATAACGATCGGACTGGATGACCGAGACAGTGCCGGCGATCTCGGAAACGGTGGCCTCACCCTTCGGTTGACGACGAGCTTCAAACAGCTCCTCGACCCGAGGCAAGCCGGTCGTAATGTCACCGCCGGCTGCCACACCGCCGGTGTGGAAGGTGCGCAAGGTCAGTTGGGTGCCAGGCTCACCGATCGACTGTGCGGCGATAATCCCCACAGCGGCCCCGAGCTCAACCATCTTACCACGCCCGAGGTCCAAACCATAGCACAGCACGCAAACCCCGTGGCGCAGTTCGCAGGTGAGCGGCGAGCGCACTTTCACCTCTTCGATCTTTGAAGCCACAATCCGACGCACTAGGTTATGATCGAGCAACTGATTGCGTTCAGCAATCACCTCGCCCGTCTCCGGGTCGACCACGCGCTCCGCCGTTACCCGCCCGAAGAGACGACTGCTCATCGATTGTCCGGCAACGTCATCGCTGCGGCGGATATGGATTCCCTCCAGCGTGCCACAGTCTTCAGCGTTAATTATCACATCCTGGGCGACATCCACCAAACGGCGGGTCAGATACCCGGCATCAGCGGTGCGCAGGGCTGTGTCTGCCAGGCCTTTGCGTGCGCCATGGGTAGAGATGAAGTATTCCAGAGCGGTAAGGCCCTCACGGAAATTGGAGCGGATCGGCAACGGAATGATCCGCCCAGAGGGGTCGGCCATCAAGCCGCGCATCCCGGCAAGTTGGGAGATCGGACCAAACCCTCCTTTGGTAGCGCCGGAGATCGCTTGCGCGGCAAGATTGCCATGCGGGTCCATGTGCGCTTTGACGGCCTCTGCCACCCGTGCGGTGGTTTGCTGCCAGATCTGGATCACGCGCTCGTTCTTTTCTTGTTCGGTGAGCAAGCCGCGGCGGTAATCGCGCTCTACGGCTTCTTGCTCCTGGAGGGCATGCTCGATAATCTGTGGTTTCTCTGGCGGAATCGTGATATCCGATACCGCTAAGGTGTAGCCGGAGCGCGTAGCATACTTGAAACCGATGTCCTTGATCGCATCGGCGACTTCAGGAGTCATCTCCTCGCCGCAAACCTCGTACAGTTCTGCGATTAGGTCCTTGATCCCGCCTTTGTCCAACTCGCGGTTGACGAATTGCATCTGCGGTGGAAGGACGCGGTTGAGCAACACCCGCCCAACG
The DNA here is from genome assembly GCA_025057645.1 of Anaerolineales bacterium. GTDB lineage: Bacteria > Chloroflexota > Anaerolineae > Anaerolineales > UBA4823 > NAK19. The sequence continues at coordinate 8,187 of JANXBJ010000009.1, forward strand.
GTCGTCTCCACTAACCGGGTCTGTGGTTGGGACAAGCGGTTGTCCTCGTCATCGTACCACGTAGTCACCATGAGCTTGATGCGAGAATGGAGCTCGACTTGCCCCAACTCATAGGCCAGCTCCACCTCATCCATGTCGGCGAAGATGCGCCCGTCGCCTTTGTGGGATTTATTGTCGGTCTTGGAGAGGTAATAGATGCCCAAGACCATGTCCTTGGAAGGGCTGATGATCGGCTCGCCATCAGCCGGCTTCAGCAGGTTGCGCGAGGAAAGCATCAGGTGGCGCGCTTCCCAGACCGCCTTCTGCGAGAGGGGCACGTGAACCGCCATTTGATCGCCGTCAAAGTCGGCATTAAAAGCTGTAGTCACCAAAGGATGGAGTTGGATGGCGCTGCCTTCGATTAACACCGGCTCGAAAGCTTGAATGCCCAGACGGTGCAACGTTGGAGCGCGGTTGAGCAGCACCGGGCGTTCTTTGATCACCTCTTCTAGAACTTCCCACACCTCGGGGCGGTTGCGTTCAATGAAGCGCTTAGCCCCTTTCACGTTTGCAGCGTAGCCGTGCGAGACCAAGCGGGCGAGCACAAACGGGCGGTAGAGTTCCAGTGCCATGCTCTTGGGTAGGCCACATTGATAGAGTTTCAGGTTCGGCCCAACAACGATCACCGAACGCCCGGAGTAGTCCACGCGTTTTCCCAAAAGGTTGCGGCGGAAGCGGCCCTTTTTCCCTTTGAGCATGTCGCTGAGCGATTTCAGCTCACGTCGCCCCCGGCGAGAGAGCGCCTTGCCCCTCTGGGAGTTGTCGATCAACGAATCGACCGCCTCTTGCAACATGCGCTTTTCGTTGCGCACGATCACATCCGGCGCACCCAGCTCCAAAAGGCGCTTTAGCCGGTTATTACGGTTGATCACGCGCCGATAGAGATCGTTGAGGTCGGAGGTGGCGAAGCGTCCACCGTCCAACTGGACCATCGGGCGCAAATCCGGGGGGATCACCGGCAACACGGTGAGGATCATCCACTCGGGTTTGTTGCCCGAACGGCGAAAAGCCTCGACCACTTTTAGGCGGCGCGCAGCTTTGCGGCGCTTCTGCTTGCTCTTCGAGGTGCGCACTTCGTTCCAAAGCTCGTCGGCCAGCTTATCAAGGTCAAGGCGTTTGAGAATATCATAAAAGGCCTCGGCGCCCATGTCGGCGCGGAAGACCTGCCCCCAACGGGACTTCAGCTCGCGATAGCGCGTTTCGCCCATAAAGGTCAGCGGGCGTAACTCTAGCAATTCGTCCCGCAGACGGGCATTCTCATCGCGCACGACCAATGACTGATCCTCGAGTTGGGCGCGCAGTTCCTCCATGCTGAGGTCGGCCTCGGCGCGCTTGCGCTCAATATCAGCGGTGATTCGGTCCAGTTCAAATTGCTTTTGCTCCTTGAGTTCGCTTTCCAGTTCCTCGAGACGCTGCTTGACCACGCTTTGTACTCTGGCAAGATGCGCCGTGGTGATGGTCTCGCCACTCTCGACAATCACCACATCCGTATCCGGGAAGTGAATAGCGGCCTTTGCTGTGCTCCCCAGTTGTTCTCTCAAGCTGGCTTCAAGGCGCTGCCCGGCTTGGATGATCGGGTCCAATCTCTCGGCCAACTGGTCCTCAAACTGGGCTTCCAATTGCTTCTTGCGTTCGTGCAGTTCTCTCAGTTCCCGATCGCGCTCCGCCTTGATCTCGGCGATCTGTTGGTTGATGCGCGCAGCTTGTTCGCGCTCCGCCTGGGTGATCTTATCCTGCAGGCGGGCGAGAGCTCTCTTGCGCGCCTCTTCATCCACATAGGTGACCACATACTGGGCAAAGTACAACACACGATCCAAATTGCGGCGCGAGATATCCAGCAAAAGACCGAGATAGGAGGGCACCCGACGGGTATACCAAACGTGTGCCACCGGCGCAGCCAATTCAATGTGGCCCATGCGCTCGCGGCGCACCGAGGAACGGGTTACCTCGACGCCACACTTATCGCAGATGATCCCTTTATAACGGACGTTCTTATACTTGCCGCAATAGCACTGCCAGTCGCGCGTTGGGCCGAAAATCGCTTCACAGAACAGCCCGTCCTTTTCCGGACGCAAGCGGCGATAGTTAATCGTTTCCGGTTTCAACACTTCCCCATACGACCAACTGCGAATGGTCTCGGGAGATGCCAAGCTGATCCTCAGTGCCTTGAGTCCCTTCGCTTCCACTCAATGCCTCCTCACGTTTCTGCCGTTACACTGCGAGTCAAAAAAACCGATCCGCGCTCCGGCCCTAAGGCCAGGTATCCTCCGTGTAGCCGATCTTGCGTTTTCAGGGGACAGCGGCGGGGGAAATCTACACCACAGCCTACCAACATCTGTCCTTTGCCAACCCTCATGGGTTGTAAAGACAAAACAAAGACAAGCACTCGAGTTCTTCCCTCAAGCGCTCATCTCAATCAACCTCGGCTTACACTTGTGCAAATTATACCTTGTCCTTCTCTGGCGTCAAGGGCTTTGCGCCTCTTCTAGCGCGCCCGTGCCATCCTGCTTGATGCCCCAAGGGCTATGTTCTGCAGCGTAACCGGATTCCTGGCTCGGGCAAGGGCTGGTCAGCACAGCGCCTCGTGGCAGTGCGCGTGGAGGGCAGGCGAGGAGACCACAGGACCTCGACCGCAGGCTGCGGAACGCAAGTAGGGTAAAATACACCCATGCGCTGGCGTAACCTGCGTGCCACCTGGCGGGACACCCTGCTCCTCCTGCGCGAGTTTCGCTTCGCCTTGTTGCTCTTCGTGCTGATCATCCCCGGCGCAGGTGTGGTGTATTTTCTCATTGCGCGCTGGGCGGGCGAGCCGCTCTCCGGCGTTCAGGAGGCAATTTTCCGGGTGCTGGCGCTCACCTTTTTGGAAATGCCGGGAGACTTTCCCCGACATCCTGCCTTGCAGATGTTCAACTTTCTCATGCCCCTGATCGGCATCGGATTGCTTGCAACCGGGCTGCTGGACTTCGGAATCATGTTCTTTAACCGTCGCACGCGTCAGAAGGAGTGGGAAGTGGCTATCGCTTCAACCTTCCACAGCCATATCGTCCTAGTCGGGCTAGGACACCTGGGGTTTCGGGTGCTCAAGCATCTTCACCAAATGGGGGAAGAAGTGGTGGTGATTGAGCTTGACCCCGACCGCAACCTGATCCCCTCGGTTAAGGCGATGAACATTCCGGTGATTCAAGGCGATGCAACGCGGCCGAACACCCTCGAGGCGGCCGGCATCCGCCGCGCCCAGGCCATTGTGCTCTGCGCGCAGAACGACGCAGCCAATTTACAGATCGCCGTCAAAGCCCGCAGCCTCAATCCCAACCTTCGCGTTGTGATCCGCATCTTTGACGACGACTTTGCCCAAGCGCTAGAGGAGCAGTTCGGATACAAAGCGCTAAGCTCCTCCCAGATGTCTGCGCCGACCTTTGCTGCTGCGGCTATCGGTGCAGATGTCACCCAACCGCTAATGGTGGAGGGCGAGCCCTTTAGTTTAGGTCGGGTTTTCATCGGGGAACGGTCCAAGTTGTGCCGCATGACCGTCACGGATGTTGAGCAAGTGTATGACCTGAGCGTAGTGATGCTCAAGCGCAACGGTGCCTCCGATACTCATCCTGCAGGCACAATCACCCTCAAACCTAACGATCACCTTGTGGTCTTCGGCAGGCCGGAACATATCGGACGCTTGGCGCATGACAGCCGTCGCTGAGGCGTATCGAGCAGAATCGAAGCATTTATTCTTGAGTCCCGAAAAGCTTGTCCAGCCCTGTCCCCGGTCAACCCATAAGCCTCCCTGTCCTCGGAAAAATAGTGTCGGCGAGGCCTAAGCCGATCGGCCCACACTCCCGGACGTTGCTTGTTGTCAGGGCTTCGCCCTCAGTGAGCGCAGCCGGCTTCGAGCACAGGTGCAAGAGAACTGCGCTCTCTGCGCAAAGTGAGGATCGAGGTGGGGCGGACGCCGGGCGCACCCGCCCCCGACTCCGTCCCGGACGAGAGGTGCAAGCCACTGCTCAGGCATTCCCTCCCTATTGAAAACCGTTCGGCGATCCATGCCCGCATACAGGCGATGGGCTGAGCGAGCCGGTCGGAGGAGGCCACTTGCTTCCCGTCAACCGAAGACGGCCCACCGTTCGGGTTTGTCCTCCGCTAAGCAGAAAAGCGGGGTTGATAAGCGGCAAAAAAACCTTTCGGGGCCGGCGCCTAGAGGTCGGAGACTTTCCGGTCCTCTGCGTTCGGAGCGTGTTCGTCTGAACTACCCCCTCGCCGATTCGAGGAGCAACATTTTTTGAGTGAGTTGTCAGCACTGCCGGTAAAAAATCCGCACCATCGCTTGACAACGGTGCGCTACTCGTTTATTATAATTTTGACCATTTTGGTCTAAATTGAACACCCTGAGACGAGGAAGGCCCTGCGCATTCATCGATAGGAGGAAAGTCATGAAAATGCGCCTTTTTCCCTCTGTGCTTCTTCTCTTCGTTCTCTTGTTTGCCCCGTTCAGCCCCCTGTCCTTCAGGCGCTCGCAAGCATTTTCCTCCCGAATCTTATATGCTGCGCCGAATGGATCTGACACCGGATCATGTACTTCTTGGACTAACGCGTGCACACTGCGCCGCGCTCTTGCCATTGCGGTGAGCAGCGATGAGATCTGGGTTAGGAGGGGCGTGCACAAGCCCACGGCAACCCCCTCCAATCGGACGGCGAGTTTCACCTTGAAGAGCGGTGTTGCCCTCTACGGCGGCTTTTGGGGTGATGAGACCCGCCGCGATCAACGCAAACCCTACGCCCACCTTACCGTGCTCAGCGGGGACATTGACAACAACGATACGGTGGATAGCAACGGCATGACGGTCACGATCAACGGGAACAACAGCTACAACGTCGTCCGCGGGCAAGGGGTGGACAACACGGCCGTTCTCGACGGCTTTATTATCACCGGGGGACAGGCAAACGATCCGTTATTCGCCTATGATGAGGGAGGAGGCATCCGTCTGATCAATAGCCACCCTAGGCTGGTCGATCTAATCTTTTTCAACAACACCGCCAACAGCGGGGGAGGCGCTTACCTTGAGAACAGCAGCCCAACCCTCGAGCGCGTGCGCTTTCGGCGTAACTCGGCAAGCAGCGGTGGCGGGATGTTATGTAGGGGGATTGGTTCGGGCGAGAGCCGTCCGGTGCTCCGAGAGGTGATTTTCGAGGAGAACACCGCCAGCGGTGTTGTGGGGGGCGGCGGTCTATCCGCCTCCGCATGCCATCCTCAGTTGGACACGGTGACATTTTTCAGCAACTTGGCGACCAACGGCCCTGGCGGCGGGATGGATGCGCTTCGGAGCAACCCGCGACTGGTCAACGTCCGATTCTTGGACAACAGCGCTTCCGGCTCTGGTGGCGGCGCACACTACGATAATAACAGCGGAGGGGAGCTGGACACGGTGACATTCCAAGGCAATCGCGCTCGGGATGGCGGGGGAATGGCGGTTCTCTCAGGCAGACCAACCCTGCGCAACGTCACGTTCGTAGGCAACCAAGCTACCGATGAGGGTGGAGGGATGTACGTCGACCATACCGGCGGTCCAAATCTGCAGTGGGTGGTCTTTCGTGAAAACCGGGCCGGATACCGGGGCGGAGGGATGTACACCTATATTAGAAACCTCACTTCTCCGCCCGCAGCTCATCCAGAGCTCGTCTATGTCATTTTCGAGCGCAATAGCGCAGGTGGTTGGGGAGGTGGGATGGCGAACGAAGCCGACTCTTTGGCAAGCAGCGGCAGCAGCCCAACGCTGACCAACGTTCTCTTCGATAGCAACACTGCAGGCAGCGGCGCAGGCGGGGGAGGGATGTTTAATGCCAATAGAAGCAGCCCAACCCTCCAAAACGTCACTTTTGCTGGGAATCAAGGTTTCTTTGGCGGTGCGATCGCCAACTCCGATAACAGCAATCCCATTCTCAGGAACGTACTGGTCTGGGGCAACGAGAGCAGATTGGGCGGTTCGGCGAAGAGCATTGACAACAACAGCAGCACGCCGCGCATTGCATATAGCAACTTGGAGGGCTGCCTGACCCAATCCGGGACGACCTGGGTCTTGTATTCTCATTGTGGGTCGGACGGGGGAAACAACCGGGGTGGTGATCCGCTGTTTGTGAATCCAGCTACACGGAACTGGCGCTTGCAGGCCGGCTCGCCGATGATCGATGCCGGGACGAACGCCGCCGTGCCGGTCTGGCTTGCTGTCGATCTAGATCAGAGACAGCGCATCGAGGACGGAGATGGAAACGGCATCGCAGTAGTAGATATCGGCGCCTACGAGTTCCATCACTTGCCCTATGTCGCCTCGATCACCCGCTTAGATCCCAGCCCGACCAATGCCGGCAGTGTGCGCTTCCAGATCGATTTTTCCGAAGCGGTCACGAACGTGGATGCCGGCGACTTCACTCTCACCCACACCGGCAGCTTGGCCGGCTTGAGTATTGCCTCGGTGAGCGGCTCCGGGGCGCGCTATACGGTCACCGTGAACGTCACTTCGGGCAGCGGCACGTTGCGGCTGGACCTGCCAGCCTCGGCGAGCATCTTCGACACCTCGGGGAACGGGTTGACCGGCCTGCCCTACACTGCCGGCGAGGTTTACCAGATCGATCGGACTCACTGGCTGTATCTGCCGCTGGTGCTTCGTCCGTAATCAAGGCAACCGGCTTTGAGCACAGACATGGAGACCGCTTGCTCTCCAAGTGGAGCAGGCGTTCCAGTGAGGGTGTGCGTTGAGCACGCACACCCTCACCTCTTGCCAAACAAGCGCAATGTAAGGTGTTCTGTTCCTTTCCCCAGAAGCTTGTTCTAGCCGGGCCATGAGTTCTAACTTGCTCACACGGGCGGAGTTTGCGCTGACATCCCCGAACGATTCTCTAACCTGGCTCGTCTAACTGCCCGAATACCATTGACGAAGATCACCCTCTGGCACGAGTGAGAATGCCTTGGTATGATGGCGACGAGCAGCAATGAAGCTCCTCTCTTAATTTTGCGTTAGAAATGGCGCCAAAGCTGTGAGCTTTCTTGACGCAATGTCCCGGGCATGGTATGATGTTAAGGCTAGTTTTAGCACTCTCGGCGCGAGAGTGCTAATTTGAATAGGCACGATGAGCGAACTGACCGAACGACAACGTCTAATTTTGGCTTTGATTATCCGCGAATATATCGAGACGGCGCAGCCGGTTGGCTCGGAAACCCTGCAGAAGCGCTATCATCTGGAGGCTTCGCCGGCGACCATCCGCAACGAGATGGCCGTGCTCACCGAGAAGGGGTACTTACGCCAACCGCACACCTCGGCGGGGCGGGTGCCGACCGAAGAGGGCTACCGTTACTTTGTGCGCCAATTGATGGGACACATCGATTTGCCCCCGGATACCAAGCGCACTATCGCCCATCAGTTTTATCAAGCCGGCTACGATCTCGACCGTTGGATGCGCCTGGCGGCTTCGGTGCTTGCTCAGCAGGCCAAAGCAGCTTCGCTGGTGACGGCGCCGCATGTCGAGCAAGCTCGCTTCAAGCATTTGGAATTGATCAGCACCCGCGGACGTCAGGTGTTGATGGTATTGGTCTTGGCCGGTGGGGATGTGCGCCAGCAAATGCTGACCCTCGCCGAACCGGTCTCCCAAGAACAGCTCAGCACCGCAGCCAGCCGCCTCAACCAGCTCCTGAGCGGCTTGGGGCCCGAAGCCATCAGCGCCCTAAACGCCCCTTTGGATGCCCTGGAACAAGACTTGGTGCGCCTGATCGTCGAAGAATTACACCACTCAAGCCAAATCTTGGGGAGCGAAGTGTATCGGGATGGCCTGACCAACGTCCTTGCCCAACCCGAATTCGCAGAGAGCGAAGCGGCGCGGAGAGCTTTGCGCATCTTGGAAGAGCGCCCACTGCTCGAAGATTTGCTCACGCGCACCTTAGAAACCACGAATGTCGGCGGTGTGCAAGTGCTCATCGGCGGTGAGGGGACTTGGGAAGAACTGCGCGAGTGTTCGATGATCTTGGCGCGCTATGGAGCGCCCGGATTGGCGACCGGCGCTCTAGGCGTTCTCGGCCCGATCCGCATGGCCTACGGGCGCAGCATCTCCACTGTGCGCTTCGTTGCCGGCTTGTTGAGCGATCTTGTAGTCGAACTGCATTCGGAATAGGGGCTTATCGGTGCTGAAAATTCTTCTCTGCGAGGAGGAACCCAGAATGGGCGAAGAAATGCTGACTGACGACCAAAAGGAGCACAACTCCCAACCGCCGGTTGCGGAGGAGCAACTGACGAGCGAAGAGCAGCCTGTCGAAGGACTTGCCGGCGGAGAGCAACCCGCCGAAGTAACCCTCGAAGAGGACTTGCAGGCGAAAATTAGCGAACTTGAACGGAAAGCCAGCGAATATTTGGACGGTTGGCAACGGGCAAGAGCCGAGTTCGCCAACTACAAAAAGCGAGTCGAACGCGAGCAAGCTCAAATGTATCAACTGGCGAGCGGCGCGGTGTTGAAGAAATTTTTAGACGTGGTCGATGACTTGGAGCGCGCTCTCAAGAACTGTCCGCCGGAGATCGGTGGCACAGAATGGGTGCAAGGGATTGAACTGATCTATCGCAAGCTCCTTGGCATCCTAGAGGCCGAAGGGGTCACCAAGATGGAAGCCGAAGGGCAGCAATTCGATCCCACCCTCCACGAAGCGATCTCGCACGAAGAGGTGGAGGGCTACGTTGACGGACAAATTATCGAGGTGGTCAAGCAGGGCTTTCTCCTCGGTGACCGCGTCCTGCGCCCGGCGATGGTGCGCGTAGCCCGCCAAGCCGCTTCGCCAAACGCAACTTGATCTTGAGCGCCCGGGAGGCAGAAGATGGGAAGGATTATTGGCATTGATCTGGGCACGACCAACTCGGTGGTGGCGGTGATGGAGGGAGGGGAGCCGGTGGTGATCCCCTCCGCAGAGGGGGAACGTCTGGTGCCTTCGGTGGTTGCGGTGAACAAAAACCACGAGCGCCTCATCGGCCGGGTGGCCCGCAACCAGGCGGTGATCAACCCGGAGAACACCATCTTCTCGATCAAACGCTTTATGGGGCGGCGCTACGACGATCCCGAAGTGAAAAAAGCGATGAGCCGTGTGCCTTACAAGGTGACCGCTGCGCCCAACGGCGATGTGCGGGTCATCTTGGACGGGAAGGAGTACTCCCCGCCGGAGATCTCGGCTATGATCCTCGCCAAGCTCAAAGCCGATGCCGAAGCCTACCTCGGCGAGCCAGTGACCCAGGCGGTGATCACGGTGCCCGCCTACTTCAACGATGCCCAACGCAACGCCACCAAAGACGCCGGGCGGATCGCCGGCCTGGAGGTGCTGCGCATCATCAACGAACCCACTGCCTCTTCCCTCGCCTACGGGCTGGACAAGAAAAAGGATGAGGTGATCGCCGTGTACGACCTCGGTGGTGGCACCTTCGACATCTCGATCCTCGACGTCGGGGACGGGGTCTTTCAAGTGCGTGCTACCAGTGGGGACACCTTCCTCGGCGGGGATGACTTCGACCAACGCATCATCGACTATATTGCGGAAGAGTTCAAAAAGGAGCACGGTATCGATCTGCGTCAGGACCGCCAAGCCCTGCAACGCCTGAAGGAGGCTGCCGAAAAGGCTAAAATTGAACTTTCCACCCTAATGCAGACCGAGATCAACCTGCCCTATATCACTGCCGACGCCAGCGGGCCGAAACATCTCACCATGACCCTCACCCGCGCCAAGCTAGAGCAGCTCACCCAAGATCTGATCGAACGCACTCTAGGCCCAGTGCGCCAGGCGCTCAAGGATGCCGGCCTAGAGCCTCATCAGGTCGACGAGGTCGTGCTGGTGGGGGGCATGACCCGCATGCCCGCAGTCCAAGAAGCGGTGCGGAAATTGTTCGGAAAAGAACCCCACAAAGGGGTGAACCCCGACGAGGTGGTTGCCATTGGCGCAGCCATCCAAGCGGGGGTGCTAGGAGGCGAAGTCAAGGATATCCTGCTCCTTGACGTGACCCCACTGACCCTTTCGATCGAGACCTTGGGCGGGGTAGCGACGCCGATGATCGAGCGCAACACCACCATCCCCACCCGCAAGACGCAAATCTTTTCCACCGCCACCGACAATCAAACCCAAGTGGAGATCCACGTTGTGCAGGGCGAGCGGCCGATGGCTGCCGATAACAAGTCCCTGGGCAAATTCATCCTCGATGGTATCCCGCCGGCCCCTCGCGGCGTGCCCCAAATCGAAGTTACCTTTGACATCGATGCCAACGGCATCCTCAAGGTTACCGCCATCGACAAAGCCACCGGACGGAGTCAGAATATCACCATCACCGCCTCTTCGGGCTTGAGCGAGGAAGAAGTGGAGCGGATGCGCAAAGAGGCGGAAGCCCACGCCGAGGAGGACCGCCGCCGCAAAGAGCTGATCGAAGCACGCAACGCGGCGGACAACGCAGTCTACACCGCAGAAAAGGCCTTGCGCGATCTGGGTGAGAAAGTGCCCGCCGAGCTAAAGGCAAAGGTGGAGGAGCAGGTCTCTAAGGTGCGCAATGTGATGAACACCACTCAAACCCAAGAGATCAAGCGCGAGACCGAAGCTCTCTACCGCATGATTCAACAGATCGGCGCAGCCGCTTACCAAGCGGGCGGTGCTCAAGCCGGCACCCCCTCCGGGGAAGCGGGGCAAAGCGGCAGCGAGAAGAGAGGCGGCGAAGAAGACGTCGTCGATGGAGAGTTCCGTAACGTCTGATGGCCAAGCGAGATTATTACGAAATTCTCGGCGTCCCCCGCAATGCCTCGGCGGAAGAGATCAAAACGGCCTTCCGCCGTTTGGCGCGCCAGTACCATCCGGATGTCAACAAATCGCCAGACGCCGAGGAGAAGTTCAAAGAGATCAATGAGGCCTATGCCGTGCTTTCTGACCCCGAGCGGCGGGCGGCATACGACCGCTTTGGCCATGAGGGCCTCAAGGGCATGGGAGGCATGCCCGATTTCACCACCATCGACTTTTCCGATTTTGCAGACCTTTTCAGCGATCTGTTCGGCTTCGGGGGCTTCGGGCGCACATCCTCACGGAGGGCGCGGAGCACGCCCCGGCGCGGCGCCGATCTTCAGCTTCAACTCGATCTCACCTTTGAAGAAGCCGTCTTCGGCACCGAGAAGGAAATTTCGATCACCCGGGATGAGATTTGCAAGACCTGTAACGGGAGCGGAGCCGAACCCGGCACCTCCCCCTCTCGCTGTCCCACTTGTAACGGGCGCGGGGAGGTGCGTCAGGTGCGCCAGACCTTGTTAGGCTCTATGGTCCAGGTCAGCACTTGCCCGACCTGCAACGGGAGTGGCGAGATCATCGCTACCCCTTGTCACACTTGTCGAGGTCGAGGCTTGGAGCGCGTAACCCGCCAAAAGATTGTCACCATCCCCGCCGGCGTGGATAGCGGCACTCAAATCCGCTTGGCCGGCGAAGGCCAGCCGGGGATCAACGGTGGCCCCAACGGCAACCTGTACATTTCCATCAACGTCCTGCCCCATAAATACTTCCGCCGCCGCGACCAGGATATCCTTTTGGACTTGGACATTAATGTTGCCCAAGCTGCGCTCGGCGCCGAGGTCGAAGTGCCCACTGTGGATGGGCCGGCGAAACTGCGCATCCCCCCCGGCACCCAGCCGGGGAAAGTGCTGCGCATGAAGGGCAAAGGAGTGCCTCACTTGCGCGGCAACGGACGGGGTGACCAACTGGTGGTCATCAACGTGGCCATACCCACCCATCTCACCCCGGAACAACGTCGTTTGTTCGAGCAACTGGCCAAAAGCTTGGGCAGCGAGGTCCGTCCGCAAGAACGCAGCTTTATGGATTGGCTGAAAGAGGCTCTCGGGGGCTGATGGATTCGGATTCCTGGCTCGAGGTTTCCCTGACCGTCAACGGCGAACTCGCCGAAGCCGTTGCCGAGGTGCTGAGCCGTTTTGCTCCCAACGGCGTGGCCATGGAAATGCAAGTAAGGGATTTCGACGCTGAAGGAAGGGGAATCCCCGGCGGCGATATTCGGGTGAGCGCCTACCTACCCGTGAATGCAGAGCTTGAAGAAAAGCGCACGCAACTGGAACAGGCCCTGTGGTATTTGGGACGCATTCAACCGCTGCCCGAGCCTCGCTATCGCCTCCTCCAAGAGGCCGATTGGTCCGAAGCGTGGAAGAAACACTACCACCCGATCCTGATCGGCGAGCGGTTGGTTATCGTTCCGGCCTGGCTGGAGAACCCAGAGCCGCACCGTGTGGCGGTTACCCTAGACCCCGGCATGGCGTTCGGCACCGGCACCCATCCGACCACCCAACTGTGCTTGGCATGGTTAGAAGACTTGCTTTCTGCTGAATCGGAAGCCTCCTCCCGCTATCGGGCCTTGATCGATGTCGGCTGCGGCTCGGGGATTTTGGCCATTGCAGCGATCAAGCTGGGCCTGCAGCGCGCCCTTGCCGTAGATCTCGATCCCATCGCAGTCCAAGCTGCACTCGAGAATGCCCGGTCCAACGGGGTATCCGACCGGATCGAAGTTGGCCACGGGTCTGTGGCGGAGATTCGCAGCGGTACCTTTGCGCTGAAACAAGCCGATCTCGTTGTCGCCAACATCCTCGCCCCAACCCTCCTGGAGCTACTTCAACAGGGTTTAGCCGAACTGCTACGGTTTGACGGAGCATTGATTCTGAGCGGCATCCTCTGCGACCAACAAGCCGAGATCGAAGCGGCTATGAAGGAGAACGGCTTGAGCCGGATCGAGGTTCGTCAGCAAGAAGATTGGGTGGCCTTGCTTGGAAGGCGCTAGCCTCCCCGCCAAAAAGCACCTCTCAAACCGGTCGCAGCGAAGAGGGAGAAAGAGGTCTGGTATAATTTCGGTTACAATACATTCAAGCCTACCCGAGTGCTCGCATGGCTGGCAACCCCACGCAATCGTCCCGCAATTCTTCTCTGCGCGCGGCGAATCCCCAAACGGCTGAGAAGCATCGTCGCGAAAGCCTGTTTCAGATCACCCTCCCGTTTGTCCTGGCAGTTGTTCTTCTGGGCGGGTTAGCTTTGTCCCTCGGGAGGGTCACCGCCTTTAATGTCTCGCAAGGAGCCCGGATTGCCCTGATCGGCCTGATTCTTCCCGCAATGCTCCTCGGGGCGCTCCTGCTCGGCCTTACAACCGCCCTCCTTGTGGGGGTGACAAAAGCGATCGACATCCTACCCTCTTACGCCTCCCTTGTGCAACAAGTCTCTGCCATGCTCGCCCAGCGCACTCGCAAAGTGGCCGATGCGAGCGTGGCACCGCTGCTCCGGTTGCAGGAGTGGGCGGCCATCTGGCAACGTTTGCGGCGGGGTGGGCTGCATAAAAAGAAACCCAATTGGGAGTAAGCCATGGCCACAGAAAGCTGGAAGACCAAAACCCTGATTCTGGGTGGTGTGCTCGGAGCTGTTGTCGGACTAGGAGCGGCCTATCTGCTGATCCAGCGCGCTGAGAAGGAACAGGGAAAGCTTCAGATGAGCGCCGGTGAAGGGATCAAGCTAGGATTATTGATCTTAGGTTTGCTGCGTCAAGTCGCCCAACTCGGGGAGAAATCCTAGAAACCGGAAAACCAATTTAGGCAGGTATTTCATGGAAGAATTAGCGCAATCCAACTGTATCCCTTGTCGTCGCGGCGACCCGCCGCTCAGCGCATCGGAGGTCGAGTCGCTGAGAGCCCAAGTGCCGGAGTGGGAGGTAGTGGAGCGCGAAGGCGTCTTATGCCTCCAGCGCATTTTCAAGTTTAAGAACTTTGCTCAGGCGTTGGCCTTCACCAACCGCATCGGCGCCCTTGCCGAAGAGCAAGATCACCACCCTGCTCTGCTCACCGAATGGGGAAGGGTAACCGTTAGCTGGTGGACTCACGCTGTCGGTGGATTACATCGTAACGATTTCATCATGGCAGCCAAAACCGATCGAGCCTATCAGGAGATGCAAACCGAAACGGCCTCTTGAGGTCGCAACGGCAAGGGGCGGCGTGAATGCAGTTGCAGGCCGTGTGTGCTCCGGACTGCTTTGTAAGCAGTCTCGCCTTGTGCTGTGTGGAAAAGCTCCCGTCCCCGAGATCGACCCGCGCCTGAGTTCAGAAGAGATGACCGCCTACAAGAGTTTCTTCTACCCCATGCACCTCGCTTTGCTCTGCGTGAGTAAGAACTTTCTGCCGATGGCTTGGTGGACTCCCGTGAGCAAGGAGCCCTTTCGCTTTCTGCTCGCTGTGGACCGTCAGAACCACACCCTTGCGCTGCTGCGTCAGTTGGGTGAGGCTGCGCTGGTCTTCCCCGCATGGGAGGACCGCACTTGGGTGGTTCGAGCCGGATATCTTTCCGGCAGGCAAGTGGACAAGGCACAGAAGCTTGGGGTGAGCTTACGCCCTGCGCAGACGCTGCAGCAAACCTTTGTCCCAGAGAGGGCGCTGGCGATCTTTGAGTTGCACGTTCACGAGCATCCCTGTGACGGCGACCATGCGCTTTTTTTCAGCGACGTAGTACACGTTGAAGGCTCGTCAAAAGCAAAGACCACCCCGATCCTTTTCCTCGGCTATCGCGACTTTGCTCCTCTCGGGCAGGAGCGCTGGCGATTCCGTCCGTAAGGTTTCGTCCTCCCCTTAGAAGAATTAGGGGCAACCCCGTAGGGGTTGCCCCTATCCGTTTTAGACGTTTGGAGCGGGTTACGGGCGCGTCATGCCGCTCACGCTGCCGCCCACGGCTTGGATGCTATCGTAGAGAATTTGGAGGATATATTTGGCATTGTGAGCATAGGCCCCGGGATCCTTCTGCGCCCACTGGTAGTTATAGGCTGCGCGCAGCAAGTTAGGTGTCCAGCTCTTGTAGGCGTTGGGGAAGGCCGCCTCGCCCTCGTCGACTTGCCCGTTGGCGTTAGTATCGTTGAAGTAATAGGGGTAGACGTGCGGGTCATAGACGATGGGCGCTTGCGCTTTGGTGGCGGCGTAGTCGAGGATCGCAGCGTAAAGCTTCTCCATCATGGTCTCCACTTCGCCGGCCAAACCTTCGGTGGCATCACCATCCCCGTCAAAATCGCCTTGGGTGTTCATTCGCATCGCCCGCAGGTCCTCAACCGTATTGACGGTTGTGTGACAACTGCTACATTCTTCGATATTGACTTCCAAGACGTGAGCGCGGTGGCACTGGATGCAGGTGCTGTATTTCTCCACGTGCAGGAAGCGCCCTACATACTGCTTGCCGCCGAACTGATACGCGCCTTTGGCTTCGTCGCCGAACAGCGTGGCGCCTGCGGCAAAGTAGTGCGGGTTGCGGAAAGTGAGCGCTTCGGAGACCTGGTCGTTCTGCACCCCAGCCGCTTGGATTGCCCGGTCGATGCTCACCGTGGACTCGCGCCCCTGATGGCAGTTCAGGCACAAATTGGCGTCCGGATCACCGAAGTCCAGCTTAGCGCCGCTGGGGAAAGTAACTGCACCAACCTCAAAACGAGTGAAGGTGGCCAGGTTGTCGTGGCAAGAGGCACAGTTCAGACCATTGGACGGCGCAGCCGCAATGTTCACTCCGTTCTTCAGGTAAGTGGGTAAACCCGAAGCAGTGTGACAGCGGGCGCAGAAGCCGGGCACCTCGCCCTCTTCATCCCAATGGCGGAAGGATTCCTCGGAACCGGCAAAATGACCGGGATCGATGCGCCGTGCGCTAGCCAGGCTGACCGGTGAGGAAATCTTGGTGTTCAGGTCCTCGATCGAATCATAGAGCAGTTGGATGATATATTTCCCGCCATGAGCGTAGGCACCGGGGTCCTTCTTGGAGGTTTGGTAGTTATAGGCCGCTCTGAGCAAGCGCCCAGTCCAGTTCTGATAGCGATTGGGGAAGGTCGCCTCGCTCTCGTCAATCGTACCATCGCCATTGGTGTCAGCAAAGAAGTAGGGGTAGGCCTGAGGGTTATATCCGATCGCCTGACCGGCAACTTCCTTAGCATAGGCCTGGATAGCACTGAAGAGCATCTCCTGTAGGCCCTCAATTTCGCTGGCGACGCCCTCCTTTACGTCACCGTCCCCATCATAATCTGCCTCGGAGCCGGCTGTGCGAATCTTGCGCACGTCCTCTACGCTGGCAACCCCTTGGTGACAAGTGGCACAGGCTTCCAGCTTTAGCTCGAGGGTATGGGAGTCGTGACATCCAATGCAGGTGTCAAAGCCCTCGACGTGATCGTTCTTAAAGTCGTAACGCTTTCCCTCGTATTCGTAGCCACCCTTGGTGATTGTGCCGTAGAGGGTTGCCGCCGCGGCGTAATAGTGAATGTTGACGAACCCTAACTCCGGGTTGGGTTTATCGAGATCACCGGTCAGGCCGGCTTTCTCGATCGCCTCATCGACGCTCACCTTGGAAGCCATCCCTTGATGACATTGCATACACACTGCCTCGCCACCCAGGCCGGTGACCTCTGCGCCGGAGGGGAAGCGCACGCTAGTCATCTTGGCCGTGGAGGCGTTATGGCAGGTGATGCAGGTCACAGTGGTGCCCAGCGGCGCAGGGTTATCAACCATGCCTGCTGCACTTCCATCCTCGCCGAGGAAGTCCAAGAAACCGCCCTCGCTATGGCATTTGGCACACTCTACTGGGATCGCCTTGGCTTCACTTTCGTTCCAGAAATTGAAGGCCAGGGCATCGGTTTTATTGTGACCCGAGGCCGCCCATTGCGCTTCGTAAGGCACCTGTTTGACCACCGGTTCCACCACGGGGGGACAAGGGACGGCTGTAGGGCAGACCGGAGTCGGCTCGGCAGGCGCCTCGGTCGGCGGGGCCGGGGTCGCTGCCTGACAGGCTCCTAGGCCCAACGCAAAAACTATCAGCAGAATACCAACCAACACAGAATACCTCATATTCCTCTCTCCTCGGAAGAATTAACGGGAAGGAAAAAGTGGATAGCGTCCAGTGTACACCTCTTTCTGAACCATCCCCTCTACACCTGGCTTTACAGCCGGGCAAACACCTAACGGCAGTTAACACCCCGGTCGCTCAGATTATAGGCGAACTGAAAGGTGTACGACAAGAGGAAAAATCTCCTATAGTTGCCATGACAAATGTCAAGGCGGAATAGCGAAAGCCAAAAAGGCCCGGGTCGGCTGCGTCAACCCGGAGACTTCCTTTTGACCGTTCCGAGGAATAGGTGCACGATAGGCTAAGGAAGGACTTCTTCCGCGTCGCTATAAACTTCTATCCCCAGCTCGCGAGCAAGGTCTTGATCCTTTTCCTTCACCATTGGGGAAATCAGGAGCATCCGATCGACTTTGCGGTGGGTGCGCTTCTCATAGGAGCGTACCTTGCGCTCGAAGGTGTAAATGTCTGCGCGGCTCGCTGAGGACTTGATCTCGCAAGCTAATACTTCCCCGTCATGAATCAGCACATCCAGCTCCACTTGATCGGGGCGTCCGAACACCTCGCCGCTCGCATCGTGGTATTCGACATGTTCAACGATGACCCCGAAGGACTTTTCTAAAATTGCCTTCAGCGCATTGCGGAAGGAGACTTCGCTGGCAACGCCCCAACGTGCCCCGAGCGCACCTATAGTTCGGTCGATGCGGTGGTCAACCTTCTCGATCTGCTCCAGAATAGTGCGCAGTTGGCGTTGGTTCTCTTCCCAGCGGCGATCGTTTTCCTCCCATTTGCGCAGATTCTCTGCCCACTTACGCTCGCTCTCCTCGCGCATGGCGCGCAGTTCCGCCAGCGTTTGTTCGAAACGGCTCTCTGTTTCGGCCCGGCTGGGCGCATACTCGTGGATCAAATGCCAGACCCAGTCGCGAAGTTGAGGGTCCTGAGTGATCAACGCCGGCAGCTCTCTGCGAATAATTTCGCGAATGTTCTCTTCCATATTGAATTCTCCTGCAGGGATATTCTATCATACAAGGGCTAAAAAGCCCTAGGCACGAAGGACCAAAACCAGGCCCGCCAAAAGAGCTGCAGGCTATTCGTTCTCGACCGGCGCTCCAACTGCACAAGGACCCCCGAAGGACTGAACGCAGGAAGGCAGACCTTGACGAGGCAAATGAATTCCGGCCCGGTCAAATAGGTGCGCCACGTGGCAGAGCGGCAAGCCCATCACGTTGGCAAAGCAACCGACGAAGTTCTCTACCGGGTGAAACTCTCGGTGTTGGATCGCATAGGCGCCGGCTTTATCAAAGGGATCGCCGCTGGCGATGTAGGCTTGCATTTCTTCATCGCTGAAGTTGCGAATGGGCACCTCAGATACACAAACATCGCTCCACAAATTCCCGCTTGGCTTGTGCAGTAGAGCCAACCCCGTGAATACAGAGTGCGTCCGCCCACGCAGGCGGCGCAGCATCCACTCTGCTTGTTGGGCATCTTTTGGCTTGCCTAGAATCTCCCATCTCCCTGCTTCCTCCTCCAGGGCAACTGTTGTATCAGCCCCAAGGAGGAACGCCTCTCCTCCCCAACGCACCCAAGCTTGCTTTGCCTTGGTGCACGCCAGGCGCTTTACATAGGCAGCCGGGTGTTCCCCCGGCAAAGGAGTCTCGTCCACCTCTGCAGGACAGACAGCAAAAGGGACACCCAGCAAAGCCAGAAGCTCCCGGCGACGCGGGGAATTGGAAGCCAAAACCAGCATGACTTAATTCTAACTGCGTTGGGGAAATAGCACCCGAGGAGTTTGGCGCTTTTTTGCAAACCTCTTCCGTCCACAATCAAATTGTGATATAGTTCCCAAATAAGGTCACACCCTTCCTAGTCCCCTCTTTCCCCGCTGCTCCAATCGCCATAGTCGAAACAAGCCTCTTAAAGGGTGGAAAAGCTCCTTATTGGTGTCCGACTTTGTTCCCTTTGTGCCCTTAAGGGTGGGAAGACGTTCCGAATTCCTTGCGCCGGACCACGCACAAGGTCCTCCTCTCTCGGACACCCGCTCTCTAACACGCCCCTCCGGACCGCGAGCGAGTGAATTCAGAAAGCTAAGGAGACACCCGATGAAAAACTCTCAATTCCTCTACTTGACCGCTGCTTTCTTGCTTGCGCTGGCGATTGCGTTTTTCTTGCGTCTGCCGGCCGTTGCTCTGCTCGGCGATATAGACCTGAATAATTTCGTCAATCAAGCCGACCTAAATGCCATCGCCCAACGCCTAGGGCTGAAATCCACTGATGCCAATTATCGAAAAGCCATCGACCTCAATTTGGACGACAAAATCGACGTCTTCGACCTCGCCATCGCTGGACGTTCCTATGGCGCAGCGCGCCTCTTCCATTACACACGCCAGATCTCCAACTGCAAAGACTGCGCCTATGAACAGGATAGCTGCCTGGACGGCTTGGGACGGATCAACGTGATCTGGTACGGGACGAGCAAGGTGTATTTCAGCCGCCTCGACCGCTTTGGCAACACGCTGATCGATGATTACCTTTTATCCACGGTGAGCGCTTCGGTGCCGGTGGGCATCGCCTGTGGCTCAGATGGCACTGCGCACCTGTTTTGGAGACAAGACAGCTATCTCTATCAAGCGCGCTTTGATCGCTGGGGTTATCCGATTATCCCTCCTCAGAAAGTATATAACGAGGCGATCAGCGAAGGTGGGGGACAGGTTCTCGGGGCTGCTTTAGATAGCCGGGGGAATGCATTCGCCTTTTTCCGCCGCTATCCAAGTGGCATTCCAACTTTATTGCGCATCACCCCGCAGGGAGAACTGTTGCAATCTGCGGTCGGCATGTTGAGCGGCGATTCCAATACCACCTCCCTTTATCACCGTCTCGCCGTTGATGCAGCAGATAACCTTCATTTAGCCTGGTACGAACTGGAAGGACTCGATCGCATCTACTATGCTCGCTATGCTTCAGGTACTACAGTTGCCATCAACGAGCGCGTCGTTGGCTATACCGATTATGACGGTGCAGTCAATAGCGCGCGGCGGGAAGAATTGGAAGTCGATGCGCAAGGAAATGCCTATCTTCTCTGGCGCAAACACGGGACAAGAAAACTTTTTCTCGAGAAGATCGGTTCTGACGGGAACACCGTGCTGGACGATTACGAACTATTCAACCAATGGGGCAACGATGTCTTACCCAGCGACTTTGATCTTGACAATCAGGGCAACCTGCATCTGCTCACCCTCACCGACTGGGGCAAGGGCGTGTGCCGTTCGGCATACGGCACCTTTACCCCGCAGGGTGTGCCGCTCGAACCGCTGCGCTGGATTCTATATAAGCCGGCCATGAACCGACCGCGCATCATGGTAGATAACCAGCAAGACGTCCAAATCGCCTTTAGCACTTGGACACCGACCGGGTACCCCTCTTGTGAGGATTATTCATTATGCTACCTCGGCACAGCTTTTGACCCGGCCGCCTACGACCTGAGCCGCAGCGATTTGGGAGTCGACGCGGCGCACCTCTCCTATCAGCCGTTGATCGCCCGCTGGAACGGCACGGTTGCCATCACGACCACCGTTTTTAATGAGGGCTGGGCAAGCGCGTCTGCTAACTTGCTGTGGATCGGACTTGAAACCGAGGAAGGACAAAAATTGGCTGAAACAACCCAGACGGTCAATGCCCTGGCTTCCCATGCTCAACAAACCTTCCAAAGCGTCCAACTGGCGCTTCCTTCCTTACCCCCCGAAGGGATGGAAGAGATGGAATACTTGCGCCTGCACTTCAAGGTGGACCCACAAAACGCCCTTGCCGAAACCAGCGAGGCAAACAACGAGCTTTCGGTGCCGATTCTGGTGCAAAAACTGCCCACCAAGACGGGGTTGTTTTTGGTTGTCGAAGATGAGACCTATTCGGTGCGGGGCGGGGATACCGAGCGGGTCAACGTTGGTGCGGCAGCCATCCAGGGTGGTAGCTATTCGAAGAGCAATATCCCCGTGACCAGCGACGTGACCGTTTTAGCCGAGGATATTCCCGTAACGGATACCCCGGTCAACTACACCATAAGCTGGCAAGCGGCTGGTTACACCGTTCCAACGCCGGCGGTGATCGGTGTCAAGCGCAACAGCAGCGATCCCTACCGCATCGACTTCGCGCCGAGCAACACGGCAGTGTTAAGGACCAATCGCTGGGGCAGCCTGAGCGGGACAATCACCAACGGCGGCGGAGCAAAAGTGCGCTTGGTCGGGCAGGGGTTGAGCATTGAGACCACCGCGGATGCCGGTGGCAACTTCTCCCCGACTACGGAATCGAAGTTGGGAAAACTGATCCCCGGTGAGTATCAAATTCGCATCAGCAAAGCCGGCTATGCCCGCCTGAGCGAAACCATCACCATCCAACCGCTCGGGGCGTATACCTATAATCGCACCATGAATACGACCACGGATGCCTATCTGCACGGCAATGTCCTCAACCAATACGGCACGCCCGTCAGCGGTGCCAATGTAAAAGCCTGCAGTGCAACCACCCAAACTGACGCCAACGGCGTTTTCGACTTGACGGTTGCTGCCTCCTGTACGAAATTGGAGATCACGCGCAGCGGCTATGCCAAACGAGAAGTATCGCTCTCGCTCACCGCTGGCTTAGAAACCTTGCTCAATGACCAAATAATGACCTTCGATCCGCCTGTCACGCTGATTTCCAAAGAAGGGCGCGTCGCCAGCCGCGTGATCGACCAATCCACCGCAGGGTTGCTCCCTGATGCACCTGAGGATGCCTCTTGGGTGGAGAGTCAAATCTTCGGTCAGTTCAAGAGCAAATTTTGGCCCGATTACCGCGTCTATGTAGCCTACGGGGCGTATGCTTACAATGGAGCGGCAGCTTACAGTGGACCTTCGGGTGACCGCCGGATGCGGTTCGTCCAAGTGTATTTCAAACCCCTCACTTTCGAGGTGCATGCCCTGCTTGCCACAATCAAGATCGAAGGTGCCCCGATCACCCTCCCCATCGTCAGCGATTCGGGCATTCGCTCGGCGATTCAGGTCATCGAGGCGCGCTTGGTCAACGTCAAGAGCGGGCAAGTGCTGAAGACCGTCATAACCCCCCTCGAAGGTCCAGGCAGCGAATGGATCTATGACCAGGGACTGCTCACTTATGACTTTGGCGGGGAAGCAATCGCCGATTGGGAGAACACCGAAGTCTGGCTGTATTACAAAGTGGGCAAAAACGAGGGTGGGCAATTTACATCCTCCCCGTTGCTCTATCAGCACGACCGCCAAATCATGAAATTTGATCTCTCCAGCGGAACGATTTGGCTGGATTACGGGTTGGGTGAGTTCCCCTTCAACTAGGAGGCTGAGATGATGAAAAAGTTCGCCTTTCTCCTTTTCTCCATCACACTTGCCTT
Source organism: Anaerolineales bacterium (assembly GCA_025057645.1). GTDB lineage: Bacteria > Chloroflexota > Anaerolineae > Anaerolineales > UBA4823 > NAK19. The sequence goes on from JANXBJ010000009.1 coordinate 30,491, forward strand.
AATTGCGGTGGGCTGGCTCACCCGCCCGGCTGCCCAGGCAGCGACCGCCAAAGTAAGTTGCCGGGAAGGCAATTTCACCGTGCGCACCGGGCAGACCTTTTATGTCACCTTGGTCGTCACCGACACGCAAGACCTCTACGCCTGGCAGTTCGATGCGGCGTTTAACCCGCAATACCTGGAATTTGTGACGATGTTGCCGGGCAATCATCTGCGCTCCGACGGCGCGCAGCACTTCGTTGTCCCGCCGGTCGTGGTGAATGTGGGGTCAACTACCAAAGAGGCGCGCTATGCCGCCGCGACACGGCTGAGCAAAAATACGGGTGTGAACGGCAGCGGACAGCTCGCCCATGTCATGTTCAAGGCGCTCGAACAAAAGACGGATGGCACGACAATTGACTTGAAAAATATTATCCTAGCAGACCGCAATGCGCTCGAAATTGCCAAAGATTACGTCAACAGCGCCGATTGCAAAGTGACCATCCGCGATAACGCCCCGGTGTTCACCCAGCCACCAGTGGGCGAGCTGATCTTCTTGCCAGCGGTGATTCGCTAAACCCCCCTTCCGTGCGGGGAGAAGGCGGGGATAGCAGTTGCTCCCCTCTCTCTGTGCGGGGAGAGGGGAGCAATTGCCTTGCTTCAGGCTTATCCTTCCTCAACCCACTCCCAATCAGCAGGAACAATGCCAGTGCCGGCACAAGTCTCTAATTCCATCTCCAGCACGATAGCCGGAGCAGCGTAGGCTTTTCGCTCTTGTGCGTTCATCCGTTTCCTCCTCTGTTCATTCTTCGACGTCCAAAAAAGGCCGCAGCCAAGCTTGCCACGAAACTGACCACAGCAAGCCCAACCGCATTGCCGGGTTGAGGAGAGGCTGCGCTCATTTTCTTCAACTCCACCGCCGTGGGACCGAATTGCCAGTAGTAATCCTCAACCTCGCCGCCGATCACCAAACCGGTCAGGCCTGCGGGATCTTGATCGCAGGAGTTGTATTGGCCCTCTTCTGGAGGGGATAACTCATCTCCTCTATAAGGTAATAAACGGAAGCGAGCAAAGACAGATGTATTAGCGAAATTGGGTGGAAGGACAAAGGTGATCTGATGGGTTCCCGGCGTAAGGTAGATATTGTCGATCACCTTCTCGGTGTAGGTGTTGCTGTTATAGGTGAAACTCTCAGAGAACTGACCATCGTTGCCAAAGTCGTTGTTGGCTTCATCGAAATAGTCCACCCAGCCCATCAGACAGGCTGGTCCGCCGCTGACCTTGACTACGACCTTCCCCATACCGCCGCCCCAAGATCCGCTAGGCGTCACCCCGTCTTCGTCGTTATTCGTGGGATCATCCCCGAAAGCGCTGTTATGAGGCTGGCCATCGTATTCATCATCGCGTGTGTCACCCAACCAGACATCCTCCTCACCGCAATTCTCGCCCACTTCTGCACAATTGGGGCGATGGCGAGCACCGTCTTCGGAGAAAAGGGTCAATCCGTATTGCTCGGGTAGATCGCCGTAGTCCATGTCGTGGCGCTGGTTACCAAAGGTTAGGGTCGCTTGTTGACCCGGAGCAACCGTTGTAGACTGAGGATTGGGTGTGGTCGGGGAGTAATCCTCGGATTCTTGTTCCGTCACTGTGTAAGAGCCATGCTGCAATCCTCCAAAGATGAGACTCCCACTCCCGTCTGTGATTCCGCTGGCGATTACTTGATTATTTCGAGAGAGATCAAATTTCCAGTCGGAGAGAGGAGGCTCGCCTTCATCCCAATTCCCGTCGCCGTCTAAGTCTTCGAACTTATCCACTTTGATCTCACCGTAGGGAGCGTTGCCGAAGAACAGATCAGCCCAACCGCCGTAACTGACCTGCCCGGTGGTTTGCTCGGTGGGAGTGGTGGGATAATAGCCATCCTGAGGGGTTTCGACCGCCTTGAAAGTTTTTGTCTGATTGAAGGGGACGAAGACCAAAAAAGAGATTTTTCCATTTGTACCGGTTGTGCCGCTGCCGATCAGGTTGTTCTGGTTGTCGTATAGCTTAAAAGTCCAGCCGGGAAGGTAGGGTTCCCCTTCGTCTTTGTCTCCGTCACCGTTTAAATCCTCGAATTTATAGACGCAGATTTCGGCGAGTTTGGCATTGCCGAATTTTATCTCTTTCGTTTGGTCATAACCCAAAACGACCGACTGGCTGACCCCGGTTGTGGATAAATACCCGGATTGAACAGTTTCTGTAACGGTATACGTACCGCTGGTCAAATTTCCAAAAGTCAGCGTGCCGGCATTGCTATCACTACCGCTCGTTGAATCACTGCCAATTTGGTTGCCACTGCTGTTATAGAGGGTAAACGTCCAGCCGTTTAACCATCCCTCACCGCTATCTTTGCTTCCGTTGCCATTCTTGTCCTCGAATTTTCGGACGGTGATCTTGGAATACTTGGCGTTGCCGAAATTTGCGGTCCAAGATTTTGATTGTTGTCCACCAGAGTATGTCCATTGCTGGCTGAGCGGGGTTGTGTTATACCAGCCGCTTTGCAGGGTCTCTGTCAGGGTATAGGTACCGGTGCTGCAACTGGTCGAAAAAACTGCTTTCCCTTGCGAATTTGTCATCTTTGTTGCCGTAGTATTATTGGGGCGGGTTAGGGTAAAGGTCCAGTCCTTTAGCGCACCCTCACCGTCATCTTGAATACCATCACCATCCTTGTCTTCGAATTTGAAAGCGGTAATCGTAAGGGTACATCCAGTGTCTGTTTCAGCCTGAACGGGGCTTACCCACAGCGTTGCCAAGACAAACACCACAATCAGCGCAAACCCGATGATCTTCCGCAACGAGGGGCGCCCGGAGAATACAGAACTCTCTCCTCTCATCGCAACACCTCCTAGTGGCTAAAATCAAATTGTGAGATTCTCCTTTTCGGCAGCCAGACCGTCTGATCGTCCCCTTAAGACTCTTGGCTTTGCGTCCCCGTCTCGCGGCGGGTTTGCCTTTATCGGTCAGAGGAAATCCGGACTTATAAGGTCCGGTTTTATAATAACAGGTCGACACGCAAAAGGCAATAGGAAAAACGGACTATTTTTATCGCTTTTTATCGCTCGAATCGGACGGTGCCGCTAGCGTCTTCGCCCGACACAATCCAGTTGATGGACGATTAGACTTAACTCTCCCCTTTGCAGTTGATCCCTTCGCGCCCCGAACCAGGCCTCGAGCCGGGATGGATCGATTGCGTTATGCCCTCTTAGGGCTTCTTCAACCATCTGGAGAAAGAACTGCAGAAAACGCTCCTCACCCGCAGGGTATTGCCCTTCGACAGAATGCACCACCCAATCCGAAGCCCCGGCGCGCAGCAGTGTTCCCCCGGCACGTTCAAGTGCGCGCAACAGGCGGCGGCCGCTCAAGGCCCCCGCCGAGGGTTTCTCTCCGGCCCTGCGCTCTTCCATGGTGCGATGGTAGAACGAAAGGATGCCTTCGTCTAGGGTTTCCTCGATCGGAGGTTCGAGCAGCGTAAGCCCATCAAAGTTGAGAGTGAAGTAGAACAATCCATCCTTCTTTAAGCAACGCATCAGACCCGGAAGCGTCTCTTCCAAGTTCACTAGATCGAGAAAGGCGTGGGCAATGAGCAGGTCATACCGCTCTTGAGGAGCAGCCTCTTTCAACCATCGGCTCAACTCTGCGTCCACGAAATTGATGCGGATATCGCGGCTTCGGTCCGAAATTCTCAACCTCTGGCCCTCGCTCAGGGCCTCTAACCCCATCGCACGCGCCCAGTTGCTTAACCGGCGACGCCCCTCTTCTAAGAAAGTCGCACAGGCGTCTAACGCAGTATAGTCAGCATACCGGAGAAAATCCCACTCTATCAGGCGGCGTACCATCGTGCCGATGCCGGCGCCGATTTCTAAAATCTGCCACGGCTGCTCGCAAGTCGCCGGGGGCATTGCGGTGACCAAAGTCTTCCACACCGCGCAATTGAGCGAACGATCATCGATCGACTTTTTGACCTCTAGATATTCGATAAAGGCCTGTTCGTCCAAGCGCACTTTCCCTAGTTGAGAAGGCTCAACAAGAACCGGCGAATTTCGGCTGCGCTTTCTCCCCAGGTAGGATGCTGCTCGAAACGCTCCCGAGCTGCAATTCCCATTTGCGCCAAGCGTCTGCGGTCACTGTGCAATGCTCGCAATTGATCTGCCAAGGCAGCGACATCCCCCGGCTCGACCAGAAAGCCCTCCACTCCTTCGGAGATCAATTCCCTTGCCCCCCCGCAAGCAGAGCCGATAACCGCTAGACCGTAACGCATTCCGTCCAGGTAGGCAATCCCGAAACCCTCGTGACGTGACGGAATGACCATGACATGAGCCTGCCTCAGCAGGTTTTGCAGAGCGCTTTGCTCCACCGCTCCCCAGAATCGCACCCGAGCCTGCAGAGACCTCTTTGTCACCCATCGCCGCAGGGAGCGAGCGTAAGCGACATTCCGCCTCTCGTCACCGACAATATCCAGATGGAAAGGGAGGTCTCGCAGGCGGTCCAGGGCACAGAGCAGCCAGTGCACCCCTTTGCGCGGGATCAAATTGCCGACGAAGATCAAACGCAGCGAAGCACTCCTTTGAGCTCGTTTTTCGATTTCTTCTTTCTCGCACCCTCCCGAGAGGTGATCCTTGCCCGGGTAAGCCACCACGCTCGGGATGGAGTGAGCGTTCTTGCGCCAAAGCAGCGCTTGCGCTGTGGAGAGGGTGCTTCGGCTATTGCAGATCAGGCCATCCAAGCTGTTCAGGAAGAAGCTCTCCAAAGTGCGATAAAGCCATTGCTTCTGCAGACTCTCCGCCTCGCTGCAGCGCAAATGGTGAACCAATCCACACAGGACAAAGCGGTTGCGGCGGCGCAGAAGCCAATTGATGCCCACTAGGGAGGGATGATTCAATTCGTCTTCGATCAAGAGCTCTACTTTCAGGTTGGAAAGTTTTCGCAATAGAGACAGGGAGAAGTTATCGCCGAGGTGGGCTACCTGATTGCGCCATGGAAGAGAGAGGACTTCGATTTGATCCCCTTGGGCCTGAAGGTACTCCACGATCTTGCGATCGTAAAGATACCCGCCGGTCTGCTGGGCTAGAGAACCGTAAATCACCAAGCCAAGGCGCATGGAGAGAAGTTACACTTCTAAGGTGTAAGAGGCCCAGGCGATCTCGTTTTCCCAAAGCTTAACGGTAATTTGCTTCAAGTTGGGAAATTGCAAACGGACACATAGCGTCTCACACAGCAGCCGAGCGAAGCGTTCCAAGCTGGGATTCAACCCGCGGAAAGGGGGCAGCTCGTTCAACGTGCGGTCACGATATTGCGCCACCGCTTCTTCCAAAGCTTGCTCTACGGCGACAATATCCACTAGATAGCCATGTTGGTCTAGCTCTTCTCCTTGGAGGAGAAGCTCTAAACGATAATGATGGGAGTGAAGCTGGTTCTCGGCGCCCCAATCGCCGCCGATCAAATAATGCTGAGCAATGAAGTCCCGTTCCACTCCGAGTTGATACATAAAAGACCTCCATCGGAAAACTTTTCCCTTGCCACCGAGAGTCTCTTGGAAGAGGAGGCTTAGGCTGGCTTAGACCCTGCTTAATTTTATCCAAGCCAAAGCAAAGGAATACCTAGCCACTCGCACAGAGTCTCGACTTCACGGCGGTAATCTCCAAAGGTGAGCACAAAGTGTTGGGTGGTGCCAACCTCAGCGCAGCGGCGTAAAAAGGCCTCCACCGTAGCGTCTAGACGCAGGATGATATGGGGATAGCCCTCAATGCGCGGTGCTCCACCCAAGCTGCTCCCCTGGGCAGCGATGGCTTGCCAACCGCCCGGGGTGCAGCGGATTTGCAACAAGGTCACGCGTCCTTTCCTGACAACGAACTGCAGATGCGCTCCCTCGGTCGCATCGGTCTGAGCATACTCGTAATCCTGAGAGATCCACAGCGAGCCGGGATCGGCCAGTTGAGGGTTTTGTGGGCCAGCGTGTCCCCCGATGATCAGGTTCTCAGCTTCGTCCCAAACCCAAAACTCGGCAAAGAAGACTCCTGCGCCGCTCAACCGCTGGAGGATAAAAAGCGCTGTGGCCGCCCCCAAGTCACCTTCCAGACCGATATGGATGTTTCGCTCCCACAGCAAAGGAGGATACAGAGCCGGTCGTAACCCAAGACGCTGATGCGTTTCTTCAGCTATATCATTGAAGGAAAGCACATCGATTTTGCGCTTGAGCGCCAGGTGAGCCAGCCCCAGAGAAGCGCGCGCTGCTCGTCTCAGCGTTGGCTCCGAGACTCCTCGAATGGGAATATTTTGACGCAAGTAGGTGAGAAACTGCTCAACCTCAGTTTCTTCGACGGCCTCGGCAGCTTCGGTAAGCTGATAGACGGAAAGGGCTTCCACTTGAGGGCCGATCTCGTGGAGCAGGCGAAATTCATCGACAAACGTGCTCTGCATTTGCTCATTGCGGTAGGGCAAAAGGCCGAACCGCGCCTTCCGCAAACCCTGGTACACCCCGACCACTCGGGCGAACTGGCTCAGCTCCGCCAGCACTCTTTCCTGAGTAGGCGAACCATAGGTGAAAAAGAAGGCTTTCTTGAGGTTGCGCAGAGTGCCAAGCCCTTCAAACGTGCCAACCCACCCCGAGCCACGCAAAACTTCTAGGAAGGAAAGGGAGAGAGGCAGCTTCTGCCAAGGCTGAAAACACCAAATGGCTAGGGGACGGTTGCCCAAAGCGGAAAGGAAGGGTGCCAGATAGTAATCTTCAGCCCAGACCTGAAAGACCAGAATCACCCCTTCAACCTCGCTGTTGCGCAACTGCCGGCAAGCCGCTTCAAGGCTTTCCTGCGAGTTCACCGTCCAAATCTGGCTGAGGTTCACACAAGTCCCTAGAGCATTGCGGATCTGATTTGCATCTGCTTCTACCGCTTCTCCGAGGGCCGGCAGAGCGACAACCGAGTCAAACCATTCTGCACGCAGGAGTACTAAGCCAAGTGGAGCATTGGAACAGGAGACCCGACTCATTGTTAGCCTCAACCGACGAGAAAAATCTTCCTGAGATGGATGCTCTCACACACTCCCAAAACCGATCTTAGCAAGACCTTTAGGGCTTAGGATACTTGACTCCATCGTTCAGCTTACATCCAAAGCTTGGCTTAAAACCAAAGGGCTTGACCGATGAATCACTTAATTGCCCCGCGCGAGAGGCCGCGCACCAGATAGCGCTGAGCCAACAAGGCAAAGGCTAAAACCGGGACCAACACCATTGAGCCAGAGGCAGCAATGCGGCCCCAAAGAATAGCTCGATTAGTCATAAAACTGGTGATCGTCACCGGCAAAGTGCGCGCTTCTCGACCAGTTAGGATCACCGCATAGAGAAACTCATTCCAACAATATAAAAAGGCGAGAATAGCCGTGGCAGCTAATCCCGGGGCCACCAGAGGCAAGCTGATCCTAACCAGCGCCCCTAATCGTGTGCATCCGTCGATCATGGCCGCCTCCTCCAGCTCGACCGGCACATCATCAAAGAAACCGATCATCATCCACAGAGCCAGAGGAATGGTGAAAGTCAAGTAAGAAATGATCAATGCCCAACGGGTATCTAGAAGCCTCAGGCCGTTGAACAAAACGTAAAGAGGCACAATAATGGTGATGGGCGGTAACATCTGCGGCACCAGCGCGCTCATGCGCAACCAGAATGCGCCGCGAAAGCGAAAGCGCGAAAACCCGTAAGCGGCTAGGCCTCCCAGGAGCAAAGCGATGGCCGTCGTGCTCAGGGCTACCACTAAACTGTTGAGGAAATATTTCTCAAACTGCCCACCGGCAAGCACCTCACGATAATTCTGCAAGGTAGGCTCGAAGACCCACACCGGCGGCAAAGTGAAAGTAAGGTTGGGGTCCTTGAAAGAGGTGATGAATAAATACACCAAAGGCGCCAAAGAAAGGATCACGGCCAGCATGACTAGCACATAAATGCCAATGCGGGTGAGGTAACGCAGCAAACGGTAAGGCGACATTCCTTATGCCCACCTCCTAGTAGACCGTCTCAGCTCTGCCGATCGCCCGAGCCATGAGAGCGGCAATGGCCAGCATGATCAGGATCATAACATAGGAGGCCGCCGAGGCAAAACCGAGATTGAACGATTGAAATCCATAGCGATAGATATAAATGCTGACCGTTTCGGTGGCTCGGGCTGGTCCTCCTGCAGTGAGCAAGTAGACTACATCAAAAATACGAAAAGTGTCGATCAAGCGCCAGAGCAAAGCGACCAGAATGGTCTGGCGCAGCAGAGGCAAAGTGAGGTAGAAAAACGTCTGTATTGAGTTTGCGCCGTCAATCCGAGCGGCTTCGAAAGGCTCTTCGGGAAGGGATTGTAGGCCAGCCAGCAACATCAAGGCAACAAAGGAAGTCGTGTTCCAAACGTCTACTACGATCACCGACCAAAGAGCGATCTTGGGCGAGCTCAACCATTCCACGGAGGCAAAACCCAGTTGGTTCAGATAATAGTTGACGATTCCAAACTCATAGTTGAACAGCAGCCGCCAAGTCAGGCCGATCACTACATTAGTGCACATCATCGGCAACAGGATCAGGGAACGGATAAGTCCTTTGGCCTTGAGATCGTGATTGAGTAGTAAGGCTAGTCCCATACCGAGGACGAACTCGATGGCGACTGCTAGGAAGACAAAGGTGAAAGTGATACGCAGCGAGTTCCAGAATTCAGGACTGCTAAAGAGCTGCTGATAATTCTCAAGACCGATAAAGGGAATTCCCTGCTTGAAAGTGCGCAGTGTCCAGCGATGAAAGCTCAGCCACAGGGAATAGGCCAATGGATAGACAAGAATAATTGTCATAACTAAGAAAGAGGGGGCAATGTAGAAGCCGGGCTCAACCCGGCGGAGGAACTTGCGGAGGGTTAGTGAACGTAAGGGTTGAGAAACCGGGAGCATGGCGAAGTATTCCGAGGGGAGTGGGGGCTAGACGGGTGGAAAATCCGTCAGCCCCCCTCAAAGCCGGGAAGGAATTCTACTTCAGGTAACCACCACTCTTGAGAATTTCGGCGAGTTTAGCGGCCATTTCATCAGCAGCGCTCTTCGGATCTTTGACACCGCTCACGACGGCCACCACCCCATCTTGGACTACAGTCAACATTTCGGGCGAGACCGTGAGGACCGGGAAGAGCGCTCGATAGGGCATGACCTCGGCCAAGAGGGCAAATTGCGGCACGGCCTCAACCACTTTGGGATCGGTGAGAGCTTCGATGTTGCTGGGGATGCCACCGTTGAGAGCCCACATTGTGGCGCCCTCTTTGCTGGTCAACCACTCAATGAACTTATAAGCCGCCTCTTGATTCTTGGACCCACTGGGGATCGCCCAACCCCACTGAGAGCCACCCGTCTTGCGCACCAGCGTGCCATCGGCCTGGCGCACACCGGGCACTAAAGTATAGCCGAGCAGCGGTTGGCCATCTTTGCACACCTTGGGGCTCTGGTTGCAATCGGTGAGGGTTTGGGTAGCCGCCATCCATTGGATACCCATGGCGGCTTTCCCTTCTTGCAAGGCAGTCAGGATCTCGTTATAGCCGTAATTGACCACATCCGGGCTGACGACCTTGTGCTTGAGCAACAAATCGGAGTAGAAGGTCAACGCCTGAACGCCGATCTCGTTGTTGATGATCGGGTTGTAGTTTTCATCCAAGAGGTCGCCACCCATCCCGAAGAGATAATACATGAAGTCCCACCATACCTCATCGCGCTTGGCGCCGATGACCGTGCCGTAAATCTCGGGAGGATTGTTCAGCGCCAAAGCTGCTTCAAGGTATTCATCCCACGTCTCGGGCACCTTTAGGCCCTTTGCTTCAAAGAGGTCTTTACGGTACCAGAGCCAAGCTGTGTCCCCTTCGGAGGGGAAGACATAGAGTTTGCCGTCAAAAGTAAAGTATTCGAGAGTTTTGCCAAAGACTGCCAAGTCCAAGCCAGGCATTGCGACTTTGGGATCCTCAATGAAGGAGGTCAAGTCCTTAAGTGCGCCTGCTTCGACCCAGCTAGGGATCCAATCGGAGGAAACGTAAGCGACGTCGTAGTCCGACCCGCCACCGACAAAGGTGGTGGTCAGCTTATCATAGTAAGCTTCGCGGGCGATCTCCTCGACAATCACTTTGTTGCCGGTTTTCTTCTCGTATTCAGCGGCCACTTTGACAAGGTTCTCATGCTCAGGTCCACTCCAACAAGCGACAACGATCGGTTCATAGGCTGCAGCTGGAGCCTTGGTCGGGGCTGGGGCTTCCGTGGCCGCCGGGGGCTGAGGGGCTTCGGTGGCAGGAGCCTCCGTGACAGCCGGAGGCTGCGGAGCCTGAGTGGGTTGGGGCGCGCAGCCAATTATCAGCCCGAGCAGCACGAATCCGCCGATGAGTTGATAGACCAGCTTGCTCATTTGTTCTTCTCCTTTCCTCTCAAGAATTTGGTGCCAATCTTATGGAAAACGGCCTAGGCCTGCAAAGCGATTGATGCCGGTAACCACCTCCTTTCGCTGCCAACGACTTCGATTAGACAGGGCGTCCAAATTATACATAGACTCAGTGCACTGCAGAGGGGCAAAGCTCATTAAAGTTGGAACCCTCACTGTCTCAGCTCCTCTGCAAAACGCTGGATTTTACGAATCGCCTCGACCACGATTTCCATCTCTTCTTCGCTGCCCAACATCACTGGGTTAGGCAGCCATACGGTCTCCCAAGCGGCTTTGAGGGTGTTGGGGAAACCGCTGCGCAAGAAAGGATGTTCGGCCCGGGCATGGGGTTCGCCCAGCCGTTTGCGGTAGGCGCCGCTCTTGAAGACATCCAATTCATGCAGCGGGGGGTAGCTGGCTTGGGTGGGAATGCCCTCGGCGTTGAAAGCAGCGATGAACCGTTCTGTGGAGATACCCGCGAAAGCGCGCCGATCGACATGGAAGATATAGGCATAGTAACCGTGGCGGGTCGCGCGCGGGTCGAGCTTTTGCGGAGTGATGCCCTCGATCTTGGGCAATTCGCGGTCGAGGAAGGCCGCGTTGCGGGAGCGAACGGCTGCTTGCTCATCCAGACGTTTCAATTGCTGGCGCAAAACGGCGCCCTGCCATTCACTAAGACGGTAGTTCGAACCGTAGATGAAGTGGGCGTAAAACCACTCGCCGGGCATACGACCACAATCGTGCACCGAACGCGCCTTGCGCTCAAGCTCGGGGGAATTGGTGAGGATCATCCCGCCTTCACCGGCGGTCATCAGCTTAGACGATTGAAAGCTGAAAGTGCCGATATCCCCAATGGCGCCGATTTTGTGCCCTTTCCACTCTGCGCCGTGAGCATGCGAGCTATCTTCAATTAAGTATAGCCCATAGCGATGGGCAAGTTCTCGCAGGGCATCCAAGTCGGCCGGGTGGCCGCCCATATGGACGGCGATGATGGCCTTGGTGCGGGGGGTGATGGCCGCTTCCACTTGAGCAGGGTCGATGCAAAAGGTATCGGGGGTGACATCCACTAGCACCGGCAGGGCGCCGGTGAACAGCACGGCGCTGGCTGTGGCCACAAAGGTGAAATCGGGTACAATGACTTCATCGCCAGGCCCGATCTCCAGCGCGCTGAGGGCCACTTCGAGGGCTGCAGTGCCGTTGGTCACCGCAACGCCAAATTTCGCCTGATGATAGGCAGCAAACTCCTGTTCAAAAGCGAGGGTCTGCGTGCCGGGAGTGCGCCACCACACCCGGCTCTCGAGGACCTGGTTGAGCGCTTGGCGTTCATGCTCGTCGTAAACCGGCCAAGCCGGAAACGGGGTTTTCTTCAGCGGTTCACCACCAAGCAAAGCCAGTTTGCTCATCGGATCACTCCTTTCTTCCAAATTTTTCCTGCTTGCCCCTGAATTAGCCCAGAATCTGTGCCAAATCGAGCTGCTTGATTTTTTCCTCCGTAATCTCGTGAGCAATGCCATAGGGCAGAGCGTGTCTACGCACATACTCAGGGAGTTCACGCAAAACCACCTGAATCACATTCGGGTCTAGGGAATTGAGCGGCACATGGCACTGGCGCATCGCTTGCCTCAGGATGGCTACATCTTGGCCTTGCAAGGCTGCCATCAGCAAGATGCCTGGGCAAACCAATTCTGCGTGCGATCGTCCTTTCCCGACATAGTTTTCTGCGAGATAAGCAAAGTAATGCTCGCTGCCCTCTTCGGGGCGAGCATGGCCAATTTGATTGAGCAACTGGGTTTCTAAAGCCAGACAATCTAACAATTGCTTCAATCCCTGAGGATCCCCCTTGCCGGCACTGGGAGCGCAATCGATTGTGGCTTCCAAGATTGAGTGAGCGATCTTCTCGATTGCGGCATGATAGGTCATTGAGGGAGGGTTTTGACCGCGCAGGTCCGCCAGCCTCCAATCCGAGCAGCCGGTGGCGATCGAAAGAAGGTCACAAATCCCGGCTGCCCTCAGGTGGGGAGGTGCAGAAGCGATGAACTCCAAATCCACGATTAAGAGATCGGCCGTTTTGGTTTCGATATATCGCACGCAGCCTTCCTCACGGATTGCGGAGGACCAAGCGAAAATCGCATCCACCGAAAGCGCAGTGGGAATCCCGACTAAAGGAAGCCCTTGCTTGACGGCAAGGTATTTCGCAGCATCAAAAGCCAACCCGCCGCCGACAGCGTAAATCACTTCGCTGGGCTGAGAGAGCGCTAACAGCGCATCCCAGTGTTGACGTGTGGCCTCACGCACCTCCAAGACCGAAGTAACCGGAATCTGAATTTTCTTGCCGACCAACTCGAAAGCCGGAGGCGTCGTCACGACCGTTGCCGGTCGCCGATCTTCCACTTCGGTAAGGGAGAGAAGGGAAACTGGAGGCAAAGACCAAATTTTATCCATCGACATTCAACCTCAATTAAGTGGACCTTAGGTTAATGTGTTCAAACGAAGTGTCCAGCACGAGCATGATTGCGCCCATCACGGCGGCGCGGTAGCCCAGGTTGGAGACAACCAATCGCACTGGCGCAGGCAGACATCCTTGCAGGCGGTTGAGAATGGGTTCGACTAAAACATCCGCTGAGCGCGAGACCCCTCCCCCGAGCACGATCACCTCCGGGTCCAAGACCACACTGATGGCAGCAATGACCAAGGCGAGGTAATCGACAGTCTCGTCCACGAGAGCTTGCGCCCAATCTACCCCGCTGCGCGCCAAGTCAAACACTTTCTCTGCCGTGAGGGATTCGAGTTCGACGGCCAGACCGCGCGCACGGATCAGCTCTTGGGCGCGCTGGACCACTCCCGTACCCGAGGCCAAGCTCTCCAGAGCACCGAAGTGTTCGTATCGCTTACCCAAGGCCTCTCTGCAAGGCAATAAATACCCCACCTCGCCTGCCGATTGATGATAGCCGCGGTAAATCTTACGATCCAGTACAATCCCGCTGCCGATACCAGTGCCTACGGCAAGGCAAACCAAGCTGGAAGCCCCCTTGGCGACCCCGAAGCCATATTCCCCCAAAGCTGCCAGATTGACATCGTTTTCTACCACCACCTCCAAGCCAAAGCGTTGGGCTAAAAGATCGCGCAGGGGGAGATCCCGCCAACCCAAGCTGGGTGCCCAAATGACAATCCCTTCATCGAAGAGCGTCACACCCGGGGCGCCCACGCCGATGCCAAGCACCTTTTGACCTTCGCGACGGGGCACTTGGAGAAGTTCCTCAATCATCTCGATCGTCAAGTTCAAGTTCTCATCCGGGTGCGATGGGACAGAAGCCCGATAGACTTCGGCTTGGATTGTGCCACATAGGTCGGCAACCGTGCCATACATTTTTGTGCCGCCGAGATCGAGTCCAATAACCGCGTGCGAAGTGCCGTTGAAAGAGACTAAAGAACGCGGTCTGCCACCGCTATACTGTTGTTCCTCCAAACGCAGCACCAATCCGTGGCGGGCAAGTTCCTCCAAGATACGCATCACGGTAGGTAAGCTCAGGTTCAGGCGAGAAGCGATTTCAGTCGGGGAGATGGGAGAAGCTTGGCGCAGTAAGTCTAAAACACTAGAACGGTTCAGCCGCCGCATCAGGGCAGCATTGCCGCTATTGGTTGGGGAAAAATCGTCAAGAGAATGGGGGGTCACGGTCGATCTCTTTATCGGATGGCGCCACTAACTTACTTACGTTATGTAAGTATTATACCCGATTGAACCCTTGAGTCAAGGAAAATACCCAGAGATTGAGATGCAGACCAATCCCAACAGGGTTCTAATCCCTTTTGGTAAAAAAGTTAAGGCTAAGAGTCTTGCCAAAATTTCTAATCTATACTTTCTAAAGATAAGAAAATAAATAAGTTGGAACTTTAATATCCTGCGAGAGAAGACTCAATGGGACTCGAAAATGGCGAAATTGCTTGAGAAAAGCCTTCCCGAACCAAAACCCCGGATCAGCCAACAGACTTCTAACCGCATGATCAGCATTGCCACGATTTCGGCACTGATCCTGACATGGGTTATCATCACCCAAAACCGCCTCGTGGAGCCGCTCTTTGCTCCTTCCCCAACCGATTTGTGGCAAGCGTTTCAAAATCTCTTGCCAAACTTACCCGGCGATCTGGTTGCTAGCATTCTCCGCCGCATCGTGCCTGGCTTTACCATTGGGGTAACCGTTGTTACCTTACTAGGCATTTACATGGCGATGAACCAAGTTGGGCGAGCCATTTTTTATCCGATCGTCGAAATCCTACGCCCCCTACCTCCGTTGGCACTGATACCTTTGCTAATACTCTGGTTTGGAATTGGCTACATCACCCAAATTCTGCTCATCGCCTACGGCATTTTCATTATCATGGTGATCAACTCCTTTGAAGCAGTGCGCAACGTCCCACCTATTTATATCCATGCCGCCACCACTTTAGGCGCCAATCGGCGGCAAATCTTCCAGCGGGTGATTTTGCCTTCAATTGTGCCAGATATTGTTGCCGGTATCCGCGTCTCCGCTGCTGCTGCATTTGGCTATGACGTGGCAGCAGAATTAATGGGAGCCATGACCGGCTTAGGTTACCGTTTGGTTTTAGCTCGCCGTTATCTACTCACTCAATATTGTCGTTATCTTGATCATTATTGCCATCCTTTCTTTCACCATCGATTTTCTGATCAAACGGGTAGATGCCAAAGTTACGAATTGGAAAGCGCGCGTGGAACAAAAGTAAGGCATGGAGTAGGTCAGCTTTTGCTTGGGGTCCGTCAAGGCATTCGCCTTGCTATCTATCAGAAGTTAGTTTCTAAGGAGGTCCAAAATGAAAATCACCCGTCTCCTTTCTGTTCTGTTCGTGCTCGTCCTCTTCATCGCCGCCTGTCAACCAGCGACTCCACCACCGGCTGAAGCCCCTGCAACAGAAGCTCCAACCCAACCGCCAGCTCAACCTATCCAAACGGAACCGCCCGCAGCTCCAGCTCCAACCCCAACACCTGCTCCAGAGGTAATAACCATCCGCTTCGGCAATCTGCCGTATTTGGATTATGGGCCGTGGATCGTCGCCGAAAAAAATGGGCTATTTGGAGGAACAGGGCATCAAGCTCGAGACCACCATGTTCGAAGTCGAACAACCCTTGATTGAAGCCATGTTGGGAGGATCCATCGATGCCGGGGCTGGAGCCGACTCGCCTTTCATTATGCTCGCGCCAAAATCAAAAGATAAATTGCTCATGGTTTCTGTGCACAGCTTGTTCACAGGCTACTCGATTATGGGTCGGCCCGGACAAGTAAAAAACCTACGATGATTTCGTCAAAGAAGGCAAATCTCACAATGAGGCGTTAGCAGAAGCTTGCAAGCAACTTCGGGGAAAGACCATTATCCTACCCGGCGGAGCCTCTTTCTATCCTGTCTTGAACACGGCTTTGGGATATGCCGGACTTACGCAGGCGGATGTCCAAGTGATCGATATGGATCCAGTGGAAGGCGCCGCGGCCTTCTTGCAAGGCACGGCTGATTTCTACAGCGATGGTCTTCCCCAGCGCTTCAGGCTGGAAAAGGAAGGCATGATCAATGTAGTCACCGGTGTTCAACTCGGCGGTGGCGCAATGGACACCGCGGGTTTGTATGTGACAAAAGAATTCTTCGATAAAAACCCCGAAGTCGTTTACGGTCTCTTGAAGGCTTGGTATAAGGCCGTTGATTACATCAAAGCCGAACCCGATAAAGCCATTCCCATGATGATCGACTGGATCAATGAGATGTCTGGGGCGGGTATGACCGTTGACGACGGGAAGCGCTTCCTGCAAGATTTGGTGCTCTTCCCCGCCTATCAGGAAGTGGGCGAATGGTTCTTCACAGAAGGCAGCCCATACTACTGGAAGAATCGCCTGCAATTCGTCAAGGAATACAACGAGGGCGAAGGCGTGGACTTCAGCGGCGTTGATTTGAACGCAATGATGCCTGTCGAGACCATTTATCCTCTCGTCCAGCCCTAAGGGTTGAGCACGGCTTGATTTTTGGGTTGTTCAACTGTGCGGTGAAAGACAGACAAGTTCCCGCAGGGTTGAACAACCCTATCTAGAAAGCAGTATGATCACCATTCAATATTTAGAACCTGCCCCTGAGACCGCTTCTCTCCAACCGGATGAAGTTATCTTGAAGCTGCAACAAGCCCTGGATCGCCTGCCATTTACTCATCTCCTCATCGGTTGGGAAATTCCTGAGCGCATCCTCGAAGCCTGTAAAAAATTTACCGAACAGTACGCCATCAAATTCTTGCGGTGGCATCCGCTGCTTACTTACAATCAAGAACCGATTGACCCAGCCCTTCGGGTTATTAACCTTTATAATCAGCCAATTTCGGGGTTTCAAAACCTTCCCGAATTCACCTTTTTCTGCCCAAACCATCCTGAAGCGCGGGAGCGGATTCTTGCTAATTTATCGGTTCAGATTCAAACCGGTCTCTACGACGGCTTCTTTTTAGATCGCATCCGCTACCCATCCCCTAGCACCGACCCTTACCGCTATTTGGGCTGCTTTTGCCTCTCCTGCCAGGAAATTGCTCGGGATTTTAACCTCGATTTTGTAAACGTTCGCAGCGAACTTTTACAAGCCGAGCACAAGGCACAATTTCTTCCCTCTTTTCTCCGTTACCTTGCCGCAGCGCAACCGCATCATCCCGCCGTCCAACCCCTCCCTGAGTTCCAACGTTTTATGCGCTTTCGCTCCCAAAGCATCACGGCAATCCTGAAAGAGGTGATCGCTGAAATCAAGGGGAAAAATCTAGAAGTTGGCCTGGATGCCTTTTCACCCTCTCTCGCCTACATGGTCGGACAAAACCTCGATGAGATTACCCCTTTGGCGGATTGGACAAAGGTGATGAGTTATGCTCATACAATGGGTCCAGCCGGTATTCCTTACGAACTTTCTCAATTAGCTCAATTCATCAAACAGTCCACTCTTTGGGATGAAAGAGAAATTCTGACTGCTCTCTCCCATGCCTTCGATTTGGAAATCCCCGATATGTTCGAGAAGCTCATCCGGGCTGGGCTTTCTCCATCAAGCTTAGCCAAAGAAGTTGAACGCGCAGTTCAACGCTCACCCAAACCAATTTTAGCAGGAATTGAGCTGGTCGAAATTCCCGGCGTTGCAACCTTGGATAACATCCAGATAGAGCAAGACCTTCAGGCAGTAAAAGCAGTACACCCTGACGGGATCGCCATCTCTTGGGATCTATGGCATATCCCGCTAGAAAGGTTGGAGCTCTTCCGAAGGATTTGGTCCTAAATCTCTTTGTAATAAGGTTAGCAATGGAACAGGAAAAAATCAAACTTCAACGGGTCAGTCGAGTTTATGAGATCGGAAAAGGCAGCACCATCATCGCTGTCGAAGATGTCTCCTTCGCCGTTTCTGCGGAAGAGTTCGTTTGTATCGTCGGACCTTCTGGCTGTGGAAAATCCACCTTGTTATACTTAATTGCTTGTCTCGAAAAACCCTCGGCAGGGGAAATTCTAATTGATGGCAAGCCGGTCACCGAACCAAACCCGAAAGTGGGGATGGTCTTCCAACCTGATTCCGTGTTTCCCTGGCTCACCGTTAGAGAAAATATCGAATTTGGACCTGCCTTAAGGGGAATTCCTCCATCTCAACGCCAGCGGATTGCGGAATATTACGTGCACTTAGTGGGTTTAGAAGGATTTGAAAACACGCTGCCTCGCCAACTATCAGGTGGAATGAAAAAGCGCGTCGATATCGCCCGCGCTTTTGCCAATAATCCCGAAATCCTGCTCATGGATGAGCCTTTTGGCGCCCTAGACGCAATGACGAAAGAGAAATTGCAAATGGAGTTGCTGCAGATCTGGGAAAACGAGCGCAAAACGATCCTTTTCGTCACCCACGATCTTGAAGAAGCCCTGATGTTGGGGACGCGCGTCATCGTCATGAGCCGGCAACCAAATACGATCCAGACCATTTTAGATATTCCCTTTCCCCATCCCCGATCGATGATCTTGAAAACAAGTTCACAATTCCAAGAGTACCGCAAAAAGTTGTGGGAGTTGCTGCATTTGAACGTATGAGGTGAGAATCCAATCTGCTGGCAATCTCCATCCTGGACGGATGCGGATATACGGCGTGTCCCGATTTATCCCTCATTCTCGAGACCCAATCTCCTGAATCAAG
This sequence comes from Anaerolineales bacterium, assembly GCA_025057645.1. Lineage (GTDB taxonomy): Bacteria > Chloroflexota > Anaerolineae > Anaerolineales > UBA4823 > NAK19. The sequence goes on from JANXBJ010000009.1 coordinate 49,095, forward strand.
CTCCGCAGGCTATAATAACAAACAGAGGCTTGGGCTTTGGTTTGTCTGCCATCCCGCCAATCTACAACAATTGCATTCCTGAGAAAGATTTCAGCAGGTAGAGATGACTCACAGAGCAGAGAACTTTCGCATTGAGCACGATTCGTTGGGTGAATTAGCGGTGCCTGCTCAGGCACTGTATGGCATTCAGACTCGGCGGGCTGTAACTAACTTCCCCATCAGCGGCCGCCGTCCCTATCGGGCGTTTATCTGGTCGATGGCGTTGATTAAAGCCTGCGCCGCTCTAAGTCAATCACGAATTGGGTTTGCTCGATGAAATGCGCGCCGTGGCGATCCAACAGGCTGCCCAGGAAGTAATGGACGGCACATGGGATGAACACTCTGCATTCGATCCCTCTCAAGCAGAGGCAGACACGAGCCACAACACGAATTTTAACGAGGTGATTGCCAACTGCGCCACGCAATTGCTTGGCGGCGCATTGGGCGAGTATCAGGAGCGGCTAATCCAACCTCATTCAGACCATCTTGGATATTCCCCTTCCCCCATCTGCAAACAAACGACACCGAAACCTGTCAAAGAGTTCTAGGAATACCGCAGGGAACTCGGGATTTGCCACATTTGAATATCTATACAACCTCCAAAGAGAGCAGAGCACAAGGGAAAGCTATACCTCCCGGCTTTACTAACTTTTTCGCAGTCTACAGAGGCCCCTGAGAACCAGACCCATATAAAGGCAAAGGACCAGCGTAAGAGTTGCGCCAATTACATTATAGAAAAAGATGATCCACCTGGTAAATGGCAGCTACAGAAACCAAGCGGGGCAACTCTAAAAGATTTTTGTCAGAAACTCATCCCCGCAATTGACGGTACTTAGGTTGCGTCGAGGCAAATGTATAAGAAGTCAACCCCCTTCTCTTCCACTCTCCGCCCGTGTCTTAGGCCATATTTGCAAAATTCCAGGGAGTGAGAAGGAGACCGTCCCCGATGGTCCAGAGAACACAAGCTCCGCTGGTCCAAAGAACTCATCTACGAAACCACCTCCTCCGCATCGCTATAAACTTCTATGCCCAGCTCTCGAGCAAGCTCTTTATCCTTCTCGAGGATCATGGGTGAAATCAAAAGCATTCGGTCTACTTTGCGCCCTGTCCGCTTTTCATATGAACGCACCTTCCGCTCAAAGGTGTAAATCTCCGAGCGGCTCGCTGCAGACTTGATCTCACACACAAGCACCTGTCCGTTGCGGATAATCACATCCAACTCTACTTGATCAGGGCGCCCAAAGACTTCACCGCTCTCGTCTCGATATTCCACCCACTCCACTTTGACCCCAAAAGACTCCTCTAGAATCGCCCTAAGAGCGTTGCGGAAGGAAGCCTCAGTAGACACTCCCCAACGAGCGCCGAGAGCACCAATTGTGCGATCGATGCGGCGGTCGACACGGTCAATCCGCTCAAGAAGTTCCCAAATAAGCCGCTGATTTTCTTGCCACCTGAGCTGACTCTCTTCCCATTTGCGTTGATTCTCTTCCCACTTCCGTTGATTCTCTTCCCATTTGCGCTCGCTCTCCTCGCGCATGGCGCGCATTTCCCGCTGGAACTCTTCCCGCATAGCCTCCAAGCGGCGCTGATTCTCTTCCCATCTGCGCTGATTCTCTTCCCACTTCCGTTGATTCTCTTCCCATTTGCGCTCGCTCTCCTCACGCATAGCCCGAATCTCTGCCAGCATCTGCTCAAAGCGGCTCTCGGATTCGGCGCGACTGGGTGCATACTCATGAATCAAGTGCCACACCCAATCCCGAATTTGCGGGTCTTTCATCACCAATGCAGGAAGTTCTCTTTGGATAATCTCACGAATATTCTCTTCCACTTTAGGCCTCTCGCTTTAGTATAACACACCACAAACCCTCCTTTGGAAAAAGCTGATTAGCAATTTCTCTTCAGAAACCAAACGATCACAAGAGAAAAGCTATAAAAGTCAGGCCTATCCCCTTGCGGTTCTTTAGCTCGCTTTTCCCACTCCACCTGCTGAGTGCCTCCGATAAAAGTGCAAGGGGAGCGGAATGCCCGCTACCATCAAGAACACTTCATCCGCAACGGCGGCAACGCGCTGATTGACAACCCCCAAAATATCCCGGTAGAGTCGCCCAAGCGGGTAAGGCGGCACTACCCCCATACCTACCTCATTCGAGATGACGATCCAATGGGCCGAGCTACCTCGGATCACCTCAAGCAAAGCGTCCAATTCGCAGTCCACTGCTGCCATTGCCCTTTCCGGGTCAATGGACTCTGGAGGACATGTAGCTAAAATGACGTTGCTCACCAGCAGGGTGAGGCAGTCCAATAAAACCACGGCCGCGTCCAAACCGCTCTCCCGGTATCCCCGTGCCACCCCATAGGGCAGCTCTAAGGTCTTCCAATGCTCCGGGCGTTCGCGTCGGTGCTGCGCCACCCGCCGTTCCATCTCTGAGTCTAGGGCCTGGGCCGTGGCGATGTATACCACCAATCCCTCTTGGAGGCTGGCTAACTCTTGAGCAAAACAGGACTTGCCGCTGCGCACTCCTCCGAGCAACAGGGTTAATTTTGCCAAGCGGCTTCCTCCGTAACCTTCATAGTACGAACCTCCAGCCGAGAGGGACGTCAAAAATATCCCGGCAGAGGAGAATCGGGAGAGAGAAGTGTCCCCGCCAACTCCCAATCCTCCGCATCGTCTAAATCAAAAGCCAGTTCTGGCACATCAATCACTGCGCAGCGCCGGCACAGTTGCATAGCCAGCTCACAATGCGCTTGAAAGGAGTTCTCCCCGAAGCAGAACCGAGGGAGGTTGGGAGGTACGAGGTAGAGGGCATTCGTGCCCCGGCGGTGGCGATCAGGGGCGATGGCAACCAACGGCTGTGCCGATTGTGCGGCAGAGAGGAAGGTTTCGAGCGCTGCCCTACTCAACAGGGGCAAGTCGGTCGGCAGAATCAGAGCTGCATCCGCACGGCTGCGCTGAGCCAACAAAGTGCCCAACAGCACCGCCTGATTCAAGCCCTCGGATCGGCTTTCCAACAAAGTGCGCGCCCCTAGCGAGCGTGCCAAGGCCAGGGCTTCGGGATCGCGACTGACAACCAACACTACCCCTATCTGGGATAAACCCTTGAGCACGGTCACCGTCCGGCACAACAGATACCGATTAAGCTCCCGGCGCTGCTCTCGGCCTAACACTGGAGAGAGACGGGACTTGCCATAGCCCAAGGGCTTAACCGGCACAACGGCCCACAAGGTCATGGGATCAACTCCCGCCGGGCAAAGTCAAGGATTTCTTCCGCCAACCTCCGACGATCGGCGGGGCTTCTCATCACCGTGTCGGTGACCAAGGTGCGCAATCCTAGGGAGCGAACGGCTGGTTCTTCGGCCACATCAGCCCGGTCGTAAACAAACCCCTTGAGCAACGAGCCATAATGCAAGGCCACCGCCTGGGCAGAGGGGGGAATGCCGATCTCAGCAAACATTTTGGCCGCTGGGCCCTTAAGGGCTCTGCCCCCGACAATGGGCGACACGGCCACCACCCGAGCGCGCAACAAAGCCTCTCGCACCCCCGGCACAGCGAGAATCGGATCGATCGAGACCCAGGGGTTGGAAGGACAAAAGATCACCACATCGCAATCTGCAAGTGCCTCTAGCACACCCGGTGCTGCCGTGGCTTGAGCGATGCCCTCGAAGCGAAAGCCGCGCACGCTAGGCTCAAAACGATACTTCACAAAGTATTCCTGAAACGGCAAGTCTCCGATGTCGGTTTCGACGATGGTGCGGACCGGTTGATCGCTCATCGGCAAAACACGGTGTCGGATGCCCCACTGCTGGCAAAAAAAGCGGGTCACCTCGCTCAGCGTCTCTCCCTCTGCGAGACGGCGCGTGCGCTCCAGGTGGGTGGCGAGGTCCTGGTCACCCAATTGAAACCAAGTAGGAGCTCCTAGGGCTTCCAAGGCGCGCAGGGTATTCCAAGTTTCCCCCGCCCTTCCCCAGCCGGTCTCTGGGTTTGCCAAGCCAGCCAAGGTGTAACACACGGTATCGAGATCGGGACAGATTTTCAGCCCAAAATGAAGGAAATCATCGCCGGTGTTAACCACAAGGGTCAACTCCTGAGGGGCAAGGCAACGCGCCAGCCCATCAGCAAGCTTTGCCCCGCCAACTCCCCCGGCCAAAGCCACTACTTTCATAGATAAAGCATCACCTCAGCCAGGGATTTACGCAATGGAGGCCCCGGCTGCTCTGCAGCATAGCCGACCAAGATCAATGCCTGGGCTTGCCATGAAGGGGGATAGTTTAAGGCGTTCTGCGCCGCCTCAGGGGCAAACAGTGGAGCGCAAATCCAGACCGTGGCTAGGCCCAAAGCATGAGCAGCCAGTTGGAACTGTCCACCCGCCAGGGCCACGCTCTGCACCGCCATCTCCCACTCCCCCCTGCGCTGACGTTCGGTCTTCCCGGCCGGGAGGTCCTCTTCAGCCAGACACAGCAGAACCGCTACAGGAGCAGCCAGCATCCTCTGGCGCGAACGTTCCAGGCGTTGATGGATTTCTTCCGGACCAATCCCTTGGGCCAAAAGATCTTGGCGGAAAACCTCGCCTAAGGCGTGAGCTAAACGCTCCCTCGCCGCAGCGTCGCTGATCACCACAAAGCGCCAAGGCTGCTCGTTATGTGCCGAAGGCGCCCAACAGGCCAATTCAATCGCTCGTTCGATGAGGGCCCGCTCAACCGGGCGATCTAAAAAGCGGCGTACTGATCGCCGTTCGGTGAGCAAACGCAAACTTTCCGGTGTGCGGTGGATGGGGATAGCGTTCAAGCCGATCTGCGAGTAAAAAGCGACCACGCTTTCTATCTCACTTGCGCTCAGCCCTATTCCCAAGCTACGCTGGAGCTCTAGGTTATGCTCGTCCACCGCCAAGAAGAGAGCAGAGGCCTGGCGGACCGGTTCGCTTCCCATCCACACTTCCATTTCTTCGCCTGCTTCGCTCTGGGGTGAGGCGAGGTAACCGCAGTCCAGCGGATAACGAACCTGTGGAAAGCAACCGTGGAGGCTCTCCCGTGGGCGATCGATCACCACCTCCCCCTCCTCAAGCAAGCGATCCAAAGCTTCCCAAAACGCCTCCCAGCGCCTTTCGCTCATCTTCACCTTATCGAAACAGATCTTGTTCAATCGGTCGGATCAACTCGCCCAGCCTGGATTGGCGCAGCGGATAGGGGAAGCCGTGCACATGCACCACCGGCGTACCCTCGGCGGCCTGTCCCATCACCAGCGAGGCCGCTGCAGCCAGTTCATCACCGACACCGACCTGCGTGATGCGCAAGCGGTAACCGAAAAGATCGGGCTGGCCGCGCAAATCCACCAAGCCCGGCACGCCGGCCAAGCCGATCGCCACCCCCACTGTGCCCAGACGCCAAGCACGCCCGTGCGAATCGACGATCATCACCCCAATTGAAACCCCAAAGTGAGCCTGAAGTCCTTCGCGCAGCCGTCTCGCCGAAGCATCCGGGTCTTCGGGCAAGAGCAAAACCCACTCTTCCTCAGCAGTTCCTGGGCCAGCCACGTTAGAGTGATCAATACCGGCGTTTGCACAGACAAAACCGAGACGGTGCTCCACAACAATGGTTCCTGGTCGGGTGCGTAAAACGGCGCGGCTCTCTCTGAGGATCAACTCCACCAACCGTGGGTCTTTCTCGATCTCTTGCGCCAGTTCTGCGGCGCGGGGAGAAGGAGTGACAGCCGCTAAATTTACTTGGCGACCTTCGGCTTTGGAGACGATCTTTTGGGCAAAGACTAGAATGTCGCCTTCTGACAGCACGATATCACTCTCCGCTAAGGCGCGGATGGTCAGCTCCACTAAATCGTCACCTCTCTTGACCAGCGGAAATCCCTTCAGAGGGGTGAGAATCATCGCCATCGGAGCAGCTTTCGTCCACGAAAGAACCTCTTAACCGCAGAAGACGTACTCGGACAGGCGAGTGAGAACACAGCATATTGCTCCCGATCAGTCCAATCCCGCCACGTGAATGCTGGCCGTCTTGCTCTTATAGTGCTTATTCAAGCTGATTAACAGTGCAGTCAAGCCTTCGACTACAATCGCATTGTCCAAACCCCCGGCATAATAGGCGTTCATGCCACCATCTCGGGCAAGCTGCATGACCGCCTCGGCAGCTTCAAGGTCATCGGCACATATTAGGACATCGCCGTGCACCGGCTGATCCAGCTTGCGCAAGGCCGCAGCAGGGACGTTTTGAAAAGCTGCCACTACGCGCACCCCCTCCCCTAGGATTTCCTGCGCAATCCGAGCCGCAGCCGGCGGTTCGGGAGGTTTAGGATTACGGAAATCGACGCGCGCCGTGGCATCTACTAGGATTTTGCCCTGAAGGACCTCTTTTAGGCTGGTGAGAGCTTCTTGATGCGCAGTCTGCACTACGGTGAGCACGCAAATCTCGGCCCGGCGCGCCGCCTCGGCATTTTCGTAGCCCTTCACGGTTTGGATGCCCAAGGTCTGGTTGATCTCCTGAGCCGTGTTCTGGGCCTTTTCGGCTTGACGTGACCCGATCAAAATCGTGTATCCGGCGTTTGCCCAGCGCAAGGCCAATCCCGGCCCCTCTTTCCCGGTTCCCCCAAGGATTGCGATGACTGGCTTGGTCTGATTCATGCTATACTCCTAAAGTTCGGATGATTCCTCGTTGCCGAGGACATGAGCCTGATAGCGTTGCCAAGTGCGCGGGGCAAACTCGCGCGCCCTGGCGGCCACCGCTGCTTCATCGAGGGTCAGGATTCGGCGGTCCTTCATCAACACTCGTCCGTTGACGATCGTGGTCGTCACCATGCTCTCGTGGAAGCCGAAGACAATGTGCCATGGCAGATTCTCTGCGGTTAGCGGGGTATGGGGATGGTAATCAACCAGGATTAAGTCTGCGAAAGCTCCTTCCTGAAGAACGCCCAGCGGGGCTTCAGTGAAAAAGCGCCCCGCCAGTGCAGCGTTGTTGTAGATCGCCATGTCGGCAATGAGATTTGCCGGCATTCGTCTGGGGTCGCGATGCCACACCTTCTGAACGAGATAGGCGAACTTCCATTCCACCCACATCGTAGAAGGAAAGCCATCGGTTCCCAAACATACCGGCACACCAATGCGCAGCAAGGACTCCACCGGAGCGACGCCCACGGCATTGTTCATGTTCGAACGAGGTTGGTGAGTGACCCACGAGCCGCTCTCGGCAAGAATTTCCATCTCCCGGGCGTCGACATGCACGCAGTGGGCTAAGATCGTATTGCGTCCGAGAATGCCGTGGCGATGGAGACGGTCAACCACGCGCAGCCCCCATTTCGCCAAACTGTCGTATTCATCGGCTTCGGACTCGGCAACGTGGAGGTGAAACCCCACTCCTTCGGGCACGGCTGCACGACAGCGCTCAAGAGTCCGATCCGAGAGCGTCAGGCTTGCATGAAGGCCGAAGCTCGCCCGCACCAAAGGGCGTTTTCCACCCTCACAAGCCTTCAAAAAGCGCAGATTCTCTTCGATCCCCGCTTGGGTTTTCTCGGGACCATCGCGGTCGCTGACCTCGTAACACAAAACTGCCCGTAAACCGGCTTTCTCCACCTCTTCTGCAATCACATCCAGAGAGCCTTCAATGGCATTCGGAGAGGCATGGTGGTCGATGAGCATAGTTGTCCCGTGACGAATAGCATCGGCTAACATCACCTGGGTGGACAAGCGCACGTCCTCCAGGGTGAGAGAGCGGTCCAGCGGCCACCACAGCTTCTGCAGAATCTGGGGAAAATCTTTCGGAGCTGCACCGGGGATCGCCATGCCCCGAGCAAAGGCGCCGTAAAAATGGGTATGGGCACAAAGGTTGCCCGGCATCACATACTGTCCCTCGGCATCCAGCCTTTCCTCTTGGGGGTAACGGTCCAACAGTTCCCTCTGAGGAGCGATCTCGACAATGCGTCCATCGGCGATCCGCATTGCCATTCCCTCAAGGATCAGGTTTTCCATTTGCCAAGTAATTAGGGTGCCGTTGGTGATAATCATCCTCTCCTCACTCTGCGGTATCCTGAGCGAACACGGGGCTGACTCCGAGTTTGCCCTTATCGAGATGCCCTGGAAACTCGGCACAGCCCAATTATATCCAAATTGCATCTGAAATGCTCAGGATGCTCGCCTTCTCCCTCGAGGAAGCGGAAACATGGAGGGGACCGCCTTGTTTTCGACCCGTTTTGCTTTGGCTTCCACCAAGCCCTCATCTGGACTTGTCCCATAGGCTTTGTTCCGAATCCCCCAGGACTCCTGCTAGGATGCAAAAACTTGGAGAGAAGCTTTGCACCGGCTCGGCTTCCCTCCAAGAGAGACCTGACCACTTCAGGCAACCGCTTGGGTCTGCTCCTCTTTGATCATCTCGATCTCAATGTTGATGTGCACGGTCTCACCCACAAGCCAACCTCCGGCTTCCAGAGGCACATTCCACTGCAACCCCCAATCCTTGCGGTTGATCGTGGTGGTGGCAGAAAAACCTGCAGACGTGTGCCCAAAGGGGCTTTTCACCGTGCCGTTGTATTCGACCTCTAGCGTCACCTCTTTAGTCACATCTCGGATCGTTAAGTCGCCGACGATCCGGCCACGGTTAGAGTCGAGCACTTCAATCCGCTTGCTCTTGAAGGTGATATAAGGGAATTTCTCAACGTCCAGAAAGTCGGGCGACCGCAGGTGAGCATCGCGCTGGGGCTCACGGGTGTTAATGCTCGCCGCTTCGATTTTGACTTCGACACTGGAACGGGTCGGATTTTGCTCATCGAATTCCACCGTCCCTTCAAAGCGTTCGAATCGCCCTCGCACGTTCGAGATCATCATATGACGGACGGTAAAGTTAATCTCTGAGTGTGCCGGGTCAATTTTCCAAGCCATAGCAACTACCTCCTCGACTTAGGGTGTGGTGAAAAATCTCTGGGCCTCTAGCCCAGCTCGAGACCAAGCCGCAAAGGAAAAAAAACGCTCCAGCTCTGTTGGTTCACTTCTTCTCCCCCTCTTTTAGGACTCGCTCCCTTTTTCCGAGCTTCTTACACAACCGCCCCAAGGTCTCTTGCTCCTCGGGGGTTAGGACCGCAAATTCGTCAACGATCGCCTTCACTTGACATGGCAAAACGCTTTCGACTTTGCGCCGTCCTGCATCGGTCAAGTGGACGGTGATGAAACGACGGTCATTGGGATCGCGCTTGCGCACAACGTAGCCCTGCCGCTCGAGATTATCGATCACCAACGTGAGATTGCCACTGCTCTTGAGAATCTTGTGCGCTAGCTCGCTCTGGCACATGCTCCCCAGGTGGTAGAGCGCCTCCATTACCCCGAACTGGCTTGGGGTGAGCTCTGCCAGACAGCCGCGCTGTGCCAGCCTGCTCTCTAACGACTCGGCTGCGCGCATCAGCTTAATGAAGGCGTTCAGGGCGCGGATTTCCTCTTCAGTGCCGTTATAGTGCGTCGGCATGTCCGTTTGAGTCTAAATCATTTGATGTTGAATACTTCAACGTATTAATACATAAATCATCAAAATTGTCAAGATTATGTTCGAGTTTGGAGAGAGCTTCTCGACCAACCCTTGTCCTCCTCAAGAGAGTGGGATAAGACCCGCACCTTTGTCCGCGTCGAGCTTTCACGTTGCTACCGCCCTTTAGAGCGAGGCTGACAGAAGGTTGCCCCGCTTCGTGCAGAAGTGGACCTCTTGCAGGGAAGCCTACCCTGCGTTCCTCTCCGACTCGAGAGGAGTGCCGGTCAAGCTGGCTTCTATCCCTCGTTCAGCGGAAGATATAAATCCCACGACGAATTTCCCAGCTTTGGGCGCAATTCAAGCAAATCATTTGCATAGGCAGGGCTTCGAACTTTGTCCCCCGACAGGCCGGGCAGGCGAAAAAGCCATCTGGCGCAGAAGTTGTGGGGGTGCCGCTGGCTTGTGCCAAGACGAACACGCTGGGACTTAACTGCCACCAATCCCCGGTATACTGCAAAAGGCTGTCCATAGCCACCAAAAGCTTGAGCGGGACTGTGCGCTTGAGAAACCCGAGTCGAAAATGGGAGACGGTGAGCTGACGCCGGAGACGAAAGCCGGCCTCCTCCAACCAGCGACGGATGGCGCGAGGATGAAAATCAAAATTCAGCTCGGCAAACTCGATCGGGCTGAGGTCAAACGGACTCCAGCGCTGCCGCCCGGCCAAGTAGCGCAGGATCGCCTTGAGGTTTTGTTTGTTGGCATACTCCAAGAGGAAAATCCCGCCCGGTTTTAGCACATGCCGCACCTGCTGGAGCGCCAGCTTCGGCTCGGAGAGATGGTGGAGGGTGCGGATCATTGTCGCAGCATCGAACAATCCGGCGACGAAAGGCAGGCGATATGCATCAGCAGCCACGTAAAGGAAGCGATCCCCCTCCCCTAAGCGATGCCGAGCTTGCTCCAACTGGCTAATCGAATAATCGAGCAATACAATGCGCCGATAGGTGGCATAACGCAGGGTATTGCGTCCGGCGCCAGCGCCGATTTCAAGCAGCAACTCGCCGGGCTGGGTGAGCAGACGTCGGATGGCAATTGCTTCGACTTGGTCCTCGTAGTCTCTTTCCCCCTTCTCCCAGAAGCTCTGCTGGTAGTCCGAGCCTTCGTAATCGCAAATTGGAAGACGAGGCCTCATCGCTCGTTATAATATCCCCTTCCAAGGCCTCGGTAACGGAATCCCAACTCGCGCATCATCTTGGGGTCGTAAATGTTACGCCCGTCGAGGAGAACCGGTTGCCTCATCACACTCTTAATGCGTTCGAGATCCAACTGCTTGAACTCGTTCCATTCCGTGACCACGATCAGGGCATCACACCCCTCGGCCAGTTCGTACGGGTCTTTACACATCTCCACTTGGGGAAGGATCGTACGGGCCACCGGCATGGCTACTGGATCGTATGCCCGCACTCGGGCACCCGCTTTGGTTAGCAGGTCGGCGATAGTAACCGAGGGTGCCTCGCGCATGTCATCCGTGTTGGGCTTGAACGAAAGCCCCAGCAATCCGACCACAGCCCCCTGAAGGTCGCCCAGCATCTCGCGCACACGCCTCACCGCCAAGCGACGACGGTCGTCGTTGATTTCCATTACGGCGCGCAACAATTGAGGATGACGGCCCTTTTCCTCCGCCATAAAGGCCAACGCCTTGACGTCCTTGGGGAAGCACGAACCACCATACCCCAAACCGGCATCTAAGAACATCGGCCCGATACGTTGATCGTAGCCCATCCCGATCGCCACCTCCTTCACGTCCGCTCCAAGCGCCTCGCAAATGTTGGCGATTTCGTTAATAAAAGAGATTTTGGTTGCCAAAAAGGCGTTCGAGGCGTATTTGATCATCTCAGCAGTGCGCAAATCGGTGATCATGATCGGAGCGCGCAGCGGTAAGTGCAGTTGGGCGACCTTCTCTGCTGCCTCGCGATCGGTTGAACCTAACACCGTACGATAGGGTTGCATAAAGTCCGCTATGGCCGAACCTTCGCGCAGGAACTCCGGGCAGGAAACCACCCAGAAGGGGATGGGCTGCTTCTGATGTTGGCGGATAATGTCGGCTGTCCAGTCGCCGGTGCCCACGGGGACGGTAGATTTGTTAACCACAATCAGGGGAGCGGTCATATTCTCGGCAATGCTGCGCGCGGCTTGGGCAACGTAGCGCAAGTCGGCCTCGCCATCTACCCCTGAAGGAGTGCCGACAGCGATGAAGACGAACTCGGTGCCATCGAGGGCCTCGGCATAGGAGGTGGTGAAGCTGAGCCTTCCCGCCCTGACATTGCGCTCAACCAGCTCCTTGAGGCCGGGTTCGTAAATCGGCATGATCCCCTTTTTCAACCCTTCAATTTTTTCCTCATTGATGTCCAGGGCAATCACTCGATTGCCCAGATCGGCAAAGCATGCCGCAGTGACTAGCCCCACATAGCCTACCCCGATGACGCAGATCTGCTTCATAAGCCCCAACTCCTCGGTGTGAGATTGTGACTTCCGAATCTTATCACAATCCGCACCATCCCTTAGCCAATCTTGGCTCACTTCGGGATGAGCGTCACGGTTTGCGAATGACCTCTGTCACTTGCAAATTCCCCAAAAAAACTCTAATATATATGAGATAAATTCTACCTGTATAACCTGAAAGGGAGCGGTGAAATGCAGATCACGCGTCAAGCCGATTACGCGGTCCGAGCGGTCACGTTCTTGGCACGCCTGGGCGCTGACCATCGTGCAGCCACGAGCACGATCGCCCAAGAACAGCAGATTCCGCCTTCCTTTTTGGCCAAGATCGTCTCACAGCTCTCGGTGGCCGGCTTGTTGAGCACATCGCGCGGTGCGCGCGGGGGAGTCTCTTTGGCGAAGCCCCCCGGAGAGATTTCCCTCTTAGAAGTGGTGGAAGCGATCGACGGTCCGATTGTACTCAATGAGTGCGTTGGGGATCGTGGGGCCTGCAAATTTGTCGAGGAGTGCCCGGTACACCCGATTTGGTGCGAAGTGCAGTACGAGCTGGTACAAAAGCTAAAGAATACCACCTTCGATCAGTTGGCGAACCCCAAAAAGGGAAACAATTCTCCTTGCGAAGAAGGTTAAGGAGTCGGGCGAGAAACAGATAGTTCTTGCGGTGAAGGACCCTTTCTTGTGGGGGGAATGCGACCGGCGCAAGGAGCGCGCTGGTCGCTCTTGTTCTTCTCAAGGAGTGTATTCCTCGCTACGGTAAACCTCTTTGCCCTCGAAGAAGGTCAATAAGACTTTGGTACGATGAATCTCTGTGGCGGGCACTTGGAGAATGTTCTGACTCAGGACGATGAAGTCGGCCTTTTTGCCCACCTCGATGGAACCGATTTGCTTTTCCATAAATGCGGCATACGCTCCGTTGATGGTAAAGCTGGCGATCATTTGCTCAACGCTCACCCGCTCTTGAGGGTTCAGGGGCGTCTTGAAATCGGCGCCAACATAAATGTCCCCCAAGTCGGCGGGGACTGTACGGGTGACGCCAATCTCAATCGCATAGAATGGGTTCGGCGGCCAGGAAACCGGATAGTCTGAGGAGGAGGCGACTACAATCCCTCGGTCGAAGAAACTCTTCATCGGGTATTGGCGGTCCGCACGTTCCCGGCCCACGTATTCGACCGCTTGGGTGTAGTAGGTATCTACAACAAACCAATAGGGTTGAGGCACAGCCACTACATCCAACTGGGCCATGCGGTCAAGATCCGCCGGGTTGACCAATTGCAAGTGGGTGATCATATTGCGCGAATCGCGGCGGCCATTTTGTTGACGGGCATAGGCAAAACCATCCAAGGTGATGCGCGTGGCAGCATCCCCGATCGAATGCACATGGATTTGGATTCCAGCGCGGTCGAGGGCGGCACACACCTCGTTGTACTTTTGAGGCTCCCAGAGCAGCTCGCCGCGCGAGTCCGGCATATGAAGGTAGGGCTCTTCCAGGTAAGCGGTGCTTCCCTCTAAGACGCCATCCATGAAGATTTTTGCGCCGACGATCTCATAATATCCACCCTTTTCTTCCTCGATCATTTGCCTAAGCTCATCCACTCGGGTCAAGGAGTCTTCGGGATTGATCCCTATTGCCATCGGAAAGCGAATTCTCATCTTACCCGAGGCCTCGAACTTGCGCAGGGCTTCGAGCGCTTCGCCCAGCCCTCCGGGCAAGGATGGAATATACACTGTGGTAATCCCCAACGAGTGGGCAAACCCCTGGAAGTATTCCAACCCCTCGAGATACTGCTCGGCAGTATAAGGTGGGATCACCTCGGCTACTAAATCCATAGCGGTCTCGCGCAACGTGCCGCTGGGATTGCCAGCGGAGTCGCGTTCGATCACACCGCCCTCCGGATCCGGAGTCTGCTTGGTAATGCCGGCTAATTCGAGGGCTTTGCTGTTTGCCCATACGCTGTGGTAGTCCTCAGAGTAGAGGACGGCCGGGATGTCGGGTGCGACCTCATCCAACATCGCCGCTGTCGGCCCCTTCGGCCCGAACACTTGATTCACCCAACCGGCGCCCCGCAGCGCTTCGAGGTCGGGATGCTCTGCGAGAAATTCCCGGATGGCCTGCTGATAACCTACAACTGAGTCAATCCCGTATAGCGAGACCTCATAGAGGTCTGAGACTCCGGAAGTGGCGTGGGCATGGCTGTCCACGAACGCCGGCAAAACCATGCGACCCCCCAGGTCGAACACTTGGGTTGCGCTGCCGATATAGGCTTGCACCCCCCGATAATCCCCCACGTAGACGAACCGGTCGCCCTTTAGGGCGAAAGCCTCAACAATTAGGCGGTTAGGGTCGACCGTGTACACAAAGCCATTGTGGAAGACGAAGTCGGCAGCTTCGGAGAAGAGAGCTCCCTCAGCGGGAGTCGGGCTCACAGTGGCTCGGGGGAGGCCTGGCGAAGCGGAGGTGGGAGAGGGCTCAGAGGGGAGGGGGGCAGGTGAAGGTGAGGTGGTAGGTCGGCAGGAGACGCCGAGAAGATAAAACACAAGAAGAAAGGACAATAGGCGGGACAGTTTCATTTGGACCTCCTCTGGTGTTAACGGTTGCGGCAGCTTCCCCAGTTAGTTACCAATGCTGCGCTCTAGTATTATTTTATTTCAATCAAGAGTTTGGGGGGTCGTCTACGGATTCAAGTTGGAGAGAAAATTAGAAAGGGGGTTCCGGGAGCAGAAATCGCCGAGCCTAGGGTTATGGGGCTAACACCCCAAGTGCCTTTGTGGGGCAGGCCGTGATGCAAATTGCACAGCCCAGACACAGGGCTGGATCAAGTTGGGGTGGCTCAAAGGGCTGTTCCTGGTTGATCACCTTTCGCTTGCACAGCATCGCGGCACGGCAAATTCCCTGCTCACACTGATCGGGGTCGCAACGTTGGTAATCGAGGATGACCGCTGTTTTAGGCATGGATAGGTAACAAAACCAAAAGCCCCTTAGAAGTTTAGGCGTGTGAGGACTCCCTTCACTGTATTGATGCAATTGCCTGTCGAAAGGTTACCGGGTTACTCAGTCAGCTGGCGGCGGCCCTTTGGCTCGAGGAAAATTCCGAGTAAGAAGTCTCTTTGAGTTCATCCACAGAGAACCCCCGTTCGGGGATTGCTGTGCTCACCGGATTGACTTGACTTTTCATGTCATTGTTCTATAATCCAAAGAGTGGACGCCTTTGAAACCCTGTGCCACCTCTCGAGCGAGATGGATTGGGAGGTTGATGAAGAGCACACCTCCTCGCAGTGTTCCATTCCGTCCCGCAAAGAGAAACACCTTATGGTCTACCACGCCCAAACACCTCAGGGCAAGCCCATTCGCCTGTTAAAAACCCTGCTCTCCTCCGCCTGCGAACGGGATTGTTTCTACTGCCCCTTCCGCGCCGGACGAGATCAAGCGCGCGCCACCTTCCATCCGGAGGAATTTGCCCGTCTGTTCCTCCAGCTCTACCGGGCCGGGATTGCCGACGGCCTGTTCCTCTCCAGCGGTATAGTGGGAGGGGGCGTGCGCACCCAAGACAAGCTTCTCGATACAGCCGAAATCTTGCGCCTCAAATTCGGCTTCAGGGGCTATCTGCACTTGAAGTTCATGCCCGGCGCCGAGAGAGACCAAGTGCTGCGTGCCATGCAACTGGCTAACCGCGTCTCGATCAATCTCGAAGCACCCAACGCGGCGCGGTTAGCGCAGCTTGCCCCGCACAAGGGCTTTTTTGATGAGTTGCTGCAACCCTTGCAATGGGCCGAACAGATTCGGCGCAGCCAGCCAGCGCATCAGGCATGGCAGGGACAGTGGCCTTCCACAGCGACCCAATTCGTCCTAGGAGCGGCAGGGGAGAGTGATCGCGAACTTCTGCAAACCACAGAGTGGCTGTTCCACTCGCTCAAACTTTCGCGCGTCTATTATTCGCCCTTCCGCCCCATTCCCGACACCCCTCTGGAGAACGCTCCCCCCGCAAATTTGTTGCGCCAGCGGCGGCTCTACCAGGCGTCCTTTCTGCTGCGCGACTATGGCTTTCGGCTCTCCGAGTTGCTCTTCGGTCCGGAGGCCAATCTGCCCCTAGAGATTGACCCCAAAAAGGCCTATGCCGATCAGCACTTGCGCGAAGCCCCCCTCGAGATCAACCGCGCTTCGTTGGACCAATTGCTGCGCGTGCCCGGCATCGGACCGAAAGGAGCACGGCGCATCCTGCAAGCCTGCCGTGAGCGCTCTCTGAACGACCTTTCCCAACTCCAAAAGTTGGGGATCGAAGTCCGGCGTGCCGCCCCATATGTGTTGCTTAACGGGCGTCGCCCGCTGCGCCAGCTCAGCTTTTGGGGGTTGAGCCCCGCCTGACGAGCACAACACCCTTCTGAGAGGAAAGAGCCTTATGAAGCGGAGATCACTGCACCTTTTTTCCCCTTTGCACCGAGCTTGGTCTCTTCGCCTTGTGCTAACTCTAGCCTTGCTCGGCGGGATTGTGCTCGCCTGTAATTTCTCCCAATTTCTCCCCGCTGCAACGCCCCAACCCGGCGCAATCGAAGCGACAGATAGCGCTACCGAGCTCCCGACAAGCCTGCTATCCCCTGCAGAACTCCTATCAACGCTCTCCCCCAGTCCCGAGCCTACACTCATGCCGGATACAGAAACTACCCCTCAACACCGGCAATACTTGCCCCTTCTTTCAGGTGACGGCGCAATCCCAACAGCCGAAGTTCTTGCGCCTTCGCCCACTCTCACGCCCGCTAGCGCACCGCACGGTTTACAGCCAACTTCGACTTCCTCACCGACCCTGACTGCACAAGCCACCCCCACTTCAATCCCCCTTTCCTACCTGTGCATTCCGCCTCAAACCCCACAAATCGGCCTAGTGACCAAGGTAATTGACGGAGATACCCTTCGCGTGCTGATCGACGGGAGAGAAGAGAAAGTGCGCTACATTGGGGTCGATGCCCCTGAAAGCACAACCACGCAAGAGCCTTTTGGCAAGGAGGCAGCTCGGTTCAATGCCCAACTGGTGCGCAACCAAATTGTCGAGCTTTACCGCGATGTCTCCGAAACCGACCGCTACGGACGGCTGTTGCGCTATGTGGTAACCCCTTCAGTGTTTGTTAATCTTGAACTCATCGAAGAGGGCTATGCCACCGCGGTGACCTATCCGCCCGACGTGGCTTGTGCGCAAATCTTCCAACAAGCGGAGCGCACCGCTCGGATGTTGGGCAAGGGGCTGTGGGCGCTTCTCACCCCAACCGCTTCTCCTTGACGCACATCAGAGGCACAGGTAGAACCGCCAAGGCGGAGATAGCGCTATAGGACTCGTCCCAAAGAGCGGGAAGGTCCTAGAGGGCTTGCTCTAAGCGCCCTCTGATTGGGGCAACTTGCTGTCACCCCTGCCCACACAGTTTCCAAGCAACTTCGAGCAGGCCTAGGGGAATTAGGCGGGTTCAGCAAAGATATAACGCGCCACGATATAGCCCAAGGTAACCGCTTGGCCCTCGATCTGCAAAGTGATGGTCTCATTGAAAGGCAAAATCTCGGTTATCAGCGCCGCTTTGCCCGGCATTACCTGATGTTCCTCCAAAAAAGCCAGCAGCTCGGGGTTCTGCTCGGCCAGCTCGTGCACCCGGCGGATGATTACAGTAGCCCCTGAGCTAAAGCTGAGCAAGGGTTGCCAGCCGACAACCACATGTTCGTAACCGGGCAGGGGGTTACCGTGTGGGCAGAGTTGCGGGTTTTCGAGGTTGTTCCGCAAAGCCTCTTCAAGCTCTACCGAGACCGTATGTTCGATCGTGTGCGCCTGGGAGTGAGTCTTTGACCAGTCCAACATGCGCAAAAGCAACCACTCGGTGAGCATGTGACGACGCATTACCGACTGGGCCGCTTGCCGCCCCTGTTCGGTTAGGCAGAAGCCTTTTTCTTGATCCACTGCGATCAATCCGTTGCGCATCATACGCTTGAGCGTGTTCGTCACAGTTGGGGGGGTGACACCTAGGATTTCCGCCAGACGCGCTCCGATCACTGGTTCGCCATCGCGCTCCAAAACCCATAGGATGCTCAGATAGTCCTCAACTGTCGGGGTGAGTTTCGTTTGCATTCCGTCCGCTTGACTTTGTAACATTTATCATAGTTGACAAGGATCAGTCTTTATTCTATCATAAGGTCAAGTATTAGATGATGCTAACTTTTATTCTTAGTATAGGCAAACAAACATGGTTACTTCTTCCCCAAAAAGCTGGCTTTTCAAACGAAACCGGCCGGGTCGAGAACCTCCGTCCGGTGCGCTCCTGCCTCTCAGCGAATTGGCGAGCGGAGAAAGGGCGACCTTTGTGGAGCTGCGCGGCGGCCGAGGAGTGAAGGGGCGGTTGACTGCGCTCGGCTTCACTCCCGGAGTGGCGATCCTGATGGTGCAAAATTATGGCTGGGGTCCGCTGATTGTCGAGGTGCGCGACACGCGGGTAGCTCTAGGGCGACATGAAGCAGAACACATCCTCGTCCGAAGGAGTTAGCGATGAGTGAGCCCTATCCGATTGGTATTGCAAATTTACGAGAGGGAACCAAACTTAAACGCGAGATCCCTCTTGTTGCTCTTGCCGGTCAACCGAATACTGGAAAATCGACTTTGTTCAACCTGCTTACCGGCCTGAATCAACATGTAGGCAACTGGCCAGGCAAGACCATCGAGCGCCGCGAGGGTACCTTTCAACACAACAGCCGTTCGTTTCGGTTGATCGATCTGCCTGGCACCTATAGTCTGACGGCTAACTCGCCTGAGGAATTGATCGCTCGCGAATTTATCTTGCGTGAGCAGCCCGATTTGGTGATCGCCCTGGTCAGCGCTGCCAACCTCGAACGCAGTCTCTATTTGGTAGCGGAATTGATCAGCTTGCCCACCCCTTTGGTTGTGGCGCTGAATATGATGGATGTGGCCGAATTGGAGGGCTATCGCATTGATGTGGAGCTTCTTCAAGCGGCGTTAGGCGTTCCGGTCGTGCCGGTGGTGGCAACCCGCGCCCAAGGGGTGCGTGAACTTCTTCAAGTAGTCGAGCAGGTGTTGAACAAGGAACGGGTGTTGATGCCCCGCCTGCCCGAAATTCGTGCCGATCACCGGCAGGCGTTGAAGGAAATCCAAAACCTCATCCACGGTTACATCCCTGCGCCCTACCCCCTCGAATGGGCTGCCTTGAAGTTGCTGGAAGGCGATGCCGAACTCACCCGTTTGGTGCGCGAGTCTCTGCCGCCGGAGCGCTGGGAGGCAGTGCATGAGGTCCTGCGCGCCCATGATGATGCCTTGATGGCCGTCGCTTCGGGGCGCTATGAGTGGATCAACCGCATTCTGCGTGCTGCAGTTACCCGCCCGCCTATAGGACAGATCGGCCTCACCGAACGCATCGACCGCTTTGCCACCCATCCTATCCTTGGCTTGGTCATCCTCGCTTTGGTTTTAGGAGGGGTGTTCTGGGTCACCTTTACCCTCGGTTCCCCGCTGCAAGAATGGCTGGAGATCCAAGTGGTAGAACGGCTAGCCGAGTTTGCGGCGACCTCCCTCGCCGCTGCTCCAACTTGGCTGCAGGGCTTGGTGGTGGATGGGATCATCGGCGGCGTGGGGTCGGTAATCACCTTTCTCCCCATCTTGGTGATTTTCTTTGCCGCTTTTGGGTTGCTGGAAGACATCGGCTATATGGCGCGCGCGGCTTACGTGATGGACAATTTTATGCACCTGATGGGCTTGCACGGCAAGTCCTTCTTGCCGCTTTTCCTAGGCTTTGGCTGCAATGTACCGGCGGTGATGGGCACACGGGTGATCGACTCGTGGTCGGCGCGTTTGGTGACGATCCTAATTGCCCCCTTTGTCCCTTGCACAGCGCGTATGGCAGTGGTTGCCTTCCTGGCCGGGGCTTTCTTTGAGCGCTATGCCACGTTGGTCTCGTGGGGCCTGGCCTTGCTGGCTCTGTCAATGCTGGTGGTCAGTGGGGTGCTACTCAACGCTTTACTCTTCCGAGGCAAGCGCTCGGCGTTTATTATGGAAATGCCCCTCTATCACATCCCGAACAGTCGCACCATCGCTTTACTGGTCTGGCAACGCACCGTTGCCTTTGTTAAGAAAGCCGGCACGGTCATTTTAGCCTTTTCAGTGTTGGTTTGGGTTCTTTCTGTCTTGCCTGGCGGAGAGTTGGAGGGCAGTTTTTTGGCAAGGTTTGGCAAGCTAGTCGAACCGGTGGGGCGTTGGATGGGCTTCGACTGGCGCTTGACGGTGGCGCTGTTGACCAGCTTTCTAGCCAAAGAGAATGCTGTCGCTACTTTGGGTGTCGTTTTCGGCGCAGCCGAGGAGGGCGGGCTTTCTCAGATGCTGTTGACGACATATTCCCCGGCCGTTGCGCTGGCCTTTCTGACTGCGACCATGCTCTTTATCCCTTGCGCGGCCACACTGGCTGTGATCAAGCAGGAAGCTGGCTCGTGGCGCTGGGCCTTGGTGAACCTAGCCTTGATGCTGGCCCTCTCGGTGAGCGTGAGCAGCCTCGTCTATTGGCTGGCGAGAAGCTGGGGGTGGTAAAATGCTTGAGCGATTGTTAGCCGAATTGGATCGGGGACAGACTCTGAGTGTGGAGAAACTGGCGCTACAGTTGGAGACAACGCCGGCGATGGTCAAGGCGATGTTGGAACATCTGGAGCGTCAGGGTCAGGTCGCAACGGTCGATTTCTGCCAAGAGATGTGTGCCGAATGTCCGCTCGGCTCGATCTGTGCCAGGGAAAAACGCCAGCGATTGTGGCAACTTAAGCTCGACTGCGTGGCGGTCGCTTCGCGACCAGCCTAGGGGGCTTCTACCCACTCGATCGGAGCAACCGCAACTTCTCCGGAAGTGAGCGTTGCTGCCCAGGGCCATCCGGCGGTAGTGATATACCAACGTCCGGTCGTGGGATGATACACCCATTCCGGGGCGTGGGCTTCCAAACGGGTGAGTAGAGTGGAGGAGCGGGTGAGTCCGCGATAAACGCCGAAATCATATGGGTTATCGGCGTGAAACACCAACGTGTCGTTATAACTTGGCTTATTGAGCCAAATTTTGAACATCAGCAGGATGCCGTGCCAGAAGAAAGAGTCGTTGTTGTAAGTCAGCGATAGATAATAGTGATTCTGATAGCGCACGACAAAGGGCGATTCCATCGAAGCAAACGGTGAGTTACGCTCACTCCCCCAAGCGCTGCGCAAGGCGGTGCGAATGTATTGCCAGTGAGTCAGGTCGAAGGACTGATACAAATCGATCTGAGAGAAATACGGGCCTCGGGCAGTGGTATAGAGCAGCCATTGGTTTTGGGCTACTTGCAACACCATTGCATCGCGGAAGAATTTATGATAGGGCGCAGTGAGAGTGATGCGATGATTCTCCCAATCGATTCCATTGCGGGAGTTCATCTGGTGCAACTTGTGGGGCGACCAGAACATATGATACTCTCCTTCGCTCCGGATGACGTGCGGCGCCCAGGCTAGCTCACCGAAATCGGCAATGGGGGGCTGTTCGATCATCCCTTTGACGGGTGGGAAGTCTTGGCTCATCCCCACAGCAAAGTACTTCTCCTCGTTAAAGTCCCCATTTGTCAAGGAGGTGATGCCCACAAGGCGCCAATTGCCTTGGGCGTCCTGATAGATCGTGTGATCGTTGATGTACCAACCATATTGCCGGGGGCGAAATAATTCTCGCCATTCGCCGCCGATGCGAGGGAGATAAATAGGCGAAGGCTCGAACGTCGGCTGCACAGTCACCTCGCCGAGCAGGGCATGGGGAGAGCGGTCCTTGGGAACTCGCCATACCCGATAAGTCCCTCCCGAGCCCCGATCGAGAAACGATCCGAATTGGGTCTGCCCGACCTCTCGCCAACCTTCGGGGGTGCGGAGTTCAATGCGATAGGTCTCCTTTTCCGGGTCGGCGATCCAACCCAAATGCACCCATTGCGATCCACTGAGCGTTTGCACCCCGACCTGTGCTTGCAATGCGCCGACCGCTTGGCGAGCGATCGAGCCGTAGAAGTCGGTCTCCAAAGGGGCCTCCACATAGATACGGACGCCGATTTCCAGCACGAGGGCGAACCCCAAGAGCACCAAAAGGAGCAGTCCGAGCCATCTTAGGGGTTTTCTCATCTCTCAATCCGAGCAGCAGAACTCCATTTTCAACCGAATGATGGGGAGTGGGTCATAGCAAGGTCGAGAATCAATAATATTTTATCTTTGCTCGATTTTCCCTTCAAGGTCTATGCACACCTTACCCAGCGGGCGCAGGCTCGGCAGGCCGATCTAGGCCTCGGAAAAGCCTTTGCAGAGAGGGTTCGGCTAACCAAAAGCCGAAACGAAAACCGGCGAGGATTGATCGCCGGTTTTCGTTCAGCTTCCTCAATCAGCCGTACTGCTGTTGGAAATCTTTCATAAAGCTAACCAACGCTTGGGCAGCTTCCAACGGCACGGCGTTATACAAAGAAGCGCGAATGCCGCCCACCGAGCGATGCCCCTTCAAGCCCACCAGCCCCTGCCGCTTAGCCTCGCTGGCAAATCGTTCCTCAAGTTCTTCAGAGGGCAAGCGAAAGGTCACGTTCATCAGAGAGCGATTGGCTTTAGCATGGCCACGATAGAAGCCACAACTTTCGTCAATTGCTTGATACACCAAGGCAGCTTTTTGTTGGTTGAGCTTGTACATTTCCTCAAGTCCGCCCAATTTCTTCAGCCATTTGAGCACCAAGCCCACGATATAGATGTTCCAGCACGGAGGCGTGTTAAGCAGCGAATTCTCCTTGGCGAGCACGCGATAGTTGAGCAAGTCGGGCAAGTTTTCGGGCACGCGCTCGAGTAAATCATCCCGGATAATACAGATCACCACTCCGGCCGGCCCGGCGTTCTTTTGGGCGCCGGCATAAATCATGCCGTATTTGGACACATCCACCGGGCGGCTAATGAAGTCTGAAGAAGCGTCGCAGATCAGCGGCACCCCTGGCGGGGGCAGGGGTTCTTCGAAGTATTCCACGCCGTGAATAGTTTCATTCGAGGTAAAGTGCAGATAGGCCGCCTGCGGGTCGAGATCGAGTTCAGATTGAGAAGGCAGGCGGGTAAAGTTTTCACTCTCCAAGTTGGCGGCCACATGGGTCTTGCCCATCTTTTGGGCTTCTTTGTGAGCCTTTTTACTCCAGGTGCCAGTGATAATGTAGTCGGCCGAAGCACCCTCAGGACGGAAGTTCATTGCCAGCATGGCGAAGTGCAGCGAAGCTCCACCCTGAAGAAAGAGGATTTTGTAATGCTCAGGGATGTTAAGCAAATCCCGCAAATCCCTTTGGGCTTCGGTGAGGATTGCCTCAAAATCTTTGGAACGGTGGCTGATCTCCATCACCGACATTCCCGTGCCGCGAAAATCCAGCATTTCCGCTTGGGCCTGTTGGAGGACTTCCAAAGGTAAGGCAGCCGGACCAGGGTTGAAATTATACACGCGCATGGAATTGCACTCCTTGCTAGAGGATATCAGGATGCAGAAAAAATTATACTCCCGATCTGAATGCTTGCCCGTCCGCAGTTCCCTTCTCAATGCTACTCCGAAAAGCGAGATTGGAGTGGCGAGCTCCGCCAATCAAGGCGACCGGATTGCACTCTCTTCCTAAATTTACCGAAATTTACCGAGCGCAGTTCGGCATTCAGACTGCGTCGCTGGCGATTCCGAGCGGGATCGTAAGGGCGATTTCTATGGAACAGTTGACAAACCACACAAGGCTGCGATATATTCGAGGCCGTTACGACCTTCTCGCCCAGTTTGGGCAGGGCTTGCCACCGCTACGGAAAGGAGTCCAATAATGAAAACAAAAGCTTCCATCGGAGTCCAATCCCCTCAAGTCTATTTACCCTGTCGAGGCATCGACCTAAAGAAGTGGGCGGTTGTGGCCTGCGATCAGTTCACCTCTCAGCCAGAATATTGGGAGCGAGTGGCCGAGTTCGTCGGGGATGCCCCTTCAACCCTGAAATTGATCTTCCCCGAAGTGTATCTGAATGCACCGGATGTCCCTCAACGAATTACCGCTATTCAAAGCACGATGCGGGATTACCTAGACAAGGGCATTCTTGAGCCTCATGAAGGGATGATCTACGTAGAACGCAGTGTGGATGGCAAAACGCGCCGCGGTCTGATGCTATGCCTAGATTTGGAGCGCTACGACTATCACCGCGGCAGTACGAGCCTCATCCGGCCAACCGAAGGGACGATCCTCGAGCGGATCGCCCCGCGCGTCCAAATCCGGCAGAACGCCGTGCTAGAATTGCCCCATATTCTGGTGCTGATCGACGACCCCGAACAGACCGTCATCGAGCCGATCGTGCAGCAGAAACACTCCTTGAAGCCCCTTTACGAGACTGAGCTGATGTTCGGCGGCGGTTTTCTCGTAGGATATGCGCTCACTTCGGAGGAGGAAGAACGGGTCTTTTCAGCGCTGGAAGCCTTAGCCCAGCCTAGCGCTTTTGCGCGGCGTTACGGGGTCGGAGAGGAGACACCCGTGCTGCTCTTCGCCGTGGGCGACGGCAACCACTCTCTGGCGACAGCTAAAGCGGTGTGGGAACAACTAAAGCCCCAAGCGAGCGAGGATCACCCTGCCCGCTATGCTTTGGTAGAGATCGAGAACGTACACGATCCGGGGATCATTTTTGAACCCATTCATCGGTTGTTGTTCGGGGTCAAGAAGGATCTCACGCAAGCGCTTCGTGAGGGTTTCGGCGAGAGCGTTTCTCTTGAGCCCGTCCAAAGTTTAGCAGAGTTGACGAGTCGGGTGCACGCTGGACAAACGGGGCGGCAGACAGTAGGGCTGATCTTTGGCGGAGAGCCGCAGCGCTTTGCTGTGGCAGAGTTTCTCAACCCCACCTCCAACCTTGCAGTCGGCACCCTTCAGACCTTTTTAGACCGGTTTCTCACCCAAGAGGGCGCAGAAAGCATCGACTACATCCACGGTGAAGAGGCCCTGCTCCAGTTGAGCACTCCTCCCGACCGGGTGGGTTTTTATCTGCCGGCGATGTCCAAACACGCCCTTTTCGAGACCGTGATTCGCGACGGGGTGCTGCCGCGCAAGACCTTCTCGATGGGCGAAGCGCACGAGAAACGTTATTACTTCGAAGCCCGCCGCATTCTGCCCTGAGAGAAGAGGGCACATCCACTAACCCGCAAGCGAGGACCTCGGGGGCGGAGGGGCGGACGTCCTCGCCTACTGGTGGGGAGGCGAACGTCCCCGCCCTCTGCATAGTCAAGGACGCCTGTGGTCTCCGCACAATTGTCGGGGAGGACACGAGTGTTTATAACTTGTATTCCCTTCCTGCGTTTGGGGGAAGAGATAGAGATAAAAGCAGCCGAGGGACAATCCCTGCCCGCAAGCCCCGTTAGCTTTATATCACTTCTGCAATCCACACCTCGTGTGGTGCAAGCGGGATCGTTTTTCCGAGCCAAACCTCTTCGTCCGGCTGCCGATGAGTTCCCATCAAGGTCCTCCATCTTCTGCCGGGGAGAGAATAATCTGGTGTCAGGGATGCCGGCAAGGCAAAGAAATTGAGAGCAACCAAAACTGTTTGTGCCTCGGTGCGGCGCAGGTAAATCCATCCATTGCGCGGACGCTTCTGGAGCGGTTCGAAAGCGCCGCGCCGCAAGGCAAGAGACCTCTTACGCAACCAGATAAGCTTGCGGTAAAAGCTGAGCACCGAGCTGGGGTCCTCCCGCTGAGCCGCCACGTTAATCCGGCGATAGTCGGGATTTAGGGGCAACCAAGGTGTTCCAGTGGTAAAACCGCCCCCCGGTGAACCGTCCCATGGGATAGGAGTACGCGCTGGGTCGCGTCCCTTGTAAAAGGGGTAGTAGCGCTTACCCGGCGGGTCTTGGATTTGGGAGTAGGCAACCTTTCCATCTCTCATACCGATTTCTTCCCCCTGGTAGAGAAAGGGAGTGCCACGCAGGGTGAGCAACATTGCTGCCGCCACCTTTGCCCGCTCTTCGGGGTAGCGCCCCCCGTAGCGCGAGACATGCCGAGAGAGGTCATGGTTGCTCAGGGTGTAGCAAGGCCAAGCACTGGGGGGAAGGCTTTTCTCGGTGCGCAGCACGGCGCGCTGAAAGGCAGCCGGATGCCAAGGCTGATGGGTGAAGTTGAAATCGAAGACGAGATGCAACTTCCCTTCGCCGCAATAGCGGGCGTAGGTTTCCGGATCGCCGTCCAGCATTTCACCAACGCACATTCGCTCCCCGTAACTCTCGAGGATTTGGCGCATCTGGGCGTAAACTTCCAAAAGCTCGGGTTGGTCTTTGTCGTAAACATGCCTCTGACGGTCGTAGCCTCGCAACCCAAGGCGCGGCGGGTTGTCCCGAAAGAGGGCATCCTTGAAGTAGGCGTTAGCGACATCGAGGCGAAAGCCATCCACGCCGCGTTGCAGCCAAAAGTGCATCACCTCATAGAGGGCCTCGCGCACGGCAGGGTTGCGCCAATTGAGATCGGGTTGCTGAGGCAGAAACATGTGGTAGTAGTATTGTTGGGTGTGCTCATCCCACTCCCAAGCCCGCCCGCCGAACACCGATTGCCAATTGTTCGGCGGCCCACCCCGGGGTGAAGGGTCTCTCCAGAGGTACCAATCGCGTTTAGGGTTATTGCGCGAGCTGCGCGACTCCCGGAACCAGGGGTGTTGGTCGGAAGTGTGATTGAAGACCAAATCCATCAACACCCGTATCCCACGCTGGTGGGCTGCTTGAAGCAGTTGGTCAAAATCGGCCAGCGTCCCGTACATGGGGTGGATGTCGCAGTATTCGGCCACATCGTAGCCCATATCGTGAAGCGGCGAAGGATAGACCGGGGAGAGCCAGAGGGCATCGATGCCCAGCGAGGCAGGAGTGCCGTCGTTCAGATGATCGAGATGGGCAAGAATGCCTTGGAGATCGCCATTGCCATCCCCGTTGCTATCAGCAAAGCTGCGCGGGTAGATTTGGTAGAAGACCCCTTCTCGCCACCAAGGGAAAGAGGGATATCCCATACGAGTCTCCTCGATTCACTATCTCAGCGTCCGATTGTGGCTCTGGAAAAAGCGCAAAAAGCCCCAGCAGAACATAGGCGACCCCAACATACCCTCTCAATATTATAAGCCCGACTCTGTTCTACTAAAGACGATTCAAGAGAAACTCTACCGGTCATCCGAAGAAAGAAGCCCCACAATGCTCCACCGCTGGCGAGCGGCCTGGGGGTCTTATCTGCTCGGACGCTATCCGGAGATGCCTAAAATCGGAGAACCAAGGGAGCAAAGAGTTTAGCCCCAGACCGGGGCAGTCGCAGAGCTTAACGACCGACAATCCAACATCGGCAATCGAGAGATAATCGGGCTTGAAAGACAGGGGCTTGCTGCAATAACACGGTGCTGAGCGGTGATAGAGGCTCGAGACCTACTTCGAAAGCGGAGATTTTGCTAGCTTCCTCGCTGGTTTGCGATCCGGATCGCCTCACATGCAAGCTTGGAGATAACCTCCTGCTCCCGCTTTCGGATAAGCTCGGGTGTGACCATCCAAGTTCCTCCAACCGCAATCACATTTGATAGAGCCAAGTAGTCCGCAGCGTTTTGCGGATTGATCCCACCGGTGGGGAGGAACTTCACTTGAGGAAAAGGACCTCTCAAAGCACTCAGCGCCTTTATCCCCCCATAGGACTCGGCCGGGAAGAACTTCATCAAGGTAATGTTCTGGTGGAGAGCACTCAAGATCTCGGTCGGAGTGATTACCCCGGGGATCACCAGAAGATCTCGCTCCTGAGCCCATCGGACAATGTTTAGGTCCAAACCTGGGGAAACCAAAAACGAGGCACCGGCTTGATAGGCCTTTGAGGCCTGATCCTGAGTGAGCACAGTGCCCGCCCCCACAATGAGTTCGGGAAGATGAGCTTTTACGATCTCAATGCTTTGAGCCGCTGCTTGGGTTCGAAACGTGATTTCAACGATTTGCATCCCAGCACTGTGCAATATCTTGCAAACCCACTCGGCATCTTGCGCATCCTCTAGAGTGACGATAGGAATAATACCCTGTTGCTCCAGCCGGCTTAGCATTTCTCTAGCTTCCATCACTGCTTCTCCCAAACACTTGAGGATTGACAACGTGCTCAGGTCTTCCTCCCCTTAGAGCGATTAATGCATTTTGTGTGGCTAGCCACCCCATCCTCAGGGCAGTTTGGTAAGTGGCCGAGCCGATGTGGGGGGTGGAAATAAAGTGATCAAGATCGGCGAACTGCGAAGGATCGGTCGGCTCTACTTCGAAGGTATCAATCGCAGCCCCTGCAATTCTCCCGCTTCTCAGGAACTCAAACAAAGCCTTTTCATCAACTAATCCGCCTCGGGCAGTGTTTATCAGGAAAGCCGTCGGTTTCATCAGGCTAAGGCGGTTTGCGTCTAGCAGGTGCTGCGTTCCCTCATTCAGAGGTGCGTGGAGCGTGACAATGTCGCTCTCCGATAACAACTCCTCGAGCGAAACAGATTTGGCTTGGGTGGCCCGTATCCATTCTTCAGGGGGTGGGAGCGGATCGGTGAAGAGGATCTCCATACCAAAAGCGCGCGCCCGAATCCCCACTTCCTGACCGATCCGGCCTGCGCCGATGATCCCCAGAGTTCCACCCATAATCTCGACACCCTCCAAACGGTTCCACTTGCCACTGCGGACGATCCGATCGTGAGCGGGAATTTTGCGCGCAAGAGCCAGAATGAGCGCCATTGTCAGCTCGGCCACTGCAACGCTGTTAGCTCCAGGAGTTACCGTGACGATAACACCCAGCTCTGTGGCCGCCTCAAGGTCGATGTTATCTACTCCGACTCCGTAGCGAGAGATTACCCTCAGCCGCGAAGCCTTTAGCAGCACCTCCCGGCTCACTTTATCCAGTCCAAGGATCGCTGCGTCCACATCTTGAATGTATTCAACTAATTCCTGGGCTTCTAGCGGCCGGTCATAAGGAGGAAACAGGATCTCATATCCCTCTCTCACCCATTCGTCAATATGGGGACCGGGAATTTTACGAAACGATCGCGCAGTAATGAGCACTTTACCCTTCACGTGGACTCCGTTTCCACAAATGCGGCCAAGTCATCGAACAAAGGTTTAGAGCTATTCAGCAGTCGCTTGTATAGGGCGATATAAGGGAGATACCTTTGATGGAATTCGGGTCGGGGCTCTATGCGCTCAACCGGGCTAACAAAGGATTGGGCAGTTTTTGCCATATCCTCAAACACTCCCACGGCAAAACCGGCAAGAATTGCCGAACCCAAAACGGCGAACTCCTGACGGTTCAAGGTAAGATAGGGTACGTTCAAGACATCGGCCTTGATTTGATTCCACACCGGACTTCCGGCGCCCCCGCCGATCACCCTTGTCTCGATAAACTCAAGCTCGGGCAGTAACTGCTTGACAATCTCTTGATACACTGCGTATTCGAAGGCAACCCCTTCCAACATCGCTCGGTAGAGATGGGCCTTGGAGTGCGACCAATGCAAACCAAAGTACACGCCCCGCAAGCTGGGTTCACTCGGACAAACTCTTCCCCCCAAGTGAGGGAGAAAGATCAAGGAGTCGCTTCCGGGGGGTATTTGAGCCGCTTCCCTGTCAAAAGATGCATAAAATCCCACTCCTTTTTCGGCACTTTCGCGCTTTTCGTGCTTTGCAATCTCATCCCGAAACCAACGTAAGTTCAACCCCCCGCCGTTGATATAAGCCAGAACATAGTACAACCCTTCTAACGGGAGATGAGCGGTGAACAAGGTGCGGTTTGCACGATCGGTCGCAAAGCGATCAATACAAGCGGCGAAGACCGAGGCTGTCCCGGCGACGTCGAAGATCATACCCGGCTTGACCATCCCAGCCCCAAGCATGCCCGCAGCTTGGTCGCCACAACCCGCAGCAACGGGTGTGCCTTCAAGGAGTCCGGTCGCTTGCGCCGCCTCTTTAGTGACCCGACCGATAATTTCCCAGGGGTTGACGATCCGGGGCATCTTCTCTATGGGCACATCGAAGCTTTCCAACAGCTCTGTCGACCAAGTGCGGTTAGCGGTATCGCTGAAACAACTGAAATGCAAATAAGTATAGTCAATAAAGGCTTCTTCTCCTTTTAGACCGGCTATCCGGCCAGCCACATACCCCCCGGGCACGACGAATTTAGCGATCCGTCGGAATGTCTCAGGCTGTTCATGCTTCCACCAAAGAATTTTCGCCCCATGAGAGATACTCGGTGGACCTCCTGTGAGAGCGATGATCAAGTCTTCTTTTGTTCTCAGGAGATCGATATATGCTCGACAACGAGTATCAAGCCACGAGTCATAGGGGGTTGGAGTTCCCCATTCACTATCGACACTCCCGATCCCGGCCATTTGGCCATCAAATGAGAGGGCGGCAATAGAGGCCGGATCGACTTGGCTCTTGTCCAAGCATTCTCGGATTGTCCGAGTTGCCGAACCGTAAATGTCCTCTGGGTCTTGGGTGACCCAGCCCGGTTTGGGATAAAAGAGCTTTGACTCCTCGTAGGCATCGGCGACCAAGGTGCCGCATTCATCGAAAATAGCCGCCTTTGTTCCCGTAGTTCCAAGGTCTACGCCGAGGAGGTAGACTTTACCCATGCTTCTCCTCCTTAGGGAAAGCGGATTCTACTTTCGCCAGTTAGGACTCTCCACTAGCCGGGGGCCATGTTGGTCCTTGAATAACCTACGTGCAAATCCCTGCTCCTCGATCGTTTTATAATCGTGACCTGCATCCCCAGGGTATACGGCAAAAAAGATGAAAGGTTCTTCGCCTGTGTTAACGGTGCGATGCGCCCAGCCGGGGGGCACATAGCCAATTGTTCCCTTTTCCATCTCGATCATTCTGACCTCTCCCTCCTCATTTTGGATCAGCAGCGCCCCCTTGCCTGATAGCCCCAGATAAATCTCTGCTCTCTGGCGTTGCGAGTGGAAGTGCCCTTTGGTCATGTGATACTCCTCCCCAACGCAACCGGGATAGATAATCGTGGTGCAGAAGGGAAGATGTTCTATGGATTCGGGTATTTCGGTGACATGGACTTCATAGATCAGACGATCCCCTTCCGCCTGCAAGATGCTTTTTGCTGCCTCTTGATCCCAGAAGATCGGAGCTATCTCGCGAAGGGTGCGCCGTAGCACCCGATAGGAGGGTGAAATAACACCGGTCGAAAAATCTACACTTCGAATCGTCACTTCGTGGTTATCCATAGGCTCGTCCTTTTCTGATTACAGTTCAATTCGGATGTGTTTCAGTTGAAGATACTGTTCAGTACAATAATGAGAGTTCTCTACACCCAAACCGCTTTCCTTCCATCCTCCGTAGGGATAAGGGAATTCGCCTCCGGCAACGTTATTGATTCCCACTGTACCACACTGGAGTTCCTCACTGACTCTTAGGATGGTGCGGAAGTCATTGGTATAGACATAGGAGACGAGACCAAAGGGACTGTCGTTGGCGAGTGCAATGGCTTCCTCGACGGTCTCAAACCCCATGATCGGAGCAACCGGTCCAAAGGTCTCCTCCCGCATCACGAGCATGCTATGATTGACATCGGTGAGCACAGTAGGTTCAAAGAAGAATCCCTTTTGGAATTTCTCGCCCTCCGGTGCTTTTCCGCCCGTGAGCAATTTAGCCCCCTTGGACAACGCATCTTGGATATGCTGACGGGTCTTTTCAATTCCTCCTCTCGTACACATAGAGCCTAGATCGGGGTTGTTCAGACCATGATCGATCGTGAGCTTCCTAGTAACCTCGACAAACTCCTCAACAAAAGAGGGCAAGATGGATTTGTGCACATAGATGCGATTAACCGCATTGCAGATTTGTCCCATGTTGCGGAAGGAGCGGAGAACTCCGTCCTTTACCGCTTTCTCGATGTCGGCATCTCGGAAAACAATAAACGGGGTATGACCGCCAAGCTCTAGTGAGACTTTCTTGATGCCCTCGGCAGCCATGCTCATAACCTTACGTCCCGTATCGGTTTGCCCCGTAATAGCGATCTTCGCTGTCAGTGGGTGGCGAACCAAGGCAGGGCCGAGAACGCTCCCTTTGCCTGTCACGATATTAATCACTCCGGGGGGAATGCCCGCCTCGGATAAAAGCGCTATGAACTGAGTTAGTGCCAAGGGGGTCTCGCTGGGAGGTTTTGCCACCACCGTGTTGCCGGTGACCAGAGCCGGCCCCAATTTCCAAGCCATCAGTAAAATAGGGTAGTTCCAGGGGCTTATTGCGACGACCACTCCTAAAGGTTGCTTGATCACAAAACTGCGGCGATTCGGCTTGTTTGGAGGCAAAATATCGCCCTGAATTCGCCAACCTTCTTCTCCGAAAAATTCTAATGCATCTGCGGAGGCATTGATTTCCCCAACCGCCTCACCGAGGGGCTTTCCTTGCTCAAGGGTCAAGAGACGACCCAGATCGTTAGCGCGTTCACGTGCCAACTGGGCTGCCTTTTTCAGGATTTTTCCCCGTTCAGGCGGTGGCAGCTTCGCCCACTCCGGAAAAGCCCGATGAGCGGCCTCAACAGCTTTGGACGCATCTGCACTCGTGGCAGAAGCTGCCTTACCGACCAATTCACCCGTAGCTGGATCGAAAACGTCAAAAGTCTCTCCAGATGAGGACTCAACCCACTTTCCCTCAATGTAGAGTCGAATTTCGTGAATCATTTTTGTCTATCCTCCGATCTAGTGTTTGGGGTGACCAAGATCCTCATTTCTTGAGCCTGTTTTGTGCGTTCAAAGCCCTCAAGGACCTGGTCCAAGGGAAGACAAGCCCCGACAAGCCCCTCTAAAGAGAGACGGGAGTGCACTAGAAGTTTGACCGCAGTGCGGAACTGGCGCACATTGGCACCGGTCGAACCGGTCACGGTTATCTGGCGATAATGAATTAAGTTGGTATTCAACGTAGCAGTGGGGTTGTTCTTGGGAAGCCCTCCGAAAAAGTTCACGCGCCCGCGACGGGCAGTCACCTCAATCGCCTGAGCCTGAAGCGCTGCGGAAGAGGCGGCTACGATCACAACATCTGCGCCTCTGCCTCCAGAGAGCGACCAGATCACTTCCTTCAAGTCCTCTCTTTGGGGGTTGACCCAAACATCTGCACCAAAGCGAAGAGCTTGTTCGGCGCGCAAGGGGTTAATCTCACTGACCACCACGTAACTAGCTCCGTAAAGCTTGGATAATAAAAGGTGCATGATGCCGATCGGGCCGCTTCCGATAATCAGGACAAAGTCGCCCGGCCGTGTCCCCACTGCCTCTTGACCGTTTATACAACAGGATAAGGGTTCGGCCAAAGCAGCGACTTCATAAGGTAGCGTAGAAGGGATAGGAATGATATTTCCCTGTTCGATCGCCGGGGAGGTTACAAGCATATACTCTGCGAAAGCTCCGTCAAGAGTGATGCCAAAGGCTTGATAATTTTCGCAGAGATTCGTCCACCCTGCCACACACTCGTCGCACGTTCCACATCCAATATTCGGGGCAATGGCCACGCGCGTTCCCACTTTGATCCCGGCTACATTTCTGCCTACCTCAACCACCTCACCGCTGAATTCGTGTCCCAAGACTCTGGGCGTGCCGCTGGGTATGCGATGATGGCCGTTGCTTAGAATCCGGAGATCAGTACCACAAATTCCCGCTGCCCCGATCTTGATCAGAAGTTGATCGGGACCGGGAACGGGAGTGGGCACTTCCTCGACTCTCAGGTCACCGATGTTGTGGAATACGGCCGCTTTCATCGATCGCTTCACCCAAGGGGGAGTGATACCGGGTTGCCGGTGCGAATTGACTCATTGGCGGCAATGACCCCTTCTAGGGCTTTACGCCCGTCCATTCCTGTCACTTGCGGCTGCTTGCCGTTCAGTATGCATTCAACGAAATGCTGCGCCTCTGCTTGATAAGCGGTCGCAAAGCGGACAGGCCAGGAGGGGATGCGCGGCTCGAACACATCAGCCGATTTGGTTACCCGGCGGAGAGGGACTGAATGAAGCTCTCCAATAACCAGTACTCCCTCCGTTCCGACCACCTCGGCACGAGCATCATAGCCGTAATCCGCCGGGCACACGCCGTCCAATAAGCCAAAGGTGCCATTGCTCAAGGAGAAGCTCACCACTGCTGTGTCGTAAAAATCGGGATACGTCTGCTGAACCTCGAAGGCTTTGTTTACCGTAGCCCGAGCGAAGACATTGACGAACTCCCCACCCCCCAGCCAGCGAATCGTATCGAAATCATGGCTGTTCACTTCGGCAAGCATCCCATTACTCCGCCTAATGTCATGTGCCCAGGGAGGGGGCAAGCCCGGACCGCGGGTTAGGGTGCGGACAATTAGAGGCTTGCCGATCATTCCTTCGTCGATTTGCTTCTTGGCCTGCACGAACGGAGGATCAAATCGCCGCATAAAACCGATTTGCAAGAGCACATTTGAGTTTTTGGCGGCTTCTATCATCCGGTCGCACTCTTCCAAGGTAAGCGCCATAGGTTTTTCGCAAAAGATGTGCTTGCCATGGTTCGCAGCGGTGATGGCCAAATCGGCATGGGTGAAGGTTGGCGTTGTGATCATCACCGCATCGAACTCCGAGTTTTCTAACGCACTCTCCAAATCCGGGAAAAAGCGTTTTTCCAGTTCCAGCTCTTCGGCTGCGTTTCTGGCCCGCTCTAGGTCCGCATCAACGATGGCAACTAATTCTGCTCGAGGAACGTGCCACCGCACGTTTCGAGCATGGACCATCCCTGCTCTGCCTGCACCGATGACGCAAACACGCACGCTCTCACTCATAGGCTTCCCTTCTCAGTTCCTCAGCGATTTCACGTAGGCGGTTGATCGATTCTTGAGCAAAGACATCCCTCAGGTGACTAAAACGCTTGAGGCGAATTGCAATATACGGGTCCGGCACTGGGGGGAGCGGTTCAAGGGCTAGCGCTCCCGGGTAGTTAATCTCGAGCAAAGCCTTGAGAATGGCTTTGAAGTCGATATGACCTCTTCCCACACTCTGCCGGTTGCTATCGGCAATATGCACGTTCAGCAGTTTTTCTCCGGCCATTCGGATTGCCCCGGGCGGATCGGGTTCTTCTATGTTCATATGAAAAGTATCTAAGTGAATGCCGACAAATTTATTATTCACCTCTGCGACAAACCTCAATGCCTGTTCACAAGTATTGATGAGGTAGCTCTCATAACGATTGATAGGTTCGATTGCCAGAGATATTCCCTTTTGCGCCGCATACGCTGCCGCCTCGCCCACCGAGTCCACAGCCCATTTCCATTCCCTTTCGGAAGCTGCTATCCACTCCTCTTCGTCCTTAGGGTCACCCACCGGACTGGTCTTCGCAACTGCTGACGGCACGACAATAATCACAGGCGCTTCGACTGCTTCGGCAAAGTCGACACACTCCTTTAGATAGTTGACAGCTCGCGCTCTGACTCCGGGGTCAGGGTTAGCCAGATCTCTCTCCTGAGTCGGCCAAGGATACATCCCGGCAATAGAAAGAACCCGCAGGTTATATTTTTGGCAATGCCGTTTAACCTCGGCTGGGTCATAAAGCCGAGGCTCGCCCATCAGCTCGATGCCATCGTATCCGAAGCGGCTCAAGCGCTCAAACGTCTTTTCAAGGGGCTCATCACCGTAAATCCAATTGCTGACCGAGTATTTCACTTCTCAATCCCCTTCAGGTATTGGATCGCCTCTTGAGCATAGAGGTCGCGCAAGGGTCTGTTCTCTGGCATTTTCACCATCAACAAGGGATCGGAACCCGGCGGAACGGGTTCGAGCACCAAGTAACCCCGGTAACCGATGTCCTCCAAAGCCTGGAGTAGGGAGGGAAAGTCCGTATGTCCTCTGCCCGGTGGCTGTCGGTTTGAGTCGGAGACATGCATATTGACCAACAAATCCCCCGCTCGTCGGATCGCTTGAGGCAAGTTCGTCTCCTCAATGTTCATATGAAAGGTATCCAAGTGGATTTTAAGGTTTGGCGCTCCCACGTCGCTGAGAAATTTCAGAGCAGTGTCAAGATCGGTCACGAGATAGCTCTCGTAGCGGTTGATCGGTTCGAGAGCGAGGATGATTTCCAGAGAACGAGCGTATTCGGCCAATCTCTGGATGGTCTCAACGGCGAACTTCCACTCCGTCTCCTTGGCTTTCTTCCAGTCCTCGGGGTCACTTGGCTGACCGATGGGGGCTGTCCGACCGGCGGGAGCGGGCAGTACGACCACAATCGGCGCACCCAACTCCTTAGCCAAATCCACACACCGTTTCCCGTAGGTAAGGGCAGCTTCACGTTCCTTGCCATCCGGGCTAGCCATATCACGACCGGCAATGCCCCAAATGCACCATGTGAGCACCGAAGACACCTGCAAGTTCGTGTCATCCAAGAGAGGGCGAAGTTCTTTGGTGGAGAGTTTTTCGGGTTCCCCCACCAACTCGACCGCGTCGTATCCGAAGCGAGTGAGCCTCCCGAAAATCTCGGTAAAGGGTTCGTCGGGATAAATCCAACTGCTGATTGCGTAACGCATAACCGCCTCCCAATTAGGATCCGAATCGCCGCCGTCTCCACTGATCGAGAACTACGACCAGAATAATCACCAAACCCTGGATCACTCTTTGCCAGAATGCACTTACGTTCAACAGGTTCAGCCCATTCCCCAGCACCCCCATGATCATTGCCCCAATGAGGGTGCCAAGTACACTTCCCTCTCCCCCAAACAAGTTCGTCCCGCCGATCACAGTAGCGGCAATAGAACGCAGTTCTTCGCCTTCCCCCATCAGAGCATTGGCCGAGTTCAACCGTCCCGTCAAAACGAGACCAGCGATCGCCGCCATAAGTCCCGAGAAAGTGTAGACCAAAATTTTGGTTCGATGAATGTTGATGCCCGAAATGCGAGCCGCCTCTCGGTTACCTCCCACAGCGTAAATCGAGCGGCCGAAAGCGGTATAGCGTAAAATAAACCACCCTAAGCCGACAATAATCAGAGCAATCAAGCCGGGCACCGGAAATCCCAAAATATCTCCCGCTCCCAGCCAAATCAGTGCCTCAGGGAGGTAGCCTTTCAACTCTGTCGCTGTCAGGTGCGAAGGAACCGGCAACCCCCCGGTAACCAAAAGAGCAATTCCTCGATAAACCCCGAGCATTCCAAGGGTGGCGATGAAGTCGGGAATGCGTCCTTTGGTAATGATCAAGCCGTTCAGGAAGCCTGCAAGCATCCCTACCGCAAGGGCAACCAAAACGCCCCAGACAAAAGGCAGAGGTCCGATCGCAAGTCCTAAAACGGTTACTTGAGAGGTCATGAGCACGGCCGATACAGAGGCGGACAGACCGGCGATAGCTGCCACCGAAAGATCGATCCCAGCGCTCAGGATCACCATCGTTTGTCCGACAGCCAAAATGGCCGTAACAGCCGTTTGACGGGCAACATTGGCAATATTGCTCGGGGTCAGAAAATGGGGGGTGGCAAAAGACAGATAGAGAGAAAGCAACAGCAGGGCAAGAAGGGCACCGGCTTGGACCAACCATCTGCGCAGTGTCTCAAGCCGAACTTGGAGGGAAGGGGATACTGAAGGAGCGGCTAATTCAGGGGTCGAATCGATCTTGGTGTCCAGAGGGATTTTTTCGGTCACATCAATCTCTCCTAAAGTAGTTCAACTAGCACTTCTAAGTAAGTCTTCTTGATCCACTTCGCCTCGCTGAAAAATGCTGGCGATCCTTCCACGGCGAAGAACGAGAATTCGATCCGCCATGGCAAGTAGTTCTTGCATCTCTGAGGAGATAAACACAATCCCGATCCCTCTTCTGGAGAGCGAATCCATAATGGAAAACACTTCCGCCTTGGCGCCAACGTCAATCCCTCTTGTGGGATCGTCTAAAACGAGAATTTGGGTATCACCATATAACCAACGCGCTAAAACGACCTTCTGCTGATTTCCACCGCTCAGGTAGAGAACAGGACGGTCCAGAATAGGCGGTTGGATGCGGAGTTCTTTGATATACCTTTGAGCAACCTGCTTCTCCTTCTGTAGGCTGAGCACTCGGTGAGGAGAGTATTGGCTAACTTGGCCAAGGGTGATATTCGGGGGGATGGACAACATCGGAATCAAGCCCTCGCGACGATCGCGAGGGATCAAGCCGATCCCGACACGGATAGCCCCTTCGGAGTTTCTAATCGGGGTCAGCCTCTCACGAATATATATCCTGCCAGTATATGCAGGCTCTAGTCCGAACAAAGCCCTAGCGAGCTCGTTTTGCCCTGCACCCATTAGGCCGAAAACGCCGAGAATTTCCCCTGCATAAACTTCAAAGGAGATGTTCTCCAGCTTTCCGGGCACAGACAGATTTTCAACCCTCAGGAGAACCTCCCCCTTTTCTACACCATGTTTAGGATACTGCTCAGTAAGCTTGCGTCCCACGACCATCTGAATCAGTTGATCCTCGGTGACTTCCGAGGTCGGAAACGTGCCAATTTTCTGACCGTCGCGAAGCACAGTCACGCGGTCCCCAATGAGTGGCACCTCTGCTAGGCGGTGGGAAATGTAAATGATCCCCACTCCCTTTTCCCGCAAGCGGCGAATGATCTCAAACAATCGCGTTCTTTCCGTGTCAGAAAGAGCCGAAGTGGGTTCATCCAAAACTAATATACGAGGCTGACTCGCTAGGACGCGAGCAATCTCCGTCAATTGCTGTTCGGCTACACTCAGCGAGCCAGTGATCGCATGAGTATCGAGATCAATCCCAAGGGTATTCAGACTGGCTTTAGCATCCCCGTGCACTCTTTTCCAATCGATCAAGCCGAAGCGATTCCGAGGCAATCGTCCCAAGAAGATATTTTCAGCTACCGATAAAGTGGGTACAAGGCTCAATTCCTGATAGACCATCCCGATACCCAGCGCTTGGGCATGTTCGGGACTCATATGGGCGATCTCTTGCATCTCATGGTTACGAATGAAGATGCGCCCGCTATCGCGAGGGAGAGAGCCGCTCAAAATCTTCATCAAGGTGGACTTTCCCGCCCCGTTCTCTCCCAGCAGCACGTGAACCTCCCCCTCATACAAATCGAAGTCGACATGGTCTAGGGCATGGACCCCCGGAAAGCGCTTGTCGATTTTCTCCATCAGGAGCAGAAGCCGGCGTTCCTGTTTCATCGCTTCACCTTAGCTCATTGAGCCGTGTACCCACCATCGATTGAGAACACCGCTCCGGTTGCGTAGCCCAGACGCTCGCTTGCAAGAGCCACAATGGCTGCGGCGATTTCTTCCGGCTTGCCCAAACGGTTGAGTGGACGGATTTCCTCCAGATGCCTTCGGGCGGCAGCGGGATCAGGAGAGCGATTGACCGCTTCTCGGACCAAGGGAGTATCCGTCGTGCCGGGACAGACGCAATTGAAGCGCACCCCTTTAGAGGCATAGTCAACTGCGCAACTGCGCGTGAAAGCGATCACTGCACCTTTCGAGACATTATAGACAACTTGACCTTTTATTCCTACCAGCCCTGCTTCTGAGGCTACATTGACCACTACCCCGCCATTTTTGAGCAGAGCAGGGATGGCATATTTTGTGCATAGGAACATCCCCGTAATATTGACATCCAAAACCCGTTGCCATTGTTCCAAAGAGGTCTGCTCAACGTCTCCCTGTAAATAGATCCCCGCGTTGTTAACTAAAACGTCCAAGCGCCCCCATTCATCCAGCACCTTTTGGATCATCGATTGAACTTGGGCTTCCTTGGTTATGTCAGTCTCAACGAACAACGCTTGGTAGCCTTTATCCCGCATTTTGCGAGAGAGCTCTTCCCCACTTCCCCGATCGGTGTCAACGATTGCAACTGCTGCACCTTGTTCTGCAAACGCCCAAGCGGTAGCTTCTCCAATCCCCTTCGATCCACCGGTTACGATGACAACTTTATCTTGAAATTCCATAAGCTATCCCTCCATTCGAGCGGCATACTCAGGGGCGAAAGGGGGGAGGCGAACGCCTCCTCCCCTGATGTAAATCCTACTTACACTGGGCC
The DNA here is from genome assembly GCA_025057645.1 of Anaerolineales bacterium. Taxonomy (GTDB): domain Bacteria; phylum Chloroflexota; class Anaerolineae; order Anaerolineales; family UBA4823; genus NAK19. Next base: position 89,090 of record JANXBJ010000009.1, read on the forward strand.
TTGACTTCCTCCCAGTCTAGAGAAGGCAGGACTGGATCGGGATAGAATAGGCGAGCGTTATCCATATAAGCAATGCGGGGGCGGATATCGTAAATCTGAGGCACATCCAGCCCACAGGCCAAGCGAACCGCAAAGTAGGTGCCGAACCAACCCCAGTCAGCGAAGCCGTGGGTGGTCTCGGCAACAATCTTGCCTTCCGCAATGCGATCCACCGATTCAGGGGTCACGTCGTTAGTAAAGATGGCGACTTTTTCATCCCCGAGGACAGGACCCTGGTTAGCCAGCTCTAACCGCCCGACCGCCTCTGAGGCCAACATGGCGCCTAGACCCATCTCATTAGAGGCAGCCCAGATGAAGTCCAGATTGGTAGGATTAGCGGTCAGGAAGTCCTCGGCGCACTTGATACCTTTCTCGCGGTTCCAGTCTGCTGCGCAAGGCACGCCGAGAATCTCAATGCCCGGGAACTGACTGACCACGTTGTTGAATCCATTCAGACGGGCGGTAGAGAAGAAACCTCCCGCAACGCCTTCGATAATTACCCCTCGGGCTTTGATCTGGGCCTTCTCCTCTTCGGGCAGATCTTTATACAAATTGCGCCAGAACTCAATGTCGAGGTATTGGTCCTTGGCCACATCCACTTTGCGCCCCGTGCCTAAGACTCCGGGTCCGCCGAAGTAATCCAGAACCGAGTACGCCGTTACCTCTGCGGCAACCGTGTTGTCAAACCCGATATACGAGGCGATCTCTAATCCGGCAATGGGTTCCAAAAGATTGACGATGATCACCGGGATGCCCTTTTCGTTAGCCTTGACCACCGCCGGCTTGATCACCTCGACCTCGATGGGGGAAATGGCAATGACGTCGACCTCGCGCTGAACGTAGTCCTCAATGATCGCTACTTGATCGGCAAAGGCTACGTGAGTGGCTGGAGACTGAGCGATGACTTGCACATTGAACCCTTTAGCATTGGCATCTTCAGCGGATTTCTCAAAAAAGTCCGTGGCTGTCTTGAAAACTCCGGTGATGTCTGGTGGGGTCCAGCCGATAACGATCGGTTCTTGCCATCGTTGCGCTGCGGGGGCTTCGGGTTGTGCGGGAGGAGTGGTAGCAGTTGGGGCTTGAGCAGGCTGCTCTGGGGCAGGCTGTTCTTGAGCAGGCGGCTCAGTTGGAGGCGGAGGAGTAGCAGCGGGCTGACATGCTCCTACAGTTAGAGCCAAGATCAGGAGAAAACCTAGCGCAGAAACAAGGCGTATTCTCGTAAACATTCGTTCCTCCTCTGTAATTAGAAATTTGTTGTAAATTAGTGGGCCGGATGGGGTGAGTTTTTAGCTCCTTTTCTGGTGTCTTTTGACCTCCTTTCTATGCGAGTAGCTATCGGTTTCGCAACCGGCTGTCTGATCTACTCGATCAATAAATTGCCGGTTGGCAATTCGATTTTCTCCAGTTGTTCTTTATTGCGCACCAATTCGACCTCGAAACGGGATCGATCTCCTCGGTGAAGAGCAATGTAATACTCAATCGGAGTACCATCCTCCAAGAAGCTTACGCTCTCAAGCTTGATCAGAGGAGCTCCCTTGTCAATCTGAAGCAGGAGGGCCTCGTATTCATTCGCCGGGACCGCTTCGATCACACGCCTTCCTCGCGCTAAGTACAAGCCACACTCCTTTTCCAAGAAGGAGTACAAAGATTGATTTGCCAACTGAGCCTTGAGAACGGACGGACAGAGGGAGTAAGGCAAATAAGTGGTCACAAGGACGATGGGCTCATTGTTGATAAAGCGCAAGCGATCGATCTGAATCACCCATGCACCGGTTTCGACCTGAAGATTGGTAGCGATCTTGTGATTGGCCGGAACGAGTTCCTGTTTGAGCACTTTGGTCACCGGGGTATGTCCCAGAGCTACCATATCCTGGTAAAAGCCCGTCAGGCGCTGTACTAGGCTTTCGCTGATCTTTGGCGCGGCAACGAATGTACCCTTACCACGCTGACGAACAATGAGGCCTTCATATTCGAGCTCAAGCAAGGCTTGTCTGACCACTGTGCGACTCACATTAAATAAACTGCATAGTTCAGGCTCGCTGGGTAGCAAATCTCCCTGCCGCCAATAACCCCCCTCAATCTGTTCGCGAATGGCTTCCTTGAGTTGGATGTAATACGGCAGCGGACTGGAACGGTCTATCTTGTTCCAGCTCGGATTAGGAAAGGACACTTCTCCACCGCTCATACTTATCACTAGGTAATTATATAATTATGTTATCCTGTTATAACAACATTATAACTTGATGAGCGTGCCTTGTCAAGAGTTTAAGCCAAAAAAGATATAGTTTTGCGGAAAAGGGGGTAAGATGGGGGAAAGGCAGCGGATGATGGATGCAGGAAGTGAACTCGAACAAGCAGTACAACAGATTGTGGCAGCCGGACAAGCTTATAGGGCAGAGCCGTGCGGAGACGCAGCGGGCGAGCGCACAACGACTACATCGACTCACGCAGGGGGCAAGGAGTAGGTCTCGAGCGACGATGGTTGCCGGAGGAATGCTCGCAAGTGGATAGTGAGAGAGAACTTGGCATATTTGGAGAAACGCCACCCCATGTTTCGAGCGCAGCTCGATCGACAGAGAGCGGCTTAGTGGAAAGCGCTGAACAGAGCAGACTGCCAAAATACGTCTGAAAGGGCTGGATGTGTCGGTGTCAGGAGGATGTCAATCTACTCCTCGCTTGGCATAACATTGTGTGTAGCGACCGCCGGCAGAGCGAATGGCCGCAGATTGGGCGAGCACTGCACCGCACAGCCCGGGAAGGACAACACAAAAGACCTCAGCAGAAGTCGCCAACACCGACTACAGAAGAGAGGTATGAGCTGCGATCAAAAGCAAATCTCAGCAGCGCCGGAGAGTACCCAAACATCCGCTGCCAAAACTAACCCTTCAAGGACCCTACGCTAAAGCTGCTGAAAAATTATCGAGGAGCTTCCTTAGGGCTCAAACCACAGGTCTCCCTTTGCACCAATTCTCAGAACCCAAACAACCTAGAGGTGGCTACGGAGGAAGAATGGTAAAGCTAGTGTAATGATAGGCAATCTTATCCTGATAGATTGCTAGGGTATCACTCCCATTCTCCACCCGTCCGTGCGGTGAAACAGCACGCCAGCTAAACCAGCGCGCACTGCCCCGGCCGTTATAGCCAAGATGAGTGAAGGTAGCATTGGGCAAAAGCTGCGTCAGCAAACTTTCATACCATGCGCGCAAAGCAATTGCCCCTTGAATCGTGCGTGCGGCGTTGACATGCACCGCATCGGGTAGGTAGAAGGCGAGAACCGAGTCCGGATTGCGGGTATTCAGAGCCTCAACCAATTGTTCGGTGATATCTACAGCGGGAGATGCCAATGCCCAGGGGTAGTCGTGAACCATCTGCCATACTTGGGGCAAGTGCTTGCGCGTGTTCGACCACTCCCAAAAGCTGACAGCGCTCAGTCCCAACGCCTGAGCAGTAAGCAGAAAATCCAACACCTCGCTAGGGCTGGGCGCCCAGTCGCCGCTGCGGTAAGCAGAGCCCACCGGGAGAACAGGACGGAAGGGACTCAATGCCTGAAATTCCATCACTGAACGCCGTAACTGGTCAGCAGGGTTGTGCGCCCGCTCCCAATAGACCTGGGGCATGTTATAGTCGCATTGTTCTAGAAACTCTCTCCAAGGCACTTGAGGGTGATAGCTCGGGTAGCGATAAGAGCACAGGGCTATCGGCAGAGAGGGATAAGCGCTGCGCAGGCGCCTCATGAAAGTGCGGGCTGCTGTATCCTTGCCCGGCTGTTTGAACTCTCTCTCAACGTCAAGAGCATACCCATCTAGGTCGAGCTGTCCGATGCGTTGGATAGCTCTATCCGCCTCGCTGACCGGCTCGTTTCCATAGAGGTAATGCCACCCCCAAACTAAAATTCCCTTTTGACGCAAAGCATCAACCAAAGGGGGCACTAGGTCTACATTGTTGATGAAGTTATAACTCTGCGTACCGTCAGCAACCTTGACTAGCACATAGGTTAAGTTCGCCTTCTGAGCCAATCCCGCAATGGCGTTTACGTCACCCCCCTCACAAGTCCAAATTTTCCAGATGAAATACCCTTTGCCTTGTAAATTCACCGCTCCCTTTCCGGTCTCAGCGTTCGCCCGCTCCCACCACCTGTCTGACCAGCTTGCGGATGGCAGCTTCATTGGGAAGCAAAACCATCGCTCCGCCCGGGGTAATGTAGTCATATGCCATTTCCGAAGTAATGTAGTAGTGCTTGATTCGCGAGCGATCAAGGGCAACCTGAGCGACAACGGGCAGAAGAGCTAGCCCATCCTCTAAGGTAAGGTTGGTGACAACAGCTTTTCTATAGGCTCTGTAGAATTCCGGAGCCCGAGTTAGGGCATCCAAACTGATCAGCCGATCGAATAAGGCCATCAAAACCTCCTGCTGACGTCGGTTGCGGGCGAAGTCATTGGAAGTTTTACGCGAACGCACATACCACAACGCCATGTCTGCGTCCATGTGAACCTTTCCCTTAGGAATAGTGATCCATCCCTTGCCGGGATATTTATCATAGAGGGGTTGCCCAACCTTCACTTCCAAGCCACCTAAATCGTCTACAATGCGCTTGAAAGAGCGAAAATTAATGAGCGCATAGTGAGTTGGCCTAACCCCAAAGTTGTGCTCCATCGTGGCAGCTAATCCTTCAAACCCCCCGTGCTGCCATGCCACATTGATCCGATCCTGAGTCCAACCCGGAATGTAGACATACAAATCGCGCGGAAAAGACAAAATGTGAACCCTTCCCTTTTGGGTGTCAATGCTGACAAGGATAATCGTGTCTGTGCGGAACAAGCTCCCACCTGGGCGACGATCGGAACCGAGCAAGAGGATGTTCAAGCGTTTGGGGAGATTGACCACGGCTTGCGCAGGAGCAGGAACACTCGGTGGTGGCGGAGCAGGGGTCTCCGGCGGTGGAAGCAGCGTAGCGCTAGGTTCCGGAGTCCAAGTCGGGATTTCAGTAGGAGTGATCACGGGCGTGGGAGGCAGGGGCTGAAAAGGTGTTGGGGTAGCTGTAACATAAACACTATTTTTCTCAACCTGCTCAGCCGGCATTTCCTGCCAAGCTGGGCTTTCGACAAAAGGCACCAGCAAAGCAAGGTCAGGCAGTGTACAACCAGCGAAGATAAGAAATGAGAGAAGAAAAAGAAGCAGCGGGTGTCCTGGCTTTTTCATCAACAGAACCAAAAGTGCAAGAAGGATACCATCTTCGACATTTTAGGAAGAGTTTGTCGATCCCGATAGATTTCTTTACGCTTACGGGGCCTCGGTGGTCTTGGGCGTAACTACGATGGGTGTTACTGCAGGTTCGGAAGTCGCTGGGGGCTCGGTCGGCTTCGGCGGTTTAGGAGGCTTTTGAGTTGGCACTGATCGGCCTCCCTGCGGTAAGCGGGGCACATGCAACCTCTGCCCCACACGGAGGGTGGTAGAAGCTCCAAGGCAGTTTGCGAATTGTAATTCCGCAACTGTTGCGCCAGTTCGTAAGCCGATGTTATACAGGGTATCTCCCCTCTGCACAGTATAGACTACCCAGTGCCCCGGAGGCCCGCATTTCGGCCCGTTGACTTCTGTCGTTGCCTTGGGTTTGCCGGGCTTTTCGCTTCTCGGTTGTGTAGGCGTAACCGTAGCGGGCGGAAGATAGAGGAAGGTCTCAACAACGTACTCCACTTCCCCGAGACAATTTGCTCGGAGAATTTCCTCGACGGAGATACCATACCTGCGAGCAAGTTCATCGAGCAGAATCTGCCCCTGCAGGTGCGTTCTCACCCACCCCAAAGGATAGGCGCAGGTCGGAGTGGGGGCTGGAGTCTCGGTCAACGTAGCTGTAGGGGTTAGTGAAGGTGTGAGGGTTGGTGATGGGCTACGTTTCGGAATTTGGTATGTTTCTGGCGCAGGAACCAAGGGCGAGCCAAAAGTTTGTGATACGTCGTTACGAATTGGTCTTCCCCCTTCGACCAGCGAAAGCAACAAGCTCCCCGAGACAATGCCCAAAGAAGCTAACCACAGACCAGCACCAACCAGCCAGCCGGATCTTCCCTTCACAGTTCGATCTCCTCTAGCAATCCGTCCTCGAGGTTCGGGGTAGCCAGATTAAGAAGGAGGCTAAAGGTGGTTCCTTCTCCCGGTTGGCTGTCTACCCATATTCGTCCGTTGAGTGCTTCCACCAAGGTTTTCACGAGATACAGAGCAGCTCCGCTCTCGGCAACCCCTTTGAGCTCCGTATGTCGTTCGCGCGCAAAAATATCGGGTATATCCTCGGGAGCAACGCCATTTCCGCAATCCTGAATCTGCAGTAGCAAGTATCCTGGAATATTATTCTCTTTCTCGCCCCGTACGCGGACACGCACGGTGCTCCCTGCAGGAGAGACTTTGAGGGCATTCTGGAGCAATCTGACCAGTATCTGTTCTAAAGCTCCAGAGTCCCCCAAGACCGGAGGAAGGTCTACCGGAATCTCGCTTTGGAGGTCCACCTGACGGATTTTCTTCAGTTCTTGCACCTCTGCAATGGCGTTCTGGAGCACTGAGGAGAGAGGAACCGCTCCCAGACTAAGTCGCACTTGTCCTCCCTTAGGGTCGGTGACCGGAGCATAGTCATTTAGAATGGCGGTCATGCGCTGAGAGGCAATGCGAATTCGCTCCAAAAACTTGCGTTGTAAGGTACCGAGGATACCCACAGACTCGCTAAGGAGAAAATCGGTATAGCCGACAATGGAGGCTAAAGGTTGTCGCAGCTCGGTTGTAAGATTGATGAGGAGCTCACTGCCCTCAGCGCTACCATTCTCTAGTTGAGCTTGCCGCAATTGACGCCGGCTCTCTTCGAGCTCAGTCCGTAAATGTGCAATTTCCTCGAGGGCAAGACGTAATTCCCCTTCTAGGCTGGTCGCTCTGTTAGTGGTGGAGAGCGGCACCACAGGACTTCCCTCTTGGGCCATTTTGGTCTCTGGAGCGGAGTTTACTCTCAGGGCAGTTAGCTCAGCTTGAAGAGCGCCTAGTTGCTCCTTCGCCTCTGCGAGGGCCTTTTGGGCCTCGGCTAACTCGGCCCCGGTTTGGGCCTGGAGCTGTAATGGACGCAGCAGCCTGCCAACCAGACGGCACAGATTTACCAGCTGGATTTGCTCCTCCCCAGTCCACAGGTGGTTAGAGTAAGGGGAGAGCAAGATAACCCCAAACAGGGGCGCTTGATCCTCGGAAAGAATAACTCCCATAAGCAGGTTGCCGCTGCGCTCCAGTTTTAGTGCGGAAGCCAAATAACTTAAGTCGGG
>JANXBJ010000009.1:96422-109563 GCA_025057645.1 Anaerolineales bacterium
CCTCGGAAAGAATAACTCCCATAAGCAGGTTGCCGCTGCGCTCCAGTTTTAGTGCGGAAGCCAAATAACTTAAGTCGGGGGTCGGCGCGTCTGCTTGGACACGCATTGGCTTAGCATGACGGAGGTTGGCCGCTATTGTGGGAATTTGGCGGCCATCGAGAATCCCTCCTTCAACGTCGGCCTCGCGAATCAAATCATAACCCCCATGTAAAAGGATTTGCCAAGACTCATCGGGCGGTGAGACCAAGTAACACAGATCAGCTCGAAAGGCGCGAGCAAAGAGCGCCGAGAGAGCATTGCTCAGACGCCCCCTTTGCATTTCAACCGGCAGGCTCAGACAAGTCTGGATCAGTTGAATTTCGAGCGGAGTGAGTTTGGCAGAGGCTGCGGTAGCTGCGGGAGAGGGAGCTTTGGATTCAACAACCGCAAGGGGTGACCGGAGGGGCAACATGATCAGAAGCGGGTAGGCGGCAACCTCAGCTAACCGAATGATCCCTGAGTAATCTGCCCCCAAAGAGAGCAACATAAAGTAGCCTATCCCTATGATTAAAAAGAAGAGCACCCCGGTGCCCCATCCATCAGGACGTCTGATCACCAACAAAAGAAGAGCAATCAGGGCTATCAAGGCGCTTCCCAACGTTGCGATCCGGTCGATGCGATTCCCATCAAAAGAGATCGAGCTCCGTTGATTATGCCACCACAAGGAGAAGAGCGTGACAAAGAAGAACCCGAGAAAGAGGGATAGAAGCACTGCGCCTTCTGCCCGACGTTGTGGCTGGGGAAAGCCCCACAACCAAAGCAGGATCACTAGGCTTAGCAGCCCAACACTGCGCTCAAGGGCCGGTAACGGCACTTGCTCCGCTATCAATCCTTGCCAAGCCAAACCACCGGTGATGAAAAGGCTCATCCGCAGAGCCAAGAGGGGAAAGAAACCAAGAAGCAGGCGGTTATGCAAAGGCTTCTGTTCACTTCTCCGCAGGTAAAAAATGACCGGCAAAACTGAAACAAGGCAGAAAGACACAACCAGATGATAGATGAGGTTGCCGGGCGGACTGGTCAGTAAATCTAGAAAGGGTTGAAATCCAGTAAGCACGGGGGAGTCCTCAGTAAAAATTATAGCACGGGGCAAGAAAACTGCTAGTGTAAGGTTGACAAACGCCAATTTCGAGTTAAAATTTCCTAGTAGGCAAGCCGAAGTGGCGGAATTGGCAGACGCGCTACGTTCAGGGCGTAGTGAGCTTGCGCTCGTGTGGGTTCAACTCCCACCTTCGGCACTCTCACCGATGTGGCCTTATTATTAATTCTTCCTTGTCCACGGCCGTGGACGAGGTTTTCCTTTTTCTGCATTCCAGATTGCTGTGGCGGGGAAACGCAAGCTTCGTGCCCCTGGATAGTCGGGTCGAGCCTGACTTGGTCACGAGCTATGGTAAAATCAGGTTATGAGTATGGAACAAAATATTCGCGAAATTATTAAGCGCGAACTTCCAGCCCTAGTGACGAAAGACCCTGAAATTCGCGACTGGGTTTGGCATTTGATTCATACCTACGCACCCAGCCGGGCTGAGACAGAGAGTCGGTTCGACCAAATGCTAGCTGAGCTGCGCGCCATGCGCGAGGAAAGCGAGCGCAAGTGGGAGGAAAACCGACAACGCTGGGAGGAAAACCAGCGCAAGTGGGAAGAAAACCAGCGCCGATTGGAAGCCATGCGCGAAGAATTCCAGCAAGAAATGCGTGCCATGCGTGAGGAAAGCGAACGGCGCTGGCAAGAGAATCAACGCAAGTGGGAGGAAAATCAGCAGGTTATTCGAGAACTGCTCGAACAGATCCGCCATGTGGACCGCCGCATCGACCGCACTATCGGGGCACTGGGAGCACGCTGGGGCGTTTCCACCGAGACTTCTTTCCGCAACGCCCTCCGAGCGATCCTCGAAGAGTCCTTCGGGGTCAAAGTGGAGCAGGTGGAGTATTGGGACGAAAGCGGCGAGGTGTTCGATCGACCAGATCAAGTGGAGTTGGACGTAGTTATCCACAATAGCCAGGTGCTGGCGTGTGAGATCAAATCCGCAGCGAGCCGATCCGATATTTATACCTTCAATCGCAAGGTGCGTTCCTACGAGAAACGCACCCAACGCAAAGTGGAACGCAAACTTTTGATCTCACCGATGGTTTTGCAGAAGGATAGGCAACTCGCTCAGGAGCTAGGCATTGAGGTATATAGCGATGCTGAGGAGGTTGCTTTGTGACTAAACAAAGGGCGAGCAGTGGCTCGCTCTTTGTTTTACGGCGAAGGTAAGATAAACGTTTTGTAAAAAACCCAAGGCTCACATCCCCTAGTATCACCCCAACCTACGGAAAAGATTGTAGAGCAGCTGCTAAAAGCCTCCGAATCTCGCCACGTGAAGAAAGAGATGTTCGCCCTTGCTCTTTCCTTCGCAAGAGAGCGAGGCCTCTCATTTGGAGAGTTCGGGTATAACGGTGCCGGCAGTCGCACTAGCTATGGTCCGCAGTTCGGCTATCGTCAAGGAAACGTTGCTTGGGCGGGCGGAACAGGGTTCCTTATCGCCTCAACTCCGTGATTTGCCTCCTAAGCGGATCGTTCAAGTAGCAATTGCTCCCCCGGATCGTGCAGAGCTGCGCACCACAAACCGTTGGTAGGCGATGTGAGCACCCATTCCTCACCTGCACGTTCTAAAAGCAAGCTCAATCACCTCTAGTTGCGTTCAGGTGCCAAATGGGCTGTAACGCCTCGGTTAGAGTCAACAGACAAGCCGGATTCAATGTTGGTGTTGAGGAGATATAGGGCGAGCGCCAAAGCGACCAGGGAAGGCTCACCCTATGGCATCTCAGTGGGAGCTGCTGCAGTAGGAAGAGGTGCACCTTTAGCCGAAGCTTGAGCAGCCTGTTCGGCTGTCTCCGGTGCGCCGCCCAGCACCCAACGCTCCAAAATTTCGACCAATTCGGGCTTTAGCGCTTTTGTAGGCGGCATTGGGCCGCCGGCTTCAATCTCCTCACGATGCACCATACGGATCAGGTTCGAACCCAGGTCACCGGGGATGATATTCGGGGCGTGGTCACCGGTCGTCATCACCTCTTCATAAGTGCGCATCAGGTAATTATTGTTCTTTTTGCCCGGCACATGACAGGAAACACAATAACGCTTGAAAATCGGCGCCACGTGCACGTCATAAGACGGCACTTCGCCCTCTTTCAGTGTAGGCATGGCCGCTGCAACCGTTTCTTCTTCAGGCAGCTCGACGCGGTCATCCCAAGTATAGCGCATAAAAGCCACAATGGCTTCGATTTCGGTCGGGCTCAGGGGACCACCAAAAGCGCGCCCGAAAGGCGGCATCCCTTGCAGAGGCTGGCCCATAGCGATGATATTATATAGGGTCTCGTCCGTAAAAGGATACATCACGTCTTGATCATTGATCGGCTTCAGTGTGACGCCTTCCAAACCGGGCACCCCTTTGATCTCACCTCCCTCCCCCTCGATACCGTGGCATTCCACACAATGCAAGGCATAGAGTTCCTCGCCGAGCGCTATCTGTTCTCGGAGAGTGTTTGCCACCGCTGCTTCGGGTTGAGGGGGCGTGGTAAACGCAGCAAGAAGAGTTAGAACGACTATACCCACTACGACTGTGCCCATTATCCCCAAGGCGAGTTTGCGTTTGGACCAATGACGATAGGGGTTGCGATCGATGAAGGGCAACAGGAACAAAGCGAGCACTGCCAAGCCGGGGATCACCGCAGTGCCAATCCATTCAATTTGGCCGGGAAAATATTTGAGCAGTTGGAAAAGGAAAAGGAAATACCATTCCGGACGAGGAATATAAGAGGTGTCATTGGGGTCGGCTTTGGGTTCATTGGGCACACCCACAAAAACAGCCAGTCCGATGAGCAAAATGAAAAGCCCAAAGGCGACCAGCAAATCTTTGTAGATAATATCGGGGAAGAATTTGACCCCTTTTTGTTTGGCGTTGGTGTATTTTTCCCGATAGCGTTGCTTATGTTCTCCGTTCATAGCTTACCCTTTGCTTACGGTATTCTCCCAACCTCCAACGCCTCCTGCCTATGCTTCAATCATTCTCATCAGGAATATGAGAAATCCCTAGGCGAATCACCAGATAAAGATGTAGGCCAATCGTAACAGTAATCACCGCCGGCAAGAACCAGATGTGTACCGAATAGAATCGGGATAGGGTTAGCGCACTCAGCTCCGAACCTCCACGCAGCACACTTGTGATGAAAGGACCAATAATTGGAATCGTGCCGGGAATCTCCGTGCCTACGGTGGTCGCCCAATAGGCGCGCTGGTTCCAAGGCAAGAGATACCCGGTAAATCCCATTCCGAGGGTAGCGAGAAGCAACACCACCCCACTTATCCAAGTTAATTCTCGGGGGTATTTGTAGGCTGCGTAGAAAAAAGTGCGCAACATGTGAATAAAGACCACCAGCACCATAAGATTAGCCCCCCAGTGGTGCATGCCGCGGATCAGCCAGCCAAAGCGCACCTCGTTCATGATATACTGCACACTATCATAGGCATGATCAGGTGAGGGCACGTAGTAGACCGTCAGAAATACTCCTGTAATCCCCTGAAGCAAAAACAAGAACAAGCTGGCACTTCCTAGAGTAAACCACCAGTTGACTTTAGGAACCTTACGGTCCAAAACCACGTCGTGAATTGTGGTCAGTCCCAAACGTTCATCAAGCCATTGAAAAAGCCGTCTAAGCATTGCTACGCTTCCCTGAGGAGGATGAAAAGATTGCCCCCTTCGATCTTAGTCTCATATTCGTCAAGGGGGCGAGGTTGAGGTCCGGAAATAATTGCGCCATCAATTGCAAAGTGGCCATCATGGCAGGGACAGATATATTCCCTTGCTTCCTCATCCCATCGAACGCGGCAGCTCAAATGTGTGCAGACATTGGAGAACACCCGCACTTGCGTTGGCGAGGTGCGCAGCACGTACACCCCATAGCTGGTAACCGTTTTCTCCCACCCGTGCTTCTTGGTGCGGGTGAAGGTGAACAAAGTGGGCTGGTTGAGTGGATATTGGTCTAAAGGTCCTAGAGAGATCCAGCTTTCCCTCTCACGTCTCTCCAAGGCTGGTGAAAGCAGGTAGCCGATAGCCGGTAAACCAACGAGCGTACCCATAAAAGCACTCAGCGCCGCACCGACAAGGGTAACGAATTGACGGCGAGTCAAGCTCGGCGAGTTGGGCATCTCTCTGTCCTCGGGCCAAAGCAAGGTATTTTGAGCTATTTTATCAGGATACAACCGATTGTTCAAGTCATCATGTGATATGAAAAAATGAGTGACATCTGTCACGGAGAAATCATACCTTAAGTACTCCGAATTTCAAGTAAAATTAACAGCGGCCCAAAAGAAAAAAGGAGACGGAGATGGCATCGAAATTTCAAAGCTGGTGGCAAGGTGTGCGCTACCGTGGCGGTGGCCCGATGATCACCTGGATGCTCCATAGAATTGGGGGATTGGCAATGGTTGTTTTTGTCGGAATGCACGTGTTTGCCTCTTTCCTCACCCAGCAATTTGGCAGCGGCCTCGGCACTACGCTTAACCTTATCTATCAGTCGCCTTATTTTCAAGCGCCACTCTACTTTTTTGTTATCTTCCATGCCCTCAACGGTCTGCGTATCATCCTCTTAGACACGTTTCCGAAGTTACTGGAGTATCAACGAGAGTTGATCTGGCTGCAGTGGATCGTATTCATCCCTATTTACGGATTGGCAGTGTTTTTCATCCTCGCCCAGATTGTGAGCGGGGAGTGAAACAGGAGAGTCGGATGCGAAACAGAACCGTCCCCCAACCATCCATGAGCTTCGAGTATATCATGTGGATGTTCACTCGAATCTCGGGCCTAGCGCTGTTGTTCTTAGGAGCAGTGAGCTTAGTTATAGCCCTCGCCATGGGCGCTCGCCAACTTCTGGATATGCCTACTCTAGCGCGCTGGACATTCTTCCCGAACCCGAATCATGTCGTCAACAGCAAAATCCCAGATGTCACTCAAGGTTGGGCGAATGCCTATTGGCAAATTATGCAGATTGTCATTGCCTTTTTCGGCATCTCGCACGGGTTTAATGGCTTACGTGTGATCATCGAGGACTACATCGGCAATACTATCTGGCAACCCATGTTGCGGGGTCTTCTCTTTTTGGTCTGGTTATTTTTCCTAATCATGGCTGTTTTTGTTATCTTGGCTTCTTAGGGGAGCATCGCCGATGAGAGTCCACCAGTTTGATGTGGTCGTCGTCGGTGCCGGCGGAGCCGGCTTAATGGCAGCACTATACGCCTCGAAAAAGGCTACCACGGCAGTGGTCAGCAAATTGTATCCCAGCCGTTCGCATACCGGCACCGCCCAAGGGGGCATCGGTGCTGCGCTGGGCAACCTCGAAGAGGATCACCCGGAGTGGCACGCTTTTGATACCGTCAAAGGCAGTGACTACCTTGGCGACCAGGACGCTATCGAGTTCATGTGCAGCGAGGCGGTGCGAGCGGTTTATGAACTCGAGCACATGGGTTTGCCCTTCTCCCGCACCCCGGACGGACGCATTGACCAACGCCCGTTCGGTGGTCACACGAACAATATCACCGGCAAACCGGTGCGTCGTTCTTGTTATGCAGCCGACCGCACCGGCCACATGATCTTGCAAACCCTCTATCAGCAATGCATCAAAAACAACGTCACTTTCTTTAATGAGTTTCAGGTTTTGGATCTGATTCTTGTCAACGGCGTCGCTCAAGGGATTGTAGCTATCGAGCTGGCTACAGGCGAGATCCACGTCTTCCATGCCAACGCAGTCATCTTAGCCACGGGGGGGCATGGGCGGATTTGGAAGATAACTTCGAACGCCTACGCCATGACTGGTGATGGCATTGCTATTGCTCTACGACGCGGCATTCCCGCAGAGGATATGGAGTTCTTCCAATTTCATCCAACCGGCATCTACAAACTAGGCATCCTCATCACCGAAGGGGTGCGCGGTGAAGGCGGGGTGTTGATTAACGGTCAAGGGGAGCGCTTCATGGAACGCTATGCCCCGCGCGTAAAGGACCTGGCTTCTCGGGATGTGGTCAGCCGCGCCATGTATCTTGAGCTGCGCGAAGGGCGCGGCGTCGACGGGAAAGACTACCTCCACCTTGACGTTCGACCGGAAACGGTGAACAAGTTCGCCGCTTTGGACGGTCGCACTCGTCCCGATGGCAGCCCCTATCGGGTGACCACAGAAGAATTGCTCGCCAAACTACCCGATATCATCGATTTCTGTCGCACCTACTTGGGCATTGATCCGATCCAACAGCCCATTCCCGTTCAACCCACCGCTCACTATGCAATGGGAGGCATTCCCACCAATCGCTTTGGTGAGGTCGTGATTGACGAGAAGAACAGGGTCTTGCCCGGGCTATATGCCGCTGGCGAAACGGCCTGTGTTTCGGTTCACGGCGCCAACCGCTTGGGAACCAATTCGCTGCTAGACCTGATCGTCTTCGGAAAGTATGCCGGCCTAAGCGCCGCAGAGTATGCTTGTCAAACCCAATTCCAAACCCTCCCGAAAGATGTGGCCGACTTTGCCCTTGAACAGTTGGACAGTCTACGTCGCTGTAAAGGGGAGGGGGAGCGAGCCTCGACGATCGCTGAGGAAATGAGAGAAGTGATGATGGAACACGTGGGTGTTTTCCGCACTGCCGAGGGGATGGAACAAGCCTTGAAGAAACTGCGCGAGCTCAAAGAACGCTACCGCAATCTCAAGTTAGATGATTGTGGCAAAGTATTCAACACTGAGCTGCTCAATGCTTGGGAGCTCGGTAACCTTCTCGACTTGGCTTTGGTGACTACAGCCTCTGCCCTAGCACGCAAAGAGAGCCGCGGCGCCCATGCTCGCGAGGATTATCCCAAACGAGACGACAAGAACTGGCTTAAGCATACGCTAGCGTGGCTAAAAGAAAATGGGGAGGTCAAGCTGCGCTACAAGCCGGTGGTCATCACCAAGTACCCCCCCAAGGAACGGAGCTACTAGGCGAGGTAGCCATGGAAGTCAAAGTCAAAATCCTGCGATTCAATCCCGAAGCGGATAAGCGTCCGCACTACCAGACTTTTTGCGTTGACGCAGAACCTACCGACCGTGTCCTAGATCTGCTGGAGAAGATCAAAGGGTATCAGGACGGCAGCCTTGCATTTCGCCGCTCTTGCGCCCATGGCATCTGTGGTTCAGATGCTATGCGCATCAACGGCATGAATCGCCTAGCCTGTAAGACGCTGGTCAAAGACTTAGGTAGAGGCACCATTGTCGTTGAGCCACTCTTGGGCTTGCCCTTGATCAAGGACTTGATCGTGGACATGGATCCCTTCTTTGAACATTATGAATCGGTCATGCCCTATCTGGTCAACGACGAACCCCCTCCCCTGAAAGAACGCCTGCAATCCCCCGAAGAACGTGCCCGCTTTGACGATACCACCAAATGCATCCTCTGCGCCGCCTGCACCACCGCCTGTCCCTCATTCTGGTCAAACGGCCGTTATGTCGGGCCGGCAGCGATCGTCAATGCCCATCGCTTTATCTTCGACAGCCGCGATCGGGCTGCGGCAGAGCGATTGCGCATCCTCAGCAATCAGTTTGGGGTCTATCGCTGCCACACTATTTTCAATTGCACTCTCGCCTGCCCGCGGGAGATTCAGATCACCAAAGCCATCGGGGAGGTTAAAAAAGCAATTGCCACCGGAAGTTTAGAATGAGGGGACAGGGCTTCGACCTCGAAATGCAGCTTCGACGCTGCGAGTCTATCGGCCCTCGCTCATGGGCCGTAAAGCTCGTTACCTGCCCAGAAGAACAAGGTGACACTTCAAGTTGAGTGGCTTCTCCAGTGCCTACTACTCCCTTGCATTGCCGAAGCGGTAGGCAGCGAAAGAACCAGCGAAACATCCAAGGAGGTCTGCTCAAAGTCTTTGGGTCGGAGGGAAACGTTCGTGACAGAGTTGAACCGAGCCAATGAGGTATAAGCCGAAACTTGCTTTCCTCCTACAACTCTTACTCCTAGTCACCCTAGGTTGCCAAACCCTAAGCAGCCGATTGAGCCTTGCGCCGAGCACACCGACCCCTCCATCCCCCACAGCAACCTTCCCTCTCCCCAGTGCGACAGCTACTCCCCCTCCAACTATCGCCCTCCCCACCCCAACCCCTAGCCCGGCCTTTCCCTCGACAACCCCGACCCCCCAGGATCTCCCCCTCGAGCAACAGTTGCAAATCTTCGAGGAGCTGTGGCGAATCGTGCGCGATGAATATCTTTACCCCGATTACAACGGTGTCGATTGGGAAGCCATTGGAAGCGAGTATCGTCAACGCATTCGGTCTGGCCTGACCTCGGAGGAGTTCTACCAGGCCATGGATGAGATGCTCTCCCGGCTGAACGACGACCATTCGGTTTTTCTCAGCCCTCAAGAGGTGGCTGCGGAAGAAGCAGAATTCTCCGGCAACCTCGAGTATGTCGGGGTTGGGGTGCTGCTCAGCGCCGTTCCCGAGCGGGAACGCGCTACGATTATCCTTACCTTTCCGAATAGCCCCGCTGCGGAGGCCGGATTGCAGGCTCACGACAGCATCCTGAGTATCGATGGGCAGCCGATTTTAGACGAGACCGGTGCTGTGCGCACTGACTTACTGCTGGGCGAGCCCGAAACAACCTTACAGGCAATCGTCCAGACTCCGGGGGAAAGCCCGCGCACGATAACGCTTGTGCGCCGTCGCATCAGCGGCTCTTTTCCGGTTCCTTATGAGGTGCTGAGCTCCCCAAAGGGCAAACGGATCGGTTACGTATTGCTTGCCTCCTTGCTCGACAGCACAATCGACAATCAAGTAGAAGAGGCCCTGCGGCGCATGAGCACTCCAACTCCCTTAGACGGCTTAATACTGGACAACCGTTATAACAGTGGAGGCACCGATCCCGTCGCTCGCGGTGTGCTTTCCTTTTTCACCTCCGGACGGCTAGGATACTTTGTCAACCGCAATCAAGAGCGGCGTTGGTTTGCAGTAAGGCGCCGAAACATAGCTGGCTCTGCTAGCCTGCCCTTGGTGGTCTTGATCGGACCGAATACCGTTAGCTTCGGCGAGATCATCTCCGGCGTCCTCAAAGAACGCCGGCGCGCCTACCTGATCGGCATGCCCACCGAGGGCAACATCGAGTTGCTATGGAGCTATGATTTCGCCGACGGTTCGCGGGCATGGATTGCCCGGGAGACTTTTGTCCCGGTCCATAATCCTAACCAAGACTGGGAGAAAACAGGCATTCAGCCCGATTTGCCGATCGAAAGCCAATGGGATGAGGTTACCCTCGCCACCGACCCCGCTATCCTAGCTGCTCTGGAGTACTTGGATCGACGATAAGCACAGAAGCCCCTGAATTTCTCCCTAGGCGTTCGCTCTTTAGTGTGGTAGACTCAGCTTATCGTCATTTCCAATCATTTTCGTGCAAAAATCTTCATCCGAGAGGCCCGGCTGAACTGCATATCCCCGGAGCTAATCCTATCTCGGCACTTTTCACACACCATTGTCAACCTAACCGATGAAGAGGAGCACAGATGTTATCCACCCTTGAAAAACTCATCTTCCTTCTTGCGACAGCCGCTTCCCTATACGGTGCAAGCCGGGTCATCCTGCGCATTAGTCGCATTCTCCGTCGTGGCCAGGGACAAATCGATTGGTCGGTGGTGCCGGGGCGTCTTTTGAGTGTCCTCTTGAAGACCACAACCTTTGCCCCGGTCTTTCGGGCTCGTCCTCTTGCCAGTTTCTTCCACGCTCTGGTGGGCTGGGGGTTCATATACTATCTGCTGGTCAACCTCGGTGATTTGCTAGAAGGATTTCTGCCCAACTACCGCTTCCTCGGCGCAGGGATGGTGGGGAACCTCTACCGCTTGGGAGGTGACTTGCTCAGTGTGGCAGTCCTATGCGGCATGACCGCTCTGGCGGTGCGGCGTTTTGTGCTCCGTCCAGCCGAACTTAACGCACGTGCAGACATCTTCCTCCTGCCCGAGGCGCGCACCGGGATCCGACGTGACTCGAGCATCGTAACCGGGTTCATCCTGATCCACGTGGGAGCACGCTTTGCGGGGCAGAGCTTTCGCATCGCCGCCCACGGGCAAGATGTCTGGCAACCGGCTGCGAACGCTCTGGCTGCGCTCTGGCGAGGATGGCCGGTGCAGGCGTTGGTCCTCGCCGAGCATCTCGCCTTTTGGTTTGCGTTAGGGACGATCTTAGCTTTTGTCCCCTATTTCCTCTACTCAAAGCACATTCACCTGATCATGGCGCCCCTCAATCTTCTCCTCAAGCCACAACGACGATCGATCGGAGAGCTGAGCCGCTTGAACTTTGAGGACGAAAGTGTGGAACGATTTGGAGCGCTCCACCTAGAAGACCTGGGCTGGGAACAGATTTTAGATGCTTATGCCTGCATCATGTGCTATCGCTGTCAGGAGGTTTGTCCGGCCTATAACACTGGAAAGGTGCTCTCCCCGGCAGCCCTAGAGATCAACAAGCGGTATTACCTAAACAAAGAAGGAGCTCGCTTGGCGCGAGGCGAAGCCAGCCAAAAGACATTGCTGGAAATCGCCATTCCCCCCGAAGCGGTCTGGGCGTGTACTGCGTGCGGTGCCTGCATTGAGATCTGCCCGGTAGGCAACGAGCCGATGCGCGATATCCTCGACATTCGGCGCGCTCTGGTGCTGATGGAGAACGACTTTCCGGCCCAGCTACAGACCACCTTCCGGGGCATGGAACGCACGGCTAACCCCTGGAGCCTACCCGCAGCCGAGCGGCTAAGTTGGGCGCGAGGGCTGAAGGTGCCGACAATCGAACAGAACCCTGAGCCTGAGGTCTTGTGGTGGGTGGGTTGTGCCCCCGCTACTGATGTGCGCGCCCAGAAGACAGCACGCGCCTTTGCCCAGATTCTAGAGTATGCCGGAGTGAACTTCGCTGTGCTCGGCCAAGCCGAACAATGCACGGGCGATGCGGCGCGGAGGGCTGGAAATGAGTATCTATTTAACGAGCTGGCGACTGCCAATGTGGAATTGCTCAACACTCTCGCTCCAAAACGCATTGTTACCACCTGCCCTCACTGCCTGCATACTTTGAAGAACGAATACCCCGCCTTTGGCGGTCATTATCAGGTAGTGCATCACAGCCAGTTGATTTGGGAACTGATTCAGCAGGGCAAACTGCGCTTCGCCAAATCTGCGTTCTCAGACGGCGAAGAGCAAGGGCTAACCTTTCACGACCCTTGCTATTTAGGACGGCACAACGGGATCGTGGCGGCGCCCCGTCAAGTGCTAGGCGCAGCGCGCTCAACCCTGGTCGAAATGAAAGATTACGGCCGTAACTCTTTTTGCTGCGGTGCGGGCGGGGCTCAAATGTGGAAAGAGGAAGAACACGGTTTCGAGCGGGTTAACATGGCGCGCTTTCGCCAAGCTCAGGAGAGCGGTGCAAAGACCCTCGCTGTCGCTTGTCCGTTCTGCCTAACAATGCTAAGCGACGCAGCCGCTCAAGCCCAAAGCCGAATGGCCGTCCTGGACATCGCCGAAATCGTGCTGCAGCACATTGAAGAGACCAAAGCTCAGGACCGTGGGTCGATTAGACTGCCATAAGGGGAAAAAACCGTTACCCGATCCTAGCCTGCCGAGTTGGTGCGAAAGTGACGACCTTAGGCCGGCGCACCAGCCCCAGAGAGTCCCCCAAAGACTACCAGAAAACCCTCGGTTACCAGCCACTGCGCCCCCTGGGATTGCGGGAATGTCTCTGGCGAGCCTTGGGGACTGCGATTTTTCACTCCCCGCATAGGAATCTCTTCGGCTTTTTTATCTCCTTTCAGTATCCTCTAACGGATCGTGGGGGTTGCAACTGTGCCTTCTGAGAAGTCTTTCAGTTTAGTTGAAGAACTTTCAGTATCCTCTAACGGATCGTGGGGGTTGCAACCTCCCAGGTCCAGTAAACCATGCGGTCGGAGTTTTCACTTTCAGTATCCTCTAACGGATCGTGGGGGTTGCAACAGTTTGCAGACTGGAGTAATTTTTCGGAAAAAAGAACTTTCAGTATCCTCTAACGGATCGTGGGGGTTGCAACTTCTCGCGGAAACCCAACC